>OZ252089.1:0-3976195 GCA_965248125.1 Caldilineaceae bacterium | reverse complement strand
AAGCGTATTATGTGTTGGACTATTGGATATTCTCTTGACTACGTGTGCGTGAGGCCCAGATCAGGACAGCGATAGCCCCTATCGCCCACGCCCACGCCGGGACTACAGCTAACACTGCAGTAACTGCCGCGCCGATAATAACAAGGGTCCCAAAGATGAGGCGCAGGCCAAGCACCGCGAGTATGACGATGGCCAAGGTTACCAGACAACCCTTTAGCATGTTGATCCTTTCCGGCCATGCTCCTTGCGGCACCGGCGGCGTGAACCCAGCACAGACGCGCGGGTGGTACTGTCCTCCCGAACCTGTAAAATACATACGCCGAAACAGCCTTCCAGGTTGCGCGCGGCCAGTTAGGCCCAGTGCTGCCTCGATACTCTTTCCCTGAATCTGAAGTTGGAGATTGCTGCTTAATGAACGCTTACCAAGCCATAGTGGAAATTCTGAAACGAGAGCGGGTTGATTTTCTGAGCTGTTTCCCGGCCAACGCCCTCATCGAATACGCGGCAGATGCCGGCATCCGCCCTGTAATGGCCCGCACCGAGCGGACCGTAATCAATATAGCGGATGGCTTCTCACGGATTTCATCGGATGGCCGCATTGGAGTTTGCGCCATGCAAGCGGGTCCGGGCATAGAAAATGCTTTCGCAGGGGTAGCGCAGGCTTTTGCGGATTCCGTCCCAGTACTTTGTCTACCGGGGCAGTCCGGCAGCCAGCGTCTCGATGTACCGCCTGAATTCGATGCCGTGCGGAACTACCAACATGTAACCAAGTGGGTGGGCCGCATCAACCATCCGGATCGGGTCCCGGAAATGCTACGCCGGGCCTTTACCTTATTACGAACCGGCAAACCTGGGCCCGTCATGCTGGAAGTGCCTGCCGATGTAGGCCAGGCGGAAATGGCTGGGCCCCTGCAATATACTCCTCCTGTCGCCACCCGTTTTGGGCCTGACCCGGCAGACGTGCGCAAAGCCGCACAGTTGCTGATCGAAGCCAAATTGCCCTTGCTCCATGCTGGCCAAGGTGTACTGATGGCCCAGGCCTCGGCTGAACTCACGCAGTTGGCTGAGCTGCTGCAGGCCCCCGTCATGACTACTCTGGCAGGCAAAAGCGGTTTTGCGGAGGACCATGATCTGTCCCTGGGTACAGGCACGTATACAGGTCCTGGCCACCTCAAAGCATATTTGGCAGAGTCGGACTGCATTTTTGGAGTAGGTACCAGCTTCACGCGCACGTTTCTGACAACTCCGATTCCTGATGGCAAAGTCTTTATCCACGCCGCGTTGGATGAGGCGGATATCAACAAAGACTACGTGACGGATTGTGCTTTGCTGGGCGATGCGCAGTTGGTGCTGCAGGCTTTGGTGCAAGAAGTTCAGCAACTGCTGGGCGCGGGCAAGACTTTGGATCCGGAACGGCACAGAGCACAACGCTTGAAGGCAGCCCGCAAGCAATGGCTGGCAGAGTGGCAGCCCACGCTGACTTCCGCCGAGCAGCCCATCAATCCCTATCGGGTAATTCACGACATGCAGATTGCTTTTGACGTTGGGCAGACCATCGTTACGGCTGATTCCGGAAATCCGCGCGACCAAATTTCCCCGTTTTATATGACCACGACGCCCCGCAGCTACATCGGCTGGGGCAAGTCCACGCAGTTGGGCTACTCCCTGGGCTTGGCCATAGGGGCAAAACTGGCCGCGCCCGAGAAACTGGTGGTCAATTTCATGGGCGACGCCGCTGTGGGCATGGCTGGTATGGACATCGAGACCGCAGTCCGCTCCAATGTGCCCATCCTGACAGTAGTGGTGAACAATTCCGCCATGGGGGGCTATGAAAAGCACCTGCCAATCGCCACCCAGAAATATGGCACCAAGTTCCTGTCCGGGGACTACGCCCAGCTGGCAGACGCATTGGGAGCCTACACGGAGAAGGTCACGGATCCAGATGAGATAATACCGGCCTTGCAGCGGGCCGCGGCCCAAACTGAAGCCGGTCACTCCGCGTTAGTGGAGTGCATCACGTGTGAAGAACGGACTTTCGCCCTGCTTCGCTAGGCACATGTCAATGTGCCCCAAGAAGGGCACATGCCATGGAACCCGAAACCAATAGGAGCCAGTCTCCAAAGTTGGGCCCAAATGCGGGTCTTAGCCGCCGCAGATTTCTGCAGCTGGCTGCAGTTGGCAGTTTGCTGACGGGATTGGTCGCTTGTTCAAGTTCCACAGCGCCCACAGTAGTACCGGCGGGCCCCACTGCGACTGGCAGTCCGGATAGCCAGCCAACTGAAGTGTATTTTCACGTGCGTAGCGGAGTCTATGGCGACACTGCGGCGGCCACAGCTGTGGAGTTCAGAGAAGCCAATCCCGAATTGGTCTTGGAGGTTGAGGTCAGCCAGCCGGTCGGGTATTTGCCTCGCCTGGAAGCCCGATTGGCAGAGGCCACAGCTGCGGATTCGTTCTGGTTGCCCTTCAGCAGCGGAGGCTTTCATCAACTGGCTCAGGCTGGTCTGCTTTCCCCATTGACCACCTGGATGGCACAACTGGATGCCGCAGGCAATCCTTATTTGCAAACGGCGCTGGATGCCGCAACCTTTCAGGGACAGCCCTTAGCGTTGCCTTGGGCTTGTCACCCGGGCCGGATTGGGTGTTATGTAAATTTGGATCTGCTTTCGGCAGCCGGACAGGACGAGCCGCCTGCGGATGGGGATTGGACTTGGGATGAATTCTACAGCTTGGCCATGGCCGCTACGCAGACAGAAGCCGGAATCGTGACCTCCTATGGGTGCAACCTGGGATTGTCTTTGCCCCACATCCTGATCTTGATCCGTTCTCAGGGTGGAGAGTTCTACAATGAATATGGAAATCGGGTGTTACTCCAGAGTGCCCCGGTCCTTGAAACCCTTACGCTGTTGCACAACCTCATGCATGTGGACAGTGTGATGCCCACGCCGGACCTACGGGGAGAATATTTCTTTGAGCAGGGCAACATTGCCTTGTCCCAAAACGGATATTGGGGCACGTGGTTGGCCGAAACACAATTTGCCGTCGATTTCAAATTCAGTGTGGTACCCTTGCCAACCGGTTCCAGCGGGCGGCCCGGTTCCATGCTGGAAATAGAACCCCTGAGTATGCTCCAACAGTCGCAAGTACAAACCGAAGCCTGGAACTGGCTGTTGTTCCTGACAGACCAGAACACTGGTTTGGATCTGGCTGCGCAAGGTGGAGTTCCCGGTGCGCGAGCGGATGTGTGGCAAGATGCTTCTCTGCAACAGCAGACGCACACCGTGTTTGCTCAGGCTATGCAGCAAGTGGAGGCCTATAAAGGGCCGGCCAATCTACGGACTCAGGAAATCAGCAACGTGTTTGATGAAGGCATGGCGGCCAGTTGGCAGGGCGGCGAAGGCCCTGGCCAGATCGTGGCGGCGCTTGAAGCCCGGCTCAATGCACATTTGGCCCAAGGGCCGGCCTGAACACTGCCGCGTAGCGGCAGAGAGTCTTATGCAATTCCAGATTCACTCAAGACTATGTGGGCGGGCCGGCGGCATTAGGCTCTCGGCTCTGCTGGCGGCCTGTGTCTTTTTGTTAAGCCTGGTTAGTTCAGCCTCTGCGGTGCAGGCCCAAGAGCAACCCTGTCTGCCTGGACCACCGGAGTTCTTAAAGCAACAGTTGATGAGCCGAAACTATGCCGTATCTTGCCTCCCGGCTGGTTATTTCTTGTTTGATGCCCAAGCCGATACATGGATCGACATTCCAAATCAATTGGCATCTGAGCAGCAGGGGCCGCGGGCCCTGTTCCAAAGCCAGGTCACATCCGGCCAGTTTGATGGCTATGTAATTGGAGGACAGCCGGGCTGGCAAACGACCGGCCCCCTCCAGTGGGTGCGGGATTTCGCGATAGTGGGTCCCCGCTCCAGCAGTCAGGACGGCCTGCATTCGGGGAGTCAGCTTTTTGCCTTGGGCATGTGGCTGCAAATGCCTCTGGATCTGAATTCCTATACCTCAATCCTGCAGGCCAATGCCGCCGAGTACGAACGCTTTGAATTGGTAAACCTGCATCTACGTTATCTGGACGGGGATGTAGCGCCCTTACCCCAAACTGCTTACATTTTGGACGGATCCCAGATGCAGGCACTGTTCCAACTGGACAGTGTCTTCATTAACAACAGGTACCTAGTGATCGAGCCGGATCCAACGGCACCCACTCCAGCTGGACTGCCCGTTATCTCCTTCTTTTCCGGTACGCCAATTACCTCAGCGGAAATGACTCCTTTGCTTAACGGGTTGCTTTTCCGCCGAGTTCCTTTGCCCGCTGAGCCGTCGGTGGAGCAAGTCACGAATTTCCGAACTCCGACCGGCCTATTGGCCCTGCTGCCTGCAGTCAACGCAGCGGCTCAGCAGTTCATTGATGCCAAGACTCTCGAAATCCAGGAATTGGCCCTGAACTTCGCCCGCGAAGTTCCCGTCACGAACTTGCTGCCTTTTCAGCTGATAACAGCTGACACCAATCTGTATTGGGCCCCGAACGGCTGGCAAACCGGTCGGCTGTTACTCTGGGAATACACAGGCGGGGCACATGGAAATCTGAATGTGGGAGCCTGGACCAATGACGGCGAAGGCAATCTGCTGACCTTGGAGGATGTACTGGAATTAGATGCTGACGCGGCGTTGGAAGCCATTATCCAGGCCGCCATGGAACATCGTCGGATTCAGGACCAGCTGGGATGGACTGATGCTCAGATAGAGGAGGCCGTGCGCTGGGGCTTGCCAAATCTAGATGCGGTGAGCGCCTGGAATCCGATAATCCGAAACGGGGCCCCCGGCCTGTGGATCACGCTGCTGCCCTACACCATTGCAGCCTATGTCGATGGAGTTCAGGAATTCTTTGTCCAGATGCCTTTGGCTACCACAGACTGACGCCATGGGGCCATCCTCGGACTGCGTGTCCTGGTAACTGGCCTTACCAAAGGTGACAGCGTATTCCCTTACAGCCTTGCGCCGGCAGGTCCGTAGAATTGGCGTACTTTACGCAGCGGGCCTGGGGGTGTGGGCCGCAGTCCTTTTCCTGCTGGCGGTTGACCACTGGTTTCTGAGAGTTCTGCTGACAGCCTTAGCGGCTGTCATCGTTTGGGTCTTCACATGGCCCCGCTTGGAGCAGAACCATCCGCCCGGAGCTCCCGACGAACTTTGGCCGAAGCTAGGCACAGCCAATCTGCTAACCTTGGCTCGGACCGGCTTGCTGACAATGCTAGCCAGTCTGATCCTGCCTCTGGTGCCAGGCACCTTTCTGTATTGGGGCCCGATTGTACTTTGGTCTGCCGCCGTTGGGTTGGATGGGGTGGACGGGCGTGTGGCACGCCATCAGGGCCAGGCCTCCCGCTTGGGCGCAGCCCTGGATATCGAAGCTGACGCCCTAGGTGTTCTTATCGCCGCGGGGGCGGCGATCACCAACTTTGATTTGCCAATCTGGTTCCTGGCCATCTCTTGCTTGCGGCCCGCCTATGCTCTGGGGATCTGGTGGCGGCAACGTCAGGGCCACCCGATTTCGGAGTGGCCGGAAAGCTCCACGCGCCGACAGATCGCAGGAATACAGATGGTCACTTTGGGTATGGCTCTATGGCCGGGGGTCCATGCAGAGCTGGTGCGGGCGACAGCGGTAGGCGTTACCGTTTTGCTGGTTTTCGGTTTTGCACGCGACTGGGGTTGTGTTGCAGGCAACCCCACCATATTGGCTTTGCAGGAGAAACGGGAGCGGGGCCGCATTCGAAATTTACAGCAGATTTGGTTGCCTGCGGCCCTACGGCCACTGGCTGTCCTCGGTGTATTAACCACACTGGCGGATCGGGTCGACCTGCAGCAGCCTTTTGAAGTGCTGGCGGTCAGCGGTCTGCTCCTGGCGTCCGCGGTCCTGCTGCTAGGCGGATGGTGGGTGCGCACAGCAGGTCTGCTTTTGATAGTGGGCATAGGCCTGCTGGCTACATTGCTGCCCTATGTGCCCTCCATGACTTTGGCGGTGATAGTAGGCATGGGCCTCTTCATGTTGGGCAAGGGCACCAGTGCCACTCAGCACCTGCGCGCCCAAACAGGTGGCCGGCGTTAACATCCGTCCAATGTAAACCGATCAGCTGCGACAAGGCAGTTCAGGTGGCAGGTCCTTGTAGATCAGCCTGAAGTTTCTGCATACGGATTTGCGTAATTTGGCGCTGCTGTTCCGCCGCGATGGGCAATTCTTGAGTAGGGCCATTAGGCAAGCGGGCCTGCAGCAGCGCCAGCATTTCCGCCGCGCTCTTGCCTGTGGCACAAACAATAAAGATATAACCAAATTTTTCCAGGTATGCCCGATTCCCAGAAGCCAGACCTTGCAAAACCTCTTCCTCCGCCTCCTGCACTTGGCCCTGTTCGCTTTGCGCCCATGCACCTGTGCTGGCGAATTTGGCCCGCAGACTTTCCAAGTCCCCAATCATGGGATGGTGCGTAAAGGCTTCCAACCAGTCTGCTGGGTTCAGTTCGGCCCAGATGCGATCGGCGGTCGCGGAGATCTCGGGCCAGCTCGCGAATGGTCGGGCGGAGGCCATGTGGAGTACCCATTCCCTGGAGCCGCAGCAGCGGGTCAACAGTTCGGCTAAGTCCTTTTTTTCCATAAGGTTGAAGGCGGCCAGAGATTTAGGCATGAGAAAAACCCCTTGGTTTAACAGATATAATGAATGTACTTCAGGAATGTTTGCGGACTTCACTGGCCCCAACTGGCTGCCCAAAAACCGAAACTCACTATGCCGTTTGTACACCAGAAATATGGTAAAGCCCAAGTGCGCCTGTTAAGGGTGTATCGGCAGGCGGACCAGCATGAAGTACGGGAAGTGCGGGCGAAAGTAATGCTGGAAGGAGACTTCGAGGCAGCCTACATCAAAGCGGACAACTCCCCTGTGGTCGCTACGGACAGTATGAAGAATCTAGTGAATGTACTGGCCTTGGAACACTTGCAGACAGACAACGAACCCTTTGCAGTGGACATTGCCCAGACCTTCCTGGACCGATACGCGCATGTTTCTCAGGTCTCAGTAGAGCTGGAAGAAACCCCATGGCAACGCATGGAAATAGATGGCCAAGTGCAGGCACACAGTTTTCAGCCAGGTGATGGCAGTCGGATGTGGTGTCAAGTTACCTTAAGCAGATCCGGGCGGGAGATTCGATCTGGCATCCGCGGGTTACAAATCATGAAGACCACGAAGTCTGGGTTCAGTGATTTCTGGCGAGACGAATACACCACTCTGCCGGAAACTGCTGACCGTATTCTCTGTACCCGTCTGCAGGCTACTTGGAATTATGTGAAATTCCCTGCCAGTTATCCGGCTGTTACAGCCGCCGTACGGCGGGTTTTGCTGTGTGTTTTTGCAACCACTTACAGTGAGTCTGTGCAGGACAGCATGTACCGGATGGGTGAAGCAGTATTTGCCGAAGTACCTGAAGTAGGCGAAATCACGCTGGCCATGCCCAACATTCACTACAACTCGATAGACCTCTCCGCCTTTGGAAAGGATACTGCCAACCAGTTGTTCCTGCCTACGGACGAACCGCACGGCGACATCGAGGCCACTTTGCGCAGGGATTAGGGTAGTGACCCTCACGGGTGTTCGCTACGACACAGTATGAGACAGAAAAAATGGGCCAACTGACCACACACGTGCTGGATACAGCCTGCGGGCGTCCTGGTATAGCCATGCGCATAGATCTCTTTCGTTGGGAGGATGGGGCAAGAACCCATTTCAAGACTGTCTACACCAATGCAGATGGCCGCTGCGATGCTCCACTGTTGGGCGAGGCGGAATTCCAGACTGGGGAATGGGAGCTGGTATTCCATGTAGGGTCTTACTTCGCCAAGGTGTTGCCAGGGCTTTCTGGACCTCCCTTTCTGGATCTGGTTCCTGTGCGGTGCGGCCTGGCTGAAGATACCCATTACCACGTACCCCTTCTGACCTCCCCCTGGAGCTACACCACTTACCGGGGCAGCTGACGGTTCCAGGGGAGACCACATAGCAACCCATCGAGGAGACTGATCTCGCATGAATCCTAAACATATGCACCGGGCCATTGCCTTGTCTAGAGAAGCCGTAGTTTCAGGTTTAGGGGGTCCGTTCGGAGCCGTAATCGTAAGGGACGACATTGTGGTCGCCGAAGGCTTCAACCGGGTACGTTCGCAGATTGACCCCACAGCCCATGCTGAAGTGGTAGCTATTCGGGCTGCAGCCCAGGTAGTGGGAGATCCGCATCTGGCTGGCTGCGAAATGTACACCAGTTGCGAGCCGTGTCCCATGTGCCTGGGTGCTATTTACTGGGCCCATTTGGAGCGGATGTATTTCGGCAATTCGCGGGAAGATGCCGCCGACGCGGGTTTTGGGGATGAATTTATTTATACCGAGATTCCCTTGCCCGTGGCTGCTCGTTCCGTTCCAGGCCAACAACTGTTGGCCGCCGAGGCTAAGGTTGTCTTTGAGGAATGGAAAGCCAAAGTTGATGCCGAGATGTATTAGTGGCATCTAAATTCCCCTATTAACCTGGCGGTTGTCATGGCTTTTCTGCACTTTCCCAAACTTTCTCAATATCCGCGCCGGCGGGAGCCGGTCTCGGTGGGGATTCCCTGGTCGCAAGGCCGGCTACCAGATCCAACGCACTTGCTCATTTTGGACGGTGATACCCCGTTGCCCACGCAGGTGCAGGTGTTGGGCACCTGGCCCGACGGATCTGTGCGGTGGTCTCTGGTGCACTTTCAGCCAGATCTGCTAGGAAACAAAGCCAAGGATTTTCAACTCGAGGTAGCTACGGCAGCTGTGCCGGTGGAACTTGAGGAGCAGGTTTCCGTTGCCCGGCACGGCACCGAGTGGAAGGTTAACACGGGTCCATTGAGCTTCGGTTTGCATCAGGGATCTGTTTTCGCGCTGCACGATGTCTCCCTAGAAAACAGCGAATTTTGGTCCGGCCTCAATGTGGGGGCATTGCAGATGCGCCTTGTAGAATGTCCGGACTCCCTCGAGCCTATGATAGAGCGGGTAGAAGTCGAGGAGTCCGGCCCTCTACGCGCGGTGATCAGCTTACAGGGCCCACATGTGGGTCCCTCTGGTTCTTCGCCTATGGCCTACCACGGGCGCGTCACAGCTTATGCAGGTAAGCCTTACGTGGAAGTGGAACATAAGTTTGTGCACATGGGAGAGGCAGATGATTTGCATCTGGCGGCTCTAAGTTCAGAGTTCCGCCCGGCTCCGGCCCAGGTAACGGGGCTTCAACAGGTGTCTTTGGGCGAAGGATATTACCGCACTGGAATCGAAACATCTCAGTCTGCGGTGGCCATGACGATCGATGCCGAGACACTCCTGTATCAATCCAATGAGCATTTCACGGAGTCCTTCTACGGGGACTTCTGGGTAGACTGGCGGACAGCCAGGGGGGGATTGGCCATCTCCCACTATCAGGCTCATCAGCATTATCCCAAGAGTCTGGAGGCGGGTCCGGATGGTATAGAGGCGGGACTGTACCCCTCGGGAGCTGAGCCGGCCCGCGTTCTGCAAGGTATGGGCAAGACCCACCGGCTGCTATTTCATTTCCACAACAGCGGCCCGTTTTCCCAAGAAAAATATGAGCCAGAGATGGAGGGGCCGGATCTGCAGGAGATCATGGTGCGCAGTCTGCAATTCCAGTTGCCTGACGTGCCTTCGCTGCCTAGAGCTTGGTACCGGGAGAGCAATCCGTGGTCCATGGACTTCTTCCCAGTGGAGATTCCGAAGAAACTGCTAACGCGCTTCAATGAAATGCACGAAGCGCGGCCCCAAGCCCTGGGCATGATGCATTTCGGAGATGCCCCAGACGCGGGTTACACAGATCAGGGGCGGGGTCAAGGTGAGTCAGTTTGGGTTAACAATGAATATGACCGTCCTCACATGTGTGCCTTGTATTACGGTCTCACCGCCCAACGCCGCCTCTTGGACTCAGCCCTGGTGTGTGCCCGGCATTGGCTGGATGTGGATTTCTGCCACAAACATGCAGACCCGCTGATTGAAGGCGGCTTGAAGATTCACACGGCTTATCACGGAACAGGCAAAGTAGTGCCGTCCCACGAATGGACGGAAGGTTTCCTGGACTATTACTTTCTGACCGGGCGCAGGGAGGGCCTGAGGGCTGCCAGATCCATTGGCCGCAATATCCTGCGCCATATGGCATTGCCCAACATGCGAGCCCCGGGGGCCGCGTCGGTGCGGGAAGGAGGTTGGGCTTTGCGGGCGATGGTGGGTCTGTATCTGGGTACGTTAGAGGAAGAATGGAAGCGGGAAGCGACCAGGATCGCCGAACTCTTTGTAATCTGGCAGCGGGAATTCGACGCCCTTTTGGCCCCTTATACGAGTCACTCCATGCCGAGAGTGCCCTTCATGGCTTCCATCACCGTCAATTCGCTGGCCCGGTACCTGCTGCTGGAAGATAGCCAAGATGTAAGGGACCTGATTGTCGATGTCGTAGATGATCTGCTACAACACACTTTGGGGCCAGATGGCATTACTTTTTATAAGGAGTTACCCAGTCTGGGCCATACGGCTCCCACCCCGCATTTTCTGGAGGCTTTGACGCACGCCTATCTGATCACTGAAGACGAGAGATATCTGCAAATAGGGACTCGTCAGTTCGCGGCCCTCACGGCCAGGGGCCTGGATGTGCGACCTGCTGCCAAATTTGTGGATACGGGCGGCGCAGTCATTTCTGGTAAGGGCGGGGGTCGCCAGTTCGCTGACTCCTACTCTTCCATCTTGCTCTTTGCCGCAGCAGCAGCCCGCAAGGGCCTGTTGGATTGGTATGAATACCCATTTGCCGAAGTTGAGATCTAACCAAGGGAGAAAAGCATGAAGATTCTGGTCGCCGGAGCTGCCGGCCAAGTAGGTTGCCGTCTGATCCGTCAATTATTGGACCATAACCATGAAGTACGGGGTACGGCCTTGCCGGATGATCCGTGTCTGGACCGTCTGGAAGGACTTGACATGGAAGTGGTACAAGGTGATCTGACCGAAGAGGCTTTCGTAGAGTCAGCTGTGCAGGGCGTGGATGCCGTCATACATACTGCCAACTTCGTGGGCCCACAATTCGACAACAACCTGCAGATCAACCGGATTGTGGCCAGAGTCTGCGGCGAGCACGCGGATCGATTGGACCGACTGGTCTATGTCAGTTCTTCCGGGGTTTTTCCCAATAACGGTGAGAAGCTGGCTTGCGCGTATCACCCTGTGGATGAAGAACATCCCAAGAGACCGGATGGTGAATATTCCCTTTCCAAATTGATAGGCGAGGAATTCGTGAATATGGCGGCCAATCACAATGGCTTACGCACCGTGATAGTAAGACCCAGTCATGTACAGTCAGGGGCCGCCATTCTGGGTCAGTTTACGGTGCGCCGCGTCTGTCAGATCCTGCGGATCGGGCAGTCCAATCCTAGGGGAGAACTGTACATGGCAGACGGTACGGAGCTGTGGCATGACGTCCTGGCGCAAGCCCGAGATGAGGATCAGCCTTGCAGCGTGCGCGACCAGGAAGGAAGATCCTGGTGCTACCAGCCGAATGATGCCCGGGACATCGCACATATGCTGGTCTGCGCAGTCGAGGAGCCAGCGGCCATTGGAGAGACCTTCAACTGTGGGGCCCCTGAGCCCTTCTATTACACCCACGCGGCTCCGCTACTGGCAGAGCTGACAGGTCAGGAAGCCTTGGAAGTGACTGTGCCGGTCTGGTTCCGATACGACCATGCCATAGCCAAAGCCAAACGCCTGATCAAATACCAGCCCCAAGGGACCGTGGAAGCCATGTTCGCCTCCGCTTTACGGGTGCGGGACGAAGGTTGGCAGGATTACACTTGGAATTGACGGTGCCCACAGCAATGGGACTGCTTCCTGACAGGCAACTCGATCCGCAAAGACCTGCCCGTATTTCCATTTGTATGCAGGCGCCTCTGTCCCGACAAGTACAAATCCAGTGGCCCATATTCCTTAGCCCCGTCTATCAAGAAAACGGATTGGGGCCTTTTTCTTGCAGGGCCGCGGACAGCCGAACCCTGGCAGATGCCGGATATGTGATCACAGGCCGGCCTGAAGGAAGGCAAGAGGTATTACTTCCTGCACAAAGATTATTTGGGTGGGCTGTGATCTGAAGCGGATGAGCGTAAAACTTAGTTAGAAGAAACTCTGCCGCTTACGCCTGTATCCTGGCAAGGCCAGCACAAAAGTCGAAGTTGCAATCCCTTGCTCCAATCTGCGAGCGAGTAAACTCTGCGGGAGTCGCTATTCCAACAATTTGAAGGTGCCAGTAGTAGCTTGGCATACCTACGTAGGACTTGTGGCGGATACAGTAGCCTCAAGCAGCAGACCTCCTCTTACATCCTTTCCCAATGGCCGGTATTTCTTCAATCTATCGCAGAAATTGCCGAACGGGAAGATCTAGGGAAAACAGTGGGAGGGCAGGCAAGTGGTCAATTGGCGAAACCTCGCTGGGCACATCTGCCTAGCTAATGCCTTCTGTCCCTACTTGGATGCAGGCTGAGACCAGAAATAGGTGGTGTGGCCAAAGACGGCGGTCTCGTATGTCCTTTTCACGGATTCGCCTACAATGCCAACGGGGCTGGCGTGTCAACACCAAATGCACCACCTACCGCTGCATGTCGGTTCGATCAGTTTCCCGCGAAGGAAGTTAGCGGCTTTGTCATTGCCTGGTTTGATATGACCGATCGGAACCCGCCGTTGGTGCAATGCCCGGAAGCCGTTTACCTTAGGAAGACGATTCACGAAGTTAAAGATTCAGCCCAACTGCACCTTACACTCACTCGCCACGTGGGTTGCTAGTCGTAAAAACGGTACGCAGAAGAAGACTGAGTTTCTGCAAAGCAGACAGTACCCACAGGCGCCCGTTGGAGCCTGCGAATTAGATATGTGGCGCCCATTAAGATCTGACTTGACCTGACTTGACGGTATGGTCCTTTAAGACGGCGCCCCAGAGAATTTGGGCACGGAAAGACGGTTCCGCCTTCGCAGACGAAGGACATCTCCCTTCCGCAATCATATGTATTCCTGTCCTCTAGTCCAAAGTCAACGGTCACCGTCGATCGATTGGAAATATCATTTAGCAGATGATAGTGCCTGGCCATCCTTTCGTTCTTGGCCTGCCATAGTCTACGGATGATCTCACGCGGGCTCACTCTACGGGATCGGCATCTGGCCGTGGCGGGAAAACCACAGCACGCGCAAGCCCCATTGTTGGTTGGTCAGGCTGCTATAGGATGCGGGTCAGTTCTAAACCCGACTGCCCGATAGCAGGTGCACTCTTGGATGCATGCCCTCAACGACAAGTAGGGCGGAAACCTCTTGAATACCCTATCAGTATTACCAGGAGCTGAGAGGAAGATTTATGTCTGTAGGTTGATGAATTCCCAAGCCCGTCTACCGATGACCACCCAGATTTGTGTCTCCTTGTTTCCGTGTCACTGCCTTCAATGTGGATATTGTCACCGGCAATTCGCAGTCATAGGGAATTGCTAAGCAGGAGTCGAGCGCCTATCAGTCTCGGGCCAAATATCGACGTCCCCGAAAGTCAGCTAGAGTCTAGGGACGGAGGAAGAGATCTTTCGTCCAGGCCTCTTGATACGAACAAAAGCAAATGGAAAAGAAATCAACAATGCTATAATTTGTTGAAACAGATGTTGTCGGCAACATAAGTTGCTCCAATATGGTTTGGGAAATCTTGAATGAATGAAACGGACCGACACTTACTTCAAATCATCAGAAATCATCAGAATTCAGGACGGCCTCCCACCTTTGCCGAAGTTGCTGAGGATGCTGGCTATGCCAAGAATTCCAAGAGTGCAGTGTATAGACGTCTGAGAAACTTGAGAGGGATTTATGTTGAATGGGATGACGGTTCGGCCCGTTCCCTGAGGCTGATTGGTGAGAGCGAAGAGGAACTACCTGAAGATTCTTCTAGGGAATTACTTAATCTTGTTTGCCTTATTGCAAGCGGATTGGTGGAACTATGTGAATCCCGGTCCACTTGGCCCCCCGGTAAACCATATCCCGAATCACTTCGAAGAGGGTGGAACAAGCTCTGTATAAAAGCCCTACTTGACGGGAAAGACTTTCCTAGAGACTTTCGAGAAGCTCTTGACCTCTTTCGCAAACCGATTGCGAAGTGGCCCATTCCTTTCTTGCCTACTGAACTTGAAGAAGATGATGTCCTTCTCATTGGGGATGAAGTCACCGACGTATGTGGGGAACTGGCTATCTCAGGACCGAATGTAGAGGATGAATTAGATCAACAGATTTTACCTAGAGCGAGAGAAATCTGCCGTCTGGCTGAGGACATGGATGCCTACGGGCGATTTCGAAGATTTCTCATAGAGCATGCCGTTGTTAATCTGCAGGACTTATTCCGTGCTTCGCTTGATTTACCTAAGGCAGTTTCCCAACTACTGCAGGAAGCATTTGAAGAAATCCCTAAATCTGTCGTTTGGAATGAGGAAATACGTCTATGCCGTTTCTGCGGTTGGACACTTTCCGTTACAAGGGATGCCGAATGGCGTTGCGGGAAACGGTTATGTTACGCCATCACGAAGGGATTCACTCAGTCTGACGGAATGAGGTTCACCGATGACCTGAGACGAGTGCTGCGGGGCATACAAAGGAGCACAGTGGTTCCAGGGAAAGCAGAGTTAAGTCTGGCGAAACGGTTGGCAGCAGCGGGGGTGGAAGTAAGACTCTGGCCCGCATATGATGCCTACGACATTCATGCTCGTTTTCCCTCAGGAGAAGTTTGGGCCATTGATGTCAAAGATTGGGAAAACCCCATTCTGTTGGCGAACAGGATCAACAGGTTCGAAGGATTCCCAATGGAACCTTCTTGGGACAAAGCGTACTACGTGTTTCCCGACCATCGGGCTTCGTTCCGCCCCCGCTACGAGAGAGCCTTTCGCTCAGCGTGGAAGGGGCAGGGGGATCGAGTTCAGTGCGCTTTGGAAAGAAATTTCATGCTTCTTGTGCGGAAAACATTAAAAGGGGACATGGGCGATGCGTGACAGCCGCCAATGGAAAAGGACACTGGTAAAGCAACTGCTCAAGGAATTTTCTTTCTTGACCTCTGAGGAAGCTTCCCAAATATGCGATGTAGAACTGGGAATCACATTGGCGAAGGAAGTTTTTCCTGAGGAACCATTCAGCGAAATTGTGCCCATTGTTCTATCTGGGTATGCAACTGAATTACATTCCGGTCAAGACCTCAGTATCGAGAAGCTGGAGATGCTAGCAGTTGGACGCTATTTGCTCCGGTTTTACCAAGGAACACGAAGATGGCCAGCAGCCCTCAACTGGTACTCGACTGAGGTGAAAGGAAGTCTGAAACTCTTTGATTTGGGGCTTGTCGGTAGCTCCACCCAGGTCCGCAATACCAGCCTGCTTCCTGAGAGATCTCATCTGTATCTTGAAGCCTTGAAAAGCCCTCCCCCCCATGTGGTTCAAGTAAATGAGACAGAACCCGATGTTACCTACTACTTCTGCAATGAGAGTTCCTGGGACCCCGCTAGTGATCAATGGCATTCAGTCCAATTCCCGAGACGACTGCTCGACCAGATTCCGAAGGCTGAAGACCGAGAGCTTCGGTCAAAATTAAAAAGGGAAGACCTAAGAGTCTCATGGTCCGAGTTGTTAGAAACGGCGGACTGGATGGACAAGGGTGAGCCAGGGGAGAGTCGCCACTGGCGCCGTCGTTTGGAACGGAATCGGCTCAAGTTTCTTTCAATCGAACAGGAAAGTTCCATAACCCTTACAGGTGTTTTCCATTTAGTGGGAATGTTGGGTTCTGGGAAATCAACCTTGATGGACGTTCTGGCCGTATGGGCTGCTGGAAGGGGCCTGAAAGTAACCCTCGTGGTGGGAGATGTTGTTGCCGCCGTCCGACGAGCAACAATGTTCCGTAACCTTGGCATTCCCAGCGTGCCGCTTCTTGGTGCAAGGAATCGAAAGAAGAGAATGGAAACTATTCAACGCGTTGTTGCAGCCAATTCAGACAGATGGACATTTCTTCCTGATGATGAAATGCTGACGTGGATGAGCCCTGTTTGCCTCTTGGATGGGCTAACGAAACAGAGCGGTGGCTCCGTTAATTTTGGAGAAGAACCTTGCTATAGCCTGCGCGAAAAACGGGACTTTAGTTCACCTAGGTATGTGTGTCCTCTGATGCCGAAATGTCCAGTGCACAGGGCATCAAATGAACTGAACGACTCTGATATTTGGGTTGCAACCATACAAAGCTTGCTCTACACTCGGGCCCCCCTCCAGGCCACCCACAAGAACATTCGATATCTTGAGTTGGTTTACAGAGAATGTGATCTTGTAATCGTCGATGAAGCAGATTGGGTGCAAGTCCATTTAGACGAAGCCTTCGTTCCTAATGACTCCCTTGTCGGAGCAAAAGGCAACGGTTGGCTAGACCAACTTGGTAGAAAGTCTGTGCCGTTGCCGGGCATTACGCGAGGAGAGTACTTCTCATCCGAAGGACATCTCTGGATGGAAGCACAGCGTACGGCTCAACAAGCGGTAGATGTCATTGTCCATTTGACAGAGCGATACCCAACTATCAGAAGTCGGATTTCAGAGCATAGTTTCTTTACAGGATTTAGTCTCTTCAAGCAAATCATGAAAGACATCGAAGATCGATTAAAGCAGGCGGTACCAACTGATACTAATAAATACGAAGCAGAATCCCTTTTTGAAATCACATCCAAAGAAATACACGACTTTCTTGAATCACCACTGGAGAGCGAAGAAGAACTACCTGAAATAGCTAGGTCAGCGATGCTTACTTTTACTTCCCAACGCGTCAGAGAGCTATCTATCAGATGGCTCATGGATAAGACTGACCAATGGTTGTCGGAACTCCACGCGCCAGACCTATGCACAGTCGAGTTAAAAGAGGAAATCAGTGGTCTATGGCTAGCACTCTTGACGGCAATCGCCACAGCAGTCTTAGACGATCGTCTAAAAACGATTGTGGATCGTTGGGAAGCGGCAGAGAGAATCTTCCGTCTTGAAGCCGGCAGCGAGTGGTTTTTTCGAAGGCCACCAAGGGATTATGGTCCTCTCATTCCTGAGTCCCCCATGGGTAACCTGTTTGGCTTTCGCTATGTCTTGGCACAAGACAAGAAAGGAGGTGATCTCCAGTTTTTCCGATGCTCGGGAATCGGTAGGTGGCTCTTGTTGCACATTCATGATTTTCTAGAAAGGCTGGATGGTGTTGCTGGACCTAGTGTTCTGCTTCTATCCGGTACAAGCTGGGCACCGGGCTCAACCAGTTACCACGTTCATGTACAGCCGAAAGCTGTGCTGGAAGTTCCCTTGGAGGAATTAGAGGGAATCAGTCGGTCAACTTGCAGGTTTCATTGCACATACACAGACGACGAACAGCCGATTCGTATTTCTGGTGTATCTGGCAACGAGAGATCGAATCGACTTAGAGGTGCTATCAAATATCTAGCTGGAAATTCAGGACCAGGTAGAGCATCAAGACTGCAGTCAGAAATTGATTGTCTGCCTCATGGAAGGAAGCGCCTTCTGCTTGTTGTCGGATCTTACGATGAGGCCAATATTGCTTACCAATATATGAGTCGCCTTTCTGGTTGGAAAGGAAGAGTTATTCCCTTGGTTCGGGATCAAGATGCCGATTCGTTTGGAAGTGATGACCATATCCCTCGTGGTTTAATTGACCGACTTATGAGCCGCGGCGAAGATGTCTTGATAGCACCCCTGAAAGCCATAGAAAGGGGCCACAATATCCTGAATGAAGATGGCGTGGCTGCAATAGGCAGTGTATTTTTCCTGATTCGCCCCATGCCAGTCCCCAATGACCTAGGCGTAGCTTTTAGATATTTGAATTGGTGGATGTTTGAGTTCTGTAATAACAATGAAACAGATATTCAGAAGACAGGCAGTGTTGTTGAAAATTTCAAGGATTTCCGGACAGGTTCCATTGCCCAGTGGCATGGGGTGTTGAGGCAGTCCGGTCAATACGGTTCCCTTACGCCCAAAGAGCGTCAGATCCTTGCCTGGACTCAGCTGGTGGTAATTTGGCAAACGGTGGGTAGAGCAATTCGAGGGGGCTCGGCAGTCAAGGTTCACTTCTGCGATGCAGCTTTTGCACCAAATACGGCAGATGGCAATGGTAGGGAAGATTCCGCCGCTAGCAGCCTTTTGATAGCAATGTCGGAAGAGTTAAGCAAATACACTGATAGATCATCTGATTCTTTTTCGCATGTGGCCGAATTACTTTACGGGACGTGGACCAAGCTGCTTTGCAAAATTGATGGAATCAATCGTAGGTAAGCGCGAATGTATATGGGTGGAAATTTAAATGCCTTGTAATCACATCCAACCTCTGGATTTCAGTCTTGGTAATTTGCAATCCTTGAATCGCCATTATTGGGAGCTAGAGCTGCCTAGGAAATGGCTTGAAGGATTCCAATCCTTGGCAACAAATAGAAGTGGCCACCGAGTTTCCCTGCCTACCAAAGTATTGGAATCTGCCTGTAGGCTGTTGGAACCCAGACTGATGTTTGTTCTCGTTGACAAAGTACCATCAGGTCTGTCATTGCGACTGGGGGCTTGGGAACCAATCCCCCAAGCGGTTCTTGTCAACATATTCAGAATGTGGGTGCGCGAGGGGTTTCGACGATATCACCCCTCAAGCCACAGCGTAGAAGCCGTTGAGAACCAATTGGACAGCGGCCTACCTGACTGGGCAAAAAGGGATTTCAACTTCGCTCTTGAAGAGCCTGAGGTCAACGGCACTGCCAATCTCAGCAGTACCAATTACAAGCTGATTAGAAATTTGATTTGTTCACTTGTGGCAATACCACAGTGCAGTATTGAGATTGGGGACGTCAAGTTCAATTTTCGCCAAGTGCTTACAAACGATGGGCCGGAGTTGGTGTCATGGCCTCCCGTCAGCCATAGTTATGGCGGGGTGCATTGGTATTGGTCTTACGCTGCAATACCGAAAGTGGAGACTAATGCATTCCAGTCCCACCCTGTATTGAGGTTCACTTTTCGCATAAGACGCTGGGTCAGCAAGAGTCTTGTCAGTGAGAAAGGCTTCCTGTCCCTACCTTTCGACGCCACGACCACGGCCTATATCCTTGTTGAAGAGTCTTGGCTGGATGGGAGATCTCTTACTAATCCGGTGTTTGTCCCAGCGTCCTTAAAACTGAAGTATCAAGAAACTGATGGGAAAATGGCTCCGAAGGTCAATTGGGCCACGCCACTAGAGGGAATCATGGATTGGCTTCCCGACAGGTTACCCGATGCCGAACTGCTGGTCAGGGAACCAGAAAAGCATCTTCGAGACCCGAAAGTTCCCATTGCTATTCTGTACAGCAACAGGATGCATGAAAGACACGCTGTAAAGCCGGGGATAGTGCCCGTCGACCGTCGGGACCTTTTCAAAGGGCTAAGAGATTTGCTGGCGCCGTACGGACTGACACCGGAGAAAAAACTGTCCCGTGAAAAGCCGATGGCTATGCCCAAGATGCCGTTGAGAGCAGGTTACAAACATTGGTGTGCAGATAAGGCATTGAAGTCCTTACGGAACTTGTCCGGGCAAATATTACAAGTCGAGATTTGGTCCGAGGAAGAAAACTCGGAAATTCAGCGGCTTCTAATGGAAGGGCTAGGAGAAATAGCCGATTCAATCAAGTTGGAACCAGTTAGTCCCCAGGGCACGGGGAAGGAAGTGTATTCAGGTTTTGGCTTTTCACTGGAGTTGATACCCAAGCAAATTGGAATCTTGGGGTCGAAACTTGCAAACAATGAAAGGAGCACCCGAAATCGCAAGACCGCGTACCGAAAGTTGACAAGAGACCGCGCCTTGAAGATTTCTGAACAGTTGGATACCGGCCAAGGACGTGTCTTGTCTTTGATTGAACTAAGGGATAAGGATGCTTTCAAAATATTTGAGGACCCTAAGACTGCTATCCGGTGGGGGTTTGCTAAGACTGGGAGGATCACCCAATTCCTAACACCGATCCGTGAGGAGGAAAAGAAGAACACTGTTAAACAGCGGGTACGTTCGTCAATCCTGGACCTTTTCCGCCAGTCTGGTTTTCTCCCTGGGGCACCAAATGACCACATCAGTAAATGGTCATTTCCACATGATGTGCAGCTGTTGGGATTATGGGTTGTCCAACATGACAAATGGAACAAATGCCTGCCAGTATTAGTTCGCATTGATTCGTCAGGCGGAATAGAGGCTGTAATTCCAGGGAATGATGGGTGGCAGTCTTATAGTGAAGTCTTGGTAACTGCTGCTCAGCGTCAGGAGGATCTTGGGATCAGAAGTGAAACCTGTTCACAATTTGTAGAGCGAACACTGGCAGCTTTCGGGAAAAATGAACCGATGCTTCTAATCTGCAATGCAAAGAACGCGAGGCGGCATTTGTCTTGGCTAAAGAACGGGGAAATGGCCAGGGATATGTGCGATTGGAATAGAAAAGTGGCAAATAGCCCAACCCAGGGACTTAGAATCGCAAGAATTCGAGACGAGTACGAAGCGCCGCAATGGATTGCTGAACAGAATGACGACCTAATGGTCACCTCGGGAATCTTCCGGAACAATGTTGAAGCAACTTTCCTTAGCTTGCAGGATAAACCACCAAACATGAAGGGGACATCAGCCAAGACATATTCCAAAACGGTTAACCCTTTTCATTCGGCGTCCCTACCGCAGGCCAAAGAGTTAGTTCTCTTACTCCAGAAAGGTGATGAACCCACACATTGGGCCACTCTTGTCCATCGGTTAAGAGAGATGGCACCGCACTACAACTCTGCGTTGGGATTGCCGTTGCCATTGCATCTAGCTAAACAGGTTCAAGAGTATGTGGAAGTCATGAGAGGATGAGTCGCCGCATTCAGGTGTCCCAGATCTAGGTTCAGTTTGGCCTCTGAAGTTTCGCTCCCAATATTGGAATAGTTGGTTGTTCGGGCTTGCCAAGCTGAATAATAGGAGAGGGCTCCCAGAAGTCTCTGATGTTCTGCGACGTAAGATTCAGAAGTAGATTCGGTTACGGTTACTTGTGCTGAAAGCCCGTGCCTTGACTCTCATCAGCCATACACCTGCAAAATCGAAATATCCACGTGCCCCCGCTATAAAGCGCTCATCAGAAACGTTCCAAATTTCATTTTCGACAGCGTTTTCAGGACGGAATCGTGCGTCCGTGCAGATAGCAATTTCTTGATTTTGAGGGTCCAAATAATTGCAAAGCACCTCGATTCCACACATTGCCGACTTAACCAGATCGGAATAAGGACAGCTTAAGCAAAGAGACTTCGCTGTTCTTGAGTTCTGCAAGGCAGATAACCAGACCCGTGTGGGGCCGCCTCATGCCCCACTCACAGCCTAGAACTTAGAAGTCCATCCGTTGCTGGACCCTGAGAAACTCCCGGAGTCCCCTCATTGCAAACACGTACACGCACTACCATTTACGATCCTGCTCTTCGTCCATCTGACCATCCTTGTTCCTTCCCCTCTTGACAAGCTCTTACTCGCGGAGCAGTGAAACTGAACGTTAGGCAAAGGGTACTTCTTCACAAGAAATATAAGAATGTTTTGGGCGAAGGGACAGTGTCCTTGGAGGATTCTTTCAATTAGAGGCTAAGACAGTAACCTAAAGTTGCAAATATGAATTCACATCTCGTCCCTCCCAGCTGCAGACAGCTGCAGACTAATGGCGCATGATGCTCAAAAGGAATGAAGCAGTTTACAGAAAACCTGCATTCGAAAAGGCTCTCCTTACTATTCAATCTCAAGGGGTGGGGAGCCCTTGATGGCACACACACTCAATTTAGTTTGTTCAGTATCTCTCAGCGTAAACCGAACGGATCAGCAAGGTGTCCTGCCCAGAAGTCGGATCTGTGAATTGGAGAATTCCAGATTCAGCTCCAAGGGTGTTGCTCAGCCGAGCCCTACAAGTTACAGAAATCAGTACAATCACTCCAAGACCAATCGAAAGTCAAGAACCCCCTTGTTTACAGTGTCCAAATGTAGAGGATGCTTTTAGCAGACTACTCAGTTGGTGTTGCCTACTTAGTCTTTGAGGCCTCTCAACTATTCTTGAAGATCACCCGCAGAAATAGCGCTATTGCCATGACTTCATCAGCCAAAATGTTCCCAAAGCAATTATGAACAGCGAAGTCGCCCTAAGAATCGCGCCGGGAATGCGGATTGAGCTGCGAAGTGTCGAATGGCTGGTCAAACGTACTCTGACTACGGGCATGAAATTCCACCTGGTTGAAGCCATTGGACTGTCCGAAATCGTGCGCGACCAAGCTATGTCCTTCATCTTGGAATATGAAACGGAAGGGACAGTCAAGATTATGGATCCGGCCGATGTAACGCTAGTTCCCGACCCCTCACCTCGCTATGTCCAGACAATGCTTTACATTGAAAGTCTTTTGCGCACAGCTGCTCCCAAAGGGGACAACCTGTCAATTGGACCGCGTGCGGCAATTGATCCAATGCCTTACCAACTGGAACCTGCGCGCGTGGCGCTGCAGGCTCCCCGTCCACGGATTCTGATTGCAGATGACGTGGGTCTGGGCAAAACTATCGAAGCGGGCATCCTGGTAAGCGAACTGATTGCACGTGGCCGGGGCAAACGGATTCTGGTGATAACCACCAAGGCCATGTTGACCCAGTTTCAGAAGGAATTCTGGGTGCGTTTTTCCATCGGTCTCACCCGTTTGGATAGCCTCGTTCTGCAACGCATAAAGGAACGTCTCCCCGAACGCCATAACCCATTTCACTACTTCGACCGGTCTATCGTGTCCATTGATACGCTCAAGAACAACAAGAGGTTTGGCGCGGCATTAGAGAATGCCGATTGGGACATCATTGTCATTGACGAAGCGCAGAACGTAGCCGAGAGGCGTCACGGATCGGGGATCAGCCAGCGGGCCCGTCTGGCACAAACGCTACGAAACCGCTCCGATGCCTTGCTGCTGTTATCCGCCACACCACACGATGGGAGTTATCGGAGCTTTGCCAGCTTGATGCGCATGCTTTCTCCCTTGGCGATTGCAGATCAAGACAACTATGGGCCGGAGGACATCAAGGGTCTTTTTGTAAGGCGCTTCCGTCACGATGAGGAAGTGCAAAGGGACCTTAAGGAGGTCATTCCCGAACGCCAGACACGACGGCTGCCAATTCAAGCCACCGATAGAGAAGAACGCGCCTTTGAAATACTGGCCGGCCTATCTCTCAAAACTGATTTGACGGTCCGTAAGTCTTCTCGCCTGTTCCGCATCGTTTTGGAAAAGGCCCTGTTTTCCAGCCCCGCGGCATGTTTGGAAACGTTGGAGAGGCGCATTCAACGTCATAGGAAACAGTTGGAGGACGAGACAGAACCCACAGACATCGCTCACGATATTGATCAGCTGACAGCCCTCCAGGGGGCGGTGGAGGCCATAAACAGTGAAGCTTTTTCGCGGTATCAGTTGCTCCTCTCTCATCTGAGAAAAGAAGGTTGGACCGGCCAAGACAGCGCGGATCGGCTGGTGGTGTTCACAGAAAGGATCCCTACGTTGCATTGGCTGGAAGAGCATTTGGCGCGGGACCTGGGATTGCAGCCGGCACAGGTGACTACTATGTCCGGTGACATGAGTGATGTGGATCTCAATGAGGCTAAGGAGCAATTTGGGCAGGGGGATTCCAAAGTCCGCCTGCTTATAGCCAGCGACATTGCCGCGGAGGGTCTCAATCTGCATTTCCAATGCTTTCGGCTCGTGCACTTCGACTTGCCTTGGTCCCTCATGACATTCCAGCAAAGAAATGGCCGCATAGATCGTTATGGCCAGACGCGTCAACCCTTAGTGGTTTACCTCTATACCAGGTGCCGTGAAACCCGCATACACAATGACCTGCGAATAGTAGAACTGTTGAGCGAAAAGGAAGAGCAGGTACAGCGCAACATCGGGGATACCGGAATACTGTTAGGCACGAGCGATCGGGACGAGCAGGAAGAGATTGTGGCGGAAATTATTCAAAAGTCCTTGGATAGCAATGTAGTGGAAAAGGATCTGGACGCTAAGGTGCAGTCAGAGCCAACGGAGGCAGGTTACAGTGCCCTAGACTATCTCCTCCGTGTCAGCGCCTCAAAAGGTTCCACAGTGGGCGGCATGCTTGCAGAGGAAATGGGCCAGAGCGTCGAAAATGACACCATATTCAACTCTTTCTTCAATTATGCCGTCGAAGCTCTGCGGCAAATCGATAAACGGCGTGCCTTAGGCCTGCGGGTACATGTGCAAGACCGCATCATCGAGATGGATCCGCCGGCTGCCTTGAAGGATCCCGTATTAGGTGAACCGCGCTGGATGCCCAGAGAGGCCCTGCAAGAGGGGCTGATCAAATTGACAGACAGACAGGATCTCATTCAGAGATCTGTACAGAGGGCATTGGCGGCCGATCGGCGCTGGCCTGATACCCAGTTTCTGTGGGAAGTGCATCCCTTCGCCGACTGGCTGGGGGAACAGATGAATCGGCTGTTCAATCGCAGGGAAGTACCTGTAGCTCAGCTGCAAGGTCAGCTCAGTGCAGAGGAATCCATATTCCTGTGTTTCGGCCGTATTCCTAACCAGGAAGGATCTACACTTCTGGATTCGTGGATTGGCGTGCTATTCAGGGAAAAGGAATTCCAGAGGCACATGGACATTGATGAGGTGTTGAAGACCGCCGAACTTAGGCCCAACCATCACGTGAATGCAGGCGACGACCAGACCTTCGACCTACGCCCACTCGTTGAAGAAGCTGTTGAACGCGCACAATCGCGTTTTCATGCGCAGGTTGCGCATCTGATCAACGCTGTCGATGATCAAGCATTGGTAGAAGTGGAAAATCTGGACCAGTTGTGTGATAGACACCAGGTCCGAATCGAACGCAAGTATGCCCAGCGGAAAGGCATTCAGCAGGTAATCGATGCAGAACGGCAGAAAGAACTGGACACTGTAGCTCGCTGGCGAGAGGAATTTTGGGACTGGTATGAACGAATGCGCAGAACCGATGAAAATATTCATCCGCACTGCCGTCTGGTGGCCGTGCTGCGGGGTAGCTGAGACTTAGACAGGGAGAGAATTGGCAATGGCTATAGCATTTCCCGGCATTACAAATGAGAACAGCTTCTTTTCGGAACACTATCTGGCGACACTGTTTGAACGACACCGGCGGGAGTGGGAACGACAGGTAGATTTCACTTCAAGAGAGACTGCTTCTCATCGTCAACTGCAAGGACTTTTCCTGCGAAGTCGACATGCACTTATGAATGAGCAGCAGGGACAGTTCCTAGCCCATGATGCTGGAGAGTTTCAATTTGCCTTGTTGGATGCCTTGGGCTTTGACCGTCGTGTAACCAGAGAGGTTGTTGCATTTCAGGGCCATTCAGTGGGAATTCCGGTATTAGCGCGGGTCGGACGCAGCGAAGAAGCGGATGCATTGTGGATACTGGAAGTCCGAGAGGACTTAACAGATGATCAATGGGGTCAGGATCCGCTTGGCCTTTCCTACAAGCCCGAGCTGTATGTCTCCAATGACCTTGCGCTTCCAGACGAAAACACCACCGTACAGGAAGTAATCGATGGCGGGATTTTGAGCGAGCAGAGACCGCCCCGCTGGATCATGGTGTTCACTATGGCCCAGATCCTGCTGTTGGACCGTTACAAGTGGTCGGACGAGCGGGTGCTGCGCTTTGACTTGGAGACTGTCCTGACCCAACCGCAGGCTACCAGCTGGCAATCCATGCGGGCCCTGCTCCACAGTGAATCCTTAGTGCCCCAAGGTGAAGTGCGGGGTATAGAACGATTTGATGAGGAATCCCGCCTTCACGCCCATGGGGTTTCGGCAGACCTGAAGTATGCCTTGCGGGAATCGGTGGAAGTCCTGGGCAATGCCGCTGTAGAGCAACTGATATGGCAGCGTCGTATACAGCGCAGAGCCATCTGGGAAGGACCAAATGGCATAGATGCAGAACAGCTGACCAGAGAATGCCTGCGGTACATGTACAGGTTGCTGTTTCTGCTGTTTGCCGAAGCCCAACCCCACTTGGGACACGAGGCGTTGAGATCTCCCGTGTTCCAGAACGGATACAGTTTGGAAAAGCTGCGAAACGTAGAAATCATGCAAATCTCGGAGGAAGAAGAATCATATTTTCTGCATGAATCTTTAAAAACCCTCTTCCGCTTCTTTCATGAAGGAACACCGCACCGGGACATTGAAATACTCCGGGATACTGCAGGCATACTGAGACATGACTTTGTAGTGGATCCAGTAGGAGCGGAGCTCTTTGAGTCCACCCACACACCGCTGCTGGATTCGATGCGCATTTCTGACCGCACTTGGCGTCGCATCATTGAATTGCTGTCATTGTCGCGGCCTGGTAAGCACGGCCGCGGTCGCATCTCATACGCCCAATTAGGTGTTAATCAATTGGGGGCAGTGTATGAGGCCTTGCTTTCCTATACCGGATTTTTTGCCCGTGAAGATCTGGTCGAGGTCAAACGTGCTCAAGACGATAATCCTGATGAACTGGAACGGGCCTGGTTTGTCACTCTGGCTCAAAGCGAAGACTACGAACAAAACGAGGTAGTGTATGACGGCAATCAGCCGAGAATATATCCGCGTGGCACCTTTATTTACCGGTTAACGGGATATGGCAGAGAAGAAACCGCTTCCTATTACACGCCTGAATCTTTGACCCGGACCACCGTGAAATATGCTCTTGCCGCTTCCTTGAAGACCGCTTCGGCAGATCAGATTCTGTTAATTCGCATCTGTGAGCCTGCCATGGGTTCGGCAGCCTTTCTGATTGAGGCCGTCAACCAGTTGGCAGACCACTACCTCCAGAAAAAACAGCATGAATTGGGAGACATCATCCCGGTGGATGACTTGCCTCGGGAACGGCAGCGGGTCAGAGCCTATATCACGGCGCGCAACGCATTTGGAGTGGATATAAATCCAGGGGCCCTGGAATTGGGCCAGATTTCTCTTTGGTTGAATTGTATGGAGCCAGGTGGATTCCGTCCGGATTTCAGTCGCACCTTGCACAACGGGAATTCATTACTGGGTGCTGGATGCAAAGTGGTTCACTTCCAAGAATGCAAGTCTCGCATACGCAGGATTCAAGAAGAAACCCGCCCTATGAAAGGAAGGATACATGACCGTAAGAGCAACGAAATCTACCACTTTCTCTTGCCTTTGGCGGAAATGGTCCAAATTAAGGGTCGGGATGTGAACGACCTGGCGCCGGAGACCATGGCAAAAGCCAAAGCCTGGGGCCGAACTATGAATCAGCCATATCGGATTGAAGAGTATGAGGTCCTTCAGGGCCTTTCAGTCGTGATTGACCTCCTCTGGGTGACGGTATTAGAGAAGCGTGCGGAATGGCGCGCAAAATATGAAGCATCGCTACCGCCTGTGTACGGCCAGCCACCTCTCTCCAGTGGTCCCCCGAGCCCTTTTTCCTGGCATTTTGAGGAATTTGATAGGCTTCGAATGGCTATGGATTACTGGTGCAGTCTGTGGTTCTGGCCTCTAGAAAGTCTTGAGGCGCTGCCCAGCCGAGAGCATTTCCTAGAGGAGATGCATCTGATTCTAACGGGCACGAGAGCAGATATAACTGGGACCGTTGACTGGATCCGTCAGATGGAGCTGGAGGACATTAGGGACCGCTACCTTCACACATTGCTTGACCGACCGGGAGACCACATTGACCTTTCCAGTCTTGCTGGGGCCATGCCGACCCGAATTCCAATTGTGAAGGAAGTATCCGAGAGAGAACGTTTCTTCCATTGGGATCTGGAATTAGCAGACATCCTCTTGCAAGATCGGGGATTCGACCTCATAGTGGGAAACCCTCCATGGGTCACAATGGATTGGACCGAGGGAATTTACTTGGCGCAATACAATCCTCTAATCATCATCCGCAATTTGAGCGCAGATCGGATAGCAATCCAGAAGTCTAAAATCTTGTATTCTGAGGAAAGGCAGTCAGAATTCCTGGAAAGATACAGGCACGCCACTGGAGTTGCTGCCTATAGCAAGCATGGTTCTAATTACGCCATACTCAGGGGGACCAGACCCAATTCCTACAAGGCTTTTCTCGCCCGCTCATTTCAGCTAATAGGAGGGCTTGGTGCAATTGGTTTTATTCATCCCGTGGATCATTTGAACGATCCAAAAGGAAGATCCCTTCGTGATGCCTGTTACAAGAGACAAGCGTGGATGTTCCAATTTGCAAATGAACGTTCTCGCCACTTGTTCTTCGATATTGACCATCATACGACTTTCGCCATCGGCATCTACAAGGGCGTGGAAGACAAACCCCAATTTCGCATGATCGCCAATCTCTACGGTCCTGACACGATCACAGAATGCCTGAGTCATGACGGTGCAGGCCCCATTCCCGGTATCAAAGATGCTAATGGGAACTGGCAGCTGAAGGGACACAGGAGTCGTGTTATCGAAGTCGATGAGTATTCGTTAGGGCGATTAGGGGCAGTCTTGGATCCTGATGTATCTCCTTCCCAAGTGCGCCTTCCCATGCTTCATTCACAGGAGCTTGCAGATGCCTTGATCAAGATAACTCAAGTGCCGAAGCGTCTGGGGGACTTTAAGGGGGAGTACATGCAGGATGCAATGTGGAACGAAACTACTGATAGAAAAGAACCTGACCCTATCTTCCGTCGGGAAACGTCCTTCTACGACAGACCTTCAGACATGATCCTGTCAGGGCCGATGTTTAGCTTGGGAAACCCATTGGCCAAATGCCCGCGACCACAATGCAAGCATAACCAAGATTATGATGTGATCGACCTGACTGAAATACCTGACGACTACTTGCCTCGGGCTAATTACACGCCTGTAATTCCCTGGGGTAAATACCGGAGCAGAGGGCGGTCAGTGCCTTGGGATCAAGGCATAAAGCACGTAGACTGCGAACGAATTATTCTACGGGGTTATGTAGGGGCTTCCAGCGAGCGAACTCTGCAGAGCGCTATTCTTGGGAAAGGCTTTGCACACGTGGATGCTTGCGAAACTTTCTCTTTCAGGGACTACAAGACTCTCGTCAATCTCTGTACCTTATGGAGTTCATTGCCCTTTGACTTCATTGCTAAGTCTTTTCAAGTGACTCACCTTCGCGATTCATTCACATCGAGATTACCAATTGTCGACCTGCCGGACACTGCAAGCCACCGCACACTTCAGCTCAATTGCCTAACAAATTACTACGCACCCCTTTGGAATGAATTTGCCCATCTTTACTCCCCTGTTGGATGGGCTTCTCATCATCCGAGCCTAGACTTGGAAGGGGTAAGCTACGCCTCCCAGAATTGGTCTCGATCCTGTGCCTTACGTTCAGACTACACGCGTCGACAAGCTCTTCTAGAAATTGATGTCATGGTAGCCATGGCCCTCGACCTTTCCCTTGAAGAATTGCTCCAGATCTACCGTTTGGTCTTTCCCGTAATGCGTAGCTACGAAGATAAAACCTGGTACGACCAGAAGGGCCGTATCGTCTGGTCCAACCGCCTTGGCAAGGGGCTAAAGGAAAATCGCAAAGACTGGGATTCTCATAAAGACATGAAATCCGGCATTCTGGCTGAAGATATTGAGGACAACACCATGCCTAGCGGCCCATGGACGCGCACGATTGAATACGTGGCCCCATTCACCAAGCCCAACCTTGAAGAAGACTATGGCCAGGCTTGGCAGTACTTCGAGAAGCATCTCTAGGTCAACAGCGATCCTATGGCCAAAGAACTCACAACCGCTTCGCCTTCTTCCAACCGCTTCACCGGAATCCTGCCCTTGGCTCTGGCGAGGGAAATCAAGGAAGGGGTCAAGGAGTTCCTGCACACCTCATTCAAGCCATCGACGCCCGGCTTTGAAAACCTGATTACCGATTTCACTTCGGGACCGGACAATCTCTTCCGGGGACCCTATATCGGCGTAGACTTGCCGTTTTCAACTGCGGCAACTGACGAAGAATATTTCCCAGACGTGCCTCTGGGGCACAGACCCTTTCTGCATCAACAAAGGGCTTTCGAACGGCTAGAAGGTAGTGTTCGAGACTCCACGATAGTGGCTACCGGAACAGGTTCAGGAAAGACTGAGTGTTTCTTCTTGCCCATTTTGGACTGGTGTCGCCAGAAGGCCGGGGAACCAGGGATCAAGGCCATTGTCATCTATCCCATGAACGCCTTGGCTGAAGATCAGGCCAAGCGTTTGGCGGCCCAAATCTGGCACAACCCACATCTTAAAGGCAAGGTACGGGCAGGCATGTACGCGGATCAGGAGCCACAGAATCCTGCCACCGTCATGCAGCAGGACGACATTATCCGTGCGCGCGAAATCATGCACCGGAACCCACCGGACATCCTGCTGACTAACTACAAGATGTTGGACAACCTGCTAATCCGACCCAATCGGAAAAAACTGTGGGAACAGAATCAACCGGATACTCTGCAATATCTTGTGGTAGATGAACTCCATACTTTCGATGGGGCGCAGGGCACGGACTTAGCCTGTCTAATTCGCCGCCTGAAGACACGCCTTCAGATCCCTCCTCAGACTCTCTGTTGCGTAGGCACATCGGCCACTTTGGGTGATCAAGGAGAGACCAAACCCATAGTCGAATACGCCGAGAAGCTATTTGACGAAGCTTTCACCGAAGATGCGGTTGTAACCGAAGACAGAGTGGACATGGACACCTTCCTGGAGCACGTCCAAGAGGAGAGCCTGCAAGACCTATGGCCCTCTCCTGAAAAGGCCAGAAACCTGGCTCGGACAGCCTTTGCACGAGAACCCCTTGCCCTAATTGCGGATTTGCATCAGGCTTGGTTTGGAGAAACGGATGTGGCCGAAGTCGGGGAGGGGATTTGGAGAGCCCAACTCGGAGAGCATATTGGCCAACATACCTTTCTGCTTCATCTGCTGGCGGCCCTTGACCGCAGCCTCCTGTCTCTAGACGGTTTGGCCCTACTCATACAGAACTCGGTTCTGCCAACTTGGACATTGTCCGACATCGAAGATCTGTTAGTTGGCTTCATTACGTTGATCGCTTACGCCAAGCGACATGCAGGGAATGAGGACTACCTGCCCTTTCTCACTGTGCGCGTGCATTTCTGGATTCGCGAATTGAATCGCATGGTGGTGTCTATCCCATCATTCAATTTCCTTGGGAACGCAGATTCAGTTGAAGAAAATCCAGCGTCAGTTCCCAAGCTGTTCCATTCCCGTGACCTGTCTGCAGATCACCCCGAATCTGTACTGCCCGTGGTTCATTGCCGCGAATGTAGCGGCTTGGCTTGGATCACCATGGAGACGCTGCAAGGGGATGGATTCACTCAAGATCTCAATTCGATCTATCTGGCCTATTTCTCCTCTCATCCCTCTTCCCGTTTGACCTACCTGTTGCCACAGCCACCTGCCGCGGGCATTTTGGGAGGCGTACAGCATGTTGAGGGGCATGTCTGCCAGAAATGTCTGCATTGGCATCTGCAATCGAATCCCCCTGCACGTTGTCACGCTTGCGGTGGGCGGTCGTTATATAAAGTATGGCGGTCACAACCTAAATGGTCCATGACTGGGTCCGGCCGGCAGTCTCAAAAAAGTGCGCGTTGTGCCTATTGTGGTTCCAGTACCGGTACTGGCATATTTGGCGTATCCGCCACCTCCATCGCCAGCACTTTGGTCAGTCTACTTTTTGCCTCCAAGGCCAATGGAGATCCGAAACTGTTGGCATTCGGTGACTCGGTGCAGGATGTGGCGCACCGGGCCGGTTTCATAGAAGCGCGCAGTTACCGCACTCTCCTGCGCCAGACTATCGCCCATTGGCTTTCCGGTCAGACGGATCGAGCCTCATATGAGCACTTCCACGCACATTTGGCTGCCGACGCCCTTCAGCAATACACCAGTCCCGCCGAGTTTGCAGGTGTCATGACGCATGTGGACCTGCTTTGGCTGAAAACCATCAGCAATCTCTTCGAATCAGATTCAGGCAATTCCTTTTCCAATAATCTTGCGGCAGAGGACTCTGAAACACCCATCAGTCCAGATGACTTGGAAGCCGTACAGAGAAGACTGGCCTGGGAAAGTTTCAGCGAAATGACCTTCAGATCCCAATTCGGCCGCACATTGGAGAACACGGGGTGTTTATCACTTTCGCTGGATACTGCCCTCCTTGCCCGCGTTGCCCAGTTAATGGAGACAGAGGTTGCGGAAAGGTTGGGCGACCTATTTGAAGTTGCTGATGCGCGCCAGTTCCAGCATTTCCTATTGGGAATTCTGCACCGCATGCTGCACGACGGTGCTGTGAGAATCGACCATGAAGACATTGATCCCATCGGTGTTCTGGCCCAAAAGGACGCTAACTGGTTTGCTGTGAGAAGACGCATTGGTGCCTATGCATATCCCTCATACGGCCAGCAAGCGCGTCGGCCTCTGGTTCCTAATCTTCAAAGCAGAGAAGGATTCGCTGCCCTAACGGACGCTGGCTCATCTGCGCGCTGGTATCCAGTTTGGGCCCGCAAGAGCTTCAGCGGCGGCGAAACTCTAAGGGGAGACTTCCTAACCGACTTCTATTTGCTGACATTCCGGCTTTTGACCGAACACGGTCTGACAGAAGAAATTGAGGGGCACAGACGGACAACATTTTGGGTCATCAAACCTGATGCCGTAGAAGTGAGTTCTGATGCTGCTTGCTTGGAGTGCGGACGCTGCCACCGGCGTATTCATGTGCATCCCGATCAGTTACCAGATTGGATTGGTATGCGATGCCTTAATCCGAGCTGTCCTACCGGACGCCTGCGGGAGGCCACACATGCCGATGTCGCACCTATCCTGAAAGAGCAGCTACTGCATGGGCATTTGCGCAGAGTCAATGCTCGGGATCACACCAGCATGTTGGAGGCAGACCGGAGGCGGCGCATCGAAAGACAGTTCATTGCTGGAGGGCATTCCTGGTATCCCAATATGTTGTCTACCACTCCCACTTTGGAGTTAGGAGTGGATATCGGAGACCTGTCCTCGGTCTTGCTCTATTCCGTGCCACCTTCCCAAGCCAATTACGTGCAGCGATTGGGAAGAGCGGGCCGACGCGAAGGTAATGCCTTGGGGTTGACCATCGTCGGTTCGCAGCCCCACGATCTCTTCTTCTGGGAAGACCCTCCGGAAATGATCCAAGGCGCCGTTTCCACTCCAGGCCTGTATCTGGACGCCTATGCCATTCTGCGCAGGCAGTTCAGTGCCTTCGCTTTGGAACGCCTGATAACGGATACGGGCAGGGAAACGCGTTTTGGCCAGGTCAGAGCTGCACTGGAAGCATTGGATCTGAACGATGAGAGCAGATTCCCTTTGGATTGGATTATCTTCGTGGAACGGCAGGGAGATACATTGCTCGCAGATTTCAGGGATATGTTCGACTTGCCGGCAGAAGAAGGCTTGTCCACGCGATTATCTACCTTCATTCGCGCAACAGATCCGGAAGAGTCGTTCCGATTCCTCATTCTGAATTGCCTTAAACAAGTAGAAACCGAGAGGGGGCAATGGCAGCGGCGCATAAGGCAATTGGATCGGGCGATACAGACTCTGAAAAGTGCACATCCCGCCCCCAAGGATTTGGAGGAACAGATCAGGAATTTGGAGCAGGATCGGAGGGTGTACCAGGCCATCAACCGGAATGTGCAAAGGCAGGACGTGCTGGAGCTTTTGACCAATTTTGGCATCCTGCCCAATTACGCCTTTCCGGCTGAAGGAGTCAAGTTACGTTCAGTCACATCCTCGCGGGATGAAGCGGGCCAGTGGCAGGACAGGCCAAGTGAATATGTACGGGCAGCTTCCTCCGGACTTACAGAATTCGCTCCCGGATCACGCTTTTATGCCGAAGGACATCGCATTCCCATCAACGAGATCGATCTCCGGATTTCGGAGCCGGAAGATTGGCGATTCTGTCCGGTCTGCCCCCATTTGGAGCGCGAATCTGGCACTGTAGCAAATGCCTGTCCTCGCTGCATGTCCCCCCAGTGGCGAGACGTGGGACAAGTAAAAAAAATGGTGCGCCTGAAGCAGGTACACGCAGTATCCAGCTCCCGAGACACTAGGATTGGGGACGATCAGGAAGAAAGAACCATCGTTTCCTACGCCAGGGAACTATATCCATCCTTTGAAAACTTAGAGGCCAGATCTTCTCATCTAATTCCCACACTTCCCCAGCCCTTCGGTTTTGAATTCCTGGCGCATGTCGAATTCAGGGATGTGAATTTCGGACGCCGAGCGGAAAACGACCTGATGGAAGTGGCCGGACAGGATGTGCAGGCTGAAGGCTTCTTATTGTGCGCACAATGCGGGCATGTGTTGTCTCCCAAAACGGGAGTTGAGCAAACAACTGGCAATGCTATAGGCCTTAGCAGACAACCGGCCTGGAAGGAAGAACACGCCCGTCACTGTCCTGTGCTCCGGCAGACTGATGACACAGATCACCGGATTCACACTTTCCTGTACAGCGACTTTAGATCCGAAGCAGTCCGGATTCGCCTACCCATACTTAGCGCGAACGAAACCGAGATCCAATCCTTTACGGCTGCCCTGCAGCTGGGCATGCAGTTGAGCTTCGAAGGCAAAGTGGACCACCTCAGATCCGTGAATTTGTCACTGGAGGAAGGTAGAGGAACAACTCATTGGCTGTTTCTATACGACTCCGTGCCGGGCGGCACTGGCTATCTAGAACAGCTGGTAAGGCCTGACACCTTCTATCTGGTTCTGAACCAGGCGCTGCAGACCATGCAGGAATGTGTCTGCAACCAGGATCAGGAACAGGACGAGGAGATGCGTAAAGACGGTTGTTACCGGTGTCTTTTTGGTTACCGGAACCGAATGCGCATGCCCGAGATTTCCCGTGACACGGCCATTCGCATGATCCGGGAAGTTCTTTCGGTGTGGCCAGACTTACAGGCCCAAGACAGTATTGGAGATGTAGATATCTCCCAAATCGAGGAAAGCGAACTGGAGTTACGGTTTGTTTCCTGGCTGCAAGAAAAAGTACAGGGGGCCGGAGGGCAGTTTCAGTCGGCCCCGGTCCAGCAAGGCAAACACGGTTATCTGATCCGTATGGATGACATCACTTGGGAAATTGAACCCCAAGTGAACTTGGATTCTAGATACAGCGTAACTGAACCTGCTCGGGCTGACTTCCTGCTGCGGCAGACTAGCGGGCCTGATGACATGTCTAAACCCATTGCTCTGTTCCTGGATGGCTGGAAATACCATCAGGACAGAGTGGCCACTGATGTTCGCCAGCGGATGTCCATTAGAGATTCCGGCAGGCTGTGGGTCTGGTCTCTCACTTGGGAAGACTTGGAAACTGAAGCTCAAACGAAAACACAGACTCGATGGGATCCATTTTCAGCTCTGGATGCAACTGACTTACCGTCTCTCAGCAATGAAACGCGCGACCTGCTATTCACCATCCGGAGAAGTACCTCTGCAGAGCTGCTGTTTCATTTTCTCCAACACCCTAAGAGTGAGACTTGGTCCGCAGTAGCTGGACAGTTGTCGTTGTTGGTATTGAGTCACCATCCCATCAAGAGCGAAGAACTGTTGGAGCGAATTGACACCACCCATTCCATAGCCCGAGCCTACAGCGATGGTATGCCAGTCCGCTCCCATTTTGGCCTAGCTGTACATGAAGAAACGTTTCTGGCAATTGGGGTGGCGGAATCCGATCTGAATCCCATGTATGAATTTGGGTTACGTCCGTTCATTTACCTACACGAAAACCAAAGAGATGAACAGCAACGCAGGTTTCAGTGGGCCGGTACATTGCGCCTGTTCAACCTGCTTCAATTTCTGCCTCGAACCTACTGGCTCTGTTCGACTGAAATCGATCCCCCAGATTTCCCCCTTGGACCTCCCCGCATTCCTGCTGTGAGAGACGAGTGGGACGATTCAATACTTTACTTGAATGGGAAAGCGCATGCGTCTGCCCTACATCTCCGGCAGGCAGGTATTCAGGCACCCGAGGTGGGCTGGGACGTTCTGCTAAAGGGGCAGGTTGTTTCACAGCTGGAGATGGCATGGCCTGATTTGCATGTCGGCGTCCTAATGGAAGATCTGTCCGACGCGCTTCGGCAAAGCCTATTGAAAGAGGGGTGGAGCCTGTTCCTTCTTAGCGAGATCGACAGCGATAGAGGGGAAATACTAATGGCACTAGGACAAGAGGAGAAGGCATGAGCAATCCAGGTCTTCAAGTAGCTCTGTCCGATACGTTCTTCGATTGCGTCTGGCAGTTGCCCCGCCACATCCAGAATAAAGTACAAGCCTTCCTAACTAGATTCCGCCAAAACCCCACATCTTTGGGCCAGCACCGCGAACGAATTCACGGCACTCCAAATCTGTACTCAGTGCGTATAGATCTCCAATACCGGGGGATCTTGGCTCAGGGCGCCAATGCCGTTGTTCTACTGCATGTAGACAATCACGACGCTGCCTACGAATGGGCCCGCCGCCATCGCTGCGAAGTTAATGTGGGATCCGGCACATTACAGATTTTCGAAGCTCGGACAGGGATTGACAGTGGGCCAGACACGAAGTCACCGCCAGAGGTAAAGGGGCCCATAGATGAGTTGCGGGACCGACAGTTGCGGCATCTAGGCATTCCCAATTCACTTTTCGGATTGGCCCGCACGGTAAAGAATGTTGGGGAATTCGAGCAAATAAGCGATCAGTTTCCATCTGAAGCTCAGGATGCCATGTACATGCTGCTGGCAGGATACTCCTTCGCGGAGGCCTTGGATGAGCTTGCCCTGTCGCCAGAGAAAGAGCAATTCGATCCACTGGACATTGATCCCGCCCTGAATCGGGTCGGTAGTCAGGCCCAATTCTGGGTGGTAGAGAATGAGGAAGAACTAAAACAGATGCTGAATGCCCCCCAGGAAAAGTGGCGGGTTTTCCTGCATCCCTCCCAACGTAGACTTGTGGATCGATCCTGGAATGGTCCGGTAAGGGTATTAGGGGGTGCTGGTACCGGAAAGACAGTCGTAGCTATGCATCGCGCAAAGTGGTTACTGTCCAATCTAGTGTCGTCAGATCAGGAGCGGATTCTCTTCCTAACTTTCACAGCCAATCTGGCTGCCGACCTGAAGCAGAATCTAAGGTCTCTCATTACCGATGAATCCGCTTTTCGCAAGCTGGAAGTGGTCCACCTGGACCGTTGGGTCTACCGATTCCTGCGCCAGCACGACTTTCCGCAGGCCATCGTGTACAACTCGGAGGATGAAAGGCTGCTCGATCCTTGGGAGCAGGCCATGCAATCCCGACACCAGAATCTCTCCTTGTCACCCCATTTCTACCAGGACGAATGGCACAGGGTGGTGTTGGCACAGGGAATTTCCACCCGTCAGGAATATTTGGCTGTCCAGCGCACGGGCCGCGGCACTGCCTTGTCCCGTCCCCAGCGCGCGAAGATCTGGCAAGTATTCGAAGCCTATCGGGCACAGCTGCAGTTGGCAGGTTTGATAGAGAAAGAGGATGCCTATAGGGCTGTGCGCCAGATCATAGCCAGCCGCCCAGTTTCCTTGCCTTATGTCTCAGTAGTCGTAGACGAAGCGCAGGATTTCGGCCATGAAGCGTTTCGTCTGATCAATGCGTTGGCACATGGTGCTGAACCGTCTGAGACTCCCCAACCCAACCGTTTGTTCTTGGTAGGGGACGCGCACCAACGAATTTACGACCGGCAGGTGGTATTGAGCCGCTGTGGCATCCAGATCAGGGGCCGCAGTTCACGGTTACGGATCAACTACCGGACCTCGGAGCAAATCCTCAAAAAAGCAGTTTCGGTACTGAAGAATATGGAAGTTGACGATCTGGATGGCGGCTTGGACACACAGTTGGGTTATCGGAGCCTGTTCAGCGGACCTCAGCCGGAATTGCGAAATTTCACATCACTGGAGCAAGCCCTTCCCGATTTAATCGCGTGGGTCGAAGATCTCAAGTCAGATCAGAAGCTCGTGAATGACGACATCTGCTTTGTCGCACGTACCCATGCCCTCCGAGATGAATGGGCCAATGCCTTGGAACAGCAAGGCCTGGCGGTCCACTGTCTAGAAGGCCGGGACACCGATGGTGACGGACATGGCGCCCTGCGACTGGCCACAGCCCACCGTGTCAAGGGTCTGGAGTTCTCCGCGGTGGTGATACTGGATGCGGACCAAGAACACTTCCCTCTACAGCGTGCCCTAGCTCATGTTAATGATCCACACGAAAGGGAACTACGTTTACGACAGGACCGAGCGTTACTCTATGTGGCTATGTCCCGTGCCAAGCAGCACCTAATGCTATGCACACGCAAGACTTTCTCTGAATTTCTTTCTCCTTCCACAGAGAAGGTCTAAGGAATTCAAACTGGATGAACGATTGGGGTCACGTTGGATTGGATATAGATGTGAGTAACTATCTCTTTTGACTGTCGGTCCATGAGTCAAGACTGGCCCGGTATTGACACCTAATGAGGCTGCTTGCATGCTCTGTGGTGTTCCACGAGCTCTCGGGTAAGCGAATTCAGTTCGTTCCGTTACCAAACATGTGTCCTAAGCTAGTCGATAGAATTAGAGAGGTGCCCGAATAGTAGACCTTTGGGGACCAAACGGGCCTTGGGAATCCACTCCCATAAATTTCAGGCTACATAGAATGCGATGCAATTGAGACAAAGGGGGGTGACACTTGGGCACTAAAAAGGAGCCCGTGACTGGCGCCGTCCTTTTTTGGGCTATCGACGAAAGTGGCTACTCTTTGGCCGAGGTCGCGTCTCGTCTCGAGGTGAGCGAGTCAGACCTGCAGGACTGGATAGAAGAAGTGTCCCAACCAACCGTTGGACAGCTCACGAAACTTGCCAAATACTTAAAGCGCCCCCGACTGCTATTCTTCCTGCCACACCCTCCGGAAGAAACAACCCCTTCTCAGTTCCGGAGAGCCGCAACACAAACTGGGTTCGAGCCTTTGTCACCCGCTGAACGGCTAATCCTGCGGCGGGCTAGGAGAATCCAAGGTATCGTCTCTTCCCTGATACGTCTTGACACGAGTGGACCCATTTCCATACCGCGAGCGACCGTTCAGGACGACCCTGTAGCTGTGGCTGCGACATTGCGAAAATGGGTGGCCCCTTTCAACTATTCTGATCACCAGCAATTCGACCAGTGGCGGAAGGAATTCCAAGAACGTGGCATCTTGGTGCTTACATTGCCTGTTCGCCAGAGAAACCGAAGTACCCCTTCCTCGCTACGCGGATTCGCTTTGTCCGACCCCTTTGCCCCTGCCATTGCAGTCAGTACAGCGGACAACTATTCCGCCCGATCCTTCACTTTGTTCCATGAATTAGCCCACTTGGCTACCGATACTGCTCAATCCTGCGGCCCAATTGTGGCTCCGAGTGAGTTGCCACAGGTGTTTCCTGATGTTGCCTCTGAACGCGAACGTTGGTGTGATGCAGTGGCAGGCAATGCCCTGATACCACAAGATGAACTTCATGAAATAGTCTTGCACCAGGATGGTGCTGACCTCAGGCTAGTCCAGCAGGTCGCAGTTCACTTCAAGGTCAGTTTTCGGGCGGCTGCCGTTTCTCTCATACAGGCGAATGCGATTCCCGACATGGTATATGGAGAAGTGGTTAGAAAATGGCCACTCCTCGACCGGGAGAAGGATGTCCGTGGGGCAGAGGGTGGCAGAACCCGATCTCAAATCAGAGTAGACGAGTGGGGTGGAAAGGCCATCAGAACTATTTTTGAAGCATATGATCGTCATCAGGTATCAGAGTTAAACCTTCGCCGATGGCTTGACATGGCAGGGCCAGAAATTGATGAAGCCCGAGAATTGGCCCAAGTCAGTGGATAGATGGCAATTCCGTAGTTATGACAGACGACGGAAAGATATGGGTTATCGATTCCAGTGCATTGATTGATATTAAGGTCAGTGTAGGGGTTGAAGAGCAATAGGACAAAGGGGGCAGGTTATTGGCCTTAGTAGAGAATGGCCAGATCGTCTTTCCCAAGCAAGTACGAGATGAAGTGGCGCGCGGCAAACATCCAGATTTACCTGGTGCCTGGGCAGCTAAGGCGCGAAAAATAATGCCCCATAAGCCGGAAGGTGATTCCGGAAACCTCAGGATTGCTTTGGGTGTCGAACCGAATTGGAAACGTGCGTTAACCTTGGTAGGAAGAGACATTGCCGACCCCTATGTTGTAGAGACAGTCCTAACTCTTCGCCAACAAGAGAACGCGAGTGAGCCAACTGTAGTCACCAAGGATTGAGTTATGGCTGGCGTTTGTAACTCGTTAATAATCCTCAGAGTTAGTTTGAATACTTTCCTTCAGGCTTGTCTGAGTTGATAATTCCGGAACGAAAAGGAATTCTTAGCACACAGATCAGTCCGCACATTGTAGTAGCGGGAAGGTCTTTTGCCTTAAGCCAGAATTTCCCTTCTGTGCTGGCGGCAACGAACGTCGAACAACGTAGCTTTGGATTACATATAGATAGATTCTGTCCTGTCTTCTGGAAACATCAGGACTCGGCCAGCTACTTCTATTCCAAAGCTGAATCCCTTGCTGCAGCTGTATTCGAGCCGTTAGAACAACATGCAAAGTGGGGGCAGACTACCTTCTGGGCAACAGCCGCCAGCTCACCGAGTATTCGCCCTTGCGGATATACATACGGGCGCAAACGGATTAAGGGAGGTCACGTGTGCAGCTCAGCTTAAATGGGGTCCTCTAAGGTGGATCGACAGACTCCCTTAGCTAGTCGCACAACGCCCTTATCCCGAAATACTATACCTAATACGGAATACTTGTCGGCATAGTAGTCTACATCTGGAGGATGGTTTGCGGTGTTTCACTGACGAACTAGGCAGCGCGGTTCATCTTACAGAGGAGCGTCTTCGACACCTGCTTCAAAGGCACCCGGAAATGGCTTTTCAAAGGCACCGGTTTGGTGAAACTCTAGGGCAGTCGGATGCAATACGTGCCTCGAAGTCCAATCCCTCCGTCCAAATTTACCATCGACTCTACTCAGACTTGCGCGGCAGGAATAGCTATCTTTGCCTAGTGGTTAAGAAAGACGGCAGAGACGCCAAGATCCTTACCGGATATCTGTCTCGAAGAATTAAGGGAGAATAAGCATGACAAACAGAACAGTGTCAGTTTGGTACGACCCAGAAGGGGACATGCTAGAGGTTCTGTGGGCTTTCAGAGAAGGCTATTTCACTACCACTGCTGACGATCGTGTACTCAAGCGGCTGGACGATAGCGGCGAGGTGATTGGATTCCTGATACACGAAATGAGTTCTTTTGGGCAGACAAGCCCTTTCGAGTTCATGTTGACGTCTGAGGAGACAACCAACAATATGAACGCCATTAGCGTTAGGGGTGCTGCCCTTGAGTTGGGTGTCTCGGAACGCAGAGTGCGCCAGCTGGCCCGCAACGGCCGTGTGCGGGGAGCGGCCAAAGTCGGACAGGAGTGGTTGATCCCTACTCCCGTGAAGGTAATACCTGGCAGTCGTGGTCCGTCTGGAATTGCAGGGGCACCTGATGCTGCAAACCGCTAGGGATGGTATACAAAACGCATCTCCTTAACCAACAATAAGGCAGAAGGCTGTCTTAGAGGTCATTCTAGAGACCTGACTTTCTTAATTTGATCACTACCAGAATTCTGAGTTGGACCTGCGTGTTGGTCTGGCATTAAGGGATCAGATATCGAAGTTGGGGAGCAAAGGAAAAGGGGTCCATTCCCTCGAGAATCCTACTTCCCAGTATTTTCAACAGGAGGCCAACTGCCGAACGAAACTCCTTGGCCAGTTCCCTCAGGCAACGTCTATGCGTAATTCACCATGAGGACCCACGGTCAGGCGATCACCTGAATGCAGGACCGTAGTGCAGGTGGGTTCTTCCACGATGGCGGGACCAGCAATGGCCAGACCCACCCCCAGCGAAGCCCGTTCATATACCGCATACGTCATCTTGGTCGGAGCATCCAGGAGTGCAACTAGCCGGGCGCCCTTTGCGGGCGGCAGGACCGCTTTGGGATCCGATTCGGCTACGGGAATCCGAGGACGCGGCAACCGGCCTGTCGCACGTAGGCGCAATGTCACAAACTCAACTGGATCCTCCATGCTGTGACCATAGTGCTGATGGTGTAGCACATTGAAGCGCTGCATGAGATCCGGTAAATCCTGCTGGGTGAGGTTGTGGTCCGGCAAGGGTAGGGCCACAGCATGCTCCTGCCCAACATAGCGCATTTCCGCTTCCGGTTCGAACAGCTGTAATTCCGTCGCGATGCCATCTGCTGCTAGTGCGGCTACGGCCTCGCCCCGCAGGGCTTCTAGGATCCGGTTAACGGTGTTGAAGTCGAGAGAAGCCGTACCGATTACATGGGTTTGGGCGAAATCATGCGCCACATCGACCATCAGCATACCGAAAGCGGAGAAATGGGCTGCCCCAGGCGGCACGATGACGCGGGGTATGTTCAATTCTCGCGCGACGCTCGTTGCCAGTAGCGAACCACCGCCACCAAAGACGAAGAGTGCGAAATCATGGGGGTGATGTCCCTGCTCCACAGAAATCTCGCGTACCGCCCCAGCTATCTTGACTGTGCTGAGGCGAAGTATGCCCCGTGCCACTGCCATTGGTGTCATGTTCACTCGGGCAGCCAATGAGGACAGCAGCGTAAACATACTGTCCTGTTGCAATGCCATTTCGCCACCGAGAAAATTGCCAGGATCCAAGTATCCGACCGCCAAGGCCGCGTCGGTTACAGTAATGTGTTTTCCACCCTTGCCATAACAGACTGGACCGGGTACTGATCCTGCGCTCTGGGGGCCGATTTGCAGATGACCGCCGTCATCCACCCAGGCAATACTGCCGCCCCCAGCTCCTATCGTGTGGATGTCGATGGCAGGTTTCGAAATGGGGAGAGACTGGAATTCCTGAGTGTGCATGAACCGCGGCCGACCGTCGGCAATCAGGGATGTGTCCAGGCTGGTTCCTCCCATGTCCAATGTTATTAGGTGGGATTCACCAATTTCTTTTCCGAATGCGGCGCCACCAATGACGCCGGCAGCTGGGCCGGACAGGATCAACTGCACAGGTTCATTTCCGGCTGAATCCACTGTCATGACGCCGCCGCCGGAGCGCGTCAACAGGAATTGACCTGTGAAACCGGCCTGGCCCAGAGAATGGCGGAGGCGATCCAGATAAGTACGGGTGACCGGCTGGACATAGGCATTGATCACGGCCGTACTGGTACGCTCATATTCGCGGTACTCGCGGCTGAGATCACTAGACAATGTCACCGCTACCTCGGAACAGCCTTCCTGCAGGACGTCTCGCATGCAGCGTTCGTGCTGCGGATTGGCATAACTGTGCAGGAAGCAAACTGCTACAGATTCCACACCGGACTCTCTGATCTGTGCAGCTATTTGGCAGGCCTCCTGACGGTCGAATGTCGTAAGGACCTCGCCGCGGTAATTCAGTCGTTCCGTTACTTCAAACACCCGTTGGCGGGGTACCAGTGAAGGCGGCTTACGGTACTTGAAGTCGTACATCGGATCCCGATCGGTACGTCCCAATTCATAGACGTCCCGAAAGCCGCGGGTCGTTACGATCGCCACTTCCGCGCCTGAACGGGTCAACAAGGCATTGATCCCCAGTGTCGTGCCATGAATGAAATATGCCACTTCTGACAGCGACACTTCCGCTTTATGGAGACCGGCCAGAACTCCCGCCGCGGGATCAGAAGGTATGGTCTCTACTTTTTCGAATCGGTAATGACCACTATCTGCGTCCAGGATGCTGACATCCGTAAACGTTCCCCCGACATCCACCGCCACGTGCAGGCGATTCCCAGTTTCCATTCCAAACCTCAGTCAAGGACTGTTTAATTCGCTTCGCGACGCAGCACAGCTGTCGCTTCTGTGTCTACTTCCATACGCTCCGGGTCGATCACAACCTGATAATCCGTGCGGGCCGCGTGCAACGATACATAGTCGTCTCGGACATCGTCCAGTACGGCATTCGCATTGCGGCGGGTCGGAATTCCCCAGCCGCCGCCACCACCAGAGTGATTGACCAGCACCTCGCCGGGTTTCATCTGTTCATAGACTGCGCCCGTCACCTGTTCCTGCGGCGTATCTGGGCGCACGATCACCTGTCCGTTGGCCCCCTCGGAGCCGCCAGCCATACCCCAGGGCCTGGTCCGGGTTTTCTTGACCAGGGTCAAGCACGTGGCATCCGCCAGGAATCGGTAGGTGCGCGTGACCCCCAAACCACCCCGATTTTCGCCAGGACCTCCCGAGTCCTGACGGATGGCGTAATTCTCAATCAGCCAAGGGGCCTTGATCTCCAGGACCTCAACTGGGTTGTTGCGGCATCCCGGTTCAGACAGGTGCATGATTCCGGTTTCTCCGTCTCCGCCAGCATGCGCGCCGAAACCCACACCTTCATTGGTGGCTTCAAGCCAGTACTGTCCCGTATCTGGATGAATACCAACCCCCATCACGTCAAAAACGTCTCCACCGGAGCAGGCGGGAATCAAATCCGGCATGCCTTGGGCAAGGGCTTTCGTAATGACCTCCGGTGCCAGCAATGAGGTCCACAGGGTAAATGTGGGGGCGGGGGGTTGGGCATGCATAACGCAACCCTCTGGTGCAATGACACGTAAAGGGCGGAAATTGCCTTCGTTGGCAGGTGTGTCCGGCGTAGTGACCGCTTTAAACACCAGAGCACTGATGCCCAGAGTGGAACCGATGGGCAGGTTGAGGGGACCTTCGACGGCATCGTCGGAGCCCGTCCAGTCCACAATCATCTCGTCCGCGGTCACCGTCACGGTGGCCTGCATCTTGACCAAGCGATCTTTGTCGATACCGTCGTCATCCAAGAAGTCATGGGCAGTCCAAGTGCCGTGCGGCAGCCGGGCCAGGCGAGTCCGGGCCAGGGTTTCGCCGTGATTCAAAATGTCTTCCACCGCTGCCCGGTAGGTTTCCAGTCCAAATCGCGCCACCAGTTCCTGCACGCGGCGCTCCCCCGTGCGGCAAGAAGAGATCTGGGCGTGCATATCCCCGATCACGCGGTCCGGCATGCGGGTATTGAAGCGGATCACGTTTAGCACCTGCTGGTTGAGCACACCTTGTTCATAAATCTTGCTGCAGGGCAGAATCAAACCTTCCTGGAATACCTCGGTGGTGTCGAGACAATAGCCAGGATCCTTTTGGGCCAAATCCAACCAGTGTTGCTTGACAGCCGTGAAGCCCATCAAGGTCTTCTCATGGAAAATGGGCGACACAGCCAGCACATCCAGGATGTGCGCGGAACTCCAGTAAGGGTAATTCAATAGAATGAGATCCCCGGGGTGGAAATTCTCGCGACCCACGAAGTCCACCATCTTCTTCAGACCATAGTCATTGCCCCGCGTGAATACGGCCAAGCCAGGTGCTTCGGCCAGCAACCTGCATTGGTCGTCATAAATGCCCAGTCCGAAGTCATGAATTTCGTAGATGATGGTGCTGTAGGAAGTCCGAATCAGGTTGCGTTGCATTTCCCGCGCAGCCGACAACAAATAGTTGTGGATGACTTCAACCAGAATGGGATCAGTAGGACTCATGCACAAACAGCCTTGAGAATGTGGAAGAGCGGATAGGCCTCAGGACGGACCCGCAACGCGCAGCCCGGTGCGGATTTGATCGTCTGATCATAGCAGGCAATTGCAATGCGATCATTTAGACCCACGTCGGAACCGAAGTTTCCCCTCACATTTCGGAAGTCAGCAATCAGGGACCCTATCCCTGATTGCCACCCGCGATTTGAAACGCCAGAAATGACTGGAGGTGCAAGAACTCAGGTGATCATGGCAAGGTGCCCGACACCCCGATAGTCAAGCAAGTTCCACCTGCACCACATTCGGTTCCGGCTACCTGCCAATTCGCAGGAAAGGGATTTCAGACTGGACCTCCAGAAGACCGCCATGCCGGTGGACCAATGGCAAGTCGGTCAGTCTATGACGCGCTCACCTTCCAGGAATTGCTCCACGCCGGGCCAATCGTAGACTACGCCGAGTCCCGGTCCCTGAGGGAGGCCAACACACCCATTCCTGTCAATGGAATCCAGTTGATCCGCGTAGCCGTCGGCATAGACAGGCGGGCACGCGATATTGGACAGTTTGGGATGGACCAGACCCATTTCGTAGAAGTTCGAGTTTCGCATCGCAGCCATGCAATGCCTCTGGGCCGGACCCGCAATGTGCAGTTCAACATCCATACCGTAGCCTTCGGCCGCATGGGCGATTTTCATGACCCCCGTAATCCCGCCATCGTATTCCGGATCGGCTCTCCAGAAATCGGTGGCGTTGGCCGCTGCCATGTCCGCATGCGCTTCCACCAAATGGACATGCTCTCCCTGCAGCAAGGGAGTCTTCAGCATAGATCGCAGCTGTTTGTGTGCATACAGCGATACGCCTCCATCCCGCATTGGATCTTCATACCAATAGAATCCTTCCTCATCGCACGCCCGACCTACACTGAGGGCATCCGCGAACGTATCGTAAACACAGCAAGGGTCAAGCATCAGAGCCATGCGCCCGCCCACTCTGCGTCCCACAGCTTTCACCGTTTCAATCTCTCGGAAAATGGAGACTTCCGCCCACGAGTGGATCTTGAATCCCTGATATCCCATCTCTAGGCATTGTTCAGCAAAGTCAGCGTATGCCTCCGGGCAGTCCAGCCCTCCCGGCGTACGGTCCGCGTGGTAGGTGCTGGCGTAACAAGGTAGGTCCTGGCGGTAGCCGCCCAGCAACTGATAGATGGGCGCATCATGAAACTTGCCGGCAAAGTCCCACAGGGCGATGTCGATTGGTCCCAGTCCCATTCGGTCATTCTTGCGCAGTATAATCTTGGCCTGATTGTAGAACCGTTCCCTTTCCAGGGCAGACTTGCCGATCAGGTAGGGAGCGAACATCAGAATCTGCTCATACGTGGCCGGGGCAATGCTCATATATTCCCCCGTAATACCTGCGTCCGTTTCAATGCGAATGCCCAATACGGACCTATACCCGAGGCTACCGGGCTCGTAAAAGGGGCCCATGGCGAAACCCAGGTCACTGCCAATATTCTGAAAAGGGATGCGGTAGCGGGATAGCCGGATCTGGCGGATAACGGGAATCTGTTTCATTTATCAACTCCACGGGTGCGGATGTACTATCACGAACAGCGGCGAGCAAATTCTAGTACAGGATCTTGAAAAGGAATCTCTAGCCCTCAAGCAGCGTCCCATCTACCAGAAAACGTAGACAATACAAAGCCTCCTGTTTCGACATTGATTCAGGGAGTAAAGAGGAGAAGGCGGAAGCCATGAGAATTCGCTGTTTCGCTAGCTGTTGCGGCGTTGGGCCGGATTGGAGTCTACCCACCCTACACTCGCTCGCACCCGCCTCTCATCGTGGTTGCCCGAGGCTTCCATCTTAAATTCCAATCCCAAGTCTAGCTGCCATTGTCTTCCGGAAGCTGTCGGGTGCATGGCAATCAAAACAGACGGCCAGTCTGCACATCATTGCACACACGCCTGTGCGGCGATGAAGGCATTCGACTGATGGACCACAGGTCGCAGCTGGGGCCCGCTTCTGAGTCCGACCACGCCGGCACGATGCGTTACTGATGAATGCCCCGGCCCGACGACATACCTGCAATCGGCTGGAACGCATTGCGCACCTCGCTCGCCGGCATCCGCAGCCACAATTGGCACATTGACGGGAACAGTCTGGGGTAAAGCAGCGGAAAGGAGATCGCAGCGTTGCCTCTAGCTTGCTTGGATCACCCCGTCCTGGTCCATTCGTGAATCCCGCCATGGCCTCTTCGTGCCATCACCCGTCTGCCGCAGCTTTGCCCTCTAGTCGGATCCAATTGTAAAGAATATACATTCGTTTTTATATTTTCAGAGTGCTTTGCGGCTCCGTATGGGAAAACAGCTGCCTGCAGCAGTCCCGGAAACGGTCAGTATCCAGCTGAGCAAAGGCGGAGGCTATAATGGCCCGAGCTGCGATGGATAGTCGCCCCGGTGCAATGCGAGGCGGCATATCCGGCGTGCATCTTGCTCTTGGGATTTGGAGGTTGACATCGTGTTGCAAGACCCTCCGGGTCTGACTGAAATTCCTGCAGGAATACCCGTACCGGGCATACAGCCCCGCCTGACTGCGTCCCTGGCGAAGGACTGCGAAGAGATGGAACGTATTCGCAGGTTATGGCATTACCAGCTGGGATACGACTACCAAGTCGGTATCCATGAATATGAAATCGACTATACCTCCGATCCCTACTACGTTGTGGAGGATGTCAGCATCATGACTCCGGGACGTGTGCACAGTCTGCTCTTGAAGGAGATGGAGGATGCGCTCGAAATTCTCAATGGGGATGTTTCCACTCGACACATCAGCAGGGAAGTGCCAATAATAGGCATTCCAGGAGAATTGTTCAACGGACAGCGAAACACGGGGGGTTTGACCCCTGACCTGGCACTGTGGGATATACCAATTCCACCTGAGGACGCCCTTTCCTATCGGTTTAACCCGGCCCGCCCGCCTCAATTGGTGATAGAAGTGGTGTTGCACTCAACGCCGGATACGCGAGACAACGATTTGCGCCGCAAAATGAAGATGTATGCCCTGTTAGGGGTGAGAGAGTACTGGATATTGGACAGAATGGAAGCCTTTCCGTTGGAACTCTACACTCTAGATGAGACAGGTACATCCAGAGGGTACCGGCGCATAGATGCCACAGAAGAGGGGAGATTGACCAGCGCCGTCTTGAGCGTCGACATACGCTGGGCCTCAGGACATCTGGAGACATGGGATACTCAATCCGAAGAATGGATTCAAGTGCGCGCAATTCCAGACATGCTCCTGCAGGCTCGGAGCAGGGCCGAAGGGCGGGCTGAAGGGCTGGTTCAAGGACAATGGACCGTCGTTCAGGAATTGCTGGAATACCGACTAGGCAAGTCCAAATGGCAGCAGCTGCAGACCGCCTGGGCAGAGTCCAATCAGCCCCTGCCGAGCCGGGAGCAGATATTTGCCGCGGCGGCCGATCCTTCCAAATGGCCGGATTTATAGCCAGAAGACGTAAAGAAGGGGGCCGACCTGGCTTCGGAGGAAGGCACCTGAGGTCCTTGTCTCCACAATTCAACGTGCCTTGGATACGTGTCTAACAGGGCACCAACGACAAACCATGGGATAGTTGATGGATCTGGATTCCCAGCTTCCGGGAGGTGCCGTGTGCGTTGAGGCAGAATGTCGGCGCGGCGAATCCTGTCCCTTCTGTCCCTTACCTGCTAATAATAGGGATAGTGGCGAGAGCTAGGTGTGTAGTGCCCTTTTCGCCTGCTGTACACCTTTATAGATAGGCCCACCATTCACGGAGAAGATCAATGCCAGAAACCAGACCCAATCTGTTGGTAGTTTTCTGCGACCAATTGCGAAGAGATGCCATTGGTGCATTTGGAGATCCCAACATAGAGACACCACATCTGGATCAGATGGTGCGCACGGGGGTTTCCTTTTCAAATTCCTGTTCAACCTACCCCATTTGTGTACCTTTCAGGTTCACCCTCATGACGGGAGAATACGCACATTCCCGGTTCGTGCCCGGCATTGAATGGCGAATGTCACCGGCGGAAAGGACCCTAGCCGATGAATTCAATGATGCGGGTTACGAGTCAATCTATCTAGGCAAATGGCATCTCTACGGCGGCCACGCATTACTCCCTGGGCATTCCACCCGAAAAGCAAATTTGACGCCTGTCCCAAGGGCGCACCAGGGGCGTTGGCAAAAGTGGCTGGGATTCGAGTTGCGGAATGGCCATTTTGACACGTGCTATTACGAAGATGATGATCCGACGCCCCGCCCAATTGAAACCTATCAGACGGACGGCCTGTTTGATCTGGCCATGGACTACATTGAAAACCGCACCGATACCTATAAGCCTTTTAGCTGCATCATTTCGGTTGAACCCCCTCACTTTCCCTATGAAGCACCTCCGGAACTGGAAGCCAAATGGAAGGACAGAGAAATGGAGGTGCCTCCCAGTTTTTCGGCAAAGGATTGCGAGGAACGCGAGAGATTCTTGGCCCTGCGCCGGATCTACTATGCAATGGTGGAAAACCTGGATCAGAATGTGGGACGCCTGCGAACTTGGCTAGAAGAAACAGGCCTTGACGACAATACGATAGTTGTGTTCTTTTCGGATCACGGGGAGATGGGCGGCTGCCATGGGTTACGTACATTACTCAAGCAATATCCATACGAAGAATCCATCGGCATTCCTTTGATAATTTGTGATCCCAGACATCCGGAGAGAGCCGATACGAGGATTCCCGTTCCAACTTGCACAGAGGACCTTTTTCCCACGTTGCTGGGTTTATGTGGGTTATCCCCCCAGAACCCACTCCCGGGTACCGATCTGGCGCCGCTCATCAGCGGCAGTTGCGATCAGCTGGATCGTCCAGGTGTACTACTGGAATTCGTGGCTGAAACGAGGGCCAACAGCACTTTTCACCATGAGACCTGGAGGGGGTTCCGTAGCGAAAACTACAAATACACAGTACTTGGTGATGTCAACGGCGGCGAACCATGGCAGTTTTTTGACTTGCAAGAAGATCCATTCGAATTGAATAACCTTGTGAACGATCCTGCTTGGAGAGAAGAAATCGAACGTCATCACCGCTGGATGAGGGAGCGCATGGTTGCGACCGTAGACTCCTACATTCTCAAGCCTGCGTGGGGTCACGCGGGACTGAATATCTGGGACATCGAGGTTCCCGACTCAACTTCCAAGAAGTGAGGACCTGTCCAGCGCTGGAATGCTTTCGACCAAAAAGCGCAGGCCTGACTTGGGATCTGACCTTACAGTTGAGAATTTGCACAGAGTGTGTCTCAAGGATTAAACAAGGAACTCTGTACAGACAGAGACGGCAACTGTAGAAAACGCAATCGCCAAGGCATGTTCTGGCGAAATCTCAAAATGCCCGCGAGGAAGGTTGAGGACACAGGCACAAGAGGCATTACATGACGGAACGGTTCAGCCCTCCCTTTTGCTAACAAAAAGAACAACCCCTAGCATTTTGATCCAGGGGCAAAGGAAACTGATTGCAAACGGCCTTTGCGTTCCCACTGATGCTCGGATATGGCTCTGGTTCAGCCTTTGACCCCAGATACTACGATGCCTTGAATGAAATAGCGCTGTCCGAAGTAAAAGGTAAGTAGAACTGGCAGCATGGTAATAGTCGAAGCTGCCATCAGTAGAGGCCAGTTCGTCGAGAACTCCCCTTGGAAGAGCCGCAGGCCCAGGGCCAGCGTGAATTTGTCATGACTGTTGATATAGATTAGCGGCTCAAGAAAGTCATTCCAGTGATAGCGAAAGGAGAAGAGAAACCCGGTGATGATGGCAGGGCCTGACAACGGCAGGATGATGCGCCAATAGGTCCTTATGAAACCACATCCATCCATATGGGCTGCTTCGTCAATTTCTTTTGGAATGGCCGAGAAAAATTGGCGGAAAAGGAAAATTTGAAAGCCGGTCCCGAACAAAGAGGGGACAATGAGGGGTTTGTAAGAATCCAACCACTCTAGGTTGCGGAAAAGGATGAACTTCGGAATCATGGTGACTTGAGGTGGCAACATCATGGTGCTCAGGACTATCACGAACAGTATGGAGCTTCCGCGCCAACGTAACCGAGCAAATGAGAATCCTCCCAGGCTGCTGGCGAAAAGGATTCCCGCCACGCTGAGCCCGGTTATGAATACCGTGTTAACGAAGTAACGGAGAAAAGGCAGCACATCGAAGACTTTCGGATAGTTGGAGAACTGGGCCGGAACGGGGACCCAAATAGGGGGGAAAATAAATGTCTGCCCCAAGGTCTTGAGGGACGTGGAGAGCATCCACAGGAATGGAACTGATACAAAAAAGGCCCCCACCGCCAGCAGCAGGTATACATAGGTCATTTTCACCGTGTAATGAAAACGACGATTGGTACGCCAGTTTGCCTTTGCCGAATTCGAATCCAAAGACTTCGATGTTGAAGCCATCAGGAACCGCCCCTTGCCGAAGCGCCTTCGTAGTAGACCCATGCGGCTGAGAAACGTAGCACCAGCAACGTCAACGCGAGAATATATACAAAGAGAACCCAGGCCAATGCAGAGGCATATCCCATCTTGAGGAACTCAAAAGCATTGCGATAGAGATAGAGCATAAAGAAGAGCGTAGAATTCTTGGGCCCTCCCTCGGTCATAACGTAGGCTTCAGTAAACACTTGGAGAGCCCCGATGATGCCGATGATGGTCTGAAAAAGAATGACAGGCGAAATCATGGGCAAGGTGATATTCCAGAACCGGACCCAGCTACTTGCCCCGTCGACTTCGGATGCCTCGTACAAGGTTGTAGGAACCCCTTGCAGGCCTGCCAGGAAAATAATCATGCCGCCGCCCACCCCCCACAGGCTCATCAATATCAGAGCGGCGAGAGCAGTACGGCTGTTGGCCAGCCACGCCGGACCCTGGATTCCAATCATATGCAGACCCGCATTCAAGAGGCCGAAGTCAGGGCTGAAAATCCATCGCCAGAGGAGAGCCACAGCAACGCCCGACACTACACTGGGCAAATAGAAAACCGTGCGGACGAAAGACATGCCTTTGATTTTCTCGTTCAGCAAAAGGGCCAAGATCAGGCCTAGCACTACCTGAAGAGGGATGGAGACCAAGGCGTAGATGGACGTGACTTTCAGGGCCTGTCCCACCAGAGGATCATCAGTGGCTAACTTGATGAAATTGCCAAAACCAACCATCTGAGAAGGTGTCAGAATGTCCCAGTTTGTAAATGCCAGATAAACCGACACCAACATGGGACCAATGATGAAGACCAGGAAACCAAATATCCAAGGGGTGACGAAGAGCCAGCCATGAAGCTCTTCCAACTGGGCGTAACGTAGCTTAAACATGGGTTTAGGTCGAAAGGCCAGCCGCAGCCCTTTCCCCCGAATCTTGCAAAGCGAGGTCAAGAAAATGGAAGGCCGCCAGTGCAATGCACTGCGTGGCGGCCTTCTGATTATGGGTAGGGGCGAGAGAAACTATCCCTAAGGACTTAGCTTTTCCTGCTACTTTCCCCAGCAACACAGCATCCGATCAGAAAACTAGGACCCTTGCAGAATATCGTTGATTTCTACCACGGCCTCGTCCATCACTGCCTGCACGTCCTCTCCATCCAGGAAGACTCGGTCCAGGAAAGGATCAAGACCACGAGTCCATTCGATCCAAAGAGGACTGAAAGGCAGCGTGCGAGCCCAGCCTTCATCCAAAGGCGTATAGAAATAGGAATTGTTTTGGGGAGGAGTACTGGCCAGCAATACATCAATGTTGTCTCGTCGCGGTGTAGCCCCACCATTGTTAATCCAGATGGCATCGGCCTCTTGGCTTGACATGTACTTGCACAGCTCCCATGCCGCATCCAGGTTCTCGCCCACCTTGGCGACTACCATTGAGTTGCCCTTGTACAGGGTGAGTTTCCCCTCTGCTCCCATCGGAAAGGGCACAGCTTCCCACGTGTAATCGAAGCTGCGGTAGCGCATAACCAAGCCCCGCCAGGAAGCCCAAAAGCCAATTCTGCCGGTGCCCACGAGGTCCACATCTTGTGTCGTCGCTCGCGATGGTGCGACTCCGTGGGTATGAATCAAGTCTTGGCAGAACTTGATTGCCTCCACTGATTCAGCCGAATTCATAAGGCATTCGGTTCGATCTTCGTTGAGAAGGTGTCCTCCCGCTCCCCAGATCCATGGGGGCAAGGCGCCCCACATGGAAGTATCGGCCGTGCATCCGTAAATCGCATCCATGGCATCTCCGGACCTGTCCGTAAGAGCTTGAGCCGTTTCAAGAAATGCCTCCCACGTCCAGGTACCTGCTTCCCACTGTTCGTCGGGTCTAGTGATGCCTTTTTCTTCGAACAGATCGACATTGAAGTAGAGAACCCGGGTACTGCCTATGTAAGGCATCGACCACCTTTGCCCGGACCATGCGCCTTCGTTCCAAGCGGCTTCAAAGTAGTCTTCACCGCTGACGCTATCATCGCCAGCCACACGGTCATCCAATGCAAGAAGGATCCCCTTTGAGGCGAATTGTGTAAGGTAGTAATTGTCCAGAGCCGAAACATCTGGTGGAACTCCGCCGGCGGAGGTAGTCAGGAATTTGTCATGTAGGTCGCCCCACGGAGTGGCAAGTTGTTCCACCTCGATATTGGGGTTGGCTTCTTGGAAAGGATCCAAGGCTTGCTGCATGGCGGCAATTCCTCTTTCACCACCAACGGGCCAGAACATAAGCTGTACAGTTACCGATTCCGCCATCTGTTCGGATCCTTCTCCGGCCGCAGGCGGTGCTGCTACGCAGGCGCTCAACACTGTGAGGGTAAGCCCTCCGCCCATGGTCCTAAGAAAGCTGCGACGTGAGAATTTGCCGTCCATTACGTTGCTCCTTTGTAAGAGACTTAAACCAGCCCTCAAAGTCGCCTGACCAACCGCCTGGGTGCAATCCGCCGGTGGGCTCTTACACCAAGCGCAATATATAAAGGTCAGACAATGCCTGCTGGGAAAGAGTAATTGTATCAATCTGCAGAATGTTGTTTCAGTCGTCTGGATGCGATACCAGACCAATTTCGGACTTTGCTTTGGAGTGATGGCCGCTTTCTGTAGTATTTACTTCCGCCGAAGCCAGTTTGTTCACCTAAACAGGAATTACAGACAAGGGAATGGAGGACTGTAGCTTTGTACTGGATAATTTTGCGGCATTCCCAATAAAGTTATGTTGGAACTGTTATTCGATACAAGGCCGTTTCAGTCTTTCCCTATTCCTTCAATTTCGGAATATGGCATTAGGGCTAAGTAAGGGCGTTTCCATTCTGTGGTTCCCAAAGCCCCGAGGTGTTGGCCTGATACGGAACGGATTCGAGAATTCGTATCTACCGAATTGACTCCACTTCCAAAGGATGGAGCGAAGAAAAACTTGGCTAGTTGCCATCATTCTTGACCCTTGCGCTGGGGTGAGTTGGGAGCAAATCACCGATGGTGTGCTGCAAGGACGATCCTTTTCAGGTTGCTGGTTCCCCCCGGAGATGTCTCCGAGTCGCCTGTCATTTCTCTCCGCGGGTATTCCGATATCGGAAACATGAATTTATAGTTTCCCGGCAAGTTCAAGGCGGTTCAATAGGATGAATTCAGATGGTCATCATGGGTGGCCCCAACAGATAAGCCATCACTGTTACATTGCCTAGACGAAGAAAGGGCAAGGGACATGGACCACACAGCGATTTCCGCCACCTCCACACTCAGCCGACATTCGTTAAACAACAGTCGGCGCATCCAAGCTATCGACACCTTGCGGGGCTTTGCGCTACTGGGAATTCTGATTATGAATATCCCGCACTTTGCTGGTCCTTTTGTCCTCCACAACCCTACCGCCTACGGTAATTTCGCCGGTATGGAGGAATGGATCTGGAACCTGTCGCACATCTTGGCTGATCAGAAGTTCATGACCATATTCTCTCCCCTTTATGGGGCTGGGATCCTGTTATTGATTTCTCGACTAGAACTGCGGGTTGGGGCCTACAAGGTGGCCTTCTTTGCCCGTTCAATCTGGCTCCTGCTCTTCGGGCTGGCGCATTACTTCCTCCTTTGGGAAGGCGATATCCTGATTACCTATGCTTTGGCTGGTATGGTCGCCTACTTCTTTCGCCGGCGCAAAGCTTCCACTCTCTTGGTCTTGGGTTTGACGTTCGTCAGCATGAACACGATATTCATTTTCGGTGCACGTCTGGCTCCGCCTCGGGAGCTGGAGGACCTGATGCGGTATTTCAATGGGAGTCCAGAAGACAACGCTGCCCTGATTGACATCTTTCAAGGTCCCTATACTGGGCAGCTGCGGCACAGAGTCCTGGAGTTTGCGGACTCCTTCTTGCCATTGCTTGGTTTTTGGGGTCTGTGGCGCGCTGGTGGCCTAATGCTGATTGGGATGGCGGCCCTCAAATGGCTCCAGCGAAACAGCTCCCTGGGCCGGACCCCGCAGCAGCCCACTGGCTACCTGTAATCGAGTGGGGATATCCTGTTACATCTGACTCTGAATCCAGAGACACCCTGTGGTACATGTGGACTCAGGATCTGAATCAGGGTGGCATCGGCGGCAACAATGCCGCCGATCTGAGGACCCGAATCTGGCTGTCCGGGCTGCAAGTACAACCAGTTTCAGCGAGTCCCTGCGTATGACCCGCCGAGCCTAAACTTAAGATTGACCAAAGAAAGAATTCCTCCTGTCCGTCAGGGCCATCCACGGCGAACTTAGTCGTGTTGGATATCTGGGTACACTCGAATTCAGAGGTCAGCGACCCGATTCGTCAAGCTGGATTTCGACTCAGCATTGCAGAAAACTAAAGAACAGTGAAGAAGCAACTCTCCCTTTTGTACGTGCTAAACATCAAGGGACACCTTGTAAACAGATCCAGTTGCGTTTTCAGGATCTCATGGAAGCATGCGCCGGGAACAGTAATCCATTCATAAATCACCATTGGCGTGCCTGCTTCACTGCGCCGCGAGGATGGTTCAGGCTATCTGTCATAAAGTTTAGGGAACATCACCAGTTCTTGCGTTTGGGTCCATCATGTGGAAGCGAATCGTGTATCCCCAAAAGCTCTGAAGAATGAACTCTCGGAGCCCAACATTCCATATCCCGCGTTTGGCGTTCCTCCACGATGTATCAGCCATATCCACCCTACGGTTGCGCACCATAGTATTCAAGCAAATCCACCATTCTCGAGTTTCCTCTGGCTACAGCTTTAGCCAGAGGAGTCCAACCGTTGACCGCAAGGAGGCTGGGGTCGGTGTCTGGATGGTCCAACAGTGCCTCGGCGATGTCATAAAGGTCGAGGGTTACGGCTATCCACAATGCTGTCTCTCCACTGGAATTCTTCCGATCGGGATTTGTGTCTGGATGATCAAGCAACCTCTCGACCATATTCAAGTTCTCCTTGTAAACAGCCTTATGCAGGGGTGTTTGTTTGTCGTTGCGAGTTCGGGCATTGGGATTGATATCTCTGTGGCTTAGCAACACCTGCACCAAGGCCCCCTGATTATTGGTAACCGCGTAATGCAAGGTGGTGTTTCCAACATCATTGCCAGCATTCACATCGATATCGGGATAGGTGAGTGATAGAGCAGCAGCGACTGGATCGCCGTGCCAGGTAACTGTAGAATGCAAAGGAGTCCAACCATCATCAAATCGGCCCACGCTATATCTGGCCGCGTTGATATCCGCACCATGGGCCAACAGGGCCTTCATTGTTTCTATCCCATGGGAAGCAGCCGCCAGATCAAGCGGCGTACTGCCATCGCTGGTGCGAGCGTTAACGTCAGCGCCCTGTGCCAGCAGCACTTGCGTTGCGGCCCCATTATCTGATAGCGCTGCTGCCGCAGAGTGCAACGGTGTCGCATTACTCGTCCAACGCCAAGCATTGGAAGGATTGGTATAGCGTACATTGGGATCCGCACCCGGGTAGCTCAGCAATAAAGTGGCGATCTCCGCCATGTTCCGACCCGCCGCAATATGCAGTGGCGTCTGATTGGATTCGTCACGGAAATTGCCGTGTCCGATTTGTGAAAGGGCATATAGTGTTGCTTCCGAATCACCGCTCCTGAGAGCTCTCCACAACGCGTCGGGTCCAGTTATCGTGCCGACCTGAGCTGGAGTCGAAGAGAGGCTCGGAATTCAATTCCACTGATCACCTTGTCATCTACATCGCCTAGAAAGACAGCTGGCCGCCTTTAGTGCTTCCGGAAATAGTGGCGAGCATTCTGGTAGGGACATGCCCGCCAACAGGGAACATCCCCTGTGTAAGTGGCCTCTAAATTCGGCGGGAGTAAGCTCAAATGAATGAGTTTGCTTTTCTAATTTTAAGGCCGCTACGTTCTGCTACCGGCAATAGATATAGGCCAATTCGGCTAACCCCTTATTCAGGCTCGGAAAGCAGACCGGATCATTCTGGACCCGCAGTTACCACCACTGATGGGCGATTTCGTGGATCCCCCGAAAGGCTGTGTCGTGGGGATGGCTCCGGTACCGCAACACACCGGCTTGGATCAAGTTAGAGTATTCCAAGCCAGTGTCCAGCAAGGGCGATGACACGGAGGACAGTTGGGTGTACGGTTAAGTTCCCTATAGATCGTTGTAAACGTGCAAGGCAGTTCGGACCACTGCCAGGGCCTTTTGGGCTACGGCTTCATATTCACTATGGTAAAAGGAAGTGAAGGGGTCCCTTTCACTTCCAGGGCGGACATTCGGTATGAAGAAACTGCTGCGAAACGAAACCCCGGTCAAGTCCCGTAATCCACTGATAATGACTAAGTCCATCCTCTAAGCGTCCCGCAACCCAGAGGTGGCCGCTGCCTACGACCACGAAATGGTCAGATATAGTGGCGGTTACTCCCATGCAGGCAGCTTCATGAAGACGGATGTCGGCATATCCTCGAGTTTATGCGACTCACCAGCCTTCGAGATTGGTGCTAGGAGCTCCCGGCGCGGATACCGCCGATTCCTGATGGGAATGGGGCAGATCGTTTATGTCCTGATTGCTGCCTAAGCGCACATAGTACTCAAGGCTTTGGAAGCGAGCATACCGGAGCTGCCACGTGAGATTAATCTGTATCCACTTTCCCGGCGCCAGAGCAATCTCCAAGGGGATGTTCATTACATACGGATTAGCAGTTTGTTGGTGGGAAACGGGGTGACCATCAACATGAATGGTCTGGACTTGCATATTTGCGTTCAGGTGCGGCAAATTGGTTGGCAAGCAGAAAACGAGCGAAGTCAATGTGCGGGAGCTGAAATTCAAGATGGCCGTGGACCCTTTGCCCCTCAAGGCAGGGCTAATTGGCCATCGTTCCACCTAAATTTCAAACCGTGGCAAAAACTGAGTCCCTCCAATATCCAGACCTGAACTGAGATTAGACCAGCTGCATAGGCCTGAAGGGGAGGGAAGGATTCGGGAACTTCGGCTGTGCCTGACCCTACGAGCAGTATCACGGATTTGTGGGCAGGAAGGAAAGGGGAATCCGCTCCTGGGTTAGGGCGGGCAGCGAGCGCGCCCCTAGTGATAAGGGGGCGCGAATTCTGGAGAGGGGGGAACTTTCTAAGGGGCTTGTCGAGGGAGGTCGGAACCTTTGCACTGTACAAGGGCTGTGTAGTCACATTAGCCATTTGTGAAATGGCTAAACAGCTGCTGAATGAAGAGATGGTCGTAGCCTGGCAATGACCGAGAAGGCATGAGGTGACTGCTCCTCCTGCCTCACGTAGGAGATCTGGCATTGCCTCTGGCCAGCGGAGCAACCGGATTTGAATTCAAGGCGCCCCAGCAGCGGGGGTTTCAGAAAAGCATTTTCTTCTGGCACATGAAACATGAGGTGGAAACGGGTTCGCCTAATAGGTCTGGACCGGTTCAGACTAAACTTTGCTGGGCAGAGCCACAGACAACCCCTCAGCGGAAATAGCACTACCCTGACTGAGGCTGGCCAGATACTGCTTAGGTCTAAACTTGCCTTGGAAGAAGCACCACGTGAGATTTCAGGCTGCGGAGGCGCCCATATTCAGGAGCATATAGGACTGTTGCATCTCAATTCTGGCACAGAATCTTAAGTTTAGACTTTTCTTAATTGTTCCGATGGCCCACGCCTGATCCCCATAGGGGGTCACCACCTCTTGCAGGAACGGGCCACTCAGGGGGCCAACAGGTCAAAGCCCCCATCAATAAGGTGTCTAGGGAATACACTGTCCAGTGGCCTAACTTGATTGTTTCGGCCCACACACATTCAGTGAGGAACGGTTTGAGTATTGGTCTGCGCAGTTAGAACCTTGTAGCATTACCAGCTGTAGCCAATACCCTTGGACGTGCGTTTCGACAAGGCCATTACTGAACCCAAAGGTATCTGGACTGGTACCTCCATGTTGATAGTCGTCTGAGAAAATGAAGCATACAGTGGTTCCGTTGGCCTGTTCTACACGTCACGGTCCTCAAAACGGCAAAGAATGGATGTGGCTTAAAGGCAGACCATGGGCGATCAATCACAAGAGTGCCGTCTCAATGCTTCTTGCTACAGGCCCAGAACCCTCAACTGGAATTCAATCGCCTAGCTTTTCGGATCGGTCTACACAATTCTTGGTGAGTGTGAGGGATAATTACCCCTGCCCTCGCAGGGGCAGTAGCGCTAGCCAGCAGCGGTTCCGGGAAGGCAGGTCCTGCGCCAGAAGTGAAGCACATGAGTTGCGTACCTAGTCAGGGAGAAAGAGAAGAGGGAAAGTCAAGACCTTGCTGGAGCGACTGCAGTGCAACGCACTGTGCCACTTCATGGCTGCCGGCCAAAGCAGAACGGCGGCCCACCACGACATAAACTGTTGCCCACCTCGGAGGCATTAAGTTGTTGGCGAGATGTGTACAGTGCATCTCCTGCTAGGACTTAAGTAAAATGGTGATCTTCGCCCTCGACTGCTTTCTGGATTTCCAGCAGTTGCATGTTCCATTGCCTACGTCTCGCGAGCGGACTTGAGAAGTAGTAGCCATCTGCTACTACTTCTCCGGGTCGTACAACTCGCGATCCTGCAGCAGGTGATCCTTAGGAAGACTGCAAATGGCCTCGAAGATCTGCAAGTCAAAGCAATTTGCTCCCGTTTGTCCAGTTCAAAGAAGACGTCCCAGTCCCAACCAGTCCTTCCAACCTCATAGATATGGTTAGGTATTATGGTTCGCTTTAATGCGGGAATTTACTCTGATTCCCCGTTGTATGCCCCGTCCCTACAAAGTTGATACAGAAATATCGCTTCTTCGCTTCTTCGCTTCTTCGCTTCTTCGCTTCTTCGCTTCTTCGCTTCTTCGCTTCTTCGCTTCTTCGCTTCTTCGCTTCTTCGCTTCTTCGAAGTCATAATTCTTACCTGACACCACCCGCTGCCAGTAACAATTCCACCATCCCCGCATGACCATACATTGCCGCCCCGGACAATGGCGTGCCGCCGCTCTTGTCCCGGGCATTGACGTCGGCCCCATGAGCCAGTAACAATTCCACCATCCCCGCACGACCGTGCGCTGCCGCAATGTGCAACAGGGTCTTTCCGCCACTGTACCGAAGATGGGGATCCGCACCCCGGGCCAGCAGCAATCCTGCCACCGCTACCCAGTCTAGTATCTCCGCCTCGGACAATGGCGTGCCGCCGCTCTTGTCCCGGGCATTGACGTCGGCCCCATGAGCCAGTAACAGTTCCACCATCCCCGCACGACCGTGCACTGCCGCAATGTGCAACAGGGTCTTTCCGCCACTGTACCGAAGATGGGGATCCGCACCCCGGGCCAGTAACAGTTCCACCATCCCCGCACGACCGTGCACTGCCGCCCCGGACAATGGCGTGCCGCCGCTGTTGTCCCGGGCATTGACGTCGGCCCCATGAGCCAGTAACAGTTCCACCATCCCCGCACGACCGTGCACTGCCGCCCCGGACAATGGCGTGCCGCCGCTGTTGTCCCGGGCATTGACGTCGGCCCCATGAGCCAGTAACAATTCCACCATCCCCGCACGACCGTGCGCTGCCGCAATGTGCAACAGGGTCTTTCCGCCACTGTACCGAAGATGGGGATCCGCACCCCGGGCCAGCAGCAATCCTGCCACCGCTACCCAGTCTAGTATCTCCGCCTCGGACAATGGCGTGCCGCCGCTCTTGTCCCGGGCATTGACGTCGGCACAGTAGGCCAGTAACAGTTCCACCATCCCCGCACGACCGTGCACTGCCGCAATGTGCAACAGGGTCTTTCCGCCACTGTACCGAAGATGGGGATCCGCACCCCGGGCCAGCAGCAATCCTGCCACCGCTACCCAGTCTAGTATCTCCGCCTCGGACAATGGCGTGCCGCCGCTCTTGTCCCGGGCATTGACGTCGGCCCCATGAGCCAGTAACAGTTCCACCATCCCCGCACGACCGTGCACTGCCGCAATGTGCAACAGGGTCTTTCCGCCACTGTACCGAAGATGGGGATCCGCACCCCGGGCCAGTAACAGTTCCACCATCCCCGCACGACCGTGCACTGCCGCCCCGGACAATGGCGTGCCGCCGCTGTTGTCCCGGGCATTGACGTCGGCCCCATGAGCCAGTAACAGTTCCACCATCCCCGCACGACCGTGCACTGCCGCCCCGGACAATGGCGTGCCGCCGCTGTTGTCCCGGGCATTGACGTCGGCCCCATGAGCCAGTAACAATTCCACCATCCCCGCACGACCGTGCGCTGCCGCAATGTGCAACAGGGTCTTTCCGCCACTGTACCGAAGATGGGGATCCGCACCCCGGGCCAGCAGCAATCCTGCCACCGCTACCCAGTCTAGTATCTCCGCCTCGGACAATGGCGTGCCGCCGCTCTTGTCCCGGGCATTGACGTCGGCCCCATGAGCCAGTAACAATTCCACCATCCCCGCACGACCGTGCACTGCCGCAATGTGCAACAGGGTCTTTCCGCCACTGTACCGAAGATGGGGATCCGCACCCCGGGCCAGCAGCAATCCTGCCACCGCTACCCAGTCTAGTATCTCCGCCTCGGACAATGGCGTGCCGCCGCTCTTGTCCCGGGCATTGACGTCGGCCCCATGAGCCAGTAACAGTTCCACCATCCCCGCACGACCGTGCACTGCCGCAATGTGCAACAGGGTCTTTCCGCCACTGTACCGAAGATGGGGATCCGCACCCCGGTTCAATAGCTGCTGTGCCCTTTCTATATCATTGGAGAGCACAGCGTCTAATAGAGTGGCCTCTTTTTGTTGCTGGCTCTTGTTAACCGGATACAAGACCGCTGATTCAGCAACTCGTGTGGAGGCGCTAAGCAGACTGGTTGACGGTGCAGTTGCTAGAGTAATTGAAACCCATGCAGAAGAAACGGGAATGGGAATCTGTTTCCGTGAGAATCCTAGGCTTCTCGCCGGGGCGGATGATTCGCCGTATCGGGACATGACAGGTTTCGCCCTCTCCGTCGCTCTATCTTCCTGCGGCTCCGATGAGGAATGTATTTCTGATTGTGCTGTTTCTTCCAAATGGTATTTCCGGATCCAGGTTTGAGATACAACATTGCCAGCCGAATCGGAGATACCCGGATTCGTTACCAGAATGTAGTCGCCTCCGGCCAAGTTCTCCGGAAGTGCAATCTGGATCGTGCCGCCGCCCTCTGCCTGGCCCACGGCCAAGGGCACTTCCTCGAAGACTTCGGTGCCTGTTTCGCTTGACCGCCGGTAAAGCATTTGGACTGCCGGACCCTCTAAGTCCTCTAACCACACCGGTTCACTGAAACTCAATGTCCATTCTTGGGCGTTAGCCGTCTCTAAATCGAAGGTTTCGGTGGTTGGTGTGACCAGCCGCAAGCGGGGGGCGCGGGCATCTAACACGGTTGTCAACGTAAAGGGCACCAAGGTTGATTGTCTCTTATCGTCGAAAAACAGAAATTCAAATTCCACCGAATCTTCTGTCCCCGATATCATTTCATGAGACAGTGCAAATTCAAATGGAGGTGAGGCATCCCAGTCCACCCGTTCTCCCTGCAGGTACAACTCGACCCGTTGCAGGAATGACCTTCCTGATGTGGAGGCTCGTAGATTTAGGATCTCTCCATCTTCCCATCGACCATACGAGAAGTTGGTGCGTATCTCAGGAAGCAGCGGCGAAGCCCCTGACTGCACTCCCAAGACATTCAAAGCCACCAGACCCTCTGGCCCTGCAGCGGCAAAGACCCGGCCATCTACAACAGCCAAGCTCTCGAAGTTGCCAGTAGAAGGAAGTAGGAATACGGATTCCGCCTGAGAAAGGCGGCGGTCAGTATCCATGACGGTGAGAAAGTTAGTACTGTCCATCGAGAACTGGGTGAGGGCCATGACAACATCCCCCCCTACTGGTACCAATTCCTTGATCATACCTTGATCCGGGTCTGGCCGGCGTAACACTGACATGGAAAGGGGATCCGAAATGTCCACTTCGGTCAGGCCTTCTGCCCCACCCACATAAGCTTTGTCCCCAGCCACAGCCAGCGCCCGCCGCCATTCGTTCAATGCCGGTTTTCCGTGCACCCAGACCCTTCCCAGCAGATGGAGTTTGGGGACTGCCTCTGCGTACTGCTCTACATGGTAGGCATGGAGGGCACGTGGCGTGAGCACAAACAGAGTATCCAACTGGAAAGCCAATCCTTCAATGGGGGTCGCCGTTTCCAATAGGGTTAAGGGCACCGGCGCCTCCGCACCTTGAGCTTCAGAAGGAGTCAAGTCGGTGAGTGGCATTGCCTGTAGCGTACCTTGGTTGTCACCTAGGAACACCCATGCAGGGGCAAACGCTACGGTGCGCCAGTAGGGAGTGACGTCTGCTTCTTGAGACACAACAGCAGCAGACGACGATACCAGATGGACATTCGCTTGATCGAGAGTAGCTCCATCCGAACTCAATGACACTGACCAAAGGGCGCCGGTCAATGTTTCGACCAGCAGATGTCCCGATGTATAGGGAGTGCAGTGAAGCGCCACTAGGCTGTCCCCGAAGGTTTCGGCTGGTATTCGGTGTAGTAATTCGGGTGTGTCTGCGGTCTGGAACAGAGACAGTCCGTCGAACATATCCACAACCGCCAGCTGCTCTGGGTTGATGGCACACACATCTATGACGTAGCCGTGCGTATCCGTCCATCCCAGCAGACCGGTCTTGGCCCGATCTACATCCCACTCCTCTTCAGGGTCCGAGGCCGTTGGGTTATGTCCCCTTACCCATTCGGCAAAATCGGACACGTTGTCGCCATCTGTATCTTCCGCATCCACCGGGCTCGCAAGTACTGGTGGAATCACCCATTCCTCCAACCCAGCGGCGGAACGGAACGAAGTAACGGCGGCCAAATTCTCAGTCGCGTCGTGGTACATTAGGGAGAAAGGGCGCTCCGACCCCAGCCACAAGACTTCACCTATTCCATGCTTATCGGTGGCGCCCCGGAATTCAAGTCCACTCTGACGATCCACAAGCAGATAATCCACAGTGCGGGCCACGTGTTGCCGGGCCTGAATGTCGTTCAAGCTAAGGGTATTGAGACCGGCGTCCGCTACAGCCAATTCGTGGTCCAATGCCTCCAAGATGCCTTGGTAGGCAGTGACCCGCGTTTGGAGAGCCTCGAACGCTTCCTCAAGTGAAGCCACTAAGCCCAACCCGGCTTTTCCGTCAGAGAGCGCTTGCAGATTCTGCAGAAGGTTAGTCTGCTGAACGACCGTAGTGTCGGTGGCCGGCAGTAAGTCCTCCAGAAATTCCCGCTCCGCTTGGGTAAGAAGGGGTCCCCCTTCACTCTCGGGAGTGAGTACAAACAGCGACAACAGAACCAGTTCCGTGGATGTAAGTCCTTCCTCCTCAACGTTCTGTGCGGCACTCCCTGCCAACCAAGAACCTGATGTTCCTGCCACGGGCGTGAGCTGGGCGCTATTGGGCGTTAATAGTGCTGGAGCGGACAACAAGCCATGAGGTATATGAACTCCGTTCAGGGAAACGACAGCGGGAATCCTTTCGCTTCCACCCCACACTTCGTCCGAAGTCCAACTCTCCTCGCTGGTCAAGAGAGCAAATACATGTTCAATTGCTGGCGCCAATATCCTTTTTTCCAGATTCAGGAGTTGTGTGACCGTTTCCTCCTCATTGATCACAAGCTTCGTTAGGTCCTCGCCTGCGGCCCAAATCGCACCCTTGACTGCCCCCTCAATCGCACTTTCGGCTGCCCCCTCGATTCCTTTCAAAAGGTAATCCCTGAGATCTGGTTCCTCTTCTAATAAACCGCTAATTATTCCCTCAACCGCGCCCTCTTGCGCGCCTTCCATCGCTCTGCTACCAATTGCTTTGACTTGCTTGTCTATCTTCTTCGTCCGCTTTTCTATAATTTTTCTGCTTCTTTCAGAGAATTTGTCGATCTTGCGAGAAATTTTTTCAATACTCTTCGTCAATGCGCTGTAGCTTTTCTGGTTGATATCAAGGCCCAGATTTTGACTGAGTCTGTCTACGGACTCCAGAAGCCACTTCGAAACTGTCCCGCCTTGCAGTCTGATCTTTTTAACTATCGAAGAGAAGCCTGTGCTCACGAGCGGCATCAGTCCCGCCGCTGCAGATTCACCAAAAGCAATTAATTGGTCGTGACAGACTTTGCGCCAATCATTTGTCGAATGGCCTTGGTCGTCTAGCTTTACGGCAGGTTGGCCAAATTTTGACACCCCTGTTCGGCTGCCCGCAACACAGGCTGTCAGCCGCGCGCCCTTGTATAAGCTATCGATACCGTCTAAGGCTGAGCTCGCGCCCTCCAGCAGAACCCCGATTCCTGCACCTGAGAACAAGATCTGTGTCCCGGAAATCGCCAGGGATAGCGTTGTGACCGCCCCATCATGACAATCATCATAAGTTTCCCATCCAGTTTCCTTTTGCAGAGAGGTCGCAGAGGGCATGACCGACAGACAGTCTTGGATACCTACTGGGAGAACGCTCCAGATTTGTTTCCCAAGCTTGAATCGGGCCAGCCATGGAGGTGCTGGCAATCCAGGAGGAGAAGGTGTTTCCGCCCCCATTTCAGCCAGGTTCGCATTCACTTGCTGATACAGTTCCTGCTCCCCTACCCCCCAGAAGGATATTTTCCCTTGGGCCTCTTGCCACTTGTTTGCCGTGAGATTCTCAATCTGAAGCTGGGTTTCTTCATCCCAGAGGTTGATGAAATCCTGAATGGGACCACTGTTATATTGGGAAGTCCGCCGCTGATCTTCTGTAGGTTGGTCCCCCACCACAAAGGAATGGAAGTTTCTCATTTGTGCTTCCATGGATGTCTGCCCGATTTCGTAGGAAGTCTTACATTCGGCTTGTGCCGAAGCCATTGCTGCAGACGATGTCTGTACCGCGGGAGCACCAGAATTCAGCAAACGCGGCGAATTGAATACCGATTTCGGAAGCGTGTTCATTGCCTGTGAGGGCACCGCATCTCCCTCTGGGGGCCACAATGCGAATTCTGACGCAGGGGCGGAGAGCCGAAACGGCGGTACTTTTGTCACTTCTTTCATGGTCTTCATGGTTGAATTTATGCCGCGGCCCGAACTCGCTACTTCCTTCCGCCCGGCGTGAAGATCCATAACCCATCGGCGGAAGGTCTGTACTTCCCCGGCGAAAAGTGATTCGCGGATCGTCAACGAGTACATTACATAACCGCCTGAGGCAGGACTGGCCACCACGAATTGCAGTACTGAAAGATCCTCAGTGATTCCGTGGTCAATGCCGGGCATCTTGAAGCCCTGCACAGCCGACCTCCCATACTTTGTTTCTGGCAAAGCCAGTGCGGGATCCTCAAAGGTCTCATAACCGGCATCGGCCAAGGCATGCAAATTAGCCGCAAATATCTCGGTTAGGTAGGGGCCGGCATTGTCCAGTTTCACTGCCACCATAGAGGCCCCTGTGCCCGGGATCTGGGCACGGTTTACCAACGAAACTACAATTTGGTCTGTCGACGGATGTTGGCCTAAATCAGCCCGTACCGTTTCCTCGAATGCCGACCATTGCAATTCTGACCCGCTCAGGGTATCCATCACCCACGGAGCAGAGAGCAATGGGGCTAGGTTGGTGGGGCTCCCGCTGTTTGAGTTTTGCTGAACTGATTGCTGGAAAGATGAGGCTATTGCACTCGTGCAGGCGTTAAGCAATAGAAGGCATATCAGCAGCACACAAACGAGATGCTGTCGCATCGCAGGCCTTCCTTGTTAGAGGTTGACTGAGCAGCGGTGAGGTGAGTAGGACAATAAGCATCCTCAACCATGCCTCGGTGCCGATTATAGGACAGTCACTGACTTGAGAGAAGCCAGCATTTGTAAATGAAATCGGCGTTAAAGTCTGACTATCCTAGGTCGGCAGGGATAGTAGCCTATGGTGAACCGTTTGAGGGACTTCGGATGTATCGCCTCTAAGGGAACTTTACAGTTACGTCCCATACTGCGGCGAGAAGTCAAGAGGCATAAATGACGATTCATTATTCGGCAGAAGCATCGCCAAGGCCTGTGACACCCCCCAAGTACGGAATTTGGCCTGTTTGGCCAAGCTGCAATAGCACATGCAGCCAAAATGCATCAGGAATTGGCCAAGACTCGGTGCATTCCGTTCAGCCATGTCCCGAAATCAATGTCTTCGGGAGTTGGATGTGAGAGATCTGCTCCCCTGTCGCCAGCTTTGATCTGAAAGGTTAGAGACCTCTCAAGGGGAAGGTGCCGGGCATCTGTTGCCTGAAACCCAACATTCAGATCGAAAGGAGATGCAAACTCGAACACATAAAGCCCAACTTAGGTGGCGGCGCAAGCTGGAATTATTCATATCCGATCTTCAGCGCGCCCGTGGAACAGGAGTTAAAGTTCAAAGCTGCAGCTGGTTCATTCGAGTCCGAATCTTCCTTAACTGGAGTCCTTGCAGAAGTTTCATTGGTGTTGCTTTGGCCGGAGACAGAGAAGCGCCATAGACATGGGTCAGTCAGTGGGTCCCGGCAGCTCTCGACTTAGCCGGCTATCGCTCACCAAAGGTCCGCGCATCCAAGCCGTCGACACCTTGCGTGGCTTTGCGGTGCTGGGAATTCTGATCATGAATATCCCTCACTTTGCTGGTCCCTTTGTCCTCCATAACCCTACCGCCTACGGCAATTTCGCCGGTATGGAACAATGGATCTGGAACCTGTCGCACATACTGGCTGATCAGAAGTTCATGACCATATTCTCTCCCCTGTATGGGGCCGGCATCCTGTTATTGACTTCCCGCCAGGAACAGCGGGCTGGAACCTCCAAGGCAGTTTTCTTTGCCCGTTCAATCTGGCTCCTGTTTTTCGGGCTGGGGCATTACTTCCTCCTTTGGGATGGCGACATCCTGATTACTTATGCTTTAGCTGGTATGGTCGCCTACTTCTTTCGCCGGCGCAAAGCTTCCACTCTCTTGGTCTTGGGTTTGACGTTCGTCAGCATGAACACGATATTCATTTTCGGTGCACGCCTGGCTCCGCCTGGGGAGCTCGAGGACCTGATACGGTATTTCAATGGGAGTCCAGAAGACAACGCTGCCCTGATTGACATCTTTCAAGGTCCCTATACTGGGCAGCTGCGGCACAGATTCCTGGAGTTTGGGGATTCCTTCCTGCCATTGCTTGGATTTTGGGGGTTTTGGCGAGCTGGTGGGCTGATGCTGATTGGGATGGCGGCCTTAAAGTGGAACGTACTGACTGCAGAACGCTCAGACCGTTTTTACATCAACCTTGCCCTCCTAGGTTTGGGCGTTGGCTGGCCGGTAGTGGCGTGGGGGCTCTGGGACAATATGAGACAGGGCTGGAATTTCTGGCATTCCTTTTTCGGTGTGGGCTTTCTCTATAACTATTGGGGAAGTCTGCTGGTCAGCGCGGGCTATATTGGAATAGTGATGCTGTGGGACCGATGGGAGTGGTTGCCTGGAATGAAACATCGGCTGGCAGCAGTGGGCCGCATGGCTTTTACGAATTACATATTGCATACCCTGATATGCAGCTTCATATTCTATGGTTTCGGGCTGGGTTTTTACGCCCAAGTGAATCGGATAGGTCAGATGGGAATCGTCTTGTCCGTTTGGTTGTTTCAGCTTTGGCTTTCGCCTTTGTGGCTGGAGCGATTCAGATATGGTCCGCTGGAGTGGATGTGGCGCTCGCTTACCTACTTTGAACGCATACCTTTCAAGAGAGTTTAACCATAATCAGACCATCAAGGCAGCTTCAGCCGGTACTCCCGAATCTGCCGCGGCAGCTGTAAGTGATTCACTTTCCACCTGAGTCTCTTCCCCTTACTTTGTGTGTCCATGAATCAGAGATGCTCCTGCATGCAAACAACTCCTTAGGCATAGGAGTTTCCTATCTGGTACTTGTCCCAAGGCCCTGCTTTTGCCGCTGCTGCAGAAAGTTGAAATCGGAATTGTTCAAGGCAGATCCAGTGGAGCTTCTGCTCGACGGCTTCCATGTGCCATTTAGGCGCTTGCCCGTAATTCCTTACGTCCGAACCCCTTGAGCCGGAAACCCAATGGCAGGTTAGAATGCAATTTCTCACACCGCAGCAAAGGAACTTTATCCACAATGCAATATGTGATGTTTACCAAACACTTGGAAGGACTGGATCTGCAAGGCATCATGCACGCCTTACAGAAGGCCGGAGTCCAGGGCGCAGACCTGTGCGTGCGTCCCGGTTATCCGGTGACTCCACAGAACGCTGAAACGGAATTGCCCGCAGCTGCCAGCCTGTTTCAGCGCGAGGGATTAGCAATCCCCATGATTACGCTCCCCACCAGCTTCACCGATCCCACCGCCCCTGAGGTCAGGCAGGTTTTCGCTGGCTGCGCCGCGGCGGGAGTCCGATTTATAAAGGTGGGTTATTGGCACTGGAGTCAATCCGAACCCTATTGGGATACCGTAGCTAGGGTCCAGGAAGCCTTGGCCCAGTTTGGTGCGTTGTCGGCAGAGTATGGGGTGGCTACTTTAGTACACAATCACTCCGGCAGATCGATGGGTCTTAATGGCAGTGCCGCGATGCATCTGGTCAAGGATTTCGATCCAGCCCATGTGGCCCTCTTCGCGGACCCGGGACATCTCTCAATCTGCGGAGAGCCCGCCGACATGGCTCTGGACATCATGCGGTCGCATTTGGCTGTCTGCGCCTTTAAGGATTTGAAGCACGTGGCCGCCCAGCGTGACGGCCGGGCTGCATGGGCGTCCCAGTGCGTCCGCATGGGACATGGTCTAGTGGATTGGTTCAACGTGTTGACTACTCTCAAGGCCCAGAATTTCTCGGGTCCGGTCAGCTTCCATGCAGAATATGTGGGGGAACCTGTTGATTCTGTTATCGATCTAACCCGCTGCGATGTACGTTACGTCAATGATTTGCGTTCTCAGCTGTAGCCCCCTCTCTCATTAATAAGGAAAAGCAAGCATGTCGGATACTCCCCTGAAGGGCGCCTTTATCGGTGCCGGCCCGCGCAGCCGCAGCGCTCATTATCCGAATGTGGCGCGGGTACCGGAAGTCGCCATGACCAGCGTCTGTGAGCTGGATGAAGAACGCTTGGATATGGTTGTGAGCAAGTACGGATTTCCCCAGGTCTTCACCCATCACATGGAGATGTTGGAAAAGGTGGATCCGGATGTGGTCTATTGCGTCATGAACGAACAGTGGGCCTTGGGACCTGTACTGGATTGCCTGAACGCCGGCAAGCATGTCTTCATCGAAAAACCTCCTGGCGCCAATATGGATGAAGTAACCCAAATCCGGGATGCGGCCGTAGCCAATAACGTTTGGTGCCCCGTAGGTTTTCAACGGCGCCACGCCGCGGTGACAGAGGCTGCCATGGCTCGCGTGGGAGAACGAGGTCCGGTCTCTCTGGCCACAGGCGTTTTTCACAAACAGCTTCTGGGGGAAGCGGCGGGCGGCTTCACCACCACCCTCTGGAACGACATTTGCCACATCGTGGATCTGGTGCGCTTCATGGCTGGCGGAGAGCCAACGGATGTGCACGCCAAACGGTCCAAATTCGACAGCGAACACTGGAATGTTTATAACGCTTTGATTGAATTCGACAATGATGCCACTGGCATGATTTTGGCCACGCGGGCTTCTGGCGGGCGGGTTTTGGGCGCGCAGTTGCACGCAGCGGGTATCGGTTGTTATATGGACATTCCCGGTCTTGTCACTTTCCTGCTGGATGATTCTCAGAAGGAGGAAATTGCCGGGCATGACATTGCCAATGTAGCCAAAGAGGATAGTGCAGCCTACGATGGTACTTTGGCCATGCATCGACACATCATTGAGTGCATTCGGACCAACCAGCAGCCGTTGACCGACATTCGAGACACCATTCACAGCATGCAGCTGGTGGCGGACATTGATGGGAAATAGAACGTGAGGAATCCTGTGCTGCTTTCGGCAGAAGGATCTGACCGCGGCACTGGCTATGACCTGAGTAACAAACTGATTCGGCGCGGCCCGGATCTCTGTCTGAGCTGGCTGAACGCGCCCCGTCTAAAGGGTGGACCGGCGCGCGCCATGCTGGGGGTAGCGGATATCCACAGTGGCGAATTAAAAGGCGTGGTCTGCCTGGCTACAGGCATAGACAACCATTGCGGTCCGGCCTTGGCCTTGGCACCGGGCGGACGCCTGCACTTCATTTCTGGAGCCCATCATGGGGATTTCCTGCACCGCTGGACGGAGGCTGCCGATCCGTTGGACATAGACCGTTGGTCTGAACCCGTAGCCGTAGGTCCTCGGGCCTCCTATCCCAGCCTGATCTGTGATCCGGATGGCGTACTGCACTTGGCCTACAGGTCCTCCCACCCCCAGCGCTGGAAGCTGCTTTACCGGCGCAAGGCGCAGGGCGAAGACTGGAGCGAGCCGGTCCCCCTAGCAGAAAGCCCCACTTCCGGGTACAGCCACTTTATGCAATCCCTGGCAGCAGATGCAAGGGGCCAGCTGCACTTGCTATTCCAATTCCACTACAGTGAAACGGGGCGCGCCGCGGACTGTTTAACATACGCTGCGGTCCATCTTCGCTCCCGCGATGGCGGACACACTTGGTTGAATGCCCAGGAAGAACCTGTGGCGGCACCGGTCACGATGGCGACCGCCATTCCTTTCTGTAGGGTTCCGCAGGGAGGTATGCGCTTGAACAGTCTGGCTTTGGATAGGGCAGGTACTCCGTGGGTGCATGTGGTTCACCCTAAGCATCCCAGTGGCCTGTTGTTCGCTCTGGCGGAAGGGAAATCGTCGGCAATCCCACCGGGGCCAGCTTTGGAGCCTTTTGATTTACGGGGCGGCCGTTCTATGGCCATGGCCTTTGATCCCCATGGAGATCTGCAATTGCTCTTGGCGCAGAAACCGGACGGCCAAGCCACAGCTTGGTTCGATCCTAGCCAGGAACTGCACCATGCTTGTCTGCGGATTGGGGAGTTGGGCTTGATGGCTCCCGCGCAACGGCTCACCGGGCCGGACCCCACAGCGGCCCACTGGTTGCCTGTAATCGAATGGGGATATCCCATTACGGGTGACTCTGAACCCAGAGACACCCTGTGGTATATGTGGACTCAAGGTCTGAATCAGGGCGGCATCGGCGGCAACAATGCCAACGACCTGAGGACCCGAATCTGGCTGTCCAGACTGGATGTACAGCGAGTTTAAGTTAGCCCCTCCGTATGACCCGACGAGTCTAGACCCAGGACCCGCTACAGAAACTTCTGCCTGTCAAGGCCATCCGTGGCGAGCTTGTCAGCCGGGTCCTCGCCTCAACCTTGCAGAAAACTAAAGAATAGCGAAGTTGCAATTCTCCCTATAGTCCGAGGTGAACTTCAAGGGGCGCCCTGTAAAGAAGGCAAGATGCATAAACTGATTCTCTTGGAGTAATGCGGGAGGAACAGTAATCACCTCAGAAAATTAGCCAATGGCCTATCTGTTTCACGTCATCGCAAGATCGGTTCGGATTATCCAACGTTGAGTCTTGGAAATATCACTAGGTTTTGCGTTTGGGTCAGTCATAGCGAAGCGAACCGCGCATCCTTGGAGGTTCTGAAGGAGGAACTATCGAAGCCCAAATTCCCGCAGAATGCAATAGCTCGCCCGTTTGGCGGATTACCCAACAAGATTAGCCTTAACTGCCCCGCTCCCTCGCACCATAATTTTCAAGCAACTCCGCCATGTCCGAGTTTCCTTGGGCTAAAGCTAAAGACAGCGGAGTGTGTCCGTTGTCCGCAACTATGTTGGGGTTGGTATCTCTGTGCCTTAACAACAATTGAGCCAGGGCCCCCCGATTATTGGTAACCGCATAATGCAAGGTGGTAGCTCCAGTATCACTGCGAGCATTTACGTCGATGTCAGGATAGGTGAGCAATAGAGCAGCTGCGCCTGGATTGCTATACCAGGTAGATGTAGAATGCAACGGAGTCCAGCCGTCATCAAATTCGCCTACGTTGGATTTGGTCGCATTGATATCCGCACCATGGGCCAATAGGGCCTTCATTGTTTCTATCCCATGGGAAGCAGCCGCCAGATGAAGCGGCGTACTGCCATTGCTGGTCCGAGCGTTAACGTCAGCGCCGTGTGCCAGCAGCACTTGCGTTGCGGCCCCGTTGTCTGATAACGCCGCTGCCGCAGAGTGCAACGGTGTCGCATTACTCGTCCAATGCCAAGCATTGGAAGGACTGGTGTAGCGTACATTGGGATCCGCACCAGGGTAGCTCAGCAACAAAGTGATAATTTCCGCCATGTTTCCACCCGCCGCAATATGCAGTGGTGTCTGATTGTTTGTGTCACGGAAATTGCCGTGGCCGATTTGTGACAAGGCATATCGTGTTCCTTCCGAATCACGGCTCCTGAGAGCTCTCCACAACGCGTCGGGCCCAGCTATCGTTCCAACCTGAACGGGAGTCGAAGAGAAGTCTCGGAATTCAATTCCGCTGATCACCTTGTCATTTTCGGTAACTGCCAAGGACAGCGTGTATTGATTGTTAGGCAGGAGGCCTTCTAAATTGATTCCTACAATTCCATAGTGCAAATTAGTGACCTGTCTGGTGCCGCCCCCTGTAAGGATCAGAGTGAGAAAAGCCGTTGAAGTACGGCCCCGGAAGGCAGCGTCATACGAAGCGGGGTATTGCCAAGTGGCCCTTATAGTTTGTTCATTTATGAAGCGCACCTCCAAATTCTGCGGCGCGTCCAAGCGGGCACCAATTGGACAGTGCCGGTAATAACCGTCGAATCCGGGGTCTGCTCCCAAGACAGGAGTTCCTGCCAGCATGACTGATACAAGCAGCAATGCAACCCACCGAGATAAACGGACGACGGACAGGTTCCTGTGTGTATTCCTCACTTAAGCCCCTTAATTTGGCGTAAACAACCTACGGTTGCCATTACCAAGCGTACAAGGTCAAGAAAGATTATTCCTTCAGTACGAACATTTTGTTGCCGAAGGATCTGCCGAGCAGTTATAGCCAGATTCAGTTGCCGTTATGCCAACTGTTAGGCCTTGATTCCCTTGCTGGTGCCGGAATTGGCCTGTAACTGACGCCCACAGCCGAAGAAGGGCTCCAGTAGCATGGTACTCAGATTTTCGACGAGAAAGTTCAGGAGAAACGGCAGATACGGAGACGAATTCGCTAACAGCTTGGCGCTTCAATTCAGCACAACGCCAAGTGGCCGACGACGAGGCTCTTAGGTCCAGTGGGAATTAAGGAAATACATGAGTCTATTTCATTACCTAAAGGGTCCGGCAGGGATGCTGTGGCCGCGGTGGTATAAGGTGTTCTGTTCGTGGCTCCGAGGCGAGGAGGAGTTCCTTCAGGTCCAGCCTGGTCATTCGTTCCAAACTTCGCCACTGCTCGATAGGAAAGAGCACTGCGGTTTCCACCCCGCGCTTGGTCACGATCTGCGGCCCGTTGGCAAGGGTGGCAGCTAGGATCTCGCTGAACCTATCCTTGGCACTTTGAACAGGCCATCTGTTGCTCATGCATTTCTCCTAATAACTTTCGCTCTAACTAGCTGCCAGCCTTAGAAGTATTGGCCGTCGGTGTCAAGGAGGATGGGAGCATACTCGCAGGAGTTTAGGTCTGCGGTTCCGTCATGCCCTGTGGCTGAAAAGTGGCGGTGGAGTCCTCGGTGCCGAGCATTGTGTGGACGGCGACTAAAAGCAGACCTCGATGCCTCAAACTCCAATTCAACGAGACACCAAACCGGAAATCTTCTCCCAGCGAATTTGCCGACCTGAATTGAAGAGAACTTCGCGAGACTCTTTGAACTCAGTTCTTCCCACATATTCGCGAGGAATGAATACGAACAGACCCCGCTACTCCGTTGAATTGTTCTGCAGTTGAGGGCGACCTAAAGCAGGTCCCGCCACGAAGGTCCCGGAGACCAGCCTACGGCCCGCTTGAGTTTATCTACGCTAATCATGGACTGGTGTCCGTCCAGCCGATTCACCAAAGGCTCCAAGTCAGGACGGTAAGCCTCCACCAGTTCCAGGGAAGGCTCCAGCGCAGTAGTGTCATCCGCGTTCAGGAAATAGACATCATGAGGGGGGAGCTGGGTTGCAGCACTTTGAATCATCAAATGGGCCGTAGCCACGTCCTCACTGGCGATCCAGCACCATAGACTCTCGTTCCAGCCTTGCACCGGCTTGGCACTGTGGGCCAGATCCGCCCGCCGTTCTGGCGGAAAAATGCCGCAGATGCGGGTTACATAGGTCCGGATTCCGTACGCTCGGGTGTAACTGGCCAACAACTCTTCTCCGGCCAACTTGGTGTAGCTGTAAGTATCCTCCACCGCGGTGGGGTGATCCTCGTCGATGGGCAGGTATTTGACCGGGAAGGAGGTGTTGCTGATCCGAAATCCGTGGCCCAGGGCACAGTTGCTGCCCGCCATGACTACTGTGTCCACACCTTCTGCTACCGCAGCCTGCATGAGATAGTAGGTACCCAACAAATTGGACTTGAACGTCGCATCGAAACTATGCGCTCTGGATCGAATGCGCGGATGGTCGGTGGGGTTGGGCCGTGCCCCCAAATGCTGCACGGCCTTAATGCCGCGCATGGCCTTCAAAATGTCGTCATAGTTTTCCAAATCCCCTTGAATCCACTGCACGTTATCGAATTCATGTTGTGGCTCTCTACGAGAAAAAAGGACTGGTTCGAAGTCCCTGTGAATCAGCTCATGGATCACAAAACCGCCCAGCCGACCCGCGGCTCCCGTTACAAGCACCTTCATGCTTCTCTATCCTTTTATTAGCAGTAGCTGCAGAATTGTTTGTAGAACCGCGCCGAAAACGGCGCGGCAAGTATCCTGCATTTGAGAGGTTGAAGAAGCCCTCGATTTACTTCCAGAATCTAACACGAAAAGGCCGCGCCCAGCGGATACTTTCCCCCAATTTCCGTGCTTGAATGGATAAAAGCGGAAGGGTCAGCCTTCAAATATTTTCTCGCCACGATGCAAGCGGAGGCCAATGTCATAAGTCTGGCCCTGGGCCCGCATGGTGGGGGCGTGGGCGGCCAGATAACGGGCCGCGGCGATCAGGGGCACATCTGGCTGTAGCCACGGCCAGGCTCCCTTCCCCGCCCGCAGTTCATCATTGAGAGCAAAGGACGCTTCTATGCACTGGATAGTGTGGAAGTCCCGATCTTCGCGCAGTAGATACTGGCCCAGACTGGCCCGCAGTTTGTGCGGGTCCGCGGCCTGCGCGGCGAATCCGGCCACCAGTTCGGCGGCGGGAGTCACCTGGTATTGCTGATTCAGAAGATCCCCCAGTTTCGTCAAGGCACGATCCGGCAAGTGGCCATTTTGCTCACCAACTGGGATGCGGGCCGCAGGAATATTGAGGAATCGATCCAGGTAGACGCTCATGGCGGCATCAAACACCCCCCGCAGCAATGTGGTGACAGGGGCGCGTTGGTAGGCCTGCAGAACGGCATTGGCGAATGTAAAAGTATGCAGGGCTGTATCCCAGTCGGAAATCTCGTTACTGGTATGGAACCGGGCGATGCGCGTGGCGGCGGCGTAGCAAACATGCAGCGCTAACTCCGTGGGTGGCATCCCGGCGCGCAGAACTTCCAGCATTCTGGCTACGAGGTCCTGGGGACCTGCAGACAAGATAGTTTCCACCAGTTCTGGATCTCCGTTCCAGTCCTCCCGCCGGGCTTCTCCGCTCTCGAGTACCTCCTCCAACTGTGGGAAGGTCTCGTTCAGCAATTCGACCAGGTCGATCGGAGACCGCCAAGCATTGGACTCTTCCATGCGGCGGGCCATAGCCATGGTTCGCACCAGACTGGTAAGCACCACTTCCGCATCTGCCCAGCCCGTATGATCCAGGATCTGGAAGGCCTTGTTGGTGAAGTCCATGGGATGGCCTATATCAATGTAGCGGCGATCCGTTGCGGCCGAACCGAGCATGTCCATCAGAAAAGGATCATCCGCTCCGGCATGGATGGCCGAAATCAGGCATCTTTCAGCGCCTTCGGCGTCCCGGACTTCAATGAATTGCCGAAACCAGCTGTGCAACAATCGCAAATCCTTGACCTCTTCAGGCAAAGGTTTCACGGTGTAACGGTAGGGGGCCCCGGCTGTCTCCGCGGCCACGGCCGCCAGACCATGAAAAAGGGCCCGGGAGCGATCTCCCCGATCCAGGTTGGGCAGCAGGTTGACCATGCAGCCTAGAATGGTGAGGCCTTGTCCCCAACCTTCCAGCCGGTACTGACATCCAAAACGCAGGCCGGATTCTATGATCTCGCGCGTGCAGCCACGTTCCTCCAGGAAGATTGCCGACTTGCCTATCACCAGAGACAAGTTGCGTTCTAGTCCAGCCTGGAGCCGGTCCTTGGCTTGGGCCTCCAGATCTCCCAGGGATTCCACATCTACCCAGACTGCGCCATCCCTGACTTCCACCGGAAAAGCCGGTACGTCGTCGGCCCAAAGGTCAAAGGTGCCTCCAGTCTGTAGATCGAAGCGCGCGTGGTGCCAGTGGCAAGTAAGGATGCCGTTGCGCAAGGATCCCTGGTCCATGGGAAATCCCATGTGCGGGCAACGATTGTCTACTGCGTAAATCTGGTCCTGGTGCCATACCAGGGCCACTACACGTTTGCCAACGGTAGTGGAAACCATACCTTTTTTCCGTACCTCGGCCAACGGCAGGGCCTGTACAAAGGAATCTCGTGTGGGCGTCGTTTGCGACATGGCAACACTCCTTAGGTGGGCGGTGCCAGAATTCTACCCGCGGCAAGGTTCGTTGTCGGGATCTGGCCTTGTGGGCAAGGAGAAACGCTACCGGACTCCTCCCTTAGGGCCATCACCAGGCTCAGGGTTAAATTCTTGCGCGTTACATCCGAGGTGTCCTGCAAAGATTCTCCCTCTTCAGTGGGACCCACACAGGCCGGACATCCCCGGTCACATTCGCAGTTTCGGATGCGGCTTTCGATTCTGTCGAGAAGCTCCTTATGCACATCGTACAACTTGGGGCTAAACCCCATGCCGCCTACGAAATTCTCATATATGAAGATGGTGGCCAAGGAAGCGTCAAAGCCCGTTTGGGGGGAGGCGGCATGCGTGGCGGCACTGCCCTGAGCCAAGTTCTCTGCCATATCGATGTCCCGAGCATCACACATAAGGTAGAACGGAACCACACTGTGCAAAGCCGTGCCCAGTCCCGAGACCCCGCGCATGCCTCGATGCTGTGGCGGTTCCAGTTTGCGGTGGCAATCTCGACACAGAATACGCAGGTTACTCAAAGTGTTGGCCAGAATGTCGTTGCGGTTCAGACCTGGCACGTATCCAAAGGTCCGAAAAGGACGGATGTGATGCACATCGTGCTGCAGCCCTCCCGCTTCTGGCTTGCCGCAGTGAGAGCATAGAGTCCCACGTTCTGACCGCACCTGAGCCCGCCGTTCCTGCCAGAGCGGACCATACTCATTGTCGCTGTCGCGCCACAGGTTCCGTTGTTCCAATTGCAGCTGTGTCGGGCGGGGTACCTGTAGCCAGTACGCCTGGGTAGTCAGGCTCTGTTCCTGACAATCAACTTCAGCGATGGACAGCTGTTCTGTGGTCCATCTCCCCATCCTGTCCCTGAATCGCCGCATGAGTTTGTACGCCACGACCTGGGAACGGACCTTGACTTCCCCGAATCCGGCCAAGCCCCCGCCGCGGGACTCCTGCCGCTTAATGTCCAGAACTTGCACTTCAGAAGTGGCAATAGGCACGGTGAACTGATCCGATTTGGGCAGCGCTTTTACCAAGGCCTTGTGCTCCTTGGCATCCAATTCCTCTACCAGATACCTCCGGCCATCATGAATATAGATGGCATGCAGATGTAGAAACCGGGGAGCCACGTCGGATTCCAGGGTAGCGATGGTTCGCTGGTTGCCTTCCCCCAAGTCTTCCGAAATGTCATAGATGTGGCCCATATTGCGCAGTTGAACCCGGTTGGCCGGGCTACTTTCACCCATGTGGAGCCACGTATGTTCTTTGACGTAGACTTTTCTCTGCTTCTCCAGATACTTGAGGGCCCGTTCCATGTAGTCATCACTGCCGTACGGGTCGGGTGGTTGCTGGCCGAAACGGATGCCCCTTTCCTCCAGGGCACACGCCAGGTGGTCGAGCAGGACGTAAGGATGCCGTGGATTGATCAAGGCGTGTTCAGGCGAACTGTCAAAGAGAAACTCCGGATAACTCATCAGATACTGGTCCACCGGATCTCCGCCCGCCACCAGAATGGCTACAGAAGCTTCATGGCGGCGGCCGGCCCGGCCGACTTGCTGCCGGGTGCTGGCGATGGTGCCTGGGTAGCCTTTCATGATGACGCATTCCAGGGACCCGATATCGATACCCAATTCCAAGGCATTGGTAGCTACCACGGTTTTGACCGTACGATCGCGCAACCCCCTTTCAATTTCACGACGCAGGGCCGGCAGATAACCGCCGCGATATCCCCGGATTTCCTTCTCGGCCTGGGTGCGGTCAGGATGCCGTGCCTGCAGATCTGTGAGAACCAGCTCTACTTCCCGGCGCGTTCGGGCAAAGATAATGCATTGCACATCTGTCTGCAGGCACAACTCAGCCAGCTTTTGCACCACGCCGTAGGTATCACGCCAACCTGTTTCCTCGTTCTGAATAGGAGGGTTGCAGAAGAGCACATGCTTCTCTCCTTGAGGTGCTCCATTGTCAGAGACAATCTGCATGTGACGTCCAGTCAGAATTCCAGAGAATTGCTCTACGTTGGCCACCGTGGCACTGGCTGCCAGGAACTGGGCTTTCCGATGGGGTTGGTGGATATCCAGGATCCGTTCCAGTCTCAGGAAAACATTGGCTACATGGCTGCCGAAGATGCCCCTGTAGGTGTGGATCTCATCGACGAATACGAAGGCCAGGCTACTCAGGAATTCCTTCCAGGTATGGCGGTGAAATGGCAGCAGGCTGCGATTCAACATGTCCGGATTACTGATCATGATTCGCATCCGGTTGCGAATAGCGCGCCGGGTTTCACGGGGCGTATCCCCATCATAAGTCTCAATCTGGTTCGGGTTCAGGCCGGCTGATTCCGGTAAGTCTGCAGCCCATTGTTTCAGTTCCAAGCATTGATCCTGAGCTAATGCTTTGGTGGGTGCAAGGTAGAGAACGCAGGCCTGCGGGTTCCTGATCAGGTGATCCAGGATCGGCAAGTAGCAGGCCAGTGTCTTGCCACTGGCAGTGGGGGTAGTAATCAGGACATCCTGGCCGTCTCTGACCAAGTCCCACACTTTCCTTTGGTGTGTGTACAACTGCAGGTGATTGTGCTGCGCCAGCATCCCCTGCAGATCTGGATGGACGTCAGCCGGCCAAGGTGCCCACCGGGCAGCCCTCGGCGTTTGGCGTTCCCAATGGACGGTCTGGTTTGTGACTGATGGTTCGCTTTGCAGCTTTTCGATGAGATCGTTGATGTTGGCCATGTATTACTGCCTGAAAGGGTTGCACGGGGATCTTGCCCCCTGACATATGAATCGGCTCTTGATCTGATCTCCGCTAGTGCCAGAAACGGGCGGGCAAGGGAACCGGAATCGGAAGTCGTTCCACAGCCTCAAAGGAAGCGGAGCCCAAGATGATCATTACAGAGTCCTGGATGTTACTGCATTGCCGATCGTCCCCTTGGCGCTGGGATCAAGCCTTTCAATTTTGGGAATCCACGAGTAGTCCGGTTTGGGGTCAGTCATTAGACTGCTACAGACTAAGCCGGGAATCCGGATTTGACCAAGATCTGAACGACCTCCCTTCATAGTCTACATTCCAATAAGTGTGGCTGGAATGTTAGCCATGCCTATTCATATCGCAAGGCTTCGGCCGGAAAAACGCGGGAAGCCTGCCAAGCCGGCAGAATCGTTGCCAACAGGGAAAGCGCATACGTAACAAACAGAATGCCTGCTATCGTGGCCCACGGAACCGGCAGAGCGTGACTGGTCACCGCAGCGAAGAATTTCCCCATGATTCTGTTCCCGACGATGAGCCCGGTGGCGCCTCCCATGAGAATGCCGCTGAGAGAAATGAAACTGGCTTCCATCACGAATACAAGAGCCACAGCCCACGGCTGATAGCCCAAAGCTCGGAGCATGCCAATTTGCGGGCGCCGCTCCACTACCGAGCGCGTGCTAATCACGGCCAGTCCGGCTAGACCCACAACCAAGCCCAAAGCAAAGAATCCCCTGAACAACCGCAAAATGTTCTTTGCCATCGTTTGACCAGCGACAAATCTCTCCTCAAACGTAGTTACGTTCATAGCGCTGCTGAGAAGGGAACGCTCCAAGGCTCTCGCCGTAGCTCTCACATCTACACCCTCGGCCACAAGTGCATAGTGTTTATCTGGGACTACTGGCTTGCCTCTGAGTTCGTCCAGTACACTCCGGTTCACCTTAATGGTGCCGCCGGCCAGATCTTCGCCCTGAAATTCGCCGATCACTTGCACGGTAACGGACTTGATGGAGTCTTCTTGAATATTCCGCAGTGAGAGTTTAACCGCTGGATCCAGGGGAAGAGATTCAGCATCGAAGTCTCCACTCATGAAGGTGGGTCCGTCGTCAACTTGCAAATGAAATTCAATTGCCGCTGGCTCATCGCCGTCTGGGGATGCATCCCTGTACAAGGACTGCAAAAGCCAACTGTCCACCACCGCGACATCCCCCCTCTCCCCAACGGCCTGCCATACTGAGGCATCCGTCTCGTAACCTTCCGCCCTTTGCATAAGGGCGTAGGTGGGGGCTGCTTGAGAAGCATAACCCTTGTCAATCCCCGCCAAGTCGACTGAGTAGGCAATTGCTTCCTCCATGGATCCGACCTGCTTAACCTCAGCCACCGAACTGGCCACAGATCCCAATACGGCTAGGTCTGCGGCAGGGAAATCTGCTCTTACCTGAGCCTCTGCGGTCAAATCCAGCACGGGATCAAAAACACTAAGTAGGCCTGGGGCTAGAACTATATCGAAACCGGCCGTATCCTCAGATCTTGGCGTGACAACATGTTCAGTCCCGGCAATGATCATGGTCATTACGGTTACCGTAGTTATTACCATGCCAATCAGAAGCATGGCCGTGCCCGTGCGGAATCTTTGACTTAGTGGATAAGCAATGGAGAGATTCACCGCGGGCGCCAGCACGCGCAGCTTTCCAAATATTCGGACAAACCCCCGTGCCAGAAATCCAGAACAACCCATGATGGCTAGCGTTGAACCAAGCAGGACGGCTGGACCCGTGAACACCATAGAGGCAAAGTAGTCGGAAGGTGACTGGTCAATTGCGGGCCCGGATCTTCCGAATTCCGTCAGTTCCATCAGGGGCGCCCAATAGGCATTCTCGCTACCAGGTTGCCGGGGCAGAGCCCAGATTACCAGGAGCCCCAGTCCCAACAGTGCATACAGAGCCTGACCCCGTTGGGCAGATGGAATGGAAGTCCATGGCAGCCCCAGATGGAGTAAGTAGACTCCGCCTAGGAGAATCAGGCTCTGGTCCAGTTGGAGAGCGGTTGGGGTGTTACCCAAGGAGTAATACATCCATTTGTCGGCACCCACCCAGATCAGAAAAACTCCAATCAAGGGTCTTCCCCATCGCCAGATCAACCTCACGGGCTTCGTGCGTACCTCTTCCGGTAGGTTCCGGATGGCCGCAACTATGTTTGTGCGGCTGACTCGCCACGATGACACCGTTACAACAGCTCCCGTGACCAGCACACCTAAACAATACGAAATCACGATAGAAGCCGGCGCCACGGACCACTGCAATCTAAACAACTGGTCGAATACTCCGACCCTTTGGCCCAGGCCTGCAAACAGGCCCGTTACAAGACTCAGCATCCCATAAGAGGCAAACAGGCCCAATCCCAACCCTAGGAAGGACGCGGCCAAGTCATAGAGCAGTCCTTCAGTCACAAACATCTTGACCAGATGTCCGCGCTGCATTCCGATAGCCCGTGCGATTCCAAGTTCCCTGCGACGCTCAGCCGCCAGCATAACGAATATCAGGAATATAAGGAGGGCTCCCGACATGATCGAGAAAGTGCCCGAAACCCAGAAGACGGACCCAAACGCTACACCTGCCACTTCAGATCCCTGCAGGGCTAGCTGTTTGCTGAGAGGCGTCAATACCTGAAAATCCTCTAGTCCTTGGAATGAGCTCCGGAGGTCGTCTTTATCGCCCGGTGCCAGTGGCAGGTTCAGGGGCCAATCTCTAACTGCAAGGTTCCCCATTGACAGGCGAAGATCTCGCTCTGCCAATTCGTCTGGTGCAGCTTCCTCGCCCAGGATAGTTGTCTCCCTAACGTAGTCTCGGAGCAGGCCTACGTGTTCCTGAAAATCCTGAGTTCCGGTTAAACCGGCCACGATTTCGCCCACGATTTCGGCAAAGAAGGAGGGCAGCTCTTCGTCCAATTCAAAGGGCACTTCAGCATCCAGCCAATTTTCTTCAATGACTGCCGCTACAGCCGGCCGGAGAAGGACCTCCTTTGCTGCTTCCAGCTGCGAGCCTCGAAAAGATAACGCACGCAGAATCTGATTGACTTCCTCGGTGTGCTTGAGACCCGTGTGTGCATCGCCGACATTCGAGACCAAGATCGCGTTGATTCGATCCGACATAAAGAAGAGTCGCTGGGCTTCTGCCATGTTCATGATGACAACAGGCAATAGGGGTCCGAGGGGGCCAGATTCCTTGACAATGGCTCTGACCCTATAGGGAACAGGAACGGGGCCTATAAGGATTTCTAGGAGATCCCCGGGTTCAGCGTCGAGTTGCAGCGCGCCTAATTCACTCAGAAAGACGTCTCCCTGCCGCACCTGCAACCCCATTGGCTCCAAGCCATCCGAAATCTGGCTGGAAATGGTGTTCAAGTTGAATGCCGCAAAGAGATTGTCCAAGGGTGGGAGATCAATTCCGAAGGCCCCCATGGGGGAAACTTCTAAAGGCGCGTCTGGATCGATTCCCAGGGCATCCATCAATGTTTCGTCTACACCTAGGGTTTCCAAACTCAGGGTCTCAATACCTGCATCCTTGAAGAACGAAGTGTCTAGCCCCAAATCGTCTAGGATGCCGACGTCGACCCCGAGATCATTCAAGGTGAAATTCGTGCTATCGAATTCCGACAGCAGAATGAGGCCGGTTGCTATCCCCAGCACCACGTCTCGACCAGTCATTCCCTCGACTCCCGCCCCTGCAACCACATCGCCAAGGAGTTCCTGAACCTCTTCAAAGGCCACTCTGGCAGAATCAAACGCTGGGCCTAGGCCCGGCTGAAGAGTTTCTATTTTCAAATTCCGGCCTTCAATACTGTGGAGGCCGAATTCCGACTCATAAGCGCTGTCCACGGCAAAGACGACTCCCAAAGGTTCACCTTGGCCTGAACTCAAGTTGCGAATGGCGGTTGGCATGAAAATGGCTCCCGCCATCCCATCTATCAGGGGCTCCTCTAAAGCCTCCTCCTTTAAACGGAGATACCTCTCCTCTGAGATGCCAGGCAGACCGTCTTCCAAGAAGCCCAAGATAGTGGCAACATCTCCCTCGGCTAAACCGTTAACGAGTGCCTCAATGTCTCCCGCTTCGGAAGACTCTGCACCAGTCTCCCCATCTTCGATTACGCCCAAGAGCTCAGTGAGGAAGGACGGGGAAGCGACCTGGTCAATCAACCCATAGGCATCTATTACCTGTTTTCGTATGGAATGATTCAGCGAATCACCAATACTCAGGGCCGTTACAAAAATGGTGGTGCTCAAGGTAAGCCCAATCACAATGAAGACTGATTGGGCCGGCCTACGGGGTATATTGCGGGCCCCAATTTTCGCCAGAATAGGATTCTTGAAAAGGATTAGGACCAGTCCGCAGAGCACCAGTCCCAGAGCTATGGCACATCCGAAGGCAACGGAATTCAAAAAGCCCATGGAAATCCGTCAAACCCCGCCACTGGCGACACCACCGTGGCTACGTTTCTTCACGACTCCAACTGTCCGTTCTGTATGTGTGAAAGGTCCACAGCGTTCTCCAATTTGAGTATCGTTCGCAACCCCAACAAAGGCCTGGACTGGGAATTGTGACATCGCTTCGGAAACAGTACCTCCATGTAGGTGTCCTTTTCCTAGGCGCCCGTCATCCAGGCAGTGGCCTACTGATTTGCCAGCGTCCTGGAACCCGCAACACGCTTCCGCCATCCGCCGGAAAGATGTAAAGCACGGTCTGTCAGACCAACTTGAGACAAGATTCCCCAATGCCCATTTCCAGTCCTTCTTGAACCCATGCTTGTGATCAGTAGGGGCATTTCCACGTTCTTGGCGGCAGTTCTTGCTAGAAGCAAATTGAAGGAATGGAAGACGAATCCCATCAGGGACGAGCCCATCCCCGAAACAGGTCTCTTAGTTCTCTTATCTTTCCAAGAGCTTGTCCCATCTGCTAGGCAATTGAAGAGTGTCTTTACATTTAAGTAACAGCAATATGTACGTGACGACTTCTCTCTCGGTTTCAGGGTTTTGGCAATCCCATATGTATCTACGGATCTAAGCTGTATCCTTCGACGCTGACTACTCAATCGCTACCGCGCTTAGGCTGTTGTTCGCCTCTCTGCTGAGTATGTTGATGCTTCCCGGCATTGTCCGGCTCATCCCCGCCTAGCTGCTATTTCGCCAACCGCACTGGATCAATACCATTGCCCCGGCAATGGTGCCAGCGTTTTTTGGTTCTCCCTTCTGCCTCTTCCTGCTGCGCCAGTTCTTCTTGGGCATTCCCGATGACTTGACCAATGCGGCGCGCATCGATGGCTGTTCGGAACTGGATATCTTGTGGCGGATCGTCCTGCCCCTGGCTAAGCCGGCCCCGGCCACCGTAGCGATTTTCAGCTTTCAGGCCAGCTGGAATGACTTCATGGGACCCATGATCTTCCTAACCGATGAACGGCTTCGCACTGTGGCCCTCGGACTACACAGTTTCCGGGGCCTGCCTTAAATGAACTCGTTATATGACCAACTGATGGTAGCCTTGACCGTGATGGTGATCCCTGTCCTGTTGGTCTTCGCCTTCTTCCAACGCCGCTTCATGCAGGGCGTCACCCTGACCGGTATCCGCGGATAGTCCCTGCACTGTCCACAGATCCAAATGCCTTTGTCGTCTCTGTCCTGTGGGATCTTGTTACACCGGAGGAATAGCCATGAGTAGGACTGATCCGATTATTGATAGTGATTTTCCGGGCGGCAATATTGTTGTCGATTCGGTGGATGGTGATTTGATTTCCCTGCATCAGGAATTGCGCGACACCACCGTGGACTGGTTCTACTGGTACTTCCGCATCCGGGGAGCCGCCGGCCGCACTTTGGAATTTCGCTTTACGGCCAGTGATGCCATTGGGGTGCGGGGTCCGGCCGTAAGTGTCGATGATGGCGGACACTGGTCTTGGCTCGGGGCAGAAGCAGTTCGGGGGCAGAGCTTTACCTTCACTATTCCTCCCCAGGCGGACGCCGTGCACTTTTCGTTCACAATCCCGTATCTGGAAGCCCACCTACAGGCCTTCCTGGCTCGATATTCCCGCCACCCTCATCTCAGGATTGGTACTCTATGTCGCACCAAGGGGGGGCGGGACGTGGAAATGCTGCATCTAGGACATCTCGATGGGTCCCCTGACCTTCGGGTCCTAATGATTGGTCGCCACCACGCTTGCGAGGCGATAGCGACGTACAGCATGGAAGGGATGTTGGAAGCGGTATTGACCCAGACAGGACCGGGCGCATGGCTGCGGGAACACGTTGAGTTTCTCGTAATCCCCTTCATGGACAAGGACGGCGTGGAGGAGGGGGACCAAGGCAAAAGGCGCAGACCCTACGATCACTGGGAAGATTACGGGGAGGGGAGCATTTATCCCACTGTGCAAGCTGTCAAAGAGCACGTTCCGGCCTGGAGCGAAGGAAAACTCCGGTTCATCCTGGATTTCCACTGTCCCGCCATCAGGGGTGGCTCCCACGAGCGCATCCACTTTGTAGGGGGTCCAGACCAGGAAAACTGGCGACGCGTGGAACGCTTTTGCACCATCCTGGAGCAGACCCGCACTGGGCCCTTGCCCTATCGGGTGAACAATAACCTCGCCTACGGAGATGAGTGGAATGTCGACTACGAACCACGAAAGACCTCGGAGCGCTGGGGCGAAGCATTTCCCGAGGTTCTGGCCAGTTCAGTTGTGGAGATTCCCTATGCTAACGTCGAAGGGGAGATGGTCACCCCTGAATCAGCCCGCGCCTTTGGGTGGGATCTGGCCACCGCATTGCATAAGTTCTTAGCGGAGCCCAGGATCTGAACTGATCGGGAGATGAGCGCAGCCAGGCACTAACACATCGCTTGCAAGCCGTGCCATAAGACGGAAACGGGCAGGGAAGGGCTATGGTCCTTAGGGGTTCCAATTGATGTACGGTTCCATCGTACGCATTGGTTCGTAGGATTTTGCCCTCCCGACTCCGCTTTTACTTTGTTGTTCCGCTTCTGTCGACTCCGAAAATCTGCCGAAAGGAATCCAAACCCATGACTATTCTGCGCAACCACGAATTAACTTGCGACGTTCTTATTGCAGGTGGGGGCCCGGCCGGTTTCCCTGCAGCCTTGGCGGCCGCCCGTTGTGGGGCCAGCGTCATTCTCTGCCAGGACCGATCCGTATTAGGAGGCAACGCGTCCAGCGAGGTACGTATGCACATCGTGGGTGCCGACGTTAGCGGCCACCGCGGTCGGGAGCTGGAAACCGAGGCCCGGGAGGGAGGCATTATTGAGGAGATCCGATTGGAGACCGCGGTCCACAACGACCAACGCGCCGCTCCATGCTAGACCTTATTCTCTACGACCGCTGTCAGGCTGAACCGAACCTGCAACTAATGCTCAACACGCGGGTTGTCGATGTGGAATTGCAAGGCGAGCGCATCGCCCTGGCTGTGGCCGAACGTCAGTCCACGGAGGATCGCTTCCAAATAGAGGCCCAGATCTTTGTTGATTTTACTGGCGATGGCCAGATGGGGGTCTCAGCCGGTGCCGCCTACCAGCATGGGCGCGAAGGCAAAAATGGGGGCTTATATAGATAACTAGATACCCGCTCTGTGCTAGACGCGCCTGGCTGTAGCTCTGGATCCACCCGCCCTTGCCAGAGGGGGCGCGTATAATGAACGGAAGCGATAGGCCATCTGACCTGCCTACCGCTCCCTCACAGACAGGGAACGCGGATGCCATGCCTGCTGCGCCCAATGTAGCACAGCCAGATACTGAGCCCGCGGAGACCGTGCACCGCAGCGTGCGGATGCGCCTGTTACCCGAGAGCCGCGCCCGCGCCCACCAGTTGGCCGGCACGGCGGGGGCCTGCCGGTTCGTCTGGAACCACATGCTGGCCCGGAAGCAGCAACAGTACCGGGCCTACCGGTGTTGGCAGGACTACAAGATCGGTCCCGAAAGGGCTAAGCCCCAGATCACCTTTTTCAGCCTGGGCCAGGAATTCACGGCCCTCAGACGGGATCCGGAGTACGCCTGGCTGCAGGAGTACAGTTTCAAGTCTGTGCGGTACGGCCTGAAGTACCTGGCGGATGCGTTCCAGGCCTGCTTCCAGGGTCAGCGCGGCTATCCTCTGTTCAAACGCAAGCACGCCCACCAGGATGGCTTCACCATCCCCGACCGGGTACAAGTACGGGACCAGCACCTGCGGGTGCCCCGGATCGGCTGGCTGCGGCTCCAGGGCCACAATCCCTATGCCTACGGTCAGGTCCGCCAGGCGCGCATCCGGCAGGAGGGCACGCCGGCCCGGCCCCAGTGGTACGTCTATCTCGTCTACGCGGTACCGGCGGACTCTGTCCGGCAGGGCGCGGCCTCAGGGGTGTTGGGGCTGGACCGCAATGTGGGCCAGGTCACCGACAGCGCGGGCCGGGTGTACCCGCTGACGGACCTGACCCGCCTGGAGGCCCGGGCCGCGCGGTATCAACGCCGGCAGGCGCGCAAGCGCCAGGGCTCGGTGCGGGCGCGGCGGCTGGGCGGCCAGCTGCAGAAACTGCGCCGCAAGCAGAAACGGATCCGGTCCCATGACACCCACCACATCAGCCGGGCGCTGGCGGATCAGGCGCACACCGTGGTGGTCGAGGACTTGCAGACGCGCTACATGACGAAGTCGGCCAGGGGTACCCCGGACAATCCCGGCTCTCACGTCCAGGCCAAGGCCGGCCTGAACCGCCGCATCCTGGCCAGCAACTGGGGCCAGCTGGCCCAACGCCTGCGCTACAAGTGTGGTCGCTTTGAAACCGTGGACCCCCGCTACACCAGCCAGAGCTGCCATCAGTGCGGGCATGTGGCGGCGGCCAACCGCCCGACCCAGGCGGTGTTCCGCTGTCAACGCTGCGACTTCTTCCTCAACGCGGACCACAATGCCGCGCTCAACATTCGGGGGCGGTTGGTCCGCCCCGTGGCCCGCGGGACAGGGGCAACTGCACGGCGAGAGGCGTTTCCGCCAGGAACCTCACCGACCCGTGAACACGGTATAGAGGCTGGGCGGCGTGTCTAGGTATCTATATAAGTCCCCAAAAATGTCTACGGAGAGAGCTTGGCCGCAGAACAGAGTGATGGCAAAACATTGGGATCCACCCTCCTTTTCCAGGCGCGGAAACATGACCGGCCAATGCCTTTCGTCGCGCCACAGTGGGCACGGAAATTCACAGAAGAGGATCTGATGTTTCGGCCACACAGCAAGCCAGGTGTTAACAGTGGCCTGGAATACGGCTACTGGTGGGTCGAGTGGGGCGGGGAGCTGGATACCATCAAGGACAACGAGGCAATTCGGGATGAACTGCTGGCCATCCTGCTAGGCATCTGGGACCATATCAAGAATGACGGGGATCACGGAGCAGAGAATTGGGCCCTGGATTGGTTTGGTTTCCTGCCCGGAAAGCGGGAGTCTCGTCGTTTCATGGGCCAGTACATGCTGGCAGAGCAAGACCTGACCCGGTCCACCCCATTTGACGACGCTATAGCATTCGGCGGCTGGCCTATCGATACCCACCCGCCAGCTGGAATTGACGCGGTGGACGAGAGACCTTGTGATCAGAGGATGACGGACTACGTTTTTGACATTCCCTTGCGCTCTTGTGTCTCAACGGGACTACCCAACCTGATGTTCGCCGGTCGCAACATCTCGGCCAGCCATATTGCCTTCGCCTCTACCCGGGTCATGGCGACCTGCGCGGCAATAGGCCAGGGCGTAGGCACAGCGGCCGCCTATGCAGCGGCTCACAATACGGATTCGGCTGATTTGGCTGATGATCCGGCTGCAGTACTCGCCATCCAACAGCGTCTTTTACGGGACGATGCCTACCTTATCGGTGTGACCAACTGCGATTCTTACGATTTAGCTCGACAGGCCAAAGTGTCGGCTACCAGCCAACAGATCTGCGGTGCGGCTGACAACGTCATTTCAGGCCAAACCCGGGCTGTATTCGGCAAGGGGGGCGCGGCGCCCGAGCGGGCCCATCCAGGATTGCATCGCTGGATGAGCGATCCCGCCGACGGACTGCCCGCAGTTCTGGAGCTGGCTTGGGATCGAGCCATTCAGCCAGCCCAGATCGAACTCGTTTTTGATACAGGCATGTACAGGCCTCTGACTCTCTCCCATTCCGATGCCTTTATGAAACGCGTGATCTGGGGCCAAGGTCAGCCGGAGACGGTACGAGGCTATCGGATTGAAGGACATGTGTCTGGTGCGTGGCACTCTCTGCTCGACGTCACAGGCAACTACCAGCGGCGGCGTATACACAAGCTAGAAGCCGGCGAACCTGGGGACAAGGTACGTGTTGTTGTGGAATCCACTCATGGCCTCGACCACGCCCGAATCTGTGAGGTGCGCGTCTATGAAGCGGATGCGCCAGTCTGGTGCCGCAGCCTGTAGAGGTTATTTCCTCCCGCGATCTCGACAAACTGTTAACAGGTTCTGTCTTAGTTGCTTTTGTTCGGGTTGTGGCCCGCGGACAGTGAAAGCACGCAAGTCCGGGTGTGACGCGGATTTACAGGGTCGCCGGACAACCCGTTGGTATCCTCAATTGCGAAACGATTGTAGAGCGCAATTGGTTGCCGCTCACACCGGGGCACGCGAGACCAGCTTTCTTGCTTGGTATCGACCCGTGGGGTCCTTCCCTGACTCCTATACCTTCCGCGACTCCTGGGGGATTCAAGGCCGACGTAGGGCTGGACCAAAGTGCTCTGCTCCCGGTACTGGGCTGCGGTTTCCCTTGTACTTTGCCTGGTGAAGTGAGTCTCTCGGTCCGGTGCCCTGGTCCGGGTACGGGGAAGATGGCAGTGCGACCATGTCGCTTCTGCGGCTTTATTCCCAATAGGCCGGGAAACGGTACGGTCTGTCGCGCTGGCCGGCGATAGTCTGCGGCCGATTGAGGCAAACGCCGCTTTTACTGGTGGCCTGCCACCAAAGGTCGATATTCAGGAAACAGTCCCGCGAGCGACTCCTGAAAACCATGAACAAGGTCTGATCAAGCTGATACACCACCAGGTGCGAAATGCCTTCATGGATGTGGTTCCGCCAGCGGGATTCCGAACCAGGACCCATATTCCGGGTGAGAAGCTCAACCTGAAAACGGTTCAGTGGGAAAGCGTTTGTCTGTTGTAATCGGCAGGTAGGGTCGCTATTTCAAACCTGGCTATACTGGCGAAGCCCGAAGGGGTTTGGTTGCATCAGAAGTGGGCTTGTTCGGGGTAGTTGAGATTGCTGCGGATATCACCCTCTACGATTCACGGATTTCTGTATAGCTTTATTAGGAGATCCGACTAACTGACTGTAGAGGGGTGCCCCTATATGTTGCTATCGGGAGCTGCTTATGACACTGAAGCGGTCTATCCTTGGCGGGAGAATGGAAATCCGGACTTCGATTGTTCCCCTCCCCGAATCAGGGAGTTTCAGGCTGGTGTGCGGGCCGTGCCCGATGCTCATCTCGAGCGAGAAATACCGGCAACGTTCTTTCTGTTGGCCAATATGCTGGAAGCAGCCGGTCCAGAACTGCGGTCCATTTTGGATCAGCCGCTCTTTGGAATTCAGAGTCACTCGTTCACACAGTAACTATCCAGGTACCCCCGGTGCACCGGCAGGTCCTTCCATACGCCGCCACTGCGGATGTAGCTGGTGGTCAAACAGGCGCCGCAGACCCTCTCGAACAGGTCGACCCCGGACTGACCCCCTACGACCAACTGGGGCCGCCCCGCCTTCGGTACCTGGATAGTTACCATCGTTTATTGGGTTCAAGTTGGGAAACCGACCCCGTCGGTTCGAGATACGCAATCAGAATTCCAATATGGAGCCCGAATGTCGGGAGACTCTGTGCGCGCTGAGGGAAGGGACTTATACGATCCATCACTGGGAGGACGGGTACAGAGAGGGCTGTCCTAGGGCAGCGGGCCCAGGTCGTTGGCGACCTCCATCATTTGGGGTTAGGTTCGCGCCCTTCAAGCCAAGGCAAGTTGGATTCGTGCTTGACTGAGACCAAGACAAACAGCGATGGGGAATCCCTGGTGCCTAGGGGTCAAAGGGAGACGCAGGGGTCGTATCCCGCATTCCGGTACTGGGAATCGGCAAGGGAGCCGAACCCTAATTCACGGTTGCGGACGCGAAAACAACGCAATTCGGATTGGTACTTGGAGTCTTCAATGAGGTTGACGCGTTCGGAAGGGTCTCTGTCCAGATCGAAGAGGACTTCTGGCCAGTCTTCCCCGTAATACTAATACTTCAAAGCATCCTGTTTGATCATGAGATTGCGGCCGCCAAACTGGGAAATGGATTCGTTGTGCCAACTGCCTGATTCACCCTCACACAGTGAGACTAGGCTTCGACTGTCCAAACCAGCGGGGACAGGAATCCCCGCCAATTCGCAGAGAGTGGCAAACAAATCACAAAGGTTGACATTTTTGTTCACGGTACGGCCGCCGCCAAAACCCTTAGGCCAGCGGATAAAAAGTGGAACCCGGACACTGCCTTCAAAGAATTTCTGTTTTTCCCAAATGCCGTGTTCCCCCAGCATCTCTCCGTGATCCGACGTAAACAGGATGATCCAGTCGTCCAGATCCTGCCCTGCTGCTGTTAGGGCATCCAAAACCTGACCATAGAATTCATCAACGGTTTCCACCATGCCATAGTAGGCGGCTGTGGCCCGTCGCAGATCCCGTTCCGTCACATCTACTTCCTGACGCAGCTGTCGTTGGGACAGAAAAGGGTGATCAAATACGGGTTCATCCCAATAAGGTTCGACCCGATTCAAGTAGTATGCGAAGCGCTCCTGCGTAGTCAAGTACGGATAGTGAGGCTGGTTAAAGCTCACCTTGAGCAATACAGGTCGTTCCGGACGCGCCCGATCCGAAAAGGGATCCGTGAAGTGGTCCCGGATGAAGTTCAGAGCACCCTGTAAGGCGTAGGCATCGGCCGCATGACTGGAAGGCCAACCCACACCGGCTCGCAGGACCAGTTTGGTGTCTGACCATTTGGTACGGCGAAACATGCCGGACCATGTGGTACGGGGAAACGAACTGGCGAAGGGCGCGAAACTCGGTTCATGGCGACCCTCGATTTGGTAATCTGCGACGTGCATTTCCGACCCTAGGCGCTGATTCCAGCCCTGCATCTGATCCTGCCCCGTGTGATGCAACTTGCCAGCGGCCACCGTATGGTAAGAATATTGGCCAAACCTCCGGGCGTAAGTCATATAGCCCGGAGTCAAGTCCTGTCCAAATTTCTCAACTCCACAGGTGCGGGGCAATTGGCCTGACATGATGGCTTGACGGCCTGGAATGCAAATGGGGGATGGGGTATAGGCATGGGTAAAGATTGTGCCTGACTCTGCCAGGGCATCCAAGCGCGGCGTCCGGACCACATCGTTGCCGGCATAACCCAGGACATCGTACCGATGTTCGTCACTCATCAAGAACAGAATATTGGGGTAGGACATGAGAATTAGCTGGAAATAAGCAAAAGGGAAGGAGCAGGGCTATCCCAGGAAGATTGTAAGGCAGAGGGCAAGGATCTTAAGAACGCAGTGAGCATCCTTCCAGCGCAGCCATTTTTGTAACAGGATCTGGGCCCAAACTGACTTCAAGACTCTTCTGGTTTCGAGCCGGAGAGGGCTCCCAAGCCCTTACAGGCTGCGGATAAACCCGGCTTCGGCAGCATGCCACCCCAAACCAGGGAGGAACCCCACCGATGCGTGGCCAACGCGACCCCCAAGCGACGATGCCGGCGTTCGTGGATCCGGGGGAGGTGGTCCCTCCGGATCACCCCCCCCCCCCTTCGATTGATCAAAGCCCTGGTCCGGCTCTCGCCCGAGTTCGACGCCATGTACGCCAAGACGGGCTGCCCCTCCGCGCCGCCGGGCGACTGTGGAAGGCCTCCGTCCTGATCGCGCCTGCCCGGCGCGCATCGATGCTTCTTCTGCGAGGAGCTGACGTAAAACCTGGCGGAATGAGTAGTTAGGGGCTTATAACCCCTAACTACTCATTCCGTTCTCTCATGTTCGGCAAGCCAAGACGATGTGGTTGTTCTCCAACTTGCGCGCCCCCAGGAGGCCTTGAACTCCCCCTATTTTGCTTTGCGACGAAACCCTCGCCTACATGCAGGGCATCCACACGCATCTGCAACGCGGCTGAAGTTCCCTGCGAATCCCCTCGCCTTTGGCTTGCCGCGCATTCAGGACGAGAGAGTGGGCTGTTGAAATCGAATGCAAACCAGTTTGAGACGGTATTCTTTTGTTCAGTGACAGTCAAGCCGGGATGCAACAGTATCCCTGACCATCTACTCACCTGCGGGTTGGCGCATTTCATTGGTCAGCTGGAATCTGACCATACAGAAGTGGCTAATTGGTGTCTTGGCCTAAGCCACTGTGCGGGAGTAGGGCGTCAGGGCGGGATACAGATCTTGGAATCGCGCATGGACTGCCTGCATGGTGGCCATACCATCTCCATCAGGGGAAATATGACCGGTCTCTTCCACTACCTGCTGTGTAACCTCGTCTAGGTCAGACCAGATTCCTCCTGCTACGCCACCCAGCAGGGCAGCCCCGAAAGCAGCCCCTTCGCCTTCTTCCACTGTCGCCAACTCCTGACCCAATACGTCCGCTAATATTTGGCACCACAAGGGACTCTGGGCGCCCCCACCTGAAATGCGCACCGTCTTCAACTCTGGCAGGCCAGCAGACAGCATGAGGTCATATCCATCCTTCAAGCCACAGGCCACGCCTTCCAGCACTGCTCGAGTCAGATGCGGCAAAGTGTGGCGCACAGTCAGGCCCACGAAAGCCCCGCGTGCCAGTGGGTCGGGGTGCGGCGTACGTTCCCCGGTCAGGTAAGGCAAGAAAGTCAAGCCTTCACAGCCTGCTGGGATCCGTTCGGCTTGAGTTACTAGATCCCCGAAATCTCGGCCCGCCGCGAACGTATCCCGGAACCAGCGCAGACTGCCGGCGGCGCTCAGCATCACCCCCATGAAATGCCAGCGCCCGGGCACAGCATGACAGAAGGCATGTAATCGGCCTTGGGGCTCCACCCGCGGTTGGGACAAAGCCGCAAATACCACTCCTGACGTTCCTAAGGTGATAGCTGCCAAGCCTTCCTGCACAGCCCCTACACCTACAGCTTGGGCTGCCTGATCCCCACCGCCGCCGGCTATGGGGAGACCGGGCTTCAGGCCCAGTTCCTGAGCCGCCGCCGGGGACAACCGCGCTGAGATATCGGTGCCTTCCACGGCCTGGGGCATATACGCCTTGGGAATGGCTAGGGCTTCCAACATCTCTTCCGACCACTGTCTCTGTCTTATGTCCAGCAACAACATGCCGGAGCCATCGGCCACGTCGGTGGCAAATTCACCGCTCATCTGCCAACGCACATAGTCCTTGGGCAGCAGAATGTGACGAGTCCGGGCCCATACATCTGGCTCCTGCTCCTGCACCCACAGGATCTTAGGGGCCGTGAAACCTGTTAAGGCGTCGTTTCCAGTCAAAGCCAGAAGCCGATCAAAGCCTACCTGAGCCCGAATTGCATCACATTGACTCCCGGTGCGTTGGTCATTCCAAAGAATGCAGGGCCGTAGAACCTGGTCCTTTCCATCCAACAGGACCAGACCGTGCATTTGCCCTGTCAGACCTATGGCTTCGATGTGCTGGGGTTCAATGCCGGCCCTAGCCACAGCAGCCTTAATGCTGGCTTTTGTACCGGCCCAGAAGAGCGCCGGATCCTGTTCACACCAAAGAGGCTCCGGGGTGTCGAAACCGTACTCCTGGGCCGCGGCTCCTACTACGTTGCCATCCGCATTGACAATTACAGCCTTGGTAGCTGTGGTGGAGACATCCAGTCCCAAAGCAAATACATCCGACATAGAAAATTCTCTCTACAGCTGTGTTATGTGCGGAGACGCGGATCCAGGGCGTCCCGCAGCCCGTCCCCCATGAAATTAATGCTCAGAATCGTGATCGAGATGAAAAGGCCGGGCCATACAATCAGCCAGGGGTTGTAGGTGATGAAATCCTTGTTTTCAAATAACAGGCGGCCCCAGGTAGGCACATCTGGCGGGAACCCCAGCCCAAGAAAAGACAGCGCAGATTCGGTCAGAATGGCACTGGCTACGCCCAACGTGGCGGAAACGATGATGGGCGAGAGCACATTGGGCAGGATGTGGCGCCACAGGAGCGTATATTGCTTGACACCCGTACTCACCGCCGCCTCGACAAATTCCTTTTCCTTGATGGAGAGTACGGCGCTACGCACCACGCGGGCTGTGGGCATCCACCCCAAAGCACCTATTACATATACCACCAGCATGAAGATACCCAGCTCGGGACCCAGGGCCCGCCGCATCACATCCCGGAAAAGCATGATGATGACCATCAGCAGCGGCAGGCTGGGTAGGGCCAACATCATATCCGTGAAGCGCATCAAGGGGTTGTCCAACCGGCGGAAATAACCGGACAGCAACCCGATTAGAGTGCCTAGGAAGATGGAAACAAGCATGGCCACCAAGCCCACTGCCAGGGAAATGCGGCCCCCATAGAGATTGCGGGCCAGCGTATCCCGTCCCAGATCATCCGTGCCCATGGGGGACTCCAGGGAAGGGGTGCGGTTGGCCTCGGCTATGTCAATGTACTCCGGTGAGGCAGTGTAGAAAAATGGCACCACCAAGATGCCCAGAAACAGCATCAGAGTCAGTACCAATCCTGTCACGGCCAAGCGGTGGCGGAAGAAACGGGAGATCACATCCCCCAGCAACGTGCGCGGCGGACCCAGATCCACTTCGGCGGCAGCCGGTACCAGTGTGGGCGCGGTGTTAGCAGTCATGTGCCACTAGTAACGAATCCGTGGATCCAGCACGCCGTACAAGATGTCGGCTACCAGATTGAAGAGCACGATCAGCACCGCGAAGATGAATGTTACCGTCTGAATCATGGGAATATCATTGACCTGAATGGAACCGATCAACAGTTGGCCCAGCCCGTTCACCCGGAATATCTGCTCCGTGATGATGGCGCCCCCGAAAATGGTGGGAATACCCAGAGCCACCAGCGTGACGACCGGTATCAGGCTGTTGCGCAACACGTGCCGCACGATAATGAATCTCTCTTTGAACCCCTTGGACCGTACGGTCCGCACATAATCCTGGTTCAGGTTATCCAGCATGGAAGAGCGCGTGAAACGCGTAATCGCGGCCGTCTGGAAAAAAGCCAGAACTACCACTGGCATGGCCATCTGCTTCAACTGCTGCATCAGGCTTTGCCAGTCCCGCACCACCAGGGTGGTGTCATAAATAGAAGGCAGCCAATGCAAATTCACGCTGAAAATGATGATCATCACCAGCCCCGTAAAGAAGGTGGGGACTGAATATCCGACCAGTGAAAAGAGTGTCCCCAGCTGGTCAAAAACAGAATATTGGCGCACAGCGGAGATTACGCCGATGGGAATCGCCACCAGCACGGAAACCACATAAGCCAGCCCCACCACCCACAGGGTCTGGGGCAAACGTTCCCAAATCAGATCGAAAACAGGCGTGCCGCGACTGCCCCAGGAAGTAATGCGGAGACGGCTCTCACTGTCGCCGATCGAAACCCCCAGCATCTTCTCCAGCAGGCCCAGAGGTTCGTTGATGAAAAACTGACGGACCCAGAGCAGGTACTTGATGTGCATGGGTTCGTCCAAGCCCATGGCCTTCCGGATCATCTGCCGCACTTCAGGCCGAATGGTCTCCGGCAACGCCCCTGTAGGATCTCCAGGTGCCAGATCCAGCACCGCAAAAATCACGAAGCTGATGGCAAACAGCGTGGGCACCGCCGTGAGCAACCGGCGTGTCAGATATCGGCTCACAGACCGGGACTCCTACTCAGGCCCACAAGGCAAATTGAGTGTTGGTGTTTGTTTGCTTGTGCCAATTTGTGGTTGTACAAGAGGATTCGGGCAAGGAAGCCATGCCACAGCGCACGGATCTTGCCCCAACTTCCTTAAATAACTTTTTCTTGTGTCTGAAAGCCACCCCGACTGTAAGTCCAGCTTCAGGGACCTTACAGCAGGATTGGCCCTGGTTTACTATGGACGCGCTAGGTTGTGCTGTATAGAAAGTATATCCGCAGGGCGATACAAGACAGCACCTCTACGCCCGTATAACCAGATTAAGCCTTCTGGCTGTTCGGCTCGCTCAATTCAACCTGTCTTGGGTAAGTCCTTCTGCGAACCGTCGCGGTAACAGCAGGAAAATCATCAGCACCCGTGGAATCATCATGACGGCTCCGGCGGAGGTTAGAGGCCAATCCCTTGAGAAGCGCCGCATGGAATTGAAAATGGAGGCGTCTAAAGCCTTGGCTATGGGTACCAGTCTCACGGACTCCTCCGACAGATGCACTTTGATGAAATTGACTGTATCCGCAAATACGATGACTGCGGCTCTTGCACTTCACTTTTGATGTTAATGCGCGAAGGTTGGTCATGAGACAGCGGGACTTGGGTTTCCTGATCGAAGGACAACGCGAATTATTCCGCCGCCAAACCTTCTACTGCTGTCTCTACCGTTCCTGTGGTGAATTCCACGGCTTCCTTCTGAACCTCGTCCGTGAACACGATAGGCCCGTCTACTTAAGTAAACGAGTCCCTTAACGGAATGCCTTCATATCCCTTGGGAGTCAGAAGCCCCTGTCACCCTGGCTCGGGTCTGTTCTTGAAGCCGAAACCTGGCTGGTGAGAGGATGAAAGGCTGGACTAGGAAGGCCCGATCAGGGAAGCCTTTTCCCTGCTGTTGACTCCGGCATGGATATTTCCGCTATGGTCCCGTTTTCTGCTAGCCCCATTAAAGTACGGAACATTTCCACGCATTATAGCCATCTGGCAATGTTATTTTGCTTCGCGCTCATTGGAGGGAATTCATTTCTACGAAGGATATCTGCGCATATGAGACCGCGCCCACTCGGAGACAGGGAGCGCCTGACCTGTTTCCGGCTCGGTCCATCGCGACAACCGAGACCCACCTCAGGTGGAAACCGAAGAGATAGGTGTGAGGGAGGCAAGAACGGCGCCTTATGAATGCCACACCTACTCAATTCACTGTTCGGCATGCATGACCGTAGACAGCGAAGTGGATCGGAATGAACCAACTCAGATCCAATGAGAGACCGCCTGGCCTGTTCTGCTTCGATTTCTGGATGAGTGCAGGACTGGACCGCAAGGCTTTCTAGGAATACAGGGGCTCAGACCCGCGACCACCCTTTTGGGAGTGACGTTGAACTTGATTCCCTGAAGAGAACCTGTTACCAGCGGACCGAATTCAGTTGAATGGCAGTCCCCGAATTGTCTCGTGCCGAGGCGATGGACGGGGGCTGAAACGCGAGTTTGTGATTCTATCCCCTTCGGCTAGACTCTCAAAGAAATCAAGCAAGCAAGAAATATTGATAAAGAGGGAGTGACATGAAACTCAGAGCTTACGCTGTTCGTTTCACGATTCTGATTTCAGTGCTGGCCATGGTCCTGAGTGGGTGTGTCCCAGCCGTGCCCGCCAGTACGGGGGATGGAGTCGACGCTGCACCGGAACCGGTGGAAATTACGGTCTGGTACAGTCAGGGCGTTACTTCGGAGTGTCGGAAGGCTGAGGCGGTTGACACCTTCAATGAGAGTCAGGATGGGGTCTTCGTCAATGTCGCATTCAAGGCTACAGCTGAGTCCTTGAGACCCGCGCTAGCCGCAGGCGAAGGACCGGACGTTGTGCAATTGGGCGGACCTGTATTTGCTGCGGAATTGGCGTTGGCCGGACAGCTGTTGCCGTTGGATGATTACGCGGCCGAGTTCAATTGGGGCGACCTGTTCCACGAATGGGGATACAATGTCGGTCTGGTCGAGGGAAAGCTATATAGTTTGCCCCAAGAGCTTGAGACATTGGTCCTGTTCTATAACAAGACCGTGTTTGAAGAGAATGGGTGGACGCCTCCCACCAACATGGCTGAGTTTCAGGCGCTAGCTGCAGTGGTGGATAACGCTGGCTACATTCCCTTTGCCGGACAGTCAGGTCAGTGTTCCCTCTGTAACGAGTGGTATGTGGGCGAGTTCCTCAATCATGTGGCTGGTCCCGAGCTGGTCTACCAGGCTTTGATTGGCGAAGTCCCCTGGACTCATCCCGATTTCGTGCAGTCCATTGACATTCATAATGACATGATGCAGGCGGGCTATTACATGGGCAGCCTAGAGCGCTTCCAGGCAGCGACTTTCGATGAGTTCACCACCGCTTTTGCCACAGGCAAAGCGGTCATGAACATGGAAGGCACCTGGTTCTACGGTCGTGAAGCCGATTACTTCGGGGAAGGCACCGATCACGGCAATGAGTGGGATTGGGTTCCAATGCCCTCAGTCTCTGGAGAAACCATTTTCTCCATTGGTTTGGGGGGCACCCAATCCATCAGCACGAATTCCAAGAATCCGCGTGAGGCGGCCATGTTCCTCAACCATTACTTCTCACCCGAAGTCCAGGGCCGTTTGCTCAGTGTCTGCAACTACGGCACTGCACCAGTGCGCGGCGTCTCGGACTTCATGGAAGGAGTGGACCCGCGCATGCAGGCTATCTTCGCGGCCATGAACGATGCATTTGAACAGGGAGTCTACGGATATACGCTGTGGACCTTCTTCCCGCCCAAGACCGATACATACATGCATGAGGAATTGGAAAAGGTATGGTCCGGCCAGATGACCGCAGAGGAATACATGGCAGGCATTGAAGAGATATTCCAGGAGGAATTGGCTGCCGGTGAAGTGCCCCCCACGCCCCAGCGCTAGGATCTGGGGCAGGTATCCTACCCTGTTAAATATAGAACTTAGATGACTTACCAGTCTGGAGTTTCAGGTTCTGATTCCAGCCGCGGCGTCCTGTCTGCCAAGAGACAGGGCGTCCGCGGGGACAGGCTGGCTTGGCTATTTATCGTGCCCATTACGTTGATTCATCTCATCGTAGTGGTGGGTCCAGGCGTTTCGGGCCTCTACTTTTCCTTGACCGAATGGTCCGGGATAGGCAAGGCTGAGTTTGTGGGATTGCGCAATTTCGTGGAATTGTTCACGAAGGACATGAACTTCCGCATCGCCTTTCGACACAACCTTTTCTGGATGGCCTTTTTCCTCACCATTCCCTTTGTCATGGCTTTGGGTGCAGCCAGCCTCTTGGCCCAAATTCGGCGCGGCGCCATGGTGATCCGATCCATGTTTTATATGCCGTATGTTCTGCCCTCAATTGTGTCTGCCTTTACTTGGTCGATGTTGTTGAATCCATCCTTGGGCATAGGGGCTCAACTGGAGAGGTGGGGCATTCCCGGGTTGGATCATCCCTTTTTGGGCGACTACCGGACGGCGCTGGTTTCCATCGCTTTTGCCGATAACTGGCATTGGTGGGGATTTCTGTCGATATTGTTCTTGACTGCCATGCAAGCCATTCCCGTGGACCTGTTCGATGCGGCCAAAATGGACGGCGCTAGCCGCTGGCAGCAATTCCTGCACGTGACCTTGCCCGGCATTCGGCCCACAATCATGTTCATGTTGCTGATGACCGCGATTTGGTCGTTCCTGTCATTTGACTATGTATGGATCCTGACCCAAGGGGGGCCGGCGGGTTCTTCCCAGCTCGTTTCCACGCATTTGTACAAAGAGGCATTTCAACGCTTCGAAGCAGGCTATGCGGCGGCTATCGGTATGACCGTATCGCTGATGGCCGCCTGCATTGTTGGAGGCTTCACCATACTGCGACACCGCGGGTGGGAAATCTGATGCTGCGTTCACTCTTTGGCGGCCGTGCCAATACCACCCCCAACTACATAATCTTGGGCTTTCTTTGCTTTTTTTCCGTAGCCCCCATCGTCATACTCCTCTTCAATTCGCTGAAGTCCAACCTGGAATTGGGCAAGAATTCGATTTCCTTTCCCCGCGAAATCGTCTTGCAGAATTATCCGGCTGCCTGGGAACAGGGGAATTTCTCTGTCACCATGATGAACAGCGTCATTTTGGTCACAGGTACGGTCCTTGGCGTGCTGATTCTGGGTGGCCTGGCTGCCTATGCCCTGGCGCGCCTAAAACCCCGTGGCGGGGGCGCCTATATGATCTATATGCTGTCGCTCTCCACCATTCCCTTCTGGCTTTATGCGGTGCCCCTCTTCATGACGTGGAGGGCATTGGGCCTCATTAACAGCCGGGCTGGCCTCATCATCATCTATATCGCTCTGAATTCTCCCTTCGCCATTTTCCTCTTACGTTCTTTCCTGGTGAAGTTTCCGCCCGACATAGAGGATGCCTCACGTGTGGATGGCGCCAACGAAATGCAGGTATTGGCCCGAGTGGTTATGCCCATCATGTGGCCGGGGCTGCTGACCGTAGGCCTAGTCGTGGCGTTGGGGGTCTGGGGCGAATTCCAAATCGCATTAATTTTCATGATGCAAGATGAGAAGATGCCCTTGACCACTTCCTATTTCAATTTCATGCGCCGATTTTCCCGAGATTGGTCCCTGACTTCGGCTGGAGCGGTCATGATGATCATCCCCGTCCTCGCCATTTTCATGTTGCTGCAACGCCGATTCGTGGAAGGGCTGACTCAGGGCGGACTGAAGTAGTTCCTCAAATACACTTTGCGGGGCATCAGGACCGGCTGTGCACCTGCAGGGCTTTTGTTTGCCTCTATAGTCATTGCCAGTGATTGAGACGGACAGTCTATCTCTCATCCGGTCTGCCCTGCCGCACTCCTCTCCCGCGGGCTGTCGCTCAAACAGCCCGGCTTCTCGCAGGGGGGAAGAAGCATGTTGACCCCACGCCCGCGGATTTGGCTTATGCCCTGATTCCAGATTTTGGGTGTGGGAGCCGGTTCCTATTCGAAACTCAGGGCGGTTCTAGGCGGCAGGGCCTGTGCGCGGTACAGACAGCAAGGGCGTCAGTCGATTCCCTGGAAGATAAGGTGTCGTCCATCCGGATCAAGGCACCTCAGACCTTCATCGCAGGCGACTACACTGGTTCCCGCTGCTTCCAGAGATTGCACCGATTCCCGGGGATTCTGGATATAGAAAATCAGACTGGTGGCAGGGCTATCTGCCTTGCGCAGCTGAAATGCAAAGCCAAGCACGGCCGCAGAGGGTGGCGTCACATCTAGTCCCATCGTGACCAACTTGCCAGACTCAGAAACCCTCAGGATGCTCAAACCCATTTTCTGATAGAAGGAGATGTGGTTGTCCAGCGCAACAGTGTCGAAACGAATATGTACTTGGTGCAGTCCAAACTTGAGTGCACCGTGGAGAAAGTCCCCCTGACCTGCCTTGCCCCTGAGGGCATTTAGGTAGGGCTGTCTTTCGACAAGAAGAGTGTTGAAGAGGATTTCTCTCCCGTCAGGGTCGCTTACCGAAAAGTGTCCGCATTCGTTCTTAGGGAGCGGATCGCCTCTCTCATCCCTCATTAACAGCGTTCCGGGCTCCGTGTTGTATTCCTCGATGACGAAGCCACATTGCGACAATTCCGTCAGAAGCTCATGAATGTGTCCGCCTCGAAAGTTGAGCACGGGACTGTTGAGAAAGCTCATGAACGTCAGCACGTGAGCCCCGTTGGCCATTGACACCCGCAGGCCCGGCGCATCTTCCCCCACGGGACTGAAACCCAAATGGCTGTAGAAACTGCATGTCGCATCAAGGTCCACCACATCCAAGCAAAGACAAAGTCGGCCAAGAGCCAAGCCTTTTAAGTTCGTCATGGTCTTGAAATCAACCTGCCGCGGAGCCAACCGACAAGGAGCCTAGCAATGGCTGGCCCCGCTTTCCGCCGCGTAAGAGTGAGGACTGGTGTCAATTCCAATTCCTCAATTCAATTGGCAAAACCTGCATTTCGATAATCTGGATCGGCGCTTGGTCCAAATTCCAATTGTCCTCTACGACATCTCTTGCGTATAGGAAACGGACCAAATCTGACATCTTCAATCCAATTGGTCCGCTCCTCTGGATCTCGCTCCAGATCAAAGACAACCTCTGGCTTGTCTTCGCCGCAGTATTGCTTGAGATTCCTGCTTAATCATCAGATTAAGTCTCCCGAAATGGGAGCCAGCGCCCTTGTTCCAAATGAACATTTGATTCTGACAAAGGGGCCCGGGCAAAAAACAATCTACATAGCCAGAAGCGCCAATAGGGAATCTTCTTTCACGTCGGTGGCTCTCTCTTGAAGACTCAGACTGCATCAATCTGCCTTTACCGGACAGAAATGTCTATTTGCCGGCACCTTGGCATGGCACCCAGCCCAAACAGGCTTTCCACTAATCGAACCGGGGCCCAAAGGCCAGTCTCACGCGGATACGGGCTCAGGGCAGAAACCATCCAAGATCTGAGGGCCAGGATGGTTTCTACACCAAGGTTCAGGCTACTCGGCGCGGGCCCACTCCTGAATATTCCACATCTCGGTGTCCCAGCCATTGATTTGGATATTCTCCAAGCTGTTGGCCCTAGCGGACACATTGCCGCGATGCACCAGAGGAATGAGGACGCTGTTCTGCACGATCATGTCATTCAAAGCTTTCACGATCACTTGCCTGTCCGGTCCGGCCGGAGTGACCACAAGTTCGGCGAAGAGCTCGTCGTATTCCGCATTGCAGTTGCGGGCAATATTGCCGCCGGCCCAAGCGTTGTCCGGAGTCGGAATATACGCACATTGCCACTGGCCCAGATGAATCTGGGGGTCGATGGCAGGTCCTGTAGTGTACATCTGGATATCAGTGAAGAATTTCTGGTAGGTATCCGGGCTGTTGGGATCCCCACCAAAGAAGACGCTGGCATCGTGGTTCAGGAGTTCGGTCTCTATGCCGATCTGGCCCCACCACTGCTTGACCAGAGCCTGTGTTTTCTGACGCACCGTGTTAGTGGACGTCTGGTAACGCACAGACAGAGGCATGCCGTTGTACTCGCGCACACCGTCGCCATCACTATCGATGATTCCAGCTTCATCCAGCAGGGCATTGGCCCCTTCAATATCCTGGACCAGGCAATCATTATTGGCGGTGGACACATAGAATGAGGGCCCCGGGATTACGTTGCAGGTCGCCTGTCCCCCGAAGCCGTACAGAGTTTCGGCAATTGTGGACCGGTCAATCGCCATGGACATGGCCTTGCCAACCGGAGTAGCCACCAGGAAAGGATGTGGGTTGCTGCCGCCCATGTAGGCGGAGCGGTCATCGCCCAACGTCGAATCAGGATTGGTCTGGTTGACGATAATTCGCTCAACATTGCCACCAAAAGCGTTGATGATTTCACCGCCGCCCTTGGATTCCATGTCGATCAGGACCTGTGGTTCCACCTGTAAATTCCAAGCGTAGTCTGCCTCACCGGTCTCCAGTACGGCCCGGGCTGCTGCAGCGGCATCGCCGCCACCCTTGAAGACAACTCTGTCAAAATATGCAGGTTCGCCGTGGAAGTGTGGGTTGCGTTCGTATACCGCCACATCATTGACTTTGAAGTCGACGAGACGATAGGGTCCGGTGCCGTGCGGCATTGTGTTCTGCTCATTGCATTCTTGAGCAGCGCTGCCGACGCAATCTGCGAACTGGGCCCTCTGAATGATCGGGCCCTGGCCGGTTACAAAGGCCAGATAGGGATAGGGTGTGAAGCCAGCAAAAGTAACCTTGACGGTCTGACCGTCAACGGCTTCTACATTCGTGACTCCATCAAAGAGATCTATAGCGGTACAGCCGGTATCAGCATGGGTGCAATATTGCCACGTGAAGACCACATCGTCCGCGGTCAGATCAGTTCCATCGGACCATTTCACGCCGGCCTTCAAGGTCCACGTGATGGCGGTGGCATCTCCAGCCTCTCCTGCATTATCCACTACGCCGCCATTCTCACGGGTAGGAATTTCAGAAACCAGTTTAGGTACCAGATTGCCGTCTGGCGCGTAATTGGCCAGAGGCTCCAATGTAATGGCTCCCGCGTCCTGATCCTTGGTGCCTCCAGAGAGGTACGGTCCCGGCAGCGATGCCGCCTGCCAGTACAGAATAGTCAACACCTTGTCTTCCATCATTTCTTCGCCCCCTGCATCACCAGGGGCAGAAGGAGCCTGGGCTGCGCCCGGTACGGAAGGTGCACAGCCAGCCAAAGCCAGCAATACTACGACCGCCGCCAAGGCGGATAGCCATGTGAATTTGCTCATACTAACATCCTCTTTTTCTTACTTACTTATTGGGTAGGGGAGGCTAATTATAGCGAAACCGCCAGCAAGATCTGCCTGTGGCCGCAAAGCCACCCCGCGTGCCGAATCCCTCAATACGATTCCCTAGTGGTCACTCCGCCCGGGCCCACTCAGCAATGTTCCAAAACTCCGTGACCCAGCCGTTAATCCGCACGTTTTGCAGGTCTTCGGACCTTGCAGAGACATTGCCACGATGAACCAAGGGAATCAGAGCCCCGGCAGCGACCAACTCGTCGTATTGATAGTCTTCGAAGTCCTTCAGGTCTGTATTGAAATAGACTTCTTGAGCATACATCTGCACGTCGGATTGGTAAGCCTGAAGAGAACCAGGATTGCCTAGATCGGCACCGAAGAATACTTCTGGGGGGTAGCTTACATTTTCTCTTTCAATTCCGATCTGCGCCCAACATTGTTTCGCCAGCTCCTGGGTTTGGTGTCGCACCTCGTTCGCAGATGTCTGAAATTTCACTTGCAAAGAGAGCCCGGCGTATTCCCGGATTCCGTCGCCGTCCGTATCCAGGATGCCGGCTTCATCTAGAAGCGCATTGGCACCTACAATATCTTGCTGCAAGCAATCGTGTCCGGAACTAGGGTCTTCGCTGGCGGTCACGGTCACTTTATGGCACATGGCCTTGCCGCCGAATCCATACAGCGCTTCCGTCAGATAAGCGGGCTATGGCTATAGCCATAGCCAAACTGACTGGTGTTTTGAACAGGAAAGGATGTAATAAGTCCTCTAGCTCCGATTCTGCCACTACAGCAGGATCTAGCCGCCAGTTGAACTGGTTCACTTCAATCCTTTCCACCAGACCGGTAAAAGTACTCAGAATTACCCCTTTTTCACTGGAAGCCAGTTGTTCTTGGAGTCGGGATTCAACCTGCAGATTCCAACCATAATTTGCCTCTCCGGTTTCCAGTACTGCTCGGGCCGCCGTTGTGGCATCTCCTCCCCCTTGGAACACTACCTTGTCAAAGAAGGGCGCGGCCCCGTGGTAGTAAGGGTTGCGTTCATAGATCGCTTCTGCATTGCGCTTGAAATCCACTAGGCGATAGGGACCGGTGCCGTGGGATTTGAAATTCTGTTCAACACACTGAAGCGCGGCTTCACCTATACAATCCGCAAATTGGGAGGGCTGCAAGATTACATTGCCAGCCGAAGTAAAGACATTGAAGAGGTATGCGAGATCTGGTTTGAACCTGATCAAGACGTTAAAGTCATCCAGAGCATATACGCCAGTTACCCAGGCCGAGCTCGGGAATGCAACGCAACCTGTCACAGGATGGGAACAGTATTCCCAAGTGAATACCACGTCATCTGCGGTGAAGTTCCCGCCATCGGACCACTTCACATTGGGTTTGAGGTTCCAGATGATTGCACCGCCTTCGCTCGTGATACCTCAATTCTCCCAGGAAGGGATTTCCATCGCCAGCTTGGGCACCAGCTCCGCATCAGGATTGCGGACAGCGAGAGACTCAAGAGTGATTGCAGCCGCGTCCCTATCCATCTGGCTGGATCCCAGATATGGATTTGCTATCGTGGGGGCTTGCCAAAAACGTATTGTCAGAGTTTTTTCGTCTGGGGCGGATACATCTTCCACTTGGGGGGCCGGGGATTCCTTGGCCCCCTGTACGGTGGGTTTCCCACGGTCCTGACCGGGGTCCGGAATCACCATCACACACTGGGTCAATCCCAACAGTGCTACCCCCACAGCTGTGACTGTAAGCCACAGTTTCGGCCGTAACATGCAAGTTCCCCCTCATGTCTTGTCTGAGTTAAATGGGTCTGTTGTCCTACGCTGGATTCTCATCTCTGCTTGATTCGGGAAACCCGTTCCCTTCAGCCAATATCCCGCTGGCTTTAGTAAGAGTTTTCTCTGAAGTCATGGCCTCACGCAAGGAGGTGGCAGAATCTGCCCAGTGGAGACAGGAAAGAACATCGACCTTGTTTTCCATTAAGGGTTCCTTTTCTCGGTCGGGACAATGCGCCCTATGTCACTCAGTGGGTCCTCATAAGAAAACTAATTTCCAGTTCTGGTGCCAATCAGGAATCCCGGTCGGTATCGCAGGTTCGCCATCTGGCCCCAGTTAACAGCCTCTGGTCTTACAACACTTATCTGCCAAGAAATACTGCGCGTAGAGATCGCTACAAATTCACACTGTCGATCTTGGTATGAACTTCGTGGGTAATCAGTCATTACAAACGGCGGGGTGATCTAGAGAGGAGATTCCGGATTCCCTCTGGACACGTTTGGGCATCTTGGTTGAAACGGGCAGGCGACGTCAAAGTGGCTGAATCCGTAAACGCGCTGCCACCTCTTTCCCATATATTGTTCTCGATAATCAAGGAACATGTCGGTCAGAATCGTGTCTCCTATGACATCACTCTAGGCTTCCGATACAACAGGAACCAAACAATCTGAGCAGGGCTCCAAACGATCCACTTGGCCAGGATCTGCCAGCTCTTGCTCATTCCTGATGCGTATGCTCCAGTACCTTAACCGGCTTGGCGGACTGAAGAAACGCCCTATACGGTCCAATCTCTTCCTTGCGGCCCCACAGTGGACACGTCAGTGCCAACTCCATTTGACCAACCCGCAAGGGTAGAACCTAATTCTCCTCTGCCACCACCCGTCCGGGTCGGCTGACCTGCAAGTGGGCGGGGTTGACACAGTCCCGCCGTTGACATTTATGGCTGACGCCGTAGGGCTTGATTGGTAGTGTTTTGTCATGAGCCAGCGCCCAAGCGACACGATGGGCATATTCAATTTTGCGAGGTCCATATTTTTCCGGTTCCACCTCGCTACCCACACTGAAGCGGGGATATCCGTTGCCATCCTTTCCTGCCAGCCACGGCCAGCAATCTTCCTGATCTCCCGGTTGGAATTTAGCAGCGAAGTTTTCGCGTTGGCGGGGAGACAAAGGCCGAGGTAACGTAGGAATACTCATTTCCAATTCCGAAGTGATTAGAGGAATCAAAAGGCTGTGCGTAAAGTGCAAAGTCTAAATTTGAGCACACCAGCCCCGTCTCGAATCGGGGAATCAGACCGGCGGGGCGGGCCTTATTCTTCAGGCCCACCGCAACTATATTCATATCCGATTATAGCCGTGGGTTTGGGAACCTGCCAGTGGGGCAGTCCTGATCCGCTAGTTCTTGCAAACACACTGCTCTCGAAGTCTCCTCGTACTATCCCCTGGTGAGAGTGAAGCAAAACGGGCGTCTGGGCCACAACCTGCTGAACCGTCGGCGCGGGTACGCGCTTGCAATAATGGCAGCACTTCAACAGATAGTGAAAATGGAGGATAGGGGTTTCGTTTGGCATAACCCCCACTGCAGATCAACGAAGCAGCCCTGGAGACGGGAGGACGCGGTCCTTGCACGCCCTTCCCCTATCTACTTGGGCCTGGCTACAGGCATTCCTAGACCTTTGGCAGAACGTTCAATTCCTGATCCGGAAGGTGCAGATCCCGCATTTCCGTATATTTCCCGGGATGGACATTCTCAGATTGCGGATACTAGTCAGTCAAGTTTCCAGCCTTACGCAATAACTATTGGGTAAGAGGCGAGTAGAATTGAGTTTCGGCGTTCCGTGGCCTTAGTATTATCTCCCGTTTTCCTTTTCGAATTCAGTAAGAGCGAATAGCAGCCCCATGCGTAGACCCAACGTTATAGTTTTCTTCACGGATCAGCAGCGCTGGGACACTTCCGGCTTGCATGGCAACCCTCTGGATCTTACTCCCAATTTCGATGCCATGGCCCAAGCCGGTACGCATTTGGCTCAGACATTCACATGCCAGCCTGTGTGCGGGCCAGCCCGCTCTTGCCTGCAAACCGGCATGTATGCAACCGAGACAGGCTGCTGGCGCAATGGCATCCAATTGAATCCGGAACTGCGAACTTTGGCCCATTTCTTCCGGGCCGCCGGCCATGACACTGCCTATATCGGCAAATGGCATCTGGGGCCGCCTGGAGGGCAAGGGCCCGTGCCTGCAGAGGCTCGTGGCGGGTATGACTATTGGCTGGCTTCCAATACCTTGGAGTTCACTTCAGATGCTTACAGCTGTGTCATGTATGACAACGACGATCAGGCTGTGAGGTTACCTGGTTACAGAGTGGACGCGCAGACAGACGCAGCCATCCGTTACATCGATGGCCACCAAGAGGATCCCTTCTTTCTTTTCCTTTCCTATATTGAGCCTCATCACCAGAACCATCTGGATGACTATCCCCCTCCGGAAGGATATAGGGAACGGTACGCGGGCCGCTGGACACCTCCTGATCTGGCAGCTCTGGGCGGCTCCACCCAGCAGCATTTGGGCGGATACTATGGCATGGTAAAGAGGCTGGATGAGGCCCTGGGCCGGCTGCGGGACGCGCTGCGCAGCCTGGATATGCTGGACAACACCATCATCTTGTTCACATCGGATCATGGCTGCCACTTCAAAACCCGGAACAACGAATACAAGCGATCCTGCCACGAATCCTCCATTCGCGTGCCCACGGCGATTTCCGGACCGGGCTTCAACAACCGCGGCCGCGTGGACCGCTTGGTGAGTCTGGTGGATCTGCCTCCCACGCTGCTGGATGCGGCGGGCCTACCGATTCCACGACAGATGCAAGGAGATTCCATTCTGTCGATAGTCAAGGACCCGGAAGCAGACTGGCAGGAGGAAGTCTTTGTCCAAATCAGCGAATCACAGGTAGCTCGGGCTGTACGCACCCAACGTTGGAAATATTGCGTGGAAGCGCCAGGGTTGGGCGGCGGAGAAAAGCCGGCCGCGGATACATATGTAGAATCGGAGTTGTACGATTTGGCCTACGATCCCTACGAACTGACTAACCTGATCGGTCTGGAATCCCATCGACAAACCTGTGACATTTTGCAGGAGCGCCTGATCCGCCGCATGGTGATGGCTCGGGAACCCCAGCCCGTTATCGAAAATGCGCCTCATCCGCGGGCGGGCTTTCAACGACACGTGACAGAAGCCGAAGCCAAGTCTTAACCACTGGGCTTCCCTCGCATCCATTTCCGCCGCATGAACCGCGCCTACGGCTGGCTCGGGCAGGCGGACCTTGCGGTAACAAGCAGACATGCGCGTTCTGGCTATAGAAACCAGTTGCGACGAGACCGCGGCTGCGGTCGTGTCCGACGGCCGTCAAATCCTCTCCAACGTGGTCGCGTCCCAGTTCGAACTGCACGCCCGTTTTGGTGGTGTCTTCCCAGAGGTAGCCAGTCGCCAACACGTACTCAGTATTGACAGCGTAGTGCAGCAGGCGCTGGAACAGGCGGACCTTGATTCTGTATCCCAGGCCGATGTCCTGGCCGTGACTTGTGGACCGGGACTGGTGGGCAGTCTGATGGTGGGTGTGAATATGGCCAAAGGCCTGCACTTGGCCAGCGGAGTACCCCTTATGGGGATTAATCATCTGGCCGGACATGTCTACAGCCTGTGGCTACAGCCCGGTCCCACCGAACCTGTGCCGGATGTTCAGTTTCCACTGATCGTTCTAATCGCCTCTGGCGGCCACACGGATCTCATCCTGATGCAGGAATACGGGCAATTCCAGCAATTGGGCAGCACTTTGGATGATGCGGCGGGGGAGGCTTTCGACAAAGTGGCCCGCATTCTAGGCCTAGGCTTTCCCGGTGGCCCTGCCATACAGCAGGCGGCGGCGAAGGGCCAGGCAGACCGCCACAATCTTCCGTACCCCTTGAAACATGCAACGGACCATCGTTTTGATTTCAGTTTTTCCGGCCTCAAGACTTTCATGGTGCACGAAACACAGCGGGCTGGGCTAGAACAAGCCGAGAAATCCGCCGCGGACCCATCCCCAGCGGCCTGCGATCTGGCTGCAGCCTTTCAAAGTCGCGTAGCGGGTGTACTCATGGACCGAGTCGAAGATGCCGTGCAGACTTTCGATGCAGCCGGAGTTGGCCTCTGCGGCGGGGTCAGTGCCAATCAGCAATTGCGGCTGGAGGCTTCGAGGCGCTGCCAGGGACTGGATGTGGCTCTGCACATCCCTCCAGTGCATCTGTGTACAGACAACGCCGCTATGATCGGTGCAGCGGCATACTTCCAAGCCCAGAATGCCTTCCAGGATCCAGCCGGTCTCGACTTGGATGTCTACGCCCGCTGGCCTCTGGGCGTAGCGCAGGCCAAGGGTTGATTCCGCGGGTCCGACTTCCAGAAGGAATTTCCCCACAGTTCCGATTCAGCCGAAGAGTTCCCTGAAATATTCCACGGATTGCCGGAATCCGTCCGCAAAGGTACCGCCCGGCGGGCAGTACACGCTCTCCAGGGACATGGTGCCGCGGTATCCATCCTCCCGCAGCGTCTGTGCCAGGTTGGGCAGGATAGCGGCCATGTCCCCATGGCCCAACTGCCGGAAGGACACATGTGCTCGGGCCGGACTTACCACGGCATCTTTCATGTGGATGTGTCCTATGTAACCGTCTGCCAGCTGCTGATATCCATCCGGGTAGGCTGTTTCCCCCGCGTACATGCAATTCGCCGGATCCCAAAGTACCCGGAGATGTTCCGGATGGCCCAGGTCTTCCACTAGGCGGCGGCCCAGAGCGGCCGAACAAACCATGCCTGTGTTGCCTGTCTCCACCACTAGCATCTGTTGTCGATCTGTAGCCAGTTGGATCGCGGGTGCCATGAGATGCAGCAATCGATCCCAAACTCCGCGGACGACCACCCAGTCTTCGGCTCCCTGATCTCCAAAGAGAATCATCTCCTTGCGGAAACTCATGATGCGGACTAGTGGGGCCTGCAATTGCTGAGCCAGATCTATACACCGGTTCAAGGCTTGCAACTGGGCTAGATAGGTTGAATCCGAAACTTCCGTATCGAAGACCGGCATGCCGCCGAACACATGACGGGAAATGCAAGTCACCTGAAACTGGCTCCGGGCCTGCAAGTCTGAAATGTCCTGCATCTGCGCAGAGCTTAGTTCTCCAACTTCCTTGTCGCCCACATACTGCAGTTCCGCCCCCGTCAGACTGTAGGCCTGGAGCTGGCCAACGGCCGTAGCCAGATCCCGGTCGATGCCGTCTGTAATGACTCCAAGCTGCGCCATCTCAGTGCACCTCCGTACCGGCCATGTATTCCAGCACCTTGACCGCGGCCCAATTGTCTTCCGCGGGATACGTATTCATGGAGGCTTGAAACAGCTCCAGGGCGGTGGCCGTGGTAAAGAGGCTGACTCCAGCTTCATGTGCCAAATCCATGGTCAGTCTCAAATCCTTGTGGAGCGTGGAGATGTGGCTGCCGGTATCTATAAAGGCACGGGCCCGCACTTGGTCAATACAACCTTGAATGAGCGGACTGGAGACATGACTGGCCCGGATGACTTCCTGCAGCACTTCCCCGGAAATGCCAGCTTTGCTGCCCAACACCAAAGCTTCCAATACACCGGCGAAAGTGACACCAATCAGGGCCTGCAGGGCCGCCTTTACGGTCTGGCCCTGTCCCACTTCGGAGGAGACGTGGATTACCTTCCCCCCCACAGCGTCAAAGAACTGTTGGTTTTGTGCCAGTACCTCCGCAGAACCGGCAACCATCATGGCCAGTGTGCCGGCAGCAGCCCCGGGTTGGCCGCCGCTGACCGGACAATCCAGCAGTTGCACATTGTGCTCGGCGCAAAGATCCGCAGCTTGACGGACCTCTGCCGGTTTGATAGTGGCACTCACCGCCACCGTACTGCCGGCAGCCAGGCCGGCCAACAATCCGTTGGGACCGGTGAGCACGGCCATTAGCTGTGCCCCGTTCAGAACCATGACGAAGACCAGAACGGAACTTGCGCCCACCTCTTGGCAGGAGGCAGCGGCGGTGCCACCCAACCCGGTCAGCAGGCCGAGACGCTCCTCCCGCAGATCAAATCCGGTCACGGGTATACCGGCTCGCAACAGACTGCCTGCCATACCCAGCCCCATGTTCCCCAAACCGATTACGCCAGCTTCAGGCATCTCTCTCTCCTATACACTGCGTGTGATCCTTCTTGTCAGTCGGCCCAAGCAAGTTATCCCGGTACCGGGACGGTCTGAATCTCAGCTACGGCAGGTGCTAGTTCCCGACAGTGGAGTCCAGCACGGATTCGGCCGGCGGCAGGGTAGGCACTTCAGGCTTCGCAGCTGAGGTTGCCTCAACTCCCCCATCTGGATCTGCGGGATTTACCGTCACTTCCTTTTGGATGACGATATTGATGTCATATTCCCGCAGTGGCAGGCGAGAGCGGGTTCGTGGAAAACCCACCGGATAGTCCATCAGTTTGGCAAAGACATAGGTGCCCAGAACCCGCGCGGTGCCCAGGAGGGGAGGAGCCAGAAAGGCACCGATAATACCGGTCGAAAGGTACCCTACGGTCACTCCGGCGATGATCAGGATGGGATGGATACGGACCAGGTGGCCCAGCACGCGGGGCACGATGATGGTGTTCTCCAGCTGCTGGACCACGAAGTAAGAAAGGGCGATCACCAAGGCGAAAGTGAAATGGCTCATTTCCACAAACGTAGTGCTGCCCGTAGACAGTCCCACCAAGAGGGGCGGCACCATGGCAATGATGGGTCCCAGATTGGGGATAATTTCCAAGGCTCCGGCAATCAAAGCGAAAATGAGGGCTCCCTGCACGCCCAAAATCGTCAATACGAAGTAGGTCATCAGGCCAATGGTGAGAGAAAGTAGCAGCTGACCCCACAAAAAGGCGTGCCAGACATTGCCTACGCACTGGATCAAACTGACCCACTCGGCCTGGTATTGGGAAGGGAAGTTGTCCAAGAAGAAGGCCCGGATGCGCGGTCCGTCCTTGGTCAGATAAATGCTGACCACAAAGACGAAGAGAAATGAGAGCAACAGGGCCACGCCTGTATTGAGTACGCCCAGGCCAAAGTCCAACGTGCCTCGGAAGAAATCCGCAGGAGTACTGGTGTCGGCATCAAGGCGCGCTAACGTTTCCTGCAGCATGGGGATGAAATCAACAGAGGTGCCATTGACCCAGGGGGCCAGCAGATGTTGCACCGGGGTCAGGTCTACAGGAAAGTCCAAAATGAGAATGCTGGCCGGAATTTGGCCCGCACCACCCAGCAAGGAGGTCACCAGGTTGGAAGCAATATTAAGGACCGTTTCGTATTGTTGCGTCAACAGCGGACCCATGGCATATCCGCCCAGCACAGCCGCTCCCAGCAGCAGCAGATAGAAGAGGAATGTAACAAGACCGCGGGGCAGGCGGCCGCGACACAGGAAAGAAACTGCTGGCGAAAGAATGTAAGAGAAGATGAAGGCCAGAATCAGTAGCGGCACAATAGGCCGGGCCAGCCAAAGCAGGAAAACCGAGAGAATGAGGGCCAGAACCAGAACTCCTCGCTTAAACTGGGTGTCCCAGCGCGAGCGGACGGTCGGCAGCTCGAGGGAGGGCGGCACTTCGGCCGAAGAAGGGCTCAAACTGCTCCTTCCCCGTGCCACCCAAGTCCCGCCATAGGCAGATGGGGTCTGTATTCCATTTTTCTTACAGGTGGTGCCGACTGGCTAGTTGGCGCCGACTGGCAATGCTAAAAAATTATAGCAGTGAGATCGCGGGTCCTGAAACGCTTTCCCAACTGGTGAGGTTTGCAGTGGTCCCTCTTCTTGCAAGTATTGACGAGTGGGTTCGGGACTCGGCCGCGACGATAAGGGTTCCTGGGTCCTAGGCGTAAGGGAAACCGGATTTCTGAAACTGTACATCCTTCCAGTTGATCAGTTTCGGTGCTATGCGAACTCTATATTCAGATCCTCGGCCCCATGTTTGGCGTGCCGGCATGACGCTCTGGCCTGAGGGTTAGGAGAGCAAAATAAGTCCTCTTCCTAGCCGCAAGAAAGAAGCCTCGGCCAGTTTCCGTACCCCATTCCTTATTTGCTTAAGCCGTATTTTTCCGGCCTGCTGCCTTTGGCGCATGCGGTACCTCTGGGCAGCGCAAACCTGTGCCAGAATAACTGTGAAGACAGCTGCTGGGATGAGTGTCCAATAGGGCCCCTAACCCTCAGAATCACAAGGCAGTTCCGCCAGGCCTGTTGCTCAAAACCTTGGACTGGGCCTCGAACTCAGCTGAATTCCTCTCTAATTCTGCAGTTATAGATCGTACAAGTGGAGACGCTGGCGCCGGATCTCGGCCACGCATAGGTTGATGTGGATTTCGCTAAGGCACATAGCACCCGCCTTCATCCCAAATTCACTTCATGCCGCCCTGGAGGTTGCAGATTTACCTCTTCAATTCAAGCAGTTGTCGATTCTGGTTCTGGGGGAAATCAAAATACTTTGAATTCAAAGCCCTTACAGCCTGTCCGGAATCTTTTCACCTGGGAGTGGACTATTTATTGCTCGCGGGTAATGCTCGGGACAACCGCCTTTTGAACACATATGGCTTGAGTTCCCTGCCTAGGGAATTACGCGGGGCAAGTTGAGGGGCGGGGCGATCTGGAAAGGTGGGAAGTGGTCTGGACCCCAGTTCCGCGGGTAAGTAGTCCGGCTATATAATTCCTCACGCCGCAGTTTACTTCCCGCCTGTCTGTCCTGACCTTTTTTGATTCCGAGCGGGACGATGCTGCCTTTTCAAACCTCAGGAGGTTTACAAGATGAATAGAGTAAGAATTACACGACGGCACTTTCTGAAAGGTGCTGCATGGGGTGCTTCAGGCCTGTTATTGGCAGCCTGTGTCCCTCCCACCACGTCCACGCCAGCTGCCATGGACGAGACCGAGGTCATGGCGGAACCTGTGGATATAGATGTCTGGACTGGATGGACAGAGGGGGCAGCCGACAAGATTGAACAAATATTGAACGGCTATAACGATTCCCAGGATATGGTGCGGGCCCATCATGTGGTGGTGCCCGGAGGTAGCGCCTCCATGATGCAGAAGCTGTTGGCCGGCATTGCCGCCAATGAGGGACCATCCACGGCCGTTGTATTTGGAGCTGACAAGGCTTATCAGCTGGCAGCCAACAACGCGCTATTGGCCTTGGATGATTTGGGCAATCCAGATCAGGTACAGATCTTGAGAGATTGGATGCATCCAGCTATATGGGACTTGGGGGAATACGAAGGCAGTTTTTACTATGCCAGCATGTGGAACCAGTCGATAGGGACGTTCGTAAACCTGGACTTGGCTGAAGCAGCGGGCGTGGATGTGGACAGCCCTCCACAAACCCTGGAAGACCAAATCGATGTGTGGGAGCAATTAACTACCTACGACGATCGGGGTAATATTGATGTGCTGGGAGGAGACTTCAATTGGAATTCCATGATCCTGGGCCGCTTCCATGGCCAATTTATTCAGGACGGAACCACTATCACGGCCAACCATCCCAACAATGTCAAAGCCCTGGAATGGAATGTGGCTGTTTGGGAACGGTTCGGAATTGATGCGATGCAGTCCTATCAGGCTTCCCTGCAGGGAGCGTCAGGCCGATCCCGGGGCTTGGCTCCTTTCCTGGCCGGAGTAAGGGCAACAGAAACTACAGGTCCTTGGCGGTGGAATTCTCTCCGAGACTATGCCTCAGAAGATTTCCGCTACACCGTCTGGCCTTTCCCCAGTCCTGCAGGTTATACAGAGCGCGGTATGTATACCTATGGTGACGGCTGGATCGTACCTGTCACTTCTCCCGAACCGGAAGCAGCCTGGGAAATCATCAGCGTATTGACCGGTGCCACAGGGGATCGAGATACCTACACCACCCTGTTCGATACTTGGTTGTGTGTGAACAACCCTGTATCGGAGAATATGAAGGATCATCCGAAGTTTAGGGATGAGATCATAAGTCAATGCCCTGGATACGTAGAAATCTTTATGGATGACCTATATAATTCGGACTATTACTTGTATCCAGCCAAGTTGCCCACCAGTTCATCGTATGCACAGCTATTGGGCGTCGAATGGCAGAAAGCTTATTTGGGAGAAAAAGGAGCGCAGGAAGCTCTTGATTTCGTCCAGGAAGAAACCCAAAAGGAACTGGATCTCTGGCTGGAACAGTCTAGTTAGTGCCTAGTTGGCAACCTGATTGCAACTCGCGCCGTGAGGTACTTCGCGGCGCGAGTATTTCCAGATGTCCGCCTAAGTTAAGCTGAGGACACCGGACCCCTGATCCCTTTCCTTGGATCTGAACCCATTGCTGCCGCCAGTCAAATATCAAAGCACGTTTAAAGCACCTAACTCTATGGTTTCTGGCTCTTGACCACTTCAGGGCATATCACCCCGCCAGCTCGAAGGAGTGTCCTCTCTTCGCAATCCCGACGACGGGAGCGCTTGGGCTTGGAATTCAGCAAGTATCTGGTAATTGGGCTATTTGCCTTGTTTTTCCTGATCCCTTGGGTTTGGATGATTTCTACATCGCTCAAGAATGCCGAAGAACTGTCTCTGCATCCCCCTATCTGGATCCCGGAACCCGTGCGGTGGGACAACTACTTTACAGCCTTTCGGGAGGGCTCCTTAGGTGGTTACCTATGGAATACGGTGGTGGTCTCCGTGCCTTCCGTCATTGGCGCCGTGTTGTCCAACTCATTCATTGCTTACGGCTTTGCCCGTATTCAATGGCCTGGCAGAGACTATGTATTTGCCATCGTGCTTGCAACCCTGATCTTGCCTGACTTCGTAACTTTCATTCCGCTCTATCTGATCTTCCGCGATCTGGGCTGGCTCAATACCTACGCACCTTTGATTCTGCCTATTTTTCTGGGGAGCCCGTTCTTCATTTTTCTCTTGCGACAATTTTTCATGGGCTTGCCGGCGGAACTGTCCGACGCCGCCCATGTGGACGGTGCTTCTGAATTCCTGATTTTCCTGCGCATAATCTTGCCCTTAGCCATGCCGGCGCTGGCTGTTGTAGCTCTTTTTCAATTCATCGGCAGCTGGAATGACTATTTTGGTCCTCTGATATATCTCAACGACATAAAGAAGTACACCATCTCCCTGGGAATTGCGAATATGGAATCCTCATATGGATTTTCCAATTTTGCATGGATTATGGCAGCTACGGTCATGAGTGTGGTGCCGATCGTCGTGCTTTTCTTTTTCGCCCAGCGTACTTTCATTGAAGGCATAGCCCTTACCGGCCTGAAAGGGTAAAGGACATGACGGTTTCGCAGTCGGTTTTCAGTTTTTCCAGTCCCCGCGACAGGCGTCGACTCATGACGGGACTGCTGTTCATCTCCCCTTGGATTCTGGGATTTCTGGCTTTTCGGGTCTATCCCTTCCTAGCCTCCCTGTATTACAGTTTCACCTTTTACCCTGTCCTACAGGACCCGAAGTGGATTGGAATCAGGAATTATGTGAATCTGTTCGATGACCCGCGCTTCCTGACTTCTCTCTGGAACAGCTCCTATTACGCCATTGGGGCGGTCCCCTTGGGGGCCCTGTTCGGCATTTTTCTGGCCATGCTCCTTAATATGCGGGTGAAGGGGTTATCGGTGTTTCGCACCATTTTCTTCCTACCCAGCATCACGCCGGTAGTGGCTGCAGCTATCGTGTGGCTATGGATGTTCAATCCGCGCATTGGCCTCATCAACTATTTCCTTTCGCTGGTGGGTATTCACGGTCCCGCCTGGATGGGAGATCCCCAATGGGCAAAGCCGGCACTCATTCTCATGAGCATCTGGAGTGTGGGCAACGCTGTGGTCATTTACCTAGCGGCTTTACAGGATGTGCCCAGAGAGTTACTAGAAGCTGCTTCCTTGGATGGCGCCAAAGCCATGCAGAAGATCCGCTATGTCACTCTGCCCATGATCAGTCCGGTCATCCTGTTCAACGTTATTGTGGGCTTGATTGCCGCCTTCCAGCTCTTTACCCAGGTACACGTAATGACAGATGGTCAAGGCAGTCCTGCAGATTCCACATTGATGATGTCGATCTATCTCTTCCAGTCTGCCTTCGCGTTCTTCAAAATGGGCTATGCCTCGGCTCAGGCTTGGATACTCTTTCTCATTATTGTTGCCTTTACCTTGGTATTGTTTCGTGTTTCAGGTCGACTCGTCTATTACGGCGGACGATGAGTTCATGCTTAAGAAGTACGTGCGCTCTTCAGTTTTTCCCGACTGACACTTTTCCCTCCACAGGCTAATCTTTCCGCCAAGCGTCGGGCTCTCTAGAGCTGCTCTGAATCCTCTGCTTCCTGAAATAGGTAGCTGTTAAAGAGGAGGAACAGCGTTCAGTGCACAAGGGCGGTTCCCTCCTATCCGCGGCTACGCAGTTCGAAAGTGATGTGGAGGTACACAATTCTCAAAATCGAGCAGCATACAATGATCTTATTGGGGAAGCATCGCCCAAGAGAAAGAGATAGACAGATTAAAGGATGCTGGCGGATCGCGATGAAGGAAATTCAACCACTCAGCCAACTGGCCCCGCCCTGACAAGGCCATCTATTGCCGTCTTTTTCCATCTTCACAGGGCATATGGCAAGACGATGCGTAAACGGTCTTTTCACCACAAATACCGGGTTAGGGCACCGCTGTACCGTGTAATTGATTTGTTCTATAGCCCTGCGGCTTTGGCCAAGTTAACCCCGCCGCCCCTATCGGTAGTCTTCCGCAAATTGCCGCCCCGTATTGAAGAACAGGCCATCATGGAAATGGACATCGGTCTGGGCCATTGGCGCTTGTCCTGGACAGCCTGTTTCACAGAAGTGGGTAATGCTCATTTCATAGATGAACAGCTCGAAGGTCCCTTTTCTTCATGGGTACATACCCATACGTTCAGAGCCATTAACCAGGATACAACCGAAATCAGCGACCGGATAGAGCTTATCCTTGGTCAAGGCTTTAGGCACAGAATCCTGAGTCTGTTTTTCTGGATGGGGTTACCCTTTCTCTTCGCGTTTCGGCGCTTGCGAACTCAGAGCCTGCTGTAAAAAGCAAGAGAATCTAGAGGGTTAAAGGGAGACAGGCCCTGCGCCAAGGTCTCTGTTTTTCAATCCGAGCACATTTGCGCCTGGGCCGAGGGCCCTTGACAAAAACTGACTTTAGTGGCTGCTGGTTCCCCCCTATGTCTGCCACCATTCCCGTAGCCAACCCGTTCCTCCGATGATTTCGAAGGGCAACGGCTCGTCCCGGCCAAGTGTAAGCCGCCCACAGTCCTTACATTTTGAGGCGGGACACGCTTTTGCTCTTGGCCTTGGCGGGACGCCGCAGTTTGAAGTCCATTTCTTCTTTCAAGAAGCCCTGCAACCCGCTGTAAAAGGCCCTGCGATCCTTCAGGGTCAGGACCGCGAATCGGTCTGCTTGACTGAGAGCATAAGGATAGTGGCGAGTACCCAGCAGGCATTGCGCCCGGACTACATTCAGCACCTCTTCCAGACGTCCGGCCTCATAGACCCACATGGGGACTTCAATGCGGGCCGGTGGCGCGGCAGGATAGGTTCGTAGGTACACAAACCCAATATCCGCATAATAGAAGCTCTCGTCCTGGCCTTTACTCAGGCCGTCGGCCCGGGCGCATTGCATAAAGGGGGTTCGATCCCCCCAACTGGTCAGAAGATTCTGCAGAATAATCCCATCGGAGACCTTGGGACTTGACGCTCCCAGAGATTCCAACATGTGTCCTAGGTCCCGACTATGGCTGGTGTCGACATAGGCCACAATCGGGTATTGGCCCTTCCTGCCCGCCTGAAGCAGCTTCTGCACCGCCTGTAAATAGGCGGTGCTCTGTAATTGAGGCATGTATTTTGCAAAGGAGATGACGAAGGTGTTGTCATAGAAACACACAGGTGGCTTGGACATTCTGGTTGCCAAACGCGGGATCATTTCGCACTCGCCCACAAAACGCGCCTGGTTCACAGCGAGAGTCAATCCCGTATTCTCCTGTTCCGAATCTGACATCGTGGTTTCAGGAAGAGGCAGCACTATCTCCAATTCTTGGCCTTCGCCATGTTTTCTCTCCAGAGGGTCGTTGAAGTGATATCCGATCTGCACTGCCCCTACGCTCAGAGACAAGCCCCTTTCAGATTCCAGCTGGCTGCCGTCCACCGCTACAATCGGTTGCCCCTTCAGTTGCTGGTGCGCCCACTTTTGCGAAGCCTCCACGGATGCCCAGTCATGGGTAAAGGGAAAGCGGAATCCATTGCAATCATCAACTTCCGGCGTGGGTCTGGCACCAGGCCAAATTTTGTTAGGTATGGTCTGCAGCTGCGAAGTGGCCTGATCAAAGGTAAGCTGCTGCAGTTGTCGGCGCAGATCTTCCGCTGTTTCAACCTGACTGCGCCTGCTGGCTAGATTGCGTCCGATTTCCGGCTTGGCCTGTTGCAAAGCCCTATAGAATTGTCTCTTGTCCAGCATGCCCGCCCACTTCACTCCCTCTGCTCACCCACAGTTAGCACAAGATGGCGCATTATAGTCGCTTCAAACCAGAGTTTGGCCGCCTAATGGGTCGGAGTCTTCAAGTTGTCTGGCTGCTGGGGATTTGCCTGTTGGCATTGGCAGCCTGTCAGGCCCGGACCCCGCAGGCGGGCGCGCGCGTGGTCTCCGCACTGCGACCCGAATTCGCTCCGCTCTTGGAAGAGCTGCCGCCCCTGCCTTTCTACAATATGGAGGTCTGGTTCCAGCCCGACAGCCGCCAGCTGGTAGGGCGCATGACTGTGGCAGGGGTCAATAATTCTCCGGACATCTGGCACCAGCTGGTCTTGCGACTGTACCCCAACCTTTATCACTATGGAGGTTTGATGGAGCTGCAAGGGATCAGACTGGGTGAGAAGCCGGTGCCTTTTCGGCTGGAGGCAGACGATTCCTTAGCCTTGGTACCGCTGCCCCACGAGCAGTGGGTAGAGCCGAATCAATCCTTTGAATTAGTGCTGCGTTGGACCCTGGAGTTTCCCGTATTTGAGGATATCTCCAGTGTCTATGTGCGATTCGGAGAGATGCTGGGCTTCCATTCCGCTCCGCTCTTCTACCCGGCTTTGGCCCCCTATTTGCCCGGTCCAGTTCCAGGATCCGGCTCTTGGTGGACCGCCGAAGGACCGCCGCAAGGGGATGTGATCTTCGGGGAGGCCTCCTTCTTCGCAGTGACCTTGTACATGGCTGAGGAGTATCCGCCGGTGACCAACGGCGTAATGGTCTCGCGGGAGCCGATGCGCCACCGATGCCCCCTGCGTAATCCGTGGGAGGAATGCACTCTGGAAATGCGAACTGAATGTACGGAACGCTGGGATGAATCCACCTGCCGGGCGCAGAAACTAACGCGGCACGATTTTGTCAGTGGCCCCGTGCGGGAATTCACAATCATCACCCACCCGGACTATCGGAGTGACAAATTCGATGTCAATGGTGTACAGGTCACCAGCTACTGGGTACCTGGGCTGGCGGACTCAGGCCGGGCCGCCCGTAACTTCGCCGTGGCCGCGTTGCGTTTTTTTTCCGAGGAATTCGGCCCTTATCCCTACCCAAACCTGACTATTGCGATGGCCCCTGTAGCCAGTGGCTCCATGGAATATCCGCAACTCAGCCTGATAGGAGTACAGTTGTATCGGGACTTCCAACAAAATTTGGAGGATGAGATCGCCTTTTCCGTGGCCCATCAGTGGTGGTCGCAGCTGGTGCACAACGACCCTGTGACGGAACCGTGGCTAGATGAAGCTCTCAGCAGCTATGCCGCCTATCTCTACCAGGAACGGTTGCATGGGGGCGAACAAGCCGAGATCTATCGCCTGCAGCAGTGGGTATGGCCCATTCAATACCTGAAGGACAATGGGCGGGATGCCCCCGTGTCCCTGCCCGTGCGGCATTACGCCTCGGGTAGCGACTACCGCATTACGGTCTATCGCAAGGGGGCCATGCTGTTTTATGAACTGCGCCAGGCGATTGGCCCACTGGCAGCTCGGCTTTCCCTATCGGCATTCGTGGATAAACATCGCTTTGGTCTGATAGACTCACAGATGATGCTCGAGCATCTGTGGGAGACGGATCCGTCCACCATGACTCTGTATCAGAAAGAGTATTTGGACTCCGCTTTGTGGCGATGATATTGAACTTGACCCTAGTCTTCTCTCCAGCCAAGAGCCCAGCCGCGCGGCCCTCATGAAGTCGGTCCGCTCCGAGATTTCTTCCAATCTGTATGGGGAATTGGTCATTTTCAGTGGCACTGCCAACCCCTGTCTGACCGAATCGGTCTGCCAGGCGTTGGATATGGAGCCTGCGGTGGCCAATGTATTTCAATTTCCAAATTCCGATACCTTCGTGCAGCTGGCCAGCAGTGTGCGCGGCAAGGACGTATTCCTGATTCAGCCCACTGCCGCACCTACCAACGACAACCTGATGGAGCTGCTGATCTTCGTGGAGACCTTGCGTCGGGACAGTGCTGGTCGAATCACAGGCGTGATCCCCTATTACGGCTATGGTCGCACAGACAAGAAGGATATTCCTCGCTCTCCCATCACGGCCCGCTTAGTGGCAGATCTGCTGATGACTGCCGGTGTAGATCGAGTCCTGACCGTCGATCTGCACGCGGCTCAGATCATGGGATTCTTCTCTGTGCCGGTGGATGAAATCTCCACTATGGGCCTGATCGCCGACTACTTCGAATCTCGCAATCTGAATCTGGAACGTACCACGGTGGCCTCCCCGGACGTGGGGGCGGTGCGGCGGGCCCGAGACCTGGCCGAAAAGCTGCACGTGCCCCTGGCCGTAATCGAAAAGCGGCGGCACCGAGACGGCCCGCATATGTTGTCCATCATTGGCGATGTACAGGATCGGGACGTGATCGTGATTGATGATGAGATTGATACTGGCGGCACCATCACTGAAGCTGCCCATTTTCTGAAGGACCGCGGTGGAGCCCAAAATCTGTATGCGGCGGCCGCTCATGGAGTTTTTTCCCATCCCGCCCGCGACCGGTTGTTGGCCAGTCCCTATCTGGAAGTGGTGGTGACGGACACCCTGGCAATTCCGCCCGAACGCATGTGTTCCAAGGTCACGGTCCTGAATCTGGGCTGCACTATCGCGGGGGTCATTTCCCGCATTCACCAGGGCCGCAGTGTTGGAGAATTCCTGGATTATTAGACCGCAGCCGGTCCCATCTGGCTTATCCTAAGGCTCCACAGACAGACTATGATCCGCAAACTTTATAACCGCCTGTTCGGCACGGCGGATGAGCGCACGCTGAAAGGTTTCGCCGATCTGGTGGAACAGATCAATGTTCGTGAAAAGCAGGTCGAGAGCTACAGCTTTGCAGATCTGCAACAGCAGACCCTGGACTTCAAGGACCGGATACAGGCGGAAACCGCAGCCGAACAGCAGGCTTTGGCCGCAGCTGAACAGGAAATGACCGGGGCCGGGCCCGAAACATTCCTGGCTTTACAGCACACTTGGAAGCAAGCCCAAACCGCCCTGCTGACAGCCGAAAAGTTGGTGCTGGATGAACTATTGGTGGATGCTTTCGCCGCCGTGAGGGAAGCCTGCAAGAGAACCCTTGGCAAGCGACACTACGATGTTCAAATATTAGGAGGCATGGTGCTGCATCAAGGCACGGTGGCTGAAATGCGGACGGGAGAAGGCAAGACTTTCGTAGCCGCGCTGCCGCTTTTTCTCAATGCCTTGACTGGACGGGGCGCACATCTTGTCACCCCCAACGACTACCTCTCCAAAGTGGGAGTGCAGTGGATGGGCCCACTCTACAACCTGCTGGGTATATCGGTGTCCGTGATCCAGAACCAGGGCGGACCGAATGACAAAGGCAGTTTTCTCTTCGATCCAGAGTTCTTGACTTCAGACGACCGCTTCCAGTCATTGAGGCCCATAGAGCGCAAAGAAGCCTACCTCGCCGAAATCACCTACGGCACCAACAACGAATTCGGTTTTGACTTCCTGCGGGACAACATGGCCCGCAGCCTAGACAGCAAAGTACAGCGGCCGCTGTACTACGCCATCGTGGATGAGGCGGACAACATTCTCATCGATGAGGCTCGTACTCCCCTGATCATTTCGGGGGTGGCCCGCGAGAGTTCCAGCCTCTATCAGAAGTTTGCTTCCGTGGTACGGTCTGTGCGGGCCGATCAAGACTACACCGTGCGGGAAAAGGAGAGGACAGTCACCCTGACGGAGGCAGGTTTAGAGCGGGTGGAACAAATCCTGGACGTGGATAACCTGTATGGAGCCGAAAACTCGGAGATGCTGCCTTATCTGGACAACGCCTTGCGCGCCCAGGTGCTCTACAAGAAGGATGTGGATTACCTGGTCAAGAACAAAGAAGTAGTGATCGTTGACGAGTTCACTGGTCGCATGATGGAAGGCCGCCGCTTCTCCGAAGGTCTTCACCAGGCCATTGAGGCGAAGGAAGCGGTGACCGTACAACGGGAATCCATGACGCTGGCCAGCATTACTTTTCAAAACTTCTTCCGCATGTACCACAAGCTCGCTGGCATGACGGGTACAGCCAAAACGGAAGAGGAGGAATTGGGAGCCATCTACGATTTGGATGTGGTGGCCGTACCCACGCACAAGCCCATAATCCGGACTGACCATACAGATGTGGTCTATCGGGAACGCAACAGCAAGTACAGGAGCGTGGTGCAGGAAATTCAAACCATGCACAAAGAAGGCCGACCTGTGCTGGTGGGTACTGTTTCCATTGAGTCCTCCGAATTGATCAGCAAGCTGCTTAAGCAGGCCAAAGTGCCCCACGAAGTGCTGAATGCCAAGAACCACGAACGGGAAGCCATCATCATTGCCCAGGCTGGCCGGCGCAGCGCGGTGACCATCGCCACCAATATGGCCGGCCGCGGCGTGGACATTCTGCTAGGCGGCAATCCGGAAGGTCTGGCCCGAGAGAAACTGCGCAAGCAAAAGGTGGATTTACTGACTCTCCGCCAACAGGACTGGAATCTGACTCTGGATTTTTTGGGCCGAGGGAAAGATCCTACAACGGAGCTGGACGAGCCCTGGGTGCAAACTCTGGCTGAAACTTTCCAAGAGGTGAAACAGGAGCAGACCGAAATCCTGAAGCTGGGCGGATTGCATGTGGTGGGCACCGAACGCCATGAATCTCGGCGCATTGACAACCAGTTACGCGGGCGCGCGGGCAGGTTAGGGGACCCAGGCAGTAGCCGCTTTTTCTTGAGTCTAGAAGACGACTTGCTATTGCGTTTCGGAGGCGAGCGGGTAAGCAGTTTGATGACCCGCTTCAAACTGGAGGAAGCTCCCATTGAGAACTCCATCATTGACCGCGTGATAGAGAACGCCCAGGTCAAAGTGGAAGGTTTTTATTTCGACAGCCGCAAGAACGTCTTGCAGTTTGACGAGGTCAACAACGAGCAACGCACAGCCATTTATCAGCAGCGCAACCGTTTCCTTTCCGCTGACAATGTGCAATCCATCGTCCAGAACTTCATTCATGATTTCATTTTGGTGGTGGTGGAGAATCATTTGGCTGCCGATGACGATGCCGATGACGATGAAGCGAAAGACATAGCGGAGTTCTTTCCTCCCGCTTCGACCCTGCTTTCTCCGCAACTGTGGGAGGCAATGGCTCTGCCCGGGGATCACCTTTTCGAGCAGGCTGAGACAGAGCAGTTGTTATTGGATGCGGCAGACAAAGTTATGCAGTCAAAGCGGGATCAGCATGAGGACCCCGCGTTGCTAAACCAAGTACTGCGAGAACTAATACTGAATATTTTGGATAACCTGTGGATGCGCCACCTGACTGATCTGGATCGCTTGCGGGAGGGCATCGGCCTGCGAGCGCTGGCCCAGATCAAGCCGATTGTGGCCTACCAGCAAGAGTCCTACCGCATGTATACAGAACTGCAAGATGAAGTGCGAGACCAGATAGCCCGCAACGCTCTCGCCTTGCAACTGCAGATAGTGCCGGCACCACAACGCGTTTACGAAAAGATACAGATGAACCGGCAGAACGGATCAGCGGCCCGTCCGGTGACCATCACCCGCCAGAAAGTGCCGGGGCGCAATGACCCCTGTCCCTGCGGCAGTGGCAAGAAGTTCAAGCACTGTCACATGCGCAAACAGGGACAACCTGTTGCTACCGGATAGGAGCTTAGGGATAACTTGCAGAATTATTGGGAAAACAAAGGGGATATGTAAGGGGATAACCGGGAGTTATCCCAAACTATGTCTAGTTAAAGGTTGCTTATCCCCTATATTCAATTGAGTTATCCCTTTTTTCTGTAAACTGCGTTGGAGTAATTTGGCTGGCGAAAAACACCATCCCGGGTGAGTTATCCCCAAGAGTTATGCACTCTACTACTACGATTAACTATATATACTGTTATTCATCTTATATATTTCTCTGCAATAGTAGTAACTGGGACCGGCGGTTCTTGTGGAACCGCACGCCCGAACTCTGTTCTCAATTTAGAATTGAATCTTTTCAACAGCCGACCCCCCTCATGCCTATCTACGAATTCATCTGTACGGACTGCCACGTCAACTTCGAACAAATCATGTCCTTTGCAGCTTCCCAGAAGCCGGTCTGTGTGGCTTGCGGCTCAGAACACACACAGCGGAAGTTGAGCGCGCCAGCGATTCACTTCAAAGGCGGGGGATTCTATTTGACCGAAAGTCGCAAAGAGGCGGACGCCAAGAGCAAGAAAGAGGATCCAGAAAAAAATGAGTCGAAAGCCAGTGAAGGTGAAACTGTACAAACCAAGAGCCAGGACAGCAACAGTGGCAGCGATAGCGACACTGAATCTGGCAGCTCCAGCAAGTCAAGCAAGGACAAGCAAAGCGGAAAGGCTGCCAGCGGAGTGTCAAAAACTGTAGCCTAAGATGGGTGAATCGTCACCTCAGGACTTTTCCGCCTGACGAATCGTTTGGTCGTGGACCCCGGCCTTTTTTAGAGTGGTCCTGATCCCATGCTGAGACCCTCCTGTCCAGCGGGCCAATCAGCAACATCGCCCGGTTTATCTGTCTCCGCCCTGCTGGGGGTGGCCACACAGATAATGCTGTTCTTTGTGTTGAGTCGTATTACCGGCATCGTGCGGGATGTGGTCATACTGGCGGAATTTGATTTGTCTGTCCAGTTGGATGCTTATCAGGCGGCATTCCGCATTCCCGACATGATCTTTGAGGTGGTGGCTGGTGGGGCATTGGGCAGTGCCTTTCTGCCCACCTTTAATCAGTTGTGGCAGCGCAAAGGCCAAGCAAGAGCCTGGCAGCTGTTTAGCCACACCATAAATGCAGTAACGCTGCTCCTGACGGTGCTGGCCGCGGCTTGTATTGTGGCGGCCCCTTGGCTAGTGCGGACCATATTGGCTCCCGGGTTCTCGGTAGATCAGCAACAGTTGGTGGTTCATCTGATGCGCTGGTTACTGCTGGGAACTGTAGTTTATGGAGCCAGCGGGCTGTGCATGGCAGCACTTAACACCAGGCAGCATTTCACTGTGCCCGCGTTAGTGCCTTCACTGCGAAATTTGGCTATTATTGCAGGCGCTCTGTTCCTGACCGATTACTGGGGAATCTATGGTCTGGTGGCAGGCGCCGTAGCAGGCTCTTTTTTGCATTTAGTAGTACAGCTGCCCGTGACGGTACGTCACGGCATGCGCTATGCATACGTGCTCTCCTGGCGGGATGGAAATCTGCGACAAGTAGTGAAGCTGATGTTGCCGCGTATGGTAGGGCTGACGTTTTTCCACCTGAACTTCATTGTGAATACAAATCTGGCCAGCCAGTTGAGTCCCGGCAGTGTAAGTGCCCTGGAATACGGTTTCCGGCTCATGTTGCTACCCTTTGCGCTCTTCGGTCAGGCTCTGGCCATTGCCGCCTTCCCGACGTTCGCATCTCAAGTGGAAGCTGAGGACTGGGAGTCTCTGCGCAACACGTTCGCGAGATCCATTCGCATCGTGATGTTTCTGGCGCTGCCGGCCGCCGTGGGTATGTATCTGCTCCGATTGCCGTTGATTGAAGTGCTGTATCAGCGAGGATCTTTTACTGCCGAGAGTACGGTCCAGGTGGCCAATGCCTTACAGTACTTCCTGACTGGCTTGTTGGCCTATACAGTGGTGGAGGTGACAGTGCGGGCCTTCTACGCTTTCCACGATACCCGCACCCCGGTCATGGCAGGAGTGCTGATTGCTCTATTGAATATCGTGCTCAGCGTCTGGTGGGTGCGCAGCATGGGGTATGGCGGTCTCGCTTTGGCCAATGGCGTGGCGACTACAGTCGAAATGGTGTTATTGCTGGCATGGTTCCGGCAAAAATTGCCCGGCTTGGAATATAGGTCTCTGCTGATAGGTCTGGGGCAGGTAAGTCTGGCCACCGTTGGAATGGGGGCGCTACTTTTTTACACACAGGCTTGGCTGACGGCATCCGTCTGGGTGCAGGCCTTCGCCTTTCGTCCCTTGCTGCTGTTAGGCGCCGGAATTGGGCTGGCGGTGCCGTCCTACTTTGGTCTATCCTGGCTACTCGGCTTCCGAGACTGGTTGGCTTTTCGCCAACAGCCCGAGGGGCGGCCGGTGATTGTCTAGGAAGACCCATGTGGATATATTTCTGCAGCAGGTTGTGACTTTCCTCCATAGGGGCTGAAATCTAGGCTATTACTGAATTCCACGCCAAACTATGGCAAAGTTGATGTGATACCGACGAAGTCTGAAAGATGCAGGAAGTTCATCTTAATCGAGCAATTCCATGCCGAAACTCTAACCAATTGTTAACACTGACTCCTGCCAAGCTCCTATAAAATTTCAAATAGCAATTACTGCTGAATTGGCTTTGCGATCGGCTAAAGAATTTAAAAGAGCATTATGTTTTTTGACCCCCTCTATTTCGTCTTCGCCCTGCCCGCGTTGGCTTTGGGTTTATGGGCTCAAAGCAAAGTCAAGTCCAACTTCCGGAAGTATTCCCAAGTCGGCAACCTGGGCCGTCTGACGGGGGCCGAGGCCGCTCGCCGCATTCTGGATTCGCAAGGCCTATATGAAGTGCAGGTGGAAGAGTCCCGAGGCTTTCTCTCTGATCACTACGATCCCAGAGGAAAGGCACTGCGCCTCAGCCGTGACGTCTACCACAGCGAAAGCATCGCTGCCGTGGGTATTGCTGCCCACGAAGCGGGCCATGCGGTGCAGGATCAGGCCAACTATGCTTTGCTGGGGTTTCGCACGGCCATTGTACCGACAGTGCAAGTGGGTAGCTGGCTGGGACCCATCATGTTCATAATTGGGCTCTGGGTGACGCCGGCACTGGCCTGGATCGGCTTAGCCTTTTTCGCTCTGACCTCTGTTTTCACATTGGTGACATTGCCCGTGGAATTCAATGCCAGCCATCGCGCTAAGCACCTGTTGGTGACGCAGAATATCCTGATCCAGCAGGAACTTGAAGGTGTAAACAAAGTTCTGGATGCGGCGGCTCTGACCTACGTTGCCGCCACCCTGCAGTCTTTGTCCACGCTGGCGTACTACGCATTTCTTCTGACAGGAATTAGTCGCGACTAATGCCAGACTGGCCGCGGTCAGCCAAGTACCCCACATGAACACAACTCCCTCAAATAACCAGCCTTCCAGCCGTTTTCCACTGTGGGCATTTGCAGCCCTCATACTCATCATCCTGGGCACTACCGTCGGAGCTGACACACTCAGTGACCTGCGGCGGCGGCTGTTGCCGCCTTCTGAACCCATGGAACCGGAATTGCAGGCCAGCTATGTGGTTATTACAGTGGACCCTGACTCGGTGGAAAGGGTAGAAGTGGATTATGAAACAGCTGCTTTGGCTCATATCTACAACCAAGGCAATCCATCGGTTGTATATATTCAATTGGTGGGTTCCACTGGCCCGTTTGGCGGCGGCCCTTTGGCAGAAGGATCCGGCTTCGTGTGGGATGCAGAAGGCCATATCGTGACCAACGCCCATGTGGCAACAGCCGTAGAGGGAGACATCCTGGTCACCTTCTCGGACGAAACCTCTTCGATCGCGGAAATTGTGGGTGTAGATCTGGACAGTGATCTGGCCGTGATCAAAATAGATCCAGAGGGTTACGATCTGCATCCTGTCACCATGGGCAACGTAGATGACCTGTATGTGGGTATGCGCGTGGCCGCGATCGGTTCCCCATTTTCCCAGATTCAGACATTGACCAGTGGAGTAGTCAGTGCCTTGGGCCGCAACATTTATGGGTTGCGGAACTTCCAGATCCCGGACAGTATCCAGTTTGATGCTGCCATCAACCCGGGCAACTCCGGTGGCCCGCTCTTCAACGGTAATGCCCAAGTGGTTGGCGTAGTCACACAGATGATCTCTCCGGAGCGCGTGTCTAGTGGTATCGGTATGGCTGTATCCGCGTCCATTGTTAATCGTGTGGTGCCAGCTCTAATCGCGGACGGGTCCTACACCCACAGTTTTCTTGGTATCCAGGGAAGGACATTCAGCCCCATTTGTTCGGATCAGTTGTCATTGCCGAAGGATGCCCGCGGCGCCTACGTGATGGAAATTACCAGCAATTCACCGGCGGCTCGCAGTAACCTGCGAGGCGGCCACGCCCGAGTCCAGAATCCGCAATATGGCCAGATATGTCCCCCGGTGTTGGGTGGCGATTTAATCGTGGGTGTAGAGGAACAGGAGGTCAGATCCTGGGGAGAACTGATGGTGTATCTGGAACGGTACACATCTCCTGGCGACGAGATCACTTTGACTGTCTTGCGGGCGGGCAACTACCTGGAACTGGACGTGATACTGGGGGCTCGCCCGACCGGTTCAGCCTAGGTCAGTGGCTGGGGCTGTGAACAAGGCAGCTCGGGCACAGGCAGCCTTTCTCAGCTGCTCTCTATGATGCTCTCTTTCTGGCCCTGCTCCAGCTGACCGTCGGGCCCTTCTACAGACCACCGGGTGCGGATGTGAACTCGGGTGCCGCGCCGCCCGCGCTTTTGTACCTCACGGCCTGATGTGCGCTTCCCTTGATTGCGGGTTGCGAGCTGCCACATACCTTGCACAAGAGGATTACGGGCCAGAGCCAAACCAACCTGCAAGGTCACCACACCAATTGCCAGGGCCGCCGGTAGAACTGCCCTCAATTTCTGCAAGGCGGAGGTCTGGGGGGCAGGCCAATAGTCCGCCTGAGTATCACAGTCACAATGTGGACAGCGCGGCGACTCAAGAGCCACTTCTTGAGCGCAAGCCGGACAGAGACGGTAGATGTGGGTCATGGCTTTCTGCATAAGCTGGCGGCTGGGGTACGGGCCATGCTAGCACAATCGGCAAGGCCCGGGTGGACGTTATCCCGAGGCCGTCATATCAAAGTGGCTGCCGGGCAGGTCGCGCCCCGCCCCCCGCAGGAAATCCCCTGCATCGAGAGGTTTGCGACCCGCCAGTTGCATACGCCGGATCAATAGACATCCGCTGCCAGTCTGCACGGCCAGTCCGCCCGGAGGCATGGCAATGGATCCCGGGGCCAATTCCAGGTCCAGCTCCAAGGCACAGTCAGCTGCCAATATCTTGAGCGTTTGCCCGCGCCAGAAGGTGTAACCCCCCGGCCAATGGGTACTGGCCCGCAGCAGGCGTTCCAGATAATCGGCAGGCTGGCACCAGTCCAACAACCCATTTTCCTTGCGCCACAATTTGCACGTAGACACTGTGCCTGCCAATTCCTTCTGAGGCGTGGCTGGAATCTGGCCAGCCAGCCACAGCGGCAAAGTATCCAAAAGCAAATCCGCCCCTTGAATCGCCATTTTCTCTCCCAAAGAATGGCTGGTGTCGGCAGGCTGTATCTCCATGGGCGTTCGGGCCAACACGGGTCCAGTGTCCAACCCCTTGCCAATGAGCATGACGCTGGTGCCCGTGATCTCATCGCCGTTCAGGATGGCCGTGGCTATGGGGGATGCCCCACGGTAGGCCGGCAGTAGACTGAAATGAATATTGAGGCAACCGAACTGCGGAATGTCTAATACCCGCTTGGGCAGGATCTGGCCGAAGGCAATGACGACAGCCACATCAGGAGCCCAACGGCCTAGGGTCTCTACTGCCGCGGGTTCAGAGCGGAAGCTTTCCGGCTGCAACAGCGGCAAAGCCAATTCCTGTGCCGCGGTCTTGACTGCGCTGGGTTTCAGCACCCGTTGGCGTCCCTGCGGGCGATCCGGTTGTGTGACTACACCCACCAGTTCCCAGCAACCAGATGGGGCTGCTGCCAAGGCCTGCAGTGTGGGCACTGCAGTTCCAGGGGTGCCCATGAAGACTACGCGGGTCTGAGAGATCTTTGTCACCGTGCAACCGCAAACCTGAATGAATCGTAGATTGGAGCAGGGGCAAGCGAAGTTGCCTGCTGCAGGCTGACACTTGCATTGCTGCCGAGAAACACCTGCCTGACTCCAACGTTCAACTACCTAAGCATAAGCCACAGGGCATGAACCAGAACCCTTCCTCGCCCCCACCAGTGGCAGATAACGAACGTCTGGTCGCGATGCTTTGTTATGTGTCAATGGTGTTTATTCCATTCGTCTATCCCATCGTTGTGTTGCTGAGCCGGCGGCGTACTCACTTTCAGACGTACCACGCAGTGCAGAGCTTGTCTTTAGGCGTGGCCTTGGGCGGCATCTGGATCTGCCTGGGGCTTCTGACTGTGGGATATTTCCTGACGATCTTCTGGTTTGGAATATTACTGGTTCTGGCGCTGATTTGCTTGGGACCTCTCTGCTGGGTGGCTTCTATCGCCTCCCTTTTCTATTACGGCTACCAAGCCTACAAGGGCGAGTATGCGCGTGTGCCCGCCCTTTATCCTCTATTGGAATCTTTAGGCCTGCTGGCTCAGGATCCCCCTTAAGCCGGGCTCAGGATCTCTGTACTTGGAGTCGTATCCTTGGGCTGCACCCAGGACTGAATCCAGCCGCCCACTGCCAACACGTAACTTACGGTCAAAACCAGACCGGCCAGAAGTCTCAGCAAAACCGGGAGGGCAGGCAGATCTGCAAGGGGTATAGACCCGAGGCGGACCAAAAGCACCACCAGCAAGACTCCCAACAGTTCGCCCACATAAGTGGATTGTTCACCAGGCATCGTGGGCTGCAAGTAGGTGGCCAGGTTACGGCCGCTGACTACGGGGCTGAGGGACCAGCACAGGAACCAGCTCACCCCCAGAAATACAAAGACCCCTAAGGCCAAGGGGGTTCCAAACAAAGCCCAGGTTATGCCAGGCAGTAACAGCAGGAGAAAAGGCACCGCCAACAGGGACACGATGCCCCAAAGGATAGAACCACCGAGTTGGATGCGGGCTGTTAGCGCGATATGTTCCCAACGGTCTCTGCCTGCCCAACGGGTAAAAGCCAATACAAATGCAAAACCGCCCAGAGCCAGCAGCGTGCGCCAGAGCCAACGGCCTAAGCCAGCTCCTTCTTCGGCAGGGGCAGTTACCGGGCCCTGGTACACAGCTTCGGGAGGTTCGCTCTCCGCCGGTTCCGGGGCCTGGTACAGTAAAGTTCCCTTTACGTGCAGTTCGGGAGGAAAGACAATTTCCACGCCGGATCTGAGTTCCACGTCCTGTTCCACAGTGCCCGAGAGGGTGACAATATCGCCTCCAAACAAGTCCACACCACCATCCACGGTACCGGCAATGAGGGTAGGGCCATCCACAAAGGCATGGACATTGCCCCCGATCTGGGCACTTGCGTCAATCAACAGCCCTTCGCTGAAAACTCGCGGCACGGTGCCGAAAGATTCCCCGACCGCGGCCATGGGGCCGACCGCTTGGCTGGTACCTCCTGCCACGACCCGAAGGTCTTGTCCCACTGAGCCCTCAATCCACAACTGGTTCACCGCAGCCAAGACGTCCCTGTCTACCTTGCCATGCAGCGCGACATAATTGCCGGTCAGGTACGCGGTGCCATGTATTGTGCCTTGGATATCAATAATATTGGCCGCCACGAACAGGTCTCCGTCCACCTCTCCCAGGATTTCCACCCGATTGCCGAACAGGTACGCGGTGCCGTATATTGTGCCTTGGATATCAATAATATTGGCCGCCACGAACAGGTTTTCATCCACGTCTCCTAGGATTTCCACCCGATTTCCTGCTACAAAAAGATCTTCGGAAATGTCTTTGCCGGCCGGCAATATGTAATGTTCCCCTTCTTTGAATTCAGCCGCACTGACGATGCTGGGTGCGAACATGGCCAGGAACAGAGACAGGGCCACGAGCAAGGCCACAAGTCGTTTCGTGATTTTCATGAAATTCGGTCCATTCAAAGAGTTACTTCGGTTTATGTACTTACGATGCAGGAGGCCAGTAAGCTTTAAGGTCGAGGGTCAAGTGCAAATGAATCTCTAACGTTAAGCAAAAGAAGCCCAAACACTTCTTGACTATACTAATGCCAGTGATCAAAGAACATGCCCGCCAGCATGTGGTAGGTGCAAGCAAGAAAGCGAGAAAAACCGAATTATGGCCAAAGTAATAGGAATCGACCTGGGCACAACCAACAGCGTGGTCTCCGTCATTGAAGGTGGCGAACCCAAGGTCATAACAAACGCCGAGGGCAATTACACCACGCCTTCTGTCGTGGCGTTCACCTCGAAGGGCGAGCGACTGGTCGGAATTACGGCCAAGCGCCAGGCCGTAGTCAACCCGGAGAGTACAGTCTACTCTGTAAAGCGGTTGATGGGCCGCCGGTACGACGACCCTGAATCCGCGAGAATCAATGAAATCGTGCCCTATGCCATCGTGGCTGGACCCAATCAGGATGCGCGTGTCCACATCCCGGTGAATGACAAGCAATATTCACCCCAGGAAATCAGCGCCATGATCCTGTCGAAGCTGAAGCGGGATGCCGAATCGTATTTGAGCGATGACGTGTCTCAGGCTGTGATTACAGTCCCGGCCTACTTCAACGACAGTCAACGGCAGGCCACCAAGGATGCCGGCCAGATTGCGGGCCTGGAAGTTCTGCGCATCATCAACGAACCCACCGCGGCGGCCGTGGCCTACGGTCTGGACAAGAAGTCCGATGAGACCATCCTGGTCTTTGACTTGGGTGGCGGTACCTTCGATGTCTCCGTGCTGGAAGTAGGTGATGGCGTGATAGAGGTCAAGTCCACCAACGGCGACACCAGTCTAGGCGGCGATGACTGGGATGAAGTCATCGTGGACTGGCTGATTGACGAATTCATCAAGGATTCGGGTATCGACCTGCGCAAGGACCGACAGGCCTTGCAGCGGCTGCGCGAGGCGGCTGAGAAAGCCAAGATCGAACTCTCCACTACGCCACAGACCGATATCAACCTGCCCTTTATCACAGCGGACAGTGAGGGCCCGCGGCATCTGCAATTCCCTCTCTCTCGCAGCCTCTTTGAGCAGCTGACTGCGAATCTGGTGAATCGCTGTAAAGGGCCCTTCGCTAGCGCCCTCAAGGACGCCGGCCTCACGGCCCAGGATCTGGATGAAGTCGTGCTGGTGGGTGGTTCCACCCGCATGCCCATGATTCAGGAACTGGTGACCAGTATCACCAATATGGATCCCCACCGCGGGGTCAACCCGGACGAGGTGGTGGCCATTGGCGCCGCGCTGCAAGCCGGGATCATGGCAGGCGAGGTTTCGGATCTGCTGCTGTTAGATGTCACCCCGCTGAGTCTGGGTATTGAGACCATGGGTTCCGTGAATACAATTCAGATTCCCCGCAATACCACCATTCCCACCAGCAAGACGGAGATATTCACCACCGCGGCTGACGGTCAGACCATGGTGGATGTGAATGTGCTGCAGGGCGAGCGACCCTTGGCCAATCAAAACAAGTCGTTGGGCAACTTCCGGTTGGAAGGCATCCCCACCGCCCCACGGGGTACTCCGCAGATTGAAGTGACGTTTGACATCAATGCCGATGGGATTCTGAGCGTTTCTGCCCAAGACAAGGCCACTGGTAATAAGCAGAGCATTACAATTACAGCTTCCACCAATCTCTCGGAAGACGAGGTCGATCGGTTGGTCAAGGAAGCCCGTGACAATGAATCTTCGGATGGGAAGCTGCGGGAACTGGTGGAATTGCGCAACAATGCCGATTCCTTGATTTACAGTACCGAGAAGATACTGTCGGAAATGGGCGATGGAGTACCGTCGGAAGACAAGGCACGCGTTGAAGGTATGATTAGCGAGCTGCGCACTGCCCAGCAGGGCGACGACGGGAACAAGATCAAAGAACTGACAGAACAGTTGCAACAGGCTTCCCAAGCGCTGGCCCAGCAGGCTCAGGCCCAGCAGGAAAGCGCAGCCGAGGAGGCTCCCAATGGGGTTCCCACCGACAGCGACGAAGAAGAAATAATCGAGGGCGAATTCTCGGAAGAGAAGGAAACCTAACCCTCAGGCTGGGGCCGCGGTCAGGCTGACGATGGTCCCAGCCTCGCTAGAAAGCAGCTCCGCATGAATTATCGGGATTATTACGAAACTCTGGGGGTATCCAGAAACGCCGATGAAAAGGCCATTAAGGGTGCTTTTCGGCGTTTGGCACGCGAGTACCACCCCGACACCAACAAAGGAGACCCCCAGTCCGAAGCTCGCTTTAAGGCCGTGAACGAGGCCTACACCGTACTTTCGGACAAAGAAAAACGGCGCAAGTACGACAGGTTTGGCAAAGACTGGGAACGCTTCGAACGTTCCGGAGGCAGGCCGCAGGATTTCGACTGGACCCAATGGGGGGCCGGTGGAGCCCGCGGCGGGCAGCAGCGCATGTCCCAGGAAGAATTCGCCCGCATGATGGGCGGTCAAGGTAACTTCCGTTTTTCAGGATTCTTCGAACAGCTCTTCGGGGGCGGAGCCCCAGGTGGCGGCAACCACACGGTACAGGCCGGATCCCGGCCGCAACAACCGAGAGAGGTGGCGGCGGAGATCACCTTGGAAGAGTCCTACCACGGGGCCAGCCGTACGATCAATTCTTCCGACGGCCGTCGCATCCAAGCGGAGATTCCACCTGGCGTCAAGACCGGTTCCCGTGTCCGCCTGCGCGGCTCAGCGGAGCCCGCGGGTGGGGATATTTATCTCAAAATCAAGGTCATTCCCCACACCCGATTTATAGTAAAGGGTCAGGATTTGCAGGTCAAAGTGCCGGTGGATTTGTATACGGCAGTTCTTGGTGGCGAAGTGTCTGTAAACACTATGACCGGTACGGTTAAACTGAAGATTCCCGCAGGGACCCAGCCAGGGACCAAATTGGCTCTGGCTGACCGCGGCATGCCGGATGTCAAGGACCCCAACTCTAAGGGCAAGTTGGTAGTGACCGTGGAAGTCAAACTGCCCCGCAACCTTTCGGACCAGGAACAGGCGCTCTTCACCCAGTTGCGAGAGAGCGCAGCGTAGCTTCCAGCCATGCCGGGTCATGGCACCCTTGGGCCCAGAATGACAATCGGCGTTGGTCCGGGTGGGCCGCTACAGAGGCCAGGCGCACCTCCAGACGGGTGTGCGGCAACAGGGCCGCAATCCGCTCCGCCCATTCAATGATTAGAACGCTGTCAGCGGCTTGCAGCCAATCCAGCAACCCCAGGTGGGCAACCTGAACGCCGACTTTTTCTTCAGGCAGCCGGTAACAGTCCACATGACGAAGAAGGCCCCCGTCTGTGGTTTCATATTCGCTGACCAGCACAAAAGTGGGACTGGCTACTCGAGTGGATATACCCATGCCACGGGCTATGCCTTGGGTGAGGGTTGTCTTGCCAGCTCCCAAAGTGCCCTGTAGGGCCAGCACATGGCCAGGGCGCAAACACCTGCCTAAGCGTTGTCCCCAGGCCTGCGTCTGAGTAGGGCCCGTACTGACCCACTCCATCATGCTGTGCCCGCCTGCGGCGCGGGTTCCTCCTGATCCACCATGTGGCGGATCTCAGCCTGAAAACGGGACTGCAACGTCCATGTGCGGGATCGGGTGGGGGCATCCAAGGCAATCTCCAGTGCCGGATGCACGGCACTAGGTTGCAGTTGCACCCACTCATCCAAGCCGGTGTGGACTTTCAAACCTTCCAAACTGTCCACCCGAGCCGACTGGTATTTCTCATTGAGCAGGTTCATCACGCGCCCGCGCTGATTCCAAGGCACCGGCGCCAACACCCGGCGGTGATTGATGGCCGGCAAAACGGCCATGATGTGACTGATCGGCTCGCGCCGAATCGCCAAATATTCCAGGAGTTTCACCGAGGCCATCATGGGATCCGGGGCCGGGTGGAAGAAGGGAAAAATAAAATGACCGCGGCCGTTTAATGCTACCAGCACGTTTCCGGAAGCGGCGGCGGTCATCAGGTTGTGCATATCGCTTTTGCAGGGGACTACCTCCGCTTTGTAAGTGTGGGCGATGGCCGTGTACGGGGCCGGCATGTTGTCCGGGAACACGACCCGGCTGCGCGGATGATTGAAGAGGGCCAGGTCCAGAAACAAGGCGTCGGCCTGGTAGGGAGTGAGCACCATGCCTTGATCATCCACCACGCGTACCAGTTCCCCGGTTACGCCCAGCATCACACCCACATGGGCGTTCACCGCTTTCACGATGGCAGCCAGTTCCCCCAGCCGGTGATTGATGCGTTCCTGGTCCATATGGGGAGTGTCTTCCCGGAGCAGGCTGTTCAGCGGGATTACTTCTATCTGTAAATGTTCCAGGATTGTGGACATCACATCGGCGGCCATACCATTGGAGTAATCCACCACCAGCTTGAAGGGCACGGTCTGCAGCTGATCCGCGAACACCTTGGTCAGGAAGTCCTTGACATAGTCTTCCTCGAAACTGTGAGCATCACCGATGTTGCCTATGTCTGCCATGCCCACCCGCCGCAGATCCTCCTGGAAGAAGATGGACTGGATGCGCTGCTCCATCTGTTTGCCCAGGTTGCTGCCGTCAGCTTCCAGGATCTGAACATTCAACGATTGGGGATGTGGATCATCAGGGTTCACGCGCACATGCACTCCCGCCTCCACACTACTGTTGCCTCTTACAAAATGACGTAGCACCGGCATGGCGACACTGCCCAGATCCAGGGCATTGACTCCCGCTCCGGGCAGGCCGCTGAGGATGGCTCGCTTGATCATGCCGGATGCCACGTGCGTGTCGCTGTTGATGGCCACATTGGAATTCTTGGGCAGGCTGGAGCCCAAGGCCACACCGATCTTGGCCGCCGTTTCAGGTGTCAGATCCAGGTTGGTTTGCCCCGAGATGGTGAATCCCCGGAACAGTTCCTGTCGTCCTTGTCGACCCCAAACAATGTTTTCGCGGACAGTGCTGCCGCGGGCGATACGCTTGTGTGGCCACAGTTTCACGTGCGGCATGAGAATAGTGCCCTCTTCCAGGATGGCGCCATCTCCAACCACGCAACCCTCGCTCACGTGGGAATGCGCGCGGACACTGCACTGCCGGCCGATCATTGCCCCTCGTACATGACTACTCGGCCCCAGATAGGAGTTGCGCCAGATCACACTTTCTTCCACTTGGGCGTGGCTGTCCACAATGCTGTTGGGCCGGATCACGGCCGGGCCGCGGATGACGACCTGGTCATGCACTTGTACTTCTGTACCCAGGAAGATGGGACCCGTCAGTTGCGCCGTAGGGTGAATGGAGACGTCCCGACCAACCCAGATTCCAGGCGCGAGTTCAGTGCCCAGCGGATCAAACAGTTTGACATCGCCGTTCAGGAGATTCTTGGTGGCCCGCATGTAGGCTTCCGTGTTGCCCACGTCACACCAGTAGCCTTCCATCACATGTCCGTAAATTCGGCGTTTCCGCTCCAGCAGAGCCGGAAACAGGTCGCGTGAGAAATCGAACTCCCGGTTGTCTGGAATCAGGTCCAGCACGTCCGGGTTAAGGACATACATGCCGGTGTTGACCCGGTTGGACTGCTGTTCGCTGGGCCGTGGCTTTTCCACGAAGTCATAGACCCAGTTATCCCGGTCGGTCAGCACCACACCGTAATCGCGGGCTTCATCAACGTGCTGCAGGGCGATAGTGACATCCGCCCCTGTAGCTACATGTTTCTCATACAGAGCCCGGAAGTCCATGTCTGTAAGCCCATCACCCGAAACCACCAGAAACGGCTCATCCCAATGGCCCACTGCCTGTTTGAGAATGCCTGCAGTGCCCAACGGAAAGTCTTCAATGTGGTAGCCGATTTCCAGATGGTCAAAAGGATGTGACTGGAAATAATCTTGAATCAAAGAGGCCATGAAGCGCAGCGTCAACTGCAGCTCAGTCACGCCATACTGTTGCAGCTGTCGCACCATGTGCACCAGTAAGGGCCGATTCACCAATGGCACCATCGGTTTGGCACGTTGCAGGGTCAGGGGCCGGAGACGAGTCCCTTCGCCACCAGCGACCGCCACCGCTTTCACGTTACACTCCTACGGCAGTCTGCGGAGACTGCCACACCTTTTCTGACTGAATCAAATTGTACTCGCCCGGCGGCGATCGGCGGGTTCTTTCAGCGCCTGGCTGCCGCTTAGCCCGTCGTCTATATGGGGGGCCAGGGGAAATTGCGCTGCCCAGGTTGGGGCCGCGGGTACAAGCCGGTGTACAGCAGTTGGTGCAAACGTTCCTGCATGCTCTTCCATTCCGGCTCTGCCAGCAGCCGATGAAGGCGGTGAGTGGCGGACTCTTCAGGAGCGGCCAGCCGCTGGGCGCAATCCTCCAGCTCCGCCAGCAGTTCTGTCGAAACAGACTCCTGACTGAATTCCCAAATCACGGTCCGGACCTTGTAACGAGCATGGAAGCAGATGCCGTGGTCTATAGCCCACAGCTTGTGCTCCGAGTCCTCCAGGCAATGTCCGCTCTTGCGGTCGGCGTTGTTAGCGATGTAATCAAAGAGAGCCAGGCGACGCAGAAAGCCGGCATGGCAGGCACTGTAACGCACGTTGAAGTAATGTATTTTGGGGTCGTGAGGGATGAAGAGCTGAACACTGCCCAGCCCATACTCGGCCTCCCGCAACACCGTCGGCGGCACCAGGTTCCAGCCCAGCAATTCGCTCAGCAGGAAGGCGGCTACTTCTCGCTGGCAGAGAGTGCCGGCGGCAAAATCCCCCAGTGGGCTTTCACCTTGGCGGGGTTTGTACACACATTGGACTTCCTGGTCCCCCTGGCGCGCCCAACCCAGGAAAGAGTAATTGGAACTGTAGGGCAGCAGGCCTTCCAAAGAGATCTCGCCGCGTTGCAGGAGATCCAAGCAGAGTTGGTCAGACACAGCGGCGGCGTCCGGGGTGGCCGCCGCCCTGGCGCGGCGGGAGAAACCCCACCTCTAGAGCACTATCGGATCCGCGTGCCCATTGGCGCGGGGGCACAAGTGACCGTCAGGATCAATGGGTTCTTGGCAAAGCGGACAGATAGGGCGCCCGGCTTCCACCACCTCTAGAGCCCGGTCACTGAAAGCCTGCATCTGGGCTCCTGTGGCCCACAGCCTCACTACAGGCAGGTCTTCCTCTTCCTCATCCGCGGCCAACATGCCTTGCAGAAAGAGGGCAAAGAGTTCCTCGGCCTTTTCATACCCCAGCCCCATTTGACGCACCCGAAAAAGCGGCTCTGCCGGATACTCCAAGACCACATCTGGCGCGTCGCGCGTGTTGATAGGCGGCAAGTCTTCTATATCCCCCAACAAATTGATGATGCTGGTGCACAGCAGAGCCACCTGTTCCTTCTCCATCAGCAAAGTAACCAAGATCGGCCCTTTGCGGGCCTGCAGGAAAAATATACGCTGGCCCGGGGAACCTTCGGTCCCGACCACCATTGTGTCCACAGGTTTCAGGTCGTGCAGTAAGCGGTCCATGGAGTAATACTCAAGAGGACTGGGTTTCAGCAGCTTCGGCGTTCGCCTCTGGCTTGGGGAAGGCAAACTTGGCAATCCGGCCTGTATCGTTCATACCCACCACCATGCAGCCCGCTTCGCGCAGAGCCAATGTGGACACGGAAGCGGTGTCAATGCCGATACGTCCAAACAAGTCCAGAGGTAGACCCAGGTAGTAAGCCAGAACCGACTTGATGGGATCCGCGTGGCAGAAAACAGCCACCGTCTGATTGGGATTCCGGGCACGGATTTCTTCTATGGCATCCACCAGGCGATTCTGCATGGTGCGCAGCGTTTCCCCTTGTGGAAAACAGAAGCGGCTGGGATTGGCCTGCATGCGTTTCCAGATGGGGGAGGCTCCCAATTCCTTCAATATGCCACCTTGCCATTCGCCGTAGTCCACCTCCAGCAGACCTGCATCCGAGCAGACGGGTAAATGCTTGGCATCGGCTACAGCCTGCGCGGTTTCCATGCACCGTTCCAATGGACTGGAATAAACGGCGTCCAGCTTCACATCCGCGAGTCGGTACGCCAACGCCGCGGCTTGCTGCCGCCCGCGTTCGTTGAGAAGTACTCCGGGAGTTCGTCCCGCCAGTTTGCCTTGGGCCACGTACTCATTCTCGCCGTGCCGAATGAGCAACACGCAAGTTACAGCTTCAGTCACAACACACCGCCGCACGAGCCAGAGCCGCTGCGCCAATAACACCGGCCAGGTCATCCAATTTAGCGGCCTCAATGGAGAATTCCTCTCGGGCCATCAGTTTGCCAAAGGTGGCGGATCGTACCAAGTTCAGCAGATCTTCCCCCATCTTTTCGACCACACCGCCGCCGAATACCACCATCTGCGGATCAACGATGTTTACCAGAGAAGCCGTCAGCAGCCCCAGGTGAAAGGCCATATCCTCAATCAGTTCCACCACCAACGGATCACCCGCCTTGAAGGCTCGACTGATGATGCCGCTGGTCATACGCTGGCGGCCCTTGGCCTCCATCATCTCTGCCAAAACACTCTTTCGGCCCGCCTTCAAGGCAGTCCAGGCATTCCGTTCCAACGCAGTGCGGCTGGCGAGCGCTTCCGCGCATCCGGAGTTGCCACAAGAGCAGAGCGGTCCATCAAGCTTCAGGATAATGTGTCCCACTTCACCGGCGATAAACCGCGGTCCGCGCCGCAACTTACCGTCAAGAACGAGACCGCCGCCAATGCCGGTGCCTACAAAAATACCGATTACATCCTGTTGCCCCTTGGCCGCACCGGCCACCCATTCCCCGTAGGTCCCGGCGTTCACGTCGTTTTCGATGACGACCGGCAGTCCTTTGAGGGCTTGGCTCAGATTTTGGGCCAGAGGTACCGGCTCATCCCAATGCAAATTCACCGCGCGGGAGACAACGCCGGTGGCCGGATCCGCCGGCCCGGGGACGCAGGCACCCACGGCAGAAATATCCTTCAGTTTGAGTTCAGCTTTCTTGATGGCCTGGCGAATGCCCTTGGCCATCTGATCGACAATGGCATCCGGGCCGCCGGCTACATCTGTGGAGACCTTGGCAGATGCCAGCACTTGCTGTTTTTCGTCCATGACAGCACACAGCAGCTTGGTGCCGCCTAGATCGGCCGCAGCCGTATATGCACGGGGGGATTTGCCTGAAGAAGTAGGAGCCACAGATCGCAATGCGCAGTAGGGTGGGCAGTGTATGGTAAGCGCAGCAGGGAAAGTGTAGCATAGGGTCCGCAGCCTTTCGCGCTGTACCTACAGAGATTCGGAACCAGGCCGAACTGGAAAGGGGCTATGCAAGTTCACCAGGACCAGGTGCAGGAAATACCGCTGCTCTGGTGTGAACCAGAGTCCCGGACGGATTTCCACAGACTGGTAATATGGCTGCCCGGATTCAGTGGGCACAAGGAAGCCATGATCCCCTATCTGCAGGAACTGGCCCAAGCCAGCTTTGTCGCGGTCAGGTTCGATCCGTTTGAGCATGGTGCGCGGCGCGTGGAAAGCCAGGAAGCTCTGCGGAGCCGTGTGGTTGGAAACATTCGGCGGCGGTTCTGGCCCATCCTGCATCAGACGGCCACGGAGGTGTCACAGGTAATAGACTGGAGTGTAGAAAGACTGCATGTGAAGCCTGGCTGTGGCGTGGGAGGCATCTCCATGGGAGGAGATATTTCCATAGCTGCAGCGGGAAAAGAACGCAGAATCGTGGCAGTGGCTGCGGGCATAGCCACCCCGGATTGGTTGCGTCCCGGTTCGCATGAACCACCGGGCGAACCTGACGATCCGGCCTGGCAGGCTTATCGGGCCTCTAATCCCTTAACTCATATAACTCGCTATGGTCATGCTCCAGCTATGGCTTTTGACTGTGGTGCAGATGACACGCAAGTGCCTCCAGATGGGGCGCAACGCTTCGCCCACCAACTCGAAGGTGTGTACCGGGACGTGCCACAGAAGTTGCGGGTTACATTGCATGCGGGAGTGGCACACCGCTACGCGCCCGAGATGTGGGCCAATGCAAAGGAATGGTTTCAGGTCCATCTGGGAACAGCAAGGCTGGAAACGTGATAGCCCTGCGCCAGGAGCTCGAACTGCACCCGGGCCGACAGCGAATCTGGGTGGCCCTGTGCCTGATGCTGGTGTTGGCTGTGTTTGCCTGCGCACGCGTGTATGGGACCCAGGAAGGGACATCCCGGCCCCTTCGAAATCCGGAGCCTTCACCCCAAGCTGCGGCATTTATGCCGGACAGGAACGGGGCCGAGCCACCTTGCGAGAACCTGCTGAGCCGAGACAGTGCCGCATGGACCGCTGGTCAGACGGCCGTGCCCGCGTTATTCGTGGCTCAGCCCGGCACGGAAGCCAGCTCAATCTGGTTAGGTCAGCGCGGGCATAGTACAGGACCTGCCGGTCCCAGCTATTCTTCCATTTGGCGGGAACTCACTTTGCCGACCGACGCCGAATCGCTAACGTTGGCTTGGTCCTGGCGGCTACAGACCTCCGAAGCACCCACAGCTGCACCCAGTTCTCTCTCTGACCGGCAGCAGGCGCTCCTATTGAATGATCAGGGCGAGTTACTGAAGGTCATGTATAGTGCCCGCGCGCAGGCACCTCGAGTTACAGAACAGAGGTATGACCTTTCCCCCTTTGCTGGCGAAGTCGTGCGGGTGTATTTCAATGCTTACAATGACGGTGACGGCCAGCCTACTTCTTTACGATTGGATCACTGGACCCTCTTGGCCTGTCACACCGCAACAGAGCCTACCGCCCCTATAGAAAACATGAACGCCAACGGCGCATCGAGATCTGACATCTCTGCATGGGGTCCTGCCGCCCGAGGCTTCAGCTTCTGGGTTTTGGCCATATTTGCCTTTGTAACCTTGGCTGGCATTGGTCTGGTCGAAGAGTCTCGTTCCAGAAGCAGATAAAGAAAAAACCTTCCTATGCCACTTGCCTATGTAAGTGTTTGGGGTCTGGTGTGCTTGTAGCAACGTCACATGGCGGAGAGGTGCTCGCAGGAAGATCGAAAGAGGCACCGACGCGCCTAAAGTCCCCCTGACCCGCGGCAAATCAGTTTTATTGTTGGCTGCCGTCATACCGGTCCCCAAGGGTCCGCCAAACCTAACTGGGACTGTTGCCCAGAGCTGCTATCTGCGTCTATCGATTCGCCGCAGCAAGTCAACCACATCGTCATTGTCGGACCACTCTGCCATGTACAACGGAGTTCGGTAAAAGTCGTCCTCAGTCGATGGGTCGGCACCAAAGCCTAACAGTAACTCAACCATATCTATGTCCGCATAGTACGCGGCCAGATGCAAAGGGGTTCGGCCCTCGTCATCTTCGGGATTGGGGTCTACATGATGGTTCAAAAGCAGGACCGCGGCGTTTTCCGAGTTGCGGAATGCAGCCAAGTGCAAGAGGGTTTGGCCCTTGTCGTCTTCGGCCTCCAGAGCCGCCGCTGGGTCTGCTACTAATACCTGCATAGCGAGCGGCTCTCGGGAGTCGTTGATAGGGATGGCCATATGCAAGAGTGTCCTGCCCTCTTCGCGGTCGTGCGCATTAGGATCGGCTCCGTAGCTGAGCAATACACGTGTCACTTCGACCCGATTCGTCATTGCCGCAAGATGCAGAGGCGTGAATCCCCCTGAAGTTCTGGGGTTCGGCCGCGCTCCGTAGTCAAGTAGGGCTGTGACTCCGCCCACATTGCCGTTCCAGGCCGCATCGTGCAAAGACGTTCTATTCTGGTTGAGATCGGTTGGGGAGTTCTGCAAGTTGGAGTAGAGCAAGTTGGAGTAGAGCACGTTGGGGTCCGCACCCGGATGGTTCAGGATCCGATCCAAGACGTCCCGATCACAGGCCGCGGCTGCCGAATTCAGGGGTGTCCTGCCGACGGCATCGCGGGCATTGAGGTCGACACCCGGATGGGCAGCACTAATTGCACCATACTTGCCTGACAAGGGGACACCGCCATATGCAGGGGTGAATCGCCTTTAGAGTCGCGGAGCTGGGAGAAATGCGGCAGTGTTAGCAACCGTTGCACGGTGGCGACATCAATCCTATAAATTGCCGTCCGCAACTCAACTGCGGTCTCAGCGTTGGACCCCTGTGTAATGGTCATGGGTGGACATATGATTTGCCCTTCTGCATCGGCGCCGTGGGAGGACACCGAGAGTACCGCACCTGTGAAGACAACTATGACGGCCAACAGCAAGCTTCTGCTTTTCACAATTATGGGTCCTTTTGGCTGGGTCTTGGGGCGCTGTGTTCCCAGATTTGGGAAACTGAGCCAACTGAGGAAATGCAAGAAATTGAACAATTTCAGAACCGGCCGCATACCCGGATACCAGGCCCACAATCACACTGTATCAGAGCCTCATATCCGTTGCAGGTGCATTAAAATCTGAAAGTTATGTACAGTTCGCGGGGTGTCGCAAAGCAGAACAGAGCTTGGGGGCCTTTGCACCAGCAAGCAAGGTCTGAAGAGACGGCCCCTCTCGGCAACTCCATCTACAGTTGTAGAACAGAGGGCTTCTCCTCCGCTGCAAACTGCAGCCCTAGTTAGGTACGAAATGATCGTGCGGACCGGAGTGGGTTGCAGCAACTGGGCAGCGGCAGCGGAACGCAAAAGGTGGTGTGGTCAGCCAAGAGGCCTGCCCCAGGTCAAGCAGAAGCAGGCGCCACTCATTAAGATCTACCGGCGTAACGGCGCGCAGCTCAGTACGACCCTTAATTCTGGCAAGGGGCGGCAGCCCTCAGGGAATTTGGAAACTCATATGGCTACGCCAGGGTGGCCTCAGACAGGGCTGCAGTGAGGGACCACAGGGTCCCACAGCCTCGGGGCCTGCTGAAACCAAGGACTGCCGGAGCTAACTTTGAGTCCCAGCAGGATGGCGTGCTGTCCGCTGGGGAGGAGAACTGCTTCATCACGGTGAGGAGTCACTATGTATCGACCCTTCTTGCCTGTTACAGTTTCGAAATGTTGAAACCGAAGCAGAAAAAACCATTAAGGTTTCAGGGTCGTACAAGAATGAGCATTGCATTAGAGATATAATTATACTTAAATGCAAGTGCTATAATCGGGCTATGGTAACAGCAACTGTTGGCTTCAGTGACCTGGAAACTGCTGCGGGACCGCCACAGGCAGAACAGGCCCTGCGGGTCGTCACTTTCAACCCCCTAGATCAGCCCAGCGGCTTTCAGGCTTTGGCAGCCGAATGGGATAACTTGGTCCATGCTTCCGCGGCCCAACCCTTTTTCATGCGGCTGGCGTGGCAAACCGTGTGGTGGGAGAATCTGGGTCTGGGCGAACTGTGGATCACAGCCTATTACCAGCCTGACACTGACGAGCTTGTCGGCATTCTGCCGTTTTACCTCCTCTCTGGAGAGGATTCCCATCACGATGGCCGTCCACAGCTGAGTATTGTGGGATGTATAGAGGTCAGCGACTATCTGGATGTGATTGTTGCCAAAGGGTGGGAGTCTTCGGTATACGCCGCGTTCCTGGACTGGCTGTACAGCGAGGAGGCACCGACCTGGGAGGTTGTGGATCTCTGTAATCTGCCCTCGGCCAGCACTACGTATACCTGGCTGCCTGAAATGGCTCAAGCACGGGGCGTAGAAGTCAAGGTTTTTCAAGAGGACGTTGCGCCAGCCATTTCCTTGCCAGACCGTTACTCTACCTATTTGGACGAACAGGTCGACAAGAAACAGCGCCACGAAATCCGGCGCAAACTACGACGGATAGAACGAGAAGCGAATGTGGGGCTCTATGTAGTTGGCCCAGTCCATGATTTGGATGCGGAAGTCACCGAGTTCATCCGGCTGCAGAAGGCCAGCCGGGCCGACAAAGCGGATTTCATGGATGCCGAGATGCAGTCCTTCTTTCGGAAAATGAGCAAAGTCATGTTTGAGGCCGGTCATCTGCGTCTCATGTTCTTGACCTTGAATGGGGAACCCGCGGCGACCTTGTTTGCCTTCACTTACGGTGGCCGTTTCCTGTTATATAACAGCGGTTTTAATCCCCAGCTGCATGCCCAGCTCAGCCCCGGTTGGGTGATTCTCTCCTATGCCACCCAATACGCCATCGCTTCAGGCCACCGAGTCTTCGACTTCATGCAAGGGGATGAAGAATACAAGTCCCGCTTCGGCAGCGTGGACTATCCGGTTATGCGGGTGTTGCTGGAACGCTAGCTTTCCCGCCGGCCCGTTTAGACTTCTTTCAAGTCAGGTAACGTCGCGTTTACAACCACCGTGTCTGCCTGCCCTTTCCGTATCCGGACCTGCCCAGGCCTGCCGCCTTTGATCCCTGTCACATGTCGTTTTGTGGTTACTGTGACCGGAACATTGCGTTCCCCTCGACTCTGGGAGTAGTAGGCAGCCAACTGCGCGGCGGCCGCCACCGTTTCCGATGCCACGACTTGGCCACCGGAACAAACCACTACGTGTGAACCGGGTTGCTCCCTCACGTGCAGCCACAGGTCCCGAGCCGCGGCGTGTGTGAAAGTCACTTGGTCATTTTGACGGGCGTTGTTGCCCACTAGAACCCGGAATCCATCGGTACTGGCATAGACGCGGTGACCCCGGGCGGGTTTGGGGGAAGGAACCTGCCGCTTTGGGCGTGGCGGCCGATACAGCCCGGAAGCGCCCAGATCTTGGCGCACGGCTTCGATGTCCGCCCGGTCTTGCGCCGCCGCAAGATCCAGGGCCAACTGGTCCAGATACTCCAGGTCTCTGGAAAGCTCACCAATGCGTCCCGGCAGAATCTGGGCAGCCCGCTCCAGCTTGCGGGCCCGCCTAAACATGCCTTCGGCCTGTTGTACTGGAGTCATATCTGAGCGAAGTCGCACCTCTACCTCAGTGGTGCCTTCCCCGGTGGGAAGGCAGATGGATTCCTGGCGTGGGGAAATGCTGCCCTGCAGGGCCAGAAGCCATTGGGCCTGCAGTCTCAAGTCAGCAGACGTACCCTCTGCAGGTAGGTCCTTGCGGGTGGCTTCCAGCCTGCGGCGGGCCCGGTCTCCGGCTTTCTGCAAAGCCGAGCGGACCGCGTCCCTCGCTCCATGGTAGGGGTCTGCAGGAGTTAGCTCCACTAAGATTTCATACAGATTGGCCAGCGGTTGGGCGTCCGGCAGATAGTGGATGGGAAAAGGCGCAGCGACGCCCTGCTGGTCGTCTCTTACAACCTGACTGGGTTGCCACCGGCCAGTGTTGACAGGCGCCCAAAGCTCCTGCAACACTGCCAATAATCGGGACGGTTCCAATGCGCGGGTTTCCGCCTCAACCTTCCCTGTCGTGCGGTACGCGATCTCTCTCGCCTGTGTGGGGCCAATTCCGGCCAAGATGCGGGTCAGTGCCGATACAGCTTGGGCCTGACTACTCTCCAGCAGCCGACCAGCCAAGTCAGCCTGACTACAATCCAAAGGAGACAAGCGATTCTGCAGCGGCGGCGGTTCATACTGTTGCCCGGGCCTCAATGGTCTGCTGGCCTGGCTGGAGACCGGGTGCAACTGGCCCAATATGCGGCGATCCGGATTGGCTAGGAGTAGATTGCTGCGTCGGCCCGTCAGTTCGAAGATGAGCTGGGTTGGGCCATGCTGTGGATGGCTCAGATGGACCACTACAACTCTTTCAATGGGATTGGGCTGAATCAGGTCCGTTAAGAGTCCCCCCCTCCCGTACTTGCGCAGCAATTCCAGCATGCCGGAGGTGACAGCTTCCCCTCGGCGAGGCCTTTCAACCTGCAGAGCCAGCCCGCTGTCCGGACCCTGTACGTGCAAGGAAAGATATCGCCGTTGGTGCTGGGCATACAGTTCCAGGGCGAGGGTGTGTGCGTCCGACGCCAGCACCTGCTGCACCCGAGCTGGCACGCTCAGCGATCGCAATTCATGGACCAAGCACGCTATAGCCAGAGCATCCAAACGCATAGCAAAGTTCCTGTTTTTCAGGTTCTGGACGGTTGGTCGTACATCTGGTAGATACGCAGATGTTCGCGGATCACGATATCCCAAGTGCGACCCTCGGTAGCCACAATCGCAGCTTGCCGCGCTTGCTCCTGCAGGTCGGTGGAATGAAATGTCTCTAGAATGATGTCAGCCAATTTCATATGGTCGTGCGGAGGCACTGTAGGCAGCTCACGGGGCAGTAGCTCTGCATCCTGCGGCGTCGTAGTAATGGTCACACTGCCTTGCGCCAGGCAAGCCATCAGAGAACTGTTGCGGGCACTTGCGCCCGCAGTGAAGGGCATCACCATCAAATCGCAGCAGGCTATGGTTGCACTCGTTTCGGCGTTTCCCAGATAACCGGTCCAAGTAACGTAATCTCTCATACCGGACATCTCGATCTGTCGCAACAAGCCAGCCCGAAAGCCTGGACTTGCCTGATCTCCTCGGCCTGAAGTCCCGCCGATAAGCAGTAACCGGGCGGGTTCCCCGCGGCGGTGCAGCTCCCGCAAAGATTCCACCAAGGTTTGTATGCCCTTCCCTGGCAGGGCCAATCCCACATGCCCCAGCAGCAAGTCTTCGGTGGGTACTCCATATGACTCCCGGACAGCTGCCAAGTCCTCTGCAGTGCTTTCGTTGACCGGTATCAAACTGGGCACCGGGATCTCTCGAGCCTGGAATCCGAGTGCTCGCAGCCGGGCACAATCTCCTGGATTTGTGCTAATCACGGTATGAGCGAAACGGGCGGGCTGCAAAGTGACCCAGTCTCGGGCCTTCCGTCCTATTTTGGGGAACAGGTACGGGGGCAGCAGGTCGTGATAGGTCCATGCGACCTTGAGGCCCTTGCGCTGCCATCCCCGGGCAGCCAGATTGATGCGGGGATTCATGTTGAACGCCCCCGTTTGGTACTGCACGTGGACCCAGGTGTGGTGATCCAAATCGGCAAGTCTGCGGACCCATCTGCTGGCTGCCTGTCCCCAAGGCTTGTTCAGCCGCACCAGGGTATAGCCCGGGTTCGAGTTCTTTGGAGATTCCAAGGGACTGTTCACTGCTATTACAGTGGTGTCCAATCCTGCGTCCGTCAGTTTGCATGCCAGTTGGGCCGTGTAGTTGCCAATACCGCCGGGGTGGGGGGGAATTTCTCCGGTTACCAGAATGACGCGCATGTTCTAGGCTTCTTCCTGGGACTGCATGGGCCGATGAGGGACAGACACAGCAGCCAGCAGCGCCTCCTGGCCCTGAAGCTTCGGCAATAGTAGGGATTCCGGTGATGCCGGATCGCCATATTCCACTAACACGCTACGTGTCAGCCTGCCGGCCAGGGATAAACTGCGCACTTGGTGCCACGGCAAGGAAACCTCGGCTCGTCCCCAGCGATGTAGAGTCAGATTCTGCGCATCACATTGCACGGAGGCCCCGAGCCACTGCCCATGCCAAAAGGCCAGTCCGCCGCAGATCAAAGCCATAACCAGCAGACCTGTGTCCCGAGTCTGGCTGTAGGTGTACCCCATGTACAAAGTCAGCACCGCCAGCCCGACCGCCAGCATCAAGTATTGGGGTTGCACACGAAACCCCCGAGGGGTTTCAGGCTCCCAGGTAGCCACGATCAAGATCCTCCTGCAAAGGCCACAAGGCGCGTGAAACGCACTAACGATATCGCGAAGTCTCGAATTCGACCGATAGCCGTACAATCCGTCAGAGTTTCGCCTTCAAAATGACGATAGACGGAGGGCAGCGAAACTTGCGCGGGAATACAGTGGCCACCTACCCCGCGCACGACTATGCGTAGATGGCTGAGTGCGTTAACAGCTCCCGTATCCCCTCCGGAGATGCCAACCAGACCGAAAGCCTTCCCGCTCAACTCCTCAATACTCAGGAGGTCCAGAGCATTCTTCAATACCCCGCTGTAACTGTTGTGATACTCCGGTGTAGCCAGTACTATCCCATGGGCCAAACCTATGCGCCGATGCAATTCCTGAGCGTACTTATTTTCGGGTTGGTCCTCTGGAGCTTTGCACATAGGCAGCGGCAACTCGGCCAGGTCCAGGAAATCCGTTGCAGCCCCCGTTCGTGCAACTTCGTCCATGACGTGACAAAGCAGTTTGCGAGTGTAACTCTCCGGTCCCCGCAAGCTGCCACAGATCCCTGCAATTAGAATGGGGGTGTCGGTCATGTAGTTAGGGTCCTCATAAGTTCCATCTTTGTAGTTTAGACGGGGCAGACGCGAGATTATAGCGACTGTAATCCCCGGCGGGCCCAAAGTAGGCTTAACCCAAAGCGATTGGGCTGGCGTTTCCGTCAACCACCAGCCACTGTGGCGTGATTCCGAAAGACTCTGAAATGGGAACGACGGGATGTGGAGCTGGCCACCGCGGTGCGGAGGGCAGGAAAACCACAGGGGGAGGCAATTGCTGCGTCCAGACCCTCTATTCTTCTAGGTGTTCGGCCCATCTTCTTGCCATAATGTCCATGCTTTTCCCGCTTTCCTGACGTCGAACTCTCTGGCCTGCTTGGCAATTCCTATTTCGGCCCGTTCTGTAGCAGTTGCCGTCTTGTAGGCAAAGTCCGCGGGACCGACAGAGTTTACCGGAGTCGTCCGTGACGCGTTGCAAGACACGAGGGTTCGTCCCAGCGTAGTCCCCCTCGATTGGTGCGAAGCGGTTGGCCTGACCTCACACGAGGTTTGTCCCAAACTGAATGGCAATGGGTTCGGACTGCCCACTCACTGGGCCGCCGACCGGAACCTGCCTTGCCGACCTGCCGGAATGCTCCTTACAGGTGCGTACGTAACAAGTACGAAGCATCCAGAAAGTCCAACAGTGAAATCCAGATCGAGTTAGCCCAGGCACTGTACACGCCGGAGCTGAATCCAGACAGCGGCGCCCAGGAATCGAGTTCGATCCCTGATTTCCACACAGGGAAGGGCCACGCTACCGCCTCCTAGCCATCATCTCCTAAATCCAACGGGAATCATGGCCGGCCTTTGACCCAGGGTAATTGCATCTAAATTGGGTTTGAAATGCCGTACGGCAGGATCAAGAGTGATTCATCCACAGAGGGGGAGTGAACACATGACCAACTTCAAGGAATCTCCTCTGTTCGAACCATTTGGGAGCTTGGAGGACCCAAGGATTGAACGTACGAAGCTACTCTGGCTGCAGGAAATATTAGATTAGTCTGTTTGTGCGGTTATTTGCGGAGCCGGCAATAGGGTGGAAGTAGCCGACTTCTGTCACGCCAAGTGGGAGTGGTGGGAACAGATGCTGGACTTGGCAGTTGAAATTCCCTCCCACGACACTTGCGGCCCGGTATTTGCCCTAGCCTTTGGCACTCCCAGTCTTGACCGACAGGCCATCAAATCTATATTATGAGGCAAATATGCATCACTTTGTGACTCGCAAGAGGACAGTACGGTATGAACCAACTCACGGTAAGAGGGTTTGACGACGTCTTGAGCGCCAGCGTACGCCACTTCGCAAAACGTGAGGGAATCTCATTGAATCAGGCTGCGTTGAAGCTGCTCCGGAAGGGGGCTGGCTTAACGGACGGCGGGGGAAAGGCGGACACCATTGGGTCTTCGCTGGATCACCTGATAGGGACCTGGACTTCAGCGGAAGCGGAAGAGCTGGACTCTGCGTTGGAAGAGTTCGAAACCATTGACGAGTCGGCTTGGAAATGAGGCTTCTCCTACACTCCAATGCCTATTCGCTGCTCATGCGAGGACATGAGCAGCTTGCAGAGCTTGTGCGGAGAGCTGAAGAAGTCCTGCTTTCGGACATCGTGGTTGGCGAACTTATGTATGGTTTCCGACGAGGGTCCTACTTCGAGCGAAACGCAGTTGGCCTGCGCTCCTTTCTTCACAGCCCTTTCGTAACCTTTGTGAACGTGGGGCCAGTCACTGCAGACCGGTACTCCAGAATTGCGGCTGCTCTGAGGTCGAAAGGCCGTCCGATCCCGACCAACGACGTCTGGATAGCCGCCCACGCGATGGAAACAGGTGCTGATCTCGTTTCAGCCGACGGGCACTTTGAGCATGTTGACGGGATTGTCTGGGTTCGAGTGACGGCGAGCTGAAATCGAAAACAGCGACCACATGAAGCAGAGAGCATGGCAAGCATTCGCAGCCGCTCGCTCAGACGTCGCTTTACGCCGGAACTTGGAAGTCTGCGACCAGAAGAGGGCGTTCACAGATTAGCCAGCCAACTACTACAGCGTTCTAAGGGGTAGGGGGAACAGGACGAGGGCGACCGCGTCTTTGACAATCCAGAGTCTCGCAGAATGAGAGGAGAGGGAAATCAGCCGAAAGGACTCTTCCAAATCATCTGATCTGAAATTTCGCCCTCTTTAACCGTAGACAGCAGCACTCGCGTCTTTCAAATCTTTCTCAGGTATATGGGCGTCAGTGTGGTTTCCATCACAGAGAAGGTCAAGGAGTGCGTTCCGACCGAGGAGGCCAGCACCGACGCAGAGCCGAAATACCAATTCCTGCTACGGAATATAGTTATCTTGGCAGCGACGAATCTTCGCTTGCAGTAACTCGGACCCAACAGCACGAGGGGACAAATAGAAAAGAGTCAGTTCCGCAGCCATTCGCAATTCTGTAAACTCGGCTCTGCCCTTTTACTGGTACGGCTGGACTTTTACTGCTTGCCCGCTTACCAGCCGTTGCCTCACATTATAGTGGGCAAGACTGAAGGGACTTGCAACTTCTTAAGTTGTCAAGTCCCTTACAGTTTGTTCAGACTTCAATGCCCGAGATTCCGAATTCGACCACGGCGTTACAGTCTTACTTCATTCCGCATACTCAAAATCGAGCGGATTTTGGGCCAGCAGTTCGAGCCAACCCTCGGCCACTTGATCCAAGGCCTCTTGGGGCGTGGCCTGGTCTGAGAGCGCCGAAGACGCGCCTTCCGCGAGACCGATAAACATCTCAAGCCACTGCGGGACACCTGGCGTGAATGGACGCCCGCGGCTCAACACATCGCTGTAGTCCGGAAAAAAGGGCTTGGCAGCAACTACATCAGGGTCACTGAAAACGCTCTTGCGGGCTGATGTCATTCCATATTCGAGCACCCCTTCCTTGGAGCGCTGGGGGTTGCTAAGGGCAGCCATCAGATCGAACGCGGCCTGCTTGTTTTCCGCAGTCTTCATCATCACAATATTGTGCTGCACGAAATTACCAGTGCCGCCTTCCGGGTAAGGGGCAATGGCCCAGTTGCCCACGACCTTGGATTTCTCGGGGTCGTCCAGTGCCGGCAAAATGAATCCGGCCCAACCTTCATTGACGGCCACGTCCCCAGCCAAGAAGGCATTGGCGGCATCGGGATTGTCCCATGCTAACAAGCCTGGAGGCGCATAGTCCGTCATGTGCTTTTTCAGCAGGGCCAGTGCAGCCACGCCGCTTTCTCCATTTATCAAAGGCTGCCAGTCTGGAGTGAAAAGAGACTCGCCTTGGGCCCAGTAGCGGGCTAGGAAGAGCTTGACCAGCTGGGCGGGCACTCCGGCGAAAGAGAGACCGTACATGGAGTCGTTAGTGTGGGCGGCCAGCAAGGCATCGTAGTCATCCCAAGTGGTGGGAAAGGTATCTATCAAATCGCTGCGGTAGAAGAGTACTGAGACCCCGCACGTAACAGGCAAGCCATATCTGACGCCTGCATTGCCAGCGATGCCTTCGCCATAGGTGTAGATGGGATCAAAAAAGCCTTCCATGTCATAGCCGCTACTGGTTATAAAGTCGTTAATCGGTTCCAGTGATGGCCAGATAGTGTATTGGAATTCTATGTCGTTGCAGAAGAGGTCGAATTGAGGAGAGCCGGAAGCCAAGTCCGCCTGCACCTTGGGCATAAGCGCTTCCCATGGCGCAAATTCAAACTCGATCTCGGCTCCAGTTTCGGCCGAAAATACATCGCCCCAAGCTCGGAAGGCAGGTTCGTAGTCCCCGCCCGCCTGCGTCAGCATACGCAAGGTTACCCCATCATATTTCTTGCCCATTGACGCGGCTTCTTCGGCCGCGGGCGCGGCCGGCGCCGCCGAAGGGGCTCCCGTTGGTCCGCAGGCTGCGAGCAATGACCCGGCACTTAGAGCTCCGAGTGCCTTGAGAATATCTCGCCGATGGAACAGGTATGGTCGATTCATGCTGGATGTCTCCTTTGCAAAGGTTTCACCGAATAAAAAGCAACAAGCACGGAAGATTCTCTTGGATCGCGGGGTTTATGCTCCTGGTTAAATGGATCAGATTAATTTCCTAGTCAACTTTCAGATAAAACGGGCTCCGCCAAATAGTCATGGACAACGCGACCATAGGTTTCGGTGTAGCTGGCTATCTGGTAGAAAGCAGTCACCTCTTCCACTGACCCTAGAGGACGCAAATCACTGTTTGCCGTAAATCCGAAAGAGACGGTGCCTTGACCCCTGTACAACTGACCAGTAGTTACATCCACCGGAGCCGCTTCCACAAGCTGCTTTAAGGATACACCGGGACCGTCCGCACGGGGAATGGCCTTCAAGCGATAGCTGGGAAACATGGGAATCAGCTCGGACTGCTGCGCCGGGGCCCCGATTGTCGAAGTTATCGTCAAAATTTCCACGCCATCTTTGTAAGTCCGGCAGGTAAGCAGATTGTGTTGCTGCGCAATCTGCACTTCCGCAAACTCCTTGGGAGCACCCCAACGCTCTCTGCCCGCACAAATGGCGGGCACATTGTCCAGGTACAAATGGGAATTGAAGAAAACAGGTTTACCTCGATACAGGGATTGTATCTGGATGCCAGATTCGTGAAATGACCCATAGGTTGAAGAGAAGGGCACATCTATGCCGAATGCTACACAGAGGCCCTCCGGATGCGGAATCAGCGGGGCTGGCAACAACGGCCCCAGGCGGGCTGGATCGGCCCGAAAGAAAACGGTCTGAAAACCCACATTCTGGTACTGCGTGGGCAAGGAACCATAGTAGGGTCGGTGAGAGGGCATGCCCTCAAATTCAGTTTCGACCATAACAGGGTAGCGCGGGCCTTGAACAATTACATATAGTACCAATAGTACCAAGCAGGAATTTCTGGATGGGGTCTGGGGCAGAGGCTTATGTCGAGGAAGTCGCACCCAGCCCCTAGGGAACTCTCAGGCATCTGGCAGCACCCCAATACCGAAAGGGGACTCTTTCTCGGTGTGTATTCGTCCGGCGCGTTTGACATTGATTAAGGCCAACTGGATTTCCTCACCATCCCCAGAACAGACTTACCGGCGGCAGCCAATGGGGCAGACTACCGCTGTCGGTCTACAAGCCCCACTATGCAGCGATAGGCCGAAGTTAGTTCAAGTAAGTAGACCAAAGCCTGCTGGCCTTCTTCCCTCTGCAATGGGCTGGATCTTTGGTAATTTGCGGCTACCTTGCGGAAGGAGGGAACTTCCCTGGCTCTATTAGCTGGCTATCAGCTGGTAACGCCAAGGGAAGAGACTCGCAGATCACAGCAAGATTCACAATTAAGAAAGCAGACGCGCATCGTCGATGGTGTTGTCAGTATGTCGGTTTCGATGTTACGTTTAAGCGTTCTTTTTCAATGTTGTAGGATGGGAGCAGCAAGGTCTCTGCCCGGGCATGGCCATAGAGGCACTCTCTCCAAAGCAGTGGCGGTGAGAGATCTGTGTTTGCATTCAGCTGAAGAAAATGCGAAAGACGATCAAACGTGAGATGAACGCGCAGACATGACTGACCAAAGATCTCGGGTCCCCGCCAAAGACTCGGGCGCATTCCCGTCCGTAGTGGTACAAGATCATCGGGGCGAACGATTCATGTCGTGGCTATTCGTGAGTCCTGCTCTGGCCTTTCTCCTTCTAACGTCCGTATACCCTCTGCTCTATAGCCTCCGTCTCAGTTTCTTTTCCTGGAACATGAGCGTACCTAACAGTGAGCCGCTTTACATAGGACTTCGAAACTACACCCGACTTTTCCAGGATCCAGTCTTTCAGTCGAGTTTGAAGACGACCCTGATCTTTGTCAGTACAGCTGTGACCATAGAATTCCTGCTAGGTTTGGGCCTTGCGTTGCTGGTTACGACCCGAATCCAAACGGTTGGCCTGGTTCGTACCCTCTTGCTGGTACCCCTAATGATGACGCCAGTTGTTGCAGGTGTACTTTGGCGTACCCTGTACCACTCTACTTATGGCGCCATCAACTATTTCATCAACCTTGTGGGTATTCCCTCTCAAACTTGGACTGGAGATCCAGACCAAGCTCTGGCAGCCGTAATCACTGTCGAGATTTGGCAGCAGCTACCGGTGGTGGTGTTCATTTTGGCCGCGGGCATACAATCTTTACCAATCGATTTCTACAAGGCAGCCCGTGTCGACGGTGCTTCAGGTTGGCAAGTTTTCAGGGAAATAACGTTGCCCTTGCTCAAACCTGTAATTCTTGTGGTCCTGCTCCTGCGGATCATGGATGCTTTCCGCATATTTGACGTTATCTTCACTTTGACTTTCGGAGGGCCGGGCCGCGTCACGGAAGTTCTGTCCATTCTCATTTACAAGAATGGCCTGCAGTTTTTCCAAATTGGAAAGGCCAGCGCCATGTCCTGGATCTTTCTGCTTTTTATTTTTCTGCTCGCGATTTTCTTTATCCGAGAAATTCAAGGTCGGGGCCAGAGAGAAGTGTCCTAAATGGCTTCCGCGCGTTCCTACATCTTGCAGCGGCGAACAGGCAGAATCCTCCTGTATACAGTTACAGCGGTAGTACTGTTGGCCGTGACCTTTCCGGCTTATTGGCTGGTCACTACTTCCTTCAAGTATGAGGTGGACACTATTGTCTCCCCTCCGATCATCCTGCCTTTGCGAGGCACGATACGAAATTTCGCGGATGTCCTGCGCGTTGAACACATCAGCCAGTTCTTTTTCAACAGTTCCGTTATCGCCCTAGCCAGCACAGGATTGGGCGTCCTTTTAGGTTCCATGGCGGCCTACGCACTGTCCAAGATCTACTTGGCCTACCGCATTCGCCAGGTGATTATGATCTGGATTTTGGTTGTACGAATTTTTCCACCGATTACCACCGCCATCCCCTATTTCGTCATCATCCGCAATCTGAACCTATCGGATACCCATGTTGCCCTCATAATGACACATACGGCTTTTACCTTGCCGTTCGTGATTTGGCTCATGCTGGGATTCTTTCAGGACTTGCCTGATGCAATTGACAAAGCGGCTATCATTGACGGCTGCTCACTCTGGCAACGCTTTCACCAGATCACCATGCCGTTGGCTTTGCCTGGGATCGCTGTTACGGCGATTTTCACCTTTATCTTTTCTTGGAATGAATTTCTGTACGCTTCAATGCTGACTTCGCGTACGGCCAAGACCTTACCGGTCGTAATCGCAGGTTACATGTCCGATAAATTCTTGCGTTGGGGCGAAATGACAGCCTTGGCCTCCCTCATGATTCTGCCCGTTATGCTCTTTGCTGGCCTCACCCAGCGGTATCTGGTTCGTGGTCTCACTTTCGGGGCAGTCAAGGAATAGCAACACGAGAAGATAACCATGGCTCAGATTCGTTATCAGCAAGTCGGCAAGCGATATGGCTCGGTGCACGCCCTGGAAGACTTGAACCTGGAAGTTGAAGACAAAGAATTCGTCACCTTAGTAGGGCCTAGCGGTTGTGGCAAATCTACCACTTTGAATTTGACGGCCGGGCTGGACGATCCGAGTGCTGGCGAAATCTACATTGATGACCAACTCATAAACGCTGTGCCCCCGGGTAAGCGAGACATCGCCATGGTGTTTCAGAGCTACGCCCTATATCCCCACAAATCGGTAAGGGAAAACATAGGATTTGGGCTAAAAGTGCGCAAGATGCCGCGGGAAGAGATTGAAGACCGAGTCCAGGAAGCCGCGCAGCTGTTGGAAATTGGCCACTTGTTGGAACGCAAACCAAGGCAGCTGAGTGGAGGTCAGCGGCAACGGGTTGCGCTGGGCCGAGCCATAACGCGTAACCCCAAGGCCTTCCTGTTGGATGAACCCCTCAGCAATTTGGACGCCAAACTTCGTATCCAAATGCGAGCCGAACTGAAGCTGCTTTTTGAGCGGGTCCAGGGCACGGTGCTATATGTCACCCACGATCAGGCGGAAGCTATGACGCTGAGCCATCGGGTGGTAGTGATGAATCTTGGACGGGTACAGCAGGTAGGCACGCCCTTGGATGTCTACAACCAACCCCGAAACCTATTCGTAGCAGGATTTCTGGGAAGTCCATCTATGAATGTTCTCGACTGTCATGTGCAAGTGGAAGACGGGACATGGCGGGTGCATCTGGAAGATACGCCCGCTGCAGCTCTCTCCCTGACCGCGGAAGACCTCTTCGAATTGGGCTTGGCAGAGGCTCGGGGACGACTGCATGGACAGGCCATTCTGGGAATTAGGCCGGAGGACATCGCATATGAGCCACAGGGGGGATTGCCCCAGGATCCCGAAGGAATCCCGTGCCAGGTGATGGTGGTGGAACCGATGGGTTCCCTGAACATTCTGGTTGTCTCTTTAGGGGGACAGCTCGTTACTGTCAGTACTGGACCCGACCGGATTTTCACTGCAGGAGAGCATGGCCGACTATTGTTCAATCGCGCCAAAATTCATTTCTTCGACCGAGAAAACGAGCAAAACTTGCGAACCTGGAATTGACGGCTGTCAGCAACAACAGGCCGGGATTCCGTGCTGCTTCCTTCCCTTGGGGCAGAAGCCAAAACCCAGAAATAGGTGAACAGGCGAGAACGCTGTCATCCCTTAGCGAGTGCTTGGCATTAATCGAAAACATGCGGACGATGGGAGTGCCCATTGTTAAGGCTACGCTCAGCTTTGCCTGTGCAAGGACCACAGGGAAAGAATCCAGAAAGTTCCTGAGAATCTGAACAGAGGGACCTGGAATCAGAAGATAAATTCCAAGGAAAACGGTCGCTGGTGTCGCAACCGTTGCGCATGACAGTTCAACCCTGTGCCGGATTAGGAGCCGCAGCCAACCGTCCACTGCGGACGGGTACCTCACTCCGGGCTAGGCTTGGAACGACTGGATTCCTAAACCGACGGGCTTCACTGCGATGCAAGTCCGAAGTCCGGAAGATCTCTTGGGCTACAGCACCGAAACGGAAGAGTTCTGCTATCCGCACTGCGCGGTGCTAGTTTGAACCGGATCCCCCCGCAAAAGCCTGCATGGGGGCCGGCAGAGCTAGAACACCATTTGCGGCTCCAATGGCTGCGAATGCCAAGGGTTCAACGTGGCCAAAGCTTGCGCAAGGCAGCGCCTTGAACACCGTAGGAACGCGAGAGCACAGATTTGGGCCTTACTTACCATCCAGACGCTGTTTCTCTGGAACCTTGAGAAATGACAGCTTAGATGGAGACTCATTTATGGAAAGATTGAGTTGATATTGGACCTCTTTCCAACCAGCTACGCTCGGAGCAAGGCAGTGTGTCCAAATGGAACTGACGCCTCAGGGCTCAAGCAGCATCGAGAGGGTATACAGGACGCCGCAGATGCTTGTATTCGAATCTCTGCAGATTCGAAGTGCACAGGCCGGCCGTATCCATTTCAATGACATGAGCTGCAATGGGGAGATAGGCCGTACGGTAGGCCACAGCCGCTTTGACCACAATCATTTGCTGGGCTTCTGGTTCGATCCCGATGCCCCGCAGTTGTACCAAATCAAACGGCGGAGTCTTGCGGGCGGTGAGCACAATGTTGACCCCATCAACGCGCAACCAGGCAGTCGGACCCATATCCAAAGTGTCGCCATAGAAAGATGAAAAGTGGTGTTCTTCGAGCTCGCAGGGATAGATGCCGTCCGAAATCGCTAGGACTTCTCCATTAACCTCAACGGGCTGGCCGTGCCAGTCGTCTGTTTTGCCTCCCACCCGCATGGACAATCGAGCTCCTGTGCCAGCCGCATGGCAGAGGGCAACCGATTCTGGATCGGCGATTACCACGGTACCTTCAACTACGCGTGCCGCCAACATGGCTTGCAAGGCGTCCGTGCCGTCACCTGGAGTGCCGCCGCCAATATTGTCGGCTGAGTCCACAAGGATGACGGGTCCCTCCGGCAACTGGAGAGCTTGTGTCACAGCTTCGGCTGGGGGCAGGGCTTGGAAGCCGGCGGAGTCTTTGTACTGCATGAATAAGGCGCACAATTCCTCGGCGAGGTCCTCGGCCAGATCGTGTTGGTCATCTGTCACGACAATTACGCCGGGACCAGTCCATGGTGAATCAGCATATGCAAAGCCCCCTAAAATGCTTACGGCAACCACACGGTCGTCCTGTTCCATTTCCTGTGCCCGGGCGTGCAAAGCCCGCAAAGGCAAGTCAGCTGTATCAGTTAGTTGCGGTGCCAGTAAGAGCGGGGGCTGGCGGACCACTGTAACCGGATGAATCCGCCCCTGCAGGCAAGAACTCAGAATAGTCGTCGCTTCCAGCCCGCGATCGAACACATCGACATGCGGACACTTATCGTATGCCAACAGGACATCTGCGACGGCGGCCAAATCAGGATTTATATTTCCGTGCATGTCCAGCACTACCAAAATCGGTACGTCTGAACCCACGATTTGGCGCATCCGGACCACAATGTCCGTTTCTGCGTCCAGCGTGTCCTCTGTGATCATGGCCCCGTGTAAGTGAAGAAGCAGCCCATCCACTGGCAGGATTTCTTTCAAGCGGGAAGTCAGCTCCTCTAGGAGTACCTTATAGGCTTCAGCCGTAACCACCCCCGCGGGCATCGCTGCCGCATAGAAAGTAGGTAGGAGTTGCCAGTTTTCATTTTCTTCCCTTATGCCTTCGATCATGCCTCCCAGACATGAGCGCGTGCCCTCCAAGGCTGTTACCAAATCCTGTCCTGCGTGCCAAAACTGCTGAAAATCAGCCAGTACAGTCGGAGTTGGTGCAAAACCATGTGTTTCGTGAATTAGGCCTCCAATCGCGATTCTCTTGGGATGGGAAGTGGGCATACATGACTCCTGGTGGGATAGTGCTAAGAAACTGGGACAGGTGGCTATATCTCGCCCATCAATCAAGGCAAACGCGAAAGTAAGCGTCTTGCAAGGCAGCTGTTGGGATACACTCGAACAGGTACGAAGAAGCGATGCAACAGGGAGAAATTAAAACCAGACTACGTTTGTTCGGGCGAGTCAACTTGAGTTGACCTGCAAAGGGCAATGGAGGGTCAAGAGATTATATGTATGTACTGAGGAGATGGAGAACGAAAGAAAACAGAGTTATTGTTCTCCAGAGGGCAGTAAGTTGCGATTTCGACCTCTCCTGAGTAGGAGATCTCCGCCCTAGTGACCTGGCTTTAACAGTTAAAAATGAGTTGGCCCAGGTCTCGGGTTCGACTTCGGGCCACCGGCAGGTCGGTGCTAACTTCGAACTGGGATCCAGGATTCTTTTTCTCTGGCTTTTCCATTTTGGATTACAGTCTGCTTTTCTAGGGGGCGGCCACTGTTACATTCCTTCCCCGGGGCGATTTTTCCCTTATCTTGTAGGGAGGTTCCACGGGAAATGGGGAGTGACCCCCATGCCGTTTAATAAAGTTTAGAAAATAAATTCCTACTTAATTGACTACACTAATGCGGCGGAGTCTGTAGCTGAAGGTTGGTGCAGGGCTCGGATCGGTACGTTTAAAGAGGTTATCTGCGGAATGGCGTTGTATCAGGAACGGGAATCAACCCCCCAAAACACCCCTGTGCGCGTCATTGATTACGAACAGAGCACCTACCGCACGGCTTTTTGGCAGAATGCCAATCGGCGGTATGAAGATGCGGTGGAACGGCTGGCTTTACGGCGCATGCTGCCCCCTTCTGGCAAACGTATTGTGGACTTGGGGGCCGGTTTCGGCCGACTCGCCAACGAATATCACCGATACGATCAAGTGGTCCTGTTTGATTACAGTCGTTCCATGTTGACGCAAGCCGTGGAGAGGTGGGGTCACGATGCACGCTTTGTCTTTGTGGCAGGCAGCGTCTACGCCATGCCCTTTGTGCCCCATTGCATGGAAACTGTGGTTATGGTGAGGGTCATGCACCACCTGGCCGAGAGCCCCACCGCTCTGCAGGAAATAGACCGGGTACTGCAAGACGGCGGCACGGCCATTCTTGAATTCGCCAATAAGCGCAATCTCAAGTCTATGCTACGGCACATGTGTCGCGGACAGGCGTGGTCCCCCTACGCTTTTGAACCCGTGGAATTTGCCGAGATGCACTTCAATTTCCACCCGCTGTGGATGCAGAAGCAGTTGGGGTTAACGGGCCTTAACTGTGAGGAAGCGTTCAGTGTTTCCCACCTACGACTGCCTGCCCTGAAGAATTTGCTGCCAGCAGATCTGTTGGCGCAGGCTGACAGCCTACTCTTTCGCCCGGGAGGCAAATACCCTTTAGGCCCCAGCGTCTTTCTGCAGACCCGCAAACGAGGGGTGCAACAGGCTCCGGTGGCATCTCCGGGAGCCCACACAAGCGTAGCGAACTGGCTGCAGTGTCCGCTCTGCCAGAAGGCGGCTTTGGTCCAGCCGGAGCCGACTGTGTTGATATGTACAGAATGCGAAATGGCCTATCCACAAGAGGCCGGAATTTGGGATTTCAAAGCGGCATTGCACAGATTGAGTGAATAAGCATAGGAGTTATAGCGAGATGGCACAGTTTGACGCAGAGGTGGCCGACGAATATCAGGTGGCCGGCGACCTACCGGGAGCCGATTTCAAGGAACGCATGCAAGCTTTGGGTGCAGAGCAGGGCTACGTAGATTTCAAAGACATCCTGGACGCATGGCCTGAAGCCCATCAAAATACGGAAGTATTACAGGAGGTATTCACTGACTTGATCCTGCAGGGCGTCGACATCGAAGGACAGAGCGAAGCCGACAGTCTTGAAGAAGAGCAAACGATAGAGGCTGAGCTGGCCCATCATTCGGCCCAGCTGCCGGAAAGCTTCAACGACTCGGTTGCGCTGTACTTGCGCGACATTGGCAAAGTGGACCTACTCACGGCCGCCGAAGAAGTGCAGTTGGCCAAGCGCATTGAGAAGATGGAGAGGGCCGAAGCCAAGCTGGCCGATCCGGAACTCAAATTGACTGAAGACGAAAAAGATGACCTACAGTTTGAAATCATTGACGGCAAGGAGGCGGTGGACCACCTGATTTCCGCCAATTGCCGGCTGGTGGTCAGTGTAGCCAAGAAATACACCAATCGCGGCGTGCCTTTCCTGGACTTGGTGCAGGAAGGCAACAGCGGTCTTATACGCGCGGTCTCCAAATTCGACTACCATCGCGGGTTCAAGTTCAGCACCTATGCCACCTGGTGGATCCGACAGGCCGTGACCCGTGCCATTGCCGACCAGGGCCGCACCATCCGGGTGCCGGTCCACATGCATGAGCAGATCAACCGCCTCATTCGGGCGCGCCATACGTTGGCCCAGCAGTTCGGACGTGAACCCACAATCGACGAATTGGCAGTAGAGCTGGAGATTCCGCCCAGCAAGGTCGAGCACGTAATTCGGGTGAACCAGCAGCCGCGCAGCCTTGAACAACCCGTAGGCGAAGAGGAAGACAGTGTGCTAGGGGACTTCATTCCGGATGAAGACGCCGATAGCCCCCCAGACCTTACCAACCAACAGATGCTGCGTGAAGTAATTGAGGAAGTCATCCAGGATCTCACACCCAGGGAGATTCACACTTTGCAACTTCGCTTTGGAATGGTGGATGATTATGCATACACCTTGGAGGAAGTAGGCAAGAAGTTTGGCATCACGCGGGAACGTGTGCGCCAGATCGAAACCCAGGCTCTCAATCGGCTGCGACACTCCAGCCGCAAGAAGAGTCTGAACTGGTTTACGTAAGTAGACCGGGCCTCCGCCTTCTGTTGGGCGGAGGCCGTCAGCACAATGGAATAGAGGAGTCCGCCGTGGTTACCACCGCTAATATGTCGCAAGATGGTTTGGCTCCCGGCATGGACTCTGGCAGTGTGAAAGTGCACTTGCTGGAGGTCGGCCAGAAGAAAGGGATCGTTGAATACGACGACATATTGAAGGTCATGCCGCGGGCCGAGTTGGCCTTGGACCTGCTGGAAGATCTGTTTGCCGCACTCATCGAGCGCGGCATTGATATCGGCCAGTTCCAGGATGATTGGGAAGAAGAGGAACTTCAAGCCGCGGAGCAAGCCGACGCCTTCTCTTTGTCCCAGGAAAGTATCAACGACACAACCACGCTGTACCTGCGCGAAATAGGGCGGGTGGCGTTGCTCACGGCCAAACAAGAGGTATCTCTGGCTAAACGCATCGAAAGTGCGGAAGCCGCCAAACAGGAATTGCACGGCTCTGAGGCCCACACCCTGAACGAAGATGAGAAGGACAACCTGCGTTGGCTCATCCGCGACGGCGAAGATGCCCAGAACCATCTCATTTTGGCCAACAGCCGGCTAGTCGTAAGCGTGGCCAAGAAATATACTGGCCGCGGCGTACCTTTTCTCGATTTGGTGCAGGAAGGCAATGTGGGCCTGATGCGCGCCGTAACCAAGTTTGATTATCATCGTGGTTTCAAGTTCAGTACCTATGCCACTTGGTGGATCCGGCAGGCCGTGACCCGCGCCATCGCGGACCAGGGCCGCACCATCCGGGTGCCCGTGCACATGTATGAGCAAATCAACCGCCTGACCCGGGCCAACAGCTCCCTGTCCCAATCACTGGGGCGGGAACCCACGATTGACGAGTTAGCAGTAGAACTGGAAGTGTCACCAAGTAAGGTGGAACACATCATTCGAGTTAGCCAACGGCCCCTCAGTTTGGAAAAGCCAGTTGGTGAGGAAGAGGACAGTGTGCTGGGCGACTTTATTCCAGATGAAGACGCCGACAGCCCGCAGGAGTCAGCCAACAACCAGTTGTTGAGTGAGAAAATCGAAGATGTCTTTCAGAGCCTTACGCCACGGGAGACCCGTATTCTGCAACTGCGCTTCGGTTTGGTGGATGGTCATGCATACACCTTGGAAGAAGTGGGCAAGAAGTTCGGTGTAACTCGCGAACGTATCCGCCAGATTGAGGCCGGTGCACTGAACCGTCTGCGTCATCCCAGCCGCAAACGCAAACTCAAGGGCTTTTTGTAGTCGTTGGCTGTATCCCAGAAGTCAAGACCCCTGCTGACCAGCAGGGGTCTTTTTTTTTGATTAGGTACGACCTAGAAATCCGCATTGGCGTGAGCGGAATGATTCTGAATGAATTGCCGCCGCGGTTCCACGTCGGTACCCATCAAGTCTGCAAACAAGCGATCCGCCTGGTCCGGGTCATCCACCGTGACTTTGAGCAATGTACGGACCTCAGGATCCATGGTAGTGGCCCATAGCTGGTCCGCATTCATTTCGCCCAAGCCTTTGTAACGCTGTTCCAGTTTCACATTTTCGATTCCGGCCTGCAGCTGCATCTTTTCCAGTTCCCGCTCGTTGTAGATGTACTGGCTGGTGTTGCGGGTCCTGCCGTTCTTCTTGTCACTGACCTTGACTTTGTACAGTGGCGGCTGTGCGATGTACAGATATCCATCATCAATGAGTGGTTTCATGTACCGATAGAAAAGAGTCAGTAACAGCGTACGGATATGGGCGCCGTCAACATCGGCATCCGTCATGATGATGATGCGGTGGTACCGCAAGCCCTTGACATCGAAGTCGCTGCCGATACCGGTGCCCATGGCCTTGATCAGGGCTTGAATCTCCTTGTTCTCCAGAGCTCGGCTGAGGCTGGTCTTCTCAACATTCAAGATTTTGCCCCGCAACGGCAAGATAGCTTGAAACTGGCGATCCCGACCTTGCTTGGCAGAACCACCGGCACTGTCACCCTCCACCAGATACAGTTCCGATTCCTCCGGTTTGCGGCTAGAGCAATCTGCCAATTTGCCCGGAAGTGTCATGTTGTCCAGCAACCCTTTGCGGCGTACCAATTCGCGGGCCTTTCTAGCTGCCACGCGGGCTTCAAAGGAAGTCAGACACTTGGAGATGATCAGGCGGGCCTCTGCCTTATGCTCTGCCATCCACATGTTAAGGGCTTCGGCGACCGAGTTTTCCACTTGCCCGCCCACTTCTTGGTTGAGAAGCTTCAGCTTGTTTTGCCCTTCAAATTGTGGTTCCGGGACCTTGACGCTGACAATGGCCGTCAAGCCTTCGCGCGTGTCATCCCCGCTGAGATTGTCATCCCCTTCCTTGAGCAGCTTGTTCTTTCGGGCATAGTCGTTGATCTGCCGCGTCAGGGCTTTGCGGAGGCCTGTGAGATGGGAACCCCCATCCTGATTGATGATGGTGTTGGCAAAGGCGTACGTGACATCCTGCGCGCCCTCTGTGTATTGCAGACCAACTTCAACTTCGGTCTGGCCCACCGTGCTCTGAATATGAATTGGGGGATGCAGCACTCGCCGGAAGCGGTTTAAATACCGTACAAAGGTGCCTACGCCGCCTTCAAAATAGAAGGTAATGTCTTCTGGGCTGTCTGGCCGTTCATCTTGAAAAGCGATGATCACGCCTCGATTCAAGAACGCCATTTCCCGAAACCGGTTGACCAGATCTGCAGTGTTGAAGACTACACCCTCATCGAAAATGGAAATATCCCGCAGGAACGTCTGCTTTGTGCCCGTCTGTTCCATGGGGCATTCTCCAATTACCTCGACCTCTGTAACTGGATCACCAACCTCAAATCGCTGGCGATAAATCTTGCCGTTACGATGCACCACAGTCTCCATCCAGAAGCTGAGGGCGTTAACAGCGCTCACCCCCACGCCGTGCAGGCCTCCGGAAACCTTGTAGCCGCTGTCTTCGGCTCCAAACTTGCCGCCGGCATGCAGTTTGGTCATTACTACTGTCAGAGCCGAAATGCCTTCTTTGGCGTGGACACGCACCGGAATGCCGCGGCCGTTGTCCTGGACGGAGACGCTCTCATCTGCATGGAGCGTGATGTCAATGCGGTCACAGCAGCCTTGCATGGCTTCATCTACGGCGTTGTCCACGACTTCGTAGACCAAATGGTGCAGCCCCTGTTGCCCGGTGCCCCCCACATACATGCCCGGGCGCTTACGGACTGGCTCCAAGCCCTCCAGAACCTCAATGTCCTCAGAATCGTAGGTGCCATTCGGTTGTTCCAAAAATGATGTAGCCATGTAGTTCAACTGTCCTGTAAAGCGAAGTATTCTGCGATGTCGTAGCCGCGATTTTTCAGGTTCCGGGTGCGATAGAAGACGAGAAAGGCCAAGGAAATTACTGTGCCAACGTAGGCAAAAACAACCGCAGCCAAGAAGAGGCCAGCCCAGTGGTCCTGCATGGCAGTGACCAGTAGATCCAACAGCTGTTGAACCCCCAGCAGAATGAAACCACCCAGCAGCAGGAAAGCCAGCGTGGAGAGGACATTCTGGCGCACAAGTTGCACGCTTTGCCTTAGGGCAGGCCAAACGCTGAGACCGTCCATCATGATGCCGGCGGTCACATAGGTTTGGTAAAAGACAAATAGTATGGCGGCAACCATCATTATGGTCGACAGGAAAGGTAACAGGCTGGCCAAAATGCCTCCGAGTCCAACGACCAGGCTCAACACGGTCAGAAATAAACTGATGGCGAATGCAGTCCCGAACCAGATGGCGATCAAGACTCCCACGTACAAAAGGCCCTGTCCGATGCAGCGGCCCAAGGTTACAGTTCGACCGCCAAACATGGATTCCGCGGTGTGATCCGACAAATTTATAACTGTGTCTTCTTCTTGGTTGTAGTCGGGAACGAACCGAGCCAGCCAGTACAAGTAGAAGGAACCTGCCACCGCGCCTAGCAAAAGCAGGAAAACAGCCATACCCAAGATTTCGACTGGCGAGGAGAGGGCCAAAGACGTCATGGGCCCCTGTCCTTGCACTTCAGACCCAGATATGTAGGTGGGCACGCGAAAGAAGTAACGTCCGAAAGTAAGTATCAAATCTCCCACATAGATTCGGGATAAATCCAGATCTTGCAGGTATGCCGTTAACAAGGAAGCGGACTGAGTGTCTAGTTCCGTCCCAGCTCCCTCCAGACTACTTGATTGGACCAGAATCTGCTCCAGCAGCACATCCAAGTCTTCCAAGTGGGCAGAAAGATCCACTGGAGGCAGCAAGAAGATTAAGATGCTAAGGGCTATGGGCACTATCAGCAGCTCCAACCGGTTGGTCAGGAGCCGAAAACCCAGGGCCAAACTGTTTATCACAGTGCCGTCAGACCTGCCTTCAGTGTGAGAGGAGCCGCAAAGGGAATCCAAACCTCAGCCCCAAACCGTTTTACCGGTCCTTGGGCCAATCCTGTACTCATGGCCGAACATCCCTCTATACTCATTCCACACAAATCAAATCCAGTTTCGGGCTTGACTACCTCGCAGAGACCCTTTTCCACACCACAGCCAGCTGCCCATGCGGCACTACCGCCAGACGGTTTTTGTACTCAGGTGAGATGGCGATGGACCCTACTATTACATATTATAAACGTTTATTCGTTCTTATATTAAATTTTCATTACTATGAATCCTGTCTTAGGTCGATATGGAGTGTCATACGAACATGCAGTGGCGGCGCGACACCTGAAACGCCTAAATACCCTTGGGAATTTGCCTGCCAGGTTGGGCAAGTTCTTGAATCTGGCACCAGCGGCTGAATTTAGGGTGGTTCAGGCGCCAAAAGCCCTATTGGCGGAGGAGGGAAAGGTATGTCACATCTCCTGATAGAAGGGGGCCATCCACTGTCGGGGACACTGCAGCCTTCGGGCAATAAGAACGCCGCCATGCCCATGATGTGTGCAGCTGTGTTGACAGATCAACCCGTAATTCTGCACAACGTTCCGCGTATTGGCGATGTCCACACGCTCCTCAAACTCTTGCAAGAGTTGGGGGTGGAGGCGGCTTGGCTGGATAGCCATGTCCTACGCCTGCAAGCGCGCAACCTGACCGGGCCGAAACCCAATCCGCAGTTGTTTCGGGCCCTGCGCGGCTCCCTAACTTTAATGGGGCCGCTCTTGGCGCGCATGGGGGAATTCCATGTTGGGGCACAGGCCGGCGGAGACGACATTGGACGGCGGCGCATAGACACCCATTTGCAAGTGTTTCAGGCCTTGGGAGCAGAGATCCGAGATCAGGGACCAGGCCAGTTCCATCTACAAATGGACCGCGAACTGAGGGGGGCGGATATATGGCTAGATGAGGCGTCCGTCACCGCAACCGAGAACGGTGTGATGATGGCTGCGGCAGCTAAAGGCACTACGCTAATCCACAATGCGGCCTGTGAACCACATGTGGAAGACCTGTGCCGCCTATTGGTGGCTATGGGCTGCTCCATCGAGGGGATGGGCACCAACCGATTGACCATAACCGGGGCTGCCCATCTGGGTGGAGCAGAATGCGTCATCAGCCCAGACTACATGGAAATCGGCAGCTACGTGGGATTGGGAGCAATCACAGCCGGAAGACTCTGCATCTCGAATGTGTTGCCATCCCAGCTGCGACTGATCGAAATGGAGTTTCGGCAGCGGCTAGGGGTACAAATGACTTATGAGGACCACTTGCCGGATGGGCGGGCCACTTTGGTCCTGGAGGATGAACAGGATCTGGCCGTACGTCCGGACTTCGGTGGGTCCATGCCTCGTATAGGCAGTGCGCCTTGGCCCGGATTCCCTACAGATCTGATCAGTATCGCGTTGGTCACCGCGACACAAGCCCAAGGCACAATCTTGCTCCATGAGAAGATGTTTGAAAGCCGTTTCTACTTCGTGGACAAACTGGTAAGCATGGGTGCCCAAGTGGTTTTCTGCGATCCCCACCGAGTAGTCGTTTCTGGGCCCAGCCGACTGTATGGCAATAACGTCAGCAGCCCCGACATTCGGGCAGGTATGGCTCTGATTCTGGCGGCACTCTGTGCCCGGGGCACTACGCGCATCGCCCAAATAGACCAAGTAGAAAGGGGATACAGCGATATTGTTTCCACGTTGACCAGTATCGGCGCAGTTGTGGAGATGGCTGCTTAACTGGAGCACGAACTGGAGTCGGCATCTGAGGTAGGGTTTTCTCCCTTAGTGCTGAGCCTTTGCCGTTTCAGATTCCTGCGTGAATTCAGTTTTTACAGTTGAGGTTACTCGCGGTTTTTCCAAGACCATGTTCCCCTGCTAAGCCAGTGGAAGCAGAGAAGTGTTTCAGGTGAAACATTCGGTTGCAGACAAGGCACTTTCCGAAACCGCTGTTGATTCAAGAAGGAACTCACTCAAAGCCTGGAGAATCCCGGTGGGAAGTAAGACGGATGCTCCTCAATCGGTCCATAGTGAAGTTGGAATGAACGAACTCGGGAGATGTTTCACGTGAAACATCTGAAGTCATAACCTTGTGCCTCTTCTGAGGCCGCTCAGATTTTTCGGCTGGGGATCAGGATTGAAGAGGCTCTGCCAATTCCAGATCCGTGAGAGTTTGTGTTTGATAGCTTAGCTCCACCTTGCCCGAAGTCGGACACAGCCAGCGCGATAAAAGCGACGTAGGGAGCGGCACTTATGACGGCGAGGCATCATCGCGTGTCCAACCAGTAGGAGATGGTTGGCAGCTAGCATGCGGTAACGTAGCGCCCGCCACTGACCACAGTGAGGATTCTTACATAGGCAACCAGAGGAGCAGAGGAGGGCCGTGGGGAAACAAAGTGCAGGGCTATGTGGACGGGGGCCCGCTTATCCTGGCCGAAATCCGAGCTGAAGAACCTCTCTTGCCAAGATTGGCGGCTGTGCAATCCGGACCCCAATTCGCAACTTCCCTTGGAAGCACCTTGACCGCAATACCTGTCAGCAGGGAGGCTTGTGGTGATGTTTGCGCACCCTTATCCCTTGCATTCCCAACAGAATGTAATGCTACAGAGTGAACACCTGGAGCAAGAGTGCGAGGACCCCAGAAAAGGAATTCAATGGAAAGATGGCCAAGGTTCTCTTGGCTCTTCCTGTTTACTCCAGTCAGCGCCCTGCCAACCCGGTCAGCTGGATACCTTGAATGAAGTGCCTTTGAGCAATCAGGAACAAAATGACCGTGGGCAGAATGAAAACAGCTGAAGCGGCCATCATTAGAGGCCAGTCATTGGTATATGTGCCTTGGAACATGCGCATACCCAGGGCCATGGGAAACTTTTCAACTGCATTCAGATAAAGTAACGGGGTGAGAAATTCGTTGTAGTGCTGAAGAAAGGAGAATATGGAAACTGTAATAATGGCCGGCCGCGAAAGAGGCACCACGATCTGCCAAAGGATGCGTAGCGAGTCTGCCCCATCGATGCGGGCCGCTTCCTCCAGTTCCACAGGCAATCCAAGAAAAAACTGACGGAGGAGAAATATATAGAAGCCCTGCACGGCAAACCAGAAAGGCACGATCATCGGCATAAAGGTATTCAGCCACTTCAGATCCCGGAACAGCAAAAAAGTGGGAATAAGTATCACCACCGTTGGTAGCATCATAGTCGCAAGGCTCAGCGAGAAGAGCAGGTTTCTTTCCGGCCACTGCAAGCGAGCGAAACTGTAGGCCACCAGGATACTGGACGTCAGAGTTCCTAATGTAGCTAGTATGGATATGAAGAATGTATTGCGGAAGAACAACACGATTCCCGGCCAGCCCGAAAACATAAGTACCTCAAGCAACCTGGGGTAGTTGGACCAGACGATGGGTGTCGGTATCCACTCGATGGGGTATGTGAAGATCCCACCCTGACCTTTGAACGAAGTGGTGACGACCCAAAGCACGGGAATTGAGAAGACAAAACCTAAGGCGAGAAGACTCAAGTGGATAAGAGTCTTGCCATTAATATGTCGGCGTGCCTGAACCTTGGCCTGAGTTGGTGGTGGCTGAACTTGCTGAATCACACTCATGAATGAAACGAGGAGTGAACCTGCATAAGAAATAGTTAGGCCGGGGCCCCTTCCTCGTACACCCAGCGGCTGGCCAGCTTGAACTGAAGGACCGTGAAGAGGAGGATGAACAGAAACAACATCCACGCGATGGCAGAGGCATAACCCATCTTGAAATACTGGAAGCCATTTCGATAGAGGTACAGCACTAAAAACAGGGTGGCATTTTGGGGGCCGCCCCGCGTCATGATAAAGGCAGTCGTGAACACCTGAAAACTGGCTATGATCCCTACTACCAGATTGAAGAAAGTGATGGAAGATATCATGGGAATCGTAATAGCAAAGAAGCGCTGGATTCGTGAGGCGCCATCAATCTCAGCCGCTTCATATAAGCTCTGGGGAACCCCCTGCAACCCCGCGAGAAATATAACCATTTGAGGGCCCACGCTCCACAGAGTCATCAAGATGAATGCAGGTTTGGCTGCTCTGGGATCGAACAGCCAATTGATAGGATCAATCCCGAAATTCTTCAGAAAGCTGTTGAGAATACCGAATTCAGGATGCAAAATCTGCAACCAGACTATGGCGCTGGCCACGATGGGTGTCATGGCCGGCAGGTATAAGAGCGTGCGATAGATGGCTTGGCCTTTGACCTTGACGTTCAGCAGCAGGGCAAGAGCCAAGGCCAGTAGGAGTTGAAGGGGGACTCCGATAAAGGTGTAATAGGAGGTATTGAAGAGGGAAATGCCGATCGACTCGTCATCGAACAGGCTGACGATGTTCTCAATCCCTACAAATTGGGGTGGTGAAAGCAAGTCCCAGTCTTGGAACACCAGATATACGGAATAGGCGAGAGGGTAAAGCCAAAACGCCAAAAAGCCCAGTATGAAAGGCAAGGCGAAGAGTCTTCCTTCCCAAGCCTGACGGCGATAGACAGCAGATTGGACTTTCATAAGGTGCCGAACATGCATGAGCTCGGAAATCCCATGATGCACCGGCCTCCGAACATTCCCCTGTTCCGTAGAAACAGGTCAGGCGCCCATGTTGCGTTCCTCAAACTCCTTGGCTCGAGCTTGGCGGGCCGTTTGTTGCACACGCTGCCAATAGAAGTTCCGCGTCGCATTCCGCTTTTGAGTGGGTAGGCCATATACCTGGATATAGGCCCGGCGCGGTTCAGCGGTTCGGTTGGGGCCCGCGTAATGCAAAGTGCGGCAATGATGTACCGTGACTGAACCTGCTGGGATGGGACACGCCGCTACCTCGTTTTCGTTGAAATCATCCACTTCTAGACCATGAACCCGCGGATCGTTGTGAATGGGATGGTGCGGCAAGACTCCGCGCAAATGACTCTTGGGTACAAATTGCATACAACCGGATTCGACAGCCGTATCCTGTAAAGGCATCCAGATGCTCAGAGAGGAGTATTTCAGGTCCGGACTCCAATAGGCTTCATCCTGGTGCCAAGGGGTATCTGAGCCCGTGTACGGGGGTTTAAGTATTGCATGGTCACCGCTTTCGCATTCGCCCCCCAGCAATTGCTCGGCGTAGGAACGCGCCCGTTCCTTAAATTTCATATTGTTGAGTTCAGGTGCATACCGGCTGGGAGCGAGGATTTGGGGCAAGGTAGCTTCTACACCCTCTTCATCAACGCCGGCCAGATCGAACTGCATGCCTTCTTCACGGCCAACACGCCGCTGAAACAGATCGTCGTAGATCCTGCGCATTTCGACCAGTTCTCTGTCTAAGGCAATGGCGTCCAATACTACATATCCGTTTTCCCGGAAAAAGGCGATATCCTCCGGTCGAATGGTCAAATTCTCCATATTCCAGTCCTACCTCACTGTTAGTCGGCTGAAAGCGGAGAAGCAAGTCAGTTTCGTGCTTCTCCGCTACCGATTGAAACTGTTTCTACATCATCAACCCTTGCTAGACCAGTAGTCATCCAGCAAACCCTGAATCTTTGCATTCAGTTCAGGTACCACTTCAAAAGCGTCCGCATCACCGGCTACCATCCGGTCCCGAGCTGGTGCGTATGCTTCTGCCGTGATGAATCGATCATCGACTTCCCCAGCCAGATGCAGGATTCCCGATTCAAATGCATCAATCAGAGGTTGAGGATTCTCCAGGCCCCACTTTTCAATGGTGGAGGGCTTCCAAAGGCGCTCGTTGAAGTCAGGAGTAACTGGCTGTCTTCCTGACTGCGCTACGTACTTTTGCGCTCCTTCCCCACCGGCGAATTTCAGGAATTCCCAAGTTTCGTCTGAATGTTCAGTGCGTGAGTTCATCAATAGCACATGACCGAAGACCATGTGGGCCCGCGTTCCGCTGGAAGCCTTGGGCAACTGCACCACCCCGAACGGCACATAGTTTTCCGCCATGGCTTCCTCTGAGCAGGACCAATTCCGGCAAGCCATTTTAGGGAAGTACCAGGGACCTTCCATCTTCATGGCCACGTTGCCCGAATCAATTTGATTGTTACCTCCTTCCATCATGGCAGGGGTGGGACTGACTCCAAACTCATTGATACAGGCATACAGCTGGAAGTTCATGAATTCCATGATACCTTGGGTGTCCCACTTGGCTTCACGGGGTTCTATCTCCTGGTCCCATTCCTTATCTCCGTTGAGACGCATCCAGCAAGCCATACGCTCGTAGGAAACGTTGGTCTGATAGCCATACTGTTGCTGACCATCAACCTCTCCTGTTAAATCTATGGATAACTGGACGAAGTCTTCATAGGTCCAGTCATCCGTGGGGTATTCCAACCCCATCCTGTCAAAGGGTTGCTTGGAATAGAAAATCACCATGGCATTCATGTTCCAGGGAATACCGAACAGTTCGCCGCGGAACCGAGTCTGGGGTTCATAGACACTGTCCCAGGCGGCGGGAAATGGAGTGTTGTACTCGTCCCGCGCCTGTAGTTCGTCCAGTGGCTGGTATACCCCTTTGGCGGAGAAGCTCTGCCAAAGCCAAGTCTGGTTGTTGATGATGTCAGCTGCAGTGCCGCCGGCCAGAGCCGCTTGCAGTTTGTCGTAGTACTGACCCGGAGCCTGTTCCAAGCGGACCGTGATATTGCTGTTTTCGTCCTGGAAATCGGCGATTGAGCGATCTGCGGTTTCCTTGTCCAGTATATCACCCCATTCATACCAGGAAATTTCCACCGGTTCCATGGCAACCCCATCTTCACCTTCCGCCGCGCCTGGGGTTACACCCGGAGCGGCACAGGCTACTAGGGCTCCCAAACCCGCAACAGTCGACGAAATGCGCAAAAAGCTTCTTCTCGATAACTTGCCAGTCATGATTCTCTCCCGCAATGCCAGTCGTTTCAGCATCGGCTTTTGACTTGGGATCGCACTTGAATAATGAATTTGTAGACACGTAATTGTAACTCGCGCCAGACAGAATGAAAATTGCCTTATCTGGCTCTGCAAAAAGCCGCGCGGAGATTGCCCCGGAGGGTGCCCAAGTCAGTGATTCACCGCTAGGTCGACATCACCAGAAGAATGTTTCACGTGAAACATTCGGTTGCGGTTCAAGGATTTTCCGAAACCACGGCTGAATCAGGACGCTAACTCACTGTAAGCCCGGACGGGCCCGGTGTGAAGCGAGCCGGCTTTTCCTCTTTGGTGCCTTCGAGAAGAAGGAAGTGAGTGGAATAGTGAGATGTTTCACGTGAAACATTCGATGTCATAGCCTTGTGTCTCAGCAGAAGCCGTCCAACACCTTCGTCTGGGTAGCAGGGACGAAATCAATGGCCAAAGCGATTAGGAAATTCTTAAAGTAGGGCAAGGTTATGCTGAGCAAGGCGATGTTTCACGTGAAACCTTGAAAGATTTATGAAGGCCGACCCAACAGCACTGTCGCACCGCTTTGTGTGGGGATGGGCGACCAACGCGTGGCTTACTGTTGCAAGCGGTAGATTCCGTTCCTGTGACCAGTTTGGTGTTCAAATTCATCTCGCCCCTCTGTTCAAGTGAGGAGTTGCACAAGACATGGACTTGAATGCGGTAGAAAAACTGCATTTCAAGGACAGGACGAAGTTGGGGTAGCAGGACAAGCATTATGGTGCAGAAATGTGGTCACCTTATGTGTATCGGCTGCTCTCCACTGATCCCCGCTCCCCCAAAGCAGAAACAGAATCTCTGGCAAACCTGCCTTTCGGCGCTTTGACCTCAATGGTTCACGGGGTATGCAAGGCAAGTTCCCCTGACAACACACTCCCGCCTAGGCGGCATACGACTAACAGTTTCAGTGACGACAATAGTATCGTGCCCACTGGGGACGGAAGTGACCTGACATGCGCCAAGGTCCCAGGGATACCAGAAAGATCCCTGCCGAGGTCATTCCCTGACCCAAGAATACATACGAAGGAGCCTTGCAAATATCAGAAGATCCAAGGGGGCGAATTCAGTTGTTTGCCTCGTCGAGAAGACGACAAGCTGCCTCAACAGCATTTCGTTATTGAATTATCATGAATGCAGATTTACTTCAAGGAGCGGTGTTCAGGGTTAATGAGAGCGTATATCCTCAATCGGCTGGTACAGGTTGTGCCTTTGCTCTTCCTGATCTCCTTCGTCGTGTTTCTGAGCATTCAGGCAACTGGCGATCCCTTGGCTGCCTACACCGTGGATGCTTCGCTTACGTCAGATGACATCGCGCGGCTCAAAGCCAAGTATGGCTTGGACCAGCCCGTACCCATGCAGTATTTAAGCTGGCTTAAGAACATGGCGACCGGCAACTGGGGTACATCCTATTTCACCCGCGAAAACGTGGTGGACATGTTTTGGGAACGTCTCCCTAACACCCTGATCCTGTTCGCAGTATCCTATATCCTGATCTTGGTGTTCGCCCTGTTGCTGGGTATTCTGGCGGCTGTGCGACAGTATTCTCTGTTCGACCATGTGACGACCGCGTTGAGTTTTCTGGGTATCGCTGCCCCCAGCTTTTGGCTGGGCCTGATGCTTATTTATCTGTTCGCAGTCCGGTTGAAAGCCTGGGGCCTGCCGTATCTGCCGGTCGGAGGAATGTATGACCTTGGGGTCGGCAAAACCTTCACTGAAGTGGCACGCCATGTGGTTCTGCCTGCTATCACCCTGTCAGTGGTGGTCTGCGCCCGCTACATCCGATATATTCGCTCCTCCATTCTGGAGCAATTGCAGTTGGACTATGTACGGACTGCGACCTCCAAGGGTTTACGCCCCGCCACAGTGCTGTCGCGCCACGTTCTGAAGAACGTGCTCTTGCCGCTGATCACGTTGGTAGGACTGGATCTGCCCAATTTCCTTTCGGGGACAATCGTGATCGAATCCATTTTCGCCTGGCCCGGGGTAGGACGGCTGTTTTGGTCCGCCGCGGAACGGACAGATATTCCGGTGTTGATGGCCGTCATGCTGTTTGTGGCGCTCATGACAGTGGTGTTCAACCTGTGTGCTGACATTCTCTATGCTGTGGTGGATCCCCGGATCAACTACTCATGACGCGCGGCGTGAACACTATGACTGCGGGGGCCTCAATTTCGTCCGATGTTGCAGGAGCCCTGCTGCGTCCACCTGAAACCATTTGGATGAGTTTTCGGCGTCGCTTTGTGCGGCATCGTCCTGCCATGATCAGCTTGGTGGTGTTGCTCTTTTTGTTAGTCGCCAGTTTTGGCGTTTCCCTGTTTGTATCTGAAGATCAGGCGAATCTTGTGGATGTGACGGCCATGCGCAGTGCGCCCTCCTTGGAACATCCCTTCGGAACGGATGATGTGGGCCGAGATATGTTTCTCCGCACCCTGTTCGGGGGCCAGATTTCCCTGCGGATCGGTTTGCTGGCGGCCGGCGTCAGCATGGCCATAGGCATTACAGTTGGCACCATTGCCGGTTATAACACCGGTTGGATCGATAGTGTGCTGATGCGTTTCGCCGATGCTTTGTTAAGCATTCCGACCCTGTTCATCCTGATTGCCTTGTCTCGAGTTCTCAGTGAACGCGTCCCCGTGGGCAATGTCGGTTTCATCACCTTGGTGATCGGCTTGCTCTCCTGGATGCGGGCCAGCCGGATCGTACGCGCCCACGTTCTTTCACTAAAGGAACGTGACTTCATTGTGGCCGCCCGTTGCTTGGGGTGTCAGGCCGCCCGTATCCTCAGTCGCCACATTGTGCCTAACACTCTGGCTCCTATCGTAGTAGCCGCCACTTTGGATGTGGGTCGGGCGATTATTTTCGAAGCGTCTCTAAGCTTTCTGGGTCTGGGCATTCAACCACCGACAGCTACTTGGGGCAGTATGTTGAACCGGGCGCAAGCCTATCTGTTGAACGCGCCCTGGATAGCACTTTTTCCCGGAATCATGATTCTGATTACGATCTTGTGCGTGAACTTTCTCGGTGATGGGCTGCGGGATGCCTTCGATCCCCATTCGCTCCAATAGGAGGGTGAAAACTCATGTTGCGTTCCAATGTCAATTCGGAAATTCACGACCACATTCGCCAGGTCTTCCCCGACCATCTCAGGCACGTTAAGGAATTCATGGCGCAACCCAGTGTTAGCGAAGGGAACTTGGGAGTACGAGACTGCGCAGAACTGCTGGCGGCGCGTTTTCGGAATATCGGGTGCCAGCAGGTGGAAATTGCAGAGACTCCGGGATTGCCAGCGGTGTGGGCACATTTGGACGCAGGCGCGCCGAAGACCTTGGCCGTGTACGGCTTCTTTGATACCAACATCGTCGGCACGGGCTGGAAGCACGATCCCTTTGATGCGGTGATAGAGGCGGCACCTCCTTTTGCCCAGGTCCTATACGGGCGCGGAGCGGGTAACAAAGGTGGCTTCATGGCTTTTCTCAACGCGCTGGAGGCAATTCAGCAAGTGCACGGATCCCTGCCGGTCAACTTAATGTTCGTGTGCGAGGGGGAGGAATTCGTTGGCAGCCTGCATGTGCCCCTATTAATTGAACGATACCGAGAGGCATTGGAGCAGGCGGATGGCATGCTGTCACCCGGTCCTTGCCAAAACGCCGCAGGGGCTGTGGACCTGGCCTTGGGCAACAAGGGATGTCTGCACATCGAAATGCGATGCAGCGGCGAAGACTGGGGCCGCGGGCCCCAGGGCGCCCCTACCCATTCCTCCACTATGGGCGTGGTGGACCATCCAGTATGGCGCTTGGTGCATGCCCTTTCGACCATGTATGACCCCCAGAGCGGCAGCATTACGGTCCCAGGATTTCTAGATGGTCTGCGGGCGCCATCTGCCGACGATCTGGCTCTGGTCGAGAAACTGGCTCGTCAGTGCCAAGGCCAAGAAGCCGGCAGTATCCCCGGCGTAGGCGATCCGGCGCTGGTGTCCGCCTTTGTCAATGACGCGGAAGGCGCGGAAGTCTTCAAGCGCTACTGCTTTCTGCCCACTATGAACATCAATGGAATTCGCGCGGGATTCACAGGTCCCGGCACCACGTTGTGGACACTTCCCCATGCCGCATACTGCACGATCGACCATAGGTTGCCGCCGGATCTGGATCCGGAAGTGTGTCTGCAGCGAATCAGAGAGCATCTGGACGCGCAGGGATATACGGATATTCACATTGAAACGCTCATGTCGGTGGGCGCCCAGAGTCTGCACCTCGAGGATGAACTGGCACAGGCGGCCCTCGCGGTGTTTGCCAGTTGGCAGGTGGAACCCACGATCTGGCCCCGACGCGGCGCTAGTGGTCCTACCGGGAACTTCAGCCAAATTCTGGGCCTCAAGGTGTTGAGCTCGACTGGCTTAGGTTATGCTAGTGGGCATTCGAGTGGCAATGAATTTCTGGTGATCGAAGGCAACGATCAAGTGGGGGGGTTGGTTGAGTTGACCAATTCCTATGTGGACTTGCTGTTCAGCTATGCCGGCACGAATACGGCCTAAAATGCCATTACGTTGGAAGGAATAACTTCATGACCCAATCTCTTCTATGGTCTCAGTTGCAGGACCGCGTCCAAGCCGCATTGGCCACCTTTCCCGGGGTGGCGGGTTTCTGCCTTGAGGATTTGAATACTCACGACTCGGTCAGCGTGAATGCCGATGAAATATTTCCAGTGGCGTCTTCTATCAAAATACCTGTCTTGCTGACGTTGCTGCACAAGGCAGCGCGACAAGACTTAGACCTGCAGGAACGAGTGGCCCTTACCCCGAGCATGATCACACCGGGCAGTGGCGTTCTGGCGTATCTGGATGATCCCCTCGATCTGTCAGTGTTGGACATCGCACAACTCATGATTATGGTTTCGGACAACACAGCAACCAATCTCTGTATCGATTGGGCTGGCATGGATGACACCAATGCTTTAATGGATTCGCTCGGTCTGGGCCAAACGCGAGTTCGACGCAAGATGCAGGATCATGAATCTGTGGCGCGCAATGAGGAGAATGTATCGACGCCCAATGAAGGGGTGCGCCTGATGCATGCACTGTATGAAGGGCAGCCCAGTAGAAGTGTTGCAGATCATTGTTTGGCCATTCTCAAGAAGCCCAACCGAGGCCCCATTGAACGCGCCATTCCGGAGGGGACACCGGTAGCCAACAAGCCCGGTGGGATGGAACGCGTACGGTGCGATGTAGGCATTGTTTGCTTGGATCGCCATCCCTATGCCCTTGCTGTAATGACCAAATTCGGTCTGGAGCATCCCCTTGACCAAGAGAATCGACTGATTTCAGCAATTCGGTTGGTTCATGAGTACATGGTGGCGATTGATCGCTCCAGTGCGATGGGACAGGGCATACCCGCAGCTTTGCTGGACAAATAACCCAACTTCGCAATTACCAGTCCAACGAGGAAGAACCATGTCAGCAGAAGTGACGATCATTCAAGCCCCTCGGCTATTTGACGCGGCCGGAACGACCCACAAAGAGGGAGCCAGCCTTTGGATTGAAGGAGACAAGATTACGGGAGTGTATGGCCATGAGGCGCCGCCCACACCGGAGCATGCCCGCGTGCTTGACTATGCGGATGCCTGTATCTTGCCTGGTCTCATCGATTCACATACCCATCTCATGTATGGCACGGGAGAGAGAATGAAGGGGCCTCGTTCCTACGATCATGTCAATGATGAGGACAGCGACGGATTAATGTTGTTGCGCAGTGTCCGAAATGCCTACCAGCATCTCTTGAAGGCAGGGGTCACGTCCATGCGTGATTTGGGTGCCCGGAACCGCATCACCTTCGATCTAAAGGATGGCGCAAGCGCTGAACTGTTCAAAGGATTTCCCACTTTGCATGTCTGTGGCCGCGCCGTCACGATTACAGGCGGACACTTTCATTTCGGTCATGAAGAAGCCGATGGAGTGGATGAGTGTCGTAAGGCGGTACGCCGTCTAGTGAAGGAAGGGGCGGATTTCATCAAAATAATGGGCTCAGGTGGCGGTACACACATCACCGACAACCGTCTCGCTTCCTATACCATTCCGGAACTGCGGGCCATCGCCGACGAGACTCATCGCCATGGCAAAGCCTGCACCGTACACGCCATCGCCACCGAATCCATCTCCAACGCGGTGGAGGCAGGAATAGACTGCATCGAACATTATGAGTTCGTGGAGTTGAATTATGATCGGAAGCTGGACCCGGCTATCGCCGACCAGATGATTGCCAACAACGTCTGGCTTAGTCCCACGATCCAGACCGGCTATCGCAAAATGGAAGAAATGCTGCATGTTCAAGAACAAAGGCCGTTGAATCCAAGCGAAGCGGAGGATCTGGTGTACTCTCAGTGGAAACAAGAGGGCCAGCTATATGTCACTGGCGCCTTGTATGAGATGGGGGCTCAGCGTTTCCTCATGGGCACCGATGCAATTGGAGAGTTTGGTGATTACGCCATAGGCTTGCGTCTGATGTCTGAAGCCGGCATTCCCAACGCCGAAGTGCTGTACGCCGCGACCCGGAATTGCGCGGAGGCCATGGGCATTCTGGACCAGGTCGGAACTTTGGAAATCGGCAAGAAAGCGGATGTTACTGTGGTGACAGGAGATCCCCTGACGGATATCCGCGCCGTGGAAGATGTGGTGCAGGTCGTTAAGGCAGGTTACGTTTTGCCCATGGACAGCCTAGAACTGTTCCCGGAAGGAGAGGGAGCCGCCCTCCGACCAGCTAAGAACCGCCCCCCCAATCCTCAAGTCATCAGACTGCCCCATCCTCACCCTCATCCGCATGTATAAATGACGTAGGCCTCACATCGTATAAGCGGATCGAGCGAGATGTGGGAACAAGACTTGCTCAGGGAAAGAGGTAAAAGGGCCGATCACAATTGGTACGGGTGATCGGTGCAAGATGTGCGATGAGTAGGCACGGACGGGCCGAATGCAAATTGAGCTACCGAGGATCGGTGCATCTTGGATCCAGGATGCTTGGAAGTTGGAGGCTCTAGAACAGCGAGTTCCCCCGCCCGAAAACCGTCTGAATTCCCGCGTCAATCCAGCTGGACCCTTTGTGCAAGCACGTGGCAGACCTACCAACCCGAAACGTGCTCAGTGTTGGAATTATCATTTTTCTGAGAAGAGCTTGGGCGTAGTTGGTAGATGTCAAATGGGCCTTTCGCCGCTGAGTCACGGAGCCGGAAAACGACCGTAAAGCCTTTTCCCATAACGTAACTCCGTTTCAAGGAGACGCTGGATGAAGGAAGTAACAGGCCGAATCCAAAGCTGGGACGAAGCGTCTCAGCAAAGAATGATCAAGGGCAGTGATGAAGTCCTCTATCCGTTCACCTTGCAAGAGTGGACAGAGGAGCAACTACCGGAAGTTGAAGGCGGAGTTCTAGTCATCTGCCAAAATGGCCGAGACGCGTCGCTGGTGGAGTACCTTGGGATCGAGCATATTCCCTTCATGAAGATTACGACACATTCTGAACAGGGGGAAGTTCAGACGTTAAGCCATACCAGGCTCATAGGAGGCCCATGGCGAATACGATCTGACGCATTAGTGTGGATGGAGGTTGCCAAGGGACTTCATAAACAGAATTCACACCAGCCCATAGAGAACATAAGTGAATTGCTCAGAGGGGAACATTTCCCGATCAGTTTACGCGGTTCAGTAATTAAATACTGCTATGGATTCTCGTTTGAGTTGTACTTCAAATGGATACTTATCGAGTCGAAAATACAATACAAGCCAAATCATAATCTGGCACAACTTACCAGAAAACTGCCGATCCCAATTCTCGAAACTTTGAGAAGTATCTACTCTAACTACCGAGATCGGTACGTCCCGAGTTTTAGAATGATGGAAGCCCACATAACATGGCGTGAAGAAATTGGACCTGGACTGGTCGACGTTCGATAAGTTCATAGCGAATCTGGACAAGCAAAGCTTCATAGTCGGGCGATATGCCGATCCAAGCGAATATGGCATATTTCCGAGTCGCTCTGCTAAAAGATCACGTGAGATGAACTCGTACATGGATTCAGACGACTTCTTTGTCCTGGGAGATAAGCTGTTGGTTTATAAGCCTAACCCCAGTGACTATGAATGAAAGACGCTAGCGGAAGTACTACAGCCATCTTCTACGGGCTGCCCACGTCGGACGACAGCCGCAATTGGGGCGCGGACACCGCAGAGGTTCGCCCCGAACGCGTATTAATGAGTGCAGTACGATCTGGCGGATCTGAATTGATGGTAGGCAGTACGGGGCTGGTATCACACGATTGTGGCGGGACGACTTTGGCGGTGGCAAGTGCTGTTCATGCCTCTAAAGAGGGGCCCCAACCTATCGGATTGAGGATTTGGTTTTTGGGTTTGACCAGAGATTTCGGACCGGACAATTTCTGCCTATGTCAAGAAGTCGGGTGGAGGCCAAAGTTTGTGTTCGACGGTGCCGTTCGGCCCATAGGTGGCCTCTTATTCTGAATTGAACCGAGACAAAGCACCTATGATTACAAGTTGCTTTAAACTCTTTATGTTAAGTAACACTGGTGTTTAGGAAATCCGCATGACGGGCTTGGAGCTATCCAGGGCATTTTTCTCCGAAGCAGTTCGGCCGATCCTTACCGAGCGAGTACCTGAGATTGGGCAGTCCTACGCCGCCGCGTTGATAGGCTGGGGATCGGATGTCCTGGAGAACGATGACGAACTATCGAGGGACCACGAGTGGGGTCCGAGATGTCTGTTGTTCCTGCCTGAATCTCTCATCCGGCATAAAAAGAAAGTCCTCGAAGAACTAGATCACCACATCCCACTCGAATTTGAGGGCTACGCGACTCGGTTCGTGGCTGACCTGGACAACCCAAAGGTGCTTGTCCCGTCCGGGGATTCAGGAGGACACGTCCACGTCGAAGTGACCACCTGTCACGATTACCTCACACAAAATATCGGGACCGTAATTCCCAAGAGCGACATCGAATGGCTGACGATACCGGAGCACGGCCTTCTTGGGCTTACGAGAGGGGAAGTCTTTTGGGACGGAGTCGGAGAACTCACCCGCCTTCGCAGGTATTACGAGTACTTTCCTCTTAATATCTGGAAATACAGGTTGTCCTACGCGTGGCAGGCATTGGGGTGGGATATCGACTTGATAGGTTTGTGCGCCGCGAGGGGAGATGAGTTGTCAGCCAGACATAGCGTATCCATATCTGCCTACTGGATGATGGCCCTGGTCTTTCTCCTGAACAGGCGCTATTGCCCCTTGTACGTAAAGTGGCTTCATCGCGAATTTTATAAACTCGAATATCTGGCCGCGGAGATCGGCCCCGTCCTGGAAGCCTCTTACCGAATTGACGATCTGACTCTATTACCAGAAAGACTAACAGCGGTGTGTGACCTGCTAGTGGAGTTTCAAGATCGCATGGGTTTACTTCCCGTCTCCGGTGACATACCACACAAGCCCTACCGGGGATTCTTCTATGTCGACTGTCAGGCTATTGCGAATCGAATCAAGGATTCAGTGGAGGGCGAACTTAGTGAGATCTCCCCCGACGGCGCGCCGGACCAGTGGATTGGCAACTACGACCTCTTGTTAGAAGCGGGCAATTTGAAAGCCCTAATTCAAACAGCTAAGTATTAATACTTAGCTGTCCTAACAAAAAGGGGGTGCCTCGGGCCCGAGGCACCCCCTTTGGTTATATGAAGGGGACGTACCCCTTATTCACTCACAGACCATTCATGGATGTTTCCATACCAGAGGGTGAAGGGGCGAAGTTCCAGATTCTGGATCCGGGTACTTACGCCATAGTGACGGCCAGTGGCAAAGAGGTACAAAGCATATGCATCTTCATGCATGATGCGTTGCGCTTCCATGATGAGACGGGTCCGTTCTGTGGCATCAAACTCAGTCTGGGCGGCCAGCAGCAGTGCATCCACTTCAGGGCTGCAATAGCGATGCCACTGTGAACCCCCGGGATTTGCTTCCGTAGCGATCTCAGAACAAAGGAATCGATTTGAGATTTCTGGATCGGGGACCCGCAGGCCATGGCTCCAGCCTCCCATCTCGTAATCCCCATGTGACCATGTGCCATTCTGGTCCCAAGTGCCAAACAATTCCGCGGTACGGCGGTTCTCAATCACCATTTCGGCGCCAATGTCCTTAAACATCTGTTGCACCAGGAGTTGCACCTGTTCCCGCTGCAGAACGCCAGAGGTAGTCCGGTGTGAAAAACTCAGAGGCGTACCATCCTCGAGCCCTTCCACGCCGTAGGATTCGCGGACACCATCGCCGTCTTCATCCCGCCAACCGTTCGATTCAAGTAGGTTGCGGGCAGCTTCGGGGTCGTAGTCATACGGGACGAGATCCCGGTTTTGCCATGGGGTCCCATGCCATTCTGTACCCACATTGACTTCAGCTTGCCCGTGCAGGATATTGACTACTAGCGACTGTTTGTCAACTGCATGCTGCAGGGCTACCCGAACGTTCCGATCGGAGAAGACGGGAGCTTGTGAATTGTCTCCGTTCATGACGTACCGTTCCCCACCAGCGGGAGGCACATTGACCAAATTAATAATGCCCTGGCTTTGGAGGTCAAGTAGCGTGGGCACATTGGCCGCACGGAGACCCCAGGCAATATCAACTTCGCCTACCTCAAGCGCGGCCAGCAAGGCTTCCGTACTGGGGTAGAACACTATGAAGAATTTGTCGATTTGGGGAGCACCGCGCCAGTAATCGTCGAACGCTTCATACTCCACGAACTCGCCGGGCTTCCAGTCCAGGATCTTGAAGGGACCGAATCCAATCGGCTTGCGCATGGCGATTGACTCATCCAATCCGGGTGAATTGGCCTCTATTACCTCTTCAGGCAATATGAAGTCAAACAGAATCTTCCAAGAGGCAAAGGGCTCCGAGAAAGTCACCACCGCGGTGAGGTCGTCAGGGGTATCGACCGACGCGATCTTTTCATACCCCAGTCTGGTGATGGGAGTATTTTCGGGACTCATGATTGCTTCCCAGGTGGCCTTCACATCTGAAGATGTGGCCGGCGTACCGTCATGGAAAGTAATGCCTTCTCTCAGGTTGTAAGTCACCTGCGTGCCATCCGCCGAAACCATACCGTTGGCCACGCTCGGGACTTCGGTTGCCAATTCCCCTACCCAATTACCTTGTGCATCCAGGAATAACAGGCCGCGCTGAGCAGTCTTGGAAGCCTCCAAGGAATTGCCTCCCTGCGTGTACATCACATTCAGGAATTCCAGTTCCTGATTCATGCCTAACCGCACTACCGCAGGCTCTTTTTCCATCATTTCCTCGGCGGGGCCTGGCGATGCGGCAGGTTGCGCACATCCGAGCAAGACCAAAACCGAGAGAATCAATAAACTTAAACGCGAAATATGTTTCATTACGCAAAATCTCCGTGGCTCACAGGTGGGAAGTGATGGTTCATAATAGCATGCAGGGAAAAAAGTAGGACGCGCAACCGTGCCGAGGGAAGCCTTGAAATTGGACGCGTTCCTAAGCCAAGAGCGCGCGACGCCTTGCCTGCGTGCCGGCAACGGCATGGCCGGTTACGCCCACCCTGTGCCTGAGTACTCCCGTTAGTCCGGAAAAGGTATCAGCCATGTCAAATGCACCTATGCCCCCTGAACTTGCCAGCCACATTCAAACCCGTGAACTGACGTTTCGCTCTACCATATTGGAAATGGCGGCGGACTTGGAAGACGTCATTACCTTGGGACGTGGTGATCCCGATTTCCACACTCCTGCCCACATAGTGGCCGCGGCGCACAAGGCTATGGACAAGAATCGTCACCACTACACGGAAGTTGCAGGACTGGCGGAACTTCGATCCGCTATTGCGGACATGCTGCAGCGGGATTACCGCCTTGCCTATACACCAGAAGAAATTATCGTCACCAACGGGGTTGAGGAAGCGATCATGACCTGCATGGTCAGCCTCCTGAATCCCGGAGATGAGGTCCTCATGGGGATGCCCCGCTTTACAAACTACGACAAGGCGGTAAATCTGTGCCATGGCGCAGTCGTGTCTGTGCCCACCCGGGAAGAAGAAGACTTTGTTCTGCAGCCTGAGGAAGTGGAGGCCAGAATTACCAATCGGTCAAGGATCCTGGTCTTGGTGTCTCCTGACAATCCTACGGGGGCAGTAATACCACCAGCAACAGTCAAGAAACTGGCTATGGTGGCTGAACGTAACAACCTCATCTTGATCAGTGATGAAATCTATTCGCGCATTCTTTTCGGTAATGCCCAACATCTCTCGCCCGCGTCGTTACCGGGAATGCATGACCGCACCATAACGTTGAACGGTTTCTCGAAGTCGTATGCAATGACCGGGTGGCGCATCGGCTATATGGCAGGTCCGGCACGATTCATGCAACAGGTACTGGAGGTGCGACACACTCTAAGCATCTGTGCCAACGCAATTGCGCAACACGCTGCGCTCGCTGCCCTCGCTATCCCTCGTGCAGATTGGTGGCAGCCAATTCAAGCGGAGTTAGAAAGTCGGCGGGAGCTGCTGTTGTCATCTTTTGACCGTCTGGACTTTACGTCTGGCTTTCATGGAGGGGGTTACTTCATTTTCCCGAATGTATCCCGCTTGGGGATTTCGTCAGAAACGTTCTGTCTGAAGCTTCTGCAGGACGGCCGGGTGTTGGTGTTTCCAGGCAGTCCAGCCCCTGACAAACTTGATGGAGAGTACATTCGGATGAGTCTCTTGCAGCCGGTGCCACTGCTGAAAGAAGCCGTACAGCGCATGCAACGCGTGGTGGGGACTCTCAAGGCGGCCTGACGGTCCGTCCACGTATGGAAGCCTTGCCGAAAATCTGGCGATAAGTAAAAAGATCCACCTGCTGCCAAGCTTTTGGAGGGGAAAGCATCCACTCAGGACGGGGTCTCTAGACAACACGCCTGAGTCTGTCCGCGCCGGCAATTCATGGCGAACGTCGCTAGGGGATGAGAAATCCTCGGCAGTCAGGCTTGCCCAGGTTCTGGCTTCACCCAGAACGGCAACCGGTTCTCAGTATTCTTTACGGCCTAACCCTACTTTGTCCAAGGCTTCGCCTTTGGTGGCCTCAAAGATTGAGCGCATATCCTTGGATCTGGAAAGCCACGCTATGGCTTGTCATATCCCCAAGAACCCGGGAAATCGGGCTGAAAGGCTGAAAGGCAGTTCCAACTTCATTCTCGTTTGCCCTTCTTCATCAGAACTGGATGATAGTAAGTGCCCGCAATACTTACGAATCCCCGCCAATGCCATGTCTGCCCCCCGGTTGCCTCTGACAGGGGTAGGTAAAGATGATGCTCCAGTAAAGAGGCGGCTGTATGTACCCTGTCCAGTGGTGAGTCCACCTACTGCAGATCCCAGGGCGGGTCCGGTCCACGTGTTGGCTGCAGCCAAGCGCGGCTGCAGGTCTGGGTCGGACTCTGGAGCTCTGGCTGGGCGCAGGACATGACGCGAAGGTATGCCAGCCAGACCGAGACCTACCTTTCCCAGACGAATGCTTTAGCTGCACAAAGGTTCAAAATCAATGTTTCACGTGAAACATCACTAGTCTTCTATTTGGAGTTGCACGGGTAAGAGGAAATCATTCCGCATGCTGTTGCTGCCGCGGTCTCGCAACTGAAGTCCACCTCCCTATTAAGTTGCTGGTAGTTTCACGGCTCCTACGGGAAGTGGAACGTCCTATGTTTCACGTGAAACATAGGACACTTTTAGGATTGGATGGAGAACTGGAATGAGAGCTTCTGAACTGCTCTTCGCTTACACATCCAGAAGCCGTGCCGTCTCAGCACGAATCTCTGTCGCAACTGATGCATTACTGCCGGCTTCCGGACAATCGGATCCTGGAGGTGTTTCACGTGAAACATTTTCTCCCATTAAAAGGTTGCGCAGCCATAGCCAGATCTGGTTGACCTCGCGGTGTATGGTCTTGTCTTTGTCTTTTTCGGGGCACTGGCTTTGGCTCGATTCCCTACGCCAGTAGCATGAAATGTTTCACGTGAAACATGGAGAGGTTAATTCCTGAAGAAAGTGCGGTCAACCGAGAAAGTCTAGGCAAAATGCTGTCGCCTTGCCTTGGACGACGTAATTCCCGTTTGCCAGTTTGCAAGGGACCACCCCGGCCTGCAATCCCCAGGGACTGGTCTTTAAGGACATGCAATGCGTTTCAAGCAAGGTTTCACGTGAAACATCGCGAACAGCCGGAAGGCCAACTTCGCGTCGAACAGCCACGGGAGTGTGGTCGCCCGGGGAAACAGAGGTTTCCTGCCATGTGAATCAGGCAAACTGGACCCAGTCCTGGGGCTTCGGACATGGGCGGTTGCGGGGGACCACAATAGGGACGTATTCAGCACGCGGCCGCAGGTAAAACCTGGGAAATTCCACGGCTTAATGGGTCCTTAATACAAACATAGAAATAACATGTGTATATTACAAAACGTGCAGAAATGCCGGAAAACGCGGTTGAAATTGGAAGTTAACTGGGGCTGGGTAAAAAGTAGGCAGGGCAGCTGTACCCTATACTTAGGCTGGCGTGCGAAAGCACATCTTAGCCGTATGACGTAGTAAGGAATTGATGAACGGAAAACAAGGTAACGGCCAGCTGAATTCATGGCAGCGGGTCGTTCTTACCGGCATGGGTATGGTCTCTGCCTTGGGGCTGGATGTGGAGACCTCCTGGGGCCATATGCTGGAAGGCCAGTCGGGCACTCGTCTGGCTGAGCATTTCGAACAAATCAAGGATTTGCCCCGGTGTACCGCGGCGTGGGTGGATTGGAATCCGCAAGACCATATAGATCGCCGGGATCTGCGACGCATTTCCCGAGCCACTCAGTTTGCCTGGAAAGCTACACAGGAAGCTTTGGCGCATGCGGATCTTGATATTGAGCACGAAGACGGCAAGCGAGTGTCAGTTGAGATCAGTAACGCCTTTGGTGGTTGGGATCTGATCGAAAGTCAATCCCGACTGTTCTTCGAACAAGGATTTCGCAAGGTCAATCCAGGCATGTGTATCGGGGCCCTCATCAGTGGTACCCCTACCTTTATCGGGATGCGCCTGGGCGTAACAGGTGTGGCCCACAGTTCTGTTACTGCCTGCGCTACTGGCATCAGCTCCATTGGCGAAGGGGCACGGCGCATTCAGGCCGGCGAAGCTGACGTGGTTCTGGCAGGTGGTAGTGATGGCTATGTTACGCCTATGGCGGTCACCATGTTCATGCGGATGGGAGCTATGACGCGAGAAACGGAAAACCCGGCGGGAGCCTGCGCGCCTTTCAGCGGCAACCGAGACGGTATGGTTGTAGGAGAAGGGGCTGGCGTTGTCGTATTGGAATCCTTGGAGCATGCACAGGCGCGCAATGCTCCGATTCTGGCTGAGTTCGGAGGCTATGCTTTGCGCCTGGATCCCAATGATTTCGCCCATCCCGATCCCGAGGGCAAGGCCGCGTCTTACGCTATGCAATGTGCTTTGCATAACGCCGGACTGTCACCTGAGGATGTGGACTGGATTGTGGCCCACGGAACTGCCACCATAGCGAACGACAAGATGGAAACGAAAGCGATGCGGTCCGTCCTGGGGGCACACGCGGACAACTGTCCGGTAACAGGCCTGAAAGGTATGTTGGGTCATGCCATGGGGGGTGCCGGCGCGCATAGCATCGTTACCATTGTACAGGCCATCCAAGAAGGTATGATCCCGCCCACGATTAACTATCGGGAGCCGGACCCTGACTGTGACTTGGACTATGTGCCCAATACCGCTCGCACCCACCACATTGACGCGGCCATGGCCAACGGCATTGGCATGGGGGGCCAATCCGCCTCTCTGGTGGTGAAACGCTTTACTGCTTGATTAAACGTCACAGGAACAACCATGAAACTGGAAAATCCATTTCGCCGTGTGGAGCGCCTCAAGAGGGTCACCAATGTTCCAGAGAAAGAAGCTAACGAGCGCACGCCGCCCGGGCAATTCCTGACCAGCAAGTTCCCAGTTCTTACCTATGGTCCATCACCAGTGATCAGGGATTTGGACAGCTACACATTGAAGGTGTGGGGCGAAGTAGAGGATGAGCAGGAATTTTCCTGGCAGTCCCTGCTGAAAATGGAATCCCACATACAGACCGTGGACATTCACTGCGTTACGCGCTGGAGCAAGCTGGATACAACCTGGAAAGGCGTCCCTTGGCGACATTTCCTGCAACAGATCAAGCCCCTAGCCTCAGCTACGCATGTGATGGCTCACTGCGTGGGCGGATACACCACGAACGTCAGTCTGGACATCCTGGATGACGAGGACACCATGCTTGCTTATGAGTATGGCGGCCAGCCCATCGAGCCGGACCATGGCTATCCCCTGCGGCTTTTGGTGCCCAAATACTATTTCTGGAAGAGCGCCAAGTGGCTTAACGGCTTACAGTTCATGTCCGAGGATAAGCCCGGTTTCTGGGAAGTGCATGGGTACCACATGCGGGGAGAGCCTTGGACCGAAGAGCGATTTGGCTAAGAACCATTCTGTCCTGGAGAACTAGGGTTCAACCAGGGGGGAAGGCTTTGCAGAGACGCCAAAGCCTCGGCGAGTGATCCAATCCATGAAAGGTATCATCATGGCTGGCGGCCAAGGTACCCGCCTGCAGCCGCTTACCCTGGCGGTAAACAAGCACTTGTTGCCCATCTTTGACAAACCCCTCATCTACTATCCCCTGTCGGTCCTGATGTTTGCCAACATTCGAGAAGTTGCAGTAATGTGTGCGCCTCAGTATCGTCCGCAGTTTGAGAGGGTGTTGGGAGATGGCAGCAAATGGGGTATGGCATTCACCTATATCGAACAGACGGAAGCACGGGGCGTGGGCGAGGCCTTCATTCTGGGCCGGGACTTCATAGACCGGAAACCGGTTTGCCTGATACTGGGAGACAACGTCTTTTACGGACATGGCCTACCCAACCAACTGCAAGCGGCTCGCGCCCATGCGGCCGGTGCTCAAATATTTGCCTACCCCGTGGCTGACCCTTCGGCGTTTGGAGTGGTGGAGTTCGATGTCCACGGCCAAGTGGTGAGCCTTGAAGAGAAGCCGGCTCTACCCAAGTCCCGCTATGCGGCGACAGGGCTGTATTTTTATGACACGCAAGTCTGTGACTTGGCCCGGGAACTGGCGCCCTCGGCCCGCGGCGAATTGGAAATCACGGACGTGAATCAGAGTTACCTGCATTTGGGCCAGTTGCGAGTCACGGAACTGGGCCGCGGTGCCTTCTGGTTGGACGCCGGGACTCACCAGTCCATGCTGGAAGCCAGTCAATTCGTACAGACCCTTCAGGATCGACAAGGCACCATGATTTCCGCTCCAGAAGAGATCGCCTGGCGACAAGGATTCATTTCCACAGAGCAACTCCTGACTTTAGGACAGGCTATGGCTGCGAACAGTTATGGCCAATATCTGATGGCAACAGCGCAGCGGGCAGCGGGTACCGCCTGACACTTTGAAAAATCTGGGCTTTCCTGCCGTTATAATGAGGATTCTGTTTTTGTTCTGACTGGCAAAGGGAATCTTCACTTTCTATGATCGCTGATTTAACCACTTCACAAACGCATTTGGTGACGCCCTACGGCGGTGACCTCGTTGATCTGCTGGTACCGGCTGGTGAAAAAGCGGACCTCAAAGACTACGCCAACCGACTGCCGTCCTTCCAATTGCACGAACGGGCCAGCTGTGACCTGGAACTGCTGGCTACCGGTGGATTTTCCCCGCTTACTACATTTATGGGCAGGAAGGATTATGAACGGGTGTTGGCGGAAATGCGGTTGGAGAATGGCACTTTGTTCCCCATTCCCATTACGCTGCCCCTGAATCCGACTCCAGAGCTACGCGTAGGCCAAGATATAACGCTGCGGGATGCCATGAACAATATTCTGGCAGTGATGTCAGTCCGGGAGATCTGGAACTGGGACCTGAATCAGGAGGCGCAAAGCGTCATTGGTTCTACCAACGTACGGCATCCTCTCACGGCGGAAATGAACCGCTGGGGCTCTGTGTACGTATCCGGCCGCCTGCGCGTGTTGGAATTGCCCGCCCACTTCGATTTCACCGCATATCGGCATTCCCCCTGCGAGACCCGGGCAGCCCTGAACAAGTGCGGCCATGCCAACGTAGTGGCTTTTCAAACGCGCAATCCATTGCACCGCGTCCACGAGGAATTGACCAAACGGGCTATGGCGCGTGTGGATGGCTCTTTCCTGCTGCATCCTGTGGTGGGAATGACGCGTCCGGGGGATGTGGACCACTATACCCGGGTCCGTACTTATCTGGCCTTGCTCGACAATTACTACCCGCAGCAGGATGTGCAGCTGTCGCTGCTGCCTCTGGCTATGCGGATGGCGGGCCCGCGGGAAGCGCTGTGGCACATGCTGATTCGGCGTAACTTTGGTGCCAACCACATGATCGTGGGCCGTGACCATGCCGGTCCTGGACCTGACTCAGAAGGCCGACCTTTTTATGGGCCCTACGAAGCCCAGGAACTGGCCGAAAAACACAGCAGCGAGTTGGGGGTAAAGGTCGTGCCTTTTGAAAACCTGGTCTACCTGGTGGATGAGGAGCGGTACGAAGAAGAGAGCAAGGTCGAGGGCAATCCCAAGACTTTCGCCATTTCCGGTACCATGGTGCGCGAAGAGTATTTGGGCAAGGGCCGTTTGCTACCGGATTGGTACACGCGCCCCGAAGTGGCTGATATCCTGAAGGATAGCTACCCAGCTCTGCACCGCCAGGGCTTCTGCGTCTGGTTTACGGGCCTCAGTGGATCCGGAAAATCCACTACGGCCAACATTCTGATTCCACTGCTCATGGAAAACGGACGGCGCGTCACCATGTTGGATGGCGATGTGGTGCGCACTCATCTCTCCCGAGGGTTGGGCTTCAGCAAAGAGGATCGTGATCTTAACGTACGGCGCATTGGGTTTGTGAGTGCGGAAATCGTGCATCACGGAGGCGTGGTCGTGGCTTCGGCTGTCAGTCCGTTTCGATCTACCCGAAATGATGTGCGCAATTTGGTAGGAACGGACAACTATATAGAGATTTTTGTGGATACACCGTTGGCCGTTTGTGAGGAGCGCGATACTAAGGGTATGTACAGGAAGGCCCGGTTAGGTGAGATCAAGCAATTCACGGGCGTAGATGATCCTTACGAGGAACCGCACAATCCGGAAATTACTTTGGACACGGTAGATCACACACCCCGCGAGAATGCCCAGCAAATTTTGGAGTTGTTGCGGCAGAAAGGCTTCATATCCTGAGCCCCCCCTCCAAGGCACTGTTGGTTCATGGATCGACCCACTACCGATACGCCTTTGTCTCCTAACGCGAAGGCAGCTAGAGTTGATCAAATGGATCAGCCGCTAGAGGAAATACCGCCCCTGGAACTGCTTAGGTCGCTTTTCTGGGAGATCCTGACTGTCATCGTACCGGCGGTAATTCTGGCCTTTGTCATACATCAGTTCGTGGCCGAGACGACGGTTGTGTTTGGGCAGAGCATGGAACCGCAGCTGTTGCCGCGGCAACGCTTGGTGGTGGAAAAAGTAACTTACCGTTTCACACCACCGCAACGGGGTCAGATGGTGGTAGTGACTGTGGAAGAGGATGGAGCCAATCTGATCAAACGGGTGGTGGGTAAACCTGGCGAAACTGTGGAAATGGAGGACGGCACTGTTCTGGTAAATGGAGTTCCGCTGACGGAACCTTATGTGATATTGCAGTCTAGGGAAAACTCGGCCCCGATTGCCCTCGGTCCGACGGAGTATTTTGTGCTGGGTGACAATCGACCCAACAGTCGCGACAGTCGGCAGTTCGGTCCGGTAGATCGGAAGGCAATAGTGGGCCGAGCCTGGCTGCGGTACTGGCCACTTCCCCTTTTCAAATTCTTCGCGAATTAGGTGTCATGGCCCCTGGGTCCTACTGGCCAACCGCAGCCAAGATTACAGTTGGTGCCCTATTGGGCCTGCTGGGCGTTGGGTCCCTAGTAGTTTTCCGCGAGATGATCGCCCCTACGGTGGTGGCGGGACTCGTGGTATTCGTTCTCAACATCCCCATCAACCGGTTGGAAAACCGGGATCTGCCGCGGGGATTGGCCGTAGTCATTGTCTATGTGCTGTTGATTGGGCTACTGGCTCTGCTGTGGTTAGTTCTGGGTCCGGGCCTGCAGGACTTAGTGCTCAACATTCAGGAAGATCTGGAAGAATTGGTCCGGAGTCTGGATCAGTCCGCCTTGCCATTTCTGCAGGATTTCACGCTACCGGTGATCGGGCAGGTGGAGTTTGCGGAGTTCGATCTCTTTGGTCAGTTCAATGAAGAGCTGCGCACGGTGGTCATCAACGGACTATCCAGCCTGACTTCCTATGTGGGCGGTCTGACTTCTGGCTTGCTGAGCATCATTTACGTCTTGGTTCTAAGTTTTTGGACCCTGAAAGACTGGAATCGACTGAAATCGTCACTGGCCAACGCCATCCCCGAGCCTTACCTGACAGAGGCGCAGGTGCTGATGGAGGAACTGAACCGGATCTGGAGTGCATTCCTGCGGGGACAGGTCTTGCTAGGTCTGGTGGTAGGCAGTACCGTTTTTGTGGTGATGTTAATCGTGGGATTGCCCAATGCCCGGGCGCTGGCTGTCATTGCCGGCACGATGGAAATTCTGCCGATTGTCGGTCCTATTATCAGCGGCATCATTGGAGTCAGTGTAGCTCTCATTTCGGGTTCCTATTGGCTGCCCATCAGCAACCTCTGGTTTGCCGGCTTGGTGGCTCTGCTGTATGTGGTGATCGGACAGGTTGAAAGTGTGTATTTCATTCCCCGCTTCATCGGGAGACGCGTGCATTTGCATCCGGCGGTCACTTTCGCCGTTATCATTCTCGCCGCGCTGGAGTTTGGGGTGATTGGTGTTTTGTTGGCCGCCCCTACTTTCGCCAGCATCGTACTGGTGGTTCGTTATATCTGGAACAAGCTGTGGGACGGACAGGGGGTGCCGCGTATCACCGAGGAACCCGCCGATCCCAATATTGCCTGGCGGCGGCTGCATGAGACCAAGGTGGAGGCTGTGGTTTTCATGCTAGACGGGCCGCTAACCTGCTTCAATGAACGATTCATGCGCAGACTGCTGGGTTTGCTCAATTGGTTTCTACGTAGTCAGCGTTGGTCTCAGGAAAGCAGGCAGGGAGCCATCTGGCAGTTGTTAGGGGGATTGGAAGGCTTTGTATCCCGCCTATACAATCTGCTACTGCGCCTGCACATGGACGACGGGCAGCTGCAGCGAATGCTACACCCTTGGTTGGGCCTGGCGGCACCAGTCGATTTGCAATTGAGGGAGAATACTGTAACCGTGTTGCAATGGCTCCAACGGAAGGAATACCAGCTGGGACTGGTCACGATTCGATCCCGGAATGTACTGCAATCCCAGCTCAGTACAGCCGGCCTGCCCGCCGATTTCTTTGACGTAGTGGTCACTCGTGAGGACCTGCGCCGCTTACCACCACAGCGGGACGCTGTGCGCCAGGTTCTACAGCGGTTGGATTGTCCAGCCAACCATGTCTTGCTGGTGGGCTGTTCAGAGGTGAATCTGCGGCCAGGGCGTTTGGAGAACATGAACACGGCCGCAATAGTGCGGGAGACTCACTCTCTTGCTGGTCTGCAAGTGGAGAACCTACTACTGCAGAACCTGTCTGAGCTAGTGGATAAGTTGGACTGACTATGTCCTTGAACGCTGCCTCCCGCTGGTGGGTGCTAGGTCGCTTTGTGCTGCTACACGTGGGTACTTCCCTGACGGTGGTACCAGTAACTAGTGCCCTAAACCGAATCATGATTGCGGAAATGCAGCTAGCTGGTACTTTGGTGGCCTTCCTAGTAACCTTGCCTTACTGGCTGGCACCGCTACAGATCTGGCTGGGGAGCGTGATGGATCGCCAAGTACAGGCGGGCGGGCAGCGCACCGGCTGGATTGTGCTGGGTGGAGTGCTGGCCGCGGGTGGTTGCGCGTTGACCGCGCCAGCGGCATTTCTTATTCCAGACAACCCGGTATGGGGACTGGTGGCTACCGGCGGCACCTTCATCCTGTGGGGCGTGGGCATCAACGTAGCATCGGTCAGTTATCTGGCGCTACTCTCTGACCAAGGAGATCGCGAACAGCGCAATCGTACCATTGGAATTATGTTCACCTGTATGATTGGGGCCAGCATCGCTACGGGTCTCTTCTTGGCGCAACGCCTGCAGGTTTATTCCCCCGCCCAGGTGATGACCTCCTTCGGCTTGATCTCGCTTGTGGCCTTGGTTGCAATCCTAGTTGGGGCTTGGCGCATTGAAATCCGCGTGGCCAGGCCGCCGGCGGAACCACCTGCGCGGGCCGGTCTCAACTCTTTCCATGTCCTCACTGAGAATCCCGCAGCTCTTCGGTTCTTCATTTACCTCTTGATAATTTTGATCAGCATTCATGCCCAAGACATTCTGCTCGAACCTTACGGGGCCGAGGTGATGAATATGAGCGTGTCTGACACTTCCCGACTGGTTTCTTACTGGGGAGCGGGTTTTCTGATTTCCATGCTGGTCTCCATTCTGTTAGTGCGGAGCTGGGGCGAAAGGCGCGTGGCAGCGATGGGAACATGGATGGCTACAGCAGCTTTTGTGCTAATCTGCCTGTCAGGTTTTATGCAGCACATTCCGGCTTTTGCCGGTTCTGTGGTCTTGCTTGGCATCGGTTCCGGGTTCATGACCCAGAGTAACCTTGTGTTAATGTTGCGCATGACCGTGCCCCAGGCACGTGCAATTTACATTGGTACCTGGAGCGCAGCCAATTTCTTGGGCCAGGCCCTGATTGTGCTGCCGGTCTCCTTGGGAGATGCGCTCGGCGCATGGGCCCAGAATGTGTGGTTGGGGTATGCCACCGTCTTTCTACTGGAAGCAGTGGGATTGTGGGTGGCGCTGATCTTGCTGCGTTCGCTGCGGGTAGAAGATTTCCGGGCTCGGGCTTTGCAGACGAGTCCTTTGAGGCAAATGGGAGAAATAAGGTACCCAAATGAGTCCTTATCGCCTGATTATCACTTTTGATGAATTAGATGGCCGCGAAGGGGCCAGCCAACGGTATTTCAGCCAACATATTGCCCCTTTCTTCAATGACTTGGAGCATCTTTATGTGGGCGAGGTCTGGTGGACCATGTGGGGTGACCGGCCACAGTTTCTCGGTGGCATTGTGGTGGAAAGCCTGGAGACTTTACGGGATCTACTGAGTTCGGATCGCTGGCAAGAAGTCTTGACGGATTTCAAGGAAATGGTCACCAACCTAGAAGTTAAACTGGTGCGTGAATTGGTGTGAGTAGCGGCGCTTCCGATCCACACGCCACTGGTCCAAGGCACGCCGCCGCCGGATAGAAGCCCAGAAGGCCTTGCAGCTACCGTCGGAGCTGGAGGTTGCAAGTCAGTTCGGCACGCACGGGCCCACGGAGAGTGGGACTCATTGGGTGTGCACACTTGCCAGGGGCAGCTGGCATTCAGCGCCGTGTTCTAGAGAGAGAAGACTTCAAGCCATTGGGCCGGCGAGTCCGCGAAGAAGACGAAGGATACGACTAGCCAGATGATGCCCAACAGGATCAGGGCCGCACGCACGGCACCCGCAATCGAGAGTGTGGGCAACAGTTCATTCTGCTGATTGCCCACTGCACCTGCGAAGGGATCCACATCCAAAGAAGGCGCGTCCTGAATCTGGGGTTGTGGTGAGACGAGAGATGGTTCTGTGGGAGCCGGAATTGGATAAGGAAGACCTGTGGATTGCCCACCAGGAACTGGCACTTGACCGTAAGGGTTTTCTATGGGAGCCGGCATGGGCGGTACGGGGCCAGGGACCACGGGGGCGACGGCCGGCGTGAATTCCTGGGCCGGGGCGGGAGCCACAGGTTCTGCGGTGGCTGTCATTCCGGCGTTGGCGAACTGCCACAGATTGCTGCCAAATCGCGGGATTTCAGCTACAAAGCGCATGACGGCAGCATGGGGTAACGTGATCAGGCGCACGTCAGTGGAAGCAGATGCAGTTTCCCGACAAGGGGTCTGGGACATTAACGCGAAGAGGTCCAGAATTGCCCCAGGCTGCACATAACGCGGTGCAGTGCGGTCGTTCAGAGCCAGCAGGACCGTGCCTCTTTGGAGCAAATACATACGGTCCAGCGTTTCGCCGGCTTGGTAGATGTATTCCTGTGGATAGAAGGTGGCGACCTCTAACTCCGTGGGGAATGAAGCCAGTTCCGCACCTGTTAATCCTGTGAAAATGCCGAACATGGACAGGTCACCCAGTTCGGCTGTCGGGAATGTGGTCAACCCACTGGAGACATCGCCGGCTTGCAGACCCGCGTTAAGCCATTGGGTGACTATAGGTTGAATCTGCCCGAGCTTTTGCAGCTCGTCTCTGGAGATAAGCCGGAGGGTGCTATTCTGCGTGGCTGCAGCCTGATTGGTGCGCGGTGTGCCTCTGAGCAGGCTCTCCAAACCAAAAACGCCGCCAGCGGTAACCCGGTCCAATTCCTGGTTCACACCAATAGCCGAAGCTGTAGTCAGTTCGATTTCTCCCGATAGCACCAGAAAGAAGACATTGCTGGGGTCGCCGATGCGGTAGATGGTGTCCCCTTCTGAAACCGTATGGCCCAGAGAACGGGCGGCCATACCTTCCCAGATCGGTTGGCCCAAGGGGGTTAGCACCGGGACTTGACCCAACAGCTCAACAGTGTGCGGATCGGCAGGCCGCAAGGGCGGCAGGCTGCTGTCCTGGACCCGGGTCAAAGCCCGCACGAGCATAGGGTGAACCGTATTCAGCCGTTGAAAGTCGCGCCGGGACAGGGACCAATAGAGCACATGGTTCTGTGCCATGACGCTGTGATCATAGGTGCTGTCAGTAGACAGCTGATCTACGCCCAGCAGAGTCCCCGGAGCAATTTCGCCGCTTGGCACCCCGGTACCGTGTAGGCGTACCAGTTGGCCTCGATCCACCAAGAACAGGCCTTGAGCGGCGTCGCCCTGGTTGTACAGGCGGTCCTCGGCAAGCAGCGTTTGGGCTTTGAACATGTGGGCCATGTCAGCCAGCACATCGGGGGAAACATTGTCCAGTGCCGACACCCGCGCCAGCTTCTCTTGGAGATACGGTACCATCTGGACCACTGGTCCATCCGCAATCCGCACTCCGATTACCGGGCGGGCCTGCAGGACTTCCTGGAAGGCCCCTATGGTCATCTCCCAGCAAGCCGTTTCAATTTCAGCTCGTGAGGTCAGAGCGTAGGGCTCACCCCGAAAGAACTCCTGCTCTCCCAGAACGTTGCCGGCAGTCAGGGTGAAGAGGGGGCGGGCATCTTCGTCTGCCAGGGAAATTCGCCCCGACTTGATGACATAAAAGGCACCACTGCTATCCGCTTTGCGGTACAGGGTCTGATACTGCGGGATCACTTTGGCCGTCATGTAATGGGCCAATAGCTCCAGATCCTCGCTATTGAGGTTGGGGAACCCTTCTTTCAAGTGAGAGACGATCTTGTCCATAGTAAGTGAGTGATGTTGTTCGTCTGCCTGGAAAAGTCAACGCGCAGAACCAGGCCACTGCGGGTTAAGGAATTGTACTCTATCCCCAAGAGGACTTTCTCTGAAGTCGGACACGACAGCGAAAGAATCTCCATCCGAACCAGGCAGTCCACTTGGCGGGTTGGATGGGATTCACTGCCTCTGCCCCGGCGCGGGGCCAAGCATGGCAAGAGCCGATAAGGCGAATGGCCTTCAACATCCCCGCCGGGAATAACTGCCTGTGCAGAGCGTTTGGAACAGTGCCAATAAGGTTGGGGTTTTTCCAGACCGGGATCAAATGGAGCCTTGGTCGGTGGAACTGTACAGCCTCCCAACCTGTCCCTTCCCGGTTATTGGCGTTTTGGACATGGTGCCCAGTTCTGATTGTCGGAAGTGCATTCTGAGGAGAATGCTGCCCGCTGGTCATCGTGTGAGGCATGTCTTTAGCCACATACCAGAAGGAGCAGCTCCTTTCGCTGTCTGTCGATGCCACCAAGGGACAGGGGGCATCAACCTTGGCTCGGTATAGCTGGGATGTGGCATTGAAGCTGCGGGTTCACGGATGACGGCAGGAATTCTTGAACCTTTCAGGTGTGACTAGGCCCGGAATCGCAATCTGACATTTAAAATGCGACACGGAAAGTCAGCCTGTCCGGGAATTATGCTCAGGGATTCGCCGTACTCCAGAATTTCGAATGCAGTACATATCCGCTGGTGAACATGGGGTTGTCCTCGACCTGTAGGAGCCTGCCACACTGGAGGACCAAGGTGAACGGCTGTAGAGCGCGGGAGGCCGTTTAGAATAAAGACACTCCTAACAGTCATTCCGGGATATCGGGTATGTCAGAGAATTCTGAGTTCCGCCGTACGGCGGAACGGGTAAAGCTGTATTCCTCAGTAGTGATCGTATGTCTCTCCATGCTGGTGATGGGAGCTCTGCCCAAACTGCTGCCCGGGAATTTGACAGGTGAAGTGGATATGGCGGCCCAGTGGGTGGAACTGTACAAATTGCCGCTGTGGTTCATGACTGTGACCGGTGTTCTCGAATTGGGTGCTGGACTGCTGGTACTCTTTCCACTGACGCGTATTCTGGGAGGCCTGTTGGCAGCCGCCATCATGGTCGGAGCAGGTCTGGTCAACATTATGGCCAGGGAGTTCACTCCGCTGGCAGTCAACATATTCATTCTGGTGGCGGCTTTGATAGTGATTTGGTCCCGCAAAGATCAGGCCAAGGCCATGTTGAGGCGCACATAGCCTCTGTAAATTTACTTGTATGGGAGAAAAGTCGAAAGTGGATGCTGCAACCAAGCCTCTGAATATAGTGATGGTGGTAGCCGATACGCTGCGCACCCGTTATCTGGCCCCATACGGAAATGACTGGATTCATACGCCGAACCTGGCCCGCTTTGCGGCCGAGAGTCTGCTCTTTGAGCAAGCTCATCCCGAAGTTCTGCCTACCATTCCCACGCGGCGTACTTTGCATTCAGGACGCCGGGCCTACCCCTTTCGAGAATACAATCCGGTGCCCTGGGACAATGTCTATTTGCCTGGCTGGCAGCCCATGGACGCGCAAGAGGCCACCATTGCGGAGGCTCTGGCCCAGGCGGGATACCACACTGGCTTCTACTCGGACGTACCTCACTACATGGTGCCTGGCATGAATTTCACCCGCGGGTTTCAGCAGTGGGAATTCATTCGCGGACAGGCAGAAGATCGGTACATGGCTACGGCCGCAGCGGATCCGGCCTTGCTGCAACGGTATCGGGGCAATGAAGCGCGCATCAAGGCGCATCTGGTCAATGTCCGGCCAAGCCAGGCAGAGGAAGAATGGCACACGGCGCGAACTTTCCGCGGGGCCATGCGCTTTCTGCAACAGAACCGGCAGAACGAGCCGTTCTACCTCTATGTGGACAGCTTCGCACCGCACGAGACTTGGGAAGCTCCAATCCATTACTACGATCTGTATGGGGAACGCGCCAAACGAGAGCCTATTTGGATTACTGTGCCTTACGGACCCATGCTGGATGACAACCCTGAGCTGCAGGGCAGTCTGGAAAGCCTCAAGGCCAACTATTCGGGATTGGTAACTTTGGTGGACACTTGGTTCGGGAAACTGCTAGATACGTTGGACGAAGTGGGTCTGCGGGATAACACCCTGGTAGTCTTCATGTCCGACCACGGTACCAACTTCGCAGATAACGGGGAAAAAATCGTAGGCAAGCCTGCCGACTACATGTATCCAGGCACGATGGATATCCCGCTTATGGTGCGTCACCCCCAAGGGTTAGGTAGCGGGCAACGCCGTTCCGAACTGGTCTACACGGTAGATGTGCCAGCAACCCTGATGGCAGCCAGTGGAGCCGCTGCCCAAGGACCGCTGGACGGCCAAGACCTCTTCTCGTTAGTCCGCGGAGATGGCCAGTTCGAGCCCCGGGAGTACCTGACCTGTCGCTATGGCAACTCAGTCTGGTATAAGGATACGCGTACCTGGTTCTTCAGTTCCTTGGAGTTCGCGGAGCCGCGCGTTTTTGATCTGGAAACGGACCCGGATTGCACAATCAACATCGCCGCCAAGGCCCCAGATCGCATAGATCTGGCCAAAGGGCGCATCCTGAGCGATGCGGCCGGTGAATTGAAGCGTTTCGAAAGACCGGACTGGACCGATGCGATCGGCCGGGGCAGATAAAGGATTTGATATTCCTAGGGCAGGGCACCGTTTCATGCCGGGGGTGGGACTCGAACCCACACGGGTGTAACCCCACACGAGTTTGAGTCGTGCGCGTCTACCAGTTTCGCCACCCCGGCCGGACTCTTGCAGCTCTACAGTATAGAATCGCAGGCGGCAGGCGGTCAAAGGATTGCCTTAGACGCGTTTGGTCACACGCCTGGAATTTCTCCTGGTAACAACCTAGCAGGAGGGGGTGGACCGGATGGGCCGCTCTGGTTGGCGGCCCGTGGACTTGGCGTCTGATCAGAGCAGGCGTGGACGAAATCTACGCCTTGCACAACGCCAGAGCAAAGCATTTGCCTGGCAACTAAAGAGGTAGAGATCACCATTCCATATGCCGGAATTGCCTGAGGTAGAAACTCACATTCAGGAACTGCGGCCTTTGTTGCAAGGCCGGACGCTAGAAGGAGTTGAGGTGTCTTGGGCCAAGACCGTGGCTACACCCGATTTAGATAGCTTCGGCGAACTGTTGATCGGCCAGACTTTCCGCAAATTTTCCCGGCGCGCTAAGTACATGCTCCTGCACCTCAATGACCCTTGGTGCCTAATTGTGCATCTGCGCATGACAGGCACTTTTCGTTTGGTGCCCCAGTCTGCGGAACCTCACCCCCATGTGCGGGCAATTTTCAGGTTGCAGGGCGGTGAAGCCTTGCATTTTCTGGATCAACGGAAGTTCGGCCGCATGTGGCTGGTACAGAACCCACGGCCTGTTCTGGCCGGTCTGGGGCCAGAGCCCTTTTCAAGGCACTTCACCGGAAAGTATCTACAGCAGCAGCTGGAACGTCGCTCCATTTCTTTGAAGGCCGCTCTGTTAGACCAGAAAGTAGCTGCAGGGGTGGGCAATATTTACGCAGATGAGGCCCTTTTTCACGCCCGCCTACACCCACAGAAGCCATCCCATGCAGCTTCATTGGAGCAGTGTCAGCGGCTGTGCCGCGCGGTACGTAAAGTGCTGCGGACCGGAATCGAACTCCGTGGCAGCTTCATTAGCACCTACCGGCCGCCCAGCGGTATTCCGGGCAGGTTTCAGCTGGAGCACCAAGTGTTTCGGCGCACTGGCGAGCCCTGCTACCGCTGTCGCACTCCCATAGAAAAAGTGATCGTAGCCCAGCGCAGCACGCATTTTTGCCCGCTTTGCCAAGCTGAATGAGACTACGGGGCTTTTGTGGGAGGCCACATGCGGGCCAGATCCGCGTTGACCTGTTCGGGGTGGAAGACATCCCGGTCGAAGTCTTCCCCTACCCAGTCCACCATGTCGTAGTAGTCCGGGTGTTCGGGGTCCGCGATAGCCTGCAGGAATTCGTAATAGCCTTCAATGCCTCCCACATTGTCGGGCGGGCAGGCCTGTTCCCCGGCGACGCAGGCTATCGCTACATCGTAATTGCGAACATCAAAGTTAGAGTTGGAAAGCGTGATGCGATGCTTCCAAGTGTCGCCGAAATTGCAGACGTACTGGAAAGTCATGCCGCGCCGATGAACCTGGGCACACAGCGGGATCTCCGAAGGCGGTGGCTGCTCGGCACTGGCTTCATCGTAAACGGTCTGCTGCCGAAAAACGAAGTGCCAGCGTGACGCGCCGAACCAACCCATGGCAGTTTGCACCACACGGTGCAAGGTAGCCAGAGGGATATCGGCCGGGACGAAGACGCGTCGCCAGATCTTAGGCTGAGAGCGCATGAGTTCTATGCGCAAGAGGAAAAAGCACGACGCCATAGAGGTGGCCTTCGAAGGCTGTTTTCGTCTCCTGAAATAGGGGCTGTACCAGCCCTGATTATAATGGGGAATCGGCGCAATAGCACCACACCGATCCTGAAGTCTACGGAAAATTTAAAAAATACACACCCAAAGTACAAAGCTATGAAAATTACCGGTATCTCAGTCTATGGAGTGGACCTACCTCTGCATGAAGGCAGCTACAATTGGTCCGGCGGTAAGTCGGTTACCGTCTTTGACAGTACAGTTGTGGCCATTCACACGGATGCAGGGGTGACAGGCTGGGGGGAGGTCTGTCCACTGGGCCCCTACTATCTGCCGGCCTACGCGGCAGGAGTGCGCACAGGTTTGCAGCAGCTCGGGCCAAGTTTGCTGGGCAGGGATCCGCGTGAACTGGATATGCTCAACGGCCACATGGACCGGGTCCTGAAGGGACATCCCTATGTCAAGTCCGGCGTGGACATGGCCTGCTGGGATTTGCTGGGCAAGATTACAGACCAACCTGTGTGCCGGCTCTTGGGCGGCTTCCAGGCGGATGACTTCGTATTGTACCGAGCCATCTCCCAAGAGGATGCAGGGCTGATGGCGGCGAAGGTGGCCATATACAAGGCAGAGGGGTACACGCGGTTCCAGCTCAAAGTGGGTACCGGAGTAGAAGAAGACATCGCCCGCATTCGCAGTGTGCGTCAGGTGCTGGACCCGTCGGACATATTGGTCGCGGATGCCAATACCGGCTGGCTGCGCCACGAGGCCATCCGTGTGGCGCGTGGTCTTAAAGATGTAGATGTCTACATCGAGCAGCCCTGTGTCAGCTACGAGGAATGCCTGGATGTGCGCCGTCAGATAGAACATCCCTTCATCCTGGATGAGGCAATGGACAGCGTGAGCATGTTGGTGCGGGCCACTTCAGATGGAGCCTTGGACGTGGTGAATCTCAAGATCAGCAAATTTGGAGGCATCACCCGCACGCGCCAGATGCGTGACCTGTGCTTGAACCTGGGTGTGGCCATGACTATCGAGGACAGCTGGGGCGGGGACATCGTAACCGCAGCTATAGCCGCTCTGGCCCACAGTACCCCACCAGAGTTTCTCTTTACGGCCACAGACTTCAATAGCTATGTCACGCAGAGCATTGCGTCTGGAGCCCCCCAGAGACAGCAGGGCCGTATGGCCGCCGCAGACCTTCCGGGGTTAGGCATTGAACCGCGTATGGATGTGCTCGGCGAACCCATGATGCACATTGTCTGAACAGCGGCACCTGAAGCCTCAACCCGTATAATCTGGAGTGTTACCGGGGACTTGGTGGAAACGCCGCCCTTGGTTTCGTCAATAATCGCCTGAAACAGAAGAGAAAACAGCATGCAACTGGGATTTGTCAGCGCGATCCTGCCAGAACTGTCCTTGGAGGAAGTACTGGCCTTTGCCGCCGAGACCGGTTTCGATTGTGTTGAGGTCATGTGCTGGCCGAAAGGCAAGGCGGAACGCCGCTATGCCGGCGTCACGCATATCGACGTTGCCGGTTTTGACCGGGCCGCTGCGGATGAAGTCACCGGCCTAGTGGCCCAATATGGGGTGCAAATCTCCGGGTTGGGCTACTATCCGAATCCGTTGGTAGCGGATGAAGCTGCCCGCAATACCTATTTGAACCACATCAAGGAAATGATCAAGGCGTCCGCCTTGCTGGGCGTGAACGTGGCCAACACTTTCATTGGGCGTGACCAGACGCGCAGCCTGGAGGCCAACCTCCAGCAGTTCGCGCAGGTGTGGCCGGAGGTGATTCAAATGGCCGATTCCCTGGACGTTAAGGTGGGTATCGAGAACTGCCCCATGCTTTTCACTGAGGACGAGTGGCCCGGGGGTCATAACCTGGCGATCTCACCTGCGGTGTGGCGACGCATGTTTGAGATTATTCCCAGCCCCAATTTCGGCCTGAACTTCGATCCTTCCCATCTCATTTGGCAGCAGATGGATTACGCGGCAGCAATTCGCAACTTCGCAGACCGGTTCGTGCATGTGCATGCCAAGGATGTGAGAGTGGACAAACACCGACTGGACGAAGTTGGCATAATGGCCACTCCCTTGGAATATCACACACCCAAACTGCCAGGCCTAGGGCAGATCGACTGGGGTCTCTTCTATTCCGTGCTGACAGATGCTGGCTACGACGGTCCCGTCTGCATTGAAGTCGAGGATCGTGCCTACGAAGGCAGTCTGGAAAGACGCAAACAGTCAGTGGACCAGTCGGGCCGCTTCCTCCGCCAGTTCATGTAGTGCCGCGGGTCTGACCCTTTCAGGGCTCCCTATATACATGACTTCACTCAGCTACGCCGATTTGGTAGCCCGACTTTCCGACTTGGAACGGCTGGCGGTGCCGCCGTTGCCCGGGGAGAGATGTGGCACGTGGTCCAGCTATGACCGCAGGTCTCAATATGATGCGGCGCAAGACATGTATGTGGACTGGAACGCCAATAGTGACGGTGGGGGCTATATCCGGGAAGATGGAGACCGCATCGTGGTGTTTGAAGCGGCCGGCCCAGGTTGTATCTGGCGTATTTGGTCGGCTTGGCCCCAGCAAGGGCACGTGGAAATCTATATTGATGATGAACCGGAGCCGGTCATCGACTTGCCCTTCCGTGATCTCTTCGGAGGCGTAGGGCTCTTGGATTACAATCTGCCGGAATTAGCCACGGTTCTTTCGCGGGGGCACAACCGCTACATTCCCATCCCCTACAAGCATTCCTGCCGAATTCTCATGGCCCCCGGCTGGGGCCGTTTCTACCACTTTACCTACAGTACATTTCCCGCCGAAACCAGGCTGCCGGAGTTCACTGGCGCGCCCTCCCCTGCGGAGGAGATCTTACTGGCTGAGAAGGATCGCGAACTAGCCTTTCGGGGCTGGCGCTTTCCCCAGGACCAAACGGGGGAGACTCTGGTGACTGAAGTCAGCCTCTCTCCTGGCGGCTCGCTGTGCGTCGCAGACCTGGCCGGCAATGGGGCCATTACGGCCTTGCGAGTAGTACCTGACGCGGAGCTGGTGGCGGATGCGGAAGCAGGTCTGAGGGAAATCGCCTTATCCATCCACTGGGATGGCGAGGTGGAGCCCAGCGTTTGGTCCCCCTTAGGAGATTTCTTTGGGAGTGCCCCCGGCATCCAGCATTTCCGCGCCTTGCCAGTGGGCATGACCCCAAGTCTGCTGTACAGTCAATGGTTTATGCCTTACTCGGACGGTGCCAGAGTGTGGTTGCAGAACGACGGTACCCAGATTCGCTGGCTGCGCTGCGAAGTGACGCATCGGCCCCTGCAGCGGGATGCCAAGGAATTGCTGCGTTTTCATGCCAAGTGGCATCCAGATGCCTTTGTAGAGAAATCCCAGGGCCGCGGCCGGGACATCGATTGGCCCCTACTCAACGTGCAAGGCCAAGGCCGCTTTTGCGGTGTACATCTGCACGTCTGGAATCGTTGGATCAACCCCGAGGCCCAGCCTTCATCCTGGTGGTATGGCAAAGGCCCGGATAAAACTATCGACTGGTGGTGGGGGGAAGGCGACGAGAAATTCTTTGTAGATGGAGAGAAATTCCCTTCTTCTTTTGGTACCGGATCCGAGGACTACATAGGGTATGCCTGGGCGGCGGAGCCTCCCTTCCCCATATTTGAAAGCCCCTTTGCCTGCCAGCCTTACACACCCATAGACGGCAACGGCCACACGTCGGTCAATCGCTTCCACATCTGCGACAACATTCCTTTTCAGACTTCCTTCGAAGGCTGCATCGAAAAATACAAGGGCAACCGGTGGGGGCCTAACGGCTGCAATGTTTGTATTTATGATGCGGTAGCCTATTGGTATCAGGCTGCCGGTCAGACCGATCCCTACCAGGCGTATCCTTTGTCAGCCCGCGAAGACCAGTACATGGAGCCATCTCCCGCACAGTCCTAACCCCCATTTGAGCAAAAGGTCTCAGCTTTAGCCTGTGGCCTTCGTTACCCAATAGCAAGCGATCCCCGGAGGACACCATGGCGCAGACCGCCCGAGCTGTAGTAGTAGAAGGTCAGGATTTCTCGGTACAGGAGTTTGAAGTTCCCGATCCCGCGCCGGGAGCCGTGTTGCTGAAGCAGGAGCTGGCCGGTATCTGCGGCACAGATCTGCATTTCTGGCAGCATGGCTTCGATCGGAAAGTCATTCTGGGCCATGAGAATGTGGGCATTGTGGCCGCTCTTGGTCAGGGGGTAACCCATGATTCGTTGGGTCGTCCCGTCAAGGAAGGCGACCGTGTGGTGCTACAACCCGGGATACCGGCTGGCTTCGGCTACGGTTTTCAAGACCCGCCGGGCCTGTATGGCGGATTTGCTGAATACATTTACCTGGACCTGCCCGGCACCTGCTGGTGGCGGACCGACATGTCAGCGAAAGTCGGTGTGCTTACAGAGCCTTTCACCATCGGTGTCCACGCCGCGGACCGGGCGCGCATGCACATCGGAGATACGGTAGTGGTGCAGGGCTCGGGAGCTATTGGCCTAGTCACCTTAATTGCTGCCCGTCTGTCTGGGGCGGGCAAGATTATTCTGGTGGGCGGGCCGGCCGGCCGGTTGGAACTGGGGCGGAAGTTCGGAGCCGATGTCTGTATTGACATAGAGGAAGTCACCTCCGCGGAGGAGCGTACCGAACTGGTGCTGGCTGAAACTCCCCAAGGCCGGGGTGCGGATGTGGTCTTTGAGTGCTCAGGTTTCCTAGCAGCGACGCCAGAAGGGCTGGGCTATTGCCGCAAGAGCGGCACATTTGTAGAGGTGGGACATTTCGTCAACATGGGATCCATCGACTTCAACATCAATCAACTGTTGATGGTCAAAAACCTCACTCTTGAGGCTATCTGGGCCTCCACCACCGCGCATTTCGAACAGGCACTGCCCATCCTGGAAAGAGGAGACATTCCCTTTGGGGACATGGTCAGCCATGTGCTGCCCTTGGAACAGGCTGATGATGGATTCCAGGCATTGAATGGGACCTACCGCCTGGGAGACGAGGCGGTGTGCAAGATCACTCTGTCCGCAGATGCTTGAGGCACTGCGGGTTTTCCTGAAGGAAGTCGAGTCACGGGACAATGCCCCCCGGAACATGAATCTCTGAACTAGCTGCCAAGGCCATGAAATTGGTATTGGCATGAAGCTGTTGCTGGCCAGTTCTGTATAGGCTGCCGTCGTCATCCTGCAAAACCGGGCAAGTAGACGATGACTTCGGAACGGGAACAAACCTGTCTGTTCCCGGACGGCGTTGTCCTGCAGAATTCGCCTGCGGCATCGAGCTGCAAACCGCGTTGAGGCGCTCTTGCTTAAGCACCCCGGAAAGACAGATACGTCTTGCCCATAGTCCAGGCGGGTCACTGAAAGCAATCGATGCGCAGGTGTGCAAGCGGGGGCATGCAACCCCGGATTGGCTCGCGTAGCGCCCTGGGCCTCTTCACAGGTGCGTTGGAATCATGGGAAAGCGGTGGCTAAAAGACTGCCCGCCTTCTGCGCATACCGACTGAGCGCTCAACAGGTCAGGAATCGCTGGTGGCCAGGGAATGGGACTAGCGAAAGAAAGGGGGATGGCAAACTCCACTGCAAATTTGGTCCCCCTAGGATGGGTCGTGCCTAGAGCCGTTTGGACCCTGGGAGGCACTGTCTGTTTGGGAAGCGATGTCCAGGTATCGACTAATGTACCAGTTTCCTCATGTGCTTCGGGATGGTGGCGGCGCTGACAAGTGCTTCAGAGTGACCGGGATTGGGATACGTCTTCATCATCAATGCAGAAGGTCAGACCGGCGCGCAAGAGAGGAAAACATCTGCGAACCTAGTTCAGGTCGGCTACCATTAAATTATCCCCCTCTTCGCCTGGGCAGGCACCCTAATATTCCTACACAGGGGGTCTGGCCTTTATGCGATCCCCTGGTTCCTCTCAACCTGAAGACAGTCGACGCAAAGCCTCTATACAGGGCTTTCTACGCCTGCTGGGCACGTTACTCCCTTACAAGGGGCAGGCGGCCGGGGCCTTAGTCAGTTTGGTTCTGATGATCGCAGCTAACTTGGCTTCGCCCCAGGTCATACGCTGGGTGATTGATGACCTGCAAATGGAACTGGAATCAGGTGTTCTGACCAGTGCACTCAGTTTTGACTGGAGAGTCCTCCGCAATGGCGCCCTCCTATTGGGCCTGCTGGCTATTGGCCGAGGCATCTTCAGTTTCTTCCAGAACTTCCTGGGCGAAAAAGCTAGTCAGAGCGTGGCCTACGACTTGCGCAACCAGATCTACACCAAGGTACACAGTCTCAGCTTCAGCTACCATGATCGAGCGCAAACCGGCCAGCTAATGACCAGGGCTACGAATGATGTTGAACTGGTGCGTCAGTTCATGGGACAGGGGCTCTTTCTGTTGGTAACTTCCATCCTGATGTTTCTGGGGGCGGTGGGAGCCCTCTTTCTCATGAATTGGCGGCTGGCCCTCGTTATCGCATTCATCATTCCAATCAACGTGCTGGTGCTTATCGTTTTTGTCCGAGTCATCCGTCCTTACTTCGGCAGCATCCAAGGGACCCTGGACAGGCTTAATGCCCGGCTGCAAGAGAATTTGACCGGCATCCGCGTGGTCAAGGCCTTTGCACGTGCCACTTTCGAAATTGACCGTTTTGAGATAGAGAACGAGAACTACCGCGTCAACATGTTGAAGTTCACGCGCAGCATTTCGAGTGTCTTTCCGGCCACATTCCTGATGTCCAACATTCAACTGACCTTGGTGCTCGGTTTCGGCGGAAACATGGTCATGAACCAAGCCATCACTATTGGTGACCTAACCGCATTTATCACCTACCTGGTATTTCTTACCCAGCCACTGATGACGATCGGATTCCTTTCGGGGATGATGGTGCGCGCTTTGGTCAGCGCTGCACGCATCTTTGAAGTTCTGGATACCCCTTCAGAGCTGACTGATGCCCCGAATGCGCGCCCATTGGACACAGTAGAGGGCCGTGTGCAGTTTCGGGATGTATTTTTTCGCTACGCTGGCCAATCCACGGATGTACTCAGAGGGGTAAATTTACTAGCGACACCGGGTCAGACCATAGCCATTATGGGCCGCACCGGCTCTGGCAAGAGTTCCATCATCAACCTGCTGCCGCGCTTCTACGACGTGACGGGAGGGTCCGTAACCATTGACGGTATCGATGTACGCGACGTGACACTGAACTCCCTGCGGCCGCAGATCGGCATTGTGCTGCAGGAGGCAATCCTGTTCTCGGGAACTATCGCCAGCAATATTGCCTATGGTCGACCAGAGGCCACGCAGGCCGAGATTGAGGAAGCGGCCCGCGCCGCAGCGGCCCACGAATTCATCTCGGCATCGCCACACGGGTATGAATCCCGTGTGGGTGAGCGCGGAGTCGGTCACAGTGGCGGCCAGCGCCAGCGGATTGCGATCGCGCGGGCTCTGCTAATGGACCCCCGCATCCTGATTTTGGATGACAGTACTAGTGCCGTCGACGCGGAAACGGAAGAACGCATTCTGGAAGCGCTCAAGCTGCTCATGCGGGATCGCACTTCCTTCGTAATCGCGCAGCGCATATCTACGGTACGTGAGGCGGATCAGGTGCTGGTACTGGAGAAAGGCCAAATCGCGAATCGAGGTACCCATGCGGAGCTGATACAGACCAGTGCCATTTACGCTGACATCATCGCTTCCCAGTTCGGTGGGGAACACGAGGGCGGATCAGAAGTAATAAGCCACAGCCCGGCCCAGATGGCTGTGGATACAGGGAGAACTACGCCATGAGCCGCGCCTCTGCTGCTTTCGAACTGGCGGCCCGCATTGATGAAAGTGATTCCGCGGCGCTGCGGATGACCGGCATGCGGGTGCTGCGCATGATCATTTCTTATAGACTGGACACCATTATTGTCTTGGCCACGATGCTGTTAACCAGCGGGGCTATCGCTTTCGGCCCGTTCATGATCGGCTGGACCATCGACAACCGGATCCTGATCGAGAATCCGACGACTATGGGCCTTCTGCCTCCCATGGGAATCCTGCTGGGAAATTACCTGCTGCAGTATTTGGGTTTCCGTGGGCAGTTCTATCAGACGGGGTTACTGGCTGGCAAACTGATGACGCGCCTGCGCGCCCAGATTTTCGCACGCATACAAAGCCTCTCACTTTCCTATTTTGATCGCAATGATGCCGGCGATTTAATGAGCAAGCTGGTGAACGATGTAGATGTTCTGAATCAGTTCCTTAGTCAGGGGCTGACGCAGATGGTGGGGGGCATTCTGCGCATGGTGGTATTGCTGATAGCCATGTCGTTCCTAGATTGGCGTCTGGCAATGATATCGCTGGGCAGTGTGCCCCCGATCCTGCTGGTTTCAACGCGCCTGGCCACCATGGCGCGGAAGGCGTATCGGCGCAGCCGGCAATCGCTGGGCGATGTTTCTACCGAGCTGGAGGAGGGCATTGCCGGAGTCAAAGTGGCTCAGGCCTTTAACCGGGGAGAAGCCAATCAGCGGAGCTTCATGCAGCTGAACCGCACCAACCGCGATGCTAATGTGGGGGCCGTCAGCATTTCGGCGGCGTTTGCACCAGCCATCGAGACTTTGAATGCCTTGACCACGGCTGTCATGATCGGAATGGGTGGCTGGCTGGTCCTGGAAGGTCACGTCACGATGGGAGTTCTGATCTCCTTTCTCGAATACGTGCGCCGCTTCTTCTTCCCTTTGCAGGAAATTTCTCAACAGTGGAATGTGTTCCAAGGGGCGCTGGCCGGAGCCGAACGTACTTTCCAGCTCCTTGATCAGGTACCGGACTTGGAGGATGCGCCGGATGCTGTCCCCATGCATCCCCTGGTAGGAGAAGTGGAGTTTCGGAATGTCACTTTTGGGTACGAACCTACTGAGCCGATTCTGAAGGACATCAGTTTCAAGGTGGAGGCAGGCCAGATCTGTGCCATCGTCGGACCTACGGGTGCCGGCAAGACTTCATTGATCAACCTGCTCGGCCGCTTTTACGATGTACAGGGGGGAACCGTGCTCGTGGATGGCCAGGATGTACGCGATGTAACGCAAGACAGTCTACGCGCCCAGATAGGGGTCGTGCTGCAGGACAACTTCATGTTCACCGATTCAGTTCTCGAAAACATTCGTTACGGACGTCTCAACGCCACGGACGCGGAAGTGGCTGCGGCTGCGCAACTGGTGGAAGCGGAACCATTCATTCTGGAGCTGGAAGACGGCTACAAAACGAAGCTGGGCGAACGCGGGGGCACTTTGTCTCAGGGACAGCGGCAATTACTCACTTTCGCCCGGGCATTAGTAGCAGACCCCCGGATCCTGGTCCTGGATGAAGCGACTGCCAGTGTGGATACCCGCACCGAGGCAGTCATACAGGAAGTCATGCACCGCATGCTCCAAGATCGCACCAGCATTGTGATTGCCCATCGATTGAGTACCATTCGCAAGGCGCATATGGTGCTGGTTATGGATCAGGGCCAGATTGTTGAGCGAGGCACACATGAGGAGCTAATCAAACTCAACGGACTGTACGCAAAATTGCACGCCAAACAGTTTTCTGATGTTGCTCTGTAGCATGCGTTTGTGAAAGGTGTCTGAACTAGCGCTTTGAAGACAGTAGTATTCCGATCCCCTTCCCAGAAACCCCTGATTGGGGACGGTTGCAACACCCGAAGGCTGATCAGCACGACGACTAGAAAGGCTGGATACGTATCCTGTGCATTCCCGAGTGGCTGGAATAACTGGCTTCGACACGGCGAAACCCGCACTTTCGCGGGAACAGGTAGAAGCCAGGTTGTCTGGCTTTGAACTTGAAATACTACATAGATGAAAATATGACTAGAAAGCTTGCTCTTGTACTGGTACCTGAAATTGAGGAAAAAAACCATGCCTGCTGCACTGCCCAACATACTCTGGATCTGTTCTGACCAACAGCGTTTTGACACTATCGGCGCGCTGGGTAACCCGCATGTGCATACTCCAAACCTGGACCGGCTTTGTGCTGAGGGTATGGCCTTTGATCTTGCTTTCTGCCAGAGTCCCATTTGCACGCCCAGCCGGTCCAGTTTTTTGACTGGCCTCTATCCGAGCACAGTGCATGGCTGCCGCAACGGCAATGATTTATGGGCGGAGAGCGCACCTCTGATTACTACCTTGTTGCGGGATGGTGCCGGGTATGACTGCGGTCTGTCTGGCAAGCTGCATTTGGCAGGCGCCAGCCAGCGCACCGAACCGCGCCCTGAGGACGATGGATATGGCATGTTCGAGTGGAGCCATTCACCGCGGGACGAGTGGGGCGAGGATCATGCATACCGGCTTTGGGTTCAGGAAAAGGGAACAGACTTAGGTGAACTGCATGCGGCGGATGAGCCAATACCGGCGGAGCTGCATCAGACCACCTTCTGTACGGACCGAGCGCTGGAGTTCATGGCAGAGGATCGGGATGGGCCCTGGCTCATGAGTGTCAACATGTTCGATCCCCATCCGCCGTTTGACCCACCTTCGGCCTATCTGGACCGGTTCAACAAGGAATCTCTGCCCGGCCCCTGGTTTGAAAAGGGGGATCTCGAAGCACAGGCAAAGTTGTCCAAAGTGGAGTTTCAGACTGGACCGCGCCATCCGGACGAGTTTGACGGGCAAGGTATTCATGCTGCCTACTACGCCATGATTGAATTGGTAGATGACAATGTGGGCCGCATGTTGGACTGGCTGGATGAAACTGGACAGCGGGAAAATACTCTGGTCATCTTCACCTCAGATCACGGTGAAGCACTGGGAGACCATGGGCTGGTCATGAAAGGTTGCCGTTTCTATGAAGGACTGGTGCGGGTCCCGCTCATTGTCTCCATGCCCGGAACGGTGCAGGCAGGTGTGGTCAACGAGGCATTGGTAGAACTCATGGATCTGGCTCCCACGTTGCTTGAGATCGCGGGGTTGGAGGTTCCTGGCCGCATGCAAGGCCGCTCCTTGCTTGCGCTGCTGAAGGGACAGGCGGATCATATGCAGCACCGAGACTGCGTGCGGGCCGAATACTACAGCGCCTTGAATGCGGACGTGCCGGGCCGGGAGGAATTTACGGGCATGTATGCCACCATGTTACGTACCCGTAGTCACAAGATTGTCAATTATCACGGGCTTGAGATTGGGGAGCTGTTTGACTTGGAAAAGGACCCCAGAGAACACCGCAATTTGTGGGACGATCCAGACTTTGCCGAATTGCGTTTTCGGTTGATGCAACGGAGTTTCGATGCCTTGGCCTATGCGGTAGACCCAGGGACCCAACAGATCTTGTATTACTGATACTAGCCGGTACAAGTGTCCAAGATTGCTCGGACCGCTTCTCGGGATATTGATGCCATGCAAGACGTTGCTGGAACATGGCCTTCATTAAGATGGAACGAATCGGCGTTTTTTCAATCTCGGATAAATTCGAAATACAAATTGAGCGGATTTCCGTTCCAACCTCCTTGGATATGTGGACTCTTACAAGCAAGACAGGACCACACCGAAAGTGTCGGGGCCATCTCTTTAGTGGCTATTGCGCTTAGCTCAAGCCGAAAAGATCCCTATGCGATTGCCAAATTGTATGGCAACATCTGTAAACCCAAAAGCACGGCTCCTGGCCATCGCCTATGTGGGAAATGACTACAGTCTCAAGCTGAGCCGAAGTAGCACTCTCGAATAGATAGTACCTGCATCTCAAACATAATAAGATTAGACAAGTGGTAATGAAGGGCAATCTAGTGATTGTTGCTAAAAAATATGATCATACAGAGCGATTGTAATTGTGGAACGAGAAACACCAACGTAAGGAAGTTGTAAATGGACGCATGCGCTTCTGATTGCCCGCCCGGGGAACTTTGTAGTCTCTACTCCCAAGCCAACGGGGAAGATCCGATTGGCACCGCGACACCTTTTGATAGGTGCTTGATCGTGGAGCTGCAGCCGCCGTGGGATCGGGATGTGTGGCAGACTTCCGACTTTACCCAGGCAATCAAACGGGCAGTGATGCAACCTCCGGGCTCTGGCCCGGCCATCCGTCTGCTGGCAGTGCAGCCGGACCCAGAGGGGTATGCAACGGAAGATGAAGACCCAGATTGGGCGCGCGTCTTTTGGTTCACGCGTCCCTCACAAGATATCTTCCGCCGATATAGGCATCGGCAGTTTCATGTTCCGGTAGCCCAACTGCCAGAAGTCGCGGCAACGCTAGCGCAGGGCGGGGAACCCAATGGCGCCTCCCACGAAATGGGGGAGCAAGAGCTGCGTTGGGAACTGTTTCTTTGCACCCACAGTACTCGGGACGCCTGCTGTGGCCAGTTTGGGCGGGAAATGTATGACCAGCTGCGGCTGACCCAATCCGAAGGCGGTGATCAGGGCTGGCGCGTTTGGCGCAGCAGCCACTTGGGCGGCCATCGGCTGGCGCCCACTTTGATGGAGATGAACGCGGGCCGCAGTTACGGCCATTTAACCCATTCGGCTCTTCACACTCTGTTATCTCCAGAGCAGGGCAATCTGGAGGAACTTCTGGACTGCTACAGAGGTTGGAGTGGCCTGCAGATGTATGAACAGATTGTGGAACGGGAAATCTGGCGTCAGGAAGGTTGGGCTTGGGCTGGTCAAGAGTGCACAGGACGCACCTTGGAAGTACGGGCGGATAAGTCAGCCCGAGTGGAAATTTCCTGCGGCCCCGTAGGCAGTGGTATTCAGGCTACTTACTCGGCCGAAGTGAAGGTGCGGGATCAGGTGCATACCCTCAATAATTCCTTCACCGAAAAATACTTCTACGCCAACCGCTTCGAGGTCTCTGAATTGGAGAAGCATCCTGTCTAGCGGGCGGATGTACAAAAGACGGTTCCATCCCGGACGAAGTCAACAGGTTGATCAGGCAATCAGAAAGAGTCGCTTAAATCCAATATCTCCTTGGGGCATTGAAGCAGGCCACGGCCGATCCCAGTTTGGCCCAGGCTACGAATTGCAACCATCGAGCGTCTCATATTTGAGTCGGTCCCCTGCGTTGCCTTGAAGCGTTTTCACCTTTGGGCAACGGGATGCTTATATTGGCGGATTCGTGTCGCCCGTTTGTTACTTCCCAACCGGTTTCGACCTAGGTGTTTTCATAAGTTGAACGATGCTGCAACCATGGGCAGGGGGGTTTATGCCGCAGGTTTTGGCAAATGGGCACTCCAGCTTCTTCCTGGACTTTGGGGAGACGGAGCAGTCGAAGATATTCCCAAACGAGGCTTTCGGCTACTGGAAGGTCACCGTGGAGTGCCCTCAGCGATTGTACGGAATAGACCATGAACGAGCCTATACTGCCAAGGAGATCAAGGTGGTCAAGAACGAGGCCGAGCGCTAGGAAGCCACGCCGCCGCTCATCAGGAAGATCCACAGGCGAGGCACACAGCCGGACTCGGTATGTGGCCTATTTCCGACTACGGTTGACGGTAAACGCTCCGTAGTGGAGTACGATCCCGCATCCGAGCTGCGCGACACCGAACAGGTGTCACTTCTCCACGAAGGCGACGTAGAGGCCTTGCTCCGCTGCGAGGTGCTCCCTTACGCGCCGGATATCTAGTACGTGCCCAGCAGCGTCAAGGTTGGTTACAAGATCAACTTCACCCGCTACTACTACAAACCCAAGGCCTGCGGCCCCTAAAGGAGTTACGGGCTGACATTCCCGTGCTGAAAAAGGAAACGGAGGGACTGCTGAGAGAGCTAGTGGGATGATGGTAAGAGTTCGAATCATCAAAGAAGAAGTGACATGGGAAACCGTGACGCTTTGATCAGTCAGATGTGGGGTAATTTGAGGTGAATGGAGCATGAAGCCGGTTCAATTTGTGCGAGAGTTGGGAGGGTTGAGTTTAGAAAATGCATTTAACCCGTATTCGAGTCGATGTCCTGTTCACGATCTAAGTGACGCGCCGCAGCGCAGATCGCAAATACTATTGTCTCTACTTGAGGCCGCGTCGGACCGGGAAATCGATGCCATGTGGATCGGGCGAGATCTTGGTCATCGCGGTGGCAGGCGAACCGGCCTCTCCCTAACGGACGATGTGCACTTTCACATGCACCTCATGCGGTGGGGGCTGTCATTCCAACGACCTACTAAGTCCACCGAGGTTGCAGAGCAAACGGCCAAAGTCGTGTGGCGAGAACTGGCTCAGATCGAATTGCCTGTGTTTCTATGGAATGTCTTTCCTCTGCATCCCCATATACCGGAAAACCCTTTCAGTAATCGCCCCCATAATTCTAAGGAACGCAGAATCGGGGAAGATTTTCTGGCTGAACTGGTTCACTTACTAGGACCGCGCAGACTGATTGCAGTGGGCAACGATGCTTTCCGCACCGCAAGTCGCCTGTGCTCTCAGCATGAAGTAATTAGGGTGCGTCATCCTAGCCATGGTGGCCAGACACAATTCTTGAGAGAAACGCAAGCACTGTACCCACGTTGAAGAATCGCCTGAGTCAGTCCCTGTCTGTTTTACACTCCCATATTGTATTGCGAATGTAAACACTCCAGTATGGAGTGGCTCTGTGCCGTCCCGACCCATGGGGAAGATTGGCGACTGAAGGAAAATGCCACGACTATCGCTGGACAATCTCTACCTTCAGGAATTGTGTCGGAGTATCTGGGTGACTGTCCCTTCCTGCAGGGAAATGCCGAGTCTTGACGTCTGCACCCTACCCCACGTTTGGCGTGTGAAAAGCCTCCTAAGGCTGCCAGGCTCGGCGATATCTTGCTAACAGTGCGTGCATCTGTTGGCGCTCTGAACTTCGCCGACCGAGACGTTGGCATCGGTCGAGGTCTATGCGCGGTGAGGGCTCGCCCCGGTTTGAATGGACTTTTCACCTACTACGCCCTTGATGTCGCCAACAAAGAATTCCTTCGGCTGTTAACCGGCGGCAGTTCCGCGACAGCGCCGCCTGCGCCACTGAGATGAACGAGTCCTTCAAGACCAGCGAGCTAACCGAGACCAAGGCGTTCATCGGATCCTTCGTCAAGGAGGTCATGGTCAGGCCCGGCAAGGCCGCCATCGTCAACTCCATACTCACGCCGGACGACTCTCCCATAGGGGGAGCGGACGCCGCAAAGATCACCCTAAGCGGGCGAGTTATGAATTCGGTACGTCCATGGTGGACTAGCCGTTCAGATTCAAACTGGCGTAAGCGCGGGTGACAGGCCTGCTCCAGACCTGGACCGTTCCCAGCCCTATGCGCCGGGTTGCGTTCGCGGTTCTGCGTAGGAAGGCTAACTCCACCGCTTCAGCAGGTTGCAAATTCTGCTGGGCATCTTAAAGCATAGTTTCATCTAGGGTTGGTCCTGGGTGCACGCCGCAGGAGATTCTGTGTTTGCGAAGCCCGCTCTGTATTGCCATGTTCCACTAGAGTCCGCAACCCCGCGTAGGGCCGCGTAGGGGTGGGCATAACACAGAGTATGAGCTGCCGTGGCCAGCAAGGACATGCCTGTACGGGGCCACAGATCAACCTGTTACATCATTGCTTCGCAATGTTCCCAGCATGAAGCTAACTGGCATGTGGGCCTACATTCTCACCTTGCAGCAGCAAGACAACATGAACAAGCCCAGTCTGTTGCTGTGGATTGAAATTAAGTTTTCCCAAAGCCGAATTCAAAGCCCAGAAAAAGGGTAAGCAATACCTGGTGCACAGCAGCTCAGGAATCAAGTTCAGCAACTTGCAACTGATGTGAGTGCGCCACGGCTACCAAGTAGTCGCACCTCTGATTCTGCAAACCAGCGAATCGGTACCACTAACCTTTCAATCCAGAAAACGCTATTCCTCTGATGAAGTATCTTTGGGCTGAAAAGAAAAACAATATCATGGGCGCCGTGGCAATGGTTACGCCAGCCATCATGGGGCCCCAATCAGTACTAAAACGCTGCTTGAAAACGGTAAGACCGAGTTGAACGGTTCGGTATCGATCATCAGAAATCAGGACTAGCGGCCAAATGAAGTCATTCCAATAAGCTTGGAAAGTGAATATCGACAGGGTCGCCAGTGCTGGCTTTGCCAAAGGCATCACAATCTTTGCAAAGATGCCGAATTCGCCACATCCATCGATCCGTGCTGCGTCGGAAAGCTCGTTGGGAATCGTCTGAAAGAATTGACGTAAGAGAAATACACCAAAAGCCCCCCCGGCCCCCGGCACGATCAAACCTGCGAAACTGTTGATGAGTCCATGACCACCCCGGCCGAGCCAATCGTTTGCACCCATGAAGGGCATGTTCTTGATGACAATAAACGACGGAATGAGAGTAATGATCCCTGGGATCATCTGTGAACCTAGAACAAGCCAAAAAATGGCTTCGCGGCCTTCAAAGTGCAGTTTAGAGAATGCGTAAGCCGCCAACGCACATACGACGAGTGTCAAGACCGTGCCGCTCAAGGTGACAAGAAGACTATTCACAAAATAGCGTGAGAATCTGGCGGCTTCCCAAGCTTCGGAATAGTTGGCGAAAAGCCATTCGGAAGGCAAGAGTTGGGGCGGAAAGATGAATAGCTCCGTCTGTGGTTTCAGAGATGACGAAACCATCCACAAGAATGGAAAAAGAGTAACCACGCTGATGGATAACGCGCATGCATGAATCGCAATCGCGGCTGAGAACCTCCGAACGCGGACCGCGACAGGGGAGACTTTGGAGAATGGCGGCCCACTCAAGCCCTGGCGCCTGGTGCCGATCTGTCTAATACTCAAAGGTACTCCCAAAAAGCCGGCTGTTTAGTATCGAAATGAACAGAATGACCGTGAACAACAAGAAAGACATAGCCGAGGCAAAGCCCAGCCTGAAGAATCTGAAGGCATTGGTCCAGATCTGGTGGGTTACGGTTGTAGTTGCATTGAGCGGACCTCCACCTGTCATTACAAAGACTTGGGAAAACACTTGGAGGGCGGAAATACAACTGATAATTACAACGAAGAGTGTCACTGGGGCTAACAGAGGAAGCGTAACGTTACGAAACTGTTGCCATCTTTCAGCTCCGTCAATCTGGGCAGCCTCGTAGAGACTTTCAGGTATGCCTTGAAGGCCGGCGAGATAAATCACCATGCTCCAACCTGCGCCTTGCCACACTGTCATCATAATGATGGAAGGCATGGCCAACTTAATGTCAGACAGCCACTTCAATCTGGGAAGGCCAAGCCATTGAAGTATCACATTGAGCAGACCTGATTGGGGGTGATAGAGCCACAGCCAGATCATGGAAGCGGCGACGAGAGAAGTGACTACCGGCAGATAGTATGCGGTACGCCAAACCGATTTGGCCCTGAGAATACGGGCGTTGACGAGCAACGCCAAGCCCAGGCCTGTTGTCATTTCAAAACCGACCTGGCCTGCGGTGAAGTACAGGGTATTACCTACAGACTTCCAGAAGAGGCGGGTAGATGCTTCCGGCCCTGTGAGGATGTCTTTGTAATGTGCCAGACCCACCCACATGGGCCGGCTCAGGCCATCGTATTCAGTTAGGCTGAGAACCAGTGACGCCAAGACCGGTCCGGCCCTAAAAACAACGAACAAGAGCAAGAAAGGGGCTAAAAAGAACAGCGCCATAACAATGCTGTTAGAGCGTCCGGTGATTCGGGAAAGCCTGAAGGAATTCATTTCAGGCTGAATGTCTTTTCATCCGAGGCCCTCTCGGTGCCTTGATCTGTTCTTTCTCGATTAGCCCATCATGGCTCAAGGCAACCCCCGGACCCCAGAGAGGTGTTCCCAGGAGGGCACCATAATGTTGGGTCATAATCAGCTAGGAAGAGCGCTTCTGCCTTTGTCAATCTGGAGATAGGCGTCCCTGTATGGCAGCTTCCGCAATTTGCCGGTGCTTTTCTTTCCGGGCGAGAACTGTTTCAGCCGCTCAAATAAGGCGGGCGCAACGATGAGCACAAACCCCTAACAGGGCCATTTGAGCACCCATGGCAGACCTTTAAAAGATTCAGGAGGTTTTATAACAGCACAGATGCAGTTCACGGAGCAAGCCCTTTTCTAGAAGGAGCGCCTGGGCCATCGACACAAGACCCCCAAGAGAAGCAGCATGTCCTACGATCCAATGCCATTTGTATTTTATCGATTCAGGGCAACCCCTTCATCAGTCCTGTCCTGTTCCTAAATGCCGTCTGCAAAACGCCAACTCTATGCCATACAGGGACCTCTACCGTTTTTCTGTTGCCTTGGCAAAGGTACTTTCACCCATTCTTGGTTTTGTTTTACAACCTGTCAGCCGCCTAGGTGGCGGGCGATGATCTGATTGGATTCTGAAACAGCTACATCCAAGGCTTCCTGGGCCGTAGTTTGGCCCAACAGGGCTTTGGCAATTGCCTCATCCATTCGCTCTATGATTTCCAAGGTAAAAGGTACGGCAGGCGTTGTATGAGAACCTGGAGCGGCCATGACATCCTCTGCCAAAATCAGATGCAAGGGCGTAATGTGTGAAGCCTCCGCGATGATTGACTTGCGAGGTGGCAGACCACCAGAAGCCTCGTGATATCGCCTGAAGTTATCATCGTCAAGAACCAAGTGGCTTAGCAGCGCCCAGGCACCATCTGTATTGTCGCCATCTGACATGAAAAAGGTATTTGCATACCATAGAGAAGCCTTCTGTTTCTGACCCAAAATGGTGATCCCCACGCTGTCCCATATTTCGGGAGCGTATGACTGGACATTCTGCAACGTCCCGTACCCGCCGTATTGCATACACCGCGTGCCCGCCGTATAGGGTCCCATGTCTCCTACTGCGGGCATGTCTTCCAGAGGACCGACCTTGTCCTCGCGCAACAGACTGGCCCATAAGTCCAGGGCTTCAACGGCTTCTTGAGAGTTGAAGACCGCTTCGTCGTTAGACTCGTTGAGGATACTGCCGCCATTTTGCCAGAGAAACGGGACGTATTCCTGCATTGACCAAGGCCCGTGCCAAGCGTGGTACCCGGCCCTTTCGAATACATCACCATCGCGAATAGTGGTGGCAATAGCCGCCGCCCGAAAATCGGCCCAATTTTCAGGGCCCGTTTCTGGGTCCAGACCTGCTTCGGCGAAGAAATCCTTTCTGTAGAACAAGCCCCGATTGTCCAATACGTAAGGCAGGGCCACGAGTTTGCCGCCAATCGATGCACCCTCAAGAATGGCCTTTTCGTAGAAATCCGCGATCAGGGCGTCGCCATCGGGTGTAACATCCACGAAAGGCTGAAGCTCGATGATTATGTCTCGCGCATAATACTTGGGCCCAAACTCAACGTTATCGGCCTGAAATAGATCAGGCTGCAATCCACCCGCAAACGCAGTCATGACTTTGGCGTCAAGTTCTCCCCAACCTGTCCAATCAGAGGAAACGCTCAGTCCGGGATTGGTTTCCTCGAATTGGGGCAAAAGCTCGTCTTCATAAAGCTGGCGGCTGGCCTCATTCCAGTCCACAAGGAGCAACTTAAGCTCCACTGGCTCCATGGCTGGCGGTGCTTCACCTTCTTCCGACGTCGTGGACTGGGCAGGGGGTGCGCAGGCCACGGCCAAGGCACCTGCGGCTGTTGTAGCCGAAATGCGCAGGAAGTCACGTCGACTCAATCTCTTCTCAATTCTGCTCATAGTTAATATCCCCTCTGTGCAGTGATCCTTTCACCTGATAATCCACGTTGTACTTTAGAAGCCTCAATGTCTTGAGACTTAATGGCCCAAACAGGACACTAACAACAGCAGGCAGGAGAACAGTTCAGATCCAATGGATCCAAGTGTAGTCAATGTACTACAGTGGCTAATTGACGTCAATCAGCTATCTAGAGCCTAGTTTTACCTTGGTAACTCGGCCCTTAGGATCCCTTAAAGGATTGGGACTTATATACCTAAGTAACAAAGTGGCTTAGACATATCCTGTTCACGGGTCATAAAAGTCTCTATTGAGAACGCTTCTCGCCGTGCAGCTGCCCCTGTCCCGCGGGCCACAGGCAGGTTGGCTCTGCCCAAAAAGTTCAGGGCGGCATTCCAATCCGCATTCAACGCAAAACCGCAAGTGACACAGACAAAAGCCGCCTGTGTGGGGCGGTTGTGCTTGTCTACACCCCCGCAGTGGCTACAGGTCTGGCTAGTATAGGCAGGGTTGACTTGGAGTAAGCGCCCGCACTTGTAGGCCAGGCGCGGTTCCAGTTGGCTCCAGTTGGTGGCTAGAATTTCACGGTTCAGACCGGACTTGGCCTTGACATTCGTACCGGGGTGTTCCCTGGTGCCCTGCGCAGATTTGGTCATGCTGGACACCGGCAATTGTTCGACGACTACAGTGTGGGCTTTGTCCGCCAACCGGCGGCCGATATGATGGGTGTCGTTATGTCTGATGCGCTGGCGTTTGCGCTGCAGTTTGGTCAGTTGCCCGGCCAGCCGCCGGCTGCGGAGCGAGCCCTGCACCTTGCGGGCCTGCCGACGTTGTGTGCGTCTGATCTTGGTGTCCAGCCGGGCAGTGGGCGTCATGGGATAGACCGCGCCCTCACTGTCAGTGGCTTGGCCCCCATTGCGGTCCAGTCCGACCGCGCCCTCGGCAGCCCCTTTTTTCACTTGGGAGATGGGCACTGCATAGGTGAGATGGACATACCATTTAGGCTGGACTGCCGTCCCTGCCTGCACGATGCGGGCAGTCAAGGCCTGGCCGGAGGCGGCATACAGATTGGAACCCTTCACCCGCAGCTTGCCGATACGAGGCACATGGAGTTGGTGGTCCCCCAATTGCACATTATGCGGAAGGGGGAATCCATCTTGATTACGGTAGCGGCTTTTGAATTTCGGATAACCCCGCTGGCCTTTCAGAAATGCCCTGTAGGCATCCGCCAGGTACTTGAGGCTGTAGCGCACTTCTTCCATGCCGTACTCCTGCAGCCAGGCAGTGCCCGGATAGTGCCGCAAGGCGGTGAATTCCCGCCCCATGCCGAAAAATGTGAGATTGGGCTTAGGCTTTGCAGGGCCAATCTTGTAGTCCTGCCCGCACCGGTAGTCCCTGTACTGCTGCCGTTTCAGAGCCAGAAAGTGATTCCAGACAAAGCGGCAGGCCCCCGCCGTGCCGGCCAGTTGATGAGCCACGGCCCGCGACCCCGGCCACAGCCGCAAGCGCACACTGCGGTGGACCCATTCTGAATCTGTTGTTGTGATGCTGGAGGCAGCAGGCATGGAAAGGTTGTTCCGTGCTTGTGAGGAAGCGGTGGACATTCCTGTGTCTGCCGCTTTGTTTATGGTACTCCATGTCGGGTTAGCCTGACTTCCCATAGGTCTGAGCCGCTTTGTTACTTAGATATATAAGTCCCTATTTATAGCGAGGTGTAAGAAGCCCTTGGGGACTGCAACCCATCGTATGTGCATGGCTACCTCCTCCCGAAGGGTGGATCCCTGAAACCGCAGCAGAAGTTCCTAACCCTCCAAATGGAACATCAGTTGGTCGTGCACGGGCGCCCCCACTTCCTTATTCAGTGCTGCTACGGCACTCATGCCATCCACACGAACGCTTGGGCGTTACGACAAGGGGCCGGACTTCGCGGGCCATAGAATCTGTGGCCTGAACTGGTTTGGGCTTGGTCCTTGCAGCAGGACCTAGTGTGTCCGGGAATCTTCAAGCTGGCACAGAGGATAACGGAAGGCTTACGCCCGTGCCACTAGCCTTTGACCCCGGTGAAAGTGATACCTTCAATGAAAGTGCGCTGGGCGAAGAAGAAGACCAACACCATGGGTAGAGTGAACATGGTGGCAGCTGCCATGAGCAGTCCCCACTCCGCACCGTGTTGTGAGAAATAGAGGCGCAAGCCCACAGACAGAGTGAATTTGTCCGGGTCCCGCAGGAACACCAGCGGGTTGATGTAGTCGTGCCAGCCCCACATGAAATCGAAGATGGCGATAGTAATGATGGCCGGCCGGGACAAGGGGACCACGATCCGCCAGAAGATCTGCAGCTCATGCGCCCCATCTACGCGGGCCGCATCATCCAGATCCTTGGGGAACGTGAGCATGAACTGCCGCACCAGGAATATGAAGAAGGCGTTGCCGAAAAAGGCCGGCACAATCAGGGGGGCGAAAGTCTCCAGCCAGCCCCAGTTGCTGTAGAGAATGAAGAGCGGAATGAAACGCACCTGGGAAGGCAGCATCATGGTAGCGATGACAATGATGAAGATTACGTCTCGTCCCGGCCATTCAATGCGGGCAAATCCGTATCCGATAAAGACATTGGAGAGTACCGCGCCGATCATCAGGCCGAAGGCATAAATGAAGGTATTGCCCAGATAGCGCAGGAAACGAATGGCGGATATGGCTTCTGGATAATTGCTGAAAACGAAGTGTTCTGGAATCAGCCGCACCGGTATGTCGAAGATGTCCGCGTTGGGTTTTAGGGAGGAGCTGACCATCCACAAGAAAGGCAGCGTGAAGATCAGGCCAAAGATTATCAAGGCTGCGTGCGCGGCCACCCGTTGCAGGATGAAACCATAGTCAATATGGCGGCGGGTCAGACTGCGCCTGGCAACTAGACTGCTCATTGTGTCTGTCCCCTACCGTTCATAGTGCACCCAGTTGCGAGATCCGTAGAACATAATCAAGGTCAGAGTCAGGATCACTAGGAACAGTAACCAGGCCATGGCGGAAGCAAATCCCATTTTCAGGTTTTCAAAAGCCACCCGGTAGAGCAGGTAGCCAAAGAGCAAGGTGGACTTGTTGGGGCCCCCTCCAGTCATAATCTCCGGGGCCGCGATAGACTGAAAGGAGAAGATGGTCATGGTAATGACGTTGAAGAGCATTTGGGGCGTTAGCAGCGGCAAGGTAATGGCCCACATCTTGTGCCAGGCGTTGGCTCCATCTATGTCCGCCGCTTCATAGAGGTGCATGGGTATTTCCTTAAGACCGGCCAGGTAAATCAACACGGCCCTGCCACTGCCCCACACTGAAACGAATACCAAAGACAGCAAAGCGGTGCGTTGTGAGGCCAGCCAGGCTGGTCCCTCGATCCCAATGCGCTCCAGCAGACCGTTCACCAACCCGTAGTTGGGGTTCAGTACCCACACCCAGGTCAGCGAGGCCGCGACTACGGGCACCATCACCGGCAGATAGAAAATGGTGCGATAAATGGAGAGCGCCCGCACCTTCATGTTCAGAAGCATGGCGATGATGACGTCGAAAACCGTTGCCAGGGCTACCAGCATGCCCACGTAACGCAAGGTAACTCTCAAGGATTTCCATGTGTCATAACGGCCTTCAAGCAGGTCCGCATAGTTATCCCACCCCACCATGTGCGGAGTGCGGTTGATGATGTTGTAATCCGTGAAGCTGTAGAAAAACGAAGCGACGATTGGGTAAGCCGTAAAGGCAAAGAAACCAATCAGCCAGGGGGAAATGAAAAACAGACCCCAAAAGAGACGTCGGCGCACCACTGGCGACAGGTCTCGCCAAGAAAAGCGGTGCCGGGCCGCGCTTTTCCCCAGGCTGGGAACCATGGACATGAGGAAGCTATTTCAATGTTGTGGGAACACCCTCGGGGCGCGGTACGCCGCGCCCCGAGGTGCCATCATAAGTAGTGAGAAATGCTCAGGCAGAAGCCAGTTTGTCGTTAACCTCTTGTTGGACACGCTCTTGAACGCCGGCCAACGCATCTGCCGGGCTGACGCCGTCATACGCCATCGCGTCCACGGCCTCGGCTATCTGGCGGCCCATGAAGCCTACCCCAGGCATGGAGGGGACGGCCCAAGCGTTGGGCAGAATTTCATCCCGAGCGAAGGGCAGCCAGTCGGCAGAAGCGGCTTCCACTTCGCTGTCTGTCGCGTTGCTAATGCGGGAAGGAGTCACAGAGTCGGGCACGGCTTTGTTCAAAGCCACCCACTTGGAGCTACTCATAAAGCTGCTGAAGGCATAGCCGCCCTCCACATTCGCAGCACCGGAAGGCACCAGATAAAGGTTGGCCTGCAGTTTACCGGGCTTGCCATTAGCGGCTGCAGCGGGGGAAGGCACCTTTGTAACATCAAAGTTGAGGTCCGGTCCGTACTCGCCCACATCGTTGTAGAGCCAAGTCCCGATTTGCCAGATCGCTAATTGACCCGTGTAATAGAGGCCTTCCGGGGAGTTGCGTCCGAAACTGTTGCCGCCGTAGGCGGTATGGAAAGCTGCGATGTTTTCGATACCGTATTCCTGACTGTACCCGTTGTACCACTCCAGCAAAGAGAGGACTTCCGGAGTTTCCATGTTCACGGTGCCGGACTCATCGTCCCAGACATCCGCGCCAAAGGCTCCCAGCCAATTGTGAGGGTCCAGATTGGGTATGTGAGGGATAAAGCCCACACGTTCAATCTGGCCACTGTCAGACACTTCGGTCATGGCCTGACCCACTTCCTCCCACTCTTCGAGAGAACCCGGTACAGTCTCGGGATCATGACCAGCTTCTGCCATGCGGTCTTTGTTGTAGAACCACAATTGCACAATGGTGGAAATGCTCATGGCATAGAAACGGCCGCGGTACTGCATCTGCTTCCAAGTGGCGGGCCAGTAGTCATCCTCAGGTACGCCTTCCGCCTGTACATAGTCCGTGATGTCAGTCAAGGCACCAATAGGTGCATCTTCTGCGACAATCCAGGCCCACCCGCGATAGGAATCCGGCGGTGTACCGGCGGCCGTGTTAGTGATCACATTGTTGTGCAATTCACCCCAGGGCACGATCACGTGCTCCGCCACAAATTGCGGATTTTCTTCGCCGAATCGGTCTACGGCTCCTTGCATGGCATCGGCCATGCGTCCTTGGCCAAAGCCTGTCCAGATCACTACATCGGTCGTTTCCGGCATAGCCGCTTCGTCACCAGTTTCCACTGGCGGTGTAGCCACGCAGGCAGCGAGGGCCAGGCTTGTAGCCAATCCGGAAGCCTGTAAGAAGCTTCTCCGGGACAACCTGCCAATGTGCTTTCGTACCATATTCCTTTCTCCTCTGTGGGCAAATGAACAGAATTCAGTAGCGCGATGACAGAACCGTAGGTAGACCCGCTCGCGTCTGCAATTAATTCCTAAGAATTCAAACACTAACATTTTATAGCAGGTTGCCCGAAATTCCCCGAAAGCGGCGGGTAATTTGGAATACCAAGTTTCCTGGGATCGACTGTGGCCAGAATCTACGTATCCACTTCCACAAGGCAATGCCTGCGCTGATTCGAACGGAGCTTCTAAGGCTGGAATAAATTGGATTGGAGAAGAGCTTCCGATGCCGCCGCTTGCACAGAATGTTGGGTCTGTACGCTCTTCGTTTTTCCCAGAAACCACAACGGGAGAATCCGGAATGGTCTTTCAGTATCCTCAATCGGGCATGACCCGAAAATCTGAGCAAGGTCCCAACAAACATCACTGTTCCGCTCAGAATAGGTGTCATCGGTTCAATCTGCCAGAAACAACAATGTGAGAATTCCCAGATTTCCTGTCGCGGGTGTCAAAGATCGTATTGAGGAAGTAGCTTACAAAAGCACACAGGGCCGACTAGCCGGCAATTCCAAGCCCATGTCACAGGTAGTCAAGAGAAGGCTGTCAAGCTGGTCGACACTGGAGAGACGCGTAGACTTCCAAGACTCAGCGGCCAGAAACTGGATTGATTTTCGTGAATTGACGCATTCTGGACTGCCAATTCAAGTGCTTGAAAATGAATATTGGGATTCCCTAGCTAGGCCGGCCCAAGGGGTTAAGCTTAAACTGGCCTGATACAGGCTTGAATGTCCTGAGCCAGAATGGCGCAGAGTAGCGGCGACGGATAAATCAAGGGAGCGAACCGGCTGCGGTCACCCTGAATGGCCAATTTCAGGCCTTGGCTCCGTATTAGTTCCGTTGCGCAGGCACGCCAAAGTGGTAATTTCAGCCTTGCTCAAGCTTGCCGTTTGGAACAAGGAACGTCACCTGAAAGCAATCTCATACTAAGCGGATTGCCATATGCAAGTACTTTGCCTTTGAAATAAGAAGCTCAAAAAATTGGAATCGAAGCACCTATGCGTGGTCCATCATGGACACCAGGTCCGGCTCACAACATCTACCAAGGGGGACGGATCTGGCGTCAAGGCCCACGTTTGCAGCAAACGCAGAGTTTCATCCCGACCGCTTTTCGTTAGTGCTCTGACCTGGCCCTCCCAGTCCGTTCTCGTGCAGTCAGCAGGAAATGGGTCTATATTGGGACGTATGGCTGATTGGGTCAGCCAATCGTTGACTCCGGAAAGTTCGTACATGCCCATCCGCGTCAGATCGCCACAGTCCTGGCCTATATCTGCGATGAACTCCAGGCGGATTAACAGGGCTACCGAATAGTGAATGCCAGTCCAATTGACCAAATCCTGTTGACGCGCCATCCGCCGATGCTTGTGCATCACGATCCAGAAGCGGTTTACCAAAGCTGTCACTTCGGCGGGACTGATGGGCTTCGGTGTCCAGCCTTTAAGATGATGGGTGACGGCCCTGGGTAGAGAAGTCATATCGGGAGACAAGTACATCCATACCCGTGTTTCTTCTGCAGACAGCTCTGTACGACATAGGAGGTCCACAAAGGTGCCATCTGCCAGGATCATGTGGTGCATCCACCCATTCGGTCCCAGTTTGAAACGCTCCAATGCTAAAGGGGGTCCAGAGATTACACACTCGATTTCCGCGTCAGTCAGGAAATCGCTGACACTGCTTTCCATGTGTACTTGCAGATCCAGGTCACTCCATTCGTCACCCCCACCCCGTCCCAAGCTGCCTGTCAGATAGACTGCTTGGACTGGTGGCAGATGGTACAGGTTTCGAACCATCGCCGGAAGTACTGCGAGCTGGGGCAGGTTAACTTGCGTTTGGAACATGATAGCTAGGATCAGCGGCAGGAGGTAGGTCGAAAATTGATTGGAGCGCGAGGGTGCTTAGTTCAGGCCACTCGCAGGTACTTCTCGGACAATGAGCTCTCAAGGAGAAGTGCCAGCTGCAGCGACTTAACAGTTCACTTTTTCCCAGGCTAACTCTGTATTGGGGACCACACGGCTACAAATGCTGCCCGCAGACTGCCGACTATCGTCGGGCGTCCACATTTACGGTGATGATGTCTATTCCATGATATTTCTGATGTCGGACCGAAGAGGAATAGTGTCTTAACAACCGGAACGACACTTCGTGTTCATCTGGAACCGGTGACAATTCTCCCAAATACGCAAGCCGATCCTCCACATTTTCACCTTCCACGGCCTATATGAATTCCATTTCGGCCGCATGCCCCTCCAAGCGCGTGGCGAGGACCAGTCGTCGTCCTGCCCCATCGGGGAAACTGTCGTCCCCTTGCAGCAGGATCGCCAGAGTTTCTTCCGCGGCTGCGGTCAGGCGCTCCGTGGCGGAGGTGTCCCATCCAGACTTCGCCGCCAGCCCGCGCAGGAATTCGTCTATTTGCGGTAGGGCTGCGGTATCCAAGTCAACCCTCATGCGTTTACTTCGCCGACCTGTCAGTTCAATAAACACCATCATTACAACCGCGAATATGGCTCCTGCGGTCATACCGTTGCCGAGCAAAATACTTAGGAATCCGCTTCCTAGCAATTCTGGGAATATTGATTGGTTTTGGAATCCCACCCCAACCCAGAATGACAGGCCCACAATAGCCGCTTTTCGATAATCTGCACCGTCCTGCACAACCATCTTCATGCCTTGAACGAACAGCAAACCCAAGAGGACTGTGACATAGGCGGAAACCACGGGAGAAGGGATTGCGACCAGAAGTGCTGCCACCTTGGGGGAAAATGCCAGCATCGCCAGTACCACGCCAATTACGATACCCACGCGGCGGGAGGCAATGCTGTGACTTCGGTCAAGGAAATACTGGTTGAATACGTAGTATTGGGAAGAGTTCCGGCGAGACCGGAGAGTAGGTTGCCCAAGCCTCCAGCATTCAAGGCCCCTTGGACGACTCGGAAGTCAGTTGCACCCGGTCGACGTCGGGAGACCCGTTGGATGGCCACGCCATCGCCAATAGTCTCAATGGCGCCAACCAGTGTGGCTACCACGAAGGCGGGCAAGAGGGCCCAGGAGGGCCCAGAACTTCACATCAAAGGACAGGCTGATTCCGGGCCATGTCCCCTGAGGCAAGCCTATCCATGGGGCTGCTATTACATTTTGTAAGTTGTGAAGGCCAAAGGGCAAGGACACTGCACACCCTGCGGCTATACCAAGAAGCGGCGCCCACAACCTCCACTTTGGCGGCCCCCGCCCTCAGGATCAGAGCAATGACCGTAACCAAGGCAACCAGAGCGGCAGTAGGCGCGGCCAGAGGCGGAGTCCCTTCCGGTACTTTCGTTAAGGAATCAAAAACCAGGGGCATCACTGTGGCTGCGATTAACATAACCACCGTACCCGAGACGGTCGGCGTGAATATGCGGCGCATCAGTGAGAGTCGAGCTGCCAGTGCAAACTGGAAGAGAGACGACACGACGATGAGAGTTGCCATGGTAGATGGCCCACCGACCACCAGTGCCGTGACGCAAACCGCTATAAAGACTCCGGATGTGCCCATCATCAGGATGTGCCCGGATCCGAATCGCCCAACTCGAACGGCCTGCAAGACTGTGGTGAGGCCGCTGATCACCAGCACGGCGAAGACGCCCCAGGAAATGTAGTCTTCGGATTGTGCGGCAATCCGGGCCACGATGACTACCGTCAACGCGACCGGTGCCAATATCACCATGGCGGCTTGAAAGCCTGAACCCAAAGCCACCGCCGTGGGGGGATGCTCGTCCGGTTCGTAGCGGATGTTTTCGTTTATATAGGGTGTGGCCAAGTGGTACTCCTATGTGCAATTGCGGACGCCAACCCACAAGGGTCAGGCTAAGTTTGCTCTCCACGAAGCCTTATGAAGGAAAGGATAGGGGGCCTGCCTCTGTTGGCCCGTCAAAGGTATGCGGATAGGCAGCAGCTGATCCAATGAATGCTTGAAATTCTAACAGTCTGGTTATGGTTTTGGGCCGAGATGTCGGACAGATCTGTGGCAGGTTGCGAAGGAGCGATTCAACGGCGAAGAGCTTCTACTTACCCTATAGGGCAGGCAGTACGGAGGGTTGAAGCGTCAGCCAAACTCAGGCCAACTACAGATAGATTCTCAGCAGCCAGGATACTGAAGCCAGAGCTATTGCTGTCGAGGCCCAATATGCATCTCTGCATCCCAAGTCTCCCCAAGCTAGGCAGGAAAGGACCGGGGCAGAAGATGGACTTCGTGACCCGGCCGTATAATTGTTAGAAGTCCAATTCAGTCGTGGTATGGATTTCCGGAAACAAGGAGAGGTTGATGGCCTATACAGTCACCCTTGCTCAGCAAGCCAAATACGAAGCCGACGGCTATTTCATCGCACAGGGATTGCTGGACCCGGAGAGAGTGAAGTACCTGCGTAAGCAGATCACGGACACTATTGCTCGTGGAAAAAGCGGCGTGAATTTCGACAACACACGCATGGATGGCAAGACCATCGAAGGCAATGGCATGTACCGCAAGCTGGCCCTGTTGGGCCGCCGCAATTCGGATGTGTGGGATGCCTATTACGGCCACGAGAACGTAATCGACATCAATCGGCACTTCCTGGGAGATGACGTCGATCTCTGGTTTGATTCCATTTTCACCAAACCCGCCAAAGTCGGAGAGGCTACACCGTGGCACCAGGACATTGGGCTCTGGACTCAAAATCCGATTACAAGACCCAAGAAACCGTTTTACCAGAACGCACTCACCATCTGGATGGCCATTGATAAAGCAGACCAATTGAATGGTTGCCTGCAAGTTGTACCAGGCTCCCACAGGGGGGAAGTCATCGAACACATTCGGTACGAGGACAGCATCCATGTGGAATTGCCTCGGGACAAGGTGCAGGATTTACCGGTGCAACACATCGAGCTGGAGGCCGGGGATGCCATAGTCTGGCACGCACATCTCTGGCATTACAGTCCGGTAAACAGAAGTGACCGCAATCGACTAGGCATAGCCCAGGTATCTCTGTCGGAAGCCGATGCTTTAGGAGCAGACAAGACCAATTTGCCCCCACTGTTGCGCCAAAGCGTGGGCCAAAGGGCGCCGGTACTGGAAGCACACCGTAGCGCACCGGGCTAGTAGCTGCTCACCAGCGATTCGCCGAAATTCAGCTGCTGTCGGGCTCCTGAGTTACAGTACGCACGCTGCCAAGCACATTCCATAACAATAAATGCCCTTGAAAGGGCCAGTGTTCACTCTGTAATGCGTTTCAGCTGTGGCAAGAACGCGAGACGGTGGTGAGAAAGATGTCAGGCCTGCCCCTAAAATTTGCTTGTCTCCCACCTCGAATTCCGGCCATTGCACAAGTCTGCTAGGCAGACACCGCGGAGTCTGCGACTATCAGCTTTTGGGCAGGAATTCACCAAGTACACACTAAGCTCCACGTTCTGATCCTAAGGCTTAGGGAAGCTCTCTGCATAGTCACCTTAGAAATAAAGAAGCGGCTCTGCCGTGAAACCGGCCCGCTTGGAGCTAGAAGGACAGATCAGTTAGAGTTAGCCAAGCTTAGCTAATAAAGTTGACGGGCGGGAAGAATGTGAAGCAAGTAAATATGCATGAAGCAAAATCACAGCTTTCGAAGTTGGTCCACTTGGCTTGTCAAGGAGAGGACATCGTGATCGCACGAGCAGGCGTGCCCTGTGTGCGCCTGAGACCCTATGAGGAACCTCGAAGTAGTCGCCAGCCGGGCAGTATGAAGGGCCAGATCTGGATGGCGCCAGATTTCGATGAGACGCCCCCGGAGATCATCGATTCGTTTTATGGAATTCCGGATTGATGCAGGTTCTACTGGATACCCATGTCTTCTTGTGGTGGCTGATTGGAGATCAAAGCCTTGAAAGGGCTGCCCAGAGAATCATTGAGGATCCGCAGAACCGCGTATTCGGAAGTGTAGCCAGCGGCTTGGAGATTTCGCTTAAGCGTTTACTGGGAAAACTTCAGGCGCCGGGCTCATTATTTGACAGGGTCCTCTCGGAAGGTTTTCTGCATCTACCTGTAACCTTTCAGCACGGGGAGCGGGTTGGCGCACTTCCGTTACTGCAACGCGATCCGTTCGACCGGATTCTGGTAGGCCAAGCGCAGTTTGGAAATCTCGTCATCCTGACTCGTGACCAGTACATACCCTTGTATGACGTGACCGCTCTGCCTGCCTGAATTGGAAGGCAAGTAGAAGCAGACTGGTAGAGAAAAAGCTGAACAGATCCGGGGATGCGGGGCTTCCAGCTGCATGCCTCCAAGTGACAGGGGTTCGGCCCAGCTGGGAATTCAGCGACCTTGAATTCTGCCTTTACGGAACGAAGCGGTGATTTAGAAACCCCTAAAGGGAATATGAAGGCTGACTCGAAAACGACTTGGAAGAATGTCTAACCGAGTGCCTCTTACAAAGAGCTGTTCACCAATGGCGCCAGCCCTCACACACACCCTTGACTTGGCTGCAGTCCTTGGTGAGTTTTTTCCTGGTGGATGGGGCTTGGTGACTTCAGTGCCCAGGTCCATTGCGCCAGTTGCCGAATCGGTGTTTCAAAATTCGCCGGTAAGGCCTCCCAGAGCCGCTAGTCCAACCTGCATGAGGTCCGCATGCATCTCAGTGTTTGCCTCAAGAGTGCTGCGCCTGAAATCGTCACCTTTGAAAAACATCTTCCCTGTGAAAGGCAAGAAAGTCCGGGTCTGGTGCGAATTTCTGAGGCAGGGAAATCCGCTGACCTTCATAAGCCTCCATAGAGACCGTCAGAAACTCGTTGTCTTTGGCATATAGCGTGGGTGACAGCCAGACAGCCATATCCCCTCGTTGAGAGTAATGAGGCCGGCACTGAAGGCCTTGGCGTGAAGCACTGAAAGCAGAAGGCCATTTCGGGGATTTATCCAATTGTGTCGGTCGGTACGACTAGGCACAATGTGGCTGGCCACTAGCAAGGCGGGCATCGCCAGCCCAGTGATGCAGCATTCCCAATCATATGCATTTGAGACTGCTGTGCGAAAGAAGGCTTGATGGACCTGAACAGTATCCTCAATTGCCTGTTCACCACCGGCTTCTGTTTTGTGGTCTTCCAGGTGTGGTGTTCCATCCACCGTAATCTGTAAAGCTGAAACAGCCTGCTGGGACTCTTCTGCAAAATGGTCCCAATCACTTTGCATTTCGTTCCACAAGGCACGTTCAAGCGATGTTGCCGCTGTCAGCCCCTTGTGACCAGTAGGGAAGGTGGCATCGTCAAGACCGGCAAAGGTGGAAATCTTGATGGCCAAGGCCGAGGGGCTCCGTCCGATCGCTTCCGCAGCGCGGATAATTTTAGGATCCCTAGGAGTTCGCGCTGCAGAAACAATCGAGGGCCGGGATTTGGTGATGGCAGCAGGTGGGTACGCGGTGCCGGCCGGGACCTTGCGTCACGCGGTGCAAGAAGAGCGGGCGCGGGGCGTCACGCGGGGGTGCACGGTGTCGGTGCGGCCGGGGGGCCCGGGGGAATCGAGCGTCACCCGGGTTAAAGCCGCAGCAGGCGGTGCAGGCGCTTGACGTTTAAGGCCAGACATACCAGATCCCACTCGCCTTGCACGGGGCACAGGCCGCGCATGCCGAATTGACGAAAGCCCAGGATGCGCTTAATCCAACCGATGGGCGCTTCTACCAGCCACTTGCGTTGGGCGTAGGTGTCATGCCCCTGGGGGGTGTCCAGTTTGCGCTGCATGCGCTGGGTGGCCGGTCCCCGGGGGCGCCGCCCTGAGGCCGTGTGCCCCTCCCGTCCCAGCGCCACATAGGCGTCAATGCCTCTGGCTTCCAACTCCTGCAGGTCCCTTTCATTGCGGTAGCCGGCATCGGCCAGCAGGCGGTTGGGGGTGTGACCGTAATGTGCCTGCACGGCATCCAGCAAGCGCGGCAGCTGGCCCTGGTCGCTGGCCTGGTCGCTGACCGTCGCGGTCACAATCAGTTGGCTGTCCGCATCCACCACCAGCTGTGCGTTGTAGCATTGCTGGAAGCCATCCTGGCTGGTTTTCATGATGCGGCTTTCGGGGTCTGTGAAGTTGGATTGGCTCTGGGGCTCTGGCGTCAGCGGGGATGTGACCGGAGGCTCTGCCGGGTCGGATGGGTCTGGGCGCGCCACCGCGGCCACGGGCGCCTCGCTCTGCGCCCGGGCCTCCAGGGCGGCTTGGGCCGCCCGGATGGCCGTCCGCCGACTCTCCCGGCGTTGCAGGGCCGCGGGTACCTCGTCGCCCCGCAGATCCATCCCGAATTGAGCATCCTCTGCGGTATCCAGGGCCTCCGCCGCGGCTTGCAGCGCCTCGATCTCCGCGCTCAGCCGCGCCTCTTCCTGCTGCATGCGCCCATAGCTCATGGCCTTGCGTTTGCTGGCGTGGGCGCGCACTTTGGTGCTGTCCGGCACCAAAGTGGTGAGTGACACCAGACCCAGGTCCCGTGCCAGCTGCACCACCGCCACCAGCACCGCCCCGAAATCTGCGCGGTGCCGCCGCCGAAATTCACAGAGGGTGCGATGCTGGGGCCGATTCCCCGCTGCCAGCACCCGGAAGGCCACATCCTCTTCCAGTTTCTGTGCCAGCCGCCGGGACGACAATACCCCCGTGGCATAGCCGTAGACCAAAATCTTCACCATCATGGCGGGTGCATACGGGAGATTGCCTGAGCCCTGCTGCGCGTAGGGGGCATAGAAAGCCGCCAGATCCAGCGCGTCCACCAGTTCGCTCACCGTGTACACCAGGTGATCCTCAGGCAACCAATCCCGCAGGTCGGGCGGCAACAGCAGCGGCTGCTCCGGTTGGTAGGGTCGAAAGTGGTGGGGCATGCTGTCGCGCTCCTGCTTTCTGCGGAGTTTCCGGTCAAGTCCTGACTTTACCCTTATACCATAGACTCTCCGGGAGTTTCTACGGCGCAGACTCCTAGGGTGAAACTTCCCGAAAGGCAGGCGGCAGTACAACGACAGGACCACCTGTAATTGCTTCCGAGTCCAAGGTACCCTAACAGCCAAGACAGAACCTACCCTTTCGAGTTAATAACACAATCCAATTCATAACAGTCACGGGGATGGCAGTTCAAGCTGAACTGGGGAGGCCCGAAGCGTCCAAGGACACTGGCTGTGAAAAAGCCTTCGGGAAACGCTACCACGATTGAATAAGGGACTAATCAGGTGAGGGTTACCTTGGCTTGGTCTCCGAACCCCATTCAGTCTTGATGAATTCCTCAGGTTCGAGACCAAGGGCATCGGCAACGCGGGTGATGTAGTTGAAATAGCCAATGACTTGCACTGCGTCAAGGATTGCGGCTTCAGTGAACCCGATTTGACGAAGATGCTCCAGATCTGAGGCAGTCATGTCTTCTTGAGTATGCGTCAGTTTAGCTGCGAATTCGCACAGGGCCATGTCTTCTGTCGAGAGTCTGACCTTGCGCCAGTCCCCTGCGACACCATGCAGAAATTCATCCGCTTCCTCTGAAGTCCAGGTTTTTGTTTCTGCGATCTCGGCACGGAGATCGTATGCATGCGCCTGGGTTCAGTAAGGGCACTGTAATTCAGCTGAAACCACTGTGGCCAACATCTCCCGCTGCACTCGTGTGAGATCTGAGGGTGCCTGCATGGTTTCCGTATAGAGCTGCATGGAGGCTTGCAGTGTTTGGGGACGCAGACTCATGATCTGCACTATTTTCCAGATACGGCCCGCTCTTCCCAAAGCCTGATCAAAGATATGACGTAACAGTCCGCTAGATTCGTCGTAAGTAACTTGCTTGATCCACGCCATTATGGTCTCCCCGAACTGGATTACAAGGTTTGGGATATCTTACAGAGCCTGCAGGTGGCACTCATTACTCCACGTAAAAGATGTGTGTCTGAAGCTGTCGTGGTTCCGAAGCCTGTCGCGTTAGGCAAAGTCACAACATAAAAACAGTAGGAGAAATCGGGAGAGCCAACAATGACAAATCTGTCGTTCAATTCGCCTACTCAAGTACATGACCAATATATGCGAGTCTGGCTGTACCAACTACGTAATCCCTAGAAGATGTCCAATGAAAGAGCTGTGGATATCCAAGTTCAAGACAATTTTGAGACAGCTTGTCAACACGAACAACAACGGTAGACCGGAGGGACGGGGGCTAGGTACCGGAATAATGCAGAGGTCAGGCTGTTCTCTGCCAGGGATCTAGATATGACGGCCAACTTGAATCGCCTGCGATGGGGAATCAATGTTTCAGCTTTTTCTGTGGCCAATCGGTGCGGGCACTTAAAGCTTGGCTAGCCAGGCCAAAGCACAAATACACTTTTTTACAATAGATCCAACCAGAGAAAATGCTTCGCCTCCTCCCCCCGGATTGATGTTCAACTGGAAAGTGGCTCGTCAGATGGCCGATCTAACTGTTCTCTGTCAACAAGGGCCGCTTCGACCAAGGGAGAGTCAGACCCGCCTGCTTTCTTGCATGCCAAAGGGCCAGCCGGAAACTGAGACCAAGAAAACGGATGTACCAAATTGTTGGTATGGGTCTCTCCCATGGTGTTCCCCTTAGCCAAGGGGAAAGTACGGCTTCCACTGTCTTTCTCTGCCTTGTCGCAACTGATTGAACGTTCTACCATTCAGACATGGGAAACCACTATCGATTAGGAGGGAGTCCAATGCATACAGGCAGGAAAATTCTGGCAGCCTTCAATATCCTGGCAGTCTTGTCAAACTTAGGCAACGCTCTTGTCTTTGCCGTTGATCAGGTAACTGGCCAACTCATTTACGACTACGTAGCTGATCCAGCAGTAATTATTGCCATCTTTCTGACAGTGCTAGTCAACCTAGGAGATTCTCTGCGGAAACGGGACGGTTCAGGGAACCACCGGGATCAGCTGCCTAGGGACGTCATAACTGCATTGGTAGCCATGTTGGGGTTTCGCTATCTTCTGCAGTACATTGATAAGATGGCGGCCGCTCTGGAACCCGTACCTGAACTGTGGCACTACCTCGTCTCCGTTGCAGTGGTGGTTCTGATTGCCGAAGCCATATCCTTGTGGCGCTTTTCTGGCCAGGAAAACAGAGACTGAAGTCCGAGAGTCTGCATTCGGCCCCACGACCAGGTTATGGGCCTTTGCGGGTTAGGGTACGGAAAACAGAAAACGTGCAGAAGGCCGCTTACTGAATTCATAGTTGCCGGAGACTTGGGCCAAGTAAGGGATAGATCCATGATTGTTCAAGGTTTACTCGGCGTTCATATCGCAGCTGGTTCGATAGCTCTGCTGGCCGCGGTTGTTGCTCTGGCCACGGCCAAGGGGGGCGTCAACCACCTGAGGTCGGGGAGAGTGTACGCGGTTTGCATGACAGTAATATTCCTGACGGCAATCCCGTTGGCCATTTTCGGTTCCGATATTTTCCTGCTGCTCATCGCTGTCTTCAGCTTTTACCTGGTCTTTGCTGGGTGGCGATTCGCCCGCAACCGCCGCGGCCACCCCCAACCAGTGGATTGGATCGCAGTCGGGACCCTGGGGCTTACCGGCGCGGGCATGTGGGGATATGGTGCCATTCTGGTCACGCAGGAAGATGCGCAATGGGTAACCTTGCTAATTTTCGGCTTCATCGCCTTGGCACTGGCCTTAGCTGATGGATATTTTCACTATCGCTTAGCAAAGGGGCTGTCGAGAGCCGGGAAGCAACGGGTACAACGACACCTTACTAATATGCTTGCGGGTACCATTGCTACGGTTACAGCCGTGATGGTGGTAAACGTGGATCTCGATCCCGTGTGGATTCCCTGGGTGTTGCCCACGGTGGTGATCACGCCGCTAATCGTCTGGTGGAATCGCCGGGTTAGTGGGAAGTAGAGGCGCCCGAGAAGGGATTGACGTCCAGCGGACCCGTCCACTCTACCGCGTAGAGATGCTGAGTCTTTCGGCACCGCCTTTGCGGATAGTCCTGAAAGAAATAGGTGATTGCATGTCCACCGCCAAGCACGCGTTCCTGGGCGGCGTCTAGCTACAAGGAAAATCGGAAAATGGATGACACCAATACCCTAGAAGCGACTTCTGCACAGGACCGAGGGCCAATCGGGGGAACCAATCGCATCAGATACAAATTCCGCACCACTTGGACAATGGGTGACATATTCCTGTATACCCTCTTGTGGATCTTACTCTCCATAGTGACCCTTGGTATTGCTACATTTTTCCTTCCTTACGCTTGGGCAGCCAAGTTCCTGAACGGTACTGAGGTGTATGGCGAACAGGGGGAAGTATTAGGGGTTTTAGAGGTGGAAATCCAAGCGATGGAACAGCTGGGTCACATTTTAGGCTGGATTCTCTTGTCCATTGTGACCCTGGGGATTGCGTTCCTTTTTTACCAGATTGGGGTAATCCGTACCATTCTGAATCACACCAGAATCGTAGACCCCTTTCAATAGATATAGGGCTTTCCCTCAAAATGCTCGCACAAGACAGGTTGGGTCTTGATGCTATCTCGCGATCTCCACACCAGAGAGTCCAGAACTGGCTCTAGCACGGGGGGGGGGGCTGTTGGATCGAGACGCGAAGACAACCCAAATAGTGCCGGCTGCGGAAATGGAGTAGGCGCTACACGGGCAAAGATAGATAATCAATTCAAGGATGACTAAGTCCCTGAGCGGATAGAGGAGATGTCATGATTCGTGCTGCCGTCTTACATAAACCCAATACACTGCTGGAGGTGATGGAATTTGAACTGCCGCCACTCCGGGCAGATGACCTGAGAGTCCGAATAGTGGCCAGCGGCGTGTGCCATTCCGATTGGCATATCGTCAAAGGCGAATGGCCCATGGAGGAATTGCCTGGTATTCTCGGCCACGAAGGAGCAGGAGTCATAGAGGCCGTGGGTGCGGACATCCAAGATGTCAAGGTGGGGGATCACGTCATCCTTTCTTGGAAACCCAACTGTGGAAACTGCGAAGCCTGCCAAAAGGGCCACCCAGTAGTATGCAGCATGGTACACGACGGGGCTACGGCACCGCTGCACCCTGGCACCAATTCCCCGATGCATAAGATGAGCGATCTAGGCACGTTCAGCACGGGGACAGTCGTGCCTCGACCATACGTGGTTCCTATAAACAAGGACATGCCATTGGACAAGGCGGCCCTGATTGGCTGTGGGGTGATGACAGGAGTAGGTGCCGTCATTAACACCGCGGGAGTGGAGCCCGGGAGTTCTGTAGCTGTATTTGGCTGTGGCGGAGTGGGATTGAATTGTATTCAGGGCGCCCGCTTGGCCAACGCCTCTCCCATCATCGCAGTGGATTTGCTAGACAACAAGCTGGACATGGCGCGGGAGTTCGGTGCCACGCACGTTGTAAATGCCGGGAAAGAGGATCCGGTCGAACGTATCCGCGCGATTACAGGTGGAGACGGGGCCCACTATGCCTTCGAAGCCATCGGCCTAACGCCAGCCCCCTTTATTCAGAGTTTGGAATGCACACGCCCCAGGGGCGTCACGGTATATGTCGGCCATGCACCGGTGGACACGGAATTAAAGATGGATGCCCGCATGTGGATTGCCGAGAAGACGGTAATCGGTTCTCTGTACGGTTCAGCCCGGACGCACATCGACTTTCCGCGGATCGTTCAGCTGTATATAGAGGGAAAGCTCCAGATCGATGAATTAGTTAGCCGTGAATTCCCTCTGGAAGGGGTAAATGAGGCCTTTGAGGTGCTGGCCAGAGGTGAAGTCGCCCGCAGCATTCTTCGGATGGAGGACTAACCGTGTTTGACTCCCGCATCGTGCGGGTCGAGTGGGCTGCCTTGCCTGGAAGGAGGCCCCGCCAGGCCGGCATGAACTCGCGTTTATCTGTCCATGGACAGGATCTTAAGGTCCTGATCATGCGCGTAGAAACCGACGACGGGCATGAAGGTATAGGTTGGTCAAACTGTCCTCAGGAGCAGGGCGGGACTTTGCTGGGGAAATCTCTTAGAGAGGTATTTGAAGCCGATGTGGGCCCCGCGGCAAAGTGGCAGAATTTCGAGTTTCCACTTTGGGACCTCGTTGCACGCATGTCGGGGCGATCAGTCCGCGCTCTGCTAGCCGACTGGCAGGGAAAAGAAGACAAAACCTTAGGAGGTGTGCCCTGTTACGACACCTCACTCTACATTGACGATCTGGATTTGGGCGATGATGCTGAGGCCGTTGCCTTGATGCAGGAGGAAGCCCGGTATGGATACGACAATGGACACCGAGCTTTCAAGATCAAGGTGGGGCGTGGGGCAAGGCATATGCCCTTGGAAGCAGGGACTGTGCGCGACATCAAAGTAATCCGAGGAATCCGAGAGGCGGTGGGGCCTGACTGCGCCATCATGATCGACGCCAACAACGGATACAACCTCAACTTGACGAAGCGGGTACTGGCTGAAACCGCAGATGCCAACCTCTTCTGGGTAGAAGAGGCGTTCCATGAAGATCCGGTTCTCTATGAAGATTTACAAAAGTGGCTACAAAAGGAAGGCTTGAACATCCACGTGGCAGACGGGGAAGGTTTGGCTGCGCCCTTTCTGTTGGACTGGGCCCGGGATGGTCTTGTTAATGTAGTGCAGTACGATATTTTTTCCTATGGCTTTACAAACTGGCTGAAACTAGGCCGGCAATTGGACGATTGGAAGGTGCTTACAGCGCCGCATCATTATGGTCGGGTCATAGGCAATTATGTGACCGGTCATTTAGTACCCGCGATTGAACAGTTTGGCTTTGTAGAGTGGGATGAAGCTGTGACTACAGGTCTGGAGCATGGTCATGCCGTGCAGGAGGGGTTGGTCAAGTTTCCTGAGACAGCAGGCTTCGGACTGGAACTTGACCGCGCGTTCTTTCAAGCGCAGGTTGAGAAGAATGGTTATCGATGTGTCTCTGATTAGGCACATACGCACCTTCGAGATCATTGACATACTTCGTTTATTCCTCTTAACTTGTAACAGCTGTGATGACTTCCCGAACCTATCACTAGTTCGGTGACATCTGCCTCCTGGGGTGCGATTCTCCCATCGCGTTCCCCGTTGGGAGAACGGGTCTATAGATTCTCTTGAAGGCCACAGTTTCGCAATCCTTGCAACAGTAAGGAGCATGGATCGGAGAGGTATGGATTACGTTAGGGGAACCATAGCAAGCGGGATGAAAGTTGCCCCTCGCCATGAAACAGGCATCATCTTGGTTTCCCTCATTATCCATTGGAATTTGCATAGTGCTGATTCACTTCATTGTGAATGTTCTAGAGTAGTGCCAACCATTATATTTTCGTCGCTCAATTCAAAGAGTTTGAATGGTTGGAACGGTCAACAGCGATGCTCAGAGTCTGCTTTGCAAGAAGTTCACCTTGATTGAACAGATTCCATCCTCCGTCTTATGAGGGCTCGATCCGTGAAAGAAACTTCGACCTCCCGAAGAAGCACGAAGACCAAATCCTTTGGTAGTTCCCGGCGAGAAGGACATGACTCTAGCGTTTTTTATGCACGTTTCGAAAGTCCTGAGACCTTGTTGAATGACTTTGAACCATCGCCGATACGAAGAGTCGACCACATTTGGGTGGGCGATGCCCGTAACATGGATAAATGCATTGGAGCGGATGCAAGCGAGAAGGATTTGCCTGACGGATCTGTAGCCCTGGTAGTGACCTCACCGCCCTACTTTGCCGGAAAAGAATACGAACTTGCTCTAGGAAAGGAAGGAATTCCAGCCAGCTATAGTGAGTATTTGGAAATGCTAAGGGATGTGTTCGAACAATGTTTTAGCAAACTGGAAATCGGTGGCCGCATCGCTGTCAACGTTGCCAACTTGGGGCGTAAACCGTATCGATCTCTATCTGCTGACGTAATCGGTATATTGCAGGACCTGGGTTTTCTGTTGAGGGGAGAGGTAATTTGGGTCAAGGCAGAGGGACAGAACGGATCTTGCGCCTGGGGCAGTTTCCGGAGTGCTTCAAATCCCGTACTGAGGGATGTTACGGAACGTATCATCGTGGCCAGCAAAGGCAGTTTCAGCCGGGGGATATCAGCTACTAAGAGAAAGGCAAACCAGCAGCCTTACGAAAGCACGATTACACGGGATGCTTTTCTGTCTTACACCACTGACAAATGGGAATTCCCTCCCGAATCTGCCCTGAGGGTGGGACATCCTGCGCCCTTTCCCAAGGAATTGCCTCAACGACTCATCAATCTCTACACTTTCAAAGGGGACCTTGTCTTGGACCCTTTCATGGGGTCGGGTACTACAGCAATAGCGGCTCTGGAAACATGCAGAAGCTATGCCGGGTTCGATATGTTCCCGGAGTATGTTGAGATGGCTAGAAAAAGAATATCTGCAACAGAAGCCGAACTGAACAAAGGCCCAATCAAGGTGCCCGGCATGGACATCCCCATTGCGCCGCGGCAGGAAGAGATTGCTGAGATTGCTGACTTTCTAAAGAGGGCTGTGGAACAGGGAGCTAGGGCCCGACAGATGGCCAAGGACCTGCTGGAGGTTTGTGGATTCAGAATCATAGAAAGCCCTAGAAGATTCCGTGAGTTTGGAGTTGAGGTTGATGTACAGGCTGAATCCCGAGAAGGAAAACAATTTCTTTTTGACTTCAGCGGAGCGTTTTCCGGAGACCGCACCGGGCTGAAACAGGCCGATACTCTTTGGAAGGCGTTAGGTAAAGCTTGTGTTTTGCACGAGGGCGGAATGACTGTGGAAATACCTTTCATTCTCTTGACGACTGACAAGCCAAGCCCAGGATCGTCAGGCGACAAGGCGTTGTCGACGATCCTGGGAGTACACCGGCCTATCTTTGAAGTCTTTGAATTGTGGAACAAGAGAGACTGCAAGAGCCTGTGGGAAATGGGCCAAGGTAATCAGAACCGACTGTCCCTTCTGGCGGATGGATAGAAGCGACGAACGGGCCCTATAGTTGAAGCAGTGACGAGACTACGGAAGGCTGCCGTACAGATTTTGCCGCAGTAACTTCAGGTCTTAGTCTTCGGGCCACATTCTGACGCAAGGAAAGCCAGCGGGGCAATGGGATATGGTGAGTGTACTGGCACTCATGAAAGTTTCGCAGCCTACTACTTGGCGGCGTACCCCGGGAGCCTCATTCAATTCGAAAAATGTTGAATTGGAGGACGCGGACTGAAAGCTTTCTATATGGGAAGAAAAACGACCTATCTATGCCAGCAGAAATAGTGAAAGTGAACCTCCTTCGCCAATTGTTCTGAATCTGCAGGGGGTACTCTTGCCTCGGCCCAAGGCAACTACCTAATTAAAGAAAACCTCCATTAGGTTTAATACCGAACCGGGGAATTAAAGAAATTGCCTGTAGGTTTAATCCAGGACGGACAAGGAGGAACAGCGTTAACGTGAACAAACACCGTTGAAATAGTGTAGTTTGATACCGGCTCTAATTACCCACGATGTTGCTAAAGTATGGCGCCAGCACGTGCTCACAGGGCACTGCAAATCCCGGCCTCCATTCTCATTAGTTCTCTTTTTTCTTTTCGTTGGTCAGAGCGTCGATCTGCTGCATGACAGAGGCAGTGGCAAATGCTACGACGCGGTCTACATCTGCACTCCGGGTTTCTAGGTCCGAGTAAGGAATGTAGTCCTCTATCACTGGAATCGAAGAGCCATTGACGGCAACGTGACGTGATAAACCTTTGCCATCTAGTTCCCATTCGACAGTGATTACTACGTCAAACTCCAAGCCGCCCTTGCCGGTGTACCCTGTGAAATAGTAAGAGTGGCTCAACTTAACCGGTCGGCGATCAAGTAATTTGAAGCCTCTGTCTAGAATGAATTCGTTCTTCGTTTTTTCCCAAGTCCAAGCATCCAAGGTGCTCCCCCAATTGACCCCTCTCTGACCGTATTTGGCGGTAAAACTAGGGCGAACGGAATGAAACAATTGGTCCGCTAAAGGTCTACATGTGTGCTCCAAACCATCAAGTGTGGGTCGGATGTGGGTCCGGTATACAGTATCCAACGTCTTTGTATCCCATTCGTCTGGAACCCGGGCCATTTTCTCTTCCAGAAAAACAGCAACGTCCTGGACGACTTCAAATCGTTCTAAGACTCCGCTTAGGTCTGCTAACGGAGCAACTTCGCAGTCACTTCGCTGTTGACGAGCTGTGCCGCCATATATAACGGCCTTGGCAGTGATGGCTGGAAGCAGATCAGCCACGCGATTTAGGGAATGAAAATAATCGGCAGCGATGGTCGCACCGGATTTACTCTCGATAGCCATAATGTCTTGCCCTATCTCATATAGGAGGTCACATTCCAATCCTTGCCCATCTCGGAAAAAGGAAAGATTGGATCGACGGCCTCGATTGAAACGGTGTTTGAGGGCTTCCACCACAACCGCATTTTCAAATAATGGCCCACGCAGGGGATGAGTGGCTACTTGCCGGACGTTTTCGATGCCAAGCAGGTAACTAGCCAAGCCAACATCGTAGAAATACAGCTTGGGCGACTTGACCAACCGCTTTCGGACGTTGGCGTGAAAAGGCTGTAGTTGAAATACGATATAGCTCGCTTCCAGCACTGTCAGCCATGTTCGCGCCGTGGTATGAGATACACCGGCGTCTGCGCCCAGAGAGGAAAGATTAGCCAACTGTCCAACCCGACCTGCACAAAGCTGAACAAAACGGCGAAAAGCTGAGAGATTGCGAATCTTTCCTATTCGACGCACGTCACGCTCGATATAGGTTTCGAAATAGTCTCCCAAGGCTTGACGCGGGTCAAGTCCTTGATTGAAAATGCGGGGATAGAATCCCGAAAAGAGAATGTCGTCCACCGAGTTGGGAGCGCCGGTACGCCGACGTTCGGTGAGAGAAAATGGCAATAGGCGAAGCAAGGCTGTACGTCCAGCCAGCGATTGGCTGATGGCATCGGTAAGCCTGAACTGTTCGCTACCGGTCAATACGAAAAGGCTGTTGCGTCCCTCTTCGTCTGCGAGAACCTGTAGGTAGGACAACAATTCAGGAACGCGTTGAATCTCGTCCAGTATGGCTCCGTCTGAATACTGGGCGAGAAAGCCTCTGGGATCGGATTCGGCGAATGACCTCTGATCGGGTGCCTCCAAATTGGCATACTGCAGATTTGGAAAGGCGGCGCGACAAAGTGTCGTCTTGCCGGATTGGCGCGGCCCGGTCACCGTTACAAAGGGATACTGCCCAAACAATGCAGCTAAACAGGAGGCAATTTCTCGCTCAATCATGCTACTCATTGTAGCGAAAAAGTTGCAAAATGAAAGTACTACTTTCATTTTGTGGAAAACTGTCGACTAGCAGCATGCGGAATTTTGCATACTAGCAGCAGCCAGTGACATCCTCCTTACGCTCCAGTACCAGAACGGGGATGGCGTTCGGGAATCGCTAACTGCGGCATAAATCTTGCCCCTTTTACCGTTTCGCAAGAGACATGGCCCAATCCTAATTCCTAGAAACAGACCAGCTGTGGGCACCTGACTCAGGTTTTGGGGAGGAGCTGTAGGTCTAGACACTGCTGGCTTTACTGCAAATTCGTCCTGGGCCTGAGATTCAGAATGAATTTAGCAAAAGATTGGTTTCCCAGTCGTCATCAGGCTGGCCGGAAAGTAATGAATAGCCCTCTGCTGATTCACTTGACGCTTGATCTGTTTCCCCCGGAAAATGTTGCCTAGATTGGTATGAATTGCAGTTTGAAGCGCTCACGCTGGTATCTTTATTGTTTCTTAATATTGGTATGGTCAGATGGTGGCGACCTCTCCCATGATCTGATCAAGTATGTTGCTTATACTTTTCAAGAACCATTCACTTCCACAATGAAATATTCCAAGAGATGCCCTATGCCTAAATCCTTGCTGAGATTTGCCACTGTACTTCTCTGCGCCATTGGACTTTGGGGGGGATTACTAGTCCCCGGCGCCATGAGCCAAGTCCAGGCGTTGGATTCCGCGCGCGACGATGTCGTCATCACTACCCTTGACAATGGCCTGACCGTGGTACTGGCCCCCCGGACTGGTTCTGCCGTGTCTACTGTCGAGGTTTGGATTGGGGTGGGTTCTGCCCAGGAACCACCCGAGTTGAATGGCATCGCCCATTTCTTTGAACACATGATCTTCAAAGGTTCCACCCGGTTTCAGGACGTAGATGCCGTAGTGGAAGGCTGGGGCGGTTCGTCTAATGCCGGCACTTCATTTGACTACACCAATTACTACGTGTCTGTTCCCAAGGTGCATGCCGAAGCTTCAATAGACCTGGTAGCTGACATCCTGATCAACGGCCTTTTTCCTGAAGAAGAGCTGCTTAGTGAACGGGATGTCGTCTTGCGCGAAGGGGATCAGCGAAATGACAATCCCGATTCCTATCTCTTCTATCAGGTCTGGAATGCCTACTATGGCCAACATCCCTACGGGCAACCCATTCTGGGTACCGAGGAAACAGTCAGCAGCATTACGCGCGACGATTTCCTGAATTGGCTGGATACCTATTACGTCCCCAACAACATGACCGTGGTGGTGGCTGGTGGCATCGACCCGGATGGAGTCCTGGCCCAAATTCAGGAATCCTTTGGAAGCATGGTAGCAAAGGATCTTCCCGCATTTGAACCGCTCGATCCTGAGGCAATAACCGGCCTGGATGAACTGTTCCTGTCCCGTGATGTGGAACAGGAACGCCTATATATGGCTTGGCCTGCACCCCCCGTCGAGGAATTTGACGACGTGGTGTCCATGGATGTGCTCCTGTACTTGCTATCGGGAAACCGCAGCTCACGGATCTACCGCAATGTCATTCGGGATCTGGGCGTAATTACTTGGGCCGATTCAGATTATTTCACCACGCAGTTACCAGCCATTTTCAGTTTGAGTGCACAGTATCCGCTGGGCGAAACGGAAGTGGCCCGCAGTGCCCTGTTGCAGGAGATGGAACGGGTTTTGGACGGAAATGTAACTGCCGCAGAGGTGGAGACTGCTAAGAGAGTGCTGGTGGCCTTAATCGAGCGACAGACCGAGAGCAGCTCCGGCATGGCCTCCTACCTAGGCTTCTACACCACGGTTGTTGGAGACCCACTGGCTGCTTTCAATTACGTTGATCGTATCCGCCAAGTGAGTGTGCAGGATGTGATCGATGTGGCCCGCAAATATGTTGATCTTGGCACACGCCTGGAAGTGCGGATGGCCCCTGAGACGGCGATGGAGTTAGACACAGGGGACCCGGATGGAATCTTGGTACTGGACAATGGTCTGCGGATGATCCTACGTGAAGACCCGACCACAAATGTCGTGGCCTTCCAAACTTTAGTAGGAACCGGAACAGCCATAGAATCTACCGCCTTGGCGGGTGTTTCCTCCTTTACTAACGCCTTGTTGCTGCGAGGCACCGAAAGCCAAACGGAGGAAGAGATCTTTGATGCCATCGAGAATCTAGGTGCTTCCCTGTCGCAATCTCAGCTTCCTGATATGGCGAGCGTGTCTTTAGTGGCCACCGCAGATACTTGGCAGGATGCTTTGCCCATTTATCTGGACGTCCTTACCGCACCAGCATTCTCCGAAGATGAATTCAACCGGCTAAAACGCGACAGCCTGCTTTCCATCGAGGCACAGGGGGACGATAATTTCGGTACCATTTACCATCAGCTGCTGCTTGAACTGTATGGGGACAGTGGATACGGCAATCCAGATTTAGGTACGCAGGAGTCCATGGAAAACCTGACGCTGCCGCAGGTTCAGGACTTCTATGCCCGGCACTACGTCCCCGAAAACATGGTGGTTACAGTGGTGGGGAACATCAATGCCGAGCTGATGGCTGCGCGTCTGGGCACAGCCCTGGGTGCCTTGGAATCCACCAAGCCGCCATTCGAGAAGGGATCCCGCAGCATTGAATTAAGTGAACCTCGCACGGTTACAACTGAGAAAGAAGAAGCGAACCTAGCCTGGGTCGTAATGGGGTTCCCTGGACCCCCCATTTCCAGTGACGACTATGCAGCCATGAAGGTGTTGAATAGTATTGTCGGCAGCGGCTCTTCCAGTCGCATGTTCACAATTCTTCGAGAGCAGCAAGGTTTGGCCTATGCCACCGGTTCGTTCTTCCCCTCCAGGGCGGGACAAAGCCACTTAGCTGCCTACGCTATCGTACCGCCCGAATCCGGTGAGGGTGTCGTGGAAGAAATCCTAGCCATCCTGTACGATGTACGGGATAACGGAGTCACGGCAGATGAACTTGAACTAGCCATCCAGAGGGAATTGGGAGACTTCGTCCTGCGCAATGAAACCGCCCAGGAAAAGTCCTTCGATCTTGGCTGGTACGAGATGCTGGGGGCTGGACACCAGGTGGATACCGATTATCCTGAACGCATAAGTGCTGTGACCTCTGAAGATGTACAACGAGTAGCGGCAGAGTATCTGGAGACTTATGTAGTTTCCGTCCTACAACCGCCACAGTAATTCTTCGCAATCTGTGTGCGACCGGCTTCAATCCCGGTCGCACACAGAGCAAGGCAAGTCCTCTGATATTGACTTGTGACCTACACTGCGAACAGGGCTGGGAATGCACTCGGTTGACCTGCTGTTCACCCCCATGGATAGGCCCAGTTTCTCACTGATCAAAGCAGTTAAGAGAGGGTTCAGAATCCAGCCAGGCTCCAGTTCTGCTGTGCAGGAAAGCGGAGCTCGCAAGGCCTCTGTCGCCGCTTCTCCAATAGTCTCCGCTTGCCCGTTCTCTCGCTTTGGGCAGGCGAAACTCCTGGTCCCGGAGCGCGATTCGCTCCAGCAAGAAAGGATTGGGAGCTAGAGATTTAGAATGCCATTTCTTCCTGCCGGGATATATTATTCCTAATTCCCAATGCCTAATAAGCCAGATCTATTCTCAACTGGGAATCTACTTCCGATCTTGGGCTGCAATCCCGCATGACCCTTGACAGAAATACAACCACAACTCCATGATCCAACATCCCTTGTCAGGCACCCCGTTTGGGACCGCGCTTGAACTGTGCATCGCTTTAGCCATGCTCTGTTGGATACTCTCAATGTTGACGAGAGACTATTGCTGGGTGGAGCGCTTGTGGTCAGTGGTTCCCAGCGGTGTACTGCCTGATCGTTGCTTCCGATTTGGAGTTTCAAGACGCTCGCGTCAATGTCATGACTGTATTGGTTATCTTGTGGTCAATCCGTTTGACTTTCAACTTGGCCCTGAAGGGCGGGTACAGGGTCGGCAACGAAGACTATCGGACTGTCTATGTAAGGAAAGAGCTCGGCACGCTGAAATTCCAACTGTTTAACGTATCTATCATTGCCCTCGGTAATATGATTATCGTGTGGATGTTTACTGCGCCCATACATCAGGCGTGGCTATATTCTGGACAACCGCTGGATTGGTTGGACTACCTTGCGGCTGCGTTGTTTCTGGTATTGCTTATATTGGAAAGCATTGCCGATGCGCAGATGTGGCGATTTCACCAACACAAGAAACGGCAAATGGCAGCGGGCATTGTAGTATCACAACCGTTTATGGCAGATGGGCTGTTTCGATTCTGCCGTCATCCCAATTATTTCTGCGAAATGGGAATGTGGGTGACCTTTTACCTTTTTGCCATATCCAGTTCAAGCCAGATATGGCACTGGACGGGCCTGGGCTGTGTAATATTGATATTGTTCTTCCATGGTTCCACACGGTTCACAGAGAAAATATCACTTGAGAAATATGCCACCTACAGCCGATATCAGGCCACTGTCCCGATGTTCTTTCCAGCTCTTTTCCCTTCAAAGCGCAGAAAGCCGGGCCCTGAAGGCATTAGTTAGGGCCTGATATTCAGGTCTCTAGATTTCCATTAAATGGAATGTGTGAATTCACACGGTGTGACGCTGCTTCCTCGGAAGCCTCAAGTCCTCTTCGAGTATCCTGTCACCCAGCGATAAGGGTCTAGGTTCGGACGACGTGGTAGTGATCCTCGGCGATACGCGGGGGTCGCCGAGTACTGAAACATTTTGCGCACGGCGTTCCAGCGCAGCTCAAACTCCGGGCAGCCTCGCACATACTCATACCACCGATGGTGCAGGCCCGGCGCACTCGCACATACAACTCCACTGTGTACACCCTCCCAACCTTCCATCAGTTTGCCCAGAACTCTGTGGAAGGCAGTGGGGTGGTTCGTTTTCACAGTGCTACATCTTTAACCCTTGATCAAAATCTGGGAGCACTTTACTATTGGTATTGTTGGGAATTATTAAGTTACGTTGTGCGGATCATTTCAAGAAGAGCGCTCCGGGAATTCTGGGTGACGCTCCCAGAATCCGAGCAACCGCTAATTGCATGGTATCGAGAGGTGAAACAAGCGGACTGGTCCAATCCGACTCATGTTGTCAAACGCTACCCCAACGCCAGCATAGTCAGGGGAAACCGGGTTGTATTTAGAACCCGACACAACGACTTTCGGATTGTTGCAAGGTTTTTCTACCCGGGGGGAACAGTCTTTATCCATTTTGTAGGCACCCACAAGGAGTATGACCGCATCAATGCGGAGGAGGTGTAATCATGGTAGAAGTTCGGGCGATCCGCTCAGAAGAGGACTGTGATGCTGCGTTGACCCGGATAACCGAACTCATGAATGCGCTGTCTGGCCCTGAAGGGCAAGTAGACGACGTGGATGATCCCAACCGGGTCGAGTTAGACGTGCTTACTGACCTTGTGGATCTATATGAGGAAAGGAATTACCCCATCGGATTTCCCGACCCTATTTCTGCCATCATGTTCCGAATGGACCAGGCGAATCTGACCCCCCGCGACCTTGTGCCCTTCATCGGAAGTCGGGCCAAGGTTTCGGAGGTGCTTTCGGGAAAGCGGGCCATCACCATGTCTATAGCCCGGGCACTTCACCAACACTTGGGAATACCAGCCGAGGTCCTTTTGCAGAAGCCGGGAGTCAGTTTGCCGGACACGCTGCCTAGTTTTGAATATCCCAGATTTCCTCTTAGAGCTATGGCCAAAGCCGGCTGGATTCCTCACGTCCCAGACCTAAAGGACCAAGCCAAGGAGTTGATCGCTGGCCTGATGGAGCGTGCCGGTGGTCGAGAATTTGCTGCGGCTCCCTTGTACCGCAAGAATGATGGCCGGCGAGTGAACGCCAAGACCGATGATTATGCACTCAGAGCTTGGTGCTGGCAGGTACTGGCCCGAGCCAGGGAAAATCAGTCGGGCGTGAAATACCTGCCAGGAGCTGTTACGCCGCAGCTTCTGCGCCAGGTAGCCCGGATGAGCGTTTCCGGGGACGGACCGATCCAGGCTAGGGACCTTCTAGCTCAGCACGGGGTGGAGGTCGAGTATGTGGCTCATCTACCCAGAACCCATCTCGACGGCGCTGCTTTGAGACTTCCTGAAGGAAGGCCGGTAATCGGCCTGACCTTACGCTACGACCGGATTGATAACTTCTGGTTCACACTGTTGCATGAATTGGCCCACATATGCCTACATTTTGGCGTTTGCAGCGAAGAGACGGGCTTCATAGATGACCATAGTCTTCGAGGGGTCAAATTCGTTGGAAGCGACACTACCGAACAGGAGGCGGATCTACTAGCCCAGGACGCTCTGGTGCCGCCAGATATATGGGACGCAGGAAGTATCCTTGAAGACCCGGCGCCAATGGCTGTGTTGAGCATGGCGTCGGCTGCTCAGGTTCATCCGGCGATTCTGGCTGGGCGCGTTCGTTTTGAAACAGGCAACTACCGGCTTCTTTCCCAGTTCGTGGGCACCGGAGAAGTGCGTGGGCAGTTTGACGACCAATCAAGCCAATTGAGTGAGAGGCAAAATGGCAGATAGACTGGCGGAGTGAAGTAGTTGCGACGTCCACTATTCTTGAAGTGAACTCCCCACAGTAGGTGGTCTACCCTCGGTGTGGAGTGTTGGAAAGTTACGAAGACTTACAACGACCGGTAGGTCATCAGGCATCAACCTATGCCTCGGAGGAAATTTGAAAGGCCCTAGAGACCTGACAAGGAGAAACAAGTACGTCAAATACAACCAAGTAACTATCCAGTCCCATCGTCTTAGCTTTCGTGTGGCTCTCTCTAACCAATGCAGAGCCTCATACGAATAGGCAGAGTAAACCGACCATCAAGGGGAAGACGGGTCGGAGTCAAGAGATCCATCCATCTTCTCTTGCCGCCCTTTCTGGAAGAAAGAATTTTCGACTGAGAATTCAAGAAGGCGACGGCGGTGAAAGAGAACCAGGGCCCCTCATCCGGTTCGATCGGTACCTGGCTTGGCAGCATGCCAACGCGGTCTGCGGCGTTGGCGGAGTGCAGCTGGGTGTCCCAGAAAAGGCTGTTGTGCTGTGTGACCGAAGCCTATGCGATCCTCCAGCGACAGGACAGCCGACTGGAGCCCGCGTCACCTTCAGTCTTGAACGAGTTTGGGTTGCAGTTCCGGCACAACCTGGAAAGTAAACAGTCGGCCGTGCTATATAATTCTTGAAATTTGGTACCCCTTTCGTAGGGTTTTAGGCATCTGAACTTGCAAACCTGTCTCTAACACAGGATCCGTCTTAGTGATTCTTTGGCTCAGAGGACGACAAGCCGATTGTGCAAGAGAAGGAGAAATTGGCCATGAGCTATGGGGCGGGAAAATCGATTGTACGATGGGGACTAGCGGCATTGGCTCTATGGCTGCTCGGGACCACCCCAGTGTTTGCCTCTGACTTGGACTGTACCGCAACAGCTACGGGCCGGCTGGCTGATCTTCACACGCGTTCTGAACTCAGACATTATGTCCGCTGTGCCGTGCAACATGTAGAACTGGTGGGCTGGGAACAAGCTCTGCAGGACTTTGAGTTGGATGGCCGATGGCAGGACGGCCCCATTTATCTCTTCGGCCTGGATAGAGATGGGATTGTCATCTTCAATGTTGGAGGCGCCTTCAATCCGGGGGACGATACGCTAGACGCTCGGGATGTCGATGGCGTGCCCCACACTGCCCGATTTCTGTACACGACCCGAGTATTCGGAGGTGGTTTTACCAGCTACCATATCCGCAATCCGTTAACCGGAGACCTCGATCTCAAGACTTCCTATCTGCACTCTGTAGACGAGTTGTACCAAGGCAAAGAAGCCATCATTGGAGCTGGATTCTACCCGTAAGACGCACCTGGATCCTGTCATGCATCACAGGTGAGGGCCAGCCTGGTTTATTCCCTAGAGGACGCCGAGATATTCGTCAAGTGTGCTGAGCTATACCTGCAACGAAACGGCCTACGCGCCCTCCACGAATTCGAACGAGACCCACGCTGGAAATCTGGTCCGATCTATTTGTATCTATTAGATCGAGAGTCCCTTATCCAAATCGTCAGCGGCGGAAACCCCCATTTGAATGGCACCTCATTGGAGGAATTAGAAGACTCGACGGGATATCGCTTTATTCCAGAATGGGCGCGTGAGGTGGAACTCTTCGGTGAAGGGCTTGCCTATTACGAGTTCAACAACCCTGCCACCGGAGAAATCGAGCCTAAGACTGCCTATGCTCGGAATGTGAAATTCGGCGGCTTCGACTATATGCTGGGTACGGGCATTTATGTTCATTCCAATAAAGCATGTAGTGATATGCCAGAAGCCCGGAACATAGACACCAAACCTGAATTGGAACTGTTCGTTCGGTGTGCCACGGATTTGTTGGCCGCACGTGGTACGGAAGCATTTGACCTGCTCCTACACCACCGCACCTGGCGTGAGAACGCGACCTACACTTTCATCGTAGACAGTGAATGTCGGGATCTGGTCTATCCTCTGGACTACCGTCGAAACGAGATAACCTGTGACCTGATCGATGCTGAAGGCAATCATATTCTTCAGGACATTGTCGACCTGGCCCACAGCGAAACGGGCGAAGGCTATACCTCCTACATCTGGCTCAATCCGGACTCAGGTGAGACGGAGGTCAAGACCACTTTCGTAATTGGGATGGAACTGGAGGGGGAGACAGTCGCCGTTGGCGCTGGCGTCTACGGATTGGAATAGCCATTTCACCGAGTGATGGTTTGCGGTCCGGCAGGTTAATTCTTAGCACCATTCCAAGCAGGACTGGCTATGTTTGCCAGGGGGATGCTGCCTCTCCACTTTCCCAACCGAAACTGGTCGGAGGATGCCGTTCTGGGGTTGTGGTGCCAAGAGCAAGCTGTGTAGTCTCACATTTCACTAGTTACTGGAGGGGTCCCAACGGCTGTACGTCGATGGGACCTCCTCGGAGTGGAAGTTAATGTTTCAGGGCAATCGGAAGGCCATATCCCCAATGAGAGAACTAGCCTGGCAGCCTACGGGACACTTGCCTCCCACTGTCAGTTTCCAATGCTGGGGCAGTCTCTCTTCCGAAAGTCTTGGCCTTACATGCGGGGGCTTGACCCAAAGTGCGGAATGAGAAAATGACAGGCGCGTTTGCACGTCCCTGGCTAACAATTCAAAGCCGGCGGTCCTGCGGCTACATGTCGCAACTGTATACCCGCACGTAATCCACTTCCATCCGCTGGGGCCAGATGTCTGGATCGACGCCCTGCTGCCCTCCCCAGCTTCCGCCCACAGCGATGTTCAAAATGAGATGGAAGGGATGATCAAAGGGCCACTGATCCATATCAGCATCTGAATTCCACATTCGTTCATTATCGAAAGTGAAGTAATGCAGGTCGTTCACGTACCCCGTGATCTCGGTTGGCGTCCATCCCACGGCGTAGAGGTTGAAGTCCGTGCGCGCCGTGGGGACTAGCGTGGAGGCCCCTTTCTGGGTGCCAATTCTGTGATTGAAGGCGGCCGTGTGCACTGTGGAATGGACTCTGTCAGCATCATGGCCCACATGTTCCATGATGTCGATTTCACCTCCCCGTGGCCAACCTCCGTACTTCGGCAGGTCTGGCAACATCCAGATGGCCGGCCAGGTGCCTCGCCCCGCGGGCAATCGGGCTGAAACCTCGAACCGTCCATACAGCCATTCCTCTTGGGTGAGCAGCCGGGCTGACGTGTATCTTCTGCCTTTCCATGGCTCCCGGCGGGCTTCTATGATGAGGTGACCGCTCTGGACGCGGGCATTCTCAAGCCTTGCATCTGTGTAGTATTGCGACTCCTGATTTCCCCAAAGCCCAGCCCCAACGTTGTAACGCCACCGGGTGGGATCAGGAAGGCCCGGAACCTCAAATTCATCGGACCACACCAAAGGGCAAGCGAAGGCCTGGGCTCCTACACTGGTGGCCTGGTTTCTAACCACTGTGGCAAACTTTCCGGCACCGTCTGCAAATGCACAGGAATTTAGTACCAAGGATCCCAGAAGGGTTATCAACAGTAAGACGTGGGTTTGACTGTTATTGGACATGGTACGGCGTGGTTCCTGTTTGGCCCAGTGTATGCGAGTTGGATTCGAAACGCAGGCCGCAGCAGAGGGGTGCGCGGTCTTTTCAGATGAGAAGACCGCAAGGAGAGAAAATAGGGGTTGAGGAGGGCCGCAAGAGTGGCAGCCGGTCAGATCCGGTACAAAGGCGTAGCCCAGAAGCCATAGAGAAAGACAATCAATTCTCAGGAGCTCCAGCTGGGAGTACCCGAACTGTTTCAAAGATTGAACTGCTCATGGCAGAACGCGACCAACACCATTCTAGATGTTGCCCTGCCCAGGAGGATCCGGACCAGCTCCCTATTTCATGACTCGCCAAGAGAGAGGCAGGTGCAAGCAGGGGCAGTTTTCTCTGCACCAGATCTGGAAGTGGGAATTCGCAAGGGGAACCAACTGGCTCGAACAGAAAGCAACGGCCTATGCCTGCGCAAGAGTATTTGCTCACGAATTGTGCCCAGGCCGTGACATTGACTCTTTCCGAGGGGTCCTATCGTCCCTTTCGAGTCAAATGCTGTGAATAGGGGCGGCCCCCTATTCACAGCTACTCTCAGGTGACGGGATCACGAGAAGTTTCCTCGTTCAGTGACTCATCGGGATATGAACTTGCGGAGAGGCCCCTGTACAGTCAAGGCTGGACGCGAACGGGGTATTGTCGACGCCATTAGAAGTTGGACTTGCGGTACCGAATTTCTCAATTCAACAGCCCGGGATTGCGATGTCGCGGGATCTGTACTTGGCGCTTTTCAGGGCCGGGGAAATGGTCCGTGAAGGGTCCTGCCCCGCGCACAGCCAAGGCATCACGTACCGAGGCGCCCTCAAGCTCGACGGGTAGAGTGCCGCGCTGCACGGCTAAACCCGCAGCCACACCGGCGGCCTCGCCCATGGCCATGGCCGTGGTCGTTACCCGGGTAGAACTCGCAGCCATCTGGGTGGCCGAGTGGCAACGACCCGCCACAAGAAGATTGGAAGCTGACTGCGGCAAGAGGGAACGGTAAGGAATGTCGTAGGGACCAGGTTGCACTTTGGGTGTATCTTGGGCCGATCCCGGTGTAGCTCGATTGGGGTGCTGATCTAGGTACCAGCAGCCTGTAGCGATGGCATCATCAAAGCGGCAGGAGGCCGTAACTTCCTCTTCGTTCAACACATGCTGGCCTATGATGCGTCTGGTCTCACGCACGCCGACAGAGGGACCGCTGCTTATGAAATATGAATTCGCAAACTCGGGTACATCTCTCTTCCAAGCCTCAAACATGGCCCAGGCGTCCTCTCGTCCCTGCAGCTCGGCGTTGGTCAGCTGATGGGGATCTGTAGCGTCGGCGGCGACCCGAATGCCATGCACGTACACTTCGTCGTCGGCAAACATGAAATTGACCCCGGGACCATAAAACATGGGGAGTTCCCCGCGTTCGTGCGCATGGATGAGGGCAGTGCGGCACCTCTGACGCATTTCAGGCGTGTGTTCGACGTGTCCTACTCGAAAATGCAGTGAGAGAGGTTGCAACTCCGCGTGCTTTTCGGTAGGTACGCCCGCCAGCGCAGCCACGTCGGCGTCGCCGGTACAGTCGATCACGACCTTGGGCCTCACGGCTAGAAGTCCGGCCTTGTTGGCCACCACTACGGTCTCCAGCCGATCATCCCGGCATTCCACCCCACAAGCGAAGGAATGGTAAAGCAAGGACAGATGGGGTCTCTCCGCCTTGAGCATGCGGTCCAGCAGCAACTTCAGGGATTCAATACTATCCACAACTGGATTGTGCGGATGCAAGTGGGTGGCATCCGGGGCACACTGCCCCATGCGGGAAAAGAGCTCCAGAGCTACGCCCCGGTTCACGATTCGGTCCGAGTCGATGTCCGCAATTCCATCGAAAAAAGGCAGACCTACCGCGGTTAGGATGCCTCCTGCGAAACCGGCCCATTCCACGAGGAGCGTGCTGACACCTGAACGGGCAGCTCCCAAAGTGGCACCTATACCTGCGCAGCCTCCCCCACAGACGAGGACATCAGGAGTCAAGACTCCCTGATACTGAATTGTCATTTTGTCTTGCCCCTGAATTTGAATTGAATGTGGATTGAAAGAAAAGGACTTGAGGAGAGAGCGAAAGAGGAGAAAGTGTTACTTAGTTCGCTTCCGTATTGAAGTCCTGGGCATCTTCAGGCGAGCTGTTCCGGTCTTAGGCCCGGCCTGATCTGTACATGGCGGCGTTCCGTAACAGGCTCATGATCAGTAAAGGCACCGGCATCCCGCTGGGACAGAGTGTCCCTGAGAAAGACATGGTCTAATTCCGGAAGACTGAACTTACTGCGAACAGCCAGACCTGCTGCGACCCCTGCCGCTTCTCCCATAGCCATGGCTGTTGTCGCCACCCGGGTGGAACTCGCAGCCAGTTGCGTGGCCGAATGACACCGGCCTGCCACCAGAAGATTGGATACATCCTGGGGCAAAAGGGAACGATAGGGAATGTCATAGGGAGTTGGCTGTGCCTTGGGGGTATCATGCGCCGATCCCACGGTAGCGCGGTTGGGATGTTGATCCAGGTACCAGCAGCCCGTGGCTATCGCATCGTCGAAACGGCAGGAAGCGGTAATTTCCTCCTCGGTAAGAAAGTGCTGGCCTACGATCCGGCGGGTCTCACGAACACCGATATAGGGGCCGCTATCCATGAAGTAGGCATCAGCGAATTCGGGCACCTCCTGTTTCCAGGCTTCAAACATGGCCCAAGCATCCTCGCGGCCCTGAATTTCAGCGGCAGTCAGTTGATGCGGATCGGTAGCATCGGCGGCTACTCGAATGCCATGCACATACGCCTCGTCATCGGCGAACATGAAGCTGACACCCGGACCATAAAACATTGGTAGGTCTCCCCGTTCGTGGGCCCGTATCACGGCGGCTCGACAACGCCCAAAGACCTCAGGTGTCTGCTTTACGTGACCCACCCGAAAATGTAGGGAGAGGGGTTGAAGTTCCGCATGCTTTTCGGTTGGGACTCCAGCCCAGGCAGCTACGTCGGCGTCCCCGGTACAATCCACCACGACCTTGGGCTTGACGGCCACCAGGCCCGCCTTGTTGGCGACAATCACTGTGTCAATGCGGTCGCCGTCACGTTCCACCCCACAGACGAAGGAATGGTACAAGAAGGACAAATCGGGCTCTGCCCGCAACATGCGATCCAGCAGCAGCTTAAGGAATTCAATGTTGTTTATCACCGGATTGTGCGGGTGGATGTGAGTAGCATCTGGTTCACACCCGCCCATGCGAGAGAACAACTCAAGGGCTACCCCTCGAGTGACAATGCGATCCGTACCGATATCAGCGATACCATCAAAGTAGGGCAAGCCTACTGATGTCAGAATCCCCCCAGCGAATCCTGCCCGTTCCACCAGCAAAGTGCTGACACCTGAACGCGCGGCCCCCAAAGTGGCGCCAATACCGGCACAGCCACCCCCACAGACAAGCACATCAGGAGTCAATGTGCCTTGGAATTGCAAAGTCATGTTTCGAGTACCTCAATGTAGTGGAATGTGATTACAGAAATGGCAATGGTTGGAGGACAATCGGATCTTCCTGCGAGATGAAGATCTACAACTCCTGTTAAGGACACAGTTTCTGGTGCTACATGGCAAGCTTCTCATTCCAATTCTCACAGCCGGCGAAGGGCATGTGCGTCGCGGGGTCGAATTCGGGCCACGCCAAATACTCATTGATTCCAGGTACGGCGGTACCACGCAACAGGAACTGAGATCCTTGAGACTGGTCCAGAACCCGAGTATGGGCAGAGATATAGCGGATGGCCGCAGCCTTGCGCCACTGGCTTGAATGATTGGACTCAGACCCATGCACGATGGTGACATCGTGGGCAGATACGTCACCTGGCTCAAGCTCCAAATCAATGGCAACCGATTCGTCGACCAGGGACTGGTCCATACCCGCCAGCATCACATCCTCTGAATGGTTGGTTTCCCTACGAGACTGCATGGGCAGTTTGTGCGACCCCGAAATCACGCGCATGCAGCCGTTACCGCGATGGGAGGGGGTAATGGCCACCCAAAGTGTCAGTGCCTCCATCGGATCCAACGGCCAATATCCTCCATCCTGGTGCCATGCCACCGCTTTGCCGTCGCGCGGGGGTTTGCACAGGAAGTGAGTTCCATACAAAGCAATGTCAGGGCCCAGGAAGGCTGAGACCAAATCCAACAGCCGCGGGTCGGCAGACAGCCGCAACATGAAGGGTTCATGCCGCGTAAGTGGCGAATTGAGATTCTCAGGACGTGCGTCGGGATTGCGGGCCAGAATCCAATCTACAAATTGGTCGGCTTCCTGCATCAGGCTCTGGTCCAGCACATCGCGCCAGATGGCATAGCCTTGGTCGTGATATTGCTGAACCAGCGGAGCCTTGTCTGTGGGCATAAGCGGACTATCCTTTCATACCGGTTAGGGCTATGCCCTGAATAAAGTAGCGCTGGAAAAGGGCAAAGAGAATCAGAATGGGAGTGGTCATCATGGTCGCGGCCGCCATCATCTGCCCCCAGTTCGTCGTGTCTTGGTACGCGCGGAAATAGTAGAGGCCTAACGCCAGAGTGCGCATCTCTTCCTTATTGAGGTAAATCAGGGGATCCATGAAGTCGTTCCACTGACTTTGCACAGCAAAAATGGTAATGACGGCCAGGGCCGGTCCTGACATCGGCATGAAAATCCGGTAAAGGATACCGATTTCCGACGCGCCATCCATGCGGGCGGCGTCGGCAAGTTCCTCGGGAAAGGTGCGGAAATACTGCCGCAGCAGGAAAATGAAAAGTGGTGATCCGAAGAAGGCGGGCAGGACCATCGGCAGGTAAGTATTGAGGAATCCCAGCTCACGGTACATGAGATAAGTGGGGATCAGACGCACCACCCCCGGCAACATAATCGTGGCGATCAGGACGACGAACAACAAGTCCCGTCCCGGAAAGCGAATACGGGCAAAGGCATAGGCAATGAGAGGACAGGAAAGCAATGTGCCCACTACGAAGAGCACGGTGATGGTCAAGGAGTTGAGTGAATAACGGACCAGGGGCAGAAAAGTGGCCGCTTCCGGGTAGTTTCGCCAGACGAAGGGATGGGGAATCCATTCGGGAGGCCAAGCCGCTTGCTGGGTCAGCGACTTGAGGGATGTGGAAACCATCCACATCAGGGGCAGGAGGAATAGAAAGCCTGTGGCAACCAGGACCAGATGTACGCCGGTCATACGGAGCAACGTGTGCGTCGTACGCCGGTAGAACCACGCTGGACCGGCTCGTGTTAAGGGCCTAACGCTCTCCGCCACTCTCATAATAGACCCAACTTGAACTGGAACGGAACACCATGACCGTCAGTGCCAGCACTAGCAAAAACAAAATCCAGGCCAAGGCTGAGGCGTACCCCAGTCTGAATTCTTCAAAGGCATACCGGTACAAATAAAGGACATAAAAGAGTGTGGAATTCAGGGGACCTCCTTGGGTGGCCACATAGGCGGTCACGAATACCTGGAAACTGCCGATAATCCCGATGACCAGGTTGTAGAAAAGTGTAGGGGTCATCATGGGAATGGTGATGGTCAGGAACCGCCGCATTTCGGTAGCCCCGTCGATCTCCGCGGCCTCATATAGATGTTGGGGAATGGATTGGAGTCCCGCCAAGTAAATGATCATGCCACCGCCCACGCCCCACAGACCTATGATGACAATAGCCGGTTTGGCCCATTGAGGTCGGCCGAGCCAATTGGGACCCTCAAGGCCCAGCAGATCCAGGGCGAAGTTAATCAGGCCAATCTGGGGGTGAAATAGCCAGACAAACAGCAGTACGGCTGCCACTTGGGGCACGATGGAAGGCACATAGAATGCGGTTCGAAAAATGGTTTGGCCAATCAGACGCGTGTTGAGAGCCACCGCCAGCAGAAAGCCAATGACGGTACTCAAAGGTACTGAGAGAGCGACAAAATAGAGGGTGTTGCCCAGCGTGGTCAGGAACAGCCGATCATCCGTGAAGATATCACGGTAGTGTTGGATGCCGATCCAGGTCGGCCGGCCGAAAATGCCATATTTCATGAACCCCAGGCCAAACACGGCCAGAATGGGAAAAAGCGTGAAGGCCAACAGACCGAGCAGCCAGGGGCTCAGAAACAAATAACCCAGGAGAGTACGGCGCCGTACCTGTCCTTGCCGTGCCCACCAGGTAGAAAGTGATGAAAGAGATACAGACACTATCCGAAGATGTCTGACACCTCTCCCTGAGCCCAGGACAGGGCAGCGTCCACCGTATCGACTTCCAGCATTACGCGCTCAAATGCCTCCCGCAGGATATTCTGTGCTGCTCCCAGCTTGTCGGACACAGGTAGACTCACCTGCTTGCCGTTCAGGACCTCGAGAGCGTCATCCCAGTAGGGATTCCTTTCCCGCGCCTTGGCATCATGGGGGGCCATGTTGTAATCTCGGATCATGGCCGGTCGGCCTTGAATTTCCACCATGAACTTGAGATGACCTTCCCCACGCGACAGATATTTGGCTAGTGTCCAGGCCGCGTCCGGATTTTGGGCATTTGTGGGTATGACCATGTTCCAGCAAGCCTGGATCAGATCCAGATGCTCGCCATTGGGTCCATGGGGATACTTGCCCAACTTGTACGGTAAATCGGGTTTCTGATCGTTGATTATGTTCACGGTGAAGATACCGGACCGGATGGATGAGGCGACACCTGCGATCATGGGATTGCCTAACTGCTGGTTACCCCAACCCTCCAGGGCTGCACCGACTGAGTCCCAGCCACCGCCTCGGGCATAGAGGTCAACGACGAATTCCAGGGCTTCCTGCGACAGAGGATGATCAATAGCAATGCTGTCCGGCATTGCATCACCATACCAGTCATGGCCATTGCGATAAGTCCCCATCATCCACTCACCCCAGCCTCCAGGCACAAAGCCCATATGGTCGAGGTGGCCATCGTCATCAAAGGTACTGAGTTCGCTCATAACGTGACTTAAATCACCCCAAACCGCAGCACCAGTCTCCGGATCGAGCCCAGCCGCAGCGTAATCATCCATGTTCCAATAGAAGAGCTGCAGGAAATTGCCTACAAAGGGAACGCCGAGGGTATTCCCTTGCCATTGCGTCATGTTCCAGATACCCGGATACCAGGCATCCGGGGACACGGCATCGGCAGCCAGCCGATCATCTAAACTCTGAAGGGCCCCTTGTGCAGCGGCAGGTGCAAATTCCACTGTATAAATCATGGTGAGGTCTGGGGCATCTCCGGCCAAACCTGTCACGATCTTATCGGCATAACCGGGATTGGGCAGCAACAGGGGTTCTACCGTAATTTCGGGGTACGTGGCCGCGAAATCGTCCAATACAGTCTTCAGCTGCTCGTCACGGACGCCACCCCAGATGTGCCAGAAGGAGATCGTGACGGGTTCCATGGCCGGTGCTTCCCCGGTTTCCGCGGGTACTGAAGCTGTGGGTACGGCACAAGCTGCCAATAGGACCAGGGCACTCCCGCCGGCGGCACCCCGCAAAAACTGTCGTCTACTGATGGGATTCGTGTGATGCATGGATATAACTCCTGAAACCAAGATCGGTACCCAGAACCTGGGTTGGACTATAAGTTTGATTCTGGGCAAGTAACAATATGACTTTACCTAAAAAAGGGGAAAAGGGCAATCTCCTTTTTCAGGGCTGTGTCAATGCGAAAATTGACAGGCAAAGGGTCCAGCACGCATGCTGGGCATGCCGCAAGGATGCACTATGAACCGGAAGTGTGGCTTGCTAGAAGACCCTTTGTCATATCGGGAAAAGGAAATTTGGAATTCTCATGTCTTGCCCGCAACCCAATATCCTGCTGATTCTGAATGACGACATGGGTTTCTCGGATCTTGGCTGCTATGGTGGCGAGATCGAAACTCCCAACCTGGATGGGTTGGCTGGAAATGGCCTGCGTTATAGCCAGTTCTATAACACGGCCCGATGTTGTCCTTCCCGAGGTTCCCTGCTAACAGGACTCTATCCACATCAGGCAGACATTGGCCATATGATGGGCAGTCACGGTGTGGATGGCTACCTGGGGGATCTAAGCGCAAATACAGTGACCCTGGCCGAGGCCCTGGGGAATGGTGGCTACAACGCGTTCATGTCCGGAAAATGGCATGTCACACGACACGTCAACGGTCCTAAACACAACTGGCCGTGCCAACGGGGATTCGACGACTTCTACGGGATTATTACAGGAGCTGCCAATTTCTTCCAGCCGCGCACCCTGACTCGCAACAATGAACGTATTGAGCCTGAAGGGGATGACTATTTCCTTACAGATGCTATTTCGGATGAAGCCATCCGCCAGATAGGCCACCATGAACAAGAGCATCCCAAAACTCCTTTCTTCCAGTACGTAGCCTATACGGCACCGCACTGGCCCTTGCATGCCCATCCTGAAGATGTGGAGAAATACCGGGGAAGATTCGATGCCGGATGGGATGTCCTGAGGGCCGAGCGACAGGAACGCATGGGCCGGATGGGTCTTCTCAAAGATGAATGGAGTTTGAGTGACCGAGACCCCCGCGTTCCTCCCTGGACTGAAGCTGAGTACAAGGAATGGCAGGTACGCCGAATGGAAGTGTATGCGGCACAGATTGATCGTATGGATCAGGGAATTGGTCGTATCCTGCAGGCGCTCAAGGAAACGGGACAGTGGGAGAATACCGTAATTCTGTTCCTAGCAGACAATGGGGGTTGTGCAGAAGAACTGAGCGCTGAAATGCAGGAACGCGTGGCTACTGGGTGGGAGCAGATTGGCACTTTGGAAACACGTGAGGGAAAACCTGTCCAATTCGGCAACGAACCAGGCATCATGCCGGGGGATGAAGATACCTACGCCAGTTACGGGATTCCCTGGGCTAACGTATCCAACACGCCTTTCCGGCTGTACAAACATTGGGTGCATGAAGGTGGGATTGCCACCCCCCTGATTGTCCACTGGCCTGCCGGGATTCAGGACAGAGGAGCTTGGCGCCACCAGGCTGGGCAATTGCCGGATATTATGGCGACATGCCTGGATCTGGCTGGAACGGCCTATCCGGTCGAACGTCGTGGCCAAGAGGTCAAGCCCCTTGAGGGATGCTCCCTTGTACCTACCTTTCAGGACAAGGATCACCTGCGTGAAGTCCTTTACTGGGAACATGAGGGAAACAAGGCAGTGCGTCAGGGACGTTGGAAACTGGTTTGCAAGTTTCCGGGAGTCTGGGAACTGTATGACATGGAGGCGGATCGCACCGAAACGCAGGATCTTGCTGCTTCTTATCCTGACCTGGTGGCCAGCCTGCTGGAGCACTACAATCAGTGGGCCGAACGATGTGGGGTGTTGCCTTGGGAGCAACTACCTTGATCCTGCCTGACTTACATGGAGGACTGTCCCGGGGGTCCAAACACCGGTCTCGGGCCCCTGACAGAGGTTTGGGTTGGTGAAATTTCCAAACGGGGATTTGTCTCAGATGAAGACGTCTGGGCCTATGGGCTTGGTTGAAACCGGATCTGGATGCTGGATGGTCAGGTGCAGAGCGCTCCCAGTAACTCAGTGGCAACGGATGAGAAGACCGCTGCCGTAAGACAATTTGGAAGGAATGGTAGTTCGATGACCACACTCAGAAGCAATCTTCGCCATGTCGTCATTATTGGGGCCGGCATCCTGGGGGCGAGCATTGCCTGGCGGATCAGTGTCAGAGGATTCCCGGTTACTCTTATCGACAAATCTGCCCCAGGCAGCGGTGCATCCAGCCACAGCTTCGCCTGGATAAATGCGAGCTCCAAGCAGCCCATTGGTTACCACAACCTGAACCGAAGGTCACTGGAGATGTGGTCGCGCTTTGCCTCCGAGTTGTCTGACGACGGTGATGGTAAGAGTATCGGGTTACGCTGGGGAGGCAAGGTTACATGGGCGACGGATCCAGCCGCTGCAGCGCGGTTAATTTCAGAAGTGCGGCGACTTCAATCTTGGGGCTATCCGATACGACTGATCAGCGCGGCGGAATTGTCAGAACTGGAGCCTGCGCTTGCAGTTGGTCCGGTGGCTGCGGCCGAATATAGCGAAAACGAGGGACAGGTGGAGCCACAACTCGTGATAGATGCCTGCCTGCGTCGACTGAAGGAAAGGAATGCCACAGTGTGCCGGGAAACAGAAGTGGCAGGCTTCCGGTTGGATAGAGAGGGTCAGGTCGTGGCAGTTGAAACAACATCCGGCCGCATTGCTTGCGACACCGTAGTACTGGCAGCTGGTATAGATACCACCGTTCTGGCGGCCAAGATCGGTGTCAATGTGCCACAGGTAAGGAGCCCAGGGGTTGTAATCCGCACCACACCCATGCAACCTCTGCTGCAGAATGTATCCGTTGTCTATGCTCCGTCTATTGCCGCAGGAGGGCCAGAGGTGCACATTCGTCAATGTGCGGATGGCAGGATGATGCTAGGGGAAGGGAACCAGGAGAGTCTGGCACAAGATGACAGTCAAGCTCACGCGGACGATATTCTGGAGCGTGCTTGCCACTACCTACCGGATCTTGCGGCAGCCAAGGCAATTCCTGTTCCCGTAGGCTGGCGTCCCATGCCTCAGGACGGCTATCCAGTTGTAGGCTTCCCAACCGAAGCCCCCAATCTGTACATCGCATTGACGCACAGTGGGATAACCCTCGCACCTGTCCTGAGCCAGTTGGCGGCACTGGAGATCTGTGAAGGTGTACCCGCAGATGCAGTGCTCGGTCCCTATCGGCCACAGCGTTTCGCAGCACGGACAACAGAGTAGGACGGATTGCCCATTCCCTCCAAGATGTGTCTCGCCCGTCGATCCGCCCTGGTCAGTCTCCCCATTGCTAAGAGGACTTTGGAGACCAACATCAGCTGGCAGATCTGTCGATCCTTCGTTGACAGGCATTGCCATTTGAGCTCTGCTTTCTAGCGGTGAAAACACCTATCCGAATTCTGCCTGGACTTGGCACTGATTCCAGATACTTCCCACTGGCAGGCAATTCGGAAACACCGATGTATTGCCTGTGACCCGGCTGGAAATGCCCTTTATTGATTGGCCAGCTTGACCAGTTCGTAGAGTTTGTTCATGGCGTCCAGTGGGGTAATGCAATCGACTTGCAGGCTCTTCAGGGCTGAGACTGCTGATGCTCCTCCAGATTAAGGGTTGGCTGAATTGCCTGCTCGGGCCTTGTCTCGGGTACCACGTCACCCAGACTTGCAGGGACTGCGGCACCGCTCGCTTCCAGTTGGCCTAGTATCTGTCCCGCCCGTGCGACGACAGCCTTGGACAGACCGGCCATCCAACCTATCTGGACCCCAAAGGAACGTTTGGCCTGCCCCTCCACAATAGTATGTAGGAAGGCAATGGGCTCTCCGGTGCCGTCCACCGTGACATGATAATTCTGGATTCTGGGTAGCCGTGCGGCGAGGGCGGTCAGTCCATGGAAGTGGGTGGCAAAGGGAGTCTTGGCTCCCAGGTGTTGGGTATTGCAGGTCAGATCCTCCCTTCATGGGGGCTCTAGGGGCGGGGCCAACGCATTCTAGTTTTCCTGAACAGAATGCGTTGGATCTGAGCAGGAAAAGTAGTCTCTGCAATGCCCAGAAATTGGCTACGGAATCCTGGTTTGGTCAGATAGATCAGAGGGAAGTAGGATTCGTCTACCTCAACAGGATCGCTAAGATCTTGAACTTCCCGCTCCCACGCTTTGCGAAGATGACGCAACATGCATCGAGCGGTTTTCTGTATTACCTTGACTTTATAACGTAACTCCATGGATGAAACACCTTCAAGACTGGTGGCAAACATATATAAAAATGGCAAAAACCCACTTGCGCAGAGAAAACTTGGACTCGGCCAAGACAGTACCCGTAGGCACAGAAAAGTACTCCCGACCCTCTTCGCATCGGAAGGGCATAGGTTTGGCTGTAGATTTCATGGCGTCCAAAATGGGGACACACAATACCCGTGGCCGAAAGTTGAGCAATGAACCAGTCTAGAGCCGACTATTCATCCGGAAGCATGTCTGCCAGTTCCATAAGAGAAATCTTATTCCGGTAGTAGTTGCCGAGGGCTGTGTGTGCCATTAATGTCTTCCTGAAATTCTCCAATACCCCGTTCTAACCAACTATGTTCCGGTAGCCTGGTATACATCAAAAATAGATCAATTAAGAAAGGAGCAAATCTTGCCAATAATCCATTACACAAAATCACTTCCTGTAGTCGCGGAACCCGATGTTCTCGTTTGCGGAACGGGGCTGGCAGGTATTGGTGCGGCTGTTGGCGCGGCCCGGAACGGGGCTTCTGTGATGGCAGTCGACCGCATGGGATTTGCCGGTGGGTTTTTTACGAACATCATCGGCTCGGCTTTCGATGGATTCGTTTACGAAGTGACTGGTAAGCCTATTGTGGGTGGACTTGTCTTTGAGATGCTCGAACGAATGGGTGTGGTTGAGCCCGGGCAGGCTCCACACCTCTCATACAACGTGAACGGCGATTTCACCGAGGTCGAAAAGCATCCTGATCGTGTAATTCCACGCACGGATCCAGAGTTGTTCAAGAAGGCTGCGGATGACGTCTTAGTCGAGTCTGGCGTGAAGCCGCTTTTTCACACACAGGTGTCTGATGTGATCGTGAAGGGGGACCGGGTGGACAGTGTCATAGTCAGTAACAAAGACGGCCTCGTCGCTATACGACCGAAGTACGTTATTGATGCTACGGGTGATGCCGATGTGGCCGCCTGGGCCGGATGTCCCTACGAGGTCGCCGAGCCGCTTCAGCCAATGAGCTTGCACTTCCGAATTGGCTTTGTTGAACTTACATTCGAGCTGCGTCGTAAATGTGCGGCTGTTCTGGAGAAAGCACGTGCCGAAGGAAAGATCGGTCTTTATGGGGGTCCGTGGCCGGCAACTTTCTCAGGTCGGGACGTCTATTTCAATGCGATTCGCACTCCCGGAAACGCAACGAATCCGCAAGACTGGACAAACGCAGAAATCCAGGGCCGTCGTGATGCGTGGACCATGTTCGAGCTCTGGAAAGAAGCCCTACCCGAGTTCAAAGATGCATACTTTTTCACTAGTGGTCCGACTGCTGGATCGCGAGAATCCAGAAGAATCGTCGGCGATTATATGCTGACCGGCGACGATATAAGAACAGCGAAGCGACAGGATGACGTAGTAGTGCTGGGGGGGTGGAGGATAGACCGGCATCCTAATGACGCAACCGGGTATCACGATATGCCAAACGTACCGCCGTACGATATTTCGTACAGAACGTTGCTGCCACAGGGTGTAGAGAATCTCTGGGTTGCGGGACGTTGTCACTCTGCAACTTCAGAGGCCCTGGCATCAAGTCGAGTCACAGCCAACGCGATGGGCATGGGGCAGGCTGCTGGCACTGCCGCTGCGATAGCAATGGCGAAAGGTGTGGATAGTCGTGGCGTACCGATGGCCGAGCTACAGGATCGATTGATTGCTGCTGATGTAATTCTCGATCCCGAATCAGCGATGCAGGGGCTATAGCTGGGAGTTTGAAAGTCTTGATATGACCAAGTTATGGGAGTTACATACTTGACTATCGAGCCTGGCCCGATGCCCTGTATATCGATTTCACTGGTCACAGAAACTCCGAACGGGGATCACTTCTCGCCATGCAGACGCCCCTTCCCTCGGTATGCAAGATCTGTCATGCGAGGTTAAGTCCACGATGCCTTTATTGGCAGAAACAAATGCTGCGGATCGGATCCCTCTTGTCTAGGAACAATGAGGAAAGATGCTAGCGAAATAGGCAGTTCTGTCGATGTTCGGTGGTACCAACACGAGTGCAGCGCCCATTGCCACACTAGCCCCAATCCTTAGAACAGATTTGCAATAGAGCACTGTGGGACTGGCCGGAACAGCTGGATTGACCTTGTGAGATTTCCAACTATTAAGACTTTCATCCGTTCCAGTCTTCAGTTGCTGGGTGCCTGCTACCGTGATTGCGCGGCCATTAGCCTTCCTTTTCGGTTCCGAACACATCAGTCCCGCGGCCTAGACTCGGGAAAAGACATCTGTAAGGCATAGTGGCTGACATGTCAAACGCCTGATTGCCGAAGAAGGTTGAGAGTAAAAGCCAGGCAAGAGTCTTTTCTAAGAGCTTGCGAATGTCGTGCACTTCAACACCCCATTCGACCCGTGGCTATGGGGGTGTGAAACTGGGAGGCGAAGCAGCTGAGATTAAAGAGACAACCCACCAATGCCGAAATCGCAAGGAAGTTGCGGCAGATGTAATACAGGGAATGTCGGGAGAAAGAGAATCTCTTCAGGCGCGAATCAACTCTCATCCACTTGTGCTTAGAGAATAAGAGAAAAGGCCAAGGGTGCTTCGGTGCTTAGTCAACAGTGGTCAGGTCTTGAGCCCACATCCAGCATCCAATTCAGGCAGAGATAAGCAGGACAAGAGATGCGGGAAAGGAGTATGTGAACGGATGCGGGGCAATGTTAGGATCAAGCTGCAGGTCGATCGAGAGTCATTTCCTCCAAAGGATGGTAAAACGATGCCGACATATGTAATAGCTGAAGTTGAAATTAGGGACGCAAGTCTGTATGGACAATTCCTTGAGCAGGTGACGGCTACTGTCGATAGTCATGGCGGCAGATTTGTTGCGCGTGGCGGTGAGATCGAAGTTAAAGAGGGGGATTGGACGCCCAAACGGATTGCAATCATGGAGTTCGACAACAAAGAGCGGGTGAATGCGTGGCTGGGCTCACCGGAGTACACTGCACTCGAGGAAATGCGCACCAAGTCCTCCAACCTCAAAATGGTAGTCGTCGAGGGCCTGTAACTCCGCTTTAAAGGGTGGTGTCTTCTCTAGTATCTGTTTTTTGGCAGCCTCACCGCTTTGGGATACTGATGTATAGAGACTTCGCCGTTACCTTTGCTACGTCAAAGCGGGGGGATTGGCAGCCGGTGTTGGGTCCGACACGCAGACCTAACCCGCTTTGGGTTGCATGTTCGAGATAGCCACTTCGAGGAGAGAGGGGCAATTGGGAATGGACGGTGAGAAGAAAGAAACGAATGCCGCTTGGAAGGTTGCCGATATCAAAGGCTTGACCATACAAGCCGAGCAATTGAAAGGTATGCTAGTCGTGTGGACGGCAGCAATGCACTTGAGTTCCAGAAGACCGTAGGAGCCCAAATAGGTGAGAACCTGACTGGCTTGGTCTTGGACTTTGAGCATCTCACCTACATCAGTAGTGCAGGTCTCAGAGTCATACTGCTTACCGCCCAGCAGTTGCAAAAAAAATCCGTGAAGTTTGGCGTATGCTCCCTTTCGGAGCCGATCAGCGAAGTATTCCAGATTAGCGGCTTCGACAAAATTATCTCAATCTACTCTACTCGCGACGGTGCACTCTCGGAATTGGGCGAATAATCTGGGGATCAGCCAGTGCCAGGCTTTAGTAGACACTGGGATCTTACAGAAGGCGTAAACGGATTTTACGAATTATGGTCAAGATGACAGGGGGCGAAGCCCTCGTAAAATCTCTCGTCCGGGAAGGCGTTGAAGTCGTGTTTGGTATACCGGGCATACACTTGTCCGGGATCATCACCGCGCTGCGGGACGAGCCGGGCATCCGTATGATTACTACCCGCCACGAAGCTGGTGCGACGCACATGGCTGACGGTTACGCGCGCGCTTCAGGGAAACCCGGGGTAGCCTTGGTGGTCCCCGGTGCAGGTGTTTACAATGCCGGCTCCGGCGTGACCACTGCATTCGCGCGCTCTTCGCCCTTGCTCCTCATTGCTGGTCAGATTTCCCGGGGGCAGATCGGCAAGAATCGTGGGACCGTTCACGAAGTCTTCGACCAGGCTGGGGTGATGAGCCCCGTCACCAAATGGCGGCGGCAGGTGTTGAGGCCCAAGGAAGTCCCCGGTGCTGTAACAGAGGCCTTCAGGCAAATGCGGACCGGCCGTCCTCGACCCGTTCTACTGGATGTGCCGCCCGAGGTCGCGGTGGAACGCGAAGAATTAGAGTTATTGGATCCGGTCCCAGTCTCGCGCAAAGCAGAGGGTGAGGAAAGCCTCCGGGAGGCTGCCCGCGACATTGCTCAATCTCAACTGCCCATAATATTCGCCGGCGGGGGCGTGGCGCTATCGGATGCGGAGGAAGCCCTCGTCAAACTGGCTGAAGTGACAAACATACCTGTACTCACATCCAGCGGCGGAAAGGGAGCCATGCCTGACAACCATCCGCTCTGTTACGGGTCGTGCCTCAGCCCCGCGGGTGAGAGGCACGAGATGAACCAGCTTTACGAAGTGATGCAATCTGCCGATGTCGTGATAGGAATCGGTTCGCGTTTTTTTCTGGGGAATTCAGCCGGCGAGTCGTCCACGCTGGTAAACATCAACATAGACGAAAACGAAATTTCAAGCGTGCAGCCTAATACAATTCCCCTGCATGGGGATGCCAGAGCAACCATTGAAGCTCTGCTGCCCTTCCTCAAAGAAGCCGGAGCCGGGGAACGGCCGTCGCCCAAAGACGCGGTCAACGCAGCCCGGCGCCTGATTGCGTACTACGACATCGGGCTCAAGGAACCCCAATTCCCTATTCTGGAGGCCATCAAGAACGGCATTCTCGAGGAAACCTTCACTGTCTGGGATGTCACTCAATTCGGCTACTATTCCCGCACCCATTATCAAGTGAATCACCCCAAGACATACATAGATTCCGGTTACTCTTTGAATCTCGGCTTTTCCTTTCCTACAGCCATGGGCGCGAAAGTGGCTAAGCCCGAACGCCCAGCGGTGTATGTCATTGGAGACGGTGGGTTCATGTTCAACGCGACCGAGTTGTCCACCGCGGTCCAATACGGGATTAATGTAATCACCATCGTCTTCAGAGATGATGCCTATGGCAACGTCGCCCGCGACTTGGAAGAGATGTTCGATGGAACTTACGAGACTGACCTACTGAACCCGGATCTGGTCAAGTTCGCCGAGTCATTCGGTGCAGTCGGCATGAGAGCAGACCACCCGCTGGCCCTGGAAAAGCTACTCCCGCAGGCCCTGGAAAGCCGGGCACCCGTGGTGATTGATGTACCTTGCGGACATATGCCCCTACCGCGCGCTATGCAGCATGCACACCTAGCTTCCATACCCTGGACACAGCCTCAGGATGGCTTGATCGCTCCTTGAGACTCTGCTTCCCAGCACCGACCCCAAGTCATGTAAATACCTAATGCCCTTCTGCGAGACTGCAGCGGGGGGCATGCCAGGTCAAGAGATCCCTTTTCAAATATAACCAGCGTTCAAATAAGGGTCAACGGCTTGGGGACCAAACCCCAGTTTCCCCCGTCTCGCCCGAAACCCACTCACTTCTGAAACATAACCAGGTTCGTCAATCAAGTTACTGTTTTCGCTTGGATCCGCGGCCAAATCGAAAAGCACCTCCGGCATTTCTTCTCCGTAGTGTTGATACTTGAGGTCGTCCTGCTTGATCATTAGATTCGTGCCGCGAAACTGGGAGACCGATTCGTTGGACCAAGTTGAAGTATTTCCCTGACACAAGGGCACGAGACTGCGACTGTCTAAACCCTCTGGTGTAGCGATGCTCGCCAAATCGCAAAGTGTGGCAAAAAGATCGCATAAGTTCACATTCTGGGTGACTGTCTGGCCGCCCTGAAACCCTTTTGGCCACCGAATGATTAGTGGCACCCGCACACTGGCTTCGAAAAACTTCTGCTTTTCCCAGATTCCGTGCTGGCCCAGCATCTCCCCGTGGTCCGAGGTGTAAATGATGATCCACTCATCCAGGTCCTGACCCGCCTGGGCCAGAGCATCCAGGATCTGTCCGTAGTAATCATCGATGGACTCAATCATGCCGTAGTAGGCAGCAGTGGCCCTTTGCATGTCCCGCTCTGTCACATCCACGCCAGGTCGGACTTGCCGTTGGGAAAGGAAGGGGTGATCAAACACCTCTTGCTCCAAGTATGGTTCCACCCTGTTCAGGTAGTATTCGAATTTGCTCTGGTCAGTGTGATACGGGTAGTGCGGCTGATTGAAACTTGCTTTCAGTAACAGCGGCCGCGCAGCCGTGGCCCGGTCGAAAAATGGGTCTGAGAAGTAGGACTCGATGAAATTCAAAGTGCCCTGCAGAGCATATTCATCCTCTACCAAACTGGGCGGTCGACCCACGCCGGCCCGCAGTACTTCCTTGGTGTCGGACCACTTAAAGTGGGACAGCGAGGGAACGGAAGAGAAACTTTCCTTGTGTGGATTCTCTATAAAGTGGTCTCCCATGCGCATTTCAGAGCCGATGCGTTGGCTCCAGCCTTGCATGGTATCCGGACCCGTGTGATGCAGCTTGCCGCCCGCCACAGTGCGATAGGCATATTGGCCGAACCTCCGGGCAAAGGTCATGTAGCCCGGAGCGAGATCCTGAGAGAAAACTTCTGTGTGGCAGGTACGGGGTAACTGGCCGGACATCAGGCACTGCCGGCCCGGGATACAGATGGGTGAGGGGGTATAGGCGTTGGAGAAAACCACACCCGTTTCCGCGAGAGCGTCGAGGCGAGGTGTCCTCACCACCGCGTCTCCGCCAAAGCCCACAACATCCGCCCTGTGCTCATCACTCATCAGGAACAGAATATTGGGTCTGGACATGTTCGAACCTCCGGAGGGCGGCTTATGAATACAGATTGGGCATGTCAATTGTGGACCTTCTCAACCTTATTGGAAGTCCAACAGCCTTATCGCTATCGGCCGGCCTTGTAATGGTTTGCTTGAGCAGGGCCTGACTAGAAAACAATATTTATTTTAGCCAGCTTTTCTTACAGAGGATCAATTCAGAAATGTCGCAAACTGCTCCGGACCCGCCTTGGGTAGGCTCCGGGTTCCACACCAGATTCAGAGTGCCATCCACGACGGCTTCCGCCGGGATGTGGTGGAAATGGAAATCTCCCTCCTGAGTAGGTACTTTCCAGGCGTGAATCTGCACGCCTTCGGCAGTATCCAGACGTACCCGCGTCTGGGAGAGCCCACCATAGGCAACCCGTAGTTCGTAAGTCGCGCCAGCTTCAAGATTCTCATAGCGCACCTTCTGGGGACGGGTACCTAGAGTAACTAGACCACCTCGCCATGAAAAAGGCAACGCCATCTGTGACTTACGGTAGGAGAATCGCCGGCTGGGTCCTTCCAGGCTGCCGGGATCTGTGGCGTAGTCAGACCATCCTTGCACACGGTCTTTGCTATGTGGCCGGATCAGATCATCACGGAATCCGCCTGGAGTGGTATCTTGCTTCTCAAGCAATTCCTGAATCCGGCCCAACCTCTCGGGTTCCGTGGTCAGCTTCAACACTTCTGAAAGGTTCTCCCGCCACCACTGCCGGTCATTCAAAGGGTAATCGATGGCATCCAGATTGGCCCCGCGGGTTTCATACTGGGCTTGATACAAATCCACGCTCAACTGCATACGGATGCTGTTGAACAGGGCTTCGGCCAGCTGGAAGACACGAGTCCGTAGGTCCTGACCAATCGGAGCCAGCACCGCTTGATCCCATAATCCCAGCGCCGCCCGAATGGCCACGCGCGAACCGGACTTGGTTGCCTGGCGCAGGCGGCCCAGGGCTTGTACTTCCAAACTGGTCTCGTAGGCCAGGCGTTCCCGAGTGTAAGCATCGTAATACGCCCGGTACAGTGCCTGTTGGAAACGCCAATTACGTTTCAGAAATGGGGAAGCCGATGTTTCCATAGCCTGGAACTGCCGCAAAGTAGTCTGCACTCCGGCATTGATAGCCAGCGGTCCACGCCAGTTCTGCTCCAAAGCAAACAGCCCGTGGGCGAAGTCGTTGACCAGGCCTGGGTCAATGAAGAAACGGGTATAGTCCTCCAGTATACCGAAGACATCCTGCTGGTCATTCCAACTCAGGCCGCTCCAGATAAATTTGTTGACATCATCGTTGCAACCTTCAGAGTAGGTCAGCATGCCGATGGAACCGGGTTGACTGAACCGGAAGCAGTGCTCTTCGTCCACTGGGCGGGGATTGACAGGCTCGCGCCCAATCGTCAGAGCCTGGGCCGGATCCCACTCCGGAACCGGAAACTGGCTGCTCGAGGTATGGGTAATGTCCGGATAGTTGCGGATGGGATACTGGTCCGGGACCCGTTCCCGGAAGTCGGACATGCGGATGTTGACCCAGGGTCCATGCACTGCGCCCCCTACCCAGGTCGGTTTTTCCGTGGCCAGGTAGTTCAGGAAATAATCCAAGTCTTCTTGGGTGAAGCCCTGCGGCGAAATCCAGATCTTGGCTGCGGCGTGCAGGCTGCTAACTACTGGAGCCAATTGGGCCAGCAGATTCAGTAATACCGGGGCCGGCGTGCGGCCAGGATCTCCACCCGGGACAAAGACTGCATCCAGGCGCGGGAGCCAGGACAAGGTGTCGCGCCACACCTCCAGTTCCTTGGCTATTTTCGCGGGATCTGTGTAGTCATCCTGCATAGCGGGAAACCAGATCCAAACATCCAAACCGTGTTCGTCACAGATCCTGGACTGCTCCTTCAGCATTTCCAGATGCGGGATTGGGAAGTGCACGCTGTCATCCAGATCATCTGTGCCCGGAGGTATCAACTCTATGGCGTTGGTGCCGAAAAGAGCCAGATCCCGAATGTATTGGTCATATTGGGCCACATCCCAGGCACAATAACTGTTGGTCTTGTCTCGGTAGCCCAGCTGATGGCCAATCAGCGGATAATCCGGCGCGGAGTCAATGTTGAGGTTGGTAGGGATCTCCCAGCTATCCCGGCTCATGCGCATGCGTCGCAACAGCCGCCCGGCGCCGAAAAGTGCCGCCCGCGGACTGTTGCCTTGGATCCCGACCATCAATCCGGTAGCGCCCGCCTTGCTGACTACCCTATACGCGTCCGGGGAGTCCCCGGCTGGCTGTAAGTTGCCCAGACCTGAATCCGGCAGGATGTTGGACTGGTCGGTGCCCAGAAAAATCACAGTACCTGCAGACGGTGTTGAAGAGACTATGTCCGGTTGTATCAAGGTACGAGCCTTGATTTCCTCTTGAAGAATCAGGGCGGCTTTGTGCACAACACGATTTTCATTGGGGCTGAGGCAGATAGAGGCAGCAGAAACGGGGGTAAGGGAATCCACGGTGTCACCTATGTGTATGGAAGAAAAAGTAACGGCAGGCGCAGAAGGCCTCCGCCAGGGCGGTATCGGTTCAGCCTTTAAGGCCGGTCAAAACGATGCCTTCGATGAAGGCCCGCTGGGCCAGAAAATAGAGGATGAGTACAGGCACTACCATGATGGTGGCCACTACCATCATGTAATGGGTCCAGTCCAGACCCGACTCAAATTCTCGCAAGGCGTTGACCGCCAGGGCCAAGGTGTAGAGCTTCTGCTTGCGCAAATAGATCAAAGGCTCCAAGAAGCTGTTCCAATTGAAGACCAGGGCCAAAATGGAGGTCACAACCAGCGCCGGGCGCGCCAAAGGCAGAATCACCTGTAGGAAGATACGCGGTCGACTGGCCCCGTCGATGCGGGCCGCCGACTCCAGTTCCAGCGGAATGGTGCGGAAGAACTGGCGCAGCATAAAGATGGTGATTGGGCCTCCGAACCAGTGGGGCACAATCAGGGGCTTGAAGGAGTCAATCCAGCCCAAACGCGAGAACATGATGAAAACCGGGATCATGGTGACCACGTACGGCAGCATGACCGTGGATAGCAGGAAGGAAAAGAGCAGGTCCCGCCCCTTGAAACGCAGTCGCGCAAAGCCATATGCGGCCATGGCCGAACTGAGAATTACACCCACACTGGCAAAAAGCGTAATGTAGACCGTGTTACCAAAGTAACGCATTACGGGTATGACCTCAAAGACCTCCACGTAATTGAGCCAGTGTATGGGTTCCGGGATCCATTGTGGCGGGAAGATATAGATGTTCGCAGGGGTCTTCAGGGAGGAAGAGACCAACCAGGTAAAGGGGGTCAGCATCAGGATACCCCCCCCCACCAAGAACAGGTAGCGGACGATCGTCATGTCACGTTGTCCCCGGCTTCGTAATAGACCCAGCGGCTCTGCGTCTTGAAGAGCACGAAGGTCAGAATGGCCACGGTCAGGAAGAGAATCCAAGCCATTGCGGACGCGTAGCCATTACGGAAATACCCGAAGGCATTCCGGTACATGTAGAGCATGTAGAAAAGGGCCGCGTTGCCCGGGCCGGCGGAGGATGAAGCCGCGTTGGATCCGAACAGAATAAAGGCCGATGTGAAAACCTGGAAGGCTTGGATCACAGCGATGATGAGCTGGAAAAAAATGATGGAGGAAGTGAGGGGCACCGTGATCAAGCGGAACCGGGCCCAGCGACCTGCACCGTCCACCTCCGCGGCCTCATAGAAGGATGGGGGTACACCTGTGATGGCAGCCAGGAAGATGAGCACGGAGTTGCCCAGACCCCACAGGCTGATAAAGACAATGGAAGGGACGATCCAGTCCGGGTCGGCCAGCCAGCGCGGAGCCGGCAGGCCCAGCACCTTGAGCGGATAGTTGATGGGGCCGAATTCAGGATGCAGGCCCCATCGCCATACGGCCGCCGCTGCCACGGCGGGCACGATGGAAGGCAGATACCACATGGTCCGCCACACTGAGATCCCTCTGACGCGCCCACTCATCAGCAGCGCGACCAGATAGGCGAAGACCAACGATAGAGGTACGTAAAGCACCACATAGCGGAACGTCACCTCAATGGACTTCAACCACAAGTCATCGTTGAAGAGTTTTACGTAGTGGCTGATTCCGTACCACGTGGGGCGATTGATGATGTCGTACTTGGTGAACGAAAGGCCCAGGCTGACAACGACAGGCCCCAATTGGAAAAGGATCAGCCCCAGCACGGCGGGAATGATAAAGATCCAGCCGAACATGGTCTCTTCAAAGGAGAGACGCTTATGAAAAGGTAAGTGTTGGGTCTTGGGAGTCGCCATCGAAGACCATTGCCGCAAAAGGCGTTAGGGACGCGACAGACCCGGCCCCCGGAGGGACCGGGCAGCTGCCGCTTAAAAGTTACAGGAACGGTACGGTTTAAGCCAGCTCGCCCGTTGCCAGGATCTGCTCGGAGCCGGCGCGTACTTCACTGGCAATCTCGGACCAGGCCGTTTGACCCAACCACACTTGGTCGTTGTAGGGAGCCCAGTAATCCAGCAGCGGCTGGTACCAGCCACCGAAGTAGGAACCAATGGTGTCTCCCGGCCAGCGGAAAGTATCGTTGTTCTCGAATGCGTCATAGAAGACCTGGCGGTATTCCCCGGCCGGTGGTTCTTCATTACTCAAGAACTGCTCACGCAGGTCCTTGCGAATGGGTTGCTGCATGCCCAGATCCACCAGAATTTTCTGTCCATCAAAGCTGCAGCAGGCAAACTTGATGAAGTCGTAGGATTCCTGCTGGAATTCACTCTGGGAGAAGACACACAGAGGGGAATAGTGACCGTAGGAAACCTTGGTCTGGCTATAAGGTATCTGCGTGGTGCCCCACTGCGCTTCCGTGGCGTTGATGCGTCCAATGGACCAGGCACCAATATGCTGCATGGCAACGTTCTTGGAGCGCAAGTCAACAGGAGTAGCGACTTCGTAAGCTGGTGAGGGGCTGACATAATGCTCCAGACCCAGCGCGGCCAGCCAATCCATGCTCTCGATGAACTCAGGTGAGTCCATAGGCATAGTGCCGTCGCCCGCGATGATTTCTGCATTGTGGGACCAGTGGTAGGTATAGCGGCCATGACCCAGATCGGGTTTGAAGCCGTACTGCTTGACTCGGGCCGGGTTAAAGGCGGGGTCTGCCGGCGAGTTGTTGTCCAAGTCCAATGTCAGGGCTGTGGCCAGTTCCAGTAATTCGGACCAAGTCATCCACTCTGTAGAGGAAGGATAGTCGAGTCCGGCCGCGTCGAAGAGGACGGTATCAAAAGCCAGACACATAGCGCCGCTGTCCCAAGGCAGGCCCCAGCGCTTGCCTTCGTAGGTCTGGGCGATCCAGACATTGGGCACGTAGTCTTCCTCGTTGAAGGTCGGGTCTGCGGCCAGGTAGGGCTCCAGGTCAGTTGTCACACCTTTGTGAGTGAGCATACCCGTGGTGCGATTGGCATCAAACCAGCAGTCCGGACCCGTGCCGGCAGCGATCATCAGCAGCAGGGCTTCCTGGTGGGAATAGCCGGCCACTGCGTTGATTTCAAATTCGATATTTGGGTTGGATTCCTGGTACAGGGACATTTGCTGGTCCATCACACCAGCGATGAACTCTCCGCCCCGGTTGAAGAAATTCAAAGTCACAGTTTCCATGCCCGCGCCTTCACCGCCCGCGGACGGAGCGACAGTGGTACAAGCGGCGATGGCCATGGTGCCTGCGGCCACGCCTGTAAGGCGCATGAAAGCGCGACGACTTAATTGAGGTTGAACCATGAGGATTCCTTATAATAAGTAAGAATACAGAAACGGGGCCAGACCCAGACACATGGTAGGGCATGCCCTGACTGGCAATTGTAGGGCAAAGGAGTTGTATTGGGGAAAACTCAAACTGCAAATCTGAACGCATGGGCTAGCCCGTAAAGCTCTATCTTCGGCAGTTCGGCAAACTCCTGGCGCTTAGGAGTTTGCAAAGACGTAAGCTAGTTCGGTACTCCGTCACCTTAGGACTTAGGCATTCCGGCAGTGCTGGTACAGGTTAATGTTCAGGTCTAGGGTCGCGGTTGAGCATCCCCGCCAATCCCCAGCTGATGCAGTAAGTCCTCCCTCCACATCACCTTGGAAGGGCTTGGCGCGGACACTCCCTGGGAAAGGATCGAGGTGAAGAGGGACATTGGAGCTGCAAGCCGGTCAGTTGAGCAGATGAGAACCGGAAGTGGTAAGGCTCAGGGGGTCCACGGCTGTGCCCCCGAGTACATCTCTTGATGGCAGCCTCACTTACAGTCTCCATACCCGGAATCATCCAGTTTGAGGTGGCCCAGAAGTACTTCGGGCAAGACATTATTCTTAGCGAGATCAAAAGTTGACAGTTATGACACACTCTACTAAGGCAGTGTATTTTGACGGCCCCAACAGTGTTCTGTTCAGGATTTCGAGATCGGTTAGCCCCTGCCTGACTATGTGTTGGTGCAGAGCCAGCGCTCTCTAATAAGTACAGGTACCGAACTAACTTTACAAGGCGGGGAGTTTCCCACTCAGTCTGAACGGGCCCGAATGTCGAGGTGTCCCTTTACTTCCGGCTACGCCAATATCGGAGTAGTGCAGGACGTAGGTGGCAGCATAGATCCTGGTAGGCGGGGGCCCGGACTGCGAATCGGTGACGGCACAGGAAGCTGAATGTGCTTGCGGTTGATGCCCTGTAGCGAATACCGGACCCAGTCCCTCATGTGGAAACTGCCTTTCTTGCCGTGGTCCAGACTGCGAAGAATGGCATGCGTTTAGCCCAAGTGGGCTAGGGCGAAAAGGTGGCCGTGTTTGGACTGAGTATCTTTGGCCCATTGGCAGAATCGTACTGCCAATGGGCTGGAATCACCTCCTATCAGGAACCCGACTCGTGTTCCAAACGTTCGAAAGTCTCAGACACCACCTACCTTTGTCTAGGCCTCTCTTCTCTCCATTTCAGACTCCCCAGCACCGAAACAGATCCCCTTCAAACAGGTGAGGTGGAGGTTTGTCCATGGTGACTAAGAAAGCAAGTAACGCCCCTATGAAAACGCGGGACTTTTCTACCTGTTCTAACAGCCGGTAGGCATTGCCTACCGAAGGATTGCAAAATGCAGTCAACAATGGCATAATGCCTGCATGCCGGTACAGATTACCATCAGAGGTGTTCCCGAGGAAGTTCGCGACGAACTTGCCGTGCGGGCGGCACTTCAACGCCAATCCATGCAGGAGTATCTGCGCGGTGAATTGGAACGCATTGCTTCGCGTCCTTCCATTGGTGTGTGGCTCCAAAGAGTGCGTGATCGAAAGGAATTAGAGGAAACGCGTGTAGAGGTATCAGAGATTTTGCGTGCGCGTGACGCGGACCGGGCGTGACCACGGTTGTAGACGCGTCGGTTCTGGTTGCGGCCTTGCTGGACATCGGAGCGGCAGGTAGGTGGGCGGAATCGATTATTTCCCGCATGTCCCTTGCCGGTCCTGAGCTGGTTCTGGCGGAAGTTAGCAACGTGCTCCGCAGATTGGAGGGAGCCGGGCAGATCACAAGATCCGAGGCAACTAGGGCCCATCAGGATCTGCTGTTGCTCGATTTGGCCCTCTTCCCATTCGCACCCTTCGCTGAACGTATTTGGCTCTTGAGGCTCAATTTGACCAGCTACGACGCTTGGTATGTAGCATTGGCAGAGGGACTTGAATGTCCCCTGGCAACGCTCGACAATAGATTGAGTCACGCCATGGGTCCCAGTTGCGAGTTTGTAATGCCGAACTCTAGCTCTTAAGGGGGACGCTTGATTCCGTAGAAATAAAGGCACCCGGAAGGCAAATGACAATTGCTAACTAGGGCAAAGGGGACACTGCAGGATGCTGGGACTGCCGGTCGCGCCAAGCTGGAAGGATCATTCGACACTCTCCACAAAGCCTGACCTTCCCTGAGCAGTTCCGAGTGCCAACAGGTTCTCTGAGGGGCCGCAAGCGTGTGCTCCGAAGCACACGGCGGAACGGCTTCCCGCAGACAGGGCAACGCACAACATACGTTCAACGGTTCGGGCGCCTTACCCTTGTGCGGCGCGAGGTGTGTCGCCTCCGGGAGGGCGGCGCAGGGACCGTGCCAAATGCAGGGAATTCCACCACGAACCGTGGTGTGAAGGGGTGGTGAGATACGTGAACGGACTCAATGCGATCAACCCGGTATGACCGGTTCCCTCCATCACTTGAATGGATGGCGTGGAGGAGGATGTGACCATCCCTCGTCTGCCTCAGAGAATATGGCTCAATGAGTCGGCCTTTTCCTCGATAGCCGAGATCGACGAGTAAGTGGTTGACAGCGGCGAATCGTACGGGCTCCAGAAGGCTTCCCAAGCCCCCTGTCCAGAATGTCGGGGGTGGTGTCCAGAAATCTTCGCCGTCTCCAAGAGGCCAAGGTTCGAGCTCTTCAACTGGATCGGCTCTGTCAAGCCACGCGAAGATGCGCGGCACCTCCGCCCAGAAGTGGTCAAATGCTGGCAGGGCTCGCAACTGGTGTGCGAGCATGTTCTCCCACTCGCTTTTCAGTTCCTCGAACATCGGCGACGAGCGGATATTCATGACTGAGGGCACGGGTACACCTTTGGATTCGCACTTCTGTTCGAGAACTTCAAGGACGAGATTGGCGTACGGGTGCAAGTCGGTCCGGCGGAAGAGGTTGACTATGTCATACAGATCCCTCGGGCGGGAACGCTCTCCCATAGCCCGCAGCTTCTCTGCGAAGACTTCCTCAAAACTGTAACAACGGACCTGCCCTGGCGGGGGCAACACATCGGGGTAGTCGTGGTTGATCGACCTCAAGATCGGCGGACACACGACCAATTCGTCCTTTGTAAGGTCGAATTTGACACTCGCTGGGCCGGGAGTGTTGCGAGGCCCTCGATAGTAGACACGCACCTCGGCCGAACGACCTGTCCGCCGACGCTGGTAAGCAGGGAACCTCACTGCAAAATCAATGCCTGACTCTTGGTTGACCCTATCTAAAACGCCGGAGATGGCCTCAGTCACCTCCCCCTGCTCAATGGGCCCTTCTTCGAGCACCGTGAAGTCAAGGTCCTCTGAAAACCGGTAAGTCTCGATATAGCATTTCTTCAGGCAGGTCCCCCCTTTGAACACCCATGTTCGCTGCAGCAGTGGATCGGTGCCTACCCCCATAGGACCCAACCGAGAACGTAGTCCTTTTCAACCACGTCTTCACGAAGTCCCCAGAGACGAACACGATCGTCGATATTGGCGCGGCTGATCACAACCCGTCCTCTATGTCGGTGGCAAGTCGCCAAGCGTTAACGCGAAGGTTCCACCTAGCTACGATACGCCCCTTAGGCGGTCCGCTGGGATCGAAGCAGCTCACGCCTTTGGTGATTCGGCTGCGGCACGCCTCAATGAAGTTGTCGTCAGCAATTTTTGCTCGTTCCGTCAGGTAACCTAGCCGCTTGAACACAGTGCCCCGACCGAGCCGGTCGCCGTACTTCAGGAGTTTCGCCTGGTCAGCATGCTCGCTTTCGAAATACGCCTGCAAGACCTCGGACGCGTGAAGCACACCACCTGCCCCCGCCGGGACATCAAGGACGTCAATCACTGTGCGATGAGGGTCTGATACATTCACTGCTACGCGCTGACGCCAGACACGGCGTGTCCCGAACAAAGCCCGTTCGGGCACAGTTCGGATCAGGAAGTCGGTCCCTTGAATGGTCTGTCGAGTTGGTGCGACCTTCCGTCCCGCGATAACGTAGATCACGTTGAAGATCTGGTCAGTCAGTCCCCAATGCTCAACAGCGCTCCACCCGCCAATGTAGCCAGGAGAGAAGAGCGTCGCCGCGACCACCCAGGGATCTTCCCGCCACTCTCTCGGCTCGGATGCATCCATGGGCACGCCTATGTACCAGCCCCTACGCACACGGGCAAGCCAGCCACCATCGGCAAGCGCTGCAAGAAGACGGCGTGTACGATCAAGATCGATGTCGAGCACGGATGCGGCCTGCCGTGCGTCGAACGGGCTGTGGAATGACCGGTGCAGCAGCATCAGTTGCTTCCGCCGCCGACCCGTCACCCCAGCGAAAGTGCCGCCCTCGTTATACACCGCAGCCAGATTTTTTTCAATGGTAGGAGTCATGACGTCCTCCAAGTATACTGCGAAGTATATCATAAGTTGGTTATTTCCCTTACCCAGGGATATTTTCTACCTGTGATGTCGTACCTGTCTAAGTCGGAGCCATCCTCGCAGTCCCCAATATCGCTCTCCGCGCTGAACACGAAAGAGTCCTCCTTAAGGACTAAGCACCTGGCCAAATGGTGTCGTCCGACTTAGTTGCTGGCTTCAAGTCCAACGCCCATGAGTACCATAGAGTTTCGTTTCTATTGCGTACTGCGAATGTTTCCCAGGGAGGTATCGCCATGGGGACAAGGTTGTCATTATCGGCGGTTGCGCCCCCAACACGAGAAGCCACCCACAAGTGTGGAAGGAACAGGAATGCGGGTTCCCGCGATTGCCACTGGCAAACCTAAGGTTCAGTACGGAGGCGGTTCACTTCCTCCTCGTTGACCTAGTAAACAGACAATGGTTAGAATAATATGGTCAAAACAACTGGTTGGAGTTAGATATGCGTGAGATTCAAGCCACCGAAGCCAAGACGCGCCTGGCGGAACTCCTCCGTTTAGTCGAGCGCGGAGAAACCGTTGCCATTACCCGGCACGGCAAGCTGGTTGCGCATTTAGTTCCCGCTCCTGCGCAGGACCGCGCCAACCGCGAAAGAGTCGTAGAGCATTTCCGCCAGCGCCGCGCCGGGTGGGAACGCGTAGTTTTCTCCACAGAGGAGATACTCGCCGCGCGCCATGAGGGCCACCGCCTATGAGCGGGCTGGTTGTCGATGCATCGGTTGTCATAGCGTGGCTCTTTGACGATGAGGAAGAGCCACGCGCAGATAGTGTGTTGGAGCTTCTCAAAGAGGACGGGGCGCTGGCGCCGTACCTTTGGCATCTGGAGACCCGCAACACGCTACTGGTCGCGGAGCGACGTGGGCGTCTCTCCTCAGTAGGGGTCAAGGAGCGGATGGAGGCCCTAAAGGACTTGCCCATCCAAACTGATGAGGAACCCGACTTCCAGTCAGCCTTCGATTTGGCAAGAGCCCATGAACTGTCCTTCTATGACGCCCTTTATCTGGAATTGGCCAAGAGGGAGAACGCAACGCTCGCAACGCTGGACAAGGCACTGGGTCGGGCTGCAGTTGCCGAAGGGGTGCCGCTACCAGTTAAATAACTGCTCGGGGCAACCGTGGAATCACTCTGGTCGGCTATCAGGGGCTCAGTGAGGCAAAGGTGTTCCGCGTCTTCTAGGAGAAATTGGGCAACTACGGCTATGGACGGCTGGTGGAGCAGTAGGCCTGTGTTCAAGAGCCGCGTCTTCAATTAGGCGGCCCTTCATCAGTTGCAGCGCCGAATGCAACATTAACTTTCAGACTTTACCTTGCCCATATCGGCCTGAACGTTCTGAAGTGTCAGCGCGGGGGACGACGAGCCATGATTAGAATTTTGGTTCATTTTGTCACACGGGCATTTGGCTGGATGTAGCTAGAGGCTTTACCCGCGTGATAGCGGAAGCACTGGCTGGTGTCAAGAGCGCCACTCGCGCAGCAAGCCCGGAACTAACCCAACGAGAATAGAACTCAAGCGGCAGTACAAGTCCACCGCGACCCTCACAACCAAGGAATTCCCCGACTTTTCCATCCTCATTGGCCGCAACGGCATGAGCAAGACCTAACACCTCGGAGCTCTCAAGGAAGGACTGGCGGAGATTCCCATCACAGGCGTGGACGAAATCGCACTGAACGACATGGATTCCTGCCGTCCGCCCGAAGCCAGTCAGGCAGAACGCCGCTGATGCCTATCTACTATTCCCGCCTGGCAGCCCGGTCACCTATTGAGACCGTAGCGGCAATTTTGGCCTAGTTCAAGGTTGCCGATGTCGCAGTAGGGCGGGTCTCGAGGGATCTATTCTGCCTAGCCTAGCGGAATGGCCTAACCTGCCTGGAGGGGTCGAACAATTCCCACCAGCCGGACCCGACGGCCCAGGAAATCCTAAAGAAGCCCGGCGGTTGGGGTAGCAACAGGGCTAACCGAAGGTGACGGAACCGTCCCGGACGCTCCGCATATGGGCAGCCCAAGCTGGTAATAGTCATTGTCGGGTATTCCTCTCAACCCCTCGGGGATACACCCATTCAACGGGTTCTCAGAGAGGTACAACGCCAGCAGATCTGACAGGGCGCCCAGTTCCGGCGGGATCGCGCCAGTCAACCGATTCCCATCGATCGCCAGCGGTCGCAAGCTGGAAAGGCTGCCTAGTTCCGATGGGATCTGGCCGCTCAACTGGTTGTCCGAGAGATACAGCCCTTGCAGGTTGGAGAGGTTGCCTAGCTCCGGTGGAATCTCCCCACTCAACTGATTCTCAAAGAGAGCCAGTTCTATCACGCGCCCGTTGCCGTCAACAGTTAAGCCGTACCATTCATCGAGGGGAGCCTCGCTAAGCCAATTGTCTTTGTTCAGCCAGTTCGCCGCCCCGGTCGCTTCGTAGAGCGCCACTAACGCAGCCCGATCTACGTCTTGGGGATCCGCCAGTGCTAACTCGGGCGATGCTGTCGTTGCCGGGGTTGGAGCAACCGTTGCCGTCGCTTTCGGGACGGGCGTCGGCTGCGTGCCAGAATCACCACTACAAGCTGCGGCGATCGCGCTTAGGGAGATGGCGACCAGCAAGATTGCGAGTCTTAGTCTGGCTATAGGGGTCACAGTAATTCTTTTGTGGAGGGAAAGTGTTCCAGGCCTGCATCGAAAGGCTGGGACCGAGGACCGGCCTGTCAAGATTCTGCCTTCAGCCAAATTCGTCGTATCAGTGGCGTAACCCTAGGAGTCGTAGGCGACAACAAGGGTATTGGAGAGCAGAGCTCTGCGGCAAGAGCCATGCCTTCCCTTGAATGCCTCGGAGAGTCCACTCTCGCCCGTCTGCCCCTGCCCCAGAGCCGGATTGCCGGGGGCGCCGCCAGCAGCCCTTGACAACCGGTCACTCCGTATCAGCCGTCGGGAATGCGCCCCGGTTCCATCTGGGAGCAATGCAGGGCAATGGCTTTGTCCCCAACAGCTGCGAATTCGATTTCACCAGTATCTGGATGTCCGTTACGAGGATAGGGTCAGAAAGTCTGACTTTGTTCCCGGCCCCCGATTCATCTTCCTCAGTTGGTAGAGCGCAAGCGCCACAAGTGCGACTGCTACCACCATAACTCCATACTCGAACTGGACCATTGCCGTGTCATCAGAGAACGAAGCCACCCTCATTGCACTTACAAAAGCAACTGTGCACACCTAACCCAAAGTGACTAGCCCGTCATATGAGCGCCAGAACTTCATTCCTGAGACCCCTCTATGTTAAGTGCCCGTGGAGGCAAGTAACCTACCATATACCCGAAGTCAGAGGGCGTGATGTCCAGATCCATTTCTTGACTGTGGCAAGAGCGGACGGAGGGGACAGTGCCGTGGATGCGGGGCCTGCCGGTGCCTCGACTCCCTCGCGTGTAGTTCATCCGGGCTCAACCTCAATGGTCCGCGTCGATGATCACCGGCACAACAGCTCTCGGTGGCGGGTAGCCCTCGCCTTCGGACACGTCCCCTTCGAAGACCTCAAGCAGCGCTATCTGCCGCTCTGTCACTGCGAACTCCACACTGAACCGGAAGGGCGCGGGACCGTAAACGCCGCCGCCGGAAGTGAACCCGCTTGCCAACACCTCACCGCGGCGTCCGAACAAACGCCACTGGACGTTCGACTCGAAGGTGCGCGAGCAGCCGCTCGCCATGAATCCGCTTTCTACCTCGTCGCCGCCGGCGGGCGAACGCACGATCACCAAAGAGACGTCTGGCAGGGCTTCGTCACATCTGAACTCGCCGTCATTGCCGCTAACGTCCTGCTCCACCAGGGTCTCGTTCTCAAGCCGGAACTGTCGGATCACGGCCATCGTCGGGGCCTCCGCGTACGGCGCGTCCGGCGCCCGGTCGAGCATGGCGACAGTGATGATTTGGCCGTGAATGGAGACGCCTTCGATCCGGACGCGATCCCCGAGGAAAGCGAAGTCCACGTCGCGTAGTGTCCCTTCATCGTTGACCAATGCGTGGAGGAAGTAGAACGTGCCGCTGCCGCCAGGGCCCTCGACCGTGATCGCGGCCGCGTCGATACCGTATTTCCCGTCGATCTCGCCTATGGACCACTTGCCGAGCTGGATTACGAGTTCGCTTACCGAGCCGGGGGCGATCGGCTGGCGGAACTCGCCGTCTTCAAGCGTGGCCGTTCCCACCTCCGTGTTCTCAGTGAGGTACGTGGACCGTTCGAGTTTGGCGCCCGTTGGATCTATTGAACTGTCGCCAACGCAGGACACCATCAGCATGGTGCCGAACAGTAGCGCTCCGAGTGCGCATGAGCGAGCTGCGCTCTGAAGTCTCCGACAACGGCTTCGCATCATCGATTGTCACTCGCGCGTTTACGTCCGTGCAGCATGCTGCCGGGCCAGGCGCAAAGGCAGGACCTAGGACGGCCTACAGGCGCAGCCAACGTGAACTTGAGAAGCATGTACAGTTCTCCTGTGACGGAGCTACTCCAGGACGAGACGGCGAGGGACAGCCGGCTGTTCACCATGCCAACCATTAGGGTTTCCCAAGCAAGTTGTAATTTCGAAAGGTCACCAAGTCACTAACCTTCCCGATACCGGTCTGCAAGGCAAATGCGACGGACCACGACCTGTGGTCTCTCAAGCCATCCAATATGAGGCTGATAACGGCGGCGGTTACACATAATTATCAACACATGGGGGAAGGGCCACCGAGGGATACTCCCGCTAGCTGGCAATAGTGCGACATGGTAGCACACTGGAATTTGCATGGTGACCAGGAGCCAGAAGCGGGGCAGGGCAATTGCATCTGAATTGGGCGTGAAATGCTGTATGGCAGGATCAGGATTGCCTTACCCCAATGGGGGGAGCGGAATCTTGACCAACTTCAATGCTACTCCCGCGATCTGGGGGTTATCCTGCGAAATGCTCTCCCAGTATGAGTTCCGAGTCGCACCTTTAGATGGGACTCGTGGGGTTCTTTCTGCCCCAGGCCGTATATCCTTCATGCTGCAGAATTGAGAGCCTACGGGCAGGGCACGTATTTCTTTGAAGTTAAGCGCGATCAGGGGACAAAACAGCTCGTTCCCTCTGCCCAGGAATGCAAAAATGCCTAGAGCGAACCGTGCAGACTTGAACAGGGGCAAGATGATGCGCCAATGGGAGCCGAATTTGCCGCAACCAACGATGATCGAGACATCTTCCAACTCCTTCAGAAGGGCCTGAAAGAGTCGAATCAGCAGAAAGATGCCGAACACATCTCACCAGCTGGGGAAATCAACCCGTTGAATATGTCCAACCATTCCAGGTTTAGCATTAAGACAAACGTGGGAATGAGGGTGCCTTCGCCGGGAATTTTATATTCTAGAAAATGGGTTCAAAATGCGCTTACAAGCCTTCCCTCGGGTAAGGGCCTAAAAGCAGCCGTTGGAACACAGATTCCATTCAATCGGCGGAACAGACAGGTAGAGAAGTAATGAATCATTTATCGCGGCGACGGTTCTTGCAAGCCGCTGGAGTTGTTGCCAGCACAGGTCTATGGGCTGCCTGCGGTGACGGGACAGCAATTGGTACTGGATCAATCCAAGAGACCCATAGACCGTCGCCCTTGATCCCCACCGGCATGGATTCGGGTTTGATGCGGCCACAGGGCGGTCCTGTCTATGGAGGCACGCTGCGCACCGCCTTTGAAGCGACCACGAGTGGTTTTGACCTACATCGGGATGGAAGTGCCCACGTGTTGAGTCATATGTACAACAATCTGGTCCGCCGGAACCTGGTGGATGGGCTGCGTACCAACGTTCCCGATCTGGCTAGAAGGATAAAGGTCTCCGAGGATGGGCGTACTTTCACTTTCCCCTTGCGGGCCGGAGTTAAATTTCACGATGGCACTCCGCTCACCTCGGCGGATGTATTGGCAACGTTCAACCACCTAGCGCAAATTACCGCCGGCAAGAATTCTCCCTTAAAAGCCGAGCTCCCCTTTAATGAAGAGTTCATGGCCCCAGATGCTGATACCGTGGTCTTCCGACTGGCCGCGCCACGGGCAACCTTTCTGGATGCTTTGGCCAGCCCTCAGGCTGTTATTTATTCTGAGAAGTCTCTACGAGAGCATGACTTCGACTTGCGAAAGGTTGTGGTTCCAGGAACAGGGGCCTTTATGTACGTGGAGCACCAGCCCGCAGTGCGATGGCTTTTCGAGAGGAATCCAGACTATTGGGATGCTGCCCTGCCTTATATCGATAGACTGGAGATGTGGCATGTGCCGACACTTTCTTCCCGTGGCAAGTCTGTACTCGAACAAGAGGCAGATCTGTCTTGGAACGTGGCCCTAGAGACTTGGATGGAGGGTAAAAAACGAGAGGACATATCCACTGCCCAGTTGCCCAATTCAGGGACATCGTGGCTGTTCCCGGATAACCTGCCCATGTGGAATTCCAGAGTGAGGGGTTTGAACCTACACAAACGAATCTTTGCGGAATGGGGTCGCATGGAAACCGTCTGGCTGGATACCTGATCGGTCCCAACAGGCAGAGGTTCCAAGCCTGGGGCTTCTGCCTGTTTGCCGCTACTGGCGAAACCTACCGCGTGCTCTGCCCAGAACCCCTCAGAGGCAAGCTCTTCCTGCGCCAATACTATTGTCAACAGACCTCTGATTGCCTCCCCACCTTAGTGGGGGTAACAAGCCTGATCTTTCTGGCCATGCGGGTCATCCCCGGGGATGACCCGCAGACCATTTACTCGGAGTCCGCAGGAGTCTAAATTCTCTCGGAAGAATTACTGGCCGTAATACGTGCCAGTTTGGGGCTGGAAAGGCCTTTGTATCGCCAGTATCTGGACTGGATGGCGCAGGTTCTGCGCGTTGAGATGCGATATTCCTTCTGGACGCAGGATCCCATCTCTGCCCAGATGGCCTACCTCGCGATTGCCCGATCTCTGGTGCTTTAGGTGCGGGAGTTCTTATATGTGGAATCTGCACGCATTATTGGGGTCACCAGTCTGGGCCGTTGTATTTCACCGCCAGATACCAGTTGGGGAACATTTTGGGGACATGTTGGCTACAGCTTTCAAACCACCTAGTGGCTAGCGATGCCCTTCGCCATAATGACCGCCAATCTGTAAGGAGATGCCCGCAGGGAATTTCTGGATCCCATGCCGCGGCAGCGCATGGATTGAAGCCTGCTGGGGCCTTCAGGCCTTGAACGTTTTCACCAGCGCTTGAATGTGTTCCGGTCCCAGTCCGCAGCAACTGCCCACGGCGACTACACCGGCGTTCACCCAGTTCTGGGCTTCAGCCGCGTAATCCTGAGGGGAGACGATGTCACTGAATTGCCAGTCCGGTATCTTAAATTCGCCGGAGTGGGGATAGACATAGGTGGGCCCTTGCCAATAGGCTTGGAGTTCTGCCAGGGCGGGACCTGTATCTGCTGTCAGGGAGTGCATGATGCCCACGGCCTGCGGCAAGGTGGTATCCAGACTCCCAAACAGTTCCTGCAGGCTTAGGTGTATGTGATTGGACTGAAGGACTTGGTCCGCCCCGCGGGCGACGCTGTAACCTACCCAGACTGGCAGTCCGGTGGCCGCGGCGCCTTCCAGGGCCGCGGCGGTCAATTCCACATCGAACATCATCTCCAGAATTATGAGATCCACGCCCGCGGCTGCAAATATCTTCGCCTGATCTGCGAAGTCCCGGCGCGCCGTAGCTACTGGGGGCATTTCCTGATACAGGGTTTCGGTGGAGATAGCTCCTGCTACCCAGGCCGTCTGTCCGGACAACTCCCGCGCCTTGAGGGAGATTTCTGCTGCCTGCGTGTTGAGTTCCTCAAAACGACTTGTCAAGCCCGCGTGTCCTAGCATATAGCGACTGGTGGCAAAGGTGTTGCTGATTATCATCTGGGCGCCTGCCCGCAGATAGTCCAGGTGGATCTCGGTCAGAACTTCGGGATGACTGGCGGTAGCCAATGCATTCCAAAGCGTCCCGTCCATGGGCACGCCGCGTTTCTGCAGTTCCGTGCCTGTGGCCCCGTCCAGAATGACAGGTTGGTTGGTATCAGCGGCAGTCTGCAAGGAGGCGGAAAGAGTCATATTGGCTTTTCCTTGGGGAGGCACGGAATTTGGCGGTGAGACGCCTGCATCTTACATCTGGCAGTTCGTATTCTGCAGATTCTAGTAATGTAGGCCTTCTCAGCCAGGGAACCAGACTACCAATTAGCCTTTGAAACATGAGTCCAACGGGGAGACCGAGGGCCCTTGTTCACTCTGGGTTGGGAACCTTGTCCCGGACCAGCTGGGAGATACCGGGCCGTATGTGGATCAGGGTTAACGGCGGCGGCGCCAGGTTCCCGACAGAGGTCAATGGCGAGGTTCCAAATAGAGCTGCACGGAAGACATCCCGGGAAGTCCTGCAAGTCCTGAACCGACACACCCTATAATTTTGAAAGGTTTCAACTTATATCAAAGACAGCGGCAGCTAAAGCCACGGCGAGGAGAATTGCATGGCCAAAGTAATTAACTTGGAGGACGGTGAAGTCTTCCATATGGGACAGGGATATTCGCGCAAGCTCATCAGTCCCGACACCGGGGCACGGGATATTACGCTTAACTACTCAGTATTTCAGGACGGGCAGGAATTTCCACAGCACTTTCATGAAGTCTCGGCGGACATTTTCATCGTGCTGTCAGGCAGTGTTTCGGTGCGGGAAGGAGACAAATATACACCCATCCATGAGGGAGAATTTGCCTACATACCACCCGGCGAAGTGCACGGCACTGTCAATGACATTCCAGGTGAAGCTAATTTGATTAGTTTCCAGTGTCCCCCGGACCCAGCCCTGTATTCAGGGGATCGGGATCCAGCCAAGACCGGGGTGATGCCCCAACCCAAGGCAGGTGAGGCCACCAAGGTGCGCATCAATTCCATGTCGACTGGCACACCGCAGGAGTCGGATGGCATCAGGTCTTGGGATGCAGCCAATCCAGCCTGGGGTGCACCGCAGATGTCTCTGCAATATATGGAGCTGGGACCCCAATCCAGCCACTGCCATGTTGAAACTACCGGCGGAGAATCCGCCATTTTCGTCTGGTCAGGAGAGGCCCAGTTTGAGGCAGGCGGGAACACATCGACCATCTCACACGGTGGGTCGCTGTTGCTAGACCCCTGTGAGTCTTATACCGTGACCAATGCAGGTGCGGACACCTTGCGTCTGATCCGCTGTCTGGCCAGTGGCACGGCATAGGGGAATTCACGAGAGGGCTGTACCATTGCACAGATCGGGGCAATTACAGGAATTCAGGGGTCCTCCTCCAGAAGGGGGCAGTAATCTTCAATTGCGGTTTGCCCGGGGCTCTTTAGCGTAGAACAATCCCACCTATGGCGCGTCATACACAGGCCCCATCCAGTCTTTTTGAGGTGGATCTGGAAGCAGACCGCCGTCAGAATTCTCCTCTGGCCCACCGCTTACGCCCGCGCACGTTGGCGGAGTATGTGGGCCAGGAGCACATCTTGGGTCCGGGCCGGCTGTTGCGCCGTTCCATAGAAGCGGACAAGATCTCCTCCCTGATCCTGTACGGTCCCCCCGGGACGGGCAAGACCACGCTGGCTAGCGTGATTGCACAGACTTCGCAGAGCCATTTTGTAACCATCAATGCCGTGCTCGCGGGCATTCCGATTCTGCGGCAGGAGATTGCTGCCGCCGATGAGAGATACAAGGAGCTGCGCCAACGCACCACGCTCTTCGTGGATGAAGTGCACCGCTGGAACAAAGCCCAGCAGGACGCCTTGCTGCCCCATGTGGAACTAGGCACGGTGGTTTTTGTAGGGGCAACTACAGAGAATCCCTTCTTCGAAGTAATCAAGCCCCTGGTTTCCCGAAGCCGGGTATTTCAACTGCAGCCATTGACCGAGGCGGATATCCAGTTGTTGCTGGAAAGGGCCTTGAGTGATTTGGATAATGGATATGGAAGTATCGATGTGCGGTTAGATCCAGAGGCCATGATCCACTTGGTGGATATAGCCAACGGGGATGCCCGCAGTGCTCTCAACGCGCTGGAACTGGCCGTAGTTACGACCCCGCCGGATCCAAATGGGGAAATTCATATTGATCTGGCCACGGCTGAAGAATCGATACAGAGACGGGCCGTGCTCTATGACAAGGAGGGGGATGTCCATTACGACAGCATCTCCGCCTTCATCAAGAGCCTGAGAGGATCGGATCCGGACGCGGCGCTGTACTGGGGTTCCAAGATGGTCTACGCCGGAGAAGATCCGGCTTTCCTTTTTCGCCGCATGGCAATCCTGGCCAGTGAAGATGTAGGGCTGGCCGATCCGCAGGCAATCACTGTAGTTGAAAGCTGCTGGAGTGTCTTCGAAAGGATTGGCCTGCCTGAAGGAATGCACCCGCTATCCCAAGCCATCATTTACTTGGCTACGGCCCCCAAGTCTAATTCGGTCATGGGTATTTTTGAAGCCCTGCGGACCGTGGAGAAGGAGCAGGATTCGGCGGTTCCTACACCGCTCAAGGATGGCAACCGGGATGATCAGGCGTTTGGCCACGGTAAAGGGTATCTGTATCCGCACGCCTTTACGGGCCACTGGGTGCGGCAACAGTATTTGCCTGCGGGTTTGGAAGGCAAAGTGTTTTATGAACCCGGGCAATTGGGATATGAGGCAGAGATTCGGGCCGAAGTGCTCAGAAGAAGGGAAGAACAGCTGGCTACGGATCCGGAATGGGAGCCTTTCGGTGGGGAAAATGTTACCTATTCACCGCCGGACCGAAACAGAGAAAATTGGCTACATAGAGCTGGACATGCCGCCAATACCAGTCTAGGCCAAGTGCGAGACGAAATCTTTGCGCGTCTGGACCTGAAACGACATGATCGAGTGCTGGTGTTGAACGCCGATGATGGTCTGTTGTTGTGGGAAGCCTGCCGTCGCACCCCCGAAGGCGGTGTGTGGGGATTGGTTACGCCACCGCGGATAGAGGCCTTGCAGGAAGTGTCCCGCAACCTGGCTGAATTGGAGCGGCCACAGCTGGTGACTGGTCTGGATCAGATTCAGAGTGAATTGAGATTTGAAGCTTTCGTAGGTATGGACCCCTGCACAGAACCTGCTGATGCCAGTCGACTGTGGGCAGAGCTGGCCGGGATCCTACCCAAAGGTTCCGTGGGGCTATGCAGCCAGAGACTGCCGCGGCAGGGCCAACGGGTCTATGACCTGATTCAGGCAGAGGATCTGGGGGAATTGCTAGGGCAACTCAAGGTCGTGGAAGAGAGCATTTGGCAAGACAATCCCAATGCTGGTCAGAACTGGGACACGGGAAGCTTGCAGAGGGTGATGTCTGCGGCTGGTTTTGACGTTGAAGTTGAACTGCAGATGCAGCCCGAACTCAGGTATCTGGAACGGCAACGGGTCCTGGCTTGGTTTGAACCAACGCATCGGCTGGGAACGGAGCTGCGGGCCCGAGGAGTTTCAAACTCGGACGTAGCGCGCATTTCCCGTCGATATGACCAACAGCTAGGAAACAAGACCGTAGCTTGGCAGCAGTGTGTGGCATTCTGCAGATTGCGCCGAGTGTAGGTTGCGTTTTACAGTGAATCTGGCCTCATCTTCTTGAGGGCCTAAACTTGGATTTTCGGGCACTAGGTGATTAGTGCCTGCTAGGTTTTTTTAAGTTCCTACTTGTGGATGATGCATTTCTTTATAGCTGGTTCGCCTCAGAGGGTCGTTTCTTCTGATGGAGGATTTCCTTTGGAAAGCCCCAAAGCAGATTCTTGAGGGCCCCAGGCGACATAATAGTTTCTGTTCGTTCGGATTACTCCAATTGATGGAGAAACAATCTTAGAGCGAAACCCAACTTCATTATCAGTTGATTCTTATGTTTCTGAACACCGATGTTTCGAACACCTGTTTGGTTTCAGAGATGGCGAATAACCACGCAACCTACAGAAGTCACGTGTTAAGTACCGGTTCAAATTTATAGCCCTGATATTTCTCCAGGCCATTGACGTAGAATTCCCTGAGATTCCAAAGCACGGTTAGTGGGGCAATCACATCCCTTCGAGCCCGTTGCTTCGATACATACCACAACAATTAGGTGTCATGATGCCGGTCCCAGACTTCCAAACACTCATGCTTCCCCTTCTGAGGATGTTGGGAGAAAGGCAGTACTCCATTAAAGAATTTGTAACACTAATCATTTCAGAATTTGGTCTTTCTGACGAAGATAGCGCTGAACTCCTACCTAGCGGCAGGCAAACCAAACTGTATAACAGGATTTATTGGGCTCTTTTTTACATGTACAAATCGGGCCTTCTAGAACGACCACAACATGGGCTATACATAGCTGGAGTTGAAGGAAAGAAGGTACTCGCGGATCCCCCAATACGGCTTGACATGAAGTTTCTCTCCAATTATGAGAGTTACCGTCAATGGAAGGGATTAACAGGAGAAATCGTCCCCGAAGAGAAAAATGGACCCCAGTCCCGGGACAAAGATGAGCTTGAGACTAAGACGCCAGAAGAGAATATCGACTTGGCATTTCGAGAGTTACAGGGGTTGCTACAAGATGAATTGCTGGATCAGATTCTGCGCATATCTCCTGTAGCTTTTGAAAGGCTTACCCTGGAATTAATGAGCGGGATGGGGTACGGCGGCATAGAAAGTAATAAGCATCTCGGAAGAGCTGGGGATGGTGGAGTTGATGGGGTAATTATTGAGGATGCCCTAGGACTAGATGAAGTTTACTTACAAGCTAAACTCTATAAACCAGACAATAGAGTTGGGTCCAGTGCAATAAGAGAATTTGCTGGATCGCTAGACACAAGAGGTGCTGCGAAGGGTGTATTTTTCACTACTAGTTCCTTTACCGACTCAGCAAGAAGGGATGCGGAGAGATCATCCAAGCAGCTGGTCCTGATTGATGGAAATACTTTCGCTTCCCTCTTAATAGAGCATGGAGTTGCTGTGAGAGTGGACAAGACCCTTGAAATCAAGAAAATCGATTCAGATTTCTTCAACGATCTAGCTCTTGCCTGACCGCGGCCACCAAAGCGGTGGTTACGTTCATTGAGAACCTTCTTCATTAGACGGAAAGATTCGCTGGAGTTTTTCCTTGTTCATGTCTTTTTCCACGCCATTCGCTGCCCATAGAGAAACCTTCATGGTGGCGCCCTTATTTGCAATCACTTCTGACCCCACTTCCAGAATTTTGGCTGCTGTGTGCAGACGTTGGCCGGCCGAATGGATTCCTCTTCCAAGAGAGCAGATTCTCGGGCATCACTGTATTTGCAAGTCTGTAATTCTTGCTGCACAAGTGCTCTGCAGAAGAAAGCAATTTCGAGTCCTCATCCGACCCCCTACTGATTCCTATTTTTCTGTAACGGAAAGAAAGTAAACTATCGAAGTGATTTCCTGGTGCAATCCGGTTGCGCCATTTCTAAGCAGGTTGAGGCCATGTCCAAATTTTTGACTTTCTTGACTCTGCTCTTCATTCTCATTACAGCCGTTTCTTGTGTGTTGGAGGTCCCACCACCTCCCCCTGCCGAGGACGTAATTGGGGATCATTTGGTTGCCGAGGCAACTCTAACGGCCCACTTCATTGCTGCGGCCGTAAAGGCAGGCATGACCACAGCAGAGATCAATGCCGTATTAGACGACGTGGCCAGCAATACGGTTATTACTGAATTCTGGATAACCGATCAGGATGGCCGCACTGAATTCAGTAGCGTGTCCGACCTGGAATTCAACTTTCCCACCGACCCTGACGCAGACACTCAGGCCGCGCCATTCGCCAATCTGCTGTTGGGTGTCGAATCCGTCGTGGTCCAAGAGGCTCAGCCTCGCACATTCGACGGAGCTGTCTTCAAATATGTGGGGGTAGCAGGCGTCGACAAACAACGCATAGTTCAGGTTGGCCTGTCAGAAGCAGAATAAGGGAGAGTCTTCGAATTCTTCCTACCCGCGGCGTGAATCAGCAACGTTGGCTTTTCATTTGAGGTCGTGCCTTGGAGCCTCAGACTGAAACTCGGCCTCAGGATTTTCCAACCGTTACTGGGAGATGTTACTGGAAATGCCGGAGTATTCAGGCACCTTGCCGCTTCCCGAAATCCCTGCTCAACCTGAATCTGCGTTTGGCGGTTCCGGCTGTTTCGATCCCCTTAGCCTTAGCAAGGATATAGAAAAGCGGGGAACCAGACCGGCTCCCCGCTTCCCCTATGGGTCGATATTCAAGAGCCAATCAAGCCGCAAACAGCTCGTTGGTCTCCTTATTCAGGCCGGCCAAGGCTTCCGCGATGTTGTCCTTGCCTTCTACGAAAATCGGGTCCATGTACTTGGTCCACAGCGCGGCCCACTCCTGGTACTGGGTGAAGTACGAGTAGTAAGTCGGCTGCTCCATTCCAAGTTCCAGTAGAGCGTGTTTGGCGTTGGGGATTTTCTCTTCCCAGCCTTTGGGTAATCCGTATTCCGCCAGGCTGAGTCGCGGTGGGTACAGGCTCCCTTCAATACCTAAAGTGGGCAGAATGTCTTCATTGGAGAGGACATAACGGGTCAATTCGTAGGCCAGTTCGGGGAACTTGCTGCCGGCTGGAATCATCCACTGCGCGCCGCCTTCATACCCAAAACGCCCACTGGGGCCCGTAGGTATAGGAGCGATGCCCCAAGGAAATTTGTCGCCAATGGCAGTGTCCAGACGGGCCGCGATGTCGCTGATGCCCATGTGCATGGCTATTCGCCCCGAGGCGAAGAGGAATTCCCCGCCCAGACCAATGGCTTGTTCGTCCCCCGGCGTAGGCATGGAGCCGTCCGTCCAACGCAAGTCCCAGAGGAACTTAGCTGCTTCAAGGACTACTGGGTCTTCAAAGTTGCCCTGGGTGCGTTCCGTGTTGAAGAGGTCCGCGCCCCAGCTCATGGCCACAGCCCACACCGTCTTGTCACTGATGGGAATGCGAAGCCCGTAGATTTTGTCCATACCTTCGCCAGACGTCGCGGACTTGCCCAGTTCCCGCAAGTCCTCCCATGTCCAGTTATCCGGGAAGGGGTAGTCCTGCAGCGGATCCATAATGTCCCGATTGACGAAGATGCCCCATGTCACCCAGCCATATGGCAGGGAGTGCAGTTCGCCTTCGTAAGTGGACATCTCAATCATGTAGGGCTCCCAGTCATCTGGCCAGCCATCGGGGGGATAGGCGTCAATGTATTCCTGCATGGAGTGGGACCAACCTTTGGCCGGGTAGACCCAGCTTCGGCTCTGGTGCTGCCAGGCCAGATCCGGGGGCGAACCGCCGGTAATCTGCGTGGGCAGTTTGGTCCAATAGTCGCCCCAAGGCACACCCGATTCAATCTCTACTTCCATGTTGGGATAACGATCATTGAAGAAGCCCTCAATGAAGGGAATGAATTTGTCAATCTCCCCTTCGCCTTCCCAGGTAATGATGCGGAAAGTACCGCTGATATCAGGGTCCACAAGGCCGGTGGTCCACCGGTCTATCAGCACTTCGGCGCCGCCCTCTTCCGCCGCTGGTGCCGCGGGCGGGGCGCAGGCGGCCAGACCCACAGCCATGCTGGAGGCTCCCATCAACCTCAGCCAGTCACGGCGGGTGACCAGAAGTGGCCCTTTTTCACGTTTATTCATATCTTGTTGCTCCTCTGTATGGTTCCCAAAAGCAGTCTACACAGAACCAGCGCTGGCAGGCTGCTGCTGCACATGACACGCCGCCTCGGACCGTAGCCTGAAACGCCAAAGGGCCCTGCATTCCTGAATCTCAATATTACCGTACTCAAATCACCTGCCAAAAGGGTTAGATGTTCACCTGCGTTTGGAGGGAAGGAAATGCATCTCCGAAGTGGGGGAGTCGAGTCCCTTGGACCGCGTCCCCACAGGATTTGAAAAACTTCTACAGCCCCCGAACGCTCCTTGTTTTTCCTGATCTAGCCGTTCGTTGTATCTGCGATGGGTTCCGTGCATTTCGAGACAATGAAGCCCACTGGTTGTGGCCGCTGGGACAATTTACCTAGTCTTTTCAAAGACTGGTGGAAAGGCAGTCGTATCTGGGCCAGCTACGCGAGTGTCGCGTCAGGAATCCTGCTCCCCATGCTTGATGCCGAATGCACAGAGAAAACCGATCCCCACTTTCCGAGGTGCACGGTTCCTTCACGGCTCTGACCGCCGCCCCTCTACCAGTAGCAACCGAGAAGGTAGGGCCCAGACTGTCTGGCCCACAGCTATGAACGTTGTCTCAGCGGACGTCTATGCGCCCCGCTAAGACTGGTTGTCCTTCCGGTTAATTGCTCAGAATTCCGCCTTCACACAGGAAACAGTGCGGAGGATATTCCTGAGAGGAGGCTTACCCTTTGAGCCCGGAAGTGACGATGCCGCGCACGTAATATTTCTGGCCCACAATGAAAATGATCAGGATCGGCAGGACACTGACCACAGCCAGAGCCATAACCAGGTGCCAAGGTGTATTGAGGGAAACTCTCTGCTGGAAACCGGCGAGTCCCAAAGGCAAAGTCTTCTTGCCGCGGGAGGAAATCATGATCAGCGGCCACAGGAAGTCATTCCAGAAATGCATGAAAGTGAAAATGGCCAGGGTGGCCATTACCGGCTTGCACAACGGCAGGATAATCTGGGCGTAAATACGCAGATGGTTGCAGCCGTCAATTTCAGCCGCTTCTTCCAGCTCTTTGGGGATCGCCATCATGAATTGGCGCATCAGGAAAGTGCCCCAGGCACTGAAGAGCCCAGGCACGATCAGGGCGGCCAGACTGTTGACCCAGCCAAATAAGCGCATCTGCACGAAAAGGGGAATCATGATGACTGCAAAGGGGATCATCATGGTGGAAAGGTACATCAGGAAGATGGTGTTGCGGCCAGGGTAGTCGATACGCGCGAAAGAGTAGCCGCCTAGGCTGGACGTAAACAGCACTCCCAACGTAGCCAGCAGCGAAACCATAGTGCTGTTGGCGAAGAAGCGGGTTACAGGTACCTGATTCCAAACGTCCAAGTAGTTGGAAAACAGCCACTCGCGGGGGAAGATGGTCGGGGGATAAGTGTAGACCTCATCCAGAGACTTGACCGACATCAGCACCATCCACAGAAAGGGGACGAGCATAACGACACTACCCAGGACCAGCAGCGTCCAAGCAACGGCGTCCCCCACGAAGCGGGCGCGCACGGAACCCATCGCTGAGGCAGAAGTGGCGAATGGCTTGCTGGAGGCGGCACTTTCAGGGGGATAAGTGGCCATACGGGTCAGTCCATGTCAAAACCGTATACCCAGCGGTTGGCGATCTGCCACTGGAACAGGGTGAAGGCCAGAATACAAAGGAACAGGACGGTGGCCATGCTTGTGGCATAGCCCATATAGAACTGGTTGAAGCCCTTCTGATAGATGTAAAGGACCAGAGGGGTGGTGGCGAAAGCCGGCCCGCCCTGCGTCATGATCATGAACTGATCAAAAGCTTGAAAGGCCCCAATGAAGGAAGTTGTAAGTACAAAGAAAATGGTAGGAGTGAGCAGCGGAATCTTCACGTGCCGCAACTTGCGCCAAGGGGTGGCTCCGTCCACAGTGGCGGCATCAATCAGTTCCGGTGGAATGCCCTGCAGACCGGCCAGAAAGATGAGCATGGCATAGCCGATGCCTTTCCAGTTACTCATGATGATGATGGAGATCATGGCCCAGCGGCTGTCCGTGAGCCAGTAGGGGCCATCAATATTAATCTGGTAGAGGGCGTAGTTGATGAGGCCGTATTCGGGCTGGAAAATCCAGGCCCAGATGATGGAGGCAGCCACGGTCAAAGTCACGTGCGGCAGGAAGTAGATGACCCGGAAGGAGAGAACCCCTTTCATCTTGCGATCCAATAGCAGCGCCAGCCAGAACGCCAGGAACACAGCTACGGGGACGGCTACAAAGGTGTAATAGAAGGTGTTGCCAATGGTCTTCCAGAAGAGATCGTCCTGGGCCATCCTGATGAAGTTCTGTATACCTGTGAACTGGGGCGTACTGGACAGATCCCATTCAGTAAAGGTTAGGTACAACGTGGTAAGTATGGGGAAGAGGCTGAAGATCAGCACCCCCACTAGATTGGGGATCAGGAAGGCATAGCCGGCAATCAAATTGCGCCGTTGGCGACCAGTTAAGCCTTGGCGTTTGGGCAGAACCGGACTGGGGAGAGCAGATGCAGAGCTAGCCATGACCTGAGTTTCTCAGTTGGATGCCCGATTCGCGTCGTGCGTTCTTTTCCAGCCAGACAATTTTTGCCAATCATCCTGGGGCCGGGGTGGATTAGGAATCACCTCTTCGGCTGGCCGCGGGGTGTGCTGCCAGTAATCTTTCTGATCTACCCCTCTAGCAATGAGACCTGAGGGGCTGTCCGAGTTGAAATTGCGGACGTCAGGAGACACAAACCGCATAGTAAGACCGCAACGTCTGCGGTCAGATTGGTTGGGGTCAGAGCCGTGCAGCAGCCAGTCGGTGTGCAAGGAAATCTGGCCTGCCTGCATTTCCAAGTGCACAGGGTCTGGCAAGGAATCCAGGGATGTTACGGTCTGATCCAAAACATTTTCTTCTTCTTCGGAACTGTATTCAAAAGGCAGTTGGCCCATGAGGTGTGTGCCAGGAATAACCTGCATGGCTGCGTTCTCAGTATCCACGTCGTCAATGGCCAGCCAAACTGTCACCGTTTTACTCGGAGTGAGAGGCCAGAAGGAGGCATCCTGATGCCAGCTAACACGTTTGCCGTCCCCTGGCAATTTGGCAAAGTAGTGGGTGCCCCAGCACACCAAATCCGGACCCAACAGATCTCCGACGTAATCCAGAATTCGGGTGTTGGTCACCAAGTCATGAATATGAGGACATGAAGAATGCCAGCCATTCAATCCGTAGCTGTTCCAGCCTTTTGCCAGGGCACGTTCGAGCAGCCCATCGAAATATTGGGTTATGTCGAGACTTTCGGCGCGGCTATAGACCTCCAAGGGACAGATATAGCCTCTCTCGTTGAATTGTGAGATATCTGCCGCAGAGAGATGCTGGGGGCTCCCTACTCCTAGCGGCACGAAGGATTTGACGCGCTCTGCCCCCGGAAATGCTTCCTGAATGACCATAAGAATGTCCTTTCCATTGGTTTATTTAAAGTATAAAACAGGGCGCAGGATGAAGTGTATTGCGACCAATGATTAGCCCCCTGCGCCAGCTGCGCTCTCCGTTTTATCCCGAGCCCGCCCGTACGAGGGTCAAAAAGGGCAGTATAGAGAAGGTCCGGCCCGATCTGGCCGGGTAGTTCAAACCAGGCGTGATATGTGCTCTACACAGCTCCGCAGGAGGAAGTCTTCGGCGCGTCGGCCAAGGGGGCACAGCTTTAGGGCCCAATTACCGATTTCAACCGATCTTGACAAGTAACCACGTGGATTCGCCATTGCCTCGCGATTTCAAACAGGTGGGTTTGTTTTGGATTCTCAGCGATTACAACGACAGCTGCCTTCCGTGGGAACTCCTAAAAGGAGCTTTCTTGCGCCTTCTATCGGTCAAACTCATGTACATTCAACCTAACGAATGACGCCCTACGTTTCTGAAAGGCCATAGGGCTAAATTTCGGAAAACCACTCTCCAAATACTCTCCGCTGAAATGTATCCCGAAACAGTTCTTCCGCTGCCGCTAGATTTTGCGATGAGGATTCCCAACTGTAACGGGTCGTCGCGCTCCAAAGAATCTCATATACCTGTCGGAGTAGGCACCTTTCACGGAATCCCTCTAATTTGGTAATCCCAGAAGATGAATCATCAAGCCATGTCATCCCGATACGAGACGACTCACCTTTTCCCACGAGCATTTTGAAAAGCGCCCAATAGTCTTCTTCAGGTGGCCCAATCTCGGCGTCATCAAAATCGACCAGGGCGGTGAGTTCGCCTTTATGGACGATTACATTGCTCCAATTAATGTCATTGTGCACCAATACGGGAGGGGCGGCTTGAAACACGCTTTCGATGGACGTTTCGACTGTACGTTGTATGACTGAAAGGCGTGACGGCGTTAGGGTCTTCCTGTTATGTGCCAATTCCAAAAGGTGTTGTAGTTCAGCCGTGAATCGATTTGCCCAATTTTCCTGCCCTTGAAAGTGATCGACTTTCTTATAGGGGATTCTGTGGAGGGACTGAAGTTCGCGGCCTATTCCAAGCACCAAGTTGTACTTCTCAGAAGTTGACAAAGCCGCCCACAAATTTCCGAGAGGGACTCCAGGAATGAAAGGGTAAACCATTACATTGAAGGGAACGTGCAAATGCGATAAGTCAGCATAGATGAGAGTAGGCGCTTTTACTTGGCCTTCGATCGCTCTGAGGACCGCCACCGTCTTTGGAAAGCTGGGTCCATCGTCGGCAGTTCCAATCCGGATGACAAATCGTTGATTAACAAGATATACGTGATTGGCAACTCCAGTCTTGAATCTGCAAATTTGCGATATGGATCCAAGGCCGGCATCGGCCGCGACCTGATGAACAATCGCTTTGGCTTCCCTTTCCGTTACAGGCGTCATAGCTGGAAGATTACAAGAATGGAGTACCTACTGGGTCTTGATGCAGGATTTCCATTTTTGAACCTTGGTCTTGTCGTCAACCCTAAGAACTAGCATTAAATCGCAGGGGATCTGTCTAGGCATCCAGAGCTTAGCGCTGGACCGCCCTGCTGTGTTCAACCAAATGGCCATTTCTAAAGAGACCAACACATGGCTATGCACTACCCCTGCGAGGGAGTGACGGGCAACATTCAGCAGCTCTTCTCTCCGCCAGGCCGTCTGGCACATTGCCACTGGTTTCCACCAACACCTTCAGCTCGCGCTCTTGCCACGTCTCTGTCGAGCCAAAAGACAGTATCGGCTGCATCTCTATGGAACACCTCGTTGATGATGTTTGGTTTATGCGCGAAAGCATCCTCAGCCTGCCTGAGGACTGGCCCCAACGATGTTTTTCCTTGAATTAAAGTGGTGGCTTTGGGAGCGATCTAAGGCGGGTGTTCCATAAATGTGCGTCGTTATTCTCCACCAGTCCTTTGCCTCTTGTTGCGACAGCCCAATACCGTGATTTCCCCAGAGGAGGTACGGAATCAAATGCTCCCAGAACCACCCGGTCTCTAGGTCGACTGTTTCAATTTCCCGAGAGTGGATTTCCGTCGATCCTGGCGTAGGCGTAAGGGACAAGATGTCCGTACTCACCGTGGCAGTTTTGGCGTCTCTTGGATGCAGGAACGCGAACGCGAACTAAGCTAGCTCGGTTCATTCGAAGGGCAGAAAACTCCCAAGAGTCATATTATCGTGTCTGTGCGGCTGGCGCAAAGCCGTTTTCTTCGCGCTCGAATTCCTTCGACCCACCTATGCCCTACCGGCACATATCCTCATTGTAAGGTTACCCGGTCTACCGGGATCTCCACAATTGTGTCCCCGGTGTTGTAAGAAATGTATGATATATTTCTGACGAATGTCAAAGGGTGTCTCGGGGCCAAGGATATGAACCAATGACTCGCATAGCCGATAAGATCATGCAGAGGGTGTCAACACATGAGAGAGGAACATGGGTGTGCACGCCGAAGGACTTCCTGGACCTCGGCAGCCGTGAGGCCGTTGACCAAGCTCTGTCGCGCCTCTTCAAGGCGGGGCAACTGCGACGGGTGGGCCAAGGGCTGTACGACATGCCGAGGATGAGCAACGTGCTGAAGCGGCCGGCGCCGGTCGATCTGGATGCCGTCATCGAAGCGTTGGCACGGCGGGATAACGTCCGCATCATGCCGGATGGGCTGGTGGCCGCGAACCGGCTGGGCCTCACGAACGCTGTACCCGCCAAGATCAGCTTGGTGACGGACGGCCACTCCAGAATTCTCAATATCGACGGACGAACGGTTCGACTCCGACATGCTGGCCCGAGCGTAATGCAGTGGGCGGGAAAAGCGGCTGCTCCCGTGGTGCAGGCGCTGCGGTGGCTTGGCCCCGATTTGGCCAGAGACCCTCAGGTCGTTTCGACTCTGAGGCGCCATCTCTCGGACGATGTGAAACTTGATCTCTCGCAGAACGGCCGCGATCTGCCCGGCTGGGCAATGCCGTTGGCGCGCAGCATCACAAGTGATCAGACTTCTGTCTAATGAATAGAGGCATCCAAGCCTTTCTCTCTTTGGAGGAGCTAGACAGGCGGGACGTGTTCGAAGCGGCGGCAGCGCGGCTCGATACTCTGCCCAGCTATGTAGAAAAGGATTTCTGGGTGTGTCTTATTCTCGACGTGCTCTACAACCAGCTGCCCGACGGGCATCCAAGACTGCTATTCAAGGGCGGTACTTCTCTGTCTAAGGCATTCGGTCTAATTCGTCGGTTCTCCGAGGATATCGATCTCGTAGTGTACCGTGACGGTCTGGGCTTCGAAGGGGAGCGTGATCCGACCATGGCTGGCAATTTGTCGAACAAGAAGCGCAGTGCCCTCTTCAAGAAACTGAAGGAGGCCTGCAGCAACTACATTCTTGGAGACCTGAAAGAAGAGCTTGCCGGCCAGATCGGCCAGATGGCCGAGGGGTGTGACGTCGGTCCGGATGAGGACGACCTCGACCGGCAGACGTTGTGGATCGAATATCCCACCCTGTATCCGAGTGCCGACTTGGCTTATGTGGCACCGCGCGTAAGGATTGAGGCTGGAGCGAGATCCGCACTGGATCCCAGCTTGACCTGTAGCGTCATTCCTTTGGTCGCCGACGAACTTCCGGATTGGTCGTTCGCCGTGGACGGCATCCGTGTGATCGCGGCCGAGCGAACGTATTGGGAAAAGCTGTTGATCCTGCATGGTGTCTACTGCGGATATCGAGACGCGGAGCGGCTGCCAGCTGACAAGGACCGGATCTCGCGCCATTACTATGATGTGGCAATGATCACAGCGACCGCAACTGGAATGGCTGCCCTATCCAATATCGACCTGTTGGATGCGGTCCGGGCCCACAACCTCATTGCATTCCGGCAAGCCTGGAAGCGGTTCGAGGAAGCCGTCTCTGGATCGGTCAGGTTGGTCCCACAGTCTGAGTTACGCACCGTGGTTGAACGGGATTACGGAGCTATGGAAGGCATGATTCTCGGCAAGGCTCCGGACTTCGGATGGGTCATAGCACAGCTTCAACAGGCTGAGGTTGCCATCAACGGTGTGTTGTGAGGCAACCTCAAAGCAATGCCGATCGAATACGGCATCATCCTCCACAAGCGTACTTTCGACGTTTCTGCTGTTGACCCAGAAACGTTTACAGATTTGGACAGGAACCGACGACGGGGAGTCCTGCATCATGAGATTCGGGGCCAGCGGCCGGCCGAGTCTCGTACTTGGCACCATCGCGCTTCATACCGACCCGGATGCATCAATTAGGGCTGGTCAGCTGAACAAAGGCGGCCCGGAGTTGCTGGCCTGTCTTCGTGCTGAACCGGGACCTAACTACGTTGTGAGGCGACGCGGGAATCGTGTCGAAATCGCTGCCGTAAATCCCGACTTACCTATCCCCTGCGAACTAACGCAAATTAAAGCCGGCGACTTTGCGGACCTGCTTGGATGGCGACTCTTGGAATGGCTCCTCTAGCACTTTTCGGCTACTGGTCGTCAGTTCTTTGAACGGCGCAATAGCATATGGCTTAAGTTCATGGAGTGCGGAGCAACGTTAGCAGGCATGGAAATGTTGGCTCAAACAGAATTGGTTCGACCGGGTACGGTGCAACGTCCCCCAACCAAGGCTTGGCGCTGCAGATGCCTTTTCGGCAGTTCAGGAGATTCTGCCCAACATTAACCTCCCTTGTGACATCACCCGAGGAGTTCCAGGAACTGCCGATAGTCCAGCAGTATCCCCCTGCTGATGTGGCGAGGCTTTTGGTGTCGATAGGTTGCTGGACAATATCAGATCCCAGCTGGGACCTTGATGGCCATAACCGCCTTGAATACCTCTTTCATCAAGCTGTGTCCCGAGTCGTTACAAGGATCAACTCAAAGAACTTGCAATTCAAGTGGGCTTTGCATGACAGGCACAACTGACAACTCCCCGAGCCGCGTAAGTTCATGCTAGTACTTCAACCGCTTTAGACATCGATCCGTTCAAATGAGGTCTCCTACCGGGCACAGTGTTCTTCTTATTTATCCTCACACTAGGCAGTTAAGAACTAAATGGCCCTTCCGCTGCGCTTGGCCCGTCTAAATTCCTTTTTCCTGGCAGGCTTAAGCACCCTCATAAGAAACCTTTACAGCAGGGGGCCTTCATTCTAGTGGTTGGTGCAGTTCGGCTTTATGGCACCGCCAATCACTTGTAAGCCTAAGACCTTCAGTAGGCTTGACACGAGACAAAGATTGCAAGTTTCACCGGATCAAGCAAAAAGTAAAAAGGCTCTCTCGGGAGTGCCTTTTTGTTGGGGCTCATATATTTGACACTGTTACAGCCCTTCCAAATTCATGCAGAGACGGCAGTTTGAATGAGGGGCAATCCTGATTTCAGTGCCGTTATCCCGCAGACCCGCACTTCCCGGTCCTTCAACGTGAAAGTCGGAGTCAATGACCATAGCAGCCCCGTAAGACCTCATGAAAAAAGTCTGCAAGGTGGAACGTCTCAATGGTGTCAGCCTGTAGGAATCTCACCGTACGATTCACCTTGCTGTACTCACCATCTACCAAGAGTAAGCGACGCAACTTAGATCCAGCTGTCGCCGCAAGCTCAGTGTGTGACCAAGATGGGACAGGGCAGTTACTCCTAATAGCCCGGATAACCCACTGCCTTGTGCCGTCCTCCGCCTTGAAGCGGTCAGACCTGCTCCTGATGGAGTGTTGGAAACTTACTCAGCCCAGCTTGTCCTTCCTACCGAACTTGTCTTGTATCGCATGATGGCTTCCGGACCAACGACTTCCCTGTGGAAAAGGTTATCAGCCTCGACCTGTCTGTATACAACATGAAACCCCAGCCAACAGCATCGGGAATATTCGATTAGCCGGCATTGAGACCCCAAACGCCCTCCCAGGGGCTACCACTTGACACTCCTGAAAACATTCCTTTCCGATTGGCTCTCTAGGCTGATGAAAGGATAATATCGATGCTGGTCAAGCTAGTGTCGAGTGCCAAGAATAGGAGCTCTACCATGGCAAACAATATCGTCCATGATTTGCACGACTTTTTGCGGCAGATCAGCGTCGAAATGGCGTCTGAGTACCAGCGAATTCGAAGACGGTCTGTGGAAGATCCAGGAACGGCGGGAGACCAGGGAGAGGAAAACTGGGCCGCGGTGTTGAGGGATTGGCTACCGCCTACTTTCACAGTCGTGACCAAAGGCAGAATTATCGGTTCAGACGGCAGCACCAGCCCTTAAGTTGATGTCATGTCTTGAAAGACGTCTATCCCAGTAAGTTGGTTGACAAGAAGCATTACTTAGCGGGGGGCGTGGCGGCCGCGTTTGAGTGCAAAACCACTCTTAAGAGCACTCATCTCGAAGAAGCTGTGAAGACCTCAAGCCAAATTAAGAAGCTGTGCCCAGTGCGATACGGGACCCCTTACGGTGAGTTGCAGGCACCCACCTCTATGGTTTGCTGGCTCATTCCCATTCTTGGTCATGCCCCGGTTCTCAACCTGAGAGCAACATCTCCCGGAAGTTACGGCATTCAGACGAAGTGTATGTACCCCACCCGCGTGAGAGCATGGATCTACTCTGCGTTGCTGACCTGGGTATATGGGCTATGCACAAAATCGCGTTTGTGAGAACGCCAGGCACGGATGCCTCGTTCCGCGCAACATTCGGTGAGAACGGTTCATCTGAGAGTTCCTATTCAGAACGCATAACCGTATCCCAAAACGAAGCGAATGACTTCACGCCCATAGGCAGTCTTATCATTTACCTGACTCAGAGGCTCGCGTGGGAAAATCCTTAGTTGCGTCAACTGGCTGAATATTACCAAGCAGCTAGTATGCAAGGCGGTGGTGGTGGACCTATGCGCCACTGGCCCAGTACCCTATTCAGCGAAGAAATCCGTTCACCGGTGGAAAGTGGGGGATTTTCTAGAGGTAAATGGGACGAGTGGGGCTTTCTCGTCCACTGGAACGGAAATCGATCCCAGAATTATGAGCAAAGTTGTGGGCTAGGAACACGAGTTCAATGGCGCCATGTTGGTCAAAAAGCGTGTAAAGGTACCCGTCTGTGCTTCAAGTTGTAGAAAATTCACGGGTCTCGCAGACATGACAATAGAGATGTGGTTGGGAGATGACAAGAGTGAGGCGCAAGGACTACATTGTCAGCGAATTGCTCTGCAAAGCTATCCAACCCTACTTCGAGGAATGTGAGTAGCACAGGCAGGAACGAATGCAAAGGTGTCGATCCCAAGGATTGGTACGGAGGAAGGCGATGATAGCCATGAGAGAACGTAGTGACCTGACACAGGCGACCGCTCACGCTGACGATTTTCCAGCCGGCAACCTCATGGAGGCCATCACCGAGAGAGTGGACGAGTTCTACTTGGAAAATCTTCCCCTTGTAGTCATTTCGGCATGCAACCCTTCGTTAATCGCAAAGACACTCAATTGAACTACCGTTCTGAAGCTACCCCTAGTCTGTCTCCAAAGAGAAGTAAGGCATTTACTTAGGCGGACTTGATGTGGCCCTGAGCCCGATAGTCTTGCCATGGGATCTGTTCCCCCGCACAATTTTCGGTCTTATAAGGGACAACGTGGGACAAGGCAAGACAGACCGAGGGGTTCCTCAGTCTAAAACAGGGCCGAAAAGTCCTGTATGGTGTCTTGCGAGAAGAAAAGGAGGTGGAGATGGCGGGAATCGAACCCGCGTCCGAAACAACTACCTGAAAACGTCTACAAGCTTAGTCGCCGAGTTATTTAGTGCAGGTGGATCTCTCGCCGACAACAGACCCATCCGACGATCCGATGATCTTAGGCAGAGCTATCGGAGTATCTCTGCAGCAACCCTCAGTGTTTGACGGCTACCTCGGAAACCTGTGGGCGACATCCCGAGGACCGTGGTTCAGGGTTTAAGTGAACCAGTTAGCTTGATTCGGAGTCTACGCAGCTGCGCCGAAGGCGGGAGCCGTGGCGAAACCGAAGTCGAAGCTGAAACCACTCTTGTTGGCAGTTAATTTTTGTGCGTTTTGTTACGTGGTCACGCTCCACGGCTTGCAATTAACAGACCCACTGCCCCGTCGAAACCGTTCATCCCCCCTTGGCAGTTTTGCTGCCTTACGACGACAGTTCTCTCTGCCGTACTGCCTATTATATATACATTTTTGACCAGTTTATGGTCAGGTTCCCGCATGAATGTTGGCTTGAGCAAGTGAACCGGGTAAGACCCAAGTAATCTCATCGGTCAAGGGCTTGACCGGGCGGCTAACCAAGTTGCTGAGCAACGAACCGTTTCCGGCGACGCAAGAAAGCGACTTGTACCTCCTAACATGATGCCAAAGCTTTCTTTGAACTGGTTGAAGGATCTTGGCTACCGAATTGCATTCGGAGGAACTTGCGGTCGTAGTGGTAGTAAATGCCCCGTTCCAAAGATTTTATTTCGGGGTGTCGTTGTTCCCTCAGTCAGGATGCGTTCGGTAGACGATGGGTAGTGCCGAAATGTCGGTCATACTGGAATCTCTGTGGTGTGAGATCTGCACGCGTCCGGTGCCGCAGTCGCCATACTCATCGCATGAGATCATCCCGATGATGCCCTTGAAGTCCCTGAGGCCCGTTAACGTTTTTCTGAGCTGGCTCCTGTCGATGTAGAGAGATTCTCCGTCGACGATCGCGACCTCTTCAATGGCTCTAAGCAGCATGGTGGTCGCATCGTAGGCGTAGACCATGTAGTTGGAAGTTGGCGCTTCGCCGTACCGAGCTCCAAAGTCGTCAAGCAGATCGTCGAAGGTTTTGCCGGTTGCCTCGTTGGCATTGCTACCGAAGTTCAGATCAGGCCCGGGGAGGTAGATGCCCTCCGACTCAGGGATGGCGAGAAAACTGGGGGTTAGCACCCCTGCCCCGCCAATCAGAACCACATCTTCTAGTCCATTGATTTGGCCGATCTGGCGCACTGCATGACCAGCTTCGTCCGGGAAAAGTGGCAAGAAGAGGCCATCAGGGTTTCCGGAGGCAATTTCAGTGAGCACAGGCACCAGGTCAGTGTCGCCCCGGCTGATAGAGCTACTAGCGACCGATCCGCCCAGTTCCTCAAACTCGGCGGTGAAGGCGTCAGTGATGCCGGAGGTGTACGGGTCGCCGTCGTGGATGGCCGCCATCCTACGTAGGCCCAGTTCGACGTAAGCAAAACGAGCCAGCCCGTGCGCTTCATGGATATCGTTGTTAACAGGACGGTAGTAGCCAGGATGATAGTTGGTTCCGGCGTTGCCATGTAAGTCGGAAGTCAGGGAAGGGGCCGTGTTGGTAGGAGAGATTATCACTAGGCCAGCCTCGCTCAGAATGGGCAAAGCGGCAGTGGCGGCGACGGAGCAGGTGGTGCCAATGACGCCGACAACTCGCGGGTCGCCGATCACCGTATCTGCCGCTGCGAGGCCCCCTGCCCCAGAGCAAAGAGAGTCGAGACCAGCGCCCATCGAAACATCGTGCCCTTTGATGGGTCCGTAGTCTGCCAACACCAATTCCACGGCGCGTAGGCTGGGAGTGCCTATTTCCCCAAGAACTGAAAGCGACTGTAACGAACGTATCTGGATGGCCTCGCCAGGAGCCACTTCCACCACTCCCGAGGGGCCGACCTCAGCTACCGTTTGCAGGGGAACGGTCTCAAATTCTAGGCCGGTGCATGCGACGGCCGCTAGCGCCAGAACGAAGAGCAGGCCGACTTGGCGTAGCGTCTTGAGCAGGTATCGGTATGTCTTTGGCACGGTGTTTTGCTCCTAAGCTCAATGCGGGTCCAGGTGGGTCTAAGCGACTGGTCTGCGGCAAGATGTCCATGCCAGTTCTACGACGCCAGCATGAACGTTAGTGTCCGAGATCTTGACTAGGTGTAACTACCCAGCTTAGCAAAGAAGTTCAGGCGGGAAGAACTCGTCGCGGGAGGGGGACTGCTGTGGCCATTGTTTTCCCAAACCCGCCTTTTCCAAGCGCGAATTGTCAGGATGTATCTTTAGTTTCGTCTCGAATGGGCACTACAAATTTGGCGGGCCTGGTCAAGAAGGTGCCCTAGGCAAACAGGGCAGCGCCAACAAATCAAGGGACCAGAATTAATACCCATAAAATTCCCGTAGAAACGAGCGTAGCGAATTCCTCCCCACTGAAGAAGAGGATGACAAGAGGTCTGACGCTTCCGTTGTAACAAAAAAATCACGGTTAGGATCAGAATCTGCCAAGCCCACAATGGGATGCGCTCAGGCTTCCATGGAAGTTCATCCTCTCACGCACGATCCGATAGTTTCCAGAGTCCACAGTAGATCCCTTCTTGGTGCAGTGCATTTCCTGCTATTTGAGTCAGGGCGCAGGTACCCAAACTTGGATTTCTCCTCTACCTAATATTTACTAGCCAAGGTAGTGAATTCTCATGCATTTGCCGTGACATTTAGGGCTGGACCGACTGAGCCTAATTCTCAGGCCAATTCGCACAAATTTGAAAAATGCCCTTGGGCTTGGGCATACATCCAAAGCGGTAAGGAGAAGGTATCTACTTCGTAAAGATTGGCACAGTATTGTTTGGGTGACGAATTGCCCATCTCTATTTCTGGAGCTTCCAGCTCCCGGTCACCGGCAGGCGTCACTCCAATTACTTAAGAGGAGACCGGCTATAAGATGAGCATGGCATCTCCAAAGCTGTAGAAGCGATACCCTTTCTGCTGGGCTTCCAGGTAGGCGCCCAACAGCATGCGTCTGCCTGCGTCTGGTTTAGTATGGGCGGCACCAATAAAGGCACTGACCATGAACATTGGCGTGGACATAGGCAGGTGCAGATTGGTCACCAAAGCATCTACGACATGAAACTCAAATCCAGGATAGATATACAGATCAGCCAGGCCAGAGGCAGGTTGCACTTTCGGGGATTCACATTGGCCTTGACGGGCAGCCCATTCCAAAGTGCGGGTGCTGGTTGTGCCAACCGAAAGGATTCTGCCTCCTAGATCCTTTGCCGTTTGGACAACCTTTGCGCACTGCTCGGAGACTTCCGCCTGTTCCCCCTTTAGACCATGTGCTTCCACTTGGGCACTGCGTACAGGGGCGAAAGTGTCCTGGCTCACATGCAAAGTAACGGAAGCTACGCCTGCAGTCTCCTTTTGCAGACGGTCCAGCAGTTCTGGCGTAAAGTGCAAGCCCGCGGTGGGGGCTGCCACGCTGCCTTCCTGGCGCGCGTAGACCGTCTGGTACCTTTCTTGGGGCCCTGAGTACTCCTTTATGTAGGGAGGCAGCGGCAACTGGCCTATTTTCCGCAAAGTGGGTGGATCCAGGGGCTGTGCGCACTGAATGGTCCTTTCGCCGCCGCTGTTGTCCGCGGCCAGCACTTCACACTTCAGTTCTGTGCCGCTGGGATGTTGCAGAAACAGCTTGCGCCCTGCTTGGATCTGAGAACCCCGGATCAGGCAAGACCATTGGGTCAGGGCCTCATTCAGAGGCCGAAGCAAGGTAATGTCGGCCCTCCCCCCGGTGTCCTTGCGTGCCCGCAGCTGGGCCGGCATAACCCGCGTGTCATTGGTGACAAGAAGGTCGCGCTTTTCCAGAAAGTCGGGCAAATCCCTGAATTGGGCGTGGGTTACCTCGCCGCTTTCCCGATGCAACACCAACAGACGGCTGGCATCCCGGGGCGACGCCGGAACCTGGGCGATGTGATCAGCAGGCAGGTCATAGTCAAAAAGCCGTACATCCATGGTCGGCATAAGATACAACAAAGCCCGAGCACTTGGGCTCAGGCTTTGCATTCGAGCTACAGATTGGGGAATTACACGGCGGGTGCCCGTTGGCCTTTACGGCGGGCAAAATCCTGCCACAATTCCTTGGACTTGGCAGCAGCTGCGGCTTGACCGTCGGCCAGCGCCTGATCCAGACGGGACTTGTAAGAGGTATCGTAACGGGTGCCTGGGGCCGGACCCAGCAGATGCCCCATCAAATATCCACAGGCCACACCGACAGTTAGACTCAAGATCAAGGTTACGATTTTCATAACGCTTAGTCCTTTAGGCTGCGGCCAAAGGGGCTTGAGGCTCCGTAACGGTTTCCACGGTCTCCGCTTCCTTATCTACAGCCGGCAGTACCAGAGCTAGCACCATGTACACCACAGCCATTAGGACAAAGCCGGTCATCACGGAAACAATGACGTAAGCCAGACGCATGAGCAGCGGATCTACGGAAAGCACTTCGCCCAGACCGCCACAGACGCCCGCGAAAACCCGATCCCGTTTGCTGCGATGCAGACCCAGTGGTCTATTGCGCACCTTGTTACTCCATTTCTTGGCAGTACTGGAGGCCGCTTGGGCCTGAGTGCGGAATTCTTTGAAGTCTTCCCCCAGCGCCTTGCGGTGGAAGCGCCGCAGAATCAGGAAACCGATCAGAATGAAAATTCCGGGCACAAGTAAAGTGTTTCCTACCGAGTAGGCCAAAGAAGAAGCCAATTGGAACAGTCCCAGATTGGAAGCCAGCAACAGCACACCAACGCCAATAACACCGTAGGCAAACCAGCGGCCATGCTTGGCCCTAAGGGAAATGGTGGGTTCAGCAGTTTGTCCTTCTTCCTGGCTGCCCACTGGCAGGAACAACCAGAAAAGCAGGTACAGAGCCAGAGCAGTGCCGCCGGTAACAATAATCAGGCCCAACGCCAGCAACCGGACGATGCCCTCGGAAATACTGAGGAAATCCGCTAGCCCGCCGCAAACGCCGCCGAAGACCCGCTTCGCAGGATGGCGTAGCCAGCGACGCGAGACACGTGTAGTCTCAGGCTCTGGAGATTCGGGGATCACGGTCTCTGCAGCTGCCGCGGCCCCCGCAGATTCAGGGATAATCGCCTCTGCGGCTGCTGGCGTCTCCATCCCCCCTGCAGATACAGACTCTTCTGCAGGCACTTCCGGTTCTTGAACAGGATTGTCATGGTCATTCATGTTGTATATTTTCCCTTGCGAGTCCACTGTGCCTTTTTCCAGGAGATACTAATTCGGGTCTTTCCCACATCTATCAATATACGTTACCTGTGCCGAACGGGTTGCAACCAGTTTGAAGCCGTTTTGGGAGGGTTTACACGCCAAGCCGCAAAGGGGCTACCGCGGTTGATTTTGTGCTTGGTCCTGCTAGCTTTGGCCCTAGTGCCGGCGCAGGCCGTACAGGCACAGTCTACGGAAACGCCACAACGGTTCGCCACTCTGCGCCTGCACAATTTGCACTTGCAGCGCACAGCAATTTGCGAACTAACTCTGCGGTCCGCACCCAATCAGGGTGCGGATTATCTACACTCCGTAGATGTGCTGCCGCGCCAGGTTGTGGATGTGGATTTGGTGGCGCTGACTGCCGCTCAAGGCGGGGAGTTTTCCGGAATTGTGGACTGCTCGCGGCCCGTCACTTCAATCCTCTTCTATGGGGATCGCACTACGCAAATGTATGGGGGTTATACAGGGCTGGCGGCGCCGGATATTTCCAACCAGTGGCACATTCTGCAAGCCTTTACAGGGACCACGGAACAGCTGAGCCGGATCGTGGTGCAGAACAGTTCCGCAACAGTGAATCACGTACGTCTCGAATTTCTGGACCGGGAACAAGGGGATTTGATCTTCGAAATGACCCTTGCAGACATGGAAGCTTACAGTGCCGACAGTCTGGAACTGAGTCAGATTCCCAGCCTGCAGTTGCTGCCAGACGTGCAGGTGCGGCTGACCGCGGACTATCCCATTGTGCCGTTGGTGTTCAATATCAATGCCAATACTTCGGCTGCTTGGCATCCCGAAGCTGCCTATGAGTCCGCCTTGGGAGTCTACGTGCCTTCCGGGCGGCCCCTTACTGAATTCTATTGGCCCAGTCGGCTGGTTTCGTTCCATGGTCTTAGTACAGATTTGCAAGTACTCAATCCGGGGACCGACCCGGCCCAGGTTACAGTCCAGTACCTGCCTTTCGGCTCGGTGGAGACCGAAGTGTTGCCTGGCGTGGTAACTTCTCTGCCGATCCCGGATTTTGTGCCCGAGGGCTACATTGCGCCGCTGTTGTTGGAAAGCGATGTGCCCATTCATGTGGTAACCCAGACCCAGCATGCAGTGGGGCGGATCGCAGTGCATGCCGGCACCTCTGATCGAGGACGCAAACTCAGTGCGCCACTGATCCTGAAGAAGGCGGAAGGCTTCAGTTCCCTGGTCTCATGCCAGAATACCGGCTTGGAAACTGCAGAAGTGATTTTTGAGTATGTGAATGAATTTGCCCGCGTAAAGGTGATAAAGCCGGGCCGCAACACGTTGGTCAACGTAGGGCAAGACAATCTGCTTCCCGCCAGATTCAGCGGAGCCATGATTGTGCGCTCCGACGAACCGCTGAAGTGCGTAGTCCTGAACCTGCGGAATGAATTGCTCGAGGCTTCTCCATACCAGACGGCTCCGGCAGACTTGCAGACAGTGTTGATGTACGAAGCGCTGGTGTTGGACTAAGGGTCGGTTCCCTGGCCTTGCAGCAGAGACTGTGCCATTTGCTGCCAAGCCAGGTCTGGGTCTCCTGCCCGTTGCCATGCGGGTTCCCGCTCCAACACCTCTCCGATCCGATCGGCCAGAACTGATATGTTACCGGGCTCCGCTGTGAAAATGCCTTCCTGGGGTCGAGCCGCGTCCGGTTCTCCGGTTCGTACTATGGCCAAAGGGAAGCAATGGGCTGCGGCTACCAAGCCGCTGCCGGTATTGTGCCGGTAGGGAGCGCAAAGTAGCGAAGCTGCCTGCAGATATAAGGACCACTGCTTCTCTGGGACGAAACCACTGCGCAATTGCACATGTGCGGTGAGGTCCTGCTTGGTAACCTGATCTTGGATCTTGTCTACTGGCATCCAAAATTCGCCTGCCACGACCAGGAGGGCATCGGGGTGCCGTAACAACACCTGGGGCAGGCAAGCCACCAGATCTTCCACCCCTTTGTAGGGACGGACCAAACCTGCAAACAGGATGATCTTGGCCTGGACTGGAAGATCGAGCTGGCGCCGAGCCTCGGCTTGGGTGATGTCCGGGTCGTGAGGCAGGCGGTAAGGGGGATGTTCCTGCACCGTGATCCGACGGGGATTCACGTCATGCCGCAGTAAATCTAAGAGAGTTTCTTTTTCGGTAGTTCGTTGCACCAGATAGGCTTGACTCCCTTGCAGCACACACCGGGCGACCAAAGGGGCCAGCCGGTCGGATTCATGCGGCAACACGTTGTGGCAGATGAAGATTACAGGGATCCGTAACCACTTTCGAGCAGCCAGACCCAAGGTCCACAACAGGGGAGCGAGGGCCGGAGTCCACCATTGCAGAATGAGGACATCTGGCTGCCACCGCCGCAAGCGCAGTATCGCGGCCAGCCAGGTGAGCGGCCCGGTGCCGTGCAGCCAGAAGTGAGGGTCGGGAGGAGCCAAAGCATTTCGTTCTTGGCTCAATGGACTACGACCTGGATATAGCCAGGTCGGATACAGTTGACTGAAGGAGATGAGGATAACTTCATGGCCCAACTGGCGCAGTGCCCTGTCCAGCAGAGTGGTGTATTGGACAATGCCGCCCCGCCAAGGGGGCGCAGGCCCTACTACGGCGACGCGTTGGTTAGAGACCAAAGTCAGGCTACTGTGGAAAGTCTATACGCCAAGGGTCCCAAGCAGGCAAGCCTGGCGGTTGATCCCTCTCCACCTGAGCCTTGCTCTGGGCCAGAAGTTCCTCCGGTACAGGCAGAGGCTTGACCTCCCAAGCGAAGCCTTGGGGGTTGGCCGTCAGCAGCAGCCAAGAGACGGGCCACATAATGAGGGCAGGCACCACTACGGCAGTGCAGGTGCCTGAGCCGAGAGGTAACTGGTGAACATCATAAGCGTGGGTATGGCCTTGGAAAATGGCCTGGACATGTCCATGTTGGGCCAAAGGCTGGAGCACTTCCGGGCTGTTGGCGACCTGCATTTTCGATGCTACGGATTCCCGCCAAGAGGACATGGGGACCAGGAGTTGGTGGCAACCCACCAGTACATTGAGCCCTGCAGCTGCCTGCAGGGAATATTGCAGGCGGTTTATTTCCGCAGTGGCCACCCTCCCGCGGACGGGGTCATTATGTTCCCGCATACCTTCGGCTATTTCTTCAGGCGTGTAGGCCTGAGCGTGGATGAGTTCAATATGCAATTTGGATGCTGGGAAAGTGTAGCTGGTTCCCAGATCTGGTGTCAGGCCCAGCAGTTCGCTGGTGTCGTCATAGGGGTAACCCAGGCGGCAATCATGGTTGCCGGGCACCATGCCGACGGGACAGCCTACAGTCTCCAAGTCGGACTTGACCTTCTGAATGGTGGTTGCAACCAGCGGTTCCGGCATCCCGAAGCTCCCGCCGCCGCAGGTTATATCTCCCAAATGCAGAATGAGGTCCAGATGCTGTGCCTGCAAGTCCTCTAGCAGCAGATCCAGAAACAGCTGGCTATGGGGCTGCAATTGTCGTTGGCCCCTATCAAAGCAGCTGTCTGCCTCAAACCAGAAGTGGGTATCTGTGATCAGGCCGATCTGAACCTGGGCAGGCGTAGGCATAAGGCGGGTCCAATTACAGGTTACTGAAAGGGGGCAGGCGGCCACGCCATTTGCGACAGGCGCAGACAACGCGGTTCGGGGACCGCCTGCACCAAGTCCCGCTGGCTGACTTGCGGTTTTGTATATGCAAAGTGCAGTTCATAGCAAAGGGTCCGGCTCGTAGGACGTAGCGGAGAGAGCCCTGCCACATCCGGGAGCCCAAAGGCCCATGAGTTCCAAACAGGTCCAATCCATCAAGTTGGAAAATCCGACCCTACCGGATCCTCCCATTGTAGGCGATTTCATCCCCTTGGCCACCGACATTCATTGGTTTTTGGCTGGCCAGGCCCTAATTCATGGGCCGGTGTTTGAAGTTGCTTGTGGGTGGGCCGCTGAATACTGGTGCTGGGTGGTCCAGAAGCCAATGCCCTGGCCAGGTCTGAAGATGGGCAGCTCTTTGTCGCCGCTGAAAGTCGGCGAAATGGATAATCCCGCCACGAATGAGATGGATAGACCGACTCCGGCAACCTTAGGCTCCGCCCTGTGTTCGGATTAAGCAGGGCATTCTTTTTAATGCGCAAATGGCGACACTCATAGCCAGGTCGGCCCAGGCCCTACTACGGCGACGCGTTGGTTAGAGACCAAAGTCAGACTGCTGTGGCAAGTCTATACGCCAAGGGTTCCAAACGGGCAGGCCCGGCGGCTGGTCTCCTTCGACTTGAGACTTGCTCTGGGCCAACAGTTCCACCGGTACAGGCAAAGGCTTGAGCTGCCAAGTAAAGCCGTGGGGTTTGACGGTGAGTAGCAGCCAGGAGACGGGCCACATAATGAGGGCCGGGACCACTACGGCCGTGCAAATGCCTGAACCCAAAGGAATCTGGTGCACATCATAGGCGTGGGTGTGCCCTTGGAAAATGGCCTGAACCTGGCCATGCCGGGCTAATTGACTGACCACTTCCGGGCTGTTGGCTACTCGCATTCGTGGCTCTACGGGTTCCCGCCAAGAAGACATAGGCACCAGTAACTGGTGGCTACCTACAAGCACATTGAGGCCGGATGCATCCTGCAGGGAATTCTGCAGACGCGCCAGTTCAGCCGGGGCAACCCGCCCGTGAACTGGGGCAAGACCTTCCCTCATGTCCTCAGCTCTTTCTTCAAAGGTGTGAGACTGGGTGTGAATGAGTTCAAAGTGGAGTTTGGCCTCCGGGAACGTGTAGCTAGTGCCCAATTCCGGAGCTAGGCCCAGCAGTTCGTTGGTTTCGTTGAAAGAGTGACCCAGACGGCAATCGTGATTGCCGGGCACCATACCTACAGGACAGCCAATGCTCTCCAGACCAGCTTTGACCTTCTGGATGGCAGTAGTTACCAATGGGTCCGGCATTCCGTACCCGCCGCCACCGCAAGTTATGTCTCCTAGATGCAGTATGAGGTCTAGATGCTGAGCTTGCAGGTCTGTCACTAGCAGATCCAGCAGCAACTGACTCTGGGGTTGCAGCTGTCGCCCCCCAGCACCAAAGCCCTGATTTGACCCAAACCAGAAGTGGGAGTCAGTGACGAGACCGATTTGTACTTCGTTGGGAGCAGGCATTTGACGGTACCAGGAAAAGGAGCGGCACTAGTGGGAATGGAAAACCCAGGGGGCGACCGGGTCGGAGCCCTCTGCGGGCCTTGGTAACCTCTACTCCCGCAAGTTGGGATTCCATTCTGTATACTCAACACCTAGCTTATAGCAAAGGGTCCAGCTTATAGGATGGAGCGGAGTTAGCCCTGCATCATCCTGGAGTACGGAGGCCCATGAGTGCCCATAAATTCAGCACGATAGAGTCGAAAATCCCGACTGTACCGGGGCTTCCCATTGTAGGCCATTTCATCCCCTTGGCCACCGACGTCCGCAAATTTTTGACTGCCCAGTACCTAATTCATGGGCCAGTCTTTGAAGTGCCTGTGGTGGGCCGCCGAATCCTGGTGCTGGCTGGTCCAGAAGCCAATGCCCTGGCCAAGTCTGAAGATGGGCAGCTCTTCGCCTCCGCCGACATCTGGAAGCCAATGCAGAAAGTTTTCGAGATGGATAATCCCTCCATGATTGAAGTGGATGGTCCGGTTCATGCAACGTTGCGTTCCGGCCTGCGTTCGGGCTATGCGGGATCCTCTCTCTATGCGCAAATGGCAAAGCTCATGGACAGTCAGATGGAGATTCTGGAAGGTTGGCCGCAAGACACCCCCTTTTCTGTATTTCCGCAAGTGAAACGACTGGTCTCCACGTTGCTGGGTTACATGGCGACCAACGAAAAGCCCGACGAGATCATGGACGAGATGATCTATTTCTTTAAGGCTATGGTGCAGATCCATTTCCAGAGGATGCGGCCCAGTTTCTTACAGTACCTGCCCAAGTACACGCGCTCGCGGGCCGCAGTTCTGGGCATGGCCCGCCGCATCTGGGAAGAGCGAGCTGACCATGAGATAGTAGCCGGTGAAGAGAACTTCGTGGATGTGGTGCGCGAATTTCAAAGGACGCACCCGGATCTGATGTCGGAAAATGACGCTATAGCATCCATCAATGGTCCCTTTCTAGCAGGACTTGACACTGCGGCCAGCGTGACCTCTTTCATGCTATTTCATATCCTGCGGGAACCTAAACTGAGGGCCGCCGTGCAGCAGGAAGCAGATCTGGTCTGCGGTCAAGGCGTGCCCAATCGCCAGTCGTTGAAGCAGATGAAGCAGACGCGGTATGCCGGCATGGAAACTCTGCGTATGTATCCGCCGGCTCCCCTGCTATATCGCACGACAGTGACAGATTTTGAATTTGAGGGATTCAAGATTCCCAAAGGGCAAACTTGTATGATTGCCCATACAGTTACCCACTACTTGCCCCAGTTCTTTCCGGAACCGGAAAAATTTGACGTGGCGCGCTTCGCACCCCCACGCGCCGAGCACGCCCAAACGCACGCTTATGCTCCCTATGGTTTGGGTCCACACACCTGTCTAGGGGCTTCAACTGCCGACCTCTTGTATTTGATAATTTCTGCTGTCCTCTTTCATCACTATGATTTGGAACTGGAGAAACCAGATTTAAAAATGAAGTTGGTCATGAACCCGTTAACCAGCCCCAGTGATGACTTCAAAGTGATAATGAGACGCCGCAGCGCTTAGCAGGGATGCCGACCTTGGAAGAAAATCCCCCGCAGCTTTGACCCGTACCTCAAGGCGAACGAAGACTCACAGGTCTTGTTGAGGAAGCCTAGCCAACCGCAGTATCGATGCCAGTATGTGCTGGAGCAGAGACGGCGAATTCTTCAGGAATTCGCCGTCGTCACGACGAGGGCCTAACCGGGGATTGCTGACATCCACTACTGGCAACCGGCCATCATAGACTCCGACCGATTCGATTTTAGCTGCGTTCATTCACTTTAAGCATTCAAATTCTACGGCGCCTTTCTTTATTGATGTTTTGAAAGTGTTTACGTGAAAGATGACCAATAGGATTAAGTTATCCTTTCTTAGTTCAAGAAAAACTTTGCTTTGCTGTTAGGGGTTCGAACCGTCTCAATGTTCGGATTTCCCTACACGCCACTAACTAACCTGAAGCGATGTAGGGTCGGTATGCATTGCCTTTTAGCATTGCGATGCAATTGCTCTCGTCCAAGGCAGCTGCCAGATCAACATCACGTTTGAACCCTCTTCCTATTAGTTCCTTTCCGGAACTGGATTGTCTAAGGATCGTTGCTAACTTACTCTTAAACTCATTGAAGACTACAGCTGCGGATTCGGCTTCAGGCGAACGGGATCCTTTCAGTGCGTGAATAATGACGCCCGCACCAATAAGGTCTTCGATTGCAGGTCTTAAGGTCTTTTGGTCCTTCCAACGTTCCCCTGCAGGAATGATGCTGATACCTGTTCCAAACTTTCGCAATACGTTGGCCAAAGCGGATGCATTTCTAAGGCTTCCGGCGAACGTTAGCACATCGCCTGTGGATAGGGAGAGTGTAGAGCCATTGGGTGAGGGTAAAACAAGGGAGGTACCTGCGGGTATGTCTAAGAGGGTGTACGAAAAGTGCCAAATTGCGTAGATCAAGGTAGGATGCGGGTCTTCATCACCCACATAGCAACCTACATTACGCAAGGTGATCCGATGACTCGACCCTCCTACCCCAGTGATTTGACGCACGAGGAATGGCAGCTGCTGGAGCCGGAAATGCCAGCTCTCAAGACGGGCGGCCGCCCGCGCAGTGTGCCCTGGCGCGAAATCGTGAACGGGATCCTGTACGTGCTACGCACGGGGTGTGCCTGGCGCAGTCTGCCGCATGATCTGCCCGCCTGGTCCACGGTCTACCCTTATTTCCGGTTGTGGCGCCGGAATGGCACTTGGACGCGGCTGCATGACCCATTGCGGGCGCAGGCGCGTCCGCAGGCCGGGCGGGCTGTCTGTCCCAGTGCCGGTGTGATCGACAGTCAAAGCGTGAAAACCACCGAGCAGGGGGGTCCCAGAGGGTACGATGCCGGCAAAAAAGGTAAAAGGGCGTAAACGCCACATCGTGGTGGACACGCAGGGCTGGCTGCTGGCCGTGGTGGTGCACCCCGCGGATATCCAGGACCGGGATGGAGCTAAACTGGTCCTGCAGCGGATGGCGGGCCTGTTTCCCGACCTGCGCCTGCTGTGGGCTGACAGTGGGTACGCCGGAGCCCTGCAAACCTGGGTGGCGGAACACACCCCCTGGGCGCTGGACATCGTGCGTAAAGACCCGCAGGCCCAAGGCTTCGCGGTGCTACCCAAGCGCTGGATCGTGGAGCGAACTTTCGCCTGGTTGGGACGACACCGCCGTCTCAGCAAAGACTACGAGGCCCGGCCGGACACCTCCGAAGCCTGGATCTATGTGGCCATGATCGATCGCATGTGGGAACGCCTGACCGCATCGATTTGAAGAGTTTTCGTACACCCTCTTAGAGAAGGCAACGCGTTAGGTAATCGTTTCCAGAATGGATATTGACTAGAGTCAGGGAACGATATCACGCTATCCCTATGGGTGTTCATAACTACCGCCTTCTTAGCCGCCCGTGATGCAGACTACAAAGGGCCCCTAGATGAATGCGTTTTCCAAGCAGATAGGCAGATGGACCTACTGCAAAGACAGAGAACTCGCTGCCATAACAGAAGACTTGCTTGAAAGGCAGAAGTACGCATCTCTCAGCGCACTGCATGCCTTCTCACCTCCTGTGTCCGAATCCCGATTTTCTCTTCAATTCAGAATCGAAGAGCACTTGGCATTGAGTTGTACGGTTGTATGGAAGGCCCTGTCAGGCCAAGAGGATTTACGTTATTTACGACTGCTTCCAGAATCTCCAGGTCAATCTGATTATGCGCAAGGGTCATCTCGCCCCAGATCGTGCACAGCGTGAATGCCAAGTACGCTACTTCCATCGGCCATGTTTCCCAAGGCAATGTCTACGCATTTAGAAAAGACATGAATTGCTCCTAACCGCTCCAGCTTTTCCTGGAATACCAGATTATGAAAAACATGATTATGAAAGAACATAATGAGGTGAAAGGGTCCGGCCTCCTGAAGCAGACTGAATGACGGAGCAGGCAGCTGGGCTACCCAAGGAAGCATTTAAAGGGGGGTGCATTCAGATGACTTGCTCCCCTTGGTTACCACAGGTCGAATCTCAAAGGAAAAGCTTCCCCGTCGCTATTGCCTGAACTTTCAGGGTTAAAAAGGACACACAGGCTGGGTTGAGGAAGCAACAACTACGGCGGTATTGGTACCGGTAATTGTTGTTTGCGGATACAACCTTCAGAAAACAGGCCAGGCTGATATTAGCTGGCAAGGCACTAAACCCGCGAAAACAAATTTCCCGCCATCCTGCTCGCGCCTCTAATGAATCCGGCCCTTTCAGGGGTAAATCTGTAAAGAGTTTCCCTTGATATGGCGCAGGCCCAACTCTTCCCCTGGGCCTCTCACAAAAGCCGGCTTAACGAGGAACAGACGGGAACGATCCGCGTTTCCCAAACTCATGCAATAGTATTTAAACAGTGCACTCAGTTTGACCAAAAGTCATATGCTGTTTCCACTATGAAAGTTATGAACCACAATACAGTGCGCTAACGGTATGTTGATTTGAATAGCAGGAATCTTATTCGTCTCCTAGAAGAAGATGGCTGGTTCGAAGTTCGGGCGAAGGGTAGTCATCGTCATTTTCGTCATAGAGAAAAGAAAGGAACGGTGACGGATCCCCAACCGAAGAGAAATATTCCCAAAGGCTCTCTTGCCTCAGTGAAACGACAGGCAGGTATAGGGAAAGGGGAGTAGAAGATTATGGCAGATTATGTAGCTTTTGTTCGAAAAGATTCGGACAGCGATTTTGGTGTTGACTTTCCTGATTTTCCTGGATGTATCAGTGCCGGAAAAACCTTTGATGAAGCAGTTGCTTTGGGTTGGGAGGCTCTCACCAACCATGTCAACCTATTAACCGAATACGGTGAAGAATTCCCTGAACCATCAGATTTGGAGACTTTACTGGCTAACCCCCAATGCACGGAAGGTTTGGTTTCTCCATTCTTCGTCTCAATTCCCATTCCTTCTGTTACGGAGGGAATGTTGCAAATCAGCATTGCGGTTCCAAGGAGTGCCTTCCAAAGGGAGGAAAACTCTACTGGAAAGCAAGAATTCAGCCTCTGCAAGAGCTTCATTCAGTCCGCTTTGAAGGCATCTAGGCGATGGGAATCCACAAGACGCCGTTAAGGGGTAAAAAGTGGTAGCTACCTAAGTCGTCCCGTATTAGGAAGCCATCGCGTTGGTTTGAGTGCCCTAAATCAGCCAGCGCCATTACCTCATATACGCACTTTCTGTGTACTTCTTCTGCAAATAGAACAGGCCCAGGAGTAAGGGCAGTTGATGCTACTTGTCGCTATCGTAGCCTTGCGCGCTGCCACCTTGTTATTTGCAAATGCCATAGACTCCTGCGAATAGGACTTGCTTTTCCGAACACAGGCTGTTTTCCGGTGTTGAAGCCAGTACACTTTGGTGCTGGTCTGATGTCGGTATGCATTAGGTCAACTACCTCACAATCCCGCAAGGGTAACAATCTGAACTTAGCGAATTTGCCTGACTCGGTCAACAGCGACAAACTGAGGTCGTCCATTGGCATTACAGAATCTATGCTTTGAATAGAGAAATCGGTTGAAACTGAACATTTTGTGAGAATCATTCGGCCCTACACTATTCCTAGAAATATAGATGGCAATCCCGATGCCCATTTCTTGGGAAACTCGGGAATTCCCACAGTCCACTATACATTCCAGTTGTTTGCTAAAGCCTGTTAGTTTGGACGAAACTCTACCCGGGCTTTCCAATATTCTTGACTAGGGCAGACCCTCCAGCCGTTCTAGCCAAGCGCCAAAATGTGGACAAGAAAACTTAATCTTTGCAAGACCGATTTCTAAAGCGGCTAGAGTTCCATGGAAGGGCTTTTGGTAATCCGGAAGGAGTTCTTGAATACGTTTAGAAGGAGCGGTTTCCTCTGAGTCATTGATTTCCTCAGGATTGGGAAATTGGTCCCTGATCTCTTGGAGCCTGTTGGTTATGTCAGGCCTACCAATTGCATGGGCGAAATCTTGGCAGTCGCTGAATAGTAGTCCTTCAAACTCGTGCATGATTACGAACGGAGTAAATCTCTTTGGATAAAATCCTGATCCCATGACTTTCTCAATATCTTTCATTAAAGCGGCTTCTACCGATCCCACATTGTCGGGATAGGGAATGTCATTTGCCTCCGCTCGGCCGGGCCACTTCTTGCCCCCAGATTGGGGTAACCCATAAAAGTCCACCATTGTCGTGACATTACAAGAACTGTCCTGTCGCAAGAGTCCGACTATGTCACGTTGAACATTGCTCCAGGCTTTGATGCCACCACGCAGGTCCCTGCTGCGAGCATTGCCTAAGAGTATCGCAGCAACCATGGTAAAACCACAGCTATATAGGTGAGGACTGAGCACCTCATTGACGAATCTCTCTTCCGTTTGTCCCTCCACTTCAACGAACAGACGAGTCATATGGCCCAGGGCGCCATCTCTCGGATAGGTCGTCCTCCCAGCAGGTTTTTCTCCCACAGTTGTCCGAGACTGTAGTCTTCTAACCAGCCTTCAAGCTCATTGCCATCCAATCGCCCGAATTCTGTTCCCCTCTGAACGCGTTCAGCAACGAGAACCTCATCCGGATGAAAATGATCTAGGAACAGAGAAGACTGTGTGGCCAAGATGATCTGTGTTTCCACCGAAGCCTGTCTGATAAGCGAAGCCAACAATGTGATTGCGTAAGGATGCAATCCCAGCTCGGGTTCGTCCAACAGAATTATCGAAGGACGAAGGTCAGGGGGCTGCAACAACAACGTTGCCAATGCTATAAAGCGCAGAGAACCATCCGAAAGAGAGGAAGCGTTGAAGTAAGTGTCCGTTCCTTCATGTAACCATTCCAAGCGGATTTGGTCAGGATTCAAAATGAGGGGCTCCAAGGAAAATCTGCTAAAGAAGGGAGCCACCAGCCTCACTGTGTTCTGTATGAGATCGTAAGAATCCTGCCGCTTCTGGCTTAGGTAGTAAAGGAAGGCTGGAAGATTAGAGCCATCTACTCTCAACATGCGATTGTCATTTACGTTTGCCGCCTTCTTCATCTTTGAAGTAACGCCTGTGTCGTGAAAATGGTAGACGCGCCAGCTCTGTAGATGCTGATGCACATGAGAAGCTACCCCTGTTCTCTTCTTAGGGTTACTAATGCCAGCTTCTGTCTCGAAACTCGAAATTGCTTTATCAAAGGGCTTTTGCGGATATTTGACTTTATCCCAGAAATACGCCCTCTCACGAGTGGCGATCAGGTGGTCAGCGTCATCTGGAGACAATTCCAGGCTGTATTGGTCTTTTTCCTCATTGAAAGATACGTGCAAGGACAGATGCTGGGTTTCCTTCGAGCCAAAGTGCAGCACCTTTTCCGCACCTCCTGCCCGCGCAACATATTCTTGAAGTTCTCCCGCGCGTATTGCATTCAGGAAGTGAAAAGTCTCCAAGAAATTGGTCTTGCCTATGCCATTAGAACCAATGAGGACATTAATTGGGCTCATTGGTAGTCTTTCAATGGACTTGATGCTCTTGAATCCTTCAACAGTGATCCAATCCAGGGCAGCCATGGCATTCCTCTCTGCTTAATCACGCTGATGCTGTTCGATTGACTAAGATGTCATTCTGCCCGATATATTCGGGAGTTACAAGCCGTACGAAGTGGGACTTTCCATCAACAACATTCCCGAAACTCATCCAAATTGAAGAGTAGGGACACGCGCAGGCATATAGCAGTTGCACAAGTGTTTTTAGCCCAGATGGCCTCTCAATGGATGTAGCCAAGCATGACATTTACTTTCGCTTTATTCTGTCATTCATTGTCAGTTCCGCCAGGCCTTGGTTGCCCTCTTTGTCGTGAGGAATGTATTTCGGGTTAGTGTACAAACCGAGATTCCATAACTATCGCCGCAATTTCGTGCCATTGGGATGAAGCGAGAAACCCTCTACGTTTTCTTTAAGGCGTGGGTCCATGCTGTAAAAGGATCCATAATGGTCGGTAGCAACTAGGCGAGATTCTGAATTTGGGTCTGGGCTTGCTGGGTCAAAGTATGGACTGGAGTCTGACTGTTGATGGTATCCAGCACCAGCTGATCAATGATCTCAGACACTTCATTCCAGTTCGACAACCGCGGCAACGTGCGGGCGACGGCATGGAGAGATTCCATCTCTTGGTAATAGGGAATCTCCTGGTTTACTTCAGCATCTTTCCAGGTGGAACGCCGGCACCCAATGCCTCCGTCCAGGGTCAATCTGCGGTCGGCCTCGGGGGAGGCACAGTGGCACAGGAATCTATAGGCCAGGTCCTTGCGGGTACAGCCTTGGGCCAAAGCCAAGACCCAATAGACGTTGAGTGAGACACTTTCCTGTCCTGTGAGGGAAGGCAAGGAAGTTATGCCTACCTTTCCCTTGACGGTGGAGTCCGGAATGGTCTCGCACATGCTGGCAAACCCGAACCAATTTACCATCAGGGCTACTTGGCCATGGGCGAAAGCAAAGCCAGACTTGACCGAATCCATGTCCCGGGCCTCGGGGTGCATTAGGGTGGAGTCGTCAATCAGCTCTCGGTAGAAAGAGAGAGCCGCGATGGCTTCGGGGGTATCCAGTGTGACTGCGCCAGTGGAGGTTTGCGCAGATCCACCGCGCGTCCAAAGCTGCAGGTGAAAGTCGTATATGGTGTTGTGAGCATCTGGAAAAGCTGCCAGCACAGTGCCATACAGCCCTTCTTCAGGCCGATGGAAATATCTGGCTACATCCACAAAGTCATCCCAGGTCCGGGGCACGGCCAAGGGTTTCCCATGTGCTTGGGCAAAGGCCTGTTGATGCACCTCATCTGCAAAGAGGTCCTTCCTGAATATGAGACATTCCGGGCCATCGTGATACGGCAATCCCAGCGTGGCCTCTCCGAATCTTTGCATCTGCAGCAGAGAATCAGTCCAACCTTGGGGGTAGTCTGGGGGAGGGACCTGCTGGATGTAGGGAGAGAGATCGGTGAGCGAACCAGCGGCGTGCAAGAGTGCAAGCCAGTCTGTAGGGCAGAAGACGACGTCCCATGTGCCGTCTTGAAGCCCTCCCTGTATATGCAGGGAATCAAAAAGGGGATGCAAATCCAAGGAAACAGCTTCCAGGGGAATCTCCAGCCTTTCCTGGGCACAAAACAGATCCCACTCCCGAGCCATGGCGACGGCGAAGGGATCGAATTGGCGGACGGCGATGCGAAACGGGGCTGAATTTGCAGTCATGGGCGCGACTAGAACCGGTGAATGAGTAGATGCAACAAGGATCCTAAGTCAATCTGAACCGGAAAGAAATGTGGCCCCTGGCTTCAGCGCTGGATTTCTTCCAGACACTTGGGGATTTTCCGTTTAGACAGGAGAGGAGTACAACCCCTTTATCCGGGGAGCTGCTCTTGCCCGCAACCAGTGTCTGGTCAGTAGTCCCTCCCGCGGTTTCTCTTCTCACAGTCCGGTTTACATGGCCCTATTAGCCCTGGCCGGGTTCTCTACTGTGTTTGCTTTGATTGTTAAAGTGGCCAAAATGGGCCACAACCCACGCTGATCCCGTTGCTGCGTCTAGGAATCTGCCATTGCGTTCAAGTAGGCAAAGAGTGCCGCAATGCCAGTCTCGCTGACTTTGGTAGTGCCGAACAGATGCTGATTGCCAAGTTCACCACCGGTACGCAGCAGCACCGTAAACTCATCTGGAGACATTTCGAACGAGGTTAGGGCTTGACCTTCGGCAGTGCCTTGAAGATCTGCACCGTGGCACTGGGCGCAGAGATTCCCGTAAACCCGTTGGCCCAATTCCAGATCAACCTCCGGTTCGGACTCCGCGGTTTCGGGGGAAGATTGAGCCTGCTTTATGGCTTCCTCGTCAATTTGACCCGCCACTGGTGTAAAGCTGGCAGACAGGATGGTGGGCGTGGGCAAGGCCTCGATCTCGGATCTTGACATTGTCCCCGAGCAGGAAGCCGTGAACGAGCCTAAGGCCAGGATTAAACCCAAAAGCAAACCCGCCAGGTTACGATACATAGGAACCTAAGGCTACTCAATCAGACGGGGATCCAAGGCATCCCGCAACCCATCTCCCACAAAGGAAAAACCCAACATGGCCAATGCAATAGCCAACGTGGGAAACAGTGCCAAATGCCAGTATACCCTTACGTAAGAGTTACTAACTCCCACCATCTTGCCCCAGCTGGGTAGCGGATCATTGATACCAATCCCCAGAAAACTGAGTCCTGCCTCTCCGAACATCGCCGCTGGAATGCCGAAACTTACGGCTACCAATAGAGGAGACAGGGCATTGGGAAAGATGTGGCGGAAAATGACACTCCATCTCTCCGCTCCAATGCCGATGGCGGCTTCCACATAGTCTCGCTCCCGGAGCTGGAGGAATTGAGCCCGGGTCAACCGAGCGATGCCTATCCAGCTGGTGATGCTCAGGGCCAAGATGACCTTGTATATGCCGCCGCCCCATAGGGAGATAATCAGGATGGCGAAAAGCAGGCCCGGGAAAGCGGACATGACGTCGATTAAGCGAGAGATAGCGAAGTCTGTGCGTCCGCCTACATAGCCGGCTAGGCTGCCCAAGGGCACACCGATGCCGACAGCAATCAGCTGTACGGCGAAGCCCACAAACAGAGAGGTACGAGCGCCAAACAACAGCCGCGATAGATAGTCTCGCCCAACTTCGTCGGTGCCCAAGAAATGTTCTGGATGTTCCAGGGGAAATCGCAGGACTCGCTCGAAATACACTTTGTCATAGGCGAAGGGGGCCAGCAAATCGGCGAACAGGGCCATGAAGAGGAAGATGCTTACCAAGCCAAGGCCCAGCACAGCCAGTCGGTTGCGGGTAAAGCGGCGAAAAGAGTCACGCCAGAGGGTACGGTGTTGCATGGATTCAGGCTGCGGCACGGTTTTCAATGACCCAATGCAAGGGTCTGCACCTGCCGTTCATGTGGCATGGCCTTGCCCCAAACGGACCCGAGGATCCGCCCAGGTGTACGCTAAATCGCTCAAGAGATAGGTCAAACTCCAGAGAAAGGCGATCAACAGAAACAGGGCCATAATCATGGGATAGTCCCTGTTGAAGACGCTGGTTACGAAGTAGCGGCCTAGACCATTGATGCCAAAAGTGGTTTCGATAAAAATGCTTCCGGTCATGAGATTAGGAATCTCGGTCGCCAGAGCAGTAATCATGGGGATCTGGGCGTTGCGCAATACATGGCGGGTCATGATCAGTCTTTCGGATACTCCTTTGGCCCGGGCCGTGCGGGTGTAGTCTTGGCGGATGACATCCACGACGCTGGCGCGGGTATATCGGGCAATGACGCCTAGTGGTCCTATGGCATAAGCGAACACCGGCAGGATCCAATCAGAGCAGAAAAGAGAGTTGCCTATTACACAGGTTCCAGAACTGCTCCAGCCCCGCATGGGTAGCAGATCCAACCTCACGGTAAAAAAGAGGATAAGCCAAAGGGCGACCACGAAATTGGGAATGGAGACTCCTAACATGGCCAAGAAAGTCACCAGGTTGTCGATCACAGAATTCTGGCGGTAGGCGGCCAGAATGCCCAAAGCGATGCCTCCACCAAAGGCAAACAGCACTGTCAACAACCCCACCTGGGCCGTGATGCGCCAATGTTTCAGGATTAGTTGGGATACGGTGGATGTGGGCGCCTGGTAGGGAATGCCAAAGTCGAAACGCAGGGCATTCTTCATGTAGTTGAGGTACTGCACATAGTACGGCTTGTCCAGCCCGTACTTGCGCAGAATGTTTTCACGGGCCGCCGGGGGAAGACGTCCCTTAGTTTCATCAAAGGGGCCACCCGGAACGGAATGCATCAATACAAAAGTAACGATGGATACCGCCCACACCACGAAGACGAGGGAAATCACTCGCCCCAGAATGTACCGCGCCATTGGGTTTCTGGTCTAGTGGAGGTCCGGATGACCCCTTATGAATTTCGTAACGTAGCCGCACAGGACTACGCGGCTATTCCTCCTTGGCTGTGGAAAGGTAAAGATTGGAAATGGCGGAATCATCACCCCAATGGAAGCCGGAAATCCCTTGCGAGTCCGGTTCCCGAATGGCTTCTCCCTGGATCCAGGATTGCACCAGGTTGCCCGCCCAGCGATGGGCAATAAAAACGCCGCCTACATCGTCCACCAGAATCTCTTCGGCATTCCGGAACATCTGATCGCGCAATTCAGGCTCTCCGACCAAACTGCTGGCTTCAGTGACCAGCTGATCGAATTCGGAATTCAGCCAGGAGTGACGGCCCGATGAGACCCATATGCCCAGCAGATTGGAAGGATCCAGGAAGTCCATGCCGTAGGAAACGGCCCCCAGGGTCAATTTGGTGGGCTTGGCATTCAAGGCGTCCATATAAACCTTGCCGTCCTTGTTTGAGACCTCGATATTGATGTTCAAGCATTCCGAGATGGACGCGGCTACAGCTTGGAAGACCGCCGCCAAGGCTGGAGATTCGTTACGCAACCACATCTCCTGTGCAGGAAAACCTTCTCCGTCCGCAAAGCCGGCATCGGCCAAGTGTCCTTGGGCCGCAGCGCAGTCGTAGGACTGGTAATTACTCAGAAGGCCCTCAGTATCCGAGGAAGGGTAGCCGGGCATGAGCATGGAGGTAGCCGGCATGGCCCTTATAGTGCCGAACACATTCTCCACAATGGCGTCCCGATCAATGGACTTGGCAAAAGCTTTGCGTACATCCACACTGTTGAAGGGAGGATTGAAAGTGTCAAACAGCAGGTAGTCAGTACGGAAGTCTCCAAAATGGCGCAGGTAATTCTGGCTCATGACGGAATCGTTTAGCACAATGGCGAAATCTGCGGGGGACAATACTTCATATTGGACATTGTCAATATCATCGTTCTGGAAGGCTAGGAATTCTGTTCCTGGAGCCATAAAGATGCCTTCTATACGCTGGATGCGCGGAGGGCGGAACCCTTTGTACATGGGATTGGCCACGAGCGTGATCTTGTTGCCCGGATCGAAGGTCTCCAGTACAAAGGGGCCAGAAGAGACCGCTGTGGCGGGGTCACTGTTGTAATAAGGTCCGTGCTCTGCCAACGCGTGGGCCGCGATGGGCCAAGAAAACTTGAGCACACCCGGAAGCGGTGGAAATACATCCTGGGTAGTGATTTGCAGTGTCAAATCGTCGACCGCGGTCACGCCTAAGTCTTCAACGGGAAGTTCACCCGCGATGACCTGGTTCCAGTTCTTGATGCCGCCGGCCCCCAGGAAGCCATAAAACCAAGAGAAATCCCAGCCGTGATCCGGTGATGCGGCAAGACGGTACGTGGCGACATAATCATGTGCCGTCAAGGGCGTACCATCGCTCCATTGCTGTCCGGGTCGCAGCTTGATGGTCCAGGTTAGACCGTCCTCGGAAGCGCTCCAGCTTTCGGCAGCGCCTGGCTGCACGTTGAAGTCCTTGTCCAAAGTTACCAGGGCATCGCTGAAATTGTCGCTGAGGATTTGACCTGGACAGAAGCGTTGATAAACGGACACGGCGAAGTCAAAAGTGGTTGTGCTAGCCGTATTGCTGCAGGGCACTCGGTACACCTGTTGACTGTAGGGCAAAGCATCATCAGGCAACGCGGTGCCATATACCGTCATGTTATCCGCCATGGGCTCTGCTTCTTCCATCATCGGTTGCGAAGTTGCTGGCGGGGCCACCGCACAACCTGCCACCAAGAGGCTGGTTGCAAGAATGGCTAGGGCGGCGGCGCATCTTCCATAAACGGAAGCGCGCAAGAAGGGCCGTTTCATTTGGGTTTGTTCCTCATTTGCGGGTTATCAGGTTCCACTGCCCAACGCGAAAGATGCGTTTACGGCAGGCACAAGGCTATCGGCAGGCATTCTACCTTAGGCAGTTTCCAAAGGGCCTTCTTGGAACTGCTGGCAAGGGGCAATGCATTGTTCTCCCATGATTTCATGGACACAAAGCTACATAGGAGCGAGTTTCCCCTTCCGTTGTTGCTAACTAACTCGGAATACCGTGGCCGGCAACTTCGCGTCGCCCGGTTCCTACCAGTCAATGGCAGAGCCATCGTCGGGATGGAAAGTTCGCGGGTTCGTCCAATCGTGGCCTATTTTGTCTGTCAGGGCTTCTTCGTCCAGCTCTATACCTAGACCAGGTCCCTGCGGCAGTTCCACACAGCCATCCGATTGTAGGACAAAGGGATTCTTAAGATATCCCTCCCCCAGATTGGTATGTTCCTGGATCAGGAAGTTGGGAATGCTGGCATCCAGCTGCACAGAAGCGGCAAAGGCGATGGGACCCAGGGGACAGTGAGGGGCAATGGCCGCGTAGGATGCTTCCGCCATGCCGGCGATGAGGCGCAACTCAAAGATGCCACCCGCGTGACTGATATCCGGTTGCAGAATGGAAGCTGCGCGCTTCTCCAATATTTCCCGAAAGCCCCATTTGGTGAATACCCGTTCCCCCGTGGCGATAGGTAGATGAGTCTTATGGGCCAGATCCGCCAGGATGTCTACGTTTTGGCACTGCACTGGTTCCTCTACAAAGAAGGGCTGCAGGGGTGCCAATTCTTTGATTAGCAAGGATGCGGTCTGGGGACTGACAGCACCGTGGAAGTCGATGGCTATGTCGATTTCCCGGCCCACAGCATCCCGCAAGGTACCAAACCGCTTGACCACCTCATCTACAAATCCAGGTGTTTCTACTATGCGGGCAGGACGGCCCCCGACGGGACCAGTCTTCATGGCAGTAAAGCCCTGTTTAACCAGGGATTTGGCGTTTGCCACGAGTTCATCCAGAGGACCGTCGCTGCTCACTCCTCGGTAAACGCGGATGCGGTCGCGCAGAGGCCCGCCCAGCAATTTGTAGACAGGTAAGCCAGCTGCCTTGCCCGCCAGATCCCAGAGGGCTTGCTCCACCCCCGAAAGGGCACTGGTCAAAATGGGACCACCGCGGTAGAAGGCGTGTTTGTACATCGCCTGCCAGTGATGTACGACGCGTGTGGGGTCTTGGCCGACCAAATAGGGTTCCAGCTCTGCCACGGCCTGGGCCACGGTCAAGGCCCGACCTTCCAGAATGGGTTCACCCAAACCGATCAGGCCCTCATCGGTATGAATCTTGAGAAAGAGCCAGCGAGGCCGAACCAGTAACGTCTCCAGTTTCGTGATTATCATGTCGCTTTCCCTAATCCATTGATCCTTAAGAATCGCTGCCTGCAGATAGCAGCCAACTTGGTGAATAGTGTCCCCCATTATGGATGCGTGGGAAACAGGCAAGTTGAGGACTGACGGCAAATCCGCGCAGTTGCTGTCTTTCTCCGCACTCTGGAACGAGGCATGAAATTGAATGGAGTGAACTTCCCTGGCATCGGGATGGGAAAGCATGGGCAGGACGGTAAAGGGCCCGGCATAGGAAACCCAAGGGCTGCGAAGGCCAAGATCCGGGGTTCCTGCCAGGATGCGGCGCCAATAGGTTTCTTGGGGTCAGTGTGGAACCTCCACCTACTTAAAGCTAGGCACTTTGGCAGGCGTGGTTATAAGACTGTGCCCTACGCCCCATGCCGCATCCACCACGGTGTGCCCATAGGCCCACCCTTAAGCGAAGGTACATGACATCTACCGGAAGAAAGTGCTGGACCAGGCAACTACGCAGTGCTTACTTGCATATTTCGGCGGTCGTGGACGGTGGATCTGGATTCTCTGAACCTGTTCTGCTGAACATCATGGTTCAACCTGGCTCTCCCAGAGAGGTAGGGCCGCAGGCTTTTATAGAGTTGAATAGGTCTAGGGCTGGCACGAGAAGCCAGGCTATGGTGACCTCTGATGCAGACTGGCCCCGCTGTTTCCTATTGAATCCCAGGGTAGTGGTAAATGCTATCTTCGCAAGTAACAGCAGAGGCAAAGGGCCAGATGTTCGTGCCGCTCAAGGTGCTAATAGCCATTACCGCGGATCATCCCTTCTACCAAGTAGAGAAAGCGGATGGGATACGAATCGCACCGAGTTGGGATTTTCAAGGACTAGACTGTCGGGATTCTCAAGTTTGCAGTCTATTCTACAGGTGACCGTTAAAGGCTGTCGGGCAGCGTGCAGCTCCTTTCCCCATGAAGACCCCCGCCATGAATTCCCCTTCCTCTGCGCCCGCGCGCAAGTGGCAAATCATACTTTTTGCCGGTGCAGTATTCTGCTATTGGATGGGGCTCTACATGTATGTGCCCACCCTACCTCTTTATGTGAAGCAGTACAGCAGCAACTTGGGGGTCATCGGCCTGGTACTGTCGATGTACGGACTGTGGCAGGCTTTGACTCGATTTCCAGTAGGGCTGGCCAGTGACCTGTGGGGGCGCGCCAAACCCTTTATCCTGATTGGGTTTGTCTTTACAGGTCTCGGTGCCTGGCTAATGGGAACAGCTCCAGACATTCTCTGGATTGGAGTGGGCAGAAGTATTACAGGTTTGGCCGCGGCCACCTGGGTACCCATCATAGTGTTCTTTTGCCGTTTCTTTCCCGACTCCCAGACCATTCGCGCCAGCGCGGTCCTAGCTATGGTAGGGGGTGTGGCCCGCATCCTGGCGACTAGTTCGACGGGATTCTTGAACGAACGGGCCGGATATGCTTTGGCGTTCAACCTCGGAGCTGTTTGCTCCGTCGTGGCTATCGTGCTCATGCTGTTTGTAAAGGAAACCCCCCGCAGGCCTACGCAGCCTTCCTTGGCACCCATTAAGGCGTTGATCCGGCGTCCTCCAGTCCTCTTCCCCAGCCTCCTCAACGCCTCAGCCCAATTCGTCAACTGGGCTGTGACATTCAGCTTCATACCTATTCTGGCGGCCAATCTGGGAGCTTCCTTGGTGGAAGTGAGTTTGCTGATCACGGTCAATATGGCTCTCCACCTGGCAGGACTGGCGGCCACGGCCACTCTCATCAACCGGTTAGGAGCCCGTAATCTAGTGCGCACGGAATTTCTGCTGTTAGGGTTGGCTGTTCTGCTTGCCGCTTTCGCACCCACGGTCTGGTGGTTGTTTCTGGCCCAGGGGATCATCGGTCTGGCTACCGGCATCGGATATCCGGCCCTGTTGGGTCTCAGCATTCGGGACGTGTCAGACCACGAAAGAAACGGGGCCATGGGTCTGCATCAGGCCGTGTATGGAGTGGGCATGTTTTCCGGGCCCTTCGTCGCCGGCTTGGTGGCTGAGCAGTTGGGAATTCAGACCACTTTCATCCTACTGAGTATTCCCTGCCTGCTGCTGCTGATTCCCAGATGGTGGGGCCGACTGCTTTTGGTAGCTACGGCGGAAGCGCCGTCTGTCTGATTTTCGTCACCCCTGTCCGCAACGCCCCCTGGTATGCCTCAAGGTGCGTTGCCCATGCTGGCCCACGAGAAACCATGGGCAGCGGTTAGATTTCTAAATCAGCTGGATCAAGGTCAGCCCACTATCACTGGAACGGCAAGCAGCTTCGGCTACGGCCATGGTGCGGGCGGCGTCGGCCACTGAAGTGGGCAATTCTGCACTTTCCCCGTCCAGGAATCTCATCAGGCTGCCCATACTGCCGGTGAAGGCTTCGGGAAACCAGGAGCCATGCAAATCCATTTCCTGCCAGTTTGGGTTTTGCTCTCCCTGCAGAAGACAGTACTGAAACCGGTCCGGCTGCCCCTGCGGGTAATCCATCAATATGCCCATCGTGGCCTTGATGGCACCCTTTGTGCCTTCCCATTTGATGTATGAGTCCTGCTGAGCCAGTCCGTACTTGTGGAAATGGTTGGTCTCAATCTGTACTCGTGCTTCGGGTCCGTAGTCGAAAATGAGGCTGGTCTTGGAACTTCGCATCTCCGCCAATTCCGGATGCGCCACCGTGTGGGCCCAAACCCCCTTGGGCTCTCCCAGAAAAGAGCGGAACAGGTCTACGTAATGAATGCTGTGATAGTAGATTTCTGCATGCGGGATCTGTTGCAGGAAAGGCCACATGTGCCAAGGGGTAAGGACATTGACACGAACTTCCAGATCCACAATCTGGCCAATGGCTCCCTGTTCTATGAGGCTCCTAGCTGCCAATACAAAGGGGGCCCACCGCAGCTGGAAGTTTACTGCGGCCGTCAAGTCGCGTGCCTGGCAGATTTGAAGCAGGTTCCGAGCCTGCGGCAGATTGTCTCCCAGGGGCTTCTGAATGAGCACGGCCGAGCCAGCAGGCAAACCGGGCAATATCTCGGCTATGCGCGAAGCAGGCACTGCCACATCAAATATCGCATTGCTGGGGGCAAACGCTACCGCCGCGGCCAAGCTGTCGAAGGTGCGTGGCACGCGGAATTTCTGCGCCATGTAGGCAGCCCGGGCTTGATCTGGGTCATACAGCCCGATTACGGGATACTTCGCCAAGGCATAGGCTGGATAGTGGGCGTCATGCACTATGCCTCCCGCGCCAATGCTGACAATGGGTCTAGGCTGCGCAGGCGTGGGGATTGTTTGATTGGGAGTGATCTGGCTTGAAGTCATAGGGTCTCACAAAGTCTGATGCAGTTTGGATGCGAGGCGGAAGAGTCACCCCGCGCATATCGTTGGCAACGATTCGACGTCGGTGGTTGGGTTAGCAATTTCATATTTGCAGCCGGCTGATTCACTTGGCTTCTTTGAGTTTTATACCTCTTCCTTACTTTCCTTACTTCTACTATCAAAGGAGAAGGCCTTTTCCTTTCGGCAGGGGCGGGCTCGGCAAGCAGCAAGTAGTACAAAATACTACTATCGAGTCCCAATTAAAAACAGGCAGATAAAAGAAGAAATATGTCTCAGCGCCGAACTGTGGTCAGTACAAGCAATGATGTTTTCTTGATCAACGGCACTCTCACCTTTGAGGGCATCCAACATGGCTCATCGCGCATCGAGGGTCTACTGCTTAACAGCCGTATGGTGCAAGGCACTTTCGATGACCGAAATCCAGAGACTGTGGCCCTCTGGAATTACCTTGATGGCCCTTGGGATCCGGCGCGCAACACCCGTGAGTTCGTGGACGCGATGCCCCTGTGGCAGTCATTTGGATTGAATTCCTTTACCTTAAACCTGCAGGGCGGAAGTCCTTTCGGCTATTCCAGGGAACAGCCCTGGGTCAATTCCGCCTTCCATAGCCAGGGAGCACTTGATGATGCCTACATGCAGCGTCTGGCCACAATCCTGGATCGTGCCGACGAATTGGGCATGGTTGTCATTCTGGGTCTGTTTTATTTCGGGCAGTTCGAAATTCTGGAATCGGAAGCGGCCATCCTGGCTGCGGTTGACAATACTGTGGAATGGCTTCTGGGCCAGGCCTACACGCACGTCCTCATCGAAGTGGGCAACGAAGTGGATATTCGTAGAAAGCCTTTCGGCTACGCAGATTCCATAGTGGAATCCGCGCGGTGCCATCTGTTAATCGAAAGGATCCAGCAGAGAAGTAGCGGGAAGCTCAACACGCCGGCGGGACGCTTACTGGTCAGTACCAGTTTAAAGGGGAATTCGGTGCCGCAGGATTCAATTCTGAAGGTCTCCGATTTCGTGTTGCTCCATGGCAATGGGGTGGAAGATCCACAGCGAATCTCCGAAATGGTGAGAGAAAGTCGAAGCTCCGACGGATACAGCGGGCAGCCAGTTCTCTTCAATGAAGATGATCACTATCGATTTGATGAACCGTCCAACAACATGATGGCGGCCCTCTCGGAGCACGCCGGTTGGGGTTTCTTCGATTATCGGCGGTCAGATGAGGACCATGCGGAAGGCTTTCAAAGTGTGCCTGTAGATTGGACGATCAGCAGTGGCCGCAAGAAAGCCTTTTTTAACAAGGTGGCCGAGGTGAGCCAGCGGGCGGCAGCACTATCCTAGGCATACGCATCATGCAAGGAGGTACCTGTGGGATTCTCCCAATAGCTAGCAAAGATACTGCCAATCTGAGAGTGGTTTGGCTGGCTTACTGCATCGGTCCTGCTTTTGCTTGGGATGCCAATCAGGGGCTCTGGGGAAGGCATAGGTAGCGGGGTACTGGTTCGGAAATTCAATGCAACTGTACTTTGATGCGGGGCCGGTCCAGGCGGGGCAAAACACGCCAAGTCCTGCCTGGCACTGTACATTGGAGACAGTTACATATGTTCGCGGGTTTCCAAGTTGGTCCCAAGTAGGAAGTTGGAGTTCAATGAATTGCCATTGAACATTCGCCAAGAAAACGTGAAGAATGGATGCTCGAGAAATCGGTGGACGGCCGGGGGATGACGGACACTGCGGTTGCTTACCCACCGGCCCCCATGCGCAGTTGCTAGCTTTGCCCGTCCTAGTCCTGGTTTCCTAGGAGTAAGTCATGTCAACGAATGGCTAAAGAGACAAGGGTGGTTGTGTCAGTCCTCACCCCTGCGAGTAGTCATGTATCATGCTCACCCCTGCGAGTAGTCATGTATCATGTGCAACTGTCGCCTTCAAGGCACCTAGTAGGCTATGTTCCGACCGCGTCACCCGTCTGATCTTGGGTGCAATCGGCTGGTTCCAGGACTTGCCATCCACCCCCTGCATTTCAGTCGCAACTGGGTCGGTTTTGCCTGCTCCAAGCATGTTAGCTGGCTCAATAAAGTGGAGATCGAGATCAACGTGCCTACACGCCAACTCCTGGCCAGATACATCCCCGATGCGGAGAGCCTGAATTCGCAGACCTTCGACTGGCGAAAGCAACGGAAGCAGCCGGGCGCTTCTGCGATTTGATGTTCTACAATTGTTGAAGCCCGAATCAAACTGCAGTCCTTGGATCCATCAATGTAGGCGTGTCTGCCGCACTAGCTTAGCTCCTCGAACTTCAAAGGTGTACCCATGACGCACAGACTTAGCAGATTCCCCATGATTGCGGTGATCGTATTAGTCGGTTCATTTCTGGTCTTGGGTTGTATGGCGGAGGTTCAACCCGAATGCCACGACGAATTGCGTTGTGTGCTTGTAGATGCTGATGAACCCATTACGATTGCTGCCTTAATGGTTCTCTCTGGGCCCAATGCTGCATACGGAATTGACTCCAAAGGAGCTGTCCAGATTGCTTTGGCAGACTATGGGCAGATTTTGGGACACGATATCAGGCTTATGGAAGAAGACTCATTATGCAGCCCCGAAGGCGGGCAGACTGGGGCCCAGAAACTGGCTTCCGAATCCTCGGTGGCTGGCATAGTCGGGACGGCCTGTTCCAGCGCAGCCACTGCCGCCATGCCGGTGATTTCGGAAGCGGGTTTAACCATGATTTCACCGGCCAATACAGCGCCAACTTTGACCGATCCCGACAAGGAAAGTGGCGGAACCTGGCAGCCGGGCTATTACCGAACCGTTGTCAATGATTCAATGCTCGGACCCATTGCCGCCCAATTCATGTACGAGGAATTGGGGGCCCGTACGTTGGCTACTATTCATGACGGCAGTGCCTACGCTTTCAATTTCCAGAGGGTGACAGCAGAGGAATTTACCAAATTAGGCGGCGAAGTTACTTACCAGGGGGCTGTCAATGTTGGCGATATGGATACTTTGCCATTACTAACTGAGATCGCCACGATGCCGCCGGACGTCCTCTTCTACCCTATTTTTCTGCCGGAATCGAGCTTAATCACAGTTCAGTCCAAGCAAGTTGCCGGCTTGGAGAATACAGTCTTGATGGCCGGAGACTTACTGCTGGAGAGCTTCGTAGCAGGTACTGGACTAGAGGATTCCCACGGGGTCTTGACCCCTGGACCTGTGATCGAGGGGGGAGAATACCAAGAATTGCTGCGCAAGGGGGAAGACATGCATGGCGGCATTCCGCCATCTGCTTTCCATGCCCAAGCTTACGCTGCTACCTACTTGTTACTCAATGCCATCAAGAATGCCTCAGTCGAAGACGGCCGAGGCGGGCTTGTAATCGGCTTGCAGGCGATAAGGGATTACCTCAACAATGTCAGAGCTTACGATGGCATATCTGGCACTTTAAGCTGTACCCCAACGGGAGACTGCGCCACATCTGAATCACTGGTCGTATTTCAGATTGATACCCGTGCAGAAGACGGGCCGAAGTTGAAAGTCGTTTACCGCCCGGGCTAAGGCCATAACACTTTATTTTCAGCAGGCAATCCAAGATCGGCAGAGAACCTGCCTGTCATCCGAGTAGGGAAGATCCAACGAGATTACTGGGTTATTCAGCAGCCGCCTGCCTGGCCAATAGACCTGGTCTTAGTCATGCAAAGGGGCCATTTGCATGATCGTAAAAGAAGCCCCTTGGGGATCTTGGATTCCTACCAGTCGTCCCATGGCATTCTCCACCACGGGACGCAGTTGCTCTCCACCCAGTTCCAAAGCTTTTTGCAGAGAAACATCCAAATCCGCAACCTGGAAATACACATTCCAGTGAGGTAGGCTCGAGATTTGACCAGGACGTAATTGGAGGACACCAGCTAGGTACCGGTCCCACTCATCTATACCCCCTCCCACAGTCTGGCTGAACATGTAGTAGCCAGGATTGTCTGGACTCGAAACGTCATCCAAATCCCAGTCGAAGGCCGCCTTATAGAATTCAGCTTCTTCAAGCGCGTTGAGGGTATATCGATCGGCCCAGAGGTAGGAGTTGGGTTCCTTCAATACCTGAAATCCCTTGAGCGTTTTTGGTTGCCACAAAGAAAACCAGACCCCATCTGGATCGGCCAAGGCCGCCATCACGCCGGAATTGAAGACAGCCCTAGGCCCTGCCAGAACCTGAGCCCCCAAAGATACACACTTTTTGGTGGTTGCATGTGCATCTTCCACGCAGACATAGGGAGACCAAAGAGATGGCAGGCGGGCTTCCATTTGGTGGGGTCGTAGCTGCAACATGCCAGCCACATGTTCGTGGCCCAGCCGAATCATGGAATAGATGAATTCCCCATCCTCATGCCCATCTTCGTAATCCCATCCCAGCAAGGCACCATAAAATTCTTGGGCGGCAGTCGGGTCTGAGGTGGCCAATTCCACCCAACATATGCTTCCAAACGAATGTTGAGCATCGGTATGCATGGGTCCGCAAATCCTTATACTTTCAAATTCCAAACTACCAATAGGATCTCTGCAGGAAACGGATAGGGGGTCTTATCTTTCTTAGGGGTAGTCCGACTGGAGGCTCTTGAGCCGGGCATCGGCATAACCCCCAGAACCTTCGCAGCAACTGCCTCCAAATAAACCTCCATGTCCCTTGAAGTTGTGTTGAGCTGGGAATTCCGAGCCTTTGTCTGCAAAGGAAGTACACGTGCCCAAGCCCAGTTTCGCTCTTTCAAAACACATTCTATCTTCGTTGGAATCAGTGTAGTACCGTCCATGGTAGGTCCTGTCTGTTTTGCACTTTTCTTGGGCTTTTCATTCCTCTACAGCGCGTCCGTCAAAGCGTTTCACGTGGCGGGGGAAGCCCAGCAATGGGTACTATAGGAGTGAACGGTCCGGCCCCCATGTGGTACTAAGGCACTAATCTGGACTGATGACAAGCCCTTGCAAGTGGATGGGTCTGAATCCTCCTGGGGCACCTCACACAAGTGCGAGATTGCAAGACGCTGTAACTCTCAAAGGCAGTTAGCAAGCATGGAGGCAGTTTCGGTCAAATCGCCAACTTGATTGAAGCCGCAGATCGATAATCAAGGCGATTGACTGGAATAGGTCCATGGGTGGCTCGCAGGCCAACTCATATGAAGAAGAGCAGGGGTAGCAGTGCAGCTGACCTAACCAAGGAGCAGATATGAAAACGGTCCCCGTTGACGTTGCCAAGTATGGGGAGAGCCCTGAATTTACAGAAGATACAGTACCAGAGCATTTACTTGAATCTCACCGGACCAAGTCTGGAACTTGGGCCCGAATTCTGGTGTTGGAAGGAAGACTGCAGTTCAAAATCCTGGGTCCAAGCGAGGAGATAATCGAACTCTCGGCAGACCTACCAGGGATTGTGGAGCCGACGGTTCCACACCGGGTGGAGCCTCTGGGAGCTGTCCGCTTCCGTGTGGAGTTTTATCGCTGAAGGGGCTGCCGAACCCGCTCTTGCGGCTGAGTGTAGTTGCCCCAAGTCGGGACAAGACTTTAGCCATTGGCAGGTGCTTCTCGTCTTGGTTTGCTCCTTAAGAGTGTAGAGAGGGTACAAGCTTGACGGTTGCGACGTTGTTCAAATCAGCCTTGGGCCGCTTGTGGATGGCGTTGGCCCTGGTAGTACTCCTCTCCTTTGGCGTACTTTCCTACTTCGGAGGCGAGATCTATCAATATGCCCCGCCCGTTCCCGAAGTGATCCTCTCCACAGCTGGTGAGGTTGTGTTTACAGGGGACCAGATTCGCAGAGGGCAGGATGTCTGGAGATCGGTCGGGGGCCAGGAATTGGGTTCCATCTGGGGGCACGGCGCGTATACGGCACCAGACTGGACTGCAGACTGGCTCCACCGCGAGGCTATCTGGCTCCTGGATGAGTGGAGCCGAGAACAAGGCATCGGTTCCTATGCAGACCTGGAAGGGGAACAGCAGGCTGGCCTGCAAGCCAGGGTGCAGGCGGAGATGCGTACGAATACCTTCGACGAACAGGCGCAGACCATTACCTTGTCTCCGTTGCGGGCACGCGCCGTACAGGCCATTCAGGAACATTACGTGGGTCTGTTTGGTCATGATCCCGCCCTGGACCAGCTGCGAGAAAACTACGCTATGCCGGCCGATACAGTATTGTCCCCAGCAGCCGCGTGGATCTGACGGCATTCTTCTTCTGGGCCAGCTGGGCCAGTATTACGGAACGCCCTGGCAGGGAATATACGTACACCAGCAACTGGCCGCCGGATGAATTGATAGGGGTTTATATAGATAACTAGACAACAGACCTAGCCACTCCGCTATGCCCGGTTCACGGGTCATAGAAGTCCCTACCCGGAACGCGTCCCGCCGCGCAGAGGCCCCTGTCCCGCGCGGGCCACAGGCAGATCAGAAATGCCCAGGATGCGCCAAGAGGCGTATAGACTGGCGTACACCGCCTGGCGGGGGCCGGGGACCGGGAGTATACGTCCTTGAATTTCCCAGCATGTGTGCGTATAATAAACGGAAGCGACAGGTCCTCTGACCTGCCTACCGCTCCCTTCCAGACAGGGAACTGTGTATTCCATGCCTGCTGCGCCCACTGTAGCACCAGCTGAGACCGTCCACCGCAGTGTGCGGATGCGTCTGTTGCCGGAGAACCGCCAGGTAGCCCACCAGCTGGCCGGTACGGCGGGAGCTTGTCGGTTTGTGTGGAATCACTTTCTGGCCCGCACGCAGCAGGAGTACGCGGCATACCGGGAGGGGGCGCGGGAGCAGGGCCCCCAGGTGACCTTCTTCAGCTTGGGCCAGGAGTTCACAGCCCTGCGGCGGGACCCTTGACAAGGGTATTCAGCACAACAGTGCAGTAAAATAGTACACTGCATGCCGGTTCGTATATAGGCTGGGGTGGTGCCGCGCAAACCCGGCACAGGGTGATGCGGGAGGCCGGGTGGGACGTTAGGCAGACGCATGACCGGCAGGTAAGCTAAGGGTCTTCTAACCAACACCACAGCACCCGAGTGTGGCCATGCGTCGACCTGCTGCATTGTATGATATCCGCCACCTGTTGACAACGCAGCTGCCGCAGCTGCCGGGCCGCCTGCGGGCGGTGCTGGCCCTGTGGGTAGAAGGCACGCTGCTAGGCTTGAACGGCTGTCAGGATACGGTGACCCTGGCGCTGGCGCACGGCCTTAGGGGTCCCCACAACCCGCACACGCTGCGCCGCCTGCAGCGGGAGCTGCTGTATGACGATGCGGATCGCATTGACTCCTGGGGTCCGGGTCAGGAGCTGGAGGTAGAGGACTGCTTCGCCCCGCTGCTGCGCTGGGTGCGCAGCTGGTGGGTGCCCACGGGCGGGCGGGAGCTGGCGCAGGAGCCGCGGGTGCTGGCCGCGGATCCCACCTCCAAACAGGATGACCTGGTGGCGCTGGTGATCAGTGTGGTGTATCGCCAGCACGCCATCCCGGTGGCCTGGCATATCGTGGGAGCGCAGGAAAGGGGGTCCTGGATTGACCATTTCTGCCGCCTGCTGCGCCAGCTGGCTCCCGCCGTGCCGGCTACGGTACCGGTGCATGTGCTCTGTGACCAGGGGCTGTGCAGTCGTGACTTGTGGGCGCAGATTGTGGCCTTAGGCTGGCATCCCTGCCTGCGCTACCCGCCCCACGTCACCTTTCAGCCGCGGGGCCAGACCCAACGTGTACCGGTGCGCACGCTGATCGCGGGACCGGGCGACCTGTGGGTGGGCATCGGGCGAGCCTTCCGCGACCAGCCTCTAGCCGGCACCTTGATTGTGTGGCACGCCTACGGTCAGACGCAGCCCTGGGTGCTGCTGACCGACACGCCGGTGGCGCAGACGGAGCCCACCCTGTATGCCTGCCGCAATTGGATTGAGCAGGGGTTCCGGGGCCTGAAGACCGTCGGGTACCCTCTGGGTGGGAAGTGGCACAAGACCCGCCGTCTGGACCCCACGCGGGTGGGCCGCCACTGGCTGGTGCTGGCGATTGCCACTTTGCTGGCGGTGGCCTACGGTACGCGCCGCGAGGAAGCGGAGGCGCGGCACCTGCCGCCCGGGCGCCTGCGCCGGCCCCCCGCCGGGGACCCTCTGGGTGTGGACGCGGCCCGCCAGGAGGTCATCCCGCCCCGTCGCCATAGCCTGTTGCAGCAGGGCGTAGCGCTGCTGCGCCGCTTGCTGCTACGCGGCTATCTGTGGGCCTGCGTGTGGCTGCGCCCGACGCCCGGCCCCGACTTCAGCACGCGCCTGCGCCGGGTGCACCCCGGCGGCACCTGAACCCACCCGCGCCCCCGGCGCGGGACCCACATCGCACTTCTCCATCGCTCTCTCCACACCCCGGCCGCCTCGGTCCTCCGCATCACGCGGCCGCCAGACAGGCAATTCTGCCTCTCTGGCGCAGGCCCGACCTCACACTGCCGCTGACAGTCGCCCCCGCTGCCCCTGGCCCTGCCACACGCGGGGCGGGCCCACCGCTCCGGCCGCCTCCACCGATTCCCGCCCAGAAAATACCCTTGTCAACGGCGGGACCCCCGGTACGCTTGGCTGCAGGAGTACAGCTGCCGCGAGGTCCGCTATGTCCTGAAATACCTGGCGGATGCCTACCAGGCCTTCTTTCAGGGCACGCGGGCGTATCCCCGCTTCCAGAGCCGGCACCGCCGGCAGGACGGGTTCACCATCCCGGAGCGCATCCGGGTGCAAGACCAGCACCTGTACGTGCCCCGCCTCGGCTGGCTGCGGCTCCAGGGCCGTAACCCCTATGCCTACGGGCAGGCGCGGCAGGCCCGCATCCGGCAGGAAGGCACGCGCGCGCGGCCCAAATGGTACGTCTATCTCACCTATGCAGTGCCCGCAGTCTCCGTACGCGCCGGCGCAGCCACGGGAGTACTGGGTCTGGACCGGAATGTGGGGCAGGTCACCGACAGTGCGGGCAGGACGTACCCGCTGACGGAAGTGACCCGCCTGGCAGCCAGGGCCGCGCGGTATCAACGCCAGCAGGCGCGCAAGCAGCAGGGCTCGGTACGGGCGCGGCGGCTGGGGGGGCAGCTGCAGAAACTGCGGCGCCAGCAGAAGCGGATCCGCAGCAATGACACCCACCACATCAGTCGGGCGCTGGCGGACCAGGCCCACACCTTGGTGGTCGAGGAGCTGCACACCCGCCGCATGACGAAGTCCGCTAAGGGGACGCAGGACAGTCCCGGCACCCACGTCAAGGCCAAGGCCGGCCTGAACCGCGGGATCCTGGCCAGCAACTGGGGCCAGCTGGCCCAACGCCTGCAGTACAAGTGTGGGCAGCTGGTGACCGTGGACCCCCGGTACACCAGCCAGACCTGCCATCAGTGCGGGCATGTGGCGGCGGGCAACCGGCCCGCGCAGGCGGTGTTCCGGTGTCAACGCTGCGACTTCCAACTGCACGCGGATCACAATGCCGCGCTCAACATTCGGGTGCGGTACGTGGACCGCACTGTGGCCCGCGGGACAGGGGCAACTGCACGGCGAGAGGCGTTTCCGTCAGGGACCTCAATGACCCGTGAACAAGGTATAGGGGCTAGACCTGTTGTCTAGTTATCTATATAAGCCCCAATTGATCGGGAATCGGCCTACCGGGCAAGTCATTCTCGTCTCCGTTTTGAGTTTCGTCCTATTGCTGGGTGGCATTGGAGCCCTAGCCTGGTTCTATGCAGCGACCCGGGAACAGTGGGCCAGCACACTTATCCCCCGCAGATGATCCGTTGCTGCAGGTGAGTCCCACAGCCTCCATGCGCGCCACCATCAAGTTTTTCTGGCTGATCGGCGTGATGTTGGTATTGCAAATGGGGGCCGGCATACTAACCGCGCACTACGGTGTAGAAGGCACGGCTCTGTATGGTTTGCCTATTGCAAATTGGATTCCCTATTCACTTTCCCGTACCTGGCATGTACAGCTGGGTCTCTTCTGGATAGCCACGGCCTGGTTGGCTACCGGGCTGTGTTTTGCACCTATCCTCGCTGGACGCGAACCTCGATTTCAACGGTTTGGCGCCAACGCTCTGTTTTGGGCTCTGGTACTTGTGGTCGCGGGGTCACTGGTTGGTCAGGGATTGGCCATTCACTAGCAGCTGTCGCCGCGAGCCAATTTCCTGTGGGGACATCAGGGATTTGAATATATTGACTTGGGCCGAATGCAGCAGTTACTGCTCTTTGTGGGCCTACTGCTTTGGATGACCCTGATGATGCGGGCAATCTGGCCAGCCCTGAGGCGTGGACCGGCAGCTGATCCTGATTTTTGCCCTGTCGGTAACGGCCATTGCCCTGTTCTATGAGGCCGGCTTCATGTGGGGCCGCGATACCAATCTGGCGATTGCCGAATACTGGCGCTGGTGGGTGGTGCATCTATGGGTAGTGGGCTTATTTGAGGTCTTCACTGTAGCCGTGGCGGCTTTGGCTCTTGCGCGCATGGGTCTGGTCCGAGTCCGCTCAGCCACCATGGCAGTCCTGTTTACCACGATTCTTTATCTGGCAGGTGGAGTGTTGGGGACTTTCCACCACCTGTACTTCGCCGGCACCACTCCCGCCATCATAGCCTTGGGGGGAACCTTCAGCGCTTTGGAGCTGGTGCCTCTGGTCATGATTGGCTATGAAGGTTACGACAATTGGTCTCTGAAGCACCTCACGAATTGGACCCACAACTACAAGTGGCCAATCCTGTTTTTGGTCGCTGTCCCCTTCTGGAATCTGGTGGGCGCCGGGCCTATTCGGATTTCCAATCAATCCGCCTATCGCGCTGTATTACATGCAGGGGCTAAATACGGCTGCCGTCCATGCCCACGCGGCTCTGTTCGGAGTATATGGAATGCTGGGCATGGGGCTGAAGTTGCTAAGCCTGCGAATTCTCACAGTACAGAAACAGTGGAAAACCGGCGTTCTGGCCTTTGCCTTCTGGACTATGAATATAGGGTTGCTGCTGATGATCCTCCTGAGCCTGCTGCCTATTGGCATTGCCCAAACTTGGGCCAACGTGGAAAGAGGCATGTGGTTCCCCCGTTCGCCTGAATTCCTGGCCCAGGAACCTTGGCAGACTTTCCGCTGGCTGCGTTCTGTGGGAGACAGCATTTTTGCCGCCGGCATGATTGCAATGGGCTGGTTCGTAATTGGTCTCAGTACTGGGTGGTCCCTACGGGGACTCCGTGAGGACGGGAAACAGCCGCTTAAGTAACCCGCCTCACAGGAAGGCGCAAACGGGACTTCGCAGAAAGTTCACGCGTTCGGCGTATCGGGAAATAATCCAGAACCCTAAAACCTGCCACTCCCGCTGGCAGAGGCTGCTATAAGAGATAAAAAGTGCCTGAAAATAACTGTATCTGAATCGATCCGGGATAATCCGGCCGCCGCACGGAGCTTTTTGAAACACCGTGCTGCGGAGTTTCGACCTCGGTTATTTGTCTTACTACAGCCTTAGTCGATGGGACTTTGGCATAGGAAATTAATACGACTGCGTTTCCTTGCAGGTATCCAATAAATCCGAAGTTCCAACTGTGGAAGTTTCTCAGGCGTGTTCGCGGGCCATTTGACTATGCCTACCTCGCTGCCGAGTCACGAAGAACGCAACGGCTATGGCGATTACAGACAGCCCCACTGTGAAAGGTAGGGTCATCATCAAAATGAGTCGACTGGCTTCAGGATATACACCGGCGACTCGGACATTCAACGCGGACTGGATGATGATGAACAGAAGCAATACAGCCCATACTGAGGCCGTCACCAAGGCTGTCCTCAAAACTGTATGACTGGCTGAGTGGTTGTGCCGTCTGCGCCACCAGGTTGTGAAGAATGCAGCGCCGATTGCAATTGCAGACAGCCCTACAGTGAAGGGCAGGGCCATCATCAAGATGAGTCGGCTGGCTTCAGGTTGTACGCCTCCAATTGAGACACCCAATAGGGACTGGGCAACAACTATCAGGATCAACACCGCCCAGACACCGGCTGTCGCTAGAACTGTTCGTTTTACGATTGAACTTGACATGAATGCACCTAGGAAAAATTATCAGATTCCGCCATGGAATTTCCCACATTCTTGCGAGCCTCTGGCGGGAGAAGGAGATTGTATAGCTGGAATAAGCCTCCGTTCGTTGGAATTATCCCATTGTCTTGAAGCCGTGCAAAGGCGAGAGGCAACTGGCGAATTTAGGAATAAGTAAACTGAACTGTTGCCTTGTCCGGCTATTTCCTTATTTTGCAGAATATCCCGCAGGCAGATTTATCCTAGCCCGCAGGTGCTGATTTCAATGGGACAACCTTAGGTGCGTTGCGGAGATGAACCTTCCAAACACTGAATCTGACTACTCATGAGGTATGGAGCTTTTGTCTTCTTGCAGGAACTCAATTGATGGGCCGAATCTACTCGGGTTTCCAATCCAACCAATCCACTCTACTTTCTCGATGCCTGGCCAAAAAGGTTAGTTGTGGGCAGCTTGAGTTCAGAAAGAGACAAATCTGTTACTTTGGTTTGGCAAGGTCGGGAGAAAAGAGAAGGTAAGTTTCCGCTGCGGAAAGTGCTTGAAGGGAGCTTTCAGGGGGTGAGATTCGTCGACTGGCTTAAGCCGCCCCAAGCTGCCTGATGGTAAGTGTGTCCCGAATTTCTAACGGGGGAAGGCTACTTAGCACGAAAAAGCAAAGTTTTGGAACATTGATGTCGCCCTGCCTGGGCCAAGCCCTGGTTGTGGAAGTTCAATCAAGACAGGATCTTCGACTTCGCTCGCTGGATTCTGGAGCATTTTCGCTTGGTGGGTCTTAGTTTTCGAGTATGTCAACGGATGTTTCCGTCAGCGGAACTGTGTGAGTTCCCAGAGAAGTTGTGGCATCTGTCTTGCTGAGGTAGGAAATTCAGAGATGCTCTTGTGGCTGGTCCCATCCTCGGCATCTGGCGAGTCAACAGATCTGATCATGCTTCCCAATATAGGTTCATCGATCTCAGGAAATAGCGGGATCACACAATGGGCTGGGTTCCTTCCACAAACGCACTGTAAATCGGCTCTCTTCTTCTATCAGTTCCGGCTCCGTTCCATTGTGTGCGCGCATACTTGGAAAAACCTTGTTTCGTATTCCCATTCCCCGCGCGTCTACATAACCGTAGTCACGCATCACGTTAACCAATGTCTGGTTCCGGGCATAACGCAATCCTGACTTCATTCCTTCAATGGTTACTGTGTTTGGCAATCGACCAGGGCTTTGAATCTCGAGACGATTGGAAAAAATGGTCAGCATGATGTCTGTACCTGAAATACCGTAGTCACGATGTACTAGGGCGTTGACAAGTATCTCGCGTATCGCTTCCTCAGGGTATTCCCAACGCTCATGCCGTTGCGCACCTTCGAGCCAAGACGTAGGCTCTGTGTTGCGCCGGACAAAGTCCCAAGCTCTGTCAACTATCCCTGGTTCCAATGTTGTATCGCTGTGGCTTCCCAACGGGGCCATCGGGCCTTTTATTTCTTCGTCTGAACGGGTCTCGTAGCTCGGTTCGACGCCGGGATAGCAAATTGCACGGAGGCCTGACTGTGGAAGGAATCGTCTGGGGTTCAGGCCGAACAAAAGCATACCGTCGACTGTCAACGCAGTATGTTCCAATGAATCCGTGGCCAAATCTAGGTTAATGCACAAAGAGTCCAGAAAATTGGAGTCGCCTTCTGGAGGCACATCTCCTTTTAATACACGGACCAGATAGTCCCGAATGCGGCGGTAGTCCAAGTCGGCAAGGGTGGTTCCAAGTACCGGCTTAAGTCCGTATCGTAGCCCTCCCGACTGCTGATAGAGACGCTGTTCCTCCTCGCGTGAGGCGTCTCGGGTGACTGTCCCCACTCGAACTTGAGTTACCCAAGCCGAACCGCGTTTTACCTTGTAAGGTTTATCCGGCGCATTGGCCTGTAGAGTGATCATCCCCACGGTAATGCCTGGCTCCCACTCCGAAGTTTCCCAATAGGGAATGAAAGCAGGCTGCACGTGGTCCCGTGCTGCCTGCATCACCCATTCTTCAGCATCGCTCTGTTCCCGGGCTAGCCCGGAAACAGTAAGATCATCCTCTACACCCAACAGAATGTATCCGCCTTCGAGATTAAGCAGCGCGGACATCTCTTTGGCTAGCCCTTCGGGTCGAATGTCGTCCCGCTTGAACTCGACTCTCGAGTTTTCCCCATTGCGGATCAGTGCGATCAGATCTGACTTGTTCACGGCGTTCCTCAGAATCCGTACTTCAGTCTACGGGTTTCAAAGGCTTCTTTACCGCCTTCGAGTATTTCTTCAACGAGCTCACGCACTTGCTGGGAATCAATAGATCCCATGTGGTCAGCCTTGATTTCTGCGTATCCTTGCTCTGCTTCTCCAGAAGCAGTAAGACCTAGAATCAGCTCGGCGTCACCCAGCACCGGAATGTTGGCGTTGTGAGTAGTAAAAATAAATTGGCGCCGCCGCTTTGCAACGCGCATGCTAGGTACCACGCCCTCCGTAATGAAACGGTTGTCGAGATCATCTTCTGGCTGGTCTATGATCAACGGCGCTTCGGAATCCAGCAACAGTAGCAGTAATACCGCAGTAGCCTTCTGACCAGTCGAGAGCCGGTCAAGGGTTTGCCAAGAAGGAGGTTCGCCTGACGGGGCGGTGCTAAGTAGGATTTCGGTTGTTGGTGGAAGTTCCAACTCCTCGATTCTCATTAGGGATTCGTGGGACGCGTTTACCAGTCGTTGTGCTTGGGCCATTGGCACCGCATACGTTTTGTGGAGGCTTTCAGCACCTTCTCTACAGCATTTCACGAACTGGGGTAAAGACAGATCTTGAGAATTCCTCAATTGGTCAATTGCCTCAGAAAGACGGCCTCCGATCTCACTTCTAAGAGCTTCAAAAAAGGGCTCGCGCTCCCCGGATGCGGTCACTTCCACTTTGACCCGATTGCGTAACTGTAGGCTGACATTCCGCGCGGCCTTATCCAAAAGCCGGAATTCTGTCGCTTTGATCTCCTCCCATTCTGCCAACAGTGCGAGCCGCTGGTCTGCAAGTTCCTCTTCCTGCTTCTTCAACAGAATGCCATGTTCCTGCAAGGGCCGAAGTCCTTCGATTCTGCCCCGCAGACGTATAAATTCCTCCCCGTCCACGGCCGATTTCTTCAGATCGCGCAGAATTGTCCGGTACTCCACTTCGACTTCCTGTTTCCTTTCCTCCCAGCGCCCTCGTATATTCTCCATTTCCTTTGCGGCACGACTGAGTGCATCCTCCAAAAGACTTGCCACACGCCCCAGTTCTGCATTCAGACTCCTAAGCTTGGGTTCTGCTTCTGCCAGAATTGCTCCGCCTGGGAGGTCTTCAATAGCCCTGGGGGACAAGAAAACCAAGTCCAAGGGCAACTCTTGTCTTACCGAATCCATCGCGTCATGGAACACTTTCAAACGTTCAGGAATGGAATCAAGAATCCTTTCTTCGCGAACTAGCAGACTTCGTTGTTGCAGACGCTCTTCAAGGCCCGCAACCTGGTATCTGACCAGTGTTTCTTCCAGTGCTGGCAATGTTGCCAATTGATCGTCTATCTGTTGGAGTTCAGACCTAATCTCTGTGATCGTACGCCTCGTCTGCGCAAGATTGCGGTGCACACTGGTTTTGCGCCGATCCAAGGTTTCATCGCGGTCGATGAAACGGTTGAGCAATAAAGTGCGCTTCTCGGGGCTTTTTGTAAGTTCAGAGATCTCATGTTGCCCGAAGATTTCAACGCGAGGCAGGATATCCTTGGGCAACAGGTTCGAAATCTGGCCGGTCTCGTCCCGGACCACTGGCGGATTCGGAACTATCCTTTCGATCAGGTACTCACGTCTAGACGGGCGAAGAGAGCGCAACTGCAAAGAGAGTTTCGTGGCAGGACGAAGTACCTGTCGGACGATCCCGGCGTGAGCCCTCTGCGAATCCTCCCCGATCGGCTCAAGATCTAGGGCGTATCGCAAACTCTCGATTACAGTTGACTTCCCCGCTCCCCGGCCCCCAACGAGAACGTTTAAATTGGGATTGAAATGTATCTTAGTACCAGCGAGAAATCCGGAATCCCAAGTTAGGCTGAGAATCTCTGCGTGGTCTTCAGGTACCGGGTCGCTTTGCAGCCGTATCCTGGATTCGGGATCAAGGAAGGCCTGCCGTAAACCTTCAATAGTGACTTCCGACATCTTGATCCAGCAAGTGGCGGAGGAGTCGGACAGCTCTGCAGGCTCACTTACATCTTTGGCGTTGACCACGGCCACCGCCAGATTCTTCCCTGCCGGGTGACTACGTTGGTATTCTGGGTCCTCGTTACTGATGATTCTAGATATGCCCGCATGCAGATTTGAGACGGGCCCTGGAATCTGAATTGCGCATAGTTCGGCGCTGCGCCACGCATCTATTCTGGCCTGACCCGAAAGAACCGTGAACAATCCTTTGCTGCTATTGGCATGAGCCGCGATTCCGATTCCGCCTTGCTGCTGGACCGTTGCCAGAACACCTCCAAAAGGCTGGTTTGTCAGGTCAGAGGAAGCTGTGGTTTCCCGGATTCCCAGTTCGCCCAAGAAACGCCCTAGAGTCTCCTCTTCGGTCGCTGGCGGATAGATACAGAGGATATGAATGCCTTCTGAAGAGGAAATCTCAAAACCGGGGAATATTGTAATGTTCTTCCCTGCTGCAGCACGCCTGAATGCTTTCACTCCCTTAGCATCGTTGTGGTTGGTTACAGCAATAACGGAAACGCCAATTTCCAAGGCTTTTTCTATCATCCCCAACGCATATGAATCCTCATCACCGCCAGGCTGGATTCCCCGAAACTGCTTGCCGTAGGCATAGGGATTGACTTGCAAGGCGCAGCGGTGGAAGTGGGCCCCGGACGACGGCCTTGTTCCTCTCGCAGCGGATCTGTCCGTGTTCATTCCCCAGATACCTCGTATGACGAATTTAATTCCGCGAAAGCAGCAGATTTAGTCATCCCACAAATTCGCTCCATCCCGCGAATTCATTTGGGCGTTTTCGGAACGGTTAGTGGGTGGTTTCCGCTAAATACTTTCAATGATGTGTTTCCTAACTACATGGGAACACATGTACCTACGCCCATCCTCGGACAAGCTACTCTAAGCCATTCAAAACTATTTCTAGCTGGCGCCATCGAAATTGTCAGCTTCTCTTGATGCAGCTTGCCAACATGGGGGCCAATTCTGGTGCTGCAGCTCTTTTGAGGGGGAACCAAAGGATTTGCAATCTATTTGTACAGTTGAAGAAGCTGGAAACAACCTCTTCTGATTTCTCAAGGGAAGTGTAGATTCTCCAAGAAAGCTGTATGTCTCTGCCACCATGGGGATGTCATCTTGTCCAAATAGAGGGCTGCAGCGAATTCCCAATGTCTCTCACTTAACTATATTCCATAGAGGAATTGGATGCTGCGGTAATGGAGCGAACTAGGATGGTTCAATAGTTTGCTCATGGAGCTACCCAAAGCTTCGCAAGGCGCTAAGCAAGTCGGTCCTCAGCAAACGATACTCCGGGCGGATCAAGGGTGGGTGTTAGTAGGAGCTCCTGCAAATACTCTTCCCGCCTTGGGAAGGGCTTCTTTTTCCAAGGTTGACGCCCGACTTTTCCGAGCTCGTGCTTACAGGGGAATTCCTCCTTTCCTCTGGGTTGCGTGCTGTGGATAATGCTTCTTCGCAAGTCAGAATCCACGGTCCTTTGGAGTGTAGTTGGCGTTCTGGCCCAAGAGCAGATATGCCACGAACTGAACTCACAACGGCCTGCAGGCAGCGGCGGACAGTACTAAAGGAGGTAAGGCAAAGGGCATAGTCGGTTCGGGCAGCTGTCCTAGAGTGGGACGGGGGTACTGTAATCAACCCTGACTTTCCCATTAATGCAAAAGTGAAAAAGAGGACTGCCGAAACTCCGCGGTTCCAGGGGAGCGCCTAGTTTCATTCTCTTGTTTTCTGGGACTTGTCCAAAGGCGGATTCACGGATCACTTTCTTGGACAAGAATCAGCTTTCCCAAAGCGAATCGATGGCGCGGGAGCTTAGTCAGCGGAATTACAGAATCAATACTTGCGCAATTGCTTTGGCTATATGCTGAATTTCTGGATTTATCCGATATCAAGAGGCAAGACCGTCGGAGCAGAGCTTTGACCTCGATTCCACCTGTCGGAGCAGAGCGACATCGACTTTGGGACCGCGTTTGCCCGGCACAAGGAAACTTCCAACACGGGGTAGCGGCCGCGGGCCTTGGGAATCAATTGGTGGTTCTTACTGACCCCGGGTTCGGAGTTTAGACTTAATATTCGGGCTGCACCAAGAAGTGACTGGAAAGTGCGGCAATTTTCAGTGATTTAAGGCAGACTGAACATTTCACTACCGGGCGGGGAAAGTCAACGAGTCTGAAGTCCATCGAATGGCCACAGATCTATGCACCGCCGTAGCCTGACCGGCTACCTGTGAGGATTACAACGCCAGGCAATCATTACCACTGGCGTTAGTCGGATTGCAGAACGGAGTTGCGACCTCCAAGCCAGGGGCCCAGCTAACTAGGTCAACCCGGCGCATAGGGCCGTTCCAAAAACCCCGAGTTGCCTATATCCAATATGAACTGATTTGGCCCTAGATCGACTTCCCACGCCCCTCCGAAGTCGGTCCAGAAACCCCTGACTGGGAGGGTAAGCTGAGGCTGTCGCGAGCCTGATGCAGGACCAGCTACACCACCTGGGCTATGCTTTGCACCGTGGCGTGGCGCAACTGGGTGCTGCGGGGAAATGGCTCGCTCTGTTGGAAGGCACCCATTGCCCGCAAATTACAAAGCTACGAAATCCGCATCCTGAACAGCCGCGGCACAGCACTTGGCCCTGAGCCCGTTGAAACTGTCGTGCCTTGGTCTGTCCAGTTAACTATTTTCGGGCGCCCCCAGATGACCTGGGTCGAAACCTGGCCCTGCATCTCTTTGATCTTGCCGTCTATGCCGATCTGCGTATTGAATCCTAACTGGATTCAATTTAAATACTGCCCCGCCGGCCGGACAAGGGTCTTCGGACTGACTTCTAGGGTCTTTTTGAGACGGCCGTCCCGTACTCCACCGCGAACGTCGGAAATGCATCTTGCAACCAGAGCAGAGCACGATACAAATATTGTGGACGGTTCGAGCAATTGGCCCCTCAGCTGCGGGAAGTCTGAGTACGGGTTACTCCCGCTGCGGAGAATTCGACCACGTACCGCGGTCTGAATGGTCGGGTCGTCACGGCGACGGATTGGATGCGATCTACCCGGTATGATCGGTGTGCCCCGCTGTCGGCACGGATGGCATGGAGGAGGATATTGCCAAGCCTCGTCCGCCTCAGAGAGTACGGCTCAATCAGCCGATGGTGCCCGCCGTAGCCGAGATCCACCAGCAAGCGGTTGATGGCAGCGAACCTAACAGGTTCCAGAAGGAACCCCCAGTCCGAATCCCAAAAAGGCTGAGGTGGTGCCCAAGATTCCTCGTCTTCATTTAGAGGTGCCGGCTCAAGTTTCTCAACTGGCTCGACGCCATCGAGCCACTCGAAGACGCGCGGCACCTCCGACCAGAAGTGGTCGAAGTTCGGAAGAACCCGCATCTGGTGCGACAGCACACCCTCCCACGCGCTCGCCATTTCCGCGTGCTTCGGCACAGCGAGGATACTTTCGGTTGAGGGGATGGGAATGCCTTGGGCCTGGCACTTCTGTTCAAGTACTTCAAGCATTAGTTCGGCGTGCTGGCGGAAATCGGGCGTGCGGAAGAGGTTGACGACGTCATACAAATCACCCGGGCTTGAACACTCACCCAACGCCTGTAGCATTTCTGCAAAGATTTCCTCCAAACCATAGCAACGAACCTGCCCTGGGTCGGGCAAGGCATCTGGGTAGTCATGGTTGATCGGCCTCAAGACCGACGGACGCGCGACAAAGTCGTCTTTAGTTAAGGTCGAGCGCAATGCGGCCTGGGCTGGGAGTGTTGCGGGGCCCGCGATAGTAAACGTGGGCTTCGGCGGACTGACCGGTTGGTCGGTTCCGGCAAGTAGGTGCTTGCAGTGTAAAGTCAATGCCGGATTCTTGGCTGACTCGGTCTAGCACGCGCGAGATCGCCGTAAGCACTTCATTGGGTTCGATGGGGCCATTCTCAAGCGCCGTGAAGTCGAGATCCTCTGAGAAGCGGTAGGTCTCGATGTAGCATTTCTTTAGGCACATCCCACCTTTTAACACCCAAGTCGAATGTAACTGGGGATCGGCACCAATGCCCCAAAGGACCCACCCCAGAACGTAGTCCTTCTCCACTACATCTTCGCGGAGCCCCCACCGCCGAACGCGATCTTTGAAATCGGCGCGGCTGATCACGGGTAACTCCCGTTACAGCAGCCAGTCACTGCGAATTCACACGGAGGTTGCACAGAGCCAGAATTTGGGCTTCCTGTAGTCAATAGGGATCGAACTGGCTCACGCCATTACTTTGTTGCCCCGGCAAGCCTCACCGAATTCAATGTCGGCGTTCCCCGCTCGTTCCGCCAAGTTTCCCGAGCCGTCTGAACACGGTGCCTCGACCAATCCGGTTGCCATACGGTAGAAGCTTTCCTTGGTCGGCGTGCTCACTTTCTACATATGCGGGTAAGACTTCAGACGCGTGCAACCCACCTTCTGCTACAGCCGGGACATCGAGGATGCCAAAATCGGTGAGTTGAAGGCCTGACAAACTCGCCGCTACTCTGTGTCGCCAAGCCCGGCATTTCCCATTTAGAATCGGATATCCCTTGCCTTCCAAGCTAACACTCAAGACTTACTTTGCTCCTGGTGTATTTTGGGGTATTGCATAAGTACAAGGTTAGACGAAACAGGAATCTATACGTTGCCGATCGTGGCTTCAGGTGGTTTCTATGACATTTCTCAATTCCGCCCAACTTTGCGGTCCCGCAGAGTCCACCCGCGGAGGTGCACCAGACTTGATTCTGGAAGAACGAATCTCAGCGGCTCTGATGAAATTTAGCCGGCATGATGTAAACAGCCGGGAGACATCCTCAATTCTGACCAGAGCCACCGGGTTCATTGACAGTTTTGATTACACTCTGAACCCCTATGCCGGCTGTACTTTGGGCTGTTCCTATTGCTACGCTGCCTTCTTTCCGCGCAACCAGCAACTCCGCGACACGTGGGGAGACTGGGTACAGATCAAATCCAATGCCGTCAGGAAGCTGCAGCGCATGCGTACTAGCCTGCAAGGCAAGAGCATTTACATGAGTAGCGTCACTGACCCCTATCAGCCCATCGAGCGGGACATTCGGCTGGTGCGCGAACTTCTGCCAGTCCTCTTAGCCAAAGGCGTGCGGCTGGTTGTGCAGACGCGCAGCCCGCTAGTACAGAGAGATATCGACTATTTGCAGGAATTTCCAAGAGCCTGTGTGAATATGACCGTGACCACAGATTCAGAAGAGGTGCGCAAGGCCTTCGAGCCCAAGTGTCCGCCTCTGGCTGCCAGGCTGGAGGCAATTACCGAAATCGTGGCTGCCGGCATCCCTGCTGCTATAACCATGACGCCTCTGCTCCCGGTTCAGAACCTAGCGGATTTCACCCGTTCGCTTTTGGCTACAGGGGTGCAACGTTTTGTAATCCAATCTTTCCACCTCAGTCGCAGCAATTTTGTGGCGGGCACGGGCCAAGCGGCATTGGCTTTGGCAGAGGAAATGGAGTGGACACAGGCGAAGTACCAGAAGGCGAAAGCCTATATGTATCGCCAGCTTCCAGATCTGCGGGAAGGAAAAGAGGGCTTTCGCGCAGATGACTTGCTGGCATGATGGGCCGATTCTTTGGATTGCTACGGTACTCGGTTCCTGCTGGCCGGGATAGGGCTCTAATCGCTTCGCTGTGCCTATGGCTGCTAGGGTCAGTGCCTTAGGCCTTTCTGGATAGAGGCCTAAAGATTCAAGACAAACTGTTCTTCCAGCGCCCATATGCAGTGTTTAAGAGGGTTGCCCTGCTTTGCGCAGCCAGCCTCTAAGAAACCGGGCTTGGTGTCGTCTGTTACCCAAAGAAAAGCCTTAATCAGTCAATTCAAAGCATTCCACGGAAAATTCGACAGATATTCTTTCGTTTCCCACCTCCCTGAGAGCGATCTCAGTCCTCAACCTCCTGGCATTCTCTTTCACGGTGGCACCCCTCGCGTTCTTTCCTCCTCATGCTAGAGTCGCAATTTGAAACTCTTTCGGGGAAGCAGCATGATACGCCGAATGAAGGCGGCGGGGGCCTTGGTGGGCCACGCCAGTCCCGGGAAATTCCCCGGAGCATTTGGGGCTGTCTTGTTAGTCCTGTGTCTACTGCCCTCCAGCGTGGTGGCCTGTACCGATATGCTGCCGGTTCCGTTGCTGGAAGATCCCCTTGTGGCAGTCAGGAGCCAATCAGCCAGCCTACGGGCGGGTCCCGGTCCATCTTATGCAGTCGTGGCCCAGTTGCTACAAGGGACCATACTCGAGGTGCAGGGCCGCAATCAGGCAGGCGAATGGATTCACGTAATCCATAGAAGTTAAGCACTTTGGATCTATACCGATAATACGGACCTGACTCCGGAAAGACTGGCTGACCTGCCCCTTGCGCCAATCCTAGTTTCCGTGTTGAAGCCCACTTTGGAGCCGCCTAGGACCGAATTCGTGACCCTTATCGTCATCGCAGCCACTGTCAATGTGCGGACTGGGCCGAGCACCGACTTTCCTGTCAGGACCCAAGTGCAGCAGGGAGCCCGGTTGCAAGGGCAAGGCCTGAATGCCGATGGCAACTGGGTGCAAGTATCCGATCCGACCGGGGGCACGGAATCCCTATGGATCTATGCTCCGCTTACGAACTTGGCGGAGCATCATCGAGCCGTTCTGCCCGTAGTGGCCGCCCCCCTGCTGTCCGTCATCCCGGAGCCGGAATCCACCACCGCCGCGCCGCAGGATCAAGGGCTCCCCTGCCCCTTGGTATGGTCCGATGAATTTGCTGCAGACGGTCTCCCTGATTCCACTCGGTGGGAATATGATCAGAGACCCAACCGTTGGTACCCGGATACCTTGTCTTTCGTGACTGCTGCCAGGGAGGCCAACTCCCGCGTTGAGGATGGCCGTCTCATCATTGAAGTCCACAAGGAAGAATATGGCGGCAGGGATTACACAGCCGTTCGGCTGGTATCCAGGCAGGCATGGACCTATGGGTGGTACGAGATAGCCGCCAAGCTGCCGCAGGGGCGAGGCATCAAGTCCGCTATTTGGATGGTCTCAGATTCCAACCCATATGGGAGCTGGCCTGGCAGCGGCGAACTGGACATCATGGAATTCGTGGGATACAAACCGGACACCATTCATGCCACGGTGCACACAGAGGCCTACAACCACCAGATAGGGAATCATCACGTCGAAAGGCTGCAAATACCGGACGCCAGCTCGGCCTTCCACGTTTATGCGATGGAATGGACCGCATCTGCGATCAAGATTCTTGTGGATGAAATGCATTACTTCACTTTTGAGAACAAACGGTTACAGGATGCAAGCGCGGATCAAAGGCATTGGCCTTTTGACCACCCCTTTCATTTCATTTTGACTATTTCCGTGGGTGGAGACTGGGCTGCAACCCAGGGCATAGATCCCGACATATGGCCACAAAGCATGGAACTGGATTACATACGCGTCTATGCGTGCAAACCTTAGTCCCTTCTCACTTTTTTCTGTCGTCTGGCCTTCCGGCTTTGCGCAGCTTGCTGGTCCTGACGGGTTTGGTTCCTGCCCGTCCATGGCTCCTTGGGAATGAGAGTTGGTTCCCAGTGTGCCCATTAGTACCTTATTCAGTCACCGCCTGCCAAGCGCCATCGCCTCCCCTCTCTTTCTTTCTACTGAACGGCTTTCACTCGATCTAAGTGCATCTTCTATGTTGCCGATACCCATTGGTAAGATCGGCAACTGGCGGGTGAGAAAGCTCCGATTTGGACTTGGCTAGGAACTGCGACAGCGCTGATGGATTGGATATTTAGAGGAATCCAAGTTACCCGCGCATAATCTGCCGAGGTCGGTATCCTTCTTGCAAGTCCAGAATCTCATCTCCGTGCCAACGCCCGTTTGGCAGGACGAGATCCGGAGCCAACTTCGTTGGTGATCTACACCCATAGGGGAGAAAAGAATCTTGAGTACTACGGCTACATGGTCAAGGCTGCACTCCCAAGCAGTTCGTAAGGGCCTGGACCACTACATAGACCCAGCGACTGGATTGCAGGTCATGACCACCCTGGGCCATGAAAGGAGAGGGTCTTGTTGTGGCTGTGGGTGTAGACATTGTCCTTTTCCGCCTGAACCCGCGGCCCCCGCCGGCCCGGGTCCCCAGGAATATGTACCTCGGCTGCTCAACTCTGAACATAAGCGGCATGGCAACTGTGATTTGCGCTTCTGGAGTGGGGGCAAGGATTCTTACCTTTCCTACCGCTATCTGCAGAAGGAACTGGCAGATCAAGAGCGGGACATGGTGTTGCTCAGACGTATTCCGCCCAATCCCAGATTGTGGCGCACCAGGAGGTGCCCTTTCGATTGATCGTGGATCAGAGCCATGTGCTGCAAGTACCCCTACTGGCCGTTCCCCTTTTCCCGAGGTCCGAATACGTAGACAGGATCCAGGCAGGCTTGACAGAGCTGCAGCCGCATTACCGGGTGGAAAGATTAGTCTTTGGGGATTTGCACCTGGAACACATTCGATCCTGGCGGGAAGTTAGTTTTTATCCTCGAGTCCATGCGGCCTGGAAACCTCTGCATTTTCCCGTTTTTGGGGTAAGCCCTACGCAGATTTGATGCAGGAATTGGTGCACAGCGGAGCCAAGGCCAGAGTTACAGCTGCGCCCTATGGCGACTGTGGAGGTCTGGCCCGCATCGGGGCCTATTGTGGGCCGGAGTTTCTAACCGACCTTCCAGATGGGGTGGACCCGTTTGGAGAGACGGGTGAGTTTCACACCTCTATAGAGGTTCTGACGACTGCCTCTTGATTCCTTTGTGAATATCAAGTCGAGCTGGGAGGTCCTGCCGCAGGTGATGGTAGAAGAGCAGAGAGACCGGGGGTGTAATCGAAATGAAATGTGTGGCCTCACAGTAAGGCTGCCGACCTCGGAGGACGTGGTTGTCTGCCAGGCTCGCCAATTGATCCCCGAAAATTAGAGAACTCCTTTGAATTCTCTGGCCAGTCCCCCCCTCTGGCCAGACCAGCAACTATGTCAACCATGCCGGTTCATGAAATTAAAAGCGTAAACGAGAATTTCACATCTCGGTTATCTGCCTTTCTATCTGTAGCCCGGGACTGCACTTGAGCCATGTGACTTGCGCGGAGATCTCCTGCCGTTGAGCCTTTCATATTCCACGTCTGCATCCAGGTCTGCCCCGCGGGTTGCTTCCTGCACCAGTTCATCGCAACGTTCGTTCTCTACATGGCCCGCGTGGCCTCTCACCCAGTGGAAGGTAGCTTCATGCCTATCTATGGCTGCCAAGAGCCGGTCCCACAGGTCAGGGTTGATAGCCTTGTCCTTCTTGTTACGCATCCAGCCGTTCTTTTTCCAGCGCCGGGCCCAGCCTTTGCAGATACCATCCACTACATATCTGGAATCAGTGCTGAGGATGACCTTACAGCCGCACTTAAGAGACTCCAAGGCCGTGATTGCCCCCATCAATTCCATGCGGTTGTTGGTGGTGTGCCGGAAGCCAGCGGACAATTCCCTTTCATGTCCCTGGTATCTAAGTATTACCCCGTATCCTCCGGGACCCGGGTTGCCCATGGCCCCGCCATCGGTGAAGGCATAAACAGTGTCAGGTCTCTCGGTCATATATGTGTGAATGCTGCTTGGAGGGTCTGGCCAGACTAATAGCTGGCTGGAGTACTAAAAAGTATAGTCTCGCAGTTTGTGGATATTTCGAAAACCAGCATGCCGACTCTCTGTCACTAACGAGCATTGACTGATTTCCGCTACCGCAGCCGGTTAACCCACTGGCCAGCCGACCAGCCGAGTGCTATACTTTTCGCTGCCCCAGACCCGCCCTGAATGCATGTACCCACCTCCCTTCAACTCCCCTAGGGATTCCTCGCGCCGGGGCTGGCAAGCATGGAGTATTACTACCCGCCTTGTCATCATCGCGGCTGTGGGTTTTGTGGCCTATTGGCTATACGGGCAGCTGGGATCCTTTACCACTTCGGGTAATGCCCTGCAGCGTCTGGCCATCCAGTTTGCCGGGCCGCTGGTAATCGTGCTGGCGGCAATGCCAGTGCACGAGTTTGCACATGCTGCCACTGCCGTGTGGCTGGGAGATGAGACGCCCAGGCGGCAGGGCCGTTACACCCTGAATCCGCTCAGGCATTTGGACCCGGTAGGCACCATTCTGCTGTTTACAGTGGGTCTGGGCTGGGCCAAGCCAGTGATCTGGAATCCCAACAACATCCGGGGCGACATCCGCGCAGCTACGATTTTGGTCGCTGGAGCCGGTCCTCTCAGCAATATCCTGATGGCTTTCATTGCCATGGTAGTGATTCAGACGGGAACTTTGGATCAACTGGATCTAGGCCAATGGCGGAATGCTGTGGTGCTGGTGCTGAGGGCGTTCATCCAAATCAATGTGTTGCTGGCCGTCTTCAATATGATACCCATCCCCCCCTTGGACGGTTCCCACATCCTTTTCTCGCTGTTGCCCCCGCAAATGGGTCAGATCATACAAGTACTGCGCCAGTATGGAATGCTGGCTTTGTTTTTCATATTATTCTTTATGTCCAATACTATTCGGGCTGTATCCGGGGGAGTTATCGATTTCCTCTGGTCCCTGGCTGAGACCGTGGCCCGCTAGGCCTATCTGGTCATTGCCACAGGTAACCTAAGCACTTTTTGTACTATGGCTGAACTCAAAGCCTGCATAGTCGGTCTGGGGGAGACGGGCACTAGCCTGGGTCTGGCCCTCAAAGCGGCGAAAGCCTCCTTCTACGTGATGGGACATGACCGGAATCGGGACCGTATGGCCATCGCCCAGCGGCTCAAAGCCGTGGATAAGACCGCTTGGAATATTCACAAGGCGGTGGAACCTGCAGACTTGGTGATTCTGACCGTGCCGCACGGCGAACTGAAGGAAATGCTGCCGCTACTGGCGGAAACATTCCGCCCTCAAAGTCTAGTTTTTATTCTGGGCAGTGCCCTGGCTCCAGCGCAGGCTCTGGCCAGCGAACATCTACCAAATGAGGTGTCCTATGTCTTGGGCCATCCCATCCTCACCGGGATCAAGGCACCCGTCTCCGAACGGGCCGACCTTTTCCAGGATGGACTATTCTGTCTGGTCCCGGGTCCGGAAACTTCTGCCGAAGCACTCCAGATTGCACACAATCTGGTGCAACATATAGGAGGCATCCCCCACTATCTGGATGTCTCCGAACACGACGGACTCATCGCAGGCGTGGAACACGCAGCTCACCTGCTGGCTGCGGCCTATATGCACAGTGCTGCCACTGGCGCGGGATGGCAGGATGCCCGCAAATTGGCTGGCCGGATCTTCTACAACGCCACAGACATGACGCGCAGCCCGGAACAACTGGGTTCCACATTGTGGGCCAATCGGGAGTATGTGCAGACTTGGTTGGGGATTCTGCAGCGAGAGTTAGCGGACTGGCAGGACTTGCTGCAGGCTGAGAGCGCGGAACCCTTACTGCAACGGGCTGAGGAAGTCTATGCCGCCAGACAAAAGTGGGAGAGGGAGGCGGCACTGCAGGACTGGTCTGAAGACATTGTGCCGGATGAATCTACTTCTACGGGGGGCATGGTGCGTCAGATGTTTCTGGGTGGCCTTGGTCGTAGGCGCAAACTTCCTGACCCTGACCCCGACTCCGAAGCGCCGAAGTCCTGAGCTGGGCTGGCTGCTAGCATCTTCCCCAAGCTGCTCTGGCTATGCACGTAATCATCCAAATCCCCTGCTTCAACGAGGCGGAGACATTGCCTGCTGTCATCGGGGATCTGCCACGGTCAGTGCCGGGCGTGACGCGGCTTGAATATTTGGTCATAGATGACGGTAGTCAGGATGCCACTGTTCAGGTAGCCAAAGATCTGGGAGTGCATCGGATTGTGAGCCACACCCGCAATCTGGGTCTGGCCGCGGCCTTTCAGACGGGCATGACCGCCGCCTTGCATGCGGGGGCCGACATCATCGTGAATACGGATGGGGACAATCAGTATCCAGGCCACGCGGTTGCCGAACTGATCCAGCCCGTTCTGAACCGGGAAGCGGATATGGTGATTGCGGATCGCCAAACTCAGACCATTGCCCACTTCTCCTTCTTTAAGAGATTGCTGCAACGCTTTGGGAGCAAGATTGTGCAACAGGCCTCCGGTCTGGCCATCCCGGATGCCACCAGCGGATTTCGCGCCATCAGCCGGGATGCCGCGTTACGGTTGGTCATCCTGACCCGCTACACCTACACTCTGGAGTCCATCATCCAGGCGGGCAAGCGCAACATGAAAGTGGTTTCCGTACCTATCGTGGTGAATCCGCCGTTGCGCCCTTCCCGCTTGGTAAAGAGTAACTGGAGTTTCGTAAAGGCCGGAGCCGCGAATATTCTGCGGGTCTACACGCGGTACGAGCCTTTGCGTACTTTTTCTTACCTGGCTGTGCCCCCATGGCTGGGGGGCTTGGCCCTGCTGGTGGTCTACTGGCTGCCGGTGTGGCAGAGCTTTTCTGAAATCCTCCTGGGCTTTGGCGCCACACTAGTAACCTTGGGACTGCTGATTTTTCTCTTTGGGGTTCTGGCAGATCTCACGGCCTCCAACCGGATGTTGCTAGAAGAACTCATTTACCAACAGCGCCGCATCGAAGCAAGGCGCGTCGCGCGGGGTGTTCCCGAAACAAAAGAGAAGGCCGAGAGCACACAGGAAACCTAGGACTCAATTGCTGAGAATCCCTATCCGGTAGCAGTTACTAAATGACACACCGGACCTTCAGCCCATATTGAACCCTTGGGTGTGCATTTATCAGGAGATCCTTTTCCTATTCCATTGGTTTAAGGGTGTTCACCCTTGGTCCATGCAAGCCAGAAAATGGCAACCCGCTTAGTCATTGCCTTAAGAGCACTCTTCTTACCAAAGCTAGGTTGCTGGGGTGATATTGGCACGACTGAATACCTCTTTCTGAAGATTGGCTCGGCTGGGCCTGACATGTCTGCTATGAAAGTCCTCCGATAGATCCATCCTGAAAAGGATTTACGACGGTCAATTGCCGAAACTGTTGCCCGTGTTGCAGGTCTTCACTGAAAAGCCGAATGCAGCCTGCTTCCAATGCAGCGCTTAAGACCAAGGAATCGTGAAAACCAAGTCGGTACCTGGCTTGAATTTCGAAAGCTTCTTGATACAGCTGCAGACTTGAATGTACCCGGACCAAAGGGGCCAACACAGCAAGCAAATACCTTCGCACCTCATCAGTCTTCAAGGGAATCTGGGCCTTTCTTGAAATCACATTCAGGCATTCCTGCACAATCTGAAAACTGATACAGCTCGTCCCTGTGGCGATTCCTTCCTGAATCAGATGCTGCGCGACCTCACTTTTTCGGGGGTCGTTTCCCTCTAACTGGTAAATAAATATATTTGTATCGAGGAAATTTTCAACGCTCATTCATTTCCTCTCGGGTTAGTTTCCGACCGACGTGCAATTTTCCCTGCAATTCACGCATAAGGAACGCGGCGCCCTTGGCCTATTGTTCCCGGCGGGCATAGCTTTCAAGCCAAAGTCGAAACTGCTCATTCAAAGTGGAGTTCTCGGCTTGGGCCCGCCGGCGCCCGGCTTCTATCAGAGTATCGTCAGCGCTGAAAGTAATGTTGCGCACTAATCCTCCCCGTCAGCATTGATTTCCACGAATGCAGTGTACTCGACGTCCGGGTTACCTTTTGACATGATCCTAGCTGCCCACGTGGTTATGCCCTGCTGAACATTGTGGGCGGTAACGCTTATGCTTTTTATTTCCAATTGACGCAGTATCGACAAGACGAAGTTACGCCTGTGGGTGGTCTGGGACTCTTCGGAATCTTTACATCTGCCGGCGGGGAGGAGCCACGGGAATTGGACGTATCGACCAGCAACTAAGAAACGAAATCATCCTTAGCAGGCGGAGTAACTTCAGTATGAGGCGAGATAGGCTGCTGGGACAACCTCAGCATGCACAAACGCAGTGTTTTGAATGAGGGTAATGATGTTGACACAACCCGGCGCATCCCCTGTTGCCAAGAGTGTGTCCATTCCCCCAAACATACCGATTCGCTCATAGTCGGTCAGATAGAGATCAAGGTCCTCAAAAGGCAGGACTTGGATTGGTCAGAGTACGGATCAGGAGCGCCAAACATGTGTATGGGGAGGTATTCTGAGGATACAGGAGTGCTACTCGGGCAGGGTCTCCCCTCAGTGCGCCATGGTGCAGGAGCGCCAAGTGGAGGTTGGCCAATGTTCAAAGTACATAGCAACGCCGGGTGTTCCAGTGCAACCCCCTATTACCTTACTTTGGCAAAGTTAAAGCAGCCTTTATTCATGCGATGGGAGAGCTCCACTCAGACGCGATATTGAACAAGCACTCCAGTGTGGAGTGGTTCCCAGACAGCCGTTGAGAGAGAATGCACACTCTTCAAGACGAGTTATGATGTAACCCATAAGGTTACAAGGATGTCTATATGTGTGTTACTGTATGTAACCTATCGGGTTACATACGGAATTGTTTGTGGAGATAATTTTCAAGAACCGCAAACTTGAAAAAAACTTCAATGACGAAAAGAAATTGAAGGCAACCTATGGCGATGTTAGGGCGAACCTAGTTATGAAACGAATGGCGGTGTTGAAGAATAGCCCCACCTTGACGCATGTTCCTACAAACCGGCCGCTGCGGCGCCATCAATTAATTGGTAACCGGAAAGAGCAATTCACCGTGGATCTCGATGGTTCCTATCGTCTTGTTTTCAAAGTTAACCACGATCTAGTTCCTCGCAAGGAGGACGGCGTAATCGACACTAACAAAGTAAGCGCGATCCGCATTTTGGAGATTGCTGACCATCACTAGTTATTGAGGGGAAATATTGTGGCCACTAATCGATACGAACCGAATTACGCGGTACCTCCAGGCTGGGTCCTAGCGGAGTACCTTGAGGTTAGAGGGACTTCACAAACTGAATTTGCCCGCCTTTGTGGCCGGTCTCGAAAGTCTATTAATGAAATTGTTGCGGGAAAAGCCGCATTGCAACCAGAGGCAGCCCTGCAATTTGAGAGAGTCTCAGGTCTTGATGCGAGGATTTGGATGGGAATGGAGGCCGATTATAGGCTGCAAAAGGCAAGGGTGGCTGAAGCGGAGGTATTGGCTGCGGCTGTGGTCTGGGCCAAGAAATTCCCTCGCCAGGAACTGGTTAAAAGAGAATTCTTGGTAAAGGGGGTTGAGGGAAGCGAATTGGTGTCGAATCTGCTCAGTTTTTTTGGCGTAGGGACCCTTGATGCTTGGAACAGAAAATACGATTCAATGAGAGTTGCTTACCGCCATTCTCCAAGCTTCAAAAGTAGCCAAGAAGCGTTGGCTTCCTGGCTGCGGCTTGGAGAATTAGGAGCGAAGAGCGCGGAGTGTCCAGATTTTGTTGAGACCCGATTCAATTCTGCCTTGCAGGAAATCCACCGACTTACTCACCAGCCAATGGATATTGCCTTGCCAAAGGCTCATGCCCTGTGCAGTGAAGCGGGAGTCGTATTAGCATACGTAGGGTCCTTACAGGGGGCCCCTCTCAGTGGTGCAGCCTATTGGCTCACTTCCAAGAAGGCCGTAATTCAGCTTAGCGGTCGCCATAAGACCAATGACCATTTCTGGTTTAGCTTCTTTCATGAGGCCGCACATCTGTTGTTACATAACCGCAAAAGCATTTTCGTAGACAATTTGAAGGACTCTGAAAATGATGAAGAGGATGAGGCGGAGGCCAATGAATGGGCCGCCGAGTTCCTTATTCCAAGTAACGTTTGGCGAGGTTTCGTTCAAGCTGCTAAGTTCGAAGCAGGGGATGTCCGCAACTTCGCTACTGAACAGGGGATTGCCCCAGGAATAGTAGTAGGCTGTCTACAGCATAAAAAACTTATCTCTTGGGGTCATCTGAATGAACTGAAGGAGAACCTGCGGGAAAGCTCCGTACATTTTTATTAATGTACTGTCATGGTTTTTACCCTTTGGGGCAATATGGATTCCGAGATGCTGTCATGAGCGAAGACACTGTGGGTAAGTGCCTGGAAGCCATTCCCTCAGTAGTAGGAAGGAATTTCCGGATCATCCCCGTCCATTAAGGCAGTAGCTTGACGGGAATCTTCCTGGGATAGGATTGGTGTTGGGGATCGGCTCCGACGTCTGATGGCTATCGGAAACTGGCCAATCTTCTCAAGTGAGCTCCTGGTGGACAGAGCGAGATGGCTCATCGCAGAAAGGTGAACGCGCCTCACCCCCTTCAGGCAACTAGGCTATTCCTAGGATTTGTCAGGCCGCGGATCGGACTCCTGCAGATTCATTCTCTCACTCCAGGCTAGCTACCTTTCTCTTGAATCGTGGCGGAGTTAGTTTGCCTTGGGTCCATAGCCTGCTGGAAGGCATAGTCCACTTCCCAGTTAAAGAGCTTGCATTGGAAGCAACCGCAACAGATCGTTCCAGGGAATCTGGCACATGACAGCGAGAATGGGCCTAGACAGCGAATAGGGGTTCAGATGCAATGCATCCGGGTGGCAGCAATGAAACAGTTCCGGTGGGATAGTCCCTGCCAGCCGATTCCCGACCAGACTGAGAGATGTAAGTTCCTGTAGATTCCCCAGCTCCGAAGGAATGCCCCACGTTAACTGATTGTCGAACTGGTTATTGGTCTCAAATTGATACGCATTCGTAAGTTAAGTCCATTCCTCTGGACCCAAATGTGACCTGACCTGATACGGAACGAGCAGGACACTGTGGCCAGACTCAAAGCTCGGGCCAGCCCGACTTTTCGAGCCTCTTACGCTTCTATCCCTTCCAAGCCCAGTTCGGCAGCAGCTTCCTGCATAGCCGTGAGCACCCTCTGCACATGCTCATCAAAGGGTTCCCCCAGATCTTCGATGAATTCCAGGTTTTCTACACGGTTAATAGCAGCAGTGAAAGCCTTGTCCTTCCACTTCTTTTTGACAGATTTAATCTTGACGCTGGTTATGGCTTTGTCTGGACGCACATAGGCACACGCGACGATCAGGCCCGTCAATTCGTCACAAGCCAGCAGGGCTTTGTCCAATTTGGAGATGCGGGGCACACCCAAGAAGGTGGCATGTGCTTCCACCGCGTGGATGAGGGCTGGGTCCCAGCCCTCATTCCTGAAGAGGCGTAGAGCTGTGCGCGGGTGCCCGTTTTCATGATCGTCCATGTCTGGATGTTTCTCATAGTCCAAGTCATGGAGCAGGCCGGTGAGACCCCAAAGATCTTCATCCTCCCCGTAGTGTCGGGCGTAGGCCCGTAGTGCAGCCTCTACGGCCAGCATGTGCCGACGTAAGTTCTCATTGGGAACCCAAGCATATAGAAGTTCCAGAGCTTCGGACCGGGCAGGCAAAGACATAGTGGTTGCTCCTGTTAGCGAATTCCCAGGTTCCAAGGAAAATCCGCTGTCCCAATAACTAGCCGCAGGACAGCGACTCGGTGACCACTCTCCTGGGGAAAGATTTTCGTGGTCGAATTCTTATCATACAATTATAGCGAGATTTCTCCGCAGCCAACCCATCCCTTTCAGACCTCATGCTGGACCAGACAGCTCATTTTGCCAATTCCAAGAAGGGAGCAAGATCAAAGACTTTCAGGGCCTTCAGCGTGATGCTGGAGCCGAAGCACTTGCGTAAGATTGAGGTTTCAGCCAGGCAAGGCAATATGTCCAAGGCGGAGGCCAGCCGGGAGCTAATTGCCTCGGGTCTGCCTTCGGCCCGGGCCACGCAGCCCTCGGACCATATGGCCTACGAAACACTTGATCAGCCCAAGCGGGTGCACATGCGTTTTCCGTTGGACCTATATACGGAGCTACGCACCCGGCAGGCAGAACTGGGTTTGCGCCTAGGGGAACTGGTCCGGATGTGTTTGGAAAGCGGGCAGATCTAGACACAACTCCATCACCGCGGGGTTTACGGTACGAGAACGGCCGTACTCTTTAGCCAAGATCCTTGGCGGCTCCTTCAGCCTCTGACCCTGGCGCTGAGAGCAATAAATATCCGGAACGTGGCTGCGGCATATCGGATTGGGTCGGCAGGCGGGCTTCCTCTGCGGGGGCATCAGACAGCAGAATCTGCGGAACAGGGCAGGCTGGAACAGCGCCTTGCCACTGCCAATATATGTATTCCCCTGCCAACTGGTCACGACAAGCTTCGGGCATCGTGCTTGCCGGCACTCCAGACAGGTACCTGAGCTACCACTTCTGTGGCGTCCATGAGGCCGAGGTCTTTACCTGTCTCGATAGGGACAGGTAGCAAGTACAGCGGTTTGACCTGCATGTAACCGATTTTCTCTGTTACCGGGAACAGAAGGCCTGCCCACGCCAATACGGATTCCTAGCTTACAGCCCTCTCCTTGACTCTGAGCCCAATATGTCAGAGAAATTGGTTTAATTTCAACCTGGTAGGACAGGTTCCAACCTTAAGAGAGCCATGCTGGCGTCATACGCACATCAGGAATGTGTTCCAGTAAGGGCCGGTTTCGGGCACGGGAACAAGGAGAAAGCATCCCTGTCTAAATATCCAGCGTACGCCGCCCGGATTCCGCACTCATCCGGTGTCTGCCGATCAGAAGCGGGGCGCAGGGGAGAGCTTCTGACGATCAATGAATCTATTGAAGTGACACCCTACTTGCTTCGCTGAAGGGCCCAACTTGCGCCTAGAACTTCCTTATCCAAATTGCATATCCTTTGCAGTTGCATTGGCCATTTGGGGCGGTAGCAGAGCTCGATAGGTCAACGTCAGAGCGCACGTGCCGTCAACATGGGTAACAGACTCCCGAAACTTAGTTGTCACTGTGTAATTCCAATGCACTTGGTCGCTACCCGGTTCCATGCATGGAGTTTGGATCACCACCTTTACCTTCTCCTACCGAACCGGGCTCACCCGTTCGCTGCTACCGCATTCTGGTGGCAGAACGAACGGGCCTGCGAAAACCGCTCCGGTCACGCTGTCCCTTTACTCCACGACCTGAAATTCGTATGAAGAATGCAGATCTCTCCAATCTACTGGACGGTGATTCCACTCCCAAAAGATGATAACAGCATCATCGCCTATCTCGCCACAGCCTGTAACATAAAAAGTAGTGTCGCTAGCTGTTGTGGCAAATGGGCTGCCGTAATGAAGGCTAGGATTTTCGCAGGCGTCTTTTGGCATCTCTTCTGGCTTCATCGGGTCTCCCGCGTTGCCGCGGACAAACACCATTTTTGTATCGGAGAAGAATACCGAAACTCTCTCGTTGTCTCCCCTGATCGTGAATTTCGTCCACTTGTGCTTGGGTAAACCTGAAGACGCCGGATTGGGATCAAGCCACGCCTCGGGAGTTGCCGTGAAAGTAGGGGTGGGAGCCGGGGTCGGAGTATTCGGCCGAGAGGAACGACTGCTCCGCCTCCGGGGCGCAGGTGTAGGAGTGGGGGTAGGCTCCACAGTCGGTATGGGTTCTAGAGTTGCCGTGGGCGTAGGTGTAAAGGTGGGTTCCAGAGTTGGCGTAGGCACGGGCGTGAAAGTAGCCGGCACGAACGGGGCTTCTGGCGGTGCGGGAAGTTGTAACCCTACCTGATTCTGGAGGTAGACAACCTCAGACCATGGGGATGGTACCTGGGCCGCGTCCACAGATCGGACTTGGAAGAAGTAACCTGCATAGGCAGGCAACTGCCTTAAAACCGCACTCGGTCCGTCTAATGAGACTTCTATGTTTTCCGCAGGGAGTTGCACCCATGCGGGTTGATTTTCGACCCTGTGCCACAGCCGAATCTGGTACGTGTCTGCAGCAGGGATATTCCCCCAACTCATCAACACGGCTCCCAGTTCTCCATGCCAGGCAGCCAATTTCTCAGGGGGGATCAGATCCACCGGGACTTGTATGATTCCAGACCAGTTGGATTCGCCGATGGCGCTAATGGCCCGCACCACAAAGCTGTACTCTATTTCGGATTCCTGCGGCAAAGGCCCTATGGTGGCGCTGGTGCCGTCCAATGAAACCTGAATGCCCTCAACCGGCAGGATGGCCCACTGGTCCACAGTCTCTTTGTTCAACAGCAAGCCCACTTGATACGATGTGGCGTCGAACACGTTGGCCCAATTCAAAAGCACTCTGCCGGGGCCATAGCGTCGTCCAATAACTTCACTAGGAGTATCCAGCGCGCCAGGAGCAGTCACTACTTCTGACCACCCTGAACTTCCCAGCTGATTCGCGGCGTGCACCGTGAATCTATATGCCAGATCGGTACTTTCCGGAAGCCCGTTTACAATCGCGCGCGAGCCATCAAGCCAAAGATCGATGTCTGCGGTAGGCAGGAGCGTCCACGGAGCCCCAGAATCTCGGGCGTTGGAAAAGTGGATCTGATACGAATCCGCATCAGGTACGTCCTGCCAATCCAGTTCCACTCTGCCCGGAGCGCGTCTTGATTTCGGTTCTTGCGTCTCTCTTATTTCGCAGCCTGAACCTGAGGTTGCTAGACAGGTTGACCATCTGCAGCCCTTTCCAAGTCGGCCAACAAACCGGAACGATCTGCGGGAATCGTAACTCCCGCCCAAGCCTAAATTCTCTCCTATGCCCCACCTTGGAATCTGGCGCATTCTGGTTTCTGTTTAGCCGTTACGCTGCAACTGTATCTGTCCGCTAGTAGTGTTGGGAGTTCTTCTTCCTGAAGGGTACAAGGGGCGAAAGGGGGCAGGGAGGTTACTGCCCAGCCCTCTCAAAATAACTCACGTCGTTCCTGTTCCGAACCCTTTTACGGATGGTCGAGTTTTCAACTTTCCGCCGGCTTTGGGTGCTTTGACACAAATACTTCGTCTGGATTGCTCCGGCTCTGGAATTGGCCCGAAGACTATAAGACGTTTCGGCGGGACCGGAACAAAGTTCATTCGTTTCTGCCACTCTGGGAGTTTGCAGTTCACATTGTCAATGCCCCAGGTTTGAAGGGATTTATCGTGGGGCGCTAAAACATTGGATTTTTACCATGCGAGAAAATGGTATACAGCTGCGACCAGGCTTATAGGTTTGGGTGGCAGTTCTCTTTTTGGGCGCATTGGCCAGTTTGTCTCTGGCCAATAATGTGTTTGACGATATCTACAGTAACTGTCCCACTGGGACTAGGGTAGATGCAGTGAGGGGTCTAACCCTAGAGCGGACGGAAGATGGTGACTTGCTGCGGATTTCCTGGGATGCCATAGACGCAGCCGCACTCACGACTAGCCTGGTTCCCAACGGATTCCTCCCCCAACTTACGATTATCGTGGGAAACGGCGGACTCGATTACACGTTGATTGTCGCCTTGGGTGAGAACAGTCTGGTCGTTGAGAATGTGTCATTCACCGAGGAACTGACTGTTGCCGTGGCCATAACGCACGAAGACTTGGTGATTAGCGACATTGCCGAATCTGTATTCACTTTGGACATGCCTGAGACTCAGGACACGGTGGCGCGGTTGCGGTTGGCCCGGGATGTGTCAGAGCTGCATGTGCGGGCTGGCCCGTACACCCACTACGAGAGTGAGACTACGCTGCGCCAAGATGGGGTCTGGTACGAGATAGTGGGCCATGTGCCGCAGCTGCCGCACTGGTGGCAGATTGACTACGGGTATGGGAAAACAGGCTGGGTCAACTGGCCCAACGTTGAGACGCAGGGAGACCTGGCGGCCGTGGCCTATGTGGACTGGAACACCATAGCCCTGCTGGAAACGGGCTCGCCCGTGCCCTCCAGGCCCAGCTCCTGGTCGGACCAGGGGGTTTACCGGGATCTCGGCAGCAACTGGGACGGGCGCTGGCAGGTGCACCGGCTGGGGGAGCGTGTGACGGCCACCTTCTCCAGTGAACGCTCGCCGGTGACACATCATGGGCGGCGGGGGGACGTGCTGTTTGTCATCCCGGAGGATTTCCGGCCGCGTGCGCGGCAGGAGATCGTGGTGCGGGGCGCCCGGTATGTGGGGGCGGACGGGCGCTACCTGAACGAATATACACACAGCTTCAGCCTGGCAGTGGACCCGGACGGCGAGGTACGCTACGTCGACCATGGCCGGTTGCCCACCGATGCCGACACCTACCTGGAGTACAGGGCCGATCTGGGCTGGACCGGCGTCCCGTGACGGCGGGGATACAGGCGCGGAGCCGGTGGTCAACAAACGGCAGGGGACAGTCGGCAGCAGGTCTATGAAGGACCGGACACGGACTACCCGAGAATCGGCTCCATCTCCGTCAGCGACGACGAGTGCGAGATTCTGGGCAAGGAGACGGACAGCCACAACTAGTGGCAGATGGACTTCGATGGCGAAACGGGCTGGATGGGGACCGGCCCGCTGCCGGCCACGAGGCCCTGAATCTTGACAAGGGTATTCCCAAAGCCGGAATCGGGGCTGGAGGCCAATTATGAGAGTGACCTGAAAGTGACACAAGGTCAGTTGCGAAGTAGGCGGCGAAGGGCAGTGTAAGGTCGGGAAGGCCCAAATCGAGAGGATGACGGTCAGGTGTTGGCCCAAAGTCAAACTGTGGAAAATCTAAGGTTATGCTCGTCAGACTGGGCACTGTCTCTATTGAGAATCTTCTTTCTCCAGTCCACTTGACTGCATGCGTTCGCGCTCCTGACTGTGGTGAGGCTTGCCGATAGAAGCAATCCGCTGTGAAAGACGGCGGGGTCTGACTTGGGAGTCTGGCACCAGAAACAGGCAGTCGGTGCCGCCAGGTCGCGCAGAGCTGTGGGACTTCTTGGTGAATGAGGCTACGGTGCCTCTGATTTACCTAAATATGGCGGGACCGAAATGTCTTTCTTTAGGATTTCGATTGCCGCTATGCCACCAATCCCTATTTTCATTGTTTCGCATTCCTGACTCCCAACTAACTGCCTTGCGGCAAGATCGGGGGCAGAGCAAATTCAAGAAGAACAGCAAAGAGTTCTCTTCGATCGATTTCGCCTTCAAGTTCGTCGGCCTATGTACTCGTAGCTAGCCAGCGTCTAAGGCAGGCCTGAACAAAGATCCGAGTCAAGGAGGGAAGGGGTCCAAGCATTCCAAGGTTCTATTACATTGGCCCGTAGAGAATGACTTGAAGGCAGGCAGGAACCCATAAGGGAACACTGAATCCGCCAATTTCTTGAGGCAGCTCTTCCCAAAGAGCACAAAAAAAGAGGAGAGCCGCAGGCTCCCCTCTTTCGTTTCCACTTCCCGTTAGGGCGTGGCCCTTACATCATGCCGCCCATGCCGCCCATGCCCGGGTCACCAGCAGGTGCTGGCGGCGTCGGTTCCGGAATGTCCGTGATCAAAGCTTCTGTGGTCAGGATCATGGAGGCGATCGAGCAGGCGTTTTCAATCGCGCTGCGAGTCACCTTGGCGGGGTCGATGATGCCGGCGGTAAGCATGTCCACGTATTCATTTTCGACGACGTCGTAGCCGATGGTCGAGAACTTGCCATCATGGTTCTGGCGAACCTTCTCCACGACGACGGCTCCGTCCAAACCCGCGTTCTCGGCGATGGTGCGCATGGGTTCTTCCAATGCACGTCGCAGAATGCGATTGCCAGTGACGGCATCTGCATCGTCCAAGTCGATGTCATCCAAGGAGGAGATGGCATTGATGAGGGCTACGCCACCCCCGGGCACAATGCCTTCTTCCACCGCCGCCCGAGTGGCGCTCAAGGCGTCTTCCACGCGGGTTTTCTTGAATTTCAGCTCGGTCTCAGTGGCAGCGCCTACGCGCAGGATAGCAACGCCCCCTGCCAGTTTGGCCAGCCGTTCCTGCAGCTTCTCACGATCGTAATCGCTGGTGGAAGCGTCGATCTCGGAACGGATCTGCTCAATGCGACCTTTGATCTGGCTGGAATCTCCGCTGCCCGAAACAATGGTGGTGTCGTCCTTGGTGGAGATCACGCGATCGGCCTGACCCAACTCATTGATGGCTGTGTTTTCCAGTTTCTTGCCCAATTCCTCCGTGATGACTTCTCCACCGGTGAGGATGGCGATGTCCTGCAGCATGGCCTTGCGGCGGTCACCGAATCCCGGAGCCTTGATGGCCAAGGCATTCAAGGTGCCGCGCAGCTTGTTTAGAACCAAGGTGGCCAGGGCTTCACCCTCTACATCCTCAGCGATTATCACAATCTCGCGCTTGCCCATCTGCATCAGTTTTTCTAGGATCGGAACCAGGTCCTGTGCACTGGAAATCTTCTTGTCATGGATAAGTACGAACGGATTGTCCAGCACGGACTCCATGCGCTCGCTGTTGGTGACGAAGTAAGGGGAGAGATAGCCGCGATCCAGCTGCATACCTTCCACGTACTCGGTCTCGAATTCCAGACCCTTGCTTTCTTCCACTGTGATAACGCCGTCTTTGCCGACTTTGTCCATCACATCGGCGAGCAGCTCACCAATCTGAGCATCGGCCGCGGAAATGCTGGCTACCTGGGCGATCATCTCTCGATCCGCCACCGGAGTGGAACTCTCGGAAATGTAAGCCACAACAGCATCGCGACCCACTTCCAAGCCCCGCTTGAGCAGCATGGGGTTGGCCCCAGCGGCTACGTTCTTTAGGCCTTCGGTCACGATGGACTGGGCCAGGACGGTAGCCGTGGTAGTACCATCGCCTGCCACGTCGTTGGTCTTGGTGGCCGCTTCTTTCAGTAGCTGGGCCCCCATGTTGTCAAAAGGATTCTCGAGCTCGATTTCCTTGGCGACGGTGACACCGTCATGCGTTACTGTGGGGCTACCCCACTTCTTGTCCAGAGCCACGTTGCGTCCCTTGGGACCCAATGTTGTCTTGACTGCGTCGGCCAGGGCATCTACACCGTTCTTTAGATGTCTCCTAGCGTCCTCTTTAAAAACCAATTGCTTTGCCATGTGTATGACTGCTCCTTATGCGGTATTGCAGTTGGAAGAATTAATTAGGCCAATATGGCCAGTACATCGGATTCCTTGAGAATCAGAATTTCCTCGCCTTCGACCTTGATGGTCGTGCCGGAATACTTGGCGTACAACACTTTGTCATCGATGGCCACATCCATGGGGATGCGATTACCATCATCATCTCGGGCGCCTGGCCCTATTGCCACCACTGTCCCCTCCTGGGGCTTTTCCTTGGCCGTTTCAGGCAGGAAAATGCCGGAAGAGGTCTGCTCTTGGCCCTCAGAGGGCTGGACCACAATGCGGTCTCCCAACGGTTTCAAATTCATTCCATCTCTCCTTGAAATTCGAACTAAACTTACGTCGTCCTGTGCGATCTGACACATAGACAATAGCACTCGCTCATGGAGAGTGCTAACACCTGAATCATACGCATTGCTATCGAGAAAATGCAAAAATTAGCCGTCTGCAAGCTCTGCGTGTGACCGTGCCTTAGCGCACGGTGAGAATCTACAACAAAAGCAGTGTGTGTTGTGTTTGCGTATTGTTAGAAAGTGCTAACAAAGCCACATGTGGGTGCAGCACCCTCCCAAGCTGCGGGAGGAGCGAGGGTCAGGGACACCATTTAGGCCCGGCCTGGCACCTTGCCGGTCCGGTCTTGGATACCGGGGGATTCACTTTATGCTTGCAATGCCCTGCACAGGGCAGGTAAAGCGTCCAGAACTGCAACTGGCTCTGCTGCACCTGCCCACCAGGCGTTCTCCTACGAATTGCCCATTTGGACTGGCGGAATCCTGGCGTTTCCCAATGGCGCCAAGTGCCGAGGGTTTCAACCGCTAGCGCAGGACTTGCAGAACAGGGCGTCAAGCTCTCAAGAGCGGTTGATCGAGTTGATGGGAAAGTTGGCCAAGTTAGGCTCGGTCCTGGGAGGAAACAGGCGACCTAATCTGGCCCACTGCGTTCCTCGAGTAACTCTTGGTTCTTCTCAGCATTTTGGTGACCAACAGGCGCCAAGTGGATTGATCGTCCAGACGGAAATAGAAAAGACAGATTTCCGGCAATTGCCGAACGAGCTGTCAATGTCTTCGGAAAGCTATCCTACGAGAGATAAAAGGGCTGCGATTTCTGCATGAACCCAACCATCTAGGTCAGTTCAGTGCTGGCAATGGCTAGGATGTAAGGCTGTGTTCCGCTGGGGAACTCTTAGGTTTCCCAATCTTGGTAGTTAAGGGCTCAAGGGGCTTACGGCTGCCGGGGAGGAAAGAACTTGGAAAGTGTTCCAAACTGCGAATCTTTCAGCCAATAGCGCAATTTTTGCCACATAACAGTCAGGTCGAAATCCAGAAACCAGAAGCCATGAATAACCCTAACTTCAAGGTGTTGCTTTCGAGAAAAAAACTCTGTCTGAATGGAGTGGAGCCATAAAAATGCCATGGCCGGCCTTGCCAGCTGGATTTATTCAAAGTCCTTTTTGAGACAACGCTCTACTGTATTTTGTGCCCCAAGAAACGATCTTCTTCTTACGCCTGCAAACTCCTGTGATTTTCTGCCAAAATAAAGAGCCTAGGGTCTTATTACAAACAAAGAGTTGAAACTGATGCCAATGATGAAATGACTGAGAGGAGTAGAAAATGCGGCGGAAGGTTTCGATTTGGCGGCGGGTTTCACCGTTGCTGTTTGCTGCCCTCTTCTTAGGTTCGATGGGAAACCCTGTCCCTGTCCAAAGATGCCTTTGACGAAGAATTCACAGATTGTCCGTCAAGGACGCGGCTGGATGCCGTGAGCGGTCTGACTGTCGATCTCGCAGACCAAGCAGACGAAATTCGCATTTCTTGGGACGCTCTGGACCCGAGGACGCTGGCAACCCGTCTGGGCCCCAATGTGCACAGAGCTACGCTGACCCTGATAGTAGAGGGCGGTGGAAACGAAGAACCAATTCGATTGTCTTTGGGCAATACCAGCGAGGTAGTTGACGGGCTCCCCTATACCGAGCCGCTGTTGGTTTCTCTATCCGTAACCCAGGGTCGCCATGTGATCAGCGACATCGCCGAAACGGAATTCATAACCGGTATGCCCGTGCCCAGTTTCTCGACGCAAATGAAATTGGCGGACGGAGAAGGGGGAACCGCCGATTCGTTTTCGACGGAATCTCAGGTCAATGCCTTCTATTATCTGGGGTTTAATGCCTTATTTGACAATTGGTACGTTGGGTCACCTCCCAACGATGCCAATCCGTTTATAACCAGTCCTGGTTCACAGAAATTCCGCATTGGTTTGCGCCATGGCTAGGAAGGACTGGATACAGAGAATATTGATTTCACTCACTACAGGATTTCTGTAGAGGATTCCAACGGCGATCGATTGGGTTTTCAGCCTGAGACCGTGGAAGCTGCGAATACCTACAGCTACGATCATGGCACCCATGCAATCGTGTTTGGTCAAAATCAGACACTGGTGGAAGGGAGGCATTTGGACGATGGAAGAGGGATCTTTCCGGACTTGACCAATATTCGGCTTTCCACTAGTGTGCGCACGAGATACCCGGTTTTTCCCTACTATACAAAGCAGCTTGGTTTTTACATCTATAACCCAGATTACGATAGACAGAATGGCTTCACCCCGAGATATGGATTGTCCTTTGGGAACCACCTTGACATTGAAGGCATGGATGGCATGCCTGTGAGAGAGCCGGTGGAGAATGCGGTTTTTGCCGAAACACCTGTGGAATATTACGATCTTCCGCCAAACGTATTTACACAGGATGGAATTTACACGATCAAGTCATGGGCTGAGGATGGGAAAGATTATCGGATCAGCCTGCCGGCCGCTATTACTCTGAACATTGCAGAGGGTGAGCCCACACCTTCTCGGTATCTGGGGCACCAAAATGGCTACCGGCTCTGGGACTTTTATAGCAGAGAAGACCAATTGGGTCTGGAGTTGCGGGTATTCCATTTTTTCGTCTTGGATGAATAGCTAGGGCGTCGTTAAGCGGCACCAGTTGTATGAGGGATTGGGCGCAACGTTGGGCTCGGGTAACCCGCGGCGTAGCATCCGGCCCTCGGCCAGGAAGCAATGTACTCTGGCTAAAGGAAATTGCGAGGCTCCAGGGGACTTGTGCCTTGGATCTGGACCTTATTATTGGGGCGTTCTTCTACTAACTAGATACTGTTTGGATCTGGTGGAAGCCGCCACAATTTCTCAAGATGTCTGAAAGACTCATGAGAACGTCTTTTGGCTATGAAAACCAGAAAGGCATGTCGTGTGCACTATTCCTTGAGGTAGTCCCCGGACTGGGTACATGCTGCTTGATTTCCCGTGGGCTCGTCGGAAAATTTGGCCCTCCTCAATTCTAGGAGGGAAGGATCTAGACGAGAGAGCCGACCAAGGGAAACGCTGGTTCAAGTCCGAGCGACTGCTGCCGTGCCTTGATCCCTATTCTGGAATATTGAGTTTCATTGTTAACGTTCGCTCCTTGGTCATTTAGAAATCCTGTGTTCTTTGGGTCTGAATTCTGAATAGACAGGAACCGAGCTTTCAGTCCGGTCCTCAATACAGGCCCAGCAGGAGTGCAAATACCTCTGCTTAGCAGGGACGTAATCAAATAGCAGATCATCAATCCCGGGTGGTTGGGTTTCTTTCTTTAGTTGGCGCTGGAGAACCTTCTCCAAGTTGCCGCGGGCGACTATAGGCTTAGCATCCTTATACAGCAGTGCTGTTCGTTGTCGGAGCCCCTTCCAATGTCATTGGAGGCGCTGACGTGGGCAAATTATGCTCCCGACAGAATTGCAGGAAAGGCCGTTTCCATTTTCAAGTTTTTCTCCGGCCGTTCCGGTTTCAATAGCTTTCACTGAATCATAAGAAAGCAACAGTTGTCTCTTATGCAAACAGATTGGAATAACGGTTGCCATCCTTTGGAGATTTAAATTTCCATCCCAAAGTAAAGCCGTTAGACGAGGCATCTTGATACCACCGCCAAGAGCTGATGAAGGGCCAGGAGGAAGGGGTAGGAGCAGTGTGCGTAGCCGCAGGGCTTTGCATGGGTAGTTAAATTGAAAAGGGCTTTAGTCTGGAGTCTTTCAGCATTCCGAGATTCAAGCCTGGGATTGTCGCACGAGAATCTCTTCTTCTGCAGCATAGGCTTGAAGCTGGAGCGCCCTGTAGCAGGACCGGCTCTCATCGAATGCTAAATCGGCTTCTTCTGACCGTTTCAGACTGAGGAGAACTGTGCCCAGGTTATGTTGCGTAGCCGCCAAGTCCAGCCAGGCACCCCTACATTCGCACCGTTGCAATGCGTGGCGATACCATTCCTCCGCCTGGCCGAATCGTCCCTGTAGGTAGGCGACTGCACCCAGATTGTTGAAGGCGGTGCTTTCTCCTTCCGCCAAATGCAGGTGCTGATACAGTTCCAAAGCCCGCAGGTAAACCGCCTGAGCCGTTGAGAATTTCTCCTGCGCCTCCAGCACCAGCCCCAGGTTATTAAACGCGTTGGCCATGAGCCGACGGTTATCCAGCCGCACCGCCAAACGCAGCGCATTCCGGTACTGATACAACGCCTGGCTGTAGTCCTTGACGCTCAGAGCCAGGCTGCCCAGGTTGAGACAAGCTCCTGCCATTTCTTCCAGGTTGCCTCCTTGCGCTAGGCAGTCGTACGCCATAATGCAGTGGCGAATGGCCTCAAAAGGTTGGCCGCGGGTCCGATACACCATGCCAATGTCGGTGTCGGCGTAGGCCTGCAGAAGGACCATGTCCCGGCGGGCAAAGACTCCCTGGGCGTGCTGTAACCAAACCAGACTGTCCGCATATTGCCGCCGAAAGTACTGTTGCCTGCCCAGATGCAAAAGCAGCCTGCCGAAGCCTCTGTAGTCTGCCAGACCGGCGCAGGCCACGGCTCCGGCTGCGAGCCAACTCAAGATGCGGGGCGGATGTCGATAGAAGGCATGCAAAGCCATGGCAAAGCCGTAGCTGCGGACCAGGGCCAAGTCCGCTACAGGGGTATTTGCGGGTAGGTTCGCGGCGTCTTCCGCGGTGTCGGCATGGCTTTCGGCCAATTCCGCCACCAGGGGTAGCAAATCCTGACCACTATGTTGGCGGATGAGTTGCACACACCAATCTGCGCCCTGGCGTACATTACCCCACTCTGTGTCCAGTTCAGGCCAGTTCTCAATGTCCAGGTGTTCATATTGGGCGGCGATGGAAATGTAATATCGGGCGTGGGCAGCCAACCACCCATGTCTCTGCACAGTGGAGTCCGTTGCGACCAGACGGCGCACGCGTGGATGCACGGTAACTCTGCGACGTGGAGAATCGTGCTCCAATAGGCCGCGGAAAACAAGCTCCAGCAGACATTCTCGCAATGGCCTAGGCAATTCCTCCCAGGCAGGACTGTCTCTGGCTGGAGTGGGTTTTGCGTCCGGCCTCACCTCTGGCCAAAAGAGAGCTCGCAGGGCGCCATATGAGGCTTCGCCAGCCACGGAAATAAGCAGTTCCAGCAGGTTATAGGCCTCGGGCCAATCTTTCTGACAGGAAAGCAGGGCAGCTAGCTCCAGCTCCGGCAAGGGCCCAGAAGCGATTTCCGGCAAACCTTGGCGGTTCAGACCCCGGAGCAGGCACAAGGCCAAGGGCGCGCCCAGCGTCCGCGTGAAAGCGCGGGTACTGTAATCCACCGTCGCTCCTTGCGGACGTAGAAAATCCTCGGTTTCCTGGGCCGTGAAGCCTGAAAGGTGGAGAATCTGGCCCTGCGTCAGTTCGCGCACCAGATCTGTATTCTTTTCGGAAATTAGCAGGACCCGGGCTGGCGTGTCCTCTGCGCGTAACCCCTGTAGGGCGTCGTGCAGCTTTTCCCAATCGTCCCATGCTGCGGTTTCTGTGTCATCCAAGATCAGTAGTCGCCGTTGCCGGTACAGCAGTTCCAGAACGTTAATCTTCCACAGATTGGGAGGCCTGCTTGTGATTACGGTACCCAGGACCCTGTCCAGCTGGCGGACCACGTCATAGAAACGAAATCGTTCCAGGCCGATGGGGGCCGTGTAAACTACGCCGTCCCGGAAGTGGGGTGTGGTGGACCAGGCCGCGGCGGTCGCCAAAGTGCTCTTGCCTATGCCGGCGGGGCCGGTGAGGGCTATCACCGGATGAGACTGGGAATCCGCCAACAGATGCTGCAATCTGTGTAATTCCCGGCTACGGCCACAGAAATTCTGCAGCCGATACAGATCCAGGTTATGTATGGGTTCAGATGGGAACCCTTTAGCATGGCGCGGAATGCGGCTCACGTTCTAAGTTCCTGTAGGAGGGCATTCTGAAAGGCCTTCCAGGGCAGGAGCACTCAGGGGATCTATTTCCAAGGCTGCCACCAGCCAGGGGATCGCCAGCTCGCATTCCCGCGGTTCTTTATATATATGGGCCAGACCCAATTGATACAGGAATTCGATGCGCGCTCTGTCGCCTAGTAACTCTACGGCCAGAGCTAGGATATCTACCGCGCGCTCGTAGCTGCGCAGTCGGTAATAGGCTGACCCCAGATGGGCCTGGGCTTCGCCATCCAAAGGATTTATCTCCACAGCCAGCTTGAGAACGCGCAGCGCCTCCAGGTCGTTCCCCACCTTGAAGTGGCCATAACCCAAGGCATCATAGGTGTCCGAAATGTAGGAATTAATATCAACCGACCGCTGGTAGGCCGCCAAGGCTTCGTCCCACTCGAAGAGGGCTTCGTACATCCTGCCTTTGTAGATCTCCAGGTCCCATGCGCCGGGATCCAGAACCAACCCCTGATTCAGGGCTTCCAGGGCTTTCGGGTACAGCCCTTGACGTTCATACAGCAACGCGCGGTTACGCCAAGCCAGGGTACTGTCGGGATCTGCCTCCAGAGCCTGGTTGAGGTACAGCTCTGCCTGTCCCCAGTTGCCCACGTCGGCATAGACTTCGCCCAGGATGGCCAGAGTGTCCGGATCGTGGGGATTCTGCGTCAGGGCTTCCACCAGGAAGTCTACGGCATCTTCATATTGGCCGGTCCAGTCCAAAGCCCTACCCAGAGCGTTGAGAGCGGGTTGGTTTCCGTTGTCCAAATCGAATGCTCGTTGCGCTGTTTCCAGGGCTTTGTCTGTTTCTTCAAAGCGAATATAAATTTTGGACTGGGCGACCAGAGGGAAAGGATCGTCGGGAGTAAGACTCGCTATTTCTTCGTAGGCAGCCAATGCCAGCAACAGCTGGCCGGCTCTTTCCATGTCTCGCGCTCTGCCCAGCATGGTAATGGTGTCTGGAGTGGGTACTGGGGTGGCGGTCACCAAGGGCGTATTGCCCAGCAATTCATCCCGGCGGTTGTACAGGCCCGTGCCTACCAGCCCAGCCAGTAGGCCAATGACAATCATGAGCCAGATAGGGAACCGGTGTCCCCGCCGGTAGCCAGAAAGATCATCGCGCAGCTGCATGAGGCTTTCCCACAGGTGGGGGCTGCTTACCGCAGAATAGGCCAGGCCGAAGCCAGCGTAATGCCGACGAACAGCAACATGGGCAGCCTCAACGTGACCATAGCCAAACCTATGGAGCCGAACAGCAAGCCCAAGCTCACGCCGATCACGCCTCCCGCCAGGATGCCAGCCAACGTTACCCACTTCAGATACGGCCCGCGCCTGCGGTTTACAACCTGGCGGATTATTTGGGCCAGTCCGCCGCCGGCAGCGCCGCCGGCAAAAAAGGCCGCGATAAAGGGCAACAGCCAAAAGAAATTCAAGAGCCCCAAGAGCACGCTGCACAAGGGCCACAGCACCAGTGAGAGACCAAAGGAAACCGCTCCCGCCCGGACCAGATCTCCAGGTTCCATGTTGTAGGCCCGCTGGCGCTGGTTTTTGAGGCATTCCGGGCAGCGGTGACCCACAGAAGTGCGTTTGGCGCACTTGATGCAGATGGGATTGTTACAGCGGTTGCAGCGCAGCAGAGTTTCCACCTGCGGGTGGCGATAACAATATATGGTGCCAGTGGCCGGGCTCTCTGGGTTGGCCTCGGGAGAGTGAATATCCATCTGTATGTTTGCCACAGTGAGGATGAAAGCGAACGCCCATCAGCTACAGGGGCTACCTGGGCAGTTCAAATTGTGCCAGAGGCGGGCTCCTCGGTACCCGATGCCGACTGCAAGTCTAGTGAAGAAGGCGATCTCCCTACAGGTCCGTGTTCCTAATAGGTCTTGCTTAAGCGGTCCACCAAAGTCTGGTAGAAGTCATATCTGCCGCCGGTGCGGGCGAAGAGGGCGGGGTGCGGGTTGGTCCTTACCGCGACTTCATCCCCTTCCACCATGTCCAGATGAAAGTGCCCGTCAACAGTCAGCATGGCCTCATGATCCCAGAAGGCCTGCACCCGGACCTGGGTGCCTTCTGACAGAACCAGGGGTCTGTTCAGGGAGAGATGAGGGGCCACGGGTACGACCACGAAGTTCCGCAACTCTGGCGGCAGAATGGGTCCTCCGGCCGCGAGCGCGTAGCCCGTGCTGCCGGTAGGCGTAGCTATAATCAGTCCGTCACAGATAATGCGGGCCAACATGTGGCCGTTCAATTGAATGCGGGTTTCGATCACCCGGGCTAGGCTGCCCCTGCTGATGACCGCGTCGTTCAACGCTTCGAAGTCAAAGGTCTGATCCGATTCCGAGCCGCTGGGACCCGGTCGACGCACTTGCACTTTAATCATCAGCCTTTCTTCAATCCAATGATTGCCATTCAACAGGGCTTGCACTGCGGGTTGCCATTGGTGGGGCTTCACTTCGGACAGGAATCCCACGCGGCCCATGTTGATGCCCAGCACCGGCACTCCAAAACTGGATCCGCTGCGGGCCGCCCGCAGCGTAGTACCGTCTCCCCCCAGAGCGATAATGCCGTCGACATAAGACAGGTGGGGCCTCAAGGTGTCCGGCTCCCATAACGAGCTGCGGTGGATGTCGACGCCAGGCTGCTGTTCCAGGAAGACCAGGATTTCGTTGGCCAAGTCCTCCGCTTCCGCCTTATGCGGGTGGTGCAGCAGACAGATTTGTTTCCAACCGGGGCCGGAGGGCGTAGTAGGGGGAACGGGGAACCCAGACATAGATCTGTATTGTACGCGGGGAATGGGCCCCCATCGGGACTACACTGGCCGCACTTGCCATTATGCCGCCTGCAAGGCAAGGCTCCTGCCCACTGTTTGGTGAGTTTCCGGCAAGGTCGCGGGGTGCCTTGCTATAATTGGATTGACTGATGCGAACCCCTTTAAGCACTTTCTGCCGCTACTAATTTCTACCATGCGCGCATTGGTCCTTTCCGATATACATGGCAATCTGGCTGCTTTGGAAACAGTGCTGAAGCAGACCCGGGGCGACTATGATGAACTCTGGTGCCTGGGCGACATTGTGGGCTATGGGCCGCGGCCCAACGAGTGCGTCGACCTGATAATGAAGCAGGCTGCGTTCTGTGTGCCCGGTAATCACGATCTGGCCGTGCTGGCCAAGCTGGACACCTCGCGTTTCAACGCCATGGCGCGGGAGGCCATACTCTGGACCCGCGCGGAACTGTCTCCCGCCCACAGCAACTACCTGACGCAGCTGGATCCGGTACCTGTTATCAAGCCGGAGCTGGATCTAATGGCCACTCACGGTACGCCCCGGGATCCGGTCTCGGAATATATGACTGGGCTCTGTATCCCGCAAGAGAACTGGCAGCTTTTCAAAGAGAAATTCTGTCTTGTGGGCCATACGCATCTCCCGGACATTTTCCGCTTGCGCTTGCGGGAGGCACCTCCGAAAGCGAAGACAAAGCAGGTGGCTTTGGTGGAGCACCTGCGCGCGGAACCGGGTAAGGAGATTCAGTTGGAGCCCCAGGCTGAGCATCGGGTCATCCTCAATCCAGGTAGTGTGGGCCAGCCCCGGGACAAGAACAATCGGGCCGCCTACGCCATACTGGATACCCGGCATATGACTTGGGCTTATGATCGGGCGGACTATCCAGTGGAACTGACCCAGGGCCAAATGCGAGACGCGCAGCTGCCCAAGGTTCTGATTGATCGCCTCAGTTACGGGTGGTAACCGGTTCCGACAGGAAATCTCGCAGGGCCAGGGCGGACTTGCGGTTCATGCCAGGAATGGCAGCCAACTCAGTCACGTCCGCCTGCTGCAATCGCTCCAGGTTGCCGGCACACCAGGTAAGCAGCTGCTTGCGGCGGGCTGGACCGATGCCCGGCACATCATCCAAAACAGATTTGGTGGCGGCCTTGCCGCGCAGTTGGCGATGGTAGGCAATCCCGAAACGGTGGGCTTCATCCCGGATGCGCTGCAGGAGAAACAACCCCTGACTGGTGGGAGGTAGGCGCAACCCCTGGGGCCGGCCGGGCAGAAAGACCTCCTCCTGCTCCTTGGCCAGACCGATTACAGAGATCATGTGGAACAGATCCAGTGCCTTAAGGACCTCCACAGCCTGGGTGAGTTGGCCTTTTCCTCCATCCACTATGACCAGGTCTGGCAATAGGCCCCAGTTGGAGCGGGCCTTGCGGGTATCTGACCTGGGGGCGGCGACCGCCTCGACCGCCCTTTTGAATCTGCGTTGCAGCATTTCACGCATGCTGGCATAGTCGTCAGGCAGCCCCTCGCTGCCCTTGCCCTGAATACGGAATTTGCGATACTCGCTCTTGCGGGCGGCGCCTTTCACGAACACAGTCATAGCCCCCACGGTGCTGGTGCCCTGCAAGGTACTGATGTCGTAGCATTCCATACGCAAGGGCAATCTGGGCAGATCCAGCGCTTCCTGCAGTTCGGTCAAAGCCTCGGTCTGCTGTTTCTCGCCAATTTGCCAAGTGGCCTGCTGCACCCGCAACTGTTCCCGGGCGTTCTTGTAGGCCAGTTCCAGTACCCGCCGTTTGCCACCGCGCATGGGCACCGCCAATCTCACTTTCTTGCCGCGCTGTTGGGTGAGGAATTCCTCCAACAGCGTCTGTTCATCTGGCATGGCCTGCACCAGGATTTCTGGGGGTACAAAGGCAGCTTTGGCGTAGTGCTGTTGCAGAAAGGCGCCTATCAGACGACTGCGTTGGCTGGGGGCATCCGCACGTGCTTCCAGATCCTGACCCATGAGTGAAAAATGGTCCCTGCCCACCAGGCTGCCATTGCGCACAAACAGGATCTGCACCACCGCTTGCCGGGTGTCCGGATCAAAGGCTGTAGCCACGTAGTCCTCATCTGCAGGTTTGGACCCTACGCTCTGCTGATTACTGACTATCCGCTTGGCCGCTCGGATACGGTCGCGCAAAGTGGCCGCGCGCTCAAAGTCCAGAGTTTCCGCGGCTCTTTCCATGCGCGCCTGCAGAAGCTGCAAGGTTTCGGTGGCGTCTCCCCGCAGGAATCGCATCATCTGGTGCAGGCCCTGCCGGTAACTCTCTGAATCCTGGGCGCCAATGCAGGGCCCGCCACACATTTGCAAGTGATAGTAAAGACAAGGCTTTTCATCCTCACCCGTGATCTTGCGGTCACAGTCCAGGTAGGGGAAGATTCTGCGAATGCCCTCCAAGGTCTGATATACCGCCTTGGCATTGGTGTAGGGCCCGAAGTACCGGGCTCCGTCCTGGCGCATGTGGCGCGTGATGGAAATCTTGGGGAAGGGATCTTGCCAGTGGATTTTCAGATACGGATAGGTCTTGTCATCTTTGAGCCGTACATTGAAGGGAGGCTGATGCTGCTTGATCAGCGAGTTCTCCAGAGTCAGGGACTCCAATTCGCTTTGTGTCAGCCACCAGGTGATGTCCTCAATCTCGGGCACCAGGTGCTGGCTCTTGGTACCGTAGGCTTGGCGCGGGGAGAAGTAACTGCGTACGCGGCTGCGCAACACCGTGGCTTTGCCTACATACAACACACCTCCGGTCTGGTCATGAAATAGATAGCAGCCAGGCTGGGCGGGCAATTCATCCAGCTTCTGGCGTACCAGGGAAGGCAGTTCTCGGGGCATGCGCAGATTGTACCGGTTTCGGGCAAGTCCCAAAGCGTCTGCGGCGGGTCTTGCAGGTGCGGGCTCGTAGTTCTATCTTAGGCAGGACCGTCACGAATTGGCTAAGCGGCGTAGGTGAAAGGGTAGACGGAGGAGGATCGGCCTGCGTTTCGACTTCTTAAAGGGACACATCTACCAGGAGCGCGGCCACTATCTCTCCAATGCCGGAAATAGCCAGTAAAGACCGCGCGGGATCGACCGGCAGCTCGACTCAGGCAGGGGGGTAGCTGCCCCAGAGCAGCCCTATCCTACCCGGAAGGGCCTGACAACGCGGGGGAATTTCATCGTCTGTTTCAGCCCAATGGAATTGGCTAAAGCAGTGAATGCTGCATTCGTGGGTCACATTTGGGAAACACTGGGATCAGGACTCGGAACCTTCGGTTGCCTTGGTCGCTATCACTTTCAAAGCCCTCCTAAGGCTCGCTGACATGCACAGATGGAAACCGGCAGTTATGGACTTGGACTGGTTTGCGCCTGAATCCCGCTTCCCATGCTCAATGCCCCGAGCATTCGTTAAGCGCCCTCCGATTTTTTCCATTTCAGTGCGTTGTGGAACAGTGCTTCTCACCCTACAGCCTAGAATTGCCAATTGCTCAATGGCTGCCCACCTCCAGACAAATCCGTTCGTCAATCCCGAATTTTGGACGCCTGCTAAGAAGGGAACATGGCAAAGAAGCAACTTAGGGTCGAGCAGATTATCATTGGGCTAGAAGGAAGTAGCCTTGGTTCAGGAGATGACGGTAGCACAGGAACATCGGCACTTCGAGGCGACCGTTCAACCCCTCTCCATATTTGCAGACGGAGTATCTGGTTCTGAGGGTGGTCCCCAAATTGGGCCTTTGCCTTATTAAAGCGGGACTCAGCTGATCTCAACCCCAACTCCAATGAGGGTCTCTTTGGTGGGGCAGATCCTGTCATCTTTTGCCACTCACAGGAAGTAATAGTCAAACAGTATTCCACCGTGCAAATCACCGAAATCTGGCTACCGTTCCTATCGATAGCCTGTCTGGCGATATTTCTGCTGCCGCGCCTACGTGAGCATCCATTCTGGCGCGCCACAGTGACGCCCTTGGCGTCCATAATCGGGAGTGGGTTTCTGATCGCCGCGCCCCTCCTTGGCGAGATTGCGGGTACAGCGAGCCCGTGGTTCATGCTTGGGATTGTCGTATTCGCGTATTGGATCGGGTCTGTGATCCGCTTCAACATTCGGCATATTGAGCCTCTTTTGGAAGCAGGCGCGGCTCCACCATTCCTGCGACTGGCAGAGCGCGCAGCTGAGATCGCGCTGTTTGGAGCCTTTGTCATTTCCGTGGCGTTCTATCTACGCCTCATGTCGGCTTTTGTGCTGGAGGGTATTGGATTCAATGAGCCCTTCGCAGCGCGGGTAATGACCACGATTGTGCTGATGGGTATCGGCATCGTAGGCTGGCGACGCGGCCTCAATGCCTTGGAGCGGCTTGAAGAATATTCGGTATCCGTGAAGGTGGCGATTATCGTGGCTTTGCTGGCCGGTCTCCTCCACTACGACTTCGTCAACGGATTCGGTTCCGAGGGGTTGCTGCCCTCGTCGCGGCCATGGGTCGAAACTCTGCGGATGGTTGGCGGGCTCCTGCTCGTGACTCAGGGCTTCGAGACGTCGCGCTATCTCTCTGCAGCCTACTCCGCCCCGCTGCGCATCCGCAGCATGCGACTGGCCCAATGGATTTCGGGCACCATCTATGTATGCTTCGTCATCCTGATCGCCCCTCTGCTGCCGCTCCTGCCTCCTGGTCACCCCTCTGAAACCGCGATCATTGACTTGTCTCGCCATGCGGCTTTGGTCCTGCCACTGATGCTCACCCTCGCCGCGGTGATGAGCCAATTCAGTGCATCCGTCGCGGATACGCTGGGAGCCGGAGGGCTGGTGCGTGAGCAAAGCCGGGGGCGAGTTTCACCAGGCATCGGTTATCTGATTGCAACCGGTTGCGCGATTGCATTAGTTTGGAGTGCAAACCTTTTCGAGATCATCGCTTACGCCTCGCGGGCCTTTGCAGTCTACTATCTTGCCCAGACAATCTTGGCGTTGCGTTATGCCTGGGTCGAATTGTCGGGAACGCGCAAGTGGCTGATTACGATAGGGCTGGGTGTGATGGCGGCCGCGCTTGCCGGCATCGTGATCTTCGCAATTCCGGCTGAGTAATTTAGATAGGTATGGGAGTTAGGCTGGTCCTCTACCAACCGCAACTGGCGTTTTGCCACTCCAGCCGATTCAAAGACTGGTACGATCTCGCATCGCATGAGCTAGGCCAACTCAGGTGGAAATGCGAACCTCCTTTTGAGTAGTTCCTCATTTTTCCCAATCGAACAGCGAGTGTGCGCACTGCTCAGCCTTAACGGTGGCTTGGCCCTGACTAAAAGGCTATAAGGCCGGACGCGCCAGTGCTAGACTTCGCTCATGTGCGAGTCCACAGGAAGGGAAGTTGCCAGCTTGTCCGAAAGTAGGCGGGAATACGGCCCAAAAGGATAAGACCTATATGAAAAAAAGCCTACTTGGCGAGGCAACAATTGTGCCGAGTCTACGTTACAGGAACGGGCCAGCTGCAGTGGAATGGCTGTGTGCGGCATTTGGTTTCGAGAAGCATTTGGTGGTGCCTGACCCAGAGGGCAAGATTGCCCATGCCCAACTAATCTATCGCAACAGCATGATCATGCTCGGATCGGCTAGCGACAGTTTTAAGGTTCCGCCTGCTGAAATGGGAGAGGAACCTCAGTCCATTTATGTGATCGTCGAAGATGTTGATGCCCATTGTAGGCGGGCCGGCGACGCTGGTGCCGAAATCCTGATGGAGCCGACAGATCAGGACTATGGCGGTCGCCTCTACTCCTGCCGCGATCTCGAGCAACACCTGTGGAACTTTGGTTCGTACAATCCTTGGGACCATACAGATCATTGATTTCGAATTCAGGCTTGAATTGTCCGTTCTCCTTTCGCCAGCAATTCAACCCCTTTTGCTAGGGTCTTTGGGTCCCAAAGGAGATGTCTCAGTCTTTTGAACATGCCTCTTGATGTATCGTCACGTCCACGCGCGAAAATCTGACAATATAGATGTATGCAGTGGAACTCATTGCCTAAATGCATGGGGTATGCAACTGGGAACACATTGTGCAAATAAAAATTTGGCCCTTGAATCTGTGGTTCTATCCTTTTGGAAAATAGAACCTACCTACATCCATAGTCTTCGTCCACACGCCCCAGTACCAGTTCTGGTTTCTTTGGCCGCAATAAAGGGAAAGGCTCAACGGGTAATTCAGTTTGGTCAACATGTGCTGTTGGCGGTTCCCGGTGGGCGGACCTGACTCGAATCGATACAGAATTCCTAGTTCAGTGCTGTGTTATTGGCTTTTGCGAAGATTTCCAGTCGCGCAGAACTTGCTCTATTGAAGACGAAGACACCTAAAAATAAGGTCATTGGAATCCGCCCCCAGGCAGATTGCTCCCCACCTGGGCCGACGTGGCTACAGCACCCCAACTGTTGCAATCCTGATTTCAGCTCTTTAGACGGGACCGTAATGACCTAAAATTTGAAGCAACTCGGAACCTCCGGGCCTTCAGTACCCGGACTGCCGCAGTGCCTTCCAAGTTGGGCTCAGTGCGTTAGAAAACAGGCCAAGGCAAAAGGGAAAGATTATCGAGAAGAGTGGTAAGTATTTTCCCGCCTGCCCGGCTATTTAGATATTTCCTTGAATATTGGCCCTCAGACCGGATTACAAAGGATGTCACTCGTCTTCCTCTTCCTCAAGGTTTTCCACCCAAGTACTGGCATCCACAGAAGTCAGGGGAACTATGGGATCGGAAGCGTTGCACTCGCCAGCCTCCACTCCGTCAAATTCTACCCGTAAGCGTAATTCCCAGTTGCCGGGCTCTGCATTCTCCGGCTCCGTCGGGAGCACTAAGGTCTGGTCGATCTCGTATACCTGCGTAGCTGCACCTGGAGCGATGTCGAGGCAGACTGAATCTTCTGCGCTGCGGGGGTCCGTCCACAGGTTTTGGCTTATAGTGCTTGGGTTACCTGATTCCTCCTGCCAAAACGCTTCCACCTTTATGCTTGTGGCCCCCTGCAGAGAATGCCAAGTAGACTCTCCATATCTATAGATCGTGTACGGGCGAGTGAATGTTACATCCAGAACCACGTTGGTGCTGGTGGTGCTTTCGCTTTCCGCCAAACCTCCACTTTCCTGCACCACTGCGTTCAAAGTAGGCACGTCATTGTCGGTGACCGTAACGGTTGCGTCTGGGGCAGTTACCGAGTCGTATTCGGTGGCTCCGCTTACGGTGTGAGTTACTGTGGCCGTTTCGTGCAACTGATCCGTATCTTCTTTGGCCGTTACCGTGACGGTCTGCCGGACATCCCAATTGTCAGGCGTGAAAGTCAAAGTCGCCGGATCGGTTGTCACGTCGGTGTTGGATGGGTCGTTAATAGTCACCGTCACGTCGGCCGTAGGCTAGGCGTCCAGCACAGCTGTATACGTGACTTCCCCGCCTTCAGCCACAGTCAATGAGACATCGGAGATAGTAACTCCCGGGGTGCCGTCGTCGTCGTGAACGATGACTGTCAAGTCGGATGGTGCTACAGAATCGTAGCCGCCTCCGCTGACAGTGTGAGTCACTGTGGCCGTTTCGTGCAACTCATCATCATCTTCGGCGGCCGTAACCGTGACGGTCTGCGGGACATTCCAATTCTCAGGCGTGAAAGTCAAGGTCGGCGGATCGATCGTCACGTCGGCCGTAGGTTTAGTGTTCAGCACGACCGTGTAGGTGCCGTCGCCGCCTTCAGTCACAGTCAAGGTGTCATCCGAAAAAGTAAGGCCGGGGCTAACAACGGTGACGACAGTGCCAGTGCCAGTGCCTGTGCCTGTACCAGCACCACTGCCACTGTCGTCTTCATCTTCATCGTCGTTTTCATCGCAGCGGTCTTTGCTATCGCTCCATGAATAGCCTACGGGGCAGACGGTGTCTGTGATCTGGAAACAGGAGCCATTGACCCTTTCTTGGCCCGCAGGACAACTCTGTTCATCGCGAACTTGGCAACTGCCATCCCTCCAAACCTCTCCCGCTGGACAGGATTGGCCGATCACCTGACAGCGCCCCCCTGACATTTCGTACCCTCTGGGGCAAGCTGAGGAATCCTCCTCTATCAGGACACAGCCGTTGTCCGCCACGTAGGTATATCCAGACTGGCACGTGGTTTCTTCTTCATCTGTGCATCTATTGAGTGACCATATCTGGCCTTCCGGGCACGAATTTGTTTGGGCTTGGACGTCGGATGTACCGAATAGCAACAAAGACGTGACAACCAAGAAGGCGCACACCAATAAGTAAGTGGCTGGGATTCTGAATCGTTGTACCATCCCATCCTCCGACGGCTGCGATGTCAGGTCCCGCGAGGTTTGGTCCCGAGTAAGACTGACCGTATTGCGTTATCTCTATACAAGGCGGTTGAGCGAGGTTTTTGTGTCGGGCCATTTGGTCCGGGGAGACTGTGCTGTAGAGATCTAAGACAGTAAGGCAAGGAGGCAGAGGCAAACAGATGCCCAGGACTGACTAGTATTACTCGGAACGCGGGCCGCAGAGTCTCTGGACGCGTGGGGGTAGGCTTTGGTGTCCGATATAGGCGTTTGCTGTTCAGAGACAGGCACTCTTGACGCCTCTCGTTTATCCCGGGTTGCAGGACCCCAATGGACGAAAAGCCAGGATCCGCTTTGCCCAGCCATTGGGTACTTCCACTCTCCGTCTGCCCGGGGTTTTGATGTCATGGCCTCGGCGAATGTTCATCTTGCTCTGCAAGGTTGGTCCCCTGAGTCGGCCCGCCAGCTTTCCTGGCCCAGGGGGGCCACATCCGTCAATGGCCCCGGTGTCCAGATCCTGCAGGTGCCGTTCAATGAGGGTGTTAGCATCTGCCAGCACCCCCGTGGGAAGGTGGCTGTGTCTATCCAGCGCCGCCTCATGCAAGCGGGGCGATTAGCTCTGGTCACTACCAAAGACTGCAATTGCGGTGGCGACAATCCACTGGCTGTTCGCATCCACTACTATCTGTGCGTTGTAATATGGTCGGAACCCATCTTGACTTGTTCTCGTGATGCGGCTCTCGGGATCCATGAAGTTGCATTGGCCCTCGAACTCTGGCGAGACCGCAGGGGTATCTACTAGTGCTTCCACGCGGGCCCGAATCCTCGGTCGCGGCCCGCCGGGCCTTTGCCTTCTGTAAAAGCGTTTAACTCATCACCTAGTGTTCGCTGGCATGCGCTCCCTCTTCAGCGACGTCCGGCACCAACTTGGACAGTGGCACCAGATTGACAAGAGTGTTGGGTGAAGTAAAAGAAGCTAATGGTGAGTACCCCGAAGAGTAAAGCGCAACTGCCGCCAATTCTGGGCTTCTACCACTATGTTGAAACTTCCTTGAAGGGAAATCAGTCACCAAGGAGCCGTAGACGGTCGAATGGATCCGATCGAGAATGGAGGATCTGCGAGAGATCTCCACCCGCCGGGAGAGGGCACAGGTCAGCATGGCCTTAACGTTGAGCCAAGTCGGTCTCAAGGCTCTTCAAACCAAGGCTTGGGGAGGGACTTGCTCCAAGTGTTTTAGATATGGTCTTTCATCACAAAGAAGGTACTTGGCGGAGGCCATACATAGTCCATTTCCAGAAAACATCCACATTCGGCATTCCCTCCCGAAGAAGCCCCCACAGGGCATCGCGACTCCGGAGCAGAAACCTGATCTGATTAGCCGCGGACTGAACGTGGCCTATCCACAATACTCAAACCCTGGAAGAAAGAGATAGACCCATGAAGATCGACGACATGAAAATCGAATGAGACAGTGGGCACGTAGTTGCGGTCCTGAGTCTTCCCGACCCAGACCTGCGTTTGCTAAGAGCAGAATTCGTTAAGGCATTGCCAAAATTATGGGCCAAATTTGCCCCAAGCAGGTTGAGGGGGAGAATTCATTTAGACTATGCCACCCATACGTTTCGCACTTTCAGTGAGGGAGATTTCAGGAGTGCTCTGTTGAACGCTTCCTGCACCTGCCAATTACTCTGAGGCGGGATGTGGAAATCGTTTTTAGTGAATTACCCGCACATCAGCAATGCGGCTTGGTCATTGCAGCACACCCAATCCAGCGCGAAGTAGGGAGCTACCAATCCTGCACACACTGTAAGAAATCACGTTTCCTTGCAAGAAAGTCTTGGTCGGGTGTGTCTGGTCTCCTTCATAGAGCCAGAAACTGGCCAGCACAGATCTTCCAAAAGGCTGGTCAAGCCGGTAGCCGCTGGTGACAGGTCACATTGATCTGCCGAATTGCCTTCTGGCACTCTAGATAAAAAGGTGTCTTTCTTTTAGTCACCTACTGGACTACCTAAATCTCTCGCCGGGATAGAAATAGATCGTAGGGTGATCCTTTCCACGCATCATCCGCCCCAATGTCATCGTTAGTCCTATTCAGCCACACCACCAAGCGCTCTTTCATGCGTCGCAGCACATGCTTGTATCCCAGTAACGGAGCCAGATTGCGCAATTCCCCTGGGTCGCTCACAACGTCATACAGTTCATCCTCGGCACAGGGATTGTAGATGTATTTCCAGGACTTAGTCCGCACCATGCGTTGGGTGAACAAAGCAGATTCGTACCCGTGAAATTCGGCAAAGACATCGTCTGGCCAGCCTTCCGGTTCTACCCCGCGTAGGAGGTCCCGCAGAGAGCGCCCATCCAGATTCTCCGGAACCTGGACCTGGCCCATCTCCAACATGGTGGGCATCAAATCCAGGAGACTGACAAAGGCATCACAGTCCGAGCCTGGCTCGGTCACGCCGGGCCATTGGACAATGAGGGGAATCCGGTACGTCTCATCGTACATGTACATGCCTTTGTTAAACAGTCGGTGGCTGCCCACCATGTCGCCATGGTCGCTGGCATAAATGACGATCGTATCCTCCGCCAAACCCAGTTCCTCAAGTCGGTCCAGTACGCGTCGGATCTGGTCATCGATGTAAGTGCAATACCCCCAGTAATGGGCAATGACCTTTTGCCAGTCGCGCCATGTCAAATGGCTGGCATTCCAGCGTAGCATCTCCCGCTGCTGGATGAGAGGCTTGTTTTCGAAGGTTTCATCGAAATTGGGCCAGCGTTCAACCGATTCGGGGCCATACAGGGTGTCGTAGGGAGCCGGCACACTGTAGGGAAAGTGAGGTCCGAAAAAGGACGCGAAGAGCAAGAATGGCTGTTCTTGATTCTCCTGCTCTTCCAGAATGGCAATGGCCCGGTCAGCTACCCAGGCTTCCTGCATATGGGCGCCGTCCAAACTCGATCGACCGCAAAAGGGGGCCTCTCCACCCCATTCCAGCCGTTGGACTTCCAAGGCGCGGTTCGGGTCCAAGCCCAAGGCCCGGACGTCACGGGCGTGGTCAGCATCCTGCGCCAAGGAGCGAAACCCCCAATGTGCAGGATCATCGCCGGCGGGCAAATGCCACTTGCCCACATAGTGGGCCGCGTAGCCATGTTGGCTGAGAAGCTGGGGATAGGCCACATGATCCAGCATTTGCCGATTGAAGACCCCGTTGAAATTGCCCATATTGGCCAGCAAGCCGTGATTGTGAGCATACAGGCCGGTCATGAGGGATGCTCTGGCGGGGGAACAAAGCGATGTTGGTGTGAAGGCATGAGTGAATCGCATGCCCCGGGCCGCGAGGGCATCTAAAGTTGGTGTCTTAACCACGGGGGCCCCAGTACAGCCCAGCGCATCAAAGCGGTGCTGATCGCTAAACAGAAATAGAATGTTGGGTTGCTTGCTTGCCATGTCTTGCCTGTCAGAAGTTATGCCGTTAACTGATTAGGTGCTGGGTCCCGATGCGGGGGGAAACCGGTCTCTTGCCTGCAGGCAGGCAAGTTCAACCTTTGATGCCGGTGAATACGATGCCCTGCATGAATCGCTTCTGGGCCACAGTGAAGAGGATCAGCAAGGGAATCATGCTCAGGAAGGATGCGGCCATCAGCAAATGGAGCTGGGGCAGGACTCCTTCCGAGCCTTGGAAATACTGCAGCGCCAATGCCAGAGTCCGTTTGGAAGGGGTATTGATGTAAATCAATGGCTCCAGAAAGTCATTCCAACGCCCTCTGAATTCAAAGATGGCCACGATCGCCAAAGCCGGCATGGAGAGAGGGAGAATGACCCTATAAAACACCTGCAATGAATTGCATCCATCTATGCGGGCCGCATCTTCCAATTCAAAGGAAATGGTCATGAAGAATTGGCGCAATAGAAACACATAGAATGGTCCCAGGAAGAAGGACGGCACGATCAGGGGTTTGAATGAATCCACCCAGCCCAGTTTGCTGAACAGGATAAATTGCGGGATCAGAGTTACTTGGCTGGGCAACATCATCGTACTGAGCAGAATGATGAAGATGACATCCCGGCCCGGCGCTCGCAGCCGGGCAAACCCATATGCGGCCACGGAACTCGCCAGCAGCTTGCCTATGATCCCGCCCACACTGACCACCACACTGTTCCATACATAGGTCCAGAAGGGCCAAAAGGTCATGACCTGCTGATAGTTGTCCCACTGGATGGGATCCGGGATCCAGCGGGGGGGAAAGAGATACACATCCATCTGGGGTTTCAAGGATGTGGAAATCATCCAGAAGAATGGCACGCTGATGATCACAGTCCCGGCGAGCAGCATGCCGTAGGTGAAGAAATGCTCAAGGCGCAACGACTTGGTTCTGCCGATGGAAATTCCAGAGAGGCCGGCCACCGGTTATTCCTTCTGTCGTTCCTGGTAGAACACCCACATGGGGGAGGACTTGAAAACAAGCAAAGTAAGCACCAGGACAATGACCAGCAGTATCCAGGCCATGCCGGAGGCGTAGCCCATCTTGAGGTACTCGAAAGCGTTCTCATACAGGTAAAAGTTGTAGAAAAGCGTAGAGAAATTGGGTCCGCCGCTGGTCATGACGTAGGCGGGTGTGAATTCCTGGAAGGACGCGATGAGGCCCATGACCAGGTTGAACAGAATTACGGTGCTGAGCAGAGGCAAAGTTATGAACCAGAACCGTCGCCAGCGGGAGGCGCCGTCAATTTCGGCGGCTTCATACAGTTCGCTGGGAATGCCCTGCAGCCCTGCCAGGTAAATCAGCATACTGCCGCCCACACCCCATAAGCTCATGATGGCGATCGCGGGCAGCGACCATTTCTGGTCAAATAACCACGCAGGGCCCTTGATACCGACATAAGACAGCAACGTGTTGAGAATGCCGAATTCAGGATTGAATATCCACATCCACAGGAGAGCCACCGCCACTCCCGAAATTACGGAAGGCAAGTAGTAAACAGTGCGAAAGAAGATAATCCCTCTCACTTTCTGATTCATGAGCAAGGCAATGCCCAAGGCCAGTATCAGGCTGATGGGCAGATGCATCACTACGAAAAGTGCCGTTACCTTGAGCGACTGCCAAAAGAGCTCATCGTGAAACAGATCGGTGTATTGCTGCAGGCCCACCCATTTGGGCGCCCTGATGATGTTGTATTTCGTAAAGCTGAAATAGAGAGAGGCGAGAATGGGGCCGAAAGTGAACGCCAGGAGCCCAAAGCACACCGGGAAGATGAACAGGTAGCATTCCAATGCCTCCTGGCGCGCCAGGCTCTTGAACCGGATCCTCTGCAGGCGGGTTAACAGGGCCATGGAATCCTCCGGAAGAAACCGGGAATGTAGAAGACCTGGTCAATCTATTTGGGGCGGGAGGCACTGGGGCGGCTGGATGGGAACACTTGGCGTTCGCCCTGCGAACCCGTCCAGCCTAGCCGATACGGTCAGTTCAAACCACACACATACAGCAAAGAAACTTGGGCCCAGAGCCTCTGATTCCTAACCGGAACTTAGCTTTGGGCATCCAGGATTTCCTGGGCCCTCTGTGCCATGTTACGGGCTGTATCTGTGGCGGTCTGGTCTCCGGTCATCAATTTATCCATTTCCGGATTGAAAGCCTTATTGCGTACCTCTGTCCAAGCCGAGAAATAGAAGTCACGGTTGCGGGAGTAAGCCATGGCATCAATGCGGGCCCTGTGATTGGGAGGCGCCCCCTCCAATTCCAGGAAGACGGGAGATTCGGACCACATGCGCATGATGGGTGCATTCAATCCGTCGCGGGCATACATTTCCTGGGCCCTGGTGCCTTGATGATAGGCCGCGTGCGACCAAGCCGCTTCCGGATGCTGTGCGGTCTTAGGTATGACGATACCGCCCGCCGCATGTGCGGACCCTTGGAACTCCGCGCGGGGAAGATGAGCCAAGTCCCAATTGAAGGCGGTAATCTTGCGACGGGCATTGACTGCCCACGTGCCATTGATTTCCAAGCCAATCCGCCCGGAATTCCACCCCCCTTCAAAGCCCGACGCTTCGCCCGCTGTAGGAGCTGCGGCGTGTACACGAACCAGGTCCTGGAACCACTGGCAGGTGGCCACCATCTCGGCACTGTCCAGCAAGCACGTCGTGGGGTCATAGATCTGGTCGAACAGGTCTCCGCCCCGGGCCCACAGTTGGCTTTCCCAGACCATCCACCAATAGGAATTGCTGGACCCGAATGTCCGGCTGATCCCTTCGCCGCCGGTCATAGCTACGGCCATGGCTGTATAGTCGTCGTAAGTCCAGCTTGCGTCGGGGTATGCCAAACCCGCCTCTTCCACCATATCCATATTTACAAAGGCGGCCATGACGTTCGGCCCAATGACAGTGGCATACATTTCATCGTCTATTGTGTAGATGTCGTAAAGCTCTGTCAGGTATTGAGCGTCGTCCAGCAAATTCTCATCCAGATTGAAATACTCGGTTAGGGGAATGAGCACACCATCCGCCCATAGGGTCGGAAAGTACTGTGTTCCTGTGCGCAGGTTTTCGGGGGGATCACCAGAGGCAATCCAAGAAAACAGCTTCTGACTGTAATCCGATCCCGGGAACCCCAGTGATTCAATCTGGATATTCGGATCCTCCTCCATATGCGCCGCTGCAATGTTTTCGTACAGAGTGAGCTCTTCGATGTTGCCCCAGCCGGCGAATCGGATCAGGATGGGTTCTGCCGCAGCAGTTTCCTCTCCCGCACCCGGGGCAGTGGGCACTGTGGCTGTACATGCGGCCACTAGTGCTCCCAGTCCGGCCACAGAAGCGCTCTTCAGGAAATTACGCCTTGAAATATAAGAATCTTTCATCGCCTAAACTCCGAGGTATTGAGAATGGATAGGATCAGTATTTGACTGGTTCAGGGCCCTTTGCCCCTTTCGAGCCAGATTCTAGCAGAGACCGGGAATCTGAAATTTTGAAAGAGTAAGGTCATCCCCAGTCCTGTCATATCCGTTCTGGCTGGCATGAATGCCTACAGCCCGGCGGAGGCTGTGTCTGGTGAATTCCATTGAGGTCGTTTCAGGCTGTTAAGACGTCAGATGCCGAATCGCCCGAGAGAATACGTCGATTTATGTGTCGCTGGAGATCTGCCTCAGTTCCCTGACATCATGGCCTATTCCCAAGCTATTGGCCCAGCTGTTTGGGAATCCGGTCTTTCTCATTTGCCGGTGGTATTTATTCGCTACTGGTAGCAGCTTCATCCTGCTTGGCAATCGCCCAGATTTGGTCAGACACCACGGCGGGATGGGTTTCTTGAATTCCATCCGGCCAGTAAATCGTGACCTTGGCCTTAGTTTCCAGACCCAAGCCAAAGTGCAAGGCCAGGTCGTTGCCAGCGCCCAGGCTGGAACCACTCTGTACTTCTTGCATCTGGGTCAAACCACTTTCGGTCTGCACTACGACCCGCGCGCCAATGGCATTCTGGTTTACTCCTTGACCACCGGTCAGGCGGACTGTCAGCCAGTGGTGTTCACTACCTTCCAAGCCTTGGTTTCGGTAAAGGGTAAAACCCTCATTCCATTCGGTAACAATGAAATCTATCCAGCCATCGTTGTCGTAATCAGCGTAAGCTGCGCCCAAAGAGGGCCGTGGCCGTTCCAGCCATGTCTGGGGGGTAACGTCGTGGAAAGTACTGTCACCTTGATTGCGGTAAAGATAATTTCTGCGGGCAAATAACATGTCCATCAATGCCCCTGGTTCGAGAGCACGCGCCTTCACTGTGGTGGCAGCCAGAAATAGATCGTGCCAGCCATCGTTGTCATAATCGAGAAACAAGGCACCCCAACCCGTTACGCCGTTCTCATGTACTCCTACGCCGGCTGTGGTCTCGGCATCGGTGAAGGTTCCATCACCGATGTTGGTCAAGAGAGTCATAGGACGGACCATGTTTGAAAAATACATATCAAGGTCACCGTCGTTATCGAAGTCGTTAGCCGCCAGACCCATGCCGCTGGTGACTACACCCGCTCCAGAGGCTGTGGAGGCGTCATGCCAGCACCAGCCTCCACAGCCTGCCCCGTCGTTACGCCACAGCACATTGCCAATGGGATTGGCAAATTCATCGTTGACTACGTAGATATCCAAGTCGCCGTCATTATCGTAATCCAGGAAACTGCCAGCGAAACCGGCCCCCAGCAATTTGGCATGTTCCATAAAGGAGGACACGTCCGTAAAGGTGCCATTTCCGTTGTTGCGGTAGAGACGGTCCTGATGGGTGAGAAAATCCACTGGCTTGCAGTCCGGCAGGCAAGTCCAGTTGACTACATACAGATCCAGCCAACCATCATTGTTGAAGTCTCCCCAAGCTGCTGATTGCCCTTTGCCAGTGTCCCCCACGCTGGCCGTCTCCGTGACGTCCATAAAGCCCTGTCCCGCCAGATTACGCATGAGGGTATTGGCATGTTTGTTCAAAATGTAGAGATCCAGCCAACCATCATTGTCGTAATCCGCCCAAGCCGCGCCACCGCTGGTTACAGCCGGAAACGCCACCTGATCAGACCACTCTGACAGGATGAAAGTACCGTCGCGCTGGTTGTGATATAAGTAATTTGGTGCCAGGTTGCCCGTGACGAATAAGTCAGTCCAGCCATCGTTGTCATAATCTCCCCAGGCTTGCCCCACGCCCAGGTACCCTTGTTCCCCGTCCATGGCGAATTCGCCTCGATGTATGCCCAGGATCCCTGCACTCTGGGTGACGTCGGCAAATGCGCGGGACGGGGTACCACGCACGATGCCGAATTCCGGTTCAGGAGTGGGCTCAGTCAATAGTGCTGCCCCACTTGGCCCGGGCAAGGCCGCACAGCCTGCCAATATCAGTAGGGGGATACTCTGCAGAAGCCGCCAAGCTAAATTCCTAGATTTCATTGCGAATTTGCCTTTTCCGGGTCCCGGGGACGATACATACGTTGGTGGGCTGGAACCGGTCCTTGGTAGTGAGCCATCATGCGTTGCACAGCAGCTCTCAGATCGGGGTTCCAAGCTAGAGGCAATTCCTGAGACTTCTCCACCATTTGCCTCTTGGTAGGGTCGGGCAATGAGGGAAAATCAGGTTGGTACCACAAAGTAACCACTGTGCGTTCATGATCACTCTGGTTGGCGTGGGCGGCATGCAAGAGCCGAGCGTCACCCAGAACCAGATCGCCTGCTTTCACTGGCAAGTCAGTCTCATCTGGACGTAGCTGGAATTCCGGCCGCATGGCATCGTCCATGCGATGCAGTTCTTCCGAATGGGGCTGGCCCAGCAATTCGTGTAAAGGGTTGTGCTGATAGTGGGAACCAGGAATTACCCGAAGGCACCCGTTGAAGCGGGATGTATCCGTAAGGTAGTACATGGCAAACACCTGTTGGGGCGCTGGCAGAAAGTCTTCCGGTTCCACCCACGTAAACCAGTCGTAGTGCCAGAACAGTTGTGGACTGTGCGGAGGCTTACTGATCACGTAGCCGTCTGTGAAGGTGATCTGGGCATATCCCAGCTGCTCCATACATCGGAAGAGACCAGGGTAGAGCACCAATTCGCCCCAGATTTCATCTTCAACGCCGGAGAATCCAAACATGCTGCCGGTTGACAAGTGACGAGTTCTGGCCGCAGCCGTTATGGGAGCCACAAGCTTCCGTGTGGCCGAGCGCAGGCGCTCCAGAAACTCTTCATCCAGAACTTGCGGAAAAACGCAGAATCCCTCGCGATGAAGTTGCTCTCGTTGCTCTGGGGCTTGGATGTCCATTTGAAGTGTCCTTGGCCGAAAATAGGGACTTGAATTCAAGTAGCGACGGCGCTACCCCTTGACTCCGCTAATGACCACCCCCTGGATGAAATAACGCTGGGCAAAGAAGAAGAGGGCCAAACAGGGGGCCATGGTCAGTAGTGAGACGACCATCAGGTGTGCCCAGGTCCGGACAGGTCCCCAACCTGCGCCGGAAGCCGACTGGCGGTAGAACTGCATGGCGATAGCCAGCGTGTGTTTATCGTTGGTATTCAGGTAGATGATGGGTGCCAGGAAGTCGTTCCATTGCTCGAGAAAAGTGAAAATTGTAACCGTGGCTAGAGCGGGGATTGACAAGGGGAGAACAACGCGGACGAAAATGCCGAAGTGGCTGCAACCATCAATGCGGGCTGCGTCATTCATTTCGGCTGGGATAGTCATAAAAAACTGACGTAGCAGAAAAATGTAGAAAGCACCGAGACCGAGCCAGTTAGGCACGATGAGCGGCAAAAAAGTGTTGACCCACCCCAATTTGGTGAACAATATATAGGTGGGGATCAGCGTGACATGATACGGAATCATCATGGTGGACAATACCAGCATGAACAAGGGAGTGCGCATGCGGAATCGCATGCGGGCGAATGCATAAGCCGCTAAAGAAGTGCTGAGTAGCCGTCCCAGAATGACTGAAAAGGTAATGATTGACGTATTCAGCAGGGCCTGAAAAAAAGGAAAACTCTCCATCGCATGGGGGTAGTTCTCCCAGCGAATACGTTCCGGCAGCCAGGTAGTGGGGATACTGAAAATTTCATGTTCCGCCTTCACGGAACTCGTCACCATCCACAGGAAAGGGACCATCAACAGGAAACCCAATCCCCCCAGCAGCAAATAGTACAAGGTATGAGTGATGATCAGGTGCACGCTACGACGCTGTTGCCAAGTTGGCGCGGTATTAACAGGTAACGTCATGTGGCTGAAGTGGAAATAAGTTCAAGAAGCCGGCCTGCGCCTGCCGCATGCGGTCACGGGTAGTGTGTGGGCATGCGGATCTGTAAATCCTTGGTCATGACGACTGATCTGTCTGATCACTTTCGTAGTACACCCAACCAGAAGATTTGAAGACGACAAGGGTAAAGAGCAGAATGATGAAGAACAATATCCAAGCCAAGGCGGACGCGTAGCCCATCTTGTAATATTGCCAACCTTGGCGATATAGGTAGAGAACATAAAACAGAGTGGAATTGGCGGGGCCGCCATTGGTGATCACGAAGGCATTCGTGAAGACCTGCCATGAACCGATGATGCCAATCAGGAGATTGAAAAAGATAACCGGGGTCGTCATAGGCAACGTGACATATCGGAAACGATGCCAAGCACCCCCACCATCCAATTCACAGGCCTCGTATAGATGTGAGGGAACTCCCTGCATGCCGGCAAGATATATCACCATGCCGCCTCCTATCCCCCAAAGGCTAGTGACTATCAAGGTGCCCAGAGCCCAGTCCGGGTCGGTGAACCAACGCGGTCCCTCGATACCCATTGACCGCAGAACACTGTTGACAACGCCGGCATCTGGATTGAAGACCCAGAGCCACATGACGGCCACCGCCACCCCCGACACGACGGCGGGTAAATAGAAGATAGTGCGCCACAGGGAGAGTCCCCGCACATTTTGATTTAGGAGCAGGGCGACCAAATAACCCGAGACCACAACAAGAGGCACACTGACAAAAGTGTAGACCGCGGTCACGCGCAGCGATTTCAGGAACAACTGATCTTCCGTAAACATCGTCCCGAAATTGGCAAATCCTACCAGCTGGGGTGGCTGGAGAATATTGTAGTTCGACAGGGAAATGTAGAGGGAAGCCACCAGGGGCCCTGCCAGGAAGACTAAGAACCCCAGGATCCACGGCAATAGGAATAGGTAGGCTTCCAATTCCTCGCGCAGACGCATGCTCATGACAGGTTTAGGTATTCCGTTGTGTCATATCCCCCTTTCCGGGCCAGGGCAAGGCCAGAAAGGGGGACGGAGCTGGAACAGAATCACAGCCCCTGACTGGAATTTAGCTCAGGAGGGAATCCACTTGTGCCTTGGCATTTTGGAGTGCCTCTTCCACGGACTGGTCACCATTGTAAATAAGGTCGATTTCGGCCGTAAAAATGTCGCCGATTTCGGCTCCGTGGGCACCGAGCGAATAGGGCCTAGCCGCGCCATCTGCCACAGCAGCCGCCTGGCGGGCTATGATCAAATTCCATACGTTGGATTGGCTTTCACTCTCCGCTTCGGGAAGGACGTCTGAGGGGTTATAGGCGGGAATCGTACCTACTTGAATGAAGTGCTTCTGGCCTTCCAACTTTGCGGCGGCCCAACTAATATATGTGTATGCCTCATCCTTGTGGTCTGATGCAGCGCTGACAATCCAACTGTTACCGCCGAATTTGTTTGCGCGGCGTTTCTCGAATGGAGGTGCGATCACGCCCCAATCAAAATTGGCCTGTTTCATAACGCCGTAGATGTTCCAGTTCCAAGTGTAGGCAACCTTGCCACTGAGATAAGGGCCATCCGCACCTACCACTGATTCGTGCGCTGGGCTGGTGGCCACATTGTGAGTGAGTTCGAAATCCACCAGATATTGCCACGCTTCAATGAATTCAGGATCCGTGAATAGGGCCTCGGTAGGATTCTGGTGGGTTACGTCGTCAAAAAATTCTCCGCCATTGGTCCAGACCATGTCCCTATAGGCGCTGTTTTGTATGCGCCCCAAGGCGATTCCCCACTGTTCGAAAGTGCCGTCCGCTGTGCGTTTAGTTGTAGCCGTTGTGGCTTGCACCAAGTCGTCCCAGTCCCAAGTCATCACATCTGGATGGCCCCATTCCGGGGTCTCTATGCCCGCTTCACTGGCCAAATCCTTATTCACCCAGATGTTAGCGCTATCGGGGTGCCACTGGGGTAAGCCATAGGGAATTCCATTTATGCCTGTGTCAAGAGCAGGGTCAATGGCCCAAAGATCGGAATCAATGGCGGCATCCCCATTGAGATATTCGGTCAGGTCTACGCCCACGCCTTGAGGCAATAACACCATGAATTGACCAGCGTCCATGAACATGGCATCAGCGGCTGTGCCCGCAGCGACAGAAGTTGGGACCTTCGTATGATAGCCGTCCCATGGGGCCGGTTCATTGGAGACATCCAAGTGCGGGTGTTGTTCCGCGAAGGCCGCAATGGCTAGATCAAAGGCTTCTCCCCACCAATGGGTAATTCGCAGTGGGACGGGTTCCATCATCTCGCCGGTGGCGGCGGGAGCGGTAGGAACAGCACAAGCAGCCAAAGCTACGCCAGCCAAACTCAGACCAGTCAGTTGTAGAAAAGTACGACGCGAGACAGCATTCGGTGAATTCATTCTGTCCTCCATAGGATTCAAACGGCTTATATAGAAAAATGCCGGACCGGGGCCCGACAAGAAGCTTTATCACACAGGAAAAACGTTGTCGTGCGACCCTAAAATGTACATTAACACAGTAGCAGATTGAATTGGAAACTGGTTTTCCATACCAGTCCGTTGCAGCAACAGCAGTTCTATCAAACATATTGATGTTTGACTACCCAATGTGCCGGGTTGGTCCAAAGCGGTGTAAGTAAGGCAAGGGTGCGAAGAAAATGTACTTCCCATAGTTGGCGAAACCCATAGTCCAGGGGGTTGGCCGCAGACAACTGGTCAGAGCCCAAGAGGCTTCTAGGAGTCAAGGGCTCTAATTTTGGGGGAGGGGGCAAGGGCAACTATCTCTTGCAAGGGGGAACTCTCGAGGTTCTTGCCGGCCGCTTCGCTCGCTCGTCTTTTCTCTGACGGTCTTTCAGTACTTTCGACATCAACCTATACCGCGGGGCCAATTCTAAAATGCACCTCTTGGGACCGGGGACCCTTGGCATCCTGTGCCTACTTTCCAGCGCCAGTATTGAATTCTCTGTTTCCAGTACCCTTGAAAGGTCACTATGTACAAAAGAGAACTGGAGCAAGTAGCCCTATGTGGAGAAGCGAATCTCCCATTTAGCAGTGGGCCATTATTTCCAGTCGGACTGCGTGTGGGAGCACCGCACTAACTTAACGGTGTCTTGGACCTGATCAACAGCTGATTGGGCCGGATGAGAAAATGCTGGACTTCGCTCATGTGCGAGTTCACAGGAAGGAAAGTTGCCAGCCTATCCGAAAGTGTGCGGAATAAGGACAACAAAAGGTTAAGTCCTATTACGATCAAAAACCCATTTGGCCAGCCAATGATTGAGCCCAAGAAGGCAATGGAACGGGACATGTCCTCTGGCGTGCCACTATATAAAACGGATTTGGTCAGGGTCATCTGTCAGAGGTGGGGAGTACCCGCCGTTGCCTTAAGTCTGTTTGGTATTGCAGGGCAGGTACCAAATAGGACCTCGTATCCCGGCCTTGGGTAACAATGGGGCCGCACACCTACCTGCAGTGAGACCAATGTCCATCATGTGGTCACGTGGATCCTGGACTTTTCCACTATGGAGAGTTCCGGTCCTACTCCTGGGCCTATTGCTGCTCCTGAGCGACCCCAGCCTGGCCCAAGAGCCTACGTCTGCAGATCTCCAGCCCCAGACCACCGTCGCCTCGAATGTGCGGGAGGGCCCCGGCCTACAGCATCCGGTTCGACGCGTGTTGGCGGCCGGTACCGCCGTGCAGGTGACCGCCCAAACGTCCGATGGGAGCTGGCTGCAACTACAGGACGGCAGCTGGATTTTCTCAGCCTTGGTGCAGCCGGTACCGCCCTCCTTGCCCGTAGCCGGCGGAACTGTGGGAACTCCGGCCCTAACCCTGCGTCCGTCTCGACTGGGACTTGGGAGCTCCCAGACAGTGATAATCTGCGCCAGCTGCACTTAACGCAGATCAATGCCCTGCGGGCATACCACGGGTTAGGAGTCTTGACCTTACTTGCAGGGCAGGCCGCGCAACGCCATGCCGTGGAATTGGCGCAGGGCGCCTATGTCTCGCATTGGGATCGGCAGGGACTCAGTCCTTAAATGCGCTATAGCCGGGATGGGGGGCCTGGCTATAGCGAAGAAAACATCTCTGTGCATTCCTACTCCGGCCGGGGGCCGGGGAACTGCCTGGCGGACAGCCATGACTACACGCAGGAGTTTGCGGACGCCCTGGAGGGCCTGATGGCAATTCCAGGGCATCGGGACACCCTGTTGGGCGCCCATCATCGGCAGGTGCAACTGGGCATGGCCCGCAGCTGCGATAGCGTGGCACTGGTCCAGGTCCTTATCACCGACCTGCTGATCTGGACGCAGCCGCCCCGGATTGCCGGCAATCGGTTGGAGCTACAGGGCCAAGTGGTTTCACCAGCGCGGGTGACCGAGGACCTGCAGGTAGTACTGGCTTGGGAACCGTTGCCCCAGTCCTACACGCAAGTACAACTGACCCAGACCAGCTGCTATTCGCAACCGCGTTACATCGCCGCCGCAGTGCAGCGCAACCGTCCGGGGGCCCAGGTAAGGGTGACGGCGGCCCATTGTCTGACTCCCCGGGCCATAGATACGCAGGCGACCCCCGCACCGCGGCCCGTCCGACCAGATCCGGAGAGTTATACGATCCCCCTATTGGCCCGTGACCGCTGGGACGCTTATGGCCCCCGCTTCCACCTGCGCCTTGAAGTGAGGGAGCTACTGGCAACTTACGGGGACGGCATCTACACCGTCAGCCTTTGGGGTCGGGTGGGCTCCCAGGCGAACCTGCTGGGGCAGTATGCCGTGGTCGTGGGGGAGCGACCCGACCTGTGGTGAAGCCGCCGCCGAGAAGGCCTTTGGAGTTCCTTCCGCCCTCTTGTTCATTTACGGCATGTTGCATCGTACTGAGGATTTGGCCATGTCCATGACTCGCTCCCACAGGCTTGGTTTGATCGTCGCCACTCAGACCGCGGGCCCTGGGCACTTTCAGCTACGCGATCCAGGCCCAGCCGTTGAATGCACAGGGCTATACAACCTTTTAAGGACAGCCTTGGAAGGTGGACCGGAATCGGACCTTCGTACATCTCCACCGGATCCTGCCGGCTGAGGACGCTCCAGGTGCGTGACCTAAGGGGGCCCTCCTGCATACTGTTCCCAAAGACAGACACCACAGGGCATCCTTTGCCTTAGGGTTAAGTCAAGGCTTGATGTCCTTGTTTCAAGTACCATTTAAGAGGTTAATACGTATAGAAGAAAACCGTAACGAGTAGTCCTATGTGTGGTCGATTTACCCAATTGTTAACTTGGCAGCAGGTTCATTACCTCTACGAAATACCAGCGACTGAAGTGCCTCCCCTGTTACAACCTCGATACAACGGAGCTCCAACACAGGATTTCGCTCTGTGCCGTATGGGTGCAGATGGGGAAAGGACAGCTGGGCTACTCCGCTGGGGTCTGGTTCCCTTCTGGGCCAAAGATATCTCCATTGGCTCCAGAATGATCAACGCTCGGGCCGAAACCGTGCATGAAAAACCTTCCTTCAGGAGGTCTTTCAAATCCCGGCGTTGTCTCATACCCGTAGATGGCTGGTTCGAATGGCAGAGCCAGCAGGGAGGCAAACAACCCTACTTTCTGACTGCAGCTGATGAGGGCCCTCTCTCCTTCGCCGGGCTCTGGGAGTCCTGGAACAAGGCTGACCAACGATTGGAGACCTTCACGATTATTACGACCGACGCCTGTTCAGAACTGTCTGAGATACATCACCGGCAGCCGGCCATAATCCAACCGCACGATTTCGACTTCTGGCTGGACCCTGAAACTCCGGAGGATTTTCTGTTGCAGCTCATTCGCGCTCCTTTGGAGGGTCCTTTCGGAATGCGGGCGGTCAGCAAACTGGTAAACAGTCCCCGCAATAATGATCCTGAAATTCTGCGATCCCTAGGGGAATAAATTCGCTCTTTAGCAGAAGCGAGATGGACCTGTTGTCCAGCGTTCTGAAATCGAGAGTACGAAAGGAATATCCGGGACAGTGGCGGTGCCGTATTCCCTTCTAGATCCCAATGGATGTGAAGGGTCCGCCAGATGTCTGCCGCAGGTCGGCGAAGTGGCATTGGCACCCGAAAAAAGAATAGGAGTCCCTTAGCTTCTTAGCCCAAGGTGCAAGCCGACAAACGCAATCTGGTCGCTAGCCACAGCCTCGGCTGACCACTCCAGACAGGTGGTTTCTGGACTGACTTCTAGGGGCTGTCCTGAATGAATCTTGGAAAATCTGTTCAGCACAGTGGTCACAAATTTAAGAAGCCCAATCGATCTTGAGGACTCTAATTGCTTTTGGGGCTGCAATCTCATTCGGAATGTAAGGTCTTTGGAAAGGAGTGCTCGCGTTTGCCTTTCTTCCCAAGTGAAATTGCTTAGGTCACCGCTATTCATTGCTGTAACGGCCCCGGATGACCACCACCTTGCCGATTTTGTAACTGGAGACGAGTCGATGTTCCCGCGTAATTCGCTGCGACCAATATCTGGACAGTTGATGCTTCAATGGCTCAGAGTGACCGATATCTGAAAGGATTCGAGTCTAATGGCTTCGATTAATTGGGCAATCCGATTGGCTAGCCCTGGCTCCTTCTCTTTCCAAAATTGAAAGCCCCCCAAGGTATGTTGAATAAACTTTAGGCTGGGCTTTTCACTTGGGAGGCAGGACTTGGATGGATTCACCTGTCGAGACTACCTCTAAAAAGGAATTCGCCTCAACTTGAACCAAAGATGCGTGCAGCCGGACGGCGTTGCCCGGAGTGCGGAGGAGATGCAAAGTTTGGGACTTATATACTTGAGTACACAGACTCAAGCACATCGTGTTCACGGGTCATCGAGGTCCCTAAAGGAAACGCCTCTCGCCGTGCAGTTGCCCCTGTCCCGCGGGCCACAGTGCGGGTGAACCGCACCAGAATGTTGAGCGCGGCATTGTGATCCGCGTCCATCTGCAAGTCGCAGCGTTGACAATGAAACAGCGCCTGGCGCTGCCGGTTGGCGGCCGCGACATGCCCGCAGTGATGGCAGGTCTGGCTGGTGTACCGGGGGTCCACGGTTTCAAGGTGTCCACACTTGTTGCGCAGGCGCTGGGCCAACTGGCCCCAGTTGCTGGCTAATATGCTGCGGTTCAGGCCGGCTTTGGCCTTCACGTGGGTGCCGGCTGTGCCGGGGTGCCGCGCGCCGACTTCGTCATGTGCTGCGTGTGTAGTTCCTCGGCTACGAGGGTGTGAGCCTTGTCCGCCAACGCTCGGCTGATGTGGTGGGTGTCATTGTCCCGAATGCGCTTCTGCTTGCGGCGCAACTTCGTCAGCTGACCGCCCAGCCGCCGCGCCCGGACCGAGCCCTTACGCTTGCGGGCCCGGAGCCGTTGCGTGCGCGCTATCTTGGCCTCCAGGCGGCCCAGGTCGGTCATGGGATACAGTGTCCCATTGCTGTCGGTCACCTGTCCCACATTGCGGTCCAGACCCAGCACCCCGCTGGCCGCGCCGGTCCGCACCGAGTCTGCAGGCACTGCATAGGTAAGGTAGGCATACCACTGGGGCCGGGCCGCGTGCCTTCCTGCCGGATGCGTGCCTGCACCGGCTGCCCCTGGGCATACAGGTTGCTGCCCTTGAGCCGCAGCCAACCGATGCGCGGCACGCGCAGCTGCTGGTTTCGGACTTGCACGTCATCTGGGATGGTGAAGCCATCCCAGATGACGTGCTTGCGCTTGAAGGTGGGGCGGGCCCGCTGACCCTGGAAGAAGGCCTGATACGCATCCGCCAGATACTTCAGGGCATGGCGCACAGCTTTGAAGCTGTACTCCTGCAGCCACGCGTACTCCGGGTCCTGGCGCAGGGCCGTGAACTCCTTGCCCAGGCTGAAGAAGGTCAGGCCGGGGGCATCCGCCCGCGCACCCGACTGGTAGGCGGCGTACTCCTGCTGGGTGCGGTCCAGAAAGTAATTCCAGACCCGCCGACAGGCGCCCGCGGTGCCGGCCAACCGGTAGGCCGTGGCGCGCGACCCCGGCAACAGCCGCAACCGCACACTGCGGTGGACGGTCTCAGATTGCGCTACATTGGGCGCTGCAGGCATGGAATTCGACGTTCCCTGTCTGTGAGGGAGCGGTAGGCAGTTCACAGCGCCTATCGCTTCCGCTTAGTATACACGCACAGATGTCTGTATACTCAAGTATATAAGTCCCCAAAGTTTCCTCCATTGCCTTGAATACCGATTGAGCCACCAGAACTACTGGGTCACCCGACCTCCTGGTGATAGTAATCGGAATTCGGTCGTCTACCGCTTGCTCCATTAGGCTCTTGAGTTTTCGGCGCGCCTCCGTGTAATTACACACAATATTCGTCATGCGGAGGTACTCCTGTTCCTGAACCACATACTGTTCAATAAAAACAAAGTGGCGCAAATTACACAGGAGCAATGCCGCTGATATTGCGCTCTGTAACACTGGAACCTAGTGCACCATGCTTCTTGAGTTCATGCCTTGCTTCCAGTTGCAACACGCGGCTGTACTCGGCAGAGGAAACCAATTCAAGGAACCTCTCTTTGTTTCCCCAATACGCCCTAACCCAAATGGTCAATTCCGCCCCGTTCAAAAGTTAATTGGGTCAGTGTCCCTAAGTAAAGTAGCGTATAAGTTTCCTTTACGTCTTCTCTGGGACTCCGCGAATTACGGGCGATTGCTGCTTAAGATGATAGGGAGAAGGGGTGCAGGCTTAACTAAAAAATAGCCGCACATATTGTAAGGTGTGAAATCTGTCATCTGGCCCTGGAACCTGCAGGTGGAGATGAGGGCGCCCAAAAGAAAAATGAAACGGGCTGCAAATCGAGGCCAAATGCATTCCATTGGGCTGAACTACATTCGCCAAAGAATTAGGCCATTTTCGGAACGCAGCTGCAGGCCTGTGCCCGTTTACATGGAGTCTGGTGGCAGTCTCGGACGGAGAGTCTGAATGAGAAAACCACGAGTCAGTGCTCGGGGCTTCCTTCCCTGCGTCTATAAGGAATACTCGAGGTTGGCGTTGGCGAAGTTTATCTAGGCACTTTGCTCAAGACCCGGAGTGCGCCGGACCGTTGTCTGCAAACTGGCAAAAGTGAACGCTTCTCTCTCGGTTTAGAAAGAAGGACAAGCCCAGAAGCAAGCTGCTTGCCTTCAGATAATGGGCAGCCTACCTTGTCTAGCTGGAATCCAGCTCGGGCTGCCCGATTGCCAACACAAGGGAAAGAGGGCCCAACTGATTGCTTTTCCCTGTTCGCAAAACGCCAAGGGGGCAGGCTACCTATCCCAGGACCCCCTGTATTCCGTCCATGTGAGCCCTGCCTGCAGAGCCGGAAATCCAGACCCTTTATCCGCCCTGCTCTGGGCATGGGGTCTACAATATGGCATGAATATTGGATATACATGATTACCCCAAACGTTTTGGCGGGATCGAGGGTATTTTGTAGACTCAACGATTCCCTCCAACATGGAATTTCGACAACCACGCGGACACCGCAGAGGAAACCTCTGAATGAGCAAAGCAAAAACCAAAAACGTTGATGCTGCACTGGAGACTATGCTGAAAGGCTTGGAACGAAGATTTGGCACAGGGATCGTCATGCGTCTGGGCGATGCTGAAGCTCTGGATGTGGAATCCATCCCTACGGGCAGTCTGTCGTTGGACATTGCCCTGGGCATCGGGGGTGTACCCACAGGACGCATCATTGAAGTCTATGGACAGGAAAGTTCAGGCAAGACCACGCTCTGCCTGCATGTCATCGCGGAAGCCCAGAAGCTGGGACACATCTGTGGGTTTGTGGATGTGGAACACGCCATTGACCCTGAATATGCCAAGCGCATAGGTGTGGATGTGGACAACCTCTATGTATCCCAGCCGGACACGGGGGAACAGGCCCTGGAAGTGGCCGAAGGTCTCATCAGCTCGGGGACCATGAAAGTTGTAGTAGTGGACAGCGTGGCCGCGCTGGTGCCCCGAGCCGAAATTGAAGGCGAAATGGGTGACTCGCATATGGGTCTGCAGGCCCGCTTGATGAGCCAGGCCCTGCGCAAGATTACCGGGCCGGTGAGCGCAAGTGGCACCACCCTGATCTTCACCAACCAGATTAGACAGAAAATCGGGGTGCTGTTTGGCAACCCGGAGACAACCTCTGGAGGCATGGCCCTCAAGTTCTATGCCAGCATGCGGCTGGAAACCCGCCGTCTGCAGGCCTTGAAGGAAGGCAACGTGGTGGTGGGCAACCGCACCCGGGTCTCGGTGCGCAAGAACAAGGTGGCCCCCCCCTTCCGACAGGCTGAATTTGACATTATGTACAATAAAGGCATTGATGCCATTAGTGACATTCTGGACTTGGCGGAAGAATACGATCTCGTAGAACGACGAGGCGCGTACTACCGTTACAACGATGAATTGCTGGGCCAGGGCCGCAATTCCGCGGTGAAGGCACTGGAAGATCAGCCTGACGTGGTGGAAGCATTGCGGCAGACCATCAAGGAGAAAACCGGGCTTGCAAAGCCGGAAGAACCCGTGGCCGCCGCAGAGGAAGCCGCGTAGGTATACTCTGCCAGACTCTGGGAATCCTGTCCTTGGCCTTGGCCATGACAGGAGGTTTGTAATTTAGTTTTCTATCCTTTCCCGCTCCAGGGCTTCTCTAGTCGGATGCAGGCGCATGGCGCGCCGCGGTAGATTTGGGGCGGGGCTGGCCGTGTCCCTCTTACCGGACCCGGTGCAGTCAGCAGGTACATCCTATGGATAACAGCATATTATTTCTTTTATTGGGCCTGGCTTTAGGCCTATTTGTGGGCGGAGCCGTAGGAGCTACCGTCTTCTTTCGCCGGGGTCGCGAGATTCGCGACATTGGCGAAGAAAATGTCATGTCCAAAATTCGTCTCGCCGAAGAGGCCTGGGAAAAGGAGAAGGCCCGCGAGGAAGCGCAGATGGAGCGCGAACGCTCCTCCTCCCAGAAACAGATGCGCATGGAGCAGCTGGAACTGGAACGGGAACTGAAAGCCGAGCGGGCGGAGTGGAAACGCGAATATGCCAGTCAGGATCGGAGCCTGCAGGATCGCAAGAAACACTTGCAACGAACCGAAGATGATCTGGCACAGCGGGAAGAGACACTCGAAGCAGCCCAGGAGGAATTAGGCCACAAGGAAGAAGATCTGGAATCCGCTCATGAGCAGCAAATGCAGGAATTGGAACGGATCGGGCAGCTGACCCGCGACGAAGCCCGCGACAACCTGCTGGCGGAAGTGGAAGTGGGAGCCCGACAGGATGTTTCCCGCGTGGTGAGGGACATTGAGGCTCAAACTCAACAGATCGCGGATCAGAGAGCGCGGGAAATTATCTCCCTGGCCCTGGAACGGGTGGCCAGTGATCATGTGGCCGAGCAGGTGGTTTCCACAGTGCCTTTGCCCAGTGATGAAATGAAGGGCCGCATCATAGGCAGGCAAGGGCGCAACATCCGCTCCATCGAACAGGCCCTGGGCGTGGACATCGTGGTGGATGACACCCCCGAATCCATCGTCATTTCCTGTTTTGACCCCGTGCGTAGAGAGGTCGCGCGCATGGCGATGTCAGTCTTGGTGCGGGATGGCCGCATCCATCCTACGCGCATCGAGAAGGAAGTGGTCAAGGCCACGGCTGCCGTGGAAGAATCCATAATGGACTCGGGCCAGCAGGCCCTGATAGAAACGGGAATTCCTGGCCTGCACCGCGAACTGCAGAAGCTGCTGGGCAGGCTGAAGTTCCGTACCAGCTACGGGCAGAACCAGCTCTACCACGCCGTGGAAACCGCGCATCTCGCAGCCATGATCGCCGAGGAACTGCACGGGGATGTGCAGTCTGCCCGCATCGGTGGTCTGCTCCATGACATTGGTAAAGCGGTAACGCACGAGGTGGAAGGACCGCACGCCATCGTGGGTGCCGCGATCGCGCGCAAATATGGAATTAACGAGAAGATCGCGAACTGCATTGAGGCACATCACCACGAAGTGGAGATGGCCAGCATGGAGGCTGTGATCGTAGCTACTGCGGATGCGGTGAGTGGGGCCCGCCCCGGAGCGCGCCGCATCTCGGTGGAGAACTATTACCAGCGTATCCGGGAACTGGAAGATGTGGCCGCTGAATATGAGGAAGTGAGTCAGGCTTATGCCTTGCAGGCAGGCCGCGAACTACGCGTCCTGGTCAAGCCGCATGAGATTGATGACAAGGGCTGTGTGGACCTGGGCGAAGCCATCGCAGACCAAATCCATGACACGCTGCAGTACCCGGGTCAGATTAAGGTGACGGTGATCCGGGAGTCCCGCTCGGAAGCCATTGCCACGTAGAGCGTAGTCGACGAAGCAAGGAATATAAAACAAAGCCAACGGTCATACGTCCCACATACATAAGCTGCAACCTATGGCACTATTTTTGTGTCGTGGGCCTACTGCAGGGCTCAGCTCTGTATGTCGCTTCATTACACCCTTACATCAAGGCAGCAACCATGGCGAACGTAATACGAGTATCTGCAAAGTCCCGTTCCACTGCCGTGGCTGGGGCCGTGGCAGGCATCATGCGCGAGGAAGGCTTCGCAGAAATGAAGGCGATTGGGGCCAGCGCGGTGAACCAGTCCGTCAAGGCGTTGGCCATCACCCGCAGTTATTTGAAAGAAGACAATATTGATATCGCGGCGGTGCCCAGCTTCACGGAAGTCACCATTGAGGGTGTCGAACGCACCGCGGTGCACATGGCAATCTACCGACAGGCGGATCTGATTGCCCCGGATCAGCTCAAGAAGGCCCAGGAAAACAAGGCTGCCGATCTGAAGAATCGGGTCGCGGACCCCATTACCATTTCAGTGTAAACAGAAGGGCGTAAGCTCCTCTGTTTCCAAGGTCTGGCCCCTGCTCCAGACCTTTTATCGCCATTCTGCCGGTACTTTGCAGTTCTGTCCGGTAATGCCGCAGCCCAACAAGGCAGGCATTTTACATTCCCGGTTTTCGTTTCCCGCCTGTCTCTGCTTAAATATCTAGTGACACCTATGCTCTGGTTCCGTTGTGAGCCAAGGCAGTGTGATGTGTCTTAAAGGCTGGTGCTCGCACCAGGCAGTGGGATCTGTATGGGTCCCGATCCCCATGATTCTCATATTCCTGCCCCAGATCTGACCCTGTCGCCAAGATGAAGAGGCGCAAAGCCCGCAAGCAAAGCACTACCTGGCAGTGGATGGCAGTCTGGTTGCTGGCCACCGGGCTGAGCCTGGCCGCGGTGGTTGGCAGCGCATCAGATGAAGTTTATGCAGTTCCCTATATATATAAGGTAGCCGACAGCCCGGCCTCGGGCCCAACGGAAAGCAGGGCGGCGGCTGCAAGTTTCGAGAACTACATCCAGGCTCCGGAGCTTGATGCGGATGATAACCTGCCGCCTATAGAGGAACGTCTACCCCTGGTGCCACTGGTCATGGCGGCCGGCATGACGACGGACAGTCCTGCGGTTCTGCCACACTGGGAGCTGGGCAGCCATGGCGGACAGCTCTGGCTCTTGCAACCGCCGGAGGCAGAATTTGACGCCCTGCCCTTCATGCTCTCGGAAAACTTCCTGGGGGCTCCGGGTCTGGGTATGCAAGGGTTTTACGGGAATTTGGCTGAGGAGTATCAGATTCATCCGGCCAATACCCATTTCCGTCTGACTCTGCGCCAAGGCCTGAAGTGGTCCAATGGCACAGCAGTCACTACGGACGACATCTCTTTTACCTTTGAGGAAATCTGGCACCACGACCTGCTGAATTTCATGGGCATTCCCCAGCGGCTGCGTACGGGCGGATATGCCCAAGGCAGCCCCGTGACATTGAATGTGCACGATGACTACACCTTCTACCTGGTGTTTGATGAACCTTATGGCAGCTTCCTGTCCGTGTTGGGGGGGACAGGTTGGTTCAGCTATGCAGATCTGTTGAAACCGGCCCATTACCTGAAAGAGTTCCACCCGGACTACATTTCAGCGGAACGTACCAAGGAATTGCTACAGGAACGCGGCCTGCGTTATGAATGGGAATTGCTCGAATCCGCGGATTGCCATCCTCACGCCGCGCGCGCGGCCAAATGTCAGGGCTTTCCTGTATTGTGGCCTTGGACCCCGCAAGGCGGGACCGGCGCCGAACTGTACCTGCAGCGCAATACCTACTATCACAAGGTCGATGGAGCGGGCCTGCAACTACCTTATATAGATCGAATCAATGTAAAGGAAGTGTCTGCAGCCATTCTGCCCACATTGGACCAGAATGGACTGCACGATTTGTACTTATTGGGACACGACCCCACAGCTGGAGCCACAGTCAGTTCGGACACAGGGCTGGAGTATCAAGTAAGTCTGATGCAAGGACATGCAACTTCGGTCACCTTGTTTCTCAACCGCACTTACGCCGACGAGATCTGGCGTAGTCTAGCGGCGCAGCCGAAGTTTCGGCAGGCCTTGTTGTTGGGGGTGGATCAGGAATCATTGGCGGAGCTGCTGGCCCCAGGGCACAAGGACCACTTCGTTCCTCCCTCTATGGGACATGATCCGGCTGCCGCCCAGGCGCTGTTGAATGAGCTGGGCCTGAGCCAGGTGGACGAAAACGGGTGGCGGCTGGCCCCAGATGGGACCGTCTTCGCTTTACCCATTGAATATGATCAGAATCGGGCGGACTTCGAACGGATTGCCCGGAAGCTGGAGGGGGATTTGAGAAAAATTGGGTTGAAGGCGGAGGTGGTAGGGATTGACCCAGTGGTGCTACAGGCCAGAGGTCTGGCCAATCAGCTCCGGGGTTCATTGGGTACCTTGAGCTACCCCCTGTGGGAAAGTGAGCTGCAAAGCGACTACCTGCCCAGGGATGTCTGGGGTCGATTGTGGCGACTATGGCACGATACCGGCACCACTAAGGGAGAAACACCTCCGATATCGGTACAGAGGCTCTTTGAGCTGCATGATGCTTATACACAGGGTCGGGCCGACAGCGCGGAGATTACGGAGATGGCCCGGGAGATTCTCCAGATTCATGACGAATCGCAGTTCGGACTCAACTTGGTCGGACCGGCCACGCCTTCCCAGATCTATTCTACCGACCTGCATAATCTACCTGTCCAGGGCCTAGCCGGTTTTGTCTTGAAGGACAGTGAAATGTGGTTCTGGGGAGAAGGACCTGTGGAATAGTCTGGAGTTGCATTCTGGAGGGAATTCGGCTTAGGCGAACTCTGATAAATGCTTTGCCATTGTCACCGGTAGGTGTTTCTGCTTCCGCCCCGCGGGGTCGGTCAGGGCAAGGATCAAGGGTCCCTCCGCTGACGGGTGGGAAACGGGAGTGTGTTGGTAGGGCATCTGAAGCCCAACTTCTTGCTTGCACACACCGCAGGCAGAGCACCCAGCACTTTGCGCAAGCCGAAAATGCGTGTGAGCACAGAAGTGGGTGTTCTGCGCGGGCCCCGATTTTTCACGGCGGCGACACCTACGAGGCCACCGTCCGCAATTTGGCAGCCTAACTGAAGTAAGCAATTCCCCGGCAGTCTACGTCCCATGCAGGAACAGGGGTGGGGTGGGGTGGTTGACAAGGGTATTCAGCACAACAGTGCAGTAAAATAGTACACTGCATGCCGGTTCGTATATAGGCGGGGGTGGTGCCGCGCAAACCCGGCACAGGGTGATGCGGGAGGCCGGGTGGGACGTTAGGCAGACGCATGACCGGCAGGTAAGCTAAGGGTCTTCTAACCAACACCACAGCACCCGAGTGTGGCCATGCGTCGACCTGCTGCATTGTATGATATCCGCCACCTGTTGACAACGCAGCTGCCGCAGCTGCCGGGCCGCCTGCGGGCGGTGCTGGCCCTGTGGGTAGAAGGCACGCTGCTAGGCTTGAACGGCTGTCAGGATACGGTGACCCTGGCGCTGGCGCACGGCCTTAGGGGTCCCCACAACCCGCACACGCTGCGCCGCCTGCAGCGGGAGCTGCTGTATGACGATGCGGATCGCATTGACTCCTGGGGTCCGGGTCAGGAGCTGGAGGTAGAGGACTGCTTCGCCCCGCTGCTGCGCTGGGTGCGCAGCTGGTGGGTGCCCACGGGCGGGCGGGAGCTGGCGCAGGAGCCGCGGGTGCTGGCCGCGGATCCCACCTCCAAACAGGATGACCTGGTGGCGCTGGTGATCAGTGTGGTGTATCGCCAGCACGCCATCCCGGTGGCCTGGCATATCGTGGGAGCGCAGGAAAGGGGGTCCTGGATTGACCATTTCTGCCGCCTGCTGCGCCAGCTGGCTCCCGCCGTGCCGGCTACGGTACCGGTGCATGTGCTCTGTGACCAGGGGCTGTGCAGTCGTGACTTGTGGGCGCAGATTGTGGCCTTAGGCTGGCATCCCTGCCTGCGCTACCCGCCCCACGTCACCTTTCAGCCGCGGGGCCAGACCCAACGTGTACCGGTGCGCACGCTGATCGCGGGACCGGGCGACCTGTGGGTGGGCATCGGGCGAGCCTTCCGCGACCAGCCTCTAGCCGGCACCTTGATTGTGTGGCACGCCTACGGTCAGACGCAGCCCTGGGTGCTGCTGACCGACACGCCGGTGGCGCAGACGGAGCCCACCCTGTATGCCTGCCGCAATTGGATTGAGCAGGGGTTCCGGGGCCTGAAGACCGTCGGGTACCCTCTGGGTGGGAAGTGGCACAAGACCCGCCGTCTGGACCCCACGCGGGTGGGCCGCCACTGGCTGGTGCTGGCGATTGCCACTTTGCTGGCGGTGGCCTACGGTACGCGCCGCGAGGAAGCGGAGGCGCGGCACCTGCCGCCCGGGCGCCTGCGCCGGCCCCCCGCCGGGGATCCTCTGGGTGTGGACGCGGCCCGCCAGGAGGTCATCCCGCCCCGTCGCCATAGCCTGTTGCAGCAGGGCGTAGCGCTGCTGCGCCGCTTGCTGCTACGCGGCTATCTGTGGGCCTGCGTGTGGCTGCGCCCGACGCCCGGCCCCGACTTCAGCACGCGCCTGCGCCGGGTGCACCCCGGCGGCACCTGAACCCACCCGCGCCCCCGGCGCGGGACCCACATCGCACTCCTCCATCGCTCTCTCCACACCCCGGCCGCCTCGGTCCTCCGCATCACGCGGCCGCCAGACAGGCAATTCTGCCTCTCTGGCGCAGGCCCGACCTCACACTGCCGCTGACAGTCGCCCCCGCTGCCCCTGGCCCTGCCACACGCGGGGCGGGCCCACCGCTCCGGCCGCCTCCACCGATTCCCGCCCAGAAAATACCCTTGTCAAGGGTGGGGTGGGGGCCGCGATCAGCGTGGCGGCCAGTACCTCGCCTGCAGAAAAGTCAGTGTCGATTTGAAACTGGTCTTGGGTGATTTCGTCCGGTACGCCGTCTATCAGAGCAGAATCAGCAAAATGGTCTATGCGTTGGGTAAGCCGTCGCCGCTTTCCAGGTCATCTGGCCTGGCCTGGTGGACCCCTGAATCAAACAGTAGAAGCTCAGTACCAAGTTCAGATCCACGCGCAGGCCTGCGGCAGATTTCCAGCGGTTCAAAACTGGCAGACACCAACTTCCCCGCTGAGCCGAAGCCGGGTGCCTGGTGGGGATATAGCGGACAGAGGGCCAAGTTGGGGCATAGGAATGTCGGTTTTGACGAGTATGCAGTCGTGTTGCAGGCCGGGGCGGCCCTGATGCCGGCTGCCAGCCCCAGATAGGAAGTGCAAGGGATGCGTCTGGTGTGGACATCAGTTTTGAGTGCAACGCTCACTGACGGCCCTTCTGCCGCGAGTTTTTCAGGGCATTCTTTGGTCAGATTTATGCTCGGTCTAGGGGAGGGCAAATGGCAGATGTCAACTGCAGGGGGACAGCGACAGTTACGCAGAGTCAATTCCAAAGAATAGTCGTTTCAAAATGGCTCTATAGAAACGCGGCTCCGCTTTCTTGGATGACTAACTTGAGATAAACGGCTGAGTTCGAGACAAGAAGCCTCTGTCTCAAGGCGACAATGCCAGTTTTCGCTCCAAAGCCTGGACGATTGCACATAGAATTCTTGGCGAAAGTCAGCTCTCTGATGGGTATTCGTTCGGGGGCCCCCACAAAAATCCAAGTCCTACAGTACCGGTTCTAGTGATTGTACCCTTGGGCTTCTGGCCTACGGGCCATAGATTGGCGCCCCTGCAAGAATGTAAATGGCACGGGACGCTCCCTATGAGGCCCCCGAGCGCTTTTTTCAGCTGCAGTTTCCATCCCATAGTAAACAAGATGCAATTGCCTTGGTCCAAGAGCTAGGTAGGTAGAAACAGAGCTCTCATTGTGTTAAGATTCCTTCGAGTGGGTGCAACAGATCCTACAACCTGACGCTCGCAAATTTGATTAGGTGTCTAACGTTGAAAACTAGACGGAGGCTGTTTAGTATGAAGGGAATTAGGAGTTTGTTCCGCCTTGGAGCATTGGCGATGATTGCAGTGTTACTGGTCGTCGCATTAACGGTGCCCGCTGCGGCTGCAGACGAGACTTGTGATGATGAGCAGATGTTGGACGAGGTTGTGATTCTTGCGGTGTCTCCGCTTGAATCTGCTTATACCTGGAGTTCCAGTGAATTGTTGTCCTATGGTGATGGCGCGGCTGATACATACAAGACCGGGCAGCTGGAAGTACAGTTCAATGACATCAACACTGCGTATAAGATTACACATTACGATGTGATTGCAACTCCAAGTGATGAACCTGGAGTTTCTGCAGAACTAGGCGTGGAAGAGGTAGTTTCCAGTGTTGACAGACCCAGCGTGGTAGGTTCAACCGTTACGGCGACGCTTGATCTGGAACCTGGCACAAACTACGACATTGACGTAGTGGCCAATTTCTATTCGGTCCAGACCAGCCCGAATCAAAGCAACCAGGATAGTCTGGGTGCCACCACGTTCCTGAGCCCTCCCTTCTTGGGTGGTGGCGTAGATCTGAGTGCATCCGACTTGGCCTCGCCCTCGCCTGCAGACCGTGGGGTTCATTACCTGGTGTACAAGTCAGATCAGGAATTGCATACCCTGAGCTGGCTGAATCCGGCGAAGTTTGGTCCTTTCGATCATGTGTTTAATGTTCCAGTTGGGCATCCAGATGCCGACCCCGCAGGAGCGGATATTCTGTGCACCAACAATGATGGTGGTGACTTGACAGATGACTGTACGTCGGATGATGGCGTCGGGATTACCCATTACCGGGTAACCGTAACCGACGACAATGGAAATACCGAGTATGTGGAAACGATTGAAGTTTCGACTGCAGACGTCTACAGCACTAGGTTCAACTTGAATGACGGCACCTACACCTTTGCCGTAGATGCTGGTTATGTAGATGGCGGCAAGTTCTATGCCTTGAGCGATAAAAGCCAGGTCGAGTTTGACATTCCTGATGACTACCGGAAGTTTAATCAGGATGTGGCCGAGATTGATGCCTTAGTGGATGAAATTCTGGACACAGTTAACGGCGAAGAAGATGACTTTGATCCCTTCTATGATTCGGACTGGAACTACGCTCAACTGCATGAGAACTCTATCGTGGTAGCCGCTGTTGGCACTGGTGGCGCAAATCCAACTACAGATGAAATTGCAGCCGCCGCACTCGCCGACAAGGAACGGGCCTTGACCGTCTATTTGAACAATCTCTACAACTAAGACTAAAAAGGTGCCGCTGGCATCTGGATAAGGAGACAGAAGTATGAAGCTATGGACGAAACCTGTGCTTGGCAGGATTGCCGTGACCGAAACCCTGCGGGGAAGCGGTCCTTGTCCTGACGGTGATGGTGGCTCCGAAGCCGTATAGCATCGACCGCCGGACAATGGCGTGAGATAGAGGGGGAGACCGCAGCGGTCTCCCCCTTTTTTTGTTGTTACCAAGAAGTTGAGAACGAAATGATCCGATGCTCCCAGGGGTTTCCTTGTACAGAGTGACTTCAGGATGGCTTGCCTTGTAGATGAGGGCTTTTGCATATCCCAACTGGTTGATAATTCCCAGTGGGGGGCGCAACCTTGGCAGTGTGATCTGCCTTCCAGAGGTCCCTGGGTGCAGTGACACGTCAAGGCATTGGTGTCAAAGTAGCCACCTCGTATCTAAAGAAAGCGGAACTCGGACTGAAATGCGCTGTGGAATTTCTGCATGGCCGGCTCCCGAATGGGACCTAAAGTCAACAGCACCGGTCGGGGACGGGAACTGGCCTTTCTGCTATAATGGCCGGTGTAGGGTCTTGCTGTACATACCACGGTTTTAATATAAAGATTATGGCCGGTTGACGTTAAGGAGATAGGAAATGCAGGGAAAGGGTTTGCCACTGCGAATGGGTCTGATGGCCTTGGTTGTGGTTCTCATTTTTGGCACTTTGGGGAGTTTGTCCCTGGCCGGAGATGCTTTTGATGATGATTATGATGACTGTCCGGCAGTGACCAGGCTCGACGCAGTAAGCGGTCTCGCCATTGACCGGACGGATGAAAATGATGAGATTCGGATTAGTTGGGATCAGCTGGACACAGCGGCTCTGAGCGGTCTGGGCACCAATGCCTATAGAGCGCGCCTGACCGTGATTGTGGAAGGTGGCGGAGACCACGACGCCATGAATTTGGCCTTGGCCGAATCCAGCCTGGTAGTGGACGATGTGTCATTTACCGAAGCCTTGACGGTTTCTGTGGCTGTGACACAGGGCGACTTTGTAATCAGTGACATTGCGGAGATTGATTTCACCTCCGGGATGCCCGCCCCTAGTTTCTCGACTGATGTCAGGGTGACAGATCTTACTATCCTTGGTGTAGTTGCGGCCATTACGCCTGATTCAGATGTGTTGCAGGACCTGGGAAGTTTCTACTACTTGGGCTTCAATGACCTGTTTGACAACTGGTACTTGGCCGCGAGCGCCGCGGCTGTTCCTGACAGTCCCAGCACCCCGAAGTTCCGCGTAGGCGTGGCTCATGGTGACACAGATTTGGATCTGGGTGAGGCCGATTTCGAGAATTACCGGATCACCATTGAGGATTCGAGTGGTGACCTCCTAGGCTACCAGGCTGAAACCGTGGCGGCCGCGGGCACCTATGGCACCAATAAAATTGTGTTTGGTACTACTACTTTTGTCACTGGAAATACCGTAGGTGCGGCGGAATTCACCAACATTCGCTTGTCCAACCAGGTGGGTACCTTCGGTGCGGTTTCGTCTTATTACTCAATTCCAATTGGCACGAATCCCGGCGATGGCGGTTTGTCTTATGGAAACGTCGGTTTGTACGATCCTGACGCTGCTACTCCGGTCTTGCTGGCCACAGATGTTGTGTTCGCGGAGGCGCCGGCGGAATATTTCGACTTTCCGCGGGATGTGTTTGAAGATGACGGCAGCTACATCATCAGTGCTTGGGCCGAAGATGATGAAGGCACCCGCATTAGCCCGCAGGCATCCATTACGATAAGCGTGCAGGAACAGCAAGCTATTGCTGATGGCAGGTATACCGGTTATGCAGCTGGGGTTAGGACTTGGAGTGCTACTGCGGTTACTGGTACTAATTTGACGGTATTCGGATTTTCCATTCAGGATGAGTAGATTGCGTGGGATTTCCCTGTGCAGAGGAGCAAGATTGTGAAGTGGACTGTACCTGTGGTAGGTAGGCTCGAAGTCTCCACCACTGCCCGTGGCAGTGGACCTTGTCCCGATGGGGACGGGGGTTCGGAGGCCGTGTAGTGGCTGCCTGACAACCGCACTGTTTATTTGCAACACCCCTCCATATGGAGGGGTGTTGTTTTGTACTGGGGTCTGGCGGAAGAACGGGATACCTGCCGTGCACCTCTTTCAGTCTATGCCGCCGGCGGGTGGGCTGAAGAGGGTTCGAAAGGATTGAAGGTAAGGAGGGCTGCGGCTGGGGAGAGGCGTGCATTTAAGCCCGGGTTGCCTGGAAAGAAGGGGAAGCCGAGAGGGAGGCGCCTGGGCGTTAGGTAAGGACATGGATTAGCAGCATGGTGGGCCAGTGTTGGTCCTGCATGCGACAGAGAGGCTGGATTCGTGTGCCATTTCTGCCGGGAAGCCGGGTCATGGGCCCAGCAGGTGTACCACATTGAACCCGCCTGGAATGGGAACTTGGCGAAGCACCAAAGTCTGGTTGGGAAGAATGGCCTGAGTCACTTGAGCAAAAAATCAACGTGCAGATGTCAAAGCTTATTTACCTGGCTCGTTGGTTTTGGTAAATGTGTGGTGCAGGATAGGCTTTCAGATGGAGGTCACTTTGTGCTTTGACAGGGCCTTGTTCGTGGTCGAAAAGCCAGGACCTGGCAGCACGGAAGTGGGAAGGGCGGTATTCATATGTACGCTTGGACGGCAGGTGGCACATCCGCAGTGTGGTAGGAGAGGAATTAAGGGGCCAAATTGCAGGCAAGTCAGGTTGTAATTCTGATTTTGACAACAATGCTAATGACGCGAGGCTGTAGCGGCAGAGACAGAGACGGCAGGGGGTCGTTCGTTCCGGAGCCCACGGGTGACCCGATAGTGGAAGCTGCTGCCAATCCAGCTCTCACACATACGGCAGTCATGTGGGTCTCAGTATCAACTCCGAACAATCGTGTAAGATGTGGCTGTAAATGCTACAGTGTAAATAGAAAATTAGGGTTGGTTGCAGCTGAGGAGATAGGAAATGCAGGGAAAGGGTTTGCCACTGCGAATGGGTCTGATGGCTTTGGTCGTGGTTCTCATTTTTGGCACTTTGGGGAGTTTGTCCCTGGCTGGAGATGCTTTTGATGATGATTATGATGACTGTCCGGCAGTAACCAGGCTCGACGCAGTAAGCGGCCTCGCCATTGACCGCACGGATGAAAATGATGAGATTCGGATTAGTTGGGATCAGCTGGAGACAGCGGCCCTGAGCGGTCTGGGCACCAATGCCTATAGGGCCCGCCTGACCGTGTTGGTGGAAGGTGGCGGCGACCACGACGCCATGAATTTGGCTTTGGCAGAGACCAGCCTGGTAGTGGACGAAGTGTCATTCACCGACGCCTTGACAATTTCTGTGGCTGTGACACAGGGCGACTATGTAATCAGTGACATTGCGGAGATTGATTTCACTTCCGGCATGCCCGCCCCAAGTTTCTCGACGGATGTCAGGGTGACATCAGATGCTGCTGGTGCGATTGCGGTCGATGCTGATGACACCTCCAAGTTGAGGGACCTGGGGAATTTCTACTATTTGGGCTTCAATGACCTGTTCGACAATTGGTACTTGTCCCCTACTAGCACCGTGACTATTATTGACAGTCCTAGCACGTCGAAGTTCCGCGTAGGGCTGGCTCATGGAGGCGCGGATTTGGACTTGGATGAGGCCGATTTCGAGAATTATCGGATCACCATCGAGGATTCCAGTGGTGATCTCCTAGGCTACCAGGCTGAAACCGTGGCAGCCGCGGGCACCTATGGCACCAATGTAATTGTGTTTGGTGAAACTGCGGTCACTGGGATAGAGGTAGGTACGACGGAATTCACCAATATTCGCTTGTCCAACCAGGTGGGCTCAGATGGAGCTGTTTCGTCTTATTACGCAATCCCTATTGGCACGAACCCCGGCGATAGCGGCCTGTCCTACGGGAATGTCAGAGTAGTCGATGCTGACGCAGCTCCCCCGGTCTTCCTAGCTGTCGATAAGGTGTTCGCAGAGGTGCCGGCGGAGTATTTCGACTTCCCGCGACATGTGTTTGACAATGACGGCAGCTACACCATCAAGGCTTGGGCCGAAGATGATGAAGGCACCCGCATTAGCCCCCAGGCCTCCATTACTTTAAGCGTGCAGGAACAGCAATCTATCGCTGATGGCAGGTATGAAGGATATGTTACAGGGGTTAGGCAGTGGAATGCTTCAGCGGTTACTGGCACAAATTTGACGGTATTCGGATTTTCCATTCAGGATGAGTAGATTGCTTGGGATTTCCCGATGCAGAGGAGCAAGATTGTGAAGTGGACTGTACCTGTGGTGGGTCGGCTCGAAGTCTCCACCACTGCCCGCGGTAGTGGACCTTGTCCCGATGGGGACGGGGGTTCGGAGGCCGTGTAGTGGCTGCCTGACAACCGCACTGTTTATTTGCAACACCCCTCCATATGGAGGGGTGTTGTTTTGCACTAGGGTCCGGCGGAAGAACTGGAAACCATAATCCAGTTTGGGAGAATGGCCCGAGTCAATAGAGCAAAAAGGCAACGTGAGGAGGTCAAAGCTTGTTTACGTAGCCCAGTGCTTTCGGTAACTGCTTGGAGTAGAATGGGCCTACAGATGGAGGTCACTTTGTGCTTTGACAGGGCTTCGGGTCCGGCCGAAAAGACGGGACCTGGCAGTATTGAGGCCGGATGTGGGGTTGGCAGTGTTCATATATCCGCTTGGACGGCGGGTGGCACATTCTCAGAGTGTTAGGAGAGGAATCAAGGGGCCAAATTGTAGGCAAGTCAGGTTGTAATTCTGCTTTTGACAACAATGCTAATGACGCGAGGCTGTAGCGGCAGAGACAGAGACGGCAGTCATGTCGGTCTCTGTATCAACTCCTAACAATCGTGTAAGATCTGGCTGTAAATGCTACAGTGTAAATAGAAAATTAGGGTTGGTTGCAGCTGAGGAGATAGGAAATGTGGGGAAAGCGTTTGTCACTGCGACTGGGCTCGCTGGCCTTAGTCGTGGTTCTCATCTTTGGCGCTTTGGGGAGTTTGTCCCTGGCCGGAGATGCTTTTGATGATGATTATGATGACTGTCCGGCAGTAACCAGGCTCGACGCAGTAAGCGGCCTCGCCATTGACCGGACGGATGAAAATGATGAGATTCGGATTAGATGGGATCAGCTGGAGACAGCGGCCCTGAGTGGTCTGGGCACCAATGCCTATAGGGCGCGCCTGACCGTGATTGTGGAAGGTGGCGGGGACCACGACGCCATGAATTTGGCCTTGGCCGAGACCAGCTTGGTAGTGGACGAGGTGTCATTTACCGAGGCTTTGACAGTTTCTGTGGCCGTGACCCAGGGCGACTATGTAATCAGTGACATTGCGGAAGCTGATTTCACCTCCGGCATGCCCGCCCCTAGTTTCTCGACGGATGTCAGGGTGACATCAGATGCTGCTGGTGCGATTGCGGTCGATCCTGATGACACATCCAAGTTGAAGGACCTGGGGAATTTCTACTATCTGGGCTTCAATGACCTCTATGACAATTGGTACTTGTCCGCTACCGCTTCGGCTACTCTTGTTGACAGACCCAGCACGCCGAAGTTCCGCGTAGGGCTGGCCCATGGCGGAACCGGTTTGGATCTGGATGAGGCTGATTTCGAGAATTACCGGATAGTCATCGAGGATTCGAGTGGGGATCTCCTGGGATACCAGGCTGAAACCGTGGCGGCCGCAGGCACCTATGACACCAATGTAATTGTGTTTGGTGAGACTCAAGTCACTGGGGCAAACGTAACCGCGGCGGCGACGGAATTCACGAACATTCGCTTGTCCAACCAAGTGGGTGAAAACGGTGCTGTTTCGTCTTATTATGCAATTGGAATTGGCACGGATCCCGGCGATGCTGGCCTGTCCTACGGGAATGTCGCCGAAGTCGATGCTGACGCGGCTCCTGCGGTCAACCTAATCACCGATATAGTGTTTGCGGAGCCGCCGGCGGAGTATTTCGACTTTCCGCGGGATGTGTTTGAAGCTGACGGCAGCTACATCATCAAAGCTTGGGCCGAAGATGATGAAGGCACCCGCATTAGCCCCCAGGCATCCATTACCCTTAGCGTGCAGGAACAGCAATCTATCGCTGATGGCAGGTATGAAGGTTATGTTGCAGGGTTTAGGCAGTGGAATAGTGCTGCAGTTGGTGGCAATAATTTGACGGTATTCGGATTTTCCATTCAGGATGAGTAGATTTGCTTGGGATTTCCCGATGCAGAGGAGCAAGATTGTGAAGTGGACTGTACCTGTGGTAGGTAGGCTCGGGGTCTCCACCACTGCCCGCGGTAGTGGACCTTGCCCCGATGGGGACGGGGGTTCGGAGGCCGTGTAGTGGCTGCCTGACAACCGCACTGTTTATTTGCAACACCCCTCCATATGGAGGGGTGTTGTTTTGCACTGGGATTCGGCGGAAGACCGGGAAACCATAATCCAGTTGGGGAGAATAGCCGGGTCAATAGAGCAAAAAGGCAACGTGCGGAGGTCAAAGCTTGTTTACGTAGCCCAGTGCTTTCGGTAACTGCTTGGAGTAGAATGGGCCTTCAAATGGAGGCCTCTTTGTGTCTTGACAGGGCCTCGGTTCCGGCCGAATAGACGGGACCTGGCAGTATTGAGGCCGGATGTGGGGTTGGCAGTGTTCATATATCCGCTTGGAAGCCGGATGGCCCATTCACAGCGAGACAGAAAAGGAATTAAGGGGGAAATTGTAGGCATGTCAAGTTGTGTCTCTGCCACTACAGTCCTTATGACGCGGGACTGTAGTTTTAGAGACAAAGACGGCAGGGGGTCATTCGATCCGGAGCCCACGGGTAACCCGATAGTGGAAGCTGCTGCCAATCCAGCTCTCACACATACGGCAGTCATGTGGGTCTCGTTATTAACTCCTAACGTTCGTGTAAGATGTGGCTGTAAATGCTACAGTTTAAATAGAAGATAATGGCTGGTTGCAGTTAAGGAGATAGGAAATGTGGGGAAAGCGTTTGTCACTGCGACTAGGCTCGCTGGTCTTGGTCGTGGTTCTCATCTTTGGCACTTTGGGGAGTTTGTCCCTGGCCGGAGATGCTTTTGATGATGATTATGATGACTGTCCGGCAGTAACCAGGCTCGACGCTGTAAGCGGCCTCGCCATTGACCGGACGGATGAAAATGATGAGATTCGAATTAGTTGGGATCAACTGGATACCGCGGCTCTGAGCGGTCTGGGCACTAATGCCTATAGGGCGCGCCTGACCGTGATGGTGGAAGGTGGCGGAGACCACGACGCCATGAATTTGGCCTTGGCCGAAACCAGCTTGGTAGTGGACGACGTGTCATTTACCGAAGCCTTGACGGTTTCTGTGGCTGTGACACAGGGCGACTTTGTAATCAGCGACATTGCGGAAGCTGATTTCATTTCCGGCATGCCCGCCCCTAGTTTCTCGACAGATGTCAGGGTGACCTCAGATGCTGCTGGTGCGATTGCGGTCGATGCTGAAGAGGACGACGGGCTGCTGGACCTGGGGAATTTCTACTATTTAGGCTTCAATGACCTGTTCGACAATTGGTACTTGTCCGCCAGTGTAGCGGCTGTTGATGATAGGCCCAGCACACCGAAGTTCCGCGTAGGGCTGGCCCATGGTGGAACTGGTTTGGATCTGGATGAGGCCGATTTTGAGAATTACCGGATCATCATCGAGGATTCGAGTGGTGATCTCCTAGGCTACCAGGCTGAAACCGTGGCGGCCGCGGGCACCTATGGCACCAATGTAGTTGTGTTTGGTGAAAGTTCAGCATTGGTAACTGGGGCAAACGTAACCGCGGCGGCGGTGGATTTCACCAGCATTCGCTTATCCAACCAAGTGGGTTCTGACGGTGCTATTTCGTCTTATTACGCAATCCCTATTGGCGCGAACCCCGGCGATAGTGGTCTGTCCTACGGGAATGTCGACGAAGTCGATGCTGACGCAGCTACCCTGGCCTTCCTAGACGACGATACAGTGTTCGCGGAGCCGCCGGCGGAGTATTTCGACTTTCCGCGGGATGTGTTTGAAGCTGACGGCAGCTACATCATTAGGGCCTGGGCCGAAGATGATGAAGGCACCCGTATTAGCCCTCAGGCCTCCATTACTGTAAGCGTGCAGGAACAGCAAGCTATAGCTAATGGCAGGTATGAAGGTTATAACTTAAGTGGGGAAAGGGGTTGGAATAGTTCTGCGGTTACTGGCACTAATTTGACGGTATTCGGATTTTCCATTCAGGATGAGTAGATTGCTTGGGATTTCCCCATGCAGAGGAGCAAGATTGTGAAGTGGACTGTACCTGTGGTAGGGCGGCTCGGAGTCTCCACCACTGCCCGCGGTAGTGGACCTTGTCCCGATGGGGACGGGGGTTCGGAGGCCGTGTAGTGGCTGCTTGACGACCGCACTGTTTATTTGCAACACCCCTCCATTTGGAGGGGTGTTGTTTTGCACTAGGGTCCGGCGGAAGACCGGGAAACCTGCGATGCATCCCTTTCCGTCGATGCGGGCAGGCGGGCTGAAGAGGGTTGGAAGGAATTGGAGGAACGTGGTCTGCGGCTGGGCAGAAGATTGCATTTGCCATCGGTTGCCTGGTAGTGATGTAAGCAGCTTGGTAGACTCCATGGGCAAAGATAAATGCATGGATTTGCCAATTGGCGGGACAGATTCGGAATTGCACGATAAACAGGAATTAAGAAATGTGCGTTCTCCAGGGAAAGTCGGGCCCGATTTGGCAAGTGCACTAAGTGGCACCCGTCTGGGGCGAGTAATCGGCTGGACATCATTATCAAATTGGGAAGAACGGCCCTGGGTCAAAAGAGTAAAAAGGCAACGTGCTGAGGTCAATGCTTGTTTACCTGGCTCAGTGCTGTTGGAAAATGTGTGGTGCAGAATGGGCCTTCAGATGGAGGCGATTTTGCCCTTTAGCCTAGCCTTGGTCGTGGTCGATTAATCCGGACCGGGTAGCAATGAGGTGGGAAGTTGAGCTGGCACTGTTCATATGTACGCTTGGAGGGCGGGTGGTACATTAACAGTGGGGTAGGAGAGGAATCTAGGGGGCGAATTGTAGGGAACGCAGGTTGAAATTCTGCTCTTGAAAACAGTCCTGATGACGCGGGGCTAAAGCGGCAGAGGCAGAGACGCCAGTGTTGTTGGTCTCGAAAACAACTCCTACATCTGTGTAAGATCTGGCTGTAAATGCCAGAGTTCAGGAAGAAAACTAAGGTTGGTTGCAGTAAGGAGATAGGAAATGCAGGGAAAGGGTCTACCACTGCGAATGGGTCTAGTGGCCTTGGTCTTGGTTCTCATCTGTGGCACCTGGGGGAATCTGTCCCTGGCCGGAGATGCTTTTGATGATGACTATGATGACTGTCCGGCAGTGTCCCGGCTCGAGGCCGTAAGCGGTCTCACCGTTGCCCGCACGGATGAAAGTGATGAGATTCGGATTAGTTGGGATGGGCTGGACATAACGAGCGTGAGCGGTTTGGACACCAAGGCGTACAAGGCCCGCCTGACCGTGATTGTAGAAGGTGGCGGAGACCAAGAACCCATGAATATGGCCTTGGGCGAGACCAGCCTGGTAGTTGACGAAGTGTCAGTTACCGAAGCTTTGACAATTTCTGTGGCCGTAACCCAGGGCGACTTTGTAATCAGTGACATTGCAGAAGCTGAATTCACTTCCGGCATGCCCGCCCCTAGATTCTCGACGGATGTCAGAGAAGCACTTGATGGTGCGGCTAAGCCAGATCCTGATGACAGCGACGCGTTGCTGGACCTGGGGGATTTCTACTATCTGGGCTTCAATGACCAGTTTGACAATTGGTATTTGTCCTCTAGCGTCGTGGCACTTACTGATAGGCCCAGCATGCCGAAGTTCCGCGTAGGGCTGGCCCATGGCGGAGCGGATCTGGACTTGGATGAAGCTGATTTTGAGAATTACCGGATTACCATCGAGGATTCTAGGGGTGATCTCCTAGGCTACCAGGCTGAAAGCGTGGTAGCGGCGGGCACCTATGGCGACAATGTAATTGTTTTTGGGGGTGCAGCAGTAGTAGGTACATTCAACGTAGGTGACAATGTTTTCAATAACATACGTTTGTCCAACCATGTGGGTGCAGACGGTGCGGTTTCGCCTTATTTCGAAATAGGAATTGTTACGAATCCTGGCGATAGTGGCCTGTCTTTCGGGAACGTTGGTGCAGTCGATGTTGACGCAGGGAGTTTCCCAGCCAATACTACCGTGTTTGTGGATCCGCCGGCGGAGTATTTCGACTTTCCGCGAGATGTGTTTGAAGCTGACGGCAACTACATCATCAAGGCCTGGGCCGAAGATGATGAGGGCACCCGCATAAGCCCCCAGGCATCCATTACCCTAAGCGTCCAGGAACAGCAATCTATAGCTAATGGCAGGTATGCAGGTTATAACGCATCAGGGGTTAGGACTTGGAGTGTTTCTGCAGTTACTGGCACTGAGTTGAGGGTTTACGGATTTTCCATACAGGATGAGTAGATTGCTCGGGATTTCCCGATGCAGAGGAGCAAGATTGTGAAGCGGACTGTACCTGTAAGGCGTCGACTCGAAGTCTCCACCACTGCCCACGATCGCGGACCTTTTCCCGATGGGAAAGGGGGTTCGGAATCCGTGTAGTGGCTTTCTAACTACCTAACTGTCATCTAGCAACACTCCTCCAATTGGAGGAGTGTTGCTTTGCACTGGGGTCTGGCGGAAGAACAATGTATATCCCATTCACTCTTTCAATGCAGCCCCGGCAGGTGGGCTGCCGCCAGGGGAAGGTGTGCACTTGTGGGCGGCTGCATTGGAGGGGGAAGCAGCTAGGTGGACGCCTTGTGGAAAGATCAAAGCATGAATTTGCCAAGAGGCGGGACAGATTCGGAATTGCGCGATAAACAGGAGTTAAAAAGTGTGCGTTCTCCTGAGAAAGTTGGGGCGCGATGAGGAGGGAGCCCAAAGTGGAGCCGCCTGCGGCAGGTAATTGGCGGGACACCAAATTCAAGTTGGGAAGGATGACCTGTGTCATAAGAGCAGAAAGGTAGCGTGCGGAGGTCAAAACTTGCCTATGGAGCCCAGTGCTTTCGGAAATGTCTGGTGCAGCGTGGGCCTTCAGAAGGAGGCGACTTTGTGCTATTGCAAGGCCTTGGTCATGGGCGAATAGCCCGGACCTCGCTGCACGGAAATGGGAAGGGCAGTCTTCCAATGTACGCTTGGACGACGTGGGGCGCATTCACAGTGGGGTAGGAGAAGAATTGAGCGGGGGAATTGTAGGCAAGCCAGGTTGTAATTTTGCTTTTGACAACAGTCTTAATAACGCAGTGCTGTAGGGGCAGAGATCGAGACGGCAATAGATTTGGTCTCGAATGCAACTCCTGCATCTGTGAAAGATCTGGCTGTAAATGCTACAGTGTGAAAAGAAGATTAGGGTTGGTGGCAGTAAGGAGATTGGATATGCGGGGAAAGGGTCTGCGGCTGGGTCTGATGGTCTTGGTCGTAATTCTCATTTTTGGCACTTTGGGGAGTTTGTCCCTGGCCGGAGATGCTTTTGATGATGATTATGATGACTGTCCGGCCGTGACCAGGCTCGGCGCCGTAAGCGGCCTCGCCGTTGACCGCACGGATGAGAATGATGAGATTCGGATTAGTTGGGATCAGCTGGAGACTGCGGCCCTGAGCGGTCTGGGCACCAATGCCTATAGGGCCCGCTTGACCGTGGTCGTGGAAGGTGGTGGAGACCACGATGCCATGAATTTGGCCTTGGCCGAAACCAGCTTGGTAGTGGACGAAGTGTCATTCACCGAAGCTTTGACCGTTTCTGTGGCCGTGACTCAGGGTGACTTTGTAATCAGTGACATTGCAGAAGCTGATTTCACCTCCGGCATGCCCGCCCCTAGTTTCTCGACGGATGTCAGGGTGACAGCTTCTGGTGTTGCTGCGCCCGATCCTGAAGATGCAACAAAGTTGAAGGACCTGGGGAGTTTCTATTATTTGGGCTTCAATGACCTGTTCGACAATTGGTACTTGTCTGCCAGCGTCGCGGCTGTTGATGATAGGCCTAGCACCCCGAAGTTCCGCGTAGGGCTGGCTCACGGTGGAGCAGAGTTGGACTTGGATGAGGCTGATTTTGAGAATTACCGGATTACCATCGAAGATTCGAGTGGTGATCTCCTGGGTTACCAGGCTGAAACCGTAGCGGCCGCGGACACCTATGGCGTTAATAAGATTTTGTTTGGCGTCAGAGTAGATTTAACTAATGAATCTGACGTAGGTACTAGTGATTTCACGAATATTCGCTTGTCCAATCAAGTGGGTCCAGACGGTGCTGTTTCGGCCTATTACGCAATCCCAATTGGCGCGAACCCCGGCGATAGTGGCTTGTCGTACGGAAACTCCTCTAACGGAGCCTTTCTGGCGACAGACAACGATACAGTGTTCGCGGAGCCTCCGGCAGAGTATTTCGACTTTCCGCGAGATGTGTTTGACAATGACGACAGCTACACCATCAAGGCCTGGGCCGAAGATGATAAGGGTACCCGCATAAGCCCCCAGGCATCCATTACCCTTAGCGTCCAGGAGCAACAATCCATAGCTAATGGTAGGTATAGAGGTTATTTTTCAGGGGCTAGGGCTTGGAATAATTCTGCGGTTGCTGGCACTGAGTTGACGGTATACGGATTTACCATTCAAGATGATGAGTAGATTGGTCGGGACTTCCCTACGCAGTGGAGCAAGATTGTGAAGTGAACTGTACCTAATAATAGGTCGGCTTAATAGGTCGGCTCGAAGTCTCCAACACTGCCCGCGGTAATAGATCTTGTTCCGATGGGGACGGGGTTTCGGAAGCCATGTAGTGGCTGCCTGACAACCGCACTCTTATGTTGCAACACCCCTCTAACTGGAGGGGTGTTGCATTGTATTGAGTTCTGCAGAAGGGAATCAGTGAGGTAGGCGCCTGTTAATAGGTAAAGGTATGGGGGGTCTTCAGATGGAGGCAACTCTGCGCTTTGACCGGGCCTTCGTCATGGTCGAATGGCCAACATCTGGCAGCACCGACCCGGGAAGTTGGGCGGGCTGTGTTGGTAAATTTGCCTGGACGGTGGGTGGCACATTCGCGGTGTGTTAGGAGAAGAATTAAGGGGAAAACTGTAGATAGGGAGGGCTGTAGGCGATCTGTAGTCCTACTTTCGACAACAGTCCTAATGGCGCAGGGCTGTAACGGTAGGGACAGAGGTGGCAGGGATTTGGTCGTTCCGGAGCCATCTCCTACATCTGTGTAAGATCCGGCTGTAAATGCTACAGTTTAAGAAGAAGATATTGGTTGGTTGCAGTAAGGAGATTGGATATGCGGGGAAAGGGTCTGCGACCGCGAATGGGTCTGATGGCCTTGGTCGTGGTTCTCATCTTTGGCACTTTGGGGAATTTGTCCCTGGCCGGAGATGCTTTTGATGATGACTATGATGACTGTCCAGCAGTAACCCGGCTCGACGCAGTAAGCGGCCTCGCCATTGACCGCACGGATGAAAACGATGAGATTCGAATTAGTTGGGATCAGCTGGAGACAGCGGCCCTGAGCGGTCTGGGCACCAATGTCTATAGGGCGCGCCTGACCGTGATGGTGGAAGGTGGCGGAGACCACGACCCCATTAATTTGGCCTTGGCAGAGACCAGCCTGGTAGTGGACGAAGTGTCATTTACCAAAGCTTTGACAATTTCTGTGGCTGTGACCCAAGGCTACTATGTAATCAGTGACATTGCGGAAGCTGATTTCACTTCCGGCATGCCCGCACCAAGATTCTCAACGGATGTCAGGGTAGTTAATATAAATGAAAGTGGGCCAAAGCTGGCTGAAGATCAAGACTTTTTGCTAGACTTGGGGAGTTTCTACTATCTGGGCTTCAACGACCTGTTCGACAATTGGTACTTGTCCGCTAGCGCCGCGCCAGTTCCGGACAGTCCCAGCACTCCCAAGTTTCGCGTAGGGCTCGCTCATGGCGGAGCGGATCTGGACCTGGATGAGGCCGGATTCGAGAATTATCGGATTACCATCGAGGATTCGAGTGGTGACCTATTAGGCTTCCAGGCTGAAACCGTGGCGGCCGCGGGCACCTATGGCGACAATGTAATTACATTCGGCAGAGCAACTCGCGATGGGCAAGTGGAAGTTGTCAACGTAACTTCGGAATTCACTAACATTCGCTTATCCAACCAAGTGGGTGCAGATGGTGCTGTTTCGCCTTATTACGCAATACCTATGGGCACGAACCCGGGTGAAAGTGGCCTGTCCTACGGGAATGTTGGTCTGGTTGTTCTCGTTGAGGGTGCAAGCCCTATTACTTTCCCGGTCGCAGATGTTGTGTTCGCGGAGGCGCCGGCGGAGTATTTCGACTTTCCGCGAGATGTGTTTGACGATGACGGCAGTTACACCATCAAGGCCTGGGCTGAAGATGATGAGGGTACCCGTATTAGCCCCCAGGCATCCATTACCCTAAGCGTACAGGAGCAGCAATCCATAGCAAATGGCAGGTATACCGGTTATGACGATACTGGTTATGACGATGAAGTTAGGACTTGGAGTACTACAGCGGTGACTGGCACTAATTTGACGGTATACGGATTTTCCATTCAGGATGAGTAGATTGTTTGGATTTTCCCATGCAGAGGAGCAAGATTGTGAAGTGGACTGTACCTGTGGTAGGTAGGCTCGAAGTCTCCGCCACTGCCCATGGTAGTGGACCTTGTCCTGATGGCGACGGGGGTTCGGAGGCCATGTAGTGGCTGCCTGATAACCTAACTATTATGTTGCAACACCCCTCCAATTGGAGGGGTGTTGTCTTGCATTGGGGTCCGGGGAAAGAACCGGAAACCTGACGCGCATCCCTGTCAGTCAAAGTCGCCGGCAGGTGGGCTGAAGTGGGTTGGAAGGGACTGGAGAAAAGTGGGCTGCGGCTGCGGAAAGGTGTGCATTTGCGACCGGTTGCTTGGAAAAAGGGGAAGCAGAGAGGTAGACGCCTTGGGGAAAGATCAAAGATGGATCTGCGAAGAGGCGGGACAGTTTTGCAATTGCATGGGACACAGAAGTTAGGAAACTTGTGTTCTCCTGAGAAGGTGGGCTCGATCTGGCAGGTGCACAATATGGCGCCCGCCTGGGGCAGGCAATTGGGCGAGACACCATGACCTAGTTGGGAAGAATAGTGTCTGCAGAACGGGGTCAGGTCTTTTTGCTTTTCGCTGATTGTTGGTAATGGCGTGGTGTAAAATGGGCTTCTTGAACAAAGGGCTTTTCAATTCGAATGGGGGCTCGCTGTGATCGCCCTTAGGACCGAACGGGGTCGCGGCGGAGAGTTGGTTCCAAATTTGAATGGATGCGCTCAGGCAACAGCTGCCGCATTTACGGCGTGTTAGAAGAGGAATTGATGGTGGGAATTAAAAGCAGGGCGAAGCTGGTATTTCTGCTTTTGATTACAGTTCTGTTGACCGGAGCCTGCGGCAATAGAAGCAATGGTGGAGAGGAGGTGGATGGGCTGGACCCTACGGTAACTCCGCCGGTGGAAATTGCTACCATTCCCACTTTTACGCCAACGGTGGCAGTAGTAGTTTCTACAGCGACTCCTACAGAGGCGCCTACGCTAACTCCAACTTCGACGCCTGTTGCACAGGGGCAGATAAACATTCAAGCCAACCTCAGGTCCGGACCCGGGGTGGTCTACGATATAGTGGGCGTGGCAGCTAAAGGCTCGACCGTTATTCCAGTGTCCCAAACGCGTGACAGGCTGTGGCTGAAGTTGAACACTGGGGCTTGGATTTTCGCGGAGCTCGTAGACGACATTCCGCTGGGTTTACCAGTTGAAACTAATATTCTGGCTCCGCCCCTGCCTACTGCTACACCTACGCCCCCGCCGGCCACCGATGTGCCGCCCACAGCTACTCTCGTGCCCACAGCTACCTCGGTCCCTGTTGAAGGTGATTGGTCCGTGCCCATTCATAGGAATGTAAGTTTCCTGATGCCAGACGGTTTGGAGATTAAGGTTCAGCATGTCATTTATGGGAATGACGATCGGATGCAGTCATACATTGAACGTCGCGGAGGTCAAAACTGTGATGGTTGTCTGGCGATTGGCATTGAGATCGTTAACAAAGACGGCAATTCGAAAGAGTACGTGGCGCAGGAGGATTTCAAGCTGTTGGAAAGAGGTCCGGACGGACAGTCCTTCCAACAGGTTCGATGCAGTCACGCGAACGGACTACGCAGCATGACAAACCCGGGCGCCCTGCGGGCGTATGTTAAAGGTCTAGGCGGGGGATTTGAACGGTTTCTGTGTTTTGAGGGGGTCTCGGAGATTTCCTTGGATCTTAGGATGGCCTATTCACCTGTATTCATTTATGAGGACCCCAATACACCCACCCCCACACCGGTTGGGAGCAGTGTAGTGTATGCCACGGAACCCATTGAAGAGGAACAGCAATTTCGGACCGGCTGGTCCGTGTACTTCTTGCTATTGGGCATCTAACTGACAGTCAGCCAAGGCTTGAGGGTTGCCTCTGTCAGTTTGTGGGTTTGTAAATCCTATAACAGAAGGTTGACCTTCTCAAGCTGCGTTGCCTCCTGGCGTTGCCCTGTAAAGCAGGCTCTGTCGGGGATTGCCGTGATCTGAGATCCGCGGGTGAAGCACCCCAGCGGGACCTTGTCTGGTTTGGATCGGGTAGGCCTTACGTATTTCGCGTGAGGGTGTTCTCGAAAGGGCCTGGCATACAGGATTCCATGGCACCCGAACGACGGATAAAGTGTACGAAAGTATTTCCTACCAGGGCATGACCAGCTGGGGGTTATTGAGGGTGTCAAGCGTCATTGTGCACCCTCCGGCGGGCTACAGTGACTGTGCTGCCTCGAAGCTGACTCAACAAAATCACAAATCCGTCCCAGTACTAGGCTGGTACCACGCACCCAATCGCTTTTTGAACAGAAGCCAAATACCCCCAACGTACTGCCCGGTCCGCACTGTTTCTGGAGTATCAGCGGTTCTGTACCGCCCGCAGCTGATATGAAGTTTAGGCTTCCCTCCTCCGCGCAGCCGTCCACAAATAGCCCACAATTCCGTTCTGCAGAGTGCCCTCCCTTGTGTAACTCCCAGGTATGCATGTGACCTCTCAATCGATACGTAAAGGCCTATAACATAGGTAAGTTGGACTTTAGGAATTACTCGGCTCGGCTCTAACCTGCTTTTCGCTTCATACTGCGATTCTGGGCCAAGGGATCGACCATGTACCGATGGCGCGGACGTGTTATGGAGGTTGGTCTGAGTATGGTATCTGTAACACTCCGCGCCGAGATTCGCTTTTTGTCACGGTTCATCACCCATGCTCAGGGTTCCGCAAACATATGGTCGCTCAGGTGCAAGAAGGCGCCTAGTCAATAACTCAGATTGCCCTGAAAGAAGATAAGAATACACCGCGTTTGGCGAGCGGCTGGTTAAAGCCCTTATATGTGCTACAGGAGCGACACGCAACATTGGTAACAGGCGTCATCCAATGACCGGACACAGAAGCTGCAGGAGTTCCTACGGTTGGGCGTGACGGAATATTCCGTTTATGTCTTGGCCTGTAGGAAGGTCTGACTACCAGCCGCGCCACATGGCCCCGGTCCGCGGTGCGGTCTACTCCTGCTAGCCCCCCTGCCGGCCTATCTGCAACTGGGTCAATCTGTACCGAAGAGGGGCTACATGCAGTTGTTATGGAATGTGCCTTCGACTGTGGCCAAGGAAGAGGTCTTGAAACGTGACCTCCATGGAGCGCTGAACAGCGGACTCAGTGCTGTACTTTGTCTTGGCGCTGGGGTGGCGGGAGAGTACGGCAATGGTGATCATCTGGAAAGAAACGGAACGCGGTGGCAAGCGCCCGTACCGTCTGCACGTAGTCAGTCCGGTGAAGGAGACCTATATCTTGATGGCACGAGGGTGATTTTGCTGACAAAGACCGACAACCGCGAATACGAGGTTCTTGCTCGATCCGCGTTGGAAGGGGCCGCACAAAGTCGTGAACTGTAAATGTGGCTCATCATGCTAAAAGGGAGCCCGACACCTTTGTAAAGACATGGGAAGGGAGTCTGGAGCGTTCAAGCTGCTAGGGAAGGAAGCAGCAGAAGCAGTCTAAGGAATGGTTTTCATCTCTGGCCGTGGCTAACGTAGAGTCGCGAAACGACAGAAATCTGTCATACAAAGGACGAGTCGCGATTTTCTAAAGGAGGAGAAATATATGGAAGTAATGGCCTTTCTTGCTGTAAATAGCCCCCTACATCTAATCTGCGGAAAGTGACTCAATGGCTTAGTCCGTCTACGCGTTTTTCCCAGCTTGCCGGTTCACATCGGTTGGGGCAGGGGACCAGTTACAGTAAAATCAGAATCAGCTAGGTTGTTCGCAGGCGATTTGAGGTGGAAAACCTCGACACTAGAATCCACTATTGAGTATTCATGGCAATCACTAGGTAGATTGCAGGTTGACGCGTTTCCTTAGAAGCGTCGGTTTGCTATGCCAGTACAGGCTACATGAATCATGTGTGCTTTTCCAGGGAGTGAACAGTTTCTGGCGCCACTTTCGAGATGCGGTACAAAGGGAGGAGTGTTCCATGGCTCCATATGTTGTGCGTTTAGGAAACCTGAAAGTTTGGCTGGTTCTACTGGGCTTGGTACTGGGGATCTCCGCCAATGCGTTCCTCTACGGACAGAGTTACGCACAGTCCGCCCAGACCGATGCCACGTCGGCCACAGACTACTTCAACCGCGGAGAAGCAAAATTTGAAGAGGGACTGTTTGAAGACGCCATTGTGGAATTGGACAAGGCGCTCCAACTTGATCCCGACTTCGCTGAGGCGTATTACTTTCGGTGGCGGGCGCTATACCAGGTAGGCCGCGTGGAAGAAGCTATTGCAGATCTTGACGAGCTTCTCCGCCTTGTACCCGAATATGCCGACTATTACCACTCCCGGGGAGAACTCAAACGCCGCATGGAAAGGTATGTGGAGGCAGTTGCAGATTTCGGCGAAGCAATACGGATTGATCCCAATTTTGTCTGGGCTTATCACAATCGGGCCCGAGCGCATTCCGGGCTTGAGGACTACATAGAGGCAATTGCAGATTACTCCACAACAATCCGTCTGGTTACTGAATATGCCATTGATTCCTATAACCTGGCCAATCCATATTATGAGCGGGGTCGGACCCGATATAGGTTGGGGCAAAGTCGGGACGCGGTTTCGGACTATGATATGGCTCTGCGTCTCCGTCCAGATTACATAGCAGCATTGGCAAACCGCGGACTGGCCTTATACCAACTGGAGCGGAATACAGAAGCGATTGCCGACTATGATCAAGTGCTGCGATTGGCCCCTGAGAGCGCTTGGGTCCATTACAACCGCGGCCGAGCTCTTTCGGCCGCCGAGAGACATGAAGAAGCAATCTCGGATTTCGATTCCGCTCTGCGGCTTGAGCCTGGACATATTGGGGCATTCTTGCGTAGGGGACGTGCGCTTTCCAAACTGGGACGCTATGCAGAAGCGATTGAGGATTTCGGTGAAGTCCTCAACCTGGACCCCCGGCATACTTGGGCCAACTACGAACGGGGATATGCATTCCTGCTGTTTGAGCATTTTGAGGAAGCAATAGCAGATTTCAGATCTGCCATCCTTCTAGATCCAGACTCACAATGGGCCTACGCAACTCGGGGATTGGCCCAGACTGCTCTAGCCCATTATGCAGAGGCGGTTAGCGATTTTGACATTGGCGTCCTTCTTGACGCAGACCATGATACTGCTTTAGCCAATCGGGATTGGGCGGAATTCGGCTTGTTGTTGCAACACCACACGACAACGATAAGCGCTTTGCCGGATGAAGACACAGTTCTTAGCCCTGATCCTGATGTTGCTTCAGACTACTACGTACGAGGTCGGGCGTTCGCAGCGCTGCAGCAGTTTGAGACCGCGTTAGCCGATTACAGTACGGCCCTGCGTCTTGACCCAGATAGAGCTGAGTACTATGCCGATCGCGGCCAGGCATTGATCGCCTTGGAGCGGCACGAAGAAGGGATTGCAGATTTCGACGCGGCGTTGATTATCAATCCTACATTTGCCGAAGTTTATCGAATGCGAGGTCAGGCACTGGTAGGGCTAGAGCGATTCGACGAGGGCATCGCGGATTTTGAATCTGCTCTGGAAATTGACCGGGATGATGCTGAGGTCCGCCACAACCTGGAGTTGGCTCAATATAGGAATACTGCGAAGGCTGCAGATTCGGAAATTCTCCTCAATTCGGATGACACGGAAGCTCATTTCAATCGCGGTCAGGCATTGGTTGGACTGCAGCAATACGAGGCAGCACTAGCGGATTTCGATGCTGTCCTGGAACTTAAACCCGATGCTGACCAAGCCTACATTGGTCGCGCCGGGGCACTGGCGGGTCTGGAGCGTTACGAGGAAGCACTTGCGGGCTTTGACGCCGCTTTGGAGCGCAATGCCGAAGCTGCCGCAGCCTACGTAGGCCGGGCTCGGGTCAAGGCCAAACTGGAACGCCCCATGGAAGCCATTGCGGATAGTACTGCTGCCTTGGACCTCGATCCAGGCCTGTCTGAGATTGAAGAGTTGCGCTCGGAATTGCGGGGCCAATTGGCTCATCTGTCCGATGCTTTCATCAACTCCGGTTCGAATCTCCGGGCTGGGCCAGGCACAAATTACTCCGTAATAGGTCAACAGAAAAGCGGCGACCGCGTGAAGCCCATTGCGCGGACAGCGGACGAACAATGGATAAAGCTGGCCAAAGGGGCTTGGATTCATGCCTCTCTATTGAACGATGTGTCCTTGGACTTGGCCATAACACAGCAAATTCCTGCAGTGCCGGGCGAAACAACCACAGCGCCAGAGGTTTCACATAAGGTAGCTGACTACTTCAACCTTGGTTTGGACCAGGCTAGGGAAAGGAAGTATCTGCAAGCTGTTGCTGCCTATGAGGAAGCCCTGCTCGTTGATTCTGAAAATGCAGCTGTGTTTGTTCGCTTGGGAGTGGCCAGAGCTTTTCTGGGCGAATACGCGGAGGCTATTGAGGATTTGAATTCTGCGATTCGCTTGGCACCCGACTTCGCCTCAGCTTATGCTTTCCGTGGGATGACCAAGGCTCTACAAGGCAATTATTCGGAATCCGTGGCAGACCTGGATGTGGCAATAGACAAGGTCTCTGAGCCATCGTATGTCCCCGACCCGCAGGAGTTTTCATTGGCGCATCCTACGGAACCTCAGACATTACACGGAGATCGTTTTGTAATGTATGTTAGTACGCTGCGGGACAAGGTTGTCGCCCTGTCTTCTGAATGACGGGAGTGTAGGTTTGCCCAAAGATTAAGGTCTGCAGGTGCCGCAAATCGGAAACCGGCATGGCCCTTCGCTGGGTAAGTTTGCTCTTGGTGAAAACACACCGCCGCTATGTGGAGCCAGTGCAGAGAAGACTCTTGGAGGCGAGTACCGCGTCGGGCTAATTGATTGACTTGCGGGATTCGGGTAAGACGCCTCCGTCGGGTCTAGTAACGCCGCTCGAGGTCTGTATGGGGCAGTTCTGATTTATCTTTACCTCGCTGCAACTGCATAGGTTGGAATGCCGGACTTGGCTGAATTTGGGTAGCTGCCCTGTTCGCTCGCGTGACGCGGGGAAGCGTCGCGTCCTCCGCAAAACGGCTGGCATTCAGCAAGTCAACCTGGGACCTGCACTTGGCCTGGCCTTTATGTGTTTGGGGAATTAGTTCAGTCTGCAAGCGGAAGTGTAGCTGAGAATGAGCATTTCGGGATGTTTGACGCGTCCGCATTAGGGACTTAAGGGATCAACGCAATTACTTCGGGGCTGTAGATGCCATTGACCGAAATGGCCGCCACGTGTGAGACCTCCCTCCTGTTAGGCCAATCGAGCAGAAAATGCGCGCTTGGCGGCTTCAGACCAGGGGCTGAGCCGAGGCTGTTGAGGGGGTGTTCGGGCCTGTAACAGTTATTGGGGCAAGGTATGTGGGAAGCCGAATTCAACTAGGTGTTTGCGCTCCAGAAACATTCGACGGAAAGGCCTTGAGGTAGGAGACCGGTCAGGGCCGGGGAAAGCGGGTGCGACACGGGTTAAAGCCACAGCAGGGGGTGCAGGCGCTTGACGTTCAATGCAAGACAGACCAGATCCCCTCCTTTGTTCGGAGAGCAGGCGCCGCTTGCCGAACTGGCGAAAGCTCAGGATGCGCTTAATCTAGCCGTTGTTCGCTTCCAACAGCCACTTGTGTTGGGTGTAGGTGTCCTGCTGTTTCTAGGGCGTGTCCAGTTTGCGCGGCATCCTCCAGTTGGCCTGTCACAGGAGGCGCCGCCCTGACGCGGAGTGGTCACCGACTTTACAAAGGCATTCCAAACAACGCCACAATGAAATAACAAGCCGCACGTCGGTTCTGGATTGAGGACTTAAGTTGGGACTGGGTTTGGTCCGGAGTGGCCGGAAGATATGTAGAGCGGATGGACAGTCAGCCGGACTGCTGAGGGTCTATTACAACTGGACAGCACTGGACTGTGTCCATGCATCAGGCCCCCACATTGTATGACTTGCGAACACTGTTGAGAGCGCAGCTGCCGGATCCTGCAGCGCAACTGAGAGCGGACCGACCCTTAACGGCTGTCAAGGCACTGTGTCTGGCCCTGGCGCATGGCCAAAGGGCCCCAGCAATTCACACTCCCTGCGGGTGTTGCTGTATGACGATGCGGACTGCATAGATTTCCGAAGATCGTGTCCGGAACTGGACATGGCCCGTTGCTTTGCGCTGGGTTTCCACCGCCGGGACTGGGACAGACCGTTCGGCCCGGCCATTGCCGCGTTTAGTCGCATTAGTTGTCATGCAGGCGTTGCGAGGTGTCTTCCTTACGCCACAATCGGAAATAGTGGTAGACCTGAACCAGGAGGGTACATCACGCAGAACGCTGCGGGGGAAGACGCCTGCCATGGGAGATGGCTTTACCGGGTCTAAGGGTTGCCTTCCGGCAATCGTCAAATCACTGAAGTAGGAAGGACTGGCCATCAGCTCAACTTTCTTAATGTATTCTGCTATTCGGGTGTTTAAGGCCTGCCTTCTATCTGGAACTGCGCGATGTAGTTCTTTTCATTCACTCTCTAAGCAGGGACCAGGGTCTCTCCCCACTCCTTCAAGGCTATGCTGAAACTTTCCTCCATCCAGGCTAGAAAACTCCCTTCAGCCGTTGTTAAGGTGTCCGAATTTGTAAATGTGAATGGACGAAGAGTGCAATTTCGAAAAGTGTACTCGAAGTCTGAAGTACCTTCATTCTCTGGTGAATCTGGGTTTTCGTTGTGGCGGTCTATTTCCGCAAATGCAGTGGCTGCCATTGCTCCTGTTAATTCCCTCCCAACGTGGTGAAGTAATACAACGAAAACCAACCGTGGATTGCGGCTGTTTTTTGGCGATAAAGACATCTTGATGAAGTATCTGTTTTCCTGAAAATTTACCCAGTGTGAAGTTTCCGTAGCAACTTCTCTTACCTGTCGCCTGTAATAGTATTCATTTCCATGTTCGGGGCCACCTTCCAACATGACTGGACCTTCCAAGGTGCCGGCCCCTGCTGTGGCGAAACTATCTATCAATTTCCGAGCCAATTCCTCAAGCCTGGTCTTGGCTCTTTCCCGAAGTTCAATGGCCAGATTGTTTACTGCCCGCAACTGCATCTCTTCGGAACGTTTCCTACTCTCAATGCGAGCCAAAATTGATCTTGTGACTGCATCTACCAGTCCGCTTTCTATTGGGTCGAGGACATCGACACTAAGGGCTTCCAAGAGAGATTTCTTTTCAAGCTGAACGAAAAGGGAAACTAGTGGTTTCAAGTCACCCCTATCTCCCTGTTCCAGGGAGTTGATGTATTGCTCTCGATCCTTCCGTGTAATCACTACTGGCAGAAGTCCGCTCCTAACCAAGTGCCAAGTCAGAAGGGCGCGCCCTACACGCCCGTTACCATCTTGAAAGGGGTGAATCTGGGTAAATGCTAAATACATCCACGCAGCCACCTGCAAGGGGTGCACTCTTGGGTCGGAAACTTGGCTTTCCTTATATGTTGGTATCAAGACCTCCAGTTGGGAGTCGACTTGCTCAGGTGGACAATACTCCTGAATCGAACCGTCGGGCCTGGAGGGATTGTTTGGTTGCTTCTTAAAATTGCCTCTAATAAGCGGGATTTGCATTACCTTCCCAAACTGGTCAACTGCCTCAATGGATTCTTGGCTTGCAGTAACGGAACTATGTAATTCTCGCAAAAAGAACTTGGTAAGTGGCTCTCCATCCTCAATTCGGCCATTGACCAAATCAATGGTGTCTTGGTGAGACCTCAGTATTGCAACCAGCTCTGCCGGCTCTTTATTGGTGGAACTCCTTTCGATGTGGTCTGCAGCGATGCCCTCTGCGACCAAAGTCTCGGTCAAGCCTCTGTCCAAAGTGTACAGGCCTTCTATAATGCCGGTTTCGATGACCCAACTCCTAGTCAGCTGATCCATAAACTTGCGATATGCATTCGGTTTCGAATCTTCGGCACGTTTCTTTGCCGCAAGCCACTGCTTATTTAGCGAGTCAACTTCGTTGAAGTCAAAATCAATCGCTTGAATAGATGATGACAAGGGTTGCCAACGATGGGAGATCACCATTTACTTACTCCAATGAAGATTGTAATTGGCCATTTACCTTCAGATCATTTCCAAGAATCTTTGGGTAACTTCGATTCGGCTGTTGACAAACCAAACAGACCTTAGTGGATGTTGAGCAATCTGAGTAAGGGTTTGCCTTTGCTAGGCTCAGAAACCAGGTCAAGATCGGAAAATTCAAATCTATTATTTCTGGCTCCCTTTGCCGTTATCTGCAATAAAGCCTAGGATTCTATCACATTTGAACCGAGGAGTTTAGTGGTGGCCAATCTCACAAATGGGTTAGTGAAAATCGTGTAGAGACTTGGCTTGGGTTTCTAAAGAGACTTACGCATTTCGTGGTCGTGCTGCAGACACGTGAGGAGCATGAAAACCGTCAAACAGAGTCAGAGTTTTTTCTCTACTACGGCACCACACGAGGACCGGATTTACTAGCGTCCTGCTCCAGCTGTCCCGTAACTGGACGGACCATCCGGAAAGATGTCATGCCGCCGACCTGTCGCACAATGTGGACTGGGTCTCCTGGCCAGGGCGATGGATAGAAAGCTGGTGAAACGCGTTCAAGGAAAGCAAGTGCGCTGCCTCTGGCTGTTGCGGAATGTGGTATACGGAACCTACATCCCGTCATTAAGTGTCTTGTGGAGGACTCTTCATCACCAAAGTTGTCTGCCAATGCGCCCTACCGTCCAAAGCCCACGCGGAGCAATTAGTCGTTCCAGGTATCTTTGGATTTTAGTCCCGAACAATTCAACGGCTGGCCTTCACCCAACTCATAGGACTTGAATACACAGTTATTGCATTTAGCATTTCGGCTGTAACAAAGCAACTTGGTAAATGTGCGACCGAAGTACTGGTAGCCTGTTTTCATATGGGCACAAACTGGAATTTAGAGCATCTGTCTGCTCCAAATCCATCCGCCGCATGCCCGTAGGTTCGTAAGCAATTCTGGCAACTTAAAGGAAGCAATTCCGTCTTTGTCGTGCGTAAAAGCGAATTTGCATTTAGCAGCCTGTGCCTTATTCTTGCCTTCCGGAAACCAATGATACTGTTCTGATTCCACCGCAGCACCCAAATATAGGAAACAGGTATTCTTAATTGCTGGGAAATTAAACGGGTTTGATGGAAAGCTGAATCTAAGCGGACGGAAATCGCCGCTCGGAGCAAATCAATAGGATGAACTCCAGAAAACAGGCGTCGTTAAGGTCAAGGTACGTGGTCATATAGCGGCACGGCTCCGAGTGAATAGTAGGAAGTTTGCTGATAATTCTAAGTCCGTAGGATCTTGAAGAATTGAAGACTAGGTCTGAAGGTGGCCAAACACCTCCTCCTCACACTAGGGACTATATTGGCATCAAGCAGTCGTTGGGCAAAGCTTAACTATCTAATTAAGGATGTTCGGCCTACTTTGAATTACGAAAGTGATCATAATAATTGCCCACTGTGCCTACCCTCGACTAGTAGGCTCAGACCAGACGCTTGTCAAAACACCTTAGAATGCTCCTTCTTCAATAGGGATCCCACTTTATTCGTAAAACAGTCTTAGGAGTACAGTGATCAAATGGAGCTACCGGGTGAGAAATTGGCGGTGAAAATCTTGGAGTTGGCTGGAAATGTTTTGGGGGGATGGCTGAAAGGGCAGGATATCAAGAGAACACACGCCGCTCATGTAGAGGCCTACTGTGAAGGGGTACGGAAGATAGTAAGCCTAAGGCAAGAACTGCAAGATTTTCAAGGCAAAGAGGCTAGCACAGGCAATTTGGAGCTTGCCTCCGTTATAGACATCCTTGGCCGAGAGTTAGTTCGCGGCTTGTCATCTGGGGGAGAGGTATCGGAACGCCAACAATTGGCAGCGAATTTGCTGGTTAATTTCTTCAGGAATGAATTTGGACAAACTGTCAAAATCGCCCAGGTTGTTCAATCGTCCTTGGAAGCGGCAAAATACACACCGGATGAGGAAGTTGCAGACGGGCCAGTTGATCCTGACTGGTTTACACAATTCAGAAAACGGGCTGGGGATGTATCCAACGAGACCATGCAAAGGTTGTGGGGTCATATTCTGGCAGGAGAAGTCAAACAGCCAGGCAGCTATTCCTTACACACGATGGCTTTATTGGGTCGTCTCTCTCAAGAAGATGCCAAATTGATTGCCACGGCTTCCGCTTTGAAGATTGAGAATTTCATTTTCAGAGGTTCCACCAATCAAATGGGCTTCTTGGACCAGTTTGGTCTTAATTTCGAGCAATGCCTTACATTGAGCCACCTCGGAATCATCCATAGTGTTGACCCAACCGGCGTTAGTCTAATTTGGAAAATAGAGAAGCAGGGGCATTCTGTTCTGTTTGATCACCACAATAGGGCTGTTAAAGTCACAGGCACCGAAAAATGCATTACCTTCAGAGTTTCAGCCTACCCGTTAACACCGATCGGTAAAGAGTTATGTAGCCTCGGCTCTTTTTCGGCAAATGAGAAATATCTTAGAGAGTTTGCTCAGGCTCTTAAAGCAGAAGGGGTAACTGTTGAAGTGGGAAATAAAAGACCCATTTCGGTATTTCCTGGTACATTCGATGCTTTTGATCTAGTGGAGATCTGATTGGTTCACTTTTTCGTCGGTGAATCCAGACGGAGTAAATAGCTCTGTCCTCCGCATGAGAACGCTTCAGTGCGGGATTCCTTCAAGACTGACGGGAGTTTCGCGGGTGAAGGTACTGTGCAGAACAGAAATGCGAGGTATTGGTTTTAGGCATAGCGGACAATGGGTAAATCGGGTTTGCCCAGCCGATGTATTCCTTTGGTGACACCCCGATGAATTAAGGGCTGGGGTCCTAGTACTGCAACGAACATTTTAAGGTGGATGACCTCGGTTGCGTCTGCGCAGGGCGTGTGCGCGGGTGGCCGCCGTGTTGCGGGCCCCCTGATAGCCCAGGATTTGCCAGGTGTGGTCGAGCCGCGACCGGGGGCGGGGCAGGAGCGCGGCCAGGAGGCGGCACATTTGGGGCACGGTCAGGGCTGGCGCTTTTTTTTGAGCCGGAGTTTCTGCCGCACCAGGAAAAAGTGGGCCAGCAGACACAGAGTCATGTGGTGATGCCAACCGATCCAGCTGCGTCCTTCGTAGTCCCCCAATCCCAGCAGCTGCTTGCCTTCCTGAAAGCAGGTTTCGATCGGCCAACGCATCGCCGCCAGCCACACCAGTTGCGCCATCGTCATGTCCTCCGGACCCTGTATCAGATAGGTTTTGAGCTGTGCGGTGCGCGCCTGGCGGCGCAGCAGCAGCCAGACATCGGGACCGGGCTGGGCGCGCCGGGATGCGACCACACGCAGGGCGGCGAAGTCGGCGCACAGGGGGCCCTGACTGCCCTTTTTCAGCTGCATGTGGCGCCAGGCGCCGGCGGGCAGCTGGGCTGCCACGTCCTTGACGGCCTGCGAGCGGGGCGCGCCGGGGGCCAGCCGCAACCGCGTAGGGGGCCGTCCCGTGACGGGAGACGGCGGCACACACATCTCTGGCCGGGTGAGCCAGACCCGGGTGGAATGCGGCACCTCGGCACAGTAGCCCAAGCCCAGCGCCGCCAGCCGATCGAGGAAGACTGTATCGGCGCCGTAGCCCTCATCACAGGTCACCCACCGCACCGGCAAGGTGCCGGCCGCCATGACCTCCGCGACCAATGCGGCGGCGATCTGGGGTTTGGTCTGGAAGGGGATGGTCTCTGGCACCCCGCAGCGTTGACGCCGCCGCGCCCAGGCCGCAGCCTCCACCCAGGGGCGGGGCAGATACAACTGGCGGTGCACCAAGGTGGCCCCCGCGGCGCTGGCATACGCCAGAAAGATGCCCGCCTGGCAGTTGGCTTTCTGGCCCAGTTCCCCGCAATATTGCCGCGCCACCCCCACCGACTCCTTTCCCTGCTTGCGGAAGTCGCTGCCATCCACGATCAGCACGCCCTCGGCCTGCCCCAGGGTCTGGGCCACCTCCTCCCAGTGTCGCTGCAGCAGGGAATCATCCGGCCAACGTCGCTGGCTCACAAACAGTTGCGCCGTGCGCACGGCATTGGAGTCCGCACCACGGGTATGCAGGACCATGCGCTCCACCGACTTGCGCCGTTCGGCGGAGAGCAGTCCTTCCAGATACAAAAGGGATTGTGCCTTCAGCTCACGCCGCTGGAACAACGGCGCATAGAGGGCATGATAGGCGGCCAGATCCTGACGCAGTTCCGCTACATCGGTGGCCGTCAGGGCCAGTTGGGGAGCCGTTTCGATGGTGCAGATCACAATGGAGCTCCGAGCTTGATGTACCCTCTACACAGTAGCAAACTCGATTGTTCGTTGCAGTACTAGGATCCCCCCAAGGGGGCACAGTCGAGATTAGACATTACTCAACGTTGAAGCCCCGCGCTGTCCTATCTCCCCTTCAGTGCGTTACTCCCCTCGATCTTCTGACTACTGACCTTGCGATTGTCACCATCCGTAGGTATGAGTTTCTGGGCGAAACTCAGCAGATGCTACCGGGAGTTAATCTGGTGGCGTTGAGGTCGCCTTAATACCAGGAGGTGGGGAGCAGCCGTAGATGGCCGTGGAAGAATCTGGACCTGATACTGCACTGCGATAGCCTGCAGCAATGGAATAAACTGTTGGACTCGGAGACAGAAGAAGGAGGTGACAGGGTCCCTTAGTAAACGCCATTAGGCCAGCTTGCCCTTGGAGAAGCAGCTGCTTAACGGTGCCTTGCTCTACATATTTCGGCGGACTTCAGACGGCCACCTCTGGAGGCACAGGGCATTCGCACGCGCCGCGTCATGGTACTGGACACTACTTTGAACGCGTCCCCATCTCGACTTAGAATCCGTCGGGGCAGCGGGACTCGGAGATCACTCATGGTTTTATGGCCGGCATTCGTGCTTCGGAATGAGCTTGCACATGGGCATGAACATTGAGACCGGGTCCATCCACCAACTGGTAACCAACCCCCCATGGGCAATTCAACCCGATGTCCCACCTGCTTCTGTATGAAGCGGAGACTGGTTTGAGGGGAGATATGGCCTACCTCGGGCAGGAGGCCAAAAGGCGGGCCTGGGCCACACCCGGGTCGCCACGGATTCAAGTCAAGTCCCAGCAGAGACCACCGATCCGCATCCGCGCTCTCTAAATCGCTTTTATTGAGCGACTTTTTCGCGTGACCGAAGGAATGTTCTGTTGTTGCCAAATGTGAGGAACCGCGGTTTGTTCAGTATCACGTAGCAACGCTACGTGATACTGTGCCCTGGCCAATCTGTGTGTGGCGAGTCACAGACAGTGCGGCATCCTAGCCTAGGAGGCTCGAACTCTGACTGCTCTCCGTTGCTTCAGGATCTCTCATTCCTATTCAAAGTGGCCTCCAGGGTCGGAGGAAGAACACGTGCTCAATATATTCAAAATTCCCTTATCAGAGGATCCTCTGTAGGAAGGAGCACGCTCATTTTCTACCTATTTTTGCAAGTTGCAGTCCTAGAACCGGAACATCGGACATTCCCATTGGTGTTGGGCCGCTCGAAAATGAACAGGGAAATCCTGATACAATGCCCATGACCAAAGAGCCGATGGATGATAGACCTTAACAGCCAGGAGCAACTCAAGGGAGCCATTGCGGACTGCATAAGTGCCGATCGCAGCGTGCTGGGTGAATTGCGTTCCGAGATCCGTCCGCTTCGAAATGCCACGCGACAGATACAGCCCAGAGCCGCGGCGTCGGTGTCATTGGTTGGAACTGATGGAGGCAACAATCAGCTTCATTTTGATCCATTCATGGTTCAACTTGTGCGCGTAGTGGATAGTAGCAACAACGAATATTGCCTGGAAGCCCTGTGCCCAACCACGCCCATTCAAGCATTGGATAAGCGTCAGTTCAAATGCGATGGCACCCCCCGGACGGCGCTGGGCGAAATGATGAAGTTTCTGCAAGTCAGGAGCCTGTCCGCTCTCTCCCACATGATTCGGCCAACTGAAAGCGGGGAGCCCCGACTCTCCCAGCTGGGTGCAGGTGTACCGGGAATTGGTGGAGTGGGCCATTCTCTTCGCTGTCCTCAAGAAAGACTTTTGTACCGATGCCTTAATCGTAAGCCACGGCCTATTGCGCAGTAAGGTCTTTGCCGGGGACCTTACTGCGCATCCGCTTCATGGAATAAAACAACGTATTGAAGACCGATTGAATGGCAGTCGGCGGCGGCTATATTTTGCTGGCGTGGCCAAGCACAGCAAAGTCTTTACACGGTACCAGCTTGCTATGGCCCTGGAAGGTGTTCTGCAAACAGATTACCCGGCATATGTGGAAGTGCCCCGCGAGATCGAGGAGCGGGCATATGTCTGGTCTGAATTCGCTAGAAGGGATGACCGAGTCAATTTGGGAGGAGAAATCAATAAATTCGTCAGAGCCAAGATGTTCCTGGTGAAGTTCGGCAGCAATCGGCGCGACCCAATCTGGCCCACCGACATCTTTTTGCCCCAGATTTCCAGTTCCCAAGCCATTCTGGGATCCATGTTGCAGGATTCCATCAACGGATTTCCGGTACCCCATTACCCCCTTTGCCTCCAGAGAGCTCATGAAAACGCCTCTTTGGCAGATTTTGACCGGCATATTCTCCAAGACTACATCTACAAGGGGGTGCGTGATTATCTGGGTGAAGACGCCGACGCTTTGGATGTATTCCAGCTCCAGGATTCCGATCTCGCGCAAGGGAGATATGGGTGATAGGCGGCGGAGTAGAGTTCTAACTATTTCCCAGGGACAGAATCGCCCGCGTATTTCGGGGTTTTAAACCAGGCGGACTGGAATTTCATGCCGACTTAGTATTGCCCTATCGAAACGAATTTCAAAACATTCCAATGCGCGGGCAATTCATTCTGGTGCAACTGGAGACACCCGACGAGGCGGTGTTGGGTCGCATCACTTCGTTTTCCTCTGACGGGAAGCTGGCTTTTGCGACAGGTGAAGAATTTAACATTCGGGCCGTGATGGAAGACCGGCCAATTCCGGAAGACCTACGGGAACAGTATCTCAAATATCGAGTCAACATTCGGGTACTCGGAGTCTTGCGTAAGAATCGCGACAAGCTGACTTTCGTGCCATTCCATCGGAGATTACCGCATTTGGGGAGCAACGTGGCCTTTTCCTCCGGGGCCGTGCTCCAGGAAATAGCGGGACATAACATTAAGGGGGCAGAGATAGGGCATCTGGCAAAGGGACTTCAGCCGTAGATATATAGTATTTCGTTGTCAGACCTTACCTAACACCTCCCACCCAAGCTATATTCCCGGCTTTGGAGTTAGAAGCCAAGCAGCCGTCAGAAGCGGCATACCCACATCTGCAGATGGTATCTGCGTACCTACTGATGATTAACAGTCGACAGTCAGCTTCTGCCGCTGTGCCTAACCAGGGGCAAGTCCCCAGAAAGGTGCCACAGCGCCCAGCAATCCCTGGGCTGAACACAAGCAGTCAATGGGTTTCCTAGCCTTAGGGAATGAAAGTCGTGAGAAAATATGAATCTGTTTCTGCCACTCCCACTATACTAATCCGGATCCCGTTCTTGACCAAACACCCCAGTACCAGGTTGCCCCTATGCATCCCATTTCCCAGCAAATAGAAACCGCTTACCGAGAGCGAACCCCCAAGTCGGCCGACTTGCTCGAGCGCGCCCGCCAAGTGCTGCCTGGGGGAGACACCCGCACTTCCGCTTACTTCGCGCCCTACCCCCTGGCGATAACCCAGGCCGAGGGCGCGTCCCTACAGGACGTGGACGGCAACAGCTATCTGGATTGCATGAACAATTCCACCTCCCTTGTGCATGGCAATGCCTATCCCCCCATTGTTGAGGCCATGGTTAGGCAAGCTGCGCGCGGCACGGCCTGGGCCGCCGGCAGCGTAGAGCAGATTGAGCTGGCGGAGCTGCTCTGCGCGCGCGTGGACTCACTAGAACGGGTGCGTTTCACCAACTCCGGTACAGAAGCCACCCTGATGGCCATTCGCGTGGCCCGGGCATATACAGGGAAGGAATACATTGTGAAGATCGAAGGGGGATACCACGGTACTCACGATCTGGTCTGCGTTAGCGTGAGTCCGGATGTGGATACTGCCGGGCCTGCCGGCGCACCCCACACCATGCCCCAGGGCCGTGGTTTGCCTGAGTCCCTGCTGGACCACGTCCTTGTAGCCCCTTACAACGACAGCTACGCCCTGCGGAGCATCCTGGAATCGATGAACGGACATGTGGCTGCCGTAGTAGTGGAACCCATGCTCGGTTCTCACGGGTTTGTAGAAGGTACAACCGAGTACCTGCAGGCAGTGCAAGACATTACGGCGGAATACGGAGCCCTGTTCATTCTGGATGAGGTCCAGACCCTGCGCCTGGACACGGGGGGCGCTCAGAAGATTTATGGGATCTCGCCGGATCTAACCCCCATGGCCAAGATTATGGGTGGTGGCCTGCCGGTGGGTGCCTTCGGCGGCCGCGCGGAAGTCATGGATCTCTTTGATCCTGCCGGTGCCAAGGCGGTGTCCCACGGCGGTACCTTCAACGGCAGTCCTATGGTGATGGCGGCCGGCCTGGTGGCCATGCAGCACCTGGACACCGCTGCTACGGCCCACATCAACAGCCTAGGAGACCGGCTGCGCTCGGGCATCCAGGATGTGGCAGTGGAGCAGGGCATCCACCTGCAGACCGCGGGTATGGGTTCCCTGGTGGGGTATCACTTTTGTCTGGATCCTGTACGCAGCTACCGGGACGCCCAACAGGCGCCAGCGGACTTGCGTCATAGTTTTTTCCTAGCCTGTCTTAACCACGGGCTGGTGATCTCGCACGCGTCCAGCTTGAATCTCTCCACCGTGATGTCAGAGGCTGACATTGACAGAGCTCTGGGTCTTTTCCAAGCGGCATTGGTGGATGTGAAACCGCTGATAGTGGAAGCATATCCGCACCTGCTGTTGTAGCTGCAGAGCCAGATTGGCCAACCTGGAGTTGGGTACGTTCGACGGAAATGCAGTGTAGAGACTGCTTACAATAAGGGGCAGGAGCTAGCCTCATTTCAGACAGATTTCCATTAGGTTTCCCCAGGAGACTGTTCTTGTCGGCTTCTGCAGACAGCTTCAAGCCTCTAAGAACAGATGGACAGATGCAGACACTGGGCTAATGGGATTTGGACCGCGCAGAATCCTTTTTGGAATCGCTTATAGAACTTGGTCTAGTCTTGCATTGTTGAGTTGAACTTGCCTTCCTTCTGACTGATATGTCTAGGCAAGCCCATCGCGCCTAAGACCCCTGTCCAGATGTTATGTGGCCATCTGGACAATTTTGTCAGGCTTCTCTCTGCGCCCATATACGAGACCATTCAAGCTTGTTATTGGATAGTTCGGCACACTGATTCTCAGTGCGTATGGTAAAGGCAGATTATGGATTCCTGAGTTCGCAGCAAGTACGCTTGCGTAGCGTAACTAATTCTCCTTCGGTTCGTGCTGACGTCCAGATGCAGTATTAATATCTCTTCCTCTCACGAACATTCCAGAAGATCTGAAGATTCGGAATTGGTAGGGCAATCCAATCTGCTGTCAAATGGCAACAATAGTATGGGCACAAGAAACAATCCAGTGGAATACTGGCAAGGGAAATGCGGGCAGATACTCTGGGTACCGCACCTTGAGCGCGCAAAGCTACTCTGCAGCTTCGGAAGCCAGGCGGAAGCGGTCACGGTGGTGGCGAGATTTTGGATGTTGCGCCCACTGAACAGCTACTGGGCTAACCGCAGGCGATTTCGTCTAGAGGGCACACATATATATAAGGTATCCACAGACTGGAATCGGGACAGTGACTCAGTTGGAGTTTACCCCCGGTCCGATCTTGTACGCACAAAGCCCATAGGCGAGGGACTGATGCCTAACATCCCATCAGGAAAGGGTTGTTTTCAATTAAGGTAAAGCTTCCTTTCAAGCGGGAAGAGCCAGCATTTTCAAGCAACTGCGGAAAGTGAAGTAAAGAATGCTTTCCTAGCATACTTGGGCAAGGCGTCGTCAATATTCAGAGACTAGGATCTCAGCGTGAGACACTGCCATTAATGATAAAAAAAAGTTCAAAAGGATAGATATCCATGGCCGATCCACAGTCAGGTGCACTTGACAAAAGGGGAGACTCGAACCAGGGGGAAGTTGCGGCGAAAAATGAAAGCGGTGCCACACCCGGTGACCTCCAGATCACCTCTAAACAGATGCGCGACCTTACTCAAAAAGTCGCCGAGATGGTGCTGGACCGGTTTGAGAATCTGCCTGCAGAACCCGCATGGGAGGGAGAATTTCGGCTGGAGCTGGAAGATCAGCTAATGGAGGATCCACCTGAGGATGGCCGCGCTGCGGAGCAAGTCTTTGAACGAGCGGCCCGCCAGATCCTGCCGTTTGCCGCGCGCATTGACCACCCCCGCTTCTTTGGTTTTATTCCCTCTTCACCTACCTGGCCTGGAATACTGGCGGATTTTATGGTGGCTGGCTTCCACGTGAACCAATGCACATGGCTGACTTCAAGCGGCCCCAACCAGCTCGAACTGGTTGTCATTGACTGGTTTAGACGCTGGCTTGGCTGCCCTGAAAATGCAGGGGGTATATTCACAAGTGGGGGATCGGCGGCCAGCGTGGATGCCTTTGTAGCAGCGCGGGAGGCGGCCGGCAACCCTGAAAGAGCTACCGTATACATGAGTGATCAAGGCCATAGCGCCTTTAGCCGGGCCGCCATGGTAGTGGGGGTGCGTCGGGAACGCATTCGCATTGTGCCCAGCGATGAATGCTTTCGACTGGACATGGAGGCGCTGGCACAGGCCGTGGCAGCTGACCGGGCGGGTGGATTCAATCCATTGGCTATATGCGCCAACGCCGGCACAGCCAGTTCCGGGGCGGTGGATTCCCCTCGACATGATGGCGGATTACTGCGACGCAGAAGGGATCTGGCTGCATTACGGTTGTGACGGAACAAGGCCAGCGACTCTTGCAGGGGATTGAACGGGCCGATTCGATAGGGCTTGATGCGCACAAATGGTTATTCCAGCCGTATGAAGCGGGTTGTCTGTTGGTGAAGGACTAGCGCACACTTGAGAATGCCTTTGCTGTGCGAAACGACGTTTTGCAGGATACGGTGTGGGGGTCAAACCACCCTAACTTCGTGGATAGGGGCCTGCAACTCAGTCGCTCCGTGCGGGCCCTTAAGGTCTGGGCATCGGTCCAGACTTTCGGGATGGCTGCTTTCCGCCGCGCTATTTCAAAGGGTATGGAACTGGCTGCACAAGCTGAGGAATTTGTCCAGGCCAGTTCGACCCTGGAGAGGATGACTCCTGCAACTCTGGGAATTGTGTGCCTGCGGATCAATCCCGCGGCTACCCCCATGACAGAGGAAGCTTTGGAAGAGATCAACAAGACGGTTCTGGCGCGCCTTTTCTGGGAAGACCCAGCATTCGTTTCGTCAACATCGCTGCATGGAACGTTTGCGCTTAGGCTATGTATTCTTAATCACACTACTGCCTGGAATGATGTCAAGGAGACCTTGGAAACCATAGAAAGATTCGGCAGGGAAGCGCTGGCATCAGATTAGGGAAGTAGCTAATAGAGAAGCGAATGGGCCTAGCGAAGACCGGGGTAGCCATTCAAAGCAATCCGGCTTGTATACGCTGCGGATTTCTTCAATTTCTCTGGCAGCTGAGCTCAATTCGGCCGTGAGTTCAGGGACAGGGAAATGGTGTATGCAGAAGTAATAGGTAAAGTCGAGAGAGCAAGTTATGGCTAGGATGATTCCAGCCCAGATTTATGAAGGAACCGTTAGCAATGCTGAACGGCGCATTTTTGGGCTTCTAGAAGAAGATTCCGGTACAAAAGACTGGACGGTATTACATTCCTTGAACCTGGCCCGAAGGTCTTCGGGACCGTACGGCGAAATTGACTTCGTTGCCATTATCCCCAATGAAGGCATAGTTTGCCTAGAGGTCAAAGGAGGCCGGGTGTCCTGCCAGGATGGTGTTTGGCAGACAAAGGACAGATACGACCAGGTCGTGAAACTGAAGCGAAGCCCTTTTGAGCAGGCAAAGGAAGGCATGTTTGCTCTGCGTAATGCGATCATCAAGAAATTTGGAGCCAACAGCCTGCAATCGGATTTCCCCATCGGATGTGGGACTGTCTTCCCGGATGTGTCTTGTCCCCCTCTCACCCCCGAATTTGAACGCGCCGACGTTATAGATGTTGAGGACCTGAGAGGCCCTATTTCCAAACCAATACTGCGATTAGCTAAACACCGTCTACGTCCATTTCGCAAAAAGCACTCCCGATTCCCCGATTTATCCGAAATCAAGGCGCTAAAGAATATTCTGCGCCCTGATTTTGATCAGGTCTTGGCCAGAAGCGTAGCAATCGCCCGTTCTGAGGAAAAGCTGCTTCGCCTAACGGATGAGCAATATCAGCGACTCGATGATCTTGAAGACAACCCGCGTTGCTTGTTTAGAGGGGCGGCTGGTACTGGTAAGACGCTGCTGGCTGTGGAATATGCACGCAGAGCTGAGCGTGCTGGAAAGAGGGTCATCTTCATTTGCTTCAACCGTCTGCTGGGTGAAAGGCTCCGTAAGCAGACTGAGGGTTGGGGTGTCACCACTGGTACTTGGCACAGGGTGGCCAGAAATCTGATACTGTCCAGTAATGTTAGCGAGGAGTTCAAAGAGGTAGAGGACAAGGCCTTCAATGAAGGTGACCAAGGAAAACTATTTAGCGAACTTTATCCCTTCTACTTCGAAGTTGCTATTGAAGAACTGGGACAGAGTTTCGATGTGCTGGTAATGGACGAGGCCCAGGACCTGTGTAAACCTGAGATTCTCGGCCCACTCAACCTTGCTCTGCGCGGTGGATTGGCTGAAGGTTGTTGGGCAGTGTTCGGAGACTTCACGCGCCAAGCGCTCTACGGAGATTCAAGGGATCCAATGGAAATTCTTTCGCGTTACAGCATTCACTTCGTAAAAGCCAAACTCACTCAAAACTGCAGAAATACGCGAAAGATCGCAGAAGAAACTACACTACTGGCTGGGTTTGACGAACCTCCTTTCGGATTCGGATCAGAGACAGGGCTTCCGGTTGTATACAAGTATTGGAAGAACAAAGCGGACTTGGAGAGTTTCTTGAAAGACACCTTGGAGGGTTTGGCCGGAGACAATATACTCTTCGAAGACGTAGTAATCCTTTCGCCGCGCCGTCTGGAAAGATCTTGTCTCTCCGAATTTGAACAAGTAGGCGGCTTACTGGTCATGGACTGCTCTCGCGGAGAAAATTCTGACCCAACCCCATCCATCAGGTTTTCCACTATTTATGCTTTCAAAGGGCTGGAAAGCAAAGTAGTAATCGTCGTTGATGTCGAAGAAGCACAAGGAAATAGATGGCAGTCGCTGATGTATGTAGCCATGTCAAGGGCTAGTAGTCTGCTCCTTCTATTTGCCAAGGCCCATTTTCGGGGCAAACTCGAGTCTCGACTGAAAGCGGCTCCGATTTGTGCTTGAGATTTGCTAAAGGATTTGGCTAGTTCGGGTCCAGGAAAGGAATTTCCATGGCAGGAACTGCGGTAGGCATTATGAAGTCAAGTGATTCTGGGTTCTATAGTCTCGCAAAGTGTCTTCAAGATTTCTTGCCGCCACTTTGTGGCCCTGCTGCGGCAGGTGCGTCCGTTCAGCTTCCACTTACATTCTGGGACGCTCTCTGGGAGCCGTTCAATTTCGTGCTGGAAGCCTTTGCCCCGTCTGCAGGAACTGTGAGTCCATTCCTATCCCACCCTTGTCAATATTCAGTCACAACGAGCCAAATTGGCGAGATGGGAACTGCCAGCCGCGATTGGTCAAGGTCCACCAGGTGCATTCCGCAAGGCTGTCAGACTATGCTGATAAAAAACAGAGTAGAAGCAGGTCTTCGAAAGACCGGAATTCCGAGTGCCCTAGCAAAGGATACAGGGAATGTTGGAATCATGGATTCAGAGATACTGGAGCCAATTGCCTTGACGAACAGATATGGAATGTTATGCATTGGCCAGCCGAAAAGTGATTACAGTTGTGACTTTCTAACTTCCAAAATCTTCCCGATCGTGAGCATTCTCTGGAAGCGAAACTTTGTGGGATTTCTTGTATCGATTACCCTCAAGATTCAATTTTGTGTGTGAAGGTAAAGGCAACCAAGTATAAAGTGCTCTTTCGATAGCTACCTTGGCAGGCAGATACATTGGACTTGGATTGACCTGAATTCTCACCCATCCAAGACTTTCGACTAGGACGCCAGCCTGAGGGAGTCCTATCTCTGCAGAAGTCACTTTATGTGGCAGAGCCAACGACCCTTCTATTCGTGGGGGAAGTGAATTCCTTTCGGCGGCTTATGCCATATCCAGGCTGTGGCAGGTATCTATCTATGTCCTGACAGCTTTGAAACTTTCGAACCGCGCCACATAGATATGTCCAGAGCGCTACACTAGATCGTGGTCGAATTAGTGAGAGACAATTCAACTTGGGAAGAAAAGTCCTACGGATAGAGAGAGAAACAATGTGAATGGTACATATTTGAAGGAGTTGGAGAAACTGGCTCAGACATTGGAATGGGCGCAAAGTGCCTCCGTTGCGGAACTGGCAGACGGCATACGCGAGGTTGCTGACCTCCCATTCTTTACGGTTGGCTCGGGCGGCTCACTGGCGGGAGCGGCATACTGGTCTATGGTCAATGAACTGATGACTGGGCAACCGTCCAAATATGGAACTCCGCTGGAACTGTTGGCTCTGCCTTCAGTCAGTCCTTATGCGGTAGGGCTTATGAGTGCAGGGGGCGGCAATCCAGACATTGTGCAATCTCTGACTCACGCGGCCTGCGACGGTTCCCCTAGTCAGTTCATTCTTACTTTCGCCAAAGCCTCACAATTGAATGAAGAAGCTCAACGCCACAGTACAGCCCAAGTGATCAGATTCTCGCCACCGATCCCTAAGGACGGCTTTCTGGCTACTAACTCTCTTCTGGCATCCATGGTTCTCGTCATTCGTGCCTATTGCGCAGCTTCTGGACTTGAGGAGATGGTGTTATCGGACTTGCCGGCGCCCAGGCCAGTGGACATAAATCCGAATATTTCGACGTACTCCCTGCTCTATGCAGGTTGGGGAATCGTAGCTGCAGTGGACTTCGAGTCAAAGCTGATGGAGGGAGGTGTGGCCAGTGTCCATCTAACCGATTTGAGAAACTATGCCCACGGTCGACACCATTGGCTGGAGAGACATGGAGAATCAACTGCGCTTGTAGCCCTTGTCACACCGGAATGGGCCACACTCCTCGACAGAACTCTGGAACAGATTTCGCCCTCAGTCGAAGTAATCCGTTTACAGGCCAGCCATGACGGACCTTTGGGAGCCATAGAACTCGTCGTTGAACAGATGAGGCTGTTTGGCCAAATCGCAGCAGCCCATGGAATGGACCCAGGCAATCCCCCCGCTCCAGAGTTCGGTAAGGGGCTTTTTAACCTGACCATAGGTGAGCAGTAGGAGTGATCCCTTTAGGCCTAAAGTGGACTTCGCTCATTCCGTTGAGGTTATCCAAGACATCCCTCAAATATCGCGAGAAGAATCAGGAGACTACAAACACATATACATGTTATATATGTCCAGAGAGCATGGGTCTGGAAGAGGTTGGCGCGTTGTTTCCTAAGTTAGGAAGAGCAAAGTTCGAGGCCACTGCAAATGAAGCGATTGAAAGAGTTTCCCGGGCGAAAGGGGGGTAAGTAACGTCCCAACAGTGGCCTAAACGAAGAGGAAATACATGGCGCCTGCCACGCCTCAGCTGTGGACCAGAGTCGGGATACAGGCCGCTGCCCTCCAGACCAGGTGTTCTTACGGGTCGAATCCCGAGTGCTCTCGGCATGATTCAGTTGTTGCCCAAGCAGTCGCAGGAGGATGCGGCCCAGCTGGAAGGAGAATCGGCGGTGCCGGCAGCGCAGAGACTGACTTTAGGAAGTCAACACGCGCCCTCTTCCCGAAAGGTATCTATTCAGGTGCGCTGGCCAAGTGCGCCGGCTGGCCGGGCGCAGATCAGGAAGGGCGCAGCCGTGCAGTGGAGAGATCAGCGGTGGACTTCCACTAGGAGTGTAATGTTTGCAGGGCTTGGCACGGATTTCGCATGGGAAGGCTAGGTCCTCGGCACACTGTTGGGTAAGAAGGCCTCTGACAAAGTGTCCTTGGCACATTTTAATTTTGCGTAGGATTCACTTCGCCTCATTGGTGGTAAAACTGAGAGTTAGCAGTATTTTTTGCGGAGACGTATTTGGCACCAGTCCAGTGTGGGCATAAGCAAGTTGGATTGGATCAATTCCAAGGAAAGGCCTGCGCATATGTGCCGTTATCTTTCGTGACCTGCCTGCTTGAAGATTCTGAGCTGCGCTTCTAGTTCAGCGCAAGCCCGCTAGTGGATTGGCTGTACTTGCCTGACTTTACTCAGGTTTCGGCTCAGCGAAGTTCTCTGACAGACTTGCTTTTCCGCAAGTAGATGATTCATGGTTCTGGCGCTTTGAAATTTCATAATTGGCGTTCGAACGCTCCCTTAAAAGGAAAGAAGCTAGCCGGGCCCATTTCGTTCCCTAAGGGGCTCGCAAACTGAATTTTGAACCTGTCAAATTGTATAGTTTCTATTCTGTGCCGTCTGCCTCTTGCGGCATTCCAATGTAGTATCCGCACAATACTATTTCAATTCGTCCATTTAATTTTCATAACTCTGAAATAGCCATGCCTCGAACCAAACAGAAATCTCGCGCAGCGGACATCCTCGAATCTGAAGAGAGCCTTCAGACTACAATCCTGGGTTGGATGGAGGAACACCGCCCCGACCTGATGTGTGTGCATATTCCCAATGGGGCCATCCGCACCCACAAGGAACGTCGCCGCATGTTGGAACAGGGCATGACTCCTGGAATGCCCGATCTTCTGCTGATAGATACTGCAGGGCAACATGGCTATATGGAAGTAAAGACCGACCGCGGGGCTATTTCAATGACCCAATGGGACATTCGCACAGAGCTTTTGAATCGGCAGGTGCCTTGGGCTCTGGTTCGTTCTCTGGAGGAAGTGCAAGGTGCATCGGTGAATTGGGGTTGGGACTCCGTGCCGGCGAGTCCTGCTCCAGACTCCCCTGAGCTCCCAGAATGGCCAGCGCGCGTAGAGGAATTACCCCGCTTGTTACGCCAAGCCCTGATTGCCCTCCCATGGGCGGAACCAGAGGCCATCACCACTAAATTCGGCTCCAACTGGGTGCGCCAACTCGTTCCTACGCCTTTGGAATTCCAGGAATTGTGGGAAGACCATAAAGCAGATCTCAAGAAAGCAGGCGTTGGCCTCAAACAGGTTAAGGGCCAGGGCTGGACAGCGACTTGGTATTACTACGCTAAAGGCGAGGAACCAAGGTCTTGATATTTCAGAGGACCAGCGATGAAGCAAACTGCCGCCTTGATCACATGCGGATGGTCCTCACTGGACAGGAGAGTCTTTGAATTGCCCGTCGAAGATGAAACTCCCCCGGCCCAAGAGGTACACAAATAGAGTAAGTCTAAGTTTGACGCGAGTGAGAAGGCGATTTCGACTAATCTGACAGTTCGGCCAACTCAGAGAGGTCATTTGAAGCCCCGAGAGATTAAATGCATTACTTGACGTTGGCCCTTCTTATTACTCAACACTCTGGTCGGTCTTCCTTTGAGACGAACCAGTTCAAATTCAGCAGTGCTCTCAGCCTACGATTCTACTGACAGAATCGCAGACAAGACTATTCTTCTGTTGCTCCACATATGGCTCCGGCACTGTACGAAGAACGTACCACGTTGAGAATTTCCTTTACTGACGGCAATGGGGTCCAATTTTCTGTCACTCCTCATTCCACCTGGAGAAGTGAACCTACCGTCAGGCATTGGACGTGGTAATGGCGCCGGGGATTAGCGTGACACTGTCCCAATCTGATCTCGTTATTTCAGGACCTGCCTGCCTCTCTCAGGTCTGGGATATTCTGGAAGCGATCCCGTGCCCCGGGAGCCTTGAAGAATCTAAGAAAAGAGTCTGAGATGTGGCATGCCAAGAAAGAAAGCCACTTCTGTGAAAATCATGTTCTCTGTTCGACAAGGCCTCTGTGCAAGAACTGAAAAAGACAAACTACAGCCCGAATCCCAACTCAAGAACTGCATTCCTTCTTTCCGAAAGTCAGTTACTCTTTGGCCAATCACCGGCTGTGCAAGTATCCGAACAGAGCATTTAGAAGATCACTCCTTGGCACACGCGACCCAAGTAATTATTTCTCCTCCCTCTAAGACCTCTTGGCTTATCATTTCCTCTCTACGGTGGAGTTCACTGGCAATGCAATCCTCTAATACTTTTGAATCTCCAAGGCGGTAGACTATCTTGTCCTCGAGCACTTCACCTTCATCACCATACTTGACTACCGATTTGAAAGTTGGATGGCCTGTAAACGCAAAATTCAATAATGTAAACGGGTCCGCTCCTGTAATGCCCCACGCCGCCAAAGACACAGAGGAAAGGACCAACAGTACTACAAGTACCATCATCAGTTTCTTGGTGTGCAGGTTTAGGAAACTCAGAGCCACTGGAATCACAGCCTGGAACTACTAGCCTTGGACTGGAATGCGCCGCAAGAACATTATAGTAACTTTCGAATCAAAGCAGTTACCGACCGAAACCGCCGCAAAAATGGGGCACAGAATCTGGTCTGACCCGAAACCATGAAATGACAGCACTTACAGTCACTTCAAGTGGGTCTTCATCCAGCCGTCATCGCCAGCTATCCTTCCTTGGCAAATTAAACGCCACTTGAAATCCCAAGTTGGGTTCTGTTGCGACGGGATTGAAACAGCTTTAGTTCTTACTAGTACCTGGGGCACAGCAGTAGAACCTTTAATTCAGAATCCGGTGAGCACTTGCGAGGCTGACATTCACAAACTGAGCCAAGTGAACATCGTAATTGCAGCCTAAAAGGATCATGTCTCGGTCAGCTTTAGTGGCGTTTAATCAATCCAGTAAAGTGAAACGCTCCGGAGGAGCGCCACCGTTCCCTACTCAGCAAGTTAGCGCAAGCCACACGCCAATGAGGGTGCGTAATTTCCATGTACGACGTTTACAAGCAATATTCAAGGTGAATCTACCTGCCGCTTTTAGCTCTCCGTAGAACTCGCAATTTTGTGGCTTGCGCTTCCAGACCTACGGCTACTGGGTCAGGGGGACGGTCATTTCATTGGAGAAGGCCTAGAAGCACCATAAGAGCCCCAGCTTGGGGATCGTAAGTCGACTACAGGCGGCTTTGGACCAGAAATCCCCGCTAGACCCAATCATACAAAGGGTGTAACCATGACTCTGATTCCTGGCCTAAGTACAAAGTTGGAGCGCGCGTGGCCTTTATAGAATGCCTAGGTCTCGTTCATTTTGTTCAAATGCGTGGAACAGAAGGATTTCTGAAATATTCGGTTCTTCTGTTGTAATTAGTAGTGATATTATTCGGTCAGAGCTGCTGTTGTACGGAGTCTGCAATCCATTAGGTTTGTCTGGACCCGATAGGACAGCCAGCATTCCTGCTTCTGTCGTTTTTGCCTGTCTCCCGAGTTTAGTAGGGGTGTACGGACAGGGGCGGAAGGATTCACTTTTTTTAGAGGAGATTTGAATATGAAAGAGTCGAAGTCATTGTTACCTTCAGGAGTGAGTCGCCGCAGATTTCTGCAACTCTCTTCCATGTCCTTAGCCGGCGCAGCTTTGGCCGCTTGTGTTACACCCGCGCCTGTTTCTGACACCATGGCGGATGAACCTGCCATGGAAATGATCGAAATGCGTTTCCAGAACTGGTTCAATGAAAGTGACATGCACACTTGGCAGCTCGGGCTGGACACATTCAAGGAAGAGCGTCCAGATGTCACCATGAAGCTGGAATACGCTGGTTGGGGAGATACCACCAGCACCATTCTGGCCGGTGCCGCCGCGGGTGATTTGCCGGATGTGTTCATGGCCAGTGATGAGCACGTGCCGCCTGTAGCCTCCGTGGGCCTGGTATTGAACCTAAATCCCTACATTGATGCCACAGCGGGTTTCGATACAGATGACTTTGCGGCCGGTGTTTCCCGCGGCTTCAATTTCTGGGGCCGGTGGTGGGGCTTCCCCTATGATCAGTCCACTTGGGGCATCTATTACAACAAAGGCATGTTCGAAGAGGCAGGTATAGATACTCCCCCCACTGAAGGTCAGACCCAGTGGTCTCTGGAGGAATTTGTTGAAGCGGCAACCGCCGTGACCAAACCCGATGGTGAGCAGTGGGGCGCTCAGATAAACGGCAGCCAGTACCTGCATTCCGCCTTCATCTATTCAGCCGGCGGGCGAAACTACGATGACGACGGTCGGGAATGCCTGATATCTTCCCCGGAAACGGCCTCTGCCCTCCAGTGGATGATAGATCTGGCCTACACCCACAAAGTGGTACCCACGGCCGCGGAAATGGCCGGGAGCGGCGGCATAAATTATTTTGCCTCCGGTCTGGTGGCTATGGAATTAAATGGCCAATGGTCCTTGCAGTCCAAGAATGCGGAAGTCGGTTTCGACTTTGATATCGGATTCTTGCCCATTTCTGAAATTCAGAGCACGGTAACTGGTGGTTCAGGCTTCTGCTGCAGCACCGGTTCGGAATATCCAGATGCAGCTTGGGAGTTTTTGGCAAGCTATACCAGCACCGAGACCCTGGCAGAAATGGTCGGGCGACCCGGACGCGGCATTCCCGCCCGCTGGAGTGCCACCCCGGCGTACTTGGAAGCAGGCGGCAAAGCCGAGCATCCCGGTGCCTTCGTAGAGCAGCTCTCCTGGGCATTCAATGATCGGTCCACTTTGGCCAGTCCTCAATTCAACGATTCTTGGGCCCGCCATTACGGCGCCATTTACGACACGGGTGAAGGGGACATCGAGGCTGCTCTGGAGACCATCCAGAGTGAGACCAATGAAGCCCTAGCTGAGAAGTGGCAGGGCGTCACCATTGATGTCTAGAGCGTAAAGGTAAGAAGATTGATAGGCGTGGTGGCAACATCCATTGGATCTTGCCACCATTGCCGCTTATACATTGCATCCTCCGGCATGGCCCCGGTTGCTGTGTTGATGGGACATGCGACTACAAAGACAGATAGGTTGGCAGGGGTGGATTTCAGGCCATAGTCGAAAGAGTTTGGCTACTCTTTTGCTGGCCGTGTTTGGCGCCTTGATGGCGTTTCCTTTCTTCTGGATGCTGCGTACTTCCTTGCTTAGAGAAGTGGATGCAGCTGTGTTTCCGCCCATCTGGTTGCCTACCTATTTGGATCTGGGTGGATACTTTGGAGTTTTTACTGTCCAGCCTTTCGGGCGCTACATACTAAATAGCGCCTTTGTAGCTATTACTGTGATGGCGGCCCAGCTGGTCACAGCCAGTCTGGGAGCCTATGCCTTCGCGCGGCTGCAGTTCCCCGGCCGAGACAAGCTGTTTCTGCTGTATCTGGCTACCATGCTCATCCCCGCCGAAGTCACCATCGTACCGACTTTTGTGCTGGTCAGCCGCGTCCACTTGGTGGACAGTCTGGCAGGCCTGATCATCCCCGGGATCTTCAGTGTTTTTATCACTTTCTTGCTCCGTCAGTTCTTCTTAACCATTCCCTTTGAATTGGAAGATGCGGCCAAAATGGATGGGGCGGGATATTTCCGGCGGTATGCCCAGATTGTGATGCCGCTGTCCCAGCCGGCGCTGGCTACTGCGGCCATTTTCATCTTCATCGGCACCTGGCGAAATTTCCTCTGGCCCCTGATCATAATTCGCACGCGGGAATTACGTACCGTACCCATTGGTCTGGCCGCAATTCAACAGGAGCAGGGCCACACGGACGTGCCCCAGTTGATGGCTGGCTCGGTGATGGCCATCGTACCGGTGATTGTCGTTTTTCTGTTTCTGCAGAGGTATTACATTGAAGGCGTTGCTATGTCAGGCATAAAAGGCTGATATGTCGGTTCAAGCGGCCCCCATTTCAACGTCCCCTAGCCCCGGGTTCTTCCGTAGTACCCGGCACAAGGAAGCGCTTATCGCAGTGCTTTTTCTGGCGCCCAATCTGATCGGTTTTCTGCTCTTGACCCTGGGCCCGGGTGTTTTCTCCCTGATTATGGGTTTTACCAATTGGTCAGGTATCAGCCCTGCAAAGTGGGTGGGGGTGGACAACTATGCGGACTTGCTGCTGGACAATGTGTTCCAGACGGCCCTGCGTAACACACTGGTATATACGCTGGAATTTACGCCGCTGGTGGTCGGGGCCTCTCTGATGTTTGCCCTGCTCTTCAACCAGAAAGTGGGGATCGTACCGGTAGTACGGCTGCTCTGTTTTCTGCCTATTGTGACTGACTTCATCTCTGTGGCATTCGTCTGGTCATGGATCTACCATTTCCGTTTCGGTGTCCTGAACTGGGCGCTGGGGTTGGTAAACCTGCCAGCCCAGGCTTGGCTGGGAGATGTGCGCTGGGCCATGTTCGCGATCGTGGTGATGTCCGTATGGCGATGGGTAGGCTACTACGCCATCATCCTGCTGGCAGGGCTGCAGGGCATTCCAACCGAATTGAATGAAGCGGCAACCATTGATGGTGCCAACAAGCGGCAACTGTTCTGGCGCGTGACCATACCACTGTTGTCTCCGGCCCTGTTTTTCGTACTGATTATCTCCATCTCCTCTAGTCTGGCCGTCTTCGAACAGATGTACATCATGACCCAAGGCGGGCCACGCGACACCACTATCAGCATCTCCATGTTCCTTTATCATCAAGGCTTCCGCTTTTTCAGGATGGGGTATGCCTCCGCGGTGGCATGGGTCCTGTTTCTGCTGACTTTCGCGGTCACGGCTTTCAACTGGACTATTCGCCGTCGCTGGGTATACCAGGAGTAACAATATGAATTTCCCTCCTCACAATTTGCTGGCTCGAACCCATCATCAATGCACAACCCGCTCCGTATCGGTCCATGTCATACTAGCGGCGTGTGCCCTATTCGCGGTCTCCGCCTGTGCCCAACCGTGGGTTGCCCCTTCGTTGCAGGGCGAGGTCGTACACGCCGTTCAACCTACGGGGATCACTACACGCATTCCCTTTAAGGCCGCTTCTGGCTGTGCCGGGACCTTCCTAGCTCACGACCTGGACAACGTCAGCCTCGTACCTGGAGACCTAGGCGTCCGCATGTTTGACAGCAATGGCTCGGGGGTGGCTTTGGGCGATCTGAATGGGGATCTGCTACCGGAAATTGCGTTGGCGAATCTCTCTGAACCCAACGCCATTCTTTGGAATTTGGGAGAATCCCGCTTTACCCGGACCGCCCTGTTTCACCAGGAATCCCGTGCTGCGGCCATGGTGGATGTAGATGGAGATGGGATGCTGGACGTAGTTTTTACCCGTCGTCTGGACCCGCCTGTGGCGTATCTGAGCAATGTCAATACATCGGGTGGGGCCGCCCAGTTTTCGATTTCCATGCTCCCAGGTGTCGCTAAGACTGCGTACAGCATGGCATGGGTGGATGTCGATCGGGATGGAGATCTTGACCTGCTGACGGGCTCCTATGATCTGGAACTGAAGGCGTTGTTGGAAGAAGCCTTTGAAGGGCAGACCAACTCCGGTGTCTACTGGCACGAACAGCGTGCTTCCCAATTCCAAAGCCATTTACTAGCCCTGCATTCCCAGGCCCTGGCGTTAACAGTGGTTCCGAGCGAGGACGGCATGAAATTGACGGCAGGCAATGACTTCCTGCTCCCGGATGGGGCCTGGGTATGGCGCGATGGCGCATGGCAAGTGGATGCACCCTTTGCACACACCACTCAGAACACCATGAGCTTCAGTGTGGGGGATGTCAACAATGACGGCCATCTGGACCTGTTTGCCGCCGATATGAAACCTAGGGTGATAGACGAGGAAATTTTGGCTGCGTGGCAACCGGTGATGGCCAAGGTGCTGGAAGATCCCACAGATCTGCAGATTACGGAAAACGTGTTGCAGATACAGAACGCGGACGGCGAATTCATTAATTTGGCGGCAGACGCAGGCGTAGCAGCTACCGGTTGGACTTGGTCCACACAGTTGGCGGACTTTAACCAGGACGGTTTTCTGGATCTGTATGTAGTCAATGGCATGAACGCCTTGGAGATGTTCAGCCATCTGCCTGGCAATGAATTGGTGGAAACCAATTGGGCGTTTCGCAACCAGAAAGGCGAGGCCTTTGTTCCCGCGCCGGAATGGAACCTGGGATTACAGGCCGGCGGGCGCGGCATGACTACTGGAGATACGGACTTCGACGGGGACTTGGATATCGTAATCAACAATTTATTGGCCCCTTCCGTGTTGCTGGAAAATCAGTTGTGTGAAGGTTCGTCAATCCAGGTTCGTTTGCGCGATGGGCAAGTACAAAATACCCGGGGTATAGGCGCTCGTCTGATATTACTGACAGACTCAGGAACCCAGCATCGTCTGTTGGAAGTCTCAAGTGGGTACCTTTCGGGACTACCACCGGTAACCCATTTCGGATTTCCCGAGGGAGCAGAATTGCAACAGTTGGAAGTGGTTTGGCCTGATGGCGAAAGTCACCTGATTCAGGACCTGGAAGCAAATCATTTGTATACGGTCCATCGCACCCGCTAAGAAACCAATCTCGACACTGATCTTCTCTGCGCAGCACGGCACGCAGCTTCGCAACTCTTGGGAGAAAGTTGGCAGGTTAAGAAGCCTTCCAAGATCAGAGGGGTCTGGAATTAGTTCCTTTGCCTAGCGGCTCTCAACCTCCTCCATCGCTCTCCTTCCACGCCCCGGCCACTCTGGCCCTCAGCACCACGCGGCTGCCAAACAGGTAATTCCGCCGATTCGGTGCATGCCCGACCTCAAACTGCCGGTGACAGTCGCTCCTGCCGGGCCTGGCCCTGGGCCGGGTCGGACCAGAGGACGGTACCCTCGTCGAGGGTTTGAGCGGCGTACGCCTTTCCTGCCAGATCCAGGCTCAGGACGGCGTGGAAGTGGAAATCATCAACCGCCTGGGTCGTCCCGATCCTGGCAATCGTCCGGAAGACTCCATTCAGCCGGACCCGGACTGGACTTCGGTATAGAGAACTATGCAGGTAGAGCTGTAACCACTCCCGGCCTCAATCATCAGGCTCGGGAGAGAGATCCTGTTACTTGCTGTCAGCTACAAGCTTCTCCTCTCCTGTATTCAGTAGTCATCGGATTTCTTCCCACCGAAGACTTCAGGCAGGCGAGTAACGATTCTGGTATTTCCGGAAGCAGGATGATGCTGGTGTGCTGCACTCTCATCCCTTGTAGAATAAGGAACAGGATCTGATTACCCACAAGACAATCACTCAAACCAGAATCTAAAGTCGAATTCATTCTTGGTTATTGAAGAGTCTTACTTGCTCGGCACACATCCGGTGTGTGCCACCACCTTGTCATGACCATGCCTGATTTGCACCAAAAAATAATGATCCTGTATTTATCTAACTCGGCCTTGGACAGCGATGTACATGGCTGGACTATCTATGATGGTACAGGTCAGACGAACCCTACAACCGGGGACAGCAATACTCCACCCTACAGAACTGGCCTCGAGGCTATGCAGGATGGGTGGCGGGTGATTCAGTTCCCACAGCTGATCCCGCCTTACCCGGGAATGGAATATACAACATCCTATTTCAAGTTCGAGTACGTCTTTGAAAAAATGGTGGAGGTCTGACTGCAATGAGTTCTTGGGTAAGTAAGGAATGGCTGCTAACTACCAACCAAATGGCCTCGTTTGCAGCACGGGGCTTCCTGCGCTTTGACAATCTGGTTCCCGTCGCCATTAACCAGAAGGTTATGGCCTTGTTTGCCTCAGAGCAGGTTGAGCGTCCTGTTGCAGGCAAACCTCTGTCAGAAACCTATCCTCCCGATTCCCCCTTGGCTGAACTGATGCAGCTGCCTGCGATCCAAGGCATAGTACAGAGCTTGGTAGGTCCTGATCCGCTCTTTGATCATCACGCGGTCCACATCCGGCATCCCAATGAGGGCCGGGCTCAGGGACTGCACGGTGACAGTATCATTGACACCCGGATGCATTTCGACATCCAGTTAATGTACTTTCCGCATGATATTCCCTTGGAAATGGGCGGGACCCTGCTGTTGCCAGGCAGCCAATTCAGGCGTATCAACGAATCGGATATTGCCCGTTACCAGAACTTCGTGGGCCAGATTCCCATGGTATGCCAAGCAGGAACCCTCTTGGCTTTGCACCACGGCATCTGGCATTGTGGACGTCAAAACCAGACAGACCGCACTCGGTACATGTTCAAGATTCGTCTCAATCCCCGCGTGCGCCAGTGCCGTCTGTGGAATACAGAGGACTTGGAAGAACAGATGGCAGCCAATCCCACAACGAGGCTCGAGGCTCGCAATCCTGCGGCAGAAACCCTCTATTCGATCCTTACAAAGACCGAGCCTTGGTACGAATATCCTGTAGGCAGACTGGAAATGGTCAACCGCGTGAAGTTTTGGCGGTTCTTGACCGGCAACCAGACCTTCGATATAAGCTACTGGCTGACGCGCCTGGAAAATGAGCCCGAAATCCTGGCCCTGGCTTCTTGAAATCGCCTTGCGGCGAAAGGGACTGCCGATTTAGCTGGAGGTTCTCAAGTCAGATTCTCTTGCTAGGAACTCCAAATCTAGCCTAGTTTCAATGGTTAACATTAGACCATGGGAACTGGCACGCCTTAGTCCCTGGCCGCGAACTTGGAACCAGCTTTCCAGGAAGCTGCAACTCTAGTCACCAGATTCAGTCTTCCCCCCTGGCTGTGTGCGACAAGGTAATTGCGTGGCTAGAACTCAGAAAAAAGGCCAGATCCCGCAATTCAGACTGGCTTTGGGCGACACCTGAGCTGGAGCCTCGCCTGATCTAGGGTTTCTCCTGAGTTCTTGAAATTGAGCCTCGCTGCAACAAACCTGGCAGTTCCACGACAGGCGAACTCACAAAAGGATTCTTAACCCGTTGTGCAGGTTCTAGACAAATGAGAGTCGATAGCTGAAAAATCAGGTTCCAGTGTCTCTAATGGGGTTGAACCAAACGCCATGGAGGACATTGTGGACCAACGACTTTATCATGACCGCTTTCTGCCTTGTGGAGGACACCTTGAAACAGCTCCTGGGCGCCCGGCGTCTCCGGCAGAGAGGGCCTGCACTTGCCCTCGCCGACAGCGCGGTACTCACCATGGAGATCGTTGGTGAGTTCCTGTCACTCCATCAGGACAAGGCGATCTTCACCTACTTCCGGCGCTGGCGGCAAGTGGTCTATGTCCTGCCGCTGGGAGCGTCCCCCGTGGAAACCGAAGGGGCCCTGCGGTTCCGTACCGATGAGCACCTGGATCCTGAGACCCTGTATCGCCTCTACCGCGTCCGCTTTCCGATGGAGTCCCTCTTCTGGGACGCCAAGCGACACCTGGGCCTGAGCTACTGTCAGGCCCAGTTTGCACCCCGCCTGCATTTTCATTTCAATGCTGTCCTCACCGCCCTCACTTGGACCAAGCTGGAGCAACGGTACCAGCAAGGTCACGCTCTGGGACGCCTTTCCTTGACCAACCTGACCCGGCAAGTCTTCAATCGCCACCTGCTGGACCGATTTATCGCCACTTTGGCTCACGGATTAAACTACTTGACATCCCAGCCGGATTTCCAGATCCTCTGCAATTATGGGCTGATTGTGCCTGGTGACCCCTGAAAACTGTCCATATTGTTGTTGGTGAGAATCCAGTAATTCTCTCCTATATCTTCCGGAATCTGGTCATTGTCTAGTTCAGGCGGCGGTGCCTGAGTACGGTGTGCAGATGATGCCCTGCCTGGTTCTTCTTTGTCAGGCACAGACCGGATGAAGGATTGAGCCAGTGTTTGCGGGATAGTCCCTTCAGACTCTTTATTCTCGGTAGTAATGTTGTCTCCTTGCCAGTCAATTCTTGGTACATGAGACGTTTACCTACCAAACCCGCCACAATGGGACCCATCTGCTGAATGGTGTCCTCTTCCCGACTGCCCCTTGCGACCAGAAAATTCATCAGCCTAGCATTTCAGGTGCTGGCAACTGATATGATGCCAAACACTATCATAGGCCTTTTCAGCATGGTCCAGAAGGACTCTATACCGTTTGATGTGAGCCATGTCCCGGACATATTCCCCTACCGAATGTTTGATATTCCTGCCGGTAATTCCACATATCCAGATAGGCCCTGGCTTCATCGGTATTAACAATGGCTCCCTCTTCTACATGCTGACGAATGAAGTCCTGTAGTTGTATGAAGGGTAGTGTCATTCACTACCTTGGCTCGGACTTTATTAATGTCCCAGGAGTTTGCGCTGCAGAAACAAGCGAGGGCAAGGATTTAGGGATGGCCGCAGGTGGATACGCGGTGCAGGCCGGGACCTTGAAGCACGCGGCGCAAAAAGAGCGGGGGCGTGAGCATCACGTGGGGGTGCACGGTGTCGGTGCGGCCTGGGGCTCGGGGGAATTGGGCGCCACCCGGGTTAATTCCGCAGCAGGCGGTGCAGGCGCTTGACGTTCAGGGCCAGACACACCAGATCCCACTCGCCCTGCACGGGGCGCAGGCCGCGCATCCCGAATTGGCGAAAGCCCAGAATGCGCTTAATCCAACCGATGGGCGCTTCTACCAGCCACTTGCGTTGGGCGTAGGTGTCATGCCCCTGGGGGGTGTCCAGTTTGCGCTGCATGCGCCGGGTGGCCGGTCCCCGGGGGCGCCGCCCTGACGCAGTGTGCCCCTCCCTGCCCAGCGCCACATAGCCGTCAATGCCCCGGATTTCCAACTCCTGCAGGTCCCGTTCATTGCGGTAGCCGGCATCGGCCAGCAGCTGGGTGGGCGTATGGCCATAGCGCGCCTGCACCGCATCCAGCAGGCGCGGCAACTGGCCCTGGTCACTGGCTTGGGCGCTAACCGCTGGCTGTCCGCATCCACTACCAGCTGCGCGTTGTAGCATTGCTGAAAGCCGTCCTGGCTGGTCTGCATGATGCGGCTCTCGGGATCCGTGAAGTTGGATTGGGTCTTGGGTGCCGGCGTCACTGCGGGGGCGGCTGGAGGCTCCGCCGGGTCGGATGCGCCTGGGCGCGCCGCCTGCGCTTCCGCCTGCACCCGGGCCTCCAGTGCGGCCTATGCCGCCCGGATGGCGGCCCGCCGACTCTCCCGCTGTTGCAGGGCCACGAACACCTCATCTCCCCGCAGGTCCACCCCATATTGCGCATCTTCCGCCGCATCCAGGGCTTCCGCCTGCCGTTGCAACGCCTCGATCTCCGCGGTCAGCCGCGCCTCCTCCCGCTGCATGCGCCCATAGCACATGGTCTTGCGTTTACTGGCGTTGGCGCGCACTTTGGTGCTGTCCGGCACAAATGTCGCCAGCGACACCAGGCCCAGGTCCCGCGCCAGCTGCACCACCTCCACCAGCACCGCTCCAAAATCCGCGCGGTGCCGCCGCCGAAATTCACAGAGGGTGCGATGCTGCGGTCGATTCCCCGCCGCCAGATCCAGCGCGTCCACCAGTTCGCTCACCGTGTACACCAGGTGATTCTCAGGCAACCAATCCCGCAGGTCGGGGGGCAACAGCAGCGGTTGCTCCGGGTGGTAGGGTCGAAATTGGTGCGGCATGCCGTAGCTCTCCTGTTTTCCGCGGATTTTCCCGGTCAGGTCCTGATTTTTGCCTTATACCATAGGCCCTGCGGGAGGTTCTACGGCGCAGACTCCTAGTAAAATTAGGTTTCGACCGGTCTGGATTCCTTGGAAACTGCGTAATATCCGCGGCGCCCTAGAAGGTCAGTCGGGCATTGCATTTGAGTTGAATCAGTTTCGACCAATTACAGATCTAAAGAAATTCAGGGTCGCCACAATTCGACTTCCATATTTGGAGGAGCTAGGGCGAGGGGAAGAGCATCTTGTGCTGCTGGCAGAGGGGGAGAGCCGCCATTCAACCACTGAAATCTAGCGCCTGTTAGAGTCCGGTACAACGCGAGACATCCGATGTCAGTTTGAAGTTTCGGGGCATGAAAACCAGCATCAAGCCAGCTACTACCGTCTATGAATTCCTGAGAAGGGCCTAGGGATTTTGGGAACAAATCACCGAGGTGCTGCAATCTCTTGAACTAGATTCAAAAGGCCGATAGGAAGTTAGGCCAGCATTTGTTTCCAATTTGAAAATTTGTAAGCCACTTCCCTGTAGAATGGCCTTTCTCATTTTTCCTCGGAGGCCCTAAACGGAACGTCGCTGTCCCAATCTTAAGGGCTCTCAAGTAGGAAATAGCAAGGCGCCCAATCTCTCTCCGTTTTAAGGCTATCGAGCCGCCCTTGGATCTTTTGGACTGCTGATCAAAAGCTTATTCCGCGTAGCTGCAGCTGTTGAAGGATTCCGGTTTGCAATGCAGCCCTTCTCAAGGAGGTGTCGAGTGCCGAGTATTTCCAGTCCTTTGCCTCAACTCCCGCACAGCCTACGGCGGCCCCTTAAGGCCGATTCTTGTCACTCGGCTAGTTGTCCCATAGCCGGCCTCTTGAACCAGTCGTAAAGAGCCCGCATCGGGTTTAGCTCCATTTAGAAACCTGAATTAGACTTGACTGTCTGGGCGCGGCGAATTACTGGCCAATCTGCCCAGCCAGATTTCATTCATACGCAAGGATAAAGGCTATATGAAGGCTCGGATTGTTACGATGCTGTTGTCTGCAATGCTGCTGTTTCTAGTAGGGGCCTGTGCGGCTCCGCCAGCACCTCCCAGTGAAGCAGCTGACAGCCAAGAAGATGCGGCTATGGCTGCCGAACCTGCCATGGGCGGCACTCTGATCATTGCTTCCACTGCGGACATAGACAACTATGATCCCCACTGGAATCAATTGATCGCCTACGCTGTGCTGATCGGGCACAACGTATTTGAACAACTGACCATGTTGGATGCCAACATGAGTATTGCACCGAACCTGGCCACAAGCTGGGATATTTCCGAAGATGGCACGGAATATACATTCCACCTACGGGCTGGAGCCAAGTTCCACAACGGCAGAGACTTGACAGCTGATGACGTGCTGTATTCCTTCAACCGGATTACGGAACAGGAAACCACCTTTGCCAGCAAAATGGATCCCGTTGTTTCCATTGAGGCGTTGGACAGTGCCACTGTGAAATTCACGCTGCAAGCCCCCTGGGCTCCGTTCCTTGAAGACGTGGCTTTGATATCCATCGTGCCCGAAGAGGCCATCGACACGATCAGCAAGGAACCGATTGGATCTGGTCCGTATCGCTTTGTCGAATGGCAGCCCAACGATCGCATAGTGCTGGAAAAGAACCCGGACTATTCCGGACCGATGGCGTCTCATTTGGAAGGGATTGAAATCAAGATTCTCCCAGACTATGCAGTTGCTCTTACCAACCTCGAGGCGGGTAGCGTTGACGCCGTATATGATGTACCGGCAGCCGACGCGGACCGTTTCAGGGGGCGTGATGGATTTGTGATTCAGACTCCTAACGCCAGCAACAGCCTCTTCCTCTTGGAAATGGCTATCAACCGATACGAGCCGTTACAGAATCCGAACGTGCGTAAAGCGTTGGCCATGTCCTTGGACAAATCCGCCATTCAGCAAAACGTGTACTTTGGTCAAGGCACCCCCCAGTCCGGCTCCCTGCCCCGGAGTTCGTGGGCCTTTGTGGAAGGTGAGGAAATCACTTACGATCCCGAAGGCGCCAAGGCCTTACTGGCTGAAGCTGGTTATCCCGACGGATTCGATCTCACGGTCAAGGTGATTGCGGGTGTGGCAGTCATGGAAAACGTTGCCACTATTTGGCAGAACGGTCTGGCGGAAGCCGGGGTCAACCTCACTGTGGAGATCGAGGATTTGAGCACCTGGTTGGACAACTATGTGGGCCGCACGTATCAGACCATCGCCAACTGGATGAATGTAGGCGGTGATCCCCACTCCATGTACGACATCATCTTCAAGCCTCATCTCAATGATCCCATGAGCTATCCTGACGCGGAGCTACTGCAATTGATCGAAGATGGGGCGGCCACTCCCGATCTGGAAGCACGCAAGGCGATCTACCAGAAGATTCAGGAACGCGTTTTGGATGAGGTGGCACCTCTTATCGTGGTGCAGTCCCAGCCCCTGCTGGCGATCACCACAGACAAGGTGCAAGGCTGGACCATGAATGGTAAGGGAGACATCTTCTTTACTAGCATCACTGTAATGGAGTAAACACCGCGTGGGGCGTTATTGCCTGCGTCGGTTGATGCAGATCATTCCGGTAGTGCTGCTGATGTCGCTGGTCGTGTTTGCGGCCATGCAGTTGGCACCGGGAGATCCCGCCATTATGCGTATGGGGCGCGCTGCGGCGCGCCCCGAGAACCAGGCAGCGTTGGAGGCGTTGCGTAAGGAGATGGGTCTGGATAAACCCATGCTGGTTCAGTATTTTCTCTGGTTGTCGGACGCGGTGCGCGGGGACTTCGGCCTGTCCAATCGCAGCGAACGCCCGGTAGTCGAAATGATTGGCGCGCGGCTACCAGCTTCCCTCCAACTTATTGGCACCAGTCTGGTGCTGTCGCTGCTCATTGCCATTCCTTTGGGTACGTTATCAGCCCTGATGCAGCGGACTTTCGCGGACCACCTGATCATGACCTTTTCGGTGGCCGGGGTGGCGATCCCCGGATTCTGGCTGGGCTTGATCCTGATACTCCTTTTCTCTGTCAAGTTGGACTGGTTGCCTCCATCCGGTTATGTGCCATTTTGGGAAGATCCAGTCGAAAGTTTAAAGAGGGTGCTGTTGCCCGCCATTACTCTCTCCTCCTATCTGATAGCTACCTTCGCCCGGTTCTTACGTGCCGACATGATTGAGGTCTTGCAGGAAGATTATGTGCGCACCGCTCGCGCCAAAGGGCTGCGCCTTGGGGCCATCTTGCGCCGACATGTTATGCAAAACGCCTTGATGCCTATGCTGACTGTGATGGGCATTGAAATCGGAGGGCTGATGGGAGGCATGGTGATTGTGGAGCAGGTGTTTGGCTGGTCCGGTGTAGGCTGGCTCACGCTCCAGGGCATATTCAATCGCGACTATCCGCTGGTGCAAGGAGCCATAGTGCTCATGGTGCTGTTTTACATCCTGACCAATTTCAGTATCGACATTCTGAATGCCTTTATCAATCCCCGTATTCGGGCCCAGTATGCGTCCTGAAAGGGGCACAGGCCTGTGACTGCCCGAAATGCATTTCTGGGACTCTTGGGTCTGAGCAATGCCTGCTTCCTGCTCATGGCGCTGATTCCGGAATTGATTGCCCCCTATTCGCCCTACGCGCAACATCCGCAGGATGCGTTGCAGCCACCTTCGCGCAGCTATATCCTGGGCACAGATCAGTTGGGTCGGGACATTTTCAGCCGGGTGGTTTTTGGCAGCCGGATCGCCATGATTGTGGGGATAGGTTCGGTGGTGTTGGCCATGTTGATTGGAGTGCCTATAGGACTAGCTTCGGGTTATTGGGGCGGCCACGCCGATGCCTTGGTCATGAGGGTGCAAGATGCCCTGCTCTCGTTTCCGCCAGTGCTCCTGGCGCTGTTGGTGATTGCTAGTTTTGGCGCATCTACTTTGAATGTGGTCTTGACGATCGCCTTCGTCTATGTGCCTCGATTTGCCCGCTTAGTACGCGGTAGTGTGCAGGATCTGAAGACCCGCGAATTCGTAGTGGCCAGCCAAGCGGTAGGTGCTTCCCAATGGCGCGTCATGTTCCGGGTGATTCTCCCAAATACAGTTGCCCCGATCACGGTCCAGGCCACTTTAGGTATGGCCGTGGCGATCCTGATTGAATCGGGCTTGAGCTACCTGGGTCTGGGCATCCTACCCCCTACCGCGTCATGGGGAAACATGCTGCAACACGCTCAGACTTTCATCTACCGCGCGCCCTGGTTCATTCTGGCCCCAGGCTGCGCCATTTTCCTGGCGGTGTTGAGTATCAATCTGTTGGGAGATTGGCTACGTGAATGGTTGGATCCCCGTCTGCGGCTCCTTTAAAAGGGTAACCAATCGGCCTGGTAAAGGCTGGTTCGTAGCCCGGCTCATAGGGAATAGGTATGCCAGACAGGACGTTGGGTTCAAAAGGGGAGCATGGAAAGTTGAAGCCTGTTTGGAGGAACTGGTGAGAAAGGTTCCGGACTTGGAGTTACCTTCTTGCCAATTCTGTTCTGGTCTCGATTTCGCCTGATTGAAAGCATCCAGACGCTAACAGCCATCTTCTAGCTGCACCTTCAAAGGGCTGGTTGCCTTGAACCTGTGGCACCTGCCTTCCCCTTCGCCTCCATCGCAATCAAGTTTCCAGCCTATGGGGCGCACCTTTACTTTGGTTGGAGAAGACGATTCAGATCAGCAGCGACTTCGGGTTGATGAATTCGGGGACAGCCTCCTTCTGAAGGGCCCACATGGGATTGGGTCTGGGAGAGTGAAGAGGACACCGAACTTCATATGGTTTCGAACGGTTCTGCCAATACTCTCGGGTACTCGCCTTAGGCAGTTATCTGCTTGGCAAATTCATTTTGGCAATCCAGTTGAACCGGCCAAAGTGATTTGGAATACTGTATCTTGGTTCAACTGAAGACGATCTAGTAGGCGGATCAAGCGACTGGCGGACAGCTGTTCATTGTGAGGCACAACTCAAGAGGACCTCTGAACTGCCAAGGCGTCCGTGCCCAAGGCCCTATGCTACGGAAGCAGCCCAGGAAAGCCCTGCGTACTGGGCAACTGGGGTTGTGAATCCAACATACTTACGCAACAGTTTGTTGGTCGGAATCTACACCTGCGCCTTTCAGGTGCGTAGGCCACTCGCGAAAATCGCCCCCCATTGACCAAAGTCCGCTTCTGGCAACACTTGGACTTCGGTGACCCATTTGACCCACTGAAACCCACGATGGCCTGGGGCTACGAGCCTTACTGGAAATCCATGACCCGGTGACAAGAATTCCTGATTCATGCGCCATGCCAAGGTAGCTTTGCGCGCCTCTTCCAGACTCAGGCTCCAACGGTAACCTGACTGAGAGCGAAAACTGATCCAGCGACCTGATTCAGTCAAACCCGCAGCGTCAAGCAGATCCGCAACTGGCACTCCTTCCCACGATTCTTCCTTGAACCAGCCCCCGGTACAGTCGAGAACTACCTTTTCTGTGACAGTTGGCTGCTGCTGCCATGTCTCCCAAGAAAAACTCAATGGTGTCTGCACTTCTCCCGAGACCTTCAATTGCCATGCGGTCAAGTCAATGGAAGGAACCGTGTCGAACATCCACATGGTCACGGGCAGTTGGCCCTCGGCCTCCTGCGAACCCGTAAATCTACGTTCGGCACCCGCGAGCTCAAACTGTTGGCCAGCCTTCTGCTGGGTCCAGTAAGCCCCAAAGCCCAAAGTGCCAACCGATAAGGCGGAAAGGAAATTCCGGCGAGACGCAAGTCCAGTTTTGGGTAGGGGCTTATGGCGCATCCAGGTATGCAGAGATATGAGCACCAGCAGCAGTAGCCCGAAGATAACGTGTAGGTTGATTCCGTTGGGATACCCCAGAGGCACTTGGAAGGAGACCCAGGTTACACCTGTACCGACGGCCAGTACCACCAAGAGAAAGACTGCAAGGGAAAGAATCAGCCCGCTGCCAACTCGGCCAGAGCTGACGCGCGGCGAAACTCGCATCATTTTCCATAGCACCAGCACAACCAAGGACAGACCGACCATGCCATGAAGCCGAAAAAACCATTGACCCGACGGTTTGCCCACCAGAAAGGTAATCAGTCCGGAAAGGGCCTCAAACGTCACCAGAACCAGTAGGAGCCAGTCAACTAGGCGGGGGTGCATTCTGGGCATGGAAATGTAATCCGACTGGAAATGTATTTTTGAAAAGGACCCAGTGGCTTCGAACTGCCAAGAGTGTAATGGAACGTATGGGCAAGATCTGTAGAAACTGTGCCTTCAGGCCTAAGGAATTTGTATAAAGACTTTAGAACTTGAATCACATTGGAATTACCTGAAATTCAGGGAGTGGCAGAGGCTCAAACGCGAGATTGCATAGGGCACGGGTCATAAAAAGCCCAGTTCCCATCGTATGGCATGCCCTAATTTAGTTGCCCCCCCCTCTTAGCATCCAAGGGTCTATTCTCTCTACGAATAGCGCTATGGAACCAGCCCCCAATACAAAGAAAGCTGCTAAACGAGTGGCCCAACCCTCTGATTTGGGTGGTCGATAAATCGAACAGTACGGTCTTTTCTCTCATCCCGCCCGAAAACCTCGCTCCAAAAATGAAAATTTCGGCGCTTTGTGGACTGGATTGTCGTGGATGAGCAGAATCTGATTTCATCACGAACTACCACCCCCGCCATAACCTCTATGCCTTAGCGCCATTCTGACTTCACCCGAGCCGCGGCAGCCAAGTCTGCAGTCGTTGGGAAGGGCTCTGTTTACTAGGGATACTGCGCAGACCGTCCGCTAGGTGTGGCTGAATCCTTTTCGGGTACATACAGTTAATAAAAAATGGGACTATAAGTCTTGGTCCCTCTTGTGATTCTTGGGCGAATCACTTTGACCTATTCCCGAATGCATCCTAATTACAAATCGCTTGACTCCCTCGGTTCGATGTACAGGGCCCGCTGTTAAGATCGTTGTTGCCACTCAACAGAACAGAATGTCAGCCGCATGAAGTCCCTGGCCGAAATCTTCAGAATCTTTCTACGCTTGGGCTCGACCTCTTTCGGGGGACCGGTCGCCCATCTAGGTTACTTCCACAAGACCTTCGTGCAGGAGCTTCGCTGGCTTTCAGAACGGGAATTCTCCAGTCTGGTCTCTATCTGCCAGTTCTTGCCGGGCCCGGCTTCCAGCCAGGTAGGAATGGGGATTGGGCTCTTACGGGCGGGCGTTGCGGGTGCCTTTCTGGCTTGGATAGGTTTCATCCTGCCTTCCGCCGCCTTGTTGGTGGCTTTTGGATATGGGTTGACAACTTGGGCGAATGTCATTCCCGTGGGTCTGTTGGCCGGCCTCAAACTGGCGGCCGTGGCCGTAGTCGCTCAGGCTGTTTGGACAATGGCCAACAGATTCTGCCCTGACCGAGTGCGCCTTTCCATTGCCGTGGGAGGAGCCGCGGGGACCTTGCTGATCCCCACTCCTTTGGCCCCCCTGCTCATGCTTGCCTGCGGCGGCGTTATAGGGCAATGGCTAACATCTGACCCAGGGAAGGAGTCGCCAAATGACAAAGAGATCCCGATCAGTCGCGGGCTTTCGATTTTCTGCCTCATCCTGCTGGCGTTGTTGCTGGTTCTACCTCTAGTTCTGCTACAAATAGCACCCGCTCTGGCCAACAGCCATTTACTCGAATTGTTTCACAGTTTCTTCAGCACCGGCGCCTTGGTGTTTGGTGGAGGACATGTAGTGTTGCCCTTGCTGCAAGCGACGGTAGTGTCACCTGGATGGCTCTCTGTCAATGAATTCTTGGCTGGATATGGGGCGGCACAGGCAGTGCCTGGGCCCATTTTCAGTTTGGCTGCTTATTTGGGTACCGTGTTGGACCCAACGCCCAATGGCTGGCAAGGTGCCTTGTTCTGTTTGAGTGCCATCTACTTACCTTCCTTCCTCTTATTGATTGGCATTCTGCCTTTCTGGGCTACGTTGCGCAGCCATCCGCGCATGGAAAAGGTGCAGATGGGAATCAACGCCGCGGTGGTCGGCGTCCTATTGGCCGCCCTGTATGACCCGATCTGGAAATCTGCTGTCACTGATAGCCGGGCTTTCATACTCGGGGTGGCGGCTTTCACATGTTTGAAATACTGGCAGGTCCCCTCCTGGTTGGTGGTCATATTGTGCGCGGGTTTCGGATGGGTATGGTTGACGTAACCGTTTAGGATTATGGTTATTTCTCCCTTACTAATACTCTCCCCCGCTTTAATGAACATTACAAGCGTCCCACTACGCCTTGGTCCCCGTTTCCGATAGTGTGTCGAGAGCTGGAGCTTTCTTCAAACTGGTCCCTTGGAACTTCAGGCGGATGGGGAAGAACTGTAGAGTGCCCCTTGAGCAGATTCAAAGCCCTACCGTCCCCGGCTAGGGGATAATTCAGGCGTCCTACAGATTCGATATCCTCATTCATCCTATAAAACTGCCAAGAAAGCCAAAATGAATGCTGCACAGTGCCAGCAGCGGCTCTCTGCCATGAAAAGAGGGAGAAGGAAATATGAACGCGCTCCGCACAAACCCTTGCTACTGCTCCCGACCTTAGGGCATGTCAGACGTGGCAGTCCACGCCTGCGGCCCTATAAGGATATTGAATACGAACTGCGAAAGCTCCTGTTCGACTTCGGTCCGCCCCCTCCCGGTGTGTGTTGCGCAGACAGCCCTCTGTCACGACTGCGTCCTGCCCCCCTTTTATGCCCATTCCCGGAGGAGGGTCCAGCGCACGGCGCAATACCATCAGGGTGAGTAGCGGGGCAGCAGTCACGGGGTCTGTGCTCCCGCGACCAGAGCATCTCTTACCGGCTCCCAACACGGGGAGCGAATGCGATACTAAGGGTACTGTACCTCGCCCGTGGGCCCGCCCAGATAAGAAGGACACGCAGATGGCCATACCCGCTGACATGCAAAACATCCTGCATGATGTTTTCGGTTTTGACGGCCTGCGCCCCGGCCAGGCCCACATCATTGAAACGGTGATGCGAAACGAGCATGTATTGGCCGTGATGCCCACTGGGGCCGGAAAATCCCTGTGCTATCAGCTGCCCGCCCTCGCCAGGAAGGGGTTCACCGTAGTGATCTCCCCCCTAGTGGCACTGATGCAAGACCAAGTGGCCGCCCTGCAGTTGGCTGGGGTGGTGGCGGAAACCATCAACTCCAACCAGTCGCGAGAGGACAATTTGGTGTCCTGGCGGCGCGTCACTGAAGGGTCCTGCAAGATCCTGTACATGTCCCCGGAACGCGTGATGACGGACCGCATGCTGGAAGCCCTGCGGAAGCTGCCCATTTCCCTGATTGCCGTGGACGAAGCCCACTGCATCTCGCGCTGGGGACCCTCCTTTCGCCCGGATTACGAGGCCCTGGAGCACCTGCGAACTGTATTCCCCCAAACGCCCCTGGCGGCGTTTACAGCAACGGCGGACCGGGCCACCCGCGCCGACATCGTGGAGCGGCTGTGCGGCGGGAACGCCGTAGTGTATGTGGCCGGTTTCGACCGGCCCAACATCCATCTGGGGGTGGCGCCGCGGCGGGGTGGGGGCGACCAGCAGCTCCTTGAATTTGTGCAGTCCCGTCCCGGATACAGCGGCATCATCTACTGCCTGTCTCGTAGGGGCACGGACCGGATCGCCGCGCTGCTGCAGCGGCACCAGATACCCGCCGCCCCCTACCATGCCGGCTTAGCGGCCGCGGTGCGAGAGGAACACCAGCAGATGTTCATGACCCGCCCCGGCAGTGTGATAGTGGCCACGATTGCCTTTGGCATGGGCATCGACAAGCCGGACATCCGCTACGTCTATCATGCGAACCTGCCTGGCAACATCGAAGCGTACTACCAGGAGATCGGGCGAGCCGGCCGGGATGGCCTACCCGCTGAAGCCATGATGGTGTATGACCTGGCCGATGTCACCACGCGCCGTAGATTCATCGCCCAGTCTTCCGAGGATCCGGAATTCCTGCGGCGGGAGCATCAGCGCCTGGATCTGCTGGTGGGGTACTGCGAGGGGACCGCGTGCCGGCGCACGGCCCTGCTGGGTGCCTTCGACGAGGAGCAGCCCGAGCCCTGCGGCTACTGTGACAACTGCCAGCACCCACCCACGCTGGTTGAGGGGCTGGAAGTGGGTCAGAAGGCCTTGTCAGCGGCGTATCGGACGGGCCAGCGGTTTGGGGCCGCCCATCTGACCGATGTGCTGCGCGGCCAGAACACGCTCAAGGTGCGGCAGCACGGCCACGACCTCCTGTCTACCTTCGGCGTGGGCCGGGCGTTCACGCGGCTGGAGTGGCGTTCCATAATCCGCCAGTTGGTGGCGGGTGGGTTTCTCGACATAGATATTGCCTCTCATGGCGGTCTGCGCATCACGGAGTTAGGGCGGAGGCTGTTGGCAGGCCACATAGACTTCTCTTTCCGCTCCCCCACTAGGATCGGGAATGGGTCCCGAAAAGGGGATGGTCGGCCAGCGCAGCCCGTCCAGGAGCTGTCTGGGGAGGATCAGAGTCTGTTTGATGCCCTGCGGGAGTTGCGGTTACAGTTGGCCCGAGCCCAGAAGGTTCCGGCCTATGTGATATTCACAGACAGGTCCCTGCGCGAGATGGTGCAGCAGCGGCCCGCCACCATTTCCACCATGTCTGCCATTCATGGTGTAGGCCGCCAGAAAATAGCCAGTTTCGGGGCGCAGTTCTTGGAAGTCATTGCGTCCCATGACGACACCGCTGAGCCTGGTCCCGCGCCGCGGAGAGAGGAGGGTCGGCCAGCGCAGTCTGTCCAGGAGCTGTCTGCAGAGGATTAGAGTCTGTTTGATGCCCTGCGGGAGTTGCGTTTGCAGTTGGCCCGAGCCCAAACGGTTCTGGCCTATGCGATATTCACAGACAGGTCCCTGCGCGAGATGGTGCAGCAGCGGCCCGCCACCATTTCCACCATGTCTGCCATTCATGGTGTAGGCCGCCAGAAAATAGCGAGTTTCGGGGCGCAGTTCTTGGAAGTCATTGCGTCCCATGACGACACCGCCGAACCTGGTCCCGCGCCCCGGAGCCACATCAACCTGAGCACTGGGACACCGCCCCCTTCGGGGAATTCGTTCCTGAATTCGGCTTCGAGATAGGGGATGCAGTTCCGCGTGCCCACCGGGGGCCCGGCAGACTCCCCTCCCTGGGTCCCTACCTCCCCGCGGGCACTGCATATACAAACGGCTTTACCGCGCCGACTATCTTTCGGTCCTACCGGAGATCCCCGCTGGCAACGTCTTCGACGAGGATCACGTTATCCAGAGTGTATGGAGAACCATTTCCAGTTGAAAAAGCAGTTGAACTCGAAGCCGACGATGCCCCTCTGTTAGCCGGATTCTGTGCTTAGAATATCCTTTTTTTTCTCCCAAACATAGTAGGGGAGGTGATGAAGAGGCCGAAGGGGTATTCAGCTAGCAAGTTGAATCGAGTCGGTCCGTTTGCATCATCATCGGTCCTGCAAATGGTGAATCGAACCACTTGGCTAGCTGCCGGGGGACAGGGGCACAACTTAAGGCCACTCAATGGTTTATCCCAGAACGGAAACAGAAATCCAACGGACTGTCTTGTTGACATATGAGCTGTTGACGATTCATTCAACGCAGCAGAGAAGTCAGAAGGCCCATTCCTATCAAATTATTGACAAGCCGAGCAAGAGTGCGTGTAATCCATTCTCTTTGCTGCCTGAGTCCTTGCTCAAGAGAGCCTAAGTGATGGTTTCGGATTGGGAGACGACGAAGGTTGCGGCAGGGAGTTCAAGTTGAGGATTCGTTGCAGGGCTTCCATTCATGCCGATACCTGACTGGTATTAAACAGTTGCCGTTCTACGTAGAAATGAATGGGGCTTATATACTTGAGTATCCAGCTACCTGAGAGTACAACGAACGGAAGCGATAGGCGCTGTCACCTGCCTACCGCTCCCTCACAGACAGGGAACGTCGAATTCCATGCCTGCTACGCCCAATGTAGCACAGCCTGAACGGGTCCACCGCGGTGTGCGGCTACGGCTGTTACCGGAGAGCCGCGCCGCCGCCCACCAGTTGGCCGGCACGGCGGGGGCCTGCCGGTTCGTCTGGAACCACATGCTGGCCCGGAAGCAGCTACAGTACAGGGCCTATCGGTGCTGGCAGAACTACAAGATCGGTCCGGAACCGGCTAAGCCCCAGCTCTCCTTCTTCAGCCTGGGCAAGGAGTTCACGGCTCTCAGGCGGGACCCGGAGTACGCGTGGCTGCGGAAGTACAGTTTCACGGCTGTGCGGTATGTCCTGAAGTACCTGGCGGACGCGTACCAGGCCTTCTTTCAGGGCCAGCGCGGCTATCCTGTGTTCAAATGCCAGCATGACCACCAGGATGGCTTCACCCTCCCCGAAAGCGTCCAAGTCCGGGACCACCAGCTGTACGTGCCGCGCAGCGGCTGGCTGCGGCTCAAGGGCAGCAACCTGTATGCCCACGGGCAGCCGCTCCAGGCCCGCATCCGCCAGGAAGGGACAAGGGCGCGGCCCAAGTGGTACGTCTACCTCACCTACGCGGTGCCCGCTGACTCGGTGCGGCCCGGTGCGGCCACCGGGGTTCTGGGTCTGGACCGCAATGTGGGCCAGGTCACCGACAGCGACGGCACCCGGTACCCCCTGACCGACCTGGCCCGCCTGGAGGCCAAAATAGCGCGTAAGCAACGGCTGCAGGCCCGCAAGCGCCAGGGCTCGGTGCGGGCGCGGCGGCTGGGCGGGCAGCTGACGAAGTTGCGGCGCAAGCAGAAACGGATCCGGTCCCATGACACCCACCACATCAGCCGGGCCCTGGCGGACCAGGCCCATACCCTGGTGGCGGAGGAGCTCAATACCCAGGGCATGACCAAGTCGGCCCGGGGCACAAAGGCGCAGCCCGGCACTAACGTCCAGGCCAAGGCGGGGCTGAACCGCAGCATATTGGCCAGCAACTGGGGCCAGCTGGCCCAGCGCCTGCGCTACAAGTGTGGTCGCTTTGAGACCGTCGACCCCCGGTACACCAGCCAGACCTGTCATCAGTGCGGGCATGGGGCGGCGGCCAACCGCCCGACGCAGGCGGTGTTCCGTTGTCAACGCTGCGGCTTCTTTCTCAACGCGGATCACAATGCCGCACTCAACATTCTGGGGTGGTTCACCCGCTCTGTGGCCCGCGGGACAGGGGCAACTGCACGGCGAGAGGCGTTCCCCGTAGGGACCTCACCGACCCGTGAACACGATGTACTTGAGTCTGTGTACTCAAATATATAAGTCCCAAATGAATCATATGGACAAAGTCGGAGAGGTGGTCTTCCTTGCCGAACCGTTGAGGGGAACTCTTTAGGCACCAAACAATTAATATAACGATATCCGATCCGAAATCCTTCAAGAACGCTAATATGAATGCCGGGCTGTTCCAACAGCGGCTCTCTGACATGAAAACATGGAGTAGGAGACATGAACGCGCACCGCACAAACCCTTGCTGCTGCTCCTGGCCTTTGGGCATGTCAGACGGGGCAGTCCACGCCTGCGGCCCTATAAAGTTGTTGAATACGAACTGCGAAAGCTTCTGTTCGACTTCGGACCCCCTCGCAAAACGCAACATCCGGAACAACCCTTATTTAGGGACGGCCTTTGGGAACTTCGTGGCTTGCAGCCTCCGCATTTCAATGCCTTGGGGCAGTTGCGTCCCCATTTGGTGCGGGAAAGCGCAGTCATGGCGGGACTGCCTAGGGAAATACATGATTTCTTAATTGCACATCCCTTTGAACTGGATCAAGCCGTTCTGTACCTACTATATAGAGATTTTTCCGACGGTATGCATGCGGATCTCCTGGCGGCAGTGAATCTGGACGATCTGCTTCTTCCTATGAGCCAGAGGGAAGGCAACGCGCTATTGACGACCAGACCCCGTGATCCTTACTTTCGTCCCAAAGTCATTAGGGCTTACAACCATCAATGTGCTGTCTGTGGATACGACATTCGTATGCAAGATCAGCTAATGGGACTGGATGCCTCTCACATCCTTTGGCATACCAACGGCGGTCCTGACGAAATCTCTAATGGATTGGCTCTCTGTGCCATACATCGCCGGGCTTTTGACCGAGGAGGCATCAGTTTGGGAATAAATCTAGAATTGCTGGTTTCCTCTGCCATTCGTGGTCAGGGTGAGGCATGGAATTACTGGTTCGAAAGACTCAAGGGACGTTCAATCAAAGCTCCTCAAGAGATACGGCATTTTCCAGATTCCCGCTTCCTACAGTGGCATCGGAGCCAAGTATTTCGCGGTGTCTACTAGCCCAATTGCTAGCTGTGCGCGATGGGAATTGCTTCAAAAGTTGTCATTTGGCTTTTCCATTTACAGTGCCTGATAATCCCCCCCCCCCCCAATTGATTCCCAGAAATAGATAATTTAGACTCTTGCTTCTCCCGGATGCTTTTATCTGAAAAGAATATGGGGCTTGTTCTGGACTTGCGAGCAGGCAAGTAAAGCTTTGCGCAGGGCCGGCAAATCCCGAAGTATGCATGCCTGCTTCAACACGGAGATTGACGTGCCGTTCCCTTAGAACAAGATATTTATTAAGCCGTAACTGGCCGCCTACCATAGAACTCAGGGGAAGGGAGAGCACTCTAACTTTGGAAGGACTCCTTGGATTTCCCTAAGCAAAGCTATAGCAAAGTCATCTACAGTGTTCCACGCGCGGCAGATTGTCAGGATCCGCGGGCAACAGAATTTCCATATTCCTGATGTCTTCACCTGTTACTGTAACGCGGACTGCCTGTGTGCGGTCGGTGGTAATCCCATTACCGTCGTACCAGCCCACCCAACTGCAGCCCGGCCCGGCCCAGACATCCAAAGTAAACGAACCGTTGGGTACCCCAACTGCAAAGGCACCACTTGGCCCTGTGCGGCCAAGTCCGCTGGTTTCTAGCGTTCCCTGCCAGGCCCACAGTGCAATCCCTTGAAAGGGATTGCCATCTGGGCCCTTCACAGTTCCGCTAATCCAGGCTGTGATGTCTTCGCCAATGGGGTTATGGCAGGATGAAGTTACCTCAATGTCACCAAAAACCTCTTTGATCAAGCTCGCCAGCACGGGATCGTAGCCCTCCAATTCCGCGCGCGTGTTAACGCCGTTGTGAATCCAGCCCGGTGGATCGTTCAGTCCAAACCACGATTGGACTCCTTCCGCCCAATACTCATCTCTATTCTCAGCGGCATAGGTACTTGCCCAGAGCCTGGAGGACATGGCGCTATCGTATGCGGCATTGAGGCGTTCAAGAAATGCTGCGCCACCCGGAATTCTCTCGACCCCAAACTCCAATGCGGTGTGAGCCATCTCGTGTACGAGAATGTCTTCGAATGCACAGGCGTCAACAGCGTAGCAGAGCAAATTCTCTTCACTAGTACTAGCCACTGGGCGAACGCGGGAGGGACCGAAACCGCGTCCCCGGGTATCCCAATCGGTACCCGGGTACACCTGATACAAATCACTGTATTCGGGAATGTCTGTAGTTACTTCTGATTCAGCCATGATAGCCAACCGCACCCCCAATTCCGCTATGCGATCCCGCAAATCTGGCCGGTTAATGAGCATTTCATCAATGATGAAGGCAGCTTGGTACAGAGCAGTGTCCGGCACTTTCGAAGAAGAAACAATGGGTAACCCTTGCGCGTCTAGGTATTTCCGGTAGAAAAGGTCAAGGCCCAAAGCAGCTGGAGGAAGAATTACCTGCATAGGGCGCGAAGCGTATTTCAGATCTAGGTATTCTCGAGAGGTCCCCAAGGCTGTTTCTGACAGCCAACCCGTCTTTCCGTCCGCGGATTCCACTCGATACCAAATGGGTATGAAAACGAAGTCTGTAGCCTCGAGAATACAAACAGGAACGCCCGCATCCAAGTTCAGTGTTGGGTCCCAGAAATTGTTAATGGTAAGAAGGGCTGTCTGGTCACTCAATATGTACATGACGGCGCCTTCGCACTGGGTTATCAAGGATGTGTTGGCTGTCCTAGCAGGCTCAGATTGGAGGATTTCAGGCCGGGCGTTCAATAGGAGCATGGCAAGCAAGCAAATGATTGAACAGCGGATTGGATGCATTCTCTTCATGATTGCAAGAAGTGGTATTGCCAATTCATCACTCTCATATCGTCTTCGAACCAGGAATTAGCATGCACTTTAGGTAAGCAAGAGAGGGGCGGGATGTTTCCATGCAATAGGAACCATGATTTCATGGCTCTCACCACGAGAATCTGATAGAAGACTTGCAGTGGAGCCTAGGCTATCTCTTCAGCGTGGTTGCGCATGGCTAAGGGCAAACACAGGGGTCCGCCGGATGTAGCAGTCTTCTTGGTTTTCCTCGAGTCCGCCGCTGCAAGAAGGCGTCATGCCAGTACATTGCGCCCTCGACAGCCAATTAGCACCACGTCAATTCGCTGCAGCTGACGATAGGGATGACCCCAAATATTTCTCGAGGAGTATCCTGAGGGAAGCAAGCCTAAGAGCCTATCCAACAGAGACAGTACGCGACTGATTCTGTGCCTGCCTCAGCCAGACTTCAGATTCACTGTGCGCAGGAATTGTAAGGGAATCGTAACCGGTGGTCCGGCGATGGCTACCCTTTGATCCCGGTAGTAATTACGCCTTCCATAAAGTAGCGCTGCAAAAAGAGGAAAACGATCAGGCTGGGAATGCCCAGTATAGTCATGGCGGCCATCCCCGGAGCGTAACTTTCGATTTGAGTACGGTTCATGGTGACGGGGGCAAAAGCGGCCATGCCGATCGGCAAAGTCTTCATTTTTTCCGAGAAAGTTATGAGCAGCGGCCACAGAAAGGCATTCCAATTGGTCGTAAAGAGCAGGACACTGGCAGCCACGATGGTGGACTTGGACAGGGGCAGAGCGATCACCAGGAATATGCGAAAACGCGTGGCCCCATCCATGGCGGCCGCTTCCTCCAGCTCCCGTGGCAGGGAAAGGAAGAATTGGCGGAAAAGATAGACACTGAACACTTCGGCCAAGGGGGGCAAAATGAGGGCGCTGTAGCTATCGGTGGCCCGAAGTTCCAGGAAGGCGATGAAGCGGGGCACTATCGTCATTTCCGTGGGAATCATGAGCGATGTGAGCAATGTCATGAACAGCAAATTTCGGCCCGGAAAATTCATGCGGGCGAGGGCATAACCTGCGGCAGCACCCAAGCCAATACTGGCCAGCGTAATGGAAGTGGTTACCAGCATGCTGTTCCAGAGCCATCGCAAAATCGGCTTTTCGAAAACCACGACGTAATTGTGCAGGGTCCAATGCCTGGGGATCCATTGAATCTCCTGGGTCATGACCTCGCCTGGCAGCTTGAAAGAAGTGGATACCATCCACACAAAGGGCAAAACCCACATGTACGCCAGGACTATGCCCAGCAGCCAGAACACAACTCTGCTAGGGGTAATGCGATGGGGACCGCCTACCACTCTTTTTACATACGAGAGCATATCTAAGTCCGGTCTCGAATCACGCGTAACTGAATCAAAGTAACGACCAGAATGGTCAGGAAGAGCATGATAGACAAGGCGGAGGAATACCCCAGCTCCGTGTTCATGAATCCTCGTTCATAGATATAGAAAATGATGGAATAGGAAGCTCCAGCCGGCCCTCCTTGTGTCATGACGAATATCTGGCTGAAAATGCGGAAGACACTGATGATTTCCAAGGTGATGACCAGACTCAAGGCTGGCCTGATCAGGGGGATGATGATGTACCAGAAGCTCTGTAAAGGCGATGCACCGTCGATAGACGCTGAATCCTTTAGCTCGGACGGGATTTCCTGCAGGGCTGCCAGGAGAATGACCATGTGGAAACCAAGATCCCACCAGACCGTAGTGATACTCACTGCCCACAGAACCCAATCTGGATTCGTCAGCCAAGGGATAACGGAAACCCCGAACCTTCCCAGGTACTGATTGATAACGCCAAACCGGGTGTCCAACATCCAAACCCATACCAGACCGACCACGGTCACCGAAACAACGCGCGGGGCATAAAACGCCAAACGCGAAAGCGTAAAGCCGCGCATGCGTTGATTTACATACAAGGCGAAGAGCAACGCTAGGAATGTCGTGCAGGGGACGATGATCAGGGCTAATTGAAATGTGTTCACCCAGACCTTTGGCACGAAGGAGTCATTGAACGCTCTTATGTAGTTGCCTAGCCCCACATATTCGGGGGTGCCGATAATTCGCCACTCTGTGAAGGACACATAGGTGCCAAAAATGATTGCACCGACTGTGAAGAGAAGAAAGGGCACGAAGAAAGGCAAGACGTACAAGTACGCCGACCACTCGATACGCTCGCCTTGCCATGTCATCGCACGCAAGCGAGCCCGCCAGGAATTGGCGGCTGGGACGCTAATAGATGTCATATTTGCTGATTTCTTCTTGTTCCCACAGTCCCATCATGGTTGCCCAGCTGTCTTAGGCAAGGCCAAACATCAGGAACCCAAGTCAGTTCCTATGCTTAATAACCGGTCAATTAGCTACAAGGCCGCCGCAAACTCCGGGACTCTATAAGCCCAAGATGACAACGCTGAAAACATGGTTCACCTGCCGGGCCTTTTCGAAAAGGCCCGGCAGGTGTTGAGTACAACTTGGATTTACGTCTAATGGAAACTACGCCATCTCTTCGGCCAGCATCTCATTCCAAGTCTTGCAAAGTTCGTCAACCCCTTCGTCGATGGTCGTGTCCCCTTGCCAGACCGGGTCCATGATGCGGTGTGCCAAATTCGGACTGGTGTAATACTTGAAGTCTGGGGTGGCTCTGATTCTGGGTGGCACGAAGGTGGCAAAATCCATGCCTTCTACAAAGGGCCGGCGGTACTCCCATCGGTGGGCCTTGTAGTCCTCACGGGCTAGGATGGACTTGCGGCAGGCCGCGCCCCGGCCTTCTGTAGTCCACAGAAATGACTCGTCAGATAGCCACTTCAGGGCCTGCGCTGACCGAGCGTACCGGCTTGCATCCTCCTGGACGTACATTTCCTGAGATCCCAAGCTGAGCCGTGTCGCCAACTCGCCCCCAATGTTGGGAGTGAACTCGACTGCGAAGTTGAGGCCCTGTTCGATGTATCCATTCAGTGTCCAGGGGCCCGTAATGAACATGGAGCCTTCGCCCGTTCCAAATGCTTTGTACCGGTCGGAAACGTCACGTGTGGCGATCTTGTGTTTATCAAACAGGTCCAATACCCATTGCGCTGCTTCTTTGGCCGCGTCCGGGTTGATGCATGCTGCTGTCAAATCCTCATCTACGATGCGGAACCCCATCTGATGGGCCACCAATCCCCATATGAAGGCCACGTGCAATCCAGAACCCGTCATCAAAAAGCCGGAGCGCGCTACTGTATCCCCGTCTAAAACGGTCATAGCCTTAGCCCATTCAAGCAATTCATCGTTGTTTGTCGGTGGGCTGGACGGGTCAAGTCCTGCTTCTTCAGCATGATCAAGATTGATTTCCATCTGCCAGGTCATGGCATCAAGAGGCATATGGTAAAGCTCGCTGCCGAATTGCGGATAATTGCTCCGATTTACAGCCAATTCGGTAAAGTCATCCCAATCCAGGCCGGCGTCGGTCAGATGGTCCCCGAGTGGAACCATGACACCGTCCTCAACGAAGTCCGCCCGCTCACCGGCATCGGCCCATCCGAAGTCGGGGGCCTGCCCAGTAGCCGCAGTTGCCAAAACCTTGGTCTTGTATTCGTTGGAGGATACGTCCAGTTTTTCGATCTGAATCCCCTTGTCAGTGTGGGCGTCATTGAAGTTCTCGATGTGTCGGCCCCACACTTCCGCATCTGAAGCACTAAGCCAGCTCCAGTGATTGACTAGATAGGTTTCGGCCTCGGGCATGCCTTCCCCACCTGCTGCCGGTGGCGCTACACAGGCAGCTACCAATGCGGCTCCACTAACTGTCCCTGTCAGAGCCAGAAATTGGCGTCTGCTTAGTCCATTTCCCATATTAAAATCTCCTAAATGTTGACGAAAGAATGCAACCAATAAGTTCGAAGGCAAGAGATGCCATGCGAAATGCAAACTGGAAGAAACACAAACTGCTAGAGGAAACCAACTGTAGCGACCCGGCACCTCCACTTTATGGAGGCTGAAATTTCTTGCCGTTTACAGAGGCGAAAGGCCAAACCCAGACCCATTTAGGCCCCCTGGGTTCTCCCGTACTTCTCAAGAGGAAATACTAACAACGCCGTACGGGCAGGGCCCACCTCAATAGCAATGCTATCTTATCATAGTTGAATAATCACTATTTTGTGCCTGTTTTAATTCGACGTTACGCCCTGGCCTGAAACCCTAAAACTGGCGGGACATGCCGTTGTTAGGGGGTTTTCCCTTTCGTAAGGCTTCGGAATCTGGGACCAGCCATCCGTCTCTTGGGAGCACGGATACAGGACTCCCAAGAGTGCGGCCAAGGGGGGCCAGATAGTTGAAAGCTATGTTCGTGCCCCAATGAAGTACTTGGTGGCTTAAGGGAGATGATGGGCCGGCCCAGAAACCGATCTTCTAGAAACTAGGGAAGGATCACTTGGTTGCACCGGTTTATCTTTCCGTCCCGCGACTCCCCTGCATTTCAAAACCTTTCTAATCCAAACGGAAACGAGAGGTCAGCATGTATTGGATGGGTTCATCATCTTCGCTGTATTCATGATAGGCCGCAACGATTGTGCCGTCGGCTGTTTGGGTCACGCTGGGGTAGCCAATGTGCCAATAAACAGGATCGGACGGCGGACCCGCCACACAGTTCCGGATAGTGAACTCATTTGCCACATCCCAGTCCACACCGTCGTTTGAGATGCATCCGCGCACACTCATAGGCTGGGCACGGTACCCGTAGACGGCAAGCACGCGTCCATCTTGCAATTGCAGTACGTCAGGAGGATAGCCCCAAATGTTGGTGCGGCGAGGAGGGTCCCAAGTGATGCCGCCATCTACGGAACGAGTAACCCACATATTGTCAAACCGTGTTGGTCGCACTGTGGCCCGCATCATGCAGACCAGCGAACCGTCTGCCAATAGCGCCACAGAGGGCTCTTGGTAACTGACAATGTTTGCTGGGTCATAAGCTATGGTGGACCAGTATTCCCAGTTTTCTCCGCCGTCATCGGAGCGCAACATGAAACTGCGTGTGCTTTCCCCATAGGACAGGGCCCTCCCCGAGAAACCTGCACTATCGGGGGATCCCATGAGAGGCATGAGCAGGCCGCCATCTGCTAATTCGATGATGTGGCCTGCGCCCGAGCCCCCACACATGTAGGCGCTGCCACCAGAGTCTGCGATCGGGTATGTGTTGACAGGAATGGGTCCATTCCAGGTATCCCCCAGGTCTGATGACTTGAAGACTGCATACCCTGTCTGCCGCTTTAGTCGTTGAGATCCGCCCCCAGTTACCCCGTACAAGCTCTGTTCATCTATGCGCCGCAAGGCGGTGGGTGCCATAAAGCTACACAGACGCGTATGCATAATTACCGTGTCATCGGAGAGCTGCGCCAGGGCACAATCCCAGTTTCCTTCATGTTTCGAAAAGGGAAATACGACATTCATGCTGTCTACGTTCCAGGAAGCGCCATTGTCATTAGAGCGAATGGTGCAGGATTGACCGCTATCGGCATGCAGGCGGCCGCGTTCCTGATTAAAGCCCAGCAACAGTTCGCCGTTGTTCAGGTGAATAATGCTGCCCTGGTTACAGGCCTGATCCATGTCTATATAAGCAAGCGTGGTTTCAACTTCTATAGTCGCCATTTTCATGCTCCTGTTAGATTAAGCATTCTTGCCCCTAGGGTAAAGTTGAGTTCTGTAGGGGTGAAATAATCAGCCGAAAGCTACTACCAATCGCCTAATCCGGCAAAGGTGTTTCTGGGCGGGGTGCTATTTCGATGGCTAGGGTCATGAATACCCTTGGCTTAACCTGATGCTTCTCGACCCGTTCAAGCTATGAGGCGTTAGTATGCCACTCTTCCACGGTGCGGATACTTCCAGCTTGACGGATTCGCAAGCATTGGGCCGCATGCCGGCTTATGTTGGGTGGATCGGTCAGGGCAAATGGACCTGGGACTTTTCGTAAGCCACTCCCTGAACTCAGGGCCGGTGCATAGTGTGTCAAATGCTCCAGTCGCCCTGTCCTGTGGCCTGCAGCTGGGTCAGAATAAGAGAAATTGCAAAGAAAATGACTTCATAGGAATGGGGCAGAATTAATAGGAGGTTAGTACAGGCAGAAACTGTGACTGTATTGATGATTGGCTTGAAGACCAAGGAATTCTCAGCTGTCCTTTCCGCTAACCTACATGCTTCTACGGAGGTCATCGATATGAAGTGCAGAACCTATATGCAGGATTCAGGAGAATCCAGAGATCTGTTCAAATCTCGTCGGGCAACCTAATATGAAACCTATACGTTCCGTGTACTTCGACCTTGATTACACTTTGCTGGACAGTAGCGGTAACTGGGAGAAAGTGGTCAGTGTCTGTAAGCAGATAGCAGAGCTCGAAGAAGGGCTGGACCCGGACCAACTGTTTAAAGCAAATGGGGACGTGTGGCCGGGTTACTGGGCAGAAGTACAACAGGACTGGGATCTGGGTTTGACAGACAGCGTCAAAGTGGCGCGGGAGGTATGGAGCCGAGCCCTGCAGCTGTGCGGATGTAACTCCTTGGAGATGATTGAAGCGGCAGTGCGAACTCACAAGCGGATCGAAAGGGGGGGATACAAGCTATACGCGGATGTCGTAGGAACGATCGATATCCTCAAGAAGGCCGACATTCCTATGGCGCTAATAACCAACGGTCCCTCAGATTTGCAACGAATCAAATTGGAAGCCTTGGGCATCGAACCTTGGTTTGATGTCATTGTCATTTCAGGCGAGTTGGGCAAGGCCAAGCCCGATGCGTCTGTCTTCGAATTCGCTTTGAGACAGATGGGTGTGGGACCCGAGGGCGTGTGCCACGTCGGAGACAACCTGTTTACGGACGTGGCAGGGGCGAAAGCTGCCGGGCTTGCGGCTGTGTGGCTCAATCGGGCTGGAAAGTCACGTGGAAAAGATGAGCCAAAGCCACATTCTGAGATTAGAACACTTGCAGATCTGCCCAAGATAAAGGGACTCGAATGAACAAGGCATGGGGCCAGGAAAAGACGCTGCGCGTTCAAGTCCAAAGGCCGGGACTACAGCCGCAAAGGTACTTTCACACCATACCGCTAGGTCGGGTTTCGTTTAAGGAATTGGCCAGCGAATGGGCGGGTTGCAAAGACCGCGGAGACAACGAAGTACTCGCTTCGCTGGGAAGAAGGCATTTCAGCGCTGTCAGTGGCAAGACGCAGCCGAAATCCGCTACTGTTTGGACTTAGACCGTTCGGCATCTGAAACAGTCTCGCCCTTGCAAGAGCTCACGGGGTAATCCCTTGCGAACCTACGGGTTCCTCTAACTGGTTTTGTGACAACGCCTCAGGATTAGCTGAGACCAGGCCTACGCCCTTACATCCATCTTGCGTTAGTCATGTTCAGCCTGGGCCCAAGTGCTGCGTGTTACGTGCGCCTCGCCGCCCAGCAGCTCTAGAACATTCCACTGATATTCAGGGGGACGGGCTGTTCTGACCACCTTTCCCACCTTTTCCAACTGAACAAGCTATCTCTTGGCTTGACATGTACTCACTTCCAGTTCTTTGGCGACTTGCTTTGCGGACAAAGAGCCATGTGCGAGCAGGCGAAACAGAGAATCTTCAACTTCGGTTATCAATTCGGCTGACCAAGCAGAATTGGCCGCCGCCAGTTGGTCACCGACATCCGTAGCGGCACCCGGTTCCTGTTTTGCTGCACGTTCCTTAAACCTGAGTTGATATCGTCCTGGTCTGGAAATCTTTGCAACGTTTCCTTTTTCCACTTGGCGGCGCAATTAAATGGCTGCTTGGCCCTGCCCAACCTGCAACCGGGGGACTATCGATTTCGCAGATAGACAGTCAAGTGCAAGCATGCGCAATAGCAGATCTTCAACTAGGACATCCAACTCAGCAGCCAAAGCTGAACTCCCTGACTCTGACCCATCAACGTTTTCTGGATGGGAAACTGGATTGTCCTCCTTATGATGTTGGTCTTGGGGAACCAGATTGCAATTGCAACGAGCCTCGTAAAACCATCCCTGTTGATTGATCCATCTGAGCTTTCGGACTACACCCCCGTTTAGGCAAGGTAAATGAGAGCCGCTTATCTTGCGCCTGTATTCTCTGATGAAAATGATTTCCTGTTTGGTGTTAAGCAAGAGTCTATGAAACCCTAGAGTTCATTGTGTTTTGACTTGGACTCCCATTTGTTTGACAAGAATGGCAACCGGGAATACGTGGCTGAAGATTGCAGGCACCTATCGGAACTTGAAGAACATTTGGACTCCACACGCCTAATTTTTGCAAATAGAAAGGTGGGTACTGGTTACCGGGCTGATCTGCAGGAGGCATAGTGCCAATCTTTAGACTCTAGAAATGTGCGCCTACAGTTCTCCTGTGGACGTAGAGGAGGTTGTACGCATTCATGAGAACTTAGAACGGTAGGGCTAGGAGATTTACGGGGAAGTAGCAGCAACCATCGAAATATTCAAGAATGCGTGTGTCACGCTGGAACTAACTACCCATGGACTCTTTGAATCGCAATGAAGCAAACAGGAAGTCATCGGGAGTGGAAAATAGTCTTGATATCATTGCCAAATCAGGGGAACTGGTCAAAGTAAAACCCGCCGATGCAGCCTTTCAATGGCAATGGGGAAATTTGATATCCAAATATCGAGTTGGGGATGTTGGCAGGTCTTCTTGGAAGGCTAGGATGGAAAGAACTTGCCTGCAATTAAAGATTCTGGAATCCTCTTCAATCTCTATTGACCCGGACCGGAAATGCAGAACGGGCCTGGTAAGTTGATATGTATCAGCAGTTACACACCAATCCGATTCCTACTAGCGCTGAACAGGAGGTTTCTATTAGTCTCCGATATGTCAAGGGAAGCCAAACCATTGGGAGCCATCTAACTGGGCAGAACATACATTTGCAGCCGTTTTGCAAGAGCGTCAAAGTCTTCCGGGCACACTTCCTCCTTATATTCTTAACTCTGTGTGATGCTTCTTCTCCTAGGGTCTTTCTGCCGCCGCCTGGCAAGTCAACCAATCCATGCATTGCCGCATACTGCTCGAAATAGATTTCCTTGACTTGGACTTCGGCCCGAACATCTGACCACTTCCATTCGCTAGGCAAGTCCAGGCCCGCCAGCACCCAAGTTTCAGTCTCTTCCCAAGCGTTTTCGGCCACGAAGTCAGGACCACATTTAAGACCAGCCTCAATCTGGTCCAGCCTTTGGCGCCTTTCCCTAACCCCATCTCGGTCCACGCACAACACAAAAAAGTTAATCATTCCCTTATAACGCTGGACGATATCCTTAATTCGTTCCAGTTTCAATGCCTCTCCCACGCCACCAAGTAAGGGATCTCTGCAGACTTCTACCTTTACGTTCTTGGCACCAAGCTGATGCAATAGGCGGGAAAAGATCGGCTTAAGGATGTACTGGTCTTTGCGAAAGTCTTCAGCGATTATGAGGGCCTTCATACTCCCAGTATCCCATCCTCTGGTTCAGAAAAAGTGAGAATATCTTCCATCCAACCTGTTGACTGAAGTCTTCCCAAACCTTGCAATGCTCGCAATTCCCTAGCATTGGACAGGTTTGATACGGGACGAATTATTGCTTCGGCCGAATCACCGTTTCGATAAACAACGGAAGTGTACTCAAAGGTCTTGTTGTTGACGTAATTCAAGAGATCTGGAGAATGAGTGGTCGTGATGACTTGAATTTCGCCCTTTCCAGTCTGCTTTTCGATCAATTCAAGCAAGAGCCAGAGCCGCGTGGGATGAATGCCATTGTCTATTTCTTTGAAGAAATACAAGCCTTGACTATTCTCTTCAAACAAAGCAGCCAACGTAGCAAGGAAACGCAAGGTGCCGTCCGATGCGCTGTAAGCGGAGATTTTTCGGCCGTCGGCCTCTACGATGTGAAGATGTATTCGTCCGCTGGGATCCGCAAGAAATTCCAGGTCTTGCACATCCATAGGAGTCAACTCTTGCAGCCAAGAAGTAAGTACGCTCTTCAGGGCAGAGTTGGCACAGATCGCTTTAAGAGCAGAGGGAAGGTTCTCGCCCGAGTGCCCCAATGTGGCGAATCCAGGATCTGAAGGTTCTCTCATGCGCGTAGGTGACCAATCAAAGAATCGGATCTCTTCCAGTACCTCGTACAAACCTACTTCATATATTTTCTGGTACCACGTGACCAAGTCTCTCTGTCGTCTCTGAGACAGGACTGGTTGAGTCGGACTGTATCCTTTCTGGCTCTGGTCACTCCCAAATACTAGCCAATGTCCAGGATCATCAGCTTTCCGCGATGCAAAGATTGTCTTGCCTCCACTCTCAAGTACCTCGTTCCGAACGCGGTATTGATCCGGACTTTGCGGGTCAATTCCAACAGTGATTGAGTAACTCCCCTCTTTTCCGGCATGTTCAAATTCGCAAGTTATTGAAAACTGAGCCGGTATAGTAGGTATGGAGTGGTCCCATCTGCGCAACCTTAAATGGGGCACCACGTATCGGGTCCCATTCCTTCTGGCCGCCACCTCCGTATTTGCCACCCAAGATTTCCGCCAAAGTGTAACCACGGCCAATTCCATGCAAGAAGCGAAAGGCATCACGGATGTTGCTCTTGCCACTAGCGTTGGTCCCAACAATTAAGGTAAATGGGCCAACACGCAATGTTTCGTCGGCGAAGTTTTTGAAACTGACAAGCCGAAGCGAAGTGATCATATTGTTTGTCCTGGTTTGAACCAGCTAAAGAACATTTTAAGCGGCCAGATATATGCGAACAAGATTTCAAAAAAGGTAACTCTTTTTAGTCGGGAGCAATCATTCCATAGTGGCCCCCAGTGGCTGCACTGAGCCGCTGAGGATTCCCCATGAAGCTAGTTCTAGTGAAAGGCATTATTGTGCCTTCCTTTAGTTGTGGGAAACAGACCCAATCCGGGAAACCAGGTTGGGGCCCACACAGCGTCCGTCCAAAGTAATACGAGTCATTTCAAGGAAAAGAGGAAGCCACATTCTAAATCGAGTTATGCCCCTTTGAATTCTGGCATAGTGAACCAGTGTCCCGACCCAGGTGGTCGGCGCACTCTGTATGTTCTTGAACGCCCCCTTTTTTATTTGGGACTTATCTAAGGAAATCGCCGCTAGTTCCTTTTCTACCCAAATCAGTATTGCAAGCAGAAAACGATCCGACCTTTTCATTTTTCTAGACAGAACAATGAAGCACTGTCACGGAACCCACTGGTCATTGATGGGGCGGGAAACGGAAGCGACCCAAAGATAGGAATTCCCTTAGTTTCCTCAATCTTGGGGGACTTCCAAGCGCCGCCATAGGGCCCTGCCCGCCGCGTTCAGTTCCAATGGCCGTGCTAAGGAACCGCTGTAAGGGAAAAGGAAGCTTTTACTGCTATCGGCATCCAATAGCAACCGATGGAACCAAGGGGGCCCCGCTCAAGCCTCTGGCATTACTTCCACTGGGGCATTTGGCTTGGCCGTTTTCCGGCCTCAATCCAAACGCTGGAATTGGCTGAGCCAGTTGCTGTTTCCCCGTCTGCTGAGACTTGAAAACGAGCAGTTCACCACGGACCGAACTCTCGAAAACCAAATCATTTTTAATAATTTAGAAACTTTGATTGCTAAATAGCAAAAATGTACTATACTTGTTTTTATGTTCAAATGGTCTGTAATAGTTAAGACAAATATATATGGGCCGATTTAATCATAAATTTGGCTTTAAAATTGAGCGTCGGACAGTCGTAATACTCAGTTTCGCACTTGTGATCGTCCTGATTAGTACTAACTTGCTAATGTACTACAACGTTTTCACACCTGTCCAGCTATCTGGTGCCGGGGACATCCGTATCCCTTCTGTCGCGGCCACACCAGTTTCTGCGGCAGAACCCCCTGCCGGTCCCCATACCGTGGATAAGAACTACAAAAGGGCAGTCACTTCCCAGCTGGCTCAGATCAGCGAGGAGGACAGCCTACCTGGACCTACGCTCACACCGGTTTTCGAAAAGCCTCCCACCCCCGGTCCGAAGATGCCGGCTTGGGAAGTCACACTGGCCGTTAATACCGTGGATGCTCCCTTGAATGTGCGGGCCCGGCCCGGAACCTCGGCTCCCGTCATAGGGTCCCTGGCCCCAGGTACACCCTTAACCGCGATCGCCATCAATGTCGAAGGAAGCTGGATTCTGGCTCACATCCCCAATTTGGGGGAACCCGGCTGGGTCTTTGCGGGCCTGGTCCGCGTCACCTCCGGAGACCTTTCCACCTTGCGCCTAGTCGATCCGGAACCGGAAACAGAGTAGTCCCATGTCAGAAACCAAACGTCCCCTGGCGTCGCGCAATACCTACTGGATTTACCTCTTGGCCCTGCTCCTGATTGCCTGCTTGGCTGCTGGGTTTCTCTACATGCAACTGGCCGGTGCGAAAGTTTCTGACGACATCTTGCGCTTAAAACGGCCGCCGGCTGTGAGTCTCAGCGTCATCACCGCGGACCATAGCGACAGTTGGAACTGGGACTGGAAGGCTCCACAGTGTACAGCAGCTTTTGCCGAGTGGCTGGCCCCTCAGAAACTGTCGACCCTGGAGTTAAAGCTCATCAACCCTCAGGTGCACCGTCTGGAATTGCCCTTGCGTGCTCTGTACCAATCGGGCGGAAATCAGATGGCCACCGCGGGTGCCTGGTGCGAAGTATCCCCCCGTGGGCCCGCAGTGGGCCTGGTCTGTGAAGCGGCACCCCTGGCAGCCTCTGACCCTGACGCTGCCACTACAGCCCTCACTGGCGCCGTGGCCCAGGCAGTGACGTACGCGCTCAATCCAAAAGTTTTCGGGGAAGCCCAAGGAAGACCTTGGGACTGGGGCCAGTGGCAACCCTTGGTCACACCGGTAACTGAAAATGGTTGGCACAGTGTGTGCCCAACTCTTTCCGTGGAGGCGCCTGGTGAATAAGCTGCACCGCCTACTCGCCTCTACTTTAATCTTAGGTAGTGTCCTGTTTAACTTGGGTTCCCAGCAGACTGGCCTCGACGCGGCGCCTATCGCGCTGGACGCCAGGGACTGGAGGGGGACGCTGCGTGCTCTGGTCCAGCCACAAGTCAGTCTCTGTGGGGGTAGTTGTACCTGCAGCTACGCAGACCAAATTATCAACGGCCAGCCTTATACCAATGGGCAGCAAGGGTTCGGTTTCTGTTCCACTTCATGCGGGACCGACAGCTGTAACTTTCAGCCCGGTGTGGATGGCTGCGGTGCCATTCTGTATCTGGGTTGCACCGACCTCGATTGCCAAATTAGCACGCCTCCGGTCTTGACTGCGGTGCCGGAGCACACCAGTGTCATCATCCCGCCTGTTACCAGTCCCACGCCAGAATCCACTTTGGAGCCAACGCCGGTCCATACACCTCCTGTGCAGTCAATCTGCTCTGCACCTCTGGAGTGGGTAGAACTGGAGCAACCCCGCATAGCCAGGGTCTTCCACCTCCCCCCTTATCCAGTGTTGCAATCTCAGGTTACATCTCGGGAGACAGTACCCGAGGTCACTTTCTCGGTGGAAGTGCGGGGTGGCAGGGCTTTGCTCAAAGCCAAACAGCAGGAGACCGTCTGCCCCGACGGTGGCGCCTATCCCCATGACTGTCCCAATTCGGGAGTAACGCGCTGCCGCATCTGGACTAAGGCCACCTATCAGGATCCGGTGGTGCAGGTCCAGGCCGCGGTGCAACTGACTGGGAAGTCCCGAAGCTGGATAGAGGGAAACCTGTCATCTCGGTACCTGGGGGCTCATGTACGCCAGCCGTCTCACACAATGGCTTGGACCGGCAGCACCATGTCCAGCCTCTTGGCTCTACCGACCTGGGATCCTCTGGATCCCGGCCATCACATGGCTCAGATTACGGCTACCACTTTGGGTACGCCCATCAGCAATCCCCAAATAGTTTCCCACACCCATCTCGTGGCAGTCAGCCTGCTGGATACCACCTTGGCACCGTAGATCATGGCGCAGTTGCAGCAACTTCTTGACACTCTGCAGACGATGGCCCTTCACGTCATCAACGGCTTTCTGGCCTTATTCTGGGTGGCTTGGGACCATGGTTCACTGTTGATTACCTTCGGCATGTGTGTGGTGCTCTATCTGGCAGCTCCGCCGGATCGCCACAGCCAGCCCTGGCTATTGGGCACTGGCATCCTGGCTGCGGTCGCGGCTGGCGTGGCCATGCCGCCCGTGCCCGTGCTCATGGCCTGCATGAGCATGTGCGGGGCCGTGGCCGTGAAACTGGACCGCTTTAATCCTGATGCTTTGCGCTGGCGGGTCTCGGGAGGCTTGGCGCTGTATGCCTTGGCCAGCCTGGGTTATCTGGCATATCACCAATACTTGGGGATGCTGGATGCGGATGCGTGGGCCCGTCAGATCGGAGGGCAAGCCGAAGCCGGCTACACGCTACAGCAAGGCCGGGCCTTTCTGGATACGCTGGCCACCTGGGGTCTCTGGCTCATCATCCCCTTGGGCTTTCTCTCACTGTTGGCACAGGGGCTGTTGGTACACCCGCCGCTGGCGGCGCCCCATCAGACCTTGACCCAGATTCGTTCCCGCGAATAGCAGGAGTCACAGATTTCCGTCATGCCAGAGTTTGCCCTGCTCCAACCCCAGCCCCAGGTGCCGGCCGACGCGCCGGAAGTGGGCGGCACCCTATATTTCCACCGCCCAGACATCTCGGGTTCGGTCCAGCACCGCGTGGTGGCTCTCAAAGAACTGGCGTATCTGCCCTTGGATGCCCGCGAAGACCCCGACGTCTTGGGCAAGCAGTGGGCGGCTCTGCGCGGCCTGTACCAGGGGGATGTCGACTTTATTTATGTCGCCGCGGGTTTCTATCAACCGCAGCACATCGGTCTGGTGCAGTTCTACGGCACTTCCGCGGAAGGACCGGATCCAAAGTCCGCGCTTCTTACCTGTCATAACCACATGCGCGCAGTGGAGGCGGTACTGTCCAACTTCGTACTCTCCCGTCTGGAATCCCCCACGCCGGAACGCATGGCGGGATTGACAGAGCGCATTCGGGCCCTGCCTTCTCTACTGGCTCTGTTGGGTCATCCCGACCCGCGCCTGACTCGGCGGGGCCTGGGTACTGGCCCCGCGGGCCACGGCCGAGATGAGGATCTGGCGTCCCAGCAGGGGGAAATCCTGATGCGGGGCTTGGCTAAGTTACGGGAAGACTTCGTCTTTTTGGTTACGGCCCAACACGTGGCCCGCGGATTGCTGCACCAGGCTTTAGTACGGATGAGCCGCGTTTCCAGCCAATATGCCTCACGCCAGCGCGGTTCGCTGAACGTGGGTTTCTCCGTTGCCATGCCCCTGGCGGCAGCCCTGTCCCAAAGCGTGCAGGGCACTACAGGGCTGACTGGCGGCAATTCTGACAGTCAATCCCAGAGTTGGGGCGAAGGTACCTCAACCACGCAGGGCGTTTCGGAAGGCAGTAGCCACGGCATTTCGGCTACCCATAGCCAGTCCCATATGGAAGGCACCTCCACTACTCAGGGCCAGAGCAACAGTTGGTCTCAGGCTACAGGGGTAAGCGAAAGCCAGAGCCTCTCCGCAGGCGGGTCGGAGACTCACTCGCAAGGCGATTCTCAAGGCCAAAGCCGGACCGAAACCTCCACCTCCGGCACAGGCACCAGCCAGCAGTACGGCACTGCAACCGGCCACACCGCCAGCCATGGGACCTCCCAGGGCCAGACCCAGACTGCAGGCAGCACCGGGTCTACGGCCGCAGGCAATTCTCAGAGCAACAGCCAGACCCAGGGGTACACGCAATCTGTAGGTGAAACGGTGGGCACGGGCCAAAGCAGCGCTTTGGGCAATTCCTCATCCGTGGCTGCCCAGTCTTCCACTTCGCTGGGACAGCAGACCAGTGCCAACGGTAGCCTTGGACTCAGCGCATTCGGTATACAGGCCGGCGTGGGTGGCACTACTGGTGTTACTGCTGCCGAATCGGTGGGACAAACCCAGACGCAGGGATCCACGCAAACAGATGCCGAAAGCAGCACCCACCAGCAATCCCAGGTGCATGGCAGTAGCCACTCCCAGACTACCGGCCAGGGCACTTCGTGGACTCAAACTCAGGGCACCAATACCAGCCAAGCGCACTCCAGTACCCAGCAGCAGGGGTACAGTCAGTCCCACACCCAAACTCAGGGTTACGGTCAGAGTCGGTCGGCATCTCAGGCTCTGAGCGCCGGCCAGAACTGGGCTACCAGCCAGTCTGCCGCGCAGGGCACCTCCTGGCAGCAGGGGGCCTCCACCTCAGTTTCACAGACTGTAGGCGAGGCCCGTGGCGTGTCTCTGGCCGTGGGGGAATCTCAGGCCCAGACCACTGCAGTGGCCCACAGTTCCACGCGGCAATGGCAGCAAGGCAGCTCCCAGAGCTGGGCTCAGCAAGTAAGCACCCAGCAAGGCCAGCAACAAAGCACCAGTAGCGGCTGGAGCACAGGTCTGGGAAAGGGATTTACAGGCGGCTTCTCTTCCGGTCTCATACCGGGATTGCATATCGGGCGCGGCTGGCAGACGGAAGACGATACGGCGTTGCGGCTAACTGAAGTGACGCGGCAGTTGACTACGCTGCTGGACCGGGCCAGCATCGAAGGGGCCTTCATGACCACTGCCCTGCTTTTTACAGGACTCGGAGGACAGGAAGCCGCGGCTGCCCTGGTGCCGCAGGCCTTTCATGGTCCAGACGTGCCCACCCCCGTATTGACGCGGCCCGGAGATGCGGACCTGCGGGCTCTGGCCCTGACTTTTCAACCGTCTCTACTCCCGGTGCCCAATCCCTTTGACATCGATGTGCTGTGGACCCGTTGGAGCACATTGCTTACACCCAGCATGTTGGCGGCCTACACCGCCCCCAATCTCTTTGAAGAGGGCGCGGCGCTTACCTTCCAGGAAAAGATGCCTCCTTTGGCCTTTTATCCCGAATTGGCCGGCGAAACCATCTGTGGGTATCAAGTCAGCCCGGAAACCGGGGATCTCACTCCGGTGCCGTTGCATTTATCCCAACAACGGCATTTCCACACCGTGTTCTGCGGAGACACGGGATTTGGCAAGTCGGTGGCGGCAGAGCGCATGGTCTATGACACCACGCGCCACTGGCACCTACGCACCGTGGTTCTGGATTTCGGCACCGGTTGGCGCAAACTGCTCAACGCCCCGGGCCTGGAAGGGCATGTGGAGATACGTCAGCTCTCACCTGGGGGCGTCCGACCGTTGCGCTGGAACCCCCTGCAGATTGGCCGCCACATTCTGCCAGAAGTGCAGTGGCGCACCTTCTGCGATGTATTTGGCCAGATTGCCCAGCTGGGACAGCGCCGTCAGATTCACGAACTGCGAGATGCCCTGCGGCGGTTGTATCTAGGCGCAGGTGTCCTAGTGGATGACCCCGAGGTCGGGTTGGATGACACCTGGGGCGTTGTGCGTTTCGCCGAAGCGGATTTGGTGGAGCCGGTGCCCGGCACACCCCTTTCGGAGCTGTCCCCCGAGCAACGTCAGCTCCTGGCTATTGAGCGTTCCCGCGCGGTCGGTCTGCGCGAACTTTATATACACATCAAAGAGACTCTGGCCGCGCGGGGACGCAAGGACATGATGCTGCGCACGGTGCTGGAAGGCATCCTCTTCCGGCTGCACCCCTTGGTGCAAGGCGCAGCCTCTCTCCAATACCGGGCAGGGCCAGACTGCGTCGACATCAATGAAGTTGTGTCCGGGGAATGGGGCGTGGCCGTCCTGGAAGGCGGCTCCTTTCTGGATGACTTCTCCAAGGCCTTTCTCTTGGGTTGGGCTGCGTGGCATTTCTACCACGATGCCGTTTCGCAGCGCCTGCAGCGGGCGGTCTCTGCTCCCGCCCACATTCAGATCGTCTTTGAAGAGGCCAACAAGATTCTGTCCGGCCTGGAACATTCTGGAGAAGGCGGGGGTCAGTCCGTGGCCGAACAGTTTGAGGCCATGTGGCGGGACAGCCGCAAGTACGGCATCTGGCTGCACCTAATCTCCCAGACTCCTTCCTCCATACCCCCCGGCATTCTGTCCTCCTGCAACAACATCTTTATCAGTCAGCTCAAGAACCCCAGGGACCGAGATCTGATGCTGGCCGCACTGCATCGCAGTGAGAAGGGCTTTGTGGATGAAACCTGGCGCCGTTTCCTGGCCAGCATGCCAGTGGGGCGCAGTGTGGTCAAGCTGGGATATTCCTTCGACCGCGGGGAGGTGGAACCCACCTATATCCAACCTCTGATGCTGGATATTCCCGAACCCACGGATACCGAGATTGCCGCCCGCCTGGGTGCAGTTGTCCTTACCCCTGAAACAGATGAAGGAAGAGCTCTATGAAATCCGGCATTTGGGCCATCGCCACCGGCGTCCTGGCCGCAGTGTTTCTGGCCATTGCCCTGTGGCCACAGCCGACGGAAACCCAGCCTTTGGTGGTTGCCGCTCGGGATCTGGGCGCGGGCACGGTCCTCAGGGCCGCGGATCTGGAGATCCGCCAGGTGCCAGCGCCCTTGCCGTCGACAGATGCGCTGGGAGATCCGGCTTCCTTGCTAGGTCGGACCCTGTCCGTGGTGCGTTTTGCCGGCGAAACGGTCACTCCCCTGCACCTGGGCGCGGCAGTGCCGCTGGCCAGCCATGAACGGGGCATTGCCGTGCGCGTGGCCACAGATTCTGGTCTGGCCGGACTACTGCAGCCTGGCCAACGTGTGGGTCTGGTGGCTGTAGTGTCGGACTGGCAGGGCCAGAACGAATTTGGCTACGCTAAAGCCCTCATCGAAAACGTGCGGGTACTCTGGGTATCCCCCAATTTTCGCCTCCGTCCGTCCACTTTCCTGCCCGACAGCGAATTGGCAGATAGCCCCAACCTGCCCAGGGAAGGTCTGGTGGTGCTGGCCGCCAGCATTCAGCCGGCCCCCATCATTTACGAAACCCAACGCACGCTGCAGGTGCGGGCCATCCGGCGGGCCCTGGATGCCGAGGCGGCAGCTGGAGATCCGACCGAATTGGCTGAGTCGGTGGATGTGGAGCTGTTGCGGGAGGAACTGCCGCAGGTGATCTGGGGCGTACCCCTGGAGATGATCGCCGCCCTCAATCACGCGGGGTCCAGTTTCACACTAGTGTTGCAACCACCCGTGGGAGATCCGTTCACCACACCAGGTTTCAGCTTGGAAAGACTACTGGTGCCCTTGCGGCCGCAGCTGCAGGTTCTGGAGGAGGAAGTATTCCCATGAATCAAGTGCAGCCCGGCCCACAGTCACTCTCAAATTGGACTGCTCCAGCAACGTCGGAACCTCGCTTCGGCCTCATATCTCCGCAACCGGAATTCGGAGACTTCGTGCAACAGGCTGCCGGTGCCCCCTTGGTCTGGATGGGCTTCGCAGCCTCCGCGGCCGAAGTCCCTAACCTTTATGGCCAATGTACTCACTTCATCCTGGACCTGAACATTGTCAACTCCACTGAGGCCCTGGCGGAACTGCTGGCTCCTTTCCAGGGCTATGTGTTGGTGGTGGCGCAACCTGCCCATGACCTGCAGGTACGTCAGGCCGTAGCCCAGACTCCCGGCGTGAATCAGGTGGTGCTGCCTGCAGAACTGCCGACTGCCTTACTTCAACTGCGGCCGGGGGCCCAAACGTACCCCAGTTTCTCGGAAGTTCTCGCTCCGCAGGTACCAACTCCTTCACTGGTGCAAACCCCTGTCATAGGTGGTTGGAAGTGCATCGCCGTCTGGGGACTGGAAGGAGGGGTGGGCAAAACCCGCTTGACCCGTGCCCTGGGCCAGGATTGCGTGCGCCGCGGCCAGCGCGCGTTGGCCATTGGACTGGGCTGTCCAGACGTATTGCCTTTGGGCGCGGGTCTGGACCCGTCTCCCAACCTGGGCCAATGGCTACAACATCCCCAACCTGACATCCTGCAGCAGCAAGTGCAAGCCGACGGGGACCTGGATCTGCTGGCGGGTTTTCTGTCTCCACCAGCCTTGGACCTCTTCGCGGCTCAGGCCCTGCAAGGCGAAACCAGCCTTTCCACCCTCACGATGCAGACTGCCCATCTGGGATATGCCGGCGTGCTACTGGATGTGTCTGCGCAGGAACTGGCTGGACCTGCCCTCAAGTGCTGTAACACGCTGGTGCTACTGGGCACCGCCACGGCCCAGGGCGCTGTGGCAATAGTGGAGGCATTTCGAATGGCCCATCAGGAATTGGGAATGGCGGCCGCTCAGATCCACCTGGTACTCAATCGCTGGCGCTCCCATCACTTGGAGCAATCCCAATTCCTGCGCATTGTGCGCACCGCTTTGAAAGAAGTGCCGGCCCCGGTGGCGGTTTTGGTGGAGGATGAGACGCCGGATGAGGCCAGGACCCCGCGACCGGGCACACCCTGGGGCAGCCCAGCCTGGAATCGGTCAGTACAACGCGTGGGAGATTTGCTATTCGGAGGAGTCGGCTCGGTGCCGTCTGGCACGGTGCGCCGGTTTGGACCACTCGTATTTAGACAAGGAGAGTAGAAATGCATTGGAATGAGATCGCCCCCACCCTTACCCCTGAGTACGGTCAACAGCTGGCCTTGCCCCAGACCGGCGTACTGGACCGAAACGTGGTTCCGGCCGCGCCACCGCCCGTAACGCCCAGCTCCCCTATGCCACCGGTAGAACCTCATCCGTACGGAGGAATGTCCGAGGACCCCGCGGCTCGGCAGAAAAATCTGGGCTGCCTGGAATTTCTGTTTGTCCCCGGGGGCCAGAAATGGACAGATGTGGTCCTGAATGGCAACGGCGTAGTGTGGGCCCGGCCCAAGAATTCTTTGTCTTTTGAGTGTCTGGAACAGGTGAGACCTTCCCCCGGAGAAGTCTGGCAGGCACTAGAAGCTGTGCTCAGTCCCTTGGGCCGGGCCTGTACCGAGGCTTCGCCCAGTGTGGATGCCAGAATCCCGCGCGATGCAGAGACTGGTTTCCCCGGTGCCCGCCTCAAGATTCTGCATCCCGCTATCACCCCCGGAGACGGATATCCGGCCTTTGCCATCCGTTTCTTTGAACAGAAGCCGGTAAATCCTCGGCAGATTGTGGAATGGGGCATGGTACCGGACGAGGTCATGGGCCTGCTGCTGCAAACCGTAACCACTGGGGAAAACGTCCTGATCGCGGGCGGCACGGGCACCGGCAAGACCACATTGCTCTCTGCGCTCTGCCACGGCATTCCCATGCAGGAGCGTATTGTGAAAATTGAAGATCCAGAAGAAATCTGGCTACCTCACCCGGATGTCGTGACTCTGGAGGCCCGGCCTGCACCTCCCGGAAGTCCCGTGCCCAGCTACACGGTAACAGACGGCGTGAACGACGCCATGCGCCTGGCTCCCGGCCACATCATAGTGGGGGAGGTGCGCACCGGTTCGGCTGCACTGTCTCTGTTCCGGGCCCTGATGAGCGACCATTCCGGCCTCACTACTTTCCATGCCAATGGACCCCAGGAGGTTCTAGCTCGGCTGGGAGTGATCATGTTTGCGGATTCGAATGTGCCCTTTGAAGCTTCTCGCAGTATGTTCCGGCAGGCGATTCACCTGATCGTGCATATCGGGTTTGAGGGCGGCCAGCGCAAGGTGCTGGGGGTCCACCGCGTGCAGCCGCAAGGGCGCACGAACCGGATCCACTTCGATTGTCTTTACCCCGGCCCGTCAGGAGAAACCCAGTGAAGTTGTTGCCGCCCTTGGGGCTGGACCTTCAGATCTGGGCTCTGCTGTTGGGTTGTTTGCTGAGTGGCTATTGCCTGCAGCTTCTGCTGCGAAGGATCCGGTGGCGCCGGCACCGGGGAGATGCGGTGCGGGCATATCTGACTCCATTTCGTCCACCGGAAAAAGGCGCTGGGGCGGCGGCCCGCAAACTGTTGCAAGTGGATCCAGACTACGTAATTCTCTCCTCGTTGCACATTACCTCACCCCGTGTTCAATTGCAGCACCTGCGCGCGCTGGGCGGCCTGGTTCCGGTGCTGGGGTTGCTGGCGGCGCGTTTCCCCTTGCTGCCTTCGCTGGTAGCGGGAGTGCTGGGCTTTGTCGTGATGGATGCTTGGCTCAAGGGACGCTGGCAGAAATTTCGGGCCAGCGTGGAGGCCGAACTGCCCACCTTTGTAAGCCGCCTGGGGGCCATGTTGCTACTCAATGAGTCCCTAACTGCCTGTCTGGATGAAGTATTGGAAACGCTTCCTCCGGAATCTTCCCCGCTCCGGGTCTGGATGGACGGGTATCTGCAGGGCATACGGCAGGAAGGCAAGGATTTCCTGGACCATGCTCGAGAACAGGCCAATCGCATCTCTCCATCCCTGGCCCTGGTGGTCTTTCAATTGGGCCGCGTTGTGGAAACTGGTGGCGTAGGTTTCGCCCACGCTTTTGCTTCCTCGGCGGAAGAAATGCAGACCATTTTGGAGGTGAGGGCCGTGGCTGCGGCTAAAGCGGAAGGGGCTCGCAACTCCATCGCCATCCTGCTTGCCATCATGGGAGTGGTGATAGCTCTTATGGCAGCCTCTCCCGGCATGCGGGAAGGCTTCCTGGACGTGACGGCCCAGACCATACTCATGGCGGCCCTCGGAACCATGGCTTTCGGCTATTACTTTCTGACAGGCATGATTGCAGATGCATTGGAATAGTCCGCTCGGCCCCTCTCTGTCAGACCTCTGGCAGCACCCACAGTCGCGCCTCCTCTTTCTTTGCGTTGGTTGTGTGCTCTGCGGACTGCTGTGTTACGCCCTGGTACGCCAAATTCAGAGTCATGTTGTCCGTCATTCGTGGCGGGGCCGATTCACTACCTTCTGGGTCGGCGGAGAAGACCGCATGGAAACTTTGGGTCAGTCCCTGTTGGGACGCATGTCGGATCCACAAGCGCGGCACTGGAACGGAATCTTTGCCCAACAACGCAGGTGGCTGGAATTGGAAGGTGAAACTGCCTCTTTGCCCCGGATGCTGGGTGGGGCGGCCGTAATCCTGGCGATAGGGGGACTGGGTCTGCTCTGGCAGATGCCGGTATTACTGGCCCTGGGAGGCGTGGGGGCCATCTACCCCTTTATGCGTCAGCGGTCCAAAGTACAGCGCATTCAGAAGCGGACCGAAAGGGCATTGCCGGAATTGCTGACGCTTATGGCTGCAGAGATGGCTGCCGGAATCCCAGCAGAGCGTGCTTTGCAAAGTGCCGCTGCTTTTGGAGGTCCTCTGTCCGGTCTGATCCGCCTGGCCATGCAAGAGTCGCGCCAAGAGCGTATGCCGCTCTTTGGTCGGGCTCACGCGCCGGGGACCTGGCGCCGTGTAGTGGATAGATACCAATTGGCCAGCCTGCGCGCTTTTGCCATTCAGATTGAAATCGCTGCCCGCAAAGGCACTGCCGGACCCGAACTGATGGCCAGTCTCTCTCGCTCCATAATCCTTTCATACAAGGATCAGGCGCTGCGCGAAGTGGAGAAATTCGAAAGTAAATTGGCTGTGCCTTCTGTGCTGTTCTTCTTCTTGCCTCTCATGGTCATCGTAATGACTCCCCTCATTCTGCCCCTCATGAAGGCTTTGGCTTGAATATGCCGGACTTGGTGCCGCTGGCCTTGCGCGTAGGCGTGATTTGGTGGCTGCTACTCTGCGCACGTCAGGATTTGCACACGCGTCATATAGCCAACTGGTTGACCTTGCCGCCCTTTTTGGCGGCTGTGCCGCTTTCCTTAGTATTAGCGGGAGTGGATGGCATGCTGTTCTGTTTGCTGGTAATCGCCTGCAGCTATGTGATTTGGCGAGACGGCAGTCTGGGTGCTGCCGACGCCAAGATGGCTGGCTTTCTGGCGGCTGTTGCGCCCGCCACGTTGCTGTTTGCCGTTGTGACCTTGTGGGTCATGTTCGGCGTAAAGTGTTTACGAAGTCACCAACGACGGAATCTCAGCTTGCCAGGTGCTGCAGGGCTGTTCATTGGTGGAGTGAGCCTGGAGGTTTGGATATGGCTTCAGTCAGCACTGGCGAATTTATCACTGTAGCCTATAGGCAACATTGAAATGCCAGTTCTTGTACCGAGCAAACCTTGGAGTCTAAATATCTCTTAGAAAAAGATTTACCGACAGGTAGAGACAGGTGCAAACGAAGAGGAATAACTAAGTAGCAGACAGAGGTTGGCTTAGCGGGGGAAGGACAACTAGAAACAGGGCTACATATGTAGGTGTGAATGGATGACCTTCAAGGTCTGTGTATTAAAACCTGGCTAGGATCCACCTTATGTTCTTTAAGTAGAAAAATGGCCTCTGAAACCGTATTTGTTGCGGAATGGTGGCACTCTACGTATATCTCTTATCCATCTACACTTATCCGGCGCGGAGAACGAAAAACTTTGCCAGAAGGATGGATGGGTTTGAAACTAAGAATGTATCTTTTTCTTGACCTGACTTGTCCTTCAGAATCGCGGTACGGATTGTTCGGAAACGGAATTTCTCCTAGCAAACCTCTTTCCGCCAGCTGTTCACAAATGGTTGGCAAGATATCTGCCCACACGCGCATTTTCATTCCTTTTCCGCTGGGAAGTTTCAAACTGTCTGGAGGACTGTCTCCATCCGAAACACCACTGTCTGCAATAGGGACCCAGCATATGTGTTTCCCAGTTTGTGTGCAGCCCTCTCTTGACCCGGGGTCAATCCCATCTGGATTTGTTCCGGAGTCCCCTCTTGGCAGGGAGACAATGTTGGCCTTTACCGGTTTGCGCGATGCTAGATTGGGTTGCCAGAGCAGTAGCAAATTTAGCACACTTTGGTGTTCTGGATGAACTGTGATCGAGACATCTAATACGCATCGTTCGGAGATTGGAGCCGGTCTAAAAACCTCATAGACTTGCCACCGGTCGCCATCTGTGAGGCCTGCATATGGAACACCAGCCATACTGGCGTAGGTAATCATTTGGGCGATTTCCTTGCTTTCCAAAGGCGTGCCCAGTTTCTTGGCTTCTATTACCGCCACAGGATTTCCGCTTTCCTGATCGATCAACGCATAGTCCACAAATCTGCTTTCTATCTTGTACTCGGAAATTACCAAGGCAGGATTGGAAGGATCCCACCCCAGGACTGTAAGCAAGGGATCAATTAAGGCTCTACATGTAAGGGCTTCGTTCGCCTTTAGAATGGATTCGTGGATTTTCCTCTTTTCTCTAATCCCAGCTAGCACCTCAATCAATTCATCGAACATAGTCTTTCCTATCCTTCCCGCATTTATCTCAGTTCAAAATGGAGACTTCACAAGTCTGACTGGCCTAGAGAAATCCGCATCCTTCCGCATGGACAGGATATTTCCGTGGTTGCAAGGGCTCCAGGGCAGAAATTCCATTCTCGTTTGCATTCGTGGAGGCAACTTTCCTCCTTTGGATAATAACAAGAACAGTTTGGACAGGTTGATTCCGGAATCTACCATGATGAATAGGAGCGGTTTTCTGAAAGGCCTTGCTCCAGGGCGCAATTTCCATATTGCCACCAGACTTGTGGGAGCAGGAGGAACCCTTTCGCTTCGCAACTTGAAATCGGTCGCGACCCTCCTCAGAGGATTTTATTGATTTTCAATGTGATGAATTTGAGGGGTCTTGGAGACATTGTCAGCGGTTTAGCGAAAACGGTGGGCATGGCATGCCAACTGCGGGTGGTGGTGCTGTATGCTCTATCTCTTTCGGAATTTCAAGCCATTTCCGCCTATCGGGGAGAAATCGGTGCAGCCGCTGCGCCCTGATATCTCTGACATGGAGAATTCCTGAACAGCTGCGATAAGACTGCGCCCGCGGCCTTGACCGTTTCGGGTGCTCTACCCGTCTTCGAACTGGCTCTCTGGTCTGGCCTTAGCAAAGTCTCATACTTGATAAGGTAGCCTCTACTGTAAAGAAAGGATCGCTTTCGCAGCTACCTGGGCACTGTTCCGCCATCTGCACTGTTGGGTCTCGCGCCCCATGCCAGTTGGTGGACCGTCCCCTTTGATTGCCATCGACTTCCCAGACGACCCCGTTGGAGGCGACAAATAGACCTCCCGAACGATGGTTGGAATGTAATGGAACTATGAGGACAGTGCCTTTCCTAACTGATCTGGAGCGGCATTCGCATCCCTGGCTGGTGTGACGTGGGAGGCCTCTGGAGGATCCAGTGATAGGGATCCAACTTTACGCCTTCGCTACAATCCAAGTTGTCATCACTCTGGATTAAAGATCCACAGCCCATAAGAGCTGTATGAGACTTCTTCATTATCTTGAAATCGAGAATTTCAAAAGCTTTGGCGAACTGCAGCGGATCGAGTTGGACCATCCGTCCGTCTTCATCGGTCCCAACAATTGCGGCAAGACCACAGCCCTCCAAGCTATAGCGCTTTGGTCTCAAGCCGTCAAGACCTGGTTCCAGAGCAGGGGTAAGACCATACCCATGCAGCCCACAGCCACTGCCCTCAACCGTCTGAACATCATGGCCGTACCTGTGCAGCGTACTCGACACCTTTGGCACAATGCGGTGGTGCGCGTGGCCAACGAGCCCGTACGGTTTCGCATTACTCTGGGAGTGTTGCATGACCATCGGGTCGAGTCTGTCACAATGCTTTTCCGAAACCAAGGCGACGAGCTGGTTTTCTGCATTCCTGACAATGAAACAGTGGCAAAACCCGATCTATTGGAAACTGCCGCCGGCATCAATGTCGAATTGCTGTATCCCCTGTCTGGTCTGGAAACGGAGGAACCTACCCTCCAGCCCGGACGTATTGAGGTTCTCCTGGGGCAGGGCCTCACATCCCAGGTAATTCGGAATCTGTGCCTGAGCGTGTACAGGGAGAATCCTGAAAACTGGGCATACATCGTGGTGCTGATGAAGCGATTCTTCGCCGTCGAATTGGGGGTCCCGTCCGAAAATGCCCGCGGCAGCATAGACCTAACCTATCGACAGTCTGGAGTCAAGGATCCCCTGGAATTGGCCTTGGCAGGTCGTGGTCTCCAACAAATGCTCCTGATTCTGGCCTACCTGCATTCCCGCCACCGCACCGTCTTGTTGATCGATGAACCAGATGCCCATCTCGAACTGCTGCGTCAAAAGCAGGTGTATGTGCTCTTGCGGGAGATCGCGGCTCAAAATGAGTCTCAGGTAATCCTAGTAACTCACTCTGAGGCAATTCTGGCAGAGGCTATGGACCGTAACCTCACACTTCTCCTGGGCGGTCAGACAGACAATCTCGCGGCCTCGGAGATCCGCAACGTGCTCAGGCACTACGGTACGGAACACTACATCCGAGCCCTGGAGCGTGGTTATGTCCTTTATGTTGAAGGGAGAGCCGATCTTGACATTATGTGGGCCTTGGCTGGGAACTTACGGCATGAAGTGGTAGAGGCTTGGGACGAGCGAATTAACGCCTACTACCTACAGGATAACTACCCGGAGATTGATCTGGATTCTGAGCCGGCAAACGATTCGGAAGGTCTGGGGTTTATAGCCCAAAGGCATTTCCTGACGTTGAGTTCGTTAGTGCCACAGCTGAAAGGTTTGGCGATTTTCGGCAGTGAGGGGCAAGTCTGGAAGAGCAGTACCGAGGGAAATCTCGAAATTGCCTATTGGAACTGCTACGAAGCGGCCAATTACCTGGTTACGCCCGCTACTCTTACGGCCTTTGTTCTTGATTCCTACCAGGACGCCCCGCTGTTCCAGCCCATGATTGAAGACATCGAATCTGTGCTGAATCCATTGATTGTGCAGAGGGTCTTCCACGGTCAAATTGCAGATTTCCAAACCTGGCAGTCCCAAAGTCCTCACGGCGCGCGCCTGTTATGGGAGGCCAGAACGGATCGCCTCAAAATGAGTGATTTCGCGGCAGAATTCTTCCGGATCCTGGCTCAGGAATTGGGCCACTCCATGCTGTTGCGCAAAGGGGAATTCCATCGGCTGGCTGCATACGCGGAGCCGCAGTCGATACTTCCTGAAGTATCAGAGAAGCTCGACCTCCTGCAAGTCCTTTTTGCCTCCGCCCGGTAAGACAGAATTTCTGCGCGCGAGTCTTGCTGTGCCCTGTTTCAGTGCCTAGGTTGTTTTTCTACCCTTGGCTCCGGGTATAAAGGAAGTTTCCTGCCTGGTACCAGCAGCGTTCTGTCAGACTGGGATGCAAGCAGGAGTTGACTTGGCCGCCTCGGCTTCGGCGGCTCCCTGAGCCGCCTCGGCTTCGGCGGCTCCCTGGGCTCGGCGCGTATGCGTACAGCCGCCACAAGCCTGTGCGCCGCGGGCTGGTGCCATCAGTTCATCGGCATCAAAGTCTGCCATCACTCCTCCATCCAGAGACACCGTGACCGTGTTCTTGAGAGGGTAGATGTAACGGACGCGTCCTTCCCCCTGTGGGGTCACCACATTGGCTCCTACCTTCGGCAGAGAACGGGTCAAATCCCGGTACATGTCATCTTCATAGGAGAGGCAGCAAAGCAGCCTGCCACATACCCCGGAAATCTCATCGGGATTCAAGGAAAGCTGCTGGGTCTTGGCCATGCGCAGCTTTACAGTGGGGAATTCTCGTAACCAAGTTGTGCAACAGAGTTGTCGCCCGCACTTGCCCACACCGTCCAATAGCTTGGCGGCCTGTCTATCCTGAATGTAATTCATGTCGACGCGTACACCCAGCTCTTCAACCAGCGTCCGCACCAGGTCTCGCAATTGGTTATGCACCTTCGCTCGGGAGGTAAGGCTGTATGAAATGGTCAGCAGACCACCTTCCAGGTCGTAGAGGCACTGCACGATCTTTACTTTCAGGCGCCGCTCTCGCACCAATTGGTGGCAGTAGTCCAGAGCCTCAGCTTGCATAGCATCCAGCTGTTCTCTTTGCAGGAAGTCCCACGGCGTGGCCTTGCGTACTACGGGCACCAGCTCCTTACCTTCGGCCCGTTCTTCAGGGGGCTGGACCACTTGAGCCAGTTCTCTGACTCCATCGTCATCGACAACCACGAATTCGCCGTAATTGAGGTCAGGTACATCGCCAGCAGCGAATTGTTTGATTTGCCCGACCTTTTCTATTTGCACGGAAACAATAGCAGGCATAGGTGCCTCTTTGATTATGGGTTGGGGGAAGCCAAAGACAGCTTCAACGGAAGTACTATGGAATTCAAACGGCCCGAACCAGGACCGGCATATGTAACATGAGATTGGTCAGCACCACGCGCAGGTTCACGTTGCGGCGCAAATGCAACTGGGCTTTCTCCAGGTGATGCAGAAAGTCAGTCACAAGCGCCAGCTGTGTGCGGCGAGCAGTGTCTTCTATTTCTACTATACAGTCTACATTAACGCAGTGGTCTGCTTGGGATAAGTGGTGCAGCCACACATCCCGCCACCAGTAGGTCCAGAAATCCACATGAGCCAGAACGGATCCTGTGTCTCCCTGATATTGGCGGGCCAACCCATCGGCCAGCCCTAATCGGTTGACTGTGGGTGCAGTCACCAAATCTGCCAACAGCTCCATGGCCTGTCGACGGGTCTCCCACAGCTCATCCTCTCCCCGATGGGCAATGGCCCAACCTATACGTCCGTGGGCCAAGCGGGACAACAGAGCCGCGCGATCTAGTGCAATGTCAAAGTGGGTAGCCAACACCTCTTGGATCTCAGCCGGGGGTACAGGTCTGAGTGGCAGGAGTTGACAACGTGAGACCAAGGTGGGCAGCAGACGGCTGGGATGCGTCACTGTACCCAATAGCACCACGGCTGGAGGCGGTTCTTCGAAAGTCTTAAGTAATTTGTTCAGAAAACTCTCATGGGCCAGCTGCAAGTCCCGGATCAGTATCACCCGGTGTTTGCTTTGAAAAGGGCGCAACATCGCGTGATGTCGAATGTCTTCTGCCTGCTCCACGCGTAACAGGCCGTTCAGTCGGTTGGCTTGCCCCTGACTGTCGGTGGGTTCTATCTGCAAAAAGTCTGGATGGTTGCCGCCTTGCATGGCTTGGCAGTCCCGGCACGTACCACAGGGGTCCCCTTCTGCCCCTGTGCAGAAAAGGGACTGTGCTAGCCAACGGGCTAGCGTGCTCTTACCCAAGCCTGTTTCCCCTGTGAACAGATAGGCGTGCCGCAGTCGGGGATAGACCCCTTTACCATCTGGTCTAGCTATTCCCTGCAGGAACTCCACGGCCCAATCGTGGCCGAATATCTGTACCTGCATTGGCTTTGCATCCAAGTTTGTGTTCTGGTCTTTGCTGGAACAACCTTGCATTCCAGTATGCCTCACCCCGAATTATCATAGTAAAAGCACTGACAATTGCCGGCGAATTTCAAAGCAATGCAGGTTGAACCACGGTGTAAGCCTTGGTCTAAGGGGAACGGTGGTTGGCCGGAATGTTTCGCCCAATAATTCTGACTCATAGACGTTTTGGACCCCTATACGGGGGTGTCACGGCTTCCCCAAGACCCTTTGGCGTAAGGGGTTAGTAGAGGTGCGGTCTAGGTGGAACTACCTGCTTTTTGGTTATTCTTCTCGAGAAATTGCTAGGTGTCATGTGTCTCAGCAAGAGTTGAAGGTACAGGATTCCAAGTGGCCATATCTTCCTCTTGGAGTCTGTCCATAGCAACTCCTAGAGAGTCTGTGGTAACTGGGCAAAAAATGGGAAACTGTCGGGATTTCAGCTGGGGGCAGGAAGGCTACAGCTTGCAGCACCCCTATTTGCTTTGCTTTCCCCTCCTGAACCGTTGGCCTGCAGGAGTGGCTTGCGGCGGTTCTCTTGGTGTACACGGTGGGTTAGCTAGCGAACGCGCTGGACCTGTCGGCAGTGTTGGGTCAGGTGTGTGAGAGGGCATGGAAGCCCGTCTTACGTGGCGGCCATGAACGTGAAGATCCTGGTCTACGCGGACACTGCGGGAGTGCCGTCGGCGAGGCGGCTATGGCAGAAGTTGGAGGAGGTTCGGGGCCGGCCGGTGGCGGCAGGGAATAGGCCACGAAACTGCGGGATCTATGAATTCCGGCGGCAGACTCGGGCGGATTCTGTGATGGGTTTGGTGTCGCTGACCACTTTGGTTCCCAACGACATTAAGGAGCGAGTGCATGCCAGCAAAGGCAAGGTAATAGGTTATGTGCGGAGGCATCAGGCTGAGGCCCGGCTGAGCGCGAGGTAGGAGGTCCTGGGTGTGGCAGTTCGTGCCCACTCTGAGATGGATCAGAGTGGGCACGAACTGCCACACGGCCTTGCCACGCTGGGAAAGTTTGCGGGCGGCCATCAGAGCAGTGTAGGCCATACAGGAGGACCGGCTTCCAGCGGAAACGCCGGCAGAGAGCGCTGCGGTCACGCGGGCGTTCAATTGACCCTATCAACTTCACGGGTTCCTAGAAGCGTCCCATATAAACCAGTCAGGACGAATTCCAACAATGCCACAACGAGAATAAGTTGGCGGTTGCGGACAGCCAGCAGAGCACACCCATTGTAGTCACCTACCAAGGGAGTGTCGAAGGCCAATTGCCGCGCTTGTTTGAGGCCGACCAGGATAACAGTTACCACATTCGCACGAAGGCGGGGCCCGATGCGGACTTCCGCATTGAAGGGGACCTGCAGGGACTGGAATCCCTAGACATTGGCGGCTGCGCGGATTGGGGTCGGAAGTGGCTCCGCACCGACTCCGGGGTCCGGCCTTGCAGAGCAAAATGGACAACCCCGGCCTCATGACGTCTAACACCGCACAAAGGGTTTTGGGAAGGCCCCTTCGTCTGGATGAAGCGGATCCTGAGCTCTTGTCGATTTCGAACACAAGGCAGGTGGTTTCGGGGAGTATTCTTCTCTGAGAGTTAGGCGGCGACACCATTCGCCCTGCCCGACCCCACGCAGACAGACTTCTGCGGCAGGCGAACCGCAAGAGAGGTGGGCAACCCTAAGCTTCCGCTGGCCCTTGCCCCTCATGTGTTACCGCGTGAATCAAAGTAGTGCGTATTTCCAGGAACACAGGTCTTCCTAGAACTGACACAAAAACGGCACCCATCCGTCTTCTTTAGAGTGCGGAGCAATACTGCCTGCTAAATGCAGGGATAAACATCGCAGCCATCGGAAGATTCAATGGTATATAGATTTCAGACGCACGCCATTTTCTTATTGGCGTGCGCCCTTTTGGTCGTATTGTCCTTGTCCTGGTTGCTAGCGGGTGTGCCCGACGCTCAAGCCTAAACCCAAATTCGTGCCCTTAGGGCCAGATCTGGTCCCACAATAGATGCACTGACGTAGCAGAACCACTTGCCCGACGGGATTCACATACGTAGCGTATAACGGCTGCGTCATGATACCTGAGGAAGTCGAAGCCTGTCCAAGTGGGTGTATGATGGAGGGTGGCCGGTGTCAACTGGTCGGACAGGCCTGTCCAGCGGGGGAGACTTGGTTCACAAGGGTATTTTCTGGGCGGGAATCGGTGGGTGCGTCCGGATCGGCGGACCCGCCCCGTGCATGGCCGGGCCAGGCGCGGCTCGGGCGACTGTCAGCGGCGTTGTGAGGGCAGAAAGGCGCTGTGGGGGCGGCAGGGCCGGTGTGGCGGGCCGCGGGGTGCGGAGGACCGAGGCGGCCGGGGTGTGGAGAGAGCGATGGAGGAGTGCGATGCGGGTCCCGCGCCGAGGGCGCGGGTAGGTTCAGGTGCCGCCGGGGTCCTCCCGGCGCAGGCGCGTGCGGAAGTCGGGACCGGGCGTAGGTCGCAGCCACACGCAGGCCCACAGATAGCCTCGTAGCAGCAAACGGCGAAGCAGCGCCACGCCCTGCTGCAAGAGGCTGTGGCGGCGCGGGGGCAACGCATTTTGGTGGGCCGCGTCCAACTCGGCGGGGGGCCGGCGCAGGCGGCCGGGCAGCAGGTGGCGCGCTGCCGCTTCCTCGCGGCGCGTGCCGTAGGCCACGGCCAGCAAGGTGGCAATCGCCAGCACCAGCCAATGGCGGCCCACACGGGTGGGGTCCAGGCGGCGCGTCTTGTGCCACTTCCCGCCGACGGTCTTCAAGCCCCGGAAGCCCTGCTCAATCCAGTTGCGGCAGGCATACAGGGTGGGCTCCGTCTGCGCCACCGGCGTGTCGGTCAGCAGCACCCAGGGCTGCGTCTGACCGTAGGCGTGCAACACAATCAGGGTGCCCTTCAGGGGCTGGTCGCGGAAGGCCCGCCCGGTGCCCACCCACAGGCCACCCGGTCCCGTGATCAGCGAGCGCACCGGCACGCGTGAGGTCTGGCCCTCGGGCTGAAAGGTGACGTGGGGCGGGTAGCGCAGGCAGGGATGCCAGCCTAAGGCCACAATCTGCGCCCACAGGTCGCGACTGCCCAGCCCCTGGTCACAGAGCACATGCACCGGCACCGTGGCCGGCACGGCCGGAGCCAGCAGCCGCAGCAGGTGGCAGAAGTGGTCAATCCAGGACCCCTGTGCCTGCGCACCCACGATGTGCCAGGCGACCGGAATGGCGTGCTGGCGATAGACCCCACTGATCACCAGCGCCACCAGATCGTCTTGCTTGGAGGTGGGATCCACGGCCAGCACCCGCGGCTCCTGCGCCAGCTCCCGCCCGCCCGTGGGCACCCACCAGCTGCGCACCCACTGCAGCCGCGGGGCGAAGCAGCGCTCTACCTCCAGCTCCTGGCCCGGACCCCAGGAGTCAATGCGGTCCGTATCGTCATACAGCAGCTCCCGCTGCAGGCGGCGTAACGTGTGCGGGTTGCGGGGACCCCTGAGGCCGTGCGCCAGCGCCAGGGTCACCGTATCCTGGCAGCCGTTCAAACCCAGCAGCGTGCCCTCCACCCACAGGGCCAGCACCGCCCGCAGCCGGCCCGGCAGCTGCGGCAGCTGCGCTGTCAACAGGTGGCGGATATCATACAATGCAGCAGGTCGACGCATGGCCACACTCGGGTGCTGTGGTGTTGGTAATAGAACCCTCAGCTTACCTGCCGGTCATGCGTCTGCCTAATGCCCCACCCGGCCTCCTGCATCACCCTGTGCCGGGTCTGCGCGGCACCGCCAGCCTAAATGCGAACCGGCATGCGGTTTGATATTTCACTGCACTTATGTGCGGAATACCCTTGTCAACACCCCCGGCCTGGTTCGAAAAGGGCCAGGCTACCCGCCAGGAGACTGATTAGATGGGGCTGCATCAAGCCCTGGGGCAGGCCGATGGCCCCTCGGGGCTGGCTCCCGCTATGCGCTGGAGTTAGGCACTTATTACCGGGAGACTAGCCCTGCGCTGCAGAAGGTAGGGACCTGCTCTGCCCCTTTCAGCTTCGCTGCTTGCGCCGGCATATTCTGATCTGCTCCCAGTCCTGTCCCCATAGCGTCTCAGGAGCGAGCTGCAACAGCTGGGCCACCCGGGCCCGATGTCGATAGCCCTTATTGCGGTGCCGCTCCGGATATGCACTGAGCATGGCGGATACCGTACTGCGGGGGATACCCAGTACCTGGGCAATGTCCGTCTGGGTGAGGTTGCCATACGCTAACGCGTACTTGGCCAGTCGTTTCATCGGACCTCGATAACTAATTCATCGGACTCTAGATCGGGGTGAGGGACATGCCCAACCAACCAACTCCAGGCTAACTGCACAGACAACTCCCGTAGTTGAAAGGCCATTTCTTTTCGGTCTGAAGCCTCCAGCGCGGTCTGCGCATGGTGCAAGTTATACAGATCCAGTTGCACTAGGGGATACCTTTCCAGGCTGGGGATTACCAACAGTTGGGCCAGGGGCCAGGCAGCTACCGTATCCACGAAGATATCCATACGCAAGTTGCGGGCGGACTGGCTTCGTTCCTGCCAGGCAGTCAGACCATAGCCACTGTTGGCCACCGGCGTGAGGCGTTCGGTGTGCCAATTCATGAGGGCGGCCTGCACCACGCCACGTAACACCTGAAGCAGCTCTGGTTGGGCATCCGCATAGGCGTAACGCGTGTGGGTACCGGCCAACTGCAATTCCAGAAACAGCTTCTCGGTACAAGACTCTGCACTTTGCGCTTGAGCTTTACAGACATACATATCGGAGGGCCCCTGCACCCCAATTGGAGTAGGAGCCTCAACTGCATCCGTCAATCCCATAACTGTCTCCTTTGCCTGTGCGGACGCACTATAGATAGATGCGTTACCACGCTCATACCGGCGGTTCTGTGGCCGGGGCTTGTCCCAATAACTGCAGCCGGCGGGGTGCTTGATGCCAAGCCATCTCATCCAGCTCAATGCCAATGGCCCTCCGCTCCAGCTTGTGAGCAGCCACCAGGGTCTTACCGGATCCGGCAAAGGGATCACACACCAAGTCGCCCTGACGTGTAAACAAGCGAATAAACCAGCGGGGCAGTGTTTCCGGAAATACCGCGCGGTGGCCTTGATTTCCACACTCGGTAGCCCAATGCAATACATTGGTGGGATACACCTGGGTGCGGTGCCGCCAGGCAGACAGCCGCCTTTCCAGACCACTGCCGGTAGCACTGACCGCCCGCGTGTGCTCCCAGGGCTGTAGGCGGTGCATGCGGTCCCGTGTAGCGGGCGCAATGGGCACTTTCACCGCCTCCTGGTACATCGCAAAGTCGCGCTGCCGGTTGAATTGCAGCAACCGTTCCCACGCATCCCGAAACCGGTTGGGCCATTTGCCCGGATAGCAATTTTGCTTGGCCCAGATACATTCTTCTGTCCATAACCAGCCCTGTTGTTTCAGGGCCAATATCAATTCCAATACATAGGGATGCCGTTCTCCTCTCACGGCCCCTTCTTTGATGTTCACAATGAGAGTGCCTTCCCGTTTCAGTACCCGCAACATCTCGAGACTGATGGGCAAGAACCATTCCACATAGAGATCAGGGGAGATGCCGCCGGCGCGAGCTGAAGTCGGGGCCAGGCGTAGGCCGCAGCCACACGCAGGCCCACAGATAGCCGCGCAACAGCAAGCGGCGCAGGATCACCACACCTTGCTGCAAGAGACTGTGGCGGCGGGGGGGAGCGGCCGCCTGCTGGACTGGATCCAAGGCCGCGGGCGGGCGGCGCGTGCCGTAGGCCACAGCCAGCAAGGTGGCAATAGCCAACACCAGCCAGTGGCGGCCTACGCGCGTGGGTTTCTGGCGGCGCGTCTTGTGCCATTTCCAGCCTACCGTTTTGAGACTCCGGAAGCCCTGTTCAATCCAGTTGCGGCAAGCATATAAAGTAGCCTCTGTCTGTGCCACTGGGGGTATTGGTGAGCAGCACCCAAGGCTGCGCCTGACCGTAGGCCTGCCACACAATCAAGGTGCTGTCCAGAGGCTCCTTGCGGAAGGCCTGGCCGGTGCCCACCCACAGGTCGCCCGGTCCCGTGATCAACGAGCGCACCTCTACGCGCCGTTCCTGACCCTCTGGCTGAAACGTAATCTGCGGCGCGTAGTGCAGGCACGGATGCCCACCCAGAGGGTACCCGGGTAGCTTGGCACATCGTGGAGGCGCAGGCCCAGGGCTCCTGGATTGAACACTTCTGCCGTCTGCTGCGGCTGCTGGCCCCGGTGCCGTTACATGTGCTCTGTGACCAGGGGCTGCTGTAACGGGCGTGACAGACCGTGGGGACCCTTGGTCCGCGTCAGCGAGACCGACCCAGAGCTGGGTCGTCACGCCCGAGTCTTCCCGGAGCCCGTACAGTTGCCAGGATCCAAAATCCGCATCTGCAAGGCAGGGCCAGGGTTACCGTATCCTGACAGCCGTTCCGGGCCAGCAGCGTGCCTTCCACCCACAGGGCTAACACCGCCCGCAAGTGGCCAGGCAGATCCGGCAACTGCGCTTCCAACAGCGTGCGCATGTCATACAATGCGGGAGGTCGATGCATGGTCACACCCGGGTGCTGGAGTGTTGTCGAAGACCTTCAGCATACCCGGCTGGCCATGCATCCGTCCAACAGCCTTCTCACCACCTCGGGCCGGGCCTCCAGGACAACCCCAGTCCCCGCCGCAAGTCTCAATCCAGAACCGACGTGCGCTTTGTTATTTCATTGTGCTGTTGTGCGGAATACCCTTGTCAAGCCTGGGGCCCGGGGGAATCGGGTACGCCCCGGGTTAATTTCGCAGCAGGCGGTGCAGGCGCTTGACGTTCAGGGCCAGACACACCAGATCCCACTCGCCCTAGACAGGGTGCAAGCCGCGCATCCCGAATTGGCGAAAGCCCAGGATGCGCTTAATCCAGCCGATGGGTGCTTCCACCAGCCATTTGCGTTGGGCATAAGTTTGCTGACCCTGGGGCGTGTCCAGTTTGTGCGCCATGCGCTGGGTGGCCGGTCCCGAGGGGCGCCGCCCTGACGCGGTGTGTCCCTCCCGGCCCAGGGCCACATAGCCATCAATGCCCCGGCTTTCTAGCTCCTGCAGGTCCCGTTCATTGCGGTAGCCGGCATCGGCCAGCAGCTGGGTGGGCGTATGGCCGTAGTGTGCCTGCACTGCATCCAGCAGCCGCGGCAATTGACCCTGGTCACTGGCTTGGGCACTGACCTCCGTGGTCACAATCAGCTGGCTGTCCCCGTCCACCACGATCTGGGCGTTGTAGCATTGCTGGAAGCCGTCCTGGCTGGTCTTCATGATGCGCCTCTCGGGATCCGTGAAGTTGTACTGGGACTGAGGCTCCGGCGTGACCGGGGGCTCTCCGGGAGTTTCTACGGCGCAGACTGCTAGAAGATCCTTAACTGCTTGGCAGCCATCTGTTTCAGTTCAGCCAAGGCCCCTTTGCCCAACTTATCTGGATCTGGGCAGTCCAATTGAATTAACAAAGGAATTATTGATTGTTAGCCACAGTCAACGGAAGGATTCCACCAAAGGATGTCATTTGGGTTCATATAATTCCGCGGCCAAGAAATTTCCGGAGCATAGTCCTATGTCTTTACTTCGCCTCTGTAGTACGGTCTTTGTATTGTTGCTGGCTGCCAACATGTTGACAGCTTGTGTCTGGTTTACCGAAGCAAGGCCAGTGGGCGAAACACCTTCCGATCCCCCAAAATTTCGAACCAGTTTGCTGAATAAAATCAACGAAGCAATGCGTCCGCAAAGAGCTGCGTCGGATAGTGTGGCGATGGAGAGTGCGCCAATCGCCAAATGGACTTTGCCGCCTGAGGCCGGCGGGGAGGCGAATCCCAACAACGAGTTTCTGCCGCTCATGTATTTCGAGGACTATGGTGTTAACCCTTTCGTCGATGCAGATGAAGATCCCCTTTCCACTTTCGGGCTTGACGGCGACACGGCGTCCTACGAAATCGCCCGCCGGTATCTGCGGGACGGTGCATTGCCGCCCCCAGATTCAGTACGGCTGGAAGAATTTGTTAACTCGTTTACTGGAGGATATACGGCCGCCACGGATGGCTTGCGTCTACATCTGGATGCTGCTCCTTCTTCCTTCGGCCCAGAAGGCTATGTGCTGCTGCGCGTGGGTGTGGCGGCGCCTCACTTGCCTTCCACACACAATCCGGTTTCGCTGATTTTCATAGTAGACATTTCAGGTTCAATGGAATACGACAATCGTCTGGGCCTGGCAAAAGAGGTCATGTTGGGACTTCTGGATCAGGCGCTGGTAGTGGACCGGATCGGATTGGTTACCTATGGCAATGAGGCCCGAACAGAAGTGTCGCTGCAGGAGAGAGAGGATATCCCAAATCTGCCACAGGTGATTGCCAATCTGTTTACCAGCGGCGCGACCAACGCGGAAGAGGGACTGCAACTGGCCTATGCATGGGCAGCGAAGGAAATGAACCGAGGCCGAGATGTGCGGCTCGTGCTTTTTTCAGATGGCGTCGGCAATGTGGGTGCCACGGGTCCGGATCAGATACTGGAAGTGGTGGATGCGGCCGCCCAGCGCTCAGCCACACTGACCACGGTGGGGGTTGGCATTGAAGGAAATTACAACGATGTAATGATGGAGCGGCTGGCGAATCGAGGAAACGGTACCTACCACTACATCCAAGATCGGGCCGCCGCGGCCGCATTCTTGGCGGGCCCGGCGCGAGCAGTGTTTCATGAGACAGCGCGGGACGCCCGTATTCAAGTGGAATTCAATCCAGAAGTGGTTCGCAAGTACCGATTGCTGGGGTATGAGAACCGCGCCGCACCCGATGACGCTTTCCGGGACGACACGCGAGACTTCGGAGAGCTGGGATTTCGGCGCGATGTAACCGCCTTATACGAACTAAGGCCCCTAGAGGAAATAGATGCTACGGCATGGCTCGCCACGGCCCGCCTGCGCTACAAAGACAGCGCCTCAGGTAAGGTAGTGGAAACAGAGCAAACACTGGACTGGGCGGATGTGAGTGCCCCCAATGATTACTTCCGGCGCGCCGCCGCAGTGGCTGAATTCGCAGAGCTCTTGGGCCGCTCCTTCTGGGCTCAGTGTGGCACGTTGGATGCTGTGGAGGCAGGTCTGCCGGTAGAGGGTTCGGCCTATGATTACCAGACCCGGGAATTGCATGAGCTGATTAGCACTGCGGCCGGCCTCTTTACTCCGTTCTGTGCCACGTGAAGATGTAGAACCAGCAACAGCTAGGGATTTCTGACAGGTATCCCACGTGCCGCTGTCAAGAGAGATCCGTACGAGATTTCCTGTACCACTCAAATACTCCCGGCTGGTTGGCATACTGCGTGAGCGGCGGGGCTTGCTTTTCTCATGGCTACTATCTGGGGAAGGTTCCCTATCTCGATGTACGGTACCACTTATTCAACCTAAATGTTGGTGCCCGAAAGATGACGCCTTGACCTTAGAGTAGACTGCAGGTCTACTGTGACACAAATGTGCTAAGGTGCAAGTATACAATTAGTGTGGGTAAGGGCCCGAGGCGGCTGCCAATGATATTGTCAACTGAGAATTAATTGTGATTTGCAGGGAGCTGGGTCTGATCCTGCAAGAAGTGAAAACAGGATGCTCCACGGAAGTATTATCACTGTAGGGCAGCCCACAGCATCTCCGAGGAAGGGAATATGACTGAGCCGGCGATATCTGCAAAAGAGCTTAGTTTCAGCTATGGAGACACACTGGCTGTCGACGAAATTTCGTTTGAAGTTGGGGAGGGGGAAATCTTGGGTTTCCTAGGTCCCAATGGAGCTGGTAAGTCAACTGTTGTAAAGATGTTGACAGGGCAACTTACACCCAAGACCGGGGCTGCAAAAATCCTAGGTCTGGATATAGTCAAGAGCCGCAAGCAGGTCCAGCACCAAATAGGAATTTCCTTTGAGTCCACCAACTTATATGAACAGATGAGTGCGGTAGAAAACCTGAACCTGTTCGCGCGGCTTTATAAGGTGAAGAATTTCCAGGCTCTCACGCTATTGGAGCAAGTGGGCCTGGCGGGACGGGAAGAGGAACGTGTAGCCAACTATTCAAAGGGCATGAAACAGCGGCTTATGATAGCTCGCGCTCTAGTCAGCAATCCAAAAATGTTGTTCTTGGATGAACCCACAGATGGTCTGGATCCGGTTTCAACGCAGGCCGTGCATGCCCTGATCCAGGCGGCCACGCAGGAGGGCACAACCGTTTTCCTGACTACCCACGATATGGTCGAGGCGGACAAACTGTCCGATCGGGTGGCTTTCATTAACCAGGGCAAGATTGTGGCTCTGGACACACCCGCCAATTTGAAGCAGCGATTCGGGTTGAGGGGCCTCCAAGTGGAAGTCAGACTTCCCAATGGCGACACCGAAATGCGTGAGGTTACTCTTGATAGTGAACAGACGGCTGAAGAGGTGTACGGCTTGTTCCGTAACGAGCAAGTGGTCACCGTACACAGCGAAGAAGCCACCCTGGAAGACATCTTTATTGATATTACCGGCCGGAGGTTACAGGGATGATAGGGACCCTCGTTGCCAAGGACCTCAAGCTCTTTTTCCGAAATCGTCTCTTTGCCGTAGTTACAGGTTTAGCCCTGGTGGGTTATCTGGCAGTTTACTTTCTACTGCCGGACCAAGTTAGAGAGTCACTCGGTGTGGCCTACTACGTAGAGAATCCGGAAGTCACCATGGTTGATGAGGCCCTGAATGAAAATGACAACTTGACTTTCTTTGAGACTGAGGCGGAGATGCTTAGCGCTTTGGAGGACACTGACGAATTCATCGTAGGACTCTCCATTACGGAAGCGGCGGCAGGTGCCATTATCAGAGGGGAAGAGGCAAGTCTTAACGCGTATTACGCCCCCGGTGTGCCTGCAGAAGTCAAACAGATATTTGAAGATGTGTTGGTAGTCATTGCCAATGCAGCCAATCCAACATGGTTGGCAGAATTCGATCATGTGAGTGATACGAGAGTTGTGTTGGGCCCCGACCTTATCGGTCAACCTCTGTCTATGCGCGCTCGATTTGCCCCCTTACTCCTGTTAGCAGCTATCTTGATTGAAGTACTCGGCATCGCCGTCCTTTTGACCCAGGAAGCAGAGATCGGAACAGCCCGTGCGATGCTGACAGGTCCTTTGCGCATGCATCAATTTTTCTTGGGCAAATTAGTTATCGGCCTGCTGTTGACCCTGGGTCAGCTGCTGATATTGATCTCCGTCATGGGTCTGTTAAGCGTCTCCCCCCTATTGCTCTTGACGACCCTTTTGCTGGGCAGCGTACTAATGGTAGGTACTGGATTCATTATTGCCGCCATCTCAAAAAGCCATACCACGGCAATGGCGTGGGGAACTGTCTTTGTGATTTTGTTTGTGATTCCAGCTCTATCAGTGATGCTGCCAGGACTTGCTACAAGATGGATGGAATTGATTCCATCCTTCTATTTTGTGGATGCTCTCCACCGCATTCTGAATTTCGACGCAAGTTGGGCTGATGTATACGGGAATCTGATGATCTTGGCGATGTCTGGCCCCGTGGCTTTATTGATTGGTGGGGCAGCAATGAGGAAGAAGATATGATGGACGTGCAGAGAATCTGGATTCTGCTGGGCAAGGATGTTCGGCTTGGCGCTACCAATTTCCTGAGTATTTATGTGCTTGTGACCCCAGTCGTGTTAAGCCTCTTAATTGCTTTAGTGTTTGGTGACCTCTTCGCACAGACCCCTCGACTGGGAATCTATGATGCAGGCGGGAATGCAGATCTGGCTCAGCAGCTACTGGCACACAAAAGCATCAATACCAGAATCTATGGCACTGAAGAGGCACTCCTTGGAGCAGTTAAGCGGGGCACAGTTGAGGTTGGTTTGAGTCTGCCCACTGGCTATGCCCAGGCTCTGGAAAGCGGTACATCAGCGGCCCATCTCACGTACTACAGATGGGGAGAGGCAGGCGCGCGCAATCTCATTTTGCTGGAATCGGCGGTAAAGCGTACTTTCTTGAAAGATATGGGTTACAGCATCGAAGAATTGCCCGTTAAGGTTAATGTAGAGCAACTGGGCAAGGCCAGTACTGCCACTTGGTCGCAACGCCTTCTGCCCTTGATATTGATAATGTCCATTGTGTTGGGAGGCCTGTTTATCCCAGCTGCGTCTTTGCTGGAAGAGAGACAGAAAAGGACCCTGATGGCGCTGACGACGACGCCCACGTCCCTGCTAGATGTATACCTGTCCAAAGTATTGCTTGGCACCCTTCTGTGCGGGATCATGGCCGTGATAGTGCTGCTGTTGAACGGTGCTTTGAGCGGACACTTGGCTGCGTTGCTCATAGTGATAGCGTTGGGTGGGATTATGTCCGCATTGCTGGGTGTCATACTGGGTTCGGTGTCCAGGGATATGGACACCTTTATAGGCATAATCAAGGTCTTGGGCATTGTCCTGTACGCTCCGGGTATCTTGCAGATCTTTCCCCAAATCCCGGATTGGATAGGCCGTATCTTTCCCACGTATTACCTTATGAATCCCCTGATTGAAATCAGCCAGAACGGCAGCGGATTCACAGAAGTGGCGTCGGATATTTTGGTTATGGTTGCACTCATTGCAGTGATGCTGTTTGCCCTTTCCCGCGTTATGCCTCGCCAGCATGAGCAGATGGGACTAGAAGTCTAGTAGATACAGCCGCCTCTCTGCACTTGGCCTTGAGGCGGATGGAAAAGCACATCTTCGGCACCAGTTGGCCGTGGACCGAGACCCGGTGAAAAAATTCAGGTTAACTTGGAAGCAGGCAGTTCAGCCAGGTGGAAGGGGGCAAGGAAAACCGCAGGCCACACTCCCAAATGAGGCAGCGCGCTTCTAAGTTCTTCAGACCTCCGGGACTAAGTCAGCCATGGCCGAGATAGGCGCCGTCTGCAGGTGAGGTGTGATTGTATCCCCTCCTTTTGCCCTGAAAATGGCCGGTTCTGGCTATTGAGGCTGGGACCCACCTGCATGGCAGAGTCAGGGAAAGCCTTCCCAATGGCGAAAACCGGGCATCGCAACTGCCGAAGTTGCAACCAGATGCCCTGAATACATGGTCATTACAGTCGGCGTAGACCAGCCGAGAATCAGGGCCCCAAGCCTTTTCCTAGCACCCGCGTCCTTGCGTTATCTAGGAAGTCCCTTCCCGAGGTTGTAGAGAATCTGCAGCCACCTTGGGCAGCACCCATTTTCAACCAAGACCGTATTCATTGGTCGGGTCGCGGTAAACCGAATGGTAATGGCCTCCGCTGGCGGCCACGCGGCCCTGAGTGGAGAATTCAATGATGAGTTGAGGCCCCTGGATCCGGTAGTAGATGGAGCCGGAGCCATCCAGGTTCCCGTTCCAAGCGAAATAGGTTTCGTCCAAATCGGACTCAATTTCTGCCAAACGGAGGCTGGCACTATGGTTCGGCATCATACCCACCCATAGGGCTACAGTTTCGAGCAGAGACTGTTGCTGGCCTGGACTCCAAATGGAGACCCGAGAGCCTTCAAAATTCGGGATTACCCCATCCTTTCCCGCGCCGGTGTAGGTTTCCTGAGGGCGCCTCCGTACTTTGGATGCGTTCTGTTGATCTTCAGCCAAGCTGTTAATGAGCATCAGGCCAGCCTGCAATTCCTCCTCCAACGGTGCCGAGGTCTGTGAGCCTGTCGCGTAGGTTGCGGGTTCTACGCCAATGAACGTTGGGGACATGGTGAGATGTTCTGCGCCTACCGCAACATTGAAGGCAAGGTGATGACCTCCGAATTGCCATCCCCATGGCTCTGTAGCTGATGGCTGACCAAAGAAAGCGAGCCAGTAATTGTCTGCGCCAAACCGCAGTCGACGAGAGTTTGAGGATTGCGCCAAAACGCCATCAGCCCCTACCACCTCCATGACGGTGCGGTAGCCATCGGCACTCAGGCTAAGGGCCAAAAATTCGTTCAGGGCGGTAGTTTGATCATTGTTAAGGTCTCCGATCCGAATGCCATTGCGATCAAACCGCACAAGTCCTGCCGGCAGATTCGACCAGTTTGACCGCTTAGGGTCGTCCAGTGCATACACTATCGAGGACCGTTCCGATTCAGTCAAGAGATTCAGAAAAGCGTTGGCCCCAGCCGCGATGGCTACCACGTTTTCCTTGCCCACAATAGAATCCGACAATTCATTCTCAGCAGTAGCACTATTGTCCTCAGGACCGGTTTCCATTTCTGATTGAACGAGGGGGGTGGGCGCTGTGGATTCTGCCGCAGGAGACGCACCAAGGCATCCGTTCAGATACACGGCAACCATCAAACCTGTCACGGCAACTGCCAATTTCCACTGGGAATTACAACCTTCCATTTCGGCGAATCTCCTCTGGCAAATCCGGCTGTGCAAGCAACCAACCTGACTTGGTGCCTATTGTTGTGTCAATCCTTACCAACAGACTGGGTAAAGCTAGGCAGCGCCCTTCCAGGAAATTATTTAGAATCAGAAATTCCTGATGTCGGGCCCATCAGCCCGGACCCTCGATACACAATAAGGAGCCACTGTCTCGGTGGGAGCCACCCATTAGTCTCGTGCCTATTTAAACATGCAAGTCCTAGCGCGGTCTGGACTGACACCGAGAATATTTAGCTAAAAGGTGGTCCTTAAACAATCAAACCGATTGGCTTCTTTGCCATGAGGGCTGTGTGGAGGATATTAAAGTGTGACAGAATCCCGAGCTAACGGGCCGGGGAACGTGAGAGCCCCAGGCACGCGCTTGAAGGTCATCTACCGCTGACCAAACAGGCAACCCGCTTACGGATCTTTCTCCATGGGGCGCCAAAAACAGGAGCCTGTCTTGACAGGCTCCCCATTTATTCAGTTAAGAAGAACGTAGTCCAACTTGGGGGAAATACCGCTAGGACGCTAGCGCCGAAACCTACTTGAGTTCGACCTTGGCACCTTCGGCTTCGATCTTGGTCTTGTAATCTTCCGCGTCATCCTTGGAGATTCCTTCCACTACCGCAACCGGGGCACTCTCGACCAGGGACTTGGCTTCCTTCAGACCCAAAGTGGTCAGGGAGCGCACCACCTTGATCACATTGATCTTCTTGGCGCCGATATCAGTCAGCATCACATCAAACTCGGTCTGTTCTTCAACTGCTGCTTCTTCGCCCGCGCCACCTGCGGCTGGAGCTGCCATGGCCATCGGAGCTGCGGCAGACACACCCCAGGAATCCTCCAGCATCTTGACCAACTCTGAAGCTTCCAACAGAGTTAAGCCATCCAATTCCTCTTTGATCTTCGCGAGATCAGCCATCTTGATTTCCTCTTGCACTATGTTCTGATAAAAAGGTCAAAATCCCATTCACTACTTACTGATCTGCCCGGGCCCTCAGAACCTGGGCAATTTCCCGGTTGGGGGCCGAAATCACTCGATACACTGCGTTTGGTACTCCGTCGATGACCTGAGTCAACTGCGTGGCCGGGGCCAGGATGGTACTCAGCAAGGTGGCTCGCAGTTCGGGTAACGTGGGCAAATTGGCCATGGCCTCCACGTCGGGTCCGTCCATCAACCGGTTGGAGACCAAGCCCCCCGTGATACCCAAAATGGGCCGATTGGGAAATGACTGCCTAACGAAAGTCCGAAAGCCTTTAACGGTACTCCCAATGTCCTCACCGCTGAAAACCACGCCCATGGGGCCCACAAAAGACTCCTTCGCAGCGTCTTCGCACCCACTGGCCACGAGGGCAATCTTGAGCAATCGGTTCTTGACTACCATGAAGGTGGCATCCACTTCGCCCATGTGCCGCCGCAGCTGCTGGATCTGCGGCACGGTAACGCCCTTGTAATCGGTGAATATCAAGGCGGCAGAGTCGGAGATCATCTGGCCGTACTGAGCAACCAGTTGTTCTTTCTTCTGGCGACTAATGGCCATGGTTGAGTTCCTGTTCTGTTCCCAATAAAAAAAACCCGCTGCGTCTGCAGAGACGGAACGGGCGCGTAGAGGACGGTTTGCGTCACTCACGGCATCCGGCCTCGGCAGGCTGCCCTAGGGCATTACGGCTGCGCCGCCTGCTGTCTCTGGTCAGAGATGCGTCAGCTGATTAAGTTAGCAATGCTAAAGCATAAGTCCGGACAATGCCAAAATCGCAAGCCTGCGTCTAGGCGTCAGACTTCATGTTCATGGCCTGGTTCACTTCCACCTGAACTGAAGGGCCCATGGTGGAGGTCAGATGCACACTCTTAATGTAGGGACCCTTAATCGTACTGGGTTTGGCTTGCACGGTGGCAGACATAACGGCCGCCATGTTTTCCAGGATCTGGTTTTCTTCAAAACTGGCTTTGCCCAAGGGGGCATGAATGTTTGCGGTTTTGTCGACTCTATATTCCACACGGCCCTTGCGAGTCTCGTCAATCACTCTGGGCAGCTCGTTGGCCGGCACGATAGTACCTGCCTTGGGACTGGGCATCATGCCCCGGGGACCCAGAACTCGACCCAACCGCCCCACCACACGCATCTGATCCGGAGTGGCCAGCACTACATCGAAATCCATCCAGCCCTGCTGCACTTTTTCGGCCAACTCCTCGGCGCCTACGTAATCCGCACCGGCAGCTTCGGCCGGCGCAATGCCGTCCGGTCCGGTGAAGACCAGAATGCGGACTTGGCGTCCTGTTCCATGTGGCAGTGTCACCACGCCGCGTACCTGTTGGTCCGCATGCTGTGGGTTCACCGTGGTTTCCATATGCAGTTCAATAGTTTCGTTGAATTTCGCCGTGGCGCGTTCCTTGACCAAGCTAACGGCGTCGGCCGGGGCAAAAATCTGCTCCCGGTCCAGGTTTTCCAAAGTCTTGGTAAAGCGCTTGCTTTTCTTGCCCATTTCTGCGTTTCCTGGGGTGGGGGAGGGTAAAAGACAGCCGTCAGTTTGCGACGGTGACGCCCATGCTGCGGCAAGTTCCTTCAATCATGCGCACTGCCGCGTCCACATCACTGACATTCAAATCCTTCATCTTGATTTCGGCGATTTCGCGCAGCTGCTGCCGCTTGATTTCACCGACTTTGGTCAAATTCGGCTCGCCGCTGCCCTTGTCCAGGCCAATGGCCTTCTTGATTAGATCTGCTGCCGGCGGGGTCTTGGTAACAAAAGAGAAAGAGCCGTCCGCAAAGATTGTGATTTCCACAGGAATCACCTGCCCCAACTGCTGCTGGGTGCGGGCGTTGTATTCCTTGCAGAAACCCATGATGTTGATGCCATGGGGACCTAAAGCCGTACCTACGGGCGGGGCCGGATTCGCTTTGCCTGCGGCCAGTTGGAGTTTGACCAAGGCCTTTACTTTTTTAGCCATCTATTGTTTCAGTCCTTGTTGCCTGTCTTTGAGCCCGCTCATCCCAGCTGGGCCAGATGTACGATTTCCACTTCCACCGGAGTGTCCCGGCCAAAGATACTGACCATGATCCGGGCTTTGCCTTTATCCGGTTGCAGCTCCTCCACGACTCCCGCGAATTCTGAAAAAGGTCCGTGGGTTATGCGCACTCTCTCGCCCAGACCAAAGTTGACCCGCACTTTGGGATCCTTCGACTCGATCCGGGACATAATCTGATCCACTTCCGCACTGGACAGTGCCGTAGGTTGGTTGCCGATACCGACGAAGCCAGTGACGCCCGGGGTTTCGCGTACACAGATCCAACTGTCGTCGGTCAACTTCATTTGTACCAGCACGTAGCCCGGATAAAGCCGCTTTTCCACTTCCCGTCGTTTCTTGTCTCGAATCTCGATCTCTGTTTCCGTGGGCACAATCACATCGAAGACGAAATCGGCCATGTCCATGGAGTCAATACGGTGCTCCAGATTGGTTTTGACCAGGTTCTCCATGCCGGAGTAGCTGTGAATTACATACCAGCCGACTTCATCCGGATCGTCTGAAGGCAACAGTGACTCATCTACGCCACCGCCCAGATCCTCCAATTCATCTGCGTCAGAATGCAGGTCATGGTCCATGTGGTTCATACTCCTATTGCGATCAGTTTACGGCCGGGCTGTTACTTTACAGTGTAATCAGCCAAGTGATCACGTAGCTGAAAAAGAGGTCCAGCACATACAGAGAGGCCGCGGCCACCAAAGTGACCATCATCACTACGGAGGTTAGCCGAATACCCTCTTCCCGCGTAGGAAAAGTTACCCGTGACAGTTCAGACTGTACTTCTTTGAAGAATTTGAAGATGCGGGGGCCCGGTCGCCCTCTGGCCACCACGGATTTGCTCATGCCGTTACCTGCTCATACCCCTGGATTCAAGGTGAAAGTCAAACAGGCGCGGCAGGAATTGAACCCGCAACCTTCGGTTTTGGAGACCGATGCTCTGCCAAATTGAGCTACGCGCCTATGCGTGGATGTTCGGTTCATGTTTTTCACTGGCTGCACCGAAAAACACAGGGCATTCGCAGCGGACTCTGCCATAGCGATTGTACCTGTATCTGTCCGCATGTGCGTCCTTGGTTGCACGGAGGGGGAGAGGGTTGGGAAGGTGAGCCCACAACCGGACTTGAACCGGTGACCTCCTTCTTACCAAGAAGGTGCTCTACCGACTGAGCTATGTGGGCCTATGGTGTGGGCGAGGGCGGATTCGAACCACCGTAGGCGCTAGCCGTCTGATTTACAGTCAGATCCCTTTGTCCACTCGGGCACTCGCCCCTGCTATATCCCCTAACCTGCCGCTACTCCCGTCTCCTTAGTTAACCGAACCTATGCCCAGAGCCGACGATCGGACTCGAACCGATAACCCCTTGTTTACAAGACAAGAGCTCTGCCGATTGAGCTACGTCGGCCCGCGCCTGGGCGCCGCACCATTCGGAGACCGCTCTACGTCCCGCGCCAAACGACTCACAGAGAAGCGAGTCCCAGACGGAACATGATAAGGCACCGGGCGGGGCAAACGCAAGAACGGGCCTTGTACGGTTCGCGTAAAAGAACGCCCTACAAAGTGATCACCTGATCGGGAGGATTGCCGGCCAAGGCCTCGTAGAGCTGCGGGAAGCATCCCACTCCAGCTCCGGCGACCATACCCTTGGGCTGGACCTGACCCAAACCACATTGCTCTAGCGTGCCTTCCGCCAGATTGCGGCGCACTGCACACTGATCACACGCCATCAACAATATGCCTTTTTCCGAGGCTACCTTGGCTAGCCGTTCCCCAACGGGGTCTCCGGCTCGCAAACTGAAGACGTTGTCGTCGAAAAACATCATACCGACGACCTCTACGCCGTGGAAATCTCCTTCCAGCTGCGGCAGGATCATTGTCGCCAGCTTGAAAGTGCAGGCCTGGTCGGTGGCAAATACGTAAGCAATCTTCATGGTCGGCTTTCCTCTTTTCCGTTCTCTTTCCTGAAGTGCAAGTTAAACCCCTGCAACGGTAACCTGATCCTGCCACTCTCGTGAAGACTTTCCAAATTTTTGGGAGAGCCAAAATGACTAAGAGCTGAGCGCGGTAGCCACCGCGGATCTCTCGCTGAAAGCGCGCTTGAATTCGTAAAACTGCCAACGCGACGGGGCTGAAAAGAGAACAAATTGCATTCCGCCCTACAGGATGCATATCGATGCTGCCTGGGGGTAGACCTGGGACTGTATTCCCTAACTGCAGAGCCCCGATGGCCAAGGCTTGGGCCATCGCATACAGGCAGGTCTATATCTAGTGCAAAGCCAATCTTCTTCGACAATCCCAGGAAGCCACCCATCCGCCAGCCGTTTGTTTTCTCGTGGCCCATCCCCAAGGGCCGTGTCTCCGTACGACCGTGGCACTTCTCTTCCTCACGGGAACAAGCTGCCAGTTCTGCGCGCCTGTTTCCGGAATTGCTGTAATTAGAAAGTGGTTTCTTGCCTTATTTCAGATTCGAAATAATGAGGATTGTGCCTGCCTGTCGGTTCGTAAATTAGAACGTGGGCTTTGCATGTTGCAATTAGTTACCGTCAACCAAACGGCCGGCAAGAAGGACTTCCCACGCTATTTCCAGATGGTAGTTGCCAGACGCTGCACTGCACAGTGAGAAATTTACAGTGGGTCTGTCTGGATGTGAGTGGGAACGAGGAGATGAATTGAACTCGCCAGTCTTCTAAGTCAGACGGGAACAGGACTGGAAGTGGGTTCGGCCAGGTTCCAGGCAGAGTCTTCTGCCATCAACACAAGGCTTCACTTCTAACAAGCTGAATCGTTTGCCTCATACCTGTTCAGGGTCCGAACTACCTTCTGGTAGGACCGTTTTGGCCTCGGTGGTGTGCTGAAAACGCGGGAATTATCCGGTTACTGATGTCAGCAGCAAAGAGAACGCGATAATATCTGTCTCAACAATCTTTACTTTCCAATTGAATATAGGAGCGAATCGTATGAAACGCGTCGCAAGTCTCGCCAAGAAGGCGTTGGCGAGTGTGGTTTTCATGGCCTTGATCACCCTGGGATTGCCACAATTGGCAGCTCCAGTCATGGCCGCAGAAGATGCCGATGACCCTTGTATGGTCTCTGGCAGCCAAAAATTTGTCGTAACGTTCACTAATATTTCTGAAGGTAGCGATACCCCACTCCTTTTGCTCCAGGGGTCTACGTAGTCCATGCGGAGCCCAATGTCCTCTTTGAAAGTGGCCAGCCCAACTTGGGCAACGGTCTGGAGGCCCTGGCAGAGGATGGAAATCCGTGGACACTCCTTGAAAGCATAGTCTCCATGATGATGGCGCATGACATGGACGGCATGGAAGAGCCCCATATGGACATGGCCATGATGATGGGTATGTCCATGGAAGAAATGGCAGCCATGGCGATGATGAGCATGGATGTTGCAATGACCATGTCTGAAGAAGACTTAAATGCCATGTTAATGATGGGCATGAGTATGAGTATGGACATGATGCAGAGTATGTCTGAGGAAGACCTAGCCGCAGTTGTCACTTTGGTTAAGGACGTTGTGACAGAACTGACAGCAGGCATGTCCCCAGCAGCCATGATGGCTATGGTCGCAGCTGGCGCGGAAATGGCTGGCGCAGAGGCCATGATGGGTATGCCGGCCAGTGACCTAGCAGCCATGGCGGTGTTTGGAGTGAGCACCATCACGAGTATGTCTACCGAGGAACTGACAGAATTGATGATGATGGGCGTGGACATGCTATCCATGAATATGGTGCCCATGGAAGCCGTCGTCAATCCTGTGATGATGGGTATTGATGCCATGCAAGGCATGTTAATGGGCATGTCTGACGATGACATGATGGCGATGATGATGATGGGCTTAGGCATGGTCATGATGGAGGAAGCAGATTCTGACATGATGGATATGGGGAAGCACTATGCGGGCGTATTCAGTACCCCTGTCGGCATGGATGCGCCTGGCCCCCTGCACCCTGGTGCCGCGTATGAATTCACGGTAGCAGCCTCTCCAGAGCATTCGAAACTTTCCTTGGCGGCGATGTTTGTTCAATCCAATGACTGGTTCGTTGCTACGCCGGCCGAAGGCGTTGACCTGTTTATGGAAGACGGCACCCCTGTGGAAGGTGCGATTGCCATACGCCTTTATGATGCGGGTACCGAGGAAGACGAACCCGTGGGAGAAGGAGCAAATCAGGCCCCGCGTCAGAGCGGTCCCAATACGGGTCCTGCCGATGACGACAACACTGTGCGTGGCGTAGAAATGATGGATGCGGCGAGCTTCGTTGAAGTCACTGTGAGCGTTTGCACCGAGTAGAAACTGCACGCTGCTTAGGGTCCCCTTTAAGCAGGACGATGAATAAGTCGACTGGCTTCTGAAAAGGGATCGAGCTGTTGTACAAGCCCTGCCGATTCGTATGAATTGGCAGGGCTTTCTTTTGGGTCGATTTGCGTTCTCAGTGAGTGATTGGCCTGGTAGGTAGCGAACACCAAAGTGATCGACCAGGAATTCTCTGCCGCAGAGGGGCTCAGGTCACTGCAGTGCCAATCTCATCCAGCCGATTTTGAAAAAAGCTTCCATCGATTTGCGCGACGGAAGCGACTGTACCTACCGCGGAAAGCACGGGCAGAGACCCGGTCCCATGTTAACTCAGCCCGGTCGGCGAGGGCCAGACAGAAGCGGCAGATCATCTCCGACCTGAAGAAGAAGCAGCAATTGACCCTGGCACAAGACTCAGGTTCGCCCTCCCCTTTGGCAATCTCTGGAAGAAAAGAAGCCTGACTGCGAATACTGTAAGCAGCTTCTGAGAAGGCAAAACCGGTCGTTTGGGACAGCCGGAGAACTGCAGGTGGCTAGGGCAGGCTTCTAACCTCTATTACCACTTCATCTAAGACCTTTTGTTACGGATTTAGAGGCGGGGCTCATGTTTTCCCGGGAGTGAGAAACCGTGCTGATTGGATGTAGTTCCAAATTGCTGATGCAATGAAACAACCTCTCTGAAGTTAAGGGGAGATGGGTCTGGAGCCTCAGGCTTTGTAGTAAAGGGATCTTGTACTGGCTGCTGACCTCGGTCAGTATTCGCTGGGAGACAAGCTGTCCTCCGGTGCTGCCGCCAAACGGCCGGCTGGGGTTACCCGGCATTTCTTGAAACCATTGTCCTTGGAGCATGTATATCCGAGGCCTATCTAGAGCGATGCAGCATTTAGTGGCGAGCTACATAAAGTCTGCAACAACATCCATTACGGCGGTCTTTACCATTTCAAATGCACAGGGGAGCCACAGGTGTCTCCGGCTGGCTATATCCACGTGATCAAGTAAGGCCAATCCCTACCCAGTCTTGGATCGACCAGAGTGTTAGGCCCTATTTCGAATGTTTCCCAATGGACTTGAGGCATCTACTTGTGCGCAGATGTTGTACTGAAAGGAGGGCAGATGAGACGTTGCCACCAATCCCCTGATTGTCCGTTTCGGTCAAGGAATTAACTGCCGCGGCATGCAATGACTGAGCCATGGAATGTACTTGATAGGCTGACAGCTCTCTGAGCTCAGCTTTCTGAAGGAATTTCCATCCGGCAGCAACACGTATCGGAACTGCCATCAATATTCAAAAGCATTCATGCCATGTCCGAAGGTTTCTTCAGCAACTAAGTTGGCGCCTGCCTCGGCCCGTAGAGCTGTCCGCGTAGTACATTTGGCTCATACTAAAGACATTCTGAAGGGGTATGGTTCAAACCGTGATTCCATGCTAGGTACTTCTTACCTTTTCTGTTTGATTGGCAGGATACATTCGTAAAGTACTTAATCTCTTCGGTTGGAGCACCAAGTGAGTATGTTGCAACGGTTCCTGTTAATTCGGCACTGTCAAGCGGTGAGTCAGGCGCCTCAGGCTGCCTTGACCGAGGTGGGTAGGAAACAGGCTGAGGCACTGGCGAGTTTCCTGCAGCAAAAACCCGTTGACCATATCGTGTCGAGTTCCTATACGCGGGCGCAGCAGAGTATATTGCCTTTTGCCCAGCGATCTGGACGCCGCGTAGACCTGGATCATCGCCTGATCGAACGCTGCCTTTCTGACGGGCCCGTTGAAAAGTGGCAACAAGCCGTACGGAAATCCTTCGAAGACTTGAATTTTCGCTTGCCAGGTGGGGAATCCGGCCAAGAGGTCCAAGCGCGCGCATGGGCTGCCCTGAATGCCACGCTGAAGGCTGATCATGTTCTACCCGTATTCGTAACGCACGGTAACCTGATCAGTCTGCTTCTCAATTCGTTGGATTCTGACTTCGGGTATCAGCAGTGGGAATCGCTGTCCAATCCAGATGTATTCCAGCTGGAAAAGCATGGACAGGGGCAATGGCAATTCGAGAGAATTTGGTCTTAGACTTAGTGAAAGGGACTTGTTGGCGCGTTGGATATGCTTGGTCTACGGCTACAGAATTACCAGATCTTCAAGAGGTTTCCTGATTGCTGATTCCTCTTCCACCATTCCCCTTCGCACCAATCCAGCGGAGAGAGGCTTGTTACTGGGAATTTCTGTACTCTGACCGCTTCGGGCCCAATCAGTGAGCCATTCGCTGACGCGTGTGACAACGGTAGGCCAGTTACAGTGCGTTCCCTACCCTATTTTTTCAATTGAGGGAGCCTATGGAGTTCAAGGGCTATGTCTGGCGCAGTAGATTCAGCTCCGCTGGAGGTCTTCTGCTTCTTTTTTCCAGATGGGGATCCGGGGAAGGACCGTCGGCAAACGAGGATCTAGCTACTCCCGGGCAAATGCGCCGGGACTGCGTAGTTTCCTAAGCGGTCTGTAAGCCATCGATGCCGCTCCTCTCATGCTCTAGCCTCTGGGGTAACACTGTAGGCGCGCAGGCTCCTCCTGCCACATTCAGGTCCAAGTACTGGCTGTAGAGCAGGTTGTAATTCATCTTTACAGAAACGCCACTTGCCAAACACCGAGTACAGATCAATGGTTTTACTGTAGCCGTAGCTCCGCAGGCAAATAGCACGTCCAGTGGCTGAGACAGGGGTCCTGGGGTCACATCCGGCAGCGACCGAATCGTGCGTGCGGGGCCTCAATCTGTATTTCCAGAATTGGGGCCAACAGCATAGGTTTCTGGGGGTGATTCTGGACCCATGTCTGCAGCTTCCGCCTTCTTACGTATTGCTAACTGCCCCGGCAAACTGTCATATCTCGTTCCGCCGCATACCGGTATGCCGCAGTCTGACAGCAACCCGATTGACGTTTAGGGAAGAGTCCAGGATCAGAAAAGCCCAGCTTTAGATTTGCATGCCCTGCAAAGTCAGTTCCTCGGCGAAATGGCAACGCACATGATGACCCGGAAGAAGCTCCATCAGAGGCGGTGTCTCGGCGGCGCAAACATCTTGTGCATAGACGCAACGGGGATGAAAGTAACATCCGCTGGGGGGATTGGCGGGATTGGGAACATCACCTTCCAACACAATGCGCTGGGTTTCCCGACGCGGGTCCGGCCTGGGGATGGCCATTAAAAGGGCTTCGGTGTAGGGATGTAAAGGGCGTTCAAACAGCTCTTGCGTGGTCGCCAATTCCACGATCTGGCCCACATACATGACAGCCACAGCATCACATACGTGCTTGATCACGCTCATGTTGTGGGCGATGAAGAGATAGGTTAGGCCGAACTCCTCTTGCAGCTCCTTGATCAGATTCAGGATTTGGGCCTGTACCGATACGTCCAAGGCTGACACCGGTTCGTCTGCTACGATGAAACGGGGATGGAGGGCTAAAGCCCGCGCCAGGCTGATGCGTTGGCGTTGGCCTCCGCTGAAAGCATGGGGATACCGATTCATGTGCTCGGGACTTAGGCCCACACTGCGCAGCAGGGCGCCCACGCGTTCCTGCAGTTCCGAACCCCGGCAGACCTTGTTGATGATCAGGGGCTCCGCAACTATCTGCTTCAATGTCAGCCGCGGGTTCAGAGAGGCATAGGGGTCCTGAAATACGATTTGCATGTGCTGGCGCATTTTGCGTAGCTCACTGTAGCTCAGCTGCTCTATATGTACGGCGGGGGTATCCGGCGACTGATAGATGATTTCCCCCGCGGTGGCTTTCAGCAACCGCACGATGCAACGTCCAGTGGTACTCTTGCCGCAGCCTGACTCCCCCACAAGGCCAAATACGGTGCCGTATGTCACATCAAAGGATACGTCGTCCACCGCTTTGACATGCCCCACCACGCGCTGGAAGAATCCCTTCCGGATGGGGAAATGCATCTGCAGGTTTTTGACCTGCAGCAACGGACCTTGCTCCTGAGCAGATCCAGTATCGTGGGTCAGGGCCCCGGGACCGAGTGGGGCAGCCATTAACCGTTCAAGGACATAGGATGTGCCCGCAGTTTGGGATCGTAGAGGTGACAGCGTACATGCTGGTCCGGAGCCACCATGTGCAGGGCAGGTTCGCTGGCATCGCATACGGTCTGCATGATTTCAGGGCACCTTGGGTGGAAGGGACAGCCTGAGGGCACTCGAGAGGGATCAGGCACCTGGCCTGCTATCGTCTCCAACCGATTATTGCCGCTGCCTTCCAGGCGCGGGATAGAACGCAGCAAGGCCTGAGTGTAGGGATGCTTGGGGTCATAAAAGGCCGTGTCGATGTCGGTTTTCTCAACCACTTTGCCTAGATACATGACCGCTACCTCGTCGCACATTTCCGCAACGACCCCTAGATCGTGAGTGATGAAAATGATGCTCATGTGCGTTTCGGCCTGCAGACTGCGCATTAGATCCAGAATCTGCGCCTGCGTGGTCACGTCCAAGGCAGTAGTGGGTTCATCGGCGATCAGGAGCGTAGGATCGCAACTTAGCGCGATCGCGATCATGACACGTTGCCGCTGTCCCCCACTAAGCTGGTGGGGGTAGCTGGAGAAGATGCGGTGTGGCTCTGGCAGTTTGACCCGGTCCAAAGAGTGGACCGCCAGTTCCCGCGCTTCCGATTTTGAAACTTTCTGGTGCAGGTTGATGGCTTCCAACAATTGGTTGCCCACTGTATACAGGGGGTCCAGTGATGTCATCGGCTCCTGAAAGATCATGGCAATCTCGTTGCCCCGAATCTGGCGCATATCGGCGCTCTTCGGAGGCAGATTTAAGATGTCAACTACCTCGGTCGCTTCACCGCGGCGCTGATGGTAAAGAATGGCGCCCGCCTCGATGCGCCCGCGGTTAGGCACCATGTTCATAATGCACTGCGCCGTTACGCTCTTGCCGCAGCCACTTTCACCCACGATGCCCAGCACTTGGCCACGGGCCAGTGCAAAATCCACCCCCTCCAAGGCCCTGATCACTCCGCTTTCCGTATAAAAGTGGGTGTGCAGGTTCTGGACCTGCAGGATGTTGTCCGCGGAAGGGGTCATGAAGATTGCCAGGGTCTAGGCTACAGGGTGAAAGGATCGACGGCATCGCGGATACCGTCACCCAGAAAATTGAAGCTGAGCACCGAAATGATCACAAAAAGTCCTGGCAGCATGAGCCAGGGTTTCTTGATGACCACACCAACAGTCTGTGCGTCCTGTAGCAATGTGCCCCAACTCACGGCCGGCGGGAGAATGCCCAGGCCCAGGAAACTCAAGGCGGTTTCAGCAAGAATCATGCCGGGAATGGCTAAAGTTGCAATCACGATGATGTGGCTTAGGGCATTGGGCAGCATGTGCACCAGAATAATGCGCCAATGGGAAGCACCTGCCGCTGTGGCGGCAGCGGTGAACTCCATTTCGCGAAATGCCAGCATTTTGGCTCTGAGTTGGCGCGCCAGACTTGTCCAGCCCAACAACGACAAGATGATGCTGATCAGAAAGAAGCGCTGGATGTTCGTAATCTCTGGGGGCATGGCTGCCGCCAAAGCAGCCCAGAGCGCAATGCTGGGAAAGGACATGAGCAGTTCGATGCAGCGCTGGATGATGGTGTCCACGATGCCGCCGAAATAACCGGAGATCGTGCCCATAATGGATCCCAGCACAATAGTCAGAGAAACGCCTACCAGTCCCACCGTCAGAGAGATGCGCCCACCGAAGACAATGCGCGAAAACATGTCGCGGCCTAACCGATCTGTGCCCAGCAGAAAGGCCGTACCAGGTGCTTCCACTCCGTATAAGTGGCGTTCTGCAGGAATCAGTCCTAGCAGTTTGTAGGGAACTCCCTTGACGAATAGCTCGAATCGATAGATCCGCTCAGTGTCATCCTCGTGCAGCCAGTCCAGGTTGTGAGTGTCCAGCGAGGTGGTGGTGCCATATACAAAGGGGCGCAGGTGAAAATTCCCTTCGGCATCGATGAAACGCGGGAGCTGAGGTGGGCGGGCCACGAAATTCTCATCGGAAATCAGATGGTCGTAGGGCGTGAAGAATTCAGCAAATATGACCATAACGTACAAGCACAGAACCAGCGCTCCACCACCGACCGCCAGACGATTGCGGCAGAAGCGACGCCCAATCAGACGCCAAAGTGAGAGTTGGCCAATCTCGCTGTCGATCGCGATGGCTGGAGCATCGGTCAAAGCTGGAGCCAGAGTCAAAGACTGTTCCACCATGGCACGTCCTATTCGAACCGGATCCGGGGATCTATGAGGCCCAGCAGAATGTCTGCCAGAAAATTGCCAATTACCAGCATGAAGGCGAGAAACATGAGAAAGGTGCCGGCCAAGTACATGTCCTGTTGGCGCAGGGCATTGAAGTACAAGGGACCCGTGGTGGGCAGACCCAGCACGATGGACACGACCAGGGAACCGGAAATAATGGAAGGTAGACTTAGGCCTAGTAGCATGATGAGCGGATGCAGGGCATTACGCACAGCATGCTTGATCACTACAGTGGATTCCCGCAGGCCACGGGCCCGCGCGGCTTGGACGTACTGCATATTGAGGATGTCCAGCAGATTGCCGCGCATGATTCGCATCAGGCCCGCTGTGCCTGATGTGCCCACAACCACCACCGGGACCCACAGGTGTTTCAGCAAGTCCAAGGCCTTCCCAAAACTCCAGGGGGCATCCACGTACTCCCGGGAAAAGAGGCCCCCTACGGTAAATCCGAACACTCTCTGAATCACCACCATCAGCACTAACGCCAGCATAAAATCCGGAATCGACAGGCCGGCCATACCTACAAGCGTGGCGAGGTTGTCCCCCAGCTTGTACTGGTGGGTGGCCGTGTAAATGCCAATGGGAATGGCAACCAGCCAGATGAAAAGGAGAGAGCCAGAAGCTATGGTCATGGTGAAACCCAAACGCTCCCAAATCAAATCTCGGACTTCTCGGTTATATTCAAAGGATCTGCCGAAGTCGCCGCGCACGAATCCCTTGGCCCAAATCAGATACTGCACGTAGATGGGCTTGTCCAGTCCATACCGGCGTTTCAGGGACTCCAATTCGGCTTCTGCAGTATGGGTGCCTTGGATCTGGCGCTGGGCTTGGAACACATCAATGTAGCTGCCGGGCGGCAGGTTGATAATGAAGAACCCCAGAAATGAAACAAGCACCAGGGTCGTGAGCATATACAACAGGCGGCGCGCAAAATAAGAGAGCATTTCTCAGGGACAGGTTCTGCCACAGCACCGGGCTGCAAAAGGGGACCGGACGTGTTCTGGGATCTGACCCCCCGAACACGCCCGATTAAACCTTACGGCGTAGGGTTATTCTTGCTTGTAGTACATCTGTTCCGGGTACACAGCTCCGAAATACACCATGATCCAGGGGCCGGTGAATCCGCCCAAGCCCAGCTGTTCATACGAAGGGAAGTTACCTACATAGTCCAGGTGTGCCACAATCGTGGGAGTGTTGGCCACAGTCCCGATGACAAAGGGGCCATCCTCTACATGTACGCGGATGATGTCCTGGCTTAGAGCCAGCCGTTTGGCGTCATCCGGTTCCACCCGTGCGCCGTTATAGAGTTCCCACAGTCTCCAGGTCGGATCGTCCTCACCGGGCTCTTCGCGGGGCGGGTTGCGATCCAGCGGATCTTGGTCCAGCTCCGTACCTTCTTTTTCGGTGCCAATTACCTTGTACCAGGCGCCGTATAGAGGTGCCCAGCGGTTATTGTCAACCGGAATGACCCAATTGGGGAAGACCAGGAAATTGGGTCCGTCACCGAGTCCCCAGCAGCTGCGAATATCGAATTCGGAGTTGTCCTGCAGCACCCCCATCTGTTCGTCGGGTACAGCATTGACCTGCACCTTGAGGCCTACGGCTTCCCAGCCTTCCTTGACGATTTCCACGTTCTGGGCATTGGCCTTATTGGCCAGGCCGCCCGCATTGCAGTCAATACGCAGAGTCAATGCATCGCCGCTAGGCAGATCCCTGTACCCATCACCGTCGGCATCAACCGCGCCGGATGCGTCCAGCATTTCGTTAGCCAGATCCATGTCGAATGCCACCGCTAGGTCGCGCCATTGCTGGTACAGGTCTTTGCCTGTCTCATCAGCAGTGAATTCAATGGCCTTGGGGCTCATTGTGCCTGTAGTCAGTTCGCCAGTACCAAAGTAGACGATTTTCTGGATTTTCTCTCGATCTATCGCGTGGGACAGGCCGCGCCGGAAATCCTTGTCTCGATAGAGTTCCCGCTTCTGCGGATCTTGATGGGTCCAATTGGGGTAGAGCAGGAAGGAAGCGCCGCCTCCCACATCCCAAAGATGACTCTTGAGACCCACAGTGGCTTCTGCATCCCGAAAGACAGACAGTTCACTTAGAGGTTGGTAGCGGCAGGGCCGGCCACAGATTTCCTGTTCTCCGGATATGACTCTCAATTTGGCCACTTCTAGGTTTTCCACATATGTCATGTCTACGGAATCTATGTAGGGCAACTGGTTGCCAGCAGTATCTACAGCGTAATAGTAGGGATTCCGATCCAACAGCAGACGAGTGCCGGGTTCATACTGCACAGGCATCCAGGGGTTCAACACCGGCGAATCCGGATTGCTGGGCCAGTTCAGCTTTTCGTCCAGAATTTCGAAGGTTTCCTGATCCGAATAGTCAGGATGGAACTGTCGGAGATAGTGCTCGGGTACAAAGAGTTTTTCATTGGCAGGAATGGTGCCGTTGGGCCACATGGCCAAACGATCCAGAAATAGTGGCGCCGGATCCGAAAAGGCGAAATGCAGTGTATAGTCGTCCATTTTCGTCACAGCAGTCACCGCATCTGCCGATTTCATGTAGTCAGGCGGAACATCGGAATGCCCTTCATGCAGAACCATGTCATTCCACCAGAACATGAAGTCATCTGCTGTAAAGGGGTCGCCATCCGACCACTTCGTGCCTTCTCGCAGGTACATCGTCCATTCTGTCTTGTCCTCATTGCTGCCCCATCCCTTGGCCAGCCCGGGACGTTTGTCCAAACCGTCCTGTACCCAATGAACCGGGGAATAGGCATACGTGGCCATGACAAAGTGGGAGCCGCTGGAAGATGTATCGAACCTATGCCATGTCCCTCCATATTGACCAATCTCATTGAAAGGCTCAATGACCAGGGGTTCTAAGGGCAGCCGTTCATCAACCGGCGGCAAAGTTCCAGCCTCTACCATTTCTGCCAGCATAGGAGCCTCGCCATAGGCGCTGTCCTCCGCCATGCTTTCTTCGGCTGGGGCAGGAGCTGCCTCCACTTCGGGTTCTTCTGCAGGTGCTTCCCCTGCACCGCAGGCGGCCAGCAAGATCGCCGCCAGGAGCAGGAACAGCACCGATTGCACATGCTTATACATCGCTTATTTCTCCTAATTTAGGATTTCAAGGGGGTGCAGCATTATAGAACAGCCACAGTTGCGTTGTGAAGAAAGGCGATTTCAATGCAATTACAAATTTGTGAGGTAGTTGCCCTAGGCAATTTAGCGCAGTCTCGCACGGCCGGTCCGCACTTGGTGGCTATAGCGCCTTGGCACCTGTTTCTGGGCGCAGGAGATTCTGGTTTCCTGCAGAGCAACACCGTTTACAGCTCCATTACACATTCTCCCTCCACCATTCTCCAAAGCCTTCTTTGTCTTGGGGGTGCTGATGGGCCGACATCTGTGGTATACGTGCACGGGTACCCTTTTTCCCCATTTCCGCGCTGCGAATGCCACCCCCTGGACGCGGAGAAGGCTGTATTTGGGGTGGGCTATTGTCGGAAGAGATGGCTATGGGTAACGGCTGTTTCCAAACTCAAAGACTTCGGGCCAAGGAATATGGATTAAGTGAGGGCCTGAAGGGGAGGCAGGCTGCACAGGCACTGGGTCGCGGCGCAACCTGGTCTACTTGGTTCTGGGTAGCGCCTCGAAGTGACCTAACCCAGCGCCTTAGCACTGAGCCCATCCGCGCCAGCAGTTGGTTGCAAAACAGACCCATGACTCCAATACCTCACGAGACTTTCTGACCCTACAAGGCAACTTGGGGTAATCCCGCCACAGCGCAATGGGAAATGACTCATCTTCTGCGATCCCGGAAATCTACAAAATGCCCAACCTCTTTAGACATAAGACCAGGCATTCGAAAGAGTGCAACAATAATTCCATGCGCTTTGATAATCTGATCAGGTCTTTTCCGCGCTTCATCTATTGGACCTGAACAGTACACCGGCCCAACCTCTTTTACTTCGACCTGATCTGGAGACTATGCGGCGACGCTGCATAAAGCGCGGCCTTGGCGGCCACTGTGAACCTTCCATTCCGCAACTGTAAATTCTGCCAACCTGGGACGGCCCGATGGCGCGGTTTACAAAAGGGGAAACCTAGGAGCAAGCCGGATTCGACCAGCGCCATTCAGGTGGCTTGTCAACCCATTTGTCACAGCTAGTTAAATGCCCTGTTCTGTGCTGTCCTGCCATGACCAAGGATTTTGATCAGAGGTAGACACATAGATTAAACGGGAGTATGACGAAAGCTGTATTTTAGATTTGGAGTTGAGAAATTCCCAGCGGCAAAAGTGGCCGAAGAAAAAACGGACGCCGGACTTTGAACTTCATATATTCCTGCTACGGTTTCTTGGCAATGAATTGCCGTGCTTGGAACGCTGCTACGCCGGTCCAGAGTAATAGGGCCGAAATACTCAAGCAGCGCACGCTGGAACTGGTCGCAGCTTAATATCGAGAATAGGCTAGTGTCAACTCTAACCAACGTCCGGTCTTCCCGTCGATTGAATTACACTCCGCCTAGAAGTGAAAAGCTAAATTTGGTCTCGCCGACCCGGAGCCGCAATCTGAAGCGTCTATGAATTCGTCCAAAGTAGAATTTGGCGGCATTATTGACTCGGCGTCAGAAAGTGGTGACAACAACTTTAGGATCTCCGAATCAGTTTCGGGATTCCGACCTTGCAAGCATGGGGCCATAGGCAGCTCGGAGTACCGGAATGCCCCCAAGTTATGTTCTTAGTCACATGGTCGCCCATGTTCTTCGACTTTCCATCTTGGACGGAATGGAGGCCCCAAATTCAAGCGGACTAAGGGACCAAGGGCTGATGGAAGTCTATTCAAATACGAGAAAAAAAATGAACGTTGGAGATTCACCTCTGTTGATATTCACCGGCGTGGTTGCCGCATCCACCGTTTTCTATGCGGTACTCACTCGGCAGCTTGTGATCGAGACCCGAAGATTGAGAGAGGTTCAGACGGAACCAAGGGTAAGCGTCCGAGTGGAGACAGATCACACAGGACGTCATGGATACGAATTAACAATCTCAAACGAAGGTCAGGGAGTGGCAAAGAACGTGCGCTTTGCATTTGAAGGCGACTCGAGTTATTTCCGCAATAGTTGGGCGGGACGAACTCCGCCTGAGTTAAACGAACTGTCCGTAATCAAGATGGCCTAGAATATTTGGAACCCAATCAAGTTTACAGATACTTCTTAGGGACAATATCATCTAAGGAATTCGAACGAGCTGTCAAGGCGCCCTGGAGGTTCTGTACAGAGTACGAGAACCTTCGCGGTAAGCGCAGGACCGAAACCTACACAGTAGATTTCTCGCAATTCAAAGGTATGTTTTTTGATGCAAACCCCCTGAAAGACATAGCTGGTTACATACAAGATATTCAGAAAGACCTCAAGGATTTGACTAAAGGGCTTTCAAGTGACCATTAGCCAATCCCAGTGTTCTTCTGTAAGTGTCCCCACGCATTCAGCACCTGAACTCTCGCAATGCTTGAGGAGGTACAAAGGCGGAAAGTACCGATCTCCCAGTTTCTGACAGACTAAGACCTAGATGTTTACTAGCCTTGGTGCTGTCTAGGAATCCCTTTCGTAGAGCCTCCTAAGGGGGCCCACCTAAGGGGTAGGCACTAGGGACCCGAAGAGCAATCCTTCTGGGAACGGGAGAGCGGACGCATGACGCAACACCTTCGACCCTACAATCTGAACCAGTAGATGCTATTGGCTCCGTATTGCGAGCCTGGTAGCTTGGGATGTATGTGCCGTACACAGTGAGAGAACAGGTGGATGGGCGCCTGGCGGCATATTAAGCACCCAAGGTCCAGCATAGCTTGGGAAATCTGCCTCAAGTGCCGGTCCTGATTTTAAAAATTCTAGTCTACGAATGTGCGACGTGTTGTGTTGTCCTTGCGGTAGATTGCACACAAATTGAGGAGGATATTGGCTACCAAATGCTGGCTATTGGATATATAGCTCCACATTGCACGAACAGTGCATTTCAACGGCGTCACTAGGCGGCGCAGGCCGCGCTGGAGACCCTGGCCCGCGCGGAATTGCAGGCGGAAAATCCGGTGGAGCCGTTGGAGACACCCGCAGAGCCCACGGTCACTCCGGCACCCGGGACCTAATCTTTATTAACTGCCCCCTGGAGCCGCTAAATGCAGACTAGCCAGGACGGGTTCCAGCTGTGCTAACACCCGCAGATCGTAAGGAATGTGGGCAGATAACTGATCGTGATCACGGCCAATTGCCGTGGCTGTTGGATGTGGCGCAAGTCCACTTCTGCCACTTTCTGACGCTTGGGCTAGCAGATGCCGGTTACTTCTCTGAAGAGAACCAACAGGAGTTAGGGGCTTGACACCAGGGGAGTACATTGGACACTCCCAAAGGATATGATATTTGGGCACACTGCAAATGGCTGGTGGAAGCACCCGTCTGTGCGGTCGAGCGGATTCTGGTCTTTCACCAATTTGGTATGCAAGGCGCGCAGTCCGTTCAATGCGAGTGGCATCTGGAGCGTCTGCCCCTGAATGTCAAGAAGTTGCACCGCCTTTGCACAGCGTGAACTCCCAGAGCACAGATATTCTAGGGATCCGATCCCTACTGACCGAGCCAGGATCCGCAATCTCCAACTGGCCCCTTGGCAAGTTAATTCCTACATAAATCCGCAGGAAAATGGGTGCTTTTCCTTACACATTCCACTACGGGGATGCCATCTCAGGAGCCAAATACTTCGCGGAAGGGCTCTGCAAAGCCCAGTTTGACTTGGGGCGCTCCCTTTTGAGCGTTGGGGCTTGTTGGCGGTGGCGGGGAATCCCCCTTGTCCAACTCCACGCACAGCTCACTGCGCTCCGCGCCCGCCAAAATCCGATCTGGCTTGGGAAATCGCTGGTCTCCATCTCCGCAACCCTGTCACTGTAAGTTTCTCCAGCTCAGACTCCTTTGGGAGAAACTTTGGGAATGGGCACTGTCCACTGGACAGTGCCCATTCCCAACGTGTTTTCTGGATACGACCATACTTTTTCTCCCATGGAATTACGTTGCAGATGTCTTGGCAGAGCCTAAAGTTGGTCAGCCAGGTCTGTTAGAAACGCGCGACCTGTGCGCAGATCAAAGGACGAAGAATTCCGGAGTTACCTCAAGGAATCCAGTAAGCCCTGCACTTCTTTCTGAAAAAACGGCGCCCGTTCGGCGAACTTAGGTCCATCCCGCGCTTCTCGAATTCCTTTGGCAGTTCTGTCGAAAGAGGGTGGGGGAAGATTTTCCTGCAATCGTTGCTTTGGCATGGCCAAATTTGCCGTTCGGTCCCGAGGGTTGTGGGCAAAGTTCCGCGACCTGCGGTGGTGTCATTGTCATAGACCAAATCCTACTGTTGGCTTGCTCCTGACTGCTCAAGCTCCTCAGTGCCTCTGGAGGGAACACTATTCGTACCAAGGCTGGCCGTTGCACCAAGGCCAATTCGGCCTGCACCCATTCCCTAAACTTCGCTAGTGGCTACAAGGCGTTTGCACCGCGCTGGTTATAGGGTGCGCGGCGCGAGATAGGCTCGACCAGAAGGCTTTGAAGGACAGTTTCCCAACGTGTAATAAAGCTGCGACATTGCAAAGTGGTAGGGAAATCCTGTTCGCTGTCCATTGGGTGCTGACAGATAGCCTGTGACGAATCTTGGGAAGCGATTGCAAGGCAATTCGCATCGGCGTGCAAAAGGCTAAGATTGCCCTCCCAGGCCAGTGAAATTGAAGCTCTATCAGCCGGTGAATTCAATTGCGTCAAGTATCGTGTATCATACTTTGATCTTTATTGGGAACTACATACAATTGGCGATTGAAGGTACTTTGCGAGTGAGGATCATAGGAAGGGACAAACTCAACGATTTCATAAAGAAACATCTGAATGCGAAGGAACCACTCGAAAACTGGTTTCATCAAGTGAAGGGAGCAGAATGGAAAACCCCGAGAAATTTGAAGGCAAAGTTTCCGAAGGCAAGCATCGTGGGCCAAGGACGGGTGGTTTTCAGGCTAAGAGGAGGAGCCTTCCGTGTGGTAGTTCTAGTGAAATATTCCCTTGGCCTCGTGTATATCAGGTTTGTCGGTACGCACAATGAGTACGATCGTATTAGAGTAAAGGAGGTTTAGTTGTGGACGGACCTATTGTTTTGCAAACTGAGACAGACTATCGCGCAGCCTTGTCACGAATTGATCTCATTCTGGGTTCAGAGGAAGGTAGTTCAGAGTATGCAGAGCTTGAATCCTTAAGCGTCCTAGTCGAACAGTATGAAGACAAGCACTATCCTATAGACTTCCCCACCGACCCTATTGCCGCTATAAAGTTTCGGATGGATCAACTGGATTTGAGGCAACGTGACCTCATACCGATAATCGGCAGCAAGTCCAAGGTGTCTGAATTGCTCTCTGGCAAACGCGACCTTACTCTGGCGATGGCTAGAGCTATACACAAACACTTGGATGTGCCTGCAGATGTACTGCTACAGGAACCTGGTGCAGGATTCAAAATCGGTAGTGAGGATATAGATTTTGGACGGTTTCCCCTCAAAGACATGGCAAATTTAGGTTGGATTCCGGATCTCTCCGATCTAAAAGAAAATGCTGAGGAAGTGGTTACAGACTTGATGGAACGTGCTGGGGCCATGAATATCGCCGCTGCCCCTCATTATCGTAAGAACGACCACCGCCGGATTAACGCCAGATCGGACGACTACGCCCTACAAGCATGGTGCTGGCAAGTGTTGGCCAAAGCCAATTCACACCAGCCGCATATAGAGTACGTTCCGGGCACCGTGACATCCGAATTCCTGCGTAGCGTGGCGCACCTAAGTCAGGAGAAAGATGGGCCGATATTGGCTCGGAAATTCCTGTGGAAACATGGGATTGGATTGGAGGTTGTTCCTCACTTACCCAAGACCTATTTGGACGGGGCAGCATTGGCCTTACAAGGAGGCAGGCCGGTAATCGGCCTGACCCTCCGCTATGACCGGATCGACAATTTCTGGTTCTGCCTATTGCATGAACTCGCACATGTAGGCTGGCACTTGGACGGGAAAGAAGGCGATGCATACATGGACGACCTTGACTTGCGGAATACCTCGAGAGAAAAGGGGATGTCTGATGAGACTCAAGCCGACAATCTGGCCGAAGAGGCCCTCATTCCGCGGGCAGAGTGGGAGAGTAGTCGAGTCAAAGACGGTCCCAATGTTATGGCTGTAATCGAATTCTCAAACAAGATCAAAGTACACCCAGCTGTAGTTGCCGGTCGCATACGGTATGAGCGGCATAACTATCAGCTGTTGACACAATTCGTTGGAACGGGTACGGTTCGCCCTCTGTTCGATTCAGTCAAGTGATGTTCCACCGAGTCCATCCACAAGGATGAAATCAATCACTGAAATTCTCTTTCCGGTTTGGTAGCTGTTCCGTTCATTTGAGCCTATGGCAAGATCGCTGGCAGCCAGTGGCTCGGTATCTGCCGGGGTTAGCCGCTGTTGACTAACTCATGTCCTATTATCTTTATAGCCTGGCCAACTTTCCTAGGAGATTGGAATTCCCGACTTTCGACATGGGAGGCGAGGCAAGTGCGCAACGCACCAGAATTGTCAAATTCATAGACATGGGATCCAGCTGACAAAGCTGAATCGGTGCCTCGTAGCTGCAAGGATGCAACTCTGCTTAGACAGAGCATGTTGGCATTCATTTAAAATTCTATTGGGACCTGATAGAATCTAGGCCCCGCTGGTCTCAAATTACCCATAGGAATCTGGTGTATGGACATCCAACTTACCCCCTTTCGTGTCTCCAATGAACTTCTGGGTGATGGCCCAGGTCTGCGCGCTCGTATGGCAGACGAAGGATATCTATTCTTCAAAGGCCTGCAAGACGCAGAAGCTCTGTTATCACTGCGCCGTTCTACGCTGGAAATCCTGCGCGATGCCGGCTGGGTCAGTGCGGAAGCCCCCCTTATGGACGGTGTGGCAAATATCGAGCATCGCTGTACTGAAGGGGATACGAAGTACGCCGTAACGTATCACGAGGCATGGAAACAGGAAGCCTTTCACAACATCGGCCATGCTCCGGAAGTAATGGATGTTTTGAGTCTCATCATGGATGCGGAAGCCTTTTCCCATCCACAGAAGATCTGCCGTATGTGGTTTCCGCAGTTCACGGAACACACCACGCCGGTGCATCAGGACTTCGTGCATTTTCAAGGCAACTTTGATACGTACACCTGTTGGACTCCTTTGGGAGACTGTCCCGTGGAGCTCGGGGGCCTGGCCCTGGTACCGTATTCCCACAAAGTGGAAAGAGTCCTGGATCACCACTTTTCCCTGGGTGCCGGCCGCCTGAATGTAAATACGGACGCCTACGCAGGGGAATGGCACAGCAACGACTATGAAGTCGGTGACTGTCTCATGTTTCACAGCCTGACATTGCACCGGGCCTTGCCCAACGAGACTGAAGACCGACTCAGGTTGTCCTTGGACAATCGGTACACTGCTAAAGGGGCCCCCGTGTCAGCACATATGTTGACCCCGCATCTGGACGCCCACCATGCCCTCAGCTGGGAGGAAGTCTACGCGGACTGGCAGAGTGATGAATTCAAGTACTATTGGCACGAAGATAGCCTGCAGGCGGTGCCCCAAGATACTCAGTACACGGAAAAGGGATTCCATGAAGCTGTGGAAAGGGCTGTACAAGGGGATGAAGCCGCCCAACTGCATCTGCTGCAAATTGTAAAGCGAGACCCGGAATCTGACTTGGGTCAGCAGGCGCAGGCAGCTTTGGCTGGAACTGCAGTGTAACTGGGTGCTCGGCGTGGCTCATCCTAAGTGCAGCCGATCCGAGGCTTGATCACAAGGGTTAGGAATTCTTTACCCCTCCCGTGTACTGGTATAGGATCATCCCCACGATTTAAACCCTTTCATCAAAAGGTCAGGACTATGTTGTCATTTCTTGCGCGACTTGTAGAACGAACGCGGCCGGCTCTGCCCGTGTCCGCCCATTGCGATGGCCCTTGTGGCGTTTACGATCCGGCACAGGCCCGCGTCCGCGCGGAAGCCGTGCTTTCCATGACCAAGAAGATCATGGACCTGCCGCAGCCTGAGAAAAGCGAAGGCAACCACGATAACGTGGTGCAGTACCTCAACACGACAGCCCGTTTCATTGCCATTAAAGAAGAAGAGGCCCAGCATTGCAAGTCTGATCTCTTGATTCTTTGGACAGACTACTTCAAGCCGGAGCATCTGGAGGCCCAACCGGACCTGCATGATATCTTCTGGCAGGCCGCCAAACTCTGTTCTGCCTGCAAGGTGGCCGTGGATTTGGATGCCGCCCAGGAGCTCCTGGCCACGGTCGAAAAGATTCATGGTATCTTCTGGGCCTCCAAGGGTCGTGAAGTTCCCTACTACACAGCCAGCTAACAGCCTTGAAGGAATGAGCGGGCCCCTGCCCGCTCATTCCAGTCCACCCTTGCCCCGCGCCAGCCGGCGCGAGGTCTTCCTCTGGTTGATTCACCGGCGCTGGCGCTTATCAGTGCGCGGCCAGTCTATGCTGCCCGGTCTGCGGGCTGGAGACGAAGTTCTCCTCAACCCCACAGCCTACCTCCGCAAAGCTCCTCAAGTGGGTGAGATCGTGTTGGTCTCCCACCCCCGGAGCGGAGAACCGATTCTCAAACGTATAGCCCGGATTGAACGGGGTGGTCTCTTCCTGACAGGAGACAATGCGGCCCAAAGTACGGACAGCCGTTCCTGGGGTCTATTCACGCCGGAAACTGTGCAAGGCCGTGTGACCAGTATTTATAAACGCGCCTAGGCACTGTCCGCCCGGCCCGTGCTCCCTGATTCCAGTTCCGCATAGACTTCGTTCAATACGGCCCCCACTGGCTGCCAGGAAAAGTGGGTCTGGGCCCGCTGACGCAATTGCTCTTGCTTTCGGTTGTAGGCTTCTGGCAGTTGTGCGGCCAGCCTTAGCGTCTTCACTATTTCCTGAGCCAGGCCTTCGGACCGGCCTGCTTGTGCGTATTGGCCCAGATTTCCCAAGTAAGATCTGGCCACCGGTACGTTAAAAGCTACTGTGGGCAGGCCCATAGCCATGTAGTGGAGAAGTTTTCCCAGCCCTTCCGTGCGGGAAAGCTTGGGGGCAACCGCCACACACCCCAACGACAGGTACATAGGAACTTCCGCATAAGGGATGCGCCCTGTCAATGTTACGGCGTGGCCCACGCCTAGTTCCGCGGCCTTGGCTCTGTATTCGGACATAAAGGGATATCCCATCAGCAGCAGATGGGTGTTGGGGGCTTCAGACAGCACTTGGGGCATCGCCTCAAGCAACAGATCTGTGCCTTGATAGGGGGCCAGCAGACCTAGATAGACTATCGTCTGGGCACCTTGCGGCAATTGCCAACGGCTTCTCAAGGCTTCCAGCTGGGGCCGTTCCGATTCGGTCAGGGGCTTAAAAACCTCCGTATCCACGAAATCCGATAGCACTTGCACTGTTGCTTCCGGGGCTCCGAATTCCCGTGTCAGCAGCTCGGCAAATTGGGGTGTGCTGGCCACCACTTGCCCACTGTGCCGTACTATCCATTTCTCCAACAGCAACAATGGTTTGTAAATCCAATGGTTACGCGAGATGAAACCGTGGTCAATCATTTCTTCGGTGAGACTGCCTTGCAGATCACAGACCACAGGCACCCTAAATATCCCACCCAACACGATTCCCATCAGCCCACCTTCGTGCAGATGGCCATGGATGACTTCATAGTTGCGGGTTAGTAGCAACCACAACACCGTCAGCCCCAGTAGAAAGTCAAAGGCGAACTTGTGACGACTGGATCCCACCTCATAGTGTTGCCGCCATGGAATGGGCAAGGTACGGTGAATGTTCAGCCCTTCCACATCGTCGCCATTGCGATAGGTGGCTATATCCACGAGATGTCCCAGGCGGGACAGAATTCGCGCCTCTTCCAGAATGCGGACATGGCAACCTGTGTCCCGGAAGAAACTGGTGGGGGCTATCACCAGCACTCGATATTTTGTATACGGCAAATTGGCAGGCATAGGCCAGATTATGGGTTACGCAGGGGCAGATTGGGATTCGCCAGGGGTACCAGAACAGCCGCCACGGCAGCGCTGGGAGCTGTCAGCCGCCTTTGCCTTCCCGCACGTAAGGGGTCCCCAAGGCCGCCGGTGCCCCGAATTTACGGCGCAGCAGTGCCGATGAAGCGAAGAGCAGCATTAAGATGGTAGCCAGATACGGCAGCATGTTGGTAAAGTGGCCCAGCGCCGGGTTGGACTTGAAGTAAGAGAAATTCTGGAGATCCAGCGGCAATCGCCGCAGGGCCCCAAAAAGATAGGAGCCTAGCGCGGCTCGCACCGGATCCCAGCCTGCAAAGATAACCAAGCCTACGGCAATCCAGCCTTGGCCTGCAGTCAGGTTATCGATCCAGGTTGGCGTGACAGCCAGACTCAGCGTGGCGCCGCCGATGCCGGCCAGTAGCCCGCCGTAGGTTACATGTAATATGCGCAGGCGCATGACCCGGATGCCTTGAGCGTCCGCGGCTGCCGGGTTCTCCCCAATGGCTCTTAACTCCAATCCGGGACGCGTCCGGTAAATGAAATACCAGGTCAGGGGAATTAGCAGATATCCGAGAAAAACCACAGCACTGTGATCAAATAGCACTGGACCCAGGAAGGGAATGTCGGAGAGCACTGGTATGGTCCAGGTGGGCAGTCTGGGCACCTGTCGAATTTCCACCAGAGGCGCTCCCAGCACAGCGCTTAGACCACTTCCAAGGAAAGTCAGGGCCAAACCGCTGACCACTTGATCCGCCCGCAGCACGAGGGAAGCAAAACCGTGCAGTAAGGCCAGACAGCCGCCGGCCAGCATGCCGCCGATCAACCCCAGCCAGGGGCTGCCTGTCAGGTGGGTGACCCCGTAACCGGTCATGGCACCCATCAACATCATGCCTTCCACCCCTAAATTCAACACGCCGGCCCGTTCCGCATGGATTTCACCCACAGTGGCGAAGAGCAGGGAAGTGCCAGAACGCATTCCTGCCGAAAGAATGGCTGCCAACAGGTTGATCATGCTTCTATTCCTGTCCCCTTGGCTCCGGTCCCGTGGAAGCGGATGCGGTAGCGCAACAACAGGCCTCCACTAACCATCACGAACAGGATGATGCCTTGCATCAACTGGGCAATGCCGGCTGAAGATATTTCATCGGCACCCACCAACAAGCCGCCAAAGAGGAACGCAACCCAAAGGGCCCCCAGTGGGTCCAAGCGGGCTAGCCAGGCCACTATGATGGCGGTAAAGCCGTATCCGGGAGAGACTGAGTTGATAAGACGATGGGAGACTCCAGCCACCTCGCTCATGCCGGCTAATCCTGCCAAGCCGCCGCTCAAAGTCATGATGTAAATGGTCAGGCAGCGTAGGTGGATGCCTGCATACCGGGCTGCCTCGGGATTGTCCCCGGCTAAAGTGATTTCAAAGCCGAACTTGCTTGAACGCACCACTACGAAGAGTATGGCGAAGGCCAGCAGGGCCAGGAGCAGTCCGCCATGGACAGTCATGCCGCGTACGATCGGCAATGTGTCGGCAAAATCAGTCAGACGCGGCATCCAACTGTTGCGGGGAAACATCGGAGTCTGTCCAAAACCCCGTTCGCTCCAGGGACCAAAGACAAAGAAATTAAGCAGCGACTGCGCCACGTAATTCAGCATCAGGGAGGAGATGATTTCATTTACACCGAACTGCGCCTTGAACCATCCGGGCACGAAGCCCCAGGCGGCACCGCCGGCAAAACCGGCCAGGGCCATTAGCAGAATAGCCAGCACACCGGGAGTCTCCGGTGTAACCACATGTAGGGCCACTCCTGTGGTACAGAGGGCGCCCAACAGTAGCTGACCCTCCGCGCCGATGTTCCACAGGCGCATGCGAAACGCCAGAGATACACCCAGCGTGGCTAAAATCAGGGGGGTGGATTTCACCAGGGTATCTGAAATGCCCCATTTGGTCCCAAAGGCTGCGACCAGCATATTTCGGTAGACGACAAAGGGATTGCCTCCAGCCAGCAGGATTACAATCCCCCCCAGGGCCAAGGCCAACAGCAGTAGACCCAGGGTGAGCCCGGCGTTCACACTCCAGGATTGCTGGGTCCGGGGTTCCAGCGCTATTTGGGGTAGTGACCAGCGGCGACTGGCGGATTGGGTTGCCATCAGGGGCTTTGTAGATTGTCGCTGGAACCAGCCATCATCAGACCCACGGCTTCCACGTCAATGCCGGCGGCATCCAGGGGGCCCCGCAGTTCACCTTCATACATGACCGCCACGCGGTCGCTCAAAGCCAGAATCTCATCCAGATCTTCGGAGATGAGCAATATGGCCAACCCCTGAGCCTTCTGCGCCAGCAACGTTTTCTGAACGCTTTCAATGGCTCCGATATCTAGGCCGCGGGTAGGGGAAGATGCAATCAGCACCCGAATGGGCGCCGACAGTTCGCGGGCCAATATCAGTTTTTGCAGGTTGCCTCCGCTCAACAAGCGAGCAGGCATTTCCGGCGAAGCCGCTATGACGTCATATTTCTCGATCAGGTCCGCGGCCCGCTGGGCCTGCTGGCTGCGAGACATGAATTGTCCGGGCTGCGCCGTGCGGTAATCCTTGAGCGCCAAATTCTGGATCAAGGTCAGGTTGGGGGCCGTGCCAGTTCGCTGTCGATCCGGCGGCACGTACGCCACACCCGCGTCAATTATTTCGCGGGTAGTGCTGTGGGTTGTGTCCAGCCCTTCAACTTCCACCTTGCCTTGTGACGCAGGACGCAGACCGGTAATGGCTTCGGCCAGTTCCCGCTGCCCGTTGCCAGCCACGCCGGCGATGCCTAGAATTTCTCCCGCCCGCACTTCCAACGAGACCCCTTTTACGGCAACCGCGCCCCTCTCATTGCGGACCTGCAAGTTCTCCAGACGCAGGCAGGTATCTCCAATGTCCACCGGTACCTTTTCGAAGTCAAAAAGCACAGGGCGGCCCACCATCATGCGAACCAATTCTTCCTGGCTGGTCTCCTGAGTGGGCACTGTGGCTACGACCTTCCCAGCGCGCATTACTGTGACCATATCCGCAAGGGTCATTACTTCGTCCAATTTATGGGAAATGAAGAGAATGGTGTGACCTGCCATGGCCATGCGCCGCACTTGGCGAAAGAGCTGGGTACGTTCCTGAGGGACCAGCACTGCCGTGGGTTCATCCAGAATCAGCAGCCGGGCTCCGCGGTAGAGCATCTTGATGATTTCCACCCGCTGCTGCTCCCCGACGGAGAGTTGCCAGATATAGGCGTCCGGATCCACGTCCATGCCGGTCTCAGCGGCCAAGGTGGCCACCGTCTCCTGTATCTGAGTGGGGGTAATTCGCAGTCCCAGACTCCGGTCTCCGAGGACCACGTTTTCCGCTACCGTCAGAGTTTCGGCCAGCATAAAGTGCTGATGCACCATACCGATTCCGGCCTCAATCGCGTCCAGAGGGGCGCTGAAATGCCGCAAGACGCCTTCCACCCAGATATCTCCTGCCGTCGGGCGGTAAAGCCCGGACAGGATGTACATCAACGTGGATTTGCCGGCGCCGTTTTCTCCCAGGATGGCGTGGACATTGCCCCGCGCAACTTCCAGGTCCACATTGTCGTTGGCCAAGACTCCCGGAAAGCTCTTGCAGATGCCCTGCATCTCCACCATGATGTCATCGGGTACAGGACTGCTGGGTGGTGAAATGTTCACGATTAATGTCATACCAAAAACCAAGCCCCTCATCCTGGGTGATGAAGGGCTTGGCCGTCACATATTGCGATTGAAGGGGTTATAGGTCCCCGAAGTTCAGACTACTGCGGTACGGCAGCGTCCTCCACAAAGCCTTCGACCAGCCAGCTCATACAGATCGTGCAACCCGGGCGTCCCAAAAACGCTCCCAATTCATCGTCGATGCCTTCCAGATCCGATTGCGTCAGAACCATGCCCTCCGGCACCACTTCATTGCCTTGATTATCGTTCAGAGGACCGGTGAAAATGCTGAAGCGGTCGAAAGTACCGCTGTTCATCATTGACACTACGTCATCGATTTCCGGAATCGTGGCGGACGGAATGGAACTCTGGGGAACTTCATCTACCATAAAGCCGTAGAAACCGATTATCCCGTCCACGGAGTCCAAGTAGTAGTCCTGGGGTGCGAATTCACCCGCAATCATATCTTCCACCAGACTGACGTAGGCCGGACCCCAATTCCAATAGGGAACACCCAGACAGGCATCCGGTGCTGCAGAACAGGCATTGGCACTGTTGCCAGGGACGCCGTAAGTGTCGTTCTCGGCAGAGGTCTGAAGGGGAATCGTAGTATCGGCCCCGGACACCACCACAGTGGCTCCGGCATCAATCAGGGACTGGGCGGCTTCCGCTTCACCTGCGGGGTCGAACCAGGAGAAAATCCAGCGCAGGTCCATTTCACAGGTGGGGCAGGTGCGGCGCATGCCTAAAGTTAGGGCGTTGCCCAAGCGCACAATCTCCGGAATGGGAAATGGGCCGATATAGCCAACTCGGTAGCTACCATCTTCGGCGGCGCGGGCACCCGCGGCCATGCCGGCCAGGTACTTAGCATTTTCCATAGCTCCGAACAGGCTGGCGAAGTTACTGTCATTGTGCTTGAAGCCGGAGACATGTACGAAGTATTGATCCGGGAATTCTTCAGCTACCAGTTCAGTCGCATCCATATAGCCGAAAGACGTGGTGATTACAGCGTCAAAACCCTTGCGGGCCAGATTGCGAATAGTCCGTTCCCCGTCGGCGCCTTCGGGCACAGACTCCAAGTACACGGTATGTACATTCTCAACGTTCTCTTCCAGGTAGAGACGCCCTGTGTTGTGTGCGTAGTTCCAGCCACCATCGCCGATGGGACCCACATACACAAACGCGACGTTGAACATCCCTTCTTCTATATCAGGTACCTCAATACCTTCGTTCACCTCAGGCAGAGGGGAATCGACAGTAATGAGCTCTTCAGATTCCATTTCATCTGCTGGTGGCGCGACTATGCAAGCCCCTAGCAGGAAAATGGCCATCATAGCAACTAAGGCGGGCAATAGCACTCGGGTTGTCATAAAGAAGCTGTCTCCTTGATAAGCCGCGTCCCAAATTGGACACGACAGCTCTCAATGTCCGCAATTCTAAATGCAGGTATGCACTGGCCTGAAATCAAACACAGGCCGGCCCAACGGAAGATACACTCAGCTTCGGCACTAGGCTGTTGAATCAATTCGAAGTAGGCAACGAGCAGACGTTCTAATCCATGGCTTTAGCGCCGGGGACGAAGCCTTCCACTAGCCAGTCCATGCAGTAGGCGCAGCCGGGACGGTTTAGCCTCTCACTCCAATACCCATCAATGCCCTCCAGATCTGACTGGGTCAAGGAGACGTCCGCCGGCACCACTTCATTGCCCTGATTGTCATTGAGCGGGCCTGTGAAAATATCAAAACGGTCGAATTCCCCGCTCTGCATTTCCGCCAGCACCGCCCGGATTTCCGCTACGGCTTCGTCTGGGATACCGGGCTGAGGTGTTTCACCCTCCATAAAGCCATAGAATCCGGCGATGCCGGTACCGAATTCATGGTAAAAGTGACCTGCCTCAAAAGTGCCATCCACCATACTCTGAATCTTGGATACGTAGAACTGTCCCCAGTTCCAGTAAGGGACACCCAAGCAGAAATTCGGCGCGAAATCGCAGAATTCGCGGTTATTGCTAGGAATGGCATGCATATCACGGTCCTTGGCAGCCAGCAGCGGTGCTAAGGAATCGGAGCCTGTTACCAGCACCGTGGCGCCTTCATCCAGGAGTTTGTTGGCGGCTTCGTCCTCCAATTCGGGGTCAAACCACGCATAAGTCCATTCCAGATCCATCTGGCAATTGGGGCAAGTACGGCGCATGCCCAAGGCGGTCGCATTGGCCAGGCGCACTATTTCTGTCACAGGCTCCGAACCTACATATCCCACGCGGTAACTGCCATCTGCAGCGGCGCGGGCACCGGCAGCCATGCCTGCCAGGTAACGGGCACTTTCCATCGCCCCAAACAGCGTAGCCATGTTGGTGTCGTTGTGCAAGTGGCCTGATACGTTCACAAAATATCGGTCAGGAAATTCTGCAGCCAGTTCCAATAGGGCCTCTTCAAAACCGTAAGAGGTGGTAATAACTGCGTCGAACCCAGCGTCAACCAACTGCCTAATGGCCAGATCGCCCAGAAGCCCTTCCGGTACGGACTCCAAGTAAGCCGTATGCACGCCTTCAACTTCAGCTTCCACCTGCGTGCGGCCCTTATCATGTGCGATAGTCCAACCATCAGTGGCCACGTCACCCACATAGACAAAGGCCACATTGAATTTACCGGGCTGGATGGCCGGAACGGAAAAGTCTTCGGTATTTACCCAGCCGTCACCGTATGCCTGCCATCCACCCCCGTACTGGGACATACGCATTTCCCGGAAATGGTATCCCCAGTCCCCATCAATCGGCGGGTGGGAGCAGGCGGCCGTCCCAAACAACAGTAAGGTTAAGGCCACGACCCATAGGCCTATGCGTATTCTCATGGCTCGTTTCCTCTGTCAATAGGCTCCCGGCAGATCGCCGACACAGCCTAAATCAGGCTACTACAGATTTAGATCGGAGAAGGCCGCAGGTTCCCCAAAAATGACCGGGCAATAATCCAGGTTGTCGATGTGCCGAGACAAGCCCTGCCGGTCACTTTCCACAGGCGCGGAATTCTGCGTCCGCATATGAATGGCCAAACTGCGTCGAGGTCGCCCTGATTGGTTAGGGGCGGAGCCATGGAAAACCAGATTGTGATGGGTGCTTACTCCGCCCGGAGACAGTATGGCGGGCACTTCCTGCCAGGTTTCTCCCGCTGGCACCGTAATCATGTCGCGCGTGGCTTCAATGTCATCAGTCTGAAATGCCCCCTGTTCCCGAAAACCCCAGTGATGAGATCCCCGCACGAATTTCATAGGACCCGAAGCTGTATCTACGTCTGACAAAGCCACCCAAGCCGTAAAGAGGTTGCTGCCTTCCGCCCAGCTGCGCCAGAAGAAACGGTCCTGATGCCACCCTATCACCGGCGCGCTCTGAGCGGTAGCGCTAGGTTTGTAGAGCAATTGGGTCCACCATACCTGGACGGCCACAGCCCCGGTCACTTTTGCCACATATGCCCCCAGGCCCGAATCTGAAACCAGATCCCGAATGCCCTGGGATGCCTTTTGCGGCATCTCTATCTTGCAAAGCAAGTCCGGATTATCGCCTGGATTCCACTGGGAATGTTCCGGTGCTTCACCTGTATCGTATTCGCCACATCGGATCTGATCCATGCCTGCCACGGCCCTGGCTACACAGTCCGGGGACAGGATGGGCTTCGCCTGCAAGTGGAAGCCATCACGGGCGTACATATCAAATCTGTCACTCATGAATTCTGTCCTTTTGCGCTGCAGCATGACACTGGGCAGTTCAACCCTTGATGCCGCTCATGGTAATGCCCTGCACAAAGTGCTTCTGGGCCAGAAAAAACACTAGCATAACGGGAGCCACCATCATGGTGGAGGCCGCCATCAACAGCCCCCACTCTTGCCGGTTCACTTGCGTGAAGACCTGCAGGCCCAGTGAAAGCACGTATTGGTCCTTGTGGCCTAAGTAGATCAGTGGCCCCATGTATTCATTCCAGCTGGACATGAAAGCGAATATGGTGACGGTGGCTAACACAGGCTTGGCCAAAGGTAGGACCACATGGGTATAGATGTGTAATCGTCCCGCACCGTCCATGAAGGCCGCATCCTCAAGTTCCCGAGGGATGGTCAGGAAGAACTGGCGCAGCAGAAAGACAAAGAATGCGCTACCTGCTAGATATGGAATGGTCAGGGGCTTGAAACCGCCAACCCAGCCCAATTCGGCAAACAGAATGTACGTGGGAATCATGGTCACGAAAGCCGGCACCATCATGGTGGAGAGCAGGATCATGAAGATCACGTTGCGCCCCGGAGCCCGCAGGCGGGCAAAGGCATACGCGGCCAGAGAAGAAGTGAAGATCGCGCCGAATACGGCGGGCACCACCAGAATGAAGGTGTTCAGGAAATACCGGTGCATGGGGGCGTAGTAAAAGACTTCACTGTAATTGCGCCAGATGATGGGATTTGGAATCAGTTCCGGCGGAAACTGGGCAATCTGACGCAGGGCCTTTAGCGATGTGGAAACCATAAAGATGAGAGGCACCACAAAGAAGATGGCTCCGATCAGCAGGAGCAGATGTTTGATTACCGTGGTGGCCCACTGACTGGAAAGGCGGCGCACCTCCATGTTTGTGTTGGCCGGCATCGGGGCGGTCTGTTGCGCTTGAGTCCCGGTGGTCATGTTCAGGACATGTCCATTTCGGCATGGACCCACCGGCCCGCGAATCGGAAATTTAGCAGTGTCAACGCCAATATGATCAGAAAGAGGATCAAGGACATGGCGGAGGCATAGCCCATGCGGAAATACACAAAGGCATTGCGAAAGACGTACACCAGATAGACCAGAGTGGAGTTCAGTGGTCCCCCCATACCGTCTGTGAGTACAAAGACCACAGAAAAGACTTGGAAGGTGCCGATAATCCCCATGACCAGAGTAAAGAAAATGGTGGGCGTCAAAAGCGGCAGAGTTACGTGCACGAGTTTCCGCAGAGCGTTGGCACCGTCAATAGCGGCGGCTTCATACAGGGATTCTGGAATGTCCTGCAGACCCGCGAGGTAAATAATCATGGTCCCGCCTGAAGCCCACACCATAAGCAGGATGATGGAGGGTTTGGACCATACGGTGGAACCGAGCCACCCCGGGCCCCGAATCCCAAATAAATCCAAAGTTCCGTTGACTAACCCCCACTGGGGTTGTAACAAATAGAGCCAGAGAGCCGCGGAGGCTACCGCCGGCACGATGGCCGGAATGAAATATCCGGTCCGATAGGCGGCCATGCCCTGCACTTTCTGATTCAACAGCAGTGCAATGGCGAAGGAGATCACCATGCCCAGGGGTACCGCCAGCAACACGATATAAACCGTATTGCCCAGGCTGGTCCAGAATAGCGGGTCTGCAAAAAGGTCCCTGAACTGCTGCAGGCCCACCCACTTGGCGGGCAGGATTACGTCATAGCGCGTGAAACCCAGAGCCATGGAGGCCAACAGAGGCCCCGCTATGAAAATCAGAAAGCCCACCACCCAGGGGGCAATAAAAGCATAGAAGGCCAGCGCCTCCCGACCCCGCAGAGAACGACGCCAAGTGGGGGTTACGGGCACTGTTGTGGTTGACATAATTCATCGAGTAAATAGCACTGTCACCACCCAGTGCCAAGACAGGATTGCATCGGGAATGCTGTCAACCGGGCCCATCCTACGACAGGCCCGGTCCGACAGCCCTCTGCTTCAATGCAAGTCAAGCGTTGTCAATAGCTTCCCAGGCTTCGTCAGTAGCCTTCTGCACCAGGTCCTTGCAGTTCAGCATAGCTTCTTCAGGGCTCAAGATATGAGATAGGGCTTGTCGGCTGGCATTGTCCATTTCCACCCAATATTGCAGGGCAGCTACGCCCATCTCGCTGCCACAACCATGAGTCCAATTCTGCAAGGCATCCAAGGTCAAGGTCCAGGTCTGTTGTTCGATCTCCCCCAGCTGCGGGATGTATTCCTGTTCCATGGATTCGAGAGCTGGCAAATAACAGGCTAGAGAGGGCCAAAATTGCGGTTCGCCGTCAATCTGTTCTCTTTCCCAGGTACGTTGGGTCTCAGCCAATTCCGCGGCGGCCAAGGCGTCCCAGCCGGGGATGCCGGTGAACCACTGCATGACCTCAAACGCCTCATCGGGGTGTTGCGAGCCCGGTGCCATCACGATGTTGAAACCGCAAGACCAGGTACTCTTCATGCCACCAGGCGGAATGGGCATGGCGGCAGTTCCATATTCCACGCCCGGAGAGCGAAGCAGGTCACTTACAAACCAATTACCATGTGCTGACATGGAGGTCTTGCCTGCTACGAAGGGCTGGCCTAGCCCAGAGGATTGAATGGACTGGCTGAAGGCATTCGCCAATTCGAAGTCTCCCACGTAGTTGTCGTAGAAATTGACCATCCATGTCAAAGTGTCGATCCACCGCTGGTCGTCGCACAAAATTGTGCGCTTGTCATCACTGATGGCAGGTGCACCCGCCAGGAATCCATACAGCCACGTCCACGAATTACCATACAGATAAGGAACGAAGCCGTACCGTTCCACGTCCTCGCCACTGCCGACATTCAAGGCTGCAGCGTTGGCCTCCAGTTCGGCCCAAGTGGTCGGTGGAGATTCCGGATCCAGCCCTGCTTCGGCGTAATGTTCCTTGTTCCAGTAAAGGAATCGGACATCGGTGTTCCAAGGCAAGCCGTAAATGTTGCCTTCCCACATAGTCTCATCGAGCTGCACAGGAGTGTAGTCATCCCTACTCAAGGTTGCGGCATCAAAGCGGGCTGTAATGTCCTGATAAAGTCCCTTCACCGCGAACTGGAGAAACGTGTGGCGACCCTGGATGGCTGTGTCTGGTCCAGTGCCTGCAGACACGGCGGTCACGAATTTCTGGTCGCCAAAAACAATGTCCCCAATTTCGGTTGGGTTCACCTCAATATGGGGCAGCGTGTCAGGCAAGGCTTCCCAAATTGCCTCATATGAAGGGCCGGAAAAACCCCAATGGTTCAACGTCACCTTCTCCATAGTCATACCGGCATCATCAGCACCGGTGGCGGGAGCCTCCGGGGCCACACAGGCAGCCAGCAGCACGCCGGCTGTAGCAGTCCCGGAAATTTGCAGAAACTGTCGGCGTGAAAGTGCGCGTGAATGAGCCATTTTTGTTCCTTTGTCTTGAAAGGTGCTGTCCAGAGCACCTTACTATATATGTTTTTATAGGTGAAATGATTGAGGATCGGGTTCCTCCCCGGTGCCCGTTATAATCTGACTCTTTGTACCGAGACCCGAATCAGCCTCAGAGGCCCGGAAATGGAGAAACTGCTTAACCAAATCCAAGACCTGAGATTTGAAGCTCCCTTGCCGGAGACGCTGGTCACTGGATTCCAGGAAGTACCCGGTACCCCTTTACCCGACATTGAGACACAGGTCCGCCGAACACTGTCGGAATCCGGTCTGCTGCAGGCCATACTGCCAGGCCAGAGCGTAGCCATCGGATGCGGCAGTCGAGGCGTATCCAATGTCCCGGAGACGGTCAGAACGTTGGTGAGGGCTGTGCGCGCTAGGTCAGGTGACCCTTACATTTTTCCGGCAATGGGCAGTCATGGTGGCAGTACGGCAGCTGGGCAAATGGAGACGCTGGCCCACCTGGGAGTGACTCAGGCAACAGTGGAGGCTCCCGTGCGAGGCACTATGGAAGTCCAGCCGACGGTCCGGATACAGGATGGCCCTCAGCTGTACCAGGGTTTGGACTCGGCTCCGGCTGACCACGTAATCCTGGTCAACCGCATCAAGCCCCACACCAGTTTCTCTGGTTATGTGGAGAGTGGCCTTTCAAAGATGAGCGTGATCGGTCTGGGCAAACTGATTGGGGCTCAGGCATATCATGCTGGCGGCATGGATGTCTTCATTCACGGATTGCCGGCCGCGGCACAGCTACAAGTGCAGCAGACCAATGTGCTTGGCGGTCTGGCTCTGGTGGAGAACGCTCGCGAGGAAACCATTGCCTTGGAGGCTCTCACGGCCGCAGAATTCGCGGGTCCTCGGGAACATGCACTGTTGCAAATGGCCAAGAGCCACATGCCGCGGATTCCGGTTTCGCCCGTTGACGTGTTGGTGGTCCGCCAAATGGGCAAGGATATCTCCGGTACGGGCATGGATACTAATGTCATAGGCCGCTACGCAATTCCTGACGTAGCAGATGACCCTCATCCTCGGATCACCACAATCGCCGCCCTTTCACTGACGGAAAGCACACAGGGGAACGCCAATGGCCTTGGGTTGGCCAACATCATCTCGGCGCGTTTGTTGGAGGCCACCAACTGGCATAGCACCTACACCAATGCACTATCGGCCGGAGTGATGGGTCTGCGCAAAGTAGCCATGCCCGCAGTGTTGCCACATGACCACTCCGCCTTGGCAGTGGCGTTGTTGAGCAATCAGCAACAGCCTTCCCAGGCGCGCATGCTCTTTATTAAGGACACACTCTCCTTGGATCACGTCTGGCTCAGTCCCAATCTAGCTGCTGATTGGGCCGCCCAGCCGGGCTGCAGCTTGGGGCCGGATGTTCCCCTCTCTTTTGCAGACTGCGGCGCCATGGTCCAACCATGGGATCTGACATAAGGCTCTGCCTTTCCAGGGGATTGACAAACCCCTAGAATTCAGCGCCATTCATATTTTCTGGAACGGCGATTAGGACAAACTAGTCTGTTTCCATATGACTTGATTCCCGATTGGCTGCAGGGGCGAAATTTGCGGCAGAGGATTGAAGAGGAAACTTTCCAATTGTCCCATCTTTAAATTGGGCAAATCCTGGGCTCTTCTGGCGGTTCAATACGGGTCAAATATGGACCGGCAAGAGGCCCATCCTGCCAAAACGAGATGGCCCTGTGCGTCGTCGGATGCAGGCTGGCACTGTTAGTCCGCCCTATCAACTGGTCCTAAAGGGAATTGAAGTTGGGTCATGTTCTGCCGCCACCCCTCCAGAATTGCAAATATAGACATTCTCGGCCTTTGCGTTTCGTAAAGGCGTTCTTCCATAGTGCGGCTTGACTCTGTATGGTGGTGACCATGGTCACCACCATGATAATATTTAAAGTACCTAAGCCTTAAACGGAGAAATCGATGGCAACGCGTAATGTACCGAAAACCGGCACGAGGACATTCAAGGCATCGGAGTTCAAGGCAAAATGTCTAAGGCTTATGGACGAACTCGCGGCCAGCGGCGGCGAAATTGTTATTACCAAGAACGGCCGTCCGGTCTCGCGGCTCGTTCCATATCGGGACAGACCCAAAAGCCTTTTTGGCATCGACAAAGACAGGATCGAGATCCTTGATGACATCATCGCCCCAATCGATGTTGAGTGGGAGGCCGATCCCCAAGGGGACCAAGCACCGCTTCCATGATCCTGCTTGATACGCACGTATTGCTGTGGCTCAGAGTTGGGGACCCCAATTTGGGCCGAGTCGCCCGGCTTACCATCGATCAAGCATGGGGCTTGGGCCAAGTCGGAGTGTCGGCAATCTCTTTCTGGGAAATCGAAATGCTGAAGGAGAAGAGTCGCATCAGATTCCCAGAGGATGTCGAACGATGGCGCCGGGAGCAGTTGGAACAGGGAATGAACGAAATTCCCATCGACGGACAGATCGGGATTTCAGCCGCGTCTTTGTCAGATTTCCATGCTGATCCTGCCGATCGACTGATCGTGGCTACCGCACTAGAGGGCATGATCCTGTTGACCGCAGACAGCCGAATCCTCAACTGGCCCGGTCAATTGGACTGTCTCAGGGCTACCAACTGAGCAAGCACTCTACCCACTTTCGGGCCTGTCCTAAGGTTGAGTAGATAGGGGGTGTAGGCAAGTCTTACGGTCTAAAGAGCTTGTACCTGCGTAGGCGGAATGTGTAAAACCCAGAAGGGCAGTTTCCAGCGCGACTATACACATGGCGAGTTGGCTATCCCCTTTTTTTTCGGTGGCCGAGGCCGAGAGGTCATACCACGATGGCGAACCATACAGACGCAACCTCACCGTCCAGATCCATCGCGTCCGAACCCAGACACGCCCCCCGACATCCAAGTAGGGAGATCTCAAGGCCACCAACTCCGCCAACGGCAGCAACTGCTGCATCTACATCAGAGGCCGAGGCGCCAGGGTGGAGAATGGCGCATGGCTTGCAGACTACAGAGCCCAAGGGAGAGGTCAAGAGCTGGGAAGGAAAGATGGTCGCAAGGCTTCAGACAGGCCCAATTCGCATGTCGAAGACTGCCCCCGCCGGCCAAATCCAAGCTGGATGAACTGGGCCCATTCCTTCATTCTCCAAGAAAAGACCTAAGGTGCAAGGAACTATATGACCGGCCGCTTTTCTAACACCTTAGGAGCGATTGAACTCGAGAAATATCAAGTGGCAATTGTCCTCTCCTGACCGCGGCCGGCCCTCAAAACACGATTCAAAAAGGGTTCCTTGGGAAGCCGGGCCACCTAATTTTCCGTGAGCATCCGAATGCCGGAAGAATGTAGAAGACCCCCCATGTGCGGCGGAAGCATTCCATTTGCCCGCTGGGAGGTTTTTCCTAACCTCTTGGATGTTCGCTCCGCTACTTCTGACTGGACGAAAGTTTCCTTCCTTGGAGCGACTTTCGCGCTATCATCCCTGTCGACGCCCTTGGGCAAAAGGATGTATCTTCTTAGTCCCACCAAGCCTTGCCCCGCTTGCCTTCCGTGCGTCTGTTGTCAGCCACCAGGGGCAGGTTCAGTTCTCTGCAACGGCATTTTCTGTGGGAGGTGAAATTTGAATTCGGTGCAGCAGCGTCTGACCCAATTGGCTCGTGAACGCATCCTGTTGTTGGATGGAGCCATGGGTACCATGCTGCAGAATGAAGGGTTAGCAGAGTCTGACTATGTTGGGGATCGCTTCCCGGATCACCGGACGGAGCTCAAGGGTTGCCACGATGTCCTGTGTCTGACGCGTCCAGCTGTCATTCAGCAGATTCACACAAAGTATCTGCAGGCCGGTGCGGACCTCATCTCCACCAATTCGTTTACCTCCACCCGCATTGCTTTGGCAGACTTCGGGCTGCAGGATCTGGCATATGAAATCAATGTAGCAGCCGCTCAAATAGCAAGACGAGCGGTCGCGGAAATGGCAGCCCAGACCCCCGATCAGCCTCGATTCGTGTTGGGCTGTATGGGGCCCACTAATGTCACGGCTTCCATTTCTCCAGATGTCAGCAATCCCAGCTATCGCAACACTTCCTTTGAGGCGCTGGAGGCCGCGTATCACGAACAGGCACGGGGGCTCTATGACGGCGGCGCAGATGTGCTTCTGATCGAAACTATTTTCGACACTCTCAACGCTAAGGCAGCCCTGTTCGCCGTGCAACGGCTGTTTCAAGAGATTGGGCAGACACTCCCAGTCATGGTCTCTATCAGCGTCGTGGATGCCAGTGGCCGCAACCTGTCAGGGCAGACTCCCGAGGCCTTCTGGTATTCCATTCGCCATGTCCAACCTTTCTCCGTTGGAGTCAATTGCTCTCTGGGCACCCAGGACATGTTGCCCCATGCTGCGAACCTTTCCCGCGTGGTAGATACAAATGTACATGTGTATCCCAATGCGGGTCTGCCTAATGCCTTTGGAGCCTACGACGAAACTCCTGCGGAGATGTCCATCGCACTGCGGGCGTCCGCGCTGGGCGGGCACCTGAACATTGTTGGTTCCTGTTGTGGATCCACACCGGAATTTACGGCAGCCATAGCCGCTGCGGTCGCGGGCGTGCCGCCCCGGAAAGTTCCTGCCCAGACCTCCACCCACACCGTGCTGGCGGGAATGGAGCCCTGCTTCATCACTCCGGATACTAACTTCGTAAACATCGGGGAACGTACCAACGTCACCGGTTCCGTGCGCTTCCGCAAGTTGATCCTCAATGGGGAATATGAAAAGGCAGTTTCCGTGGCTGCTCAGCAAGTAGCCAACGGGGCTCAGATGGTGGATATCAATTTTGATGACGGCATGTTGGACGGCGTGGAGTGCACGACCCGTTTCCTACGCCTAATCGCGGGGGAACCTGATATTGCGCGGGTGCCCATGGTGCTGGACTCTTCCCGCTGGGAAATCCTGGAGGCGGGGTTGCAGAATGTGCAGGGCAAGTCGTTGGTTAATTCCATCAGCCTCAAGGCGGGCGAAGCCGAATTTCTGCGGCAGGCCCGCCTCTGTATGCAATATGGAGCCGCGGTGGTGGTAATGGCCTTTGACGAGGAGGGGCAGGCTGATACCCGCCAGCGCAAAGTGGAAATCTGCACTCGGGCCTACCGGCTTCTGACGGGAATCGGCATGGACCCGACTGATATCGTTTTTGACCCTAATATCCTGACCGTAGCAACCGGCATGGTGGAACATAACAACTATGCGTTGGAATACTTGGAGGCCACCCGCGCGATCAAGAAAATCCTGCCTGGCTGCAAGATCAGTGGGGGTGTAAGCAACATTTCTTTCTCCTTCCGAGGTAACAATTTGGTCCGGGAGGCCATGCACTCCGCATTTCTGTATCACGGGATGCAGGCAGGCATGGATATGGGTATCGTAAATGCTGGTCAGCTGGCGATCTATTCCCAGATTCCGACAGAACTGCTGACACATGTAGAGGATGTGCTGCTCAATCGCCGAGAAGATGCCACCGAGCGACTGGTGGAATTGGCTGAATCTTTCAGAGGAATTAAGACCGGCCGCAGAGACCAGACTGACCTGGCATGGCGGGAGGCTGCGGTCGGCGAACGCATTACGCACGCCTTGGTACATGGTATTGATGCCTACGTTGAGCAGGATGCGGCGGAGGCTTTGGCCCAAATGGGCAAGCCGCTGCTGGTCATCGAAGGACCGCTCATGGCAGGTATGAACGAGGTAGGCGATCTCTTCGGCTCCGGACAGATGTTTCTACCCCAAGTGGTCAAGAGCGCCCGTGTGATGAAAAAGGCCGTGGCGTGGCTGACTCCTTATATTGAAGAGGAGAAACAGGCTACCGGCCGAGTAGCGGCGGCGCCTCTGATTGTGATGGCCACGGTGAAGGGCGACGTGCATGACATTGGCAAGAACATTGTGGGCGTAGTGCTGGGCTGCAATGGCTACGACATCAAAGACCTGGGAGTGATGGTATCCAGTGACAAGATCCTGGAAACTGCCCGGGATCTAAAGGCGGACATCGTCGGCCTGAGCGGTCTGATTACCCCTTCCCTGGATGAAATGACACATGTGGCTAGCGAACTGCAACGGGCCGAATTCGAGCTGCCTCTTCTGATTGGCGGGGCTACGACATCGCGGATGCACACGGCATTGAAGATTGATCCGCAATACCGGGGCGCTGTCGTACATGTCGTGGATGCGTCCCGCAGCGTGGGCGTGGTGGAGCAACTCCTAAACCGACGCACACGGAAACAGTTCGCCCAAGAAAAGAAAACCGAATACGAGAACTTGCGCACCAACTACCTGGAACGCAAGGGGGTGCCTAACCTGCTGTCGCTGGATGACGCCCGCAAACAGGGATTCCGTTTTGAAGAGCAAACTGCTGACATACAAGAGCCGGCCGAATTCGGTGTGGTCCGATATGTGGATGTGGCTCTGCAGGAACTGGAACCGTATGTCGACTGGTCCCCTTTCTTTCATGCTTGGGAGATGAAGGGGTTGTACCCCGATATCCTGCGTCATCCTCTTCGCGGACAGGAGGCCCGTACACTGTTCCGGGATGGCCAGGAAATGATGGTCCGTATCCAGCAAGAAGGGCGCATTCGGGCCAAAGCCACTTGGTGCCTCTTTGGTGCCCAAAGTGAAGACGAAACCATCCATGTCTATAAAGACTGCAAAATGGATCAGCCGCTGGCTGCTTTTCACATGTTGCGGCAGCAGGAAGACAAAGGGGCCAGTCGCCACCAGCTGTGCCTTTCTGATTTCATAGCCCCCCAAAGCACTGGGGTACCAGACTATATGGGTTGCTTTGTGGTGACGGCGGGTCTGGGCGTCCAGGAATTTGCGTCGGAACTGGCAGAGCAGCTGGATGACTACGGTTCCATAATGGTCAAGGCTTTGGCAGATCGATGGGCGGAAGCCTGTGCAGAATGGCTGCATGAGAAGATACGCAAGGAAATCTGGGGATATGCTCCTCAGGAACAGTTGGATGCGCCGGGTCTGATCAAGGAGGCCTACCGCGGCATTCGCCCCGCGCCCGGTTATCCCGCATGCCCCGAGCACAGTGAGAAGCGGTTACTGTTTGACTTGCTCGAAGTTGAGGAGAATATAGGAGTAACCCTTACTGAATCCTTCGCCATGTGGCCGGCGGCTTCCGTCAGCGGCTTCTATTTCGCCCACCCCAAGGCGCGTTACTTTACTGTTGGACGGCTGGGCCTGGACCAGGTCAGACATTATGCGGAATTAAAGGGTATGCCTTTGGAAAAGGCTGAACGGTGGCTCAGCCCCCAGTTAGGCTACAACCCGTAGTTTCCAGATTGGGTCTTACGTCATAGGGGTTCCGACGTTCAGGCACGAAGTTACTACCGGCACTGCGCCATAAATGATCTGGTCTGTGCTTACCCAAGCGCGGCCATCGGGACTTGCCTCGGCTTCGGAGGATTTACATCTGTGGGGGGGGGGGGGTTGACAAGGGTATTTCCTAGGCGGGAATCGGTGGAGGCGTCCGGATCGGTGGGCTTGGCCCGCGTGTGGTAGGGCCAGGGGCGGCGGGGGCGACTGTCAGCGGCATTTTGAGGGCAGAAAGGCCCCATGTGGGCGAAAGTGCCGGTGTGGCAGGCCGCGCTGTGCGGAGGACCGAGGCGGCCGGGGTGTGGAGGGAGAGCGATGGAGGAGTGCGATGAGGGTCCCACGCCGAGGGCGCGGGTAGGTTCAGGTGCCGCCGGGGTCCACCCGGCGCAGGCGCGTGCTGAAGTCGGGGCCAGGCGTCGGCCGCAGCCACACGCAGGCCCACAGATAACCGCGCAGCAACAAGCGCCGCAGTAGCGCCACGCCCTGCTGCAAGAGGCTGTGGCGGCGCGGGGGCAACGCAGTCTGATGGGCCGGACCTAACTCGGCGGGAGGCCGACGCAGGCGGCCGGGTGCCAGGTGCCGCGCTTCTGCTTCTTCGCGGCGCGTACCGTAGGCTACGGCCAGCAAAGTGGCGAGGGCCAGCACCAGCCAGTGGCGGCCTACGCGGACCGGGTCCCGGCGGCGGGTCTTGTGCCACTTCCAGCCCACCGTTTTGAGGCCCCGGAAGCCCTGCTCAATCCAGTTGCGGCAGGCATACAGGGTGGGCTCCGTCTGCGCCACGGGTGTGTCGGTCAGCAATACCCAGGGCTGCGTCTGACCGTAGGCCTGCAGCACGATCAGGGTGCCGTCCAGGGGCTCGTCACGGAAAGCCCGCCCGGTGCCCACCCACAGGTCGCCCGGTCCCGTAATCAATGAGTGCACGGGCACGCGTTCGGTCTGGCCCTCGGGCTGAAAGGTGACGTGGGCCTGGTAGCGCAGGCAGGGGTGCCAGCCCAGGGCCACAATCTGCGCCCACAAGTCACGGCTGCCCAGCCCCTGGTCACAGAGCACATGCACCGGCACCGTAGCCGGCACGGCCGGGGCCAGCAGGCGCAGCAACCGGCAGAAGTGGTCAATCCAGGACCCCCTTTCCTGCGCACCCACAATGTGCCAGGCTACAGGGATAGCATGTTGGCGGTAGACCACACTGATCACCAACGCCACCAGTTCATCCTGTTTGGAGGTAGGATCCGCGGCCAGCACCAGCGGCTCCTGCGCCAGCTCCCGCCCGCCTGTGGGCACCCACCAGCTGCGCACCCAGCGCCGCAGCGGGGCGAAGCAGCACTCTACCTCCAGCTCCTGGCCGGGACCCCAGGAATCGATGCGGTCCGCATCGTCATACAGCAGCTCCCGCTGCAGGCGGCGCAACGTGTGCGGGTTGCCAGGGCCCTTGGGCCAATGTGCCAGGGCCAGGGTGACCGTATCCTGACAGCCGTTCAGCCCCAGCAGCGTACCCTCCACCCACAGGGCCAGCACCGCCCGCAGGCGGCCGGGCAGATGCGGTAGCTGCTCCTGCAATAGGTGGCGGATATCATACAATGCAGCAGGTCGACGCATGGCCACACTCGGGTGCTGAGGTGTAGGTAAGACGACCCTTAGCTTACCTGTTGGTCATGCGTCCGCCTAACGCCCTACCCAGCCTCCCGGATTATCCTGTGCCGGGTCTGCGCGGCACCGCCCCAGCCTTTATACGAACCGGCGTGCGGTTTGCTATTTCACTGTACTGTTGTGCGGGATACCCTTGTCAAGGGGGGGGGGGGGGGCTTACCGAACCAGGCAGTCGTTGCAGGACCCGAAGTCCAGGTTCATCGGCTGCTGCTCAAACAGAACGCCCCGTTGCAGACTTTCTCCAAGCAAACAGAGCACCATTGGGTCCCGGATCTCCCATCCGACAATCTGATTCGGCTTGCAGGTCCTGTAAATAAGGGGAGATGAGCATAGTTTAGAAATCTTACTAGGCATCTACCAGACAGGACCCTTGAGTTCTTGCTGCAGATCCCCCAAGGAAACTGGATGCCTCAGCCCGCAATCTGCCTGTATACTTCTGTCGATTCAGTTTGAGGCCAAATTCCTGATTGCAACTTTGCTGCCAATGATGGGACAACAAGCCTTCCAAGAAGCACCCTTGTAATATCGCCGCTGCAGGTTTACCGTTTTCAAGTGCATGCCTATCGCTTCGCGAAGAATATAGACGGCACCTGCTTTAGTCTGAAGTGAACCAGGAATATTTCTTGACCTAGTTGGGTTTAGCGACGTTAACTGCAGTTCACCTGATTCGTCCAATACGATGTCTTGAGGTTATTGATGAGCCGTAAAGTACTGGTCACCGGCCCGGCCGGTCGCATTGGTGTCCCTTTCACCGAATTCGCTCGGCGACGCTACCAATTGCGGTTGGCAATTCACTCTACTGCAATGCCGGACCACTTGGCGGATCTGGAGACTGTTCGGCTGGACATATCCAACTTGGAATCCTGTCGGCGCGCCTGTCGCGGCATGGACACCGTAGTGCATCTAGCCGCGGATGCCAGTGCCGGCGCGGATTTCTATGCCACGCTGCTGGATCGAAACGTGAAGGGGGTGTACAACATCCTGCAGGCTGCCTTGGATGAAGGATGCCGACGCGTAGTGCTCTCTTCCAGCATTCAGGCCGTTGCCGGTTATCCCCTGGAGCATCAGATACAAGAGGATTCGCAACCCCGTCCTCTGAATATGTACGGAGCCACCAAAGCCTTTGCCGAAGCCATTGGGCATGTTTATTCCCAAACCCATGGCCTTTCCACGCTGGTGGTGCGTATTGGCACTTTCGAATTCAATCGGCCAGAGTTCGAAATCAATGGGCGCAATTTGAGCACTTTCGTCAGTGCCCGGGACATGTCAACTCTGTTGGCGTGTTGCGTCGATGCTGATCCGGACCTGAAGTACGGCATTGTGCACGGAGTATCCAACAACCGCTACAAGCGCCTGGGTCTGACTCAGACCCGGAAACTGGTGGGATACACCCCACAGGACGATTCTTTCACTTTCTTCAACTTCAATATCCCCTATCGAGATAGGTGGTATGAGGAGACCCAGACCTCCCCCGTGTCTCAGGAGTCGTAACGGCTCTTAGATCTTAGATTTCAACCAGCAGGAATTTCACCAATGTCCACACCTATTCGTATCTCTGTTATCGGCGCCGGCAGCGCCACTTTTTCGCTCGGCCTGGTGAAAGATATCTGCCTCACGGAGAGTCTGGCCGGAAGCGAGATCAGTTTCATGGACATTGACACCGAGAGGCTGGAAATGATCCACAAGCTGGGAACCCGTTACGCCGATGAATTGGGTCAGAAACTCAGTTTTGAATTGACTGACAGCTTGGAAGACACTTTGCAGGATACAGATTTTGTCATCAATACGGCGTCAGCCCATTCACATTACAAGCAGCGGGCGATTCGGGAGCTGGTAGAAAAGTACGGCTATTACTACGGCGGCGGCGTCGGTGGCAGTAACTACTACAACCTGAATCTGATGATGAATGTGGTCCGAAACATGGAAAGCATCTGTCCGGACGCCTGGCTCATCCAGTCCGGGAATCCCGTGTACCAGGGCTGCACGCTGATGACTCGCGAAAGCGACATTAAGGTTTGCGGCCTGTGCCACGGCCATTATGGTGTCTACAGCATTGCCCGTAATATTGGTTTGTCCGATGAAAAGGATATTACCTGGCAGGCCCCTGGATTGAATCACAATATCTGGCTGAACCATTTCTATTACAAGGGAGAAGAGGCTTATCCGCTCCTGGAGAAGTGGATCGAAGAAGAAGGTGAGGAGTATTGGAAGACCCACTTGGCCCAAAGTACACATGATATTCAGATGTCCCGCGGCACTATTCACCAATACCGCATGTTCGGTCTCATGCCCATTGGCGACACCCCTCGCCGCGGCGGCTGGTGGTATCACACGGGCCTGCCCACTAAAAAGCACTGGTTCGGTGAACCCTTTGGCGGACCTGACACCCATATCGCCCGCCCCCAATTTGTGAAGAATCTTGAAGACAGATTGGCCAAAATGACTCGCGTTGCCAATGATCCCCAGGCTTCACTGCTGGAGGAATTCGGACAGGAACGAACGCGGGAGCAGCAAGTACCCATCATTGATGGTCTAGTCAATGACAACGAAGGACAATTCCAGGTCAATGTACCCAACTACGGTGCTTTGGCTGGCGTGCCAGACGATGTGGTGGTGGAAGTCCCGGCCATAGTCAACAAGATGGGCATACAACCCGTGCGGGTTGATCCGCTGCCCGACAAAATCATGTTGGAACAGATCCTGCCGGAATGGCTGCACATGGAGCGGGAGTTGCTGGCCTACCATGAGGGAGACCGCCGTACTCTGTTACTGGGTGCCTTGGATAGCAACCAAACTCGAGACTACGACCAGGCCCTCAATGCCTTGGAAGACGTATTGGCTTTGGAAAGCAACAAAGAGATGAATGCCCATTACCAGTACGGACCCGGCGACAGTCTGATCCGGGAACGGCTGAGCCTCAACTCCGCCAACGGTAGCCGCGCTTCATGAGCAAAACCTCCCCGCCGGTACGGGATGTACCCGTTGCCCACGTGACTGACAGCGAGTGTCTGAAGCAGGTCACTGCGCTGTTAGCGCGTATTCACGGGCCGGATTACCAGTTTGCATATTGCAGCCAATCGGGATATGCCTGCAGTTGTTGAGCATCTGCTGGGAATTCCAGGTACGGACTCCGATGTTGTATATAGTCGAAGTATTTGACTTCCAATCGACACAAAAAAATATGGCTCTCATGGGTGGTCGATTTGGAAGCAACTGGGGCTGACTAGGTGCAAAGTCAGGGGAGGCTGCGGACTTCCCCGTTTGGTGTGGTCCGAAGAACAAGATCTGCCTACCGCGCCCTACAAAGTGAGAAGGGCGCGGTAGTGGGCAAGGAAAAGGGAGCGTTTCGGCAAAGTAGCCTAGCGAAATCATGTTGGGTGTAGCCCGTGTTTAAAAAGCGTGGTGTCTATTGACAAGCGACAGGCTACACTGTAAATTGTTCATGTGGTCCTATCGTTCAAGCACCGAGGTTTGAGGGCGCTCTACAATGGCCGGAGTGCGCGGAGAGTGGCTCCGGAGCATGTTCGTAAGCTGACTCGAATCCTCGCAGTGCTCGACCGAAGCAGTTCTCCGCAGGACATGGACCTACCGGGGTTTCGCCTGCATGCATTGGCAGGTCAACTCAGTGGCCACCACGCCGTCTCGGTATCGGGCAATTGGCGAGTGACCTTCAGGTTCGAGGATGGTCATGCCGGCGACGTTGATTACACAGACTACCATTGAAGAGGTGAGACAGATGGGTATGCACAACCCACCGCATCCGGGCGAGATCATAAGGTACGAGTGCCTTGAACCGCTGGGTTTGACGGTAACGCGGGCTGCGCAAGGGTTGGGAGTAACTCGGCAGGCGCTGTCGGATTTGGTGAACGAGAAGGCTGGCGTGTCGGTGGAGATGTCCCTCCGCCTCTCCCAAGCGTTCGGCTCCACACCAGAGACTTGGCTCGGGATGCAAACAGCCTATGACCTGTGGCAGGTTCGGGAACGGGCAAAGCAAATCGAGGTTGAGAAATTCAGCACGGCGGCCCTGAAGTCATAAGCCACGATCCGTCGTTTGCCCCAGAATCCGGCGAAGGCAAGAAATGAACGCTAGACGATGAAGGAAGCAACGGCATGGCTAAAGATCAGCAAGTTACAGGAGAGAGCGGGATGGCTCTTCCTGCCTAATGACTCGTGGGGCCAATGATCCCCAGGCTTCACAGCTGGAGGAATTCGGACAGGAACGAACGCGGGAGCAGCAGGTGCCCATCATTGATGGTCTAGTCAATGACAACAAAGGACAATTCCAAGTCAATGTGCCAAACTATGGTGCTCTGGCTGGCGTGCCAGACGACGTGGTTGTGGGAGTCCCGGCCATAGTTAACAAAATGGGAGTACAACCCGTGCGGGTTGGTCCGCTGCCTGACAAAATCATATTGGAACAGATCCGGCCGGAATGGCCATACATGGAGCGAGAGTTGCTGGCTTACCTTGAGGGTGTTCGCCTTACTCTGTTTTTGGGAGCCTTGGAAATCGCCAAAGGTATGAATGCCTATTACCAGTATGGGCCCGGCAACAGTCTGATCCGAAAACGGCTAAATCTCAACTCCGCCAACGGGAGCCGCGCTTCATGAGCAAAAGATCTACGCCGGTACGGGATTTGCCCGTTGCCCATGTGGATGACAGCGAGAGCCTGGAGCAGGTCACTGCGCTGTTGGCTCGTATTCACGGGCCAGATTACCAGTTCAGGGTCCGGAGTTTCCGAGGGGCATTGCAGATGTACCCAATTCCGGGCCGGCTGGTGGCCTGCTTCTTTATCAATACTCATCGCGCCGGGGCTACGCTGTATGGCGGAGATTTGGTGCGCGGGCCAGATCCTGGACTTCAAGGCCAACCTGCAGCCGGAGGTCTATTTGAAGTTACGTTGCGCTGTTACTCCGAAGTCTGGCCCGGGGATACGTTGTGCGTGGATGGACGGTCCCGCTCCATGGCCGCGCTTTCCGGCCAAGGCACCTTTCTCGAGATCTCCGCGCCCCTGACTGAATACCAAGCACCTCGTCTGACTCTGTTGCGGAACTTGGTGGATCGGCCCGGCGGCTGTGCTGCTTACCCTGGTGCCTTTCGGCGGGAAGCCCTACCGCCCGTAAGACCTGCTACAGGTGCAAGTGACGAAAGAGGCGTAAATCGCGTCAATATGCATGCTTTGGACATGCGCACAGATCGGGAACCGCCCCCTTCCCGTCATCATCATGGGCCTGTGCCTGTCTCCGCAGAGATGTCTGTGCCACACACCGAGACTGCTTTAGTGCTATCCCGTGAAATATATGGGCTGCCGGATCACGCCGACGGCCAACCGGAGAAAGTCGTGCTCTACCGTTATCCTATGCAGGACCCTTCAGATCAAGTAGAAGTGCCTGTTAAGCCTGGATCCATTGTGGTGACGCCGGGTGCCGCAGACTGGACCATGGGCCATTCCTTTGAGAATGCGTTCGCCATGCTAGTGGCCATTCCCGGTTTTGTTTCTCCCTACCGCCATCTGACATAGACTCTGCGCTGCTAGGCCGATTTCAAAATCGACATGCGGTCAGTTTGGTACGCATGTCTGTACTGCCAGTCTTCTGCATGTCCTTCTCCAAGGCCCAAGTGGGTCAGACTCTGGCATTCAGTCAGTTTTCAAAGTAGCCAGTTTGGAACTGAAGGGCACAGAGCCAACTGCAAGCCAAGTCCCGGCCTCTGGCAAGCGGGGCGCAAGGTGAATTCTAGTCCGGTGGACCAGTCTAGGTAAAAGGCGATTTTGTCTTCAGCGATAGAAAGATCCGTCGACCTAACCCCAAGCATGACTTTAATCGATCTGCTGCGCTCTGATCAGGCAGTCCTACGCTTAAAGGGGATCGTTTTGTCCGTCGCGGACGAGGGGGAGCAGTCTGACGGAGCGCTTTTCACCCAAGTGAGAGCCTGTACATTGCTTCTTGCAAAGCTCTGCAAGTCTTGAGAATCCTTGTTTAGGTCTGATTGGCCTCAGAGGCTGGCGTTCAAGAATACATACGTTACGTTGACTCTAATGATCTGACTCTCAAGAGAAGGGAAGCTATGGTTATGCATGTGTTCGGACGATGCTCCGCCATTCTGTTCCAGGTAGAGAATGGCCTTGACAAAGCCTATGAAGGCAATGATGAGGTCCTCCCCAAGGGATCACGACAGCTGAGAGTTCAAGTCTTTCCCCAGCGTCAAAGAGGACGTCTATTACTCTTCACCTTTCAAGATAGAGCAGCGAAAAAAGGAAGGGCTTTCGGAAACGAGGCCCCGATCTGAAGCCATTGGAATGTATTCCATGACGAAGTGGACTTGGGTTGGTCCTGCCCAATACAGTTTGCGTACAGGCCAGTCCCCTCTTTAGCGATATACAAGCCGGGATGGCCCCTGGACCTGCCGGTAACGAAATAGGCAGCCATCTGGAGGTAGCCGATGCCTGTGTGTGTTTGAATTCTGATTCCGGCCGGACTTCAAATCCATGGAAATCTGAATTGGTCAGATGTCGGATGTAGAGTCGGAAGACTGCTGAAAACGTACAACAGAAACATAGGATTCGTAATCTGCATATACCTGAAGAGCTTAGTCACATCCGACATAGTGCTGCCAGTAAACATAAATTGTGCCTGCTAGACTGCTTGATGAGGCCAGCCCTCATTCACAGCATCTAAGGGAAGTTTCCATGCTGAGGGTCCCTCCGCAAATATCGGTATCAAAGTCAAGCTGGCCACTGGTTCTATTGCTTTTTTGCTGTCTATGGCTGTTCGGTATGCAGGCTGTCGCAGAGAGCGCTACTATTGAAAGCAAGTTTACGGAGTGTCCGGCATACTCCCGGTTGTCTGCGCCAGCGGGTCTTTCCGCCTATTTTGTAAATTCCAATTTCATCGAAATATCCTGGAATGAGTTGCCACCGGGCTGGACCCAAGGCTTACAGGCCGAGGAAGCCCAGATAGTAGTCTTTGTGGAAGCAGGCGGTCAACAGCAAGACACCGGCTTGCCTTTATCCTCATATGGCACGAGATTTGGTGGGTTACCGTCGTCATCGAATATCACAGTGACTTTGGCCGTAGCAAGTGGCCAATACGTGATTAGCGAAGTTTCCAAATTTCAACTTGACAGCAGTTCTGCACCTTCTCCGCCCTCTGCTGCTCAACTTCCCACTGCATCGCCTCCGTCTGTACCAAGAGGTCAATGGGATGATCCATTATGGTACAGCGATTCCGATTCGATCTTGCAACTCCTCAGATCTTACGATTACTCCAACTATAGGGACTTCGCGGGTTCAACCCCGTTGCATATTGCGGCCAGTCGGGATCTACCTGCTGTTGCTGAGTATCTGTTGGGACTTCCAGGTGCGGACCCCAATACTGGACCCCGTCGAAGTTTCACACCCTTACATATGGCGGCTGACGAAAACAGCGTAGCCACAGCAGGGGTGCTCTTAAGATTCGGAGCCAAACCTGATGCTATTGCACCCGATGGCATAACCCCATTGCACATTGCAACTCGGGAGAGACATGTCGAAATCATGCGGCAGTTGCTCGACGCGGGAGCACATGGGGATATACGGGCGTTTGACGGATTAACCCCTTTGCATCTGGCAGCAACTTCCAATGCTCTTGATGCTTTAGATGTGTTGCTGCAATATGACCACTTCGATCTGGACGTTAGAAACGACAATGGTTTTTCACCTTTGCACTCAGCTGTTTATCGAGAACTAATTGAACCGTTACGTCTCTTGCTAGAACGACGAGATATAGAACCTGATGTAGAGGACTTGGAAGGCTGGACACCGTTAATGAGGGCTGCAAAAAACAATCTAGAAGAGATCGCCGAGGAACTGCTGGACCACCGAAATACGGATCCCAACACCACGGTGCATCCGGGCTTCACGGCATTGCATATTGCTATTCACAATGACAATGAAGATATCGTAGAGCTGCTGTTAGATCATCCGGATATCGATCCCAATCTGGGAGATCCTAATGGGCAGACACCATTAAGCCTTGCGGCCTATTACGATCAATATGACGTCGCGGAAATGCTGTTGGATCATAGAGACACGGAACCAAATAGACAAGACATTTTCAACAATACACCGGTGAATGTTGCGACGTTTTACGGGCACACCAGGCTCTTGGAATTGTTGTTAGAACATGGCGGCGAGCGCTGTTGCGGATAGGCATCACATCAAGGACTTGCAGTCCGATTTCCGGGAACTGCGTAAAATCAGTCGATTTACGATGTGACGGCCGCTCAAAGTTGCCTTTGTACACCGGCGGTGATTCGGGATTGGTGAATATCAGAAACGTTCCAGTTTCATCCTCTTTGGCTGTGAAGTTCGAAAGTCCTCTAAAAACTGCGAGCACTCTGGGTACACATAACCGCCATAATTGGTGCAAGTCAAGTCAAGATGGATGCCTGCAGGAGCACGACGGCAGAGCGGAGTGAACTTCACGAAACCCTCTTAAGTGGATTCATGTGATTTGATTCACCCACTTCGCCATACACCGATGGGCCATCTCTTGGGCGAGCGCAGTCAGTGAATGTTGTGCCTACTCACTGCCGTGTGCCTATCTGCAACTGCTGGTAACGTAGGGCAAAGATCTATTCCACCACGGCTGTCCGGGAAGAACCCCCCAGGGAACAGCAAGACTAGCCGCGCTGATTTTCTACACGTGTCTGGTAGGCATTGGAGATCTAACTGCATTGCCCTAATAAGGAGTGCATTCTAATCTGCAAACATGATCCTGCTTTCTCGCTAAAGTCTCGTGATTCCTGTCTCCGCGAAAAGGACTGGACGCGATGATAGAATGAAAACTCCAGGCAGGTTCCCTGCTGCTTAATGGCTCTTTCGTCTGAGGTGCGGGGCTCCTTCTAGTCCTCAAGACTTTTAATTTGACCAAAGTGGGCCCACTGACGATGGCCTGGTTCTAAGTTTGCAGCATGCCACTTCGTCTAAGTGTTTCAATGGTTTTCAATTCGCCCGCGAAAGGGTCGAAACTATGGATCCGACAAATGTGGAGATGATTGACCGGATTCATTCCTGCTCGAAGTCCTGCAGGGTAGGGAACAAAGGTAGCTGGCCTGACTCTGTGGGCCAGACTATGGACAGTTCCTTGGAACACGCTTACAACGGCCAACGTCCATGCCCGGCATTGAGACGGCTTCCCGCAATTAGTCCTAGTACCCTTTCTTAAACTCACTGCAAATGAACCTGGCAACCGTCCTGCGCATGGTCGGGGGACTGTTTTGGCTTTCGCTCAGACATCTCACCAGCCGTCTGGGGCTTTCCTTTCTGGCCTTAGTCGGCATCTTGCTCGCTGTAGGTCTACTCAGCAGCGCGGGGTTCTTTGCCCAGGCTGTGGATCGTGTCATTCTCAATCAGGAACTGGCTGAACTGAGCGCGGCCACTAACCGGCCTGCATTTTCCACTCGCGTCTATTTCTTCCCATCTTCGCGGGCCCGTATGGGTGTGCAAACGGCGGAAAGGGCTGGCGACAGTCTCGGTAATACCATGGCCGCGGAAATCGGTTTGCCAATCGCCCGCCGCGACCTGCAAGTGGAGAGCGGCAGTCTGGCCCTGCTGCCCCACGCCGATGACAACCGCTACCAACAATCCAAGGACTACCTGTCTAGTGTCAATGTAGTGTACGTCGAAGGGGTGGAACCCCATCTGAATGTGTTGGAAGGGGAGCCTTTCGTTACTGCGGGATCGTCGCAAGATGTGTTGGACGTATGGATGCATACCTATCTGGCCGACCGTATGGGAGTTTCCCCTGGAGAGGAATTCCAGCTTTCTCTGAATGCTTCCATTGAAGGTATTCCCGTTCGCATTGCTGGCATTTGGCAGGCCGCGGACCCCGCGAATCTGTTCTGGTTCAACCCACCGGATACGAAACTGCGAGATGCCCTTCTAGTCAACCGGGAATCCTATATGGTCCAGATTGAGCCAATGATCAACAGTCGGGCTCGCTTTGTTAGCTGGCATATCCGTTTGGACGATTCGCAGCTGAATCCCAAATATGCCCTGGAATATGCGAACGGCTATGAACGGGGCATGGCCATCATCGATAAGTATCTGCCCGGCGCTAATCTGGACATCTCGGCGCTGGACCCGCTTCGAGAATTCGTGGCCCGCAATACCACTTTGACTATCCAGCTACTGGGATTCAATGTGCCTGCCCTGGGTTTTCTGGTCTATTTCCTGATTATGATCTCAGCTATCATCGCCCGGTGGCAGCAACGCGAGACGGCTATTTTGGTTTCCAGGGGTCTGAGCACCAGCGGCGTGCTGGGCATGGTGGTCATGGAAGAGTTTGTGCTGTTCATTTTGGGAGTTCCACTGGGAATCGGCTTCGGTATGTTAATAGCCAGGTTCATGGGATATACCGTTAGCTTTCTCAGTTTCACTTTCCGGGAACCCATACCCGTTTCCTTTCAAGGCCTGAACTGGTATCTCATTGCGGCTGGCCTGATGGTGGCCCTGATGGCCCGGACCATTCCGGCCTGGCGCGCAGCCCGCACCAGCATCGTGCAGCAAGAGCGCGACCGCTTTGCCCAGATCCCCTTTTGGCAAAGGGCCTATCTGGATGTGCTACTGATCGCACCTACTTGGTACGCCTATGACCAACTGGCCAACCAGGGCACCTTGGCGGCCATGGTGCAGGAACGCACGGCGGATCTCTTTAGCGACCCCTTACTGATTCTGGTACCCGCCTTATTCGTCCTTACGGCCAGTCTGTTGGTGATGCGGGTCTTCCCTTGGTTGATGCGCATACTGGACTGGGGGGCTAGTCGCACTAACCTGCTGACTTTCCACTTGGCCCTCCGCCAGCTGGGCCGCTACAGCCAGCGGTACATCAATCCCTTACTGCTCGTGGTTGTGTGTCTCGCTCTGGGTATCTATACCTATTCCATGGCATTGAGCCTGGACCAATGGCTGATTGACCGCGTCCGTTATTCGGTAGGGGCAGATGTCACGTTCGAACCCATACCGGCTGCTGATGGTGGGCCCGGTGGTGGTGGAATCATTACCGAAAGCGGAATTTTCATCCCCACCGTAGACGAATTTACCAACCTGCCTGGCATCATGGCCGCAGCCCGAGTTGGTGAATACAGGGGGGAAGTGGAGGTTGCCGGCGGAGACGAACTGCGGCTACGTTTCCTTGGCGTGGACAGACTGGATTTCTCACAAGTGGCTTGGTTCCGCCCGGACTTCGCCCCAGACTCGCTGGGTGGCCTGATGAACTTGCTGGCGATCGAACCTCAAAATGTGCTTTTGCCACGAGACCTGATGGGGTTGCTGAATCTGCGCCCCGGGGATGAGTTCACTATGAAGGTTAGCCTGGCTGCTGGCCAGTCTGTGACTACTCAGTTCGTGGCCATCGGGGTTTATGACCATTTTCCCACGGTGTATGACGAGGGTTTCACGGTCTTTGGCAACCTGGATCATCTGTTCTCCTTGGCCGGTACAGATTACGGCTACAACATTTGGCTTAATGTAGATGACACAGTCACCGACAAGGGTTTGAAACAGCAGATCAAGGCTCTGGGCATTGATATCAATCGCTGGCGGTTTGTGCCTTCCCTCATAGAGGAGGAACAGGCGCGTATGGAGCGGGTCGGGATCTTCGGTACGCTTTCCGTAGGGTTCTTGGCGGCGGCGGCCATGGCGCTATTGGCGCTTTTGGTTCACAGCTATGCATCACTTCAGGATCGCATGTTCCAGTTCGGGGTGTTGAGGGCTGTGGGGGTCATGCGGGCCCAGATCATCGGCCAGATCAGCCTCGAATACATATTACTTACCGCCTACGGTACAGTGGCTGGAGCCAGTGTCGGTGCTTTGGCCTCTCAGATCTTTTCCCCCTTCTTCCGCATTACCGCGGAGGTGCGGGACCCGTTGCCGCCATTGGTACCTCTAATCGCACAGGAAGAAATAGCTATTTTGGCTCTGATTTTTGCAGCAGCCATCATCATTATTGAAGTCTCAGTAACTTTCCAGGCCTTGACGCAGCGACTCTTCGATGCTTTACGCATGGGGTACCAGGAGTAAGTCTATTTATGCCCTTTCAGCCATTAGACATTAAAGGCATTAACAGATATCTGATTGATGTGGATTTGGAGGGAGAACCCCTGCATCTGCATGTGTCAAAGGTAAGCCCAGGAGAACGCGCCCATCCGCCACATAAACATGGTGGCTATGAAGCCTTCTATTTGCTAGAAGGTGAAGCTACTTTGGAATTCGCTGAGGAAGAAGTCCAACTGGCCGCGGGGGAGTCTGTAGTTTTTGACCCCCACAGTTTGCATGGGTTGGTCAATACGGGAAGCAGCACCCTAAGGTATATGGTCATATTGGTGGATAGGGCCGTAGCCAATCCTTAGTCTTGGCCAAGTTGCTGAGTTGGCTACCTGTTTACCTCTGTTGAACGAGTACAAAGATCAATGTGTTACCTAACAAAGCGGTCCTATGCTTTCCCCGCTGGCATTTCGCTAGGTCTTGTGGCGCGTCAGTATGGATTCAGCGATACGGCCCTGCAAGTATGTTAATACCCAGGCGGCAAGCCTACCGTAGCTCCAAAATGGCCAGAGGGGAGAACGTTTCTGGATAGAACGCAGACTCTAGCCAACTGCCTCCAGACTGGGGTATAAGGCGCGGGCAATGGCTTAAGTTTCTATCTACTGGTAGTTCTGACATAACGTCACCCTCTCTTTTGTAAGAATCCCAACTCTAGGCTGTCCCTTGTTGCTTCAACCTTCGCGGGAATACCTGGCACGTAATTTTCGGGGCTTGGGGCGATGGCCTTGAGGTACAGCTGGCTGCGCGGTTTCCTCGGAGAGTGGCCTTTTGGAGGAGAACTGACCTTCGCATTTTATGTGTATAATTTCTACACATACACAAAGTAAGGGAGTAGTCAGGTCGTGGCTCGTGTCCAATTGCTGATCTCCGATGAAGAATTAGCTCGCATAAGGCACCAAGCGCGCAAGGAAGGTCTGACACTTAGCGCATGGCTACGTACCGCCGCCAAAGAGCAACTCATCCGGAAACAACAGGTGGAGCCATTCCTGGACCGGGAGGAACTGCACTCCTTCTTTCAAGAATGTGACACGCAGGAGGGGCCGCTAAACGAACCGGAGTGGGACGAACATCTGGCGGTAATCCGCACATCCCGAAAGACCGGGGAAGCCGCCACATGACTTTCGTTGATACCAATGTCGTGATGTACGCAGTAGGTCGTCTGCACCCCTTGCGAGAACCTGCCCGAAGTTTCTTCGATGACGCAATTCAGAATCGCATTCCCCTTTGTACATCTGCTGAAGTCCTGCAAGAGCTTGTACATGCATATCTGCCAGTACAGCGCCTGTCAACTCTGGACGCGGCAATTTCGCTGGTCCTCAGATCTCAGATGGAGGTGTGGGCGCTGGAGAGGGAAGATGTAATGTTGAGCAGGCAATTGCATGCACAATTTCCCATGTTGGGAGCAAGGGATCTTTGTCATCTAGCCTGCTGCCAGCGCAGAAGGGTGTCCACTATCATGACTTACGATCTAGCTCTGCGGGCGGCAGCAAACGGATCGGCGCACTAACGGTAAGTGGGCGGAACCCAGGATCGTTGTCCTCTGGGTAAGGGCTCCTCTGAAGTCCAGTTGTGCCGAATTGAAGCCCGGCAGTAGGTTGAGTTGGCTTAAGGTCGTTCGGAGCCCCAGGCCCTACCTACATCAGGATATCGTGGCGTCACTACCTTAAATCCGCAAACACCTAGGTAATTGCCAAGAATCCTAGAATGAACCAGGGGCACTCTCTCTGGCCAAGCTGGACTCACCTTGGGCCTTGAAAGTTTCTTCTCTGGGCCTTGCTAAGTGTTTGAGTCCGGCCTTCTCTCCCAGAAAGGCACCTGCCGTACAGAATTAACTAGCGAGGAGTACGGGCCTATTGCCAATGGTCGATCCATCTGTTTCTGGGTATGTCTTTGTAAGCGATGAATCGAAGTCAGCTATTGCCACCATAGGGCAAAGGGCAAACCTGACGCTATGCATCCTCTTGATCCTGAGAACTCAATTCAGGGAACCAGAATTTACTCATGACTGTACAGATCCCAATCATTAACAAGGAGGAGAGACCGATACCGGTAATGCCGCCCATCCGAAAGAAAGCCGGACCCACTAACCCTGACACCCCCGATCCCGAAAACATGCCAGCTGAAAAAACAGACATCATGAAGCCGCGTCTCTTTGGCATGATTTCGCTGGTATAGGCAAGGGTTGACACAATCAGATATTCCAGCCCGCAACGGAGCAACACTAAATTGGCTATGGTGGCTACCAAATGGAAACGCGTGACCGATAAAAGGCTAAAGGCAACTATGGTTACGATGCCACCCACCTGTATAGATCGCACCTTGCCCAAACGATCTGTGAACAGACTTGCGGAGACGCTACCTGAAAGGTCCGCAAATCCCATGCCCATTACAACACCGCTCAATTGAAGTGGGGTCAGCTGGAATGTCTCTGTCAGCCATTCACCGAAGACGAAGAGAAAATCGAACATGGCCAGCGACATTAAGAACCCAAAACCAGTGACCACCCAAGCTAGAGTTGGGACAGTTGCGATCAAGGTTCGTAAGGACATCAGCGAATTTGCTGTATCCAAACGAGCCAGGGGCACTCCTGAAGGACCTTCCTGGATCCCGTCACCAGGTGCAGCTGGAATTCTCAGAAAGAGGATGTACGAGAGGGCAAACCCGCCGGTCAGCATCCAAAATGGAGTCTTCCAGTTGAACGTCTCCAACAGTACGCCCGCCAAAGGGACACCTGCAATACCAGAAACCGCCCAAGCATATTCCAGCATGCCTAGTGCTCGACCGCGCTGCCTGTAGGGAAAGCGGTTGCTCATCCAGGCAACCATAGTGGGTATGAAAGCTAAAGTGGCAATACCCGCGATGATTACGCCCGCGCTCCGCAATTCAGGTGTTGGGCTCAGTGTCAACAGCAAGTACCCAGCCATCGAGGTCAGGATTTCAATGCGTAGGAACTTGAGATAGCCAAAACGATCTGCCAGCACTCCCCAGACAGGCACAAGGCCGCCACACATATTCCGTATGCCGAGCAAGAGGCTAAGCTGCGGGACTGACATGCCCATACCGCTGGCCAGGAATGGTAAGAAAGGAAACCAGATCTGCGTGCTGATGTCAGTCATCAAACGCGCCAGGAAGGGGACAGCCACCCGCCGTGCAATAGAGGGTCCTTGAACTTCAGAAGGGCGGTGTGGCAAACGGTGTCCTAGACGTTCGAAGAGTGAACGCCGGGCACTGCCATCTGGGGCTTCCCGGATTCCAGTGCTTGGATGGCTCACTTAGGATTTTTCCAAGAAGCCGAGTCTCTCTTGGCAGGCAATTTAGGGGCTGTGGCGAAGATTCTAGTTTTCACTTGAGTTTCCAAGTTTCTTGAAAAACAAACGACAGAAGAGCCATTCCACGGCCAGACGACCCCGATACGCTGTCTGCACTTGATGCACCGGGTTTCACTTCAAAAATGTTGAGGATTCTGTTCTGGGCCATCCAGAGCATGATAAGGCATGCAACCTATAGGCCTATCAATATCTGCAGAATATGAATGCCTTGCAGGCAATTTCCAACCTACCGTCTAATCATGGATAGAGAGTTTCGTCCATGTCTGACACCTCTTTCAACTTCGGTTGAATCGGTGCGCAAATGGTAACTGTGCGCATTTCCGGGAACCCTAGCCTCGCCCAGGACTGACCTTGTCTGTGCTTACCCACGAGGACTCAATTGGTTTGGACAGCCGGCCATTACCCGATTGGAGTCAGCAAGAATCATTCAAGTGGCAAGTAATTTGTCCTTATTGACTTCAAAAGGCACAGGTTCCGAGTTATCCTAGCGGACGCCACTGGGAAATTTCTTTATTTCGCCGGCAGCGAACCCACGAATTTGGCTGCTTTGTAAATCCATGCCTCTAAGTCTTCTTTGGCATGGATGCCTACTGGATCAACCAAGGCCCAGCCTTTCATTGTTCGGCCAGTAATATCAAAAGGCTTCGTGAAGGGCTCGGCCATCGTCTCTTCGTGCTTCTCCTTGCCGAGACGTGCCACCAATGAGCCTTTCCATGTCCCTATGCACATGTTTCCATTGATCAAGAAGCAATGGCCTCCGAACATGCGTTTTTCCGATAAGCCTTGCATCCCGGACATTATCGGTCGGATCCGAGCTGTCAGGTTTTCATCTCCAGACATGTCACTTCCTTTACATATCTTCAAGCAAGTCCAACAGTTTGAGAACTGTTCTGTGATTCCTGGCTGTCATTTTTCGTAAGACTGTCGAGCCAGACAGCTTTGCGTAGGCAGTCTTATTCTGTTGTTCCTTTAAAACGGACCAATAAATCACACCGGGACCAACAGCAACGGTCTCATACTGGGTTAAAGGTGAGGGGAGAAGAGCGAGAAAGCTTTCTGGTGGGAGTTCAGACAGCATGAAGAGAGCGTTGTGACTGTGCAATTCGCTACTGCCCCATTCCGGGGGAACTGCCGCCACCACTGATCTGAACCTTTCGCGTGACAACACCACGGCTTCTATTTCGAAGGTGAAATGCTCCAGAAGGGCAGTCTCAATGACCTCTGTCAGTTCTTTGACTTCTCCCCGATGAGTGCAAAAGAGAACATTGCCGCTCTGGATGTAAGTACGGACACTTTGAAATCTCAGGCTTTCAAAACAGTGCACCAAGGGCCCTTTCGGTACCTTTCTGTGGCCGCCCACGTTGATGCCCCGTAGCAGGGCTAGAAAAGTGGAAGCAGTGGACATGGAAAAGGCAGTCTCTTCGGGGGAAACTTCAGTAGGTCAATTCCAATCTTAGCCCTTTGACGTGTAAGTCCGGCAGGGCTCGGGGCGCTCATTGCAGATAAGCCAACTCCCAACAGAGCATCCGTAATGAACATTACGTGAGATCCTTGTCCCGAAATCTTTGCACAATCTATTGGGGTCGGTAGATTCCGAGTTGGGATTTTCCCGACACCCAGACCAGCGCCTGTCTGCCCTCCGATAGGCAATTAATCTCCCACAACAAACGCCCCTCCATGGAGGGGCGTTTCACAGTTCTCTTGACGGAGGGACTACACGGCCTCAGAGCCACCGTTTCCATCCGGACAAGGTCCGCTGCCTCTGGCGGTGGTGCTAACACCAACCTTGCCCAGTGCAGGTGTTGACCATTTCACAAGACACTTCCCTCTCCTATAGTGCCTTGCTCTGATGTTGAATTACCAAAATGTCTTCGGTTTGAGCCCCACAGGGAATTTGCATACGGGATCACTCTCGGTACAACGGAAAGCATAGTAGATGCAACGCCCCCCAAACAACCGCGGGCGTCTGAAAATGTAGGCCTAAAAGGGGCCTAGGCTAAGTGCTCAATCAGTAGGCTCCAAGCTCTGGTGCAGGGCCGGTTTCTTCCCCTGTCGGTGGCTTTCTGCCTGGCGGCTCTGCCTGCCAGAGGACATTCAGAGACGGTGTATGGACCCGCCCTGCAAAGGTCAAGTTGTAGATGAGGCCGGCCGGCGCGGGTGCGGCTATACCTACTTCAGGTAAAACCCTCAAAGCGACGGCTGTGTATCGCTCTCCCCTGAATTCTTCAAGGCCAGGAGGGTTATGGGCCAGTTGCAAAAGAAGGGCCTAAAGTCGTATGACGCAGCCTTCAGCTTGGTCGCTACCGAGGCCCCCACAGAATTCTCCCTTTTCTGGGACCGTGTCTGCCAGGACTTTGCGCCAGGGAGGTCTGACTTTCCCACTTGTCGTGGATCATACGCTGCAATGCAGAAGTCTGTTTGGTCTGTTCTGCATCTCTGAGGTGGATACTGGACCGTTGGCACCTATCCGATGGTGCAGCGCCCCCTGTTCACGAAGTGTGGCTTCCAGCTTGCCTGTCATAGCCAGATGCCGTGTAGAGGCGAAAGGCGGAATAATTCCTGTTGCTGGACGTCTCTCTCACCTGTTTCGGCCTTGGGAAAACAGCTTCTGGAGAGCCCGGCCTACCATCTGGAAGTCATGTAGGCGGCAATGGGATTACAGACTCCATACCCGTTAGAGGCCATGCCAACCGTCCGTACAGCCAGAGATGTCTCTGATAGAGGCCAAAATGTTGCATCCAACCATCAACTGCGCCTTTTACTAGCCTCCCCCACTTGGGCTGGATTTCGAATCTCAGTACCAAACCCAAACCATTGCCATATCTATAATTGCTACAAATGTACTATAATGAATGTACTTGCTAAATTTGAGGTGGAGATATGCTGAAAGAATTCTTATTCGGTACGGAAGCAGATATGGTGGAACGGGGTCTCATTTTGGCGGCTATTGTAGCCACAGCTATGGCCGCGTGGACGACTTTGGGAACAAACATCAAGACCAAGGTGGAAGCGATTGGGACGGCCATCAAATAGTGACGCTAAAGATTCAGACTCACGTTCAAAGATTACATTTTCTGCGCCAGACTCGGGGGGACATGGTCGAGGCTGCCTTGACCATGCCCCTAATGGTGCTGCTGGCTCTGGTCCTTGTTAACTTCGCGCTGGTTGGGCATGCCCGCACCGCGTCACAACAGGCAGCGCACTTTGGGGCAAGAATGGGCTCAATCGCTTTTGCCGGGGCTGAACTACAGGCGCGTCAGAGCGCTGAGTCCGTCCTCAGCGGTTGCCTGTGCCAGGCGCAAGTGTCCCACGTTGCAGCTACAGATAATCCAGGTGGAGAGGTGACCGTGGAAGTACAGTGGACAGTCCCGAATTACTTCCAATCTCTGCTATCCCTGTTTGGGGGCACGCTCCCGGCTACTTTCACCGGCACCACCTCGGCCACGTTTCGCAAGGAAGGCTGGTAGCGGACATGTACCAGTTCATCACTAACTCCAAAGCCAGTCTGGTTTGGAACACCATGGTGTTGATGACGGTATTCCTGCCCCTGGCCAGTCTGGTTTTCGATGTGCCGCAATACTTCGCCGCGGCAGCCAATCTTGAAATGGCTTTGGACGCAGCCGCGCAAGAAGCGGCCAATGACTGCCTGCAGCTGTTGTCATATAGCCAGAGTGGCACCACCAGCCTAGATTCCAGCTGCGTTGCTAGCCAGGCGCGCCGTCGTTTCGAAGTCCTCACTGACCCCATGGCGGCCGCGGGACATGTGCCGAATTTGACCATGGTTACATGCAGCAACGCATGCCGGACGTTGCACTTGCAAGGGGCTACTACTATACGGGTCCTTTTCTCACTGTCTCCGCCAATCACCATTATCCGTTCCAGCAATTCTCAAGTCCGCATGACCGCAGGCATCCCATGAATTGGATTCAGTTGCATAGCGTCCGTCTGGAGCTAACCTGGCCCCAAGAGCCCAAAGCACTTTGGTACGCAGTTGTCGGAATGCTCTGCTTGCTGCTATTGGGTTTGTTAGGTGCCACTATTACGCAGACACAGCCAGAAGGTGTTCTGCTGAATCGGCGCCAGTGGCAAATTCTACAGGCACAACACCAGGCCCGTCAGGATGTGGCCCGTATGACCCGGGACCTGTCACAGTTGGCCCGTGCGCGTTCCTCGTCGCAGCCGGATCCGGTGGAGACGGTATGGCTGGCCCAGCGGCTCTATAGCCGACACCAAACCGGGCCGGTGTCTACGGCGGCAGCCAGACAGGCACTGATAGTTGCCGGTCAAGTAGCCGTGCAGGTTGCCAGCGGCGCGATGCCGCCGGAAAATCTAGAGGTCGCCTTGCAAACAGCAGAGGAACTTCTGGGATTGCTGCAGAAACCTTGAATTCTTTCCAGTCGCCCCAAAGCATGACTGATGCCTTCGCAAGGTCAAGCCGAGAAGCCATCGCCTTGAAACTGCTGCAGACCTTGGGTAGTCAGGGATACTCGGCAATATGCAGTTACGGGTCCATCCTTTTCCCGCAAGGTGCAGATTCGAATTTGGAGGCGGAACTGACACTTTGCTGGCAATGGTTAGAAGAACGGAACCTGGTCTGTCTCACCAGCGCACCTTTCCTTGAGGATCGGAAGATCGCAGCCGTCAATCTGAATGAGGCTGGCCGTCGGTATCTTCAGCAGCGGGGTCTGTCTCTGATACAGGGAGAATTGGAGATTCTGTACGACCGGCTGGGACGTTCACTCAAGCCTCATTATGGACAAGTCCTCATGTTCGCCCATATGGCCCGCTCTCTTGGTTTTGCCACAGCCTTGGAAGTCCAGCTGCCCCAGCGTAGAGTCATGGCAGACTTGCGACTCGAGAAGTGCGGCGAAGTGCTTTGGGTCAGTTTGGAGTCCGGTTTAAAGAGAAGAGCCCATCCGCTGGACCGCTGGCACATGCTGGCTCAAGCCCAGGCCTTTCTACCCCTGGTGTCTGCTGACTCCGCTTTGCTAAATACAGCCTTCCACCTGGCTCAGAAGCAGATCTATCAGATCAGAGGGACTACCTTGCTGGGTCTGGAGACGCGATTGCGTAACGGAGCTCGAACCTTGTGGTGCCGCAGATATAATCGCTTTGAGAAAGGCTTGCGGGAGCCAAGCTTGCTGCCCCACAGATCCTGTCTGATGGCTGCGGCTACCTGTCAGGCTTTGCTGCGAAACGGCTTAGAACGGAGCCAAAGGCGATTAGTGGCATAGGTCATACCCTCGCTGTGATGCGTATTGTCAATGCCCTTTTCCAATCAAGAGGCAAGCTAAACGTCCGCTTTAAGCGGATATTTAGCCTGACGGATGGCCGTGTGGAGAGGGGCCAGGAGCAGGGAAAGGACTCCTGGCCCCCAAGTGGTCTAGTCTTCTTCCAGCCTCTGTCGCAGTTGTTCTACGTCCAGAAGCGTGATTTGCATGCGGCCCTTGGAAATCAGGCCCCTTTCTTCCAATTCGTGCAGAATGTTGGTGACGGTTTCGCGGTTAGTGCCGACCATGTTGGCAATATCTTGGTGGCCTAGGCCTTCCAGCACTGTGGTCTGGTTCGCATCATGGGTGGACAAAAGCGCGCGTATGACTCGTAAAAAGACCGATTCCAGTCGAATACTGCGGACAGTCTTCAGAGCCCGCCCCAGTTTGCGTTGTTCGCCTTGGTACATATGTAATGTCAGGGAAGGGAACCGCCGCCGCAAATAAGCCAGATTCTGACGTGTAATCTCTACGCAGATTGTATCGGCCATAGCCTCAGCCCAGGAGGCATGGTTCCGTTTGCCGGCCAGCAATGTTTGTTCTCCAAAGAATTCGTCCTTGCCCAGGTTGCTGAGCACAACCTTGCGCTGGGAGTCACTGAAGCGATACAGACTCACTTCTCCCTCCACCACAAAGTAGGTGGCTTCGCAATCATCCCCGGCGCGGTAAAAGAATTCGCCTTCCTTCTGCTTACCCAAACGCACCAGTGGACAAATCTCGCGTTGGATTTCCTTCTCCGAAATGCCTTGGAAAGGGGCCAGACCGGAGAGTACTGCGGCTTGTTCTGCACGATTCTGCATGAAAACCTCCCTTCGCGCAGGGCAGAAACTGACGTTGAGGCCTGTGCCTGCCATGCTGATGTTGCCATTGTAGGACCGTGTTCCTTGGGAAAGCGTTAAGGACATATTAAGATCCTGCGAATCCCATGCTGTGAGCAGAAGATTCCACTCCCAATTCCGGAATGTGTGCCGAGAATTTGGGATAACTTGGGATAACCCTTGGGATAACTGCAATTCCCGCCGCACAATGGAAATTCAAATGGCTAAATTGGCGAATTACGGCTGGCAATCTATAATAATCAGATAAGCGAATATAAGCAGCGATCAGTCGGGCTTCTGGATCTGGGGCTCGCAGCCATAACCGAGGGCTGCTTTCGGATCTGCCCCGACAAGCCTGGACAGGAGACTCATGGCGGTTGTCTCAGCGCCCAATATAACGCGTGCACCCGAATCATATAAAACGGGCTGGTCCGAAATGTCGGGACTAGCACGCCGCGAAGCGGTTGAGGGCTATCTTTTCCTATTGCCCAACCTGCTGGCCTTCTTGGTTTTCCTGCTCTTTCCCATGGTTGCCGCGGTTTACTTCGCTTTTACAAACTACGACCTGCGATGGCCTCCAAGGTTCACCCTTTTCCAGAACTATCAGGTGATGTTCAGCTCGAACCTGTTCTGGCAGGTCTTTGGACAGACCTTTTACTGGGCTTTCGGCATGGTGCCGGCCACTATAGTGCTGGCCCTAATGTTGGCAATGCTCATAAATCGCAAGATGATGGGAGTCCTTACCTATCGTTTGATCTACTTTGTGCCGCATGTCACGCTCAGTGTGGCTGCTGCCATTGTGTGGCTTTGGGTCTACCACCCTGAGGTCGGTTTTCTGAACTTGGTTCTTCGGCAAATCGGCCTAATTGGGCAGGGGGCGCTCATGGAAGAAGGGCCGCAATGGCTTTTGACGCGCCGCACCGCCATGCCTTCTCTGATCTTGATGGGGTGGTGGAAGGGCATCGGTTTCGCCATGCTTATTTTCCTGGCTGGTCTGCAGGGCATTCCATTAGAACTCTATGAAGCTGCCAACATGGATGGCGCGAATGCCCGGCAGCGGTTTTTCGGCATTACTTTACCCATGCTGTCTCCGGCCCTTTTCTTTGTCATGGTTACATCTATCATTGGGGCCTTCCAAGGCTTTGATGTTTTCTATCTGATGACCCGCGGTGGACCTGCCAATGCCACCACGACCATGGTGCTGCACATCTACAACAACGGTTTCATGTATCTCAAAATGGGGTATGCCTCGGCGCTGGCGATGGTGCTTTTCGGCACCATCATGATCTTCACTTTAATTCAGTGGGTCTATGCCAAGAATTGGGTCCATGGATTTGCAGACTGATCTGACATGACGGCTATTCCTGAATCCTTGGCTACACCTGCCGCCGAGACCCAAACGAAAGTCAGTCGATTGAGTCGCTCACAGAGCGAACGGTACGGCGACATTCTGGCCCATATTTTGTTAGTCACTGGCTCGGTGGCTTTTGCCGGGCCTTTCCTCTGGATGTTAATGAGTTCGCTCAAGACCCAGTACGAAATCTATTTGTTCCCTCCCAAATTGCTGCCGGAATCGGTACAATGGATGAACTATGTGGTGGTCTTCCGAGATCAACCTTTTGCCCGATTTATCGGCAATAGCATGTTCGTATCGTTGTGTGTGACCGGTGGTGTGATTCTGACCTCATCGCTGGCGGGCTATTCTTTTTCGCGGTTGCGTTACCCAGGCCGGGACCGCATTTTCTTGCTCTATCTGGGTACCATGATGATTCCTGGGGCTGTGCTGCTCATACCCAGCTACGCCCTCATGATCGAGTTGGGCTGGCGGGACTCTTATTACGCCCTGATCGTACCGGGCCTTGTAAGTGCCTGGGGCACATTCCTGATGCGCCAGTTTATGATGAATATCCCCAAGGAACTGGAGGACGCCGCGTTTATGGACGGTGCCTCGCGACTACGCATCTATTGGACGATAATCATGCCGGTATCGAAGCCGGTCATAGCCACGTTGGCTATATTCACTTTCATGGCGGTGTGGAATGAACTGCTGTGGCCAGTCATCATTTTGCGCACGCCGGAGATGTACACCTTGCCCATGGGTCTGGCCAAATTCCAATCTCGCTTCCCCAATCAGACGCCCTGGCACCTGGTGATGGCGGCGTCCACTATCAGTGTGTTGCCCATTCTCATTCTCTTTATTGCGGGTCAAAAGTACTACGTACAGGGCATAGTGACTACGGGTCTTAAAGGATGAGAAGCTCATCCTGAGATTTCAGACGTTAGATTCATTCCATTGTTGAAGGAGCGAGTAAATATGTCGAATCGAGTGTCATTAAACCGCAGAGACTTCCTACGGCTGTCATCATTGGCCACCGCGGGAGTCGCGGCAGCCTGCGCCACCGGCGTGCCCGGAGCACCGGCGGCGGTAGAAGAAGTGGCGGAGGTCGCAGCCAGTCCCCGCCAAGCTGAATTCACCATGGGGGTTATCCCACACGAAACGGCAGGTACTTTCTATCAAGGAGGTTGGGGCGCCGGTTCACAAGCGGTGCAAGATCAGAACCATGCTTGGTTCCAGGAGTTCTATCCCAACATGGAATTCGTGCCTGCCCCTGGAGGCGGCTGGAGTTCCTATTGGGAACAGATCGTTACATTGCTTGCTACCGGGGATCATCCCGACTCGGCCATGATCCACTTCACCCGGACTGCGCCTTTTGCGGACAAGGGCTTCATGCAGCCCATTGATGACTTCATCGATGCGTTGCCGCCTTTGGACTGGCCAGACGATTTCCATTTCACTGCGGTGGATAATATCGCCTACAAAGGCAAGCAGTACGGCTTCCCCATCGACTGGGCCCCGCGCGCCATTCTGATTAACCGGGACATCATGGATCCGATTTTGGGTCAATGGCCCCCGCCAGAGGACTGGACTTATCGGGATCTGTTGGACCTGGCCATCGCCGCCACGGATACATCGGGTGAAACCAAGCAGTACGGACTGGCTACCGGCCACCATGCCATTCGCCAGTGGAACGTAACCCGCGGATTTGGCGGCCACTTCTTCAATGAAGAGATTACTGAAGGTCGCTTCACCGAGCCAGAGGTGGAGGAAGCGTTCCAGTACACCTTTGATATCATGCACACCCATCAAGTGTCACCTTCTGCAGCTGACACCGAGATTTTCGGTGGTCAATTCTCCGCGTTCGCCGCGGGAAATATCGGCATGTGGTGGACTCTTTCGGATGAGACTCGATCTATGGTTGAGGCCGTCGGTGATAGCTTTACGCTGGGAATCGGACCCGAACCGTTGGGCCCCAACGGGCGCTTCGGTTTTGAAGGCAATGTCGGTTGGTTCATTCCATCCGGCTCCAACCAACCCGAAATCGCCTATGAGTTCATGCGCTGGATCCTGACTGATCCGGACCAGGCCGAATTCATGTCCGTAGCTGGATTCGGTGGCTTCCCCGGACGCAAGTCTGCGGGCAAGTGGAATGTGCTTCAGATTGAGGAATTCCTACCCAACTACGGCCGCGCCGCGTGGGAGTTGGGAGCCGAGAGTGAAGAGCACTTCCCGCTCTTCCCCGAGGGCCAGGAATGGATGCCGGTTTACAACCAGCATGTAGACCCGCTAATGTTGGAAGGTACAGGTACGGTGAAGGAAACTCTGGCCAACTTGCAGGCCGACACCGACCAGCTCTTTGCTAACTCAGTGCGTAACCTCTAAGCGTAGAGTTACAGAAATCTGAAGAGAAGCGGGGTGGCTCTGTGGAGCCGCCTCGCCTTTCCATTACTGTTTACATAATCCATCTAGAGGCCATGCAAATCCATGGATGGGCTGACTGATACCCAGCTTACACGTCCCGGGACTTGGTGGTCTGGGCGTTGGCTTCTCCTGCTGTTGACCCTGATATTGGGGTTGATGTTGGGTGCCTGCGCGAAGGCAGATGCAGAATTGAGGCCTGAGTACCTCACGGAAGGCACCGAAATCGATGTTCCTATCGTGGGGGACGTATATGAAATTACTATTGTTGATTTCGCGGCCACGGATGACATTCTGGGTGACGAAGGCAAAGATGCCGGGCTGGCCCGGGTAAGCTCACGCACGACTACGGCCGTGGCGGCAAAGAGGGGCAAATGGATCGTATTGCCCATTCGGATCAAGAACATTTCTGGTGAAGAACAGCTGCTCTTCAGCCGGGTTATGAAGTTGGTGGATGACCAGGGAAATGAGTTTATACTCAGTGACCGCCTAGTCCACACTTCCTACGTTTTCTTTACCGACCCGGAGACCTACGGCCACAATGACAACTTGATTAGCCAGAGAGTATTTGACATTGATGAAGAGAGGCTAGGTCCCGCCATCTTTGATGTGGCAGAGGATTCCACGGGCCTGATGCTACATGTGGAAGGGTCTGAACAATCTCTCGCTACGGGCTACTAGGCCACTGGAGACTATCCCTATGACGTACCAGATCGCCCATAGCGGCATTACCTGGGGTTACGATGCCTCCACGGCAGAAGCCGCTGTACGCGATGTGGCCCAGGTGGGTTATAACGCTTACGAGACCATTGGTGGTGTGATTGAAGCCTATGAAGCCGAAGGCCAGATCTATGCAGACCTGTTGGCGCAGTACAACATTGGCCTGATTGGGACCTACTTAGGGACCGGTTTCCGCCACGGTGAAGATCCCCAAGGAACTGGAGGACGCCGCGTTTATCGACGGGGCCTCGCGACTACGCATCTATTGGACTGTAATCATGCCGGTATCGAAGCCGGTCATAGCCACGTTGGCTATATTCATTTTCATGGCTCTGTGGAGCTGCCTCGCTTTCCCATTACTGTTGACATATTCCATCTGGAGGCCGTGCAGATCCATGGATGGGCTGACTGATACCCCGCTTACACGTACCGGGACTTGGTGGTCTGGGCGTTGGCTTCTCCTGCTCTTGACCCTGATATCGGGGTTGATGTTGGGTGCTTGCGCGAAGGCGGATGCAGAATTGAGGCCTGAGTACCTCACGGAAGGCACCGAAATCGGTGTTCCTATCGTGGGGGACGTATATGAAATTACTATCGTTGATTTCGCGGCCATGGATGACATTCTGGGCGACGAAGGCAAAGATGCCGGGCTGGCCCAGGTAACGCAATACACGACTTCGGCCGTGGCGGCAAAGAGGGGCAAATGGATCGTATTGCCCATTCGGATCAAGAACATTTCTGGTGAAGAGCAGCTGCTCTTCAGCCGGGTTATGAAGTTGGTGGATGACCAGGGAAATGAGTTTATACTCAGTGACCGCCTAGTCCACACTTCCTACGTTTTCTTTACCGACCCGGAGACCTATGGCCACAATGACAACTTGATTAGCCAGAGAGTATTTGACATTGATGAAGAGAGGCTAGGTCCCGCCATCTTTGATGTGGCAGAGGATTCCACGGGCCTGATGCTACATGTGGAAGGGTCTGAACAATCTCTCGCTACGGGCTACTAGGCCACTGGAGACTATCCCTATGACGTACCAGATCGCCCATAGCGGAATTACCTGGGGTTACGATGCCTCCACGGCAGAAGCCGCTGTACGCGATGTGGCCCAGGTGGGTTATAACGCTTACGAGACCATTGGCGGCGTGATTGAAGCCTATGAAGCCGAAGGCCAGAGCTATGCAGACCTGTTGGCGCAGTACAACATTGGCCTGATTGGGACCTACATAGGGACCGGTTTCCGCCACGGTGAAGATCCCGCGCAGGATATTGCCAACGCTCAGCGTTGGATCACCCGCGCCAAGGAACTGGGCGCTAATACTGTATTGCTGGCCGCCGGCAGCCGCAAGGATGGTCCGTGCGAAGACAAGGCAGGTTGGCAGCACATCGCGGATGCCTTCGCCGAGATAGCTCGCATCGCTAAGGCAGAAGACATGTTGACAGCGGTGCACCCACACACCGGTACACTGTTGGAGACGCGCCAGGATATTGATTCCTTCTTTGAGGCTGCGGATGTGGAACTGTTACCTTTCGCACCTGACACCGGGCAAATTGCCAAGGCGGGAGATGACGCGGTGGCCACGCTGGAGGATTACAAGGAAATTATCAAGCACGTCCACCTTAAGGACTACGGCGGAGGACGTGAGACTGGTTACGCGGGATACACCCCAATCGGCGAAGGGGTCATTGACATGGCCGCCATCTTTCGTATCCTGGAGGATGTTAAATTCAACGGTTGGGTTACGGTGGAACTAGATGGGACCCCGCAGGCACCTTATACCCCTTTGGATGCAGCCCAACGCAGCCACGACAACCTGACCTGCTTACTGGGTGACCGCGTCGCCTGGACTAAGCGCTAAATCCACTTCACGGCTACGGCCAGGAGCCCGTCCTCATGGATCTGAAAGTATTGTTGCTGGTGGGCGGATCCCACCACGACAGCCCGGAAATCCGATCCTCGCTGGAGGACATCTTCAGCCATGACGGAGTCCATGAGGTGACGCAGAGCGAGGATATGGCCATCCTCGCAACCGAGGCTTTAAAGCCTTTTGATGTAGTCGTGAATGCCACCACGGATCGGCTTCCCGAACCCAGTGAACACTACGCCCTGCTGAATGCCGTGGCTGAGGGTAAGGGACTGGTGGTCGTCCACGGTGGCCTGGCAAGTTTCTGGAATTCGCAGGCATACTTCGGCATGGTGGGTAGTAAATTTGTCGGCAAGTCCCTCGGCACCAGAGGCGCGGGAGATTTCCTGGTGGAATTAGGTCCTGGCCGGAGTACCTTGGGTCACCCCATTACGCTGGGGCTGGAAGACTATGAAGTCAATGACGAATTGTTTTTCCTGCAAGGAGATCAGACCCAATGGAAAGTGTTAGCGCGGGCGCAGGGTCACCCCATCATGTATGTGAAAAGCTTCGGCTTGGGGCGGGTCTTTGTCTCTGCCCTGGGCCATGATGAAGAACGCTTCAATATGCCTACGACCACCGAAATCATGCGGCGCGGGGCCCGTTGGGCCGCTGGTCTGCTGTAATGGGGAGAATAGCCATGAAAATCCTGTTGCTGGTTGGCGGAGCCTGGTATCACGATCAGCCAGCTCACAGAACCTCCCTAATGCAATGCCTGGAACCACATTTCGATGTAACCATGTCCCATTACCCAGATAGAGTACTGACTGCGGAAAGTCTGGACCGATATGACGTGATAGCGGATTACACTAGTTGGTGGGAACCCACGCAGGAACAATGCCTGTCATTTACGACCGCCGTTGCCTTGGGCAAAGGCTTTGCCTGCTTGCATCCGGCCACCGCTTCCTATATGAATTCCAGGGAGTTTCACGATATGGTGGGTGGCAGTTTTGTCTTCCATGATCCCAACAAGCTTTTTGAAGTCAACTTGGAAGCCCACGACCACTACCAGACTGGTGAAGCGACTATCGGGGCCCATCCCATCTCAGCTGGCATCGCAGACTTTGAAGTCCAAGACGAATTGTATGTGGTTGACGGTGATATGACCTCCTGGTATGTATTGGCCCGCGCACAGGGCCATCCCGTGGTCTGGACCAAGCCCTATGGAGAAGGACGGGTCTTCAGTATCAGTCTGGGTCATGACGAGCGAGCGCTTACACATCCCTCCGTGCAACAGCTGTATGTACGCGGCATCCAGTGGGCGGGCAAACAGTTGTAGTTAGCTGGCTGGTAGCCTACCCATTGTTACTTTCCCCTTGAGGTGTTTTCATGAAGATTCTGATTACCGGCGCTAGTGGCTACTTCTGTGAGGAACTGATTGCCCAACTGGTCTTGGGCGGCCATGAGGTAAGGCTGTCTGACATCGTACATATGGACACAGAGCATGAGTTTGTCAATTGCTCCGTTACGGATCTGGGGACACTGGCTCTGGCCATGGAGGGCGTGGACGCCGTTTTTCACACGGTAGTGGGTGGTCGCAAGTATCCGCCTGACTCTCCCATCAACCGGGCCCGGACGTCGGTGGGTCACTTTGAGACTACAGTCATGGGTACTTTCGGAGTCCTGCAGTTGGCGAAGGAAATGGATATTGGGCGAGTGGTCATGATTGGCAGCGAAGCCGCCCGAGGACAGCGCATACCCATAACTGACTGGGAAGTAGTAGACGAATGGACGGAAGCCCGCCCCGATTATGTCTACGCGCTAGCCAAGTATGTGATGGAACCCATTTCGGAATATGCCACCCGCATTGACGGGGTAGAGACGGCTGTGTTGCGCAATGCGTGGTTCGGAGCACATGAAGGCAAGTCCGTTACTCGCCTAGGCACTTCGCTGCTCTTCCAACGTTCCTGTACCCGCCGAGATCTGGTGCGGGCCGGAGTCCTGGCTTTGGAAAAGGAGAAGCTGGGCCATGAAGTGTTGCTGTTGAGTGGTGCCACGGAATTCCAACCAGCGGACGTACCTGAACTGCGCACCAACCCACAGGACGTTGTGGAACGGTACTACCCAGGGGCCTGCGCCAAATTGGCCACCTATGGGGAAGGTAATGAGCTGGACAAGCTCTTTGAAAGTCGCAATCTGTGGAAGCTGGATGACATTGCGCATGCCAAGGAATCTTTGGGTTGGGAACCTACATACACATTCCGGGACTTCTACAACGGACTAGTGGCCGATGAATATCCCAAGGACCATATGTTCGTAGAACAGGTCAGTACAAAACTGAACGATGAGAGGTTGTGGGCATGAGCCAGGATCTGACTGGCCGTGTGGCGGTAGTCACGGGGTCCACTTCCGGGCTGGGGCGCGCCACAGCGCTGCGGTTGGCGCAGGATGGGGCCAAAGTGGTGGTCAACTCCCACGAACCCGATCAAGGTGCAGAGACTGTAGCCGAGATTGAGGCGCAGGGAGGGGAGGCTCTATTCATACAAGGGGACGTCTCCTCCATGTCAGACTGCGAGAATCTGGCTCGCAAGACTTTGCAGGCTTTTGGCACCATTTCCATCCTGGTCAACAACGCAGGTATTGAACGACGCGGTGGGGTCGTGAACACGGTCGAACAAGATTGGGATGACATGATCAATGTCGACCTGAAAGGTATCTACCTGGTCAGCAAGGCCGTCTTGCCAGCCATGATCGAAAACAAAGCCGGAGCCGTGGTAAACGTGGCTTCGGTACTGAGTTTCGATGTAATTCCCGAAAGGGCAGCCTATGTAGCGGCCAAAGGCGGGGTGCTCCAACTCACAAAAAGCATGGCCCTGGATTACGGACCCCACGGCATTCGATGCAACGCAGTGGTGCCAGGTTTTTTTCATACGCCCATGTTGGAACAGTCCATGCTGGACTCGGGCGATTATGAAGGCGTCATGGCAGATCTCAAAGGCAAGAGCGTATTTGGGCGCGGTGGCGACCCGGCTGAACTGGCAGCCGCAGTGAAATTTCTGGTTTCTGATGAAGCCAGTTTCATAACCGGTGCTGGCTTGCGCGTGGATGGCGGATGGGATTGTAGCTAGTTCGACCACAGATCTCCGTCAACCTTAGCCCGTTTTGGGGTCGATCCACTTGTCCGTAAGGGATTATTGGGGAAACGCGGGTCCGGGGCGTTGTTGCTCCGATGGTGACCAGTTGTGGGCAATAGGTTCAGAGGATTGGCTGAGTTCTTTCAAGCCAAGCGATATTCCGTAGACAGTATGAGGTGCAAGGATGGCTCGTCTGCCCCTTTGCCCTAGCGATTCGACAGGCGAGGGAAATCATGAGCCGGCGCCATCGGCAGAAGAGTTTCTCAACCGCATTCACTTGGGAGACTGTGTTGAGGTTATGGCCGGGATGCCGGCCGAATTCGTCGATCTGATAATTACTGATCCCCCTTTCGCCATAGACTTTAAGTCCAATCGGGGCAACTATAACCGGCAGGAAAAACGTGTCATTGCTGGCTATAAGGACATTAGGGAGGATTCCTATCAGGACTTTACAATCGCCTGGCTGACGCAGGCTACCCGGGTCTTGAAAGAGACCGGCAGCATGTACATTTTTTCCGGCTGGAATCACCTCAAGGCACTGCTGATCGCGATTGATGACTGCAATCTCATTACCATCAATCATGTGATCTGGAAATACCAATTTGGGGTGGTCACCAAGCGAAAGTTTGTGACTTCTCACTATCACTGCTTGTATGTCTGCAAGAATGATCAGTTGCGCAGGTTCTTTCCGTTTTCCCGATTTGGTAAGGAGGAAAAGACCGCGGATGGTGGCTCTGCCCACTACCGGGACAAGGAGGACGTTTGGCTAATTAAGCGGGAGTATTGGTTGGGAGACAAGAAAACCCCTACCAAATTGCCCGCGGAATTGGTAGAGAAGATTCTGAATTATTCAAGCTGCAAGGGTGACGTGGTTTTCGATCCTTTTCTGGGATCGGGCCAAGTGGCTGTGGTCAGCCAAAGAACGGGCAGACATTACACAGGAATTGAAATAGTGCCTGAGTACTTCGAGTTCGCACAAGAGAGGCTGCAAACTGGAACCTACAGGATTAAGAGCACTGAGTGACATGTAAGGCTCTTGTAGGTTGATAGGAAACGACGATGCAAACGGAAAGCTGTAGCAGTCGGGCCTGCATTTCTGGTTAGAGTCCTATGCGCAAGGATCGGCAACAGTTTCCTCTTTAGAGTGGAGGCTCTCTGGACGTACTCGGCTGTATTTCCTCTTGTAGTCGGATTTCTTCACAGTCTCCAACGGCAGGTAGGACGAAAAATGCCTGGATTCAAAGTGCTCAATGGGGAGTTATTGGTCAGAAAGTGCTCATTTACACAGTAGGAGTCGGTCTTACCCCATGCCGATTGCGCCCTGCGCCCAATGGCATTTGGACAGATAACGGGTAGGATTATTCATTCGGAATCACAATAGGAGCAGACACTATGGGCAGACGCCTGATTGAGCTGAGTATGGAAGTTCACAAAGGGATGGTCATCTATCCTGGCAACGTGCCCCCGGCCATCAATGTGTATTACTCGCATGAGGAATACGCTAAGGAAACCGGTGCTGATAAGTACGGGGTGGAGCATTGCAACAATGGGGTCATATTGATGGGGGACCACATTGGCACCCACATGGACTCCTGGTTCCACTGTAACCCCAATGCGGGAGCGGCCGAGGCCATACCCATTGAATATTGCTACGGTGACGGGGTCATCCTGGACCTCACACACAAGGGTCCAGGCGACGAAATCCTGGTCGAAGACCTTTCGAAAGCCTTGGATGAGATTCATTACAAAGTCAAGCCCCTTGACATAATACTTCTGCGTACAGACGCATCCAAACACAGAGAGAGCCCCAATTATCTCAAGGATCATCCTGGTATGACCAAGGAAGGGGTGCACTGGCTGTTGGACCAAGGGGTCATGATGATGGGAATAGATGCCATTGGTTTCGATCCCCCCATCGACTACATGTTTGAGCGGGGCAAGTTGTGGGAAGCCCATCGCGTCATGCGAGAAAGGGAGTATTACCACATCGAAAACCTGATCAACCTGGACCAAATTCCCACGCCCACGGGCTTTACTTTCAGTGCCTTGCCCATTAAGCTGCGCGGGGCCACGGCAGCTCCGGTGCGGGCCGTAGCCATAATTGAAGAATAGAGAACCATCCCAGTCCTAGAATTAAGGAGAAGAGAGCCTTGCCCAAACACGCTAATTTGTTTGATCTCAGCCAACAGCATGTCATGGTAGTCGGGGGCACAGGTGGCATCGGCGGGGAGATTGCCCAGGCTTGCGCCCAGTTTGGAGCTAAGGTCTCCATTGCTGGACGAGAGGAAGAACGCTCTGTAGCTGCGGCCCGCCAGTTGGGATTGGCTGACTCCAAGTCCGTGGGCGTAGTAATTGACATCACTCAGGCGAGCTCCATTAACAACGGCCTGACTCAGGCGGAGGCTGCCTTGGGACCCGTGTCCGTTATGGTGAACAGTGCCGGTACGCAGATCGAAGAACCGGCCACTGATGTCCAGGAAGAGTCCTGGGATACCGTTATGGACGTGAATTTCAAGGGAGCCTTTCTGCTCTCACAGGCGGCTGCTCGCCGCATGATCGCTGCCGGCAATGGCGGCAGCATTGTGCATATCACCTCGGTGCGCAGCAATTTGGGCATCCGACGTGGCTATGTCTCCTATGTGGGCAGCAAGGGTGGCCTAGGAATTCTAATCAAGCAGATGGCCAGTGAGTGGGCGGAGCACGGCATCCGGGTCAATGGCATCGCGCCGACTTTCATTCGCACCCCGTTGGTGGACAAGTACCTAAACGACCCTGAGTTTTACAATGCATTGGTCAGTCGCATTCCCATGGGCCGAGTGGGTGAAACCGAGGATTTGGCAGGCCTGGCAGTGTTCTTGGCCTCGCCTTCTTCCTCATTTCTCACGGGGCAAAATATTTTCGTGGATGGTGGTGTGACAGCCTGCCAATAGGTCTGGAAACGGAAACCTTCAATATGGTGGGTCCTTTCTATGGCGAAGCTCTTCCCACAGAGCACAAAACTACCATGAAGGGACAGGCGCTGAGATTGGCAAGACAAGCCTGTTCCCTCTGTGGTTACTCACCAACTAGGTCTGCTTCGAGAGCAAGTTGATGTTTTTTTGTCTTTTGCTTCGTCGGGACCGTCACGGAGTAATTCGAGGTTCACGTTCGTAGGGAAGTTCCAGCAAGGCAGGTCCCAGCTACAGGCCTGACTGGGCTCGGACCGGTGTGGCTATTCGTAGGTAAGAACCCTATTGTTACGACCTGTGAAATCATCAGGTCAGCTGCCCCAAGTGCCGGAAACCCACACCTGATACGGAGCATAGAACCGCCAAATTCGCCCTCTTTGAGATTCTCACATCGCTGGTGAATCTGGTCAAGGGCCAATAGTCGGAGGATGACACAATACAATCTCTGAGTTCACTGGAATCGTGTCAGCAAATCCTTAATCCTCACTGGCTGAGGTTTTGGCCAAGGCGGGGATGTCGAACGAAATGGGATTCCTCTGGTCCATGTTCCAGGGATTCCTTCCGTACAGATCTAGTCGTGTTTCCAGACAACAGAAAACGCAAACACACGTTCTCTGGCTATCAAGGAAGCCTGTGCTCGGGCTACCAGGTCATGTTTTCCTTCCACAATATTAGAGGATTCTAGCCAACTTGCAGTCGAAGGGCGGTCTGTCTATTTTGACTACCTAAAGCTACCTTGCAAGACCTGCTATTTCATGAGGTGATCTAGTTCGAAGGAGGAGTCTATCGAATATCTCCGGCACCAGGGTTTAAGGTAGAGATTCAGAGCTGGAATGTCCGCAGCCTCTGGTGCAAGTGAAAGCGGAGACGGCTAGGATGTTGTAGGGGCTGCCGTTAGTTTTTGGAGACGGGTGGCAACATGTACGTTACACAGTCTCGCGTACCCCGTCAATTGGCTGAGGGAAGAGAGAGGAAATATGATCATGTTCAGAAATTGGTTCCGCGGGTTCGCCTTGATGGTCGGACTACTGGTCGCGACCCTAGTGGTTTGGGAACTGGTGTCACGTGCAAAAGGTGAAGGGAGCTTGAATTGCTTAAGTCCCGTCTTGAATTGCAGTGTAGGCTCTTTTTCCGACCGTACCAGCCATCCTAGCTAAGTTATTGGTGCCTGAAGTCAATTCACTTACCTCAGTTGGCGCCTGTGAGGTTGCAGACTGAGCGGATTGGTGAGCAACCGCCTCCAAGCCGTAGATCATGGATTCTAGCCAAGAAACTGAGACGGAGAGATGCAATCACTTCACTTCATTCAAGGAGGTCCTTGACTCGCTTCTGGCAACATCTGACCCCACGATATATATTTTTTTGCCTACTCATCTAAAAGGGCGATTCCATTCAACGCAACGCCTTCTTCAAAGGGGTAAGTTTCGAAGCCCATTAGCAAGGAGAGGACTGAAGAATTAGAAACTTGCGACCAGACTGTCGAAGGTTTTGGCCTCTGTGTCAACCAGCGGTTTCCAGCTCCCTAGTTCCGTTAAGTCAGCTTGAGTATCCAATGTGGCGCGATTTAGATCTTTCCTATCCGCCTAATATAGGTAGAACTAATGTTCATTTGTTCCTCGATCATTCATTCAACTGTGCAAATGTAATGGGCAGATTAATTTCGTAGTTTCGAAGTAATCTTTGGCAATAAATCGGTCAGAATATCTCTTCCGAAGAAACCCTTACAAAGGTTGGCTAGAAAACGGCGTCCTGTTGTGTTGCCCCAAGGGGCAACAGCCGGCAATCGCAACGATAATGGTTATGTACCTCAGCAGAATCTAGAACCGCCCACGGTTCAAGGCAGGATTTAACTGTTGTGCCTTACCCACCGAGAGTGCAACTGCCACTGAGATTCTGTACCTGCAGACCGCTTCTGATTCGTTCACTCCCACTCAGTTCCCATCCAAACCTATAGGGGCTTCTCGAACTGCTGATTCCTAAGATCCGGCTTGACCTAAGGAATCTGGAGCCCCAAATTTCAAATCCTTGCCGACCCCCACTCATGAAGGCCTGATCCCTAGAAGTCCAATCGAGAAGTCCCTTTTTGGGGCTCCCTCACACCAGGGAGGGGAGGAGTCGTCTCCACGGAGTGACTTGGGGCCAGCGGTGTCAAGTGGGGCCGGAACGGGTTGCCAGGGTTTTCAACGCCTGCGGCCAGTGGCCTTGGGACGTGGCGGCGGGGGTCAGACCTCCAGAAAAGTCGAGGCTCCGAGGAATCCCGCGGTGCGGGGTCAGGTGGCGGCCAGGATGCGGGTCAGGTTGGCGACGGTGGCGGTGAGATAGAGTTGGGCGGCGGTCTTGTGACGCCCGAGGTACCGGGCCTGGCGCAGACCCAGTTGCACCAGCCGGGCCAGGCGGTGCTCCACGGCTTGGCGGAGGTGGCGAAAGGGTGCGAAAGCCGCACTGTGCTGGAGCGTGCGTGCGGCCTGCAACAGGGCTTCCTGCGGGTGCAGACTGACTTGGCGCCCGCGGCCCGGTGCCGCGGCCACACCGCGGGGGCGCAGCGGACAGGCCGTACACAGCGCCGCGTCAAAGTGGAAAGAGCGCCGGGGCGCCTGTGCCCCGGTAGCCGTGGCATAGAAGCCGTGGCGGCGCACGGTACGTGTCACCTGACCCGCCGGACAGGTGCAGGTACCTGCCGCCAGGTCAATCTGGAAATCCTCTTTGGGGAAGTGAGGGCGGGCGGGTGGTTTGCGCACTTTGGCGATCAGGGCGCGCCCGGCATCGGCAAATTGCTGACGGGTGTGGCCATCCCCATACGCGGCATCCGCAATGGCCGCGGTGACCGGCAGCCCGGTGTGCTGCTCTCTCTGGGCCACCAGCTGCAGCGCGCCCTGGGCATCCGGGGCATTGCCGGGCAGCACCGCCACGGCCGTGATGAGCTGGCTCTCCGGGTCCACGGCGACGGCGGCCTTGTGGCCGTCAAAACGCTGGCTGCTACTCTTGCGCCCGTGGCGCATCTCGGGGTCATGTACAGACACGATGCGGTCCTGGCTCACCCCTTTTTTGAGGCGTACGCCGGCCGCTGGCCGGGCCACATCCTGGTGCAACAGTTGGCCCAGGAGTTGGGCCGCGGCCCCGATCTGGCCCCGGTCTGGGCTGTCGGCCGCACAGCCATCCTGGGCGTCCCGGGCCGCCGCCAGCAGGCGGTCCGCATCGGCCACTATCTCGGCCAGGAACGCCTCCCGGGCCGTGGGCTGATCCCAGTCGATCTCCGCCGTGCCCTTGAGACTGGCCGCCAGATACCGGGCATAGCCCTGCCCCGCGGCCCAGGGGGCCAGCTCCCGATCCTGCACCCGGGCCAGCGTGCGTAGCAGCTGCCGGATGCCGTCCGCCAGCAGATTGTAGGTGTCCTTCACCGCGCCGCGCCCCCAGATGGGCGTCGTGTCCAGGGCCACTTGCAGGCTGCGGCCGCGCAGCAGGCCCCGCGCCCGGGCCAATTCCAGGCTGCGCAGAAAGAGCTCGCGCATCTGTGCATGCAGCACCAGTTGCGCCCGGAAATGCTGCAGGGTGCTCTGGGCAAAAGGCCGTACCTCCACCTCCACCCCCAACGCCACCTTCCAGCTCAGGTCCACCGTGGCCCGGCGGCGCGCCTCGGCATCACTCACCTTGTCATACGCCTGCAGGAGCAGGGCGGTGGCCAGCAGGCTGGGCGGCACGCTGCTCCGGCCATGGTCCCGGCAGTAGAGGGCCGCGAAATCCTTATCCCGAAACAACTGCCCCCGCAACCCGGCCAGCCGCCCGTAGAAACTGTCCCGGCCCACCAGATCCAGGTACAGATGGTCCGCTTCAAACAGGCCGCGCTGATCTGATCTCTTGCCTAACATGCTGTCCCCTCTGCCTTGGCTGGGCTCACCGTCTGATTATAGCTGGCCCAGTCGCAAGTAGGGGTTTCCGATTGGACTTCTAGGATCAGGTTATCCTGATTCCTGTATACGTTTATTTCCAGTGGAACTAGATCTCAAGTTTTCATAATTGAGGGGAAGGCAAACATGACGGAAATTTGAGATTTTCGGCATGTTCGGAAGCGTTAAGCGGGGTAACAGGGCGAAATCCTTGGGGGAGATGGCGGAGAAAAGGCAAGAACGACCGGAGTCATTCAGCGCTCTCGAAATATACTTTCATGGACATCGTGTCCATCCTGGAGTTAAACTTCTCTATCGTCTGAGCCGAAACGCCTTTGGTTCTCTGAACTTCTAGACGGTTGAATTCCTGCACTTCATCCGGCGAAATCCTTGGGAATACATGACCTAACTGGCCCCTGCCTGTAATTCCTTTCTTACCTGGTTTAAGATTTCCCATTGACCATACAACGCCAAAATCTAATTGCTTCTGGCCGCCAAATAGGTGGCTGAATTTTCCTGTAGCAATTCCTGTTGCGACAAAGTTATGTTTCTCCGTGGAGACCGGATGTTCAATTTTCTGTTTATGGTATTTGTAGTGCAGTACAAGAATGTGGGGGCCCTCGGTACCCAGTTCTAATTGGAGCCAATGGCAGGTGCACGAGAACAATGGAAACCCGTAAATTTGGCCGCCGCGATGATTGTTGCATTCAAAATGCATGGGCTGGCAATTCCAGTCCTTGTTGTAGACTTTCGGTTCAATGCTGATTTCTCTATCCTTAAGAAAGGACCGCGTGAAGATATGGTCCACGGTGCCTTTCCCACGATTCTTGATCTCCCTCCCACACCCTCCGAAATGGATTCCGCAGAGGTGGTCGTCTCTCTTTAGTAGCCGTGTCAGCTGTTTGCGTGCTTTCATTTGTTGTTTCTTGTCTTCAAGTTCTTCTAGACCTTCCTTGTCTTCTAACCGCAGGCATGAATTCCGGACCAGGCATAAAGTCTAGTTCTGGCGAAACGTCGGATTGCAGTGGTTTTGGCTTTTGTGGAAAGTGCTTCTACATCATTCGCCGATAGGTGAATCTACCGTGACGTACATGAAAACCAGTGCCGTGGTGAACGGGACGACAAGACCACCTTTCCGTTAAATTCGGTTACTGACCGACGTTCCTGGAGTGCTCGCTCGGTGGCTATTACTTGTTCCACGCTGCCTCAGCGGATGCATTGAAGACACAATTACAAAGCCGCCCACTTCCTCAATTCCCCTTAGAGCAATCCAATGCTTAACCCACTGTGCTGTCAACTGACTATCCTTCGGATGCTCCTTCTATCTTTAGAAGTTCAAGGTCTAGCTGCCCGTTCTATCCCGTTGGCCGCAGTCTCTTTCTGCCGCTGGGATTCTAACTCTCTTTAAATCGCTGCCGGACCAATTGAGAGGGAATCGAGAAAAAGGGGAAGGACATCTTAGAAAGGGCCTTAATGCTATCCACGTTCTTTATGCCCTACGTCGCCGTGGCCTATTTCACGGGATGTAAACCAGTACGTGAATATCATTCCCAACGTGAGCGAAAGTCACATTAACAGGTCGACGGGTACGAGAGTAATTGAAATCATGTTCTTAACCTAGTCGAAGAATGCCGGCGCACGAAAATAGAATTAGAAGGAATAGACTCGGCTTGGCGACGGAGAGGCAAACAAACACTCCTGCCGCGACGCAGATGTGAAACCTGCTTTCCTGCTTTGGTCGAACACTAAACAATTAAGAGACACCTACCGCTTCTGCGACCAATTATGCAGGTTCCTTAATTAAATTTGCTTCTTGGGAGAGAAGCTTGACCAGGGCAGTATTTGCTAGCCTCTCTTTATGTAGTGAGGCAAGAATCAGAAAGCTTACATAGGTCCACTTAACGGCCACGAAAATCGGAGCGTGCACACCCTAAGAAACAGTTCACCTAGGAGTCTAGGGAATCTTCGAGGAAAAGGAGGAACCAGTTACCGATATCGTGTGCGTTTGACGTCGCCCACGAAGTCGGGGATGTCTTGATGCCCCAAGGCTTGGCGTAGTCCATGCGCTTCACCAATGTGAAACCAATAGTGCTTGATCACCCGCAGCAAGGTATGGCCTATAGATTCGTCCATCCCTTCGCCGCGAAAGTTCAGAGTTGCATCTATATTGTGGTCTGTGATGGTCGCGAGAAAGATATCCGATTCCTGAGTAACATGGTGCCAGATGTCCCAGACTTCTTTCCATTGGGGTATTGTGGCTGTCACACCTGTACCAAAACGTTCACCAATATCGGAGTACAACTCTCGTTGCTCCGCCATCACTAGCCACATAGTATGTTCATGGACGGCCATGTGCCCCACGATGAACCCAAGGCTGTTGAAGGGCGACAGGACCTTCTCACCTTCCCGAGATGTGACTCCCTTCATAACTCGCTGGAACTCTTCACGAGCGAATTCCAGTTGGGTGACCAAATAATGTTTCATCGATATTGTCCAAATAGCAAAATTAACTGTGGCAAGGAAGCAACAGTCACTATGCTATAGCAAAATTGACTTGCCAGCCACCTTGTAGCCATTGCAAGAATACTGGATTGCCTTCAGGGTTGTGGAAGGCCTATAGCGGTACAGAAGTGTGCTCCACACCAAAACTCAGTTAGAAAGTAAGAATGTTTCTGGGCCCTTTGAGGATCTGAGGATCGACTGGAGATTCCACGACCAACCACCTTTGGGACCTTTCAGCAAACCTCCATAGGGACAGATCCCGTATATGGCCTGGTGCAGACAAGGCAAAGACGATTGCCTGCTCGGTCGTATTCTCACTGTTGTATCGGGGACTAGGTCCCCTCGAATCAACTGGAAAGGCCTAGCCCTAAATCCTTTTTAGGGCCCTTGAATCCTTGGCAATCACGTATAGTCGATTGTAATCTCTTCGGACCAAATGCCAGGTAATACAGAATCTTGGCCCAAACTGAGGAGCCAGAATTGACTACTATTTCTATATGTCCATAGAAACTGGGGAAGCCACCCCTTTTGTCAGTGGCTATGTAAGTCTGATAGGTCGGCCTAACGCTGGCAAGTCCACTTTGCTTAACCAAGTGTTGGGTCAGACTGTGGCAGTGACCCACGCCAAGCCTCAGACGACTCGGGACCGCATAATGGGGATTCATACTACCGACGAAGCCCAGATTATCTTCTTGGATACGCCCGGCATGCACAAGCCCCGCAATCAGTTGGGCCATTACATGATGGAGCAGGTGGAAGGAGCCATGGACGAGTGCGATGTATTGCTGTGGCTGAGCGATGTATCGCGATCTCCCGGTGCCGCGGAGCAGAGCCTGCTGTCTCGCCTGCAAAGTTTGCAGGACAAGCGGGAGCTCCCTCAGGTGGTTCTGGGGTTCAACAAGATCGATGAATTGGCTGGCCGCGAAGACGAGTTGTTAGAGCGCATGGAAGCCTATTGGGAGTTGTCCCGCAGGCAGCTGGGACCGGCCATAGTGGACACTTGGGTCGGCAGTCCAATTTGCGCCGAAACCGGTTTCGGCGTGCCTGAATTGATGCGCTTGGTGCAGTCCAAACTGCCGGCTGGCCCGCAGTATTATCCAGAGGATCAAGTCACCGATCAATCTCTACGGACCATTGCGGCAGAGCTGATTCGCAAAGAGGCATTGCAATGCCTGGATGAGGAGATTCCTTACGGCATTGCGGTGGAAATCCTGGAATACACGGAGCGAAGCCCCACATTGACCTACATCTCGGCTGTCATCTATGTCGAACGCGAGAGTCATAAGCCGATAGTGCTGGGACGCCAAGGCCGACTCATCCGTCGCCTAGGGGCGCAGGCCCGGGCGGAAATGGAGGCTCTGACTGAAACTCAGATCTTTCTGGAACTGTGGGTGAAAGTCCGCCAGAATTGGCGCAAACGTTCCGGCATGTTACGTATGATGGGATATGGCCGGAATTGAGACCACCAAGCTAAAAAGGCGGTCCCACAGCCTCCCTGTTCGCTGGCTCAATGTAGGGTTGGCTTTGGTCCTGGCCTTGGCCGCGATCGTCATATTGGAACTTGGCCAAGAGGAACAAGCAGAAGCGAGTCCAGCTACAGCGGTTCTGGGCACAGAACCGGGAACTGGCAGTCTGACGGTCGAGGGAGGAGCGACTGAACCGGATATCGACGTCATTTCCCCGGAGGAAGCCCCGGCTGTGACTCCAGAGCCGGTAAAAACCAACTACCGGTTATTCTTGGGCCAGGTGCGGATTCCGGCCCCTTTTCCTATCTTTGACGGGGAAGTCCGGAACATCGAAGTTCCAATGCTCATGTATCACTACATCAGCCCGCTGCCCTACAACGCCGATGCCATACGTCGGGATCTGACCTTCGAGCCGGAGCAGTTCGCTCGCCATTTGGAGCGCATTCGGGAGCTGGGCTATGAGACAGTCACAATTCGGGACATTGTGGAATTCCTCAACACTGGCGCACAATTGCCCCAAAAGCCTATCGTCCTGACCTTTGATGATGGGTACGTGGATCATTATGTCTACGCTTTACCTGCATTGCTGCAACGGGACATGGTGGGCACTTTTTTCATCGTGTCCGACTTTCCATATAGCGGTAACACCAGCTACATGGACTGGGGGATGGTGCGTGAATTGGCTCGGGCTGGCATGGAAGTTGAGTCCCACGCTCAGCTACACAAGACTTTGGCAAATCGCAACGAAACTTACCTGAAAACCCAAGCAGAAAACACACTCCGTTCTTTTCAACAGGAATTGGGCTATCGGCCCCGCATCATCTCTTATCCCGGCGGGTTTTTTGATGCGGAGACGATCCGTGTTTACAAGGAAGCCAGCTTTTGGGCGGGTATTACCACACTTCCGGGCAATGAGCATTCCAGTGATGACTTATTCCGCATGCGGCGGGTGCGGCTACACGGGGGAGATGACGCAGATCGCGTGGAACAGTTGCTGTCCGGGGAAGAAGACCATTGGTTGGGTAATTCCCAACCTTGATGATGTGCCGGACAAGCTAAGGCTGTTCTGTAACCTGTATTTGGGGAAGCCCTCGGGCCAAATCTGCCCAAGTCGTAGCAGTCTCTACGTGTGCCAGTTGTTCAAATACGGCTAGGGCATCAGCCAGAAACAGATCCACGCGCACGCCTTGCACCACATCAGGCAGTAACCGCAGTCTGGGGATTCCGCGCCCGAACATCTTGAAGGCTCCGCCCTGATTCTGATTCTCGATTTGCAGGAAGGCCAGACCTATTTGTAACAGGCCTTGATAAAGATTGCGTACAGGCCGTGTCTCAGCGTTCCAGGCATCCTCAAAGGCTTCGTGTTGGGCATGAAACTGCCGTTGGTTAAAAAGATCTATGCCCATCTGAGCTTCCGGCAAGAGGGGTTCCGTGCCCCCTTCCGGCATCTCCCGTGTAGGTGAGATGTGTAGTGGGAGCAACCGGGGCAACTCATCCACGAGCCTACTGCGCGCCCAGGCCTTGTCGGCGCCAGCTGTCTTGGCTCGAGTAAGTGTCTCCACATCGGTATGCTGGCCAAAACCGATAATGGGGACAGCTTTTGTGTGGGGGCGTAATTTGCAGCGGCGGATGGCTTCGGCCCAATCACTGTCCACATTTAAGTCCACCAGGGCCAGCACCGGCAACCTGGTGTCCATGGCTTGCAAAAAGGTTTCAGTATCCGAGGTCGTCACCGGGTTGCCCTTAGACAATGCAACCGCGTCTGCCAAGCGGGGGCTAAAAAACAGATCCTCAACCAAGAGGATTACGGCGGGTTGGCTAGGTATGTGAGCCATGGGCTGAATTCAGGAAATCTACGTTGACTATGTGCGTTCAAGTCGGCATTCTACCTTAGGACCGGCGGTCTTTGGCCGGGAAGCTCACACCGGGCCCTAAAAGGTTGGAGGAAGTCTTGATTGTCCCGGGTAAAATGGACCATGCAGAGGAAACCATTGGCCGGTCCCTTTCGGGCACCTGCCGATCAAGAAAGGAGACCCATGGCGCAGGAAAACGGTATATCTGGAAATTCAGACTTGGCAGCCTCGATGTCCTTTGAGGAAGCTTTGACACAATTGACATCCGTAGTCGAGTCATTGGAAAAAGGAGAACTGCCTTTGGAAGAAGCGCTACGCTTCTACGAAAAAGGGGCAGAGTTGTCCCGACTGTGCGAGAAACAGCTCAAGAACGCGGAGCTCCGCGTGACCAAATGGCAGGACGGCGCAGAGTCGGAGATGTAAGTCGTATTGCCTCTCTATGCCATGGGTCTAAGCCAGGCCGGCGTCCTGGCTGGCTGTTTCCAACTTCCAAGGACTACTGCAGTCCCGGATCCCGAGCTGACGAACTGATCTTGTCTTGAATATGGTGTTCTTCAATTTAGGCAACGCTCAGTGAGCGAACAGATCACAGGCAGCCTGCCAGTCTATGGCGGACATGTCGGGCACGGCTCGGCAGTTGCAGTCACCCAGAGTGCTGTGGATCTCTTCCAATACAGCCTGAGCCCGATGACCCACCACCAGGCAATTCATGCCTGCCCGATGCGCGGCTTCTACCCCGAAGGTACTGTCTTCCATGACGAGACACTCTCTCGGCAGCACACCTAGAGCCGCGGCGGCCTGCAGAAACAGCGCAGGATCCGGTTTGCTCCGCGGCAGCGGCACCCCGGACAACAGAGCCGTAAAGTACCTGCCAATGTTCAACACATGCACCACGCCTGCAATGCTGGCCATTGGGGCAGCAGAGGCCACTGTCTGATACAGTCCTTGGCCGCGTATCTTTTCCAGCCAACTTTCCGCTCCCGGCAGTAGTCGCAATTCGTTGGCCATCCTGTCCCGAAATAATTGGGCCTTCCACAGCGTCAGCCGTTCCAGTTCCGCCTCTTCCAGCTCTGGCCCCAGGTATTCCGCAAAAACAGAAGAGGTGGTGCGGCCGAAGTCAGCCAGGAATTCAGCCCTGGAGTAGTCGATTCCCTTGGAGGCCATGGTGATTTGCCAGGTCTGATAATGCATGTCTTCAGAATCTGCCAAGGTGCCATCCAGATCCCAGATGACCGCTTTGAAATGAGGGGTGGGCATGAGCGGGCCTTTTGGTTGGTTACAGCAATTCCTGAAGTCGGGCCCGCGTTTTCCGGGGATCAGCCTTGCCTTGCATATTCCTCATAACTAGCCCCATGAAGAACCCAAGTAGTTTCTGGTCACCGTCCTGCAGCCGCTGCCTTTCATCCGGATGTGCTGCCAGAATCTCCTGGATAGCTTTGTCCAACACCGAAGTGTCAGAAACCATGGCCAAACCTTCACGTTTTATGATGACTGCAGCTTCTTCGCCACTTTCAAACATGATGGCCAATACCTGTTTGGCCGTGTTGTTGTTCACCTTCTGGTCAGTCAGAGCGGTCAGTAAACCTGCCAGTTTCGCGGGGGTTACCTTGACTTGGGAAATGCGCCGCAGGTCCTGTCCCTCCCCTTCCTGGTAGAGCAGCCCCAACAATTCGGTTGAAATCCACTGGGCCAACAACTGTGGCCGCCCGTCTGAAGGGCCAAAAGCCGCCACGGCTTCCTCGAAATATTCGGCCAGTGGCCGTTCGCTGGCAAGGAGCTCTGCTTCCTGAGCACGAACATGCCACTCGGTACGGTATCTGTGCTGTTTGCTCCATGGCATCTCAGGCAGGGCCGTTCTGATCTCTGACACCCAAGTCTGAGCTATCTGCAGGGGCGGCAGATCCGGCTCCGGGAAGTAGCGGTAGTCGTCCGAACTTTCTTTAGTACGCTGTTGGACGGTGCGTTTCTTGGCTTCATCCCAGCCCATATTCACTTGTTCCACTTCCCGCCCTCGGGCCAGCAACCTGGATTGCCGCTGATGCTCGTACGCGATGGCGGCCCGAACGGAACGCAGACTGTTTAGATTCTTGACTTCCACTTTAACGCCCAGTTCACCTCTGGCCGCCTGCTCGGCAGTACGCACGGAGATATTGGGTTCGCACCGCAGGGAGCCTTTTTCCATGTCTCCACTGTTTACCTCCAGATAGCGCAGAAGGGAGCGTAGTTGCACTAGAAAGGCATAGGCTTCTTCTGCGCTCGCTATGTCAGCTTCGGTCACGATTTCCATCAGGGGCACGCCGGCCCGATTCAGATCCACCAGTGAATAGGGTCCGGTATGGGTGGACTTGCCAGTATCCTCTTCCAGATGTACTCGCCGAATACGGATCTGTTTAGGACTGCAGCCCGGCACCTTAATTCCCACGTTGCCGTCAAAGGAAAGGGGATATTCGAATTGGGTAATCTGGTATCCCTTTGGCAGGTCCGGGTAGGTATAGTTCTTGCGGGCAAAGACAGCAGTATCGGCTACCCGGCAATTTAGTGCCAGACCTGTGGCTATGGTTGCCTCTACGGCTCTTTGGTTGATGACCGGCATGGCTCCCGGCAACCCTAAGCAGACCGGGCAGACCAGTGAATTGGGCGACGCCCCCTGGTATGAGGCCGCGCAGCCACAGAACATTTTGCTACGGGTCAGTACCTGTGCATGCACTTCCATGCCCACAACTACGTCGTAGGCATTTTCCTGTGGGGCGGTGGCGGTTTGAGTCCGCGTTGTGGACATACGGCAAGTCTCCTGCCCTGATCATAACCAAATAGGGAATAGCCTACCAAGAACCTATTACTGCAAGACGGACTGGTAGTGGGACTCACTGCTATACTGGCACCGTTTCCGGCCTCAGCGCGCAGATGATTCCTTCCAGCCTCAATCGATCCCGCTCGGCGGTATTGATTCTGTTTTTGCTCTGTGGCCTGCTGCTATGTAGCTGCAACCGATCGCAGAATCGACAGCGTACAGGTACCCCCACGCCCGCCCCCACAGAGACTCCGATCCCCACTTCTGCTGCTACTGCAGTACCAGCTGCGCTCCCGCCTACCCCGATCCCGACCCAGCTCCCCCCAACTCCTGCAGAGCTGCTGGCTCAGGCCCAGCTGCAGGAGCACCAGGGTTACATAGAAGAAGCTGCCACCCTCTATGCCGAGCTGACCCGCCAGCCGGATCCCGCCATCTCCAGCCCAGCCGCGTTTTTCTTGGGACGCCTGCAAACATCTCAGGGCCAATGGGACTTGGCTGACGACAGCTTAGCGTTGCATTTTGTCCTACAGGGAGGTACAGAGTTGCCAAGCGAAGCAGACTACTCGGCCGAGGGGTATCTGCTATGGGCGCGAGTTCAGCGTCAACTGGGAGCTTATGAACCGGCTTCCAACTACTACGAAGCAGCGTTGGCTGGGTCGCCGCCTCTGGCCCCCGACATACATAGAGAATGGGGTCAGATGCTACTGGCTCTAGATCAGGACGCAGAAGGACTTTCCCACCTGCATCAGGCCGCAGACCTGGCCCACGGCGCTAGCATCCGGTTGTCCGTTCAGGACGAGATAGCTTTGGCCTTGGAAGCGCGGGACAGCTATGTTGAAGCTGTGGTCGTGTACGACGACATGCTGACGATGGCCACTCAGCCTACATACCGGACTCAGTTGCTGTATCGCGCCGGTGTGGCTTTGACACAGGCGGGACAAGAAGAAGAAGCCATAGTCCGCTTCCGCCTGGCTACCGAAACCCAACGGGACACCGCGCATGCGTATCTGTCCCTGGTGGAGCTAGTGGAACGGGAGGTGGAATTCGACCAATACACGCGGGGCTTTATTGACTACTACGCGGGAGCCTACGATGTAGCTGTGGAAGCCTTCAGCAACTACCGGGCCCTGGAGTTGACAGAGGAATTCCGCGCTCCTTATGGAGAAATCTACGAAGGTCTTTCCCATGCCCAGCTAGGGGACAACCTGCTAGCAGAAGTGCGCTTGCAGGCAGTACTGGCCCGCTATCCAGACTGTCCCTGTAGGGGATGGGCCTACCAGGAACTGTTGGATTTGTACCTTACGTTGGGAAACGAAGCCGGTTACCAGGAGACTTGGGAGGCCTATATTGCAGAGTTGCCTGCCGACCCAGGCCGGGCGCGAATTCTGGCAGATGAAGTCGCAGAGCTGTTGCAACAGGGGGAACGGAGTGCGGCTTACAACCCGCTGCGGGACCTGCTGGGCTTCTTTCCGGGAAATCCCTTAGTAGCACAGGCCCTTTTCGCAGTAGTTATGGACGCATTGGCAGAGCAGCAATATCAGGAAGCCAATTCCGGATTGCAGCATCTGCGGGAGAAGTTTCCGGACTTCAAGTCTTCGGAAGTGGGTTATTGGACCGCCTACACCCTGTGGCACGCGGGCCACACAGATGCAGCCCTCTTTGGTTGGCAGCGCACGGCGCAACATCAACCCACCGATTTCTTCAGCATCATGGCGGCCCAAGCCCTGCGCGGTGCTGACGGCACCAGTCAGTACGTGATCAGAGACATGGGTGTTCTTAGCAAGTCCCCATCTGGGCTGCTACATGACGATGGGAGTTTGGAAGTGGCGTTGGAATGGCTCCGCTCCTGGGCCAGTCACGAACAGGCATCTGCTCTGCCAGCACCAGCAGAGGACATCAATATGCAGCGGGGTCTGGCCTTTCAGCGACTGGGCAACGAGAGCCGGGCGCGCCAGAATTGGGCGGTGGCAGTGGAAACTTACCGGTTGTATCCATACCATTTATGGGATTTGGCTCTGGCGCTCAAGGCACAAGGGTCTTACCAGCTCAGCATCCGGGCCGCTTACTACCTTTACGCGCTTTCCCCAGCGGTGAAACTGTCCGAGTTGCCGCTATTTGTGCAATATCTCATATACCCACGACCGTACCCCGAATTAGCTGCGACTGCGGCTGAGACCTATGGAGTGCCTGAGCTGTATTTTTACGCGTTGCTGCGCCAAGAAAGCCTCTTCGAATCCGGCAGTATCTCGTCAGCTGCCGCCCAAGGTTTGGGTCAGGTCATGCCAGCCACCGGGGAGTGGATAGCTCTGCAACTGGGGAGGAAGGACTACGAAGCAGGCTGGTTGCGCCGGCCCTGGCTGAATCTGGAGTTCAGCGCCTATTATCTGCGATTTGTTTACGATGAATTGGATCAGGACTGGCTCACAGCCTTGACGGGCTACAATGCGGGGCCGGGTGCCGGGCGGGCTTTCAGGGAGGCCAGCGGGCTTGATGACATGGATTTCTACCAGGCAATCTCCATCGAGGAAACCTCAACTTACTTGCGGCAAATAGTTACCAATCTATGGCACTACACCCGTCTATATGGATGAGGTAATCCTAGTTGAGCGGCACGTCTGCTGGAACGTCTGAGACGAAATTCGGATCCAGCATGCACATGATGCTATTTAGGATCCCTTCAGCCACTCGATCCTGGCCTGCAGTCAGAATTCGCTGATCTCCGCCGATGAATCCCATCTCTAGAATGACGGAAGGTGTGTCCAGGTGAACTTTTTCGTGCACGTGATAATGAGTCATGTTGGGTGTGATGGTAAAGGCATCCCATACCAGGTTAGTACTTGTGGCATATTCTGTCTGGAGACATTTGATTAGCACTTGTTCCCGATCTCGGGCCCCTGATCTGGCGAAATGTGCTGCTTTGAATCCCGTGTTGGCGACGCAGGAATCCGCGTGAATGCTTAGGACCAAATCCGCTGTGAAGCCCCGTAACGATGGGTCTATCTCCTGGAGCTTCCAAACCTTGGCGCCTTTTTCCTCCAGCATAGGTACCAGTAATGCGGCGACTCCTTCATTGATTTCCAGTTCTGTCAGAAGGAGTTCACCATTTCTTTCGCAGACTGCCCCCACATCCAGGACTTCGTCTCGATACCAGTGCCCTACCACCAGGCCAATAGCCCTATCAGAGAGAGGCTTTCTGGGTGCCGGGGTGGACAAAAATTGTCCAGTACCAGTGCTGGTTTCTCCCGGCGTGGAGATTCTGCGGTTCTGCATCAACCGCCACTGTATCAATACAACAGCGATGATCACCACGATGGTTATGCCGAGGCGCAGGCCCTTCATACCCCGTACTCCAAGCCTAATACTCCGCGACCAACCAAGGGCTGCCCAAGACCAGCCGCAAATCTGTAATGTAAGGTCACCAAGGAGGGGCGAAAGTTTTTGCTACAATGGCTAGTCCCGTACGCGCCGGTCCTTCCATTGTAGCCCAGATAGAGTCGTGATAACGGAAGACACACGGCTTGGCCCGCGGTTGCGCGCACGTCGCGAAACGCTTGGGTTAAGCCTTGAAGATGTAGAAGCAGCCATTCGAATCCGCGCCCGCTATCTGTTGGCGCTGGAAACAGACGAATGGCAGCGGCTGCCCGGGGAAGTGGTTGGCCGTGGATTCTTGCAGAACTACGCGGACTTCCTCAAGCTCGATGGGGGCGAGCTGAAACAGAATCGCCAATCTGAGGAACTGGCCCGTCTCAACGAGGAATGGGCCAATACCAGTGCCGGTACTCAGATGCCCCCGCCGCGGGATATGGATTATCGGCCCTTGGAAGCGCAGCAGGTCGGTGACTTCTTTTTGACTGGCCGGGGCCCGGCCGGAGCTTGGAGACGTCTCCTAGCCACAGTGCTGGTTCTGGCTGCCATTGGTCTGGTTACTGCCGCCTTTTTCACCGATCTGTATTCCGGATTTCTATCAGGTCCGGTTCTGACGGATCTGCAAATGGAGGTCAGTGCCTGGGCGCAAACCACTTATGGCCGACTGTCTGCGGACTTTCTGGCGCCGCGTCCCACTGTACAGATCGACAACGGTGAGCAGGTGTCCGCGCCCAGCCTGGCCGTTGAAGTGGCAGCCCCCACGCCAGTCCTGCAACCTACCCCTGCCAACACTCAAATACCCGTCCCAACGCCGGTGGCGGCGGGTCAGGTTGAGCCGGCACCGGCGCCCACGCCTATACCCACACCCGTGCAGGTAGACAGCGCCTTAACTCCCGTGGAATGTGAAGTGGAAGGCATGCAGATTACCTACCCGCTAGAAGGCCAGATCGTTAACGGTACGGTGTTCTTGACAGGCACCGTCGCCGTGCCAGATCAGTGGTATTACAAACTGGAGTACCGCATCGTAGCCGGAGAAGGACAGGCGCAGCGGCAGGCTTTCACCTACTTTGACGGGTATGTAACCTCGGTTACAGATGGCACCCTGGGAGAGCTGAACACTTTGGGGCTGGCTAACGGCACCTATACGCTGCGCCTGACAGCAGTACAAGGTCAGGACGCAGAGCCTCTCGTCTGCGATTCCACAATCACTATTCAGAATTGATCACAACGACTTCCCCAGCAAGCCGGCAGCTGTCAAGCGGGGGCCAAAGGTGTAATTACGGTCTGACCTTCTTCGCCTGTTTCCACACTGTAGACTTGGGTAGCCCGGTCCAGCATCAGCACGCCACGCGTGTGATCGATTTCGTGTTGAAAAATGCGGGCCAGCCATCCGTGAGCCTTGATGCGGATCTCTTGCCCCTCGGCATCCAGGCCGCAGACAGTAATGTGCTCGGCTCGCTTCACGTCTGCCAATAGCCCGGGTAAGCTCAAGCATCCTTCCTGGTCTTCGAGTTCCCCGCGCTGCTTGAGAATCTCTGGATTGAGCAGCTGATACAGTACTAGCGGACTGTCCACCTGCTCATCGTCCTCCGGATACTCAATCACAACGGCACGCAGATCGCGGCCGACCTGTGGAGCAGCCAGACCTACGCCTTTGTTTTCCCGCATGGTTTCCACCATATCGGCCAGCAGCGTCTTCATCTGACCATCCACTCGTTTCACTTTGCGGGCTTTGCGGCGTAACACGGCCGCGTCTTCATCCCAGTCTCGCAATACACGCAGAATTGTCATGGCCAGAAGTGCACAGGTAGGGATTTAGGGATGCTGCAATATGAGCCTGCAGATTCTGGGATTATAAACCTCTCGCTCTCTGGCTGCCGGCCTTCACGCGCACAGTTTTTTTGCAAAGTACAGCGTTTCTACAGGTACTATAGTCTGCGCAGCAGGCGCCTGAATCACCTTCCGGGCTGGAATTACTACTACTAGAATGTCCTTCTGGGCGCAACTCTCACTGGCCACACACACGCGCAGATCCCTGCTCTGCATTGGCTTGGATCCGGATCCTGCCCAATTGCCGGCTGTCTTCGGCCCTCTGACTGGACACTCGTTGGCCCCGCTGCTGGCTTGGAACAAGCACGTCATCGCAGCTACAGCGCCATGGGCTTGTGCCTACAAACCCAACCTGGCCTTCTATCTCCGCCACGGCGCGCCGGGCCTGCAGTTGTTAGCGGATACAGTGGCCGCAATTCCGTCTGGCACGCCAGTCATTCTGGATGCCAAGTTTGGAGATATAGGTGCTACGGCAGCAGGCTATGCCCACTTCGCCTTTGCGGAATTGGGAGTTGGCGGGATAACTCTGAATCCACTGTTGGGCCAGGATAGCTTGGCTCCTTTCTTTGCCTATCCCGACAAGGGCTTCCTGCTATTGGCCCATACCTCGAATCCCGACGCCCGCCAGATCCAGGAACTGGAAACTGGGACAGGCCCCCTCCATGAACAAATAGCTACTATGGTGCAGTCATGGGATGCCCGTGTCGGCCTGGTCGTAGGGGCTACCTTTCCGGAACAGTTGGGCCGCATTCGCGAATTGGTTCCAGATCGCTGGATTCTGGCCCCGGGTCTGGGTCGGCAAGGTGGCGACCTGGCGGCTTCTCTGGCAGCAGGCTGGAGCACAGCCCGACCTCCCAGCCTGCTTTTTAACGCCAGTTCTCGAATCGCTGGAGCCGCTGATCCTGGCGTGGCGGCTCAGAAAATCGTGGAATCCATGCGTCAGACTGTGGCACAGATGCTGGATGCCACTTTATGAAAACTCCTACACTGAAACGCCTGTTTGCCCTGCTGATGGAGGTGAGAGCTCTGCAATTCGGAGAATTCACATTGGCTAGTGGCATGAAGTCACCTTTCTATCTGGACCTGCGGCTTATCATAAGCAATCCGGAACTGCTTCACTTGAGCGGACAATTGCTGGCGGCACAGGTGGCGGAACTCCAAGTCCAGCGCATAGCGGCTGTCCCGTATGGAGCGTTGCCGCTGGGTTCGGTGGCCGCGGTTACGGCGGGTCTGCCTTTGTTATACACTCGCAAAAAGGTCAAGAAACATGGTGGTCAGCGCCAAGTGGAAGGTCACTTTGAGCAGGGAGAACGCGTTGTCGTTGTGGAGGATTTGGTTACTACCGGGGGCAGTCTGCTGCAGGCTGTGGGGCTTTTGCGCGCTGCCGGGCTCGAGGTCACGGATGCAGTGGTAATGACCGAACGGGGTCCCCAAGGACGCTCCAACCTGCAATCTGCAGGTATAGAATTGCACAGAGTCTTCAAATTGGAGGACGCGTTGGCTTACGCTCGAGCTACGGGCCACATCAATGGTGCTCAATTTAGAGTTGTAGAGCAGTTCGTGAGCGAGGTGCAGTAACTGTATGGCGCAGCCCTTCAGTACTGAGGAGGTGTCAGATGCCACCAGCGTCTGGAACCACATTCTTAAGGGGTATCAGCCTACCCCCATTGCTGGGGATTTCAGCGGCAAACACATCGTGACGGTGGACCAGTTCAGACGGGAAGACTTGGATTTCCTTTTTGAAAGCACCATCCGGTTGCAGCAGAGAATTCAACAACGCGATCGGGGTATTGGTGAAATCGCCCATGGGTACATCATGGCCCAGCTCTTTTTTGAGGCCAGCACACGTACAGATCTCTCCTTTCAGGCGGCCATCAGCCGCCTGGGAGGCAAAGCTATTGGCGCCAGCAACGGCATTGAGTTTTCTTCTGTCCACAAGGGGGAAGATCTGCCTGACACTGTTCGGGCAGCAGGTTGTTATGCCGATGTGGTCACACTGCGGCATCCCGCAGAGGGGGCATCTGTCATTGCAGCGCACTTCCTTGATCTGTTACGAGAACAGATTGGGCGAGAACCGGTGGTCATCAGTGCCGGTGATGGTGTGGGAGAACACCCTACGCAGGCTTTGTTGGATACTTACACCATCTTCCAACAGAAACAAGGGCTGCGAAATCTGAATATCACCATGGTGGGAGACCTGCGTTTCGGACGTACCGTCCATTCCTTGACCAAGCTGTTGTCGCTGTACGGAGATGAGGGTATCCACATCAATTTGGTCTCCCCCACCGCCCTGCGGATGCCGTTAGACATTGTGTCTCAAGCCCAGCGAAGCGGGGTGTCAGTACAGGAAACGTCTCATCTGAAAGAGGCTCTGTACGACAGCGATGTCATCTATTGGACACGCATCCAAGAAGAACGGTTCGATGATCCAGAAGACTATGCGGAAGTCTGCGATGAATTCATCTTGGTGCCGGAAATGCTGGTGCAAACTCCTACCAATACCGTGCTATTGCATCCTCTGCCTCGCAAACATGAAATGGGCTCAGCCTGGGATCGGTATAACCTGGATCTGGACCCGCGTACGGCCTACTTTCAGCAAATGGAATACGGGATGTACATCCGTATGAGCCTAGTGGCTCTCGTCCTCGGCAAGTGGGTCTAGGAGAGGGCTTCTTCCCGCTATGTCTACTTGGCGTATTCCTGGCCCAATGGACCCGCATGTGCATTTGCGCGGAATGGACTGGTCCCACAAAGGCACCTTGACCAGTGAAACCAGGGCTGCGCTGGCGGGTGGTTTTACGACCGTGTTGGACATGCCCAACGCAGAGCCCACTACCACTTCCCCCGCCGGGCTGGAGGCCAAGCAGCAGGCGCTACAGAGCGAAGCTGTCTGTGATTGGGGCACGTACTATGGTGCACACCCTGAAGGAAACCTGGAGACGTTTGGGGTAGCTATGCCTCATGTGGTGGGTCTCAAGATCTACTGTGGGGAGACCACTGGCGATCTTTTCGTGGCCGGGGCACAGCGAGAAGCCTACTTTGCCGCCTGGCAGGCACACGGTCTCATAGCCGTCCATGCTGAAGACGAGGAAGTTGATGCAGTCCTGGCGCTGGTGCGCCGTTATTGCATTCACACTCACTTCTGTCATATCAGCACCCGTGCCGAGCTGGATTCTCTGCGGGCGGCCAAAGACGAAGGGCTGCCGGTCTCAGTGGGGGTATGTCCTCATCATCTGTGGCTAACGGCCGAAGATGAATATCGGTTGGGGCCCCTGGCATTGATGAAGCCGCCGCTCAAGTCTCAACAGGACGTGGACTATCTGTGGCAGGGCCTGAAACAGGGCTGGGTGGATGTCGTAGAGTCAGATCACGCGCCCCATACTTTGAGGGAAAAGTACACTATGCCACCGGCATTTGGGGTGCCCGTTTCAGAGGTATTGCTGCCTCTGATGGGCACTGCCGTTTCAGAGGGTCGGCTGGCTCAGGATCGCTTGGAGGAATTGGTAGTCACAGCTCCCCGGCGCATTTTCGGCATACCTTGTCCTCCGGATACTTGGACGGAATTGGAATTCGAAGTGTCGACACAGCTACGTGGAGCCCATATGCAGGCTCTGTGTGGCTGGACCCCCTTTGAAGGACAGGAAGTAACCTGCCGAGTGGCGGCCGTACAACTGCATGGACGGTTGGCCTTCGATGGACAGGAGATACTGGTGCCGCCAGGCTTCGGGCGCCAGGTACTGCAGACGCCCCGGGTAGAGCCATGTCCATGAGTAAATTGATCACTTTGCTGCGCAGCCTTTTCTTGGTTGCCTATGAGGCCAAGTATCTGTTGCTGCGCTATGTTCTCTTCCGGCTCCAGGCCAACACCAGCCACGAATTGGTGCATGACCTTCTGGAACGCTGGGACGACAGCACCTTTCTCCAGATCTGCCTGCGACGATTAGGGCGTTTCCTGCATCCCGCTGCTCCGGTTCGGGTGGGCGGTGTGGATCTGCCACAGCCTTTCATATTAGCCGCGGGTTGGTGCAAAGGCCAGGGCTATGACAACGAAGTACGAGCTCTAGCCTTCGTGATTCGGGATGGCAATCTTCTGCCCGGATGGCGGACTTTGCCTAGTCTAGTGGGGCCTGTGGAGTTCGGCTCCTACACGCGCTGGCCGCGGCAAGGAAATCAGGGGCGCACGATGTGGCGATATCCTGCGGCTGAAGGTCTGGGTAATCGTGTGGGGCTGCGTAATCCCGGCATTCGGGCAGTGGCCTCCTTTCTGGCCTTGCACCGGGATCTGTTACCTGAGACTTGGGGATTAAATCTGGCGGGTTCCCCAGGTGTGGATGACCTAAAGGTGCTACGCTCCGAAGCCATTGAATCATTGGCCTATCTGGAAGATGCCCGCATTATTCCGGACTGGCTGACTTTGAACGTGAGCTGTCCCACCAATGATGAAGATACCGGATTGCAGCAATCAGAGGAATACATTCGGGGCCTCTTGGACGGGGTCCGAGCTGCTGCCCCTTCCCAACTGCCTATTTGGCTCAAAGTCAGCCCTTGCCTGACTGCCCGCCAATATAATCAGATCTTGCTGCTGGCGGTGGAGTATGGGGTGCAGGCTATAGTCGCTACCAATACCCGCCAAGAAAAGAATGAGTCAGATGGCTCCACTTGGGGCGCCAGTGGCGGGCTCCTGACAGCCGATGCCAGGGAGGCCATAATTAAGTTGGTGACGCTGCAGCGCATGCATCAGATTTCGATTGACATCATTGCTTGTGGTGGTATCGGACATGGGCGAGATTTGCGCATCTTGTCCCAGTTACAGGTAAAGGCCTGGCAATACAATTCAGCCTTGGTCTACCGCGGCCCCCTGGCAGCTACACTGATTTACCGGGAAGCCCATCCCGCCACACCGTAGGCGCTCTCTGAGGACCCATTACTTATGTTAGGTCGACTTTATCGCGGCTCGCTCAATCTTTACCTAGCTGCTGCCTGGATCTGGTTAGTGCTCTGGAAAACAGTGGGTGACCGCAATGCATTGCTCTACATAATAAATAGCCTGTCCTTCTGGATTCTCAGCGGTGCCTGGCTGGCAGGTTGGTTGCGTTTCGGTAGGTCTTCCCCATGGTGGGCCATGCTTTGCGGTGAAGTCATGGGTTTGGTGCTGCTGCGCCACTACAATTGGATGCTGTGGCGCAAGTTGCCTCGACCGGTACCGGACTCTGAGGAAGTCCGCCGTCCCGAAATCCGAGTGCTAACAGCCAACCTTCTGAAAAAGAACAATAACCTCGAAAACATGCGGAAACGCTTGTTCCAACATGAGGTGGACATCGCCGTATTTCAGGAAGTGAACGCTAGCGCCCTGGCAGGTCTGTTCCATCCTTTGAGGGAAGAGTTCCCGCACCAGTACTGGATGGCCCATCCAGGCACTCAACTGGGTCTGGGAGTGATCTCCCGTTATCCATTGGTCTTGGAGCATCGGCGCAGTCTGGGTCTGGGTGGCCCCTTTTATTTGCGTCTGCGGGTGCACGTCGGGTCTCAATCCCTGCTCCTGTATAACATACATCTGATTTCCCCGTTGTTCGGGTCACCACCGGTGCGTTTAAATCCGGCTTTACGCCAACGTAGGTTTCAAGTGCGTTGCCTGCTGGAGGATGCACAAACGCAGGACAGTCCGGTACTGCTCATGGGGGATTGGAACACTACCGAAGGCTCTGACATCTACAAACAGGTAAGTGCCATCTTTCAGGATGGCTGGGCCACGGCTGGGCTGGGCCCTGGCTGGACCTGGCCTCACAATCTGGAGCCCTATTTCAGGTTTAAGGCCCGCCCGATGTTGCGCCTGGACCATTCTTTCTGCTCCCACGACCTGGAAGTGCTGGCCGCGCAGGTTCTACCCGTCAAAGGGGGGTCAGATCACTCCCCCTTGTTGCTTACGTTGCGGTTGCCGGCAGTGAGCGATTGAGGTGCCCGCCACCGAACCTGTTTCTCTAAAGAGATATCTGCTGGCCCTGGCATTCTGCGCTGGTGCTGGCGCCTTGGGCTTGGAACTGGCCGCAGCCCGCCTGTTGGAACCGTGGTTTGGCAACAGCCAGCCGGTGTGGGCGGCCCTTATATCACTGGTGCTGGCCTTCCTGGCTGGGGGCGCTTGGCTGGGAGGCAGATGGGGAGATCGATTTCCGGCTCTGCCGCGCCTGCTGGTAACCATCATCGCCGCCAGCTTCCTGATTAGTCTTGTGCCCATCATCGCCCCGGTTGTCCTAAGGGCTACCGTACAGGACCTGCTAGCCTTTGAACCGGGCCTGCTTCTGGCCGCGGGCCTGGTGGTTGTGACTTTGTTGAGTCTGCCTGTTTTGCTGCTGGGGGCCGTAACGCCCTGGGCCATCCGCATAGCCCTGCCTGCTGCAGAGGGACAAGGCAAAACCGTAGGTCAGATTTATGCTGCTGCCACACTGGGCAGTATTGCTGGCACTCTGGCTCCCGTGCTGTGGCTGATTCCAACGTTCGGCACCCGCTGGACTTTCCATCTACTGGCTCTGTTTCTGCTGGCGGCCGCTATGGTCGGTTTGCTGTGGCTACCCGGCAGGCGCCGACGAGTTGCCATCTTGGCTGTGAGCGTCTTGTTTTGGTCCATAGCGTGGCCAGTCTGGGCAGACACGGGGTCGGTACGAGGGCTGGGCAGTGAGACCGGCGCGGGCACTCTGGTCTTTGAGGACGAGAGTAAATACAACTACATTGCCGTGCGTCAGTTGGGATCAGAGACCATTCTTAAACTCAACGAAGGCGTAGGCATTCATAGTGTGCACCACCCTGACAGTGTGTTGAGCCGTGGTATCTGGGATTATTTTCTGCTGGCTCCTTGGTTTGCGGCCCAACCTGTGGATCCCGCGGCCGCCGATGTGTTGTTGGTGGGTTTGGCCGGCGGCACAGTCAGTTCGCTCTGGTCCGACATTTATGGCCCGGCCCGCATTACCGGCATCGAATTGGATCCTCGGATTCTGGAGGTGGGGTACACCTATTTTGATATGGCCCGGCCCAACCTCACTGCCGTTGCCGCGGACGGTCGTCGCTGGCTGCAGGCGCAGCCAGACCATCGCCAGTGGGATATGATCGGTATTGACGCGTACCGGGTGCCCTATATCCCCTTCCATCTGGCTACGGTGGAGTTTTTTGCTCTGGTCCGTAGCCATTTGACTTCTGCGGGCGTGGTAGCTATCAATGTGGGCCGCATTCCCGGGGATCAGACGCTGGTGGACAGTTTGGTGGCGACCATGCAGGCTGTGTTTCCGGCGGTGTTCATTCTCAATGAACCTGTTCCGCCTGGCACCATGGGCAACGCGTTGGTCATAGGGCTGGCTCAACCGGCGGACCTGGAAAATTACAGACGACAAATGCAATCCCTTCCCTCCACTTATCCACAAGTCTTTCGGGAGTTTGCTCAGGTCACTTCTGCCCAGGCTGCCGCGGCTGTCCGTGCTTCTGACCTCGTGCCTTTGTCTGACGATCGAGCTCCCATTGCCCGCATCGTGCATCTTATTGTGTGGCGTTTTCTGCAGGGCAGGTGATGACCGCCGGCAAATCCGACGCGCGGAATGTATATGGGCATTCCCGCCAGACCCCAGCCCGGTTGGCGGAACCCGACGCCTGGCCCCTGGCCCTGAACCAGCGGCACCAGGCAGATGGCCTCCAGTTGCTCCGGCAATTGCCAGAGGCGTCTTTGCCTTTGTGCTTCTTCGATCCCCAGTACCGAGGGGTACTGGACAAGCTGAAATACGGTAACGAAGGCCAGACCCGCGGGGCCCGGCGCAGTGGTCTGCCGCAGATGAGCATTGATGTGATCCGGCAGTTTCTGACTGAGATTGCCCGGGTGCTGATCCCTTCCGGTCATTTGGCCCTCTGGGTAGACAAGTTTCATCTCTGTACAGATGCAGCCCAGTGGCTGGTTACGGCCCATCTGCAGGTGGTGGATCTGATCACTTGGGATAAGGTGCGTATGGGTATGGGCTATCGCACGCGTCGGCAGGCAGAGTATTTGGTTATTGCCCAAAAGCCGCCCAAGCGCGCCAAAGGTATTTGGCAACGTCATGATATTAGAGATGTGTGGTCGGAAAAAGTGGATAGCCAGGGTGTACATGCTAAGCCGATAGAACTACAGGCCACCCTGATTTCTGCCGTGACAGATCTGGGGGATGTAGTGTTGGACCCCGCGGCTGGCAGCTACTCCGTACTCACAGCCGCCTTGCAGGAAAAGCGCCGGTTTCTGGGTTGTGACATAGTGAACGATACCTGATCCAAGCTCCTTGTCCCCCGACCCCAGAAACACGAGACCGGAGGTAATTTACCTCCGGTCTCTCTTTATGCTCGGAAATATGACCAATATTACATTGACAATAGGAACATATGAGTTTAATATAAATATTAATGTACAAATGTTAAATAATGAAGCAAGAGGGTTGTCATGCAGATTGCTTGTGTCCTCATCACCCACCTGGAAGCTAAAGTCGAGTTGCGCCGTCATCCACAATTGCAGGGCAAGCCGGGTTTGATCATTGCACGCGGTACCCGGCGACCCCAGGTCCTGGATTATTTACCGTCAACCCGGGGCGTGACTGTCGGCATGACACTGGAACATGCTCTCTCTTATTCACCTACATCCCATATTTTGGATGCGGATATTCCATATTATCACAAGATATTTGCACAGGTACTGACGGCCTTGCAGGGCGTCAGTGACCGGGTAGAGGGCGCGGAGCTGGGCACGGTTTTTCTGGATGTGGCGGGGGCCGCCAACCTGTATGCGGATGTGGCCGGCCTGGAACGGGCTCTGCTGGAAGCCATACCACCGGATTTGAATGCCCGTATCGGGCTGGCGGAGGGTAAGTTTCCGGCCTATATGGCGGCCCGGTCGGCACAGCCGCTGCAGGCCGTGACCATGCCGGCAGATACTGCAGCTTTTCTGGCCGCCCAACCCATCCGTCTGCTGCCGTTGGCCGCTGAGATCCGGATCCGCATGCATCGCTTTGGGTTGTACACCATGGGAGATGTGACGCGTCTTTCCCGCCGGCTGCTACAGGATCAGTTTGGGCCGGCTGGCAAGCTGGCCTGGGAGCTCAGTCACGGCTGGGATGACACTCCCTTGGAGCCGTTGGCGCACAACACCAACATCGTGGAAGGGATGGCCATGCCCTTTCACACTACCTCTGTAGAGGCCCTGCAGGCGGCTCTGGATGTGCTGCTCAAGCGGGCCTTTGCCCGGCCCTGGATGCGCGGCCGTTGCACTGGCCAGGTGGACGTCTCCTGCGTGTTGAGCGGTATGCCACCTTGGGAACACACCTTTCACATCCATCCCGGAGCCCAGAACTGGGAGCAGGCTTCCTACGTGCTCAGCACCCAGTTGGAAACGGACGTGCCGGAGGCCCCGATAGAGGAAGTGACGCTGACACTGTCTCATTTCACCATGGCTGGCGGTCTGCAGATGGGCCTCCTGGATAAGGCTCCAGATGATCGCAAGCAGAGACTGGAAGAGGTGGAGCGGCGGTTGGCCACCCGTTTTGGGAGTCATGCGCTCTATCAAGTGGTAGAAATAGCTCCCTGGCATCCGGCGCCGGAGCGGCGGGCTTTGCAGATTTCACTGGACACCACCGGCCAGGATGCCATCAAGCCAGTTGCGGTTCCCACTCCGGTGGCGGTGCGGGAAGGGGCACAACGGCAACCTGTGGCAGTGCAGCTCAAGAAGCGGTGGCTGGATGTGGCTGCTATTTCGGATCGCTGGACATTCGATCTGTGGTGGTTGCCGCAGCCCTTAACCCGCACCTATTACGAAGTGGTTTCTGGAGATGGTCGGCATACCACGTTGTTTCGGGATCAGCAGGACGACTGTTGGTATCGCCAGAACGCCTAGCCGCAAGATGACTGCTGTCTACGTGGAACTACACGCCAAGAGTTTCTATTCCTTTGGAACTGGGGCCGCCCACACGCATGAGCTACTAGCCCAGGCTCAGCAGTATGGCTACCATGCGCTGGCCCTGACAGACACCAATCTGTGTGGTGCCTTGGAGTTTGCCCGGCAGGCCAATACCATGGATCTGCAACCCATCACGGGTGGTGAACTCACTCTGACTGACGATACCCGCCTGACCCTGTTGGCCCGGTCCCGGCGCGGGTACGCGCATCTCTCGCAGCTCTTTACGCGGGCCAATGCCCGGGATCGACAGGAGCCACGGCTGGACCCGGTGCATCTGCCGGCCTACGCGGAGGATGTGATTCTGCTGACCGGTGGTCGACAGAGCCGTCTGAGTTTACTGGCCCAGCAGGAGCAGACCGGGGCGGCCCGCCGTCTGTTGCGGGAGTACCGGGACTGGTTTGGACCTGATGGGGTCTATGTGGAGCTGCAGCAGAACTTCGCTCAGGGCGACACCGAACGGAATCGGGCTCTGTACCAGTTGGCGCGGCTGGAAGGAGTGCCGGTGGTGGCCACCAACGATGTGCATTACCACCAGGCGGAGCGGTTTCGGCTGCAGAATGTGTTGGCCGCGGCCAAGCGCAACACCACACTGGATCAGGCGTTGCGCTATATCACGCCCAATCCCCATCTCTGTCTGAAGACTCCGGCGCAGATGGCCCGCTTGTTTCGACACTGTCCAGAGGCCATTGCCAACACGGTGCGGATTGCACAGCAGTGCCAGTTCAATCTGGATGTAAATCTGAATTACATGCTGCCGGCCCCGGAACTGGCCCCCGGGGATACACCCATCCAGTTCCTGCAACGGCTGTGCTACCAGGCCGCACAGTACCGTTATGGGGCAATTACACCGCAAGTGGAATCCCGATTGCAGGAAGAGTTTCATCTGATTGAACATCACGATCTGGCGGGGTTTCTGTTGCTCTATCGGGAAATCGTGCAGATCGCGCACACCATCATGGAAGAGAAAGGCATGGTCCATCCGGACACGCCGCGCGCAGAACGGTTACCCGGCCGAGGCCGCGGTTCGTCTGTGGCTTTGCTGGCGGGGTATCTGATCGGCATCAGCCACGTGGATCCCCTGAAGTGGGGGCTGACCCTGGAACGGTTTATCGCTGAGGATACGAACCAGCTGCCGGATATCGATTTGGATTTTCCACGCGGGCTGCGGGACGAACTGATTTTGCGAGTGCACGAACATTTCGGGCCGGAATTCGCGGTGCTTACGGGCGCGATCATGACCTATACGGCCAAAGGCATCATTCAGGATCTGGGCAAGGCGCTGGGCCTGCCGCGGGAAGAACTGACGCATCTGTCCAAGCAACTTTCTTCCCGGGATGGCCATCATCTGCGGGAGGAAATGCTGGCCATGGCTGCCTTCCGGGATCGGGTGGAAGCTCCGGGCTGGCGGGAACTGGTGCAGCTGGCTCCGCAACTGATGGGGGCCCCAAAACTGTTGAGTCAGCACGTAGGGGGTCTGATATTGAGCAGTTCCCCGATTTCCGAGATGGTACCGATCCGGGCGGGAGCCATTCCCGGTCGCTACATCATGGATTGGAACAAGGACAGTGTGGCCGATGCCAACTTTGCCAAGATTGACCTGTTGTCACTACCGGTGTTGGATCAGTTGGAAGAGGCTTTGAATCTAGTCCAGGCGCGTTGTGGTCACCGACCGGACTTGACCCAGATCGATCCTGAAGATCCGGTGGTGTACAACCTGATCAATGAAGGCCGCTCCAAGGGTGTGTTCCTGCTGCAGTCGCCGGCGCAGCTCAAGCTGGGGCAGCGCCTACTGTCCCGCAACCTGCTGGATCTGGCGTATCAGGTGGCTCTAATCCGGCCGGGGGTGGGCATGCAGGGCAGCGCCGTTTCCCAGTTTGTGGAGCGATATCGGCACAATGTGGAATGGGATTACGATCATCCACTGGAAAAGCGGGCCCTGGAGCGGGGCTATGGGATTATCGTGTGGCAGGAGCAGGTCGTGCAGTTGCTCATGGATGTGGGAGACATGACCGCGGCCCAGGCGGATGAGGTGCGGCGGGCCTTTAGCCGCAGTAATAACAGCCATCTGATTGCAGCGCATAAGGAACGGTTCATGGCGGGGGCCTTGCGCCAGGGAGTGTCTCAGGAGATAGCTCTGAAGATTTTTGACAAGATCAACGGACACTATATGTTCCCGGAGTCCCATAGTCATGCCTTTGGTATTACGGCGTACCAGGCTGCCTGGCTGAAATGCTATTACCCCTTGGAGTTCTTTGTAGCCCTGATCAACAACCAGCCTATGGGCTTTTATCCGATTGAAACCCTGAAGCAGGATGCCCGACGGTTCGGAGTGCCCTTTTACAACCCGTGTGTCAACCGCAGTGAAGTGCAGTGTGTGCCGGAAGCAGGGGGGGTACGGTTGGGACTGAAACTGATTAAGGACGTGGGACCCGCGGCGACCCAGCAGATTGTGGCAGAGCGGGACCTACACGGGCCTTATACCAGTCCCAGTGATTTGGTGCGTCGTACTGGTCTAGAGTCTCAGACGCTGCTGTCACTGGTGCAGGCCGGTACCTTTGATGCTACCCATCCAAATCGGCGGGTGGCCCTGTGGAATGCAGGTCTGACTCCACAGCCGGGACGCAGGGGCCAGGCGGCTTTGGCTCTGCAGTCGGACCGCGGGACACCACCCTTGTCTGACTTTACGGACTGGGAAAAGATGGCGGGAGAGTACAGCGTGATGGGCCTGTACCCCAAGGGCCATCTGATGGAGTTCATGCGGACCCGTTTCAGCAAATCGGTTCTGAAGGCGCCTGAAGTGGAAGAGGTGCCGGAAGGCGAGACTGTAATGGTAGCTGGCTGGCCCATTGCCCGTCAGCATCCCAGAGGGCGGGCAGGTACCGTGTTTGTAACACTGGAGGATGAGGAAGGGGACATTCAGATCTTGTTGTGGCCACAAGTTTTTGAACGTTGCCGCCAAGCTTTACGCAGCCAGGTGATCTTGGCCAAGGGGGTGATTTCCCGTTGGGATGGGACGACTACTATCATCACGTCAGACGTACGGGCAGTGGCTACCCAAGTACAAATGCCGGGTACCCACGACTGGCACTAAGCACCACGAAAACAAGCTGGGTCCAGCCCACGGAATCCTTCCAAAACGGATAGAAAGGAAGGCAGTAACCGAGAGCTGCACTGGCCAAAGAAAAATCAGACTGGAAGATTAGCCGCAAAGGCACCAAGTCAGTAATACAATCAGGGGCAACACCTGAAGCCCAGGGAGAGAAGAGACTTTAGGTGAGTGAAATTCCTAAAGAGCGTTGGGAACTGCGTTTGGAGAATTTCGGAAAGGCTCTAAGTCAGTTACAGAAAGCATGCGACCAGGAGTTTTATACAGACCTTGAAAGGTTAGGACTGGTTAAGACTTTCGAATTTTCATATGAGCTTGCATGGAAAACCTTGAAAGATCTGCTTGCCTATGAAGGCTTTGAAGCTGAAAGCCCAAGGGAGGTATTTCGCCAGAGCTTTGAGTCCAGATACTTGGAAGAGAACGATTGTGAGACGTTCCTAGATACTTTGGACAAACGCAACAGACTGAGCCACACGTACAATGAATCAGTGGCCATGGAGGCTGAAAAACTGATCAAAATTCGTTACCTCCCCACGTTGCTCAAGTTACGCCAAAGGCTCGAAAGTAAACGTGGCAGATGAACGCTAGTTTGAAAGATACATACCGTGCCGCGATTATTGGCGTCCTAGCATCAAACGAAAAAGTAGAGCGGGCAGTACTATTTGGCTCGCGGGCCGTACAAAGTCATAGGCCCGCCTCTGATGTGGATCTTGCTCTGTTTGGCGACCAATTGGAACTTACAGATCTGGCCCAAATTTCCGCTGCGGTGGAACATCTAACCGTTCCTCAAAAAGTTGACTTGCTCCTTTTCAATACAGTTGAAAACAAGGCTCTGCGGGATCACATCGTGAAGAATGGTATCGAATGGTACAGGCGGAAGAGCGCCTTATGACCATGTATCCCTAAATGAGTCCGAAGCACCTTAATCGTAACGTCCGCCAGTTCGCCTACAACTACATGATCCGAGAGGCGAATACCATCGAGCAGCACTTCGTGTACAGTGCTCTCGTTACCGTCCACGGGCTAGCGTTGGGAGCGGGGTTTTGACTCTGCCGAGGGTGCTAGAACCCAAGGCAATGAATGGAAAAGAATGGAGCCTCCTGCTCCTGCTATCCGTCCTGTGGGGAGGATCCTTCTTCTTTGTCGGGATAGCAGTGACCGAACTGCCACCTCTGACGGTCGTCTTAGCCCGCGTGGGGTTCGCAGCGCTGATCCTCTTGGTTTTGCTGCATGTGCTTGGCCATTCCCTTCCCCGGGGACTGTCCTCGTGGACTCCGTTTCTGATTATGGGCCTGCTCAACAACGTGCTGCCCTTCAGCTTCCTGAGTACCGGACAGACCATGGTCAGCGTGGGCCTAGCCGCAATCATCAACGGTATGACGCCGCTGTTCACTGCCTTGTTGATGGCATTGTTCCGAGAGGAGCGGCTGACAACTTACAGGATGGTTGGCGTGCTGTTGGGAGTTGCAGGCGTGGTGTTCATAAGCCGCCCCTCTGTGGCGACGGCAGACACGCGGTTACTTGGGATCGGGCTATGCCTCGCCGGTGCGCTGAGCTACGGCTTCTCCGCGCTGTGGGGACGTCGGCATTTGACCCGAGTTGTGCCGTTGCAGGCGGCAACCTGTCAACTGCTGTCCTCGACTTTCATCATGGCAATACTGGTCGCGATCGTAGACCAGCCGTGGTACCTACCAGCGCCAACCGCCAGGACGTGGCTCGCCCTTGGCGGTCTCGCCCTGTTTGGAACGTCCATCGCCTACATCGTATTCTTCGAGATCCTTACGCGAGCAGGGGCCAGCAACGTAATGCTTGTCACACTGCTGATTCCGGTGACGGCGTTGCTACTTGGAAACCTGTTCCTCTCCCAGCCGTTCTTCGTGCAAGAGTTACTCGGGGCCGGGGTCATTGGCTTGGGCCTGTTGTTCATCGACGGGCGGCTTCCACGCAAAGTGGGGCGAACACTAGGGTTGTCAAAACGATAGGGCGCAGAGACGCCTGCGCAGCCCGCGATCTGTAAAGTAGGGGGTCTAGAGGAGGTTGGGCCTTCGAAACCCTCAGACCGGAGGGCGAACCCTTGGCCAGTCTGGTATACGCTAAAGATTTCTTGGCCGCGCTTCCACTGGCCCTGTTTCTTCTTTCCGACACGGCAGTCTTACCTGAAAAGGGACGGGCTAATGGATGTTCCCAATTCGACTTTAACACTCAAAGTAACTGATGTCAGCCAGCCCTCTGCTAAATTTGCAGAATTTGCTTCGCAAAGGCTTTGAGGGTTTCTGGTACAAGAAAGTCCTTCCAGACTCTCAGTCGAACAGTGGAAGCCACACGCTCATCTGGCATATTCCCCGATTGTTCCACGTGTAATAGGGAATGAGCGTAATCGGAATGGACTGCGGCTCTTCGTACTTGGCTTCCTCGTACAAAGCCACAGGCGAATCTTTTAGGCGAAGGCCCTGCCCCTTCAAGGTAACCACATCTCCCAGAGCCCCTTGCTCTCGGTGGGGCTCCAACTCACCTATACGTGAAACGTATATCTCCGTGATCTTGTCGATATCGTCTAAGTCGGCAGTCTCGGCACAGTACACTATCGGCCCTCTGGCAAAAGCCACATGATTCCTGGCTTCTTCCACCTTGGAATGGGCCGCCAAGCGACGCGTCTTCATGGGCAGATTAAGTCTGATGTAGTCTCCCGCCAGCCAGTGGCGCTGAATTCGATGGAAAGTTCCTGCCTCCGCGGATTCAGCAACCCCGTCATTCACAACCGCAGTAGCATCAGTGGCCCAACCTGGAATTCGTAAATAAATGGAGGTGAATTCTGAAGGGGCATCCAACACATTCAGAATTACTGTACCGTCCCACGGATAGTCTGTTTCCTGCTGGACATGGATCTCCCGTTCACCCCCCACATTGCATTTGGCTTCGCTTGATCCGTAAAGCAATACCCACAGCTCAAGTTCCCCTTGGCCATATGCCCATTCGTGCAGTGACGCCAAAGTCCGCAACACATTCGGTGGACAGCAATAGCAGTGAAAATCTGCCCAACGTTGGAAATAATCCTGGCTTAACAGAACATGGTCATCCCCATACCAGCGCAGGGGATTCGTGTAACAGAAATGCAAGCCGTCTAAACTCATACTGGACAACATGCTGTTGAATAGGATCAGTTCCATATTGTCGGCGTATAGGGATTCGCCGGTCAAACGCAGCATGCGCAGGGCCCACATAGCTTGAGCAATGTTGGCACAGGTTTCGTTGTAAGCCGTGGCGTTGGGTAGTTGGTACTCCAGCCCGTAGGCTTCGTGGACTTGAGTGCGCTGGGCCCGTGGTTGCACGGTTTGGGATCCATTCCCTCCTGCTTGGTTGAACAGTTCCGGACGCATGGAAACTCCGAAATGTAGAGCGGAAGTGCCTCCCGTTACATACATTTTGGAGTTGACCACATTGTCCCAAATGGCCTCTAAAGCGTTTCCCAATTTGGGGTCAATTCGTTCAGCTAGGAAATCAGATGCTCCGCAGTATAGATAAGCGGAAGTCACCGCATGTCCCACCGCTGAGGTTTCATGACGGAGCGGCAGAAGGCTCTGATTCAGATCCGTGCCCCCGACCTGGGACCCGCGCATGTCAACGAAAGTGGCTGCCAGGTCGAGATACCGAGTTTCATCTGTGTCTCGATATAAGTCGACCAATCCCATGATCTGGGAGGGATTGAAGCCGAAATGAGCCAATCCAAGAGGCCTGGGAGCAAAGACGTCGTGCAGGTAATCTCCCAGCTTGCGCGCCACTTCAAGGAAGGTGCTTGAGCCGGTGATTCGATGGTGTGTGACCGCGGCCGTAATTAGGTGGCCCATGTTATAGAGTTCGTGATACCTCAGATCTTCCCAGCGTTGCTTGCCCGTCAGCTGGATTTGCGTGCAGATGTATCCGTCTTCTTCTTGGGCATCGGCAATCTTGCCGATAAGGGAGTCCAGCTTTGTGCGAATGGCCTCGTCACCCGTCATGCCGTAGACATGTGTAATGGCCTCCATCCATTTGTAACAATCCCCATCTCCCCAAAAGGTTCCTTCGTGAGAACCTGCCATCTTGCCCGCCGCCTTGTCGAAGTTAAAAAGGGAAGCACCGTTCGGGGTTTCCCACAGAATCTGTTCCATAGCGTCCAAGGCAGAATCTCGGCAGAGTGCGAAACGATCCCCCCAAAACCCTCCTTGCCAGCAAACGGAGCCGGAAGGCAGAGGATGATTACGTAAATTAGGACTTACATGCATAGTGTCTAAGATCTTGGTGTTACAGGCAAAGGGGGAGTGTCTTTTCAGTAGTTGTAATGGGTTTGCCGCGGGAAGTCTTGGAAGCAAAGGATTTCATTCCAACCCCTCTCCATTAAACGGTAGTACGTTTCTACTGGAATGATAAAGAGCTGAGGAAGAAATTAGAGACTGTCGGTAATTGCAAAGCTAGAGTGAATCTATTTCTGGTATTAGGGTAGACAAGGGGGTAACAGGAGCCGCACCTACGAAGCTAACAGCAAGGAGTGGTTTGGCCAAGTGCTGACTAATGTGTTCGTTGAAACTCCCCATGCAGGGAAGGCTAGCCAGAGATAGTGGTATGGTCCAGAAAGAGAGTCGATGACGGGCAGGCCGGTTCCAGCAGGAGTTCGCCGAAGAGCAAAATAAAGGCTGAAGGCGCACTAGGTTAGTTGTATTTTCTTTCTACCCAAAAGCCAGTGGCGAAAGTTTGGAAAGGGGATCGGCTTAGATCAGCGCGGATACTTCAAATGGTCACCTTGGAGGTCGGTTTTCGATCGAATGGGCTATTACTGAAAAGGAGAAACTGATCCTCGATACGTTTCAAAGGCCTCCGTTCTTAGCTCCAAGACGATCGTCTCGTTTCACAGCGGGGACTGGGGAAGAGGCAGTTACTCTGGATTCGCTAAGCAAGTGGAAATCCCCATAAAATACGATATAATTCGCTAATATTGTGAATAGCTTCGCTAGGAACTGAAGCCACGATGACCGCTCTCAAAATAGCCTCAACTGAAGACCTTCTCAGGGCACTTGACCAAGATCCAGAATTCCGCAGCCAAGCTCGCGGCCAGCTCTTGACAGAGGAATTGCTTCAATTACCAGGGCGTTTTGCGTTGTTTGCTGAACACCAAGAAGCCTTCAATGAAGCACAAAAGATAACAGATCAAGGCTTCGAATCAGCTCTCAAGAGCTTGTTTGAAGTAACACAGCGTAACAGCGACAACATAGAGCGCCTGATAGAAGCAACGCAGCGTAACAGCGACTACATAGAGCGCCTGGCAGAAGCAACGCAACGCAACAGCGACAATATAGATAAACTAGCACGAGATGTTACTCGAATTAATTACAGCATTGGCGAACTTAAGGGCAATGTTGCTCGCCGTGCCCTCAACTGGCACTTCGGCTACATTGCGGAAGACATGGGTTATCGACTCGTTAACACTGTCACTCGGAACGAACGCTGGGAGATGGCTCACCGCCAAGATATTTCGGACATTCCCGTGGGACAGAGACGAAGCTTTTACGAGGCAGATCTCGTAATGGAAGTGGCCGACACGGATGGGGCCACCCATTACATCGCAGTTGAGGCGTCTTACACGGCAGACACGCGCGACACTGAGAGGGCCATGCGAAATGCCGAATTCCTAACGCGCTTTACCGGTTGTCCGGCGTACGCTGCGGTAGCCAGTCGGCAGAACGACTACACTATCCGACAACTTATAGAGGACAAGGTCCTATTCTGGTACCCGTTGACCGACGAAGACTTCACTCCGGACTAGGTTGTAGATTGTGGCCATAAATAGCCCACAGGGTGCAAATTGAGTCTGATGGGGTCCCGCCAAGTGGCCCCGCAAGGAATGCGATAAGGGGACCGTCCATTTGGCCTATGGCGCATTTCGGCTTAGCGTGGGGATCCCTTCTAAAGTAATCTTGTCGGCAAAGTGACAGGCTACCGCTCTCCCGGCACCGTTGCCTGTATGCACCAATGGTGGAAATTCTTCCTTGCAGATATTCTCCGCGTAGGGACAACGGGGATGAAAATGACAGCCAGAGGGGGCCGACATCGGGTCCGGTACTTCGCCCGACAAGGCAAGTGTGCGCCGGCGAAACCGCGGATGGGGCTTGGGTGAAGCTGCCAGCAGAGCTGCTGTATAAGGATGTTGCGGTGATGTGAACAGGTCGTGGGTGGGACCGTATTCTACCAATCGCCCTACATACATGACCGCCACCCGGTCGCTGATGTGCTGCACTACACCCAGGTCGTGGGAGACAAAGAGGTACGTCAGTCCGAATTCGGTCTGCAGATCATTCAGCAAGTTCAGGATCTGGGCCTGGATGGATACATCCAAGGCTGAGACCGGTTCATCGCAGATGATCAGTTTGGGGTTCAGGGCCAAAGCCCGGGCAATCCCTATACGCTGGCGTTGTCCACCACTGAAGGCATGCGGGTAGCGCACCATATACTCGGGGCGCAGGCCCACAGCTGACATCAGTTCGCTAACTCGGTTCTCCAATTCATCGCCTCGGGCCCCTTCATTCACCTTGAGGGGCTCGCCGACAATGTCGCGAATGCGCTGGCGGGGATTAAGCGAAGAGAAAGGATCCTGAAACACCAACTGGATGTGGCGGCGAGCTCTTTTGAGGTCTTCCCTTTCCAGTTTGGCAAGGTCCTGGACCTCATCCAAATGAAAAAGTACCTGTCCTGCCGTGGGTTCCACGGCCCGGATGATGGACTTGGCTACAGTGCTTTTGCCGCAGCCAGATTCTCCCACCAATCCGAAAGTCTCTCCCGGGTAAATTTGGAAAGAGACATCGTCTACGGCCTTGACCTCCCCCACTAGACGCTTCAGAATCCCCTTGCGCATGGGGTAATACTTCTTGAGGTTTCGGACCTCCAACAGAGGCTCGCTGTTAGTCATGGTCTACTTTCTCGTCGTAGAGCACACAGGCCACAGTGTGACCACTGCTAATGTCAATCGTGCGCGGTTTGGCTGTGTCACAGACACCTGGCTTCATATACTCGCAGCGGGTATGGAAGCGGCAGCCACTAGGCAGATTGTAGGGATCGGGCACATTACCCACTATGGATTTGAGGCGATGTTGTTGCGCCTCTCCTAAGTGCGGAATGGATTCAAGCAGGGCTTGGGTATATGGGTGTTTGGGTTCATCGAAGAGTGACCAAACCGAAGCCTTTTCCACTACTTGACCCAAGTACATGACGATAACTTCGTCGGCCATTTCCGCAATCACGCCCATATCATGGGTGATGAAGAGAATGGCTGTGCCAGTTTCATCCTGCAATGTACGCAACAGATCCAGGATTTGAGCCTGGATGGTGACGTCCAAAGCCGTCGTGGGTTCGTCGGCAATCAAGATCCGGGGCCCGCAGGCCAACGCCATGGCAATCATGGCGCGTTGTAGCATGCCTCCGGAGAGCTCGAAGGGGTAGACGTCGGCCCGCTGCCGCGGGTCGGGGATTCCGACTTTCCCCAAGAGGTCCACTACTCGATTCTGGGCTTCTTTTTCAGAAATTTCCTCATGAAAAAGAATGGCTTCCCGAATTTGCCAGCCTACGGTGTGCACTGGGGAAAAGGCATTTTTGGGTTCCTGGAAAATCATGGCCACCTCTCGACCCCGTACATCGCGCATCGCGCGACTGTCCGGTTCCAGGTCCACCAGATTAACTACCTCATCTTCTTCCTGGAGCAGGATTTCTCCCTGCTTAATACGACCGCCGCCGCCCACAATTTGGAGGATGGACTGCGCCATTACACTCTTGCCGCAGCCACTTTCACCCACAATGCCCAAGGTCTTACCGCGGGCCACCTCGAAGGAAACACCGTCCACAGCTTGAACTGTGCCTTCGTCAAATTCGAAGTGGGTTACCAAGTCCCGTATGGACAGTACCCAGTCGTTCGTGTCGTCCATAAGTTGGTGGCTACTGGGCGTAGGGATCTGCGGCATCTCGCATGCCGTCTCCCAGGAAATTGAACATGAGCACTGTAACTATTACGAAGAGGCAGGGCAACAGCTTCCAAGGATAGAGTGCCAGCGTGACTACGTTGCGGGCATCTTCCAATAGTACACCCCAACTAACCGCGGGAGGCTGCATACCCAGGCCCAGAAAGCTGAGTGCTGTCTCACCAATAATCATACCGGGAATCATCAAAGTCAGGGTCACGATAAGGTGGCTGGTAAAAGAAGGGAAAAGATGGACAGCCATGATCCGCATTTCATTGGAGCCCACCAGCCGGGCTGAAGTCACGAAGTCCTCTTCCCGCAAGGACAGGAATTTGCCGCGCACTTGTCGGGCCAGCGCAGGCCAGGAGATCAAAGAAAGAATTAGGGTGATGAAGAAATAGGTGTTCTCTACGGACCAGTCCCGGGGTAAGGCTACTGACAGGGCCATCCACAAAGGAATAGTGGGAATCGACAGGACGAAGTCAATGGAGCGCATGGCTACCTGATCCACGATGCCGCCAAAATACCCAGCAGTCCCGCCGATCAGCAAGCCCAGTACAAAGCTTATGGCTACGCCCACCAGACCGATGGTCAGCGAAATGCGCCCGCCGTACATAGTGCGCGTAAAGAGATCCCTTCCCAGCCGGTCAGTGCCAAAAAGAAAAATCGGCACATCGCCCGTACTGAACAGGTGTCGCTGGGTCTTGAAGAGGCCCAGGAATTTGTACTCGGGACCTATGGTCAGCAGACGAATGGGATGGCGGACCCCGTCTTCCTTGGGGGTATAGGTGGTGCGGAACGTCTCCATATCCAATATGGGTTCCACATCCAGAATGTAGGGCCGTACCAACCTCCCTTCGTCAAGGATGCGCAGGCGGTGGGGCGGCGCTTCCAAATAGCCCCCGAATCGGTCCAGCGGCCGGTAAGGGCTGACAAATTGGCAGAAGATGCCCAAAAAGTAAAGGAATCCCAACACCACTAGCCCGATCCGGGCCAAAGTATGGCGGTGAAATGCCCACCAGATCAATTGCCACTGCGTAGCGCGGTAATAACTGTCCTCGGCAACCGCCGGAGAGATGTGGGTCGAGGGAACGTCAAGTTCGGCTACGCTCATTCTGAAGTTCCCTCATACCGAATGCGGGGGTCCACCCAGACCAAAAGCAAGTCGGCAACCAGATTGCCGACTACCACTAACAGGCTAAGTATGAGCGTAATGCCGCCGGCCAAGTACATGTCTTGGGACATCAAAGCATCAATCAGGACGGGTCCGGTCGTTTGCAGATTCAATACGATTGAGACCAGCACCTCGCCAGCCACTATGCCAGGCAGAATCCAGCCGATAGTGCTGATAACAGGATTGACCGCGATCTTGACCGGGTAATAGAAGAGTACTCGTAGTTCGGGAATGCCCTTGGCTCGGGCCGTAATCACATATTGTTTGCGCAGTTCGTCCAGCAGATTGCCGCGCATCACGCGCATCAAGCCAGCAGTGCCGCTCAAGCCAATGATGAACACTGGAAACCAGATACGGGAGAGCAGACTACCCACTTTGGCCGGGCTCCAAGGCAGACCCAGAAATTCTGGAGCCAGCAGACCGCCCACCCGCCAGTCGAATAACACGAATACCCCCCACATCAAGATGAGGGCCAACATGAAGGGCGGGATGGAGATGCCGATGAACCCGAAAAAAGTGAAGAAATAGTCAAGGAAAGAGTATTGGTGAGTGGCCGAGAAGATGCCAATAGGAATGGCCACTACAAAAACAAAAAGTGTAGAGGCAAGTGAAACTGCGGCAGTCAGAGGTACCCGTTCTGACAGCACATCAGCCACGGGCCGGTTCCAGCTGAAGGAGCGTCCCCAGTCTCCTTCTAGCACAATGTTCTTAATCCAGATGACGTACTGTAGGACCGCGGGTCGGTCCAGCCCGTATTGGCGGCGCAACGCGGCCGCCTGCTCATCCGAAACGCGGATGCCACCTTCTTCCAAATTGGCGATGAAGGTACTCATGAAGTCGCCCGGAGGCAGTTGAATGAGAAAGAAGACTACGGCTGAAATGACAAACAGCATCGGCACCAGCATCAGGAAGCGACGCAGGATGTATTCAGTCACGGGGCATTAACCGGCAAAGAGAAATTTCGGGAGGGGCGGCTACCAGAGTCAGCCCCTCCCGGGTATTGGGTCGATTTGACCGTCAGTCGATTCTACTCATCGATGTACCACTGTTCCATGCTGTACATGATGACGATGCCCATTTCCTCAACCTGACCGAGCGGAACATTCTTAATCCGTACATGGGTACTGGTGGGGTAATAGGACTCTTCTACCGGATTGAATGTCCAGTAGTTGTCTCGGACGTTGGTGTACAGAGCTGCCAACGCGTCAGCGCTTTCCTCTGTGCCGATGGGGGCCTTTAGGAAGGAAGTGTGCAATTCATACAACTCCAACACTTCGGCAGGCGGCTCTTCGCCTTGTGATCCGACGGGTGCGGTCATGTATTGTTGCCACTCGCGGCCCCAAAAATTGCTCGGCAGATAGTCATCCCAGCCCGCACTGGGCCAGATGTCCTCATGTGCCCACAGAGACATGGCCTGAACGTCATTGGCCAGCCATTTCTCGCGAATGAGGCTCCATTCCCCCGACTTTACTGACGTATTGACGCCGGCGGCCTTCCAGTATTCTGCGATCAGCTCTGTCATAGGCACATGGTCCTGTGATATCGGGGCCGGTTCGAAGATGATCTCGAAGGGGTTGCCGTCTGGTCCCAAGCGGAAGCCATCTTCGCCGCGTGTTGCCAGTCCGATGTCATCCAAAATCTGATTGGCCTTATCCAAGTCGAATTCGGGATGGTTGGAATCTGACGGTGGCTTGGCAAATGCACCCAGGTAGAAAGTCTGGATAATCTCTTCATTATTGATGGAAAGACTTAAAGCTTCGCGGAAGCGCACATCGTTGGTAACCTGTCGAAAGATTTCATCAGGATAGGTCAGGTTAAGGGTGAAATTGATGGGCAGGCGGTGCATGCGCGGAATGAATACATTCAGCACACCATCAACCTCAGCTTCCTTGAGCAAGGGCAGGTTTTTCAGCGAACTGCGTTCTCCCAGATAATCCACCTCGCCTTGGAGCACCTTCAATACAGTCGTTTCACGATCCTGCATGAGTTGCATCTGCACTCGGTCGATGTAGGGCAGTTGGTTTCCAGCTTCATCCACTTTGAAGTAGTAGGGGTTGCGTTCAAAGTTCCAGACTCCGCCGCCGAAATCCTTCATGAACCAAGGTGTCAGCACCGGATGACCAAAGCCTTCTTCGTTTATGGTCCTATACAAGTTGAACGCTACATCCTTGGTATTAAAGAGGGTAACCCAGTTGCCATCCTCAATGGACTCATCCTCAATCTTGGCTGCCAGTTCCGCGGCATTGGCATAGTCCCCGTGGAACTGCTGCATGTAATGTGCAGGTTTGATGAAATCCTGATATCCGCGCCAGCTAGCAATGGCCAGTTGGGCCGGGAAGCTGCCGTACTTGCCATCGAAGGTAACTGCAAAAGTGTAGTCATCGACGATCTCAACCGTGGCTACTGCGGCTTCCGGTGAAGCCCCGGTACGCAGATAGGTGGGCACAGCGGACGTGACTTCCTCGTTCGTGATCACATCGTTCCAAGCGAAGTCAACGTCACTAGTTGTGACTGGTTGTCCATCGGACCATTTGAGTCCTTCACGCATATGCATGGTAAAGACTGTGTTGTCATCATTGACTTCCCAGTCAGCCAGTACGTTGCCGTGGACTCCCATGTCGTAGTGGAAGGCGCCGGGAGCCCACACCAGCGGTTCTACCGAACCGATGTAAAAATGGGGATCTCCGCCAGATCCGTCCTGAGGCAGTCGCATGGTGCCGCCATACTTACCGATTTCGATATCATAGGTAACCACCAGCGAGCCCGGACCGACTACATAGGGCACAACGGGCAATCGCTCTTCAACCGGAGGCAGTTCGCCGGCAGCGACACGTGCAGCCAAGAGGGGAGACTCCCCGTAGGCACCGTCATCGGCCATCATATCTTCACTTTCGGCGGGTTCCTCCACCATGGCTTCTTCGCCACTGTCGGCCGCCGGGGCATCGGGGGCACCACAAGCGCTTAGGAACAACGCAAGTATCAAGAGCAATGAAACAGGCCCAATTTTGGTCAATAGCGCGCGAGTCCGAGTCATACGGAACCTCCCTAAGGCAGTGTATGTAATTGCAAAATCCCCACGGGGATGTGCGAGAAACTGAATTATATCTATCGTAAGGGCCACAAAGAAAAGATACCCCTTCAAACCACCACAGAACGTGAATCGAATATGGGATGGGCCCCGCCATTCTCCCTACTTGTGGATAAGGCACAGGCTGTGCATCAGGGGGATTCCGCACCGATTGAAGTGGAAGATGACCCCTAAACTCCAAGGCAAAAGAGAGAATTTGCCGGTAGAAGAAACTTGCTTCGGCAGAAATACCAGTGAGGCATCCGCCATAGGCATGGCGTGGTTAGTCTCCAAGAAGTGGCTTTATTAAACTGGCCGTATTCGGAAGGGACGTCGCAGACCAAGACTGGCATTAGGGTGGGATTGGACTATTGCCGAAGCCACAAGGAACCTGTCCCCCAGACGGCTTGTTACAAGCCATCACTCACTGGCCTGACTTAAATGTACAGGGCCCGGGAAAGAGCAGGCGCCTTATTCTGAACCGATACAGAACAATTGTTCCGTATTCATCAGCGTAGTTAGGATCACGGGCTCGCCTTCTGTGACCAGCACCAGATCCTCAAGATGATACAGAAAGCCTTGCGTGTCTTTAACGGCAGGCTCTATGTTAATGATCATTCCGGCTGCCAGCTCGGTGTCATTGTGGGCGTGGAGGATTGGATGTTCATGCATGCCGACGCCAAGATTGTGTCCGACGGCCTGGCTGGTGAGGGCCAGCCCTCTGTCATCCAAGGATTTCTGGGCAAGGAGATAAATGTCACGGGCCGGAACACCGGCGCGCAAAGCCGCAATGGTTTCGCGTTCAGAATCCCGGAGGCGCTGATACACTGATTGCTGTTCAGGAGAGGCGGTGCCCACCACGGCCGTACGGGCTACATCCGACTGATACCCCTGGAAATAGCCGCCCACATCTACCCGCAAAGTCTCTCCTTCCAACAACCTTTTGCTGCTCGGATGAGGGTGATTAATTGCCGTATTTGCTCCCGCTGCCAAGACGAGCCAAGGGGACATCGCCCCTTGACTAAGGATTTGTGCCGCCAATGTGTCGGCCATCTCCTTTTCCGTTATACCTGGTCTGGACCACTGGAAAGTACTGAGGATGGCTTGTTCGGTGTCCAGTCCTGCTTGAGTCAATAGACCCTGTTCTGCTTCGGTCTTAATGGCCCTGGCCTGATCAAAGATCTGGTCACCGGCAAGCAGCTTTGCCTTGGGCAGAAGTTCTGCCAATAATTCACAGTATGCGTAAGCCAGAAACCTCTTCTCAATGCCGATGCGAAGCGAATCCCCATAGCGCTCTCTTATGAATTGGGCCAAAACCTGGATGGGATGCTCCCGGTGTTCGAGATAGGTCTCCACATCGGTGATCCACGAATCTGTCCTGAGCTGCGTTTCTTCGCAATAACAGGCCACGATGCCAGGTTCTTGATCCATAGACAGAACGGCAAAGCAGAGCCGTTCCGGAATGATCTGCTGCGAGAGATGCCAAGAATCGGCAACGTAAAAGAAATTTTCCAAGGAGGCTCCCAATAGCAGATCCAAGCCAGCGGCCTGCATACCCGCATGAAGACCCGCCATGTTGATGCGCGCAGGATGTGAATTGGCCACGAACATTGCCCCTTTATTATTCTGTGTGTACTTCTTCTGAATCTTCTTGCATGGCATTCCCCGTGAACCGGCCTAGGTGTTCCGATTCCCGCATAATCCCTAGGGTTGATTGTAAATGGGTTGGATCAGGCGGAGGAGGGCTCGAAGAGAGAGCCCTGAAGGTGAATCGCTGCGTAGCCCATTCTGGACATTTTTCCAGCATGGTTTGAAGTTCGATTCCTACGCCGCGCCGACGAACTCAAGTTCCGGCTTGCATGCCCTTTGGGAACTAAATGGGAGCCCATGGCCTAGGCCATCCGCCGTCTCCACCTACTGAAATGGCTGCAGCAGCGCGAACGGGCCCGCCCGCCTGGAGCCTACCCACAGGTCTAGAGGGTCCGCTGTAGGGCCCGGCCTGCGATTTCGAACGAGGCAGACGTTTAACAGACACTACTTTACAGGAAATCGACACGCTCGTCATTGGTAAACTCTCTTGACTTTCCAGCAACGGGGTTCCTGCCTCGTCCAACTGCGTCAACATGGCCTCAATGGTGTATTTCAGCGGTCAGTTCTGTGCCTGTTTTGAAATGATCATTCAAAACGGTTAGCGTTAGAAACCGATTAATTTCCACCCAGGGAGGAGCTATGGGAATTGAAGTCGCTAAGGAGATTGGAGCTGTGACTCGCGAAATCGGCTGTGGTGAACGCAACGGTGAATCTACCCGCATTCAAGTCTCGACGCGCACATACGATATTGGCCAAGTTAGTCTGTGGGATGCTCTTACCTACATTGACCGAATTCCAAGGTGGTTTCTACCGATTTCAGGTGACCTGCGCCCGGGGGGCAGCTATCAGCTCGAGGGGAATGCCAGTGGAGAGATTACTGAATGCCAGCCTCTCGAACACTTCGCTTTGACTTGGGTCATTCAAGATCAGATTAGCTGGGTGGACGTAAGACTCTCAGTTCTTGCACCTGGAGGCACGGAACTGCGTCTTGAACACATTGCTCACATTCCGCCAGAATTGTGGGCGGAATATGGGCCGGGCGCAACAGGTATTGGCTGGGACCTAACCTTGCTTGGCCTGGAACAGCATTTCTTAACTGGGGACAAAATTAAGCCGGAGACGGCGGCTGTATGGATGGGCTCTGCCGAAGGCCAGGAGTTTGTCCGCCGCAGTAGTCATGCGTGGTGTGAAGCTTCCATCGAGGCGGGGACAGACCGAGATCTGGCGCTATCGAGTGCCGAGAGAGCCGCTGCGTTTTATTTAGGAACAGGTGAAAATGGAGAGGAGGTTTAAGCGAAAGGTCAACTCCCGAACCGCTGCTTACTTAGTAGGTTCGACATGATCGCATGCGCGGCGCTAGCAAGGTGTGGGGTCCCTGTTGGACTAGCGGAGACCGTCTAATAGGGCAAGAAGGGATAGAGCAGTTGGGGGAATGAGGTGGGAAGACTTGAGCCCCATGTGTTGCCTAATAGGGGCGTTGTAGGGGAGGATGGTCTCGAGTTCGGGGTACCGCTCCGTATGAAGTGTGTTAGAGGAATTCCTTAGGAAAGAGATTCCAAAGTACTGAAACAGCAAGAATTTTCACTTCTCATCTGCGTCCTTGATTAATACTGCTTCCAGACCTTTCAAAAAAGAGAGGCTGGCATAGTGGCCCCCTCACGGTTAAAGGCAATGGCGAACATAGCACTTCGGGAATACATGGAGAGCTAAAACAAATGCCGGTTAAGCAACTGGAGGCGAAGATACCGCACCTTAGCCGGAATGCCGTGAATTGGGATGACCATTTCGGTCCGGCATGGTAGCGACATGTGGCGTCAAAGCGTTTCGCGGAAGTCCGCCTCTTCGTACAGCGGGCGAATCTCGATCTCACTGGGGCCGAGCATGGGGTTGGGGCAGCGTTTCACCCATGCCTCAGCTTCGTCCATGTCCTTGACTTCCCACAGCCAGAAACCCGCTACTAACTCCCCGGTCTCTGCGAAAGGGCCGTCGATGACAGTGTGGCTGGGTCCGTTAAAGGCTACGCGCTTGCCCTCCGCGGACGGTTTCAGCCCTTGGCCACCTAGCAGTATTCCGGCGTTGATCAGTTCCTCGTTGAATTTCCCCATTGCCTCCAGTAACTCAGCGGAAGGCATTGTGCCTGCTTCACTGTCATCGGTTGCCTTCACCAAAACCATTACGCGCATATTCTTGTCTCCCCAATTCGATAGAGGCTGACCTGTTTTCCCACCTCATGGACAGTAAGGGTGTTAGCGAATTCGAAATTCCAAACGGGAATGTTGCCGGCAGGAAGTATCAACTGCCAGGTTCCACGTGGCTCAGACCGAGCTTGGCCAATCTTGGAGCTATCTCGCTTAATGGACACTCCATTCGCTGCTAAAGGGCCATAAGGATCCGTGGTATTGAGAACAAGGGTTGACTGGCCTTTTGGGGATTCAGGTCTGGCTTAATTCCCAACCAAACTACAGTTCTCCCTTAAAGTAACTTGGCGTTACTCGAATCGAGCCCCCTCCACGATCTCAACGCTGACCTACCTAAAGATGTAGCCCCCAGTCCGGCGGCTGCTTCCCACATTAACCCGTCTCTCTTTTCGGAACTCTTCTACATGGGGAAGCAATGGGCCCCTACCGGCCCCAAATTACCGCGGGAGAAACCAGCCCGTTACCCCTTCTCAAATTCAGTTTCTGGGCAAGGTCGATTCGGGTCACAAGCCAGGGCGGCCTCGGAAATTCTTGAGGGCGATACGAATTATGGCCACAAACGGTTAGCTAGAGCTTCAGCTCTTCTTACTTTCCAGGCACAAGGCACCTTCCGTGGCCCGGTGTCATAGTAATTTGCCCTTCCTGGTAAACAGTTTCGCCGCGCACCAAAGTCGCTTTGACCTGCCCCCGCATGGGTAGGCCATGGTAGGCATGCATATTGGCTCCCCCCTTGGATAGAGTCTGATGGCGGTCGAAAGACCAGTCAGCGTTCATGTCCACCAATGTCAAATCTGCATCCAGGCCTGTCTTGATTTGCCCCTTGTTTGGCAGTTTGAAGCGGTGCGCTGCATTCAGACTCATCAATCGAGTTAAGGCCGGGAGCGTGAGTCTGCCTTGATTTACCGCTGTCAACATCAGAGGAAGCATAGATTCCAAGCCGGGCACACCGGCGGTGGCCAGGAAAATATCATCTTGGCCCACTGCCTTTTCCGAGGTCACGTAGGGAGAATGGTCAGAACCAATGATGTCGATGGTTCCGTCCAGAAGATAAGGCCACAGTTGTGCCACTTCTTCTGCAGTTCGCAAGGCTGGATTGCACTTGGCAAAGGGGCCGTACTTTTCCAACTCATCCATGGTTAGGAACAGGTACTGGGGGCATGTTTCCACGGAAACATCTATGCCTTTGGCCTTTGCTTCCTTAGCCAATTGGGCCGCTTTGAAACTGGAAAGATGCACGATCTGCACGCGACTGCCGAACAGTTCGGCAATTACGAGAAGGCCAGCCACCGACAAATCCTCCACAATAGGAGGGGCACTTCGGGCATGCGCGATGCCTGTGGTTTCTCCGCTGGCAATCACTTTGCCCAGAAACAGTTCCAGCAATCCGGCATGTTCACAATGAAAACAGTGGAGCAGATCGGTCTTAGCCACTTCTGCCATCAGGTCATGTAAATCTGCCGAGTCCGGACAGCACAAACCTACGAATTCATCCTCGCGCCCCGGCGGCGGATTGGTCATGAAGGTCTTAAAGGCGATGGCCCCAGCCTCTGCCATCAAGGGAATCTCTTCCATATTGTCTGGAGAAATGGATCCGTACAATCCGTAATCGATCAGGGCGTGAGGCTGCAGTTGCGCCATCCGCTGGGTCAGGACAGCGGCAGAATTCACAGGTGGATCAGAAATGGGCATTTCCAAGAGGGTGGTGATGCCCCCTGCGGCGGCCGCGCTGGTGCCGGACACGAAATCCTCGCGATCCGGGCGGGCTGGTGCCCGAATATGCACGTGAGTGTCAATCAGACCGGGCAGGATATGTAAGCCGCGCGCATCCATGTGGGAGCGCGTAGATGGTGTTTCATCTGCGCCGAATATCGCGGAAATCTGGCCGTCCGCCACGCCAATTGTGCCTGCAATCACCCGGTCCGGAGTTACTAACTGCCCTCCGGTGATCAATAGATCGAAGTCTCCCGCCATATCTTCACTCTCCCGTCGTTACGTACGGCTAATTGTTGGTTCCTAACAGTTCATCCAGATGCAGCAGTGCCGTACACAGAATTTGGGCGCCGGCCATGCAGTCTTCCGGAGACGTGAATTCTTCAGGCGCATGACTTACCCCGTTGCGACTGGGCACAAACACCATGGCTTGAGGCGCAATTTCAGCGATGCACATGGCGTCATGCCCTGCGCCACTGGCCATATGCATGTATCGGATTCCGTGGGATTCAGATGCCATTTCCAAGGCTTTCACCAATAGAGGATCAGAGTCAACTGCAGGCTTGAGGGAAGTCCGCTCAAAGACACCTCCAATCTCATGTGCTGCTTTGGCAAGATCCTGTTCTGCCTGATCAAGCACATCCTTTTCCAGCCCGCGAATTTCCAAATTAATAATGACTTGCCCGGGTATGACGTTGGGGGCCCCGGGAATGATATCCATTTTGCCCACAGTGCCCACGATTCCATGTCTCTCGGCTATCCTCTTGACTTCCAAAACATATGGGGCCGCCATGACTAAGGCATCCTGGCGGTCTTCCATCAAGGTAGTTCCGGCGTGGTTGGGAGAGCCATTGACTGTGACTTCGTAACGCCGAATTCCGGCGATACCAACCACGATGCCAATGGGCACTCTGGCCGATTCTAACTTTCTGCCTTGTTCGATATGCAATTCTATGAAAGCTGCCAGACCGGTCTCGCGGCGTGCCAGCCCGAGTTGGCCGGGATCAATACCGGCATCTTTCAGATGTTCGGCCACCGGCCGACTGTCCCAGGCGCGCTGATGTATCACCTCGTCCCCCAACGTGCCGACCATTGCCCGACTGCCGAAAGTGGCGCCTGACATAGTGGCCTCTTCCGCTGCGAAATTAAAGACCTCTACGGCATGTCGCAAGCGAATAGAGTCCTGGCTCAGAGCACGCACTGCCGCTAACGCCGCCAGGACTCCCAAGGCGCCATCGTAGCGCCCCCCATTCGGCACCGTATCAGTATGCGACCCAAGACCAAGGGGATCCAGAGAGGGATCGGATCCTGAGTAAAGCCAGGAATCGTTGCCAACACTATCGGTCTGGACCGGCAATCCAAGTTTCTGGAATTCCTTACGTACCCATGCTCGGCCGGCTCGGTCTTCAGGGCCATAGGCAATGCGGGATATGCCGCCTTGGGGGTCCGAACCGATGGTCGCGAGCGCTTCCAGATCTGAAAGCAACTGCTGACCATCAATTTGCAAGGGGCGGATTGGTTTTGCCTTTTCCATTTAGCAAATTTCTCCTTTCATTGGTTCTAAATTATTGGCTGCCCAAGGCTCTTAAGAACAACTGCCATGTTGTAGGCAAATCCAATATCAGAGATCCCCTAACTGAGGTCCGCATGTCAACAAGCGGACAAACCCGATGGTCGCTCCTCGGGTCAAGTTTCGCACTTCCTTTGGCGCTGTCCTCCGCGGCAACCGCGCACTGTGCCTTGCCAGATATCTGGAAGTCGAGACCCGCCTTCACAAGTCGAAGTTTCCGGGGTGGGGTCGAAAGGTTATCATACAGGTTCCAATGCAAACAGGCACTGTAGCGTCGTTACATTACATGTTGAGTTCCGTTACTCAATTCGTCCGCTTTAGACTCAATTATTTTCAACTTTCGGGAGCACATTAGATGAGAGTTCTGCCTGAAGGTCGTTCCCTCGACCTGACTTACCGCTTGCTGGAGGGGGCTATTGACATTCATGTCCATGCAGGTCCTCATCTGACGTCAAGCCCCCGCCGTGTAGATCCCTTTGAGGCCGCTCAGGAAGCAAAGGCCGCGGGGATGCAGGCCATTGTTTTTCTGGATGTCTTCGAAATGACCAATGGCACTTCCTGGCTTGTAAACAAGGTAGTTCCAGATTTTCAAACTTTCGGTGGGTTGATCCTGAACACTGTGTATGGTGGCATGAACCCAAGAGCAGTGAAAACCGCACTGCAATATGGTGACTGTGCCAAGTACATCAGTTTCGGGGCGCACTCTACCTATTTTCAGGCGTCTCGGGAAGGACGATTCATCGACGGTGAATTCAAACCCCTATCCGAGATCTACCCGAAGTTCAAGACTGAGGAGCTGGATCGTTGCATCCGCATACCTCTGCGAGAAGATCCGGACGAGAATCTGGATGAAATTCTGCAGCTTATCGCCTCCAATCCTCAAGTCTATGTGGACACTGGTCACGTATCGGTGGAAGAAGCAGTGCGGCTTGTTGACCTTAAGGAAAGGTACGGCTATAGCAACGTAATTGTGTCCAGTTCTGTTACCAAGATCGCCCCGATTGAGACTTTGAAGGAATTGGCGGCCAAAGGCGCGTTAATCGAGTTTTCTTTTGCCGCGTATACCGCGGCCACCCCCATTCCACTAACCCACTACTATGTGGAGAAGGAATACATTTCAATTGATGAGGGCATGCAAGAGGGACCCAAGGGGGGTATCACGGAAGTTGCACACCAGATTGATGCCATCGGGGCTCGTCATTGCATTATGTCCACAGATTTCGGCCGCTATGCCTTGTCGACGCCGTTGGAAGGATTGCGCCAGTTCATTACCTGCATGTTGGATTTAGGGATCTCAGCCGAAGACATCAGAACCATGGTCAAAACAAATCCTGAGAGATTGCTGCAGTTGTAAAGTCTGTGGATTAGTTGAATATCGTGGGACCACAATGGATAGATGGCCCCAACCCCAGTTGGACAATTTCCTTGCTACGAGAGCACTCTGTATTTCACATTGAACGGAGCTGGGTGCTTGAGGTTAGAAGAAAAGTGCAACAGCATCTTCAAGAAAGAGAAATCCCCTACAGCTCGCCGTTTCATGCCCCCCGTATCTAATCTGCCGGATGAATTCCTGTGTAGATTCCCCTTCCAAGTTAGTCTTGACGAATTGACCAATTCGAGGAGATTCTGATACGAAATGACCAAGACTTGGTTTGCTGGCTCTTGCTCTCTTCGGGAAGTTGCTGTTGAAGTACCTGCCTAACTTAGGGACAGTAATCTTGCGGATTATTTCCCTAGGCTAGACCCAATTTCGTGCTCCAAGTCTTCGCTTTATTACTGACTTACGAAAAAGAGAATAAATGAAATCTAAACGTAAGAAGCGCTGGCAAAAGGAGTGATGGTCTAAGAACCGTGGACCCCGACCAACAATAATTGCCGAAGATGCATCTCAAGAAACTGGACGGTCGTCTCTTAAGCAATCAGAGTGGGCTGGCCCAGAGAGCCCAATTGGGATTTACATAAATGAACAGGCGAAGAATACATTGGAGGCATATCGCAACCAGCCGAACTTAATCCAAGAGCAATTTAACCAAGAAGAAGATGCCAAGCTAGGCGGGTACGCCCGCCGCCAACTGTATGAGTTAGTGCAAAACGTTTCTGATGGACTGGCAGGACGCAGAGCAGGAAGAATCTGCATTTAGTTGATTTCCATCGAATCTTTACTGTGGCGATGAGGGGCAGGCAATCAACGAAGATGGGGTAAAAGCCCTGATGTTTTCTCATTTGTCCCCGAAGCGAGGCACCGATGAAATCGGCAGGTTTGGGTTAGGTTTCAAATCAGTGCTGGGTATGTCAGACGAGCCCGAGTTCTTCAGCCGTTCGGGTTCTTTCCGATTTAGTCGCGCAAGAGCGACCAGTCGTATACAGAAGATCGTGCCAGAAGCTAAGTACTGCCCGGTCCTACGCCTTCCAGAAGCCTTTGAACCTCGTTCGGAAGCTGAGGCAGATCATTTATTGAGTAGCCTGATATCTTGGGCAATTAATATTGTTCGACTCCCCCTCAAACCTGGTGCATTTGAGGAACTAAGCCTGCAGATCCGGAATTTCCCTTCTGAATTCCTTCTCTTTGTACAGCATGTATCGAGATTGGACCTTCATATCGGTGAACTGGAATGCAGAGAAATAGCCAAGCGTCGTCTATCCCAACAAATAATTCTTGGTGATGGAAAGGATGAATCCCGGTGGATGCTCTCTAGCAAGAGGCATTTGCTGTCCAAAATGGCAAGGAGCGACAGTAGAAATCTAGACAATGCGACCGAAGTTTCAATTTCATGGGCCGCTTCCTTTGACCGGCTTAACCAACCTGGCCGCTTTTGGGCATACTTTCCGACCCTGACTTCAAGTCTCCTTTCAGGCATCCTGAATGCACCATGGAAGACTAATGAGGACCGACAGAACCTGCTGCCGGGGATTTACAACGATGAGTTGGTCGATGCTGAGGCTGCAATGGTCGCTAGAGAGTTAAGGAATCTGAGCACACCGGACGATCCTGCAAATCACTTGGATGCATTACCACGTCGCGGAGAGGCGGGGGACACCGATTACAGCGGACGTCTTCGCGAGCAACTACATCGAAACCTGCAGGATTGTGAAATCCTGCCCGATAAAACTGGCACACTAAGAAAACTCACTGAAATCTCATATCCTCCAAGGGAACTTACCTCTAGAGGCCAGGCGGCAGAAGAATCTCTGGCCAGATGGGCTTCCCAAGAAATTAGACCGTTAAGGTGGCTCCATCATAAAGCCTTGAACCGGACTAGGATAGCAGTCATAGAATCTCTCTGGGATCCCGAAAGAAAGAATATAGAGTTTCCTAGAGCAACGATTGCCACATGGCTAGAAGCGCTATTGAAGAACACTTCGACTGATTCTGAAGAATTAACAGCGTCCATGGTTGCTGTTCAAACTGCATTTCTAATTCCGAAGGATCTGAGAGAGAAGACTCAATTGGGAAACATTGTTCTTTTGGCAAATGGGCAGTGTGTAAGTCCGAATCCTGAAACAGTTTTTCTTAACGGCAAACAAGATTCTAATTCTGAGTTTCTGGTGCATCCCCAATTGGAAAGAGATCAAGACACCCTAAATGCGTTGAAAGGTTTGGGTATAGGTCCCGTTTCTCCGGAAACAGATTTTAAGGAGTTGACTTCCCGCATCTTGACCCCCGTTCCGATTTTGCGGTCCTTCGGCGCCAAACACGATGCGGAGGCGCAACAGAAAGACTGGGTCGAATTCTGGCAGTGCAGCCGCAACGTCAAACCGTCATCAGCAGAAAAGATCATAAGGGATGTTTCCACTGATTGGGATGTTTCCACTGATTGGAAAGGAAGCCTCTACGTGAAAACCGCCAGTGGACAATGGCGAACATTATATTGTGCACTCTTGCCAGGCCCGGTTGTGCCAGGTGATGGCAGCCGTGACGAAGATGTAACAATCGATGTGGATTTCCATGCAGAGGATCTGCCTTTGTTGCGGCAACTTGGGGCAGTTGAAGTACCAGTGGAAGGGAGAGAGCTATCGCCCTGAATGATGTGGTTGACTAAGGAAAAGGCCAGGGACCTTTTCAAAGAACGAGATCTCGATCGCAATCCCAGGCACGACAAGCTTAATTTTGTTGCAAGTCTTTCATCCGGACCATTGGACGTACTCGAGTTTCTCTCGGAAGAAGGTAGAGCCCGATTCACGTGGCATTTGCTAGACCTACCTAATACTTTCCAATCTTGGACCATGCGCCATGACACCCAGAAAATCTACCCACCTTTGGAAATTGATTCTCCGGCTTTGACTGCCTTGGCAATGCACGGTCGCATTCGCACGCATAGCGGAATACAAGATCTGTCATATGGGCTTGGTTATAGTCCGAGAGATCCGGCAGTGTTAAGTGAGCTACTTTCTCATCCTCGATCTGATCTTATTCGCGAGGCGTTTGATCTGCTCCCCGATATTGATTCGTCGTGGGAATCCTTCGGCGATGACGCCCCCATTCCCCTGTTCGATGTATGGCCCGGATTGAGAAATCTCTTCCCAGATAAAGTAGGTTTCTTGCAACTAATTCGCTGTGATGGGTTTCGCAATTCGAAGGGATATGTCGATAGCTATGAACCTGAATGCATCTCTGCAGATGACTTTATCTACCTCGCGCGGATGGAAAACGAAGAAGAGGAAATTCGAACAATAATTGACGTGCTAAAGATCGACGTTGGTGAAGAGAAAGTCCAGGAGCTTCTACTCCGACTTCCCTCGCAAGACATCCAGAAGGAGAGAGATCTAGTTCGGGATTGCCCAAATGATGAGGAGCGCCTATTGGCCGCTGTGGGGGAAGAGGAATTGCGGCGTCACCTTCCTCCAACTCTGCTTGCGATTCTAGAGACTGACCAAGAGCAACTTTCGGGTATCACTTTGGCAAAGTGTGCAATCTCAACATTTCACACAGGCGCGCTTCGCGAGTATCGTCATGTGCTTACCCATTTGGATCCACCTTACCGCTGGGCAGGTAGTCTACGCGCGAAAGAGTTCGTCACAGCCTTGGGCTTCAACGAAGCATGGGCTGGTGATTCGAACCCACGGCGCCCGCCCTTTCTTGAGGTCGACGGGCCCTTCTCGCTTCCTAAGCTTCACGACTTTCAGCGCAAGATTGTCGGAAATGTAAGACTCCTAATCGGCTCGCAGGAAGTGACTGCCGGGAGGCGCGGCATGATCAGTATGCCGACTGGATCTGGAAAAACAAGAGTTGCCGTCCAGGCCATCGTAGAGTCGATTCGAGATGACGGCTTTGAAGGGGCATCCTATGGGTCGCAGACCGTGATGAACTGTGTGAACAGGCCGTCGAAGCATGGCGCCAAGTATGGTCCAGCAAGGGCACGCAGAGTTGTAGCCTGAGAATCTCTAGAATGTGGGCAGGACAGCCCCAACCAGCTCCGACTGCCGAAATGCATGTCGTCGTTGCCAGCATCCAAACTCTGTATGCCAAGTTAACTAAGCAAATCGCTGAATACAGCTTCTTGGCTACCTTTAAACTCTTGGTCTTCGACGAGGCCCACAGATCTATAGCGCCTACTTCCACTTCTGTAATGGAGGAACTCGGGCTGACACGTTGGAGAAGGAAGGGGGAACCGACATTGATCGGCTTAACCGCGACGCCCTACAGGGGACACGACGAGTTGGAAACTGAAAGACTCGTCAATCGGTACGGCAAAAACAGACTGGATTCTGGAGCTTTTGACAGAGAGGAACCGGAGGCTGTGATTCAAGAACTTCAAGACATCCGAGTTCTTGCCCGTGCGGAACACGGAATAATTGAAGGAGGTGAATTTCGGTTGACAGAAGAGGAGTTGCTTCAGGCAAGAGAAAACCCATGGCTGCCAAGAAGCGTAGAAGACCGTATTGCAAATGACCACTCCCGTACAGAACGTATCCTGCAAGTTTACGAGGAAGAAGTGGATGCAGACTGGCCCACTCTTCTTTTTGCGACATCAGTTGAGCACTCGCAGACTATCGCGGCATTACTGGATCTGAAGGGAGTCAAAGCACGCGCCGTTAGCGCTAACACCGAAACGACCGTACGTCGGCGTATCGTTGAGGAGTTTCGAAACGGGCAAATCAAAGTGCTAGTAAATTACGGAATTTTCAGAGAGGGTTTCGATGCTCCGAAAACGCGCGCCATAGTTGTTGCCCGACCAGTTTACAGTCCCAATCTCTACTTCCAAATGATCGGAAGGGGACTTCGCGGAATCAAGAATGGCGGTAACGACAGATGTCTCATCCTTGATGTCCGTGACAACATCGATAATTTTCAGGGCAAGCTCGCCTTTTCGGAACTTGATTGGCTCTGGGATTAGCGCTGCAACCTAACCTCTCTTAAATATCTCTTGCTCCAATAATGCATGTAGCAGGTGTTTGGGAGGCTGTCAAGACTGTAAATTCCTCCATAGGCCATAGCTTCTAAGAACTGAGTATTAGGGTCCATTTGGTGGGCTAAAGCAGGCTGAAGACTTAGTTAATGTGCGTGCGATTCCCAGTTTCCCTCAATTAGATCAGCAGTGCCTTATTTGGACCCGCTCTCGAAGGATGGAAGTAAGAGCCGCCAGGTTTCTGGATTTTGGATGACGGAAAGGACTTGCTGATCACTGGGTCTCGTTTCTGGATGTTCCTGCCAGGCAGTTAATAACTGTTGCCAAGCTTTGGTGCCAATGCTCGGCTCCAGCATGTTTTGCCAAACGTCCAACTGTCCTGCCAACTGTCCTGCCCGCTGCCCCTGTTGTCGGCTTTCTAGAAGAGGGATGTTCGTTATGCGGAGCCATGACCCGCCTTCTTTGTCCCATGCTTCCAGTCTGCTTTCTTGCCAGCGTAAGTCAAAACCTAGCACTTGGCTGGTTCGACTCCCGTCAGGATTGGGTGGAATCTCTCGGTATTCGCGAAACATCAAGTCTTTGGCCGCGTTTCCTTCTTGCGCGAAACCTAATAGGGGTTCATCTGCCTCAGAGTCCAAAATCCAGTACTCAATAATTCCCATTCTGGCATAAAAACTCATCTTGTCCACTAGATCATTGTTTCGTATTCGAGAGGTGGACTGCGACACAATTTCCACGACCAATAAAGGCGGATGGACGGGATCAAAAACGTAGGAATTGCCTTCCCTATTAGGAGGATTGTCTGCATCCCACAAAGCCAAATCCGGCTCCAACGCACCTGTGTTGCGCTTCTCGGCGAAATACGTTCTTGGTATACCTTTGATAGGTACTTCGCGGCTTATGAGTCGATTGGGTCTGGAAGAATCATCGTCCGTCTCGAGTACATTTAGGGCCTGTTCCCATTCCAGCAAATCGTCTCCATGCTCGGGACTAGGAGCCATCAGTCTCACATCTTCCACTACATAGTAGGGGTCTGTGGTATTGAAATCTGTATATTCATGATCGGGCTGATAGGGATAACCTTCTTGGTAATGCCAGAGCTGGCACACCTGCCGGTGCTGTCGAGTCCACCTGGACTCCAGGCTCTCCCGAGGCCGTATGCCAAGCCTCCCCCGCCTTTTGCCCCGTCCAGGGGCTGTTACGGCTATGTCTCACACTCCTTTTTAGATACGGATTTAACCAAGATTATATAACCGATTTCATTGCTGTGACTTGACTGGGCGAGACCCACGCAAGAGACCTTGTGTTCTGAATTCTCATCCTCCGGGCACGATTGAGAAACACCAGTGTCGTCTCTGGGTACTCTGGTACGACACCTGAATTTCCAACTCCGACTTGCCATACATCCTACCGTTTCCGAACCTCCGATGGTACCGGGGCGCTTGTCAGGAACCGGGTTGTCGTAAAGTCAATCCGGCGCTTTTTAAATCACAGACTTATTAATAGTTCAGATATGAGACAAACAGGTGTTTAACTGTCGATAGTCAGGACCTTATCGGTGTGAAGCCTCTGTTAAGCAGAGACGACAAGCTTTAGGAAGAGGCTCCTTTAACTCCAGCCAGCCTCCTTCCAATTCCCGACTCTAAGCGTAACGAATGCGTGGGTCAATCCACACGTAAAGGATCTCAACGAGTGAATTCACAATGATGTAGGCAGCCGCCACAAACATGACGATGCCCTGTACGAGTGGAAAGTCCTTGGCTAAGATGGCATTGACTAACATTAAGCCAAGTCCGGGACGGGAAAAAACGGCTTCGATGATCACAGTGCCCGCCAGCACCTGACCGAACTGCAAACCCACGACGGTCACGACCGGTAATAGGGCGTTTCGCAAAGAATGCCGTAACAGTACCGACCGGTCGGGCAACCCTTTGGCGTGGGCAGTCCGGACATAGTCCTGCCTAATCACTTCGAGCATGCCCGAACGCACCAGGCGCGCAATGGTGCCTCCTGCCCACAGGCCTAAGGCTAGGGAGGGCAGGATCAAACCTGGGATTCCGGGAGAGCTTAAGACAGGTAACCATCCCAGATTGACAGAGAATACTAATATCAGCAGTAGGGCTAACCAGAACCCGGGAATCGACACTCCCAGCAGGGCGATTGTGACTGTTACATAATCCAACCAACTGTTGTGATTCAAAGCCGCAATAATGCCCATCGAAGTGCCGAACAATATTGCGAAGACCAAGGCAACCAGTGTTAATTCGATAGTGCGGGGGAGCCGCTGCAGAATAAGCTGAGCGACTGGCTTGCGCGAGCGCATAGAGTCTCCCAAGTCCCCTTGTACCAAGCCACGGAGATAACGTCCATACTGAACATGCAGAGGATCGTCGAAACCCAGCTGTTCCCGCAGCTTCTCAATGTCTTCGGCAGAGGCCACGCTGTATTCCCCTAACATCATCATGACTGGATCCCCAGGCACCAGTTGCGCCATGAGGAACACCAAAATTGACACCCCCAACAGGAGCGGAATTAAGGCAAGGAAGCGTTGCAGAATAAAAGCAGTCATCGATAGAAAGTGTCAGATGGAAGTTAACGCGTGTCCTGCAAAGGTGGGTGAGAACCGACCGCTTCTCTAAGAGCGGAGAGTGGCACCCCGTCGCAACGAGACTTTAGCTGAACGCTACTAGGCCATGAATCGTGGGTTTCCAGCCTTTCAGTCGGTCGGAAACACCCCAACAGTCAATTTGGTTATATAGATAGATCCAAGGAGCTTGGGCATGTAATAAGCGATAGGCTGCTTTATATAAGGACTCTCGTTGTTGTAAGTCAACAGTGGATTGGGCCTGTACCAGAAGGCAATTTAGCTGGACGTCTTCGAATCCCAGCCACCACGGCCCCTGTAGATCAGAACGGAATTTTTCCCGTAAAGACCGAAAGGTGCTGATTGGTGAAGAATCGAAACAACAGGCATTGTGAATGCCCTTGGATTTAACGGTTTGTGCATAGGCTGCCCGATCCTCATGCACCACGATCTCCGTTTCCACCCCTAACGGTTTGTATTGTTCTGACAAGAAATTCGCTACTTCAATGGCTTCGTCCGGTAATACAGATGGGACGTCCAATACTAGGCGCAAGCCTTGTCCATATCCAGCCTCGTTCAGCAGATCGCTGGCCATGCTCAGATCTCTTGGATAGGGCTGGAGAGTGGGATCATAGCCAAAATGCTTGGATGTCAAGGGACCGCTCAAAGGGCGTGCGGGCCCCTGAGTAACTGTTTCAATCAATAACCCTGAATCAAAGCCATAGTTTAATGCTTGACGCACCCTTGCATCAGCACATACGCCGTTTGTAGCATTGCACATGAAGACGGTACAGACATTGCTGGGTGCTGTGACTACATGGCACCTCTTGGCCAATTCCAAGGTGGCCATCGAAGGCAGAGGCACCGAGGTTATGAAGTCTGCATCTCCTTGGGTAAGTCTGGCTACGCGTACCTCCGCTTCGCCTACAGCCGACCACTTGACGCGCGGGAAGGCCAAGTCTTGCCGCTGCCAATGAGCAGTGTGAGCCGTCATGGTCACTTCCGAATCAGTAATCCTCTCCATACGATAGGGGCCACTGCCTACGGGGTTTTGGACTAAGTCTTGTTCCCTCGCTTTAACAGGCAGAATGGGAATATCGGCCAACAGATCCAGGAGATCTGCCATGGGTTCGGCCAATGCCAGCCGAACGACCTCAGAATTCAATATGCTGAGTTCTGCGTCCCTGAGATAGCTGTGGAACAGCCCTTCTGTCCCTAACACACCTCCGACGTTCGGAGATCGGGCGCGCTCAATACTGGCAATAACCGATTTGGGTTGAAGAGCTTCTCCATTGTGAAAACGCACCCCAGTCCTCAACTTGAATTCCCAGATCTTGGCATCTTCTGACACAGACCATGACTCGGCCAGGCACGGTTCAAAGTAAGGAACCGCTCTTCGGACCAAGGGCTCATAGAGTGCCTGCAACAGATTCAGATTTTCTGCATTGTCATTGACTACATGTGGATCCGTCAGCGCGACTTGGGATGACAGGATTGTCAGGATTTCAGACATGTGATGTCATCAGTCAACTTCTAAGAAATAAGGCTCGGCCTATAAAACCAGGGTTGAGATCTGAGCACGAGACTATGAGTCACTTACTCACGCTGAGATCGTCAGACTCTCGATATCGCGGGGATAGTAGGTAATCATGTCCATCCCATCTTCGGTCACAACTACAGTGTCCGAGTGCCTGAATCCGGCAAAGCCGGGCAGGAAAAGACAGGGCTCCACGGTCAAACAAAAACCTTCTTTGATTTCCGTGTCATCCCCCAAATCCAGAAATGGCCCTTCGTGACCTTCAATCCCGATCGCATGTCCGATGTGGGTTCGGGTCAGATCGTAGAGATTATGCTCTTCCAGGAATGCGTTCACGGCGACTTCCACATCCCGCATCTTGGCTCCGGGCCGGATGGCACCAAAGGCAATATCCTGCGCTTGCACCTCCAGATCAAAGTAACGACGATGATCGTCAGTGAGCGGCTCAATCATGAGGGTGCGTTCCAGTTCGCTGTTGTAACCCCCAACTTCAGCGCCCGCGTAGGTAAGTATCACATCCCCTGGCTTGAGGCGGCGGCCCCCTGCGCGTCGGTGGTTAAAAGCAGTCTTGGGCCCAGAAGTAAAACTGGCGTGAGAGCCTTCAGATCTGCCCTGTGGTTCCCAGTCCTGAGGTAGGGCTTTGATCATAAAGGCTGTGCCGTCCCGACTCGCGCGTAAGGCCACTTCCACCTCTACGGCTCCTGGTTTGATGTAATCCTGTAGGAACCCGTGGGTGACATTTCCGAACATGGCGCTCATGCGAATGAGTTCGATTTCCTCCGCGGACTTGATAGTCCTCATTTCATCAATGACATCTCCCACGTCCTGCAGAGTGGCCTTCGGTATAACTTCGGAGAGATTCGGGCCGCGGTACCCCATGCCCCCACCCCAACCCAAGCTGTCCACGCCGAGTTTGCTTTCTGCTAGTCCTTTGTCTCCCAACAACTCCGCCAAATACACCATGGGATGTTTTAAGCCCGGGTATTCCCGGTACACTTTCATTTCTTTAATGTTGGGATTCCTGACCGGAATATTTTCCTCTTCCAAGTGAGGCACTAGCAAAGCCATTTCTCCGTGCAAGGGGACAACCAGGACTACGGGACGCTCGGTGGCAATGTGATGGAAGCCGCTGAGATAGAAATTGCGCGTGGCATTGAAAATCACCATGCCAGCCAATTCCTGCTGTTCCATGTACGCGCGCGCGCGGTTGAGGCGTCTTTCGAATTCTTGATCGCTCAGATGGTATTTCATGCTGTGGCTCCTTAAATGTCGCCCGCGGGAGTACTTGGGCGGAAATAAGAAGAGCGGGGACTGGCCCCGCTCTTCTTTGGTTACAGTAAGGCTCTATTCAACAATGGAAACGTCGAATATTTCGGGTTGGGCATAGGGATCAAACTGGAACCCCTCAACATCGGCGCTGACACCGAATACCGAGACATTGGCATAAATGCCGGCACCTAACGCATTCTCGTTAATTATCTGCTGTACCTGCTTGTAAATTTCAGTTCGTTCCGCGTCATCGCCGGTCTCCAAACCACTGCGCAACAAGGCATCCAATTCATCAGAGGCCCAATGGGACCAATTGCGCGTGCCCATGGAACTGGAGTGATACATGCGATCTAGGAACAATCCTGGATCCGGACTGTAGGTACCAATGAGAGCTGTATTGAATGTGCTTTCATTGGAGCCCATGCCATCCATCATGGCGGTCCCACTCATGACATTGACGTCAAACTGGATGCCGACCCTCTTCATCTGAGCCTGAAGTACTTCGGCAGGCAATTCAGCCACGTAACCCGGAAAAGTCGCATGATAGAGGTAAAGCACTTCGCCATCCTTCGTGCGATAGCCGTCCTCATTGACTTCGGTGTAACCCGCTTCCTCCAGTAGAGCTATGGCGCGCTCGGGATCGTAGGCGTACATGTTTTCAACACTTGTGTCGTAGAACTTCACACCGCGTGTCAGCAGCTGATACGACACCGGGTAGACACCCTTGAACACGATTTGGTCAATCTCTTCACGATCAATAGCATGCATGAAGGCTTGCCGGATCCGAATGTCGTCCGTGGGTGGAACGGTAGTGTTGAAGTGGATACCCCGGGCCAAACCTACTTTAGGAGCCCCTAAGACAGAAGTGTTGGGACTTTCCTGCACGCGGTCAACTGCCCCCGGGGGCACTTCGTCAATAATCAGAATCTCGCCGGTTTCCAAGGCGGCCAAGCGGGCTTCTTCTTCCAGGATGAACCGGAAGACCACAGATTCCAAATGGGCTGGTCCCTCATGGAATATGGCTGGGCCCCAGTTGTAATCATCATTTCGTTCGAGGACTACCTCGTTGCCCTGAATTTCACTGACGAACTTGAAGGGACCGGACCCAATGAGAACCTCATTGAAATTGTCTCCATGCTCTTCCACGGCTTGTTGCGAGACGATTCCCATAAAGGGCGAGGAGAGAGCAAACGGGAATAGGGCATAAGGGGTCTCGAAAGTAACCTTCAAAGTGGTATCGTCGATAACCTCTGAACCTGAATAGGAGCCCATCAACGGACCCGACTGCTTGGATTCCGTAGCTGGATCTTTCATACGATCAAAGTTGAACTTGACCACGCCGGCAGTCAAGGGGCTGCCGTCATGGAAAGTCACATCATCGCGCAACGTAAGTGTCCACTCAGTCGCGTCGTCGGATGCTTCCCAAGCCGCGGCTAACCCACCAACGTGATTCGCATCGGCATCCAGATAAACCAGCCGGTCGAAGATATTTCGAAAGACGTAGGCAGACTGTGAAAAATTGCTGACATGGGGATCAAGGGTGTCATAGTCGGCGTTGCGGATGCCGATAGTCAAAGTACCTGACCCCATACTCTCGGCAGGCGCTTCCGCCATGGGCATGTCTGCGGCCGGAGCGTCCGGGGCAACGCAAGCACCAAATAGCAGAGTGAATGACAACAGTAGAATCCACAGTAAATGTATTTGCTTCCTGAACATTCCATTCCTCAATAAAATTTAAAAAAAGTCTTGACCCATAGGCCACAGTCCACAAGCTCAATGCGGAACACCAACTATAGTTTGAATGATTCTATCTCAGCGAAAAAAACATTCGACGCGTTGCCCTAAGAATTCAAGGTTATAGTTCCCAGCGAAAGCCTGCTTTGCATTGGATTCCTTCCTCCGAAACTCTCTCTTGCGACAAGGGTGATGCTTACAAAGGATCCCCATAAGGTGACCAGAAATCAGTCGCTCCCCCTGACTTTCTTATCCGGGCGGCTTCTGAGACCATCCCCGTCCAGACCTGGACCAGGTAGCGCCCTCAAGGTCCGCTATGGCCTATCTAATGATGCTTATGTGTATGCTACTGAAAGAAATTGGCTCCCGCAACGAATTTGGAGCGAGCTGGTAGCCGGACTGGGAAGGGGCCTGATCCTAAGAGTTCAAGGCGTTAGCGGATGCGCATACGGGGGTCCAGTGCATCCCGCAATCCGTCCCCCAGAATGTTGATGGCAATGACCACCACAGCGATGGCAAGGCCAGGGAAGGTTGAAAGCCACATCGCATCCCGCAGATTGTACCGACCGCGACTGACCATGGCGCCCCATTCCGGAGTCGGCGGCTGGGCTCCCAAGCCGATGAAGCTGAGCGAAGCCGCGCCAAAAATGGCCCCCGCTACTTGTAGCGTAGAGAGGACAATGACCGGTGCCAGGATGTTGGGCAATATGTGCCGGATGATAATACGTCCTTTCGATCCACCAATCAGACGGGCGGCCTCCACAAAGTCCAATTGGCTGATGGACAGGGAGCTACTATGGACTACCCGCGTGAAAGCTGGAATGGCGCTGATCCCCACAGCGATCATGACGTTTTCCAGCCCAGGACCCAGTACGGCCACGATTACGATGGCCAGCAATACGCCGGGAAAGGCCAGCAGCAGATCCATAGCCCGCAAAATGATGAAACTGAGCAGCCCTCCGAAGAATCCGCTGACCATTCCCAGCACGAGTCCTGCCAAAGTAGCGATTCCTGAAGAAATCAAACCGATCCGCAGGGACAGCCGGGCTCCCCAAATGACTCGACTCAACACGTCCCGGCCTGTGTCATCGGTGCCGAACCAATGTTCGGTACTGGGAGGTAGCAGGAGCTCCTCGGCATTGATTTCCAGAGGGTCAAAGGGAGCGATAAGTTGGGCTGATGCAGCGATCACAAATAGCAGGAACAAGAAAACGGCGCTGACACCCGCCGCGCGGTTCTTTGCCAACGCAACAACGAGCTGGGTAGTTAACCGCCTTTGTTCAAACATACAGGCTCCTGTGGGCCGGACCCACGGGTTCGAGGCCTAGTCAACTATCAGAGTCAATGCAGGAAGGCCAAGAATGACTTTACAACAGGCCTGCAGATTGACAAATGTGCTTGAGGGCCGCAGAGGGCAGGTTCAGTCCTCTCTTCCCGACCTGTCTGTTCGATGTCCGCATGCAGTTTTAAGCGTATCTTTTCAAGCTTTTGCTCAATAGGAATTAGTTCGCTTGACATGGGTAGTTGCCACGTCCAGTTCGCAATCTCCTCCTTCAGCCCAATAACTGACCAGATTGCTATCTGACCTGGTGGGGTAGATGCGACGTACAGCCTGGGTACCGAGAGCAAATGCTTCTACGATGGAGTTATCAACTAACACTCGCAGGAGAAAGCCATCCAAATTTTGCAAATCTACGCTTTGGGGAATTGGGGCCCTTTCTACCAGTTTCTTGCCCAAAGATAGGCTTGATTTGGTGGTATCTACGAAAAGAACTCGCTCCTGTACATCCACACCAATCACGGTTTCTTCTTCCCCTTGTGGCGAACGACAGACTTTCACCCCATACCGTTGCGCGCCCTTTGGCATGAACCAGGCACAAATGTCGATAGAGCGACTCTCCAGCCCCTGTACTACCAGATCGTCGCCATCGTGCAACATGGATTGCTGATTAACTCCGGGATAGCAGACTGACTGCAATTCCTCAATGGGTTTAAGACCGATACGACCGCCTTCCAGCACCATCTCGCAGGGGAAGGAAAAAGTGCCTGACCAGCCACTGGCCGTCTGCACCGTGTCTCGGTCTCGTTCATCCCGGGACCAGGCCCACATAATGCGTCGGCCTTGGTCATCAAGTAGGCTTTCCGGAGCGAAGAATCCGTTGTCTACCCAACTCATTTGTTCATGATACTCAGGATGGAATTGCTCATTCCGCCAATCGCCGACGTAATAACGGCAACCCAGTTCATGGCTGATGCAGAGCATCACCCACTTGTCCCCCAGCTGAAAGAAGTCCGGACAGGACACATCCTCATGCAGATCCACTCCTTCCAAGGGGTGTGCCAAGAAGTCTCCTACATAGTCCCACCTCGAATGCAGGTCTCGGGTCTTGAAGACCGAAGGAGTATGTCCGCCGAATATTCCGTAGTAGGTACCATCTTTGGCAATGAACCCATGGGGATCCCAGGAGGCCCAGCCTTGGGAACCGGTTCTGCGACCCTCGTCATCCTGCACTGGGACAATAGGATTGGCTGGTGACTTGAGTACATTCTCCAGCCAATAATCGCTGGCAGTGGCAATGCTGTTGCCCTTTTTCATCCCGTGGTACAGAAAAACGGCTTCGTCCTTGCCATGGAAGCAGTTGCCGCTGAATATTCCTTCTTCGGGACTGTCTGCGGTCGGCGTGAGCCAAGGTAGGTGATGTTTCCAATGCAACCAATCGTGGGATGAAACGTGGCCCCAACAATGTTTGCCGTGCCTCTGGTAGATGTAGCCCAGATGGACGTTGCCCTGCCAGAAAATGGCGCCGTTGGGGTCGGCTGGATGCGCCTGTCCTTCCGGCACAACGAAGTGGTATCCAGGCCGGTGGGGATCCCGCAGCAGGTGCTCCCGTACATCACGAGCCTTTTCAATGTCTTCCTGTGTGATTTGATACCCGGTCATGGCATGGTTCCTTTTTATTCGGACTGGAAACATTGGTCAGGTGATTGGGGAATCAGGCCTTCAAGCCACCCGCAGTAAGGCCCCGTACATAGTGGCGCATGCCCACGGAAAAAAGCAGCACAAGCGGAATAGAGGCTGTGATGTAGGAAGCCATTTGGGGGCCTATATCGGTGACACCGATTTCGGAAGTAAACTGGGTTAAGGCTACGGCGACTACCTGGCGCCGGGGCGTGGAAATGGCAACCAGCGGCCACATGAATTGATTGTAAGTGGTAACCAGGCGTACCACTGCTACGGTAATCAGGATGGGCATGGAAAGCGGCACGGCGATGCGCCAGAAGGATTGTAATTCCGTGGCACCATCAATGCGGGCGGCGTCGAAGAACTCTTCAGGTAGCGTGGCGAAGAAACTGCGGCACAGCAGCAAGGCGAAGACCTGCCCACCAGAAGTCCACGGCAGAATCAGGGCCCAATAGGTGTTTTCCAGACCCAAACTAAGAATCAGGACGTATGCGGGGATCAGGGTCAAAATGGGTGGAATCATCAGCAGTGCCAGGATTCCGGTGTAGATCACTTCCTTGCCCGGGAAGCGATGGCGGGCGAACACATAACCGGAAAGACTGGAAAGCACAATAGTAACTACACAGGCGGACCCCGAAGTGATAATCGAATTGAATATGGGGCGGCCAATCACCTTCCAGCCCAGTGCGAAATTTACGAACCGGTAGGGGTCAGGCAGCGACCAGAAGCGGCCATAAATCTGGCCATTGTCCTTAAAAGCCAACACGATCAAGTAAATGATCGGCACGAAAGTCAATATCAACAACATACCCAAGAAAAGCAGATTTACCAGCTGCATCCAGGAAAACTTGGGTCGTCTGGTACGGACGGGGGATACGGAGGTAATTGTCACCGTCAGGCCTCGAAGTCCGTAGCAGACCGTACAAAACGCAAATTGACAATGGTGCCGGCCAGGATAATGAAGAACAGAATCATGCCAATAGCGGAAGCTACGCCCATGCGATCCATGCGCATGGCCATGTAATAGAGTTCTAATGCGGGCACGTAAGTTGAGTCGCCAGGGCCGCCGCCCGTAGTCAGATAAACAAGCTCGAAAGTCTGTACCGCGTTAATGAAGTTCAGGATGAGCAACAGTTTCACTTGACCCATGACCAGCGGCAAGTCAATGCTCCAGAATCTGCGAAAGGCATTGGCCCCATCTACTCTCGAGGAATCCAGGACTTCATCGGAGATAGAAATGAGGCCCCCGTAGAAAATCAGCAAGGCAAAGGCATTCACCCACGGCACGCCGATAAAGATGATCGAGCCAAGGGCCACATTCGGATCGCCGTACCAGACGCGCGTCCAGTCTTCCATGCCGATGAGCTTGAGAACTTCATTCAACAGGCCGATGGCCGGGTCATATATATTGTTCCAGACCAAGATCTCCACCACGGCCGGAAGCACAATCGGTACTACGAAGAGCGTGCGCGCCCAATACCGAGCGGAATTGTTTCGCAGATTGAAGATCAATTCTGCCACCAGCAGAGGAAGGGTCAAGGTCTTAACGATGGATACGACCACCAAAATGAAGGCGTTGCGAAAACTGGCTAGGAAAAAGCGGTCTTTCAGCAGAAATTGGAAATTCTCGATTCCCACCCAAGGGGAATGTCCGGACGGGTTCCAATCTGTGAAGGCGTGATACAGCCCCGAGAAGGCCGGGTAGTAATTGAATGTCAGCAGGAAAATGAGGGTTGGCAATATCAGGATGTAAGAGTAACGAGCCTTCCAAACGGAGGCCAGATTTCGGCGTGGTGTTGCTGATTGCTGTTGCCAAACGTGTTTCCCGCGATCGGTAAACAAGATAAGCAATGTGGCTCCCACCAACAGCAATACCAACAGTCCCACAGAACTGGTAATCACCATGCCCCGCTGGCGGTCCAGCTTCGCAACTGCCTGCGCCTGCTGATTTCGATCCACAAAAGATCCTTGGCCCGCGTCATCGCCCCAGACCAAGACAGAGCCATCGGCGGCCACCGAAACACTTTGAACCGGTGATTCCAATTGCAATTCCTGCGTGATGTTTCCTTCCCCATCCAGAAAATAGATGGTACCTCTGTCCGTGGCTGCCAAAATAAACGTGGCATCGGCAGACATAGTGACATCGTAGATGTCACTGTTTCCGGTAACAGCCCAGATCACATCACCGTTTGCCCCATTGAGGAGAACAATGGAGCCGTCGCTGGTGCCAGCCAGAATACGCGCTCCCGAACGCGAAACAGCCACAGCCTTGACATCAAAATCCAGTCGGGCGGAGAGCAGTTCGTTTCCCACACGGGAAAAAATGGTAATGCGACCGTCATCTGAACCGATGACGGTTCGGGCATTGTCGCCGGTTCCGTAGATGGCTACGGCTTCCACGCCAAGGCCTCTATCTACGTTCCAGAGCAATTGCCCATCCCCGTCCAAGACATGAATGTTCTGATCATCTGTAGTCAAGGCCACCAGGGATCCGTCCGCAGCTAAGGCAACGTCATTTACTGTACGCGAGGTCTTGTAGTCCCAGCGAGCGTCCCCATTGGTCCCATCCCGCAGATAAACTCGGCGATCTTCTGAGGCGATGGCCAGGAGGGAACCATTTGCACTCCAGGACAAGCCGGTAATGCTGTTTTCGGCAATGAATGTCCAGAGTTCAGTCGCCTCCGCATCGAAGACCTGAACTTGATTGTCGCGTGTGCCCAAAGCAACGCGTTGACCGTCGGGAGAAACGGAAGTCACAGTCACTTGGCTGTCCAGCTGCTCTGTCCACAAGGTGCCCGACTGGGCCCAGACGGGCTTAGCCCATAGGAGGAGCAGGCCTAAGCAGAGCCAAAGTGGAATCAGTTGCCGGTTAAGGAACAACATCACAGTTCACAGGATTGAGAAAGATAAGAAAGGGGCCGCACACTCGGGCACGGCCCCTTAATTCAAATAGCCGGCCCTGAGCTGCTGCTCAGGGCCCAACAAGAGCCTTTAATAGGGACCAGCAGCCACGTAGCCGGGAGGCCGTTTCTCAGGTGACTCCAGATCCTCTTCCGTCAGATTGAGGTATTCCAGCAGGCTTTCAAATGTTTCGAAAAATAGCTGCTGGTAATCTGCAGCAAATTCCTCAGCTGTCTTTGCGCCTGCAAAGAATTCCTGGACCATGATGGACCAGATTCGCTTTGATTCCTCGTGCTTGAAGAAGCCACGAGCCACGGCATCCCCCGGTGCTCCGGGCTTCTCATAATTTCCGATGAAGACGCTGTTGGCGAAGACATCCTGCCAGGGCTCTGGCAAAGAGACACCCTTGATCAAGGGAGGCCCAGCGATACCGCCGGCCAGGTTTTCGGGATCCAGTTTGTTTTCCAGAAAGATTTGCATGCCTTCGGGGCTGGTCCAGAACATGGCGAAATCCACTTCCAGGTCGTTCTGGGCGCGGTTTTTCTTGGGCAAAGCCAGGTAGCCTTGAGTCAGTTCATTGGCCCTAGCAGGGCCCTGCACGCACGGTCCCTCAATCGAGGGGAAAGCGAACCGGCCATACTCGAATTCCACTGCGGCCGCCGCGGAATCCTCGTCCAGTTCACCTGAGCCAGAATATTCGCCTTGAGCCAAAGAGCGGATGTCTTTGGGAAAACTGGTGAAGAAACCGCCAGCTACCATGCGCATGGCGGCCCTCTGCGTGAGGAAAAGGGGATAAGCATCGCTGAGGCCGGCCCAACCCTCCGGTACGTAGCCGTTTTCGGTCTTGAAGACCCGCCCGATCTGTTCCATCATTTCCACCGTGCAGGCATCGTCGAAGGAGATTTCCCCATCTTGCAGGGCCCGCAGGTGGCGCACGATATTGACAGATACTCTGTCAGGATCATCGTTGCGGACATCCGAGGGATCATAGCTCCAAGTGTCGTCGAGGCCCTCTCGAAAGCACCAGTCGCCTTCTTGGCACTGGATGATCTGTAATTCATCGCGATGATATTGATCCATAGCCGAGCGCATCAACCACGGCATGCGCCCACCACCCCAGATCTGCTCAGTGGTGCCTTCTATGGCGATAGGGATATAGCCTGCAGCCTTGACTTTCTCACTGTATTCCACCAGCTGATCCCAAGAGGGCTGGGCAGGTACGTCGGTGATACCGGCCTCCTCAAAAATATCCTTGTTGTATACCCAGAAGGTTTGGATCGACATGTAGGGCATCGTGTACATCTCCCCGGTGCTGGGGTCTCGCACTAGGTTCAAGCCCCATTCCTCAAAGCTGTCTTCCCAAGCATTGCCGGTGTAAGGGTTGGTCTGGTTGAGGTAGGGAGCCCAATCCACTAGGCGTCCTTCCTGGGCAAATTCGCGCAAATGGGGGGATTCTATTAGGGAGACCCGCGGTTCCGCTTGTGTGAACTGGGTACGGATCCATTGCAAGTAGGCGTCTACCGTCGGCGCCTTGAGTTCAACCAATACATTCACCCTTGGATGCATGGCCATATAGGCATCGGCCATAGCCTGATAGGTTTGGACATCGTTCGAGGCCAGGCTGATGATGATTTCTCCGGAGAGTTGCTCTTCAACTTCCTCCACTTCTTCAATTACTACAACTTCCTCGGCCGCCGGTTCCTCAGCCGCCGGAGGCACAGGCGCGGGTGGGGCCTCACCCGCACACGCGGTGACCAATAATGCAACCATGACCAACAAGGCCACACTGTTGAGAATCGTGAATCGTCGCCACCACATGTGCATTGCTCCAATCTGTTCTAAGAAACGGACATCCAGAAACTCGGGTCTTCGCCACGGCCAGCACAATACAGAGAACAACAGGCTCTGCCAGCCTATTTTGAAGACGGTGTCTTGATCTGCCCTAGTATCAGTCAAAATAAGAATCCAGTCCAAAATCATTATTAAAGAATTTGGGTGTCTGTAAGCCTGATTCTGGGCAGCAATAAGTTGGCTGGGCGAAATCTTAAGGCAGAAGAGGTGGCTCTCTGGGCCGTTGCGTTTTCCCCATTCAGCAGCGATTCGGTTTTTCCTATGGAATACCGGGCCTCTGAGATGGCAGGAAATGCACGTACGTCGAATCCCGATTAGGCTCGGCTGAGAGTATGAACTTCAGAGAACGCTCGTTGTGCCTCAACCATGGCTAGGTAACTTCCGCCGGCGGCCATGAGTTCGCGATGCGACCCCAACTCCACGATACGACCTGCATCCCTCACTACCAGACGGCTGTCCCTGATCAAGGTAGCGAGGCGAGGCGCCATGGCGATCACCGTCTGCCCCTTTGACCGGGAAGTTAATGAAATTGAGCCCGTTACTTGAATTTCACCGCATCAGGCAGGGACGCTTCCACAGTGTCTACAGGGAATCCAAACTGTTCGTGGCCGCTGACTTCCTAACATTGGACCAGACTTGCAGATATGACTTTGTAATATGAACGTTCAATATCTGACGGTAGGGATGTCATATTGCTCACACCATTCATCAAGAGGATTATCACCTCCTCGGAAGTCGAAAGTTTCCCTTTTTGTGAATTGTTCCCCACACATGAACTGCTGCATAGGGCTCATCTGCGCGAGCAAGTCAACTGATTGCACCCGATAATCCATGGGTTTGATCCATCGATAGCCATAACCCATCATGAGGGCCTTCCTGGTTCTGGAGATAAGGTTGGCCGCCCCCGCGTGGTACGTCCGATTCTCAAATATCAGGCAGTCGCCCGCCTGCAAAGAAGGCTCCAACGCACTTTCGGGATCTGGCTGTCCGGCTGGAATGTCGATTGCCTCGGTCAGAAGATTGCTGCCGGGCACCACCATAGTAACTCCTGAATTAGGTTCACTCAGGTCTGTCAGATAGTAGGCGCATTTGACCAGGAATCGTTGTATGCGCCGATGGCCCATATCGTGCATGGCTTGAAAATAGTCCCTATGCCATCCCGGCTCACGGAAGGTATCGGGTGTGCCTTCTGGATCTGCCCCTTTGTAAATTAGGTGAGAAGTTACCAGATGCAAGTCAGAGCCCAGCAGCTGGACTACAGTGGGCAAAATTACGGGATGGTCTATCAGATCACGGAATACGTTGTGCTTGGTTACCGCGTTGCGGAAACTGTCATAGCGACCACTGGGCATGGCTTGGCGGTGTACCTGATCGTCCGAAGCCATCAGCTTGTCTCCGGCCTCAAGGAGAGCCGCAATCTGTTCTGCATCCAAGGCATTCCGAATAATCAAGAAGCCGTTCTGATCAAAGGACTCTATATCCTCTTTCGGGACAATCACTTCACCTAACATTTTTCTTAGCTCCTTAGTTGTACCTAGCGCGTGTTCGCTACCCTTTCATTCCCGAAAAAGTCACGCCCTCAATCATATATTTTTGGCCGAAGGCGAAGACCAGCAGCATGGGAATGATCATATAAACCGAAATCACCATCATTTTGTGTAGGGAGGTAATCTCCCCTTCGAATCCCTTTTGGGCGTTCAATCCTAGCGCCAAAGTCCACAATTCCTGCTTGGGTCCCAGATAAATTAGAGGCGAGAGAAAGTCGTTCCAAGCAAACTGGATGGAAAATATGGCTACGGCGGCCAATACCGGCTTGGAATTGGGCATCACTATCCGGGCCCAGATTCCAAACTCAGTACAGCCATCCATGCACGCCGCATCACTGAGTTCCAACGGTATGCCACGGAAGAACTGGCGCATCAAGAAAATGTAAAAGGCATTGTGTCCCAGCAGACGTGGAATTATCAAGGGCCAGAACGTACCGACCATGCCCAAACGGTCAAAGATCACGAACAAGGGAATGATCTGCACCACATGTGGCAGCATCATGGTGCTCAGCAAGATATAGAAAACTGTCTCCCGTGCTGGAAATTGAATACGGGCAAACGCGTAACCTGCCAATGCGCAAATCAATGTGCCGCCGATTACCGAAGCGAACACCATATATAAGGTGTTCTGCGTGTACCTGAGCAGCGGCGCTTCTTCAAAGATAGTGATGTAGTTAGACCATTGGATCGGATCAGGAATCAGTTGCACTTCTCGCAATGTGACGGTCTGGGCCGTCTTGAGTGACGTCGAAAAAGTCCAGATCAATGGAAAGACCATGACAACCGACGCGACTACCAGAAACGGGTACACGACAACCCATTTAGATATGCGATTTACCAATCCTTCAACCACAGCTACATTTCCCGTTTTGCTTTATGTATCCCCGTAATAGACCCAACGGTCCGAAGTCCTGACCAAAATGATAGTGAAAAAGAGAATAATTAGGAACAGGATCAGCGACAAGGCTGCAGCGTAGCCCAGCCTAAAGTAACTGAAGGCATTGTTGTAGATGTGGATGACATAAAAGAGACCGGAATTTAGGGGTCCGCCGCCAGGGCCAAGCAGTACATAGGCGGAGGCGAACACCTGGAAACCCCCGATGATGCCAATGATCAGATTAAAGAAGATGACCGGAGTCAACATGGGGATTGTGATCCGAAAAAGCTTCTGCCAGTAGTTGCCTCCATCCATTTCAGCCGCCTCGTAGAGTTCTGAGGCAATGCCTTGCAGTCCGGCCAGAAAGATGACCATCTGTGCCCCGAATCCCCACGTGCTCATGATGACCATCGCGGGTTTGATCCATTCCGGGCGGGTGAGCCAGCGCACTGGAGGCAGGTCGAGGAGGATCAGTACCTGGTTGAAAATGCCATACCGGGCGTTGAACATCCCGAAAAAGATGATGGACACCGCAACCAGGGGCACCACTGAAGGAACGTAGAAAATGGTACGAAAAGTTCCCAGTGCTCTGATTCGTAAATTTAGCAGGAGGGCGATGGCGAGGGCTGCCACCAAACGCACTGGTACACTCAACGCTAGGTAATAGACTGTGTTGCCTAGACTCTTCTGAAAGAGGGGATCCAGCGTGAAGATTTCATCGAAATTTTTGATTCCGGTCCAGTCGGGCGCACTGGTGGAGACACTGTAATCTGTAAAGGAAAGCAGCAGATTAACCATAAATGGGATCAGGTCGAACCACAGCGCCGCGATAATCCAGGGCAGAATGAACGCGAAACCCACCCACTTCCTGCGATGCTGGTGCAGGTACGCCTGTAGAGAAATTAACATGACGGCAGAACTGGTGGGGCAAGAATGGCCGAGCCGCGGCCCAGCCATTCTGCTAACGGCTTTTCCCGCTCAGTTTGGTGTAAGGGGAACGAAGCTCAACCGGCAAAATTAGCTGGCCCAGAATTCGTCCAGGATGCGCTGAGATTCCTCGGCGCCTTTCGCTAAAGCATCCGCAGGTGACTCAACTCCGAAGTATGCTTCTTCCACGACTGTGGTGACCGCATCATTGATGCGATTCTGTACTGGTGTCACGGCTACGCTCACATCCGAAGCGAGGGACTTAAGTACTACGTCCCAATAGGGGTTGGAATCGTAGTAGGCGGAATTTTCATTGCACTGCCCCACGGGTGACGGACGTCCCTGATTGAACAAGAACAGGCAGCCCCCCGCTTCGTGGGTGCCAAAGAATTCCAGATACTGATATGCAGCATCCGCTTGATCCTGTGGAGTCGAAGCCGGAATTACGTAGCCCCACGAGCCGGATAAACCGGCCACACCGGCATGACCGGCGTTCGAGTTATTGGCGTTGTACGGCATCTGGCCGACGCCCCAAGTCGAAGTATCCGCCCACATATCTGGATCGGTGGCTTGTAGATGTCCGAACTGCCACACGCCAGTAAACAGGAATCCCAGTTTGTCGGTGTAATAGGGATGGTCCGCAGAAGTGTCCGAAGTGCCAGCCAGAAATTCGTTGTTGTTGTCTATGCTCCCATTGATCTCATTGGTGAAATTCACCATCCATTCCAGCGTCTGTACTCCTGCCTCATCGTGGAACTGGATGGTATGAGCGTCATCTGAAACGAATTGGCCGGCATTGGTATATAGCCATTGGCCAAAACCTACAGGGCCGCCTCCCAGGTTGGCTCCCATTACGGTAAGCCCAATATCGTCTTTCTGAGTGATAGCCTGGCACGCCTCAGTCAGTTCTTGCCAGGTGGCGATAGGCGTTTCCGGGTCAAGGCCGGCTTCGGCCAGTACGGTCTTGTTGTAGAAGTATTGGCCAGTGTTGCCCCCACCGGTTGGCAATGGGAACGAATACAGCTGCCCTTGCCAACGTTGGTTGTTGATTTCTCCGGAATAGAAAATGGAATCGGGGTCAATTCCTGAAGCCTGAACATAGTCATCAATCGGCAGAATCAGATTCTCGTGGGCGAACTGATAGGTTTCCACGCGCTGGGTCATGATCAAGGCCGGTGGGTTGTTGCTGGCTACGGCTGTAGCCGCCCGTTCCTCACGTCCATCCCAAGGTTGGACTGAATTATTGACCTGCACCAATGAGTTCATGTCATGGAAGTTGGCGATTATTTCGTCCATGAGCGGTTCCCGGTGAGCACCCCACCAATTCATAAACTCAATCTCAACCCTCTCAGCCATCGGTTCCGCACCCGTAGACGCGGCAGGCGCCGCTGCGCAGGCCGCCAAGGCCAAAGTGGCCGAAACTCCGAAAGCCCTTAGAAAGTTCCGTCGAGTTTACTTGATGTCCATGCAGAATCTCCTTAATTGCAAATGGAACAGGTTCCCACGAAACCTTAGCCGATCAGCCAAGAGATTCACTTACCCACCAACCCGAATAAGGTAAGTGCAGTCATGATTTAGCAAGAGCCGGCAAGGCCAAGGGACAATGGGATCGTATCACTGCCGTTTTCACCTCGCAAATCAGCAGGCTTTGGGCTTAATTGCATCCTAAGTTTCCAGCTACCCAAGCAGCCACCGAACCATCTTCACAAGTTGGGCGAACCACTGTGTGCTCTCCAGAGAGGGCATAAGAGGGCAAGAGACTCTGCCTTTGGATTCTTGACAAATTCCATGAAACGGCGGTCCAGAAATCCTTCCGAAAGCCCTTCTTCCCCATTTTCTCGTAGGGCAGGCAATCAAATGGCACAATCTAGTTAGGAATGCGTAATGGGGAATGCGTAACGGGCATGGGACTTCAAATGTATCAGCATTGCAATGAAGCGCACCTTTTGAATGCAAATCCTGAAAGAATGGCTCCCGCTACGACATAAATCAGCATGATTTCAAGACAGATGGTGTTGCCCGGAATCACTCTTTGAACCGCTTGAAGAAGGAGGCCCTGTGACTTGCCGCACGGAATGAGCGATGTTATGCGAAAGCAGCGGCTTTCGGTCTTACATTTCTGTGTCGCATGATATATGCTGTACACATCTGCACATCGGTTGAGGCATTCGTTCTCTTTCAATGTGTATAACACTAGTATGAATGTATCCGTCTGCAAGTCCTAAGGTTATACTCCTGGTGTATCCGGTGTATCAGTTTGGACCATTCTTCATCTCGGTGCAGGTTTGATCAATAAAGTCCTCAGGATGCGGCTTGGGCTACTAGCTCTGGCGCTTCTCCTGCTTTCCCAAAACTTTGGCGGGCTGTCCTTGGCTCGTGGCGCTTTTGACGATGACTTCAGGGACTGTCCGGCCAAAAGCAGACTTCCTGCAGTCAGTGGACTGACAGTGAATAGGACTGATGAAGAGGACGAAATCCGGGTGGCCTGGGACGCTCCAGATCTGAACGGGCTGGCCTCCCATCTAGGCTCTGATGCCCTCAAGGCTCGCATGACCATTATTGTGGATGGCGACGGAGAAGAAATCACAAAGCAAGAGGCTCTCGGCGAAAACAGCCTGGTCATCGACGGGATTCAGCCCACGCTCGACCTTACAGTGTCGGTGGGCATTACCTTGGGAGGCTATGTGGTCAGCGATATCCGGAGTGTGGACTACACTTCCGGGATGCCCGCGCCCTGTTTCGCTACCGGTGTCTGGAGCGTGGGCGCAGTTGATACTGCTGACGGTGCCATCACCCTTGCTGCAGGCCAGAGTCACGGTCTTTACTATTATCTGGGGTTCAATGATCTGTTTGACAATTGGTGGGTTGAGGGTGAGGCAACGCCAGTTGCAAACCGGCCCGAGAGCCAGAAATTCCGCATTGGTCTGCGTCATGGTGCAGGAGACGTCACGCCTTCCGATGTGGACTTTGCCTACTATCGCATCGCAATTGAAGACTCGGAGGGAGATCTGCTGGGCTATCAGGCGGAGACCGTTTCAGGTCAATCTGTCTACGACAGCCGGATTGTGTTTGGACAGCACGGCCCCGTTGGGGGTAACAGGTCCGTCTCCCTCCTGAACCGATGGGATCTGGAGATTCCGGGCAGCTCCCCTGCCGCCAATCGCTTCTTCACCAACATCAGGCTGTCGGATCAGGTCGCGGCTCGCAGCGAATCCCCCTCCTACTATACGGTGAACAGCCTCAGCGCGTTGGCCCCCGACAATGCCGGCACAGCGCTGGCGTTTGCAAATGTTGAAGGTGTGATCGGTGCTCAAAATGGTACCCATCTCGATCTGGGTGTGCTTTTTTCCGATCCGCCACAAGAATACTCTAACTTCCCGCTTGATGTGTTTGATAACGACGGAACCTATACCGTAAGGGCGTGGGCGGAGGATGAGGACGGCAACCGCATCAGCCCGCAGGCTTTGATCGAAGTTAATATCCAAGAGGGCCAGAGAAGGACGACCAGCAGCTACGGAGGCTATATCCCCTATCCTGCTGGAGTCGACGTGCGAAGGTGGTCGACTACAGGTACGGCCCTGCGAGTCTACAGCCTTTCCGTGCAACAGGACGACACAGCCAACATTTCATCGGGAGGGGGAGACTGCGCCTCGCCTCCGCCCGCCACAGTGACTGCACCGCCACCGTTGCCCCGTTTGGAGGCCCCACCGACTCCGCAGGTGTCCGCTGTTACCGACACTTCAGTCACCCTAGGCTGGACATATGACAGCGCCGCTGCCAGGCTGGAGGACTTCCTGATCCAGCAATGCGCCACCGGCGAATGTAGCAATCCGGCGACCTCGGCCACGCCTGCGGCCGGGGATACGAGCACGACCATTACGGGTCTCAGTCCCAATGCGACTTATTACTTCCGCATCCAGGCCCGCGCCGCTACCGTCAGCGTTACGCATCGGGATTCTCTTTTCAGTGACATCATCTCTGCCACCACAGAGCGGACTAAGTTGGATATTCCGTCGAATTTGACAGCGCCTACCATCACCAGCAGTTCCGTCACGCTTACTTGGGCGTATGCCGGCGGTGCTGCCGAGCTGGGCGACTTCCTATTACAGCAGTGCCCTACCGGCGCGTGTAGCAGTCCGAGCACCGCAGCTACGCTTGCGGCCGGGGATAGGAGCACGACCATCACGGGTCTCAGCCCCAATACAACCTATTACTTCCGCATCCAGGCCCGCGCCGCCTCCAACAGCGCCACACATCAGGATTCCAATTTCTCCACGCCGATCTCGGTTACTACTCCCCGGACTACGCTGGCGGTGCCGGGATCGTTCTTGTCCACCGTCACCACCGGCATCACGGCCACGTTTACCTGGACGTATGACAGCAGTGCTACCGGGCTGGGAGACTTCCTGATCCAGCAGTGCGCAACGGCCACTTGCAGCACTCCGACGACCGCGGCTACGCCTGCGGCCGGGGATACGAGCGCGACCATCACGGGTCTAAGTCCAATTACGACTTATTACTTCCGCATCCAGGCCCGCGCCGCTTCGGGCAGCCTCACACATCAGGATTCCAGTTTCTCTACGCCGATCTCGATCACCACTCCGGTAAATAAGCTGGCGGTGCCGGGATCGTTCCAGTCCACTGCCATAACCGCCACTTCTGCCACGTTCTCTTGGACATATGACAGCGGTGCCGTCGGGCTGGACGACTTCCTGATCCAGAGTTGCCCCACCGCTGCCTGCCTCAATCCGACGACGGCTTTTACACCTTTGGCTGGGACTAACGCAGCGACCGTCACGGGCCTTACTTCCGGTACAACCTACTACTTCCGTATCCAGGCCCGGGCACCTGTGGGCAGCACTGAACATGAGGATTCTGACTTCTCACCCGTCGTTTCGGTCACAACTCCCTGACCCTTTTGGTGGGTCCGGGATCGTTCTTGTCCACCGTCACCACTTAAATTTATGTCTTGCTAGTAAGGTGGCGGTGGCAAGCAACGCCGCTGGTCGGCCCAATTTCTGGATGAAGGGTTCGCCTGCAGTTACCGAAAACAGGGTCACATTAGTGAGCAAGATCAGAAGGCCTGACAGCATTCTGTGCAACTGTTGGTATGGCTTCTGCCGCCGAGCTATTTTCAGTCAATCGGACTTAGGGGTTCTCGCAAGTGTGGTATTCGGCAAGGGACGGAGCTCAGTCCTGGGAAATGTCAACCCCAGACAGCTGCATTGTCAAGTCTTCTGTTGCTTGGTTGGAAAGGTGATCTCCGAGAGCTCTGTTTCATGTAAACCAGATCATGTGAATTCGGGGCATAGTAATGTCGTTGAGGCACTGGTGTGAAACATGCCCCATGCTCTTGAACACCTGTCCCCCTGGAATGTAGGTAATCACCGATTTGCTTCTCCTGAAGTGCAATTCAGGATACGGCCAAAAGGTGTCAAAAAGGCCGGTAATTTTGATGCGAAGGATCTTCTTCCTGAGCTAAGTCTTATTGAATCGGATCTGGCCGCGCTTCAACTTGGGATGTGGCGGTAACCAAGTTCTCCTCCTAACAGGCCGCAACAGCCCCCCTCAGGGAGATGCTGGATGTCCTAGGTCTTGCAAGAATCGCTAGGGGACAAAATGCTTTGTTGGACGAATCACGGAAGTGGATGCGCAACAAACCACTCTACCCTTGTCGTCCAGTGCATGAGGCTGAGAGCCTGAACGCTTTGGCTTGCATATCTCGCAAATCTGATTCTTAATTGGATCTGACACCTCTCTGAGTCTCAGGGCCGCCACTCTGGGCGTTCGTTGCCTGGAGACACCCATGAGCAAAGTGTGAGCACTCGATCGACTTCAAGCCCCGGGCCTCTAAATCAGTTCTGCTTCAAATGCAACGGTTACCCTCAACTGCAAGGTATATATACGCGCGTTTGAATTCCCTGGTCTGTAAAACCCGCTTTTCTCTCGACTCGGGATAGGAGTCAGTGAGCGCCCGGCCGTTGCGAATGAATAGGTTGTCAACCAAATTGGCACGTCCGTGGCGCCAGATTCTGCCGTGAATTTGGCGCCTGTATTCCACTTCGTCTGGCATTCATTCCCTTCTGTCTTCAGGGACAATACCGGGGTTCCCCTTTCAAACTCCTTTATAATCCAGGTCAGTCTTCGCAGTTTTCCGCTCCATCGGTCTCCTCTTGCTTCATGCGCCAGATTCTCTTTGTTTCTTCCTTGGCCCCTCACCTCTCCGCGCAAGTTACACAACATCAGAGTCAGGATGATGAAGTGCTGGTGGTCAGCCCCAGTACAGACTCGTTAGAGATGGAAAGGCTGATAGCAGCGCATGAATATCTGATTCTCTTCCCAAGTACCTTGGGCGACGATGCTATTGAGGCTGGCAAGCACCTGAATCTCATTCAGCTTGTCAGTGCAGGTTTTGACAGAGTCAATGTAGGCCTTTGCCGCAGTTTGGGAGTACCAGTAGCGAACAATGGGGGTACCAATGCCCCTGATGTGGCCGAACATGCCCTCATGTTCATGCTTTCCTATCTACGTCGCTTTGTGGATTTCGACCGTTTTGTCAAGGCAGGCCAGTGGCGTGGCATTGATTCTGCACAAACCACTTTTGCTTTGGGGGGTAAGACGGTCGGTATCATCGGTCTCGGCAAGATCGGCCAGAGGGTTGCACAGCTGCTGGCTCCGTTCGGAGTGAAGATTGTCTTCTACGATGCCTTTCCGCCGCCAGTTACGGTGCAAGAGGCGCTACAGGCTGAACTAGTAGCCTTTGACCAGCTGCTGGGTGTGGCCGACATCATCACGATTCACGTGCCCCTGAACGATGAAACGCGCGAAATGATCAATGTGGAATCTCTCAACCGCATGAAATCAAATGCCCTTCTCATAAATACCTGCCGAGGGGAGGTCGTTGACGAACATGCCCTGGCTATAGCCCTGAAGCAGGGCCAGATCCGGGCCGCGGCACTGGATGTTATGGTGGATGAGCCACCTGCCGCGGATCATCCCCTGCTGGGTCTGGACAACGTCATTTTCACACCGCATACGGCAGGGGTCACTTTTGATTCTTTCTCCCGCCGCGGCGAATTCATTTTTGCCAATATTGACCGGGTGGCTCGGGGCGAGGAGCCAATGGCGCTGGTCAATTGATACGGGCAAGGCTATGCCCATTGGGCATCTGGGTCAACGGTGCAGATACAAGCTAGAGAGACAGGAGCAATGATATGAAACTTGGGTTCAGTTCTTGGGGAATGCCGAATGTACCGGCAGACAGCATAATTTCCAGTCTGGCGGGAATGGGATACGACGGCGTCGAATTGACCGTGATCCCGGGGTATACCCTGGATCTGGATTATCTGGATGCGGGCTATCGCAAATACATTCCCGAACTGCTCAAAATGCATAATCTGGAACTACCAGCTTTGGCAGGCCACCAGCCCCTGGTGGCTACGGACCCAGATCAGGCTGCGGAACATATGCGCCGCCTCAAGGGTACTGTAGACTTGGCCGTCGAGTGGGCTCAGAACGGGCAGCCCCCATGTATCGACACCACGGCCGGGGGCACACCTGAAGCCTGGGATGAATTGGGTTCATTACTGATTGACCGTGTGGGAGAGCTGGTTGACTACGCCACGGAAAAGGGCGTAGTCATAGCCATCGAGCCCCACGTGGGCAACATGTTGGATACACCTCCTAAGGTGCTGCGGCTGCTGGAGCACTTTGACACCCCGCATCTGAAAGTCAATTTCGACATTTCCCATTTCAACGTGATGGGGATCGATATTGAAACTTCAGTCTCGGCGATGGCGCCGGTTACCGCACACACGCATGTCAAAGATGAAAGGGGTACGGTTCCGGACTACGAATTTCTGATTCCTGGGGAAGGGGAATTCGACTACGTGACCTATCTCAAGGCCATGGACCGGCACGGATATGATGGCTATATCACGGCAGAGATCAGCGTCATGGTGCAAAGGCGGAAGGGGTATGATTCCAATGAGGCTGCGGCGCAGACCTACAAGACATTAAACAATGCCTTCCAGACGGCTGGAATAGAGCGCGGTTAAGCTTTATATGCCCCAATTCAGCTTGAGGATGTGATTTGAACGGCGCTCACAGCATGTTGCAGACACTGGTCAACAACGACGTGACCGTTTGCTTTGCCAATCCAGGTACTTCCGAAATTTACTCGGTGGGTGCCTTTGACGAAATCCCGGAGATGCGGGGCGTGCTCTGTCTCTTTGAGGGCGTCGCCACGGGGGCCGCCGACGGGTACGGACGCATGCGCGGGTGGCCCGCAGCCACGCTGCTGCATCTGGGGCCAGGATTGGGCAATGGGCTGGCCAACCTGCACAACGCCCGGCGGGCATTTACACCTATCGTAAACATTGTGGGAGATCATGCAGTTCATCACCTGAAGCTTGATGCTCCGTTGACATGCGATATTGAAGCGATCGCAGGAGCGGTTTCCGGCTGGTTTCGCTCTTCTCCCAACGCCCAGCAATTGCCCGCAGATACCGCCGCTGCAGTGCGAGCTGCTTTGGCGCCGCCGGGCCAAGTAGCCACTCTGGCGCTCCCTTCGGATTGTGCCTGGGACCCGGGAGGGCCGCCGGCCGGCAAAGTGGAAAGGCCCTATCCGGCCGCCGTGCCGTCGGAAAGAGTGAACGACATCGCCCAGATTCTGAAGTACGGACCCGAAACCATTTTGTTAATCGGTGGTGCCGCCTTCCAGGAGGAAGGGATCTGCAATGCCCAGCGAATCGGCAACGCCACCGGCGTGCGCGTGTTCGGTGATCGGGTCAATGGTCGCTTGGAAAGGGGTGAGGGTCGTCCCATGTTGGAGCGTATTCCCTACGTCATTCCCGAGGCTGTGGAAATGTTATCCGGTGCTAAGCACATGATCTTAGCCGGGGCTACGGTGCCGGTGGGCTTTTTCGCTTACCCCGACCTGCCCAGCATCACGGCTCCGCCAGACTGCGAATTCCATGTCTTGGCCGAAGCCCATGAAGACGTATTGATGGCCTTGTCGATGCTGGCTGAGGAAATCTCGGCTCCGAACGACGTCGGCCCGCTGGCGCCAGCCGAGCGCCCTCCTCTGCCCACCGGGGCAATCACTATCGATAAGGTCTGGGCGGCGGTTTCCGCCCTGATGCCGCCAGAATCTATTGTGTCAGATGAATCCATCACTTCAGGACGCGCCGCCATGGGCATGACCTATGGCGCCCCACGCCATGATTGGCTCAATATCACGGGCGGCTCCATCGGCCAAGGGTTACCTGTGGCCTTGGGGGCTGCCATTGCCTGCCCGGATCGACAGGTATTTGCCATGGAGTCAGATGGATCCGCCATGTACACTTTGCAGGCTATGTGGACCATGGCCCGGGAGAACTGCGACGTGGTTGTCGTGATGTTCAACAACGGGGTCTACAAGATACTGCAGGCAGAACTGGAACGGCTGTGCCCAGACGCAGATGGCCAGAAGAGTGCCTCCATGTTGGATCTGTCTGGGCCCGACCTGGATTGGGTGCGTTTGTCCGAAGGCCTGGGGGTGGAAGCCAGTTTGGCCCAAGACTGCGCAGAACTATGTGACCAAATGCAATCTGCCATTAAAGGCAAGGGTCCCCGCTTCATTGAAGTGCGGGTTTGAAGATTCAGGGGAAACAGAGCAGGGATTAAGAAAAATGGCAATTGACAGAAATGGCAGTCCGGTGCCCGATGTGGAGGCCTGGCTGGAATTGTATGAGCGAATGTTTAAGATCCGCTGTTTCGAAGAAAAGGCGGATGACCTCTATACCCGCGGACACATGCCCGGGATCGCGCACCTTTATATAGGGGAGGAAGCGGTGGCCGTCGGTGTCTGCAGTGTGCTGCGATCTGATGATTACATCACCAGCACCCATCGGGGGCATGGACACTGCCTGGCCAAAGGCGCCGATCCGTATCGCATGTTTGCGGAATTGCTGGGCCGCTCTGATGGCTACTGTCGTGGCAAGGGGGGTTCTATGCACATTGCGGACCAGGATACCGGTAATCTCGGGGCCAATGGCATTGTAGGGGGCAGCACTTCCATAGTGGCTGGGGCCGCTCTTTCTGCCAAGCTGCGAGGAACGGATCAGGTGGCGGTGGCTTTCTTTGGCGATGGGGCCTTAGGCCAGGGCCAACTCTATGAGTCTATGAACATGGCCCAGTTGTGGCAGCTGCCAGTCATTTATGTCTGCGAGAATAATTATTACGGTGAGTACACCCCCAACAACCTGACCATAGCAGGGGAAATTCTGGACCGTGCCAAGGCCTTTGGAATTGAGGCCCAGGAAGTGGACGGCCAGAACGTGTTGACGGTGCAACGGGCCGCCCAAGCAGTAGTGGAACGCGCCCGCGCAGGTCAGGGTCCCGCTTTTCTGCAATGCACCACCTACCGATACCGAGGTCACCACGTGGGAGATGTGGATCGACCATATCGAACCAGGGACGAAGAAGAGCATTGGCAGCAGAATCGGGATCCCCTGCAGAACCTGAAACAAGAGATGGCAGACCACACGCAGGTGACGCCAGAAATGGTGAGTGAACTGGAAGCTGCTGTACGGACCGAGGTAGAGAGAACTGCTGAGGAGGCGCTGAGCGCGGCCGCACCATCGGTTTCGGAGGTGGGATTACATGTCTATGCGTAAGATTTCATTCGGCGAAGCCATACGCGAGGCCATAGATGAAGAAATGGCCCGGGACAGTCGAGTGTTCATGATTGGCGAAGACATCGGTGCCGCTGGCAGTGTCTTCAAGATTTTCACAGGCCTGCAGGAAACTTACGGCCCAGAGCGCATCATCGACTCGCCCATCTCCGAGGCCGGCATCGCTGGCATCGGGGTGGGTGCAGCTATGACTGGGATGCGGCCCATAGTGGACATTATGTTTGGCGACTTTACCACCATGGTCATGGATCAGATGACAAACCAGGCTGCCAAGACCCATTACATGTCAGGGGGCAAATTGAACGTGCCCATGGTGCTGCGGACTACCATGGGGGCCGGCACAGCTTCGGCTGCCCAACATTCCCAGTCACTGCACGTCTGGCTCAGCCACATTCCAGGTATGAAGGTGGTGGTGCCATCCACTCCGCGGGATGCTAAGGGTCTGCTGAAAAGCGCCATCCGGGACGACAACCCAGTGGCTTTCTTTGAAGACAAGACGATGTATGCGTGGGCTGGAGAGGTACCGGATACGGAATACCTCATACCGCTGGGGGAAGCGGAAGTCAAGCGAGAGGGAAGGGACATTACCATCGTGGCGATCAGCAGCATGGTGCATGAGGCCCTTTCTGCCGCGGAAGCGCTGGCGGAAATAGGGGTTGAAGCGGAAGTGATAGATCCTCGCACCATTTCACCGCTGGATACAGACTTATTCATAGCCAGTGCCCGCAAGACCAGTCGGGCGTTGGTTGTGGATGAAGGATATCAGCAGTATGGTGTGACCGGGGAAATCGCTTCAGTAATCGCGGACGGAGCCTTCTATTACTTGGATGCGCCAGTGAAGCGTTTGGGTGCTATGGACGTGCCGGTGCCTTTCGCACCTGCTTTGGAAAGTGCCACCATCCCGGACGCCCCTGCCATCATAGAGATCGCAAAGATCCTTTGCGGCAAAGCCTGAACGGACCCTGTTATGGCCCACGACATCATCATGCCGGTCTTGGGCATGAACCAGGATACGGGCACTTTGGTGCGCTGGTTAAAGGCAGCTGGCGACCCAGTGTCAAAGGGCGATCCCGTGATCGAGATTGCTACCGACAAGATCACGGTGGAATTGGAAGCCCCGGCTGCTGGCGTCTTGTCCGCCTTGCTGGCGTCCGAAGGGGACGAAGTGCCCGTTGGACAGGCCATGGCCTACGTGCTTGCGGAAGGCGAGGAAATTCCTGCAGGTGTGCCGGTGCCTGTGACTCCGCAGGAGCCGAGACCCCCTAACACCCCAGTTTCTCCTGTATCCCGTGTTGCTGCCAGTCCAGTGGCTCGCCGCCTGGCCGAGGCCCATGGTCTTGACCTGTCAGTGATTCCTGCCCCAGAGGGGCGGATTGGCAGGCAGGATGTGGAAGCCTTTTTGGCTCAACAGACCCAGCCTGAGACCGGCATAATTCTGGCTTCGCCCAAAGCACGCCGGCAGGCCCAAGAGGCGGGCATAGACTTGCGCGAAGTGTCCGGGTCCGGGCCAGAAGGTGCGGTACTTGCCGTTGATTTTGAAATCTGGATGTCGCTGCAGACTCAGCCTGTAATCACCGCTCCCACGACAGAGACGATCGTGCCCAGCCCCAAGTGGCGCGTCATGGCCCAAAGGCTCACCGAGTGTTGGCAGACTGTGCCTCATTTCTACGTTTCGCGTACGGTGGATGCTACGCAGCTGCAGGTTTGGCGCAAGGCCTGCCTGGAGCAGTATGAGCAGCGCGTAACGCTGACGGACTTGCTGGTCAAAGTTCTGGCTGTATCCTTGCGCGAACATCCCGCACTCAATGCCAGCTGGCAAGACGATGGCACTATCTTGCGCCATAGCTCGGTAAATATCGGGCTGGCCATTGCTGTGGCCGACGGTCTTTTGGTGCCTGTGATTCGGGAGGCGGATCGCTTGTCTGTGAAAGAGGTGGCAGCACAGCGGGAACGGCTGGTTGATGCCGCTCTGAAGGACAAACTGTCCCTGGCAGACATGGAAGGTGGCACTTTCACCGTTACCAATCTGGGCATGTTCGGAATAGAGCGCATCGGTCCCATTATCAAGCCGCCGGAGGCAGCCATTCTGGGGGTCGGCGCTGTTAAAGAGCAGGTTGTGCCCGTGGAGGGGCAGCCCGCCATTCGGCCCATAATGGACTTGACCATGGGTTGCGACCATCGAGCATTGGAAGGGGCCACAGTGGCCCGGTTCCTGCAGACTCTTGTTGCCTATTTGGAAGCTCCGTTGTTGTTGCTGCAGTGACAACGTGAAAAGCACTGGCATGACCTTGAGTTGCCTGCCTGTGTCCCTGTATGGCGAATTCAAGGCCGGCACCCTGTCTCTGATGGACTGGTTTGAACTGGCTCGGGATGCAGGTTACGACGGAGCAGATATCAGCGTGGCCCATTTGGACTCGCTGGAAGCAAGCTACCTTTACAGTCTTCGGGATCAGGCAGCGGCGCGTAACATTCAGATCCCGATGCTGGTGACCTATTCGGACTTCACACACCCGGATGTGGCCGGACGAAACGCGAACTGGCGGCGACTACAGCAGGAGATCGATGCCGCATCCCATTTGGGAGCCCAATACGTGCGTCTGACCGCCGGACAGGCATTCCCCGGGGTGGGCGAGCAGGAGGGTCTGGCCTGGATCATTGAGGGCTTGCGCCGCGCCGGAAAGTACGCACGAGACAGGGGTGTCCGCCCACTGTACGAAAATCACGTGCGCGGCTCCGTCTGGACCTGGAACGACTTCACCCAGCCTATCAGCCGTTACAGGCACATTGTGCAGGAATTGCGAGGCGATTCCTCCCCGCTAGGTCTGCTTTTTGATACCGCCAACAATCTGGCCCTGTATGACGATCCCTTGGAGTTGCTTGGAGAATGTCTTGATTCGACGGAAGCAATTCACCTGGCAGACTGCCGGGAAAAGGGTTCTTTCCGGCCGGTAGCAATGGGAGAAGGGATGAGCCCTCACATCCAGATATTGGAGATGTTCTTGCAGTCAGGGTGGCGGGGACTCCTCAGTGTAGAGGAGGCTAGCGGGAATGGAGCCGAAGGAATCCGTCAGGCCCGGATTTACGCTGACAAAGTGTGGGCTGAGGCGGGTGGCAACCCGCGCCGGCAGACTTAGTAAAGACAAAGCGGATTGGATTCAAGAAAGCAAACCCCAAAAGGAAAGGCATGACTGTTGACATAAGTTTCAATTTGACCGGCAAAGTAATGATTGTGACGGGCGCAGGTAAAGGTATCGGCAAGTCCATAGCAGAAACCGCCGCCCGGTTCGGTGCCGATGTGGCCTTGGGCAGTCGCACCGTGTCTGAATGCGAAGAAACGGCTGAACAGTGTCGAGCCTTGGGGCGCAAGGCTTTTGCCACGCACCTCGACGTGGCTGATGTGGAGAGCATCCGGGGCTTTGTGGCCCAAACGCTGCAACAGTTCGGGCGCGTAGACAGCTTGGTCAACAATGCCGGATATAACCTACCCAAGCCGGCCATGGAGTATACGGAAGCCGAGTTTGACCAGATTTCGGACATCAACTTCAAGGGGGCCTTCTTCATGTCCACGGCCTGTGCCGAAGCCATGATTGAAAGGGGTACAGTAGGCAGCATCATCACTATCAGTTCGCAGGTCGGTGTAGTGGGTGGACCTCTGCGCTCCATTTATGCGGCGGCCAAAGGCGCTGTAGGCCAGTTCACACGTTCGCTGGCTCTGGAATGGGCTACCCAAAACATCACGGTGAATGCCGTTGCCCCGACTTTCACACGTACTCCGCTCCTGGAAGCCAGTATCAAGAGCAGTCCAGAATTCGCCAAGAACTTGGAGAAGGTGCCTATGGGCCGCATCGCCGAACCGGAAGAAATCGCGGGAGCCGTGATATTCCTGGCATCTAGCGCCGCCCGCATGGTGACTGGCCAAGTTATCTGCGTGGATGGCGGCTATACCGCTATCTAAATTAGGTTCGGATGTGAAAATGCATTAGTTGCAGGAGCACAAACATGGCTAACAAGATCAGGGCGGCAGTCATTGGGACCGGGGGCATTTCCGATCAACATATCCGCGGTTACATTGACACGCAGCGGTATGAGATCGTGGCCCTGGCCGATCTGCATCCTGCCGCGATGCAGGAGAAGAATGAGAAGTTCGGCATCAGTCCGGCCCATTTCACGGATGCTCGGGAAATGCTGGATGAGGTGCAGCCGGAAGTGGTCTCCATTTGCACTTGGCACGCAGGCCACTCCGAATGGACCATCGCCGCCGCGGCCCGGCAGCCGAAAGCCATCCTCTGTGAAAAGCCCATGGCCGATACGGTGGGCAACGCGGAGCAGATGCTCATCGCCTGTCAACGTAATGGAGTGAAGCTGGCAATCGGCCATCAGCGGCGTTTTCTGCCCTCCTACACCTTGGCGCGCACCATGATCAAAGAAGGTCGCGTCGGGACAGTGCGCCTCATTCAAAGCTTCGCCGGGGCGGGGCTGCCCAATTTCTCTTCGCACCAGATGGACATGTACCGTTATTTGCTGAATGAGGATGATTGCGAATGGGTGATGGGAAATGTGGAACGCAAGACCGATCAATACGAACGCAATACCCGCATAGAAGACCGGGCTATCGGGGTCTTCAGCTTCAAGGGCGGGGCGCAAGCCTTGATTCTGAGCGATGTGTTGCCCATCATTTTTCAGGGAGCTTTCATTTACGGCACCGAGGGGACCATCAACCTGAGCACCTCTGACCTGCAGCTGTGCAACGCCGAAACCAAGGGGACCTGGGAACGCCACGCCCCAGATGGCAGATTCTACGAGGTGGAAAAGGCGGGTGATCGCTTTGAATGGGTCGAAGGTGGCGCAGCCCAAGCCGATGGCTTAGCGGACTGGGTGCAAGGGCAGGAGCCGTATCGCAGCACAGGCGCGGATGGCTATAAGGCCTTGCAAATGGTGCATGGAATCTACGAGTCGGCACGCATGCACGAACGCGTCATGATGCCGTTGCAGACTAGGGTTAACCCCTTGGACATCATGGTGGAGTCAGGACATCTGTTGCCTGAACGACCGGGCCGCTATGACATCCGGGCCATGCGTCTGCGCGGCGAAAACATGAGTGCGGACACTGCTCTGGGCAATAGCAGCTGATTCACCCTCTGCCCTGTATTCAATTCCTATTTTTCAATCTAATTTTTGCTTTGGGAGTACTGACCAATGACAACCATTCGCGCCGCCCAAGTTGGCACCAAACACGGTCACGCGGCCGGCAAATTGCAATCATTGTTGGAAAATCCGCAGGTGGAGGTGGCCGGAGTCTTTGAGCCAGACTCTGTCCAACAAGCCAGCTGCGCGGGCCGCTCGCCCTATGCTGGTCAACATTGGTTTGGATCCATGGATGAGATTCTGGAGGATCCATCTATTTCGCTGGTGGCTTCCGAAGGGACCAATATTGAAAGCCTGGATCAGACAGAGGCTCTAGTGCGGGCCGGCAAACACGTTTGGTATGACAAACCGGCTGGCCAGAATTGGAATCAATGGGAAGCAGTCGTGGCCCAGGCGCGCAGCCAAGGCACAGAACTGCAGATGGGTTACATGCTTCGCTACCACAATGGCTTTAGACAGATAGCCGAATGGACGCATTCGGGCTTTCTGGGCGACGTTTTCGGATTGCGGGCCCATATGTCCACATCCATCAGCTTGGCCCAACGCGAAACCGTTGCAGTCCATCCTGGCGGCATTTTCTATGATCTGGCCAGCCACATGCTGGATCAAGTAGTCTGGCTCTTGGGGCGCCCGCAAAAGATTACATCCTTCTTTCGCAATGATACGGGCTTGGTACCCCAGTTTAGCGACAATACATTGGGAGTATTTGAATTTGACAAGGCCATGGCCATGATCGACATCGCGGCCATGGAACCAAGACCCAATGCGCGTCGTTTTGAAGTGTATGGCACGAAGGGCAGCGCCATCATTATTGAACCTTTTGAACCCGCAACGCAGATCCGGTTGGCCCTGGCGGAAGGAAGAGGCAACTTCCCGGAAGGCGGCATGATTGTACCGGTGGCACCTCAAACCCGTTATGCCCTGTACGTACTGGAGTTGGAATCCCTTTTGGCTGCTATCAATGGTGAAAAGGAAAGGGACAGGTCCTACGATCATGAATTGTTGGTGCAGGAGACTCTCCTGCGAGCCATAGGGGAGTTAACCTAGGGCACTCAGTTTCACCTGGATGGGGAATCAACATGGCGGAAAAGATCCGACTGGCAATCGTTGGCTGCGGCGGCATGGGACATCGGCACCTGCGCGGCTTGGTGGAGTTGGCCGAGCACAACTTGCTGGAACTTGAGCTGGTGGCGGCCTGCGATCCAGTCACGGATAATGCGCAGTCCCTGGCCAAAGAAGCCGCTGACACACTGGGTAAATTGCCAGCGGTGGCCGCAAGTGTGTCTGAATTGCCGGGGCTGGGCGTACAAGCCATAGATCTGACTTCGCCGCCAGCCTTGCATCACTCTATTATCGAAGAGGTGGTGTCTGCCGGTATTCATGTTCTGACGGAAAAGCCAGTAGGGCTGACCGTAGCGGCTGCGCAACGCATTTGCGCCGCCGCCGCGGCCACTTCGTGTGTAGTTAGCGTCGCGGAGAACTACCGTCGGGACCCAGTGAACCGTCTGGCCCGCGCCTTGCTGGACGCTGGCGTAATTGGGGACCCGCGCCTCATGATCATGAATTCTGTGAATGGCCAGAATCACATGCAGATCACTACCTGGCGACACGTGAAGAGTCAAGGAGGTATTTTGGTGGACATGGGAGTCCACTATGGGGACATCATGGAATTCTTCATGGGTCCTGTTGCATCCGTGTATGCCCAAAAGCGGCTGCATGAGGCAGTCCGCATCAATATGAGAGGCGATGCAAAGACAGGTGCGCTCGGCAATCCGGGTGGGGCCTATACTCGCTGGCAGGCTCAAATGCCGGACACCTTTGAGCCAGATGTGGAAGATGCCTTGTATGGGACCATAGTCTTCAAGAACGGAGCTGTAGCACAGTTTTCCGAGGATCACGCAGGATGGGGTAAGGGATACTGGCAAAGGTCCATTTACGGCAGCAAGGGATCCTTGGATCTGCCGCACGACCGCACTGGTCAGACTCTTATGGTGCATTTGGATGGTCAAGAGCCGGTGTCTGGCAATACAGTACTGGACCTTGTCCCCAACTTCGTTCTGGAACCCACTACGGCAACCCTCTTTGGGGGTTCACGCTTGGCTACCTATGACTTTGAATTTCCCGTAGTGGACCGCAAGTTGCTGGCTGTGGAGTTTGCGGAATTTGCAGGAGCCATCCAAGGTCGGCATGGAATCGAAGTGGATGCTGTACAGGGCACCCGCGCGCTGGGTGTGATTTATGCCATGCTGGAATCTGCGGAGGCAGGCCGAGCAGTGTCTCTGGCTGAAGTGTTGGACGGGTCAGTGGCAGCGTATCAGGCTGAAATCGATGCTGAATTGAATTTTTGACAGTGCCGTCCCTGTGCATAGATTTCCCGTAATTTGCTCAAGAACCACGGGGTTCTGATAGTAGCCAACATGGCAGGCTTTCGACACTTCAGCGGTGGCTGTGGGTCGCAAGACGGGCCTGTATTTGCATTCTAGGTTCGCCGAGCCCGTTTAGGCACCTTTTTTTGTTTCCCTGTCAAGGGTACCTCCCAGTCCTGTTCTGGCTGAAGCAAGGCCCTCCATCCAGGTCTGTGAACGGTTTGCCGGGAAGGACTTATGGTGCCGGGCACATTTTCCAGTTAAGTGTCAAGATACTCTTGCGAGATCCTCTGGGATGTGGCCATCCGCTGGCAAGCTCCGAAGCCAAGTCTGGGCAGCTGGCAGCAGTTGGAAGCCAAAGGCCTGGTTGATACTGAACATGGGGTTCTTGAGGTCATTGTCGGTACGGATTCGTGTTCCGCCCCGCTGCTGCGCCGCCTCTATGGCTGTAGTCTTAAGTACCGAGGCAAGCCCCTTGCGGCGGCCGGCGCGGCACACACCAGTCAAAGAGGTCCACCAGAGGGTCGGGTCGGCCGCGACGGGCCACAGCGCGGTAAAAGCCAGCCATTTCCCTTCCTTGATGACCACGAAGGTCATGGATGGATCGAATTGGCGATTGAGTTCATGCTCCGCGCGGTGCTCCTCCAGCGTCAGGGGAGACGGCGGATGCACCATGTCCGCCTGGAATTCCATGCAGAGGTCGTGGAAGGGAATGAACCAGTCCGGATCCTCTTTCATGATCTGAGACAGTGGTTTTATCTCCATTCCTGCGGCAAGGACCTCTGCCCTGTCTCGCAGTCTGTCCGAAAGATCATAGCCGGTCACGGCAAGTTCACTCACGTGAGATTCCTTCTTGAGGGCAAATCCTCTATCCTGGAGGAAGCGTATGCCGCGGGCTTGATCGGAATGGGTTTCGCAGGTCAGGTCCCGCAGCCTGTGTCGCGCCACGAGGCTCTGCAGACCGTGCGTCCACAGTTGCCGTCCCAGACCCTGGCCCTGCCACTCCGTCCGCAGGGCGGCGTACACGCTGAATCGGTCGGGAGACCTGTCCCAGGTCTCTTCAGTACCGACAAAAAATCCCACTGGAATATCGTCCTGCCAGCCAATCCAGCGGTAGCAAGGCTGCCCACTTTCGTGGCTTAGATCCTCATTGGACAGATCTGTTCCACCGACAGGATTGGCAGGTGCCACAGACTGCATGATTTCGGCCATAGCTGCATAGCTTTCCGGCTGACCGTCGGACTCTCTAATCTGGAACATGGATGCACGGGTCCTGGAATTGTGTGAGGGAGCAAGTCTGGTTTAGGAAGAACTGCTGTTCGCGAAGGCACTCTTCAGCCAGCATCCTCAGCTAGCGAAGATCGCAACGTAGAGTCCGGAATCGAGATCGCGATGGGTTGGCTCAGCCAATGGTATGGAATGTCGGGGTCTTTCCAGCCTACGTAAATTACTTCCCGATTGGATCGTCCCATATGAGATTCAAGACCATCTGCTACAACTGACTGAGAATTTGCGGAATATCTGTAGCCCACTGAAATTCTAATTGGGTCTCCTGTCACGTTGCGCAAGGCATTGGGCGTCTTAAGCCCTGTCTGGTCCACGCTTGTGAGCGCCTTTCGAGAAGTTTATAACACTGAGATCCGTGGGGCAATCCATCAACGGAAATCCCCCAGTATGGATTTCTGAAGCGCCCTGAATCAGGAAAAACTCCCGTTGATGAGGAGTTGCCACGTAGGTAGACTGCGGAAAACTGATGCGAGAACGTACGAAGTCAGGCTTAGAAGTAACGAAAGCCAAGGGCCAAAAAAGGGTTGGTCCCTCCTACCGCCATTCCCTTCATGAATCCAGTCACACTCTGTGGGAAATGAATACGTGAATTCGTATTGCCAATTCCAGAATGGGTCCGGATTCAGAAACCCCTTCGGCATCTGCCATCTTGAAATTGCCATCCCGTTTCTGTATTAGTCAAAGAATCGTGAAAGGTCCCAAGCTGACCTTTAGCTCCACCGACAGTCAGGCTGCCGTGATTGCGTAATATCTAAGATTTTTAGTTCTTAATCAGTTTCGGCTCTGTGGAATAATTGCATGTCAAACCACAACACTTAATCAACCCTAGGCTCCACCATGCCCATTCAAAAGCCCTGGGTCCGGACTTTTTGTCCACCAGGCTGGATTCTTATCCTCTTTGTCTGGACCCTTACTTCCTGTATGCCCGGCCAGTTCATTGTCCCTCCCGCAGACGCGCGTCCCAGAGTTGATCTGCCGGCCACTCTCGGTTGTGATTTAGAGGCCATGTCTGCTGCAGTCAGCTACGACTGGCTGCGCCTCCGTTCCGCCCCCAACCTGGAGAGCAAGATCCTCAAGTTGCTGCTCAAGGATGAAGTCTACGCTGTGGCTGAACTCAACCGCGACCAGACTTGGGTCCAACTTCAAGTGGAGGGGGTTTCCCAACCTGCTTGGGTTTACGCGGAGCTGGTGCAACTATCTTGCCCGCCGCAGGTGACCGTGGCCGCAGCCTCCACTGACGGATCAGGGGGCAGCGAGACTTCATCGAAACTCGTTCATCCTCAAGTCCATCTCTTCATGCAGAAATTAGAGGCACTGGTGGAAGAGTCGGCAAGCGATGGGGGCATACCTTTTGCTCAGGAACTCTACATGCAGGAGATCACAGGGGGACGCGTCCCCCTGTGATGTTCCGTGCGAGGTCATCCGCGGCAGTCAGCTAGCAGATGGCTCTTGGTTCCTACCATATGAATACCGCTATACCTTTGACCGGTCTAGCTTGAGGGTGACACACTTGCTACCTTTGTATGAGTTGCATCAGTCTGGAGGATGGAACGGGTTGCCGGAATGGCAGATTCGATACGGGTATGGGGCGTTAGAAAGGGACCCCGGTGTGCGGGTACTGGTCAGCCAGGAAATGTTGGAGACGCGGGGTGACGCAGATCCCGGCACCTGGCTACCTAAAGCCGGACCTGGCCGCTGCACCTATGCCATGGACTGGATAAGGCAGAAGTCCCTGTGGCAGCTGGCTGCAGACTCCCGGGAAAAGGAAGCCCTTACCACGGTGCTGGCTGCCTGCCACCAAATTATGGCGTCGCAGCCTTAGATTATTGTACTGGCGGCGCAAAGGTGCCCCGGATTACGCAGGCCGTGCGTTGGAATTGCTGGGCTTGCCAACCTAATTTCTTCAGGACCCCATCAGAATCTCGGTTTGGCTGGCAATTGTCGAGGTGAGCAGACCACCAAGGTTGGATCAGATTGGCCAACCGGGCTCCATGCCGGTTCAAGGGCAGTACATGCTCCAAGATCGAGAATGTACCTGTCGGCCTAAGTACCCGTCTGATTTCCTCCAGCGTCTCCGTTTGACTAGGAACGCTACACAGCACCAGGCAAGATAGAACCGCATCAAAGAAACCTGCTGGGAAGGGCAGTGCTTGGGCGCTGCCCTGCTGCACTTGAACTCGAGCAGCACTGGTCTGCGCTGTGGCCAGTGCCTGCTGACAACGCTCCATCTCCTTCTCGACAGCCCAGACTTCACAGCTAGGGTGATAATGACGGAAGGTGGGACCGGTCCCACAGCCGATCTCTAGGACGCGACCCCGTTGGGGAGAGACCAATTGCTGTCGCCATCTCCAGAAAGTCCAGCACGAAAAACTGCCGCAAGAGGCATCAATTGGGGCTTCTTGCGTATCGTTTGCCGTTGTCATATCCGCAGTATACGGGGTCTTGGGGGCAAACGGCCCCTTGGACAGTGCCTCCCGCTTTTCTCCGTGGCCACAAGAGCCTCTACGGGAATCCGGCTTTCAAGGGATAATTCTATTGACCCGCAGAATTACAGATTCAAGGTAATTGTCCGATGTCTCAATATCTTCTTCAGCGAGGCATGGTATGTGCTCCGCAGCCCTACGCCGTGGACGCCGGTGTCGCGGTACTAGCCCAAGGTGGTAATGCATTCGATGCCGCTTTGGTAGCCGCTTTGGTACAGGGGGTAGTGGATCCTCACATGAGTGGTCCGGGAGGCTACATGTTGCTCACACAGTACAGGCCGGAAACGGGCGCTGTGGAGGCCGTGGATGGTCCGGCTCTAGCGGGTTCTCTGACAAGCCCAGACATGTGGGAAGACCGCTATCAGCGTCCAAATCCCATGGGCTGGGGCTTTTTCCTGAAGGACCATGTCAATGATGCTGGCTACACTTCTATCTGTACGCCGGGCACAATCAAGGGGTTCCAACATATGCTGGAGCAATGGGGCACCCTCTCGTGGGGTGATCTCTTTGCGCCCGCGGTAGCCATGGCAGAAGAAGGCCACAAAATTATGGCGCGTACAGCTAATGTCTGGCTGCGCCAACCGGAACATCCAGAGGAACTGGTGGCCTTAGACCACGTCAAAAGCAATGCGGAAGCATCCCGCATTTACCTGCAGCCAGACGGCACTCCCTATCGGGTGGGCCACTGGTTTCGCAACCCTGACTATGGAAAGTCTCTACGCCACTTGGCCAAATACGGCGCAGATGATTTCTATAGAGGGGAATTCGGCGAACGCATGGCGCAGGATATCGCACTCCAAGGGGGATATGTCACCCATGCGGACTTTCAGAACTATGAACTGCCCCCGGCCGAAGGGGTAAAGGGCACTTTCGGGGAGTATGAAATAACCTCTGCCCCGGCTCCGCACGGAGGTCCCACATTAATTGCCATTCTCAACATCATGGAGACATTCCAGGACGAACCTGGTTTGGCGCCGGACAGTCCTCGCTTCCTCTATTTATTGGGGATGGCGATGAAGGCCGCCTTTGCAGATCGCAATCCGTATATGGCAGACCCCCGTTGTGTGGAAGTGCCGTTGGACTGGATGATCTCAAAAGAACGGGCAGCCCACTGGCACGATGTCATTGTCGGGGGAGAGCCTATCCACGTTGCTTTCACATTCCCCGGCTCACCGGACACCACCCATGTGACCGTGGTGGACAAATGGGGTAACTGTGTGGCATTGACTACCTCGTTGGGTTCCTCCAGCGGGGTGATCACCCCAGGCCTGGGATTTATGTACAACAATTCGATGATTAATTTCCAACCCCTGCCTAGTCATCTCAATTCCATTGCACCAGGAAAGGCCCGCACCACCGGTATGGCCCCCACCGTCGTGACCCGGCAAGGGCGGCCCATATTGGTCTTGGGAGCTCCCGGTGCCACCCGTATTTTGAATTCCATCGCACAGGTAGTACTCAATTGCCTCATGTTTGGTATGGATGTAACTGCGGCCGTGGACGCCCCCCGGATTGATTGCCAGGGAAATGAAATCCTGGTCCAGGCCCGGGTGCCCCAAATGGTCTGCGATGAGATTGCACAATGGCACCCTGTAACTCGACTGGCCTACAGTCGCGGGGGCTTGGCCCTCGTGCATGCCATTGCCATTGATGCCGATTCGGGTGTAGTCACGGGGGCGGCAGATGCCGGCGCCGACGGCATGGCCGTGGGCATCTGAAACCGACTCTGCCCTGCCTGTCCATGCTTTTTTCTTTTGAGCGCCTTTCATTCCCCCGAATCCCAGCCATCTGGGTACAATCGAGCATCACTTCAACAGAATGGAGAAGCCCCAATGCCCTTGACAGAACTGGATAGTCGCGCCATCAATACCATCCGTTTACTGGCCGTGGATGCCGTTGAAAAGGCGAATTCCGGACATCCTGGGATGCCGATGGGCATGGCCCTGCCAGCCTATGTTCTATGGACCCGTTTCATGCGGCATAGCCCTACCAATCCTGGTTGGCTCAATCGGGACCGGTTTGTGTTGAGCGCCGGCCACGGATCCATGTTGCTCTACAGCCTGCTGCATCTGACCGGGTATGAACTGCCGCTGGCGGAATTGCAGAACTTCCGACAGTGGGGCAGCGCTACACCGGGCCATCCCGAACATGGCGACACGCCTGGCGTAGAGACCACCACTGGACCGCTGGGACAGGGCTTCGGAAATGGTGTAGGCATGGCTCTGGCTGCAACATTCTTGGCCAACCGGTATAACCGGACTGACTTTCCTATCTTGGATCACTGCATCTACGGCATCGTCAGTGACGGGGATTTAATGGAGGGCGTAGCCAGCGAAGCGGCCAGCTTAGCGGGCCATCTACAGCTGGGACAGATCATCTATCTCTACGACGACAACAGAATTACCATTGACGGAGGCACAGACCTTAGCATGTCGGAGGGCTGGGCCGAACGATTCACTTCCTATGGCTGGCATGTACAGGCCGCTGAAGGCCTGGATGCAGACGGCATAGCGGCCGCGATTGAGAAAGCCCAAGCGGATCCGCGACCTAGCATTATCGGTTGTAAGACCGTCATTGGCTACGGCAGTCCCCACAAAAGCGGCACTTCGGCTTCTCACGGCTCGCCTCTGGGTAGCGAGGAAGCCGAATTGACACGGGCTGAGTTGGGCTGGGCGGACAAGCCGTTGTTCCACGTGCCTGCAGATGTCAAGAAACATATGAGCCAAGCTGTAACTGCAGGAAGGCAGGCTGAATCCCGGTACAGTCAATTATTGGATAGATATGCCGTTTCCTATCCGGCCGAGGCGGCGGAATTTCAAACCGTTATAGCAGGTGAACTGCCGACGGACTGGGCGGCCATACTACCTGCTTTTGAAGCCGGGGCTAGCGATGCCACTCGCAATGCCTCCGGAAAAGTCATCAACGCTTTGGCTCCGCACCTGCCCACGCTTTTCGGCGGCAGCGCAGACCTGGCCGGTAGTACCAAGACCGACATCAATGACAGCACTGACTTTGCTGCCGACAATCGGGCCGGTCGCAATCTGCGTTTCGGGGTTAGGGAACATGGCATGGCCGCCACACTTAACGGCATGGCTCTTTATGGTGGCGTTGTCTCGTACGGTGGTACGTTCCTGATCTTCTCTGATTACATGCGCCCCAGCATGCGCCTGGCGGCCCTGATGGGGCTGCGGGTTATATATGTTCTGACTCATGACAGCATTGGTCTGGGCGAAGACGGTCCCACCCACCAGCCGATCGAACATCTGGCTGCTCTACGGGCCATTCCCAATATGACCGTTATCAGACCTGCTGATGGAGTGGAGACGGGAGAGGCTTGGATAGCTGCACTGACTAACACTACAGGTCCTACCGTACTGGCCCTGACCCGCCAGAACGTACCTAATTGGCATCACTCGAACGCCTATCAAGATGGGAATGTGGGCGCCCGGCGAGGGGCGTATGTTCTCCACGAGCCCACCGGAGAATGTCAAGTAGTGCTGATCTCCAGTGGTAGCGAGGTGAGCATCTCTAAGGATGCGGCCTCCAGCTTGGCCGAAACTGGCATACAGGCGAGGGTGGTCAGCATGCCCAGCTGGGAGCTTTTTGCACAACAATCTGGTGTATATCAGCAGGAGGTGTTGGGCACCGATCTACCCCGCGTGGCGATAGAGGCCGGCTCCCCCATGGGCTGGGAACGCTGGGTGGGGAATGACCCGCAGAAAGGTCTAATCCTGGGTCTGGACCGGTTTGGAGCCAGTGCTCCCTATGAGACCTTGTACGCGCAGTTGGGCCTGTCCGCAGCAGAAGTCACCCGCCGCGTCGGCGAGTTCTTGGCTTGAAATGGAAACATTCGTTAACCTACTGGAGTCAGAATACTGTCAGGCGCGTTTACAGGAACTGAAACGCTGGGTGCGAGCGACTCGGCAAAACCATGCGCTGGAACATGCTACGCTCCAGCTGTTAGCTGAACGGGGGGCTCTTACAGAAGGGGCCGGCGTCAGCGACCCTGGCGGCTTTACGTTGCTGGGAGACATGAACCTGCCGGACACCGAGAGGGCTGTGACTGATGCTCTAGCCGCCTTGCAGGATGGGCAATCCCATTTGGCCATCCATCCGCAATGTGGTTCCAATCTGATGGCCCAAGCAGGGCTGTGCCTGATAGTAGGGTTGACTTGCTTTGGATCAAGGCGCAAGCGGACGTTGCCAAGTCTGATAGTTGCTCTGTGTGGCTTTGTGGCAGCTATCGTGGGAGGACGGATTTTGGGTCCATACCTGCAGCGCTACACAACTTTGTCCGATGTAATGGACCGTGAAGTAAGAGACGTATTTCCGATTTCAGTGCTGGGACGTAGATGTCTCAGGGTGAACATTAATTCCTTACCATGATTTATCTGTGTCTCCAGCCTAATCCCTTTCGCTATCAAATATGGGTGCGGGAACTAAAGAAGCGATTGGATCCCGACATGGCGGATTTCAATTTTCAGCGCTTTGATGGCACGAAGGTCTCAGCTATGGAAGTGGCAGATGCCGCCGCGGCCATGCCCATGATGTCCGATGTCCGTATCGTAGAGGTGGAAGGTTTGCTGGACCACCTGCGGGCAATTCTCCACAAGGGCGGGTCGGAGCGCCAGGAACTGGCCCGGGCCGAACGCAAAGAACTACTGGCAGTCATGCAGGAGTTGCCTGCGGAGACGATTCTGGTTTTCCTGGAACCAGCTTCGTCCCGTGCCAAGGACTGGCGTTCCCGCTTTGGATCCCTGGGCAAACCGGACTTGGAGATGCTGGCCGAATTGAAAGTGGAGCAGAAACTGGAATTAGTGCCGCTGCGTACTCCCGAAAAGAAGGAGCTGGTCAACTGGATTGAGCAGCGCGGGACAGAGAAAGGCTTATCCTGCACAATGGATGCTATGTGGGTTCTGGGCCAGCGAGTAGGCCATGATTTGCAGCTGCTGGAAATGGAAATGGACAAGCTCGCCGCCTATGCGAATGGCGAGAAACTGACCGTGCAGATTGTGGAGGAAATGGTCACAGATTACAGAGAGGAACCGATCTGGCAATTGGCAGACGCGGTGTTTTCCCAGTCGCGACGCAAAGCGATGACCTCCCTGGCACACTTGGAAGCACAAGGATTTACGCCTTACCACATTCTGGGTACACTAAGCTCTCAACTGCGGGTGATCGCTGCCGTGAAAATGAGCCATACTACCGACGATGTCATTGCCACTGCCTTAAGAGTTCATCCCTATGCAGTGCGGATGGCATACGGTAGAGCGAATCGTTTTTCGCGAGACCAAATCCTGTACTTCTGCGATTTGGTGCAAGAGGCGGATTATGCGATGAAGTCGCAAGCCCATCCGGAACAAACCTTGGAAATATTGATCGGCCGCATGGTCACACCGGCCATGTGGGAGCCGGCCTGAGTGATCCTGCTGCCTCGACCGCGAGAGCAGGACTGGCATGTTTCTGACCCACTTGAAGCTTACCCAGTTCCGTAACTTCACGGAGCAGGAAGTCACTTTCGATCAACCCTTTACCGTATTGCAAGGTCCCAACGGGGCCGGCAAAACCAACTTCCTGGACTCCATCTGTTACCTGGCGACTTGCAAATCCCACAAGTCCCAAACGGATTCCCATTCCATCAACAGCGAAGTCAAATCTGCCGCGCTGTCCTTCTTCGAAATCCGGGGCACGGTCCGATATCCGGCAGGACATGAACAGTCTTTGCGAGTCTTCTACGGGCCAGGGCAGACAGAGGGCAAGGACCGCAAGCTCTTGGAGGCAGATGGATTGCGACAGCGCGCCATGGACATGATGGGCCGATTGCGCGCCATCCTCTTTATACCCAACGATACACGCCTGCTTTCTGAGGGCCCTAGCGTGCGCCGGAGAGCACTGGACATAACTCTCTGTCAGGTTGACAGAGAATATTTCGGCGCCTTGCTGCAGTACCAGCGGGTCATGCGAGAACGAAACGCTCTCCTGAAGCTGTTACGTCAAAAAGCGGGAGCTCTGCCTGCAATGCGCCTTGAGCAGGAAACTGCATATTGGAATGAATCTCTGGCTAGATGGGGAGCGAAAGTCATGCAGACCCGTGCCGCCTGGCTACAGTTACTGGCCACCAAGGCCCAAACTTATCATGCGCAGATGACCGGGCAAGCGGAAGTCCTGGATCTCGTATATCGGCCCTCGATACGCGTGGACGCAGCCCAGGATAGGGAGCTGGCAGAAGTCCCAGAGGTAGCATGGCAAGAGGCTTTCACACACAGACTTCAAGAGTCACTCTCTTCAGATCTGATGCGAGCAAACACCAGTAGTGGACCGCATCGAGACAACGTGGAATTTCGCAGCAATGATTTGCTGCTTAGTGAATTCGGTAGCCGCGGCCAGCAGCGCACAGCTATCGTGGCCTATCGCTTGGCCGAAGTGGCGGGCATCAAAGCGCGCTGCCAAGAGGCTCCGCTGCTGCTTCTGGATGATGTGTTAAGCGAATTGGATCAAACGCGCCAAGGCACCGTGGTGGCGGCCGTCCAAGAGTCCAGCCAGGTGATCATGACCACTACGGCCTGGAAGCAGTTTCCTGCGGAATTTCTGAAAAATGCCACCCGCTGGGAAGTCAGAGACGGAACACTGCAACCCGCCTAAGCTTTATCTAAAAGCGGTCGGCCGACCCGCAACCAAAGCTTCACGAACGACAGCCTCAGCCAGTACCTGATTTGAGGCTACCAAAGGCCAGGGCACATCCTCATCCTGCAGGACCAACGGCAACTCGGTACATCCCAGCAGAAACACATCTGCGCCCCGTTTGGCCAAGTCCTGACACACCTGCTGCAGCATGGATCTGGACTCTGGGCCGGGCCCGACTGCTTTCACGCCAGCCGGCCCATAGATGGACTGCATCAGCAGTTCAACGCCCGATTCTTCTGGAACCAGGAATTTCAGACCAGTCTCGGTGAGGGCCTTCTGGTACAAACTGCAGGCCAGCGTCCCGGAGGTAGCCAGAATGCCGACAGTCACCGCGGAACCGTGACGATTGAGGATGGCCTCGGCAGTTTCTTCGATCATGTCCAATATCTGACAGGACACGGCCGGCAGGACTTGGGGTAGATAATGGTGAGCTGTATTGCATGGTATGGCGATCAAGTCTGCGCCTTGGGCCGCCAGCTTCTGAGCACCAGCCCGTAACAACGGCAGCGGGTCGGGACCACCATCCAGAATGGCTGCCGTGCGATCTGGTACGGCTGGATTGCTTTCTATGAGGATATGCAGGTGTTCTTGGTCTGTCCGGGCAGGCGTGGCTTTCACTATCCGTTCGAACAGATCCACCGTGGCGGCAGGCCCCATGCCGCCCAGGATGCCTACGATACGACCGGGTGCGGTCATGCGCGTATATGCATCTGACCTTGGACCACCCACTTATAGCTGGTCAACGCCTCTAATCCCAAGGGGCCACGGGCGTGCAGTTTCTGAGTGCTAACGGCCACTTCAGCCCCTAGTCCAAACTGGCCGCCGTCATTGAAACGGGTACTGGCGTTGACAAACACAGCGGAAGAATTCACCTCATCCACAAAGCGTGTGGCATTGCCCAGGTCGTTGGTCAGGATACCGTCAGAATGGTCCATGCTATGGGTTTGAATGTGGGAGATAGCTTCGCCTATGCTGTCAACCACCTTTATGCCTAGAGTCAGAGACATCCACTCAATGGCAAAGTCTTCATCTCTAGCGGGTTGGACCCTGGCCCCGTTGGCTTGACCGTTCAGGGCAGTCATGGCATCGGCAGTCAAACGCATTTCTACGTTGCAGGAAGCCAAGTGCTGCACTACTTTCGGTATGAATTCCTCAGCGATGGAGCGGTGGACCAACAAAGTGTCCAGGGCGTTACAGACACTAGGGCGTTGTACCTTGGCGTTTTCAATAACCCTGAGAGCGCCTTCTTGATCCACGGAGGCATCTACAAAATAATGGCAGATACCAATCCCACCGGTAATTACCGGCATGGAAGCCTGATCTCTGCACAGCTTGTGCAAGTCAGCTCCACCTCTAGGAATGATCACGTCCACATACTCATCCAACCGCAGCAGCTCTGTAACCAGGGTTCGATCTATGGTTCCGACCATTTGTATCGATCCCACTTCCACCTGGGCTTTTTCCAGCCCCGCGTGGATGACTTGCATCAGGGCTTGGTTGCTGTGTTGAATGTCACTGCCACCCCGCAAAATGACGGCATTACCGGTCTTTAAACATAAGGCGGCGATGTCCAAGGTTACGTTGGGGCGGGCTTCGTAGATCACGCCGATCACGCCGATGGGAATGCGCCGCCTTGCAAGCCGCAGACCATCTTCTCGCTCAGAGCCGTCAATGGTGGCTCCTACCGGATCCGGTAGTCGCACCACAGCCCGTATGTCTGCCTCCAGACCGTCAAGCCGATCCGAGGTTAGGAGCATGCGGTCCAGCAGGCTAGCGGCAGTGGCTTTGGCTTGACCGGCTTCGATATCCAATCGATTGGCTTCCAGTACTACCTGTTGCTGCTGCTCCAATTCATCTGCTATGCAGAGCAAAGCCCGATTCTTGGCTTCGGTGGAGAGAGTAGCCAAGCGGCGGCTAGCTTGCTGCGCGGTCTGGCCCATTTGCAGCATGTATGGAGAAGGAGAGGTCATTTCTTTATGCCCGCAAGAAGCTCTGTGAGAAAGAGTTATAACAGTATTAAATCGTTACGGTGAATTGTTGCATCCCCATAGTCGTAGCCCAAGATGGCACTTATCTCCTGGGACTGGTGGCCCTTGATTTGCTCCACTTCAGAGCTTGCGTATCGGGCAATGCCGCGGGCGAAGCCCTGCTGGCCATCCTGGCTGACCAGGATTACACTGCCCCGCTGAAACTGCCCTTTTACTGCAGTTATACCGGCCGGCAAAAGACTGGTACCCCGATTGACCAAGGCGTTGCGCGCACCTCTATCCACTACTACCGTGCCGGCGGGAAGGGCACTGAGAATGCGTCGCTTCCGGTTTTCGAGCACATTGCCGGCACCTGGAAACAGGGTTCCCGGATGTTGGTCCCGTGAGCGTACAGCATCCGTGATGATATTTGGAATCGACCCTTTGGTGATGATGACGTCTATGCCGGCCCTCTGGGCGGACATAGCTGCATCTAGTTTGGTCTTCATACCTCCCGTCCCCAGGGCAGTAGAAGTGTCTGCCGCCAAATTGTAGATACGTTCATCCACTCGCGGTACTACAGGAATCAAACTGGCACCTGGATCATTCCGCGGGTCGCCGGTGAAGAGGCCTGACTGATCTGTCAAAAGCAGGAGCAGGTCAGCCTGGATCATGACGGCCACCATGGCCGAAATGCGGTCATTATCGCCGACAAGGCTGTTGGGAGTGGCAACGACATCGTTCTCATTAACGACGGGCACAATTTGATGTGAGATCAGGTCTTCCAAAGTGTCCTGAATGTTCAAATAGCTGGTGGGTTCTTCGATTTCCATGCGGGAGAGCAGCACCTGCCCTACTTGGACCCCCACTCTACCCATGTATTGATCCCAATACCAGACCAGGCGAGCCTGTCCCACTGCGCACAGCATCTGTTTACGGGCATCTGGTACGACCAAGTTGGCAGCGTCCAAGACCTCTCTGCCGGCAGCCTGAGCCCCAGAAGTGACCACAATCACCTCATGTCCTTCATTCCGCAAGGTGGCTACCTGACTGGCCAGATCCTGAATCCGTTCCTGGTCCAGAGCATCAGATGCATCAGTCAGAATTGACGTACCGATCTTGACGACGATGCGTCGACGAAGCTGCGATCTGGTTGGGGTCGAAATTAAAGGACTAGGTTGTAACAAGGAAGAGCACGGAAAGGAGTAAGCACGACTCTTTGATTCTAGCGCATGACCGGCGAGAAATTTCGGTAGTACGTATACCCAGGGTCAAGTTGTACGGAGTCGCCATGAAGTAAGCGGTAGGTAGAGGTTGCCGCCGGGCTGTTGCTGGCTGCGGAACCAATGGACTTGAGAAACAGTGTCCTTGCTAAAGGACAAATGTCTGGCTGCGAGGACACGTCTCATAACTACAGCTGCTTCTCTCCGCTGTGCTCCCTTCAATCTGGAAGAGACCCGCCCCAATGTGAGGTGGGGTCGGAATATCCTGCCCTCAACAGGCAGGTCCAATTGCTGCAGCTTGTGTGCTAGATCCTCGTATAGTTGCTTCAGAGCCCCTGTTGGATCTTCAACATCAACCCACAGTCCTCGGGCTGTTTCCGGTTTGGGGAAAAGAGCCAAGGTATGTAGGCGAATGGGAATTGCCGGGATCGCCTGCACCAACGCGCCCAAAGCGGTTTGATGGTCGTCTACCACGCCCTGGGCTGTGGGCCCGAAGTAGTGGAGAGTGATATGAAGGGATTCTGGACGGGTCCAACGGAGGATAGGTTCGCCTGAGGGGAGAGCAAAGTGCGGCGCCACAGTGCGGCGCCAGCTTTGGAGCATTCTCGAAGTCTGTGCAGAAACTGGACACCCTAGAAAGGTGACCATCTGCCCGGTAGATTTCTCCATTCAGTTACGTAGAAACTTATGCAAGTCTCGAGCCAGATCCCCAGCCTCTATATCTCCCCCATAGGTCAGTATCATGCGGCCTTGCCTATCCAAGACGTAAGTCCGGGTAGTGTGGTCTACCAAATAGTTTTCATCTGTTGAGGATTCCTGATGCGTCTCTACGAATATCCCAAACCCCTTGTTAAGTGCCTCCAGCTGGGCAGCGTCCTCTACCCGCACTCCTCGAATATCGGCATGGAAGTTGGAAAGATAGGCTGCCAAGCGCGTGGGAGTGTCCCGAACAGGATCTACGGTAAGGAAAATGATCTCGATTTGGTCTTGTTGGCGTGGCAGTTCGGCATAGGCTTCCGCTATGACATTCATTATGTTGGGACAAATGTCAGGACAAAAAGTGTAACCGAAGAAAACTACCTTGACCTGTTCCTGCAGGAGAGCCGAATTGAAGGGCCGGCCCTGCAGATCAGTACCCACGATAGCAGGAACTTCCAAAGGAGGATCCAGATGGAGTCCTTTGTAGGACGGAGTCCCGGCACAGGCGTCCAAGGCTATCGCCGCCAGGCAGCTGCAGACAAGGAAAACCAAGAACCGAATGGGGCTGGACTGGCTTAGGGAAATTGTCGAGTTCCTATCTGATATCCGTCCAATGCAAGATCCACAGGAATCCCGGCAGTCCTTCCGACCCTCCGGGCGGCCGGAACGGATCTACGGCGGAGAGGTGCTGGATATGGTTCTTTGTCGAATGTAAAGTTGGGTTTAGAAACTGCTATTCCAAGATTGGACATGCATCCAAGAGCGGTCAGGCCCGTGGGCGCCTGAACACTGTCCATCAGATCTAGGACTGCACTCATCTGAATCATCTATTTCAGGTTGTAAAGGCCTGCACCGACTGCAGCTATTTCTCCATCTATCTCAACGCCAATTACGTAGGCGGTCTTGCGCTCAATTTCCCCAGTTGCGGGATTAATCCAGAGGTAGGACGTGTAGCCTTCTCCTTCAACACTATTGGCAATGTCTCGAATGTTCTTGGTCATCAGGGCACCTTCAGAATCGGCCATTTCGCAGTTTTCTTCATCAGCCCGATAGTCCAGAGAATAGACCAAGCTCTGACAATCCTGTCCATTCACAAATATATATGTGGATCCTTCCCTCCAATTGCGGTGGTTGAGCAACAGATCAAAAGCGGCTGATCCGCGTTCGGCCACCAAATCGGCCGCACAGCGTACGAAAAGCTCCAGCTCGGCTTTGGTATTTACATCGCGAGCTGCAGGAACCTCACGGCAAGCGAGGCGAGATGGAGAGTATATGCTTGTGCCCAGGATGTATTGGAATCCCCCAAACTCGATTAGCCGGGCATAAGTGCTTTTCGGCTCCACTACCTCTGTAACGGGATTGAGAAACTCATAGTACGTCACCACCTCTCCAAAGAGCCCAATGGATTTCGCACCTTCTTCCACAAAGCGGTATCCCGTGGAGTCTTCTTGAGCCGCCAAACTCAATCCGTTCAATTGCGGATTGGCGCCGCTCATGATCTGAATGAGCGACTCTTGATCCAGCAGGAATAAATAAGTGGGGGATGAATTCCAGCGCGGGTCATTTGTCAAGTCGTGAAGCGCGCGTAGTCCATGCTCCTCTATATGTAGCTCAGCGCACCTGACAAGCTTCTCTGCATCCGCAAGGGTATACACCAGGCTGGCCCGGACTTTCGAGGGGTGACAGGAACCAGGAACATCTAGGGGATAGTATCCTGAGGCCAGCCAAGCATCGCGTCCCAAATAAGGCACGCTCACGGCATGTGCGTATGTAACTTTGAGATCAAGATCTTCAGTCTCAGGATTGCGGATTCGATAAGCAGTGAAACCACCTCCGAACACTCGCACCGTATACAGCATGCGTAGCACATGGAATCTGCCATCCGCGTCTTGGGCATCACGACGATTTTCCCCTGGTGGAGTGGCACCACTTGCATCAAAAATATTGATGCCATCTGTGTCCCCGCCGAATAGGTACATAGGGCCATCCCGCCTGAGGGGATCTGTTTCGAAATCCCGAATGGCCTGTTCCCAGCCCACTTCTTCAACATGTTGTACCGCACATTGGACAAAGTGCCTGATATCGGTCCGCGATTGGATTTCGGACAGTCGGCCGACAGCCGTGACTGTACAGCCTCCGCCTTCGGCTAGAACCGGAACAGATGCACCTAGCAAAAGGGAAAGGACGATCAAGCCTTGACACTGAAGTTTCTTCCAAATCTTTTTCTGCATCTGTTCCTCCAACCACACTGGTGTTTGGGTTCACACCTATAGTGATTCTCCCTGTTGAAACTCCGTATATTGCCATATGCGAGACGCGGCACCCTATTGCCAACTATGCCATATCACTTGCTTCGGGAATTTGCCCGGATCACCATCCATAAATCGATTTAGAACGGGGTTTCTTCAGATGAATCAAGAGTCAAGCCAAACTGTGGAGTTAGCCAGGAACTCGGAATTTCCCTCCCTTTCCGCATAGACTGCCGCATTGAATCATCCGGAATTTAGCGAGTTTGCGGGAAGGCAGGAGAATTTGGAAATGGAAGTTTTCCAAAATTCTGAAAGCAGATATGTTCTCAAGGGCAATAGGACTTTTTGGTCTTGAGGTGAGAGGAGCTCCTCTGCACAAGACAATTTTCGGAGAGGAGGTATCTCTAGGTACTACCGAACTACCACATAAAATTAGTGTAGAAATACTTCTGCCATTGCGGTTCGAAAGACTTCAGACGAGACAACCGGGCTGCAGCATCTGCCAGCCCAGACAACGTAACCAGCGCTGGCGGCCATTTCGTGTGGGGAGTTCGCTGCAATCCGAAGTTAGCTGAATAGCTTTCGCTGATGCCAGAACTCTTGTCCATGCGGAGGGACGTCAACAATGGCATTTCCACCGCCAGGACCGTGGTCTTAGTAGAGGTGACTTCAGGGCTGGGATGGGAGTGGGGCACCAGATCTGAGTAAGTAAATGACTAGCGAGGCAAACGGGGACCCGGTACGCGCGGGGGAGAAGGGCGTTCAGGACGGGTATGGCCGTATCCGGCCGGCGGTTAGCTGTGGCGTAGCGCGCTCCTCTCTTGAGGCCGAGATGGTCGACGTGTAAAGGGACTGCGATGGAGGTGAGAGATGGGATGCTTACGCCGGGTGCACGGGTGGTTTCACGTGGTAGGCCGCAGCTTCTTATGCAATTCTTAACGCACCGTTTACAGCCCCCGAATACCTGCGTTCAATCCAGATGCGAAAGGAAAGTAAGTGGGCCCTTTCGAGCCACAGGGGGGGGGGCGTCAGTCAGCAGCACTCAGGACTCCTCTTGAAACAGGGTCTGCGATACGATCGGCGAGAAAGGTAGAGGCTCTTCGCGAAAGACCAGGCCGGGCCCCATTCACAGTTGGCGCGCCCCGTGATCGGCGTAAACACTTTCACTTTGCGGGGCTGGTGTTCTGGCTGGGACGAAATCCGCGGCTGGAAGCGTAGGTAACGATCCCCGCCCACCCGGCATCGCCGGTGCCAGCCGACGCGGCTTACAGCCTCTGGAATCCCGCATTTCACATCTGCTCAGACAACTGACGAAATTCACGGATCCAGCTCTCGACCTGACAGGGCCGGACGGATTCATTCCCGTCTTGAATTCAAGCATGTGAACCTATGGATAAGATGAGCATTTCTTAGCACAATCCATGTCAAGCTCTTGACTTGGTACCTGGAATCAGTCCTGAGAGCATCACCGTACGGCAGCTGTCGGTGCTACTTAAGCACTTCTAGGCAAGTACACGTTCATAAGTTCCAAGAATTCGTTCATGTCATAATCGGCCATATTTAGACGTCCCAGTTCGGCCATTACCGCTTCCCACGTAACGGGGACTGCCCCGGCTTGGATTATCCGCTGCATACCGCGCTCGTGGGCATCGGCGCTGGTTCCACCTGAAGCATCGGACACGGCGTACACTTGATATCCTTCATTCAGCAGGTCCAGCGCGGGAAACACCAGGCACACTTCCGTCCAGAGACCTGCCATTATTAGCTTCTGACGTCCGGTGGAGATCACAGCCTCGCGAAAAGCCGGTTCTTCCCACGCGTTCACCTTCGAGCGATCAACGGTAGGAACGTCGGAAAGTACCGACTGTAGCTCGGCAATCGTATCCTCCTGGTAGCCGGCACTTACCGCGATGGTCGAGAGCACGATGGGAAGCTGAAACAGACAGCCGGTCCTGGCCAATGCCACAACATTGTTAACCAGAACGTCCCGACCGACTGACTTGGTGCCATCAATCAATCCAGGTTGGTAATCAATCAGAATCAATGCTGAATTCTCGGGAGTGAGCATGTGATCGGTTTTGGGGTCCCTTGTGTCTTGCGTAGTCATAACATCCTCTTGGTTTTGTGAATCTCATTGAAAGTAAACTGGACGTTTGTTCTTGCGTGTCATGTTGCTGGCTTCGAGCTCATATTCCTTCTTGTCTGATTCCGTTGTTGTCCAGGATTTTTTGCAGCATGCGCGCCAAATTCAACTGCTCTGTACTGTCGAGCCGTTTCAGAAATTGGTCGTTATTGGCATGAATAAGGGGCGCTAACTTGGGCACCAGCTCCCGACCAGCAGCAGTTAGAGTGATACGCACAGTTCGACGATCCTTTGCTCTGCGCCGTCTCTGGATTAGCCTTTTAGAGACCAACCGGTCGACTTGGCGGCTGATGGCGGCGGCATCTACTGGAATATAGCGGCACAGCGTGGATACGGAATCGGCCTCACCTTTGTAGCACGTCTCCAGGATTGCCCATTGAGATGCAGTGATATCAAATGGCGCAAGGCTTCGGTTGAGGCTATTCTTCATCGCCGAACTCAGGGAACCGACCCAGAAGCCCAACTCGACCTGAGCCGTATCTCGTTCTCTTTTATTCATGACTAGACAATAAATGATTAGACAAATATTGTCAAGTCCATTAATACTTTTTCGAATTGAATCAGAGACTCTACCCAAACGTTTCTCAGCGTTAGGCACGGAGGCTAGAGTGGTCCAATGGCAGGGCAAGCACGCCCCTCTCATTGCTCTAAATTGCACAGCAGCTGGCAGCTGCTCACTCCAGTGACGTAACGCAAGGTGAAGTGAGCTTGGGGGTCCATGGAATTGTTGCTCTACCACCGCCTGGCCGCGCCCTAGTTAGAGGGATTCCTTTGGTCTAAGTGCGCCGGCCAAAATCATTCCCTTACTGCCATGGGGCGGCAAGGCCTTTTCGCTCCCGGCAGCTTCCCTATGTGGTCGGGCGTCAGGCAAGAAGAGTCGTAGAGAGGAGCTCCAGGGATTCTTCTCAGCGTGCTTGAGCAATTCAACTAGCAAGTGTTCGGGAACCAGAGGTCCTAGCATGACAACCCTAAAGGTTTTCCAAGTGTGACGCGCAGTGGGGACGCGCCCAGCGGACAAAAAGTCCTCCAGCTCGGTGATCTGAGTTGCCGCCAGATCACCGCCATCTTCGGCGAAGCCCCCTCAACCGGGACAGTGGCCAGTTTCGGGGAGAGTAACAGGGATCGCCAAGTGGGTGGGAAAGCCCGCGCACCGCCCTATACATGGCTATCTTGGCCACACCCCGATACATGCCTGCCATCCGCAGGTTCTACCAGCACCTATGCGCAGTGGGCAAACGCAAGTAATTCGCCCTCATCGTGGCCATGCAGGAGCAACTCACCTCTTTCAATTCCATGTTCAAAGCCCAAAATGCTGAACGAGGACCGTTACGCCTTGCTCGTAAAATGACATCCAACACAGATTTCTTGGTGCTTACAGTGGACCCTCGCAAGCAGGTTGACCTGGCGGCACTGGTGATCAAGTTGGTCAATCGCCAGCCTTCCATCTCGGAAGCCTGGCAGAGCGCGGGTGCGCACTGAAATGGGCTTCTGTGCCGGCGAAGAACACCCACAATCTGCGCGCCCTACGCAGCAGGGCAATGCAGAGGACAACCTCCGATTCCTGACCCGGGTCCAAGAGCGGTAACTCCTTATGTGGGGATCGGAGTCGCAGGATGCCAGCTCCTGCTGCTGGCGGAGTAGCGTATGTGGATTGGCCTTGCGGACCTAGACCATGGTCGCCGCAACCTGGCAACCATTCAGAAGCAAATCCTCAAGGACGCGATGCGGTTCCACAGGACGAACAATCGGTTCCCAAATGACTTTGGGCATAGAGGAATGCAGCGGACCAGTGCTCGTCCTGATCTCCCCCGTTCGAGCTGTGTTCGTGAACAGGTGTGTCTACGATTTCTGCTGCAATTATGTTGAGTTCTTTGAACGCGGTTGAGAGTTCGTCGATGGTGACCAAATTCTGCCCAGCGAAGAAACCAACTCGTTTCATGTTAGAGACGAAGTCCTTCAGGAGTATGGTGCCGCCGGGCGCGAGGGCTTCTTTTATCGTTCGAAAGACTGATATCCGCCCCTGCTTGGTTTCTGGGAGTGCGAAGGTGCTAACTACCAGATCATAGAGGCCGGTAGGTCGCCACTGGATGGCATCTGCCAATTGAAGATCCGCATCAAATCCTCGCGCCTGAACGATTTTCTCTGCCGCCTCAATGGCTTTCGACGCTATGTCAATACCGGTTACTTGCCACCCCCTTTGTAACAGGGCAACGATTAGTCCACCAGCTCCGCAGCCTATGTCGAGGGCTTGTCCCGGTCGCAGATCGGTGATGACGTCGAGAATCCCCTGGTCCGGCTCCACATAGTCAGTTTCCTCTCCTGAGTAGGACTGGTTCCAATCGAAGGGTCTTTGTTCCTGCATGCAATTACCCATTTTGGTTCTCTGGCTACTCCTTAAACCAAGCGGTTTGGAGGCATCCAGCAGTTAATTTTCCTTCCGAATGCCCCAAGCGGCACACATGGCCCTGACGCATACCGCGGATGTGGTGACCGCTCTTTCGAGGAATACGGCTGCAGCATGCCTCTTTGTTAGATTTTCAGGAGCCGGCGAATGTCATACATTGTTAGAAGCTGACACATGGTCACGCAGGGGGCATTGGATGGCTGTTCGAGTGTTCCACAGGGGACCATTTGGCTATGCGTATAATAGATTTCCCACGCCAACTACTGGCCTATTGGGCCACCTAATTCATCTCGCCAGATCAATAGAGAATCGACATGCGGATTGCCATTTCAATTGGCCATTGTGCTCAATACCTATACGAACGTGGGTTAGTGCAGCTTTCGAAATGGGAAAGGCGTCCGGAATCCAAGAGATTCAAGGCGGGGCTACCTCTACCAGAGCGTGCCATCTAAGTACATTTGCAGTTGACAGGCCCTTCGAAAGCACTGCCGACGGCCGATTGCAGATATATAATTTTTTGCCGGACCGACTCTTGAGATCAGTGCTCGGTCGGGCGGTTTGAACTCTGTCTATCCGCGGAGAGTAGAAGATCCAATGAGGGAATTATTGTGAGCGGTATTTCATTGGAGGCACCGGTGTTGGCTCGGACTTGGCACGACACGGAAGTGTTTGCATCCATAGGCCAAGAACAGCGTCGTCAGGCCGAGGGAATCGAACTAATAGCCAGTGAGAATTATGTCTCCCGCGGCGTGTTGGATGCCATGGGCAGCGTCCTTACCAACAAATACGCTGAAGGCTATCCTGGCAAGCGGTACTATGGCGGCTGCCAGTATGTAGATGTAGTTGAACAGTTGGCTATTGACAGGGCATTGGAACTGTTTGGAGCTGATCATGCCAACGTACAGCCCCATTCGGGGGCGCAGGCCAACGCGGCGGCGTACCAGGCTCTGCTCGAGCCACAAGACAAAGTGCTTGCCCTTAAGCTGGATCATGGCGGTCATCTGACTCACGGCTTTCGGCTCAACAGTTCAGGCCAGCTGTACAACTTCGAACACTATGGGGTCAGCCCCGAAACCGAACAGCTGGACTACGAAGAGGTGCTGGAACATGCCCTCAGTTTCAGACCCAAATTAATAGTGGCCGGAGCCAGCGCTTATCCCCGCCATTTTGATTTCCCGGAGCTGCGACGTATTGCGGATGAAACCGGGTCCTTATTGATGATGGACATGGCGCATGTTGCCGGATTGGTGGCTACGGGCTTGCATCCAGACCCAGTCCCGTTTTGTGATGTAGTGACCACCACAACCCACAAGACTCTCAGATCTGCCCGAGGTGGCCTCATTCTGTGCCGCAAAGAGTGGGCGAAGGCGATAGACAGATCGGTATTTCCCGGGCAGCAAGGGGGTCCTTTGATGCACATGATCGCCGGCAAGGCGGTGGGTCTGGGCGAGGCCCTGCAACCAGAATTCCAGATTTACCAACAGCGGACTTTAGACAATGCCCGGGTTCTGGGAGAAACCCTTACGGAGGAAGGCCTGCGTTTGGTCTCCGGCGGCACAGACAATCATTTGGTCCTTGTAGATCTCAACAGCCTCGGACTGGAACAGGTTACGGGGAAGACTGTAGAAACAGCAATGGACCAAGCCGGCTTGCATTGCAACAAGAATATGATTCCTTTTGATCCTCGACCGCCCAGAGTAACCAGCGGAATTCGTCTGGGTTCGCCGGCGGCCACTACCCGAGGTTTGGGCTTGACAGAGTTTCGCCAAATAGGCCGGTGGGTTAGCACAGTGGCCCGGGACCCCTTCAACGTGGAACTTCTGAGCTGTATCAAATCCGACGTGCGGGATCTGGTTCAGGACTTTCCGGTTCCGGCCTGAACAGTTCACTTGCCTTCTCTCCCGCCGCAGACCGCAGTTAAGGCTGCCCACCTTCAAGAATACAGTCAGCGTTACGCCTGGTTGTGGGGCTTGATTCAGGGACCGGCTACCAGGTCGAACCAGCCTCAGGATCAATCGGTCTTCCCCTTTGGGACCGCCCGTTCCCTGCAGCGGCTGGAGTCCTTTCTGACTGTTGTCGGGAACCCGCACCGGAACTTTGCATCCGTTCACATCGCGGGCACCAGTGGCAAAACCTCCGTAACTACTCTTTTGGCCCGCATGCTGCAGTCCGCCGGGTACCGGTCCGGCTACCATATCAGTCCCTACCTGCAACTGCCTCATGAAAAGCTCATAGTCAATGAGGAGTGGATTTCCGTCCAAGCTTTTAACAAGCTGTTGGCGGAATTCGCCAGTCAATATTATCTCTGGCAACGATCAGATGAATCTGCCCAGCGGTTGCGCTACGGTGAAGCTTGGGTGGCCTTGACGTTTCTCTTTCTTGCCCAAGAGCAGGTGGACTGGGGCATTGTGGAATGCGGGCTAGGGGGCCGCTGGGACCCTACCAATGTACTTGAACCCCGGCTGAGCCTGATCACCAACATTGGTCGGGATCATTTGGTCTCCTTGGGCGGAACCATGGAGAGCATAACTGACCACAAAGCCGGAATCATAAAGCCACACGGGTTAGCCTTGACTGGGGTAACCCAACTGGACTTGCTGTCTCTGATTGAAGATGAAGCCCGTCGCTGCCAGGTAGCCCTTCATACTGTGGGCCCTGCCTGGGATGACTCTTGCGACTGGACTTTCAAATACAAAGCGGACCGCCTCCCTAGGGGGCAGATTCAGTTCTCCCTTCATAGCCCCTATGCCGAACATAGGCAATTGAAATTGCCTGACCAGGCTTTCTACCAGGTAGCCAATGCAGCCCAAGCTGTAGCTGCTTTGGATTTGCTACAGGCGGATGGCCAAGTGGAAATCCCTTTTGGCTCATTGCAACAGGGATTGGATATGGGTCAGGTTCCGGGTCGCATGGAAGTCCTGCAATCAGATCCACCTGTGGTAGTGGACTGTGCTCACAACTCTCCCAAAATGCAGTCGCTCGTGGACGCTTTGTTGGAGGCATTCCCCCAGCACCATTTCCATGTGGTGGTGGGAATGTTGAGCACTAAAGATGCCGGGTCCATTCTCGAAGTCTTATGCGATCTGCCTGGCGATTTTCGGTTCTGTCAGCCCCATGTGTTTGGCAAGGCCAGTCATTCCCCGGGAGAGTTACAAGATGCATTCCCGGGCAAACACAGAAGTAGAATAGCGGGTCTGTTCAGGGATGTAAGTCATGCCCTCGACGACGCACTGACTCATGTTCAGCCAGGCTGGATCATCCTGGTGACCGGATCTGTGTATCTGGTTGGGGAGGCAAGGGATCGCTGGCATCCGCGGGAACATCTGCTGCGCGATTTGGTTCTTCCCGCGCACAGTTGACGTGACCGTCCTTGGCTTCCATCCGTAGGGGCCAGATTACCCACAGCGTCAAGCCTCCAAAAAGCAGGAAGGCTAGGCTACTCAGGAGCCAGGTTGAAGCTGTCATCGGGCGTTAGGCTGGCTTTCGGCGCCGGGCAGTGGGGTGAGGCCACATGGCCATCAGGGTGCCGATCACCAGTACCACGCCGCCCACCCACAACCAGACCATGAGCGGGTTGCGGTAGATTGAGAAAGAGGCGGACACAGCTCCATCTTCCCAGCCGTTCAGTACCACATACAGGTCTTCCGCCCACGTCGTGCGCAGTCCGACTTCGCTGGTAGGGGCGTCTGGATTCTTGAAATACACATTGCGTCGGGGTTGCAGCGGATTCAGTTCCAAGCCGTTGCCATTTTCGACTCCCAACACCGCGCGAAACTGGGTGAGATTGGCCTTGTCTTCCACCACCATGCCCTTGTAGGTCAGGGTGTAATTTCCGGTCACGTGGCTTTCCTCTTGGGCCAACGTGACATGTTGCACTTCCTGGTAGAATTCGTTACCGACGATCGCCAGACCTATCAGGACCATGCCCAGATGTACAAGGTAGCCTCCGTACCTATGCCCCTGTCGCTGTAGCAGTTGCCGGGCGGCTTCCACGAAGTTTTCCCCCTGTGCCCTCTGACGAGCGCGAATGTCAATTCCGTATTCCTGTATGGTAGCTGCGGCCGCTAAAGCACACACGCTGAAGCCCAACAGCGCAAAAAGACTATCCGTAGGCACCAACCAGTAGGAGACCAATCCGGCCAATACCGCAGTTCCTACCGGAAAACGCAGTTTGCGGCGCAACTCGAGCAGGGACGTGCTGCGCCACTTGAGCATGGGACCTATGCCCATGGTCAGGAAGAGCAGAAGGAAAAGGGGACCGTTCACCTTTTCGAAGTAAGGGGCAGCCACAGCAATCTGGACTCCTGAAAAAAGCTCGCTAATAACCGGGAAATACGTACCCCACAGGGTGGCGAACGCGACACCTGAAAAGAGCCAATTGTTACTTAGGAAGGCGGACTCCCGGCTGATCCAGGCTGAACCTGCCACATTCTCGTCCAAGGCCTCCCGTCGTCGCCACAGTAAGAAAAGAAAGCCGCCCAGAACCAGGACCAGCATTACAAGAAAGTACAGACCGATGGAACTCTTGGCGAAACTGTGCACGCTGGCTACTATTTCGCTGCGGGTGGTGAGTGTACCCAGCAGGATCAGGAAATACGTCATGCCGATCATGGCCATGTTCCAGAATTTCATCGTGCCCCGCTGTTCCTGCACGATGATGCTGTGAATAAAGGCCGTGGCCGTAAGCCACGGCAAGAGGCTCACGTTTTCTACTGGATCCCAGCCCCAGTAGCCGCCCCATCCCAATTCCATGTAGGCCCATTGACTGCCCATGAGGATGCCCACAGAGAGAAACAGCCATGGGATCAGAGTCCAGCGACGTACCAAACGGATCCAGGTCATGTCCAGCTGTCGCTGCGCGAGGGCGCCAACGGCCAGGGCAAAGGGAACACAAAGGCCCACATAACCCAAGTACAACATGACGGGGTGAATGACCATCCAGTAATTCTGGAGCAACGGATTGAGACCCCGTCCGTCCGGCACTGCAACCGGAAGCTTGGCAAAAGGATTAGCCGGAAAAAGACAAAGTATCAGGAAAAAGCCCAGGTTGGCGCACAAGACTCCATTGGCCCAAGGCATCAGATGCGGCAGCCTCTGCCCCAGGAAAATATTCATCAGTAAAGCGTAAAGGGAGAGGATGAAAGCCCAGAAGAGCAGACTACCCGCCTGTCCGCTCCAGAGGGCTGCGAACTTGTAAAAGGATGGCAAAGCCTGTTCCGTCTGATTTACCACGTATAACAGTTCAAAACGGCCCTGTAACAGGGCGGACCAAAGCACCGCCGTAGCCGCCATGATGAGCAGGGCCGTACCAATCAGGGCACGGCGGCTGACCTCTTGCCACGTAGCGAGACCCGAGTGTCCCCCATAGAAACCGGTTACTGTGCCCAGCCCAGCCAGGATCGCGCCTGCTACCAAGCCCAAATAGGCGAGATCGTCCCACATGGTCAAGCCAGTTACGGTCTAATCAAATCCAGCCACTGCTGGAGCTGAAAGGCATCTGTGAGTACCCCCTTATGTTGGTACGCCAGGACGCCTTCGGGGTCGATAAAGTAGGTCTCTGGCACACCCAATAGGTCGTATTTCTGAGAAATGATGCTGCCTTTATCTCGGCCATTTATATAAGTGATGTCGAACTCTTCTAAGAACCGCCTGGCAGAGGGTAACTGGTCCAGATGAGCTATCCCTATGAATGTGACACCGCGGTCCTGTTCCTGCAACCATGCAGACTCAAATAATGCTGCCTCGTCTCGGCAGGGGCCGCACCAGCTGGCCCAAAAATTCACGACTACGCCCTGTCCTCTCAGATCCGAGAGGGAAATTTGTTCGCCATCGAATGTGTCCAATTGGAATTCGGGGGCGGGTTGCCCCACAGCCAAAGGCGAGGTGGTATCCACAAGAAGCCTGAATGCAAATAGGCCCAACAAACAGATCAGAATGATCAGCACACCTAAAGCCAATACCATGGCAGGACTAAGCCTGATCATGGTTTTGTTAGAGGGAGTTCCGGGAGCTATGGCATCCATCTGCGTGTTCAGGTTTGGCCGGATGCAGCCTTTGGGGTAGATCCTCTCAACCGTTCTGATCTGGCGACCGAAGCCCGTCGCATCCGATTGACGATCGCGAGCCCTGCGGCGGTAATCAACAGGAGGGGGGTCCACCAAGCCCAGCCATAAATGCCAGCAAAAGGAGGTTGGCCGTGTACCTGAGAACCATATTGCTCCTCGAAGTAGGCGATGATGAACTCCTTGTCTCTCCCCTCCTCCAGCAAATGCGAGATTTCCTCTCGCATTTGCACACAGGCCTGCAATTCACAGGCGTCCAATCGGATACCAGCACAAAGAGGACACCAAAGCTCGCGGGCAATGCTGTACATCTCTTGCTCCTGCAGAGACTGAGCGAAGACAGGCGACTCGAAGACATATGTGGCTAGGGACATCGCCACACACAACCCCATCACGACATGGAGGCGAAATACAGGGCCTTCAAACCACCTTGGAAAAGCAGCGACCCTCGATCGTGGGAATTCAGCTGGATGAATGCTGTTCAATTTGCGTAATTCATGGTGTCAAATGGGGGAGGTCACTAAACTCCCGAACATTCCATAACCGAACCAGTGTTAAGTATACGGACGCCTGTACAACTGGGATGGAAAGGGTGGTTTACGTAACTCGCGTTCTCTGCAGCACCGCTCCAATTGACTCAACAAACGAAGATCGTGTTGCGCACAGCCCTGAAACGTTGAGAACTTCCGTGAATTTGGAGGCTGATAACCAGTAGGGACGACCTCGTCTGCGTTGCTCCCGGAGGGGGTCCGCCGGGGAATGCTATCACGATTTCGCTATTTCAAACGGACAGTCAGTACAGAATGCGCTGCAGGGAGTTAGCCAAAAGAGGCTCTGGCGTCAACCACAGTCTTGCTTCTCTGATGACGGTGGCTCTCTGTTGTGCTCGGGAGGGTTTCAACGCTATGCAGTCGAAAGAACATTTCAACCGCTTGTGGCGCATCATCAACGACCTGGGCATGCATATTGAAACGCGACACCTACCCTACACTTTGGTTAGTGATCTGCTAATCAGAAACGTTCCCCTCAAGGATGGGGTGTCGCCGGACATCGCCCTCCTGCCTAACGATCTGGATTTGGTGGCAGATAATCTCAGATCTTTGGATCTGTCAGCTGACTTACGCCCCGTTCTGATCCTAGAAGCAGCTTTGGAGAACGCATAGCATAGCGGACACCGAAGTTAATTACGAATCTATCGGCTGGCGGGGATTGGGGAGTGTGGGCTTTATGATCCGGAAGGCCCTGCGGGGCTGGTAGCTAAGAGACACGGAGTACATGCCCATCTCGGGACGTTCCACGCGGTGGCCCAGGGAGAAGGCCAAGCTGTACCCCAATGCGGTGCTGAAGCCAGTTTGGGGTCTGGGGGCTGGTGCGGCCCCGTGGCCGCGGGTTTCGCCACAACATGGTTGGTACCAAATGACTCTCGAGCTGATGCAGAAGGCTCAAGCCTGCGCCGAACAAGAAAGAGCCCGCGCCGGACAGGCTGAAGACCGTTCCCTGCGTGAAGCCGCCGATAAAGGACGGCCGCGCACCCTACTGGATGAGCGGGATGGAAAGGTCTAAGCTCCCTAGATCAAAGCTTGGCACATTCTTAAAGGACACCACATGCGAATCTCCTGCCCTTAGGTTGTCAGCTTGTGCAGGAAGGGTCGATATTACAAGCGAGCGCTGTGTGCCAGTTTCCGAAGATACAGCTCAATAAGAGTGGGTACCGAGCCTAGGGCCCGATGAATTGTACTGTTTGGAGAGACGTCGTGCAATGGAACTTGAGACCCGCTTATCAGAGCTTCCGTATACATTCAGGGATTGGGAAATGGGCGCGGGCGACACTCCAAGTCCGCAAGTTAGTCAGGCGCCGAGGGCTACGAAGACAGTCTTTCCAACTGTTTGAACGAAGGACAGTTCCACAAGGATGCACAACTGTGGTTTGAGATTTCTAACTTGAAGAAGGAAGAATGCTTTGTTTGGAAATCCAAGGACCGACAAGATCTCTAGGCGAGAAGCGGATAATCCTGTCCACAACTCCTATCACTGCTCTCGCTGGGAAGCGTTAAGGGAGTGTCCTCACTTCTCAGAGGGTGTTTAATAACGAACATGTGTGCTGTATGTATCCACACTAAATTCGCATTTGACGGGTGGTTCAGTTGGTGTATTGGGATTCTAGGCCCCAGACTCGTGTCATTTGGTGCCGCCAAGAGACAAAAAACATTGCCTATATGTGGGTATTAAACATCGTCTAAGGGAATTCTGTTGGCTGGCGCTCTTAACCCCCAGGAATCGCACCGCCTTGGGGCGCGATCAGGCAGTGATGGAGCAACAAGCCTCTGGACTCCCAAGCTCGCTTCACCTTGCACAACGTCACCAGCGCGAGAAGTTGCCAGCTGCTCGGCAACTTGGAGCCATCGGAGAGGCGTGCCTTGACCCGTAGTCTTCTGCCATTGGTCCGCACTAGGCGCCGCGTTTAGGGATACAGGGAAATGGGATTGAGTCTTGCTTTTGAAACGCCAGAATATTGTTTAACTTGACAAAAGTTGTCTAATCAATTATTGTTTAGTCATGGATAGGAAACTAAGGGATACGGCACAGGTCAGGTTGGGCTTTTGGGTTGGTACTCTGAGTTCGGCGATGAAGAACAGTCTCAACCGACGCCTTGAGCCATTCGATATCACTTCGGCTCAATGGGCCATCCTGGAGACGTGCTACGAAGGTGAGGCCAATTCCGTATCCACGCTGTGCCGCTATATACCTGTGGATGCGGCCGCCGTCAGCCGCCAAGTCGACCGGTTGGTCGCAAAAGGCCTTGTTCAGCGGAGGCGCAGAGCTAAGGATCGTCGCACCGTCCGCATCACTCTAACCGCTGCTGGCCGGGAGCTGGTGCCCAGGATAGCACCCCTTGCCTATGCCAATAACGACCAATTTCTGAAACGGCTCGACAGTACAGAGCAGTTGGATTTGATGCGCATGCTGCAAAAGATCCTGGGGAACAAGGGAATCAAGGAAGAACGCGTATGAGCTAGCAGACAGCAGCAGCAGCTAACCCTAAACCAATCGTCCAGTTCGCTTTCCATGAGACTTACATACCCAGAGGATGCTATGACTACGCAAATCGCAAGGGACCCTAAAACAGATCACATGCTCACTCCCGAGAATTCAGCATTGATTCTGATTGATTTCCAGCCGGGTCTGATTGATGGCACCACGTCCGTCAGTCGGGACATTCTAGTTAACAATGTAGTGGCATTGGCCAGGACCGGCCGTCTGTTTCAACTTCCAATCGTGCTATCGACCATCGCGGTAAATGCTGGCTACCAGGAGGACACGATAACCGAGCTGCAGTCGGTCCTGTCGGACGTTCCTGCCGTTGATCGCTCGAAAGTAAACGCGTGGGAAGAACTGGCCTTTCGCGAGGCTGTGGTCGCCACCGGACGACACAAGCTGATAATGGCAGGTCTCTGGACAGAAGTGTGTCTGGTGTTTCCCGCGCTGGACCTGCTGAATGAGGGATATCAAGTGTACGCCGTATCTGATGCGTCGGGCGGAACCAGTGCCGATGCCCACGAACGCGGTATGCAGCGAATAATCCAAGCTGGAGCGGTTCCCGTTACATGGGAAGCAGTAATGGCCGAACTGGGGCGTTTAAATATGGCCGATTATGACATGAACGAATTCATGGAACTCATGAACGTGTACTTGCCAAGGAGTGTTTCAATAGCACCGACGGCTGCCTCAACTGCCGTACGGTGATGCTGAGAGGATTGATTCCGGGGTCAGGGTCATGAGCTTGAAGTCGGTCGTGCTAACCATGGCATTTGTATCCGTAAGTTCATATGTTTGATTGCAGTAAGGAAATGACCCCGTCCGGCCCCCTGCGGACGGGATCTGGGTGCGTGAATCTTCTCTAAAGTCTGGGCAAATCTGAAAAGCGGGATACCAGAGCCTGTAAGCTGCGCCAGCTGGCCCCGGCGCCGGTGGGTGGGATCTAGCTAAATCAGTGCGTCCCTGATTCCGTCACAGGGGTTAACTGGATGAGGAAGAACTGTAGGCCACTTCGCACCTGCGACCTAAAGGAGGATGTTCTAATTGATGACTTTTCTGCACTTGGCTGTTCGTGGCTGGGATCTGGGAAAGTCCCACACCTCTGAGACTGTGTATGAAAAGTGCCAAATAGCGTAGATCAAGGTAGGATGCGGGTTTTCATCACCCACATGGCAACCTAACATTACGCAAGGTGATCTGATGACACGACCATCCTACTCCAGTGATTTGACGCAAGAGGAATGGCAGCTGCTGGAGCCGGAAATGCCGGTCCTCACAACGGGCGGCCGCGCCGCAGTGTGCCCTGGCGCGAAATCGTGAACGGTAACCTGTACGTGCGGCGCATGGGGTGTGCTTGGCGCAGTTTTGCCGCCTGATCTGCCCGCTTGGTCCACGGTCTACCCTCTGAAGGGGCCTTTCCTCAAGAAAGGAGCACCTCAAATTTAGCGAATTCCCTCCAACTGCCCTCTTTCCGCTACCTTCAGCTCCGTAACTTGATGCTGGTCGAACTGCAGACTTCCCGGAAAACTCAGCACCCCTTTCGGGGCTGCTTTCATTCAGTTCCAACCTCATTGTGCCTGCAGGAGATATCGCTTATGATAATTGCTTTGCGCCCAGTATTGTTGTGCCTGACGGCAGTGGGGCTGCTCACTGCCGTAAACAGAAGTGCCGTGGCAGGCAGAAACCTGTTGGACAAAGAGGGCTACGCAGATTGCCCGGCCCGTACCCGCATTGGTCCATTGCCCGGACTCGAAGTTTCGCACACTGAGGGAAAGGGCGAATTCAGAGTGGAATTGGACTAACCCCATCCTCAAGACTGGAACCTGGCGAACCCCTACACATCCATTGTCACCGTGATCGCAAATCGGTCAGGCGGCGACCCCCTTGAGCAAAAGGTATCCTTGGCTTCCACTTCAGTGGTGTGTGAGAACATTGAACTGGGCCAGGAATGGGAAATAGAGGCAGCCATGACGGACGGCAATACTGTAGTCAGTGACATTACTTCTCAGGACTTCGTGTCCGGCGCGTCCAAACCTCTATTCAAATTTAATTTCTATTAGGTGGAGGATACTTTCACGGCCAACGACGTCTGGCATTCCACCGCAGGATTCTTGACCGTTGTCAAGGACAGAAGATTGAAGTAATCGAAAACGGGTGGTTCTACTGCCCTGGGTTCCGCCACAATTTCGAAAACTGGTTTGTGGATAGCAGCGAGTTCACTGACGCCAGTTATACATGGCAGACCAATCCCCTGAGCGCCAGATTCCGTATCGGCCTGCGGCATAGAACCAGCTACGATCCGGATGACATCCACTTCGGCAGCTTCCACATGCGCGTGCAAGACGATAGTGGTGACGTCGTTCTTGGCTTCGATGCCTCCACTACATCAGAGCCAGAACTGTATGCAGATCAGGTGTATGTCTTAGGCAGCGTTGGCACCGTTGACGGAACCCAACGAGGCTCGGCAGGGATTTTCAATAATCCGAAGTTGCCTGCAAAGCCGACAGAAGCGTCTTCCCCTATCCGTCTTTCCAATCGGCTTGGTGCAGCCGTATCTGCGGCGTATCAGCCTTCCTCTGCAGCAGCACATTATTGGAATGAAGCGTTCAGCAGCACGTTTAGATGACCTGAAATTGTAGAAATCCTGGATGCAGCCAGTTTTGGTTCAGAATCCAAAGTTGACCTGGCGGACCGTATTTCCTTCTCTAATCTCATGGCGACCACTTGACTTGCCCTCGATTCGAACGGACTGGCAGCTCAAAGGCAGCTGTTCGCTCTGGTTCCGGACGAATATTACGATTTCTCCAGCAACACTTTCGCCAAGGATGGAAGATACACCATCACGACAGGGCCGAAGATGAAGAAGGCAATCAAATTAGTCCCGGGAATTCCCTTACCTTTGGTATTCAGGAGCAACTCGCTCACGCCTGGGACGTACGCACCAACCTGCGGGGATTCGCGAGGCCCCCAGTGGACGACGATGCATTAGATGGATTATCTGCGGGCACGAACATTCTGTCTGTCAAGTAACCAACGTGTTCGCCGTTAATTTGAGCTACAGCAAAGGGGACAAAGCCGTTGTTGTACAGATGACGATCTTGGAGGAGGACCGAGTCTGACCTGTACAGGCGCCGGAGGGAACTGCTTCTGCAGAGCAGAGGCTTCGGAAAGCAATCCTGGCGGCAACTCGGGGTTCAGGAGACTTTACAGCGCCTGCTCTCCTCAGGATATGCCCGAGGAGAGCTCGGCTTGACAACGCTGCTTATACAGGGCCCACCTCCTGAAGATCTCTCAGCCCATGGTAGGGAACAGTAGCCGACAGTAAGACAGCGCCCCTGCTCTTCCCATTTGCGCAGCAGCAACGTCTGCGTTGCCGGGAACTGCTTACGGAGGTGTTGGGGTTGACAGGAGTAGGATCCGTGAATGCGGGGTTCGTGAGGGCCAAAGGGGCGCTGGTCGCACGGACACCTGAATAATGACTAAGAGATGGCAACTGTGTCAGGTAGGGGCTCCACGGCGGTCCAGGTCTGAGCAAGGCCTGGACCGGCAGCTAGAGCACCAGACCCTCTTCCGCTTGCCGCCGTGGACTGCGGCCTCTCCAGGGAAACTCTCGGGCGCAGAGCTGGCGACTGTGGGGGCACGGCCGGAGGCAGCCCTTGGGGATTGTTACAATGCGGGGGCAGGAGGCAGGAAGAAAATGGCTCTGACTGGAATCAAGAGAAATGCGGTGCCTCCGCCGGCCCAGGCAGTTGAGGTCCGGTATCCGTCAGACGATGGGGAACGCATGGTCGAAACCGATCTTCAATACTACGCGATTGTGGATGCGGTTTCCGCCCTCAAGCGACACCTGACGCGCTTGGGCCGGAGCTGGACTGTACGCGCGGACTGCGCCCTGTATTACGACTCCAACCGCCCCTCGGCTTAGGTGGCCCCAGATGTGCTGTTGGCCTTGGACGTGATCATACCCAGAACGGCGGGCTTCGTCCCCTGGGTGCAGGGACAGGCGCCGGAATTGGTAATGGAAATGGCCTCTCGGTCAACCCATGAACAGGATAGCGGTAGCAAGCACGCGCGGTATGCTGAACTGGGAATTGCGGAGTACTGGCAATACGACCCGCACCAGCAGTTCCTGCCGGAGGAACTGATCGGATGGCAGCTCCAGGTTGACCGCTACGAAAGGATTCCGGTGCAATTAGACCAAAGCCGCGGCGCAAGGGTAGGGGAGAGCCGAATTCTGGGTACTGTCTGGGGTCTGGATCGGACGACACACGCGTTGCGCCTCTGGAACCCATCCGCGCAGGCGTGCTACCTGACGGACCGCGAAGAAGCGGACCGCGCGGACCAGGAAGCTGTGGAGCGTCGCCGGGAAGCGGCCCGCGCCAATCAGGCAGAATCAGAAATTGCACGACTGCAGGCCCTAATGCGGGGCACGGATAAGGAATCCGCTGATTCCCCGACAGAACCCAACCATGGTCCAGGGCTCCGCAGCGACAGCCTCCCACGTTGCCAGTTAGCGTTACGACCAGGGCCGCCAAGAGCAGGGCCTGCCGCAATATGATGAGGACTTCAACCGTGGATTGACCACCTTCCGTCCCATGTCCGCCGATAGCGGTCCATTTTTCAGTCTCAATGCGGCCAACCTGCAGGTTTTGCTGCCGTCACCCGTAGAGACCTCTGCCCCTGCCGACGCCGCAATCCTGCAAGTCCAGGTGGTATGACAACTCCCTTCTATCCCAACCAGCCAGACGGCTACCTGAACAGCTACAATAGATCAATATATCTGAAATGGTGCCATGCGCCGCGGGCGTTGTAGCTGGCGCCGACAACCGAGAATTAGGTCAGGGTGTGCCGCGCTGGCGCAGCCTGCTGCGCTTTTCGGGTTGAACTGCGATCGGCACCCGGCGCAGATGCCAGGGCTGGCAGCCCATCTGGTGCGCATCCTCCACGCGGGTGCCGTAGAGCAACACACAGAGGGTGGCTACCGCCAGAACTAGCCAGTGACGGTTCACGCGGTCCGGGTCCGCGCGCCGCGTTCGGTGCCAGTGCCAACCCTCTCGCTGAAGGATGCGCAAGGCCTGTGCAAACCGCACTCGTAGCCCGTACACCTCCAGTGACACCGCCTCCGGGGCTTCATCGGCGAGTAGGATCCAGGGGTTTGCCTGTCCCACCGCCCACAGCGCCACCAGCGTGCAAATGCGCTGCCGGCTGTCGGTAAAAGCAGTGCCCGTCCAGGCTCTGAAACGTCACCCGATTCTGATAGCGCATGTAGGGATGCCAGCCACAGCCACGGACTGCTCAGCCCGCGGTTGCACAGCACATAGACCTACCAGTCCCGTGGGGCTACTGGCGCCAGTAGGGGCAGCAGTGCACAGTACGCCACCAATCAACCTGTGCCGGCACAATGTGCCAGGCCACGGGCAGCGCACAACTGCGCGCCCCGCCCCGCTCCCGGCCCGCGACACCCCCCGGTCTTTTTGGCGGGGACACTTGTATGTTTAGGGACGGCTGTGACGGGCGGTCTTTTCGCCGAACTGCCCGAGCTGGGCCAATTGAACCACCGCCAGAACGCAGCCCTCGTCTGCGTAGCCCCGCACAACCGTGACAGTGGCCAGTGCACCGGGGACCCCCACGCCGTGGGTGGGGGAAGCCGGGCACAGGTGCGCACAGTCCTATATATGGCCACCTTAACCGCCACCCAACGCAATCCTGTCCTCCGTAAGTTCTACCGGAACCTGTGTGCGGTGGGCAGACCCAAGAAGGTCGCCCTCATCGCGGCCATGTGCAAACTGTTCACAATTCTCTATGCCATGTTCAAAGCCCAGAAACCCTGGATCTAAGCCCATTTTCCCTTGCTGGAAACTTGATATCCAACATAGTTGCTCCGGGTGCGAATACGGTGCAGGGGGTCGACGCATGGCCAAACTCGAGTGCTGGAGTGTTTGTAATGTGACCCTCAGCATACCTGCTGGTCATACGTCCGCTTAACGCCAACGGCTTCCATGATCGCCCTGCCCCGGGCTTGCGAACCCCTCGCCAGCCCTATTATCGAACAGGCAAATGGATTGCTATTTCAACGGACTGCTGTGCTGGTTACCTTTGTCAACGGTATCGGTCAGGGGGTTCGCAAGAGCGAAAGCCGCCTCATCCCGGAAAAGAGGAGACGGTCCCCATTCCAGTCAACTCTTGGGCTCTTCCCTCTCGGCCCAGTCTGTTGCACCTTAGCCAGGCCTTTTCTGTGTGTCATGTTGTGATGAGGAAGCGCACGTGATCGTATCCAAAGACTGTACTGCACCGGTCCGTCGGCTTTACTGCAAGGGTGATGGGCGTGTCAAGGTGGCAGAGCTGCCGGTTACAGGCTGATGGTTCCTGCTCCGCATACCAGTGCCAATCAATAAAGGAGTTACACAGTTGAGGGCACTGTACAGAATGGCTTTTCGAGATATCAGCGTACGGCCGCGCGGAGCATGGAGGTCTTGACTTTGTTGCAGCTGAGGCCAGTGCAGAGCCTGTAGTGCTCCAGACACAAGAAGGCGCGGATGGCGAAACTAATGTGGGCGGCGAGTTCCTGCCTGCGGGCACGGGCCAACTGCAGGTCACTGCTGACCCAGTGTGCCACGGTGCAGTCTGGTGCCAGGGTCCGGAACACCCGCACAAAGCCATATCCGCGCAGATGAACCTCCCGCCCTTGCGGCGGGACCTCCGGGTCCCAGATCGCCACACAGCCGTTGCGGTCCAGTTCGACCTGGCGGTGGGCCTTGAGCCGGGCCAGCCAGGCGAAACCCCATGGGCCCAGCTGAAGCAGGGCACGTAGGCGGGCCGCAAGCCGCGCGCATGGCCCCCCTTTGAGCATATCGCGGCAGTGTACGCCCTGGGGCACCGGGCTTGCCACTACAGTGCCGTGTCACCTGTTCGATCTTGTGCGTATAAGGCTTGTCCAGCTTCGTGTCATCCCCAATTGATGCCCCTCCCTGCAACGGGACCAGGTCCTGCGCCTCCTGCTACAGGGCTTTGGTGTTGACAGGCTGGTGCAGCAGGCGCGAGAAGGCATTATGCGCCGGAGCTGCATCCTCCAAGGGCTGACAACGGGTGGCCCCCGTGCAGGTGGATCTGCCAGGCGAGGCAATCTGAAACGCAATGCAGTCTTCGGGACAGCATCGAGTTGGGCTCATCTCACATTCTTGGTGGGGCCACAATGTAGGGTTAAGTAAGGATGTCGTCTCCCTAGCTTACCTGGACAGCGAAACTACGTGATGTAATTGGCCCTTGCCAATACTTCCCGGAAATCCTGTTCAACCGCGTAACTCCTACAATGGAAAACCGGCGGGAAAGCTTTGTCGCTGACATTTCCGCCGAGCGGGATAGCCTGCCTGTCCCGCCACGACGGTCCTTGCCGGCACGCGGAATAGAGCAGCCGGTTTATTACGTGCCAGTACGGGTAGGGATGGAAACGACGCGTGGACTCAGTCCTGTATCCTCTTGCTTTACCGGAAGTGTTTGGTCATTCAAGGCAGACAGCAGGCTGCGTTGGGGAAGTATGGAGGAAAAACTGCCTGAAACATTCTTTCATTCAGGAGGAATTTTCCTGGTTTGCTAGCCGAGGACGCCTCTAAGATGGTCAAGTATACGACTCCCCTAAAGTGAAACTTTCTAGAATTGATCTTGATTTTTTATATGACTCAACATTATACTTTCCGAGTATTGCAATTGCATGTTGGTTGGCTAACGGATTGGGTGCTGGAAGGGGACAATACAGTTATGTCACGAGCGCAGGAAGACTTCCTGAAAACAACCTATCAGCTTCGGAGTGAAGGCAAGCCTGCAACCAACTCGGAAATCGCAAGTGCGATGGATATGTCTCCCGCCGCGGTGTCAGGAATGGCCAAGCGCCTTGGAGAAGCCGAATTGCTGGTGTACCACAAATATCAGAATATTGATTTGACGCGTAAAGGCACAGTGATTGCCCTGGAGATTCTTCGTCACCATCGATTGCTAGAGCTGTTCTTCACCGAAACCCTCAATGTACCTTGGGAGCTAGTGCACGCGTTCGCGGACAAAATGGAGCATGACTTGGATGAATTCCTGGCGGACGCGATCGATGCCCATCTAGAAAGCCCGAGCGTAGATCCACATGGGGATCCCATTCCGAACAAGGACGGAACCATGCCGGATTTGGCCACGATGCGTTTGGTGGAGCAGCCATTGCAGAGGTGGAGTGAGGTGGCCCGCGTCTTGACTCAGGACAGGGAAAAGCTCCTCTACCTAGGAAGCATTGGTCTGCGCCCGCGCGCCAAAGTCACCGTTCAGGAAAAAATGCCTTTCAATGGTCCCTTGCGCCTGTTGATCGAAGACGCGGAAACCATTATTGGCTACGAGATTGCCCGCCTGATTCTGGTATCCAGTACCGAGCGCGCCTGACGTAAGCGCCTGAATACCACAACTTGGGTTTCATTGGAAATCCATCGAGTAGACCGTTGAGGATTAGCTCCAATCGTCGTAGGAGTGGTTGATGTGACTGATGAAACTCGAAAGGCTAAACGGAAGTCATGGACAAAGAGACGACGTTGGCTGTTTATGCTGTTGGCTCTGTTGCTGGTTTGGGGTAGCCCCCTCTTTGTTCAGGCACACATTGTGCCAGAGGAACCTTGGCATCCGGCTCCGGCCTCTTACTTGCGCAGTCTCTTTTACGCTAATTTGAAGCCCACCAACTGGGCTCTGATTGATGAAGAGTATAAAACGGTGAGCGAGCCAGAGTTCGCGGGAATCTTGGACTCGGTCTATCAGGCACTCGATGTGGCTTCCACAATCGAAGGTATAGATCATGTGACCGAGATTCAGACCTCTATCGATAAGAGAGACAAGGCAAAGCTCTATTTCGCGTCGACCCGGGCCATTTCGCAGTTGACCCGTTATTATCTGCATGAAGCCGCAGGCAAGCTGACACAACCCGGTGTCGCCACTGCAGATGTACAGCAAGCGCGGCGCATCTATCGCGCGTTTCAGGACTTCATCTCACAGGCTGATCCGGAGGCGAACAAGCAATTGGGAATTGCCTGGCTCGATCTGGCCAGCAGCGTTGGTCATGGAGGGATTGCCGGTGTAGGTAGTACGGCATCCGATCCAGCCCAATTCAATGCTGCACAGCAAGTGATTGAAACCTATCTCATGGCCAATTTTGAGGCCGACAGCTATACAGCGCCTATCACCCTGGCACCGATACCAGCCACCAAGATGGCCGAAGCTATCCGCGTTGCCCCCTGGCTGCCCCCTGGCACGAACCTGAATGACCAGGACCCCTTGCCCCTGCTGGCGCTCAATTTCGAGGAACGGGGTATTGCGGAGACGGACCTGCCTCTTGTGGCCTACGGCGATATGCTTTTCGATTCCCCGGTCATCTTTGGAGAGCCGGCGCGCAGTATGGGCATTGCCTGCTCCACCTGTCATAACCGCAGCGATATCAACAAGGATTTCTTCATCCCTGGCGTGAGCCATCAACCTGGCGCGGCGGATGTCGACGGGAGTTTCTTTAATCCAATCTTCAACGACCGACGCCGTGACTCGCTCGATATCCCCAGCCTGCGGGGCATTCGCTTTACGGGCCCCTATGGCCGCGACGGTCGCTTTGGAAGCTTACGAGAATTTACCCGCAACGTTATTGTCAATGAGTTTGCAGGTGAAGAACCTACGCCTTTCATGCTGGATGCGTTGCTGACCTACATGCTAGAGTTTGACTGGCAGCCCAATTCACTGCTCAACAAGGATGGCACGCTCAATGAAAATGCGTCCGCAGCCGCGTTGCGCGGGGAGATCCTCTTCAATACGCCATATGAAGGCATGGGTGGGCAGTCGTGCCGCACTTGCCACATTGGCAGCGCCAACTTTATCGATCGTCTCTCCCACGACATCGGTTCCGGCAACCCCTCCAGCGAATTCGCGCGTGACAGTGCCTTTGATACTCCCACCTTGATAAACATTGCACAGACCGCGCCCTACATGCACGATGGATCGCTAGCCACATTGGCTGAGGTTGTGCAATGGTTTGACGGCACTTTCAACCTGGATCTGTCCTTACAAAACCAAGTCGATCTGACGGCCTACTTGGAGGCAGTAGGCCGAGCCGACGATCCATGGGAAATATTTGACGCAGAGAACACTCGTTTTGCGCTGGATTGGGCCGAACTCTCCACCTTTGTGAGCACGCTGGATACGCTCATTCTTTCGCAGGATACCCATCACGCCATATTGTTGCTAGAGACGGTTGCACCCGATCTGCGCCTTGATGCCAGTGGCGCAACCAATCGTTACGCGATTCCCCAAGCCTATGAAATTGCTAACAAGCTAGACCAGATCAAGATGGCCATCAAAGCAGGCAATTGGGTTTTGGCCGCCGCACTGAATGAAGAGTACAAGGCCTTGGCAGATGTGTACGGATCCAGCTTCAGGTAAGGAGGAACGGAATCTATGAGGCCAGCAGCTTACTTTCTGTTTGCCGTATTGTTGGGTGTTGCCCTAGCCGCTTGCGGCCTTGTGCAAACAGAGGATGGGGCATTGCTTGCCCCGGACGAAATAGGGGATTCTGAATCCAGCATCCCCTTGATTCTGGCCTTCATTCCGCAGGAAAATCCAGATAAGCTCCTCGGTGATATTGGTCAGATCACGGCCTTCCTTTCGGAAGAACTCGCTATTCCGGTGGAAGGTTTCGTCACCCAGGATCATGCGGCTGCGGTCGAGGCGCTTCGCAACGGAGATGCCGACATTTCCTTTATGGGTGCCCTGCCCTATGTGCTAGCACATGACCAGATGGGCGCCGAGGTAATCTTGGCAGAAGTCTATCGCGGTAGATCTGTCTACACAGGCCGCGTTTTCGTTCGCAAGGACAGCGGCATAAGGACCCTCGAGGACTTGAGGGACAAAAGCATTGCCTTTGCCGATCCCATTTCCGAATCAGGCTACCTCTACCCGCTGGACCTATTTGTGCAGGCTGGGCATTTGACGCGGGGTGAAGATCTCCAGAATTTTTTCGGCAACGTCTATTTTGCGGGTGGCTATCAGCAGTCACTACAGGCCGTCATTAATGGGTTTGTCGACGCTGCTGGCGCCAGCCAATATGCCGAGTTACTCGTGGCGCCGGACCAACTCGAAGAACTCACCTGGATTGCCGAGTCCGATCCGATTCCATCCCATGTGGTCCTTGTCCGTCCAGGACTGGACTCCAGCCGGGTCGAGGCGTTTAAGCAGGTCATGCTCAAACTCAATCAGCCGGACTACAAGCATTTTCTGAAATATGTCTACAGCCCAGATGGGTATGTGGAAGCGACGCACGAAGACTACACCTCGGTGGAAGAGGTTGCCCGGCTTTATGGGCTCATAGAATGAAAGGATAGGTCTATGTCAAAAACGACTAGGCAGGTTGTAGACGGACCTACACTACGCCAGCAATCCCCCATCGGGCAAACAGGCTGTCTACCAACTGAAGACAACAGCAACCCGGTCATTGCACTTCGCAATATAGCTGTGCAGTATGCCGGCGTTAATTCGCTTGTACTGAATATTGACCAATTGACAATTGTACAGGGGGAACACGTTGCAATTATTGGCCCGAGTGGTGCGGGCAAAACAACGCTCTTGCGTCTGCTAAATGGCTACGTCCAACCCCGCAGCGGCCGTGTAAATATTCTTGGCAAACGGATGAATCTGCACTCTGTACGGGGTTATCGTGACTATTGGACGCGCGCTGTGCGCCGGCGGGTGGGATTCGTTTTTCAGAATTTCGGCTTGGTAGAGCGAGCGACAGTCTTCCAGAATGTACTATGGGGCCGATTGGGGTATGTGAATCCACTGGGGAGTCTCGTGGGCTGGTTTTCAGAAAAGGACCAAGTCGCGGCGATGGCCGCCATTGCCGAAGTTGATCTGTTGCCTCAGACCCGGCAGCGCGTAGATACTTTGAGCGGCGGTCAACAGCAGCGGGTGGGCGTGGCTCGCGTCTTGGCTCAAGGAGCCGAGATCATTCTGGCCGATGAACCCGTCAGCAACTTGGACCCTGCTTTGGCCGACGATGTACTCGACCTGCTTTCGAGGGTGAGCCTGCGTCGCCATGCAACATTAATCATGAGCCTTCATCAACCACCTCTCGCTCGATTCTATGCTGACCGCGTCATTGGCTTGCGCGCGGGCTGTATTGTTTACGACGATCAGGCCGCCCGGTTCGATGATGCAGCAATTCAGGCCATCTATGGGCGCGAAGTCAACATGGACTTATCCCCGGTTGGCTTGCCAACACTCTCTAGACAACAGCATGTTGCTTCCCCTCCCGTTCAAGTAACGCCGTGACAACGCTTGAATACCCGCGTCCATCGTTGCGCCAAAGCCTGATCCATACAGCGGGCATTCTGCTCTTCATCGTTCTTGTCGCTTGGGCTTGGCGCGGTTCTGACCTTACTTGGAGCAAGCTCGTAATCGGATTGCCACGCCTGGTCGAATTCCTTGGCCGCGTGGCACATCCAGACATGAAAGTAGCCTCGACAGTGCTTCAAGCCACAGGGGAAACTGTGCGGATCGCACTGTTGGGTACGGTGTTGAGCATCATGTCCTCTTTCTTCTTGGGACTGCTGGCAGCCACTAATTTGACCCCAGTCTGGATTCATCAACCGGTACGATGGCTGTTAAGTATTCTGCGTGCGATACCCTTGATTCTGTTGGCGTTGGTCTTCGTCAGTACGGTGGGATTGGGGCCTTTCCCTGGTATTCTGGCTGTCGCCGTTCATTCGACAGGTATGTTGGGTAAATTCTATGCTGAGGCCTTTGAGAATGCCCACCGCGGCCCAATGGAGGCGCTCGATAGCGCTGGGGCCACTTGGTGGCAACGCATACGCTTTTCTGTGTTACCGCAGGTCATCCCTGATCTGGCCCGCGATACCCTCTTCAGGTTTGAGTTGAACTTCCGCGACTCGCTAGTACTGGGTCTCGTGGGTGCGGGCGGTATCGGCTTCTACATCCAGCTTTATATCCGATCCTTTCAATATGACAAAGTTGCTACCCTAACTCTAGTCGTCCTTCTCATGGTGGTTTTGCTGGAACAGGTGAACGTTGCGGTGCGCGCGCGGCTACGATGATAAACGCACATTCCGAGGTCACACTGATTCCGGGCAGCACTGCTGAGTCTGACCATGACATCGTTCAGAGAAGGAAATCGCGGAAGTTCAGTACGAACGCAGGGCAGTTGCAAGATTGCTAAAAGGCTGGGACTTGCACTAGAAAATCGAGATTCCGGGCGGCTACTGGACGTTTGCCCTCAATGTTTTCTGTTGCGCGGGGTATCCCAGCCCTAGAAGTGGTAGGCCCACCGCCAGAGCGGAATATAGAACCAGCGTGACCCTTGTGGATGCGCTTTGTTCCGCGCGGAAGACCATGTCCGGGACCTAGGGCATTTTCACAGCCAAGGCCCTCGCCCATAGCCGCGGATGGCAGCCACCTCAATTGGGTTCTGCCATCCGGGTCAGCATCCTGCCGGGTTAACAGGGGCTAGGATGTTCGGTCGCCGCTCGCCCAGCACTCTCAGGTTTCCATGTGGTCGTGACCCGCGGTTCCATCCGAAGTGCGCGCCCACTCGAATGTGTCCTGCACACCGGAATGCGGGGCCGGCTGGAGCTACTTGACGGCCAGTATATTGTCAGCTTCCTATGCTCACATGGTCTCCGCGATGTGTTTCTGGCACCCTCACCCATTTCCTATGTACCCGAACAATGGTGACAATACAGCCTTGCCTTTGTAGCAATTCCGGGATGGCCGTGCTTGGGTGGGCCTTTGGGTCCACCGCAGCCATGCCTAGCGTCACTCCCTGGGTGCTGGACCAGGTACTTGACCTGTACAGGGCAGGAATGCCGTTACACAGGTCATGAAAGCGGAGCAGTGCCTTGCCGTACACGGCTACCGTGGTCGCCGGGCGCGAGTTCTCCTGGCCCTTTACTCACCAGGCAAAGACGCTCTCTAGCTTCTGGGGATCTAACAAGATCAGGACTCGGTAGATAGTGTCATGCGCGGAGATGCCATGCTGCAGTTCCAGCCACGTCTCAAACTAGGCCTGATAGTCTCGCACGAAATCCGTGCGGTGTCGCCGCTGAAATTCATAGATCGGGCGTTGCGGCGGCAGTTCCCCCCCGCCGCCAGCGCCCGGAATACCACATTATCCTCCGGTTTATGCCCCTGAGTCCGAGACGACAACGCCCCGTACCTTTGCCGTAGAATGGGATTTGAACCATCATGGTCGGCGCATAGGGTAGATTACCGGAGCCCTGTGGTGCCTAGAGGGCCTTAAACGCCTCGGGATCCAGCGCATCCACCAACTCACTCACCGTGTACACCGGATGATCCACAGGCAACCCGTCCCCAAGGTCAGGTGGAAGTAAAACTGGCTGTCCCAGATAATAAGGTCGATAGTGGTGGGGTATGCCGTAGTCTTCCTTCTTCCAGAGGAATTTCCTCTGAAATCCTTGAGTATTCCGAATACCATCGACCTTCCTGGAGGGTATAGGGTGCAGACTCCCAGGAACAGACCAATGTGAGTATCCGTGAGAAATCCATCTCAGATTCGCCGATCCTAGGGGTTATTCTTGGAATCGCAAGATATCCAATTCAGACCTTTTCAGGGCGAGGATTCCCATTGCATTGTTAGTGGAGCCATGTCCAGACGACTGGTAGTTGACCATAACCGTCCGTTGTGCATCGTTTGGGGCCCCCGATCACATGTGGAACTCCATATTAGCCCTACTTACTGTTCTGTTAGAGAGGATCATTCCGCTTGGTTAGGGTGTACCACGGGTAGCCTCACTTGGGCCCGGCCCAACGGGACTTCCCGAACAATGTGCATATACATGGTCACGGGTGGCAGATTTCCCATATTTTCTGGAAAGGGTTAAGTCATTTGTATCTGCGATTGACTCCAAAGAATCTGTAGTAGCAGTGATACCAGCTGCACTGTAGGGGCCATGCAGACAAATGCACTCGGCACCTGTGCATAACATTGGACTGCGGCCCCGTGAACCAAGGCGTCTCTCAGGACGCAAATTTCACTGGCAGAGTTAACTGGAATTTGGTGAAATACATCGGCTTGAGGGGTTCTCTGGTTCAGTCTTTTGGTGAAGGCCTTAGCCTTCGTGTCAGACGTGCCTGCAAATGTTCATTCGTGCAGACGGTTATACATGCTGATCCACCAAGATTGGATTGTCATCTGGGTCCAAAGCTACGAAACTGGCTGGCCCTGTGCTGTCCTCGTCGGCTTCAGACACCAGGGATATGCCCGTCGCCTTCAACTGTCGCTGTAGTTCGCGGACATCCATGAAGTTCTCAAGCGGCTGATTCTGATCATCCCATCCTGGATTGAAGGTCAGAATATTCTTTTCGAACATGCCTTGGAAGAGACCTATGGTGTGGTCCCCATTCCTGAGAATCTGCCAGTTCTGTGACGGGTCACCTCCTATGGCTTCAAACCCGAATTTCTCATAGAAATTCCTCGAAGTTTCGAGATCCTTTACGGCCAAGCTGACTGAAAACGCACCTAATTCCATATCTGAGTCCCTCCAGCGCTGAACGTTACCAATCTGTATCCTACTGTCCGTAGGGCACATTGCAGCCATCAGAACTTGATGGTAGCATTTCCTTGTTCTATCCAAGATACCATTCATATGAGGTGGACCATGTCTGCTCCCTTGAAGAGGTCGGTCTTGTGGCTGACCCTCGTGATTTTAATACTTACTTTGAGTTTGGCAGCATGCGGCGGCCAGACTGATGCTGTGGAAGAAGCTGTAGAAGAGCCCATGGCCGAGGAAACCGCACAAGAAGAAGCGATGGACGATTCCATGGCGATGGGACGTTTCATCGATGATCCCAATTCGGGTCGAGATTTCAACTTGGCCGACTATGAAGCGGAATATGGCACAACAGTCCCAGCCTTCAGTGAATCCCCCATGTTGGCCGAAATGGTGGCTGCAGGCACATTGCCACCAGTGGAGGAGCGTTTGCCCGACAATCCCGTAGTGCAAATCCCACTGGAGGATATAGGCAAGTACGGCGGTAACCTGCATTGGGTGGAATACACCATTGATTACGATCACTATCTCCGCCATCTCAACGAAACAAATCTGCTGGAACTGCGTCCTGCCAAAGGCACCGCTCGTTACAAGTGGATGGGGGGCGAGATAATGCCTGGTGTTTACGAGTCCTGGAGTACGAGCGACGACAGCCAGACTTTCGAATTCGTTCTACGTAAGGGTTTGAAATGGTCCGACGGTGAAGCCGTCACCACCGAGGACATTCAGTTTTACATCGAGGATGTGTTGCGTAACGAGGAAGTAACTCCCGCTGCGCCCTCCTGGCTCAATTACCGCGGTCAACCTACGGGCTTTGAAGTGTTGGACGAACAGACCGTGCGGTTTGTATTTGCTGAGCCCAACGGCTTCTTTCTGCCCCAAATGGTGAATTGGGCATGGAGTTCACACTTGCGGCCCGCCCACTACTTCAAGCAGTACCACACGGGTTACACCGATATTGGGGAGTTGCTTCCTCTGATGGAAGAGGAAGAATTCACGGCAGCTGAGGATTGGGGACGCTGGTTCGTCGGCATCCAGAACAACGCCACGGGGGGTTCCTACCAGCGTCGCACTGCAGGTTACCGATCTATGCCCGTCTTGCAGCCCTATGCGTGGGAAAGTGAACCACAGCAGGGCGAATTCATCATGATGCGCAACCCTTATTTCTACAAGGTAGACCCTGACGGCAATCAATTGCCCTACATCGACTCAGTTTCCCGCAGTCTGGTGACTGATCTTGAGGTTGAAAACCTCAAGATCATTTCGGGCGAGACCGACATTCAGGGCCAATTCATTCGATTGTCTGATTACCCCATGTTCTCGCAGAACCAGGACGCCGGAAACTACCACTTGATGGCACTACCGGCCTGGCAGGATCAGCTCCTAATTGTCCCCTTCAATTTTGACCCCGCCGATTCCGTATTGGGTGAAATCATGCGGGACAAGCGTTTCCGACAGGCCCTGTCTCTTGCCGTAGACCGCGATGAGGTTAAGAAATCGATTTTCCTGGATTTCGGCGTACCCAGCGCTTTTGCCCCAGTAGCGGGAAGTGCCTGGTACAAGGATGAATTCCGTGATGCCTATGCCGAGTTCGATCTTGAAAAGGCCAATGCGTTATTGGATGAAATGGGTCTTGAATGGGATGCCAATAGTGAGTTTCGACTCCGGCCTGACGGCCAGCGCATGGTTCTCCCCATCGATTATTACGACGTAACTCCACCAGCTACACCAGGTGGGGAGCTCCTTCGGGAGTTCTGGGTGGAAATCGGTGTGGATACCAAAGTTGAACAGGTAAATGGCCAGTTCTATTGGCAGAAACGCGGTGCCAACGAAACAGTGGGCACCATCTGGTGGGCCAATGGCCTGTCACCCGCGGATACCGTTTTTGTGAGCAGTTTCCTTATGACACCATCCTGGTGGACTTGGTTCGGCGCTCAGGGCACCGAAGGTACAGAACCGCAGGATCCCGAAGCAGTCAAGCTGATAGAGCTGTTCTGGGAGCTCGAGTCGGCGACTACAGAGGAAGAACAAATTCGACTCGGTATTGAGATATTCGAAAACCACAAGGAAAATGTGTGGAATATCGGTACGGTTGCCAGCGCTCCGCAGCCTTTTGTCTACAGCCAAGGGTTGGGCAATATAGCAGTGGCGGAGGAGCGCGAGTACTACCACATTTCCCTGATGGAATTGTCCGAACAGTTTTATTGGAAGTAACAGTGCAAAGGGTACCGGGCCGCTTGGGAAATCCAGACGGTCCGGTATTTTTGGTTACCTAGTTCAGTATTCTGGGACGGACATGGCTCCGTGATTACCTACACGCTACAACGCTTCATGTACATGATCCTACTGTTGCTTTTGCTGAGCGTAACCACCTTCGTCATTATCCAATTGCCTCCCGGCGATTATCTGACCATGTACATCACCCGCCTTGAAGCCAGCGGGGAAAAGGTGGATCAGTCAGAAATAGAATCGTTAAAGCGCCAGTACGGCTTGGACAGGCCGATGTACGTGCAGTTCCTGCGCTGGTTCACCGGCATGTTTCGAGGACACTTTGGCACTTCGCTGCAGTGGAATCGGCCCGTCATAGAAATCATCGGGGATCGTATGGCTCTGACCCTAGTGGTCAACTTAACTTCATTGGTTTTCGTGTATTTCATTTCCGTTGTTATTGGTGTCTATTCAGCCACCCACCAATATGCGTTGGGCGATTATGGAGCCACTGCTATAGGTTTCGTAGGGTTGGCTACACCGCCATTCCTTCTGGCCTTGCTGGTCATGGTTTTCTTTCACACCAAGTTCGACATGAATGTGGGCGGCCTGTTCTCTCAGGAATATGCCCATGAACCCTGGGGGTGGCCCAAGATCGTCGATATGCTCAAACACTTGCCCGTGCCCATTGTAGTTATTGCTCTGGGCCAGACCGCCGGCCTGATCCGCGTCATGCGGGGGGTGCTTCTTGACGAGCTCGGCAAACAGTATGTGATCACTGCCCGCACCAAGGGTTTGCACCCTCGTAAAGTTCTGTTTAAGTATCCGGTGAGAGTGGCTATCAATCCTGTAGTGAGCACCATTGGCTGGGTTCTGCCCGGCCTCGTTTCTGGCGGCGCCATCGTGGCCATAGTATTGAGTTTGCCGACAGTTGGGCCCCTACTGTACCGGGCATTACTGAGTGAAGACATGTACTTGGCCGGCACTCTTGTTTTATTTCTGGGGTTGCTGACCATTGTCGGTACTTTTGCGTCCGATTTGATGCTGATGGTCGTGGATCCTCGGATCCGGTTAGATCGCTGAACCGGAACAGGTATCGTCAAAATGACGGTCCAAACACTTAGGCAACAAGCTGTGCCGCAGCAGGTCAGCGACCGAGAGCGCTTTTTCATGGCCTCTCAAGGGCAGCTGATGTGGCGCAAGTTCATACGCCATCGACTGGCCATCCTGGGGGGCTGCATTCTCATAGTCATGTATATGGCTGCCCTGTTCTGCGAGTTCATCTCGCCATACGACTTGCATCGGCGCAATTCTGACTATCTCTTCGCGCCGCCTCAGCGCCTTCGCTTTCGGCATGAAAATGGCCGCTTCACTTTGCGACCATTCGTTTATGGTTACACGCAAGAGCGAAATCAGGAGACTTTCGCCCTCGATTTTACAGAAGAAAAAGAACTGGTTTTTCCTCTGCGCTTGTTCAACCGTGGCGACGAGGTGGAGGCGTGGGGACTCTTCACCACCAGCTTGCATTTGTGGGGAGTAGAAGAGCCGGGTTACGCCTTCCTGTTGGGTACTGACAAACTGGGCCGTGACATTTTTTCCCGCATTTTGTACGGTGCTCGGGTTTCACTCACTATTGGCCTTGTAGGCGTGGCCATCAGTTTCGTCCTAGGTTGCCTGTTTGGGGGAATCTCGGGGTATTTCGGAGGGTTGACAGATACCATAATTCAGCGCGTAGTCGAGTATTTACTCATAATTCCCACCATTCCTCTCTGGATGGCACTCTCAGCGGCCATTCCGCGGGAGATGCCCCAACTCCAAGTATATTTTCTGGTTACAGTCATCATCGCCCTAGTGGCTTGGAGCGGCTTAGCCCGGGTGGTGCGAGGCAAAATCATCAGCCTGCGGGAAGAAGACTATGTGCTGGCCGCGCGCATTGCGGGGGAAACTGACATGAAAATCATTCGAACCCACATGTTGCCCGGTTTCATGAGCTATCTGATAGTCAATTTAACTCTGGCCATCCCCGGCATGGTCCTGGCCGAAACTGCTCTTAGCTTCTTGGGGTTAGGTATTCGGCCCCCATTGGTGAGCTGGGGGACGTTGCTCAATGAAGCCCAACAGGTTCAAGTAGTGATTCTGTATCCTTGGCTGCTGTTTCCGGGTCTGGTGCTGATAATCACCCTCGTGGCTTTCAATTTTCTGGGAGACGGCCTCCGAGATGCGGCAGATCCGTACAAGTAGAGTGGATTGCGAAAACAGGACCCTCTTGGGAAAAGTGGTGAGTACAATGGAAGTTCCTTGGTTCCATGCCCGAATTCAGAGAGTGCCCGCGAATCTGCAAGTGCGGTGTGCTTGCAGTTGGTGGGTCCCCAATGCTGACCGTCAACTTCCGTTCCCGCGCAGGACACGGCAGTGGGTCCGGAATTTGGCCGGATCATGGAATTTCAACACACATTTCACGCTGAATTGAGAGCAAGGTCTGCAATCATGCAAGACATCACACTGGAGCTCAAGGACGTTGAAACTCACTTCTTCTTGCGCGAAGGGATACTGAAAGCGCTCAACGGCGTAAGTTTTTCAGTTACACGTCACAGTACTTTGGGAGTGATAGGGGAAAGCGGGTGTGGAAAAAGCGTTACAACGCAATCCATTCTGCGTATCGTCCCCGCACCGGGGCGGACTATCAATGGTTCCATAAACTTTACCCCCTCGGATGGGGAGGAGGTTAACCTTCTGGAGCTGGAACCTGACGGACCAGCAATCAGGGCTATCAGAGGGCGCCAGATCTCCATGATTTTTCAGGAACCCATGGCCAGCCTGTCCCCGGTGCACACTATAGGAGACCAAATAAGCGAGATGATTCTGCTGCATCGCACGCCGGATCGTAGCGTGGCCCAGGAAATCTCTATTGAAATGCTGCGCAAAGTCGGCATCTCCAACGCCCCTCTACGTTTTGACGAATATCCGCATCAGTTGTCCGGTGGGATGCGCCAGAGGGCCATGATCGCAATGGCCTTATCCTGCAACCCCGCCTTGCTTATTGCGGACGAACCCACAACGGCTTTGGATGTGACCGTTCAGGCTCAGATTCTGGATCTGATGCAACAGATGCAGGCTGAGATTGGGATGTCCATGCTGTATATCACCCACGATCTGGCTGTCATTTCGGATATTGCTGATGAAGTGGTGGTCATGTACTTGGGTATGGTTGTGGAACAGACGGATGTGCATGCCCTTTTCAAGGAACCGTTGCATCCATATACGCGTTTGCTCCTGAAATCCATTCCCCGCATAGGACGCAAGGTCAAGCAAAGGCTGGATGCCATTGAGGGTTCTGTGCCCGTGCCTCTTAACTTGCCAGAGCAGTGTCCCTTTGTAGAACGTTGCCCAGAGGCCATGCCAGGTGTGTGTGACGCGGCGATACCACCTTTGTACGAACCCCAATCCGGCCACCGTGTGCGGTGTTTCCTTTACGAAAGCCAGGATGAGACCGATGCAGAACCCGCATGATCTGAAACCCATGTTGCGGGTTGAAGGCGTCAGAAAATACTTTCCCATTGAGAAAGGACTTTTCCGGCGAGTGGTAGGACATGTCAAGGCAGTCGATGATGTGGAACTCGAGCTCCGGGAAGGCGAAACCTTGGGTTTAGTGGGAGAATCTGGCTGCGGCAAGACCACATTGGGTCGTTGCATAGTCCGCGCTATAGAACCCACAGAGGGCCGCATTCTGCTGCGCCTGGAGGGGGAAGAGATGACGGATCTACTGCAATTGGGGAAGAAGGAATTGCGAGCCCAACGAAGACATATGCAAATGATTTTCCAGGATCCTTATTCTTCGCTAGACCCGCGCAAAACAGTGTTTGACATTATTGCCCAACCATTACGTGCCAACCAGTTGGGTTCGGGACAGGATATCGAAGATCGTGTCCGACAACTGGTCGATTTGGTGGGGCTAAACGTCGAATCTCTTATTCGATATCCTCATGCTTTTTCCGGGGGTCAGCGCCAGCGCATCGGCATTGCCCGGGCCTTGGCTCCTAATCCACGCATAGTGGTGGCCGACGAACCGGTTTCCGCCCTGGACGTGTCGGTGCAAGCCCAAATACTAAATCTGCTGCAAGATCTACAAGAGGAATTTGACCTCACCATGTTGTTCATTGCCCATGACCTTAGTGTGGTGGAGCATGTCTCTGACCGTGTGGCGGTGATGTATGTAGGCAAAATTGTGGAAGTAGCGGAAACGGAGGAACTCTATCTTCATCCGCTTCATCCCTATACGGAAGCCTTGTTATCCGCGGTGTCTGTTCCGGACCCCGAGCAGGGCCAGCATCACATGATTTTGCCCGGCGAAGCTGCCGATCCTGCAGACTTGCCTTCCGGCTGTCACTTCCATCCGCGGTGCCGGTATGCGGAAGATCGATGTCGCACAGAAGAACCCACCTTGATAGAAGCCAGACCTGGTCACTTTGCCAGCTGCCACTTTGCTGGAGAGTTGGAATTAAGGGGCGTAGAGGCGTAACAGATTGGTGATATGGCCCTTATTGCTGTCGGATTTCTGGTTTTTGTAGTCCTGTTTACTTTGGCAGCCGTCCATGCCGTACGCTTGGCAGGACGTGTATTGGGCGATCGCATCAACACCATGCACCTCGCCGCCGAAAGCATTATAGGAACTGAACAGATTCCACTCGAATGGTTGGAACGCGCCCCGGCTGAAACGAGCTGTCGCGGTCGCTGGAAGGAACGCCAGAAGCGTCGTGCAGTGCGTAGAATCCGCAAATTGCGTACCTACATGCAACGCACTCCCTGCATTTCCGATGTTGAATCGCGTGAGTATCTCATGATAGAACTGGACCGAATTAGAAGGCAGTGGCTGACAAGTGATCCAGACACCCTTATCACGGATCCGGACATGCTAGTCACGCAGACCTCCAGTACATCGGTAGCTCACGCCCAGTCTTCTCTGCCTTCTCTGAATTGAAGCCTGGGGTTCATGCCAACCCACTGTCTTGCCAACGGGCTTAACTTCGGGTACTCGGGCAGTCACTAGGAACTTTCTTCCCAACAGGAGCGATTGGTTGCATGTCGAATCCGCGGTCTTATAATGTCGTCTGGGATGCCCCCAGCCATGATGCCCAGGGCTCAGTGCCTTTGGGCAATGGTGAAATTGGGCTCAATGCTTGGTTGTCACTCCAAGGGGAGCTGAATTTTTATATCAGCCGTACTGATTCCTGGGGCGACAACGGGCGGCTGCTCAAGTTAGGCCGAGTCCGTATAGCCTTGGATCCATCTCCCAATGTGTCAATAGTGCGCCAAACGCTTGACATACTGACCGGAACCTGGCACGTGCGGATCGGCCCTTCCCAAGATCATCACCGGGATTCCCAAACGGACATCCGACTGTGGGTGGCTGCCCACCATCCGGTTATACATGTCTGCATTGAATCCACCGACCCTGTTGAGGCCGCAGCTCACATTGAATTGTGGCGCACCGAACCCACGGAACTCCAGGAACTCCAGATTAGCGACATTATGTTGGATCGTGCCCGGAACGATCAGAAACGGGAAGCTACCATCGTTGAGCCTGATTCGGTGCTGCAAGACCTTCCGGATTGGATCGGTTGGTGTCATCACAACATCAAATCAGTAGGACCTGCCTTAACCGCGGAATTACAAGGCTTGGCAGATTTCCCAAGGATCGATCCGTTGCTGGACCGGATTTTCGGAGCAGCGATCCTAACCACGAATGGTGCTAAAGCCAGTGATCGAGAATTACATACAGAGCTGGGGTACAAAGTGGGTTTCCTAATTCCTGTACTTTCTCTGCATCCTACTTCCCCAGCCAACTGGCAAACCACAATGGAGGACTTGATTGCAACTGTGCGCCAAGCGGATCCTGCGTCCCGGCGCGCGGCGCATGTCCAATGGTGGCAGGATTTCTGGGAACGGAGCTGGATTGAGGTTTCGGCGCAAGAGGAAAACGCGTCTCGGGAAGCAGACCTGGTCAGCCGGTCCTATGCGTTGCAGCGCTACGTTCAGGCTTGTGCGGGCAGAGGCCAGTACCCCATCAAGTTCAACGGGTCCATTTTCACGGTGCCCTATCCTGGCAAACAGGAAGATGCAGATTATCGACGCTGGGGTCCCGGCTACTGGTGGCAAAATACGCGGTTGCCCTATTACAACATGTGTTCCGCAGGGGACTATGAAATGCTGACTCCCCTGTTCCGGATGTATGCGCAGGAGATGTTAGAGCTGTGGCGTCATCGCACCCAACGATATTTTGGGCACGATGGCATCTTCTTTTCGGAATGCGTTTACTTCTGGGGCGATGTATTTACCGAGACCTACGGTTGGACTCCCTATGAGGACAGAGATGATCCGCTGCAGGAAAGTCGCTACCATAAGTGGGAATGGGTGGGCGGCCTGGAGCTGGTCTTCCTGATGCTGGACTATTTTGACCATCTGCAGGACCGTAATTTTCTGCAGGGAACTGTCCTACCGTTTGCCAATCTGACCTTGGAGTTCTTTGATCACTACTATCCGACTGATGACCATGGCAAATTGGTCATGCACCCATCCCAGGCACTTGAAACCTGGTGGGACTGCACCAACCCAATGCCGGAAATTGCAGGCCTGCATGCAGTCATACAGCGGCTGTTGGCGCTACCCGCAGAGACTACTACCGGGCAAATGCGCGGGTACTGGGTAGACTTGTTCCGGAAAATCCCGGACCTGCCTACGCGAGAGGAAAATGGTGTGCACATGCTGGCTCCCGCAGATGAATACGCGTGGCGCCGGAACATTGAGAATGCCGAACTCTACGCTGTATTTCCCTTCAGGCTGCTGTCATTTGAGAAAGATGATCAGAAAATGGCTCTGTCAGCCCTGCGGCACCGTCAGTTCTTAGGTCATTATGGTTGGCGCCAAAATGATCTGTTTCTCGCCTACTTGGGCTTAGCCGAAAGTGCCCGGTCCGCTGTGGTCAGCCGGGCAGGTAACCAGAATCACGACAGCCTGGGCCATGACAATCCAGCCAAGGCCATGAGGAATCTCTCCCGATTTCCAGCTTTCTGGGGTCCTAATTTCGACTGGTACCCGGATCAGTGCCATGGCGGAGTGTTGAATACGACTCTCCAGGCCATGTTGCTGCAGTGCGACGGGAAGAAAATCTTCCTGTGCCCGGCGTGGCCGCCGGCCTGGGACGTATCTTTCAGACTTAATGCCCCTTACCGCACAACCCTTGAAGGTACAGTGAAGCAGGGCGTGCTTGAATTCAGGGTAACTCCAGCTAGCCGTAGGGACGATGTGGTTGCCTGCCTTTGAACTGGGGTTATATAGGGCTCTGTCATATCTGGCTGGGGAATTCGGATCCAAGTTGTTGTGGGCTTAAAGGCCGGGATCTACGAAGATGTCTAGTCGGGACGCATGGAATGTGTTGCCTGCGAGGACCGGAAGCCAGTTGCTGCCCTCGAGCAGTTACAGGCCAGGCTGGGAGATGAATTATGCCCCGTCTCGATTTGGCTGAGGAAATCCCGTGTCTGCAGAAATCCTTCACAAGATCCGAGCAACTCAATGTGCGTAGTGCTGGTAGGCAGCGTTCCACACTCGGCTTTACAAGTGGGGATCGAAGTCCCAAACCCCATTAGGGGCACCCACTTGTAAATGATCTAAACCCATAGCTTCTGTAGCACCCAATGGGTCGGTCGCATATAGGCTCACCCCAGAAAAATGGAGATGAAGGGGTACCGCCTGCCTCTTTGTGTCCATTAGGCAATCCCTAACCAACGGTCCACATATGCGGGACGCGGAGAAGGGCAGATCCGTACTGCACGTAGGCCAAAGCTCCTCAGATCGAAATCTGTCCCAGAAAACGGGAAGACAATTTAACTGGCCGATGTCTAAATCCGACTGCCCAACTTGGAACCGCGTTTACGTCTCAGGATTTACCATATGGAAGGGCTTTCTGCCCCTACTTCATTTAGGCAAGCCTGATCGCCATAGATGAATCTTTCTGGTACATGGATTTCGGGCTATTCACCGGGACCAAGTCACTGCGAGCCGTCCCGTAAACTGGTAACTGCGCGGACAGGATGCAAATCAATTAGACAGTAAGGTCCCATTCACGAATAAAAGCACAAAAAGTTGATTTCCGGCGCAATTCGGTTTGGGACTGCATTACGGTTCTAACCGTAATGTGGGATGGCCAACCATGTCTTTCAACCACCTTTGTCAAGGCCAGAACCATATGGATCGAAAAGGACATTGCCTGCCTAGTATTGAGAGAGAGTGGGAATCGAGAATCAATGTCACGGGAGAGCAGGGCCTACTCAACCGTAGTGCTCAGGATTCTTGGGCAATGTCTTACAATACCCTTACTCTCAAAAAAATTTAAAGGCGGCGGGCGTGGCTGTTCGCTGGGAGGACGGGAATGGCTGAGTACACTTACCCGAATCTGAATGGGCTTAATGAAAGCTTTACACAGGATGGTTATGCCATCGTGAGAGGCGTTCTTGATCCCAAGCTTGTAGTTGAGGCCAACCGGCATGTTGACTGGCTAATTGAAAGACACCCAGAATTGCCTCCAGAACGCTTGGGATATTGGCTCACTCCAACCGACCCATTTTGGATGCGTTTGGTCAGTGACTCCCGCCTCGTAGACATCGCTGCAGCCATTGTTGGGCCTGATCTGGCTCTGTTTGCAGCGGATTATATTGCCAAGCCGCCCGGAACTGGCCAGAAAGTCGCTTGGCACCAGGATGCCAGTTATTGGCCTTTGGAACCGATGCAAGTGGTAACCCTATGGGTTGCATACACCCAGTCATACCCCCAAAATGGATGTGTGCGTGTGATACCCGGCACTCAGCACATGGAGTTGCAGCCGCGTAGTCCCGACGAACAGGATATTGAAGGTGAAATGCTGAGAGGCATGGATCAGAATCTGATTTCTGATCAGGATGCTGTGGAATTCATACTTGAACCCGGGGATGTGTCACTGCACCACCCCCTGATTATCCATGGATCCAATGCCAATACCAGTTCTGTGTGGCGGCGCGGTGGTACCTATCAGTACATTCCAACCACTACTAAAGTAACAAAGGGAGATTGGCCAGTTTTTCTATTGCGCGGGCAAGACGAAGACTGTACCAACAGCTACCAGGAAATGCCTCGATACGTATCCGAAGAACACATGCAATTTGAAGGCTGTCAAGAATGGGTCTGAATCCTCAGGCCAATATCAGAAAAAATTATCTGATTGAAAGAGTACAGTGACTACCACTACAGCGCAACCGGTCGTTATACCTGATCCAAAATCCAAAAGGCGCGGTCTTAGCAAATTGGCCAGAAGGGAGGAATTTATAGGGTTCCTGATGGCTGCCCCCTGGCTTTTGGGCATGCTGTGGCTGTACTTTGGACCATTTGCAACTGCTGCCTACCTTTCGTTCACTGACTACGACATTTTGACCCCCTCGACTTGGGTCGGCCTGGAAAATTTTGACTTGATGCTCCGCGGGGATCCACTCTTTTGGAAATCTCTAAGCGTAACCACGATCTATGCTGTCGTATCCGTCCCACTTCAAATCGTACTTGGTCTTTTCCTCGCAATTCTCCTTAACACCAGTATTCGGGGCCTGGCCTGGCTTCGCACTGTGTACTATCTGCCTGCTGTCCTCTCCGGTGTGGCCGTGTCCTTCCTCTGGATCTGGGTTTTCTCAGCAGATTGGGGAGTATTGAACTTCCTTCTGTACAAGATCGGAATCGAGGGTCCCAACTGGTTGACCAGCGAGGACTGGGCTTTGACTTCCTTGATCATCATGAGTCTCTGGGGAGTGGGATCCGGTCTCGTAATTTATCTGGCAGGTCTGCAAGGTGTTCCAACAGAATTGTATGAAGCGGCCGAAATAGACGGGGCCGGGCGCTTCCGTTCCTTCTTTCACATTACGCTCCCCATGGTGTCTCCAGTAATCCTGTTCCAGCTAATCATGGGTACCATTGGCGCGTTGCAGGTATTCACGCAAGGGTACGTGATGACGCAGGGGGGTCCCAACAATGCCACCTTGTTTTTCATCCTCCACCTTTATCGCAACGCCTTCCGCTTTCTGAACATGGGCTACGCCAGCGCGCTGGCTTGGGCCCTGTTTATCTACATATTGGCTTTGACACTGGTGGTCTTGCGTTCATCGCGAGCGTGGGTGTTTTACTCGGGAGAAATTAGGGGACGGGTTTGAGAGTGTCCCAAACAATTCATACTGCTCAAATAGTTCGTAGTAGAAACTGGAGACCGATCCTCTTTCGCTATTTGGAGAAGGCGGTGATCTACTTTCTGCTGCTTTCCGGTGCTGTTCTGGTTATGGTGCCTCTATGGTGGATGTTGACTACTTCCGTCAAACACCCCAAAGAAGTGTTTGCCTTCCCCCCAACTCTCTTTCCCACTGAGTACCAATGGCGCAATTATCCCGAAATGTTTTCCAAGGCACCGTTCGGGCTGTACATATTCAACACTTCGTACATCGTGCTGATGGATTTGATAGGCACAGTAGGTACTGCCAGCATGGTGGGGTACGCTTTTGCCCGCCTGCGATGGCGCGGCCGAGACATTTACTTTTTGATTACGCTGGCCACGATGATGTTGCCTGGGGCCGCTACTATGATTCCACGTTACCTGATCTTTAATGACTTGGGGTGGCTGGATACCTTCAGACCTTTGTGGGTGCCGGCGTTCTTCGGTTATCCGTTCTTCATTTTTTTGATGCGGCAGTTCTATGCGACCCTTCCGCACGAACTGGATTCCGCAGCCCGTATCGACGGTTGCAGCGAATTTGGTGTTTGGTGGCGCATTTTGGCGCCCCTGACTAAGCCAGCGCTGGCGGCCTGCGGCATTTTCACTTTCAATGCCACGTGGAATGACTTTCTCTCGCCACTCATTTATTTGACCTCAGCCAGGAAGCGGACATTGGCGCTAGGGTTGATGGCTTTCCGGGGGCCACACCAGACAGACTGGCATTTCCTTATGGCCAGTGCAGTTGTCGCGATGCTACCGGTGATTTGTATATTTTTCTTTGCCCAGAAATATTTCATTCAAGGTGTTACTTTTACGGGCATTAAGGGATAGGTTAGAGCCAACATGGCTTGGAAAGGCCCAAATCGATGAAGATCACCGGCATCGACTGTCATGTCTTGATGATTCCCGATTATGAAGTGGCCGCGAATTCTTCTGCCCAAGACAACCTTGTAGTAGAGATTCATACGGACGCTGGGATAAGCGGGGTGGGGGAGACAGATACGAATCCTTGGGTCGCCAGAACCTGTATCTTAGCCCCCGGCACCCATGTAATGGGCCAAGGTCTGTCGGAAATGTTGATCGGCCGCGACCCGCTGGAACCTGAATCCATCTGGCGTGATCTCTACAGCGGGTCCAAGATGACCGGGCGCAGAGGGGCGCTTATCTGTGCCATGGGTGCTATCGATATGGCCTTGTGGGATTTGAAAGGCAAAGCGGAAGGAGTCCCCGTGCACCAGCTGTTGGGAGGGGCAGTCAAGGAGACTATCACCCCGTATGCCTCCCTCTTGCCAGATGGCCAAACGTTGCAGGAATACGGTGATTCACTGCTTTTTAAATTGACCCGCGCCCAGGAGATTGGGTACCAGGCAGCTAAATTGGAGGTTTGTATCAACGGGCCGTACAGCCACAATGGTCTACAGGAAAGCGATGATGAAGGAGTGGCCATCGTCGAGAGGTGTCGCCGCGCGGTCGGTGACGATTTTACTCTGATGGTAGACGTTGCGTACGCCTGGCCGGACGCTGAAACCGCCCTTTCCGTAATTCAGAAATTAGCGCCTTTAGACATTTTCTTCTTGGAAACTCCCATCGACATCGACGATTTGGAAGGGCATGCTTGGCTACATGAACATTCACCCATTCCCATTGCCGCTGGAGAATGGTCCAATACTCATTTCGAATTTGAGGACTTGGCATATCGCGGACAGATAGATGTGCTGCAACCAGATATTGGTCGCGTCGGTGGCTTTACGGCGGCTATGCACGTGGCCAGACTTGCCTCAACCTTAAACCGAACCATAGTGCCGCACTGTTGGAAAACTGGGATCGGCATCGCTGCCAGTACTCACTTCGCGGCAGTCACGCCTACGTGTCCCTATATCGAGTATCTACCAGCCAGCCTCTCGGAATCGGCGCTGCGCCAAGAATTGACCTTTGACGAGATAGAGCTGGTAGACGGTGTAATTCCCCTCCCACAGCGACCCGGGTTGGGCTTTGAATTGAATCGCGACGCGCTGACTCGATTTCGAGTCTTGTGATTTCGGGTACTTAAGAGGAATTACCAGATGAAGACATCCGCGGAAAAGGCTTTTTTCCTGGAACAAGGATATCTCCATGTACCCGGGGTATTGGATGACAAGCAGGTGGAATTCTATCGAGAGGAGTTCGACCGTGTTTGGGAACTGGAAGCTCCCAGGGTTAATCAACACAAATTGCTGAAATATCAGTCCTTCATTGATCTGATTGAACACCCGGCTATTCTCGAGCGTCAGCAGGCTATCTTCGGCAATCAAACCCAACTTCTACAATATGACTTACTAAGACAAGACGGGGAAAGTCAATGGCCTATACGCAGCTGGCACCGCGACTTTACTTTCCCTGGAGACCGTCCTCTGTCGGTAAACACCATTGTGTATCTGGACCACATGACGCCGGAGCGGGGCCCCACTTGCGTGGTACCCGGCACCCACCAAGGGGAGGTATATCCTCCAAAAGAAAGACATACTGAACCTTTGCCGGGCGAGGTTGAAGTTCTGGCTGATCCCGGTGATACGGTTTTCATTAACGGCTCGATATGGCATTCTGGTGGTGCCAATCGGACGCAGGGATTGCGCCGTGGCATCTTTCTCTACTTTGGCTGGTGGTGGATGAAGAGGTATGAACACGAGACGGAATTGCCTTGGCAAGCCAAGGAGAACGCCAGTGCCTCGCGCCTGCAATTGCTTGGACTTAAGATGCCAGATCGTGACGTTCATCAATATGACCCCACAAAGTAATAATTTTCAAGCTCTTGCGACAGGGTCGATCAGTTCCCGCAAGGGTCTGGGCCAGCATTTCCCTTTTCTGTTGAATACGAAGGAACGGAATTCTTCATGGCTGAACGAGTAACTTTCGAGGCGCCGAATCCGCATGACCTGGACGCTCAGGTAGAGTTCTTCAGAGAACACAGCTTTGTGGTCATTCCTGATCTGCTCTCCAAGGCCCAAGTTCAGGCTATGAACGATGCCATGGATCGAGACATGAAGCGAAACCCTTTTATGTGGTACACGGAAGGAGCTCGCAATTACAACTGCAACTTGCTGCTTAACGAGCCTGTTTTTGAGGAGGCCATTCGTCCTCCCCATCTAATCAGGTTGGTAGAAAAATTGATGGGGGGTCCGATCACTTTTGAGGAGCTGGCTGTGCGCCACCGCGTGGGCGAAACTGCCGCAGTTTCAACTGATTGGCATCGGGACCGCGCCTATTGGGAGGATCATCCACTGCATTTGGATTATCCGCAGATTATTTATTACCTTACAGATGTGGATGCAACTACCCATTGTTTTTCGATCAGTCCTGACCCAGCCGACGGCGAAATCCTGGAACCCGCAGCCCATCTGGAAAGAGGTGGTATATTTGATTTTCACGGTACGGCGGGCACTGGCATTCTTTTCAATGCGGCCACGGTGCACGGGGTCACACTCCGAGAGACAGACAAGGTGCGTCGCACCATTCAGATCTATTATGGCCATCCAGACCGGGAGCCGCTTAGCAACGTGACCTTAATGCCTCCACGATTGTGGCGTGATCACCCAGACCCCGTTATCCGCCAGTTTTACGGAAAGTTCAATCAGTACAGCGAATTGGTGTTAGGAGGGTTAGGTATTCTGGATGTCTCTGAAACTTAAGGTTCGGGTTCAGGATGGTGTTCGGACGGTTTTTGAAGTTTGATAAAGTGATATATTGTATCGGTTGGTGGTCAACCGGCCTTTCTTGTCCGTTTAGAAATTGTGGAGTTGATTTATGACTAGGATGTTTGAACAAGGCAAGCTGAGCCGTCGAAATTTCCTCGGCCTGGCTGCCGGTACAGCAGCCGCTACAGCGCTGGCCGCCTGCGTGCCAGCTACAACTGGGCCCGCGATGGAGGATGCAGGCGAAACGGGTCCCATTGAGTTTGGATTCGCGTGGTGGACTGGCGGAGAAGGGGCAAACGCTTTGTTTGAAACTTCGATAGATCGCTTTGAAGCGGCCTTTCCTCAGTACCAAGTTATTCGTGACTCCGTTCCATATGGAGAGTTTCACGCCAGAATTCTGACCGGATACGCCGGGGGCACCGCTCCAGATGCACATGGAGTTCCTTGGGGCACGGTCTGGTCTATGGCCCACAAGGGCGTTCTGCTGGATATGAATGGTCTTGTGGAAGGCGATCCCGATATTGACTGGGATGGCATGTGGCCCGCGGTAACGGATGGCTGCTATTTCCCTGAAGGCACCATCATTGCCCTGCCGCGAGAATCATTTGGACTCCGCCTCTACTTTTACAACAAAACGTTGTTTGCCGATGTAGGTGTAGACACTCCCGATGTGGATATGGATGCTGGCAACTGGACCTGGGACATCTGGCGTGAAAAGGCGCGTCAATTGACTCAGTTTGACGAGAATGACCGACGGGTCATTATGGGCGCCAGTCAGGGTGCAGATTACTGGAATCTCATAACTGTAATGCCATCATTTGGCGTCTCGATGTTCAATCCGGAAGTCACTCACTTCAATCTGGACGATCCGGCGGTCGTGAATTGGTTGGAGATGTTGCCGGTGATGATCAATGAGGAACGATCCCTTGGTAAACCCGACGAAACAGCTGACTTCAACTGGGGTGCCAGCGGCAAGCAAGCCATAGTTACTTCTTCCACTTGGAGTATTCCCAACTACATCACAACCTGGGAGGATATTGACTGGGACTTCGTGGCACCGCCAAAGGGCCCAGCTGGCCATTCCAACTTCGTGGGAAACGATTATCACTCTATCAACGGCAGCCCAGAGGCCAATGTGGATGCAGGTTGGGAACTGCTGAAATTCATCAACAGCCCCGCCGAGGATCTGTGGTGGACCCAGAATTTCTTCGGTGCGCCATTCCGCAAGTCGAATGTAGATGCCTGGTACGACAGCCTGAATGGCATCTTGCCGCGTAATGGCTGGAAATACATTCTGGATATGACAAATACCGCCACTCCCTGGACGCCGATTGCTTTCCAGGAAGAGCTAAATGTCATTCACAGCAATGAAATTTCCCAGGCAGTACTGGGAGAACGTCCGGTACAGGAAGTTGTGGACAGTATCACCAGCAAGATTGATGACATGATTGCCAACTTTGAATAGTTTGAACAGGTGAAGGCCAACGGCCGCCTCTGTCCGAGTCCCCTTTCGGATTTAGAGGCGGCCTTTTGTTGCAATTCTTTATTTTCAATGGCTTGCACGAAGTTTAAAGTGACCGTGGCCCCACCTTAATCGGCTGGCAGAGATCCTGTGTTTCAGGACGCAAGTTTCTGAAATTTACTATTGTGGAGGCCGTAGTCAGAAGACCCAGCAGTCGCTTGTAGAACGCACAGTCGGCTAGTTTAGCCTAGGACGAATCCATAGTCTCAGTTTGTAGAGGTAGTCCGAGGGACTCAGGGGGGAGGCTAACAGGCGCTCGGCCCCAAAATGGCAGAGAATTCTGCGATGGAAATCCAGAATTAATGCGACCATGTGACATATCCCAACCCATTAACCTGCCGCAGCATATGGGGGGTTTCAGGAAGTCAGCCAAAGATAAGGCTGCTCCGCCAATTTCTTTACCCGTTGTAGGAAGCTAGCGGCAGGGGCTCCATCCAACGCCCGATGATCAAAAGTCAGACTGAGCGTAAGTGCTTGGCGCACCACGATCGATTCTTTATCCACCACCATTGGTTTGGGCCGTATGCGCCCGATGCCTAGAATGCCGACTTGCGGGGAGTTGATAATGGGAGTAAACGCATCCACCTCCCAGTTGCCCAGGTTGGTTATTGTGAATGTTCCTTCCTGCAGTTGGCTTTGGTGAATGGTGCCTGTAGCCGCTTCATTTACCAGTTCCCCCACCTCTGTCTGAAGTTCGTTCAGATTCTTCTTGTCCACTTCATGGATGACTGGGACCAGCAACCCGCGATCTGTTTGGACTGCAATACCGATGTTAATGGCATTGACCAATATGAGTGCTTCCTCTTCCACCCAGGCGTTCAAGTGGGTATGGTCCTGGAGGGCATGCGCCAAAACCTTGAGGAATAACACGTTGTAACTGGGTACGGATTGACGTGCGTCCGCCTTTAATTGGTCCCTGAGACGCACCAATTCAGTGGCATCTATTTCCATGTGTAGGGTAACTGGCGCGGATTGAGCCAAACCGGCGGACAGGTGATTGGCAATTGCCTTCCTGGTTGGCGTGAAAGCCAACACTTGACGTGGGCTACCGTCCTGTTTCTTTTCTGAAATGAAGGCGCGTACCTGTTCCGCGGAAATCCGTTGTCCCGGAAAAGCTTCCTGCAAGGCCTCAACTTCAAGATCTGCTTCCGCGGCAATCCGGCGGGCCACAGGCGAAAGAACAGGGAGTTTTTGCCTGCGCAACAGGGCGACGATGTCACGTTCGACAACGCGTCCCGTGCGGCCACTACCTTGTATTCCTTGCCAGTCAATGCCCTGGGCCAATGCCAGCTTACGGGCCCTGGGGCTTATGGCCACCCGCTCCTTTCCGTTAGCCTGGAGCCCTGGGATTGATGCGCCTGAGGCTGTTTCCCCTGTGACTGTTGCCCGCGGCACCTCTGTTGCAGTTCCTGCCTGGGCGGGAACTACAGGCATTTCTTCGCCCTCTTCCAGGATATAAGCCAAGAGTGAACCTACTAGGACGCTCTGACCTGGCACAGGCGCATCCTTCGGAATGCGTAGGATTCCTGGATCGAGGGACGCAATTTCTTCTACGGCTTTGTCGCCTTCCACCGCAAAAAGCGCATCCCCAATTTCCACCTTACTGCCATCCGCAAGTAGCCACTCCTTCAAAATCCCTTCTTCGGCAGTCCAGCCGAGACGGGGCATAACAATTTCTATTGCCATAGTTGCATAGGGTCAAATTTGACAGGTCCGTACGCCCAAATTCATTGGGCTAGGAGTTCCAAAACAGCCGAAGTAATATCTTCCTTCGAAGGGACAACGGCTTTCTCAAGGACTGGGCTGTAGGGAATCGGAGCTTGGGCGCCGTTCAAACGAGCTATCGGCGCGTCAAGAAAATCAAAACCTTCTTTCACAATTCGGGCACAGATCTCCGCCCCTATACCGCAAGGCTCATAGTCTTCATCGACGATCAACAGCCGGCCCGTCTTGGACACAGATTCAAGAATGGTGGGAATATCCAAAGGTGAAATACTCACTAGATCCACAACTTCAATACTCAGTCCATCCTCACTCAAAGGGGAAACTGCATCCAAAGTCCTTTGGACCATGGCACCGACTGTCACCACGGTAGCGTCGTTTCCCGTAGTCCTAACTTTGGCTTTGCCGATGGGTTCCAAGTATTCCTCGGTAGGCACAGGGCCCTTTGTGGCCATCAGGAGCTTATGTTCAAGAAATAGCACTGGATCATCGCTGCGGATGGCAGTTTTGAGGAGGCCCTTGGCATCATGTGGCGTGGAGGGCACCACCACCCGGAAGCCCGGCTGGTGGGCGAAAAAGGGGTAGTAATTGCCGGAATGGTGGGTAGCGGCGGAGCCACCTATGCCGATGCAGCCGCGCAGGACCATAGGCATGGCGATTCTGCCGCTGCTCATGTACTGGATTTTGGCTATCTGATTAATGAGCTCGCCGAAGGCATCCAAGATGAAATCCAGGAACATGAAGTCAACCACTGGCCTCGCCCCCACCATCGCTGCCCCTGTGCACATGCCTATGAAGCCCCGTTCCGTAATTGGGGTGTCGCGAACGCGCCGTGGCCCAAATCGCTCGTAAAGGCCCAAAGTGGTATTGAAGTTACCTCCCCGAGGTCCAATACCCTCGCCCACGACAAAGATAGACGGGTCCCGCTCCATTTCCTCCGCCAACCCGGCGCGCGCAGCTTCGGTGAAAGTGAGAGTAGGGGCAGATTCACTCATGACTGAACTCACCTTTGGTTCTATGTCTCCGTGAAGACGTTTTTGGTGGCCGTGGCAGGATCCGGCCAAGGGCTGGTCCTCGCGAACTCCATGGCCTCGGTTGCAGCCCGCAGGGATGCGGCCTCCAATTCCTCCAGGCCTTCGGGAGTCGCCACCCCTTGGGCTAACAAAAATGCCCGGTGGCGAGTGATGGGATCTCTTTGTTTCCAGGATTCGACTTCCTCCTGGGAACGATAGCCGACCTCAGGCATGCCTTCGGCGTGGGCTCGAGTGCGGTAAGTCTTGCATTCCAACAAACTTGGACCCCCACCCTTGCGGGCCCGTTCTAGCATCTGTCCGGCGGTCTCCCACACTTTCATAACATCGTTGCCGTCTATGGCTTCTCCCGGTAACCCATAGGCATCAGCCCTATTGGCGACTTTCGGGTTGCCTGAAGAGTAAGAGAAGGCGATTTCGGTAGCGTACAGATTGTTCTCACACACAAAAATAACAGGCAGTTTCCAAATAGTGGCTAAATTCAGGCCTTCGTGAAAAGCGCCGTTGTTTACGGCGCCATCTCCAAAGAAAGCCACGGCCACCTCTTCTTTTTCCAAGAGTTGAAAGGCATAGGCGGCACCTGTCGCTTGCAGAATGTTCGGACCTACGATGCCAGTAGTACCCATCATGCCAACTTCAGGGGCAAATAGGTGCATGCTGCCGCCGCGGCCTCTGGAGATGCCTGTGGCCCGGCCGAACATCTCAGCAGCCATTGCATCTGCTGACACGCCCTTGGCCAGGGCGTGTCCGTGGCCCCTGTGCGTCGAGAAAATTACGTCTTTGGGGGTCAAGTGGGCGCAAACTCCCACTGCCACAGCCTCCTGCCCATTATACGTGTGGCATGCACCCATGATTTCCCCGTTCCTATAGGCGCGGACGAGCTGTTCCTCCGTATTCCTAATCTGCAGCATGCCGCGATAAAAATCCAAGACGTCAGGGGGCCTCATGCAATACTTCTCCAATTGGGGATCAAAGCAGTTTACTAAGGGCCGGCGGAACCTGGGGTTCCCCCAGCGTTCATTGCTAGATTGCCGCCGTCCATAGGGATTATGGCCCCTGTAATCCAAGTGGAAGCGGGGGAGGCCAGCAGTACGGCCAACCCCTGAATGTCTTGTGGGTCACCCATCCGACCTCTGGGAATCCCCGAAATGAACCGGGCTTCCAGGTCGGGATCCGCAGACATGCGTTGGGCCAAGCCGCGGTTAAGTACCTGCGCCGGCAATATGGCGTTTACACGTACCCCGCGGCCGCTCCATTCTGTGCTGAGTTCTCTGGTCATCTGGACCACGGCGCCCATGGCCATGCTGTAAGCAATGTGTCCCCTGCCCAATGCTGTGATGCTAGCCAAGGATCCTAGGTTAATGATGCTGCCGTTACGCCGGGGCAACATCCTTTTCCCTGCCTGCTGGCACATGCAGAATCGACCTACTACCAGGTTCTGCAAGACTTGCTTCACTGTGGATATGGGAATCTCCTCCGGGGCACCCAGAACGCCATCACCTGCCACATTTCCCAGGATCTCTATGGTCCCGAATTCACGATCAAGAGTGCTGAACAAGCCTTCGATCCGATCCGGTTCCGAAACATCACAAGGGTAAGGATTTACCCGTACCTCAAGATGCGACAACGCATGGGCTGTCTCTTCCAAGCCTTCAATTTCTCGATCTGCCAACAGCAGGTTGGCCCCTGCTTCAGCGAAGGCAATGGCCATGGCCTTGCCCAGCCCATTGGCGGCCCCAGAAACCACGGCATTGAGCCCGGAAAGAGAAAAACGCTCAAGGATCATAGGAATTGAGAAGAAGAAATTACCAACGGTTCCCAGAATCAGGGAAAGGCGCCAATCGGATTCTAACGTTTAACTAGGAGATACCCAAAGGGAGTATGCAGAGCACTGGACGCCCCACCATGAGGCCTAGGCTATGAGCTCTCTATTCCCAGATTGCGGATCTGGAAATAGGGCGTTGGCCAGATCTTCCGGACGGGGTGCCACAAAGGGGGATCTGGCTGCATCTGTTCTCGAGGCAACTTTCCTTTCAGCCAGTGAACCCTTATTGTTCCAGGTGTCACCTTGGCCTTGGAGACATTCACTTGAAAACTGGTCGCCGCCGCTGGCCTGCCGCAACACCGCAAGGGGCTGGCTGAGGGTCCAATAGCTGGATCCTTGGCAGGCGATGGGTCCCAATTGAAGTTACCTATCTGCTCCTGTTACATACAAGGTCTTTGGCGGAGGAAGCCTAACCATTCCTGACCAAGCGACTCACGGGCCGTTAGGCAGCCTTTCTAGGTCGGTCAAAGATCTGCCAAATTTGCTACTTACCCTGGTGTTGGTCTGGTTAGGGAACTTGAGAGGTCGGAGGATTCCCCCTCTGGTGTCTGGTTCCACCTCTGGCAAAAATTATATAAAATGTCAGCAGCAGGAAAAGGAACGCTGCGGTGGACCACGGCAGCCAAGGGGGCATCTGTTGTACCGTCGGCAATGTTTCGGCAATTGAGACTTCTGCGGGCACCTCCGTAAACTGAATCTCCACTTGCCCGTTAGGCAAAGCAGCCGCATGCCAGATGTCGTGGGACACGCCCCCAATCTCTCGGGTCCCCCTTCGCTCAAATCCAGGTATTTCTACCTGCAGGCCCGCGCCCTGTGGTACCAGAACTGTAATGTCAGAGGTAGGGTAGTTCCAGGACTGGACCCAGGAATCACCTGGTGCGGGCAAAGGCAAACCGTATCCCAAGGTGGACCAAGTTCCTGTGGGCAAGGGAAACAAAGGTGATTTGTCATAAACTCTGTTTTTGCCTACCTCAAACCGTGTGCCGTCTTCCTCGGCCAAAGTGACTTCAATGGCCCCTGGGAACAGCGGAATTTCCACGGTCACGGGTTCTTTCAGGTCCTCCTGGATTCGGCCTGTGAACACATAGGGAAGTGAATTGGCTGCCAACGCCTGCTGGCCGACCAAGATGCTGTCTTCGGCTAAAGCCAGTAGTATCTGTAGCTTGTTGATGGCGATAGCGGCCTGGGTAGACGAGACCGCAAAGACATCCACTTCGACTTCAGCGATTTCTTCCCCAGAGGCGAACGATATCGGTTCTGACTGGAAAGCCAGGTCTTCCCATTCCACTTCAGCCGCGTAAGAAATCCGGGGGGAAGTGTCAAGATCTCGAAAAACGAGCGGGTTGGTTCCAGCTGCAAGGCTTTCCCAATTGCCTGCCTGCAAGTGCCCCACTTGCGCCTTCAACCGCACCGGGAGATCCAGAGGCAGCGTCATGCCGGGAGAAAGAGGCTGCAAGAGGACTGAGAGAGAGCCTCGACCCTCTTGCGACAGGGGTTCCCAACTTGGAGTAAGTACCTGCGATTGCAGGTTCCTATAAACAGCGGCCCAGTCCTCTTCTGAGAACTGTGATCTTGACTCCTCAGACAGGTTCTGGGCAAACCCGGCCTGCCATTCCTCTAGGGACAGGGCTATCGCTTGCTCCCCCGAGGTTAATCGGTCCGCTTCACCCGCCATTGAGCGCCACAACTCGGCCCCTCTGGCCAATTCCTCCGCCGAAGTGGACAGTTGCCACAAGTAAGCCACAACGTCCCACATCTGCTCATCCGTAATTTGGTTTTGCCAGGGGGGCATGAGGAACTCGATACGGCCCTCCGCTGTAACTTGCTGCCACAGGAACGGGGAACGCTCAGCGTCCAGCACAGTGGGATCCCGGAAATCGATCATGTTGGTTTCCTTGTCCTGCAGAACCGGACCGTTTCCTGCCCCGGCGTCTCCATGACAAGGAGCACAGTTGGTGAAGTATATCTGGGCGCCCACCTGCCCATAGGCCTGGTCAGGTGTTACTGGCGGGACTGGCTCTTCCCCCTGTGCTGCTACCGGTACTCCGGTCAACAGCCAAGTGGCGGCCAACAAAAAGCAGCCTGTGAACCACCACAGCCTTGGCGATAGAACAATCATAGCCAAGGTGGCAGAATTTGTTTGCTCAGTTAGGGCGGAGGGAAATCAGATTTTTCGAGTTCGATATATCCGCAGGCTGTTGTGCACGACGAACAGGCTGCTCAGAGCCATCGCCCCTGCAGCTATAGCCGGATGCAGTTTTACGGCAGGTCCCCAGAAAGGTACGAAAAGCCCCGCGGCCAGAGGTATGGCCGCAACGTTGTAGAAGAAGGCCCAGAAGAGGTTTTGCTTCACAATCCGCATCACCCGTTGACCCAACGCCAGGGATTGTGGAATTCGTTGCAGATCCTGGCTCAAAATCCCAACATCAGCTGTCTCCAAGGCTATATTGTGGCCAGCGGACATGGCCATGCCGACGTCGGCCTGTGCCAAGGCCGGCGCGTCGTTGACACCATCACCCACCATACAAACTTTCTGGCCCTTCGCCTGTAGACCGGCGATAATCTGCGCCTTTTCTTCGGGTAGCATCTGGCTGGTGACTTCAGAGGCTGGGTCCAGTCCCATCTCAACCGCCACAGCCGCGGCTGTGGCCTGATTGTCCCCTGACAGCATACGCAGGGAAATGCCGGTACTCCGTGCAGATTGTACGAATTCCGGTGCGCCTTCTTTCAGGGCATCGGCCACGGCGAAGTAACCCCAGACCAGCTGGTCGCTGGCTACAAACGTAGCATTCTGACCGCTGACTTGGCTGGCCTTAAGTTGAGACTGCCAATCCCCCAGGTCCAGTCCCTGTTCCTGCAAGAAAGCTGGACTGCCTACCAATACTTCTCGACCTCCGACTGAAGCTCGCACGCCTTTGCCTGTCAGGCTTTGGAATTCTTCAGCTTTCTCCAGAGAAAGTCCCTGTTCCTGGGCTGCCCCCAATATGGCTTGACTAATGGGATGAGCACTGCCCTGCAGGGCGCTGGCGGCTACCCCCAACATCTCCTTTGAAGACAGATCCCCGTTGGGACTGACGAATATTCCTTGCACTTGAGGTTGGCCTGTAGTGACCGTCCCTGTCTTGTCAAAAACTAGGACATTCACAGCTGCCAGTTCCTGCAGAGCGGCGGCATTTTTGACCAGGATGCCGCGTCGCGCAGCTATGGCTGTGCCGGCGATCATGGCCGTGGGTGTAGCCAGACCCAACGCGCAAGGACAACTTATGAGCAGTACAGAAGTAGCGAAGAGCAGGCTTATGCTCAACGCTGAGGCCCCCGGATAGAAGTGGACAGCGCCCCAAAAGCCCCAGACCAGGGCGGTACCGGCGGCCAAAGCCAGAATTATGGGTACAAAGACAGAGGCCACTCTGTCTGCCAGCGACTGTACAGGAGCTCGAGACAGAAGGGCCTTCTCAACCGTGCCGGCAATGCGTGCCACCGCGGTCTCCTGGCCCACAGCCTGGGCCGACATCTGAAAGGCACCTTCCAAATTGGATGTGCCGCCCCAGACTTCGCTTCCGGTCTGCTTGTAGACTGGAAGGCTTTCTCCGGTCAGCACAGACTCATCAACGGTACTCTCGCCTGTAAGAACAGTCCCGTCCACCGGAACTGTGTCTCCGGCCCGTACCAGCAAGGTGTCATCCACTCCTACTTCGGCCAGAGGCACTTCAGTCACGTCGGTACCCCGCACGCGCTGGGCCGTGGCTGGCTGTAGAGACATGAGGCCCCGAATGGCCTCCCCGGTTTGGCGGCGAGTACGGGCCTCCAGATACCGGCCGAGGTAAATGAAAGTGATGATGAAAGCTGCCGATTCAAAGAAGAGGGGAAACAGACTTCGATCCAGATTGAGCAACAGCACACTTAGCCCAGTCAGGAAGGCCACATTGGAACCCAGCGAGACCAGCAAATCCATACCCCATAGACCGGAGCGCAGTGACTTCCAGGCCCGTTGGTGAAACTCGGCTCCCACCCACACTTGGAGGATGGCCGCCAGGCCCAGTCCCACCCACTCTTGAATAGGCGCAGGCACGGACCAGATTAAAGGCAGTATCATGTTCAAAATGAAGATGGAGGCACTGCCGACAATGGCCGTAATCAATTTAACTTTGCGCCAGTCCGGCGGCTGTGCCGGTTCCCCTGTTCTCAGCGCCTCAGAAGGCGCTGCAGTGGCTACGGGTTGGTAACCCAAATCCTTGACCTTAGTTAGTAGCTCCTCAGGCGTAACAGCGCTGGACAGGAACTCAACAACCGCTTCTTCCTGTGGCAGGCTGACGCTGGCTGAGACCACTCCAGGAATGCGGGCGAGGTTCTTCTGAATGCCGTCTGAGCACCCCGTGCAAGTCATGCCTTGTATTTTGAAACGAGTGGTTTCGGCGGGGATGGAGTACCCTAAATCCTTCACCAATTCGTGGATCTGCGGCAGAGAAATCTGGTGGGGATCGTAGGAAAGGTCAGCCCGGGCCAGCGGATAACTGACGGACACTTCAGACACGCCCTCAGCCAAATCGAGGGTGACTTCTATGGCATGGGCGCAGCCCGTGCAATGCATGCCCTGCACTGGCATTTGTAAGCGTGTGGTGTCTGGGAAAGCCTGCGTGGTGCTGGGAAGTTTGGAAACTGCCATGAGTGCCTGTCCGGTATTGATCGGACCCAAAGTCTGGGAATGACTGTCGCCAGTTCAGCCGTGCCGTTATTCTAGTGTATACCTCGAGCCCATTGTGGCAAGAACTGTTTGACTCTCGTTGGTTCTCCCGAGAATCAATGGAGGGGAGCCCAAGCTCCCCTCCATGCAGTTAAGTACTTACCTGACCTGAGCAGCTGTACTACCCGCACAGGTCACCCACGCTTACTGGTCATCCAAGATCTCGTTGGCTTCCACTGTCAATTCTGCCAGGGAGGTTGCCACGTCCTCCCCGTCCACGATGGCCGCCATGACCTCTGACACACGGCTACGCACAAAGTCGTAACCGGGGACGGGAGGCTCAGAGTTGCCATACTGCAAAAGGCTGAAGGCGATTTCATAGTTGGGATTGGACGCGAAATAGTCTGATAGTCCCTCCGCGACACTTTGGCGCACTGGGAAATAGTTGCTGGCCTGGGCCCATTTCGCCTGCACCTCGGGGGAAGTGTAGTACTTAATGAACAGCCAAGTGGCCAGTTCCTTCTCGGGTGTGGATTGACCAATGCTGACACTGGCACCGTACACGTTTACGACGGGTTCATCCGTGGTGTGCGGCAATGGGCCGACGCCCCAGTTGAAAGCAGCTCCGGCTTCCACGGCGCCTGCATAATACGGCAGGCCGGAACTGGAACTGACATTGAACAAGGTGGTGCCGTTACCAAAATCTGTCTGGTCACCGTACCGCTCGGCAGGAAGGACGGCGCATCCTTCTGCAAACAGCTCCTGCATCATTGTCATCGCATCTATGGTCGCCTGACCGTCATATTTGTAGGCCACATTGTCATAGTCGAAGATGTTGCCACCAAAGGCGAAGGTCAGACTGGCAATAGTCGATGCGTCCAAAGCAAGCTGAAAACCCAAGTTCTTGGTGTCAGTGACAGCTCCGCTGAAGGGTTGAGCTGTGGCAGCGCAGGCCATCTCTTTGAATTCTGCCGGCGTTGTTGGAGGGCCGTCATAACCCATTTCTGCCAGCCAGTCTGAGTTGTAGTACAAAATCTCTATTGAGCGATTGGGGGGGAAACCCAAGCGCGCGTTATCAAACGAGGGGAAGATATCTGCGTTATAGAAGCCCGGGAAAAAGTCTGCTTTGTCCTCTTCAGACAGGCCCCAAACGTCACTGTCAACCATTTCCCGCATGTCTACTAGGCCTTCGCCCAGCTGATAACTGGCCGCCTGGTTTTGGTAAGCCACCAATAGATTGGGCACATCAGATGTACCAATGACGGCTAACATCTTGTTGAAGATATCGCCGTAGCCGCCCTGCGGGGAACCTACTACCGTAATACCCCATTCATTGTTTGTGTTGAATTCGCTGATGATTTCCTCAAGGACTTCCGCCCGCGCACCAGAGTGCTGATACCAAAAGGAAACTTCCTGCCCAGATGGATCTACCGAATCCCAGGCACCGCCGGCCATCATGTCGTCATCGGTTTCTTCCATGGCCGGAGCCGTTGCGGGGGGTGCCACCGCACAAGCTGCCAGCAGGACAATCATAGCCAGTGCCAACGCTATAAACTTCAATACTCTATGTGTCATCGAATTGAGACTCCTTGTAAACAAATGGACAGGGAAAGAGATCACAATAACAACCCAACAATACTAGACAAACGCCAATCTCTTAGCCTTTTAGACCCGTTAGAGCAATACCTTCAGTGAATTGCTTCTGAGTCAGGAAATAGATAACGAGGATAGGCCAAATAGTAATTACGGACCCCGCCATCAAGAGCTGGGTCTCCGGACCCGCTTCGCGTGAGAAAGACCAAAGGCCTACCATAATCGGACGCCACTGCTCCGTGGTGGTTACCAACAAAGGCCATAGGAAGTCATTCCAAGCATTGATAAAAGCAAATATGGCCACCGTGAATAGGGCTGGCCTGCTCATGGGCACCACAATCCGGACCAGGAACTTATTGTGTCCGGAGCCATCGATACGGGCTGCATCCCATAATTCAAAGGGAATCTGGGCAAAGAACTGACGCAGTAAGAAGATGCTGAAGACGCTGGCAAGGTATGGAGCAGTGATGCCCTGCAACGAATTGATCCAGGAGCCGCCAGGCAGGGGGATGAAGGCCACCCGGTTGGAGATGACAAGGAAGTTGGGAATCATGGTCACCATGCCGTGAATCATCATGGTGCTTAACATGATTCCAAAAACAAGATCTCGGCCTTTGAAGCGAATGCGGGCAAAGGCATAGGCAGCCAGCACGGATGTTGCCAACTGGCCTAACAACGTCGTGCCTGTAATCACAATGCTGTTCATAAAGTAACGGGCGAAATTTGCCTCGCGCCAAGCTTGAATGTAATTGAAGAATTGCGGCACGTCTGGTATCAGGCGCCGAGTTGCGGTTTCACCGTAGGACATCAAGGAGGCTGAAAGCATCCAGGCGAAAGGCACCAGTGAGATGAAAGCGCCAAACAGCAATATCAGATAGAGAAAGAGGCGGCCCGACAAGTAAGACCAATCGCGTTCCCGTTTGCCAGCCGTGGCTTCAGTGCTGGTCTTAGGCAGGGACAATACCTGTGTGCCTTCAGCCATAGAACACTCTTTCGCCCAGAATGCGGGTCTGCACAAAGGTTAGGTAGAGGATGACGCCCAGCAGCAGTACGGCTTGAGCTGAGGCATAGCCAAATTGGTTTCCCTTGTAGAAGGTATTGAAGACATTGACGCTGGTGGTAATCACAGTCGTCTGGGCAGAAGGCTCCAGCATGACATAAATGTGATTGAAGGCCTTAAAAGTGCCAATGAATCCGATGATCGAAAGATAAAAAGTGATGGGAGAGAGCAACGGTACCGTAATGAAGCGAAGCTGATGCCACTTGCCAGCTCCGTCAATTTCGGCCGCTTCGTAGAAGACCCGGTCAATACTCCCCAAGCCAGCTAGAAATATGACCGTGTTATATCCCACATAGGTCCAGATGCCGAACAAGATGATGGAGATCAGGGCCAGACTCGGGCCAGCCAGCACTCCTCCCAACCTTGTATCCAAGAGGATGTTGATCAGCCGGTCCGGCTCGAAGAGCCACCGCTGGGGTTCCAAATCAAACAAGGTGACCACACGGTTGATCAGAGAGACTTCTCGTGGGCTGAATATATTGCGAAAAACCAGGGCCGTGGCTATTACCGGCGTGATATAAGGCAGGAAAAAGATAATCCGAAAGGCTTCCTGACCTTGGATTTTTTGATACAACACGTAGGCCAGACCCAAGGAGATTACCAACTGCAGCGGGATGGACCCGAAGGCAAAATAGAAGGTGACTGGTAGCGAACCCAAGAATCGGTCATCACCGGTGACTTGCATGACTTGCCACCCTTGAGTGATTAAAAAGACCGCGACGCCCAATAGCAAAAGGCTGCCTACGCGAGCATGCAGGAATAGGGGACTGTTGGCGCGGCCGACGCGGGTCCACAAGTAATAGATACCAAGCAGTATCAAAAAACCCGATACGAATTGAATTGCACCAACGGGCGCGCCCAAGGCGTCTGAGTAATTCTCGAAGCCTACAAAGCCGCGATCCACAACCCGCCAGCGGCGCAGGCTCATGTAAAAGGCGTATCCTGCCGGAAATAACCCAAAACAAAATATGATGATGCTGGCAGGAAGGATATAGAGATAACCGGTGAGCTGCTCGCGCATCGCGACCCACCGACTTGAATTCAAGAGGCCGGGGCTACTGTGATCCTCTAGCGCCGCTCCAGACATGTACCAGAGCTCTCCTGTCACCTGTACATTGGGAGGACTCGAACTCGCCTGAGAGAAACCCCTCCTCGCGGGCCTGAGTATACAATAGGCTGGTCAGGCAGGCGGCCTGCCAAGTTGTGTCGCCCATAAGAATTTCCTTATGAATGCAAACCCTCTCAGTCGTCAAATATCCCTTTTCTTCGAGGATTTCGAAGTGGGGGCTACGGTAGAGAGTTGGGGTCGCACAGTTACAGAAACCGACGTAGTCAGTTTCGCGGCCTTGTCTGGAGATTGGAACCTGATTCATACGGATGCAGAATACGCCGCGACACAAATGTATGGTCAACGAGTGGTTCACGGTCTCCTGGTATTGAGCATCAGCTCCGGTCAGATGGTGCGCCTGGGATTCCTGGATGACACCGTTGTGGCATTCTTGGGTCTGGAGTGGCAATTTCGGCGGCCTGTCTTTATCGGTGACACTATTCGCACCCGGCTCACTGTGCAGGAAATGAAACTTATGAAACGCCTGTCGGGTGGCGTCGTGACGTTCAACGTTGAAGTCCTCAACCAGGAAGACAAAGTCTGCCAGCGGGGCAGCTGGGATCTGGTGTGCAAATCGCGCGACGATAAGCCCGCGACTTGATCACTTATAGCTTAGCCGTAGATGTCCGGTCGTCGACCTTGTAGGACCGGAATGTTCGTCCTCGTCTCGGCCACCATAGCCATGTCGCACGTGGCGGTGAAAAGCCCTTCGGTTTCCTGGCCGTCCACCAAGGTGTTGCCCCAAGGGTCAATTATGGCGCTGTTACCACAAAAAGAGATCCCATCACTGGTTCCTACGCGGTTGCAGGCGAAAACAAAACATTGATTTTCTATAGCCCGGGTCCGCAGCAGCGTGCGCCAGTGCTCCCCGCGCGGATGGGGCCACTCGGCCGAGAGCAGAATGGAATGGCAGCCTGCCAACGCATAGTGGCGGAACATTTCAGGAAAGCGCAAGTCATAACAGACAGCCAGACCGGCCTGATAAGCCCCCACCTGCACTTGCTGTAGAGAGTTCCCGGGCTGCAAATACAGAGGTTCGTCCAGCATGGGTACCAGATGCACCTTACGATAGCGAGACTGCAGCTGCCCCTGGGCGTTATAGAGGACCATGGTGTTGTAAATGTGGTCCCCGTCTGCTTCCAATAGGGATCCGGCAACGGCCGTCCCATGAGTTTGGGCTAATTCCGCAAAGCGGCCAAAGGAACTCCCTGGGGCGGGACCAGCGGTTACGGTACAGGCAAAGCGCTTGGCTTCCTTCAAAGCATAGGCTGAATGCCACAGCTCGGGAAAGACCACCAGTTCCGATTTCCGTTCCACCGCAACTTGCATGAGCTGATCAGCTAGGTTGAAGTTGTATTCCGGATCGCCGAAACGGAGATCCATTTGGGCCAGCGAGACAGTGTATTCAGACATGTGCGGATGAGGGACTAGCGTTGTAATTCATGCAACACGATGGCTGTGGAGCCGGGAACCTGGCCTTCAGTCTCCAGGAGCACATCGGTAGTGCTGCGCATGGGCGCCGTGCCATCTTCTTCTTGCATATCAGCCCCGGTTCCGAGTGGTGAAAAACGGAACATTCGGGGAAAAAGGTAAGCGCTAACGATTACGAAGATTCCCAGTAATACCAGAATCCCTGGCCACCAGATCTTCCAGTCTGCCAACCAGGCTTCGGAACGAGTGTTCATGAAGGCAAACAGACCATAGAGCAACATGATGAAGCCTGGGATAGGTGCCCACCAAAAGTGGCTCTTGTTCCCCTGCAGGAAGAGGTAAAGGAAAACTAACCCTAATCCGCCAAAGAGGATACTGCCCAGCAATTCAATGGACATGAGGGAGCTGCTGAGAAAAGTGGTCAAACCTAGCACGAACATCAGCCCAGCCATCACCGCACCCCACCAGCGGTCACGGGGATCTGTAATGTAAACCAGTAGAAAGCTAAGAGCCATACCCCAGAGCAGGACGGCCGCACTGAGCCTCGGGTTGAAACTGGTCAACGTAGTCATATATAACATTGCGGCCAAGGACAGGCATGTGAAAGAAGGAATGAGCTGCCACCATAGGGAGCGGTTCGCAACATAGAACCAAGCAAAGGCGATTCCTCCGACTAACAGCACTCCCGAAAGTGCATATTCAATTTGAGGAGAAGCGAATTCCAGCCAATTCAGGTTCATGAGAATCAGCAGAACGCCGCCCCCCATTAGAGAACCCGATAACACCAATACTGCCAAACGAGAGTGCTTCTGTAACATGTGCCTAGGTTCAGGCGAAGAATTGGCTGTTTATCAACTGAGAGGGAAAATTGGTGGCTCCAAGCCCCATTATAGGCCAACGAATCTTGTTTTCAGGTTGATACTTTAGCCCTCATCGTCTACGGCGATTTGTCCGCAGTTGCCCCTCGCTTGCTATTATTGCATCAACCATTTCCCATTAGGGATCTCAAAGATGCTGACGCAAATGTTGCCCATCAGCGACGCCAAGTATATGGACCAAGTGCGCCGCGCTTTTGCTGCTCATCAGCCCGTTGCCATACCTACAGACACGGTCTACGGGCTTTCCTGTCCCTTTGACTGTATCGCCGGCGTGGAGGCCCTGTACAAAGTCAAAGGCAGACCCCCTGGCAAAGCCATTCCCATTCTGCTGGGGAAACTGGAACAACTGGCACTAGTTGCTTTGCCAATTCAATCCGAGATGGCGGCGGCTCTTGCAGCCCGTTTCTGGCCCGGTCCTTTGACCCTCATTTTGGCTGCACGTCCGACGGTGCCTCCAGGGCTGTTGGCGGGTGGCGAAACTATTGCGGTGCGCGTAGTGGAGCATCCAATTTTTCAAGCAATCTCCGGCCAGATGGGCCCTCTGGCCACAACCAGTGCTAATCTTTCGGGGCGGCCGGACTGTTCGCTCGCCTCAGAGGTGTACAAACAGTTGCAAGGCCGCATCCCGCTCATAGTGGATGCCGGACAATCTCCTGAGAATTGCCCCAGCACCATCGTCAAAGTGGAGGAACAGCAAGTAACGGTGGTCCGATCCGGATCGCTTGCGACAGCAGTTGAGGAGTTTCTGTCCGGCTGAACCGGACCGTTGACCATGTCCCGAAAGCAAATTGGAGTGGATGCTTCCCGCTGTCTGCGACCCTTGCCTACTGGTACAGAAAATTACGCGCGTCACATCTTAAGTGCACTGTTGGACCTCCAAGAGGCAACAGAATACGAATGGGTGTTTTATATGGATCAGGAACCCAAGGGGGAGCAATATGCGTGGCTGCATGTACCCCATGCCAAGTTGCGGGTGCTACCACGGGTTCGTATGTGGACCCACCGGGCGTTGGCACGAGAGTTACGGCGCCAGTCTCCTGATCTCTTGTTTGTGCCAGCTCATGTGCTGCCATTCACTTGGCGGCCGCGATCAAGACCGCCAAGTGTAATGACTGTTCACGACTTAGGCTATGAACACTTTCCGGAAGCGCATACGAGGTTGCAACGGCTTTATCTGAAGTGGTCCACACGGTATGCCGTACGCAGGGCCGAACGCCTGATCTGTGTCAGCCAAGCCACGCGTAGCGACTTAATACAGTTGTATGGCGCGAGTGAAGCACGACTGGATGTAGTCTATGAAGGAGATGTGCGTCGCCCCACTCCTCTGCCAGATCAAGGCATCGCCCGCCGCGACTCCCTGGGAGTAACCGGCCCCTACATGCTATTCCTCAGCACTCTGCAACCGCGCAAGAATGTAATCCGCCTGATACGCAGTTTCGCTCATCTGGTGCAGACTCGGGACTTTGAGCTGGACTTGGTGCTGGCCGGTCAACTGGGGTGGCTGAGTGAACCTATTGCCCTTGCGGCCCGTCATTCGGCGGCAGCCCACCGTATTCACCTGCTGGGCTATGTAGATGAAGACGAGGCGGCAGCCCTGTACACGGGGGCCACATTCTTTTGCTATCCTTCCCTGCACGAAGGATTCGGTTTGCCCGTGCTGGAAGCTCAGTCTGTTGGAGTACCTGTCATGACCTCTCGCCATTCCTCCCTCCCTGAAGTGGCCGGTGATGCGGCTTTGTTGGTGGACCCCGAAGACGAAGAAGAAATCGCCGCCGCCATGCTGCGCCTCAGCGAAGATGAGGCTCTGCGCCAAGAGCTCATTCGCAAGGGATATGAAAATGTGAAGAGATTTTCCTGGCCTAAGGCAGCTCGGGAGACATTGGAAGTCTTAAAGAAGGCTATGGAACGCAAGGATTGACGCCTGTGGGGACCCGGCCGCAGGCTGCCCGCATGGTCCTGGGGGTTCCCGTGCATCCGGCGACTCAGGACCAGGTCATCGCATATATCGAAAACTGGCTCAATCCCGAATCCAGAAAAGATCATTCGCCACCGTTGCGCCACATCTGCACGGTTAATCCGGAGTTCATCATGGCGGCCCGGCGACAACCTGCCTTTAGGTCGGTCCTCTGTGCCAGCGACCTCAATGTGCCAGATGGCGTGGGCGTGACATGGGCTCTGCGCCTGCCGCCGGCCGGCATTTCGGTGGCCAGAGTTACGGGTGCCGACTTGGTGCCTCGCATCGCTCAAACCGCCTCGGTCCGGGGTTGGCGCCTATTGCTGTTAGGCGCTAGTCCCGGCGTTGCCGATCGGGCGGCGGCCCGACTTCGCCAGCGGTGCCCCGGCCTGGCAGTGCGGGGTTTGCACGGAGGTACCCCCTCGGCTCAGGATTGGCCTGAAACAAAAGCTGAATTGAAGGCTTTCCAGCCCCACATATTGCTAGTAGCGTTTGGTCACCCTCAACAGGATATCTGGATCGAGGAACATCGAGCCGAATTACCCGGTATGGTGGCTATGGGCGTAGGTGGCACACTGGACTTTTTGTCCGGAGAAGTCCGCCGTGCTCCAGGGTGGATGCGACAACTTGGTCTGGAGTGGCTCTTCCGGTTGTTATTACAACCTCGCCGGCTGGCGCGTATGAGCCAATTACCGATCTTTGCTGGCTTAGTCTTGAGGCAGGCCTTGCAGGAATATCTGCGGCAGTAATTACCCGGCCCGCAAGCCCTGTCCCACGGCCTCTACGCGGGCAACCGGAATGCCGATGGTGAAGACGGTGTCACCGAAATCAGCGATACTTCCGGGATCCAAGACCTGGAATTCTGCCGACACGATACGGACCCCAATCACCCCTCCAGCATGGCTATAGAGAACCAGCACAACTTCGGCTTCCTCGGTTGTGGCGGTGCCCGTGTTACGCAGTTGACCCTCGATGTCCACCACATGATCCGATATCTGGTCGAAGGTGAGGTCCAACACTTCTAGGTCGGTGTACAGCCGACCGGTATGGGCTTTCCGAGAACTGGTAACGGCCAACAGCCAGATTTCCCAGCTACCTTCTGCCATGTCCAGAGCCACCATAAACGGACTTGCCTCCTGCGGCGGCGTCAGATACCTGTAGCTGTGGCCTTGTTTGTGAGCTACTACATTCTTCTCCGCATCCAGTAGCAGAACTTGTACCCGCACTTGCTCAACCACCTCCGAGGAAAGATTGACGATTTCCCCGAGCATCCACGGAACTCCCAAACCATCAACATAGGCCTGCAGGCCCTGCGCGCGGTGGAGCAGGGGCTGCGGAGTTACTGAGAGTTCTGGACCACTGGATGGTGGCACTACCAGGCTCTGACCCACCTGTAGAGTGCGAGGATCTTCAATTTCGTTGGCGGCCTGCAGTTCACTTGGATCTACGCCCAGAGACACGCCGATTTTGATCAGTGTGTCTCCTTTTACCACGATGTAGGTTTGCAGAGTGGGGGTGGGTGTCGCAGTGCCCGGCAGTGCATGTTCTACCACTCTGATCACAGCAGTGGGAGTGAATGTAGGTACCACCGCATTCGATGGCACCAGCGTGGGAGCAGCAGTGATGGCAGGTATGGGCTGTTCCTGGGGCTCCTCCTCTATGCGGCAGGCTCCAAGGAGCAGAGTCAGGCTGCAAAGGCCCAGGCTGAACCCCATCCGCCAGGTGCGACCCGCGTGCAATCTTTGGTACCCACCGCCCATAGTGCGACTATTATAGGTTCGGCCAGACCCGCCTGGGTCTGGGTTTGCATCAGGAATGGTACAGAGGGACGCCCATGACCAGAATCGCCGTTCTCTCCGATACGCACGACAATATCTGGAATCTGGAGCAGGCGTTGCAGCAAGTGGGCTCTGCCCAGGCCGAGGTGTTGCTGCATTGCGGGGACTTCGTAGCCCCATTTATCATCCCCCAACTAGGGGAGGCCTTTAACGGTCCCATCCACGCCGTATTTGGCAACAATGACGGTGATCAGGGTCTGTTGTATCAGCAGGCTGCCAGGTTCCCGCAAATCACCTTGCACGGGCAACTGGCAGAAATAGAAGTGGACGCGGTCCGTATCGCCATGAATCATTACCCCGAAATTGCCCGCCCTCTGGCCGAATCCGGGCGGTACGACCTGGTCTGTTACGGCCATAACCATTTACAGAACTGGGAACAGATAGGAGCCTGTCAACTGGTGAATCCCGGAGAAGTTATGGGTCGATTGGGCTCTCCCAGCTGGGGGCTGTTCGATACCTCCGACCATTCCTGGCATCTGCACCTACTGCAGTCCTGAACCGGCACGTAGCGATCCAATCATGTTTGAAATCCAGTTTCTGGGCACCTCTGCATCTGCACCTACCGCCAACCGGAGCCTCAGCAGTGCCGTAGTCATGTTCGATGCCGAACGCTTCCTGATTGACTGTGGAGAAGGCACGCAAAGGCAGATTCTGCGGAGCGGCATTGGATTTCGGCGTATGGACAAAATCCTGCTGACCCATCGGCATCTGGATCACATACTGGGGCTAGGCGGGCTAACCAGTACCTTCGGTCGATGGGAAGCCATTGAATCGCTGGAAATTTGGGGCAGTCCGGATACCTTGAGCCGCGTTCGCGATTTGATGAGGGTGGTTTTTCATCCCCGCTGGGAATCAGATGGTCACATCACTTTGGTGCCCATGGAAGCTGGCCTGATCTTCGAGAACAAGAAAGTCACCATCGAGGCATTTCCCGTAGAACATCGGCGTACCCCCTGTTTTGGCTTCTTGTTTGAAGAAAGGGCCCGGCGCCGATTTCTGCAGGAGCAAGCAGACGCCCTGGGAGTGCCATTCGGACCGGAAAGGGCCGAACTGGTGCGAGGCAATCCGATCACCTTGGCTTCAGGAAGAGTAATCCAACCGACGGAGGTATTGGGGGCACCCATCTCCGGCGCCAAACTCTGTTTTGTCAGTGACGTAGGCCGCACCGGTCCTCTGCACAAAATCGCGCACGGTTCGGATCTACTGGTGATTGAAGGGACTTACCTGGAGCAAGACAAGCAGCTTGCAGAGGATTTCGGACACATCACGGTAGCAGCCGCTGCCAAGTTGGCCCATAGAGCGAAAGTGAAACACCTGGTTCTGCATCACATTGGCCGCCGTTACAGCGTAAAGGAAATTCTGGCAGAGGCCCACCAGTACTACCCCAACACAATCGTGGTGGGGGACTTGGATCGGGTTCGAATCAGAGATGACGCCCCGCTGGAATGGGAACGATGGTCGCAGCGGGTAACTCGCCGCCGGGAACAGGAAGTGGGTCCCGTCTTACGCGGAGCGTAACTCGCCGCCGGTCTGTTGGGCCACAGCCTGCACAATCTTGCGCCGGATGCGTTCGGTATCCTTGGGGTTTAGATTGTGCGTGTGGGATTGGTAGGTCACCTTGAAGGCCAGGGACTTCTGATTTTCAGGCAGGGGGCGACCTTGATACAGATCAAACAGTTTCGTTTCAGTCAAGGCTGTGCCGCCGCCCTCTCTAATGGCCATCAATACCTGCTGGGCTGTTGTCTCCATATCCACTAGGAAAGCTAAATCTTCCACTACGGCCGGGTACGGACTTATGGGATCAATCTGGCGTACGGCCCAGGAAGGTGATACCAAGGGGTCAATGGCCAGATTGGCAATTGCGATGGTTTGGCTAGGCAGCTGATAGGCCGCCCGTATACTGGGGTGCAATTCCCCGATTAGACCGATGGGCCGTTCACCCAGCAGCATGCGGGCGCAATAGGGACCGTATCTGTCATCCAAGGTGGCCTCATAGCTGACATTGTCCAGGTTGAGGCGACTGAACATAGTCTCTAGGACTCCTTTGAGGTCGAAATAATCGAAGGTTTCATCCGAGACGGGTTGGGCGAAATAGGGTAGGTACCGAGGTCCGGTCATAACCAGCTGCAAAGTACGTTGTTCCTGGGGAAATGGAGCCAAGTCGGCATCGGGCCGGAATTCCAGGCCGATTTCAAAAGCGGCTAACCGGTGCGAATGCCGCAGATTCAAGGTGAGGTTTTCCAAAGCAGAGACCAGCAAGTCCCGCCGCAACACACTCTTTTCGGGATTGTAAGGGTTGGCCAGTCCCACGAATTCAAGGGTGGCTTCACGGTCGGCTACATGCTGCATCAGCCGATAATGGTTTTCAGGAGAAGAGTAGGAATGACCTATGGTCTCCTGTAGGCCTAAACCAGTCAAGATATCCCGGATTCTCTCTTCGGTCCCCAGTTCGTGGCTGGGGAGGTGCAGAGGAATCTCCTCCGGCATGTAGGTGTAACCCACCTGGTCGTACCCTACTATGCGTGCTACTTCCTCGGTCAGGTCGGCAGGTATTGTCAAGTCCAAGCGGTGCCAAGGGGGTTGGCAAGCCAGCACAGGTTCCTTGCCTTCCCTCGAGAGTCCATATTGTACGAAGCGATTCGGCTCGGAAGTTGGGTCCAAAATGGTTTCCGTGGCAATGTCCAGCTGTTGCAAAGCTGCCGCGATCTCGTCCAGGGAGAGGGTCATTCCCAATTGCCTTTGAACCTCAGAAGCCGTCAGGCAAACCGTGGGTGTCTCCTGTATCTTGGGATAGACATCTGCCAAGGGAGCAATGTAATTGGCACCGGCCAGTTCCGCCATCAGCTCAACTGCCCGGCCGGCCGCCAAGGGGTTAAGGGTTGGCGGAATGCTGCGAGTGAAGCGGTGACTTGCTTCGCTGTGTAAACGCAGAGTCTGGGCCGTGACGCGATTGTTGATGCCGTCGAAAGTTGCGGATTCCAATAGGATTGTACGAGTGCTGGCAGTAACTTCTGTTTCGGCTCCACCCATCACTCCCGCGATTGCCACAGGCCCACTAGTGTCCGTAATCAGCAGCATGTCAGAGGCTAATGTCCGCTGCACACCGTCCAGTGTGGTCATGGTTTCACCACTCCGGGCACGGCGTACCCGAATAAGGGGCTTGTTCCTACCCGCGGTCTTCGCCCTAGCCACCAATAGGTCATAGTCAAAGGCATGCAGGGGCTGCCCAGTTTCCAACATCACATAGTTGGTAATGTCCACAATGTTGTTGATGGGGCGCACACCGGCTCGGGAGAGTCGTTGCTGCATCCACGGTGGAGATTCCCCTACCTCTACTTCCTCGACAATAGCGGCCACGTACCGGGGACAGAGATTCGGCTCATCTATGACCAGATCCACTAAGGCATGAGGAGTTTCGTCTACCGCCTGAGAAGCGAGATTCGGTAAAGGCAGTTGCAGAGGGCCGCGTCCAGATAAAGCCGCAACTTCTCGGGCCACTCCCAACATGCTCAAACCGCGGCACACATCGGGCGTGAGGTCCAATTCCAGAATGTCATCCCGCAGGTATTCACACAGAGGCATTCCCACCGGGGCATCTTCCGGCAATAACAGAATGCCTTCGTGTTCCTCGCTAAGTCCCAATTCCAATTCAGAACAGACCATGCCAGTGGAGCGAACGCCGCGAATCTTGGTAGGTTTAAGTTTCTTGCGCGGGCGCGGCCGTTCGTCGGAGTAGGCATCCACTAGTTGTGCGCCGGCACGGGCAAAAGCCACCTTCAACCTGGGTAAATCTTCCTGATTGCGAAATTCAAAGAGGTTGGGAGCTCCGGTGACTACGCGTTCTGGAGCATTGCCACCGTAAGCCACATCCACTAATACCAGTCGATCTGCCTGCGGATGTGGGTAGACACCTTCCACTTGCCCGACCACGATGGTCTCTGAATCCCACCAGTCACCAATCTGTTCAATGGCCACAACCTCAAGACCGGCCAGAGTGAGGGTCTCGGCCAGTTCAGTCGGTGACCGTTCCCAGGATACGTATTCCCGTAGCCAAGACAAAGGAACTAACATACAGCAATTCTCCGGCTCAGCGCCTGGAAGGCAATATCATGGCCGATAGCCCGCCAATCCCCCCACACTTTGCGTTCTTCATTCAGCCCGCGTAGAAGAGCCGCGACTAAAGGCAGGCCGTCAAGTGCGATTTCTCCAATCTGGGCGATTTCATCCACGTCTTGTGGCTGCGGGCGTTCATCTGCCAAGGCACTCAAGTGGAAGAGGTAAGTGGCGAATTCCATATGGAAGTCGTTCTTGGTGAAAGCGTAGGTGCATAGTCCTAGGAAGCTCTGGATTTCGCAGTGCATGCCAGTTTCTTCCCAAACTTCCCTTTCCAAGGCCGTTAGTACAGACTCTTGTAAGCCAATGCCGCCAGTGAACAGGCGATAAATGCCTTGGGGATACTGTGGCTTAGTGTGCAACAACACCTTGCCACTTGGGCGGGTGATGGCAAAAAGCACCTCTGCCCGCCGGTCATGGCTACGGTTCTCACGGGAGGACAACATGTAGTCATCCAGCTCGATATCAAAGTGTCGACGCACTGGAGTGCCGTAGACAGCCTGCAGTGCAATTACTTCTTCTTTACAGACTGCGGGTTCGTTATCACGGGCTTGATTTGCGGACATGACCACAGCCAGATTCCCCTGTTGGTGTAAGAGGGGAGTCTAGGATAACCCGCTATGTCAACCAAATACGCGCGCTGATTTCCAGAGTGTTTCAGAGTGAGCCGTCAGACCGGAATAACCGATCCTGCCTACTGGTCAAGAGCTAACACGCCATTCTTGGGGATGTTCCGAGATGTCAACTACGTTTCCATCAGGATCCAAGACTTTAAAGGAACGGATGGGTACGGTCTCCTTTTCGTAGTTAAACCGCTGCTTGACATCTTCCTTCACGATATGCGCCTCAACCTGGCGCAGCCTTTCAAATATAGGGTCCAGGCTCTCTACGATGATGCCGAAATGCATGTGCTCGTCTCCTTCCTGATGGGACGGACTGGCAGCTGTTTCGAATGGCAACAAAGTGAGGTTCATGTGGCTCTCGCTCAAGTCCATGCTGGGGCCCGCACCCCGCAAACCGACAAAAGTAAAACCCAAGCCCTTTTCGTAGAAAGTGCGGGACTTTTTCAGATCCCGGCAACGAACAGCCAAGTGCTTGAAAGTCAACATAGAGGTCATTCTCCTTGAAGTAGCGGGTTTGGTATGGCCTACAGTTCTTCCTCATCCAGTTTAACGCCTATGACGGTATCTGGGTCCCGCTGATCCAACAAGACCCCTCCTCCTTCCGCCCCTCGGGGCCGTACGCCTTCCTCTACCGGCGCGCTATGAAATCGGTGAGTTTGCAACAGGTGCCGTTCGGTCATGGTAAGACCGTACCGGTTATGGGGATTAAGTAGAGTTCTGATCAGATTTCGGGTCACGATCTGTTCCAGATCCGCTGCGTGGCGGAAACGCTGCCATTTGACCAGAGAACCACGCAAGAAGGAAAGGCCAGCAGGAGTCATGTTAACGTCTTTGCGTATGGGGAAAATGTGCCGTTCCAATTCCAAGGCCAGATACCATTCCTGTCCTGCTGGCGCTGTTATGTCTTGCCCCAACAGAAAGAAGACCCGGTCACAGTTGGCGATCCGCTCAAAAATGTTGCTGTACGTGTCCCCCGATGCCGGAGTGCGCCGGATCTCTACGCGGTTATGGGCCGGTAACTGGGCCAAAGTGGTGCCAATAAGATTGCGCTCAGCTTCCAAGTCTGAGGTCGCACTGATGAAGAGGCGCAAGGTTTCAGCCATTTGTAACTTGTCTCTGGTAGGTTAAATCCGTGTTGGACCCCTATGAAGCGCAATTGTCTGCCGTGAAGGAGCCATCAGTTTCGGGGAACAGCTGCTTTTGAGACAACCGTTCAAGCGTCCGCCAAAACCAAACAGCCCTTGATTTTAGCAAAGCAACTTAGCCCTGTGGAAGGGCCCCCTGAATAGCATGGTAATTCGGCAAGGCAGCAACCAGAGGAAACCCTCAAGTTCTGACCTCCGTACGGACCTGCAAAGGACGCCCAACCCCATAAGCCTCGCACAAGACTTCGCCTTCTGACTAGTATTGGGCTTCGGAAACTTCGCCAAATTCGGCATTGCTTAACTTGCCCCCTATGTGCTGGTAGTTTTCAGCCCAGGGCCCCCAAGCACCCACAACAGCTTTTCTCCACGCGGCTCCGTTCCCGGACCCTTTCTCAGGTCTTGGTTCGAGTCACCAATTCCATGTCGGCTTCCACCATCGTAGCTACCAAGCCCTTGAAATCCAGAGTCGGCTCCCAAAGCAATGCTGCGCCTGCTTTCGATGCGTCTCCCACCAACAAGTCCACATCAGCCTTTCGCATGAAGCGCTCATCCTGAACCACATAGTCCTGCCAGGGCAGGTCCACAACTTCAAAGGCCGCTTGTACGAAGTCGCGAATGCGATGCGTCTCCCCGGTCGCTACTACATAGTCGTCTGGTTGATCCTGTTGTAGCATCAACCACATGGCTTTCACGTAATCCGGGGCATAACCCCAGTCCCTGGAGGAGTCCAGATTGCCCAATGGCAACTGGGTAGCCAGTCCCTGCTTGATTAATGCCACATGGTATGTAATCTTGCGAGTTGCGAACTCCATGCCCCGGCGGGGACTCTCGTGATTAAAGAGAATGCCAGAACAGGCGAAGAGGTTGTAGGCTTCACGATAATTGACAGTCAGCCAGTGTCCATATACTTTGGCAGCTCCGTATGGGCTGCGTGGATAGAAGGGGGTCAGTTCGGTCTGGGGAGTCTCGCGTACCTTGCCAAACATTTCGCTACTGCTGGCCTGATAAAAGCGGATCTCCGGATTCACTTCCCGGATCGCCTCCAGCATTCTGGTAACTCCTAAGGCTGTAGTCTCTCCGGTCAGGACTGGTGCCTCGAAACTGGCGGGAATGAAGCTTTGGGCGGCCAGATTGTAGATTTCAGAAGGCTGATACTTGCGGATGATGTTGTTCAAGCTCGTCTGGTCCAGCAAGTCTCCCTGCTCCAAATGCAGTTGATCTTGGATGTGTTCAATGCGGTCGTGTTTCTGAATGCTGGTGCGTCGGACCATGCCGACTACGGTGTAGCCTTTGCTGAGCAGCAGTTCCGCCAGGTAACTGCCATCTTGACCGGTAATGCCGGTGATCATTGCTACTTTCGAAGACATACTTCCTTTTCTCATTGCTATGGGTTTTCGTTTATAGAGTGAGGGACCTGCGTCCGAGGGCCTTTCTCAATGTGACCGCCAATAGGCGAGGATTTCCGCCAATGTCTGGTCCAGGAGAATGCAGGGCTGCCATGGTCCCAAAGCCTGCAGTTTATGAGTGTCTGCTTCCAGGGCAGGAGGATCGGTCGAACTGGCTCGATGGCGGTGGGCCGCTGTCTTGATTTCCATGGGAACTTCCGCCAAGGCCAACAGCCTACCGACGACGGCTCGCAGCTTGTGCTGCGAACCGCTGCCCACATTGTAGGCCTGTCCTGGCTTTCCTTGCGCCATAACCAATTCCCATGCCCCCAGTAAGTCCTGCACATCCAGGAAGTCTCGAGACACCTCGAGATTGCCGGTTTCCAGCAGTGCGGGTTGTTCGCCGCGCTCAGCTCGAGCGATCTGGCAGGCGAATGAGCTGAAAGCGAAGGATGGGGATTGACCTGGGCCAATAATGTTGAAGTTGCGGGTCACGATCGTTGGCAGACGATGGCTGATAGCGTATTGGCGCGCCATCAGTTCCTGACTTGCCTTGCTGACTCCATAGGGCGAAACGGGCCGCAGCGGATCTGTTTCACGCAGGGCAGTTCCTGACATGAAACCATACACGGAGCTACTGGAAGCTATCAGAGTCCGGCAATCAGGTGCCAATGTAGCCATAGCTTCCAACAAATTCAACTGGCTATGCAGGTTGGCTTCGTAAGTGCGCCAGGGCTGTGACCAACTTGCGCTCTCCCGACTCTGTCCAGCCAAATGATAACAATGGGTAGGCCGGACGGCCTGCACGGTCTTACGCGTCCATACTGCATCCGTCAGGTCGCCTGGCAGCCAATGGCAAGGTAAATTGGGCGGGTTCAAAAATCCCTCACCGCGAGCTACCCCGAAAACCTCGTTTTCAGAGGCAATTGACAGAGCCCGCGTCAGGTGGCGGCCCAGGAATCCTGTCACGCCAGTAATCAGAATACGATTCGCCAAATTGCGCTCCCAGGATCGCAGATATGCGGGGCCGAAAGGGCCTCGCCCACCGATTTTAAGTTAACATTGGGATGGCGGCTGTGATTCCGCGCTTGGCCGCAGGCATAGGCAACCCCAATCGACAGATTATGAGAACCCTGATTACTGGCGGGGCCGGTTTTATCGGCACTCACCTGGCCAATCGCCTACAGAGCATGGGTTGGCTGGTGCGGGTGTTGGACGACCTCAGTAGCGGCAACCCCGACGGTCTGCATGAGCAGATTTTCCTGCAGCGCGGGGATGTCAATGATATCCCTCAACTCTGGACTTTGCTGCAGGGGGTGGAAGTAGTGTTTCATCTGGCTGCTCGGGTCAGCGTACCGGCTTCTGCCCACTACCCTGGGGAATACAATACTGTCAATGTCGGCGGCACAGTCTCCCTACTTGAAGCCAGTCGGGATGTTGGGGTCAAGAGGGTAATTCTAGCTAGTAGCGCGACCGTCTATGGGGCCTTGCCCACCCAGCCTGTAGCTGAAGACGTGACGTTGCGGCCCGCCGCTCCATACGCCGTTTCCAAAGTAGCAGCGGAACATTACTTGCTCTCCCTGGCCCGCATCAATCACTTTGAAGCAGTGGCTTTGCGGATTTTTAATGCGTACGGACCGCAGCAGCCAGCCCCGCCAGTCAATGCTCCTGTAATACCGCGGTTCATGCAGGACGTGTTGCACCAGAGGTCAGTTCTGATATTCGGGGACGGCACCCAGACTCGGGACTTCATCTATGTTGATGACGTGGTGGATGGACTTGTGGCCGCAGCTATCAAACCCAATCTGAGTGGAGAGATTATTAATATCGGGAGCGGCGTGGGAACTTCCATTAACGACCTGGCAGCCACGATCGGACAGGCCGTGGGCCAAACTCCCAGCCTGCTGCATAATTTGCAGTTGGAAGGCGGCGTGCCACAACTCGTGGCAGACATTTCCAAAGCCCAAGCAGTATTGGATTTTCGGCCCCAGGTGGACCTGGCTGTTGGTTTGCAGCAAACTTTCAGACTGGACCCGAACTGCCGTACTGCATGAGGCCATTGCTCGGGACCAGGTCCATTGCCTGGTCATACAGGATCTGGGTCCCTGCTCTTTTCTGTTTGAGTGGGGTGCTGGCAGGTTGCATGCCCATCAGTCCTGCGGGATATGTAGAACGGCATTTGGCCGAACTGGGTACCCCATTGCGCGTAAATGCGCCGGTCCAGGAGTTTGAAGTCCAGCACGGCCAGAACGCGTGGGACATCGCGAAAGCTCTGGAACGGGCCAAAATCATCGATGATCCTCGGCTTTTTGCCAGCTACGTTGAGGTGGAAGGTTGGGACACCCTACTGGAAGCGGGCACTTACCAACTCAGCGCGGGTATGACCATTCTAGAATTGGCTCAAGCCTTGCAATACAGTCTGGGTTTCGGCCCCCGACTTACAGTTAAGGAAGGCCTGCGTCTGGAAGAGACAGCAGCCCAGTTGGAGCAGTCTGGCTTGGACAGCAGTGCACGCTATTTGGAATTAACTCAAAGCGGGGCCGCTCTGGCTCAGTGGCAGCAGCAGTTCACATTTTTGCCACCAGCTCCATTGTTGCTTTCTTTGGAAGGCTATCTGTATCCCGCTAGTTATTTCATACCGCGGGAAAACAACCGAGCGGAACAGCTGGTGACACTCCAATTGGAAGAGTTTGAAGAACAACTGTTGCCTCTGTTTCGTCAGATGCGAGTTGATGTCGACCTCGCCCTGCATGAAGCCGTGATTTTGGCCAGTATTGTGCAACGAGAAGCAGCCCAGGAGGCTGAAATGCCGCGTGTGGCTGGGGTGTTGCTCAACCGCCTTGAAGTGGGAATGCCGCTGCAAGTGGATTCAACAACTCTGTACGCTGCAGGCTACAACCCCCTAGAGCTGAGCTGGTGGCTGCATGACATGGATGATCCTGATGTACGCCAGCTGGATAGCCCCTTCAACACCTATGTAGTCCCCGGTCTGCCGGCCGGTCCAATTTCGACGCCGGGACGAACAGCGTTCCTGGCCGTGATCCAACCAGAGGACCATGATTTCCTCTTCTTTGTAGCCAAACCAGATCACAGCGGGACACACTTTTTTGCCGAGACGTATGCAGAGCACTTGGAGAATGTGGCAAATGCACAAAAGTGACGAAAAGAGCGATCTTCCTGGGCAGTTGGTTGACAGAGCTGTTCCATGCCCCTAAGATCCCCCGCGAAGGCTGCCAGGGAAGGTGGCGAAATGGTAGACGCAGCGGACTTAAAATCCGCCGGGGCAACACCCGTGTGGGTTCGAATCCCACCCTTCCTACTCTTAGTTCATTAAGTCCTTCCGAGGTCGAAGTTCTTGATTCGCAGAGCAAAACCGGACAACGCGGAGCTATCGCGGACGAATGTGGAACGCTTTGGTGGTGTGTAACTGGCATTCGGCGAAGAGTTTTGCAGGGCACAGTTGACTTCTCGTTCTTTTCCCTTTAAACCAAAGCTCTCAGAGGCCTCTGAGAGCCCAAGAAATTTGTGCCTGAAGTTGCTATACTAAATTAGTGGCCACGATGGATGGTGGTCAGGCGTTAGAGTTTCCCCTCTACCTTTTAGACAGGTCTGAGAGGCAACCACTGAAGCACACTTCGTTATAGGGGAATGCGCCGAAAGGAAATAGCGAGGTGTGTGATGACATTTTTAATGAACGGTTTGCGGCGGCTGAAGGGCTTGGCTCTGGTGCCGCTTTTGCTTGCTCTATTGAGCACCCCTGTGTCGGCCCTGGAAGAGGTGCACGAAGTGCAACCGGGCGACACGTTGGCCAGTATTGCCCGCCGCTTTGATATTGGTATTTCGCAGCTGGCGGCATACAACGGCATTGAAGACCTTGACCTCATTTTTGTGGGACAGCAAGTGTTAGTGCCCACTCCAGAGGCCCCTTCCGGCACAGATACTGTTCCTTTTTCTGAAACCTTGGCCGATATCGCCGCGGCAGACGACACTACACCTCTGAAGCAACCCGTTAGCCATCGGGTCCAATTCGGTGAAACCCTGAGTTCCATCGCCCGCGCACATGGACTTACCTGGCAGTCAATAGCTATTTACAATGGATTGAAAGATGCTAGCTCCATTGAATTCGGGCAGATGCTGCTCATTCCGAGCACTGATACTTTCAGAACTTTGACGGCACCTCTTTTTACTGCCAATCCGGTTCCCGAGGTCATAGTGGTGGCCCCAAATCCCAGCCCTTCCTCGCAAACCTATGTCATGCGAATCGGAGAATCTCTTGATACGGTGGCTTTAAAATTCGATGTGCCCTTGGTTGACTTGCTGGAGGTCAACGGACTCGAACTGAATGCTCCTGTTTGGATCGGCCAGAATCTGCGGCTCCCCGTACAGCCAAATGGTACTGGACCGGCTATGCCGTACATAGCTCCTACTGCGGCACCGGCTTCGGTGCCGTCTCTACCTGAGGTGTTGGTTGCGGAATCCGTTATAGAGCCAGTAGCCCTGCCTAACCGGGTTCAATTGCAGGGGTTCCAACCTCCCGCCAGCTTCCTGCATGTTGTTAAGTCCGGAGAGACCGTCAACTCTATAGCCAGCAAATATGGTGTGGACTCCGGCAATATCTACAATTTCAATGCCTTATCATCCTCAGGAGTGGTCGCTGTCGGGCAGCGCCTGAAAATTCCGGTGGACTTGACTAATGACCCGAATTTTGGAGGTAACCGCTGGGTAGACATCGATCTGTCCCAGCAAACTTTGCGGGCCTGGAATGGTGGCGAATTAATCTTGGAGACCGAAATTAGCAGTGGCCTGGCCAATACTCCGACTCCAGTGGGGCTGTTCCGTGTCTGGCATATGAATCCATCCCAGACCATGAGCGGCCCTGGCTATTCCCTGGACAATGTGAAATACAACATGTACTTCTTCAGTGGGTACGCTATGCATGGAGCATACTGGCACAATAATTTTGGTAATCCCATGTCCCACGGCTGCGTGAACATGCGGGAACAAGATGCCGAATTGCTTTACAATTTCGCTTCTTTGGGCATGGAAGTGTTGGTTCACAACTAGCTCGCGGCCGGATTTTTGACAAAGTTACGCGAAACCAAAGAGCGTACCTCGGTCAAGGTACGCTCTTTGGTTTCGCTTGTGCTCAGATTGGGTTCCAGCGCAGGCTAACCGGCTGGCAGTTTAGCCCTCATTGGTAGCCTATTCCTCTTTTTTGGCCTCTTCTGCTTCTTCATCTGTGCGGCGGGGGGCAAACTTCATGACCTGGAAGCGCTCCCAATGGGTGCGGGTACCGTCTTCGTTCTCTTCTCCCCAGCGTTCCATCCAACGGCGGGTCGCCTGTTTCTCCCGTTCTCCGAATTGACTGGTGTGGCAGAGAATGGCTTCGATCTTGGTTTCAATTACGGATGAGACATCCACCCGAGTGTTGCCTTGATCAAAATTGGAAATGTACAGCTGCTTAATCTTATGAGGAAGAAAACCTTCATCCAGCATTTCGGGAAAGAACATGCGGTTGTCCGATGCCGGAAAAATCGCCTCAAAAGCGACAGTGCCTGCGTTCCGATGATCCGGATGATTGATGTAGCCCGAGCCTCCGTAGAAGCGTGTGGGATCCGGGCAAATGATGATTTCTGGCCTGATGGTGCGGATGATGCGGGTCACCCGCTCCCTAAGATCGCGGCTGGGCGTCAGGAACCCATCCTCCTCTCCCATGAATAGTACCTGTTTGACGCCGCTGGTGGCAGCTGCGTCCCGCTGTTCCTTCTGGCGCATTAGTACCAGTTGGTTATGGGTGATCTCGGGATTGTGATTACCTTTATCACCGTTGGTCAGGATCATGTAATGGACATCAATGCCCTGCTGACCCATGAGGATGGCGGTACCGCCGCTAGATATATCCGGGTCGTCAGGGTGCGCCATGATTACAAGGACGTTGCGGACACCCTCCCAGTCCGGCTCTTGCCATTCTTGCTCTTCATTCGCCATGGTGTTTCTGTACCTGTTTGAATCAAGACCCGCAGACCGTTATTACCGAGTCTGCGGGCGGAAAGCTACTTTCGACAGCGAAAGGCACTGCACCGACCAATTAGCCCAGAGCAGAATAACCGGGACCTTCCGTGAAATACATGGCATTCAGATCTGTACAGTATTGCTGTTCCTCAGATAGGTCTTCTTCAGGCAGGATGGCATCTACTGGACATTCAGGGACGCAGGCACCACAGTCAATGCATGTGACAGGATCGATGAAAAACCAAGGCCAGTCCGATTCCGGATGACCGGGAATTATGCATTCGACCGGACAGACTTCTACGCAAGCCCCGTCGCGTATGCATTCATCAAAGATTACGTGGGTCATGGTGATTCCTCAGAGTACTCTTGGGAAGCAGGCCATTACACATCCAAAGCCGCGTATCCAGGTCCTTCCGTAAAGTACAGCGCGTTCAGTTCAGTACAGTACTGTTGCTCTTCGGGCAAGTCTTCCTCTGGCAAAATCGAGTCCACTGGGCACTCGGGTACACAGGCTCCACAGTCAATACAGGTATCCGGATCAATATAGAACCAAGGCCATTCTTCCTCAGGTTCACCAGGAATAATGCATTCCACGGGACAAACCTCAACGCAGGCCCCATCGCGGATGCAGGTGTCAAAAATCGTATGCGTCATTTCAATCTTCCTCAATACCGCGTGAGAATACTCCCTACTGCGAAGCGTCTACGCCCCGCAGGTTCAGTCCAGTATACAAAATGCCAGTCCAAAATGAGGATGTGTTCTGCCCCAAATCCCATCGGAATTCCCAGCTTGGCGTGTAGGGAATGCCGCTTGCTCTTGTTACCATTGCAAGAGCGGTGTCCCACTGATTGGCCAGCGAAACATTCAACATTTTCAGGAACCCATGAATCAAGAGACTGTTCCTTACCGTGCCGTGTTGGCTGGGTGTGGTGGTATCAGCCGCACTTGGTTGCGCAATATCACGCGCCGCGACGATGTGAAAATTGTAGGCATGGTTGATCTCGTGCCCGAAATGATAAGCGAAAGGCAGAGAGAATTTGGTCTGGAAGGGGTTCCGGCTGGCACAGACCTGAGTGCGATGATCCAGGAAGTGGGTGCCGAAATCCTCCTGGATTGCACGGTGCCGCACGCACATCCCCTTGTTACGATCACCGCGCTGAATCTGGGTTGTCACGTGCTTGGTGAAAAGCCGTTGGCTCCCTCCCTGGATGATGCCAGGCGCATGATTGAGGCCGCCCAGTCCAACGACCGTATTTACGCCGTGATCCAAAACAGACGGTACCGGGATTCCATTATCCAGTATCGAGAGATGGTGCAGTCTGCAGCCGTGGGGCCTTTGACAACGGTGACTGCGAATTTTTTTCTGGGTCCGCACTTTGGCGGATTTCGGGATAAGATGGAACACGTTCTCTTGATTGACATGGCCATTCATACATTCGACCAGGCCCGTTTCATAACGGGATGCGACCCCGTTTCCGTCTATTGCCATGAGTGGAACCCGGCCAGTTCGTGGTACGCCCACGGAGCTGCTGCATTCTGTATATTTGAAATGACTGGCGGGGTGATTTTCAGCTATAACGGCAGCTGGTGTGCCGAAGGCATGAACAATTCCTGGAACTGCGACTGGCGCTGTGTAGGCCAGCAAGGCACTGCCCTCTGGGATGGTGAAGAGGTGATGGCTGGCGAGACCGTCGTCAGTACTGAAGGATTCTTCCGGGCCACAGCTCCCTTACCTTTGCCTCCCGCACCAGGGTTGGAGCATGAGCTGCATGGCGGCGTGATTGACGATTTTCTGACTTCCCTACGGAACGGCACCAGGCCCCAGACCATCTGTACCGACAACGTCAAGAGCCTTGCTATGATTCTAGGAGCGGTCGAAAGCGCGGAGACAGGTCGACGTGTGGATATCCTTATCTAGAAAACTGCAGGCAGTTTCTACCACTTACAAGAAATTCGACAAATGAATTTGGAAATTCCCTTAGGGGCTCCGCCAGTGTTGGCTCCGGGCCAGATCCCGGCCTCATTCCACATTATGCTCAAACCCCGAGGGGCGATCTGTAATTTGGACTGTACGTATTGTTACTTTCTGTCCAAGGAGAAACTGTACCCGGAGAGCGATTTCCGCATGCCGCCGGAGCTGCTGAAAGACTACACCCGGCAATACATTGAAGCCCAGCAAGTTCCGGAGGTGACATTCGCATGGCAGGGAGGCGAACCCACCCTGATGGGGCTGGAATACTTCAAGTTGGCGGTGGAGTACCAAGAACAATATCGCCGACCCGGGATGCGAATTCAGAATGCCCTGCAGACCAACGGCACTTTGCTGGATGATGAGTGGTGTGAATTCTTTCATGCTCATGATTTCCTGATCGGATTGAGCATGGATGGCCCGGCAGAGCTGCACGACAAATACAGGGTGGACAAGGGGGGTGCTCCGACCCACGCCAAAGTGTTGCAGGCGGCTCACCTCATGCGCCGGCACAAGGTGGAGTTCAACATCCTGTGTACTGTGCACGCTGGTAATGCCGCGCACCCGTTACAGGTGTACAGGCATTTACGAGACGAAGTTGGGACGCAATTCATGCAGTTCATCCCAATTGTGGAGCGGGACAATGGGACTGGATACCAGGAAGGCGCCGATCTGACTGGTCGGAGCGTCTCGGCACGGCAGTACGGGGATTTCCTAATTGCCATTTTCGAAGACTGGGTGCGGCACGACATTGGAAGAGTCTTCGTCCAAATCTTTGATGTTGCCTTAGCTGCCTGGACTGGAAACCGGCCCGGACTCTGCATCTTTGAAGAAAAGTGCGGCTCTGCTTTGGCTATGGAGCACAACGGTGACCTCTTCTCTTGTGACCACTACGTAGAGCCTGGCTACCTGTTGGGCAACATTCAGGAAACCTCATTGGTGGAAATGGTCGGATCCACCATCCAGAACCAGTTTGGCAGTGACAAGAAGGACACACTCCCCCAATACTGTCTGGATTGCGAAGTCAAGTTTGTTTGTAATGGAGGGTGCCCCAAGAACCGGTTCATTGAAACCCCGGACGGAGAAGAAGGCCTTAATTATCTGTGTGCCGGGTATAGATCTTTCTTCAATCATGTTCGAGAACCCATGGAAGCCATGTCCCAGTTGCTGGCCCAACGACGTGCACCGGCGGAGCTGATGGGGCTCTACGCCCAGAGAGATATGCAATCCCAAACGTCCCATGTGCCCCGCAATTCGCCCTGTCCCTGTGGAAGCGGACGAAAGTACAAAGTCTGTTGCGGGCGTAGAATGCAGACCCTACGCCAAGTGCGAAGTTAGCAACCTTTCCGAAATTCAGTCGAGTACTCCAGGTACCCATTCAGGGTTGGGTTCCGGGTACAGCGCCGCCACGCCCTGCCGCCACGCCTGCAGGCGTTGGTGGAGTTCCTGGGCAATCTTCGGTTCGGAAGCGGCAAGGTCCAATTCTTCTGAGGGATCCGCGGTCAGGTTGTAGAGTTCCAAGCGGCTATCCTCGTAGAACTCTATTAATTTATAGTCTCCACAGCGGATGGAAGAACCGGGTGTTCCTCCTTGGTTACCATAGTGGGGGTAGTGCCAGAAGAGCGCGTCTCGGTCCAAGGAGTCCCCGCCCTGTAGGAGGCCGGTCAGGTCTGTGCCGTCCAAGGTCTGGCTGCCTTTAGGTGTGTTCGTGTAGCTCAGTAGGGTTGGAAGCACATCTACGCTGCAGATAGGCACATGACAGTCGGGACCCGGCTCTATTTTTCCAGGTTGCCAGGCTATGAAAGGCACGCGGGTGCCTCCTTCATACATCCAGCCCTTGCCTTCAGCTAGCGGTGCATTGCAAGTGGGCGACCCCTCCGAAGTGACCAGGCCCCCATTGTCCGAAGTGAAAATGACCAAAGTATCTTCAGCGATGCCTTCTGTTTGCAACGCCTGCAGCAGGCGGCCTACATTCTCGTCCATACTCTCCACCATGGCCGCATACACGGGATCGGACTGCAGCACCCGTCGTGTCACTGGCAGATGCTTCTTGTGTTCCATGGGAAAGGGCTCTCCTTCTACGAGGGCTTGTTGCCGATCCAATCCCATGGCCCTTGCCTTGGCTCGGTACTTTTCTACTTTCTCCTGTTTGGCTTCAATTGGTGTATGCACGGTGTAATACCAGAGGTTCAGGAAGAACGGCTGATCACCGCGGTCCCGAATCAAGGCAATCGCTTCGTCTGTAAGTCGGTCGGTAAGATATTCTCCGGGCGGACCTGCGGGCAGGTTGGGGATCTTATAGGGACTGAAGTAGCCGTGCGGGCCTGGGTATCCCATGTAACACCCGCCGACATTGACATCGAATCCATGGCGTTCTGGATACGTGTCTGCAAAACCCAAATGCCACTTGCCCACATGCCAAGTGCTGTAGCCGTGTCGGCGCAGCAGCGTGGCGGCAGTTTCCTCCGAATTCGGCAAATAAGGCAGATAAGGTACATCCACAAGTTGCCCTCGGACAGGATGAAAGCGGCCGAAAAAGTCGATCCAGTCGGTTAGGCCAATCCGAGCCGGATATCGACCAGTAAGCAGACTGGCGCGGGTCGGGGAGCATACGGGACAAGAGGCATAAGCTTGCGTGAAACGACGGCCTTCGCGGGCCATGCGGTCCAGATTGGGAGTCTCGTAGAAAGAACTGCCAAAGCAGGTCAAGTCCCGCCATCCCAGGTCATCGATGAGAATGAGAACGATATTGGGATTCGCCATGGAGGCCTCCTGGGCGACGGCTGTATTGTTGAAAAGAACGCCGTCGAAACGCGGCCCCCGGCTCAGTTGTGGCCAGAGCCCCACTTAAAAGTGCGCAGCGTCAAGGCCGCACACATAATTCCAATTATGCCAATAACCAACAGATTCGGCCACCATTCGGAGAAAGGAGCCCCTAGCCACAGGCGCGTAAGTCCTTCCACTACATATACCAAAGGATTGGCGGCAGTGAGATTGAATAACCATTCTGGGAAAAGGAAGCGAGGAATCGCGGAGCCAGAAGTGAAATACAACACAAAAAAGAAAACGGAGGCAATAGCCTGAGTGGCTTGTGGAGGGAATATACCGCCTAGCAGGAATCCGGCCGCGGCAAAAGATGCGAAACAAAGGATCACTCCACAGGCCATAAGCAGCAAGTTGCCGTGAAAAGAAAGGTCAAATAGGAACCGAGCTTCGAGATAGACCACCAGCAATGAAACAGAGAAAACCAAGGCATAAACCACGACACGCACCGCCAACACTAAGGCTAAAGGCACTGCACTGACTTGGAGGGCCCGGAAGTATTCCGTTTCTCGCTGGTAGGCCAGGAAAATAGGGATGGAGTTCAGGCAAACGTTGGCCAGAATGAAGCCGATGTAGCCCGGGAAGAAGAAATCCATGTAAGTGACATCGATTCCCGATGGAATGTTTATGCCTCCTACTTCCCCTGACATGTCATCGCCGCCGTAAATGCTACCCAACACAGAAAGCAAAATGATCGGAAAGGCGAAAGTAAAGAAGGCTGCTGCAGGCTCGCGCACGTACTGGAGCAGATCTTTGGTAAGAAGCTGCCAGACTACCGAATTGCGTAACACAGACATAGGATTCTGCTAGGTAGAGGATCGGTAAGAGCGGCCGGTGGTCATCAGATACAGGTCTTCGAGCCGCGCCGGGCGCATTTCCAGAAATTCGAGACCACACAGGGCCTTGATCTCAGCGTAAATCTGGTCAGAGTCCCCATAGATGTGCCAATAATCTTCTACCAGCTCAATCTGATGGACGGAAGGCAAGGCCTGTAGACTTTCTTGGGAAAACTGTGGCTGGACAGGTACCTTGACTAACACCCGCATATGTCGACTGGCCATCAACTGGCTAGGTTTGCCTCTTACCTGGATGCGCCCATGATCCAAGAGACACAGGTCATCGCATTCTTCTTCTGCCTCATCCATATAGTGGGTAGAAAGGAGGATAGTGCCGCCTCCCCGCTTGTACTTTCGCAAGGCCTGCCACAATGTGAAACGGGCCTGTGGATCCAAGCCACTGGTAGGTTCATCCAGGATGATAAGTTCGGGTTTGCCTGCCAGAGCCAGGGCTACGGCCAGACGCCTGCGCTGACCGCCGGACAGTTTCCGGGACAAGACACGGCGGCTCTCCGTCAGTCCACATATGTCAAGGATTTCCTCTGTAGATAGAGGGTCGTCACAAAAAGTACGGAACAGGTCGACAATTTCACCAGCGCGCAGAAGTCGGGGCAATACTTCGTTTTGCTGCAGGACCACTCCCACGCGTTTGAAGATGGAGCGGTCGCGGCCATCCTGCACCTGGCCCAAAACCTCAATTTCGCCTTCGGAAGGCGTACGCAAGCCCTCTATGGACTCAATTAGAGTTGACTTGCCGGCACCGTTAGGCCCAACCAGTCCAAATACCGAACCGCGTGAGACTTCGAAACTGACATCTGTTACGGCTCGGACCGAACCATAGGATTTGCTGAAATTTCTGACTGCTATGACGGGTTCGCCCAAATCTGCCGCCTCCTGCGAGAATAAACCAACCTGCTGTTAGAAACAGCGGCCAGGCCCATGCAACTGATCCACTTACGGATTGGCGGGAAGACAGGTTGCAGAAACATGCTGACTGTGTATTGCTGGCAGTGCCTATAGCGTACCGGTTTTACCAGCGCCGGCCAGATGCCCAATCTATGAGTTTTGGAGCCTGATTGCTAATATACTGGATCTACGCATCGGGAGCCTCTAATTCAAATCCACAAGGCGGCTTTGTCCGCAGAGTAAGGAGACAGTCAATGAAGGCGATTATGGTCATGTTTGATTCTCTGAATCGGCGCATGCTGCCTCCCTACGGGGCCGATTGGACCCACGCCCCCAATTTCAGCCGTCTAGCCCAACGAACGGTCCGTTTCGACAACTGTTACGTAGGCAGCATGCCCTGTATGCCGGCTCGTCGCGAACTGCACACCGGTCGCTACAACTTTCTACACCGGAGCTGGGGGCCGCTGGAGCCCTTTGACGATTCAATGCCGCGCCAGCTGAAAGAGGCGGGTATCCACAGCCACATTTCCAGCGATCACTACCACTACTGGGAAAATGGCGGCGCAACCTATCACACTCAATATCAGACTTGGGATTTTCACCGGGGACAGGAAGGGGACCCGTGGATTGGCCAGGTGAAACCGCCGAAAATGCCGGCTGCGGTGGCGGGACGCGACACCGAGAGTTGGCGACAGGATTGGGTAAACCGCCCATACATGCGGGCGGAGAAGGATCAGCCGCAGGCCAAAACCATGGCGGCTGGTCTGGAATTCATGGAGCGCAATCACCATCAGGACAATTGGTTCCTACAGCTGGAAACCTTCGATCCCCATGAGCCCTTTTTTTCCAGTCAGCACTACAAGGATCTCTATCCACATGACTACGATGGGGCCCACTTTGACTGGCCGCCTTACCGGCGAGTAGAAGAGACGGATGAAGAGGTAGCCCACATGCGTTACCAGTACACCGCCCTGTTGAGTATGTGCGACCGCTATCTGGGTGAGGTGCTGGATCAGATGGATCGGCTGGAAATGTGGGACGACACCATGCTCATAGTTTGCACAGACCATGGCTTCTTCTTGGGGGAACACGATTGGTGGGGCAAGCTGGTGCCACCGTGGTACAACGAGATTGCACACACACCTCTTTTCATTTGGGATCCTCGTTGTCGCCGCCAAAACGAAAGTCGGTCGCAGCTCGTGCAAATGATTGATCTGGCGCCAACCTTGTTGGAATATTTCGGGGTGGCAGTCCCGGAGGATGCCCAAGGAGTGCCGTTGGCCGGCGCCCTGGCACAGAATTCTCCTACTCGTCAGGCGGCCCTGTTTGGACATCACGGCGGACACATCAACGTTACAGATGGACGATATGTTTACATGCGGGCGCCTCAGGGCGAGGAGAACGGGCCACTTTTTGAGTACACCCTCATGCCCACGCACATGCGGACTCTCTTCGACCCGTCCGAGTTGCAGGAGATCGAACTGTCCGCGCCTTTCGACTTCACCAAGGGTTGTGCTTTGATGCGCATTCCCGCGGGGCCAATGTCCCTGAGGCGTGTCCGACCCCAGGACACTTTGCTCTTCGACTTGGAGGAAGATCCGGATCAGATGCGGCCTATGCAGGATCCTGCTTTGGAAAGCCAGATGCAGGAACTGCTGGTGCAAGCCATGTTGGAGGCCGAGACTCCGGCGGAACAATTTGAACGGATTGGACTAGCCCATTTGGCACCAGGTTGAGTAATTACAAGGGAGACAGCTCTATGAGTCATCTGGCTGGGTCTTGGCCGGCCCTTATGACCCCCCGGCAAGCCGACGGGCGGCCCAATCAAAAAGCCCTGCGGGCATTGGTTCGCTACCTGTTACAGAAGGAAATCAGCGGCTTCTACGTCAACGGCTCGACTGGTGAAGGCATTTACATGTCGGTGGAGGAGCGGGAATTGGTCCTGGAAGTTTCTCTGGATGAGATTGCGGGGGCTGTGCCTGTGGTGGCCCATGTGGGGGCTGTGGCCGCTCCAGATGCATTTCGCCTGGCACGTCACGCTCAAGAAGCTGGAGCCGCAGGCACTGCCAGTATTGTGCCGCTCTTGTATCAGAGTATGGAAGCCATCACTGCCTACTATCGGCAGTGGGCCTCTTGTACCCCTGACTTGCCTTTCTTCATGTACATTTTCGGGCCCATAGTCCCTGCCTTGGGCGTCGGTTCAGGAATCACTGGACATTCCCAATCTGATGGGCGGCAAGTACACCGGTCCGGACATGTTTGAATTTGCCCGGGTATTGGCGGCGGGTCAGCACCGCTCGGAATGGTATCTCTCCTCAGGGATGGACGAAATGTGCCTGGCGGCGGTGATGGCCGGGGCCTGCGGGAATATCGGCTCCACTCTCAATTACATGCCAGGGCCCTATGTCCGCATTCGGTCTCAGGCCGCGCAAGGACGCTACCGGGAGGCACAAGAGCTGCAAAACGCCGCCAATCGGGTGACTTTCGGTCCTCATCGACCACGGTTTCACAGGTTCCCTTTACGCAGTCATGCGGATGCTGGACATCGACGGCGGCAGTCCGCGTTTGCCCCATACCGAATTGAATGCAATGCAGGTAAAGTCGCTGCTGGCTAGTCTGAAAGAAACTTGCTTTGACGATTTGGTGGCCATGTAGTACTTGCGTTGCCTCTTCCCACGGAGAAATCCCCATGTCCCTACCCAACATCATCTACCTGCATTCTCACGATACTGGGCGTTATATCAGCCCCTATGGCTTCAAAATGCCCACGCCACACATGCAGCAATTCGCGGAGGAGGGCGTCGTGTTTCGGCAGACGTTCAACGCAGCCCCTACCTGCTCTCCCAGTCGCGCCGCACTCCTGACCGGCAGCAGCCCGCACAGCTGTGGACAATTGGGATTGACGAATCGTGGTTTCAATATCCAGGATCCACACAAGCATCTGTGCCACACCTTGAAACAGGCGGGCTATCACACAGCTCTATTCGGTGTCTCCCACCTGCACAAGAACGTGGACCTGCTGGGCTATGACCAACGTGACCTTTTTGAAGTGGAGAAACGGCGCACCACTGACGCCAGTGTGGACAAGGTAATTGCCTTCCTGGAGCAGGACCACCCAGATCCCTTCTTCGCCAGCATCGGCTTCTTTGAGACGCATCGGGTATTCCCTGAACCTGATCCTGAGATCCTGAAGGCCGGGACTGCCCCACCTGCTCCGTTACCGGATACTCCCGGCACGCGCCGGGATATGGCGGCCTACGCCACTATGGCGCGAAACCTGGATGACCACTATGGTCGCATCTTGCAGGCCCTGGCCGAACAAGGCTTGGCAGAAAGCACTCTGGTCATAATTACGACGGACCATGGGTTGGCCTTTCCGCTTATGAAATGTAATCTGACTGACCATGGCATGGGGGTGCTGCTCATGCTACGCGGGCCTGGATTCAGGGGCGGACGCGAAGTGAACGGCTTGGTATCCCAGATAGACTTGTATCCAACCCTTTGTGACTATTTGGAAATACCTCGTCCGGACTGGCTGGAAGGTCAGAGTCTGCTGCCACTGGTGGATGGTTCTCAAAATGAGGTGAACGAGGAAATCTTCTCCGAAGTGACCTACCACGCGGCTCATGAACCGAAACGAGCAGTACGCACCCCGCGTTACAAATACATCCGCCGGTATGACAAGGAAGATACACCGCCAATGGCCAATATTGATTCTAGTGAGAGCAAGGATGTGATGTTGGCCTTTGGGCTCCGTGAGAGACAGGTTGAAAAAGTGCAGCTTTACGACCTAATTTGGGATCCGCACGAGATGCACAATTTGGCTTCGGACCCGGACCATCGGGAAACCCTTTCGGATATGAGTGCCCGTTTGGATGCTTGGATGGTGCGGACAAACGATCCACTGCTTCAAGGCGATGTGCCGGCGCCAGAGGATTCGTTCATCAACCCACATGCCCACTTGCATCCCTAATGAACTGCCTAGGAAGTGACCTAGGTCCTTGTGGAGGAACCTGGATATGAACACCATTTATGTGGATCCCCGCCGACGAATTGGGCAAATCCACCCGCATCTGTTCGGCGGCTTCGCTGAGCATTTGGGACAGTGTATCTACGGTGGCATCTACGATCCAGATTCACCCTTGGCAGATGCCAAGGGCCTGCGCTCTGATCTGAGAGCCGCTCTGATGGAACTGCGTATGCCCATCATGCGTTATCCCGGCGGCAACTTTGTTTCCGGATACCGTTGGCGAGATGGAATAGGACCCCGCACTGACCGGCCTACCCGTTATGACCTGGCTTGGCACAGTCTGGAATCCAACCAATTCGGCACCAATGAATTTGTGGATTTCTGCCGCGAAATTGGTACGGAGCCCTACCTAGTAGTGAATTGTGGCGATGGTGACATGCGCGAAGCCCATGACTGGGTGGAGTACTGCAATGGCCAAGCCGGTACAGCCTTGGCCAACGAGCGCATCGCGCATGGTTGGGAGCGCCCCCATGACGTGAAGTATTGGGGTGTCGGCAACGAGGTAGACGGAGAGTGGCAAATTGGTGCCAAGACCCCACAAGAGTACGCCCGCGCCTTTAAGGAATTTGGGAAAGTCATGAAGTGGGCGGATCCTTCCATCAAACTGCTGGCTTCAGCTACCTGCCACTGGGGTTCCGACTTTGTGGAACGGGCCCAGCTGCTAGTGGAGGAGGCACCTACTTTGCTGGACTACATGTCCATCCATTGGTACGTCGGCAACCGGGACGATGACTTCGCCAAATACATGGCCACTTCGGAGCTGCTTGAGGACCGCCTGAGCTCCTATGCGGGCATGATGCAGGCCCTGTGCCTAGCCCACAAGCTCAAGCGCATTCCGTTGGCGGTTGATGAATGGAACGTCTGGTATCGAGCATATGGGGATGAACAGTTGCGGGAGACTTACAACCTGGAAGATGCCCTGGTTGTGGCCATGCAACTCAATGCTTTTCTGCGCCACGCAGATACGGTCAAGATGGCCAACATCGCCCAAATAGTGAATGTAATTGCCCCCATCCTGACTTCCCCAGAGGGGCTGGTGCGCCAACCTACTTATCATCCTTTCCGGCTGTATAGCCAGCTTTGCCGGGGACAGGCCTTGGATCTGAATTGGGAAGGTGAGACTTTCGATGGCGGAGATTATCACGGTGTACGGGTGCTGGATGTGGCCGGCAGTTTGCAAGAATCTGAGCTGGCTCTCTTTATCGTGAATCGCAGCCTGCATGGCTCCACTGTGGACCTGTGCCTGCAAGGAGCAGAGCTGCCGGAAGTGCAGGTGCAGACAGTCAGCGGGCCAGACATCAAGTCTTTCAATACATTGGCAGACCCGGAGGTTGTGACTGTGCACGCGACCGCACGTCAGCCCTTGCAGACGCTCGAGTTTCCACCGCACTCTGTGTCCGTGGTCACCGGCCGACTGGTATAGAAAGCCCATATTGGTCAATTTTTTTTCTTCTGTCCCCATGTAAGACAGAAAGCGCAACAAAGAGGAGCATTCAACGGAGATGGCAGCAGAACCTTTGAGAGTTGGAGTTATTGGAGCCGGGGCGAACACTCGCGACCGGCATATTCCTGGGCTGCTGGCGCAGGAGAATGTGGAAGTTGTGATTGTGGCCAACCGGTCCCGTGAATCCGGTCAACGTGTGGCCGATCAGTTTGGTATCCCCCAGGTAGCTTCACACTGGCGTGAAGTGGTGTCTCACCCGGATGTGGATGCGGTAGTGATCGGCACCTGGCCCTACCTGCATTGCGTAACCACCATCAGCGCCCTGAACGGCGGCAAACACGTCATGTGCGAAGCCCGAATGGCCATGAATTCAACCGAAGCCAGACACATGCTGAAAGTTTCCCGCTTGCACCCGGAATTGGTTGCTCAGATCGTGCCTTCTCCTATGACTCTAGGGGTGGACAGGTCCGTACAGCGGCTCCTCAAGGAAGGCTCCCTTGGGGAATTGCTAGCAGTAAATGTGCAGGTGGGAGGCACTTGGCTCGACGAAGACGGCCCCTTGCACTGGCGACATGATATGGACCGCAGCGGTTTCAATATCATGTCCATGGGCATTTGGTACGAGGCTCTGATGCGTTGGGTGGGCGTAGCCACATCGGTAGCAGCAAAGGGGCAAGTAGTTGTAACCCGCCGCCTGGATGTGGAAACCGGGCGCGAACATGCCGTCCGGATCCCCGAGCATGTAGATATTCTTGGCCACCTTGCTTGTGGCGCCCAATTGAATATGCAGGTTTCCGCGGTTACGGGTTTGGCCGGGCTACCCCGAGCCGCCATTTATGGCTCGCAAGGCACCTTGGTGTACGAGAATGGGGCACTGCAATTGGGTACCCGCGATTCTGACGGTCTGCATCCGGTGCCAGTGCCGGAGCATGAGAAAGGGGGTTGGCGGGTCGAAGAAGAATTTGTGAGTGCAGTCCGCGGTCAGGAACAGATTTCCCACACGGATTTCGCTACCGGCGTCAGATATATGGAATTTACGGAGGCTGTGACGCGCAGCATGCAATCTGGTCAGACCGTCCATTTGCCTCTCTAACAGTCCTTGCAGGAAACGAACTATGACTTTCACGACCGCTTATCTCAACAATCCTGTACCTTTCACCGATGTGACAGTTACAGATGCCTTCTGGCGGCCGCGCCTTGAGACTAATCGCAAAGTCACATTGCCGTACTGTTTTGAAAAGTGCGAAGAAACGAACCGTATCGCCAACTTCGACAAGGCTGCGGGCACCATGCCAGGGGCACATGAAGGCATCTTTTTCAATGACTCAGATGTGTATAAGGTGCTGGAGGGTGCAGCCTTCGCTTTGGCGCTGGCCCCGGATGCACAGCTGGATGCCTATGTGGATGATCTAATTGCACGAATTGGAGCAGCCCAGGAAGAAGATGGGTATCTCTATACGGCACGCACTATAAATCCTGAGGCCGTTTCGGCTGATGAGGAAGGCTTGACCCGCTGGTCCAACTTGCCCGTAAACCATGAGCTCTACAACGTGGGGCACATGTATGAAGCGGCAGTCGCGCACTTTCAAGCTACCGGTAAACGCAACTTTCTGGATATCGCCCTGCACAATGCGGAGTTGGTTAACCAGGTTTTTGGGCCCGACGGCATACACGATGTACCTGGGCATCAAGAGATTGAGTTGGGTTTGGTCAAGTTATACCAGGTAACCGGGGAGTCAAAATATCTGGACCTGGCTCATTTCTTCTTGGATCAACGCGGCCGGCATGATGTCCGACAGTCGGTCGTGCGATTCGGCAACCCGGGTTACTTACAGGATCACTTGCCGATCACGGACCAGATCAGTGCCGTAGGCCATGCGGTGCGGGCGGGTTACATGTATGCAGCCATGACTGATGTTGCCGCCTTGCGTCAGGAAGAAGACTGGATTTCCGCCTTGGAGATCTTGTGGCAGGACGTGGTCCAAAGCAAGCTTTATCTGCACGGAGGAGTTGGGGCCAGGCATGAAGGGGAGGCTTTTGGCGAACCCTATGAACTGCCCAATGACACGGCCTATGCCGAAACTTGCGCCGCTATTGCTAACGTCTATTGGAATCAACGAATGTTCCTCTTGCAAGGCAAAGCGGAGGCCATAGATGTGCTGGAGTTGTCACTTTACAATGGGGTGTTGCCGGGCATTTCTCTGAGTGGTACCGAATTCTTCTATCCCAATCCTCTGTCCTTTGATGGTGAATGGGAGTTCAATAGAGGCACCACTGGCCGCCAACCTTGGTTCGACTGTTCTTGTTGTCCGTCCAATCTGGTGCGTTTCCTGCCTGCCCTGCCAGGCTGGATCTACGCCACCGGGGCAGACCGCATCTATGTAAATCTGTACGTAGGTAGCCAGACTGCTGTCCAGGCCCCAGGGACAGAAGTCAAAGTCTCTCTCGTGCAGACCACTAACTACCCCTGGAAGGGAGAGGTGGAAATCGAGCTCGGTCTGCCTACCGACACCCACTTTGCCATGGCCCTACGCGTTCCCGGCTGGTTACATGAGCCGGCTCCTGGAGGTTTGTACAGCTATGTGGAAATGGCAGATACCGCCTGGGAAGTACGCTGTAACGGCGAGAAAATAAAGAACCGGATGGAAAACGGTTATGTGGTCGTGGAAGAGGATTGGCAAGACGGCGATAAGTTGACCGTAACTTGGCCTATGCCGATCCGTCGTGTGCAATGCAGCCCCGCAGTGGAAAACAATCGGGGACGGCAGGCCTTGATGCGCGGCCCGCTGGTCTATTGCTTTGAAGCTGTAGACAATGACCAATCCGTAGACAATATAAAACTGAGACCTGACATCCAACTGCAGCCGACTAACGGAGTGGATTTGCAGGATGGAATAGTTGCCATTAAGGGTCAGAGTGCAGAAGGTTCCTTCACAGCTATCCCTTACCATTTGTGGGCACATCGGGATATCGGAGCCATGGCCGTGTGGTTGCCCACTTCTTAAACGGAATTCCTGACAGAGCTATGGCTGCGGCTCGGGACTGCAGTCGCGCCTGTGCGATCTGAAAGACACGACCCCTGGCAAGCTTGGCGCGAACCGGGTTATCGGTTCTACGCGACGGGGTGGTTGCTTTCCCTTTTGGGCACCCGCATTCAGAGCACCGCGTTGGCCTGGGCAATCTATGCCCAGACCCAGGAGGCGATTTCTCTGGGGATTGCCGGGCTAGTCACTGCCTTGCCCGCAATGATCTTTGCCTTGCCTGCCGGTTTCCTGGGAGATCGGTTCAACCGGGTACGGCTTGTCATGTTTTCATTGGGCGGCATGACCCTGACTTCCATAGCGTTGGCGTTGGCCAGTGCCTTGGAGATGCCCATTGGGGTTGTCTATATGCTGCTGTTCCTGGATGGGACGGCCATTATGCTGGGTCGACCAGCACGGGTGGCTCTGATGCCCATGTTGGTACCGGATAAAGTGCTGCCCAATGCGATTACATGGACTACAGGGATGATGCACCTCACCTCCGTGGTAGGTCCCGCGTTGGGGGGTCTCGTGATTAACATTAACCTCCAGGCGGCCTATTGGCTGGCAGCAGGTTCTTCGGCCCTCTTTGCCGCGCTCCTGTACTTCTTGAAAGTGAAAGTTTCCAAGCCCACCATGTCCCAGGATCTAACTTTGCACAACCTGTTGCTGGGGATTCGCTTCGTGTTTGGCACGCGTATTATCTTGGGCATGATTACTTTGGACCTTTTCGCTGTGCTTTTTGGCGGCGCGGTGTATCTGTTGCCAATTTTTGCTCAGGACATCCTGCAAGTCGGTGCACAGGGATTCGGTTGGCTGCGGGCTGCGCCGGCAGTGGGGGCCGTGGCCATGTCCGTATTGCTACTGGTGGCACGGCCCATGGAGAGGGCTGGGGCCGCCCTGCTGATGAATGTGGCGGCATTCGGTTTGGTGACTATCGTTTTTGGAATTTCAGAGAGCTTTTGGCTTTCCTTTGCCATGCTGGCTCTGACCGGGGCCTTCGACAACGTTTCCATGGTAGTGAGGGGTACCCTGCAGCAATTGCTGACCCCCGACGAAATGCGGGGCCGCGTTTCTGCGGTAAGCTCTGTATTTGTCAGTGCCTCCAACGAATTGGGAGGTTTTGAGTCTGGATTGGTGGCCCAGTACTTTGGTCCTCTGAAATCCGTAGTCAGTGGCGGCATTGCCTCCATGGCAGTCGTGGGATTGGTGGCTTACATGGCTCCTAACCTTCGCAAGATAGAGAGGCTGGCAGATGTCAAGCCAGCCTCACTGTAGTAGTGAACGCCTGACTGTCTTGGCGAATCCCCATCTAGTTTTGCGTTGGGCGGGGTGCTGTGTTAGTTTGTGCATCGGGACCGCGATGGTTGGTAAAGACCAGCGTAAGCGGACCTGTTTAATATTTTACAAGAAACGGAAGGTATGACTTTGACCCGTACGGTGATTTTCAGCTCTGAGGCGCCCCCTCCCGCGGGCCCTTACTCACACGCAATCAGGACAGGGGACTTGATATTCCTGTCCGGCCAGACTGGTACTAAGGATCCGGCCACAGGTCAGTCGCTGGAGGGCGTGGAAGCCCAGGCCCAGCAGGTGTTGGCCAACTTGGAGACTGTTTTGAAATCGGCCGGACTTTCCCTCGCTAACGTGGTCAAGACCACAATTTTCCTGACGGACATAAATGACTTTGCTGCTGTCAACGGTGTCTATGGCAAAGTCATGGGAGACTCTCCTCCTGCGCGCACTACCGTGGCTGTGGCTGCCTTGCCCGGAGGCGCTGCCGTAGAAATTGAGGTCATAGCAGACGCTAGTTAATTTTACCCACCCCCCCTCTGAACCCATGCCAGGGGTGCTATGCAGCGCCACTTGACATGCAGGAGCGGCGGCCCTTCATCCAAACCAATATCACAGTCGGCAATGCCGAAGTCGCCCTCTCTGAGCGCGACTCTTTCGGCTTGCTAGGAGTTCGAATTTACACACCATGACTCGCCATTCCATTTTCTTGAATCTCGACCGCTTCTGCTGCTGGCAGGCCGATGGTGGAGCAGATGCTGCCGCTACCGATGAAGCTTCCAGTATGGAGCAGGTCGCTGCTGCGGCTCCGCATGCTGAGGAAGTAGATGCTTCTTCGATGAACCTGATGGAGGAATTGAATTGGACTGAGGAATACGACATTGTGGCCCTCAAGTCCAATACCGTGGTGCCAGGGGTTGTGCTCAACAAACGCAACCGCAGTCTCACTCTGGATATCGGTGCCAAATTCGAAGGTTCCATTGAAGGGCGGGAAGTGGAACGCTTAGGCGACTCTTTTGAACTAATTGAAGAAGGCCAGACCATTGAGCTCTTTGTCCTGCGTACGGACGACAATGGTCAGCCCCGCGTCAGCATTATCCGCGCTCGTCAGGAGAAAGATTGGCTGCGAGCCGAGGAGTTGCTTGAGAGCAAGGAAATTGTCTCCAGCAAAGTCATTGACTTTAATCGGGGTGGTGTACTGGTAGCAATGGGCCTGATCCGCGGTTTCATTCCCGCCAGTCACTTGAGTCTCGAAAGCCAGATGGAACAGGTCAAGAACGACGATCCGGCTGAGAGATTTCAGCCACTGATCGGGCGCACGCTGCAGGTCAAAGTGATAGACATTGAACGCAAACGCAATCGTCTTATATTGTCTGAAAAGGAAGCCATGCGCGAAATTCGCAATCAGCGCAAGGATGCCATCCTGGATGAATTGGAAGTGGGCGAAGTTCGGGACGGCGTGGTTTCCAGTCTGGCCGACTTTGGCGCCTTCGTGAATATCGGCGGAGCCGATGGCCTGATCCATGTCAGCGAACTAAGTTGGTCCATGGTCAACCACCCCTCTGAGGTGCTGAATGTAGGCCAGAAAGTTCAGATCAAAGTTATTTCGGTTGAGAAAGAGCGCAAGCGTATTGGCCTGAGCCTGCGTCAGCTGCAGCCCCGGCCTTGGGATACGTTGGCGGAACGATACAAAGAAGGGGACCTGGTCCGTGCGGTTATTACTCGCATCAAGGACTTCGGTGCATTTGCCCGTCTAGTGGGCGAGCCCGTGGAAGGCCTGATACATATCAGCGAAATGAGCCACGAGCACATAGAACGGTCTGACCAGGTCGTAACGGTTGGCGAAGAGTATGAAGTGAGAGTCATTCGTCTGGACACTCAGCGAAGGCGCATGGGACTGTCTATCAAGCAGGCGGACCTGGACTGGGCACTGGCTCCAGAAGATTCAGCCTTGGAAACTGAAGCCCCGACAGAAGAAGCAGCGCCCGAGATTGCATTCGTACCCACTGAAGTGGCGGCAGAAGCAGTGGAAACACCCACACCTATGGCAGTTGACGAAGCAGTTGAGCCCGCCGAAGCTGAGGTAGAGGCAATTGCGCCCGCGGCAGAAGCAGTGGAAACACCCACACCTAAGGCAGTTGGCGAAGCAGTTGAGCCCGCCGAAGCTGAGGTAGAGGCAATTGCGCCCGCGGCAGAAGCAGTGGAAACACCCACACCTAAGGCAGTTGGCGAAGCAGTTGAGCCCGCCGAAGCTGAGGTAGAGGCAATTGCGCCCGCGGCGGAAGCAGTGGAAGCATCCGCTCCTGTGGCAACTAGCGAAGCAGCTGAACCCACCGAAGCTGAGGTAGAGGCAGTCGTCCCCGCGGCGGAAGCAGTAGTTGAAGCAGTTGCGCCTACAGATGCAGGCCCTCAATCTGAGGTGCCTTCTGAGGCAGAGGAACCCCAGCAGGAACAGGAATCTGCTAAGAGGATGAACGAAAACTCTTCAAATTAATGTAGTCAGGCGTTCCCAAAGGCGCTCCAGGATAGCAATATACATCCAGGCTCGGAGATGTCCGCGACGATTCTTAGTTTTAACGCAAGCGGCAGCGGCGTCCCAACCACGCGAAATTCCGTTCCACGATCCCGCGTTTGGGGCAAGACGGCGAAGCTACAGGTCTGCGGATCTTTGCATAAGATACCGAAAGTCCCAGGTGTGTGCGCCGGCACCCAGGGCTCCCGGGTGCCACGCGTACAGCATGCCGTTCCCGATTTCGCTCCACGCCACACGGCGCGGGCGGCCCAAAGTCTTGGGGGGCGGGCATGAGCGGCTCCAGCAGCAGCCATTCCAGGTCGGTCAGATCGCTGGAGTTGGAGGGAAGGTCATCAGATCACCTCGTGTCATGTAGGGTGCCATGTGGGTGATGAAGATCCGCATCCAACCTTGGTTTACGCGAATTGGCACTTTTCGTATACCCCCTAAGACTTGAGGTTAGTCCAAAATTTGCAGCCACTACTGAAATGAAAGAGGGAGGGAAATCGTGCCTCTTTTGTTTGCTGCCCTTAGAGAAGAAACATGATGCAATCTGCGGTCTTCCTGGAGATGTCACGTTCAAGCTCTGGCCTCCCAACTTCCCCAAATGGCTAGCGTTGGCGGGAATCAGGCCTCCAGCTCTCGACTCGGTGATATTGCCCGAAAACACACACCCATCTTTACCTGATTGGGCATTGATCTCAGTTATCGCCGGGGGAGGGGATTCCGAAGGTTCTTTGGATCAGTTGCTGAGAACTACACAGCGTGCATTCAGGGCAGGCGCAGACGGCGGACAGTCCTTCGCTCTCCCAACGATATTGGAGAAAGGGCCGAAGTTGTACAGAGTAAGGACCTCCGACCGGGAACGTTGTCTGGTTTGGTCGGTTGCCTTAGGCAAGACTGGCGAACGTGACAAGCATAGAATCTGGATTTCTGGTTCGAGCCTCTGCCGGATACAAGGCGGCCCTCTAGAATCTTTCAGGAGGAATGTCAGCTGTTTCCAAGCAGGTTCAGCGCCATGCTTTGGGAATCGCAGACCGAGATAACTTGATCAAGGCCGCTAACAGACATAACCTCACGTACTGAATCTGAAAGAGTACAAATAGCAAACCTCCGATCCGTATTCTGAAATTTCTTCGCGATGACTAAAATAACTCTGAGGCCGGCACTACTAATATGGGAAAGATATTCAAGATCCAAAATCAGAGTGGGCTCACCGTCAGCAATTCCAGATGCCACAAGGTGTTGAAACTCTCCGGCATTACTGCTGTCGATGCGGCCCTTTGTCTTTCCAATCAAAATATCGTTCTTCCGTTCCCATTCAACGCTAATTGCCACTGGGTTGACCTCCTCTAACAAAAGAAGAACTGTGGAAGTTCGGTTACTTCCTACAGGCTCGCTTAAAGTCTATAGAGTTGCTCTACGACAATGAACGGCATTAGCTCTTGCAAGCGGCACAACAATATACACACCTCAAAATTCATGCTAACACATGACCCAAAGGGGCAAATAAGCCAATCTTCCGGGACCTCTATCTCAATAGCAACTTGAGCAGCTCGGCCCCGTTACTGTCGCAGCTTCGAGGAGCCTCCGATCGTCCGGTCTAGCCTATAGCTTCGCTCCTTCTTCCGACCCAATTTCCAATACAAGTAGAAATCTCCATGTCCGATATTGGCTTTGTAAGTAGTGTAACGGGCCAGATCGTGGAGGAGCAGGAGATGTTGGATGGCGTCTATTGGCGCCGTCAAGCGCAGGAACAGATTCCATTTGGCAGGTGCGTGCAAACTCTGGCGAATCGAGGACTAACCACAGTGGTGGAAATTGGCGTTCCGTCTTCAATGGGTAATCTGATTGCAGGTCCTGGGCCCAACCTATTGTTGTTACCCAGCCTGCTGCTATGCCGACAGTGATTCCGAGCCCGCAGCTTCTTACTGGCCATGGTCAGGAGACGGAACGCGTCAGCGGGTTCATGTCTAGAGTGCCAAAGGCCTATGAGGTTGGACTGCCTTTGGCCTTTGCCGGGCTCTTTACTGGAGAAGCACGGCGTCTGGCTTCAGTGCCCTACTATCCATTCCAGCGTAAACGTTGTTGAATTCAGTAATTCCAGGAGAAGATACACTATCAGGGGAATCTCAAACTATAGCTGTAAGCATCTCGAGACTTCGTGTCTCAACCAAGATTGTCAGCATATTGTAATTTTGTTGACTGAGGATTCTGACCTGGCAGATCTCGCTCCCAACCTTGGTGCAGATGTTCAATGTGGAAGCCGATCGATCTGCGAGGCTGCCTAGCCGGACTCCAAAAAGTCCTGTGCTTAAGACAGAAGGACCATTTTTAAGTTTCAACCTCAGGAACCAACCCTAGTTCCTCTGGAGTATTGAAGTCCTCTCCCATAATCCTCTTGTAGGCAGCAGGCTCTGGCCCATTGAAACGGACTGCTAATGGGCGAGGACTGCAAGAGCGGCGGTCGACTGGTTGAAGTCTGTACCCAATTTAGAACCACGCAGCCCCGGGAAACAGCTTGGATGGGTTCGTGCTCCTTGTCCGGCGTAGAGATTCGCATGAAGCTGTTCTGGGCCAAGAAGGGCTGTCCCGAATGTTTAAAGCTATTTTCACATCTGGAACAGAGACTTCGGAAGCAGTTTTCAAGTGAAGTAATTTATGGCACCAGTGCAATGATTGAGATGATACGGGCTCAGACCCAATTGCAGACCTTTCTTTTCCAAATGGCATTGAGTACTGGACTTAATGGCAAAGCACTGAGAGGTCTAGATCTAGGTTCCGGATATTGACAAAGCCTAACTTTCATCTGAAGTTTCTGGTTAAAGCCAAACCTGAATTTGAAACTTGAGCGGGTGCTGCGAGATGTCTTGGAGAAGGAATCACAGATGGATCTAAATTCAAGCGAACAGGGTTGGATGGCATTGCCCACCAGCAGTGGCTCTGCATCTGTAGTGCATGTGGACCTGAGACCATGCCAAGGAAGGGAGAGAAAGGCCCTGGCTTGGCTGGATGAAGCGGAACTATCTCGTTGGCGTCGCTTTAAGCAGCCTTGTCCGCAACGCGAGTTCACTCTGTGCCGTGCGGCCCTCCGGTCCATTCTTTGCAGTCAGCTGGGATGTGCCAATAGCGCTCTGTTGTTCGGAACAGCAAGGTATGGCAAACCTTTTGCCCTAGTGGATGGAGTGCGGGCACCTATTGGTTTCAACGTCAGCCACAGCGGCAGTCATGGGCTGTTTGCGTTTGTTTCCAATGGCGAAGTTGGGGTGGACGTAGAAGAACGGCTCCCTCTTGGCAGAATAGAGGGCATAGACCAAATCGTTTTCAGTGCTTCGGAAAGTTCAGTATTGGCGGCGGCGTGCGAAGAGCAGAAGGTACGTCTGTTTTTCCGCATGTGAACAATGAAGGAAGCCTTGATTAAAGCACTAGGTACAGGCTTTTCGCTGGATATTCGCAGGTTTGAGATCCCGAAAGCAATGCGAAACGGCGTCCGGAAAGGCCATTTTCGATTCCCTCAATGTCCCGAGTTCAAATGGGGATTGGAAAATATAGGCAACGACACATATGCGGCTGCCCTTGCATACAGCCTGGAATCAGATTTGAGCGAGAGAAAAAAAGATCCATTATTTCGGCCTTAAGCATCTATATGCATAATGGGCTAAGCCCATCAGCTCTTTGCCAGAGGCGAAATGCTTGACATCAGATTGACTTGCTGGTCTTGGGACTTGCCCAGTCCGATCCTAACTCTAGTTTCCGGGCTACTGAGAGTCCTGCCTCAGGGGCCAGCGCGGGCAATAGATCTGGCTAAGAAGGTGAAATAGAGGGCAACAGGAGAGTTCTTTTTTGACCCTTTGCATCTGTCTTGGCCGGATTGGTCGGCCAGCGGAGCTGTCAGGAAATCTGCGGTGCAAAGGGTGTGTACCAAGTATCATTTCCCTGTATTCGAATTCCGCCGGAGACAGGAAAAACGCACCGGATAATCGGCATGTGTATAAAAGCGGTTGACATTGAATCTCCCTGTTCGTACAATTCAGGTATCTCTAGTTGGGGTGTGAATGGGCCGGGCTTTCTTGGGTTCATATCCAGGAAGGTTCCTCAGTCCCCTGTCAGGTCACCTGCCGTTCCGACGTTGGTAGGCCTCAGCAGAATGCCCGTGGCAGTGTATTGAACGGGCCCCTGTCACTCACGTGGAAACTTGTCAGAGAAGTTCTGCAGGCCAGAGAAAAGAAGGTGGAAGCCGGTTGATTTTCAGCCGGGATAGCCTCTATTGAGTAGGATGCAAGAGATGCCTGATCGAGATCCATTCAAAGCTTTCACCCAGAACGCGCGCCGGGTCATGTCATTGGCCCACGAAGAGGCGATGCGTCTGAATCATGCCTATGTCGGCACGGAACATTTTTTGCTGGGCCTGGTGAGGGTCGAAAAGGGTTCAGCGGTGCTGGTGCTGCGCAAGATGGGCATTGAGCCCAAGCATGTCATTGCCGCTGTGGAACATAAGGTAGGCCGCGGCGAACGACCTCCCGCCAGTAAACCCAAACTGGCGCCACGTTTGCGGCATGTGATTGAACTGGCATTCGCACAGGCCAAGAATCTAAAGCACAACAAGATACGCGTTGCTCATTTGATGCTGGGTTTGCTAAATGAAATCGACAGCGTGGCAGTGCGGGTATTAGTGGATCTGGGAGTAAAAGTGGAGGACCTGCGCCGGGAGACCAAGATTGTTCTGGCCCAACCAACGCGTACTTCCATTCCAACCAAGGAAAGTGACAGCAAAACGCCTGTCACAGATCAGCTCGGCATCGATTTAACTCTGGCCGCCAGTCAGGGCAAGTTGGACCCCTTGGTCGGTCGCGACAACGAAATTGAACGGGTCATCCAAATCCTGAATCGGCGCACCAAGAACAATCCGGCGTTGATTGGGGAACCGGGAGTAGGTAAGACAGCCATCGTCGAAGGACTGGCCCAGCGCATCACGGATGGCGATGTTCCCGAGAACTTGCTCGACCAACGACTTATCATGCTGGATGTCGGGAGCCTAGTGGCCGGCACGATGTACCGAGGCCAATTCGAGGATCGGCTCAAGAAAGTTATAGCCGAACTGTCGCGCACCAGATCCATCCTCTTCATCGACGAGGTGCATATGCTGGTGGGTGCCGGGGCGGCAGGTGGCAGCATGGACGCGGCCAATATCCTTAAACCTGCCTTGGCGCGTGGCCAGCTGCAGGTCGTAGGTGCTACTACTTACGATGAATACAAGCAATACATCGAAGAGGATGCGGCTTTGGATCGAAGATTCCAGCCGGTGCGAGTGGAGGAGCCCACGGTAGAAGAAACTATCGCCATCCTGCATGGCCTAAAGAGTCGCTACGAAGATCATCACCGGCTGGTTATTACCGATGAAGCTGTGAACTCTGCGGCACAACTGGCCGTGCGTTATGTACACGATCGCTTCCTGCCAGATAAGGCAATCGATTTAATCGACGAAGCGGGCAGCCGAGTGCGAATGTACAAGTCTTCCTCCAGATCCCTGCAGGAGACGTACAAGAGCCTTAAGGAAGTGAGAAGACAACACGAAGAGGCCCGGGCGGAACAGCGGCACGAAGACGCTCACGACCTGCAACTGCGTCAGACGGAACTGGAAAACCAGCTCGCAGAAGTGCGGGCCAATCGCAATGAGGTATCCAATCTGCCCCAGGTGACCTCGGCGGACATTGAAGAAATAGTGGCCATGACCACTGGCATTCCCGTGAATCGCATTGCGGGAGAAGAGAAAGAAAGGTTGCTGGGCATGGAGGAATACCTCAGATCCCAGATTTTGGGCCAGGACGAGCCCATCTCTTTCATATGCAAGGCCATTCGCCGGGCGCGCACGGGGCTCAAGGATCCGAAGCGCCCTATTGGTAGTTTCCTGCTGCTTGGTCCCACGGGTGTGGGTAAAACCTATCTGGCCCAGAAACTGGCGGAATATCTTTTTGGCAGTGAAGACAGTCTCATTCGCTTGGACATGAGCGAATACATGGACCGCTTCACGGCCAGTCGCCTTATTGGTTCACCCCCGGGATATGTGGGATATGGCGAAGGTGGCCAACTTACCGAAGCCATTCGGCGGCGCCCCTTCAGTGTGGTACTGCTGGATGAGATTGAAAAGGCCCACTACGATGTCTTCAATCTACTGCTGCAAATCATGGAAGATGGCACTCTGACCGACTCCAAAGGACGCAACGTTACCTTCCGTAATGCCGTGATTATCATGACCGGCAACGTCGCGGCCGACTTGATCACCGGTGGCAGACGGCTTGGATTTGACAGGAACTCAGAAAGTGACGAACGCGCGGAGCAGGAATACCGCACCATGAAGGCGCAGGTCATGGAACAGGTCAAGAAGGTATTCAGGCCTGAGTTCATCAATCGCCTGGACGGCTGCCAAGTCTTCCGCAATGTAACGCGCTCCGAAATCAAGGATATTGTGGAACTGGAGCTGCAGACGCTGCGGTCCCAGTTGGCGGAACGGAACATGACCTTGGTCCTGACCGAAGCCGCTAGCGATGAACTGGCTGAACAGGGCTACAGCCGCGAGTACGGCGTGAGACCCCTGCGGCGCGTGATCCAGGAGCAACTGCAGGACAATTTGAGTGATGCTCTGCTGCGGGATGAATTCAGTGAAGGCGATGCCATTCAGGTGGATTTTCGCCCCATCGTGTCTGAAGACGATGCCCTGGAAAGTCAGTTCATTCTCGAACATGTCGAGTTGGACGACGACGAAACAGAGGAAGTAAAGGCTTTGGAGACTGAGGAACAGTCTTTGCCTTTCTAACTTGCAGGTCGGTCCCGCAGGACGGCTGCTCTCTGCAACCTCAAATAGTTTGAAGCGTAAATAGTTAGGCGCGCCCTGGCGTTTGGAATTCCCCTGCAAAAAGGAGAGCGGAGTTGCATGTCTGAAAAAGTTGGCTTTGTTGGACTGGGTATCATGGGGCGCGGCATGGCTGCAAACCTGTTGGCAAAGGGTTTTGAAGTGCAGGTTTGGAACCGCACAGCGTCCCGCATGCAAGACTTGGTGGCGCAAGGGGCGACGGCAGGAATCAGCCCCAGAGCAGTGGCCGAAGACTGTCCGGTGGTCTTTGTGTGTGTGAGCGATACCCCCGATGTGGAGGCCGTGGTACTGGGAGCTGACGGCATCAGGGACGGAGTGAGAGAAGATTCATTGGTAGTGGACTGCAGTACCATTAGCCCACAGGTGACCTTGGACATCGCGGCCCAGCTGAAGCAGAAGGGGGCCCACATGTTGGATGCGCCTATTAGTGGCGGCAGCGAAGGTGCCGCCAAGGGCACGCTCAGCATCATGGTCGGCGGGGATGCCGCCCAGTTCGAGAGGGCTCGGCCGTACTTCGAAGCCATGGGCACTACTATCACCCACGTCGGGGGACAGGGCGCAGGCCAAACTGTAAAGCTGGTCAATCAGATCCTGGTGGTTGGAAATTGTGTGGCCATGTGCGAAGCCTTGCTTTTTGCTCAGGCTGGTGGGGTAGACCTACAGAAGACTTTCGATGCCATTAGCCAAGGTGCAGCAGGCAGTTGGATGTTTACCAATCGGGCCCCACAGATTATGGCGCGGGACTGGACGCCGGGCTTTACGACTGGGTTGCAGCAAAAGGACCTGCGTCTGGTGCTGGCAGCCGCTGACCAGGTTGGGGTGCCTTTGCCTATTACTGCTCAGATCTTCAATATGTACAGAACATTGGAAGCCAGAGGACTCTCTGAAGAGGGAAATCACAATTTGGTGAAGGCCCTGGAGAATCTGGCGGGGTTTGAGGTCAAAGCCTAGCGGCGCGTGAGCAAGTCAGGTCAAGGGTTCCACGACAGGCCGTGAATGGGTATGGGTTCCGGTCAGATTCCCTGCAAGGCCGAAGTTGGCTTGTGTATGCTGTCGGGATTGCTTGAAAGCGAGACCCTCCCTCATGGATCTCGCCCACATAATGGCGTTGGTCCTGAATTTCCCTCTTTAACGACTGCAAAATGTGGGATTCTGGTGGGGAAAAGGCAAGATGCTTGACGTCCCCGAATTGAAATTTAAGGTAATTAACGTGCAATGGGAAGAGTAGTCGCGATTATAGTGGTCCTCCTGTTGGTGGCTGGTGGGGCTGTGGTGGCATTGCAGATGCAGGGCATTGTGTCACTGCCGATGTTGGACGGGGTGCTGCCGGATTTGGACAGGGATGGAGAAGAACCAGCTTTTGAATCCGTCTCTCTCGCCCGCGGCACCATAGCCAGTACTGTAAGTGCAACAGGCAATATTGAGCCCGAGGCCGAAATTTCTCTGTCCTTTGACACAGCTGGTCGGGTGACTCAGGTGCTGGTGGCGGAGGGCCAGGCAGTGCGGAAAGGACAGATACTTGCGGAGCTGGATGTGGATGCGTACCTCCTGTCACGGGATGAGGCCCTGGTTACCCAAAAAATTGCCCAGGCACAACTCAATAAGTTGCTGGAGCCAGCAGATCCCAGCGAAATCAACCTGGCCCAGGCCAGAGTTGGCGTAGCTCAGGCTTCCATCGCCACTGCCCAAGCCAATTTGAATGCGCGTCAAGTTGAATATGGTGCTTTGGTAGGCGGACTTTCTGCTTCGGATCGGGACTCGTTGGTGGCGGAAGTCGCCCAGGCCCAGGCCAGTGTGGACGAGTCACGCTCCAACCTGGAGACAGTTGAGGATCAGTACCGCGTGACCGATGCTGAAGTGGATGCAGCCCAAGCCCGCCTGTCCCAGGCAATCAGCGTTGCGAATGCGGCCCAAGCGCGTCTGAATTCAGCGTTGGATCCACCGACAGCCGCAGAAATTGCGGCAGCTCAGCATTTGATTGCCCAAAGCCAAGAAGCTCTGCGACTTGCTAGCGCCACATTGATTGACTACCAGAATCAGCTGGTCGATCTGCAGGAAGGTGCTGACGTAGAAGACATTGATATCGCCCGCTCTGAGCTGGAGAGGGCCCGTATTTCCTACGAATTGGCTTTGTTAAACATTGGTAACGCGCGCCTGATGGCTCCTCGGGACGGGGTGCTCAGTTCTGTGAATGTGCGGGTGGGAGAGCTCTTCACCGGCAATACCACTGCCATGGTGCTGGCGGATCTGCAGAGCTATCACATGACGGTGCAAGTGGACGAGATTGACGTGCGCCAGGTACAGGTGGGGCAAGGCGTGAACCTGATTATGGATGCATTGCCGGACAGCCAGCTGACTGGCCAAGTAACGTCGATTTCGCCTACGGCTAATGAGGTCGGTTCCACGATTACTTATGAGGTTGAGATAGTGCCGGATCCAACGGATGCCCCAATGCGAGAAGGCATGAGTGCTACGGCCATCATTACTACGGCCCAAGTGGACAATGTGTTGCTAATCCCCAACCGCTACGTACGTTTCGACCGGGACAAGAATAAGTACTTTGTCTTTAAGGTGCTCAATGACGAGCCGGTGCTGGCTGAAATAAAGATCGGTCTGCGCAATGAGCGGGAAAGTCAAATTATGGCTGGACTGACCGACACGGACCAGGTGGCTCTGCTGAATGTGGATCGAGAGCGTGAGTTAATGTCTGCCATCTTTGGAGGCTAGGCATTCGAACATGAGCAACCATAAATCTGCGCCTTCGCGACCCAACAATGGCTCAGCGGGGAAGAGTGGGGAAGTCCTGGTAGACATTCGGGGCATAACCAAGGAATTCAAACTGGGCGAAGTTACTGTCAAAGCCCTGCGGGGCGTAGACATGCAAATCCAAAAAGGCAGCTTCATGTCTATCATGGGCCCTAGCGGCAGCGGCAAGTCCACGCTCATGAACATTCTGGGGTGCTTGGATGTGCCTACCTCGGGCTCCTATTTCCTGGATGGCGAGGATGTCAGTTCAATGGGGGAAAGACGATTGGCCAACGTGAGGTGTCGCCGCATCGGATTCGTCTTTCAGTCCTTTAATCTGCTCCCGCGCACGGACGCTTTGGCTAACGTGGAATTGCCCCTGGTGTATGCAGGAGTGGGTCTCCGCCAACGGCGAGAGAAAGCCCGTCACGCTCTGGAGCTTGTAGATCTGGCGGATCGGATGCACCACAAACCCAATGAACTGTCGGGTGGCCAACAGCAGCGAGTGGCAATAGCCCGATCCTTCGTCAATAACCCTTCCATCATTCTGGCAGACGAACCCACCGGCAATCTCGATACCAAGACCAGTGTCGAGATTATGAAACTCTTTACGCGTCTGAACCGGGAACAGAAGCTAACGGTGATTTTCGTTACTCACGATCCCGAAACCACGGAGCACACTGGCCAAATAGTGCATCTGCGCGATGGACTGATTGAACGGATTGAAAATACGCAGCCACGGGCATGGGACGGGCTTCAACCTGTGCCAGTTGATGTTCCACCCACGATGGAAGTTCCAGCAGCTGTTGGGTCTCCAACCACCTAGAAACCATGTTGATCGCTGCCGCCATTCGTATCGCGCTACAGGCTTTGGCCATCAACAAGGTGCGGACCATGCTGACGATGCTGGGAATCACCATTGGGGTTTTTGCCGTGGTGCTGCTGGTTTCAGCTGGCCGTGGCGTGGAGAGATACGTAGTGGAATTGTTTACAGCCGCTGGCACCAACGTAGTGGTTGTAATACCGGGCCAATTGTCAGAAAGTGGGACTGGCGGTGTCTTGACAGAGGCCGATGCCCGCCTGATCAACGATCCGTTTTTGATTGACAATGTAGAAGATGTAGTGTCCGAAATTGTTACCGGAGTGTACGCCACGCGCGGCTCGAAGAGCCTGAACGTGCAATTGTTGGGAGTCTGGCCTAATCACCCAAATGTACGGGGTTGGGAGCAAGACTCAGGTAACTGGGTTTCCCAAGCGGATGTAGACAATCGGGCGCGCGTAGCCTTAATTGGTAAAGGCACTTTCGAGCGACTTTGGGAGGCAGGGGAATATCCTATTGGGTCCACCATCAAGCTGGATAACAAATCCTTTGAAATAATTGGCGTCATGCAAGAAATGAGTGCTGGTTTCTTAGGGGATTTCAATGACAGCGTTTTCATTCCTTTTACGACTATGCAAGACCGCATGATTAGGAACAAAACAGTATCTGGCGAATACAAGGTGGATGTGGTCGTAGTGAAAGTCAACTCCGAAGAAAACATGGGGGGCGTTCAGACCCAGATTGAGGAGCTGCTGCGGAAGAAACATCGCATCAAGTACTTTGAAGAGGATGACTTTTCGGTGATCAGCATGGCGGATTTTCTGAGCATCTTCAGGAATGTAACCAGTGCCCTGACTATATTTCTGGGATTAGTATCGGCTATCAGTCTCATAGTGGGCGGCGTGGGCATCATGAATATCATGCTCGTGAGTGTGACTGAAAGGACGAAAGAAATTGGACTACGCAAGGCGATCGGGGCTCGGCCCAGCACCATTTTGTCTCAGTTCATTGTGGAGGCTCTGGCCATTTCCTTGCTGGGAGGATTGGTTGGCGTAGGTTTGGCCTCGCTGGCGGTTGTAGGGATAAACAGCGCGGGCGTAGGCCTTTCAGTGCAGGTAGGGTTCAAAGCGGTGGTTTTGGGAGTAGGTTTCTGCGCTGTAGTGGGCCTGCTGTTTGGTTTTTATCCGGCCCTGCGAGCCAGCCGCCTCAAGCCCATTGATGCCCTGCGTTACCAATAACCCGGAAGTTCCGATGTTTCGTCCCAGAGAATTCTGGGCAGCCTGTACATCAACCGCGGGACAGGTTGGCGCCTTAACACTGTTGGCTCTGGGCATGGCAGCCTGTGGAGGAGGTCCCAATAGGGCAGAAGCCACAGCACTGCCTCCTGTGGATGTGCCGGTCCAACCCACAGTGGTGTTTCCCACTCTAGTGCCCATAGAACCTGGACCCACTTTGACTCCCACTCCAGAGCAACCAGTTGAGGAGACGGTACAGGTTGACAACCAAGCTCAGGTATTGGCCCCGATCACAGAGGGCACGGTAAATTCGGAAGGGTTGCGGTTTCGGAATGCCCCCAATACCGGCACAGGTTCCATTTTGGCCGAGCTGGGTTTGAATACACCTTTGTATGTCTTCGGGCGCAACGTAGAGAGCAATTGGTTGAACGTAGCCAGAGAACCCTCTGGGGCAAGGGGGTGGGTCTTTGCCAGCTATGTAAATCTAGATAGACCTGCAGAACAGCTTCCAGTAGTGAGTGTGTCGGAAGAAGGGACGCCACTGTTGGAAGCAGAGCCCACAATAGATACCAGATTATCGCCTTTGGTGACCCAGTTCTTTATTGAAGCTGTAGCGGTGCCTTTGCAGGATATTGAACTGAGAGACGCTCCCGACGGGACCAGCGTGGCCAGGGTGCAGAAAGGAGAATACGTAACCGCGTTGGCCCAATCCGAGGATGGACTTTGGTTGGCTGTTTACACTAACGCCTTGCAATTTGAGGATCGATTGTACGGCTGGGTGGCCAGTAGCAGCGTGAAGCTATACGGCGGGGATGATTTGCCCCGTACGTCCAATAACGCACCATGGCTAGAGCTTCTGGACTGAACCAAGAGGGTCTAAAAGGGTTACGCCTTGAACTGGTCAGGCTGGGACTGGTGATCCAATGAATCTGAGGTCTGTGATACGATTGGCTACCCAAGAACATCCGCAAGAGGTGAGGAGAAGTTCAATGCTTTCGCAAGCGCAAAAAGACTTTTATCACGAAAATGGCTATCTGCACCTTCACGAAGTTTTCACGCCTGCTGAGACCGCCGAACTATCCGCTGAAATGGACAGGTTGGTTGAAGACTGGGCTTTTACAAGTCCCGGTTGGTCAGGTCCCTGGCGTAATGCCTATATGGATCCAGATACCGAAAAGAAATCCAAGCTGACGGCCATGCACGACCTGCATTACTATTCCGATGCTTGGATGCGGGCCGTCACCAACGCCAAACTGACAGGAGCAATTGCTGACCTGATTGGCCCCAACGTGGAACTGCATCATTCCACGTTGCATATCAAGCCGCCGCAGACTGGCCATCCCTTCCCCATGCACCAAGATAACCCGTTCTACATTCATGAGAATGGGCGCTTTATAGACACGCTGGTGCATCTGGATGATACCTGCAATGAAAATGGCGAAATCCGTTTCCTAGCTGGTTCTCACAAGAAGGGCTTTCTGGAGCACATTACGAAACTGGAGGACGGCACTGCTTGCACACCGCATCTGCCGACCGATGACTATCACTTGGAAGACACCGTCCCAGTGCCAGCCAAAGCCGGCGATGTAGTTCTGTTCTGCATCAACACGGTGCACGGGTCCTACATCAACCAGACCAAGAATCCCCGCCGTTTGGTACGGATAGGCTATAGGGATCCAGAAAACAAACAGCTGGCAGGCCAGAGCGTTGGACGTCCAAATCTGATGGTACATGGATACCGGCTACGTCAGGAAGGCATGGAATTGCTTTCCATAGCGGGACCCGCCACGCAGACCACCGGAGTAATTGCCGAATAGGGACTACTCGTCAAGAGTAAGGTCGGAGAGAAACACGGTCTAGTTATCCCCTCGCGTTCAATTCCTAGTTCAACTAGGGGCTTTCCTTTCGTAATTCCCCTGAAAAGATGGATTGAAAGCGGTCTTTCAATCCATTTCAGAGTGTTTATTTGTCGCTGGAAGCGCCCAAGTAAACAGTGCGTGGGACTGCGGGGATCAAGCAAGAGGCCGAGAGTTTCACCAGAGCAACGACAGATGTAGACTTCGAGGAGAATATTTCGGATAAATCCAAAGAGATGAGGAAAGTCATTGTCTGGAAGGCAGATACTGACTATCCGGTTGCGAGGGAATTTTGTACAAAGATAAACTTGGAATCGGGTTGCTCCGTTGTTGCTCACGGTCCATCCAATTCATTGTTCGGCAAGCTGTCCTACTCGAAAAATCATCAGGGCATTGCCCGAATTTATGGCCTTGACCTGGGTGCCGATCATCGTAATCCTAATGACGTCCGGGTACGCGATTAGCATAAACATCGTCGGAAGGAGGACTCTAGAGACAAGGAAGCCTATGTACCTGAAGACATAGAAGTTTCCTGGGATCGACTTTTAGAAAAGTCTGCCGGTTTATGTCCAAGTATTTCCATTTGGCGTTCCTGGCACCGGCCTAAAGTTCGACCACCCGGATTGGGACTGGTCAAGCCCTGTTCAGGAGGGAAATCGGCGTTTCAGGACCATGGGCATTTCCCTTTTTGGGCGCAATGTAACCAGGCTTTCCATCTCGACCGGGTGCCGCGGTATATGGTGCATACACCAGGTCTGTCCCAGCGTAGCCAACACGATCTGAGCTTCCATCCAGGCAAAACTGTCACCGATACAGCGGCGCGGACCACCCCCAAAAGGATAATAGGCGTAAGGTGGCAAGGTCTTGCGGAATTCCGGTGTCCAACGGTCAGGACGGAAGGCCTGGGGTTCGTCGAACCACCGAGGGTCGCGGTGAGTGACGATCTGGGGGGTCACCAGCAGGGCACCGGCCGGGATAGTGAAGCCGGCCAACTCAAAGGACTCGAAGGCCATGCGCCCCGTAGTCCAGAGAGGTGGGTACAAACGCATGGATTCCGTAAGAATCTTATCAGTCAGGGCCAGGTGCGGCAAATCTGACAGGGTGACGGCCCGATCTCCCAGCACTTCGTCGAGTTCAGCATACCAGCGGGTCTGCCATTCAGGATGGGTAGCCAGCAGGTACCAGGTCCAGGTCAGGGCTACGGCGGTGGTTTCGTGGCCGGCCGCGAACAGGGTAATGGTCTCGTCCCGGACCTGCCTGTCGGTCATTGCAAGTTCGTCAGAATTGGCTACCTCGTCATCTGTGGTCTGCACCAGCAGGGATAGCAGGTCTTCGCCTTCCTTGTCGGACTGGCGCCGCTGTGTGATCAGGTCCGCCACGGTCTGGTCCAGAAACGCCAACTCATGCCGGAATCGGCGGGTCCGTGGCAGGGGAAGTTGATGGAACAGACGACGAATTGGAGCGATCTGGCGATCGCGGACGGTCAGATAGTGATTGCAGAAATCAAAGGACCTGCCGATTCTTTTTACGTCTGAAGGCAAATCGAGATTAAACAGGGTCTTGACCACGATATGCAACGTGAGATCCCTCATCTCTTCGGCCATGTCCACTTCCATCCCGTCGGACCATCGCTGCTGGTGGCGGCGGGCGTACTGGATCATGGTTTCGCCGTAGTCAGCAATGCGGCGATGGTGGAAGTGTGGCTGCATCAGACGGCGCTGCCGCAAGTGAAGGGCACCGTCGGACGTAATCAGGCCCTCTCCCAAAAGGTATTTGAGAGCATCAACGGAACGGCCCCGTCCCACATGTCTGTGCTGGGCCACAAGGACTTCCTGGATGAGATCGGGGTGATTGACCAGATAGACCAAAGCGGGCTTGACGGAAATGGTCGCAAGGTCCCCGTACGTAGCAGCTTCCTGCATTAGACCGATCGTATCGCGCAAATAACGCCAGGAGTGGCCCAAGATGGGCCACTCCGGCGGTCCGGGCGGCAACTGGTTGCGGTCCACTCTAGGATAGGGGGGATAGTCTGCCGAGGTCAAAGTCATGTTGGCACTCGCTTCTTAGTTAATGTCCCACATCGATCCGAGTTGCATAGAAGAGGAAATTAGGACATGCCCTATTTCAGAATCCCTGCAATCCGCGGGGAATTGTACTGGAGATCATAGACTTTCGGTTGCGATTTATTCCCGTTTATTTAAACGGTCTGGAACGCCAACCCCTTGCCGGTCTACCCGGTATGGCCCGTGTCGCAAAGCTACTGCTGAACTTACGCCGCAACTGTAGATCTAACTGCCCCGGAATCCGCTGCCCAAATCGACCTGCGTCTGAACCGAGACCTCAGCTCAAGGCAAGGATGCCTGTAGCAGAGAAAGCCGCCTTTGTAATCAAAAGGATACCGCCGAGCCGGCTTTCCGTCCCTTATAGGTGCGATCGGTTATGCATATTTGGACGGTTTGATCGCGCCTCGCCGCCAGGAAAAACGCTCAAGATCAGAATTCTGTACCTTAACTGATCACATATGCATCGGAGGTAATCTCTCACTGAGTTGACAGAGCATGGAGCCCATCCTCTCCATGTTTCTCAGGTGAACTGCGAACAGAGTTCTGCCAAATGCGATCACAGGAAATGTCGAACCCTCGCTGCATACTTGTTTCTTGTTGAGCCATCTGAGACTGGGGGACGATTCGGGTAAACTCGTAACACTCCGTCTTCTGTCTTGCGGGGATGGATATGAAAATGAAGATGGGGTACCTCCTGGAATGCCGCTGGCCCGATCGAATGCCAAAGGCTCACTCCTTCGTTTGGAAAAGCAGCATCAACGGCGCTAGTCAGGTGACTGAGGGTTGCCATAAACGCGGCGCCGGTTGTCTCGTCCAGATTGCGGATATCACTTATGTGCTGTCGCGGTATCACCAACGTGTGCCCGGCATGAAACTGTCGAATATCGATGAATGCCATTGTCAACTCGTCCGCATACACAACACTCGCGAGACTCGTTCCATGTGCGATTTCGCAGAATATGCAATTGCTTTCCATGGAAGACCCCTTAGATCCTTTAAGAGGTGCGCTGTAGAGGACTCTGTACAGAACGGTATTGCAAAATATTAGCGCACTGTGGTTCAGAGGATGGACACCTGGCTTCGCGCAGGCTAAAGATGGTAAATAACCGTTAGCCTGCTCATTGGCAGATGGCAACCCCATTGTGGGAGATTGAACCACGCTCTATGCGGAACTTTGCCCTTTCCACACTTAAGCAATTCTTGAGGTCGCAGAGAAGATTCCCGATGGTTCAGAGCAGCTGCAGAGATCCTACCGATGATTGTCTCAGAGCAGCTGGAAATCACTGCAGGCTCAGAATTTCATATGGCCATCTACCCGGAAGACGCCGACTTTCAGTTGGCTTGTGGCAAAGCCTTTTTCACTACCCGATAGAGCGAAAAAGCGGGGCGCCAGGGAGGTCAGCCCGGGGTGATGACACCTGAGAAGCTAGAGGCGGCACAAGCTCTCATGCAGGACCAGTCGCTCTCCATTGCCCACATCTGCCAGACCGAAGGCGTGAGCCGCAATACGCTCTACCGCTACCTGACCCTAAAGGGAGAGCGGTGCTAGGCGGCGTCAACGCCAGCATGGGACAATGGGAGCGAATAATCAACTCTGTTTGACACGGAAACCGGCAAGAACCCTGGACCCTTTTTGGGAACCCTGATGGCTCATGCAACCAATCCCTCTTTGCCTACCTTTACCCCTGCTCCGCCGCCTTCCGAGGAACGGCCGTGTCCCTTGCCGGGACCCTCGCACCGTCTGGGCTGTGAAAATGAAGTGCTTATGGCCTAGCGGAACGCGCTGAGGGGCGCCAATCCGGCAGCGCTCCGCTCACGCGCGAGGGCCGAATTCCTGTAAGCGAGATAACGAAGTTGGTCGGCGTGGACTGGACGACACTGTATCGGCATCTAAAGCAGAACGGAACACCCAAGAAGCCGGGTCCAGCTGCACCCGGCTCTAACCAATTGGATCTCATGTCCCCCTGCCACAAAGCCCTGCATATCCTGCACGACCGTGCCCCCGCCCTGTGTAGTTTTCCAGCACTGCTAGTGTTACTGTTCGGCCTCTGGTTGGCCCTGCCACCGACTCAGAGTTTTGCCTGCTCGTGCGTTGAGCCGGGCCCGCCCTTGGAGGAACGGGCGAAAGCGGCCGTGGTCTTCCAGGGGGAGGCGGTGTCCGTCCGTGAATTCCCCGCCATTTTCGGTATCACGGGTAGCACGGTCCCCACGACCATTACATTCAAAGTCCAGACCGTCTGGAAGGGGGCCGCTTACCCCCCCGGTACGTGACCACGGCGCGCAGCGGTTCTAGTTGTGGCTATCCGTTCGTAGCGGGCACCGAGTATGTTGTTTACACCCTATTGGGTTTGGGTTGGCATGTGGGCCTCTGCAGTCGGACCCGCCCGTTGTCCCAGGCCTCCCGGGATTTGGCCGACTTGGGGCCGGGGACCCCACCGTTCTTATGGAACCGGGCTACCCTCTCGCTCCTGGTGCTGCTGCTTTTGGTTGGTTCCTGGCTAGGCTGGCGTCAGCGCCACTCCGCTAGGCGGTGAAGGGATTACGGCCATGCAGCGGACCCACGGCTGGTATGTCCGCCTGGAGCACCACGACCCGGCCACCAACCGGCACCGGCACTATACGGTGTCCTAGGAACCTACTCTCTGGCATCCGGACGGCGCGCTGGTGCATCGGTGGGGACGGGTGGCGGGTTATGACAGGCCGGGGTATATCAGGACTGGTGTGCCGCGGGACTTGCCGGCACCGCAGGCCCGGACGGAGGTCTTGGTCCTGGTCGAGAACAAGCAGAAACGTGGTTACCAGGTGGTGGGTCGCGGCCGGCTGGTTATCCCGCATACCGCAGGCAGGTCAAATTCACATTAAAATTGACAGACTGGGTAAGGGTTCAAGAGAGGGCTTCAGCGGACACCATGTCGCGTGTATTTGATCTGAACTGTCCACGCGATCTGCTGGAACACTTACAGGAAATCATTGCCGCTCTGAAAGAGGATCCCCTCAATATCCAAACGGCCATGTACGGAGCCATCATCGCTTGGTCCCTAGGCGACTGGGTTCACGAAGAACAAGCCGTCCAAAGAGACTATTGCAAGCCGGGAGATTTGAAGAAAGCCGTCAAAGAGGAATGTTGTGAAGTTGGATATCTGGCAGATTTATCGAACTTACTAAAGCACAGAAACGTTACGCATTACACGGCCGCACTTCGTCAGGCTTACAGGCACAAGGGCAGTTTTTCACGGGGATTTAGTCGAGGTTTTGATATTTCCGGACTTATGTTAGTCATCAATGGGAAAGAGGAAGTCTGGTTGGAAGACGCAATGCAGCAAGCCTTTGGTTTCTGGACGGAATTCTTTCAGCGATATGAGTTATGAACTTCAGATATGTAGTGGCCCTGGTCCTAGGGCTGCTGTTGGTTGGCTACTATGAGGCGATCCGGTTGTCTATCGCAGAGCTGGCCCGCAAAAAAGATCCGACCCGAGCTGAGAACATTCTGTCCTATCCGTTTGCCGAGAGGAATTTAACAAGCTATACAGGACCTGACTTCACCCACAAGCTGGGAGTCTATGTTCCTTTTGTTGGGGATGCAGACGAATATCTGGTACAGAACCAACAGACAACCTGTTGGCCACGACCCCTGTCTCTAGCTCACCCGGAATTGAGGAGAGAGGCAATGAACTGGAGTCCATTCCGGTGAGCCACAACGAAACTCAGTGCATGGGAAAGTATTTGGCCAGAATACAGGAGAAAATGGCAGGCCAATTGGGCGACCTGGCGTATCGGGGGCAACGCAAGGCCCACTGGCTGCTACAATCCGCCGCCCCCCGTCGCCTTACTAGACAGTGGGGCCAAGACGTTATCCATGGCCCAGAGTTCTCGGATCAATACATTGCCTACCATCACGGAATATTGTTAAGCCCTGCCCGTGAGCATGGATTCGGCGTCGAAAACGGTCGTGAGGTATCGGACCTGCAATTACTGGCGAAGCTGCAGCATTTTGGAGCGGCTACCGGATTGCTGGATTTCACGTGGAATCCCTTGGCTGCCCTCTGGTTTGCCTGCCAGAGAACCCCACTGCGATGGCAGACTGTTTGTGGTTAAAACGAGCGATTCCACCCATTTGAGTCGGGTGTCGGCAAATGAGACGAGACGGGAAATTCAGGATCTGCTTGTTTCCCCGGGAGGCATCCTTTCGCTGTGGTACTGGGAACCGATGTGGGCTGGCGATGCGAACAACCGGATCCTGCGACAGCGCAGTGTATTCATTATTGATAGACCATTGATCCCTTGTGATTCTCCCGTAATGTGCGACATAAAGATAGCCTGGGAGGACAAGCCTCTGCTATTGGAAGAGTTGAAATGGCTGGATGTCAGCCAGCAGTCCCTGTTTCAGGATCTGTACGGCTTTGCGGAAGCGAATAGTGAGAAGCCGTCCCATGTGGTTCGTGATCCCAAGGACTTTCTGCGCGAAGGTAACCGCTCTTACCAGGAAGGGAAGTACGCCAAGGCCATTGCCGCTTACAGTCGCTACATTGAGCGTGAACCGGAATCCAGCGTGGCTTTTCTTCTAAGGGGCAACGCCTATGCAGCGGATGGTACGCACAGCAAGGCCCTTAGGGATTACGATGTATCTCTGGCCCATGAGATTCCTTTGCCCCGCTATCAACAGCCCACCGTGTATTTCAACCGCGCCAATTCCAAGTCAGAATTGGAAGATTATGCCGGAGCCTTACAGGATTACTCCGAATCCATCCGGTTGGACCAGCAATACTGGCAGTCCTTTTACAATCGCGCCAACACCTATGCGGAACTGGGCAGGTTTGAAGAAGCCATCGCCGACTACGACCGCATAAACGATCCGGGATCCAGCAATGTGGATTTCAACAGAGGCAATGCCCTTGTGGCCTCTGGCAGGTTCGAGGAGGCGGTACAGTTTTGTGAGAGGGCTGCCCTGAAAGAAGAAAATCATCCGGGTGTTCAACAGAATCTGCCGGCGTTGTGCCAGATTCTGTCTCTGGTCCATGGCTTGGAATACCGAGTTCAATTCCCCAACTACCCAAGGGAATTACATGTTGAAGTTGCCGGTGCGCAGGAGAACACTGTGGACAGTGGTAATGGGAATACTTTCCTCATGATGGGCAGAGCCGGAAATGTGGGCAATTTCGGTGGTCCCGGATTGGCGGGCGGCGAAGGCTTCGATGGCAAGCCACTTATGCTTGTCCGCGTTCGAGTCTGAAATGGAGAAGAATGCTGGACGGTCGTGTTGAGGATCTGTCCGCCACCCGCTGGAGTCTTGAGTTCGAGACCGATGAAGTGTGGCACTAGGCTCGCGTCTTGTATGGACCCGGGGCCGCCTATTGCCTGTGACTCAGTATCTACGGCGAACACACCCAGCTGATTCGCGCTGGCCGCTGAAGACACCTTGAAATCAAGTCATTCAGCTGATTTGTCTGATCCCCAACAAACGACGCTCTCAGAAGGCTAGGAAGGACAAATTTCGAGGGTCTGTGACTAAGGTCGGTCGGGTCTGGCACATTGGCGCCGAGTTACTTGACAGTATTGGCAATGCGATTGCCCTACTTTCTTTGGTTTTTATTTCTGGTGCGTTCAAGTAAGATGCCCATGTTGCCAGTTCTTTTTACACGATTGCATCGGGCTCAAATCCACTGTATGTTTTCGTCTTCGTACCCCCGTCTCTTGCCTTGGGCACGATATGATCCAACTGCCATTTTGTGATTTCCAAATCTGTGTTGCATTCGGGATTGGCACACTTGCTTTCTTGGGAACGGAACAATTCCTCCCTTATTCCGGGACGAGGTGTATTTCTGTCCCAGCCAGGATGTTGACGAACAAGGAACTTGGGACTCCTCCCGTTCGGGTTTTCCTCCAATAAGTGTCTATAGGCGTTCTTGCGTAAACGATATTGTTGCGTCTCCTACCGCGGCGCCTGGAGCCACTCACGGCGCGTTCCACGTCCTGACAAGACTCTTTGGAGAGCGCTTGCCCACGCCTGCTTGACCGTGAGTGTGCACCGCAATTCACTCTATGGCTATCTGACCCCGCAGGGAGAGCGGCGCTAGGCTGCGGAACCGACAGGGCGTGACGGGGGCCAGAAACTGGGTAGTCTGTTGGCACTGACTGTAGAAAGCCTTGCGATTAGTATCAGGCTAATCGGACTCTCCCGCCGAGGTAGTATTCCTTCCTGAAAGTACGTGATCATTCAGTTCAGATCGCGTTCATGCAAGGCGGCCTGAATGTGTCCCATGTATCGGGTCTCTGCCCACAGGATGTGGGCCAGCGTTTCACGTATGGTCCAAGATCCATCTTCGGGCGCACGGTCCAGGTCGTCATCAGTCAAGCCCACAACGGTACCAAGCAGGTCACCCCAGGCCCGCTCGGCCTCGGCCAGTTTACGCTGGGTGTCGGTGTAATTGGCCTCGAGAGTCTGACGTACGCCAGCGATCTGGTAGGTATCTTCTCTCATGTGATCTCCAAAGCGTCCAAATAGGACGCCTACAGAGGGCCACGTGTTGCTCCACTTCGCGGTCGATAAAGAGGAATTGCTATCTTCTGTATCCTGTAACAGAGCCAATATTTCCTGGCGGCGACTGTGGATTTCTTCAAGTATGGTGTTCAATTCAGTTCGATCCATGGCCGATTTCCTCACTTACTAAACAGATTGAAGAAAAAGTATAGGGCTGCTTGGAAGAAATGGATTTAAATCCCCCCTTTCTCTCTAAACCTTGGATTCGTGGCGCTTTGGTACGCAGGGGCCGCACTGGAAGGAGGATACCTCCCTGATGGAGTGCCCCCTGAGCCAAGCCCACGGCGGCTCATATGTGGTCTTAGCCCGGCAGTCCACCGTGTGGCATACCACCGAGAGGACGGTGTGCATGGGACTGATGTAAACGTTGGTCGTACAGTGGGAATGAGCCGCCAAGAAATCGGTCATTGACCGTTGTTGAATCCATTAACCGTTGTTATTTCAGACAGTTGAACGCGGAGGGATGAATTGCTTGTGTTGTGCCGACTTGACCGTCGGGGGCGGAGCCTCAAGGATCTGCTGGGCTTTGTCAGAGACTTGGCGGGACTGGGCATCCAGTCTGTCTCCCTCACGGAAGACATGGACGCCAGGACCACGATGGGGAACTGGTGATTCAGTTCTTTGAGGTACTGGCCGGAAAAGAATGGGTTCTGGGCAAAGAACGAGCGTTGGCCGGAGCGGCTGCGGCAAGAGCCACGGGCCGCCAAGGAGGACGACTGCGGGTGACGACCCCTGATAAACTCCAAGCTGGCCAACCCCCGATGCCAGAGCAGTTCCTGTTATCTGCCCACAATAGTCAGACGGTGGGTGTTAGCTGCAATACTCTCTATTGCCAATTAGCACCGTCCCAGGAGTTGTGCCAGGCGGCGTCAACGCCAGTGTGGGACAGACGGCTCCCTCCCGCTGCCTGGGTCCTGTGCTGCAAAGGAGGTCGAGCATATTGCCTGCAACCAGGCACAAGGTGGTTATGATGAAGATGTTCAGTCACATGGCGTCCTCCTATGAGTTTCGTCAAGACCCATGAGAGACTCCAAGGCTTGAATTTTCAAGTTATTCTGTCCGCTGACAGAAAACTGCACACGGAGTCAAACCAGCATTTTATGGGCGCCCCATCCAACCAGGAATACCTTCAAAGGCAGTACCAGGACTCGTCCAACCTAAGCGCTAGGGCGGGTCTGCACGCACGCTTCAACACTGACGAGTATCCTTGGTTTCAATGGCTATTCGACCATTTCGCCATCCCGGAGAACGGGCGTGTACTGGAACTCGGGTGCGGCACGGGATTGCTGTGGCGCGAGAACCTGGGTGGGATACCTCATGGCTGGCGCCTGACCCTATCCGACGCTTCTCCCGGGATGGTGCAGGAAGTGGCGCAGACTCTGCGCCACACCGATTTGCAGTTCACATTCGAGGTGGTGGATGCCCAGTCGATTCCCTATGAGAAGCACAGTTTCGATGTGGTCATTGCAAACTACATGCTGTATCACGTTCCAGACTTGGCCAGGGCACTCTCAGAGATTCGTCGGGTGCTACAGCCAGGAGGACGTCTGTACGCGACTACAGTTGGGCTGAACCACATGGCCGAACTCAGGAAAGTTCCACGAAAGCTGGGGATCGGAACGTCAGATAAAAGTGAACAGACAGTCGCTATGTTCAACCTTGACAATGGTGCTGAAATGTTGGCAGAGCGGTTCGCCGAAGTCGAGGTCGAACATAGGAAAGGTGCCCTGGTCGTGACCGAGGCAGCACCCCTGGTTGAATACGTGATGTCCTATATGAGCCTATCGGATGAGGAAGCCGTTGAGCTACATGCCTACTTCGATAAGGAAATCCAACTCAAAGGGGCGTTCCGTATTACCATGGAATCAGGCATCTTCAAAGTGACCAAAGAGTCGTAACCATGGCGTCAAACAGGGATAGGCAAATAAATAGTAGCGGATCTACCACTTCTCAGAAGCAACAAGCGATGGGCAAACGATCGCTCCGAAAATATTTTACAGTCTGACTGTCATATGGACTCAGGGCATTCCAGCAGGCGCGATGCTCTTCCCAATGCCCCCAATCTAATTCGTCTTGGCTGCTCGCCCTACTGTCAATATTTTGAGGGTCGGCCAGGGGTGTATGACATTCCCCAGGAGCTTGCACTGAAAGGGAAGTGTAAGGGAAGGGGAAACAAAGGTCAGGACGGCTCAGGTACATGGCACTCAGAGTACAAGCCAATGCTGATGCCAAGGAAGAGCTTCTGCAGGAAGTAGTGGCTTTTGCCAATGCCTACCGCGGCAGGTTGCTTCTGGGTATGGGGGAATCCGAGACCAATCCTCCATGTCCCACTTCGACAAAACTCTGACCTTTTTCCGCGTCCGTGCTAGCGACCTGTTTGGCATGGGTCGTTTTGGAGGCTTGTGGATGTGGCAAAAACAGACTGACCGCGACGGACCAAACTGACCTGACTGGTGGTCGAGGAGCGGGCAGGGGGCCCGGAGTGCCATTCAGTGCAAGTTCTCTCTCCAGTGCCAAAGAAAGCCATTGACTCGTCCAAGGCGAAGTAAAAGCCGGTGCAGTACACTTCGCGCCTGTTCATCATCGCAGGCAGTTACATCCAGCGCATTGCCGCGTCTGCTGGAACAGTCCTCTCCATCCTAGGCCAAAGGGTATGGGGCCTTGAAGGAGGAACTACCAGCGAAATTTGGCGGGGCCGAAATTGGCTTGGTAAAACGGGGATACCACGGTACCGGGTGGGACCAGTTCGTCCACTTGCTGCTGGTCTTCTCCGGTGATCTCCACGTCTAAGGCACCCAGGTTGTCTTGCAGCTGATTGTGGGTCCGAGGGCCAATTATGGCGCTCGTTATACCAGGTTGATGGATGACCCAAGCCAGAGCGAATTGGGCCATGGTGCAAACCTTTTGCTGCACAAGGGGTTCCAGGCTTTCCGTTACCCGGTACACATCGTCTACCATCCGGCTGATAGCAGCAGGATGGAGAGCGTAGCGGCTGTCCGGGTCCACGCTTTCGTTCCGCCGGTACTTGCCCGTGAGTAGGCCCCCAGCCAGGGGACTCCAGGGCAGAATTCCCAGACCATACGTCTGCGCCATGGGGATCAATTCGCGTTCGACCCTTCGATCCAGAATGTGGTAAGGCGGCTGTTCTGAGATGAAGCGGTTCAGGCCGTATTCCTTGGAAACCCAGAGTGCTTCCAACACCTGCCAGGCTGCGTAAGTGCTGCAGCCGATATATCGCACCTTACCGTCCCGGATCAGATCATCCAAGGCGCGTAGAGTCTCATCGATGGGCAGAGCGGTGACGGGACGATGTAGCTGGTACAGGTCGATGTAATCGGTCTGCAGGCGTTTGAGGCTCGCGTGGCATTGCTCAAACACATGTCGGCGCGAAGTACCTTGCATGTTGGGGTCGTCGTCCGCCATGGACCCGTGCACTTTGGTCGCCAGGATGACCCGGTCCCGCTGTCCGCTGCGTTTCAGAGCTTCTCCCGAGATTTCCTCACTGACGCCGCGGGAATACACGTTGGCGGTGTCTAGGAAATTGATCCCCTTGTCAAGGGCCGTTGCCACCATTCGGTAGGCGTCCCCGGGCAAGGTTCCGCCGCCAATCGGCAATTTCTCGTGACCGAATGTCAGGGCCCCCAAGCAGAGGGACGATACCTTTACGCCTGAACGGCCCAGTAATCTGTATTCCATGGTTTTCCCTTGGTGTTTGAGGAGCGGGTGAATGCTTGCTCTATTCTAGAAGTCCTACACTGTTCGAAGGACAAAGGAGTCCCCTGCAATCAAGATTCTATTCACCTCAGAACTTTGATTGCCTTATAAGTGACCCTGGACAGTATGGAACCTAAGCGCCAGAATCGGCTGCGGTCAGGCAAGAATTCCTCTGCATCAAGGTCCTCTGTGGCCGCCAAAATGCGTTTCAAACCCATCCTGGCAAGATTCCGGTCATCTTCTTCTTCCAGTTCCAGTCCGCCACAGACAAATACCAACAGTATCAGTCCGTCCAATGTGTGCGCTCGATATTGGCGCCAACATTCCTCATAAGTGAAATTTTCCACTCCCGAGGATCTCAACAAACCGTAATAATCCAGCAGTGCATCCTTCTCTATTTTTCGCCTTGTTTCGGGCAAAACACTCCCCGCCAAGAAATATGACACATCTCTAAGCCCAGAATGAAGCCCACTGACCTGCCAGTCGATGGCAGCAAAGTCGTCTGTTCCCGTGGCCCCAAAAAACATGTTGTCAAGGCGATAGTCTCCGTGGGTTAGGGTCCGGGGCATTTTCGTCCTGGCTTTCAAATGCTGTGCCAGTCCTGCCCCTAGATATTCAGCCAGGCGGCGGTTGCTCGGGGTGAAAAAGTCATCAAAGTTTCTAAACGCTGTCTTGAGGTGGTCTGAATACATTTCCTGAAAGAAAAAGCGCCTTCTGCGATTGAGAGCCTGGCCAAATCCCGATTGAATTAGGTTGGACTCTTTGTTCCAGTAGTAGCCATGCAGTTTCGCTGCCGCTCGGATCGCAACCAGGGCCTGTCCTTCGTCGGCACCGGTATACTGATCCACCACGGCCATGGCGCGAAAGTCTTCCAGTACAAGTACAAAATGATGGGTTTCGTCATCGAAGTCCGCATAGAATAACTGCGGAGTATTGATGGGAGCGTCGGCTGATAAAAGGCGGTAAAAGTCGTATTCCCGCTTGTACAGTCCCAGCTTCCTGGCCATGTCAAGGTTTTTGTTTCTACTGCTAGCCATCTTCACAATGACGGATTCCGGTCCGTCAGGAAGCTCAGGATTAAAGGTCAGGTGACAACGCAGGATCTTCCCCATCAGGCCCACACCTGAACCAATATCTTCAGTCTCTAAGGCTGTGACAGCAATTGGGTCAGTTTCCCCTCCTGCTTGCAAAGCCTGGGTCATCCATTCAGGAGTTATAGATTCCCGGCCTTCCGGTAAGGGGGGATGAAGAGCCATATCGAAGTACCCTCAAGAATGTGACCTGAAACCAGAAGTCCGGCTTTCAAGACATGCAAGTAGAATGAAGTGGCTGCGGCGGTCAGAATTCGCAGGGCGCCCAAAGTCCGTAAGCCCATTGCAAGCAGACGGTAGCGAAATGCAGGAACCTGACCCTTGGGGTTTCTGACGTTTCACACTGCGAATTCTACAGGAAGGCATTTCGTCGAGGATTCGTCTGATCTTGGCTGCTGCAGGCACAGATCTGGACCCCGTATCATGGAGGCTTTCCATTCTGTGGATTTATAGCTAAGAATGCTGGAACCTGCCTGCTAGAGTGGCTTGTCCGGGATCTGCTGGGGATGTGGCTCCAAGTCACAAGTCAACCAACCTAGAGTTCAAGAATGATCGCAGGTTGTGGGCATAAACTTGGGAGGTAATTGGCCCCCAAGCAGAGTCGAGATCCGAGAAATATTTCGTCAGCGGCCTTCGGGATTTAAAGAATACAGAGGTGTTTACGGTGTCGAATCAAGGAATCGCAGCTGTCGGTGTCGTTGGGGTTGGCATGATGGGGGGACATCATGTACGTAATCTGGCTCTCCATGTTCATAACGCGGATCTGCTCGCCCTGGCCGATGCAGACGAGGTTCGCCTGCAGGGGGTCGCGGATGAATTCGGAGTGCTTCATCGATTTACCGATCCCCAAGACCTCATTGACCATCCTCAGATAGACGGTATTCTGATTGCTGCTCCAGACAGATTTCATGGCGCGCTGGCCGCATCCTGCATTCATGCGGGGAAACCAGTACTAGTGGAAAAACCTCTGGCCACAGATTCAGGGGCGGCATTAGAGGTGGTAAGAATGGAGGAGTCTAGCGGGAAGAGGCTCGTGCAGGTGGGTTTCATGCGTCAATATGATCCAGCCCACATCACCGTAAAGGAAAGAGTTGACCAAGGGGACTTGGGACGCGCCATGGCCTTTCGCAACCTGCATGCTTCCTATGCGCAAGGACTTCCACCCCGTGCCGCTGGTGAGGTCATGTTCAATTCCCTTATCCACGAATTTCACACTGCGCGCTGGATGATGGGCGAGGAAGTTACACAGGTGTTTGCCCAAGCACTACCTTGGCCCGATCGTCCTGGCTCGGCGCGCTTCATTACTGTCCAGCTAAGTTTCCAGAGCGGTACCCTTGGAATCCTGGCCTACAACGATAGTGCGGAATATGGGTATCAGGTGGAAGTAGAAGTTACTTGCGAGACCGGGATTGTTGCCTCCAATTCCAATGCCGTTCCCATGGCTACACAGCGCGGCCAAGAGCGGCGAGATGTGACCCCAGACTGGGGTGCAAGATTCCGTGCTGCCTATTTGGCCGAAGTTCAAGCTTGGACCAAGTCAGTGATTCAAGGCATTCCGACAGGTCCCACGGCTTGGGACGGTTACCGCGCTCTGTTAATTGCAGAAGCTTGTACAGAATCCGTAGAGAAGGAATGTCCCATCTCCATCCCTGCTTCTGATGTACCCAATCTCTACCAGTAATAGCTAATGAAAGGCATAAATGAGATGCCTCCTTTGGCGCGCAGATGGTCTGATCAGGATTCAAGTCCAGCCTACTTAGTACTGCATGAAATAATCTGGCAGCCCCAAGTGGGTGGACGTCACCACCAAACGTGCGTGCAGTGGCTCTTGTAAGTGTTTTGTGAAGTTCGAATATTCCTCAAGTGGCGGGAGTGAATTCGGCGCCCGGATGGAAAAAAGATTCGTTGATTTCAGGTTGAGACCATCCAGGCAATTCACGTAACACCAAATGCTGTTCTGCCGCGGCCGCTTTGACGATGGATCGGTTAAAGTCACCCACGTCGGGACTATTGAGAAACTCGTCCAGTGGCATCCACCGACAATATTCTATTTCCAGTTCGCACTTGATGATTTCTTTTGTCTTAGGTCGTAGTCGACAGACCATGTAAATGTCCGATTTGCCGAATCGATACCCATGCCAATGGCGAAAAGCAGCCAGATGATCAAATTCCGCCTCTACGCCGGTCTCCTCCCTCACTTCTCGCACTACAGCGGACACAAGGTGTTCGCCCTGGACCAGGGCCCCGCCCGGAAGTTTCCAGTAGGGGTGACTCTTATCCCGACGGTGTCGCTCACTGACTACCAGTAAATTGTCATCTTCGTCGATGACGGCTCCACCTGCTCCAATGTAATGGGTCGCAAAATGGGGAATGAAGGCGTCGGGCTCTACGGACAAAGTGAGCATTAAGTAATCTGGGGCACTGTGGTGGAATTCGAAGCTTCGCTCCACTGCTATGGGTATGAGATCAGCGTGCTCCAGAGGTACTTTCAGCCAAACCAGCCGTAAGCCTTCCTTCTTCCATTCTTCTATCGCTTCAGGTAAGTCCTTAGCAAAGGTAACTGCACCAGGCAATTGCTCAGTATCTAGTTCCAAACCGCTGAATCTGTTGCGCACTCCTTTCAACTTCATGGACGCCCCGTTATCTCCGTGTGAGCATGCGTGGGCGGGAAGAAGAATTCGTGCTGTTCCGGCCGTGGGTATCCATTCATGACTGTGGCTTTCAATGCCGGGGAATGTACACCAGCCTTGACTATGGCTCGATTGAATTCACTCACATCTGGGTGGTCCAGGTACTCCGCCAACGGCATCCAGCGGCACTCCTCTATTTCGGAGTCCTCCTTGGTGATATCGAAAGTGAGCGGTCGCAGCCTAAAGACGATGTAAATGCCGGATTTTCCAAAAAAGTACTGATGTCCATGCCACATGCCTACCAAGTGTTGGAACTCTGTGGCTATAGCCGTTTCTTCTTTGACCTCACGTTGAATCCCGTGAACTAGGTTCTCCCCTGGGTCCAGTAAGCCACCCGGCAGTTTCCAGAATGGCCTGGCCAAATTCTGTCGATAAGTCTCGTTGACCACCAGCAAATTATCGTCATCATCAACGACCACGCCGCCCACCCCTATGTAGTGAGTGGCATAGGGCGGAATGAGGGGGTCTTCCACCAGCGGTCGAGTTAACAACACATAATCAGGCTGGGAATGATGAAAGGCGAAGCCTTGTTTGACCGCTACCGGGATATGGGCAGCTTGAGATTTGGCGATCCTGATCCATACCAGCCAGAGGCCTTCCGCTTCCCATTCAACCAGGGCCTGCTGCAATGCATCACAGAATTCCTCAGGATCTGAAGGCAACGCGTCAGGTTCAACTTCCACGCCATTGAAGGCATTGCGTTTGCCGTTGTGAGAAAGGGATGTAGACATTCGGGATAGCCGACACGTCGATATCGACTGCCGGGTTATGTGCTCTGCTATTCGTTGACTTCGCTAATTATATAGGTCGCGACGCCGACCTCAAGACAAAGGCTCCGAGCCTCACGTCAGGCCATCGGTTGAGATGGGCACGCCAAAGGCGTTCAGAATGTTCGGAATCCCGCGGGCAACGACCCCAACGTAGAATCTCCGGATACAACCAATACTAAGGAGGCTGCTATGCGCCGACCTAATATCCTGATTCTCTACACAGATCAACAGCGCTGGGATGGCGTGGGGGTTAATGGCAATCCGGACATTATCACGCCCCACTTGGACGCACTCGCAACCCAAAGCTGCAATTTCGACCACTGTTTTGTACAGAATCCAGTTTGCATGCCCAGCCGCATTAGTTTTCTGACGGGCCAATATCCAAGCACTTTGGGTATTACGCATATGGGCGTTCCAGTGCCACTACAAACGCAGACCTTGCCCCAAATCCTGGGAACCGCCGGGTACACGAGTGCCAACATCGGCAAATTGCATTTTCTGCCCCACGCGAATCGGGATCACAGGCAGGTCCATCCCCGCTATGGATTCGACCATCTGGAGATTTCCGATGAACCGGGCAGTTATGAAGATGCCTATCGCGCATGGGTGCAGCGCAAAGACCCCTCCCAGCTGCCGCAAATCAGTGTTGGCCTGCCTCCCACGCGTATTATCTGGAACGCGGCCATGGGCTGGCAGGATGATGTGCCGCATCCCAGTCACTGGGACCGCAATTCATCGCTGGAGGCTGTGCCTTTCGGAGGTGCCGACGAAGTGAGTTTCTCCGCCTTTGTAGCCGAACAAACCATTTCATATCTGGAACGGGCCCAGACAGCACCGGCCCAACCCTTTCTCTGCATAGCTGGCTTTTACAGCCCGCACTCTCCTTGGGTGGCCCCCCAGCGTTTTCTAGATCTGTATGACCGAGAATCGCTGAGTCTGCCGGAATTTCCCCCTGAATTCGATGTGGGACCGGAGTTTCAGGAAGAACAATTGCGTACCGCCCGCCACGGGTACTACGCCATGATTTCGGAAGTGGATTACCACGTGGGGCGCATTTTGCAATCTTTGGAGGACTTACAGCTGGCTGAGGAGACGATTGTGGTTTTCACCTCGGACCATGGTGAGCGCTTAGGGGAACATGGCAAGTGGGGTAAAGGGTATCCCGGGCCGGACCCAGTCAGCCGTGTGCCCCTGATGATTCGGGTGCCGGGCGCCTCCCCGGGGCGAAGAGTGAGCCACATTGTGGAAGCCGTGGATGTAGTTCCGACACTCCTGGAATGTGCGGGTTACCAGATTCCCCCTGAGGTACAAGGCCAATCCCTCATGCCCTTAGTAAACTGTTCAGATGGCTATACAAAGGCGGACGCCTTGATGGAGATGAAGGGCTGGAAGAGCCTACGCAATGCAAGATTCAGATATGTGAGCGAGGCGGACGGCTCTGAACATCTGTGGGACCTGGAAACGGAATTTGGGTCGTATAGAGATGTGGCAGTAGATCCTATGTATGCCTCGGTCCTTTCAGAATTGAGGGGTCGGCTATTGCAAAGAGTGATTAAAAATGAAGCGCCACTGGCGCGTACATGGACCTACTAAAAGAGGGGCTGCTTCTTGAGCAGGAGGAAAGGAATTGAGCAATAATAGCGATCTGACTGGCCTCAAACCAGTCCGGACCGGCCTGATCGGCCTAGGGGAATTCGGACACACGTTTTGGCTACAGTCCCAACATATGGCGGGCCTCCGCTTGACAGCGCTCTGCGATCAGGATGAGGAAGGGGCGTTGCAAAGACTGCAGGGCATGGGTGCTGCACCTGTAGAAATCCAGATCTGCGACTCAATACAGAAAGCACAAGCCGTGATGCAGAACGGCAAGGTACCTTTAGTCCCGGATGGAAGGCTCCTGGCAGAATTGGAACTAGACGTCGTAGTAGAGGCTAGTGGCTCACCTGAAGCCGGAGCTGCCCACGGTCTGGCGGTCCTGGAGGCAGGCCAGCACTTGGTCATGGTCAACAAGGAAACAGCCTGCACTGTGGGACCTGCTTTGGCAAACGTTGCTGTGGAAAGGGGAGTGAATTTCGGCATGGCGGACGGGGACCAGCCACGGCAAATCCTGGATATGGTGGACTGGGCCGAAACAATAGGCTTGGAAGTCATTTGCGCAGGCAAAGCCGGAGAGGCAGACCATCCTGTAGATGTTGAAGACGAAGGCATTTGGGCTCTGACCACCGATGAAGACAGATTAACTGAAATCGTTGCACAACGCAGCCGCCGCATCCCCTTGCAGCGCAGAGCGGGTGTGGCCGACTTAGCCGAACTTGCGATTGTGATTAACGAAAAGAATTTTGGCTGGGATATACCGGGATTACACGCACCGGCTATGCATTTTCGAGAAATGCCGTCGGTGCTGCGCCCCCAGGCCGAAGGTGGCATATTGGGAAAGACACCGGTAGTGGAAGTAGCGAACCTTCTGTCCCATGCTCAGGCTCCAAGCATGGCCGGTGGCGTTTTTATCGTTGTAAGGTCTGCAAAGACAGATGACTGGGGCTTTCTAGCGCGCAAACGCCATTTGATGAGCCAAGATTCCCGATACCTATTCCTTTACCGGCCCTTTCACCTCCTGGGCATTGAGACTGGGTTAAGTGTTCTAAAGGCGGCTCGAGAAAAACCTGTGACGGATTCAATAAGGAATCTTCCCCGCGCGGATGTGTATTGCCGAACTGAGCAGTTATTACCTGCTGGCCATATCCTGGAAATGAATCAATCTCACAACATTGCCAATGTAGTTGCAGAGCTCGGTGTACCCGTGGCTTGTGAGCCAGAGGACCCTGTTCCTTATTATCTGGCCGCGGGTCGGGCTTTGAAGCGAAACGTTGCGAAGGGCTCGTTGCTTTGTTTTCGAGATGTAGCCATCGAAAGCCAATCTTTTTTGTGGAAGCTACGGAAATCTATGTGCTAAGGCACTGTGCCCACAGCCATCACCACAGTCATCACCACAGCCATCACGAAATTCTCAAACCCTACCACCTTCAACATTGAGCAGGCCTAAGAGGCTTAAGAAACAGGTTCTCCAGAGTTACTTTCCGATTGGGAATTGCGTTTTCTGAATGCTCGCAATGGGCCTTCCAGTTCTGTTTGGCCCCCCCTCCCGATCAAGTGACTCTCACCAGGACGGTGCGACTACAAAAACTAGAGAAATTTGTCGGTTTAACCGTGTTTTGCCATAATGGCTTGGCTCATCTTGGCGCATCTGCCACCCACTTGCTTGTGGTCAAGGGTGCTTTTGGGTGAATCAGATCTTCCTTTCATTGAAAACATGGATTGGTGTGCTATGAGAACAAGCATGTTATCTCGACGCGATTTCCTGAGAGTAGCAGCAGGGACAGGAGCCGCTGCCGCCCTGGTGGCCTGTGTGCCTGCCCCTCCCGCTGCACCTGCCGCGGGGGCCGAGATGGCGGATATAGCCGTCACCGAGGTCCTGATGTTTGATCGGAATGTAGTGCAAGACTTGGAGTACCGCAAGGAATTGGCGGAACGCTTCAATGCTGAAAACGGCGACATACAGGTTACTGTGGACGTGATTCCCCAAGGGTATGACCAAACCATTATGGCCCGCATTGCCGGCGGCACCGCAGGTGATGCCTTCCGCCATGCCTCTCATTTTGGTATGAGTAAATTCACCACCCGCGGGTTGCTGCAGGAACTTGATGATTTCGTGGATCTCGACTCCTACGACCTGTCTGTCTACATTGAAGGTCCCCTCAGCTCCAACCGCATCAACGGAAAACTGTATGCTTTGCCCGTGAATGGCCACGCAGGTCATGCGGGCCTGTATTTCGCGCCTGAGATTTATGCTGAAGCAGGCGTGGACTTGCCTACTGAAGATTGGACCTATGATGATTTACGTGACGCAGCTGCAAATCTGACGCAGGATACAGACGAAGACGGCAAGAGCGATATCTGGGGAATATGGTTTGGAGCCTGGTACCAAGCCAATCTAACCCTCATCTCCGCTCATGGTGGCTGGCCCCTGAACGATGACGGGTCACAGGCCACTTGGGGGGAACCAGGTGCCATTGCGGGCATGCAATGGATCCAGGACATGTACCATGAAGTGGAAGCTCTCCCCGTGATGGCAGATTCTGCGGCTAAGAACCAGCTCTGGTCCTCGGGTAAATTGGCTTCGGCTTTGTCCGGTGTTTGGGAAGGCGCATATCTGGGCGACATCACGCCCGAAGGATTGACCTTCAGCCTTGTTCCAGGTCCCAAGGGACCGACTGGTATACGCGGCGGTTTCGCTGGTTGCAACAACTTCCCCATCTGGAGTTCCAGCGAACATCCGTATGAGACGTTTCAATGGATCAAATATCTCTCAAGCCAGGAAGTGGGCGTAGAAGGGATTGGCCGTATTGGTGAACCTGGTCTGCGTTATGACGTCTTCGAGGATCCAAGGGTAGCCAATGACCCCTTGATTATTCCTCACTTCCAAGTACTGCAAGATGTCAAGCCATTTCCCACTCCTCACAACGGCCGGGATTCCGAGGTTATCCAAGCCACCGCGCCCCTCCTTGAGGGTATGTATCTCAACGAGCTGAGTGCTGAAGAGGGTTGCGGGCAACTGCAGGAGACAATCCAGGAAATCCTGGATATGCCCCCGGTAGAAGCGGCCTAATTCTTTCACGTTTCTGATAGAGCGAACTTTGAAGTCCTTTTGATCAAGTACAGCCCGGATCCTTGGCAGAGTCAATAGAAATGAGCAGCGGCACAGCAACCGGCGCTGCTGGGCGCAGCCGCGTCACCCGAGTTGAAGAATTTTGGGGCTATCTGTTGATTTCGCCTTGGGTTCTGGGCTTTTTGCTGTTTACAGCGGGACCCATGCTGGTTTCCCTGTATTTCAGTTTTACCGAATATGCCTTTCCCTTGCGCCCCCAATGGTTGGGCCTGGCTAACTACATCCGAGCGTTTGGCGACGATGATTTGTTCGGTCGTTCGATTTGGAACACTTTTTATTACGTGGGGTTGGCAGTTCCATTGGGCATTGCGCTGTCACTGTTGTTGGCGCTCCTCTTGGACCGCAACATTGCGGGCAGGTCGGTGTGGCGGACCATTTACTATATGCCCTCCATCGTACCTGTGGTTTCCGCTACCTTTCTGTTTTTGTACATTTTTCAACCGGATTACGGTCTGATCAATGGCTGGCTGTGGAAGCTGTTTGAGATAGAAGGACCAGGTTGGTTCAATTCCCGTGTTTGGGTCAAGCCTACTTTCATTATTTTGGCCCTATGGAGCGCGGGCGGTCCGACCATGATCATCCTTCTAGCCGGGCTCCAGAATGTTCCGGATGAAATGTATGACGCTGCAAAGGTAGACGGGGCGGGGCGATGGCGCAGGTTCACGAATGTGACTTTGCCGTTGCTGAGTCCAACTCTCTTCTTCGTACTCATAACTGGCCTGATCGCAGCATTCAAAATATTCGGGCCCGTGTATGTTTCTACCCAAGGCGGCCCCTTCTACGGCAGTTACTTCTATGTTCTGCATCTCTTTACCCAGGCGTTTAGTCACTGGCAGCTGGGTTATGCCTCGGCTTTGGCATGGATATTGTTCGTCTTCATCTTGGTGTTCACACTGGTCCAGTTTCGCATAGGCGGCAGTTGGGTGTATTACGAAGGTGAAACTGAAAAGGGCGATTCATGACGACAGGGGAGGCGGTGTCGCCTAGGCGGCCGTTTCAAAAGGTTACTGCCTGGGGCCTCTTTGCCGGCTTTTGGACAGTATCTTTAGCCCTTCTGTTTGGATTCCCCTTGTTCTGGGCGGTTTCCAGTGCTTTGAAATTGCCTATTGAACTCAATGTTATTCCACCTCTTTGGTTACCCCCCACGCCAAGGTGGAGAAACTTCATTGAGGTTAACGAGGTACTGCCTTTCTTTCGTTTCATGGGCAATACGGCGGTAGTTACTTTGGCCACTACTATCGGCGGGGTAATTACAGCTTCGATAGTTGCTTATGGGTTTTCCCATTTTAGGTTTCGAGGCAGACACACCATTTTTATCCTCATGCTTTCCACCATGATGTTGCCCATGGAAGTCACTCTCATCCCTACGTATCTGATCTTTAATGAAATCCGGTTGGTGGATACTTTCTGGCCTCTCTTTCTGCCTGCCTGGTTTGGGGGTGGGCCCTTCGCGATTTTCCTGTTTAGACAGTTCTTCCTGAGCATCCCTCGGGATTTAAGCGATGCGGCCAAAATCGACGGATGTCACGTCCTGCGGTTCTACCGCAGCATTCTGGTTCCATTGTCAGTGCCCGTCATGATCACCCTATCCATACTGTTCTTCCAGCAGTCCTGGAATGAACTGATGCGCCCCCTGATCTACTTGACCAGTATGACCAACTATACGGTTTCGGTGGGACTGATGTTCTTGCGCACGCAGATTCTGGCCAACGTGGCCCAGCGCGGAGAACCTACCGAACACCTTTTGATGGCCGGTTCGGTAATTTCCATGATGCCGTCCCTGATCCTGTTCTTTATCCTGCAGCGATACTTCATCAGAGGCGTAATCATGTCCGGAATCAAAGGTTAATCTGTCCTGTTGCCTGCCTTCCTATCCATAGTCGCACTCTACCCCGGATTCAAAAGGGTGTGGTCAGGGCCGGACTGACAGCGACAGGGACAGCAGAGGAACGAAGCGGTTCTCCGCCTCAAGTACTGATGTTGGGCGGGTCCAGTACAAAGAGGGCCTTAGGTTTACGCTAGGAACTGTTCCAAGAGCTCAGATTATTGAAACCACGAAAGCTAGCCATCAGCTTTCCCGCGGACACTGCTCCCGCGAAGATTCCTATTTTCAAATAGTAATGAATCGCCTGGTATAGCGGAAACAGGGCCACCGTAGTCTTTGAAATGGGTCGCTAACCGCAGCCGGCTTACTGCACGCAACCTTCGAAGGTCTGGCCCTGCACGTGAAAATAAGTGGGTGAATCGCCCTCCCCCGTATATTGGGCTCGAGCGGACATATAGGACAAGGCAATGGCCCGGCGCCAGCGGTTCGACCGGTTAGGGGCGGTGTAGTGGGGCAGGAGAGAGTGGAAGAACAATCCGTCACCTGCTTTCATGGGAAGTATCGCCATGTCATCAGCGTCATAGCTGGCTTCGTCCACCACATAGTCATCCTGTACGTGCACATGTGGCAAGGGTCCGCGCTTGTGACCACCTACCAGTACGGCCATGCAACCGTTCTCTAGCGTGGCATCATCCAGCGGAAACCAACAGGAACAGAGGTCCATCGGTCTGATGGGCCAATAGGGAGAGTCCTGGTGCATGCCTTTGGCAGATCCCACAGCCGGGGGTTTGAGCAGTAGGGCGTTGCGGAACATCTTGATGTCCGGTCCCAGAATTGGAGTAAGAATGCCGCGAATGTTGCGATGCAGGCCCAGCCCCTGAAAGCGATCATCTCCTTCAACCAACCCATCGATCTTGCGTATGCCATCCCCCGGGTGCTCCACGGTCAATTCACCCCTTTGAATGCGCGGTTCCACCTGGACTCTCAATGAGTCCCGCGGTCGGCCGCCATGAGTGTATTCCCGTAGGCGCTCCCCTAAGGCCGCCACGTCCCCAGGGTCTACTACTTCTTCCACCAACAGGAATCCGTCACTCTCGTACTGGGCCATTTCAGCAGCCGAGATCGACATGGCCATATTCGTGTCCTTTCTAATCACAGGGGTTAGATTGCTACGATTCAATGATAGCCTAGGGTCAGCAGGATGCAGACTGGTGACGAACCCATTTGCGTCCTATAGCCAACTCTATGAGAATCATGTAGATACCCATCCAGGCGGGTTCCGATCGGGCCGCTTTCAGAGAACGAAAAGCAAAATGAGACAAAAAGTTGTTGACACACATATTCATTACTGGGATCCAGATCTGTTGTCCTACCCATGGCTGGAAACTGTACCAGAAATTGCTGCCAAGCATGGGCCACTGGAATTGCAAGCGCAGGAAGTGGAGACAGAGCGCTTTGAACTGGACAAAATTATCTTTATGCAGGCCGGGAGTATAGATGCCCATGCTCTCCGGGAGGCGGAATGGGTGGATGAATTGGCCCGGACTGTAGATTCCCGTATTGTCGGCATCATTGCCGATGCTCCGGTGGACAGGGGCGCGTCTGTGGTGCCCGCCCTGGAAGCGTTGCAAGCCATTCCCCGAGTGAAAGGAGTGCGCCGCTTGATCCAGGGTCAGCCGCAAGGCTACGGTGACAACCAGGAATTCATATCTGGAGTCAGACATCTGGCAAATTTCGGATTCACTTTTGATATTTGCATTCATCATCCGCAGTTGGGCGAAGCCATACGTCTGGTACGCGCCTGCCCCAATGTGGAATTCATCCTGGACCACATCGCCAAGCCGGACATCAAAGGCCAGGTCTTCGTTCCTTGGAAGTCTCAAATGCAATCCTTGGCTGCTTTGCCCAACGTTGTATGCAAGATATCAGGCATGGTCACGGAGGCGGATCTTGCACAGTGGACTCCTGCAGATTTGCAGCCTTATGTGGATCACGTCATAGAGTGTTTCGGCGTTGACCGAGTTCTCTATGGGGGAGACTGGCCCGTGAGCTTACGTGGAGTCGAGAGCTGGGGACACTGGGTGGACGCCTTGGATGGCCTCACCTATTGGCTGTCTGCTTCGGAAAAGCACAAACTTTTTTACACAAACGCCCGGCGGGTATATCGGGTGTAACTTGAAGCCATTCCAACGCAGGAGAACTGACAGTAATGAAAATCGTACGCGTTGTCACAGAGAGTTTTCGCTGGCCTCGCCATAAGCCCATCACCAACGGGTTGCATACCTATACTCATTCCGGCTTGGGGCTGGTCCGTGTAGAGACTGATGAAGGCCACACCGGTATCGGCCTGGGCAGTCTTAGTGCTGAAGTGGAAGCCTCTATTGTGCGTTTTGGCAAAGAGATTCAGGGCCAAGATCCTCTTGATGTGGAACGGCTCTGGCATGACATGTGGGTGCCGAAGCTAGTCGGCCGGCGGGGACTGACCACGCGTGCCATCAGTGCCATTGACATCGCTCTATGGGATCTCCGCTCCAAAGTTGCCGGGATGCCCCTCTATAAGCTGCTGGGCGGCTTTCGGGACCGAGTGCCGACCTATATCGCGGGTGGATACTACGAGGAAGGCAAAGGGCTGGAAGAACTTGCTCAGGAAATGCGGTCCAATGTGGAAATTGGAGCGCGGGCGGTCAAGATGAAAGTAGGCGCTTTGCCCCTGCGTCAGGATGCGGAGCGTGTCCGCGTGGTGCGCGAGGCCGTGGGTCCGGATGTGCAGATTATGGTGGATGCCAATTGCGCGTACAGGGCGTATGAAGCTATCCAAATGGCCCGCATGATTGAGGATTACGATATTTTCTGGTTCGAAGAACCGTTGGCGCCGGACAATCTGCAAGGTCATCGACAGCTGGCACGCGCCACCACCATTCCCATAGCCACAGGGGAGAACGAATACACGCGCTATGGCTTTCGAGATTTGATTGAACATGAAGCCGCAGCCATTTTCAACGCGGACGCCCTGATTATGGGAGGCGTTACGGAATTCATGAAAGTAGCGGCCCTCACCCAGGCCTATGATCTGATGCTGGCTCCGCACGGCCCTCAAGCGCTACATGTCCATTTAGTTGCCGCGATTTCTAACGGCTTGATCTTGGAGTTCTACAGCGACACTGTCGATCCCATGTGGGCCAAAATGTACAAACATACATTGACTTTGAATTCGGATGGAACCGTTAGTCCACCCAACGTTCCTGGAATTGGCCTGGATCCCAATTACTCAGAACTTGAGCCGTATCGCGTTTCCTAATCCCAACCTAAAAACAGTTTCTTTAGGCTAGTGCAGGAGGTTCCCCATGGTTCAGGCCCCCAACCGGCCCAACATCGTCTACATCATGGCTGATGACATGGGCTGGGGCGATGTGAGCTGTTTCAATCCCGAGTGTCGCATTCCCACCCCCCATATGGACCGTCTGGCACAGCAGGGCCGTCGATTTACCGATGCCCATTCCCCATCTGCGGTCTGTACGCCCACTCGATATGGAGTATTGACGGGGCGTTTCTGCTGGCGGTCGCATCTACGGGCCAATGTGCTGTACGGCTACGAGCCACCCTTGATCGAGCCATCCCGACGCACAGTTGCCAACCTGTTGCAGGACGCGGGGTATCACACGGCAGCCATAGGCAAATGGCACTTGGGCCTGGGATTCAGCGTAAAGCCCGGCTTTTTCTATGATTTCAATCGGGCTCTGCCGTGGAGGAATGCCGAGCGCGAGTTCGAAGAAATCGTTGACTTCACTCAGCCGTTACTGGGGGGTCCCAAGGACCTGGGTTTCGACTATTTTTACGGTGCTTCCGGCTGCCCCACTTGTCAGCCTCCTTATGGTTTTATCGAAGACCGTCACTTTGAAGAACTTCCATCCATTTATCACGACCAGCCTTCTTTCACGAGTCGGCGGGGCATGATGGCGCCCAGCTGGAAACATAAGGAAGCGGACCCCAGATTTGCCGCCAAAGCCGTGCAGTACATCAAGGACATATCGACGGAAGATGCTCCTTTCTTCCTTTACCTGAATGCAGATGCACCCCACGAGCCCTGCACCCGGCCGGACGTTCCAGAATTTGCCCGTGGTCTGTCGGGCGCAGGACCCCGTGGTGATCTGGTCTGGCTCTTTGACTGGATGGTAGGGCAAGTGATGCAAGCATTGGATGAAACCAACCAGGCAGAGAACACATTGGTACTGGTCACCAGCGATAATGGTGCTTTGCCAGGAGACAGACTACAGGGGCAGACGGGTCCCATGCCTTACGCTACCTATGGACACAAGTCTTCTGCGGACTGGCGCGGATACAAAGCCCACATCTGGGAAGGAGGCCATCGGGAACCGCTGATTGCCCGCTGGCCCGGGGTGGTGGAAGCGGGCACTACCAGCGATGAACTGGTCTCTCTCGTGGACTTCATGGCTACCTGCGCGGACATTACGGGACAGCCACTAGAACCTCATATGGGCGAGGACAGCGTGAGCCTGCTGCCTGCCTTGCAGGCTCCTGAAGGGGAATCTGCTGGGCGCAAAGACCTGATTCACCATTCCCAAACAGGCGTGTTCTCACTCCGTTCCGGAGATTGGAAGGCCATTTTTGAAACTTGCACTTCCGGCGGCTGGGCTCCTCCGCCGGGAGAGGCACCGGTACCATTGGCCCCAGGCCAGTTGTATAACCTACGGGAGGATCCGGGAGAAGAATACAATCTCTGGGATACCGAAAGTCAAATGGTGGCAGATCTGGGCCAGCAGATGATGGGATATCGCCAAAGTGGCCGATCCGTTTCGCAGTAAACAGGGGAGATGCAATGTTTCAAGCAAACTGGGAATCCTTACAAGCCTACCAAGTTCCGGAGTGGTTCAAGAATGCCAAACTGGGCATCTTTATCCATTGGGGGGTTTATGCCGTACCCGCCTGGGACAACGAATGGTATCCCCGCTTCATGTACCGGGACGAGGTTTCCCGCAAGGGTCCGAATTATTACCAGCATCATTGCGAGACTTGGGGGCATCCCGGAGAGTTTGGTTACAAGGATTTCATCCCTATGTTCAAGGGGGAGAATTGGGACCCGGAAGCCTGGGTGGATCTCTTTGTCCAAGCCGGTGCCCAGTACATCGTGCCAGTAGGGGAACACCATGACGGCTTTCCCATGTACAAGTCTAAATACACCAAATGGAACGCGGCCGAGATGGGGCCCCGTCGGGATGTAGTCGCCGAGTTAGGTGAAAAGGTACGACAGCGCGGATTGAAATTTGGTCTCTCTTCCCACCGCGCGTTCAACTGGCGGTATTTCACCTACCGAGATGATTTTGATACGGCGGACCCCGCCAATGCCGGTCTGTATGCTCCCCGCCACCCAGAGGACACACCGGCCCCACGGGAATGGTTGGAGGACTGGTTCCGACGCACTAAGGAGATGGTGGATCGCTTTGAGCCAGACGTCCTCTGGTTTGATTTTGGATGGCATGAAGAGGAATTCGCGGCGTATCGGCCCCAGGTGTGCGCCTATTTTTACAATCAAGCCCTGCGCTGGGGCAAGGAAGTGGTTTTGCAGTACAAGGGCAAAATCCCGGAGGGGGTTGCAGTCTATGATGTGGAGCGGGGCAAACTGGACGACATCCGGCCAGAATATTGGCAGACAGATACGGCAGTTTCCTACAAGTCCTGGAGCTATATTGAAAATGACGAATTCAAGACTGTCACCACTTTGGTTCATGACTTGGTAGATATTGTCAGTAAAAACGGCAACCTGCTCTTGAACGTAGGGCCGCGGGCCGACGGCACCATTCCTGATGAAGCCGCGGACTTATTCCGAGGCTTGGGTGCATGGCTGCAGGTAAATGGGGAGGCTATCTACAATACACGCCACTGGACTCGCTTTGGTGAAGGTCCTACCGGTGTAACCGCGGGACACTTGTCCGAGCAGTCCAACGCGGACATGACGGCAAAGGACATCCGGTACACTCAAACAGACCAAGCCTTCTACGCCACTCTGCTGGGTTGGCCAGAAAGGGATATCCAGATGACAGCCCTTACCCCTGAGGCCTTCGAAGGTTCCCGCGTATCAGAGGTCTCCCTGCTGGGAGGTGTCGGGCATCTTGATTGGCACCAGAACGAAGAAGGTCTAATTGTCTCTCCGCCGCCGGATGAGCCTGCCAGCGGACATGCCTTTGTAGTGAAGTTCGTACTGGGCCAAGAAGGATAGGCGCCAGCCAGATTCTGTCTACATATTTGAATATTCGTTTAGACATTCCATTGCATGACGCCAAGGATCTTGACCGCTACGCGCATCCGGGAATCGGCGTACGAATTCGGCTTTGACTTTTGTCGAATCGTGGCAGTGCGGCCAGAGCATGTGCATGCAGAATACATGCGGCAGTGGTTGGCTTCTGGTTGCCATGGAGAAATGGATTATCTGGCGCGCCACCAGGAATTGCGGTTTCATCCTGAGCAATTGACGGATTCTGAAGGGCAGTCCATTCGCTCCATAGTGGTGTTGGGTGTGGATTACCATCAGACGGAGCTGCCACCTGAAGTTAAAGCAGACCCGTCGCGGGGATTGATCGCCCGCTATGCTTGGCAGAGGGATTACCATGAAGTTCTCCAGCCGCGCCTTCATGCCTTGGACCAGGAAATCCGCCGGTGCAGCGGTCGCAAAGGCCGGGCCAAGTGTTGGGTGGATACCGGACCTGTTGTGGAACGGGATTGGGCGCTAGCCGCCGGTCTGACTTTTACGGGCAAGAATTGTTGCTCCATACATCCCCAGCGTGGCAGTTGGCTGTTGCTAGCCGTGTTGTGCATCCCGGAGGACGGCCTTGAGGAGGCACCGCCTGTTCGGGACAGGGTCTTGCTTGAAACGCCGGCCGCCATCCTGGCTGGACTTCCGGGAGACCTGAATCTAGGCAGCTGGACGCTGCAAGTAAATGAAGGAAGCGCTGCCGCCGGTACATGTGGCCGTTGCACCCGGTGCCTGGATGCCTGTCCGACAGACGCCTTTAGCGGGCCATTGATGCTGGATGCGCGCAAGTGCATTAGCTACTGGACTATAGAAGCGCACGGGGCTGCGCCGCGGGCCCTGCGCAGCCAGTTTGGCAATCGAATTTTTGGATGTGACATCTGTCAGGATGTCTGCCCCTGGAACCGGGAACTGGACCCTCCTCCAGCGCCCAGAATTCCTGAGCTGACTGCGCAACCTCAGTGGATGGCACCGTACCTTTTGGATGGTTTCAAGTCAGACTTTCCATATTGGCTTTCCGATGAAGCCTTTCGGGCACACTTCCGTAAGTCCCCTGTGAAACGGGCAAAGCGGTCCGGCATGTTGCGCAATGTATGTACTGCTTTGGGAAATTGGGGCAGCACTGAAGCGGTTTCGGCTCTCAGTCAAGCTGTATTGGATTCCTCGTCATCAGTGCGCCAACACGCCGTCTGGGCCTTGGAGAATGTCTGGACCCGCACCAGGTCTGAATCGATCCGCAGTCTCCTACAGCAATGCCGCGGAGTTGAAGTGGATGCGGAAGTTCAAGAGGAACTGGCTCTGGCTCTAGGTTGATTCCAGCAATTGGAGATCTGAAGAATAGGTGTCCCAAGAGTTTTAATCTTCATGGGAATCACGAGTCAGGGAAGGCTCTTGGTGGAGAAATGGGTTCTATGAAATCCGAGAGGGCGAGCTAGAGATGAGACTGGGTCCGTGCGGGGCCAGACCTGCTGCAGCACCTTTTTCCATTTCATTCCTTAAGCAAATTCTCTCTTCTCTCCAGGGTTGTCAAAGCTAAATCTGCTGGGAGGTACGGCCTCAAGCTTGTTCGGTTTAAGGCAGTTATCGGGGAATGTGGAGCTCTCTCCCCCTCCATTTCCGCGACGGCTCCGGGTCCCTTCTTTTCCAGCTATCGCCAAAGACCCATCACTCAATTTGCAGGCTCGTCCTCGATTCCGCCCTCAAGAGAGAGATGGTGATGGACATACGGATACCTCAAAAGCCCCTTTTTCGGCAGTCTCTTCTGTTCGCAATGATGACAATAGTTAACAACCTGCGGCTAAAAACTTACGCCCACGCATGGAGGAGAGTCGTGGTTTCAACAGGGGAACGGAATTCGGTACCTGCATTGTTACTGCGTCCTGTTAGCAGATCATGCCGACTTTCCCCTCGGGGCCATGTTTAATAGGTGTCTCTCCGATCCACCGCTCATCAATGGGTTCAGATGCAGGTTGATAACGGGTATCCGTTGACAAACGGAAACGGTTTGTCTTGTTGTCCATGCTGGCATGCAAAGTGAACATGCTGAAAACGAGAAGGTCGCCTGCCCGGTAGTCGGTGGTAAGCCAGCGGCCCCCCAAAGAGGCGCGAGTTTCTACAGCGTTGGTATTGAAAGCACCGGAATTTACCTGGTTCTGCCATTGTTTTGTTCCTGCCTCAATGTCCGCCGCATCCTCGTAGTTTGTGCAGTACGTGTCCACGTCACGTTTTCCGTAGGTGGATTTGAGGTGATCCAAGCGGTGGGAACCCTCAAGGATAATGAGCCCGCCCATAGCCACTGGAATGTCTCCCAATGGGGTCCAACTCGTGCACAGTCGGTGAGATCCTCTACCCATGAAGACAATATCGCAATGCGGGTTACTCGCCGAGTCGTCACTGGCTGTCTTGGCCCTATGCCAGGTATAGTCAAAATGCCGAACGTCTTCTTCGAAAAAGGCCTCGTAGAATTCGATCATTGCTCCCGCATACAGAACCTGCATTAAGGCGGGATTGCGCCGTGCTGAATTGTCCATTTCGGATTCAGAGTAGGGACTAACGGCTTCTTTCAGATACTTCTCGTCTATTATCCCTTCCATGATGGGGTATGTCGGGTCCAGATAGCCTAGTTTCGTGAATTTTTCCAGTTCCCCAAGTCGGGCTTCAAGCACTAGGTCTCGATCCAGGAATCCCGGCAGGAAAAGGTATCCATCTTCCTCAAATCGAGTGCGTAACTTGTCATAATTGCCAATGATGTCCTTGGAAGTTCGGAGGACACCAAAGGCCTCTGCAGACATATCCAAGGCACGTCCGCGGTGATGCATTGCCTGATCTGAATTCATAGCGAAATTCTCCTACGATATGTCATTTTCTTTATCAGTGGAGAAAGCATAACAGGAACTCGCCAGCTGCGAAAGTCGGCCAGGAGTCCGTCTTCTTCCTTAAATCTCTTAAGACGACCCCAAAGTCAGCTGGGAAAGTCCGAGCCAGCCTTTGCGGAAGAGTCCTACCATCGCCTGGATCCGGAAGAGGCCAGTTAACTGGCAACCTGTGCTCCTTCCTTAAAGGTGCCTCCACGCATGGCGACTGTTGTTCAGCCTGCTTTTTGAGGGTTCAATAGCTAAGAGGGTGTACGAAAAGTGCCAAATTGCGTAGATCAAGGTAGGATGCGGGTCTTCATCACCCACATGGCAACCTAACATTACGCAAGGTGATCCGATGACCCGACCCTCCTACCCCAGTGATTTGACGCATGCGGAATGGCAGCTGCTGGAGCCGGAAATGCCGGCCCTCAAGACGGGCGGCCGCCCGCGCAGTGTGCCTTGGCGCGAAATCGTGAACGGGATCCTGTACGTGCTGCGCACGGGGTGTGCTTGGCGCAGTCTGCCGCATGATCTGCCCTCCTGGTCCACGGTCTACCATTATTTCCGGTTGTGGCGCCGCAATGGCACTTGGGCGCGCCTGCATGACCAATTGCGGGACCAGGCGCGTCCGCAGGCCGGGCGGGCCGCCTGTCCCAGTGCCGGCGTGATCGACAGTCAAAGCGTGAAAACTACCGAATAGGGGGGTCCCAGAGGGTACGATGCCGGCAAAAAAAGTGAAGGGGCGTAAACGCCACATCGTAGTGGACACGCAGGGCTGGCTGCTGGCCGTGGTGGTGCACCCCGCGGATATCCAGGACCGAGATGGAGCCAAACTGGTCCTGCAGCGGATGGCAGGGCTGTTTCCCGACCTGCGCCTGCTGTGGGCCGACAGCGGGTACGCCGGAGCCCTGCAAACCTGGGTGGCGGCACACACCCCCTGGGCGCTGGACATCGTGCGTAAGGACCCGCAGGCCCAAGGCTTTGCTGTGTTGCCCAAGCGCTGGATCGTGGAGCGGACTTTCGCCTGGTTGGGACCGGTGGCCTTCCAGGCGCGCCGCCTCAGCAAAGACTACGAGGCCCGGCCGGACACCTCCGAAGCCTGGATCTATGTGGCTATGATCGATCGCAGGTTGGAACGCCTGACCGCATCGATTTGAAGAGTTTTCGTACACCCTCTAAGAGAAACTACAGCTACAGGGGCGACCGAACCTGTCACCTGCAAAGCCAACGGTGTCGGCCGGCACAAGCTTAAGCACAGGCTAAATAAATGGCTAGATTGCAGACTGCTCAACGATTTTCAGGAACAGTTCGTGCCAGCGCAAGTCGGCAGTCAGTTCCGGGTGGAAGGCAGTTCCCAGGATCTGCGCTTGTTGGACAGCCACAGCGACCTCCGGGCCCTGCTCTGCAGGCAGGACCGCTAACGATGTCACGCCCGTTCCCAATTCCAGAATGGCAGGGGCCCGAATAAAAATGGCGTGCGCCGCTTCAGCCCAGTCCTTTACCTGTAACCAGGTCTCGAAACTGTCCTTCTGACTTCCGAAGTAATTGCGATTGACCAACACATCCAAGCCGCCAATCAGGGGCTGGCCGTCTTCCTTCTGGCCCACGGCTCTGTCAGCCAGCAGAATCATGCCGGCGCAAGTTCCCCAAATGGGCTTACCGGCCTGTACCCAGTCCCGCAACGGCACCACAAGCTGCCAACGTTCCGCGATCAAACCAATGGTAGTGCTTTCTCCGCCAGGGAGGATTAACCCATCCACATTCTTGAGTTGGGCCGCGGTTCGAACCGGTTCGGCCCTTACTCCCAAGGTCCGCAATCTATTCAGATGTTCACGAAAGCCCCCCTGGAGGGCCAGTACCCCAATGGAGAGGGCAGAAGTGCGCTCAGACACCTCTGTGAGCCATTCTCTCCTGTTCGGTCAGAGTGTCTATGTTGATGCCGACCATCGGCGCGCCTAAATCTTCACTGACCTCAGCCAAAATGTCCTGATCCTCGAAGTGGGTTACGGCCTGTACGATGGCATGGGCTCTCTTTTCGGGATTGTCACTCTTGAAAATGCCGGAGCCGACAAAGACACCGTCCAAACCCAGCTGCATCATCAAAGCTGCATCTGCAGGTGTAGCTAAGCCGCCCGCCGCGAAATTAATGACCGGCAAAGTTCCCAACCGCGCCGTTTCCTGGACAAGGTGCAAGGGGGCCTGAATGTCCCGGGCATAGGCGAAGAGTTCATCTTCACTTAAACATTGAATGTGGCGGATGGCACCAAGCACGCTACGGGCGTGACGCACGGCTTCCACTACATTGCCGGTACCAGCTTCCCCTTTGGTGCGGATCATGGCCGCGCCCTCCCCGATGCGACGCAGGGCTTCCCCTAAGTTGCGGCAGCCACAGACAAAAGGTACCTTAAACTTGGTCTTGTCAATGTGGTTATTCTCGTCGGCCGGCGTCAAGACCTCGCTTTCATCGATGTAATCGATGCCCAACGCTTCAAGAATCTGTGCCTCTACAAAATGGCCGATACGTGCCTTGGCCATCACGGGAATAGTGACAGATTCCTTTATGTCCCGAATGATCTTGGGATCGCTCATGCGGGACACGCCGCCTTCCCGCCGAATGTCTGCGGGGACCCGTTCCAAAGCCATGACTGCACAGGCTCCGGCCTCTTCAGCGATCCGCGCTTGGTCGGCCGTGACCACATCCATGATAACGCCGCCCTTCAGCATCTGTGCGAGGCCGGCCTTTACGGCGAATGTACCTGTCTCAGGCCCCGAACCGTTTTGAGTTTGTGTCACTGCAACCATGGCGGTCAACCCCACCTTTTATAACCTGAATAACACTGGCATTCTAAACCACCACCGAAAGCCATTCAAGTAGCCCAGGCACTCAAAGTCATTTGCTTCAGATAGGTAATAGGCCCAGGCGCGGCAGCACAATTAGTACACCCACCAGTGCAGTAGCCCCCGCGATCACCAACACGGCCCCCGCCGCCATATCCTTAAGTAGCCCAATCCGTTCGTCCTCTGTCTCCACAACTACATCAGCCAGCCTTTCCAGAGCGCTGTTAAAGAGTTCGCTGGCCAGTACCAAACCGATGCAGAGAATGACCAGCATCCATTCCCAACGAGCAAATTTCAGGAAATAGCCACTGATCAATGCCAAGGAGGCGAGAGCAATTTCAATTCTGAAATTGGATTCGGAGTTGGCAGCTCGGGAGATGCCCCTCAAGGCGGGTGCCAGGCTGCTGAGAAAATCACGCATCGGGCATGGCTCCATCCGGCGGCGGCCAAGTCGGCTTTGGTCTAAACCCCAACTGGCACAAGAGGCGATCTTGACATTCAAACATGGCCCGGGTCCGTTCCTTGGTGTCATGGTCCCAACCCAGCAAATGTAGTAGGCCGTGCACGAAGCAGAGCAGGAATTCCGCCGCTACTTCCGTCCCGGCTTTGCGGGCATTGCACTCTATATAAGGGAGAGACAGCACTAGGTCTCCTAGCTCCATATGCAATTCTGAAATGTCTATTGCGGCTGGAGAGGTGTCTTCCAAGTGGCTGAAACTGAGGACATCCGTAGCTTTGTCCTCGCCTCTGAATCTGAAATTTAACTGTCGTAACTCGGTATTGTCAGTAACTCGCAGTGTCAGAACTAAGGGTTCAACCAAGTTATGGACGGCGTTTTCGGGTGCAACCAGGACCGCCTTAACGGCTGCCTGAAGGTGTGCTTCACTTACCGGCAATGGTAAGAGGGCTTGGATATCAAGTTCCAGATGCATGGGGATATCGAGCAAACTCAACAGCGATAACCGACGATGCTGGGCCAGTCCTGACCACATTGAATGCGGCCCTTAGCTTACCGCCCGTAGGGCACCTAATATATGTTACTGGCATTTCTGTCTATTCCTGTCCTCTATATCGGATTTGCGAAATCTAGTTAGCCAAGGCACTCGGCCTTCGCGAATTTGCCGCCATTCCTGGATTTGCCACTGAAAGTTGATAGTTGCTTCTTAGGCATTCAATCAGCATTTATGAGAGCTCTGGCGTTTTCGGTTAGCGGCTCCATCGTGGGAGATGCCTAGAGCGTTGAGAGTTCCAGTTAGTTCGTTTCCCGCAAAACTAAGGCCATTCTATGGTCCTTCTTGGCTGCAAGGACCTAAAAGCGGTTGATTCGGAATTCAGATTTGCCAAAGCAACTTCGCAAGCATAATGCGCAGGAGCCAAGACTTCCTATAAACTATGGTGGGTACCGAATGTAAACCTTAGAGTTGGGTCCGAAGGTCCTGCAGCACACTACCATCTTTGTCTTTTCTGATTTTTGCCCTACATCCCCCTTTGAACCATGTTTTTTGACCGCGCCAAGATATACGTAGCCGGAGGCAATGGCGGGGACGGGATCGTCGCATTTCGGCGTGAGAGGCACACACCTAAAGGAGGCCCGGCAGGTGGAAATGGAGGCCGGGGCGGCCACGTGCTGGCAGTAGCTCAGCCAGAGCTGAACACGCTCTTGCACCTACATCGGAATGTGCATTTTCGGGCCAACAAGGGAGGACGGGGCGGCAACACTGTCAAGAAGGGAGCCCAAGGCCAGGATGTAATAGTGGAATTGCCGCAAGGGACTTTGATCAGGGACGCCGAGGATGGGTCGCTGTTGGAGGATCTGGCGGTCGCTGGCCAACAATGTTACGTGGCCCGGGGCGGCCGGGGCGGCAAAGGCAATGCGGCCTTTCGTAGTTCCCGCCACCAAGCCCCGCGGCTAGCCGAGAACGGGGAACCAGGGGAGATCCGCTGGCTGGAGCTGGAATTGAAGCTCGTAGCCGAAGTAGGGATCATTGGCGTGCCCAATGCGGGCAAGTCCACTCTAATCAGCCAAATCAGCGCAGCCAACCCGGAAATTGCAGATTATCCCTTCACCACGAAAGTGCCCAATCTGGGGGTGGTGGAGATAGATCATAGGCAACGCGTGTTTGTGGATGTGCCGGGCCTGGTGGAGGGCGCACATGCGGGAACTGGTTTGGGTATCGAGTTTCTGCGCCACGTGGAACGCACGCGGGTGCTGCTGCATCTGCTGGATGGGGCGGCGGAGAACCCTTTGAGCGAGATGGAAATGGTGGAGCGGGAGTTACAGATGTACAGCCCTGCGCTGCTGCTGCGCCCACGCATCGTAGTCCTTAACAAGATGGATCTCCCTCAAGCCAACGACTGGGAATCTGAATTGGCTGCCCATTGTGCAGGGAGGGACCTACCTTTCCATGCCATCAGTGCGGTGACCGGGCAGCAAGTGCGACCCCTGGTGTATGCCGTCGACAACTTACTTTCCAGTCTGCCGGTCGGACCGGTGACTGGAAAACTTGATATGCCGGAGATAGTGCCGCATGTGACGGACCGCTCCTTCGAGATCGAGCAACTCTCTGCCAACACATGGCGAGTGCGAAGCCCTAGTTTGGAGCGGGCGGCCCAAATGACAAATTGGGATTATTTCGAGAGTGCGATGCGCTTCCAGCACATCCTCGGTGTTTGGGGTATCCGTGACGAACTGCAAAATCAGGGCGTGGCTGAGGGAGACACTGTCCACATGGGCGAAATAGAATTGGTCTGGGGCTTTGACAATGTCACTATCTAAATCGACGGTTGCGGCGGTTAGCACCTGGAGGGAATTGGACCAGGCGCTGGACGTCAGCGGAGCTGCCAGCCCACCGCAGCCGCTACCTCAGCAGCCGCGCTTGGGAGTTTTGGGTGGAACTTTCGACCCCATACATATTGGACATCTGTTACTGGCTCAGGAAGCAGCCAAAATCATGCAGTTGGACAGAGTGTATTTTGTGCCAGCCGGCCAGCCTCCACATAAACCGGGACAGCCCATTACGCCCACACGGCATCGCATTACCATGGCCCGGTTGGCTACGGAATCAAACCCACTTTTTGGAGTAAGCGAACTAGATGCAGCCGAAGATACCCCCAGTTTCACAGTAGAATTGATGCAGAGGATGCAGCCCCGCCTGCCGTTGCAGACAGACATCTACTTTCTGATGGGGCTGGATAGCCTGCACGACCTGCCTAAATGGCACAATCCTAGCTGGCTGTTGGAGAATTGTAATTTAGTGGCTATGTTTCGGCCAGATGTAAGAATTGACTGGCCAGAACTGCAGAAAGCCCTGCCGAATATCCAGGAAAAGGTAAAGGTCTTGGAGATGCCGGGCCTTGATGTTTCTGGGCTCAATGTGCGAGCCAGATTTATGGATGGCCAACCAGTGCGCTACCTTCTCACTCCTGAAGTGATCGCCTATATTCGAAAACATCATCTATACAAGAACGGCGAAGGACCGTAGGTGGGCGAGGCAGAAGCCAAGTACCGCCTGAAAAATATGGAAGAATTCAAGACTCGGTTGACTCAGCTCGCGACTTGCGCCGGTTGAGCCTCTAAACTCCCCCCTGGGGAACTGTCGCAGGTCGTGCGACAACTGGCTCAGAAATTTGAAGGCACTGCGAACGAGCGGGTGTTAGTAGGGCTGCAGGAACCGGATGATGCTGCAGTGTTTCGCCTGTCTGCTGAGCAGGCTCTAATTCAGACGACTGACTTTTTTACTCCAGTGGTAGATGACCCTTATGCATACGGATCTATAGCCGCGGCCAATGCGTTAAGCGATGTGTATGCCATGGGTGGCGAAGTTCTGTTTGCCCTCAACATCGCGGGGAAGCCAGATGTTTTGCCCACCGCAATTCTGGCAGAAGTGTTGGCGGGTGGCGCTGACAAGGTGCAGGAGGCCGGAGCCGTAGTGGTGGGCGGCCATACTATCACAAGTCCCGAGCTGTTCTATGGACTATCAGTGACGGGGCAGGCACATCCTGATCATCTGTTCAGAAAGGGGGGCCTGAGGGACGGGGATCACCTGTTTCTCAGCAAGCCTCTGGGCACCGGACTCATTACTTCAGCAGATATTGTGGACTCCTTTAGCTTAGTGGAGGAAGCAGACTTACAGGCGGCTATCCACTCCATGTTGCAGCTGAATGCCCCAGTCGCCCGCCTAGCGAGTCGATTTGATGTGACGGCAGCTACAGATATCAGTGGCTTTGGGCTGCTTGGGCACAGCCAGGAAATGCTCCAGGAACAAGAGAAAGCTGCCTCAGTTGGCATGCGATTGGAAATTTCTAATGTGCCGTTGCTGCCGCATGTCAAGGACTATGTGGCGGCTGGTGTTGCCACTCGGGCCGGAAAGAGCAACCAGAGCCACTTTGGAGGCTCCGTGAGTGTGGGAGAAGGAGTTGACCCAACTGCGCTTGCCGCGTTATGGGAGGCTGAAACCAGTGGGGGGTTGCTTTTGGCGGTTCCTGCCGAAAAGGCCCAGAGATTCAGCCAGGCCTGCCAAGATGAAGGGGTAATTGCTTGGTATGTGGGCATGGCAGCAGCTGGTACGGGAATCACTGTCATGTGATGCAGGTTCTTGGTATGTATTCGAAGGCAATGGGACCCTTTCAATGGAAACCTGTCCAATTCCCACGAGTTATCCAAGGCCCTCCCGAACGAAGGTAGCGACAGCAAGTTGCCGATCTAACCCAGTGGAAAAAGTCAACAAGGGATAAGCGCTCTAGGCCGCTTTGTAATGTACCAAAGCAGGGCGTCTTAGGACTGGTCAAGGCCCTTCGAGCCGGGGCCAAGTTTTCGTTGGAGGTCGGATATCCTTGAATTTCCACGCCTGAAGTGCAATTTGGCTGGACGGTTCAGGATTGGTGCGGACCAGCCGAAATTGCCATTTGAACGCATTTAATTCTGCTTGGTAGGGGGCGAAGTAAAGACTTTCAGAGCAAGTCCTGCTATCACAGATGCGATTCGAGCCCTGTGCAAACGCTAAGTATGGAGCAAGATCGACTTGGCAATGTGAATCCCGGATTGGCGTTTCGGACGGCCGGGAATGGTCTTAGGGACTTGCCACGCGGTGGCCCTAGCTGCATACAATAGGCCGTGCCAAACCGCTATGGCGCTTCCTTAGTCCATTGCCACATCTGGCGATGGAGATACTTGCATAGAGGCCGACTTTCCATGTCAAACATTGCCCCGTCGCCAATTCTGGAAATGATGGACCGTATTCGTGAGGAAGGACTTATCGCCATAGTGCGCGGAGGATTCAGCCTTGAGGAAGTCCTTACAGTTGGGGATGCCATGCTGGCTGCACCCCTGCCTCTGCTGGAGGTCACTCTCAATACGACCGGGGCTCTGAACGCCATAGAAGCTTTGAGAATCCGATTCGGTGACCATATGGTGATAGGAGCCGGGACAGTAAGGGATTCTGGGCAGGCAAGGGAGGCCATATCTGCAGGCGCACAGTTCCTAGTGGCTCCCAATCTAGACTTACCTACGGTAAAGGAAGCGCATGCCCAAGATACGCTAATGTTGCCTGGGGTCTTTACGCCTTCGGAAATCCAGCAGGCAGTCCTGGCAGGCTGCCAGATGGTGAAACTCTTCCCGTGTTTAGGTACGTCCTATTTGAAAGCCGTGCGCGCACCTTTAAGTGACGTGGATTTCATCCCAACTGGTGGCATCGATGCCGGGAATATCGGGGATTTCCGAAAGGCCGGAGCGGTAGCAGTAGGAATCGGTAGCTCATTGGTAGGTTCCGGGGAAATAGATCAAGCGGAACTGATTACAAAGGCCCGCGAACTCAAGAGCAATTGGGAAGCAGCAGGTCCCCGTTAGTTAATTGTCTAGGGGTGCTTGGCGGGTAAGGTTTCGATTCTATCTTCTAGAGATCAGATTAATTTGGCGCCCTCATATAGTCGATAAGGTCCTGGTTTGCCCCGAGCCCTGTTGGGAGGAAAAAGAGAAAAAGACAGGGGCCCAATTTTAAATTCGACTTGAAATATCCCTCGCCCTCCACCTTCCAGAAGTGAATGAGAGCAGCTGGCTGCAGGCGAAGGCAATGCCTTCCGAAGTCCATCCACCCTCTTCGGCATTGTTCCCAAAGTAAACTGGGCCAGTGTCCCTTGTTGAGAAGTCGAATTACGGCCATTGGATTGGTAGCGGAGTGCGGCGGGCTGTCTGTCCATCCGCTACACCAGGCAGATAAATTGTCTGGAGACTAACCATTTCCTGTCTTCAACGATCTGGCATTCGGCCTGTAGAGGAATTTGGAATATTAGAAATTCAAAATTGGCTGACCGCTTTCTTGCTCCAGCGCAGCGGGAGAGTGGGCCGCTTCCGGAATTTGGCAAAATGGGGCTGGTGTCAAGTCCCTGCTGTTTCTGCGGAGAGTACCTCACCCGAGGGAAGGCAAAGACTTCTCAACTGTCACTTGGGGTAGTTTGTAGGGCGCATTCAATCCGGAGTAGTCCCCATCAAGAGACCTTGGCAATGGGACAAGACATCATCCAGGAACCCTTTCATCGTTCTTCGCGCCCGTCGTCATCTGGACTTATTTCCTGCTCCGGCATTACGACGTCTTTCACATCCCCGTGATAGTCGATCACGATGCGGAATCCTAACAGGGCCAGCATATCTTTGTGTTCTGGAGCGATGGTGAACGCATCGGCGGCACCGATGTTGTCAATTGCGGCCTCATACGCCGCCAGCGTAAAGGGATCTTCCACCCCCATTGCTTCCAAGGCTGCCGGCAACTGGTCATCTTTGACCTGCAAGAAGTGGGACTTCAATGTGTCCCAGACTGCTGCATCCACTTTGCCAGCTTCTATGTGGTAATCAAACCCATCCTCCATCACCACATAGAAGTCGTTGCCGCCAATTTTCTTGACAGTTACTGAACTCCCCGTTTGGTCATAGACAAGGTGTTCGAAAGCAGCAGGTTGGGGGCGGCCCGTTTCCATGACAGCGGCAGCGTTTCTAGGCTTGCATCTGCGCGGCGATGAAGTTGTAACTGCGTGTGATGCTATTCACGTGACCGTTTGGCATATCGTGTTCTACGATGTACCACTGGGCGCCAGAAGTCTTGGCTTGAGGAATGATCTCTTCCCAATTCAGAATGCCGTAGCCTACGTCTTCCAGGCCCATATGATCCTCATTCTGGCCGGGGGCTGCCAAGTCCTTCATGTGGACACATGGACACCGGCCTGCATACCTCTGCAGAATGTCGACAGGATTCTGGCCGCCCTTGGTGATCCAGGCGAAGTCCGGCTCATAACCCACGTGGTTTGGGTCTGTTTCCGCCAATAGCAAGTCAATGGCTAACTTGCCGTCATATTCCTCCATTTCCTGCCAATGGCTGTGATATAAGAGAGACAGCCCGGCCGAGTGACAGGCGGCTCCGATTTCCTCTAATTGGCGTCCAAAAGTCTGCCAATCCGCCCCCGTGGGTTCTCCTGCCCACAGCTTGCGATTGGGGATAGGAATGGCTGCAAACTCCGTGCCCAAGTCCTTATATTGCTGGATGGTGCCATCCAAATCTTCCACGAACGCCTCTGTGGGTACATGACTGCAAACGGCCGACAGTCCATGACTGTCCAGCCTCTCTTTCCAGGCTTGGCCAGAGAGTTCCGTCTGGTGAATGGTCTCTACATAGCTGTAGCCAGCTTTAGCAACCGTGGCAAGGATCTCTTCTGGAGTGGCTTCCATCTCACGCAATGTGTATAGCTGAAGGGCAATGGGCAGAGGTTGACTCGACATAGTTGGGATCTCTCTTTTGGGATTTGAAGAATCGGGCCGCGGCGCAAACCAAAAACTAGGAGGGACAGGAGTGCAGAGTCTCAGACGGCTAGGGCTTTCAGGCCAGCGTAAAGGCCGGAATACCGGTGTCCCACGTGTGCATTATTCACGGCCCGCTCCAGAGCTTGCCGTTGGCCCACAACCACTACCAGCTGTTTGGCCCGAGTGAGCGCAGTATACAACAGGTTTCGTTGCAGCATGACCCAGTGCGCTGACATCAGAGGTACGACTACGGCGGGATATTCACTGCCTTGGCTCTTGTGGATGGTAACGGCATAAGCAAGTGTGATTTGAGCTAATTCGGCAGCTGTATAGGGAAGCACCCGGTCATCAAAGGTGATGAATGCCTCCTTGGCCCCAGGCCTTACTTGAGTCAGTGTGCCCAAGTCACCATTGAAAACCATCTTGTCATAGTCATTACGCAGCTGCATTACGGGATCCCCCGCCCGCAGGACTATGTCTCCTCTTGTGATTGCTTCCTCACCGGGTCTGGGTGGGTTGAGACTCTGCTGCAGTGCACTGTTCAAAGACACTACTCCTGCCAGGCCTCTGCGTATGGGACTGAGCAGCATGATCTCCCGAGGGGACATTCCGTAATAATCGGGCAGGCGGGACTTGACCAAATCTATACAAATCTGTTGAGCTTGGGCTTGGTCATCGGCTTGCATGAAGAAGAAGTCTTTCCCTTGGGCGTTGTCAATGAGTGGCATCTCGCCTTGGCGGATGCGGTGGGCATTGGTGACAATGGCACTGCCCTGGCTCTGCCGGTGAATCTCCTCCAAGCGGACGATACAAGGACCGGCCCCTCGGGTTGGATGGGAAAGATCGCCGTCGTCAATTCGTTGGATGATGTCCCCCAGCACATTGCCGGGACTCACACTAGGCAATTGGTCCACGTCTCCCACCAGCATTATGTGCATGGCAGGCGGGATCGCCTTGCTCAAGTGATAGGCCATGCGCAGATCCAGCATTGAAGCCTCGTCTACGATGAGCACATCTCCCTCCAACGGATTGGTCTCGTTGCGGTCGAAGGTCATGGCGCCCTGCATCATGTTCACTTCCAGCAGACGGTGCAGAGTGCGGGCCGGCAAGCCCGTGGTCTCCTGCATGCGTTTGGCGGCCCGCCCGGTGGGTGCAGCTAGATCCACGGTAAGCCGTTGTTGTTCGCATAGTTCGATAATGGAGCGAATAGTGGTGGTCTTACCTGTCCCAGGACCTCCAGTCAGGACCGAGAAAGGTGAAAGCAATGCGGCCTGGACAGCCTGTTTTTGGCCGTTTGTTAGCAGAAAATCCGTAGAGCGGCTGCGCCAGAACTCATTCCAGTCGAAACCTCCTATCAGGCGCGCGACTTGCGTCTCCCGTTGCATCAAATCCGCCAGGTTTTCTGCCAGCCCAGTTTCGCAGTGGGCCATCCAGTCCAGGTACACGGCCAATGGGGCCAGTGTCTGCATGGGATCGAGTTGACGGGACTGAGTTGAATCGGATCTGGCGGCCTGAGTCGGAGCCTGCAAGGAAGTAGTGGAAAGACTTTGAGGGGTGAAGGTCTCAGTGATTTGCCACTCCGGCAGGAACGTCTCTCCGCCGGGACCGACTTTGGCTACCAATTTGCCTTTGCCCAGCACCTGGATCAGGCAGCTTGCCACCTTTTCGGTGCGGCCAAGGGTCAAGGAGGTGGTTTCTTCCACAAGCTCTGGACCAGGCAGGTAAGTATGGCCATTGTTGAGTGAACTGTCCATGACGTACAACAAGGCGGCTTCCACGCGCACAAACTGGTCGTCTTTGATGCCCAGTCTGGCCGCAATATTGTCCGCGGTCTTGAAGCCGATTTGCGAGAGTTGGCACAGCAGATAGGGGTTATCGCGTAGCCGGGTCACGGCTCCGACCCCCATCTCATCATGGATACGCTGAGCCATGGTGGGAGTGACTCCGAATTCCTGCAGGAGCAAAGTCAACATTCGTTGTGACTTATGGTTCTCCCAGCCGTTCCGAATTCTGTCTGCGTTGTTTCGCCCCAGACGCGGAATCTCCGCTAGCCTGTCAAGGTCCCGGTCGAGAACAGTTAAGGTTTCCACCCCCCAAGCCTGGACTAATTTCTTGGCTGTTGCTGGACCGACGCCCTTGATTAAGCCACTTCCCAGGAATCGGGCGATGCCTTCTTCAGTGACAGGCAATTCGACCTTGCAATCGACCACTTGCAACTGAGGGCCATACTCCTTGTGCCGGTCCAGATTGCCCGTCACCGACACATACTCCCCCACGTTGAGAGCAGGCATCTTGCCTACGATGGTCAGTTCTTGTTGGCACTGTACCGGTAGGCCTTGACTTTGGTCTACGTCCAAAGTCGCCACCGTATAGCCGGTTTCTGGGCTATAATACGTGACGACGTGGACAGTGCCTTTTGCTGCGGCCATGACATGCGAGTATAGCACTGGATTCCAGTACATTTGACCCCCATCGCCGACTCCCGTCGCCCCCAATATTTCCATAATTCACTTCAAGAGATGGCCTCCTTGTGAGCGCGCGTTTTTACGGTGGCCAGGCGATCCTGGAAGGGGTAATGATGCGCGGGGCCAAGACCTTCGCGGTGGCCGTGCGGACAGCATCAGGGGACATCAAGCTGCACCACGAGCCTCTCACAGCCTGGATCTATACAAGCCGGCTGGGCAAAATGCCTTTTATTCGTGGTCTGGGGTTGCTTTGGGAAGCCTTAGGCTTAGGCATACGTGCCATCATTTGGAGCGCCGACATAGCAGCTCAAGGTGTGGCCGAAGAAGAAGGCGACACTGAAGAAGTACGTTTTCAGGGCCCCGTGGCTTGGACCACGGTGGGTCTCAGTTTTGTGTTAGGCATCGGACTTTTTTTTCTGGCACCGACTCTTATAAGCCGCTGGATAGCAGAATTCTTTGCCGGCAACGCCTTTCTGGATGCCTCTGTAGAAGGTGGGATCCGGGTCTTGCTGTTCGGTCTATATTTCGTCGGCATCAGTTTTATGAAGGACATCCGGCGCATGTTCGGCTTTCATGGGGCAGAACATAAGGCCATCAACGCCTTTGAAGGCGGATCCAAACTTGAAATTGAAGATGTGCAGAGATTCAGCGTACAACACGTACGCTGCGGCACCAGTTTCATCCTATTTGTGGTAATTATCAGCGTCATTCTCTTTGCGCCACTGACCTTCAACAACATTGATCCCAATTGGTTGGCATTGGTGTTGCGGTTCGCAACTCGGCTGGCACTGCTGCCCGTGGTGGCGGGCATCGCCTACGAACTGATACGGTTCAGTGCGAATCACGCCGGTAATCCGGCTTTGCGCTTCTTCATTGTGCCCGGGCTGTGGCTGCAAAAGGTAACCACAAGGCCTCCGGATGACGAGATGGTTAAGACGGCGGTAGCGGCCCTGATTCCAGTTCTGGAATCCGATGGCGTTCCCGTAAGCGAAGAGGTTAAAGCTCTAGTGTGGGAACGTGTGATTCCCACGACCATGTCCTCTTCCTAACGACAACAGTACTTGGATAGCCTGGTAGCGGCTATGCGGAATCGAATTCCACCGGTATCTGAAATCCGTCACATTCCACCGTGTCTCCGTGGTACAGTTTGCGGCCACGCCGCAGCTCCGTTTCACCGTTGACTCTTACTTCCCCGTTCTGAATAGACCACTTGGCCGCTCCCCCTGAAGGGCGGAGGTTAAGGGCCTTGAGAAACTGGTCGAGGCGGATGAATTCCCCTCTGGGTTTGGGCAAAACTGATTCTTGGCTAACTGTCATGTAGTTCCTGGGAAAGGGAGTCAGGGTCGAAGAACCTGCAGCGTATTAGATTTCGGAAGGGAGAAAGATTTGTTCCGAATATACCTTAACAATGGGGCTTATATACCTAAGTAACAAAGTGGCTCAGACATATCCTGTTCACGGGTCATAAAAGTCTCTATTGAGAACGCTTCTCGCCGTGCAGTTGCCCCTGTCCCGCGGGCCACAGGCAGATTGGATCTGCCCAAAATATTCAGAGCGGCATTCCAATCCGCATTCAACGCAAAACCACAAATTACACAGACAAAATCAGCCTGCGTTGGGCGATTGTGCTTGTCTACACCACCGCAGAGGCTACAGGTCTGGCTAGTATAGGCAGGGCTGACTTGGAGTAATCGACCGCACTTGTAGGCCAGTCGCTGTTCCAGTTGGTTCCAGTTGGTGGCTAGAATTTCACGGTTCAAGCCGGACTTGGCCTTGACATTCGTACCGGGGTGCTCCGTAGTGCCCTGCGCAGATTTTGTCATGCTGGATACATGCAAATTTTCGACGACTACAGTGTGGGCTTTGTCCGCCAACCGGCGGCCGATATGATGTGTGTCGTTATGTCTGATGCGCTGGCGTTTGCGCTGCAGTTTGGTCAATTGCCCGCCCAGCCGGCGTCTGCGGATCGAGCCCTTCACCTTGCGGGCCTGCAGGCGTTGTGTGCGTCTGATCTTGGTGTCCAGCCGGGCAGTGTGGGCGTCATGGGATAGACAGCGCCCTCACTGTCGGTGGCTTGGCCCACATTTCGGTCCAGTCCGACAGCGCCGTCTGCAGCCCCCTTTTTCACCTTGGAGATGGGCACTGCATAGGTGACATGGACATCCCATTTAGGCCGAACTGCCGTCTCTGCTTTCACGATGCGTGCGGTCAAGGGCAGCATACAGATTGGACCCCTTCACCCGCAGCTTGCCGATACGAGGCACATGGAGATGGTTGTCCACCAATTCCACATCGCTGGGAATGGTAAATCCATCTTGATTACGGTAGCGGCTTTTGAATTTCGGGTAGCCGCGCTGTCCCTGGCAGAAGGCTTGGTAGGCGTCAGCCAGATACTTCAGGATATGTCTCACCGCCTTGAAGATGTAGTCCTGCAGCCAGGCGGTGTGCGGATGGTGACGCAAGGCGGTGAATTCAAGCCCCATGCCGAAAAATGTGAGATTGGGCTTAGGCTTTTCAGGTCCAATCTTGTAATCCTGTCAGCAGCGATAGTCCCTGTCCTGCTGCCGTTTCAGAGCCAAAAAGTGGTTCCAGACAAAGCGGCAGGCTCCTGCTGTGCCTGCCAGTTGGTGGGCCACGGCGGGCGTGCCCGGCAACAGGCGCAAACGCACACCGCGATGCACTATAGATGGTTGTGTTAGATTAGATGTAGCAGGCATGGAATGTTCTGGATTCCTGTCCCTAAGAAAGCGGTGGACATTCCCGTGTCTGCCGCTTTTTTTATTGTACTCCATGTCTAGCCAGCCTGAAATCCCATATGTCTGAGCCACTTTGTTACTTAGGTATATAAGTCCCTTAAGAATCACTGAGTTGAATTGCTAGCCTGTAGATCCGCAGGAGTGCATTTCAAATTGTCCGATTTATGGGAGCGGCTTGTGTAACCGAACTGATAAGACCTATTTTTCCAAATTCAATTGACGCGGGCGCGTGTTGCCCTTCCTTCCTCGATTGGATGCGGGGACAGATCAAGGACCTTCGACAACTGGGGCTCGCTGCGCCGCGAAGGAAAATTAGGTGTTCTGAACAGGCAAAGGGACCGAAAAAACAATGTAAGTTCACTGTTTTTTGCACTCTGGCAAAGAGTTCATTCCAAAAGGCGCAAGCGGAAAGCGTTGTCCAATTCACGATGCCTTCCCCATACTTGCTTCTGCCCTACTATAGAGGTATGCTGAAATAAATATGGAATACATGGGATAATAATATGAAAATTTCAGAGAGGGGGCAGATTACGATTCCAAAGAGGCTTAGGGAGCAGATGGGCTTGCATCACAATGTTGAGATCGACATCACACTTACAAAAGAAGGCTTGCTCATCCAGAAAAGATCTGCTTCTCGTCACCCCGTGGAAAGAGTTTACGGAATTCTTAGGAATCCGAGTTCTACTGATGAATATATTGAAGAGATTCGGGGAAGATGATTACTGCTGTAGATACCAACGTCCTATTGGATGTTTTTCTCCCTGATAAGGTTCATGGTTCACACTCAACAAGGCTACTCAGGGAGGCATATGACCGCGGAGCGATTCTCATATGCGATGTGGTTGTCGCTGAATTAGTTCCGGCATTCAGTGACCGCGTTTCCCTCGAACAGGCATTGGAACAGATCAGTGTCACGATTTCCCACTTGGATACACAGATTGCTTTTGAAGCTGGTAGGCGTTGGGCACTTTATCGTGAGGCTGGTGGGCCCCGAACCCGAATCCTGACTGACTTCTTAATTGGAGCTCACGCTTTACGAACTGCAAATGCATTCCTCACGAGAGACCGAGGGTTCTATTCAACCTATTTCCCAGAACTGTGCTGATCTAGGAGATTGAGTTTCGAGCCCCAAAAGATGGCGAGCCAAATATGCAAGGAAGAGGCCGTCGCTGCAGCGCTCTGATTGAACACTCTGAAGATTCGACTAAAGAGTCCTGTCTTCACCTAGCTTAATATTGGATTGAGGCATAGAATCCAGTTGGATTATTTCTGTACCCAATCGTCTACAGCATAGTTGTTTCCGGTTCGCCAGCTCCAAGGCTGCAATAGTTTCTGTGTCCATGCCGCTCCTGCTTGCCCTTGACCTCGGTACGTCCCATTTGAAGGCCCATGCCTTTACCTTGAATGGACAGGAACTCGCGGCATGCCGCCGCCGCACTCCCATGGCCCATCCTCGCCCCGGCTGGGGTGAGATGGATCCTGAAGATCTCTGGCAGAACTGCGTCGCCTTGCTTCGGGAATTGGGGGAATTGACTGCAGGACAGGGCACTCCCGTTGCGTTGGCCATTACTAGCGTAGGGGAAGCTGGTGTCCCGCTGGACAGTCAAGGAGGTCCTGTTTTTGCCTCCATCGCTTGGTATGACACGCGGGCCCAGCCACAGAAAGAGAAATTGGAGGCTCTCTTTGGAATGGAGGCAGTATTCGAGGCCACTGGACAAGCCTTACATCCAATTTTCGGCCTATGTAAATTGTTGTGGCTGCGGGAGGAAGAACCGACAGTCTTTTCCCGCATTCGGCACTGGCTAAGCCTAGCTGGGTACATTGGCTGGCGGCTTAGCGGGGTCATGGCCATGGAATACTCTTTGGCTGCCCGCACCATGTCTTTGGATGTGGCGCGAAATCGCTGGGCAGATGAATTTCTATCAGAATTGGGCATGTCAGTTGACATATTTCCTCCTCTGGTAGCTGCGGGAGAGCCTCTGGGGTATTTGCTGCCAGAAGTTGCCAAGGATCTCAACCTGCCGGGCAATCTTTTGGTGGCAGCCGGAGGACACGACCATGTAGTGGCGGCCTTGGCCTTGGGAGTGACTGGTTCCAACACCCTCCTGGATTCGATGGGCAGTGCGGAAGGTCTGTTTCTGCCGCTTCCCCAGCCAGCCACCAACCAGGCGTTGGGAGTCCATGGCATTTCGCAAGGACGGCATGTTGCCGGCGGCTTTTACTTAATGGCCGGTTTGTATACGTCGGGAGTAGTGGTGGACTGGTTCTGCAGCCGCTTCGCCCCAGGAAAAGACTACGCTGAGATGATGGCAACAGCCCGTCAAGTATCTGCCGGCAGCCAGGGAGTAGTGTTTCTCCCTCACCTGCGCCTTGCCAACCCTGGCCACCAAGAGCAGTATTCTCGCGGCAGCTACATAGGCATGACCATGGATACCACTGTGGAGGTGATGTTCAGAGCGACTCTTGAAGGATTGGCCATGGAGGCGCGGTACTCCTTGGATCAAGTACTGCGTTTAAGTGGCATGCCTTGGCCTGAGGGCATTGTGCTCACTGGAGGAGGAACTCGCAACAGACTCTGGTTGGAGATTAAAGCAGCGGTAATGAATCGGAGCCTTCAAGTGGCACATATGGAAGAAGCCGCTGCTTTGGGAGCTGCCTTACTGGCGGGTGTGGGTGTTGGGCATTTCCCAACGGTCCACGCCGCGGCCAAAGCAATTGAACTGCAGTCGAGAACCTTGGCTCCGCGGGAGGAAGAAGTGCAGGTGTATGAGCCCCTGTATCTGGAGGTCTATCGGAAGCTCTGCAAATCATTGAGTCCTCTGCATGAGGCTATCCATAGGTTGCAGGCATTGGGCAATGCCTCTAAACGAAGCAGCTGACCAGGAAGTTCGAGGGTAAACATCCAATTTAAGTTATCTAAACTGCTCTGTGTCTCCACTTATTCAGATTTCATGGTGATTCGAAACAGTGGAAACTGTAAGGCCACGTTCGTCGTGTCGAAGTATGTGGTGGCCGGGAAGTGGAGTTGTCCCAGTTTTGGTTTCGAAATCCAAGTGCCTGAAAAGCTTTCTCTTCAAGAGAAATTGCAAGCCGGGCTGTCTGCCAAATTTACAGGGGCTCGGAAGGCATAGAACCTTGCCGCTTTAGAAGCCGCTACGAGCTGCGGGCAATCAGTAGCGCATGAGCGATGGACTCCACCTGATCTGGGGCAGGAAGAAAATATACCCGTCGATCTGTGGCGATGGGGCCAGATCCGGCATAGGCACGCCACTGCCTTTCGTCCAAAGTGAAATAGTCAATGACCTGTTGTCGGCTCCCCAAGTCGAAAGACGCTGTGGAATGCCGCTCCATGCGGTCGAGTACAGCTTCCAAGTCTGGTCTGGCAAATGGAGACGCTGTACCCATCATGAGGGAGTGGCTGCTGCCGGTGTACCAGAGAGTGGCATGCGGAAACGTTGACTGGAAGGTACGAAGAATCAATTTGAAGTCGGCTTCCGTCATGCTGTGAAAGGGTAGCCATTGGAAAAAGACGCCATCAGGGGTCAAGCGGGCGTTTACGCTTTCATAGAATTCTCGTGTGAACAAGGCCCAGCTACTGGTGTTGGAAGGATGGGTGGCATCCGCAGTGATAATGTCGTAGTTCTGCTCAGTGCGTTGCAGGAAATTTCGTCCATCTTCAACGTATAGATGTAATCGAGGACTGAGCAGGACATTGTAGTTTTCTTCCCAGTACAAGTCTGCTGCCTGCATCATTTCCCTGGAAAGATCCACGGCGTCGATTTCGGGAACGCCGTGGGTGTCCAGCGATCCGGTGGCAATGCCATTACCGAAGCTAAGCATCAGGGCGCGTTGGGCTTCTGGATGAACTAAAGGGGGCAAATGTCCTAGGGCGCGAAAAGCGCGCATACTTACCTCATCGGTAGGTACTTCGATCCTCCCATCCACGAAAGACACCTTATAGTTCTGCTCCTCAACGTTAAAAACTGCAACCGTGGTTTCGACCCCTTCCTCGTAGTAGACCAGATGCTCTCCAGGATCTTGGCGAAAGCCTAGATAAACCGGCGGAGGCCGAAACGAGAATCCGAATAAGAGACATACAGTTACGGCGGCAGGCTGCAGCCAGGGCGAATTCCTTAGAGGTTTCAGTTTGGGCCTAGTAGCCAACCTGGCAACCGTTCCCAAGCAGAGACTGACTCCAGCCAGAATCCAGAGGGCGCCCTGTAGCCCGGCCAGTGGAACAAGGCCGAAAGTAGTAGCTAATATTCCCAGGATGGCGCCTGCCGTATTTGCCCCGCCGACTTTCCCGGCAGAACTGCCCAGATTCCTGCTTTCGGCAGTTACCAGATGCACAACAACCGGAAACAGATAGCCCATTACGCTTGTGGGCAGAAGAAGCACCAGGAATCCCAGTAGGAATTCAAACATAATGGCTCGGTTGAGAGTGAAATGGCCGAAGAGAGTCTCGAAAGAAATCAGGGGCATCACGTAAAAGAGGTAAATCGTCAAGAGGCCGCTTAAAGCCAGTATGAGCTGCAGCCGAGAAAAGGTGGCAAGGGTCGGAGTCTTTCGGCGGAAGTTCTTTGCCGCCAAAGCGCTGCCTAGGGCCAAACCTGTCAGGAAGGAGGTGAGAACAATGGCAAAAGAAAATACGGCATCCAGTGTGAAGATGGCGAGTATGCGGGCCCAGACCATCTGGTAGCCCAAGGCAACGAATCCAGAACCTGCGTAAAGCAGCAAGATTCCAGCACCGTTCCAGCGCGAAGGAAGAGCAGTATTTGCCTCATCTCTTATAGGCGTCTCTGGCTGGGGCGGAGACGAAGTGTCGTCGCGCTCCAGGGCAGGTTCCAGCCTTTCAACCAGCAAAGCAGTAATTGCGGCCAGTAGACTTACGCCGACCGCCGCAAACATGGAGAATTGAGAAGGCCAGAAACGCAGGAAAACTAAGGCAGTACACAGGCAACCAGCAGCGGCCCCCAGGGTTTCAACCGCATAGAAACGACCCAGCTTGGAGGTCCATTCTGGTGAGGGGGAATAGGCTAGCCAGCGGCCCAGAGTAGGTAGGATACCGCCCATCAGAATGGCGGTGGGTGTCAGAATAAAGGCGGCAAGCAGGCATCGCCACAGAAATACCTGAGCTGTCCCCAGATGCGGTTCACTGGCTACCAAGGCATACAGGGAACGCAAGTAAGGGAACACTTGCCAGGTCAGCAGAGCAAGTATTGCAACGCCACACTGCAAGAAGAAGATGAAGGGCATTGGGCGTTGAATTCGATCCGCCACTTTGCCGAAGGCCCAGTTCCCCAGTGCTCCCCCGCCCAAGAAGGCTGTGACAACGGCAGCGTAAGCGTAAACGCTGACGCCTAGAATCAAGGACGCTTGTCGAATCCAGACGATTTCAAAAACAAGCGCAGAGAATCCGGTTAGACCGAAGACAAAGGCTGCGAGGAGATTCGAAGTTCTTAACAAGAAGTCAAACCCGGCAAAAAGCAACGCTCCAGTTTAGCGGCCGCCACGTTCAGCTACAGTAACCGAGAAGAGGACCCAGATTCCGCTCTCGCCAGGCGTGGATTGGAGGGGGCCAGAGAAATAAGGATCCCCTTGGTCTCCCTTGGAAGCATTTCTATGCTGTCAATTCCAATGTTGCAATAAGGATCCCCAGTGATCTGAAATGGCAGCTTTAACTTTTCCGAAGGCAACCTAGGAATCAATTGCCTAGCGCCGACATGCAGGCAAACAGGCTTGGGGAGAAGGCCTCTGCATTTTCTGCAACACTACGTGATTGCGTTGCCTGCTTACATAGACTATTGTGAAATCGTTGGAGTAGGCGTGACGTGCTGGATTCCGTGAGCTGCGGCCACTTTGGTGCAAGGCAACGGGGAGATACTTCTAGCCTTCCAGATATGTGGTGAACCACTCCAGAGACTGTTGCCAGGCATCCTGAGCCGCTTCAGCATAGTAGGAGGCCCGGGTGTCATTGAAGAATGAATGACCTGCACCTTCGTACACCAACCGTCGGTTGGTAACACCGGCTGTTGTCAGGGCTTGTTCCAGCTGCTCCGTGCGCGGTAGGGCGTAGGCACCATCTTCAGCTCCCCAGATAGTAAGCAGAGCACTATTAACCTGGGCTGCATCTTCATCGGAAAGGGGCGAACCATAGAAGGAAATGGCTGCTCCGTTCAGAGGATTCCGGACCGCAAATGCTTGGGCAATGCCACCGCCCAGGCAAAAGCCCACAATGCCCACTGTTTCGCCAGAGGTGGAATCCAGGTTCAGCAGATACTGGGCTGCCACATTCAATTCAGTTAGAGCCGTTGCGCGGTCCAGGGCCATGGCCAATTTGCGGGCTTCAGTTGGTTCCGTAGCCACTTCTCCGTGATAAAGATCGGGGGCCAAGGCCACGAAACCAGCTTGCGCAAAGCGGTTTGCCACATCCTTGATATGCGGATTGAGCCCCCACCATTCCTGAATCACCAGGACAGCTGGAGCCGGAGTGGCGGCAGGTATTGCCAAATGCCCTTTCAGTTCCGGTTGTCCAGATCCGCCGTAGGTGACCATGGATGTTTGCAGCCCAGCAGCTGAGGCATCTTCTGAACCCTCTGTTCCCACGCCCTCGGGAGCGGCAGGTGGTTCGGGAGCTGGAACCACACACGCCGCTAATAGTGCGGATGCTGCACTTGCTCCGACCAGTGAAGTAACGCCGTTTACGAATCGACGACGTGTCATCGCTCCTCTTTCGAATTGGTCAATAGCATTCAGGAGCAGATTTCTCTTGCGAAGACCAATGCTTTCGGGCAATCCTGCCTGAGCGGTGTTAGTAATTTCTGAAAATTGATTGCACATGGGACCATTCCTCAAGGAGTTTCAATTAATCTTATGCAAAGTCGCTATGGGTTTTAGGGGTACCTTAGTATAGTTTGCCCACGCGTCACGGGCGCCTGACCCAGTCCAACACGTCGAAGACTTGGCGGCTCTGTATATTCACGAGGAGACCTCCTGATGAAAGTATTGTTTATTGGCGGCACTGGAATCATCAGTTCGGCTGCTGCCCCATGGGCTATCGCTCAAGGCATCGACCTGTATCTGCTAAATCGAGGCCAAAGCATCCGCCCTCTGCCTGAGGGTGCCACCCATCTGCGGGCAAACATCAATGATGCAGATGAAGTCCGGGCAGTTCTGGACCAACATGAGTTCGATGCTGTAGTGAACTGGATTGCCTTTGAACCGGCCCACATCACACGAGATATTGACCTTTTCCGAAATCGCACAGGACAGTATGTCTTCATTAGTTCCACATCGGTCTACAAAGTCCCTGTGGGACCCATGCCCCTGACGGAATCTGCGCCGCTGTTCAATGCCCATTGGCGATATTCCCAGCAGAAAATAGCCTGTGAGGAAGTTCTCATGCAGGCCTTCCGGGATGACAACTTTCCTGTGACGATCGTTCGTCCCGCGCATACCTATGACAAGACCGCGATCCCAATTTTCCCAGTTACGGGGGGTTATACGGCCATTGATCGCATGAAACGCGGTAAAGAGGTCTTGATTCCCGGAGACGGCACCACACTCTGGACCCTTACCAATCACAGGGACTTTGCCAAGGGGTTTGTAGGGCTCCTGGGTCATCCTCTAGCTCTTGGAGAAGCTGTGCACATCACATCCGACGAGGTGTTGACCTGGAATCAGATTTACGAAATGATTGCGCGAGCCTTCGGCCTTGAGGCCCGTTTTGTGCACGTTCCTTCCGACTTAGTAAACGCCTACGATTCAGATTTAGGATCTAGTTTGCTGGGGGATATTGGCAGCTGCAAGATGTTTGATAATACGAAAATTAAGAGGCTTGTGCCAGGTTACAAGGCCGTCGTTCCATTTCATCGGGGCGTGGAGGAAATAGCCAGTTGGTACCTTGGCAGCCCGGCCCGGGGGGTAGTTGACCAGCACCTGGATCAATTCTTGGATCGGGTCTTGGCAGCATATGCATCAGCCTGGCCAAAGAAATGACAGACGGGAGAACGGGGTTCAGTACATTTCAAGAAACGTGAACGTTGGAAAGTACCGAGCGCATAGAATTCTGGCCGACTCCCAGGTCTTAGTAAGGGCACCAACCCGGCGAATAAGGGCTCCGCTTACTTTGCCTTGGGGGTAGTGATAGGCATCAGCATAGGCTGATTAGGGTATTTCCGTAGAGGCTCAAACGAAGCGACAAGCGAGCCTTGTTTCTTCGGAAGACAATGCAGTTACCGGATCACTGCGCAACAAGCTGTCTGGCGGACACTCATCAATCTCATGGTTACGTACCTTGGGGGCGATATAAGCCTCAACAGGGGAGCGGGGGGTATACGTAGCCAGGACTGTTCAAAAAAGAGTGGCCAACGCTTCTTGCCCCTGCCTGTTTTTCCTTTGGTGGAAGGCTGAGGGGAGTAAGTCTGGGCTTTCATGACTGGGTACGAAAACCACACCAGTAAGGACAAGGAGATACTTACCTCATGAAATATGCAGTAGGGACACAGTCTGTCCGTGCTATAACAAGGAATCGAAACAAGAACAGCTGAGTGCGAAGAATTCAATGTGAACTGCAGCGACCGGAAGCAATGGAAGCGATTCAGTCAGGCCGGAGGGCCAATCAACTTCTAGAATGCAGCTGCCCATGAGCATAAAATGCCATTTTGAGGGTCAAACGGGGGATTTAAGAGTTAAGAAACTGTCCAACGATTCCCAGTAGCATCGTCGGCTCTGGTGTAGGTGGGAGAGGGTAAGAAATAGATGTAGTAGGCAAAGCCTCAAATGGAAATCTCAACGCGTCAGTTACAGGTGCACAATCGACACAAACCGATGGTGACCAACGGATTCCCCAAAAGCTCCGGGAGATCTTCATTGGCTAGGCGACTTACCGGACAAGGTCCCATGCATGGACCTTTCCGGATTCCTAACTTCATGCAGGCTCCTTGGGGAGTTTCATGAAACTTTGGGGCCAATAACCTGCTTGACTTTGGACACAGAGTCCCAGCTAGAATTCCCTTGTCAACACCACAGTCCGTTCAAGGTACCAAGTTTCTTACACCCCCTGCATCGTTTGCCCGAGAAGTGGTTCTCTCAATATCTGTGGGCGCGGGGCGGGGTCAATATGGCCTTCTGACGATCTGTCATATCCGGATATTCTGCAGCATCGTAATAAGTGCTTGCCCAGGAAAGTGCAGGTGGAGAATACTTGTAGAAAATTGTGCGCCGCTCATTACCTCGCCAAGGTAACGTGCCGTGAGTCATGGCTTCTGTGAATAGAATGGCTGTGCCTGCCTTGCCCGTGACCTGGGCCACAAACGGAAAGTTCTGGCTGTTCGTCAATTCCTTCCATTGGTTAGGAAAGCTGAAATTGCTCTTGTGGCTGCCCGGGACTGCCGCGAATCCACCGTCTCCAGGATTGATATCAAGCAAGTTGTAAGCGACAACAAACAGACCATTCCGCATTGTTCCATTCTTACATTGGAAATAGAAAGTTGAATGGAACGGCCAAGCCCCGCCATGTAATGTGGTGCCTATGGGTCCCTTGCCTGCTCGAATGATGTCCAGATATTCATGGTCCAAACGAAAGTCTTCACCTAGCAATTCGCCCAGGTACGGGACCATAATGGGATTGTCCACCAGGTCACGATAGGCCTTACCCCAATCTAACAGGGTGTCGCCAAATCGGTGGGTATGCGAGCCAGCAGGCACTTCCTCTCCGATCTTCTGATCCAGTATGGCGTTCAGTTCCCGGAGTTGGTCTTGGTTGAGAGCGTTTTCTACAACTAGGAATCCTTGCAAATCAAACAGATATTGTTCTTCTTCAGTCATCGTTTGCTTCCTGGCCTTCGATTTTCAATTGAACATAGGGGTTATGGCAGAAATGAATGTACGGAGCAAACCCAATCGACCTTCGAATTCTTAAGCATTCAGATAAACATCTCCAAGATGTGACTGGAGGAACGTAAGTCGAAGGTTGGATGGGACTGCGGCCACAGATCTGGATCATACTATTCAGCCAAAATTGATCTGAACAAGCATCGGTTTGCTACATCTGGGTACAGTTGTGGTAAGGCAATTGCGGCCTACCAGTCAGCCTCAATTGATAGGAGGTTCCGCGTGAGTGACTTTGTCGGTTCTTATGATTTTCCGGTCACAGCAACTCTTCTTCGTGCGTGGTATCTCGCTGTCCAGAATCCAAGGTTAACTTTAAGGGCCGTATCATCCTGACCAAAGGTCTTGCCAATGACGCTTCAGGTTACCTGCCCTGCCCATACAATTGAACCTTTGAATAATGAGGACTCTACAAAAGGCTTCTGGCCCAAAAGCATAACCTAAAGTGAGACGTTATAAAGGTCTGGTCCAAGTCGTCACTCTTCGGGCACGGGATATGGGTTCAGGCCGAAGTAGAGTTAGTTACTGACTTTGCCGAGGGTCCCTTACCCAAGGGTTCCATGCGCGGCTGGCAATTGGCTTGGCAGCGTTTCCTTCACTCTGATTGCCACCACGGCCGAGGTAGCTACCCTCGGCCCGTTTCATCGTTCGACAACTGGCGCAATGCCTCCAAACAGGCGGCGGGCCCTTGGCCTTCTGCATTCTCGAGGGTGGAAGCTTCGGTATCGATGACCAGTTTCTCGGGCAGCGTCAGCAAGTGATCCGTGATTTCCGTGCCATCCTCAAAGCGGGTTGGTGCCAAGGGCCCTACTGAACTTTGGGGCCATATCCGGATAACTATCCACTGTCCCGGACAGGTGAGCGAATGTCGCGATACGGGGAAACACGGTACAGGCGGGCATTATCGTTCCTGACTCTGATCGTCTTGCTCGCTCTCTTCGCCATCCGGGTCAAACTCAAAGGGCTTGACTTGGGGATCAGCGAACCATGCAGCCAAAGCATCGTGTAATTTTCCTAAGCGGCCTGCGTCTGCACCTGCAGGTACAATCCCGCCTGCCATATCGCCAAAGCGGTTGTTGGGCTCACGCGGCGGGAAGCGGATATCGTTGTCGCTTTGGTTCATTGTTGTATCGCCTCCGCAAAATAACAATCAGCCTAATATACGGGTACTTTGACGTAAAAACGGTCAATAGAAAATGTTTGCCTCAAATCCGTACCCAATATAATTTCTTCGCATTTGGCGGCAACTTTGAACTTGGCTGGCGGCACCAGGAGTTTTTCCAGTTCGGAGCTATTAGTAAGAACCGCAGGCTGCCCGGAAGCTTACCTGGACTCAATCATAGTGTCGTTCGTTTTCTACCTCATGACCTCAACTTTCGCAAAGTGAAGTTAATTCAGGTGCCGCAGGGACATGCTCGTCTCCGACTGCCATCTCATCGATATCGCCCTTGCCTCTGAAAATGGTGACGTTTTCATCCAGTGTTATCTCAATTGATTCCAGATCGTTGTAAAACTTTTCGGCATAGGAAGAAAGTTTCTTCCGTTGACCCCGGGCTATTTCACGCAGCTGTTCGTTTAATGAGAGATATCCGTTCTCGGCATAATTCACAGCGCCAGTGGGGAGGTCATCAAAGGGGATGTGGCATTTGGGAGCAGTAGCGAGTTTGCCCCAATTTTTTTAACGTATCTCAGTATCTGTCGAATGATCCGTATTCAGGTACAGTCTCAAATGCTGGCGCTACGGGTGGGTGGCACAGGAAGTCTTGGCAGTAATCTTCAAGGGCTGAAGAGGTGACACTAGGCCCCCTATCTTTACCTTTTGCCTGTCAAAGCTGAGGCACCATAGTCCCTCCCCAAGGAGACTGACCGGGACCTGCACGTAACCCAAAGCTGTGCCAGATGTCCAACCTGCCCAGGACCTGTTACGGGATGTTAGATATTCTCGCAACTTGCCAGAAGTACCCCAATCCGAGAACAATCGAGTTTGCGGCCAAAGCAGAATGGTTGTGTTAACTCCTTGCCCGAGTGAATCAACTAATCCCAGAATTTGGTTATTCCTTAACAGCCCCCATGGTGAGGCCCCGTACCAGATATTTCTCGGCAAAGAAAATGAATACCACAGTGGGGATGAACATCAAAACTCCAGCTGCCGTCAGCGGACCCCAAGCTACGCCATATTCCAAAACGAATTTGGTCAGCCCCAAGGCCACCATTTCGGTATCAATCGTATTGGAAAGCACCAAAGTCACCAACAGATCATTCCAAGTGGCCAGAAACGCCAGCACCGCAGTAGCGGCCAGGCCGGGCTTGATGAGCGGAATTATGATTCTTACGATGACTCCTAAGGGTGAAGCCCCATCCACTCGTGCAGAGTCATCTAGCTCGCGGGGCAGATCTGCGATAAATGCGCGTAGCAACCAGATGGTCACCGGTAGCTTAAAGGCCGTGTGCGCCACGATAAGGGCATTGTAGGAATTCAGCATGCGTAACGTGCTGAAGATGATGAACAAGGGTAGGATGACTGCCACCAATGGGATCATGCGCATGAATACTAGGCCGAAGAAAACCACCCTCTCTCCGCGGAATTGGTATCGGGACATGGCATAGGCGGCTGGCGGCCCTATCACCAGATTAGTCACAATTACGCCGCCACACACAATGAGTGTGTTCTTGAGATATGCGGACATCTCATAATCTCGGAACACTGCCAGGTAGTTTTCCAACACCAGGCGGCGTGGCACTAGGATGAGGCGGGTTGATGCAATCTCAACGAAAGGCCGTATCGAAGTGAGGATGAGCCACAGGATCGGCGCCATCATGATAATTAGCACAATGCTGAGGAGGAGATAGGTGCCTCCTTCCTCGGCGATCTTGCGCCAAGAGATCCTCGACACCCGAGTGGCCTGTACACTCATCGATTTAACTTCTCGCTTTCGGCGCCAGATCGCTCGTTCATGAACAAGGGAATCAACAAAGCAATTGTGATGAAGACCGTGATCCAGGAAAGGGCGGAAGCCAGGCCGAATTGAGACTGGCTAAAGGCGGCCCGGTATATATAGAAAGGCAATAATTCTGTAGCATGGCCCGGTCCACCAAGTGTCATGATGTAAATGACATCAAAAACTCGGAATAGATCGATGATGCGCAACGCCAGCGCTACCGCGATTACCGGTCGCATCAGGGGCATGGTGAGCAACGAAAAGCGTTGCCATGGCGAAGCACCATCCACTGTCGCAGCTTCGAATGGTGCCTGAGGCAGGGCTTGTAGGCCCGCCAACAGCAAAATCATGACAAAAGGAATTCCTTGCCAGACGGTAGCAATGACGATGGCTAGTCGCGCCAGATTGGGATCCACCAACCATCCCTGTGGAGGGAGGCCTGCGGCAATGAAAATCTGGTTCATCAAACCAAAGCGGTCATTGAATATCCAGCGCCAGTTGAAACCTGCCAACACCGGTGCTGTCAGCATAGGCAACAGCAGGAACACGCGGTACAGGGCCCGACCCCGGAATTTACGGTTTAACAACAAGGCGGCGCTCATCGCGAGCGTGAATTCCACCAGAATGCATGCCACCGCAAAAACGATGTTCTGTGCCAGTACAGTACCAAAGGACACACTGGTGACAGCTTCGATGTAGTTGCCCAAGCCCACAAAGGGACGGGCACTGCGCGCTAATTTGTAGTCAAAAAAACTAATGTAGAGAGCGTGTATCAGGGGGTAAAGCAGGACCGCGACAATGATCGCGACTCCTGGCAGGAGCAGCCAATAAGGCGCATAGCGATTCTGCAATGCATCCAAGCGGGAACGTAGCGATATACGCTCCCGCTTGTTTTCGATTTCCATGCCTTGATGTTCTGCGAGGCCGGTCATCGTTGGTCAGATTTGGGGTAACCTAGATCAGACCAGCATTCACCAGGATCTTTTCTGATTCCTGGGCAGCGAAGTCCAATCCTTCCTGTGGGGATTTCTGATTGGACAGGACCTTTTCGATTTCCCCCCATAGAATGGGTTGAATTTCCGAGAATTCTGGGAACAGGGGCCATGTATAGCCATTGGCGGCACCGGCCAAAGAGGCTTCCAGATTCAAGGCACTGATGCCTTCCGCCGTTTCAATGGCTTCATTTAGAGCACCAACATGGGCTGGGCGGGCACCTATGGTGGCATGGAGGTCCACCATCACAGATAGCGAGGTCAAATACTTGACGAATTCCCAAGCCTCATCAGGGTGAGCCGAATGGAGGTTGATGGCTCGTCCGTGGCACACCGCGGTCGTAGTATTTGTCTTGTTGCCGACCAATGGGGCGATGCTGAAATCGTCCACAATGACGGATTGGTCAGGATCCATGGAGCCGCCTGGGCCCCACTGCTTGCTCATGGCAGCTTGTCCAGCTGTCCACAGTTGGCCGTTCTCCTCCCACCCATAGCTGGGAGTACCTACGGGCACAATTTCGTGCTTGTAAATTAGGTCATGCCACCACTGTAACGCTTCCACGCCGGCCGGCTGATTCCATACGGGCGGAGAGGGTTCAAGCCCATTCTCCAAAAAGTCGCCGCCGTTCTCCCATAGTAGATCACTGTACTCGCGCAATGCAGGATCGCCCTTGCCCACGATCAGGTATCCGTAGAGGTCAGGAGGATCATTCAAGGCCTGTGCGGTGGAGACCAGCTCGTCCCAAGTGGTGGGAGGCGCCTCAATACCCGCAGCTTCAAAGAGGTCCGTGCGATAGTAAAGGGCCCGGAGATCGAAGGTGTAGGGGATAGCCAGCAGATTGCCGTTGCCAGTGAAGGCGTCGAATGAGCCTTCCACATAATCTGACCCCATGATGTTGTCCCGAGCGACATAATCATTCAGAGGGAACAGAGCCTCGATGAAACGCCCGATCTGTGCATAGTGGGTGCCGAATATATCTACATCTGCACTGCCTGCCGCCACCAATGTCAATTGCTTGTCCATCAGCTGGACAAAGGGTAGTGTGCTATAGCGGAGTTCGACACCTTGTAAGGCTCCGAAGTCCTCTGCTATCCGGTCCAGGTACTCCTTCCACAAGGGTCCGCCACTGGGGTACAACGCATTCAGGACGACGGGTTCGGCCTCCGCCTCCGCCTCCGCTTCCGCGCCGGGCCCGGAAGCAGTTGGGGCCACACAGCTTGCCAAGGCAAGCCCAGCCGCCCCCATGGTCAGCGACTTCAAAAACGTGCGTCGCGAAAAAGAATCAAACTTCATAATTCTGTTCCTTGGATCAGTGTGTTTGGCTAAAAGGTTTACTTATTATAAGGATTTGGCTCGGATGCACTAACTCCATTACTTGGCGTCCTCCATCCGGATGGCTTCCATACACATGCCAACAACGTGGTAGTCCAGTTTGACTTCGTTGCCTTTGGGCTGTGTGGCCGGTGAGAGCCCTGGCTCCAGACTCATGTACCAGCCGCCATGTTCTTTGTCCAGAAACTGGTCTTGGACGAAAGTTAGAGTTTGCTTCAAGTGGCTCCACAGGTCTTCGCGGGCATGCATATCGACATAACGCAGTAGGGCTCTGATCGTTTCACATTGTTCCCACCAACCTTTGCGCTGGCTAATGCGGGAACCATCAGGGGCCACCGGCGAAAAGATGCCTCCGTGCTCCATGTCATAACCCAGCCGCAATCCATAGTTCAGGAATTTTCTTCCTTCACCCTCATAAGCATCAGATAGACCGCGTTCCGCGGCCGACGACATCAGAAAGGCCCATTCGAAGGCATGGCCGACGTCGATTCGTCCCTCCTGCGCGAAGGGCAGAGGAAGCCAATCGGCGGAATATACCTCAGGCAATACTCCTTCATTGGCGCGCACTAGGTTCAGAATGAAATCTGCCAGACGGACTGCTTCTCGATGCATCTCGCCCATACCGGGAATGTCCCCTGCTGCCAGAAGGGCCTCAAAGAGATGCATTAGTGGATTCTGAGAACGCAGTTCATCAGCGTGTTGGAAGTCGCGGCTCATAAAATACTTGTAGCCACCGTGTTCGTCCTTGAAATGGTCTGTAAACACTGCCCACGTATCCTCCAGGGCCTTCAGATATCTGGGTTCTCCCGTGGCTAAATAGGCATGAGACATGCCGAATAAGACGAAGGCATGTCCGTAGCTGTCTTTCTGGTCATCCACAATCGCGCCGTCCGGACTGCAGGATTTGATCCAGCCTCCGAAGTCGGCATCCCAGAAATTCTCTACCAGGAATCGCGCTCCAGCATCTACCGCGTCCAACATGGATTGCTCACTGGTTAATGCATACCCTTGGGCGAAGTTGTAGATTAGACGCGACTGTGAAACGAGTGTGCCAAAGCCTTTGTTTTCTCGCCCCCAGGCAGAGTCAAAATGGCAAGCAAAGTAGCCGGAATCTGTGATTGCCCCCTGCCATGCCGGCAGAATCTCCTCCAACAGATGGCGCCTAAACCATTGAAGTTCGAATTCAGAATTCTTATGGGCCTGGGACATGGGAGCTGCGTCTCCTTTGACTACACCAGATAGTGATTACGGGTGTCCAATGTGGGATATCTGCATTGTCACGGATCTTCCACAAATGTTCACACTATTTTGAGGGTGAAGAACAGTCTATGCTGGAATCTGTCCTGGGGCCCACATCCGCTTCAAAAAAGGCTTTCAGAAAGGCCTTGCGTTGAAGGCCCAGAAGTCTGGGCTCGCCCCCAGTTTCGATAGCATCTGTGTGATTCTTACTGATTTAGAGAATGAGCCAAAATTGCTCGACTGGCTGCACACAGAAGCCGAGAGAACCTGCCAAGTAGGATTTGCAAGAAGACAGGTTTGGGCACAGTGCTCCATTCAGATGGACGTCGTTTGTAAGTTGCTCTACAGGCAAATGCCAAGGGTAGGCGCGTTCTAAGCATGGAAGCCTATCCCAAACACACCGTGTTCCTGACCCTCCAACATCCCACAGTCAGGTATGACTGTGGGATGGGAAAACACGTTGCCATTGGGTGCCGGGCTAGTGAGCCAAGACATTGGAGGGGAAAAGCGTGTGTAGGATTCAACCTGGCCCCATATCAAGGTCTCCTGTGTATCCCAGGATTTGGTTAAGCGGCTATTCCTCCAAAAAAAGCGGTCCCCTTTAGGGGACCGCCATCAATTGCTATAAGCCTTGTGGCCTATTCAAAGCTGTAGCCCTGTTCTTCAGCAATTCGAGCTAATACTTTATTGAGGGCTTCTTCAACGCCGGGCAGAATGTCCTCCGCCCTTGCATCGGGATTATTCCAAAGCTCACCCAGCAGGTTGTCCCAAGTCGAGTTGATCTCGTCAAAACCAACCATCAAGTGGTTGCTTGACTCCACACCATTCGGGAATGCGCCTTGATACACAGTCTTCACATCTTCGGGGCTCATGCAGCCGAACTGTTGGTACCACTCTTCCAACAGCGTATGTTGGGTTGGTGGCGTGTTGGTGGCCTGCATGTATTCGCGCGCCGCATCTTCAGAAATCAGATACTTGACAAAGGTCCAAGCATCTTCCAGCTCCTGTCCCTCAAGTCCGCGGGTAATAACCCATGGATCGGTAAAGATGACAGCACGAGTAGGCGCATTGGTGTCGCCAAAGGGCAGAGGTGCAACACCCCAACAGAAACCACCTTCCACATCTGGAGTGACTGGACTGTAGACCCACCAGCCCCAGCCACCGGTTGTCTTCATAGCCACTTTCCCGCTTTGGAAGTCGCCGCCCAATGCGTTTAGTCCTTCAACGGATGCGGCATCTGGAGCCACTTTATGCAGGTACGTCAAGTCGTGCCGACTCTGAAAGGCCTTGACGGCTTTTTCGGACGTAAAGTCAACTGATTGGGCAAAGCCAGTGTCAAAGGCACCTTCGGGCCACGGAAATGCGTCAAATAGCCAAGTAACGGCTTCGACCGGCCACATGCCTTCGACCCATCCATAAGTTGCATTGATGGGATCGTCCGCATTCGTGGTCAACTGTTGAGCAATTTCAAGCGCTCGGTCCCATGTCCAGGTTTGATCGTCCCAGGATACTGGCGGATAGTCCAGCCCGGCGGCATCAAAGAGGTCCATGTTGTAGAACATGTAGCTCCCCGTTGTCAGGAAGGGGAACCCGTATTGGCTGCCTTCAGTCTCATAGATGGCCAACACTTCAGGGATGAAAGCGCCGATATTTACGTCGTCCCTTTCAATCAATGGGGTCAAGTCCGTAAGTAGGCCACGTGCGCGGTCACTTGCGAACCCATTACCGCCCCAGTTGGGGGACCAGACATGAAGCGGTTCGCCGGCGGCAATCATGGCTTCCCGCTTCACGGCAATATCAGCCTGATCCACGATCAGCAGGTTTACCGTGATATTAGGATTGGCTGCCTCAAATGCCGGAATGGCTACATCTTGTTCCCAAGGATTTTCCACTACGTTGGTACGCGCCATCCACACGATTTCGCGCTGAGGCTCGGCCGCAGCCATGTCTCCTTCAGTAGCAGCAGGTGCAGCACAGGCCGCCAGCGCCAAGGCCAGCAACGTCACAAGCATTACTGAGGACAATAAAGTAACTCTTTTCATTTTGTACGTTCTCCCAAAGGAATGTAAATACGACACACAGAATGTCCACGAAATGGAAAAATAAACTTCAATGAGGCTAAATTAACCCTTAACCCCGCTAATTACAATACCTTGAATGAAATAGCGTTGCGCTATGAAAAATACAACAATGCAGGGAGCAATCACAGATAGGGATGCCGCCATGTACCAGTGCTGGGGAGTTCCGCCAAATGGGGTTCGAAACATGGAGAGGCCCAGAGACACAGGAAATTTCGCGTTGTCGTTGATGTAAATGAGTGGCCCCTGAAATGTATTCCAGTGCCAAATGAACGACATAATGCCGACGGCACCTAACGCCGGCTTGGAAAGAGGCAGAATGATCCGCCACCATATGCCCAGACGGCTGGCCCCTTCAATATAAGCCGATTCGTCGTATTCGCGGGGAATTCCCAGATAAAACTGGCGCAACAGGAAAATCAAATAGGCACTGCCAAACCAAGCCGGCACAATCAACGGGTTGTACGTGTTTAGCCACTGGCCCGGCAACTTGGAAAAGAGAATGTATTGAGGAATGATCGTGACTTCAGCGGGCACCATCAGGGTCGCCAAGACCATGAGGAAAAGTATGTTACGACCAGGCGCACGCAAACGGGCGAAACCGTAGGCAATGAAGGAGTTGGAAATCATCTCCCCTAAGACCACCATACCGGCGAAATAGAGGGTGTTGCCAAAAAAAGTAGCAAAGGGATTGAAGGTCAATGCATCCTTGTAGTTATGCCATTGAGCTTTTACTGGAAGCCAGTTCGGGGGTATTTTCAAGGCTTCGATCTCTTCTTTCAAACTGGTTGAAAGCATCCAGAAGAGGGGAAACAGGACAACTGCAAGACCCAACAGCAAAAGCACAGTAGAAATTATCGCCATCAACCTCTCCTGACCGCGGATAGTCAGACTACGAGAAGTTGCACGGCTCGTTTCAGTGGTAATTGGGGGTGAAAAGGCTTGTTCAGTCATCGCAGACGGGAGTTGGCAATGGACTTGCTCAAATCATATTCTCATCTCCGGGCGCTTCGTAATAGACGGCCCGGCGAGATAAGCGCAAGAAAGCGATTGTCAAAATCAAGATGATGATGAAAAGGAGCCAGGCTTGAGTAGAGGCATACCCAAATCGATACCGTCGGAAAGCATTCAGATACAAATACAACACATAAAACATGGAGGCATAGGCAGGTCCACCCACACCGCCGCTCACTATGTAGGCAGGGGTAAAGACTTGGAAAGATCCAATCATCCCCGTAATAAAGGTAAACAGTATTACCGGCGAAATCATGGGCAAAGTTACATGGCGCAGGCGTTTGAGTGCCCCAGCGCCATCAATGCGGGCGGCTTCATAGAGAGCCGTGGGAACCCCCTGCAGACCGGCCAAATAGATAAGCATGGATGCCCCAAAGCCCCACAAACTCATTAATACAAAGGAAGGAACTACCCAATTGGGGTCAAAAAACCAACGTGGCCCCTTAATCCCTAGAGGGATGAGCCCTTCCTCGCCAGCAAAGAGGGAGATGAGATAGTTGAAGATGCCAAAACTGGGATTTAGCAGCCATTGAAACAGAAAAGCAACGGCTACACTGCCGGCGATCAAAGCTGGAATGTAATAAAGGGTTCGAAAAACTCCGAGGAAAGGTACACCCTTTTGATTGAGCATCAGTGCCATGATCAGTGATACCAAAATGCCCAGGGGCACTGCCATCAAGGTATACAGGCCGGAAACACGCAAGGACTTATAAAAAATGTCATCTGATAGAAGGCGCGTGTAATTAGCCAAATTGATCCATTCGGGGGCATCGGCAACGTTATATTCTGTAAAACTCAGGAAGAGGGAACCAAGAATGGGACCCCCGCGAAACAATATCAGCCCTATCATCCAAGGAGCGATGAAGAACCAGAACCACAACGCTTCCGTGCGCGCGAGTTTCTGTTTCGGCAGAATTCTTAACATGGTGATAGATTTGAATTAACCCGAACTGAAGTTGGGGTCAGCTGAGAGTGCGACAATGCTACCACTTTCGGATCGGACGTAAACCTTACCGCTTGCGATAATCGGTGCGCTTCGTGCGAGATCCATGGGGTCTGAGTGCCAGACTTCCTCTCCCGTATGCAAGGACAGCGCTATCAATTGGCTCGCATGACCCAGCCGAATAATAGTGAAGAGATGATTCTCTGAAATGGCTGGCAAAGATATGAAATTCAAAGTTGTGTAATTCCACAAAGGAGTACCGTCTTGAGGGTCATAGGCAGTCAAAGTCTGAACTGACTTGCCAAACACCAAGTCGGCCGTAGCCCCAGCTGGTACGACGGGTGACGTTCCTATTTCCGAACGCCAAAGTTCGACTCCGGTTTGGGCATCTAGTGCCAGGAGTTGCGTTCCCAATCCCACGAAGACTCGGCCGTCCCGAATCACGGGAGCAAAGTAAAGAGACGGGTCCTGACCCGTGAAACGCCATTGCTCCGCGCCCGAGGCAATGTCAACGGCATATGTACGCGTGAAATCTGAGAGATAGGCCAATCCGTTCTCCGCTGCTGGGGAAGAGGCTACTGCTTCCTCCAGGGGTAATTCCCATTCGACTTGGCCCGTTGACGGATTCAGCGCGTAGAAGACCCTTGCGCTGCCTACCAGTAACTTACCTCCCGCCAGCACAGGGGAGGTTACATGCCCTCCGATGTTCTGGTGCTCGCTTCCGACTTGAGGAAATTGAAACTGCCAATCTTTGGCGCCGGTTTGAGCGTCAAGGGCAAACAGAAAACCTACCCCAGCCGATTCTGCGCGGACGAATACCCTTTTGTTCTTCACCAAAGGGGAAAGAAAGTAGCCAGGCAAGCGGATTTCCCAGGCCGCTTCATCGGAAGTCGCCGGAAACACATGCAAACTGGCTTCACCGTCGGCGTATACGAATCCTTCTGCATAGGAAATTGGGCTGACGAATTCGCCACTCTCTGCGATAGGGATTTCGCGCTCAAGTATCAAAGGGGGCGCCAACTGCGACTCCGACTCACGGGTGCGCCCCTCGTTGCCACCTTCTACTGGCCAATTGGTTTCCGGTGCCGTAACCGGAAGGGGAGGTACAAAGGGAGTGCAACTGGCCAATAGCCCTGCGTTAACAATCATCGTTCCAAGGCCAAGGACTATCAATAGGCGCCGCAGATCAATTTGCATAGTTCAATCTCATGGAACGGAAAATTCTTCGAGCCACACTTGTGATGCTAGCTGCATCCTCGACCAATTAGGTCTCATGGCTTGCAATTCCTCTGCGCAACGGCCCGAAAAGTCCACTTTGACGGGACTTCTCCAGAAAACTAGACGCGAAAGGAGTGCCAAAGTGTAATGGGTTTCTAGGTTTCCGAGCAGGTCAATATAGCCCAAAGAGGTCGTACTACATTGAAGCGGCAACTGTCGGAGGGCGTCGCTCAGGACAAAAAGGATGCCCTCTGTGTCGCTATAGCACGGGGATATTTAGTCGTTTGAATTGACACCAGTGCCCTGTCAACGGAGCTCGGACGCAGTTACAGAGGATATCTTCCCTTCAAACTGTGCGCATCCGAACATTGCCAATTGCAGACGGCTCGGCCACAAGCTAGCGCTTGGTTACCAGATAGGGGCTGGCATTCAGAAGTATCTTCATTAGCTCCTGGCAAAAAGCTGCCACAATCGGCTGAATGAACCTCACTCAAAGGCGTAAAACAGCAACACGGAGGGTCTCGCTCCTCCGTGAATACCCCGTCAGTGTTACTTGATCTCCAGCCGGCCTTCCCGAATTGTTCCTCAGTGGTCCTTCTGTAAGGAAAGGCGAAGGACCCACCCAAAGAGTTGCAACTGAATTGATATTTGGGGTGTAAGGGCATTAGTGGACTAAATCGTCTGCTGAGTCGGCAGTGTATCGTGCGGGGAGAACCTCAATGCCCTTCTGGCAATTAAGCAATAAAACTAAGCAGGTGTATCCAGGACGGAATTCCGGTACGAAGTCAGTTGTTACTTCTTACTTCCAAGTAGGGAATCTGTCTGCCTACAGTCAACCGTGTTGGTTGCTATGCCTAGGGGCAGGAGCTCAGTCCCTACCGGTCGGGATACCAAGAATGGTCTCCGTCCTGCCATATGAAGTTCAAAGAAGAATCAAGGAATTCGCAAGACTTGCACGAACTTTCCCCCTTCTGTTTGGTCTATGCATAAGAATGGGGACGTATTCCCATTTCGTTTGCAGACTGTGGCCGGAACCCCGTCAAAACAGAACGGGTTCGAACAGCAAATCAGAAAAAGACATGCGTGGAACGAACCCTATACAAATTTCTGGAGGGGCCGCAGTGGGCTTTGCTTTAGCCCCTACGAGGATGTTGTCATTTATTTGTTGCGGTCATCCTCACGGTCTGTTGCCATTGCGGGTTGGTAGGAGAGATCAGAGACTTCCTCCCAAAGCTGTCCAGCCATGGCCAATTCTGTGGCTTGCAGTGAAGGCTCCAACTGATCCGTGTTCCGGGCACCGATAATTGGAGCTGTTACACCAGGATGCTGCAGTACCCAAGCCACTGCCAGGGTAGCCGGGGCGACGCCCAGCTTCTGGGCGAACTGGGCGAACTGACTGGCAATTTCAAAATAGGCTGCGTCAGCGTAGCGGGCCTGATACATCGTGTTGATGGCCAGTCTGGATTCGGGGGGCCTCTCCTCAAATGTGTATTTACCTGAAAGCAAGCCGCCGGCCATGGGGCTGTAGGGGATCACCCCCATACCCTGGTGTTGGGCCAGCGGCAGTATTTCCACTTCTGCTTGGCGCTTGATCAGGCTGTACATTGGCTGGATGCATTCAAAGCGAGCCAGACCTTCCTGGGCGCTCGCTCCCAAGGAAAGTGCAATTTGCCAAGCTGCCCAATTGCTCACACCCAAATACAGAATCTTGCCGTCCCGTACTAGGCTATCCAGCCCGCGCATGACTTCCGGGATCGGAGTGTAAGGATCAAAATGGTGGACGAAGTACAGGTCGATACGGTCTGTGTCCAGGCGCCGCAAGGAATTCTCAACTTGCATGCGCAGGTGGCGGCGGGATAAACCCCGGTCATTTCCGTGATCCCCTACGGGGGAACACACCTTGGTAGTCAGGACAATCTCATCCCTTTCGGATTTGATCAACTTGCCTAGAATTTCCTCCGAGCGACCTCCCGCATAGGTATTGGCGCAGTCGAAGAAATTAATGCCGGCCTCGCGGCAACGATGAAACATGCGGGCTGACATTTCTTCGTCGGCTATATCTCCGAAGGACATAGTGCCGAAGCAGAGCTCAGAGACGTGTACGCCGGTTTGGCCCAAAATCTGGTATTGCATGAGAGCGGCTCCTGCCTGACAGAAAGGAATTACGCAGGCAAGTATCCCAAAGAACTAGCGCAGCGGGCAAAGGTTGTGCGTTGGCACCAGCGTTTTCAATGTGGCAATTCACACTTGGTTGGGGTTCGAAGCCTTTTTGCTCTGATGCCCGGTTCCTCCGCATCTGGGTCGAGATAAGGCCTTTAAGCAGGCTAACTAGGCGACTTGGCCGCGAGCCCCAAAGGATTGGGGGACACGCCTGTCCCACGCATCTTAAGTAAGCGATAGTGTTGTGCCCATTGTAGGCATTGAGTTCAAGAGTGGAACATGAAAGCTGTCGGTGTCATGTGCCCGCAGTCACACTGGCGTCAGGTCGGTCAGCCATCGAAACATGCGCGTCAGGGATCATGCCAGGTCAGTCGGAGATCCATGCCGCTTCTTGGCTTTTTCATTTTGGAGTTATTCCCCATTCTTGCATTGCATATTTGTAATGAACAGTTCAACTGTGGCTGAGCAATTTCCTTTAAACACAAATTTAGACAGTCCAAAATATGCCGATTGCCTTGCCAGCTTGGGAATACCGTTTCACATTGACTGTTGTGGAACACTTAATCTCGCGCATACAATCGGTCATCCTTAAGACTAGATTGACAAACCCTACATATTCCTAACTGGAGCCACGGCATGCCAAAAGACACAGATCTGAAGCGCAAGATTCAAGAAACTCCAATGTGCGATACGCATGAGCACTTGTTCCGTCAAGAGGCGTTCAGGTCGGAAAGGCTGGATATTCTGGGTGCGCTTTTCGGAAACTATGTCTCTGCCGACCTAGTAGTGGGCGGCGCGGAACCAGAGGCAGTGGCCAATCTGGCAGTTCCAAACGGAGGCCCCATTTCCGAAAGGTTTCGAGCAATTGAGACTGCATGGCAACGTTGCCGCCAGACAGGATACGGTGAAGCCGTAAAACTGGCTGCTGAGCATTTCTATGACTTGACAGAGCTAACTCCCGACTCCCTTACGGAAGCCCAGGGAAGGCACGAAAAGCTCTTGGCGACACGGACCAGAAAACAGATCCTGCAGCAGGACGCTCTTCTTGACCATGTCCAGATTGATGATTCCACCATGGGCATAACAGTTGATGAAGAAGATTCTGAATTCTTTCTGTACGACATTTCTCTCCGAAATCTGGTGTCAGGTACTCCAGATTTGGAAGAGCTCCATCGTCTTACCGCAGTGGAAGTCCGTGACTTGACAACGTTTCAGGAAGCCATCGAAGCTCTATTTGCAATCCATGCTGAACGGGCTGTGGCATGCAAGACCCAACATGCATATGATCGCACTCTGGCCTGGCACCGGCGGGACCGGTCCGATGCCGCTGTAATTCTTGACAGATACAGGGAGGCACCGATGGGGATATCCACTTCAGACAAGCTATTGCTGGGGGACTGGTGTCTGGACCTGTGCGCTTCATTGGCCCGGCAGCACAACCTGCCCATCAAAATCCATACTGGGTACTATGCAGGACACAGTCGCATGCCATTGGATTACATTTCCTGCCGACATCTCTGCGGGTTGCTAGCAACACATCTGGGTACTGATTTCGTTTTAATGCACAATTCCTACCCCTATTCCGAGGAACTGGTGGCTTTGGCTAAGCACTACCCAAACGTATATATCGATATGTGTTGGGCATGGAGCATCAATCCATTCGAGGCCACTCGGTTCATGCGTAGCGCGATTCATGCGGTGCCCATCAACAAAATGTTCGTCTTTGGGGCGGACACTATGTGGCCTATATCGACCTATGCCTATGCTACGCAGACGCGCCGATGGTTGACGCACACGTTGCAGCTGGAGATCCAGGATGGCCACTTGACCGAAAATGAGGCGATGTCGATCGCGGACAAAGTGATGTTCCAGAACCAGTACGACTGTTTCGCGCGTCTCCACTGCCCTAATTGAACTCGCCTGTGCGGTCAATTCTTGTCTTGAGCTTCAAGGGTATTTCCAAGCCCGCCAATTGAAGCCGCTAGTAAGCCATTCCATGGCAATGAATGTGCAATTTGCAGCCGGGCCCAAAGTCGGCCTCTGTATTTCGAAGGACTTTCTTGATCCGACACCTCTGCCGGTCTGCAGAATAAAGGTATTTGCACTTCTCGGAATGGGAATTGAATTGTCAGATTGACTTGCTTTCGCTGCTGAGGCGAACAGGCTAGAACTATCGCCTTCCTATTTCAAGTGTAAGTTGCTCTGACTGCATCTGCGTTTGCAGGGACCATAACCTGCAGCTACCCACCGACAATCTTTGGCGGCGTCCCTTCATTCTCTAGCTGCTTAGTACTGGCATCAATGCGAGCAGATGAGCGCCGGGCCGTTGAGCAAAAAGCCTTTGCCGGATGAGTTGGACGGGCTGGTTGGACCGGAAAACCTATTGCGATTCCATTGGCCCGTGGAGTCTTGAAGTTCAAAGAATCAACAATTCAATGACAATGTTTCATTTAACTCCGGTCAGGAGCACAATTCCTGATAGATAGACACTCTGGGACACTTATGTTTCTTGCCTAAGTCAATGCCTTGGTTATTGAGAAATCCTTTTACATTCTCAATTAAGGCGCGTCCTTTCATTCTTCATTGGGTACCCGCACTACCTTAGTCGGCTGGAATTCAGGCATCACCTCGAGAGAGCAGACTGGAAAGTGGTAAACGGGAATATTCAGAATGTGCCTCCTGGATTGGGGGGCGAAGTGATCTACTGGAAATTCAAATGTTAAGAGGAGGAAAATCAGATGATTGGTCGATTATCCGGCAAAGTTGCCATCATAACCGGGGCCACCCAAGGACTTGGCAAGGTTGCCGCCTTGCTGTTTGCTGAGGAAGGTGCCGCGGTAGTGATATGTGACAGAGGCAGAACTCCTGAACATGCCCAAGAGGTTCTCACGATGGCGGAAGGCTTAGACGGGGAAATAGTGCATCGGATTTGCGATGTCATGAAACCCAAAGACATAAAAGATCTGGTGCAATTCACTCTGGGCCGATATGGGAAAGTCGATGTCATGGCCAACAACGCCGTCATCAGTAACCCGGCCGGGCTGCTGGAGGACGTCACTCTTGAGGACTGGGAAGCAGGGCTCTTCTGTCATATGACGGCTCCGCTCCTGTTTTGTAAGGAGGTGGTTCCCGCCATGATCCAGCAGGGGGGCGGAAGCATTATCAATGTCTCATCCAGTGACGCTCTCTTTGGGAATCCGAGTATTTCTTCATATGGCCCTGCAAAAGCAGGCATGATCAACTTCACCCGCAGTATCGCCATTACCTATGCGCCCTATGGCATTCGAGCAAATGCCCTGACTCCGGCACGCATGCTAACTGAGAAAAAATACAGAATGTTGGAAAACAATCCGGCTGAAATCAGACGCCAAGATATTGTGTACCCGCTGGGAAGTCCCGCGCTCCCCGAGCAAGTAGCGGAAGTCATGCTTTTTCTCGCGACCGATGCCTCGGAGGCACTAACTGGGCATAACCTGGTGGCTGACCGGGGTCTCTCGGCTCAAAACCCGACGGCCGTTGCCAGCCGCATTGAGGCTGACCTCCGCGAAAGGCTAGCCGAACAAGGCTCAACATGGCTCCAGGAGGAGATCTAGCATTTGTGAAAGGGTCTGCCATTGTGGATTTCCGGCCAGGCCGAGTCGGATTGTTTTCAAGTACCCTCCCACCCAAGTTCGCGGATTCTCATAACTCGTTGGCAAGTGCCCGGTATTTGTTCGAATTGATGTTTTCGCCTTTCCTCAAACGCCACCATTTCGGAGTATCTAGATTCTAAGGTTGTCAGGGCAAATCCGGAATCTGACGTCCGTATTGAAGTGATGGGAATCTGGTAAGAATTCTTTCAGGGGCATGGGGCAACAAACTTCACCCTTAGCAGGTTTACGTCCTTGCTGCGATTGGGTGGTTTTCTTGAATCCTTTAGGCCCTGGAACTCTGTTACTGTTATCTCTCAATCATGGGCAGAATCACATGAGATTGATGCTCAACGTCGTGGAAAACTACCTGATCGGCGAGGCTGAATCGGCGATCTGTTCCCAAGTTGCCTCCTGTATTGGGATTCACGTCAAAACGCGGGAAATTGCTGCTGCTGATATCAATCCGAATACGGTGGCCGGCCTTGAACAGATTGGAGGTTGGATAAAGAGAAAACTCCAGCAGGTAGATCTGGCCTTTTTGCATCAATTCCGGAGACGACCAGCTGTCGCGATAGCGAGCGCGCAGTATTGAGTCTGTCAGATTGATGGCCAAACCTTCTGGATAGTCCATACAGGGCGGAACGACCTCAAGCAGTTTGGCAGTGAAGTCGGTATCCGGTGCGGAAGAAGAGATGTGTAACTTCATGGTCACAGGCCCAGTAATCTCCAAATTCCGTTCCAATGGTCTTGAGACGAAGCTTAAGACATCGCTCCGGGCGTTGAGAGGCAGACTGTCTTTACAGCCAAAGAAACGGGCATCCCCGCGCTGATCGAAGGCACCTGGTTCCATAATCGGATCTGCTGCGGAAATTCCGCCCCCGATTGTGGGCACCGGATCCCTGGGATCGAAAGTAAAGCAGCTGGAACTGTCCAGGGCTGAGGGTCCATCCGGCGTCAGAAGTCCGTCTGCTTGTAGGTACCAGGGTGTAAATTTTGTGTCAGCCAAAGGGAAGTCGGCTTCGGATCGCCAATTACCACCGCGGTGCAAACGACCGGCGTAATTCCTTGTGTCATCCCCCGAACCCATGACAAATATGCGCACTGGCTCGCACTCCGCAAACTCGGTATTCATACCTTTCAGGAAGTGATCAAACCAGGACAGACGCAAATCGTGGTAGTGAATGTGGGATTCGGCTCCGAAATCCACTGAGCCAGCAAAGGTTTCTTGCCAACCTCCATGGGTCCAAGGACCCATCAAGAGCATCTGCCGGGATTTCTTGAGTTGCGACAAAGCGGCAAAATTCTCGCAAGTGGCCCGGGCGTAGGAGTCATACCAGCCTCCTAGGTACAGCGTGGGCACATCAGCATGTTCTTCGTAGTGGCGAGCGATGTCGTAGCCTCTCTGGTGCCAGTAACTGCCGTAGTCGCTCTGAGTGAGAATATCGATGACCCATTGCTCATAGGAGGGCAACAGTCTCAGAGCCGAGACCCCTTTCTTGAAGGGCACCCGTCCAAACCATTCACCAACATTGGCATGAGCTTTTAGCAACAGGGCGCGCAGTCCCGGATCTGCCAAGGCTTCCCGACTGGTAGTCGCCATACGAAAGGCATAGATAATGAAGCGTTGTTCGAGAGCTCCGTTCTGACGCATCGAGGCATGGTAGTAACTCGAAGCTCCCACAGCCACTATCATGGTCTTGAGATGTGGAGGATCCAGGGTTGCCAGGGCTGACTGATCGCTCCCACAGTAGGAGCCCCCCATCGTACCCACTTGGCCGTCGCACCATGGCTGAGCTGCCAGCCATTCTACTGTGTCGTAGCCATCAGGTGCTTCTTTGGCAAACGGATACCATTCGCCTTCACTGGCAAAGCGCCCCCGCACATCCTGGAGTACACAGACATAACCGCGTCTAGCGTAGTAGCGCCCCATATCGGCGTTGCCCGGCGCAGCCTTGTCGTAAGGTGTGCGTTCTAGGAGAACCGGAAAGGGGCCGGGCGCCGCTACTCCATTGATGGCGGGTTTGTATATGTCCGTGGCGAGGCGGACGGAGTCCCGCATGGACACCATGGTATTGGATTCGGTCTGAACTTCCCAGCCTTGAGAAGATCCTTCGTATGGATGGAGCATGATCGTTGATTCCCTTTGAAAGATGATGCGGATTCAGTCTGGTGCCTATTAATACTCAGGGGTCCAAGGTGTTGGGTAATAAAAGCTCACTCGCCCGAACAACATGCCAGACAAAACAGGCATGTTCATAGAAATTGAATAGAGTCACAGCATTGTAGCCATGATATGCCCAATCGAGATCTCTGGAATTCGGTCTGGACGGAAGGGCAGAAACGGGACCAGATTTTCCATCTTGGTGGCAGGATGTCAGGTTGCATATGAGTTATCAGTACTACGCTAAGCAAGTCTACGGGATCTACACAGCCCCAGAACTTACGAATCTTGGACGCAGTGGAAAGCCCTTCGCTGACCTAAATGGACCCCATCCAGGGCACTGACTACCGATTTGCTTTCGACTGCTCGCAAACTTCCGTAAGAGCTCCGGTGAAAGTTGGCCTCCTCTCCTGCCAATTAGTTCTGTGCCAAGATCTCAGTTGAAACATCGCTTTGAACACTTGCCTGTCTTCCTCACCATCTTCCGAAGAAATCCAATGGAATCTCTTTTAGACAATGGAAACTCGTTTAGACTTCTTGGCGAGGATTCCGCATGATTGAAGTCTTGGCTTTTACCCGACCTAATCCGGCGCTATTGGATGGCAGGGCTCCACACGGCCGTGATGTGCCTGAAATCTGGAAGGGGAAGAGCACTTTTGCTGCCAACCTTATGGAATTCGCGGCACGCCTTTGTTACGCGAGTACGGCGCGGATGGGGACTTCTCCCTCCTTTATCTCCTCTCGGGTCAGAGAAGGACATGAAGACATCATTGAACATGTGGTAGTTACGCTCCGCTGGACGGACACTGATGAACCGGCGCAGTGGCGCACGCAGAGTCGGCACTGTGAGATATCCCACATCGGGGATCGTGATTGGGTGGTCAGCGGCAACGCCCGCGTGTGGCTGAATTTTTTTAAGGAGGGAATCGCTTTAGAGGCTCTGCCCTTGGTCCGGCAGGTAGCGCCAGAGGTCTATGCAGGCTTGCCCGAAACAGAGGAACCTGACTTTTCCCTCCCGGAGCCAACTGTGCCAGCAGACAACCTGCTAGCGGAATTGGCGACCTTTGAGGATGAACCACTGCGTGTGACTCTGCTGGGTTATACCCAACCTCAACTTCAGGACACCGAGATGGCTGCAGATCACGGATCTGCCTGCTTTCTCTTTGAGGGCATCAGCCGAGCCTGCACTCACCAGCTGGTGCGCCACCGACTGGCCAGTTTCAGCCAGGAATCACAGCGATATGTAGAATTGCGCAAGGGCGGTTGGAAAGCGGTAACGCCACCCCGCGTCCAGGCCTTGCCTGAGGCTCAGGCTTTGTTAGATCAATCCTGGCAGCAAATGCAAGAGAATTACCAGGCCCTGCGGGACTTGGGTATCCGCAAGGAGGACGCCCGATTTCTCTTGCCTAACGCCGCGGAGACCCGCATCGTAACTGCCATGAATTTTCGAGCGTGGCAACATTTTCTGTGGTTGCGAGCTGTGGATAAAGCCGCCCAATGGGAAATACGGCGAATGGGGCTTCAAGTGCTACGGATGCTCTACGCAATTGCGCCCGCAGTCTTTAGTGCTCACATGGAGGTATATCAAGAGCGGTCGACGAAAGGCAAGGATTGAACTTTCCTCCAAGGGCCTGTGTAGAGTGGTGCTATAATTATGTTTCGCATAACAAACCAACAAGGTTTTCGCGCCAATGATTGCAGGTTGACTCAAAGCAGTCCCTGTGTAGGGAGACATAAAGCCTCCTTCCAGCTGAGGAAAGGCTTGCCCCAAAGCCACACACAGACTCTACTGTCCCGCCAAGGACCTGCTCGCAGGGCCTAGTTCACCATTCACAGCGCCTTTCTATCGGCCTACTGTTAGCTGTCCGGGCCTGCCGATTTCATGTGAAAGCGTTGGTTTTCGGTCTGAAAACAAACTGAATACCGACTAAGTTACTGCCTTGCAGCAGCCTACACTTCTGGTGTCGCATTCGATGTTATGAAGGGAAACTTCCCGTGGCCGCCCTGTCTGAAGTTCAGATCCTCAATCTGTTACTCTTGACAGGAATCGTTGTTTATCTGGTGTTCTCAGGAACCTAGTTGGACGACCACACGGAAACCTGCGATGGCGACATCCGAGGTGTTGGCAACTGGAAAAATTGCTCCTGAGTTGCTCGCACAACTGCTCGCGCAGTTGCCAACCCCGGAAGCAGGGTTGATCGTAGGCCCCGGCATTGGTGAAGATGCCGCTGTACTTGACCTAGGTCGGGGCCAAGATCACTGGATCGTCGTAACATGCGATCCCATAACCTTCGCCACAGTTGAAATAGGGCATTATGCCTTGCAGGTTAGTGTCAATGACTTGGCGGTGACCGGGGCTATACCTCGTTATTTTCTGCCTGTCATTCTGTTGCCTGCGGGCACAGCCACTGCCGAGAATGCGAGGGCCGTATTTGAGTCGCTCGTGCAGGCCTGCACTTCTCTCGATATTCCTATTGCCGGTGGTCATACCGAGGTAACAGATGCCGTTACGCGGCCCGTCGTTTCTGGCACCTTGCTAGGCATGGTGCCACGAGACCGCGTGGTCACCAGCAGCGGAGCCCATGTCGGCGATCGGCTGTTGCTAGTCGGACATTGGCCGGTCGAAACAATAGGCCTCATAGCACGCGAAAAGAAAAGTGAACTGCTGGCCATGGGTTGGCAAGCTGAAGAGGTGCAGAAAGCAGCGGATTACCTGTTCGAACCCGGGATCTGCATTCTGGAACCGGCGCTCGCGGCTGCGAGTTCTGGACTGGTGACGGCCATGCACGATCCCACGGAGGGAGGCGTGGCTACGGCGGTCTCAGAATTGGCACACGCCAGTAACGTGGGGGTCCAGGTCAACCTGGATGCACTTGAGGTCTCTCCGCTAGCCCAACGACTATGTCAAGCCTTTGACCTGGATCCATTAGGGGCCATAGCTTCCGGCAGTCTGCTGTGTACAGTTGCCCCTACTGAGGTAACAGCTTTGATGGACATCCTCAAAGGGTTAGGTTGGCCAGTTCAGGAAATTGGGTTTTTGACTTCCTCCACAGATGGATTGGAGGCAAGACGCGCAGGTCAGCCACTACCCTGGCCCCACTTCCCGGCAGACGAAATTACGAAGCTCTTCGCCTAACTTCTGGTCAGTCAAGTTCTGAAGTGGTTTCCTCAATCAGGTGATCCACCACCCGCTTCAAGTCTCCAGTATCCCTGTATACGGCCAACTGCCGGTCGGCACTGGTGCCTGTTTCCAGGATGCCATAGATTTCCTCTATGTGGTGTTTGCTTTCCAGTACCCCGATCTCTTCGTCCAGCATCACCAATAAATCCCTTATGGCTGTGCGGGCTGGTACCTCTTCCTTGTTGCCTAAATCTACGAATTTGCTGTCCAGGCCGCCCAGAGATGCTCTCCACTTGTTTTCATTGATTAGATCGCTCTTGTAGAGGCGGAAGGAAACATTCTGTGACCGTAGTTTCCAGACCCACAGCACCAGGGCTTGGAAGAGAGCAGCAATGGCTACGCCTTCTTTGATGCGGGGACAAATGTCTGAAATGCGGTATTCCAGAGTAGGGAAAGTATGGTGAGGACGCACATTCCACCAGATCTTGCTGGTATCCGGAATGCAGTTAGTCTGGATCAGAGTCCGAGTCAAAGCCTCATAGGCGGCCCAGGAGTTGAGAATGCCTGGAGTGCCACTGCGCGGAAAATCTTCCCCAATGTGCATACGGTAGCTTTTCATGCCAGTATCCAGACCTGACCAGAAAGGGCTGCTGCTCGTCAAGGCCAGGATATGGGGCAGGAAATACCTGGTGATATTCATCACATCAATTAGGAAATCCTTATCGCTGATACCAATATGCACATGCATACCCCAGATCAGCATTCTGCGGGCAATGATCTGATACTCGCTGGTAAGTTGCTGATACCTTTCATAAGGGGAAATGTCTTGCACTTCCCACCTACTAATGGGATGGGTGCTGGCTGCCACCATCTTCCAGTTTTTTTCTCCCGCCAGATCTCGAATGTATTTTCGTTGGCTGCGCAAATCTGCCAGAACCTCGTCGGCGGAGTTGCAGATACCGGTCCCCACTTCCACCATGGATTGGTGTAATTCCGAAGTGACTTCCCGGTCGTAGACTTCCAATTGGTTCTGAGCCGTAAAGTGGGTGATGCCGGATTGTAATTCTCGGCTTTCGGGATCCACCACCTGATATTCTTCTTCGACTCCAATGGTCAATTCTGGACGGCTCAGCATTCGCAGCCCTCCTCTGAGGCATCCGCGATGAAGTCGATCACGGCATTGATGGAAGAATTACTCTCCTCCCAAACCCGTAGCTGGTGATCGGCGCTGGAGCCGGCTTCCGCGATGTCAAAACACCTGTCGATATAGCGCAAAGTACCCAATGCGTCAGCCTGAGCATCGATCAGGGACCCCAACTCCCAAATCAGCCGATGCAATGGTACTTCCTGCTCCTTGCCGAAGTCGATTAGGCGGCCTTCTACACCATAGCGAATGGCCCGCCACTTGTTTTCCATGATCAGCAGGCGGTCATACGTGCGAAACTGCATGTTGCGCAAGCGCAAGTCGGCGCACCATGCGACAAGGCACTGCAACAAGGCAGCGATGGTCACCACGTCTTTCAAGCGGGTAATAGCATCACAAATGCTGAATACCATGGCCCCTTCTTTTTCGTCCCACCGTACGTCCCACCGCACATCGTCTGAGTACTTGATGCAATTAGTTTCTTTGAGGGTGTTGAAGAAATCCTCATATTCTCCGATGCCGCTGAAGTAGGGCGGCATGTCCGTGCGAACCAAGGAGTCCCGTAAAACCTGTCGATAGCTCTTGAGTCCTGTTGGCTCACCATTCCAAAAAGGGGAACTGGTACTTAGGCAGAGGACATGGGGCAGCAAATAGCGGACACTGTTCATAGTGCTGATGGCTAGATCTCGGTCTTCAATCCCCACACTGATCGTAGTGGCGTAAATTTGCAGTCGCCGCGCAATGATATTGGCTTCACCCACAAGACTACTGTACCAATTGAATACGCGAGTGTGTTTCTGTGGTTCGCTATTTGGATGGGTGCCGGCGACAGCGGCCCGGCAGCCGTGTTGGTGCAGATGGGAAAACACCTGGCTGCGTTGAATCTGTAGGGCGCGGGCCAAGCTTGGAACATCCTGATGGTAATCGTTTTCCAGGTACAGAACGGCTCCCCATAGGTCTTTATATCGCTCCTCTTCGGTCTCCTCACTGTAGAAGACTAAAAGATCTCGATCTGTGAACTGATTGAGGTAGCCCAACAGCTGCCGTGAGTCTTGGTCGATGATGGGGTATTCCTCGCTCACGCGCAACCTCAGGGAAGGTTTTCTCAACACCAGGCTTGTCCCTGCAACTCATGCGGGCCCATCTTTCTATTCCTGATCTTCCATGTCATATCCGAAACCTTCAATTCCTGCTTGTGCATCCCGAAATTCTAGTGGAAATTCGAAGCGTACCGCGTCCAACACTTTCAGATCAGCGCCCCTGCCTGAAGAAACTCTAATTGTGCAGGTGTATGGGTCTGTAGGCTGTGGATTTTTCAAGTGCAATGTCGCGTCCAGAAAAGTGTCATCGTATGCCACATAGCTGGCGCTGAGATTTTCAGTCTTATCGGGATTCCAAATCTGAATATCAATGTTGGGAGGCTCTACTGGCATGGATTCCAATTGCAGGCGGAACCACAGGCGGGTCAGGTCTGGGTAGGGGTACAACACTATCTTGCGAACGCGAGGGGGTTGGTCACTGTCCTGAATTAAGTTGATGGAACTCAAAGCAAACCTTGGAATGGTACGCGGCGCGCGGACTGGGGAACTCGCTCAGTATAAGACAAACCCTATTTTAAGACTTGCTGCCAGGGGGAGGGTCGGAGGATTGGGACAAAGCCTGATCGTATTCCTGCTGGAGCCGCAAGAGTTCCACCAGGCCATAATCCCGGTGGCTGCTTAGGGCCTCCCAAGACAGATGGCCGTAAGTCTGGAGAACGCTTTGAATGATCGCGCGGCGGGCAGCCTCATCCAGTTGCGGCTGTCCCAAATGGGACCAGCGGGCGGGGTGAGAATCTCCCAAATGCTCTAGGTATCCTTCAATCCCAGCAGTGCCGCCTCCCATGTGGTAGGTGAGAAAGGGACCCATGAGTGCCCAGCGTAGACCAGGTCCATAAGTGATTGCAGCATCCACGTCCGCGGCTGTAGCGATGCCTTCCGCCAGTAGATGTACGGCTTCGCGGAAGAGGGCTGAAGTCAGGCGATTGGCTATGTGTCCCTTGACTTCTTGCTTGACCTGGATGGCATGTTTGCCAATGTGTTGATAGAACTGCATTGTCCAGGCTATGGTCTCGGGAGCCGTCTGTTTCCCAGCCACTACCTCCACCAGCGGTAACAGATGCGGTGGATTGAAAGGGTGTCCAACCAATACTCTTTCCGGGTTTTGGCAGCCTGCCTGGATATCTGTTGGCATGAGGGCCGAGGTGCTGGAACAGATGACCGTGGAAGTTCCCAGCAGGGGTTCCAACTTCTCCAGCAGGTATTGCTTGACATCCAAATCCTCAACCACAGATTCCTGCACAAATTCTGCTTCCCTTGCCGCGGCACTTAGATCGGCCCCGTGGCTAAAAGTGCCTTCCTGGGCTGGCTGCCCCAGTTGCCGTAGGGCAACCAAGCAGCTGGTTACTTCTGTGGCCAGAGACTTGGGGGAGACGTTGGGGTCCACCACCTGCACGTTGAGCCCGCGCCATGTGAAATATGCTGTCCAGCTGGCTCCTATGGTGCCGGCGCCCAGCACCAGCACCCGGCGGACATGTTCAGGTTCGGGACGCCGGTTCATGCTGTCTTGTGGATAAAAGTCAAGACATCCCCACGTTGCAGCTGCACCGGTTCTAGGAAATGAGGCACATTATCACATAGTTCGAATGGTACGGGTTCGGAACCCACGGCAGCCACTTCCCATTTCCCTTCGGCGGTTCCAGGCAAGCCTAGGGACGCCAGCGTAATATCTCCATAAGCTAAGTGCAGCGAACAGGATTCTTGCGGGATTAGCTCAAGATGCCCCCAAGCTGATTGTAGACACCAGAAGAAACGCTGCGGCTGAGAGGTAGTAACCACCGGGGCGAAACCCATGTGTTGTCGGCACATGTCAAATCTGAAGCCGGAAAAGACTAGCAACAGGGCATAGGAAGCCATGGATCGGGCGTAGTTGCTGCCACATTCAATTTCGTTCCAGGGATTCCGTTTGCGCCCGTCGTAACGATTTCTTACCGCGGCAACCACTTGCAGCCCTTCCTCTATGTACCCGCGCATGATCATGTGCGAAGCCGCCGCATATTCGAAGCCATTCATGGTTTCCTGGGCATAGGGAACGGGAATCCTGGGCTTCTGTCTTCCTTCCGGCCAATTGCAAATGAGCAGTCCCTGCTCGTCGTTCAGGCTGTAGATGCGGCAAGGGTTTGGAAGATCGCGCATGGCGCCTTGGAAGTTGTACCGGTAAAGGGAGGCCAAGGCTGTATTCACTTGTTTCCGGTCCAGCAAGTCTCCCAGCCCATAGAGGTCAGCGTGCCACTGGCCTAGCACTTGGTCAATGTTGCAACCCTCACCCAATTGATACTTAAGTTCTCCCAAGTCGTCCGCCCAGTAGGTGCCGGCAATTAGATCCGTAGGTTCCATGGCGCTGGCAAATGGCTCCAGCAAAGAGCGATCTGTAATGTCAATTTGCTGGTGGTAATACTCTCCGTTGAAGAGATGGGTGTCTGCCCAGACTCTCCCCTTTTCCAGAATTTCCGTATATTGAATTGCCGTCTCTTCTTCCCCCAAGTGGTGAGCCATGCAAGCGCCCGCTGCCAAAGCCCCCAAATAGAATCCGGTCAACCAAGCGTTGGGACCGAATAGCTCCATATCCAGGGTGTGATGTTGTCGGCCTGTAAGAACTCCGCTCTGTGCTGGGTCCCAACGGTCCGGATTGTTAGGATGCCAGGCAAATTCGATGGAATTCCTGACGTTCGGCCACAGGTCTCGAAGCCAATCGTCGTCTCCCGAAATTTTCCAATCTCTGTACGCCTTCATTACCCCGCCCAGTTGACCGTCTGCGCAGGCCCTTTGGACCCGCGTTCCTTGTGGGGGCGTTCCCAGGGGCAGCATCATGCGAAATGACATGCTCCCGTTGGGCTGCATGTTGTGACGGTAGTCCGCCACGCGCATGGAACGCTCCAGAGCCGGAAAGAGAAAAGGCAAGGCTTGCTGGTAACCCCAGACGTGGGTGCATGAGCCTTCACAACATCCGGCATCCGCGTCTAGGCCTTCCCACCCGTAGAAAGTGCCATCTTCTAAGCGCAATACGGTGGGGGACTTCAATATGGACAAGTTGGCTGAAATGGCATCCAAGACAACTTCGGGCAGAGTTGATCCGAAGAGCAGGTCCCGGAATCTTTGAGTGTCAGCCAGCAACCGGTCAAAATGTCGAAAGCCGTAAAGGGCCACTTCTGTGGCATCTGACCATTGGGTGGCGTAATAATTTCTCCAGGATAGAGAAGCATCAGTCTCCTGGGCCCAATGGGCTACATCTTCGTTCCAATCGTTGGACACCACGGGGATGTACCAGGCCAGAATGAATCGCACCGTGTGTGTGCCCCTAGGCGGCAGATTGAAATGCGCGGCGATGGCTGCCGTGTCCTCGGTGTCTTTGTCGCTCTCCGCATAATGCCTGTCCTGCAAGCGACCAGACCGAGTCAAGTCCTGCCACCATACTTCCAAAGCGTCAAACCAGGATCCCCTGAACCAGTAGTGCTGGACGCTGGTTTCCTGCGCGTCCGTGGCTATGGCCAGATTGCTTTCGGGATCTGCTCCTCGCAGATGCAAGCCAGTGGCTCCATCTCCATTAATGTCGCTGTGGTCATGCGGTCCGCCCAAGGGATTGCTTAGGACCCCCGCTAGAGTACAGGTCAATTCCTCGGCCGTCTGGTTTACGATTTCGATCTCAAAGAATGCGGCAGGCAGACTTGACTCTCTTTCATTGAGTGGAATGAAGGGGTTGAAGGCTGTCAGTCGCACCTGGGTTGGCGCTTCAGGATCTGACAGCGACAGAGTGGCTGTAGGAAAAGTGCCTGTGAAAGTTGAATGCCGGAAATGGGGCAATCCACTGAGATACGCCCTCCGCGGACCCTTTCCGAAACCCGTCATACCGGAAACGCCACCATCTCCCATATATGGAGGGGGCAGGTCTCCCTGCAAAACCCTGGCATCTATGTGGCCCGTAGCGGTTTCAGTGCGTATTGCAAAGTGGCTGAAACCGTTCACACTGCCTTTCGCTGGTTTGTTGAATATTTCCCAATCCAGCAGGCGACCATTGCCTGCCAGCCCCACCGAACCCGTGCCAATGCCGCCCAGCGGAAAACTGATTTGGGAGGTGAAGTCACCAGAATAGGAAAAACGAGACATGGCTTCCCCTCAATTGACTGAGTAATGGAGGCTTCTCTTAGGGGTCGGAAAAAGAAGCCCAAAGTAATTTGGTCCCATTCTGACACACAGTCCAAATCCGCAAGCTTCATTGTATAGTCGGGCTTTGGGTGACTTAGGTTGGATATTGGCCTGGGAAGCTGGACCTCAGGTTGTAACTCCTGTACACGGAATCGAGTACCATGAACAACATAGTGTCCCGTTCGGGGCAGACACGAGCTTTTTATTGTGGCTAAAATTTCAAAAGACCTCTCCTATCACTTAATCACTTTGGGCTGTCCTAAGAATGAAGCGGACAGTCGCGGCATGGACACGCTGCTAAGAGCGGCGGAGTATCAGGAAACTGAGGATGCCGCGGCCGCAGATGTAGTAATCGTAAATACCTGTGGCTTCTTACAGGCAGCCGTGCAGGAGTCATTGTCCGTGTTGCAAAGCCAGGCTGCCCAAATCCGGCCCGACCAGACTCTGATTGCCGCAGGCTGCTTGGCCCAGCGTGAAGGCAAACTGATTCTCGAGACCGTGCCACGCGTACAGGGTCTGCTGGGCACGCGGCGTTGGATGGACATCGTGCCCCTAACGAAGATGCTGCGGCAAGGGAAATTGGGGCGTCGGCAAGAGGCCTTCGCCATGCTGGGGGATCCTGAAACCCAGGACGAACTGCTTTTGGAACAACCACCTTCAGGGACAGGCAGTGCCTACCTAAAAATTTCAGATGGCTGTAATGCGCCCTGCGCTTTCTGTACCATTCCTTCTTTCAAAGGCAAACTGCGCAGTCGGCCAGTCCGAGATCTGCTAACAGAAGCGCAGGCCTTGGTGCAGGGAGGAGTTCGAGAATTGGTGATCGTGGCTCAAGACACCACGGACTATGGCCGGGATCGTCAAGAACCTGATACATTGCCGCGTTTGCTGCAACAAATATGTAATCGCAGTGGAGAGGGTTTGGCCTGGGTACGGCTCATGTATGCCTATCCTGGACATGTGACCCCCTCTCTGGTGGAAACAATGGCCACCGAACCTCGCATAGTTCCCTACCTGGATATACCGCTGCAGCACGGCGATACCAACGTCCTGCGCCGCATGCGTCGGCCCCACAGGCTCGAACAGGTCTGGGACCACGTGACTCGGCTGCGGTCCGCAATGCCGGAGATAACGTTGCGCACCACTTTCATTGTGGGTTTTCCGGGGGAAACTGAGCAAGAATTCCAGAATCTGTTGGATTTTGTTAACGCTGTGCAATTCGACCGGGTAGGTGCATTTCAGTTCAGTCAAGAGCCAGGCACCCCCAGTCATGACATGCCGGATCAAATCCCGGAAGAGGTTAAAGAAGAACGCTGGCATCGACTGATGGCCAGCCAGCAGCCCATCAGTCTGGCATGCAATCAGGCCCAGATAGGAAAGCAGTTGGATGTACTGATAGAAGGTTTAGGTGAGGATGAGGAACTGAGACCCGTCCTGCTGGGCCGAAGCTATAGGGATGCCCCGGAGGTGGATGGTCTGGTTCTGATCCCGGATGCTCCAAGCGCCAGTCCAGGCGATTTGCTGTCGGTACACATCACCGGTGCCATGCCTTACGACCTCATTGGAGAAGTACTCTCCCCTTTGACCTTCACTTCTGGACCTAAGCCATAATCCCAGCCTAAAGGTTCGGCAAGTGTCAACCTTAGGCAAGAGCTTTGGAGTTGGGTGAATGCCTGTTCAGCTCATTGCCAGGCCAAGAGGAAGAGGTCGCTTTGGTGACCATAAAGGAGAACACAGCTGTGTTTCCATTCGGGCCCCGAAGTTATACCCGGATACATCCGGAAATCTTGCCTAGCGGCGCCAAGTCAGTGACTCTTTTAATCGAAGTAAGAAAGTAGATACATCGGCGAAGCCCGTAGTCTCCACAAATGCACTTGCAGCAGATGACCACTAGTCCGGTATCGAGCTCCCGCTGCAGTTAGTTTCTGGTAGGAAGACCAACCATTCCGACAAGGCCAAGAGTCCTGCGAAGCGCAAGTGGCATTACAACTGTGTCCCGGACAGCAAGACGAAGGGGCCTAACTAAGAAATTTAAAGAGACCTGCGGACCTCTGCAACATCAAGGAGAATCAGCCCGTCCTTGCTTTCTAACAGTTTTGAAACGGCTCTGCCTACTTGACGACCTGCCAAGGAGCCTCGATCGCATCCTTATCTGACTCTGTAGACTCCGGAGGAATCGACCCGCCTGACTTCGCCGCGACAACGGCTTCACGTGGGGACAAACGAATCATCAACTGTGGGAAAATAAACAGAACCAAGATTAAATCGTCGAAGGGCAGTCCTGGCATTAAATCCAAAGGTGAGAATACGTACACCACACTTAGGAAAGGCAGGAGAAACTTAACCCACGGCGACACCGCGGGCATTTGCATCAGCCGCCACGCTACGCCCAGATTTTGCAGGAAGCCGGGCAGGAAACTCAAGAGAAAAATTTTCATACGTCACCCAATCCTATGGCCTTCAGTATATCTCGCACCCTTTCGCTGTCAAGGAGGTTGGTGACATGCCTACCACTTTGAAGATGTTGAAAGATCACTCTCCATTGATGTTGGAAATCATTGGCGAGATGCGCAGTGCCAGCATTGAAGCCGCTGGACCTGAGTTGGTAGGCCTGTTGGCCGAGGAACTTAGCAGCCCGGATTCCGTGCAAAATGTGCTGGAGGAACTGCGAGACGAGTATCCCGAAGCCCAGACGGCCCTGCGGATGCTGGCCAAGGTTCAGGGCCGACAACCCGAAGCCCAATTCACCCGTATTTACGGTGTCCTGGATGTGATGGGTGATGAACAACTCAAGGCCACGGAACGCTGGCATAACCCTCAGAGCTTGACCGAACTGCTCTTTTACTACGGATTGATTGGTAGGGGCTTTGAAGGTTCGGGACCAGACGCCCATCGCATCATTTACATCCCCTCCGACACCCTGGATCAGATTCCGCTGTCAGCGGAAGACGAAACGGAAAGGGATTTGCATATTCCATATGCTCAGGCACCTTCGCGCGCGGAAGTGGTAGACAGTTCGGATGAATTTCTCAACGATGTGGGATCGGCGATCGGCTGCCTGGCCGGGGCCCCCATGCTCCTGGAAGGACAGGACCTGGCCAAACAGGACGGGGAGCGGTTAAAGGAGAGGTTGTTGGCTCCACCTGACACTCCTCTTCTGAATGTCCGATACGAATTGTTGCTGCACGTCATGAACAGATTGAAATTGTTCAAGGCCGAAAGGCAAAAGGACGGCCACCTATTTCTGGCATTGAACCGCAATCGGGCCAATGATTTTCTTTCCTTGACTCGCCATGCCCAACGCCAGCAGGTCTGGGATTCGTGGAGGGATTCTCCCGCGTGGAATGATCTGGAGCGGCTGCCCACTTTAGAGTTGCACAACCGGGAACGATGGCAACACAATTCACGAGCGACCCGCAATGCCTTTTTGCGCTACTGTCGCAACTTGCAGCCCACTCGTTGGTATTCTCTGGCCGACATAATGGCCTTGCTGCAGGAGCATGCTCCTGATTTCCAACGGCCCGATGGCAACTACGATGACTGGTATGTAAAAAACCAGGTAGCTGGCCGTTTCGCCAAGGGTTTCAAAGACTGGGATCTAGTGGAAGGCGAATTGGCCCTCTTCTATTTGCTCAGTCCCATGGTCTGGCTGGGGGCCCTAAGAGTGGCAGAGCAACGAAACAAAACCCTAGTTTCTCTGACCCGGGACGGAGCCATCTGGCAAGGGGCTGACCTGGCCCCTGAAAGGGAGGAAGTACAGCCACGCTTCACCATCAAGGAGAACTTCATCATTGAGGTGCCACTAGAATTGCCATTGCGGCAGCGCATGAATATTGAGCAAGTGGCCCATTGGCAACGCAGCACCACCTTTTATGAATATCGCATCAACCAGCGCAGCCTGAATCAAGCATTCGATCGGGACCTGACAGGAGATAGGATTCTGGCAGTGCTCCGCAACGGGAGCCATGGAGTACCACCCAAAGTGGCCATTTCCATCCGTCGATTCGCAGAACAGCGTGGCAGCCGATGAAAGTCGTTGACTCTCTATAGGCGAGTACAACAACTTGGGCGTGTTTTTCTATTTCGATCTGCCGATCCTTTAGTGCAGAAAGTCCTTTTCTCTAAAGCTGACTTTCCCCGGCAGGGATGTGAGCAATGGTAGTTCGTTCATGTGAAGCTCTCCCGTCAGAAGGCTCCCGCCCTTGAAGAATACTGTTCGGGAGGTTGATCGAAATCACTCTGGCGCGCCTTACCCAGACACATGTAGTCTGGCTCACCATCGAAATGTCGCGCACTATTACGGCGAAGTTAGGCCCTGTATATGGGCTCCCAAGGCAGCGACAGTTGGGCCCCACTTTTCAGACATCGTCCGTACACTCCATCTGTTGCACTGCCACATTTGCCACTGGTTCAGGCAGACAACGCAGGCCGGTTTTACTTCGAGACGTTGTTCCACCAACGCAATACTTTGTCCACTCTACATCCACGGTAGCATCCGATAGCTCAATATGAGAATGGAAGAATCTGATATTGGCCAAACGGATTTCCGTGTCTCTCAGCCAGCCGGGTTCGTCGGCATTCTCCTGTGCCAGGGTTTCAGCATCCGGAAGTTTGGAAAACCGGAGTAACTCATGGAGTTTTCTACAAGGGGGCTAGAATTTTTCACCATGAAATGGGAGTAATCGGTCAGTCGTGTGGCCAGGTGCAGGCTACAATCTGCATTCCACGGATCAAGTTTCAACCTCCAACCCCAATAGACGGGCGACATTGCCACCGAAAAAGAGCGATTTATCCTCTTTGGACATGAACTCGGCGTGTATGCGAACATAGTCCATTGCCTGTCGGTAGGTGACGCTCCGTTCGGCTGCCGGCATATCCGAACCCCAGATCAGTTTTTCCGGTCCTAGTTCGTCGTACAGCTCCTTCAGCATATCTTGTGCCCACGAGAATGGGTACTCAGTGTCCGGCGCCATTAAGTGCAACATGACTTCCAGACACATGTTTGGGTTCTTAAGACATGTCAGTACTTCAGCCGGGATGTCGAAGCGTTTGGCTGGCAATCTCATGACGATGCTCTCTATACCGTGGGTATAGACGCAGCGAATGTCCGGATGTGACTTGGCCCACCGGTCCAGTCTGACAACCTGCTCCAGGTAATTGCTGTACCGATCCCTGTGACTCGTGTAGAGGTACCAGAAAACAGGAATGCCTAAGCGCCGCACCGTTTCCCACAAGGGTTCAAATTTGTTGTCGTCCAGGTGATCGACCCAACCGGTAAAGGCCAACGCCTCAACCTCAAAATAGAGTCCTTTAAGCCCCAGTTTCTCTACAGCGTGCTCCAGTCTCGCCAGTTGGACCTCCTGATCTGCCTCCCACTCACGGATCTGCGCCAAGGGGAGGAAGCGATCTGGGTACCGTTTCGTACAGTCGCTCAAAATTTCATTGAGGCTCCCGTAGATATGATCGTGTTGCAGGATGGCCATATCCACACCCAAGTAATCCATGTAGGCAATCATCAATTCGGGGGGAGCCGTCATGTCTCGAAACCAGCAGGGATACCATTGTAGATAGTAATTTTCGCCGTCCACGGTACACTCCAACTGACCATGCTCGGCAACGCGGAAATCAACATGAGGCATATCGGCAATGCCATCGCCAGTAGGTATCAGCAACGATTCATCCGCACGGGAATTGTCCCGACGACGGCGCCAGCCTTGGGTATGGAACTGTACGTGATGTTGGATGATTTGTAACTGAGTCTCAGCCGTCTGATCTCCTGAGTCGGATCCTAGACGTGGAAAAACGTGAGCATGCGCATCGATAATCATTGGAATTGAGTCTCCTTCGACGTGGTCGGTGAGAGTACACCATTTCGAAAGACATTCAAGTTTAACGCAAAGGCTGCTTCTACGGATTTCATCGGATTGAAGGGGAAAATGGAGTTGTCCGGTTAAGGAGACTTACATGAATTCCGGGTACGTCTGAGGAATTTCAGTTGACTTAACAGCGCGTCTATGGCGCATTCTGTCAGCACCCAGCTGCAAGCCTGCGCTGTGGGCTACGCTTTCCTCATGAAAGAAAATGAAGTCGGGAACTGTGAATTCTTTTTTTCTGGCCCCAGCTCTCCGACCACCAAGCAACCTTCCCTGTAGGAAATTAACTGGTCAACAGCTGTCTTACGTCAAGATTTCTTGTTCTTGCGGAAGTTGGCGCTAGAGGTCTGGCCGGAACCCCTGCCTAGACGGTGACACAATGGGTATGAATTCCACTGTGTTTCAATACAGGCGCCAACTTCTGGTGTGGTTCGGAAGAGGCCCATCCGGTACTAGACTTATCCCTCTGAACCTGATGGATTGATTCTAAATTTTGATGCCAACATTGGCGAGCCAGCATTTGCGCTCCGGGGTCGTTGCTCCAGACAAATGGGCGGGGTCAATTTGACAGTCGCGAACCGCCAGATAGTGGTGCTTGGTATTGATAAGATTCTGCAGGGAAGTGAGTTGCCTCGCAGCAGACAGCCCTTCGTCAGCAAGGTGCCTAGACCCTCAACGGGCTGGATCTTTCCTCTGCTTTGCTGGGCTAACCACCACGTGCGAGAAAACTGGCAGGCATGTTTGTCCTATTCGCAATGGGCTTCATCCGACAAAAAGACACGATGACAAATCTGGCGAATTGCCTGCAGCATCTCTCGGGTCTTACTCGCATGTCCCCCAGAGTCCCCCGCAGCACGAAGAATATCGGCATCCACCAACTGCAACAATGGGCCAACCTTCTTGCTCATCGCTGCTATGAGGCATCCAGATACAGTTGTTGGGCAAGCAACTCGACAACAAGGAAATTTACAGGCCAATCGCCAAACGAACTATCACGCTCGATCTCAGCTTGATGAATACGGGAATTGCCCTGTTCGACCAACGCAAGCCAGTCTAGGCTCACTTTGGTAGGGCCGAGAAGACTCTTAGCCACCAGGGTCTGGATACCCAGCAACAGCAAGTGTCTGTGGTTTTCTATGATTGCCCGTACATCCCGAATCACGGCGTCTACAAATAATTCGGGCAGTTTGTAAATGCTCCTTGGATGCGGATGCAATTTCGGCTGTTCCATTATGACCAGTGAATTGGATGAGGCAACTCAAAAGGCCGCCAGGACAGGCATGATCTGTGAAAGTCTCTGTCCCAGTCCCAGTCCCAGTCCCACGTCCGCCACGTTGGCCAGGTCCGGGAGAGTTTGCGAGGAACCTGGAATATAGCGACCTACTAAATACTTCAAGGGCCGTGTCAACAACTGGTTGTACCGTCACTCTCTAAGTTAAGCCGAGCTTGCGCAAGTCCTGTTCGAACTCAGGGGGTCCAGTCCCCAATGTAGTGGGACACGGGCCAAAAAGGAATGCCTGAGGCATGGAAACCGTTTGTCATTGGGCATGAGCGGGTAGGATCGGGAAAATGCGGGATCGCAAAGACCGGGAATGCAAATGATATTCGTGATCAGCAGGCCCAACTGCTGGCTAAAGGCAACCGAGAAAGATAAAACATCAAATCGTCCTCGGGAATTCTCATCTCTAGATTTAGAAAACACGGGGAACGCACAATATGGGCTTCTATGGTTGATTCTTCTTTGCTGCCCATGAGATGGCCCCGGAGGTTCTCGCCCAGCCAGTCATTACTTAAGACCATATCCAAAGGCAGTTTCCCCTCCGTGAAATCAATCGCTCGGCAAGTCTTTTTTCCCTTGTGAACGAGGACCTGCCTTACCGATCCCTGTCTGAGGGAAACAAGACCCTCCCTAGTGCGCTGAAACTCCAATTCCACGGTAAGGTGGCCAGTTTCCTCGCTGAAAAATTCGTCGTAGTCCTAATCCAACCCAATCGTCAAACCGGATGCAGATTCTCCGTCATGGCCATGAGTGAAAATCTGTCCATTCCATACCATCACCGGCCTCCATAATCACAACGTACGGATGGAGGACTATGATATCGGCGAAACAGATGACAGAGCCCAACAGCCAGCCGGGATCTTCGGCGCTCTTCTTTGCTTGGTCTTCAGCATCCGGCAATTTGGCTTATTGGAGCAACTCGGTGAGTTTGTTCTTCTCAATTGTGTCCTGATCTGGATATTGCGCAACGCGACGGTCGCGTGAACCAGACATCATATTTGTTCCTTCTGCACTTTCCTCAATAAACGCCAGCAGTGGCGCCGCCGTCGACAGAAATGGCGACGCCCTGGATGTGTCGTGCCTTCGGAGAGCACAGAAAGCTTACGAGTTCTGCGACATCTTCAGTTTGGCCTAGTCGCCGGATGCCTTCTTTTTCAATGCTCGCGTGCATGGCGTCTGCAACCGTGGTTCTTGCCAGACGGGCCCGGCCAGCAAAGATCTCCTCCAGCCGCTCTGTGACAGTCAGTCCCGGATGAACGACATTTACATTAACGTCATCGCGGAGACCAAGATCAGCTAGCGCTTTGCTGAAGTTCCCCAGAGCCGCGTTGACGGCTCCGCCAATCATGAATTCCGGATCCGGATTTCTGGCAAATCCACCAACTATGTTGATCACGGTCCCTTGACGGGCTTTCAACATGGACCACAGCAAGCGTGAAAGCCGTACGGCACCGAAGAACTTCAGGGCAAAACCATCTTCCCAAGTGCTGTCATCCTGTTCCAGGAAAAGTCCGCCCTGAGTGGCCCCGGCACTGTTTACTAAAATGTCCACGTGTTCGAACGTATTCTTTACCAAGGAATAGACAGCCTGGCATCCCTCGGGAGTCCTGAGATCAGTTGGGCAAATTTCAACGTGACGCCCTGACTCTTTCTTGATGAGTTGCGCAGTCTCTTGGAGGTTGTCTGAATTACGGGCGGCGAGCAGACAGTCGCAGCCATCTTGTGCAAGCCGGCGGGCAATGGTCCTTCCAATTCCCCGACTGCCTCCGCTAATAACACAAACTTTGTGAGTAAGAGTTCCCGACATGATTCCTCCTGCAAATGCACAGACATGAAGAATTTATTAACCAAAGATCATTCCTTCTCAAGTCAAGACCTCACCAACGCACTTGAAGGAGCTGTTTGGTGCCATCTTAATCTATGGAAAGTCAGCTGACAACCAGCCAATCTCTGAAAAAGGGGCTGCAGATCTTAAGCTGGCCCATAAATCCCGTGGCTCCGGTAAATACATGAATAACTGCCAGAGTTCTATGACCACGTTCTTGGACGTTGCTCAATATCCACTCGATTGCTTCAATTTGGTCCCCCCAGCTTTCAACAAGGAGATTGGGCTGAGTTGCTCCTACTCTTGATATGCATACTGCCGCCTATGTTCAAGGGGGACCTTCGCGAGCTCTCAATCAGAGGCCAATTGCGTTGGCACTTACATTGGTATTATCAGCCACGCCAGCCACCATGTTTTGGCTCTCTGCGCAGGCAATCGGAGCGATAGACATGTACGGCGCGTCGGAAAAGGCAAGGGCAGGGCGATGCGAAACCTTGCAAACAGAGCACCAAAGCAGATTGTGCGGTTGCTTTGGCCCAAAGCCACCGCGAATCCGGAAGCGGTCTCGGCTTCTGATGAAGATACCGAGTGGTACCGTGCTTGTCTTGAATAGCCCATGGCTTCGTCCTGTCACCCGGCAGGCGGTTGGCAGGATCGCCAGTCGTTTCCCTGTAATCCCAGGTGTGCGTTTGCCACTTTGGCGGTAGCAGCCGAAAGAGCCTATGCTGCTCAGCAGATCGGTCCTTACCTCTGAAGAACCAAGGGCCCTTATTGGTCTGAGATGTATGAGTTCCTTTAGACAGTGCAAGTTTAGGGCGAGGAAGTCCTTTCTAGCGGATTGGCGGAGTAAGCTTGGGGTTCTGACACTTGAGCACCCGCTCCACTACAGGCCGCCACCAAATCTCTGCAAAGTGAACGGAGGACCGGAGGGTTCTATTTACGTCGGCTCAGTGGCTTGGACAAGCAACTCGGCAAATTAAAACGAGAATCGTGCCGACCCCACTCGTCACTGTGCAGAACAGAGCGGCAGGCGGTGCACGCCGTTGACACCTTTCCCCCGCTAGTGCTACACTTTGGGCATGGTTAACTATATTGTACTGCCGGTTTTTGCGCGCAGGAGGCCCTTTTCGAAATAGCTGATTTTTCCCGGCAGGGGCGTGGGCTGCGGTAGGCCGTGCATGTGAAGCTCTCCAGTCGGAGGGCTTTTTTTTGTTAACGCATACAGGCTAGGAGGCTTGCAGAAATGATTCGAGTGGGCATTGCAGGAGCCACCGGTTATACCGGGTTTGAGCTGTTGCGCATCCTGGCGCGCCATGCCCAGACCGAAATGGTCTGGCTGACCAGCGAACGAAGTGCCGGGCGCAAATACAGCGAAGTGATGCCCAGTCCCTGGGATCAGGAGCTAATTCCATTGCAGTCCGCTTTGGCCCGCGCTGCCGAAGTGGACGTGGTCTTTTTGGCTCTGCCCCACGCTGAATCGATCGAACCGGTCAGAGCCTTTCATGACACAGGAGCCAAGGTGATAGACCTCAGCGCGGATTACAGGTTAGCGGATGTGGACCAGTATGCCCACTGGTACGGCGTGCCCCACACGGCACCAGATTTACTGCAGTCTGCCACCTATGGGTTGTGCGAAGTCAACCGGCAAGAGATTGCGGAAGCGACCCTGATCGCCAATCCTGGTTGTTATCCAACTTCCGTAAATCTGGCTCTCTATCCGCTTGCCAGAGCTGGCTGGATGCAATCCCGAATAATTGTCGACAGCAAGAGCGGCGTGAGCGGGGCCGGCCGTAAGGCCAAACTACCCTATCTCTACGCCGAAGCCAATGAAAACATAAGCCCTTATAACGTGGGTTATCGGCATCGGCACATCGCCGAAATGGAATTGATTCTAGGTCGAGCGAATGGGCAAACTCAAGAATTTGACATAACATTCGTACCACATTTAGCCCCCTTGACCCAAGGGATACTAAGCACCATTTACATCACCGTGCAGAGTGGAGTGACCGAAGCAGAAATTCGGTCGCTTTACGCCGAGACCTATGCGGACGAGCCTTTTATCCAGGTGTTGCCGCCAGAAGCTCTGGCTTCCATTCGGCATGTTAGCCATTCGAATGGCTGTGCCATCAGCATTACGCCGACCCGTCCAGATCAGTCGGATGGGACAAGCTATGTCATTGTTTCGAGCATTGACAACCTGATAAAGGGAGCCAGTGGGCAGGCTGTACAGAATATGAATATCGTCTTAGGTCTGCCTGAAACTACTGGCCTGTTGTAATTCCATCACCAGCAATGCGTAACGCAGACATGACCGAAGCGACTTCCTCTCATGCCACCGTCATCAAGATCGGCGGGGGTGAACTGGACAGTGAGGCCTTCTTGCAGGAGTTGGTATCCGCTATCCGGGGATTGCGCGATGGCGGCGAAAGCATCGTGGTGGTTCATGGCGGAGGCAAGACTATCGCCCAGTACCAGCAGGCGCTTGGCCTGGAGCCAAAATTCCTGGACGGCTTGCGCGTTACCACTGCAGAGAGTTTGGCCGTAGCTGAGATGGTGCTGAGCGGCTTGTTGAACAAGCGGCTGGTTCGACACCTGACCGCCGCCCAGCTGCCCGCATGCGGCATTTCCGGTGTGGATGCCGGCACAGTGCTGGTTACCAAAATGACACATCCTCAGGGAGACTTAGGTCAGGTAGGCGAGGTTGTAAAAGTTAATCCTCAGCTGTTGTGCCTGTTGCTTGCCCAAGGATATGTACCGGTAGTCAGCCCCATTTCTATTGGGCAGACCGATGGCCGCAACTACAACGTGAACGCAGACCATGCGGCCATGGGCATTGCAGCAGCCTTGGCAACGCCTCGTCTGGTTTTTCTGACCGATGTGCCAGGAGTCTTGATCGCAGGACGCATCGTGCGGGCTCTGACTCCGCCTCAGGCCGAGGAGTGGATCAAGGAGGGTTTCATCAAAGGTGGCATGATCCCAAAGGTCCGCAGCGCGCTGTTGGCCGTGGAACGCGGCGTTTCCAGAGCAGTAATCACCAACTTGGCAGGACTGAATTCAGGAAGCGGCACCAGTGTGGTGGCCCAATCGCAATAGTGAACTGAACGTTATGGCTAATCAGGAATTGCAGGGCCGTACGGCCTTAGTCACAGGTGCCGGCCGGGGAATCGGGCAAGCCATTGCCTTAGGGTTTGCCAAGTCTGGAGCAAGCGTGGCTTGCGCCGCCCGTACAACAGAGCAAGTGCAGACTACCGCCGGTCTGATAACTGGATTGGGCGGCCAAGCCCTGGCCCTAACCTGCGATGTTACGAACATACCGCAAGTGGAGGCGATGTGCGCACAGACCGTTTCGGGCTTGGGCGGTTTGGACATCCTGGTGATCAACGCGGGGATCGAGCTGGAAAAGAGCAACATTGCCGAGAGCGACCCCGCTTTGTGGGCTCAAGTCATTCAAACCAACTTGATAGGAGCCTATAACTGTGCTCGTGCTACCGTACCCCATCTACGACAACGCGGCGGCGGCAAGATTATTGTAGTGGGGTCCGGCATGGGACACCGGGGTGCCGCTCGATCTTCGGCTTACTGCTGCTCCAAGGCTGGGCTATGGATGCTAACCCGAGTACTGGCCCAAGAAGTGTGGGAAGACGGGATTTCCGTCAATGAATTAGTGCCGGGCCCTGTGGACACGCACATGACTCGCTGGGCGCGTCAACAAGAGGCGGTGCCGCCCAACTGGACTTCAGAATGGTTCAAGCAACCTGAGGATGTAGTACCCTTGGCCCTATTTCTGGCAACGCAGCCTCAAGTTGGTCCTACGGCCCAGAGTTTCAGCCTGATGCGGCGGGACAGTTGACCTGCGCCCTCTAATTTTCATGCAAACATGTAGTTAAGGAAGGGAATGTAAATGAGCACAACGCAAGAGATCATTAATCTGGAAAAGGAATACGTTTTGGGAGTCTATGGCCGTCCGCCTATAGTTTTTTCCCATGGAGAAGGGGCCACCCTCTTTGATACAGAAGGAAAGGCCTACCTGGACTGTGTTTCCGGTATTGCCGTAAACGCATTGGGTTATGGGGATGCCGGAATGAAAGCAGCCCTGCAGGAAATCGTGGACAGCGGCGTTTTTCACGTCAGCAACCTGTATCACACAGCTCCCCATGCGCGCTTGGCCCAGATGCTTTGCGAAAACAGCTTCGCTGACAAGGTGCATTTCTGTCTGACTGGGGCCGATGCAAACGAAGGTGCATTTAAATTTGCTCGGCGCTACGCGTATGAAAAGGATGTAGATGACAAATATTGCATCCTTGCCTTTTCAGATGCGTTTCATGGCCGTCTATTTGGCAGTCTGGCTGCGACCCCCCGGTCCAAGTACCAGGACCCTTTCCAGCCTCTCATGCCAGGTGTTCGCTTCGCCAACTACAATGACTTGGACAGTGCCCGTTCCTACATGGATAATCGCATCTGCGCCATCATCGTGGAACCCATCCAGGGAGAAGGCGGCATCAACATTGCTACTCCCGAATTTCTGAAGGGCTTGCGGGAAATGGCAGATGAAGTGGATGCTCTCCTCATTTATGATGAAGTGCAGTGTGGCATGGGACGCACGGGGCACCTGTGGGGCTATCAATCCATCGTCGGTGATGATGCTCCGCCAGACATTATGACGTTGGCCAAGTCTCTGGCTGGTGGCTTGCCGATAGGGGCCATCTGTATGGGGCAGAAAGTGGCGGATTCCATTCACGCTGGAGACCATGCTTCCACATTTGCCGGCAATCCCCTCACCACCAATGTGGCCTGCAACGTGCTGAGTCGTATCGCGGATCCAGCCTTTTTGGAAAATATCCGGGCCAAGGGCAAGTTGCTTCAGGAAATGTTGTCTGAGTTGAATTCCCCCCATATCCAGGAAATCCGAGGCGTGGGCCTTATTGTCGGGGCGCAGCTGGACATTGATGCCAATGAAGTCGCCGCCAGAGGGTATGAAGCCGGCCTACTGACAGTTTCTGCAGGCACCAATGTACTGCGCTTTGTGCCGCCTTTCATCATCACAGAGGCGGAACTGGAAACCGCAGTGAAGACAATTGGCGACATCCTCAAGGAATTCTAGGAGGGAAGATTGGACTTTGGGGATGAAGGCATGAGCTGCATTGAACAGGCGCAGAAACAGGATGCGCCGATTCTGGCTGAATTGGTGAACTATCACGCATCCCGCAACGTAATGCTTTTCCGAGATGAGCAGTCCATTCGAGACAGTCTTGACCGTTGGGTGGTCGCGGTTTCCTACACCGATCAGAGCAGAAAAACTGGCCGTCGCGTTATAGGAGGGGCTTCGCTTATGCACCTCACTGCAGAACTGGCTGAAGTGAGGTCCCTAGTCATAGCTGCGGATTCACAGGGCCAAGGTTTAGGACAGGCTTTGGTCAAGGAAATCGCCGAAAAGGGCCGGGAGTTTGGGTATCAGCAGTTATGTGCTTTGACTCTGGTGCCCGGCTTTTTCACCCAATTGGATTTCCGGCGGGTAAGCATGGAAAACATCAGCCCGAAGGTTTGGGTGGACTGTGTGCATTGCCCCAAGAACCAATGCTGCGACGAATACGCCATGATTGTGGATCTGGTGCCCAATCCCATAGTGCGGGATTACAGCCATCTGCAAGTCAAGCTGCCGGTGAGGGCCGAAAAGAGACCCGAGGTCTCTGCCGTTGTGCTGGAAGGTGCCCCCGATAACCCCCATTCCCCTTAAGCCCCAATTCCTTGATTGCCCAAAACGGTTGAGGCGTGTAGGATCTATTTGCTTACCTGTTCGGTGCCTCGTAGAAAGGTATCGGATGCCTGCTTTCACTATCGATCCCAATGTTAGCCCACTGAGGTAAATGTTGGGTCGCGTCCAAAAGGGAGTCAAAGATGCATAGTGAGTGGCTACAACACAGATTGACAGAAGAAGAAAAGGAAAAGTTCGATCGGGATGGGTTTTTCCTTGTGGAGGATGCCATTCCGCCTAAGGTAGTGGAACGGGCCTCCAAGGCCACCGACAAAATCGTGCAGCAGAAGATGGCTGCTGAGGGCCTGGCAGACAATGCGCGTATCAACTACCTGGACTTCGTTGGCAAGGACGATGTCTTCATGGAATTGTTGGACTGGCCCACCACTTTTCCCAAAGTCTGGGACATTCTCGGCTGGAATATTCAGTTGTACCATTCCCATCTGATTTCCACACCGCCACTGGCACCTGGAGAACCTGACCCCGGATACAACTGGCACAAGGACAGTGGAAGATTGAATCAGGAATTGGAAACGGAACCGCAACCCCGAATTTCGCTGAAGATTGCCTACTTTCTGACTGATACGTCAGAACCGGGCCGGGCTAATCTCTACGTAATTCCAGGCAGCCATCTTGTCAACAAGCTGCAGAATGTTGAGGACGGAGTGCCAGTGCTAGCCAAACCAGGCACTGCCGTGTACTTTGATCGGCGCATCTTTCATGCTTCCAGCCCCAATACTTCAACGTTTACTCGCAAGGTCATTTTCTACGGTTACAGCTATCGCTGGTTACGGCCCCGGGACGACATGTCTGTAGGGCATTACTTGGACCAGTGTGACCCCATTCAAAGGCAGCTGCTAGGCGTGTCGCTAAGTGGTGGGCACGGCTACACTTCGCCGCAGGAAGAGGATGTGCCCTTGCGAAGCTGGCTACGGGAGCAGCTGGGTACAGCTACAGTGGCGAATTGAAGGTACCAGACTGCAAGATTATTGCTGATCTCGTTGCTGGTACGCAGCTTTGACCCCGTTCAGGTAATGCACTTCCGCTTGGAGAATGTGGTCCAGCGTTTGCCGAATGGTCCAGCCTTCCGATTTGGGTTCAGCATCTAGATCAGAGTCGGTGAGCCCGGCTACAACTCCCAGTAATTCGCCCCAGGCCTCTTCGGCGGACGCCAGTTTGCGTTGCACGTCGGTGGGGCCTTCAGCCAAATCTTGGCGGATGCCGGAAATCTGATTCTTGTGCTCCCGCATGTGGTCTCCAAAACGCAATAGGACGATTCCCAAGGACCGCCACGAACGAATTTCGGTAATCTCCAAGTCCGAGTCCGTATCTGGAGCATCAAGCAGGCGATCTAGGACCTCGGTCCGCACTGTTCTGATTTCATCAAGTTTGGCTTGCAATTCGTTTCGGGACATGTGTTCTCTCATGTTTGACAGTTGGCTACTTAAGGTTCCATTGTAGCCAAAGGACTAAGAGTCTCAGCTCAAGAGCCACGAAAAGGCCAATTCATCGGGCTGGCCTTTGCGGCTGTAGGCACCAGAAGGCTGGGGGCAAAGTCGGGGCCTGTGAGATCCTGGAATTGCAAAGAGTTCGCAAGGCCTGCTCTATTGAAAAAGGAGACTGAAAGAGGATTGTGTCCTTTGTAGGCTCGCTCCCATCTGCCGGGATATGTAGTTTTAGGTTCCTGGCACCTGGGTGTGCGAAAGGACTACATATGGTTGGAATTACCTGTGAAATCCGTCTCGGGTTTTCCTTGTTGCCTTAAGGAATCAGGTCGGCAGGAATTCGATCTTATCTGGACCCTCATGCTTTGGCCCCTGCATCTTAGCTAGCCGCAGCAGGTTCAATTATCGACTTGGGACACCCCAAAAGTTGCTTGCGTCCGGTGCGGGTTTGTCCTCATTTCCAGAAGCCGCTATGGGCAGCTTCCAGCTACAGAGGACCAGAAATAAGAGGATCTATTCTGGATGCCCATCTTTTGGGACCGCCAATCCTGCGGTAGACGTTGTGGCCTGGGGCTCTGCGCCTGAAGAGATCCTTACCATTGAGGGCGCCGCAATCCGGATATAGGCCGTTGACTGCTGGGGAAACTTCCGTCTGGCGGTCGTCGCCACTACCCGAAAGTCGCGTAATGGTACGCCTTCTATATGATCCGGCTCTGCCCTCCCGACACGGCGACAATAAACTGGCAGAGCACGACCGGGCCATCATTGAGTCCTCTTTATCCGTCCGACCGAACCTGGCCTCTACGGGAGGTCTCATCTAGGCCGGACCGGGATTTATGGAGCGAAGCTTGAGGGAATGTTTCAATGTCCGATGGGCTCAAGAACTGACCCCAACCTTGATTTGCATCCTAGCAGCACGGTAGATCCTGTTCAGCACTGCGGGGTTGGCCAATTCCAGCAAATCACATTTCCGTTTTTCCCGGCCAGCTGGACGAAACCAATCTGATGCTTGAGGCATAGAAAGGCCCTTGGCGAATTAGCGAGGAAATAGTAAGGAGAAGCTTCCTGTGCCAATCCATACTGAATCACATTTTGAGTCCATTAGCACAGAAGGGGTTAACATTGCTAGCGTTACTCGCTTGGACGCCGGAACCGGAAGAAGCGTGGTCGCGGTTATCTGATTTTGATTTGGACAGAGAACCATCTACGTACAAGGAGCAAGTTGTGAAGAAATTTATGATGCTGCATTTTGGATTCGAGCAGCCAACACCTGAGATCATGAAGGCCTGGGGCACATGGTTCGAGTCGATCGCTGACCGAAACGTCGAACAGGGCGGCTTCGGTGGTGCCAGGGAGATATCGGATGCTGGAACTAAGGAACTGCCATGGGGAATGGAGTCCATCACCGGCTACAACATCATCGAGGCGGAGTCTCTCGACGAGGCTGAGAAGATTGCGAAGAGCAACCCTTACATTGCGAGTATCCGAGTCTACGAAATGAGGTCGATGTAGGCTGCATTCGCAGAAACCGCATTTTTCAGGAGCTTCGGGAATCCTTTCTGGCGCAAGTTGCTACGTCCTAAATTCTGAACTTGCTCTGGTCCTGATTCCCTGCCACCCGTCCTTATCACAGCGGGCGGGTCGCGTCCGGACGCAATCTCTCGGTACTGGGCGTCCCAAAGGTCCCTTCCTCCGTTTATAGTGGACTCAGATTTGATGAAGTGCCACGCCTAAACGAGGCCCACCAGCATCAGGAATTGGACAGAATCCATGGGTGCCAGCTACCCGGGCTTTGCGCTACAAGACGTGTTTGAGTGCGGATGTACAAGCCGGGTCAGGATCATGGCGCTGAAATTCTGACTCGCGATTCCGAATCCCAAACGCTGCGCCGCTGGCTGTGGACGCTGGCCCCGAGTACGGAAGGCGATCTAAGTTTGGCTGTCCACTCGCAGCGGTCTGCGTGCAGCCGAGACAGTTCCGAGCAAGCTAAGTCTGATTGTTCCCAGGTCCCATTCGCTTTGTTGGCCCATTTACGCTGATTCTTGGTTCCTTACCCCTAAGTCGGCCTTGGGATCAATCTGGTCAGGGCTACTTGAGAGAATGGCATATCCCAAGATGCAAGGGCGATCAAAGACTTGCTACGATACCTAATTTCAAGACACTTTCTATTTTAGGAAAAGGTGCTAGTATGGTAGAAAGGTTCGCATGTGTTCTACCCTTTAGGAGTAATGATGAGCTTGAACATCAAAAACAAAGAGACATGTCAACTGGCAAGCGAGTTGGCGCACCTTACAGGGGAAACCATGACCGGTGCGATTACGGTCGCGCTCAAGCAACGGCTGGAGCGCGAGAAACGGGAACGTAGTCTTGAGGCTCGGATCCAGGACTTACGCACCATAGGACAACGATGTGCGCGCCTGTTGCGAGACGGGCCTTCAGCCACTGAACACGGGGCCTTACTATATGACGAACATGGATTGCCCCAGTGATAGTGGATACATCTGCAGTCTTGGCGGTCCTATTTGGCGAGCAAGACGCCGCACTCTACGAAAGGGCAATTGCGTCTGCTTCCCGCTGTCGCATGTCGGTCGCCAGTTTTCTGGAGGCTGCAATCGTGCTCGAGAGCCGCATAGGACCTACTGGTGGCTATGAATTTGATTTGTTCTTGGAGAAAGCTCTAATCGAACTGGTGCCTGTGTCGCCCGGGCAAGCGAAAGCCGCGCGTCGGGCCTGGCGGCGATTCGGAAAAGGCAATCATCCAGCACAGTTGAACTTCGGAGACTGCTTCGCCTACGCATTGGCGGAATCTACAAAGGAACCTCTGTTATTCAAGGGTGGGGACTTCGTGCTCACCGATGTGGAAGCTGCTTGATGCCCCTTCGAAGTCATCCTTGCACAAGCTCGAATTCCTGGGAAGGATGGAAAGGAGTCGGCTAACTCCGAGATCTGCTGCCCATAGGAGGAATGAGAGGGAGTTTCGATATTTGAAGCATGCGTGGCACCTAGAGATAGCGAAAGTCAATTTACTCTTATCTCGCTTTTTCCTTATTTCAAATAAAGAAAAGCTACTTTGGAGATGGCTTTTGCAGCCGCCCATGACTTGGCTTCGTAGCTGAAAAGGAATGGTCCCCTCCAACATTGGTCCAGAGTCGAATGAATGGAAGGACGTATCTGTAGGGCCGAATTGGCCTGGAATAGAACGGGGAGCGAGTAGAGAGATATTTACTGCCCAAGTGGTGTAAGCGAAGTCATATCTGGACGGCACGACTGCTAGGCTCTGTATTTGAGGTTAGAGTAGATGCTGAATTCCTCAAGACGTTCTATCTGGGAATGGCGTCTCTTGACTTTGAAACCTTTAATTCCAGGACATAGAATTCAGATCGATACGGCTGCCGGGGATGGGTACTTCAAAGCCATTTTCTCGCTAATATCAACTGCTATGTCAAGACCGAGGGAAAGGCGAGTTCTGTCGTATCAACCTAGTATGGAAATAGGCACAAAGACTTATAAATGGGGCAAACGGTCCCCAGGCAGATTTCCATCTCTTGTTTCAAGGGCTTTCGGATTCAAATTTTGACACTTGAATTTTCTACAGAGTGCAAGCGTGAAAAAGTCGTCTCTCTGTCAGAGAGATGGCCTACTCTATCCAGTATTCGTGCGACCGTTCCCCTTCGTGCGGTAATAGGTGGAGCTTTCTCCCCAAGAATAAGATTGCCTTCGATTTCAAATCGGTTGCCCCTTTGTGATGTCGCTGTGCCTAGCTGTGGCAGTGAATTAGGGCAGAATTGAGCTCTTGGTTCCCTCTAATTTGGAAGGCCGCAATTGGGGAGCACGCACCATAGGAGTTTGTAATCGGCGGGCCCGTGGGGCTTGGGTCTCCTAATATGATCCGCCGGATCGTTATGAGTGCGAACTTCGGAATTAGATGCGAAACCGCTTTACAGTCACGGCAAATTGGAACGTCAAGGAGATACTGTTACGGTTTTGCGCGGCCACTCAGATGGGAGTCTTTGCTCGAAACCAAGCGGCCGTTAAGGGTTAGAAGATTATGGAGGATTTGAATGTTCCGACCTGAGTTCCTACAATGCAACATCAATCAGGCCAAAAGGAGTTACACACAATGAGTCGGGAACAAATCGATGCTTTGTTGGCTGAAATCCGGACAGCCCGTCTGGAATCCCTACAGTACCTAACGCCGGTTCCAGAGTCAGACTTTGCACTGCCCACGGATCTGCCCAGGTGGGATGAAGTTAGACGGGTGTTGTTACGACTGGGAGAACACATGCGGGAGCATGTCAACCAGCTCGAAGGGGCTCGAACCGATCTGGGCCGACATCGCACCATGCCGCAGCGTATGTTGGCAGAGGCAGAGCTTTCCTATGGCAAACTCCTGGCCGCCTCCGTTGGATTGAATGACGCGGACCTAGATGTGGAACCCAATCCAGAGCAGTGGTCCATTCGCACTGTTCTGGAACATATATTGACGGTGGAACGTAAATACCTTCAGGCGGTGCAAGAAGCTCACACCGCCCGCGACCAGGGGACCCAGAGCTAACGAAACAGGAAAATATTCGGCTATGAGCATTTTAGTTACCGGCGGAGCCGGCTTTGTTGGCAGCCATTTGGTGGATGCCTTGGTTAAACAGGGAGAAGATGTCATCCTGATTGACAACCTGCACACTGGCCGGAAAGTAAATGTCAATGAGCGGGCCCTTTTTTATCATATGGACCTGAATGACTTGGGCGGCCTATCCAAGATTTTTACCAACAATGAAATTAGGGTGGTGTTCCATTTGGGGGGAAGGGTCAACGTGCGGGAAAGCATGCGAGAGCCCGTCGATTATGCGCGCGTGAACGTGGTTTCCTCCCTGGCCCTCATGGAATTAGCCCGAGTGTCCAAAGTGGAACGTTTTGTTTTTACCAGTACTGGTGGTGCCATCTACGGCGAAGGGCAGCAGACGGACGGCTCAGTCCACGTCTTTTCCGAAAATGATCCCCCGTGTCCCTTGGATAACTACGCGGTCAACAAACTGGCTATAGAGAACCATCTACATGTTTACCAGCAGGCTTTTGATTTTCCCAGCGTGGTGCTGCGTTTGGCTAACGTTTATGGACCGCGCCAGAGCCCGGCAGGAGAAGCCGGGGTAATTTCCATTTTCACTGATGCCATGCTGCACAGACAGGAAGTCCACATAAACGGCGATGGCAAGCAGGCCAGAGACTTCTGTTACATTTCGGATGTGGTTGAGGCCTGTCTCTCTGCTTTGAAATATGGCAGTTCAGGGGTGTACAACATTGGTACCGGCAAAGCCACAACAGTCAGCCACATATTTGAACGGTTGGCTGCCCTTACCAACTACCACCGGGCGCCAGTTCATGTGGAGAGGCCCCCGGGAGAAGTGAACATGTTCAATCTGGACTCTTCCAAGGCCCTACAGGATTGGGGTTGGTCGGCTCGCATGGAACTGGAGCAGGGCCTTACTCAAGTTGTGCAGTCATCGCAGGAAAGCTAGACTTTCTTCTTACCTTCGCGGTTGGACTACCGTTCAGGGACGGAATTCGAATCTGTGGGAGATCTCGACAGATTCGGTCTTGAGCCCGACCCGGGTACTGGATTTTCTACACCACACCTCCTAAAATCCACGGGCGCTCAGGCCAGACTGTCCGCTGCGGCCAACTTGTGAAACAGGATCCCATAAGCTTCCTGGGCCAAGGCGAAGCTGGAGAGGCGGAAGAATTCGTTGGGGGCGTGGATTTGTTCGTCCCGAGCGCAGAAACCAAAGACTAGGGAATAGACACCTAGTTCTTCCAACATCGCGGCAGTTACCGGAATTGTGCCACCGCTGCCGATGTAGATGGGATCTCTTCCATATAACTCCTGGTACGAGTCTGCCAGAATCTTTACTCCTGGATGGGACAGCGGCAAAAGGTAAGGGTCCGCCAAACCTGCTCCAGGCACAACGGTGGTTCTGACGCCAGGAGGGGCGACTTGCTGTACATGGGCAGTTATAGCTTCCTGGACTTGCCGAGGATCCTGATGCGCAACCAGGCGGCAAGTAACCTTGGCGTGTGCGGAATTTGGCAGGACTGTTTTTGTGCCTTGTCCTTGGAAACCCCCCCACATGCCGTTGACTTCCAGAGTGGGTCTGCGCCAAGCCCGTTCGTTGGTGGTGTATCCAGGTTCGCCAAATACGCTGTCCAACCCAAGAGCTGCCAGGTATTGGGCTTCATCGTAGGGTGCTCGTGCCAAGCGAGACCGCTCATCTGGATCAATGTCCGCAACTGAGTCGTAGAACCCTTTTACCGCTATCCTTCCTTCTGCCGAGTGAAATGAGGCCACGATGGACGCCAGTGCATGCAAGGGATTGGCTATCGTCCCACCGTAGATGCCGGAGTGCAGGTCCGAACTGGCTCCCTGTACATTTAGTTGAAAAGAGGCCATGCCCCGGAAGGAATAGAGAATGGTGGGTTGACCAGGGGCATATTGAATGCCATCGGCATTTACGCAAATGTCGCTGGCGAATCGTTCCTTCTCCAGAGCCAGCAGCGGCAGAGAATTGGGGCTACCGATTTCCTCTTCTCCTTCCAGAAACAATTTGACGTTGACAGGCAAGCCGCCTTCGGCTTGCAACATGGCTTCCAGGCCAACCAAGGCTGCCAGCAGGTTGCCCTTGTTGTCTGAGGCCCCGCGTCCGTAGAGGCAGCCATCCCGAACCTCTGGGGCAAAAGGGGGGCTATCCCAAAGATCGAATGGATCAGCAGGCTGAACATCGTAGTGGCCGTATACCAAGACAGTGGGTTTGCCGTCGGCATGTAACCAATCTGCATAGACTACTGGATGGGTAGCTGTGGGTATTAGTTCCACATTCTCAAAGCCTACTTTTTGCAACCTTTGAGACAGCCAATGGGCTGTCGTCTCAATATCCGAGGCGTGTTCGGGCAAAGAAGAGACGCTGGGTATTGAGACAAACTCCCGCAGGGCCTCCACGAACATTGCTTGGTTTTCTTGTAGGTAGGTTTGGCGGCTGGACATTATCTGGTAATTCCTCAATGTAATCAGGGACAGTCATTCAGTCTTCTAAGTTACGACCCAAAGCAAAAACATCGATTACAAGCCGGGTTAGGGCTCCGGTAGTAGATACCCTAGCCTGACGAATTATTGTAGAACGGGCCTCCATGCTTCGCATGACCGTGCCTAGTGTACGAGCTGAATCCAGGTTCAGTGGAGAGCCAACGGCGTCTTTCGGGCAGAAACTGGTCCATTCCCACAGCAATTCGTCGGCCTTAAGTGAATAGGGGAAGAGGGAGAGGCCGTGGAAAATGCCTGGCGCAAGAATTTCCTGTGTCCAGTCTTTATAGGGCCCTTCGATTTCGCCCTTTCTAACCTATTCATCACTTCTGGAAAAGATGCTAAAAAGGCTCGCACCGGTTTTGAGGCGAATACCTTCAGGCCGGAATCCATGGGGTCCTTCTTCAGCAATTGGGGGAAACCTGCTGTCCAACTTCTGTACAGGGGGCAAATCCTGCAAGGGCTGACGCGTCCTAGCTGGATCGGAACTAAGGCACTGTTGTTTGGTCAGTTGAATTCCTGGTAGCTTCAACCGACAAGCAATTACTCTTTGTCTTGGTCGACGCCAATCATTCTTGGCTCAAGAAACGAATACGGACTCATGAAATAAGAAGTGATGGTCCGAATAAGAAGGCAGAATGCACTGCGACGGTTCCGTCCAACGTGTGAACAATTACTTGAAATTCCTCGGCGATTCGCTTCTGTTGCGTCTTGTACCACCTCTGGAAATTCGCCTCAAACGACGACGAGGTAGCCCGAAGCTATGCCCGGTGGACCATGTTCTCAGGGCCGGTTGGCTTCAGGAATACATTCCACTTGTTCCTGCTGAATTGGCAAGACATCCGTATCACACATCACTGGCTGGCCATTTGGCGGAAAGCATCTTCGGAGCTGTTGTTGCGACAATTCGCGGATTGGACGTAGCCCACCATCCCAAAAGAGGAATGAATCAGGAAGTGGACTTCGTACTCATACGTGGCGAAAAACATATTCCCGTTGAAGTCAAATATCAGAAACTAATTGATCCTCTCCGAGACACTTTGGGGGTTCGCTCGTTTCTGGAGAAGGCGGTCAACAGTGCTCCGTTCGGACTTCTCATCACCCAGGACGATTCGGCAGCATTGATTGATCCCCCCCCCCCCCCGCCATTCGCATGCCTTTGTCGACGTTTATGATGTTGCGTTGATAGTTCCAATTGACATTGCAGAGAGCTGCGGGAAAAGATGCATGTACTCACGCAAGGCGTTGACAGTAAGAAGAAGCTAAGCAAAAACTAAGGGTTGGGGCCGCATTGAAAAAGCTGAACCAAATAGTTTGGATGTGAATTCCCGCGCACTCAAATGCGAGCAATCCGAGACACATGGACTAGCAGGCAATTTGCTCAATAAAGGTCAAGGCAATGGAGAAGATTCCAAAACCAGTATTTCAGCCACCTGCGGAAGTCCAGGGCGGGGACAAAGTCTTTGTCGGGGCAAAGGGTTTCGAGGACGCGTCAACTCCTTCATCTTGACAGTTCTAAGTCCTTTTTCAAAACCGACTCACAACGTCGGGAATTCGACATCGCGAAACAGGCATAAGTCTCCCCAAATCAGAAACCGTTAATCGAGAAGATAAGCTTCACGAACGTTGCCACCCTTTGTCGGTAGACCTTTACTGCCATTGCTCACTTCGCTCAACGCTTTAAAGATTTCTAGCAGAGTCGTGGGCTTAGAGAAGTCAACAGCCTACCCCTCTCTATAACAGCTGCGAGGAAGGGGCAGTGAAATGAAATTCGAAACGCTTGCCAGACAGCAAATGTGGGAGAGGGGGCCGCATCGATCCCAGCTGCCCTTCAATCCCGCCAGTCGGCGCAAATCGGAACATGAATACGCTGGGGGCATCCAGTCCCTGTCTTTTTCTTCCTCCGTTACTTCATTAAGTGATCTGGAACAAACGAGCGGCATTGCCCCCTTGAATCTGAGCCATCTGATCTTCGGGTAAGTTTAAGCCCCTATGCATATAAGTCTGAATGGTCTCAATAGACACCCATGGATGATCACTGCCAAACATTAGCTGGCCCGGCCCGGCATAGTTCAACGCAAATTGCATCGCCTCTGCGGAAGGGGTCACGAGGTCAAGGTAAACTCGCTCATAGTAAGCCCCGGGGGCCTGAGTTATGTTATCCCGTCCTCGCTGTTTGTGTTCAGTTTGTTCCTCCACCCGCCCCATCAGATAAGGGAGTACGCCACCTACATGTGGATGCACTACTTTGAGTCCCGGGTGCCTTTCCAACACTCCTCCCAGAATGAGGCGCAGCATAGCGAAGGATGTATCCACCATGAATGCCGCCATGGGAATCATCGAATGGTCCTGAACGTGCTCGGCCCAAGTAGGTACAGTCGGGTGCAGCACCAATGGAACCCCAAGCTCGGCAACTCTTGCGTAGAAAGGCTCCAGCATTGGATCATCCAGCATGGTGCCATCGAAATGAGAACAGCAGAATACGCCTCGTAGATTTAATGACTTAACTGCTCGCTCAAGTTCCTGTATTGAGTCATTTACATCAGGCAGGGGCAGAGAAGCGATACCAACAAAGCGCCCATGACTTTCCTGGATGAGGTCCGCTAAATAGTCATTGCAGAGACGTGCACCCATTGAACGAAGCGAGGGAGGCAGCCGAGACGGAGAGGGAATGTTAACACTCAATACTGAGACATCGATCCCGGCCTGATCCATAGCATCAATTTTGCGTTCCGGAGTATAGTCTTCCAGATTCAGATGGAACTGTTGTATGTCGCCGTAACGCAACAAGTACTGGCCTGATCCTTGGCGCTCTGCCTTCACAAAACCGGGAACATCTACGTACAACTCAGCATAGGCTTCAGGAAAGACATGGCTCTGCACATCAATTTTCATGTTGTCACCTCCCAGCACAAAGGTATTGCCTGAACGATTGGAGCGAGTGTACTGTCAGCCGGTGCCGCCTGAATTCACATCTAGTGTTCAAGAAAAGACGACTATAGGAAAAAACAGAATGGAAGAAATTGCGGCTCCTGCAAATCCCCCCAACAGAATCATGACACGTCCTGCCCTCCCACTAAACTTGCTCAGTATGGACAGCATCAGCCACCCCACCAAGCAGCCGAAAAGGCCCGCCATGAGATGGAGTAGCCAGATCTGTACGTTGGAAAAGCGGACCAAGGGTATCAGCAATCCTGACAGGCGGACCAGCAGCCAGGCAACCGGCGTCAAAAGCGCAGCACAAAGACCGGAAATGGCCATCAAGCCCAAGTTCCACATGGTTGCCTCGAGGTAACTCCCTGATGTTCTTCCCGCAACAACCGATGCCCGGGAGGAAACGGGGAACTGATTCCTAAATGGAGAGCAGTAACAATGATCCGGTCCGTACCTTTGTAGTCTCGGAACCAGTGCCGTGCGAAGAACTCACTTTCAGGGGCGAGGAATCAGGACGCTCATCATGGCTTCTGCATCGAAGGGATCGACACCATGTTTATTGCGCAACGCGGCCCGAACTTGGTTTTCCACTTCAATCTCCAGATTCGCTAAAGGTAATTCCAGCTGCTGTCCATTCTGCAACGCTGACTCACGGCTGCCAACTTCCATCTCCATAGACATCACGGCGTCATCGGGTGTGAATTCACAGTGATCTGATCCCTGAAGCTCTGCAATGAAGTCCGTTACGTGGGAAGCTACGGACGATATATAATAGGCGCGGTCATGTCGTGCCGACAGTTGATGCGGATTGCGAAATTCCACCAGTCCGTCTGGCAATTCGACTCGGTCACAAATCCACTGACCGTCTTCCACCACATGTTCAATCGGAAAGGTCATGTCGTGTTTGGCACCGTTGCGTAGCGCTTGATCTGAGCAGTACCGAACTTCACCTGCGCCATGCCAGTTGCGTATTGACTCCCGCACGATGGCTCCTCGAGTCCCAGCCAGTTCCGTATATCCAGGGCGTGGATAACGGCCCAGCATCCCTTTGATATTTCCTGCCAGATCAGTAACCAATCGGTTGCCCGGAAAACGAAAGAAATGACAGCGGAAACCTTCATCCTCATGGTACCGATGGGGAGCTTCCCAGTGGGGTTCTACCGACATTCGATGGGTCACGGCCTGGACTGATTCTGGATGTGCGCCATAAAAGGAAATCCAACGCGAATTGTTGTGATATCCAGGATGATCATGTAGGCAGATAATGCGACCTATTGGTCCTACGAACCCAGTCCGATCAATCGCCTTGGCCAACCTATCAAAAGGAAAACGAATAAAGTTCTCACCTACACGTAATGTCACGCCATGGTCTTGTGCCACTTGGGTCATGTCACGGGCCTGCCACAATGTGCTGGCTATACTGGTTTCGACCAAATGATGGATGCCTGCACGGGAAAGGGTGACTGATATCGCATGATGCACATCCACGGGTGCAACCACTAGCGCGGCTTCAACCAAGTCTGCATTGGCCAGTTCCTCCAGAGAATAAAAGGCTTGGGCGTCAATTGCATCAGCGTAGTGATCTGCATGGTCCTGAACCGGGTCGCACACCGCCACCACATTGAGCCACGGCCGCAGACTTTGAAGCATCGGTTGGTATATGGTCGAGGAGCGGTTGCCCGCCCCAATCATGGCAATATCAATGGGTCGATTCTCGTGTTCCATCAGTAAAGCGCCCCCTTTGGCGTGCATGCACTGGAAGTCGCAACCTGAGTGGCTGCGGCCCTGCGCAGTGAGATTCCCCTATGTTGACATCGTTTTTAGATCTGCTTCGTATACTTGGGCAGTTCCCGTTACATCACTAGTGAAGATCACATGTTCCCCGTCCGGAGAAAAGGATGGATGGGGATGTGTGTGTTGGGGAGCATAGACAGGAATCGGACCGTGCTCATAGGGAAAAAGGCCATTCCAGTGGGCTCCCAAGCTGCTCGCCCGCGGCTGACACAAAGTGGTGGGGGAGCCGACGCCGTCCAGCGGGTCGAAAATCTGAATGCCAATGTCCGGGAAATTAGTATCAGCAACCATTCGTTTACCATCGGGCGATGAGATAGCGTGCCAGGCGTTGAAACTGGTTACTAGGCGTACCTCGCCAGTATCAACACTGACAGCTCGCATGCCGTTGGGCCAATCCACGAAACCGACCTCGCGGGTACCGGGAATCCAAGCTTCATGAGTAATCCATTCGCCTGGCGCACGCGCATACAAGCGTCTGTTGCTGCTCCCGTCCCGGTTTATCATCCAGACCCGATCCTTAAGTGGTCCTGCATAGAAGAGCAGACTGGAATCGTCTGGGCAAAACTGCATGTGCGCAACGTCGTCACATCTAAGAATGACCTCCCAAGTACCTCTTTCCACGTCCACCACGGCAATACAAGACTCTTTCCCTTCTCTGAAACGAATTGCCCAATATCTGTCACAGGCGCTGAGGGCAGTAGTCCCCATCGCCGCGGCCACCATTCCCGCTTCACGCATGACCAATCCTGAGAAATCAATTAAGAGCTCTTCCTCAAAGGTCTCCGTGTGGACACGCCAGCCACCGTTGCCCGTTGTGAAGTAAATCCAGTCACCGGTATGGGCTGGGTAGATGGAGAAATCGGCAATATCTTCCCGTTCCGTCAATTGCACTAGTTCGGCCGAAGACCTGTCCTCTACAAAAATCTGTGGCAACCCGAAGCGGGCGGAAGTGAATAAGGTCCAATGCATGGCATCGTCATACGCCGGAACTAGAAAAAACGGCTGATGGTGGATTGACTCATGCGAAGTAATCTGCCGGATACGTACTCCGGTTACCTCGTCCTGTAACCAGCGTGACTCGGCGGGTAATCGTTCGCTTTTAGCCATTTCACAACCTCTCACAGTTATTCAATCATGCGACGTATGCTGTTTGGCCAATAGCTGAAGGCAGCCCTCTTTCTGCATACCATTCTTCGAAACCAGAATCGGACAGGTCCGCTTGAATCCTCTGGACTTCTGACTCGTTTAGAGGGCGCAGGGGCGGGCGCATATCCATAGAGGGGAAACGGCCCTGCAAGAACATGGCCATCTTCATACGTTGGTGGGCTTCTGAGGATGGTTCACCGAACCTGTAAACGCACTTGTTCAAGCGATACACGACCTCTTGCGTGGCATAGGCACGCACATAATCCCCCGCAAGCACTGCCTGCACGAGATCAACGATCAGTTCGGGTACAAAACCTGCAAATCCAACCAGGGCCCCATCTGCTCCAGCCAGCAGAGAGGAGAGAAGAAATTCATCGTGGCAGGACAGTAAAGGAATGTCTGGTGCAGCTTCTTTTAGCACTCGGTGCTCATGGCCCAGACGAGACATGTTGCGGGTCCCCATTTTGATAGCAACCACTTGTTCGATTTCGGTCAGGGCGAGCATTTCTTCTAGGGTATAGGTTGCCTTGGTCCAGTCTGGGTACTGATGCACGATTATGGGAATGTCTACGCCTGCCGCTACATCCTCAAAATAGCCCACCGCCGTAACGGACGGTCGGCCAAACCTGAGCCAATGGTGTGGAGGCATTAGTAGCACTGCGTCTGCTCCGGCTTCTTTAGCAGCCTGGACATGGTCGATGGCTTCAAAGCTGCCTTCACAACAGATGCCCGAGATCACACGCATATCCCCCGCTGCCTCCTTCATTAGAGCTACGACTTCAGCCCTTTCCCGTGGCCGCAGTCCCATAACTTCACCAGTGTGGCCGTTGCAGACCAACCCGCACAGTCCCGGCACAGCAGCCAAATATTCCGTGTAGGCCTGCAATCCATCCTTGTCTATTGCATGATCAGGCAGGAAGGGACACAAAGTCGCGGCGAACACGCCACTCCAAGGATTTTCAAACATTTCTGTACTCCGTTACACGGCAACTAGAAACTGGCCAAAACTGCCAATCTCACTTCTTGATAACCTGCCTGGGATTCAAGGCATCGTTCAATCCATCGCCCAGGAAAGTAAACGCGAACACAATGATGCCAATGGTGGCAGCAGGAATAATCATCAAATGAGGAAATGAGATCCAAAGACTGAAACTATCACTCAGCATTGAGCCCCAGCTGGCGTTAGGTGGTTGTACGCCAATGCCCAGGAAACTCAGTGAAGATTCCAGAGTGATGGCGCCTCCCACACCAGCGGTCACAGTCACTATGATGGGACCAATGGAATTGGGGATAATGTAATGGGTCAGGATGCGTTTCTCGTCAGCGCCGATAGCCCGAGCCGCTTCAACGTATTGGGTCTCGCGGACAGACAAAACCTGCCCCCGTAGGAGCCGGGCAAAGCCAGGCCAACTGATCAAGGCCAAGGCCCCAAAGACCAACACGAAATCCAGCCATAAAGTGTCGAGATAGAAGGGGTTCTTAGTCTGCAGGTACATCTGCTCGAACCAGGCAGCGATAGGACGCTTCAACGCGGTATTCATAAGCAGAGCCAGTAGTAGGCCCGGCACCGACATGGTCACATCGGTTAGCCACATCAGGAATTCGTCGGCCATTCCGCGCAAGTACCCCGCGACGCCGCCCAGAACTATGCCCAAGCAAAGTGAGATCGCTGTAGTAAATATTCCAACGAGGGCCGCGGTGCGGGCTCCATGCAGCAGTCTTGAGAAAGTGTCCCGCCCTAGTGCATCTGTACCCAGCCAGTGGTTCCAAGACGGTTGCTCCAAAGCACTGTCTATGTTCTGTTCTAGGAAGTCATAAGGTGTGATATACGGGCCGATTAATCCCGCGAACAAGAAAAGCACAACCACGACTAGACCCAGTGTTGCCAGGCGGTTCAACAATAGTCTTTGTAGAGCTTCGCGCCAGAGACTGCGGAGCTCCTGATCTTCAACTTGAATCAAGGATGAAAAACGTTCGTTAAGGGAGGACGCAGGCATGGGTGCCCGGGAACTTCAATCGCGTGCGATGCGGGGATCCAGCAGCGGATAGGCCAAATCCACTAGCATATTGCCAAACATAACGATCAGAGCTCCAATGAATATGGTGGCCATAATGACGGGATAGTCCACAGTGCGCAGGGCCATGATTGCAATCTGCCCGAAACCCGGAATATTGAAAATGAGCTCAATGAACAGGGCTCCGTTCACGATACCAATCATTATCAGGCCTACCGAGGTCAACACCGGAATAAGTACAGGGCGCAACATGTGCCGGAATATCACTAATCGATTGGTCAGTCCTTTGGCGCGGGCGGTGCGAATGTAGTCCTGAGACAAAGTGTCAAGCATGGCAGCACGTGTCTGGCGGATCACGGTAGGCAATGCACCGAGACTGAGTACCAAGACCGGCAGCAACACCTGTCCATGAAATATGCCCTTCCACCCGAAAGGCACATCCATGACTCCAACCACCACTACCAGAAACCAAAGCAATAATAAGGCAATTACGAAAATAGGGGGCGCATTGACAAAAATGACTAGACCCACAATAAAGTTGTCTATGATGCTGTTGTGTTTCAGGGCGGCCAAGACCCCCAATGGGATTCCAACCAGCACCATGAACAGAATAGCTGCTGCTCCCAGTTGCATCGAGATGGGCAAACGAACCGCCACCATGCGGGCGACAGGGCGCTTTTCGCGGATGGAGAATCCCAAGTCTCCCCTTACCAAGCGAGAAAGGTAGCGGCGGAACTGAGAAGGAAAAGGCTCATCCAGCCCATACTTGACACGCAATGCCTGAAGTACATCTTCTTCCAATACCAGGCTCCCTTGTTCCTGATCCAGAAACATGCGCTTGATAGGGTCTCCTGCGCCGTAGAACATCATGGCGTAGGAAACAAAGAGAATCAGCAATAGTCCGGTCGACCATCGCACTAATCGGGTTACGAAATACGAAGTCATTATGCGAGTGGATCTGGAGGAATTGCCCAGCGACAGAACCCGGGACGCGACCAGAGTCACGTCCCGGGACTAAACATTAAGAAAGTCTACTGTTCCCGCATGTAGATGCGCCAAGGGGCAATCAAGCCCACATCGGGACCTCGCTCAAAGAAAGCCACTTCTTCACCTACGGATCCATATCTCTCCGGAATGCCGAAGAACATACCTACTCGGTCGGCCATGAAGAGCTCTTGAGCGGCTCTGGTCAATTCACAGCGAGCCGGGTCGTCAGGAGAAACTGCTTGGGCTTCTTCAATCAGGCGATCCACTTCGGGATTCTTGTATCCCCTTAACATGGAGCCACGGGCAATCGGTCCCGCACTGTGCATGCCTACCCAAGCATAGGTGGCACCATCCGGGAACCGGATAACAACATCGTCCCGCAGCAAGTTGATAAGGTCGGCATCCTCACCGAATTCATCAGGCCGAGTCTTGAATTCGATGTTTGTAATACCTAGGTTTTGGCGCCAAAACTCTATAACCGCTTCCAATGCCCTGTTAAGGGTAGGAGATGAAGCACGGGGACTCACACGCAATTTGGGCAGGTTTTCGGCGCTGCCATAGCTGGAAGCCGCCAAAGCCGCCTTTGCTGCCTCAGGATCATAGTCGTCAGACCAATTCGCATCCGGGTCATAACAGCTTACGTTGGGATCCAGAAGCTGGGTTGGCAACGTAGCGTTTCCTTCCGGAAAAGCAGCCCTGAAAACAGCTTCCATGTCCACTGCCAGATAGAGTGCTTCACGCACCAAAGGATCGTTGGTGGGTTCCCGTTGATCTGTGATCCAGAAGGAATTGAAACCAATCCCCTTGGTATTCCGGAAATAGTCAGGATGGGCGGCGCGCAATGCGGGCGGCAAGCCTGTCATCACGGAATTCACCTGATTGTTCTGCACCATAGTCGCGGCCGTGTTCTGATCGGTCACAAACATGAATTCGATGCGCTCCAGATATGGACCTTCATCCATCCACCAATTTGGATTGGGGACCATTGTGGCGACTCCCAGATCAGGGTCATACTCTGAAAGCATGTAAGGACCGCTGACCGCCGGATCACTTTCGGGCAGCCAGAAGGTGTTCAGATTATCGTCATTGACATCGTCGATCTTAATGGGATTGGTATGAGTGGTGGCGATCCGCCAGTTGAAAATGGAATCTGGGCCAGTCAGGGTCGCCTGGACGGTCCGGTCATCCAGGACTACCAGTCCAGACACAGTTTCGGCCTCGTCAGCTCTTGCTTCTGCAAATCCCACAACATTGCCAATGTATTGAGGGATGCGACCATGTTCGGTCAAGGGATCGGTCATGCGATTCCACGTACCGACCACTTGCTGTGCCGTAATGGGCGTTCCGTCTGACCACACTGCCCGTTCATCTATTGTGAATGTCCAGACTGTGTCGCCTTCGCTGGAAACGGCGCTGTCAAAAACGCCAAACTGCAGGTTGCCATCCACATCGAAGTACAGAGGTGGCACGTAGAGAAGCGGCATCCAGCTTTGTTGGTCTCCGCCGCCGTTCATGGGGTAGAAGCTGAAACTATTTGACCCGGTCGACCCGGTGGCAATGCGCAGCACTTGTTCTTCCGCTGCGTCAGCTGGGAGCATGGACATTTCCATCTCAGCCCCCATATCTTCTTCCACCATTTCGGCAGGCGCGCAGGCCGCCAGCATGACCAACATCAAGATGGTCAAGAAGCCCGCAAGACTGAAATATCTCATGGCAACATCTCCGTATATAGAATTGAAATCGGGTTTGCGGTGAGCGTACCATATTGCCCGAAACTCACCAATGTTTCGCTGTTAACTTGAGCTTTTAAACGATATCAACCGGCCTTAGGGAACTGTTTCTGTTGGGCGGCAGGGCAGGTTAGGTCAATGTTCGGGCCCAGGGCAAAATCCTTCCTAGGTGTGTTTCCTTCCCCCTATGAAATAACACCATTGACTATTCAAAGAGAACTCTTAGGTGATGGCCCAGTAAGGCCTATATGGTGAGGATATAGCTATGCTTTGACCTCGCTGGGTCCAATGGTTGAATTCCCACGGCTCTCAGCGCACTGCATTGTCCCAGGGGAGAATTGGGACGGTCCCAGTTCATATGACTTTGCCTTCGTCATTTATCTACGAGTGTCGGTCGACTCAGCAGAGTCGGTTTGGCGCCATTAGAAAGCAAATACCAGCCTGTAGAATTGCGGCGGGGCGCCAATGCCCTGTATATCGCAATCCATCAGTCATTCTTACAAATACTGAAGCTGGAGGGATCGCCGATTCAGAAAGAAAAACATGCCCAAGTGGCCGCTTAAGCATGACTGCATACTGGGCCAACATCCTTATTCCCATCCTTTTTGTTGGCTTCCCCAGAGGGTGAGTATAGGTTTCAGCGCCAACTGGATCTCTGACCGGGAGATGTCGCCAGCCTGCTCTAGTGCAGCAAATTGTTGATGGGTCACGGTTGGTGAGTGCCATCTCATTGAACAGAAAGATTGGCGATCTACTGACAGGCTATAGCATTGTCAAGTCGGCCCTGAGAACTAGACTGAGACGCATATCAGACACACCTACCACCTTCTGTTTGGGATTCTGTTTGACTGTGCTGGCTGATGTTAAAAGGTTTACGGCCAAAGCAAGAAACTGTTCGGTGGTGAAACATTAATGAGAATCTCCCCTGGACCATCCTCAATCGGTTCAATAGCAGCGGACACATTGGAGTGGACCACGAGATTTCATAGAATAGTAAACCGCGCCCGGATGGACCGCTGTCCCAGAAACTGAACGAAGACATGAGGCGGTGTTTGAAGACATCTATTCTCATTCAATACAGAGAATCAATTGCGGAGAGGGATAGGTTACATCGACGGAAAGGCAGTGCATATCGGAGGAGTAGGGGCAGGACGCGGCGACGCCAGATACGGGCCGCTCAGATGGGCATGGAGATTGAGCTAGTTGGAACCTGCGCCTCCATTGCAGATCGCCTAGCCGCTGCCCTGATGCAGGAGTGAAGAGATGCCCATGAGGGAGGTCTAGTCGATGAATTGACCTTAGTGGGCCCCCGCTGACCGAATGAGCGGAGCCTCGGATTGCTGCGACCAGATCTTTCGCCTTAGGAACTTTAGCAGTGCTCTATAGTCGGCTTGCCCCACGGGAATTGCTGGCTGCCAACTATGAGACCTCTTTGAGTATCCTGTTCTTAACGAGGTGGGAATCATTGGGAGCCCGCCGCCGAGATCCTTCCAGTGCGGCGCGTTACACTCCGAAGGGCAGAAAATCAAATTCTTACTGCGTAGACTTCAGGGCAGTGATTTTAGACCATGACCGGACCGCTTCTGTTCCTGATAGCTTCTACAATATTTATAAATCAGCAAAAATATTCAATATTGAAATTTTAATATAAAAGGATAATAATACAGTAATTATCCTTGTAATTTTCTATAACTGTTGGTGATTTACAATGTTATTAACCCGATCTGTTAAGCTGCTTATTCAGAAGGCCTTGGGGCGACAGGCAGCGGTTGCTTTGATTGGACCGCGCCAAGTGGGCAAGACTACTCTCGCCCTCGAAATCATGGAAAACGAAGACGGGATCTATCTGGATCTAGAGTCCCGCGTGGATCGCAGCAAGCTGACCGACCCGGTCCTGTTTCTCTCCGGATATGAAAATCAGCTCGTTATCCTTGACGAGATCCACCGCGTCCCCGAGATTTTTCGTGATCTTCGGGGCCTCATCGATCAAGGGCGTCGTCACGGCAATCCCACGGGCCGGTTTCTGATTTTGGGCTCCGCATCTATGGGCCTGCTCAGGCAATCCAGCGAAAGTCTGGCCGGGCGCGTCGAGAGTATTCAGATTTTTCCTTTCAATGTGCTGGAGGTTGTGGCTCCTGGGCTCAAATTGCCACTCAGTTTGCCCTTGCGTTTTTCAGTAGGGCAAGGGGTAAGGAAGTTATGGATCCGGGGAGGATTTCCCGGAAGTTTCCTATCTGCAACTGATTCTGACAGCCTGATTTTCCGCCAGGACTTCCTTTACACTTATCTTGAACGAGACATACCGCAGTTGGGTTACCGCATTCCTGCCGAAAGGCTTAGTCGGCTCTGGACCATGCTAGCTCACAGCCAGGGGGCACTATTAAACGCGTCGAGACTCGCTTCAAGCCTGGATGTCAGTGCTTCCACAGTAATTAATTACATTGATCTGTTCGTTGATCTGCTGTTGGTCCGGAGACTGCAACCATTTCATGTCAATACAAAGAAACGCTTGGTCAAGTCGCCCAAAGCCTACATCCGTGACAGCGGATTGGTTCATGCCCTGCTGGGACTGGAGAATTTCGAAGCGTTGGCAGGACATCCGGTGATAGGCTTCAGCTGGGAGGGATTTGTAATTGAAAACCTAATGGCTGTCGCCCCACGGCACACTAAGGCAAGCTTTTATCGTACTGCGGCCGGCGCAGAAATTGATCTGGTGCTTGAGTTACCAGGGCAGGTCGGAGCCTGGGCAGTAGAGATAAAGCACAGTCTTGCACCCAGTCTAAGCAGGGGATTCCATCACGCCCGAGAAGACCTTAGACCAACGCGCTCTTTCGTTGTGTACGCAGGTGAGGAACGATATCCAATCGCTGAGGATGTGGAAGTAGTTGGACTCATGGAATTGGCCGGAATTCTGAAGTCCCTTAGGTCTTAGAATGGCAACGAAATGGGTCGAGTGAAATACGCAGTTTCTCTTGCCTTGTAAGGTCCGATCGGATTCTTATTTTTCCAGCACTGGAATCGGCTCATGCTTCATGGAGACTTGGCCAAACGACCAGCCTTTCATTCCTCTGTACTCGCAATACATTGCCAACCAATGCTTCCAAACCAGATGTTGCTGAGATAATTCTCGACACCAAGCCGAATATATTGAATCGTGTTTTCTGGCAGTTCTTGGATATCAAACCAACTTAGGTCATCACACTTCCCGGGTTCCATGTTGCTGACTTCGCCAGCCCATTCTGACGCTTCTAAGAAGAAATGGATATACTCCTTGTCCGATTTAGAGTGTATGACTCCAATCACCGCCAATTCCGAAGGCGAAATCTCAATTCCTGCCTCCTCCTTTGCTTCGCGGATCATCGCGGATTTGAGTGTTTCTCCTCCATCAAGGTGGCCCGCGACCAAACTGTATTTTCCATCTTCGTAACCGGTGTTGAAACGTCGTAGCAGTAGTATGCTGTTTTCTCTAATCAGGAGCAGATGGACGGAAACGGGAGCCCGGAAATTCATTTGGGGGCGATCTCTTGCACAAGTTGCTATAGCAATACCTGCCGCCAATTAGTATCAAGAGGAATCCCCTGAAGCTCTGGGAAACCCGACAGATATTCGAAGTGTACTTGAATTAGGCCAGACTTCAAGAACTGCAATTGTTACTGGAATGAAGAGCTATAGCATCCTCCCCCTCGGGAGTTCAGCCGGTCCCCTCTTCCGCTATGCATAGACATTGGCTTATTGCAAAAGCCAGAGCAAACTGAGTCCTGGCTCCCTCTCAACTACTTCCCTACCGGGATGTTAGATTTCGAGGTGCCAGTCTTTGGTCGCGTAGAGATAGGGGCAAATGCTGGTGCAGGTCCTGAACACTTTGAGCCGGATGTCGACTCTCTCACAGAGGGAATGGGCCTCACCGCTGCCAGTACAAACGATACTTTTTCGATTTTTCACCGGCTTCCGTAGTCAGCGTCTGTGCCAAGTATTGGGTTTACCAGACCCAACACTTCCGTGTAGGATTTGAAGTGGAAAGTGGGGCATGCACCTAATCCATGCTTCAATACCATTTCCAGTTATAAGGAGCCCTATGCCTAATTTGCACCTGCGCAGTCAAAATTGGTTTGGCCGGACCGACCTTATGGGTTTTGTCAGCCGGGGTTGGATGAAGAATCAGGGCCATGCAGAGCATCTCTTTGATGGCAGACCTGTCATTGGCATCTGCAACACTTGGTCTGAACTCACGCCGTGCAATGGCCACTTCCGAATTCTGGCCGAGCAAGTCAAGCGCGGCGTCTACGAAGCTGGAGGCTTCCCAGTTGAGTTTCCGGTCATGTCACTCGGTGAGGCATTGATGCGGCCCACTACTATGCTGTTCCGCAATCTGGCCAGTATGGATGTGGAGGAGACACTGCGTGCAAATCCAGTCGACGGGGTGATTCTGTTGACAGGTTGCGACAAGACCACTCCCGCCTCTGTAATGGGGGCCTGTAGCGTGGACTTGCCTACATTGGTGTTATCCGGTGGTCCCATGCTCAACGGCAAGTTTGAAGGGCGGGATGTCGGTTCCGGGACCGATGCATATAAATTCACTGACGAACTACGCGCCGGAACCATGACCATGGAGCAATACTTGGAAGCGGAATCCTGCCAGGCACGCAGTGAGGGTCACTGCATGACCATGGGCACTGCTTCGACTATGGCCTGCATGGTCGAAGCACTGGGTCTGACACTGCCCACCAATGCCGCCATTCCTGCCGTGGATGCCCGACGGAAACGTTTGGCTCACAGTGCCGGAAACCGCATAGTGGAAATGGTGCATGAGGACTTGCGTTTGTCCTATGTGCTCAAGCGGGAGAATTTTGAAAACGCCATTCGCGTGAATGCCGCCATCGGTGGCTCCACCAATTTTGTGGTTCACCTGTTAGCCATTGCCGGGCGTTTGGGCATCCCCCTGGATCTACAAGACTTCGATGACCTGGGTAGTCATATGCCACTCTTGGCCAACCTCATGCCCTCAGGCTCCTATCTGATGGAAGACTTCTACTACGCCGGAGGCTTGCCAGTCGTTATCCAGGAATTGAAAGACCTGCTGCATATGGATGTCCTGACTGTCACCGGCAAATCGCTGGGCGAAAACACCTCTGGCGCCAAGCGATTTAATGATGATGTCATTGCAACACTGGAACAGCCTGTCCAGCAGGATTCAGGGATTGCCGTTCTAAAAGGTAATCTCTGCCCGGATGGGGCTATCATCAAACCGTCTGCGGCATCGCCGCACTTGTTGCAGCATACGGGTCAGGCGCTAGTGTTTGAAGACACTGATGACTACCATGCTCGCATAGACGACCCGGAACTGGACGTTGACGAAAACAGTGTGTTGGTTCTCAAGAATGCAGGCCCCAAGGGTTACCCTGGGATGCCGGAAGTAGGCAATCTGGGACTGCCTGCCAAACTGCTGGCCCGAGGAGTTCGGGACATGGTGCGGATTTCAGATGGACGTATGAGCGGCACTGCATTCGGTACAGTGGTCTTGCATGTCACTCCAGAATCCGCTGTGGGAGGAAATCTGGCCTTGGCGGAAAGTGGAGATCAGATTACCTTGGACGTGCCGAGCCGGTCCCTGGAACTGAAAGTAAGTGAGGCTGAACTTGCTCGACGGCGGGCTGCATGGCAAGCACCGCCCCCACACATGGATCGCGGCTATGTCAGCCTGTACACTTCACATGTTCAGCAGGCCAACTTAGGGGCAGATTTCGACTTTCTCAGAGGCGGATCCGGCGCAGCCACACCCAAAGACTCTCATTGATTCAGTTTAGATTCCAAAGGACTGGGAGACAGATCTCTCCCAGTCCCGTCCCGCTGACCAGCCAAGCTTCTATATAACAACGGGTTTTTGCAAGCGGTAAGCCAGGAACAACAGTGCCAGTCCACCCAGCACGGCCCATGCCCCCAAGAACTGGAGGAGGAAGAGACCTGCGCCCAAAGGACGGGCCATGATGAGGACACCAAACCCAATCTTGAAGACTCCTGTTATCAAATTGCTCCAGGTCATGTGGTGGACTCCCCGTTCGTCCACTTGGCGCAGACGAACAAAATGGGTGAACCCACTGATAAGGGCGGCAACGCCTACGACGTAACTCAATACAGTTGCGGTCAAATTAAATCCCAACATAGGATTGGAAATTGCCACCAATCCCCCTACGGCGCTCAAGAGGCCACCCAACCACTGCCAGCGGGATCTATGCAGCTGCCGATGAAACAGGGCACTGAAAAGAGTGCCCATCCCATAGAGAAACAGATACAAGCCGACGGCAACCCAGAAAAAGGCCGCAGTAGCCTCAGGTACCGTAAGCAGAAGGATTCCCAGTATTAATGCCGCCAGGCCCTGCAGGCCAACAACCCACCACAAAGAAAAGGCCCAAGGCAGGACACCGCGCGACACAGGACTACGCTCCTCCCAGTCGAGTGATTAGGGCTCGTGTCTTAAGAACTGCCGCAGCTTCATCACCATCATCTGGGACGCTTTCTATGCCCCAGACTCCGTCGTAGCCTGTTCGCGTGAGGTGCCCAAAACATTCCTCCAGATTTTCGTCAGGCTCATTGCCATCTTCATCGAATTTGAATGTCTTGATATGCAGGGCTTTGGCCAGATGGGCAGTTCTTTGCCAAGCCTCGGCTCGCCTCTCAGCTTTCCAATTATGGGAGTCGAATAACAAGCCGAGTCCAGGTACCGCATCCAACAGTCTGAGGGTGTTATCTGGATTCTTGGTGGGACCCCAATGGTTCTCGGTCAAGACTTCAATGCCCAATGACTTGGCCCTGGAGACTAAGTCGACGAATCCCTCTACGATGATTTCAAAGGCTGGCTCCGGCATGTCTTCCGGCCCTCCTGCATCAATGCGGACCTGGGGTGCTCCACAATTGGCCGCCGCATCCAGCCAGTGATACGCGTTGTCGCGCAGTTGCTTTCTTTCGGCTGGGGAGTCATCAAAGATGTGGCCGCCATCAATGGCCAGGCACCCAACAGCCACTCCGGCTTCTCCTGCTGCTTGTTGAACTTTCTTCGTCCAAACTGCATTGGTTTCAGCCTGAGGCAGGTGCCGATTCCACGGCTCCAATACCTCCACACCATGAGTTTGGCAGAAGTCGATACACCCGAAAATATCCATGTCGCCCCTTTCGAAGGTGCGGCGAAAACTGTAAGTCATTACACTGCATTGCATGAATTGGGGACTCCTATGAAATTAAAATAGACGTGTTTCGCAGGGAATTCTAACGCAGGGCAGTCTTTGTTAGGGCCAATGGAGCGGGAACAGGGCTGTCAAGGCAAGTGCCGCCCAAACTGGAGGGTCAGGATTGTGCAGGATGTAAGCCTTGGGACCCCAAGAGAAAGAAGGTTACAACTGATATTTGCCTGAGAACCAACCTCGGTAAAAATGTGTTTGGACTTTGGTTGAGCCTGTTTGCCCCTCAAGGCCCCTTGGAACCGCCAGTAACCTCGGATTCGATGCTTTCTTGTTAATTGGAACTGCAAGGCCCGTGCCAACATTGGGAAATTATTGTTGCGTTGTGCGTGCCAAGAAACGGGCACCAATCACCATGACAAAAGCATTTTTCAGTTCTCGGTTTCATTTCCGACTGATGCGGTAGCGTTTCTGACCGGCAACGGGACAGCAGGGCAAAAGACCGGATGCCATCCACAATCTGCAGGATCGCGGCATTGGCGCCTCTCGGTGTTGGTCCGAGTTAGCCAAGTAATTGCCTGGGGCACCACAGGGCCTTGGCGGCCAATCAAAGAGCAGGATGACGGGAAAGTGAATTCGTCAAGGATTGCGAAACCGGGAATCGCGCGAAGCAACCAATTTCCAATTCGAATGGCACGGAGCCTTCGCCTAACTGTCATCAGAAAGTATGTCGAGGTCTTAGATTCAACGGCATTCGAAAGTTCCCCCTTTTATGTAGCACTTCATTAGGGTTCAGTTATTTTTCCCCGTTGTCCTTTGTCCCAGAGAAAGCCCAATATTAATGTCAGAAGGCCCTAGGATTACAGGGACTCGCCAACGAATAGTTTGGAACTTAGACCTTGGGCAGGTCTGCAATTGAGCCACAGATCGTGGTTGGATGAGAAGTGCTTATAAGTTCATACTTGCTTGGTTCCGAGGACACCTGCGCCCTAGATTGGGTCTGGCCATTGGGGCCGATCGGCCCAGCTCCTACGATTGCCAAAGTGCTTCGGAAGCCTGAAATATTGAAAATGAGAGTGTCTAGTGCGCCAGTTCCCCCAGATATTACGGTCCACCGTCCTTGCCGTCATGATCTTGGCCAGCGCGGGGTCGGCCACTGCTTTAGCCCGGTCCCGAGATAGAGTTCCACTAGCCTCCGTGGTGGCTGTGAGTCTGGAGGACGACCAAGGCACGGGCGCAGAAAACATTGCTGAATATGTCAAAGCTTTGGTGGCTCAATATGCGGTCGGAGGACTTGCACCTGACTGCCAGTTTCCTCTGATGAATGTATCGACAGACAGCGTTCGGGCACTGGAAGGTTTTCGCAGCAACGTCGTAATAAGTTGGTTGGATCCATTGACTTGGGACACTTCAGTCCAGGGCCCCCGGTTTGGAGCCAATGCCGACTTTATTGCGTATTTCGGCGATGGATGGGAAGAGAGTGGCGGCCTGGCATCTGTATTCAAAGGGAACGATGATTCTGGCTGGGTCTGGGTCAACCACGAATACATTTCTAATTCGTTGCCGACTCTGAATTCCGCTCCAGATGGTCAGAATCTTACTTTGGCCAGGTATCTTCACGAATCGGGAGTACTGGATAACGACGTCACTTCTGACACCTGGACCCAGGAAGCCATCAACATATATGTGTTGCATCATAAGCGTCAACTGGGAGGGTCTTGGGTTCACATTATTCAGGACCCAGCCTCTGGCACTTGGCAAGTTGACCTGAGTGCGCAAAACCAACGGTATGATGGCCAGCAGCACCTTGACCAGTGTTGAGGGCTTCAACCTCAGTGCTCTAGACCAAAGTGACTTGACCGGTGAGTTTCTGCCAGAATCAGTGATATCCGGCATTTTGGGCAATTGCTCTGGCGGCCAAACGCCATGGGGCACCGTCAACACCGCAGAGGAAGACGTTCAGTATTACTACGGTGATGTGGAATCCGCTTGGACCATTCTTAATCAATTCGTTACTGGGACTGGATTCGATGCCGGCGAGCCTATTGCTCCAGTCTTAAGGACATCCCGACTGTCCGAATTTGGGCAGAGCTCGGATTCCAATCATCATCATCGCCGTGATGCCTATGGATTCCTCACTGAAATAGATCCAGGCACTCAGCCGAACGATTTCTATGAAAGTGTTTCCAGCGGGGGAAACGGAGTAGGGCACCGTAAGATTGGAGCCATGGGCCGAGCCCGTTGGGAAAACGCTAGCTTCCATGTCGGTCCAGACTGGGAATTGATGGACGGACAACCCCTGGTCTTGTACGCTGCCAACGACCGTTACAGCGGCCGCATATACAAATTCGTGACGGATGGTACTTTCAAGGTGGGTATGGACAAAGGGGAAGTCCGAGCACTCTTGGACACCGGCACGCTATATGTTTCACATCTGGAAGATCTGGAATTCCACACTGGAAATACAGTTGAAGGTCAAATTCCCACGGAATCTTCACCTGGCCACGGTCGTTGGATTGAGTTGAGTCTCGATAGTTTAGACATTGCACCCAATGCGGAAACGTTGGGCCCGGGCACCACAGTAGGTGCTGCTCTCCAAGACTCTATGTGGAATGGCATCGGGGCATTTACATCCAACAATGACGTTCTGTTGGCTCTCTTCACCGCCGCCAACAAGATTGGAGTGTCAGAGCTGAATCGGCCAGAGGATGTGGAGTGGAATCCCCGAGACCTGAGCGGAACGCCCCGACTGTATGTCGCTTTTACCAACCATACAATTAACGTTGCCTTGGATGAGCATGGGGTTCTTTTCAATCCCGCAATGCACGCGAACCTGTCCCCGCTGCGGGAAGATCAGACGGGGTCCATTTTCGTGATCGAAGAGGGCCACGCAGCTAGTCCCGCCGTGTCTTCCACCTTCAGTTACTTTGCCGTTTGGGTAGGCAGTAAAGGCATAGGACCATTTGATGCAGCCAACCCTGACAATCTTTTGTTAGATGCCGATGGAGGACTCTGGTTCAGTACTGACGGGAATTTCAGCCTGAATAACACTGCCGACGGGCTTTATTACCTCGATCTCGATCCAGCCCACAAAGCCGATGCCGAAGGAGTAGTAAGTCCTACATATGGCAAGGCTTTTCGAGTCCTAGCGGGTCCGAGCGACTCGGAGACTACCGGTCCTGCCTTCAGCTCTCAGATGGGCACTATTTTCTTCAGTGTCCAGCATCCCGGCCAAGATCAATACAGCTCCTGGCCCAATTAGCTAACGCTGAGACCATCTAGAGTGAAGATGCCTTGCACTTGCAATTGGACCTTCTCCAAGCGGAACATTGCTCCCGTGCCCATTAGGCTGCTAACCAATACGCCCGGAATGTTAGGGCAAGCGTTCTTGTTACTATTGTTCGTGGCAACCAGAGAGTGTTCCAAGTATGGCCAAGAATCGAGTTCTGGGCTCTCGATCCTCCTGAAATCTTGCCTTGGCAAACACGGAATCGGATTCCAGTCTCCGTACCATACAAACAGCAAAAGAAAGGCTTAGGCATTGCTGTTGGATCGACAAGATTTTAGATCGGCCAGATTCACTATGCTGGAGCGACTAAACTGCTACTGCTCTGCTTGGCGGTTTTTTGACACAAGTGGCAAATTGAAACATTTTCCCTCTTGAATTTCGCCGGAGGCATGGTCCTAGAATCCCTTGTAGCGGGACGACCGCTCGTTCAGGTGATTGTTTGGAAAACGTACGGCTGCAATTGCGTATGGCCCACATGGGTTAGAGTAGCGGGGAAGGAATCAGTCTCGCCCCATGCCCTACCAGTACCATGAATACCGTCAATAGGGCTGAAAACACCACTCGTTTTTTCCCTAAAAGTGCGTATTTCCTATGCTAGGATCAATTTATGAGGCGAACAGCAAACAGGGCTCAAAATAAGTGAATACCCTCACTGTTGCGGCGTTGCAAATGAGCATGCAAATGCCTCTCACGCGCAAGGAATTTCGCTCTGACTTTGAGCGTTTTCTCAAAGTGGTGGTGGCCAAACAGTGCAACCTGGTGGTAGGCAGTGAACTTGGCGCGGCCATGGTGGGTCTACCTTTTGTAGACCGCAAACACCGGGAATCAATGCTCAATATTCGGAAAGGGCAAAGCGCGCGGGCAGGTTTACTTACTCGTATTCGCGGTTCCGCCGAACGCTTGAACCCCAAGTGGTCTGATGCAGATACGCCGCGCCTCTTGCAGAGAGCTCTCAAACAGCATCGGGAAGAAATCCTGGATTTCTATGATGAGGTGTTTGGTCAGCTCGCAGCCCAATACAAGGTGGTGGTGGTAGCACCTAGTGCCTACCTGGCGGACCCCGTAGACAACGAAATCCGCAACTTAGCTGGCGTCTACGACATTACTGGGGAACGGGTCGGGTATCAAACCAAAGTCCTTTTAACCAAGGCCGAGAGTAATTTGGCGCGCCCTGGTGCTCTATGGAAGCCTGTGGAAACAAGTGCAGGTGTGCTGGGCATTGCCTTGGGCCATGACGGCTTGTTGCCTGAGGTGGGTCGCCTACATGCCACGCAAGGGTCCTCGCTTCTTGTACAACAGCTGGCTCCATCCAACGCAATGGCCTGGAGCAGGGCACAGCGTGCCGCTGTCATGCGTTGCGTAGAAAACCAGATCTTCGCTTGTGTGAGCAGTAGTGTGGGGCCAGACAATCTCAGCGCAGACCCTGACTTGGCCTATACAGGTCGCTCCATGTTGTTGGCTCCCTTGGAATTGTCGCCGGAGGGCGATGGCATTCTGGTACGCATGGAGAAATCTGATCAGGAAGGGCTGGTTGTATCAAATCTAGATTATCGGGCCTTGCAGCAGACTTGGCAGCACTCAGTACCGGCCTTTCGGCAAGAATTCTCACGAGTGTGGCGGGTCTATAACGATTCACAGTCACAAATAGACGACATGGACCGTATGCTGCCTTCAGAATCGCTAGCCGAAGACATGGCAGATGAAGATGTCACGATTGTGGAAGCTCGAACTGCTCCTATGGTTACGGAAGCCCCGGCACAGGGCGAAGAGTCTACAGAAGAAGCAGACCCAATGGCCGCCGATTTCTCAGAAGTTGAAAATGGATTGTTGAGCGAAGCTCCCACCCTCGACGACCTGCACGTGGTGGGTTCCCAAGAGTTTCCCTGGTCGCAAGGAAATGCAGGGCCAACCAGCTCCCGCAAGGGGTATCAGTCCAAAGGCAATCTGGACGAGACCCAGGAATTGGAATCTGTCCGACAATCTGAATAACCAAAATAGTCCCCTGCCACTAGTCAAGACCTGCTGGTAGCATGAGTACGTCGCTGAAACTAGGACCGTCCCAGCATTTTGGCCTCTTGCGCCGCCTGTACCTGTATCTGGTGGCACTGATCTGCATAGTCGCTTTGCAGGAATACTTCCGCGCCCTGGCAACGGACGTGGTCGCTTATTGGGGCCTTTTGGATGGCAATTACGTGGTCCCCACTTTCGAACCGATTAATCGCCGTATGCTGGAGAAAGGCAGCTATCTGCTCGCTACTTCATTCTGCTTGGTGATTCATTACAGTCTGATTCTGGGCTGGATACGTCGCGATCCGCAGGAATTGGAGAGTCCATTACGCAAATTATTCTTGTTTCTCTCAACGGCTGTAGCCCTCGGCTACTGTGTGCCCCTGATTGGCAGCCTCCTCCATCCAGCGTTGGACATGATTTGGGGAACTCCCATGGGGGCCTCCGGCCTTTATTGGCCGCACTTCGCGGCCCTGATTCTGCCTCTCTGTCTTTCCGGCGCCATTTTCATCCAATGTAGCAGACTACTTTACACAGAACGCGGCTACGGGCAGGGAAATACCTATGTTCAAGTTCAGGGGGCCGTTTTTTTTGCCGTTGTGCATCTGTATGCCATTTTGTGGCTGCCGTCTGTCATTCAAACTGGCCTTGTCCAGATCTTGTTGCCTTTCCTACTGAATAGGGCACCTCTCTTGCATGTTTCTCTGGTGCCATTGAGCGTCCCTACCTCAATCGCGGCGGCCATGACTCTAGTGCTTCTTTGGCACCAGGTGGCAGGTTGGCGTTCATCGTTCCGCCAGGGATGGGCACATGTCTGGGGCGATGTTCTGCACATCATAGTACTTCAATTAGGGCTACTGATGGGACTCATCATATTCCTTGCCGGCTTGCTCCAGATCCTGCAAAACCTTCTCGGCCTGTTGGATGGTTCCAGCTTCCAGGGATTTGACCTGTGGCCGCAGCTGAGCCCTTCTCTCATGGGAACATTGCCCCTCGGAGTGGGGTATTGGCTGTGGTTTCGACACAGCTTGTCCAAAGCCCCGGAAAAGGCCCTCTTGGGGCGATGGCGTGATATTCCCCGCCAACTTTACCTCTACAGTGGTATCGCTGTGTCCATGTATTTGGTCGGAGCTGGGAGCCATGAGTTGATTCTGTATTTCTTTGGCCATGGCGGCGATGAAGCCGCTCCGCTTACCCATCTCGCATTGGGGGTGGTAGAGGAAATCCACCAAAGCTTTGAATGGTCAGATTTAGCTCCTCTACTGGTAGGATTTCCCGCTCTGTATCTGCTGCTGCAGCAGATCAATCAACTGAACCACGTACACGAGCCATCTTCGGCTCGCTCACTCCGTCTGTTACCTCGGCGCCTGTATCTGTATGGCGTAACCATTGTCTCTACCCTCTCGCTGCTACTGATTTGTGGCCGCGTATTGCAAGCACTCCTAAGGCATTGGACGGGTTTGGACTCTCTCGATGTCTTCTCCACTAGAGATTTCGGTAATGATGCCGCGTTGCTGGTGGTTATGGTTGTGATTCTGACAGTTCATGTGTACTTGCTGCGCCAGCCTCAGAGCCCAAATCCGGCTGAAGCCACTCAGGTGAATTTCGCTGCCGGGTCCTTACGCGAAGAGTTGGCTTCGGCCTACAAGCAGCGGCAACAGGTCATGGACCGTATCGAGAATCTGGAAAGTGAGTTGGCGGAATTGGCGGCAACTGAAGTCAAGGAAAGAAAAGAGCCATGAACAACTCCCCTAAAGCCGGTTTTCTGCACCTGGATCGATTTACCGTTGTATGGCTGGCTCTGGTGGGACTCCTGGTAGCTGCTGCGTTGGGCACAACTTTAGTCAAGGGCAACCGAGGCAGTAGCGACCCGATCCCCGCCTATTCGGAAGGCGATACCGCAGAAGATTTTGTCTATAACGCTTATTTGGCCCACTTGCGAGGAGATCTGGTACGCCTGCAGTCCATGTATACCGCGGATGCTTGGGCCGAGATTCATGACGAGGAAAAGAACTGGAGTGAATCTGGCCTATTTACCGGTTCCAGTATATTGGGGCTGCATATTTTGGAAGCCATAGACGGTCCTGATGGGCCGCAGGCCCGGGTGGCTTCGTACTATACTCGACGGGACGGCCCTCTGGGAATCCAGCGGGTGGAAGTAAATACGGAGCTGATTCCTTTAGTTTCCACCGGAGAGGGTTGGAAACTGCAACAATTGTTGCCGCGCTATTGGTATTAAGCTGTCCCAATCGGCCCTTAGTCTTGGATCGAAGTAGGCGGAGTCAGTAGCTCAAACAGGGCACGGGCCGCTCCATGGGGATCTAGCTGCTGCTGTTTCACCTTCTCCAATACTAGGCTCCTCTGTTCAGGAGCGATGTATTTGGGCAGAAGTTCCGCCCATCTTCGTTGTACTAGATGATCCACGCGATGAGCTACTCGGGAATCGTCAATTTCCTGCCGCCTGCCAGTTTGGTTCAAATATAGAAAGTGGCCCCTAATCTGATCCCATAGATTTGGCACCCCGACGCTATTCAGGGCTTCGGTAGTCAACACTTGCACTGTCCATACTTCCTCTTGCGATGGGGGCCCCATCTGAAGCATTTGCTGCACCTGTTGGGCCGCCAAATGGCTGCCGGGACGGTCCCCCTTGTTTATGACCACAATGTCGCAGATCTCCAAGAGACCGGCCTTCAACGTTTGAATAGAGTCCCCCAGGCCGGGAGCGTCTACAAGAACGGTAGTGTGCACTAACGTTCGGAGTTCAAATTCATTCTGGCCCGCCCCCACAGTTTCGACGAAGATAGGGTCGTACCCTAGAGCATCCAGCACAGTGACGGCATCCCAAGCCACCTCACTCAAGGTTCCTGTGGCTCCCCGCGTAGCCAGACTACGGATATATACATTGGAAGCTTTCCCCAGCCCAGTCATGCGGACGCGGTCTCCCAAGAAGGCGCCACCTGTTAAATTGCTGGTTGGATCGATGGCCAGTATCCCGACCTTGTGCCCGTGGTTGCTTAAGTGGTCGGCCAAAGCCGAAAGGAGCGAGGACTTTCCACAACCCGGCGGTCCCGTAATTCCTACAATCTGTCCCTTGCCGGACCGTGGGAACAATTCGGCCAGCAATGCTTCGGCTGCGGCATCCTGTCTTTCAACCTGTGAAATGGCCCTTGCCAGGTGCAGCGCATCTCCTGCAAGGAGTTCAGTAGCAGACACCGCCATCTACGCCTCAGACCTTGCAGCGGGACCGGAGGAAATTGGCTGTTGTCTGAATAGTAGTGCCGGGACCGAATATTTCAGCTACTCCCATTTCCTTAAGCGGCAGTCGGTCCTTAATGGGAATGATGCCCCCCACTACCACCAACAGATCCCCCTGCCCTTGACTGGCCAGCAACTCCAGAATTTTGGGTACCAAGGTCATATGGGCTCCGCTTAAAATGGAAATGGCCAAGGCATCGACATCCTCTTGCAGCGCGGCGTGCGCGATCATCTGCGGAGTCTGGCGAATACCCGTATAAATCACCTCGAAGCCTTCATCGCGCAGGCCCCGCGCGATGACTTTGGCTCCCCGATCGTGGCCGTCCAGCCCGGGCTTAGCGATGAGGACACGGATGGGCCGACTCATGCCGCGTGGGTCTTGGAAGGCAGCTCCTGCGCGCAATCCAAAATCATCTGCAGCGCGGCTTCAGCGCTGAGCAGTTTGTTGCCGGCTCTGTCAGCTTCCCAAATATGGTGTACCCCCCAGCCGATTCCACTTGGTCCCTGAACATACAAGAAAACAGTTCCGACCGGTTTCTCGATAGAACCCCCGCCTGGTCCTGCGACTCCTGTAACGGAAACAGCAATATCGACTGCAAATAGCTTCCAGGCCCTCTTGGCCATTTTCTGGGCAACCTCTACACTCACGGCGCCTTTGGCTTCCATCAAGTCCCAATCCACGCCTAACACCTGCTGTTTCGCTTCGTAGCTGTAAGTTACGGCACTGCCCCAAAAACAGGCGGAGCTTCCTGAGACTTCGGTCAGCAAGTGTCCAACTAAGCCCCCTGTGCAGCTTTCAGCTGTTGCGCAAGTCAGTCCCTTGGCGCTCAATTCCTGCACCACCGTCTGGGCCAACAGACTTAAGCTCAGATTCAATTCTGGGACTGGGGAATTCATGCCGCTGGAACCGTGAAAGTCGAGTCAGTATTTCGGCGAAGTTCGTAAAAGCAAAGCAGAACATTTCCGTACTTCCGCGTGTCAAACGGAATTATACGTTGCAGGGGTAAGTCCTTTTGCTCCTTCGGATCAATTTGGACCACAACGATTCCCCCGGAGGCAATCAGTTCTGGTCTGTCGTCCACGGCCAAGAGAGCTTGGCTCCACATCTTCTTGAACTGAGGAGGCGCGATGAAGATGAAATCAAACGGGCCGATACCCGGGAGGGAAAGATAGCGGAAACTGTCTGCTTTCACCAGTTCCATCTGCTGATACAAGCCGCAATGCCTCCCATTCTGTTTCATGGTGGATATGGCCCGTATATTGGAATCTACTAAAGTGGCTCTGGCTGCGCCCCTACTCAGGGCCTCAAGCCCCACGGCTCCTGTCCCCGCAAAGAGATCCAGCACCTTGCGCTCCGGCAGCCATCCATGCAATTTGCCAAATAAAGCTTCTTTAGCCCGGTCTGTGATGGGGCGGGTGGTATCCCCAGGCACTGGCCTCAACCTTCTCCCCTTAGCCAGCCCAGCTATAACGCGCAAGGTGGGTCCTCGGAGTTAAGGCAATTTTCGTGTGGATGATCAACTTGGCGAAAGACGCGACTTACCCTTGAGTAATGCACCCGTTTGACCGATCGAGGACAAAGCTGAATCTTTAGCAAGGCAGCTACATTGAAGGCCATAGTAGAAAGTCTACAATCTGATACAGGCGGAAGGAACTACTAGTAGCCCTCGATCCGAAAACTATTCATGGAATCGGTTAAGCCCAAACATGGATTTATGGAGCTGGCAATCGTCCGCATCATGGCCGTATTGATCTACAGGGCGGTGCGGCTTCTTTACAGGCGATTGTAGACAGTCTATAATCTTTGACCGGTCAAATGAACAAGCAGTAGCCCCTTTGCCGCTGCCGCTTCAAGGAGGCATGGATGCCCAATTTAGGACCTGTTGAGTTGATTATCATTCTCGTCATCGCAGTAATGATCTTCGGTGTGGGGCGGCTCCCGGAAATCGGCGGGGCCGTAGGCAAGACCATCAAGGAATTCCGCAACAACATGGGCGGTAGGGAGAAGGAGGAGGAAGTCGCTCTGGAAGAAGAGGGAGATGTCGAGGAAGCCACCGAAGAAAAGCTGGCGTGATCCACAAAGAGTCTCAATCCATTCCCAGTGAAGAGCATACGTCGTGACCCTGATTGACTTCATGCTGGTGGCCATCATGATTTTGGCCGTTTCTCTGATCGCAATTGTCTTGATTCAGGCTCAGGACGCAGGTCTAGGCAGTATGTTTGGCGGCGACAACAGCATGTATCGTACTCGTCGCGGCTTGGAAAAAGTGGTTTTTAACGTCACCATCGGTCTTGCAGCGGCTTTCATGCTGCTCAGCCTTCTAACTGTCTTTCTGCAGAATCGGATTTAGCTCCGCTCGCTCCACGGTGTTCCCTGGCACACCGTTTTCAACCCAGTCGCCGGCCCTCTGGAACCGGTTTGTTGTAGCCCCATGGCTGCTGAATTGTCACGCCCGGAATCTTCGCCTCGTCCGTTTCCAATGGCGGAGTGTAATCGATGGATCATGATCCTCATTCTGGCCGGCCTGGTAATCTTGTTCGGAGTCTATGACCGAAAAGATTCAGAAAGTTCCATTCAAGGCTTGCCGGCCTATGGGGGCGTTTTTCGCGAAGGCGTAGAAGGGACGCCTCTGTACATTAATCCTGTCATTTGCAACTACAACGAAATAGACCGTACTCTCTGTCGGCTGCTCTACCGAGGCTTGATGCGTTTCAATCAGCACGGTGAGCCGGAATTGGATCTAGCAGAGTCACTTGAAATCTCTCAGGACGGATTAACTTACACCTTCGCCCTGCGGCCCGACTTGCGATGGCATGACGGGAGGCAACTCACGGCCAGAGACGCCCAATTCACTTTTGAGGTCCTCCAGGATTCCGACTTTCCAGGAGAAGCGGCTTTATCTGCCGCGGCCCGACTGGCCAGCGTGGAGGCAGTGGAGGATTACACTCTCGTCTTCCGATTGGAGCAACCCTTTGCTCCTTTTCTCGACCTGACGACCATTGGTCTACTGCCCCGCCACATTTACAGTCTAATTCCGGTCGCCGAGCTATTTGACCAGCCCTCCACCCAGAATATTGTGGGAAACGGGCCTTTCGAGGTGACCCACCGCGACAGTGACTCCATTCGGCTCGTTCCGTTTACCAATCAGGAATATCGCACTCCCTACATATCAACTCTGGAATTGCACTTTTTCTCTCATACCGCAGACCTATATTCTGCCTTTGCCAGAGGTGAGATTGAGGGACTTAGTACCGATGTCGCCCAAAACCTGGAGGTTCTCCCCAATCGCGAGAAGTTACGCATTTTCTTCAGTGAAGAATCTGATCTAGTGCTAGTGCTCTTCAATCACCATTCCGAATCCTTGCCCACGCTGGGTGAGGTTCAGGTACGTGAAGCATTGGTGAAAGGAGTAAATAGGACCCAAGTGCTGGCGGAAAGCCCCCAAGGCTGGGGGGTGGTGGCCCACTCACCGGTGCCCGTGAACAGCTGGGCACATAAGCCCGACGTGACGCAGATTCAGTTTGATGCCCTGCGGGCCGTACAGCTGTTGGAGAACTCCGGATGGCGGGACCGGGACGGCAATGGCATTAGAGAGCGAGATGGTCAGCCCTTTCAACTTGTGCTGCATACCAGCGAGGATGAGCTTCTTTCCTCCTACGGAGCGTCCATTGCTTCTTATTGGCGGGACTTGGGGATTGAAACGGAAGTGGTAACGCTGCCTTTTGGTATGTTGGTGGAAGAACACCTGCGGCCGGGGGATTTCCATGCCGCCTTGATCCGCATCTCCGACCTAGAAGGAGATCCGGACCCGTTCCGATTCTGGCATAGTTCCCAAGAACTGAACTATGGAGGATGGACCAACCCATTCGCTGACCAACTGATGACTCAGGCCCGCATAACATTGGACCGGGGAGCCCGCCGCCAACTCTACTACCAATTTCAGGACATTTTTGCTGCAGACATTCCGGCCATGACGCTCAGTTACCCGGTGTATGCTTACGGTGTTCATGAACGAGTCAAGTATGTGCAGATAGGGTTATTGAACGACTCTTCAGAAAGGTTTTCATCCTTTGCCGACTGGGCCATACTTTCTGCCCGAGTCGCAGCTCCAGACGGCGTAGATACCTTCCCAAATTGAGTCCCAATGCAGAATCTGGCTCGCAACGAGTCGGCAACCAGCCGGTAAGTTGTTTAGAATAACTGGCATATACGACTGTCAGCCAATCAGGGAAATGCAAGGTGTGTTAGCTATGAAATTTGAAAATCTTTCGCGCTGGGCCAGCTGGAAACGGGCATGGCTTGCCGGGACGCTACTGCTTTTAATGGTAGCCGTGGCAGGTTGTGATAGTGATAAATTTGTAATTCCGCCTGTGGACGACGAGGTCATGACCATGGCTGCCATGGGCCTCAATTGCCAAGAGGGAACTCCTTCCTTCCAAGTTGACGTGGAAGGTGCGCGGGTACGCACCGGGCCCAGCGTTGACAATCCGGCGTACGGCATGGTTCACTTGGGTGAAATTTTCGAAATTACCGACGTGTCAGAAGACTTTTCCTGGGTCGCCTATGAACTTGAAGAAGACAAGACCGCCTGGATCTATGCCGATTTGACTCTGCTTTTCTGTCAATAAAGGTGCTGGTGGGATCGCTGTCTCCATTGCTTTGGCTTTTGTGCCTGCGGCCGCTTTCAGTTAGAGCCTGAGCTCGTGCCAATTTGAAGACATTGCAAGCCGGGACCCGCGGGTCCCGGCTGTTGCTCGTGGAGGTCGATCCCTAACGGTTCGGATAGCTACTCCAGATCGGCCACACTGAAAACCACGTGGAAAGGCCGACAGTAGATTACGATGGATTTTATGGGTGTGAGATCTAGTTCAGCTGGAATCTCATAATTCTGATTTCCCACGTTGCCCTTTAGCAGCCCCAAGTCGATATATTCTCCGACATCGGCGAATGTTTCCATTGCTGTGCCAGTGGTCAGGATCACGTGTAATTCCGGACCATTGGTGGAACTGAAGTCCTCTAACCGCACAATACGTTGACCATCCGGTAGTTCATAGATTGTCGCCGTGCCACTAGCCCCGTGGACGGGGTCGATTTGCCCGAATTCTCCTTTACCTAACACAGTAGGCTCGATTTCCATTCCGGTCATGGGTTCTTCCATGACTTCGGCATCGGGTCCCATTACTGCCAAGGTGGTTTCCTTGACCATCTCTGGATCGATCTCTTCATTTACCGCCATCTCCATCAAGGTGGTTTTCACATCTTCTGGCATTTCCAGAAACGCCTCTTGCTGGGATTCCGTCATATCGTCGAATGGAAATGCCTCATCTACGGTCGTAGTCTGAAAAAAGACCCACGGTTTGGTTACTGTGGCTATTACTACCAAAACCGGGATAAGTATGACGATTAGGAATTTACGGTTCATAAGGCAAGGTGTTCCTATCTGGTAGTGAAATCGATTTCCAAAGGAATCGGCTAGTTTGCTAAGACATTATAGGAGGCCTACAGCCCCCCTTTTCTGTAAATTGCCAGATCTATGAGAAGAGGCGGAATTCGGAGCATGATCCGAATCAAGGGGTAATCGCCATAGTGATGGCCCATACCTTGACAGAGCTAAAGCAGACCATTAGGATTCGGTTCCCGTTGCGCGCCGCAGTGGCGAAATCGGAAGACGCGCTACATTCAGGATGTAGTGAGCTAACGCTCATGGGGGTTCAAGTCCCTCCTGCGGCATCGGGTGCGCCTCCGCTAGAAGGGCTCCCGTCTCAATGGCGGGGGTTGCAGCACCAAAAGTGTCCAAACGCTGCGGATACTCCGGAGCAATATTGAAATAGATCAGGGACCCGGCTGCTTGGTGATAGAATTTGCCAGGATTTGCCCACTGGCTTGCACTACCTTCCACCATAAACTTTTCTCACTGACACGATAGTGTATGTCGAATTCGGTTTACACACCTCAGCCTCCGTCCCGCCGCACTCAGATTCGGAACCAGATTTTTGTCACTATTCTGGTAGCTCTACTGTTGTATTTCGTTTATTCCTATGTGCATCTCGTGCTGCAACACACCGCACGGCGGGAAGAGATTGGGCAGACTACCACTGATCTGCAGGTGGTGAAGGAACTGGGACTGCGCCTGGAAAGGCAGCTCCAATATGTACGTACTGACGCTTACAAGGAAACAGTAGCCCGTGAGCAGCTAGGCATGGCACGTGAAGGTGACAAAGTAGTGGCCATTATTTCTGATGGCTCTTTGTTGAAGGAGTCGGGACTACTGCGCTCTACAGCAAATTCCGTCGACATCGGGTCCTTGCCCATCTGGCAACAGTGGCTCACCCTGTTCAATTTTGAGACTGACCTTGGACCAGTTTCGACGCGCCCTTGAATGGCTAGTGGGTAAGGGCCTGTATGGGGCATGAAGGGGAATGTTCTTCTCCCCAAATAGCACTGTCCTTGTTGTATAATAGCCCTCATCACCAACGACGCGGGGTGGAGCAGCGGTAGCTCGTCGGGCTCATAACCCGAAGGTCGTAGGTTCGATTCCTACCCCCGCTACCTCATAAAGCTGCCGACCTTCCAGTCGGCAGCTTTGTTATTACGGCGATGTAGCTCAGGAGGCCAGAGCGAGGGCTTCATAATCCCTAGGTCGGTGGTTCAAGTCCACCCATCGCCATCATCAAAATCGAAATGACAGAAACCGTCCCTTTACTAGATGCGAAGGCAGCTGTTCTTCTTGTCCTCCCCGCATCTGGTTCGGGTGGAGAGGGGTGTATTCCCCTCATCCTGCGCATCGCGACAGGGCTGCGTTAAGTGGAGACTTACTGGCAGGGCACCTGAGGAGCGCCGCGTGAGTCGCCCCTTTATAGGGGGCATTTCTATAAGCTTTCTTCGCAAGCTCAGAGATTCCGGGATGGCCTTAACTCAGATGTTTCTTATCTTCCCTGTGGCGCCGACCCGCAATCTCCTGTAAAGGCTTTAAACGACTTGGGTGACCGAGCTTTCATCTTAAGGATAAGGTAAGGGATAGAAAGCAATGGGAATGAGGCGGTGTCGAATGTCGCGCATCGTGCAGTCTCCTTTTGTCTGTTCTGCAGCACCTTCCTCCAAACACACTGGGCTTTCGAAACGGGCCGCAAGCCTTGGTCAGCCACAGGCAAGGAATGGCAACCCGTAGTCAATACATTCTGGAGCGGACTATTACATCCCACAGTGATCTCGCAGGTAATCCCAATTCAGGTCATACCCTAGACCGGGCAAAGTAGGGACAGTCACGAAACCCTCGGAATCCAACGGGTCGCAAATCGAATTTAGGTAGGGCGGCGGCGTTTCGTAGTCCAGCCCAGGCGCCAGTAATCCCCTTTCGTAGTATTCGCAGGTGTCTTCACTGCTGGCGCCTAACATTGTCAGGTTGGCGTGTCCGCTCATATGTACTTCGCAACGGACCCCGAAAGCCTCACAAACCGAAATCATCTTTTTCACACCAGTCACCCCGCCGCGCAACACGTCAATTCGGCTCATATCAGATGCCCCACGTCTGATCCAGTCTGCTCGTGTATAAATAGAACCGGCGGCGATTTCAGGTGACAAAACAGGGATGGAGAGTTCCCTGGTCAGCTTTTCGTAGGCAGCCACCCTATATTCATTCATGGGGTGCTCAAACCAGTAAAAATCCATTTCCTCCAATACGCGCCCTACCTTTAAAGATTCCTCGTAGGTACGGTAGGTGCCCCAGGGGTCAAAACTGAGGATCATGTTTGGACCTACCGCCGCCCTAACCTGCCGGCAAGCCTCGATGTCCCAGTCTGTGTGAGAAGGTCGGCCCGGATCCGATCGGCCGGTGGCTGGGTCCCAGAAGTAGTAAGGGTGAATCTTGTAATGGGTGTAGCCCTGAGCCTGACATTCCTTGGCATGCGCAGCATAAACGTCAGGCGCCCCCAGATTGGGATATGTACTGCCGTAGGCCTTTACTTTGCTGCGGGCGCCGCCCAGCAACTTGTGTACAGGCACTTCGAAATAGCGTGCTTGCAAATCCCAAAGGGTACAGTCCACCACGCTCAGAATGTGTTCCGGGATATTGGCTACCCACAGCCAGTGCCAAATGGCTTCTCGATCAAATGGGTCCACATCTAGCAATATATTCCGAATGCGACCATGCAGCATACCTACATCGTCCTGCGTCAGTCCGTGCCTGTCACCATGTCCTTGCCCACCCAGAAAGTATCCGGCCACGCCGTTGTCCGCCGTAATCCGCGTGATGGTCTGGGTAACTACGGAATCTGCTTGCAGCTGGGCGTTCTGGAAGGCCGGCTCCTGAACTTGAAATGAAAACACTGTGAGGTCGCGGATAACCATGGAACACCTTCTACGTCTGTGAATTGGGCATATGAAGTGGCAGTTGCCTTCAATATACAGACTGAAGGCAGGTCGATCCCAGTCGGGCAAGGCTCAAGGAACTACGGCTTGCCAGGCATTTTGACCAATCTGTTAAGCCATCTTCCCAGCTTAGTTGCTAGCCCGATTTGGCAACACCGCCAGTTTATATGAAACTGACAGGAACCTCCGACCAAGATTCGGGTTTACTTCTCCGGACAGCCCGGTGGGCTTTGAGAAAATCTGTAGGTTTGGGTACGAAAATCTCCCAGCTCCAGGAGAAACAAATGTCTGACAGCTATAGCGAAAACGAATTACAGCATTACCTTGAGTACGGCTATGTCGTAATCGAAAATGCCATGGAGCAGGTGGGCCTGTCAAACGCCACGGCCTCATTTGAAAAGGTGCAGAACCTGACGGAGCTTGCCTGGAAGGATATGGTGGCCAGCGGTGTCATCAAGGGGGGATACGGGCACGGACCCAACGCCCACACCATGAACAACATTCACAAATACGATGACCTATGGCTGGAATTAGCCATGAATCCCCGCATAGTGCCCCTCTTGAAACGCATCGTCGGGATTGATGTGCAGGTGATGGAAATGGTCTGCCATTGCCATCATGCCGGTACGGCGGCTCATACTTCTTGGCACCGGGACTGGCCGGCTTGGACACATCCGGAACATACCCTTAAGGCCAAAGCCTTTTACTTCCTTGATGACCAGACGGAGGACATGGGTTGTTTTGCTTTAGTGCCAGGTACCCACAAGCTACCTGATGGTCCCCCGCGTGAGAAATATCGAGACGAATTTCTAGAGGACATGCCTAACCTGAAGAAGATAGTTGCTCCCGCGGGCAGCGTGATAATTTGGAACGTGCTCTGCTGGCATTCAGGGCTGGCCAACACCAGTCTACGCGACCGCCGTATTGTCATTTATGGCTACCAGCCTTTTTGGGTCAAGAAATGGGGCCATGAGCCTCCGCCCGCGAGCATTGTTGAGTGGGCCGACACTCCGCATAAGAGACAGTTCATGGGCATTCACGCCGTGGAAGGCCGAGCGTCTTGGGATCGTAAGGACGTGCCTTACCTGCCCGAGCATTTGGAGCTTGTCAAGCAGAAGAAATTCTAGACCTTGCTGTAACCCAACTAAATTTCGGAATTCTTCTATGTACAATTATCAACCAGCCACAAGCCGCTACTCACTGATGACATATCAGCGATGCGGCTCTGGCGGCCTACTGTTGCCCGCCATTTCACTTGGACTTTGGAATAATTTCAGCCACAACCACAGTTTCGACAATGCGCGAGCGCTTGCCCGCGCCGCTTTTGACTTGGGTATTACCCACTTCGATCTAGCCAACAACTATGGCCCACCTCCGGGTTCTGCTGAAGAGACCATGGGCCGAATTATGGCAGCTGATCTAAGGCCCTACAGGGATGAGTTGATTATCTCCACCAAGGCCGGATATGCAATGTGGGACGGGCCTTACGGGGACAACGGCTCGCGCAAATATCTGCTAGCCAGTCTGGATCAGAGTCTGCAGCGGCTGGGCCTGGATTATGTGGATATCTTTTACAGCCACCGCATGGATCTAGAAACTCCTCTGGAAGAGACTATGGGTGCACTCGATACAGCAGTGCGCAGCGGCAGGGCTCTATACGCCGGCATCTCCAATTACGATGCTGAGCACACACGGCTTGCAGTGCAGATCCTGTCTGGCCTGGGTACGCCCTGCCTCATCCATCAACCGGCCTACAGCATGTTGCGACGAGACGTGGAAGATGGAGTCCTGGCAGTACTTGAAGATACCGGAATCGGATGCATTGCTTTTTCTCCGCTCTTCCAAGGCATCCTTACAGACAAGTATCTACAAGGCATCCCAGAGCAGTCGCGTGCGGCGGACCCTCATGGCACTCTGACCAGCGGTCGCATCACGCCCGAACTGTTGAGCAAGATTCAAAAATTGAATGAGATTGCCCGGGGACGCGGCCAGTCGTTGGCCCAGATGGCCCTGGCGTGGGTCCTCCGTCAGCCAGTCATATGCTCAGCCTTGATCGGAGCCAGCCGACCTGCACAACTGGCAGAGAATGTCAAAGCTCTGGACAATCTCAGTTTTTCTGAAGTTGAACTGCAGAGCATAGATGCTGCATTGCAAGAAAGTTGAGTTCATCTTTTAGCCTATTGCCCGGCATGGCTTTCGACGCTCTGCCGGGAGCTAACCAGGGGGGGGGGCTCTCCGTTTGCTGGCAGACTTTAGCAGCTAGGGGCCCCCAGCTATCCCTTAATGCCAGTCAGGGCTAGACCTCGCACGAAATACTGCTGAAAGGAGAGAAAAAGGATAACCGAGGGCAGGGTGGCTATGGTCGTACCCGCCATGAGTGCCCCCCAATTGATGTTCGTCTGCGTTCGAAACAGAGCCAACCCTAGTTGAACAGTCCGCATACGGTCACTCTGGATTATGACCAACGGCCACAGGAAATCATTCCAGGCGTTCTGAAAGCTGAACAAGGCCACTACGGCCAAAACAGGTTTGCACAGGGGCAGCATGATGCGCCAAAAGACTCCGAATTCGCGGCTGCCGTCAATTCGAGCCGCATCTTCCAGTTCCTTGGGCAAAGTAAGGAAAAACTGGCGCAAAAGGAAAACATAGAAGCCGCTTCCTGCCAATGGAAAAATGAGTCCTTCGAAACTATCCAGCCATCCGGTTCCATGTTGACCCAGCCAATTATTGCCACCCGCAAGTGGAATTCCACGCACGATTAGGAAAGTGGGAATTAAGGCAATCAGGCCTGGCAGCATCATGACGGACAGAACCAGCATAAAGACCACGTCCCTCGATCGCCACTGCAAACGTGCAAAGGCATATCCAGCCAGAGAAGTGACGAAGAGGTTTAGCACAGTGACCGAACCTGAGACCACCATACTGTTTAGCAGGAATCGATCGAACTGACCTCGCGTCCAGGCCCGAACAAAATTCTCACCTGTGTATCGCAAGGTGAATATCGCCGGCGGAATCTGAAACATGTCTGCCTGGGGTTTAAGAGAGGTGAGAAACATCCACAGGAATGGGATTAGCATTGACACCGCTACCACAGACAGGACAAGGTATTGCATCAGCTGCAACAACGCAGAGACCTGAAGCCATCTTCCTATCAAAGGCGAAAAAACAGCTGGTGCCTTCATGCTCGTACTAGGAACCCGCTGTGCCCGCTAGACATCGAAACCTCTGGTCATAAGGCGCAAGTTAGCGATAGACAGACCGAGCAACAACAGAAACAGAACCCAGGATTGTGCCGCGGCATAGCCCATGTTGAAGTAACGAAACCCATTTGTGTAGATCTGGTGCACTATCGTGGTAGTTGCAAAAGCCGGGCCACCGGATGTCATGGTGTAAATGGGGCCGAAGATCTGAAAAGAACCAATGATGCTAGTTACCAACACATACAGCGTTACAGGTTTGAGCAAAGGCAAAGTGATCCGCCAGAAAGATTGCCATGCCGATGCTCCATCCACCTGGGCTGCCTCATAGAGTTGTTCCGAGATACCTTGCAATCCGGCAAGATAAATCAGCATGGTACCCCCTACTCCACCCCAAACACTCATGATAATGATGGAAGGCATCGCCTGTTTGGTGCTTTGCAACCAAGGCTGCGAAGGCAGACCCACCAAGTTTAGCAACATGTTGAGTAAGCCCAAATGTGGGTCGAAAAGCCAAAGCCAGACCATTGAAAGGGCGATGGATGAGGTCACAAGAGGCAGATAAAACACTACGCGGTAAAAATGACGCAAACGCAGGCGGGCGCTGTTTAAGGTGATAGCCAAAGTTAGGCCGCCGATCAACAATAAAGGAATGTTGCCAATCGTAAAATAGGCGGAATTGAATAGAGAGCGCCAGAAAAGCCAATCGTCCATGAGACGCAGGTAGTTGTCTCCACCCACCCAGCGCGTAGTGCTGACGACGCTGTAGTTCGTAAGACTAAAGAAAAGTGAAGACAGTGAGGGAATGATCCAGAAGATAGTCAATAGGATCATTAGCGGCGTTATAAACAGAAAGGCCGCTTTTTCCTGTTGTGTCAGTCTGAGCCTTCCGGGCTCCGCTGGTTTCGCCAATTTATTGCGGCCGTTAACGCCGGGAGTTTAGGCTGCGAGGATTGCTGCTGGAAACGCTGAAACTGACTTCACAGCCCTTCGGCCCCAGACTGGCGTACGACTGGTTTTCCGGGTGCGAAAAGTTTTCCGCAGCAAAGCCTAATATCAGAAAGTCACCCGGAGAGATACCTCTGGAACAGAGCGGGAACCTCCGTTCGAATACCTCTCCGGCAAAAAAATCAACATTGCATATCGCACCCACATCTGTTCGAGCAGTTAGACGACCGCTACCAAGGAGGCTAGTCGCCGAAAGAAATGGCACTTTGGCCAGTCTGTCTTGGGTGCAACCAAAGCTGTTGGAAACGCTAGACGCCCAGCGCGTCATCCAGTTCCTTTTGGGTAAGTTCCTGGGCCTCCGTCAAGGCTTCCAGCGGCGTCTGCAATCCCCTGACAACGCTGTCTCGTGCATTGTTCAGAGTCTGATTCCAGAAACTACGGGCGGGCATTTTGGGTTCGTAACGACCGTAATCTAGAGCGTCGTTATAAATCTTCCACCTGTCCCGATTAACCTCATCGTCTGGCAACGCATCGGGGAAAATGTCGGTCTGATCCTTACGGGAGACCATATCCGCGGCATAGGGTACCCACTGGGCAATGCCATCGATCGCCATGAATGTACAAAACTCAAAGGCTGCATCGGGATTTGGACTGCCCAAAGGCAACACACAGGCTGATCCCTGGTTGATCGTGGAATTGCCGGCACCCTCGCGGTACGGCAAAGGCCAGACAGTGTAGTCCAAATCAGGGGCGTATTCCTGTTTGGCAGACATGGACCAACTGCCCTTGAAGGTCACTCCAAAACGATTCTGCAAGAAAGGATCATCAGCGGTATCCCCTCCCCCCAGACCTTGGCGGAAGCGTTCAATGACTTCCCCGTCATATTTCTGCGCATATTGCTGAATCCACTCGAATGCTGCCACATTTTCTTCGTCTGTTGCAGTGATTTTTCGATTTTCCTCGTCGTACCAACGTCCGCCGGCCAGCCACCCCAGAATATCAACGCGCGATACCCAAGGGAAGAACCCGATTCGTTCATAGCCGTTGGCGGCATCGCCGATTGTCATGGCTTCGGCCCAAACGTCCAGTTCCGACCAAGTCAGAGGCGGGTTTGCAGGATCCAGTCCAGCTTCTTCTGCGGCCCCTGTGTTGAGCCAGGCAGCATATGTGCCAGACTCAAAAGGCAGGGCGTAGGTGGTGCCGTCCCAGATCACTTCTGTCAGAGCCACATCGAACCAGTCGTCCAAATTCACTCGTTCCGAAGCCGCGATCTGGTCATCCAACGCCAGAACTCCACCGCGCACCGCGAATTCGATGGTAGTGCCCCTACCAATGATAGTGAAATCAGGGGCTTCGCCCGCCGGTATGGCAGTCAAGAGCTTCGTATTCAGTTCACCCCAAGGGACAATCAGCATTTCGACCTGGATAGCCTCTTGGCTCTCATTAAAACTGTCGACTATCTGTCCTTGGAATTCCCCCCAGCGATCTGCCCAGAAAGTCCAGTAGGCAATCTGTTGGGGCTCTGCCATCCCGCTCTCATCTTCAACACCGGTGGGAACTGCTGGCGTGGCACAAGCCGCAAGAACTAATCCTCCCGTGGCCAAACCCATGGTCCGCAAAAACACTCGCCTAGAAATTCGTTCAAACATGATTGTGCTCCTATATTGCCCCACCGTCACCTGCAAACTAACAAGAACCCCAAGGAGTCTTCCCTGCAACAACGGCGGTCTCTTCAGCGGAAACTTATTCAAATGTCACAAAGCATTTATGGTGTTATAGCCATTTATTGGGCATGTGTCAAACCGGTTGTTTTTGTAATTCGTAGGTAACTGGAGGAACCGTTTAATTTCAGGTGTCAGCAAATGGATGCGAAAAACGGTTTAGGCCAAGAAAATGCAGAGATAAGTCCTTTGGCGGGTTCCGAATTTCTCAGTACGGTCACTGAATCGATTGCGGGCACTCTCAGTAACCATTGAATCGCTGATTGCTTTCTCCTTTGAGGCCGATGTGATTTGCCAAACAGGGAACATCTCTCGGCCCCCGGTTTGCATTGAAATCAGGATATAGCCTGAGGCTGACATTACTCACCCCTTCATGCCGGTTAAAGTAATGCCTTCGATGAACTGTTTCTGAGCAAAAAAGAAAATCACAACCATGGGTAAGGTAACGAGTGCCGAAGCTGCCATCATGAGATCCCACTGCGTACGGTACTGCCCCCGAAAAGCGGCTAAGCCTACAGACAACGTGTATTTCTCCCCGTCCGTGAGGTAAATCAGGGGCCCTAGGAAGTCGTTCCAGACGAACAGAAAGGTAAACAAAGCGACCGTGACCAAAGCTGACTTGGATAGAGGCAGAATAATGCGTGCATAGATCTGCAGTTCCGATGCCCCATCAATTTTGGCTGCATTTGACAGGTCGGCCGGAATAGTCGTGAAAAATTGCCGCAGAAGGAAAATGAAGAAAGCTTGGCCGAGAAAATCAGGCACTATCAAAGGTTTGAAACTGTTGATCCACCCGATGGCACTGAAGATAAGGTATCGCGGTATCAGCGTAACGGGATAGGGAATCATCATGACTGCCAGCGTTACGATGAACCAGAAGTCCCGTCCCCACCACCTTAGACGAGCAAAGGAGTATGCCACCAGCGAACAGGATAGCAAGATGCCCGCGGTAGACATAAGGGCGTAATACAAACTGTTGCGCGTAAACTGGAGGTAATGAAATGAGGGGTTATTCCACGCCCGCAGGTAATTCCCCCACATGATGGGTTTAGGCAGCCAAATCAATGGATAGACAAAGATCTGTTCCTTGGGCTTTAGAGAGGTGCTGATCATCCATAAGAGCGGCAACAAGAATGTGATTGCGGCCACCAGCAGGAGCGCGAATACGACAATACTCAAGGTCAGTTTGTGAGTACGCAAACTCATTGAGTTTACAACGGTTTCAGGTCCCCGCACGTTCGTACTCGTAATATACCCAGTGTCGGGATGTGACAATCACTAACGCTGTCAGGGACAGAATAATGAAAAACAATACCAAGGCGAGAGCTGAGGCATATCCCATGTTGAAATATTTGAAAGCCTGGTTCCACAAGTAATACACATAGAACAGCGTGGACCACACAGGCCCGCCTTCGGAGATGATGTAGACCTGAGTGAATATCTGGAATGCACCAATGACGCCCACAATCAGATTGAAGAAAATCGTTGGTGAAAGCATGGGGATAGTAATAGACCTGAATTGGCGGCCCAAGTCAGCACCGTCTATTTTGGCCGCTTCATATAAGTGGGCTGGAATGGACTGCAACCCCGCAAGGAAAATGATGGTCGTAGGACCAATGCTCCATAGGCTCATGAGAATGAATGCGGGCTTAGACCAGTTGGGGCTGGTCAGCCAAGGAGGCCTGTACAGACCCATGCGGCCCAACAAATCGTTGATCAATCCATATTCCGGATTCAGCAACCAAGCCCAAACTACGGAAGCCGCGACTACGGGCACAATGGAAGGCAGAAAAAAGACGGACCGGAAGAACCATGAAAGGGCTACGGGCTGGTTCAGCAGCAGAGCCAGCCATAGCGCCAGGATGAGAGAAAGTGGAACGGAAAAGGCGGCGTAAAAGGCCGTATTGTAGAGAGCCTTGACAAATAAAGTGTCTGCCACCATATCGACATAGTTTTCAAGGCCTACCATTCGCGCCGGCTGGATCACGTTGTATTTGGTGAAGCTGTAATACACCGCGGACCCAACCGGATAGGTAGTCAACAACAGCAAGCTTGCTAACCAAGGAGATGCAAAAGCGTAGCCCCTAAGAGTTTCCCGCCAGCTATGGCCAGACGGCAGCCGTGCTCCAAAGAAAGACTTCATGTGTAACCCAAGTTGCAATGCGTTACGCATCAGATCCATGGGTAGACGTAGATTTTGGGAGCCAGGAAACTGTCCGGAGTGGGCTGCGTCCCAATAGCCCCCTAAGCTTCTAGGGCTTCGATGATCTTCTGCTGAACTTCCGCGGCGGCGGCATCCAAAGCAGCCTGCAACCCCATTTCATCTCGGAGGGCCGCTTGTACGTATTGGCCTATTAATTCCAAGGTGGGGAAGTCCACGGCTTGTGGCGTGGTAGTGCCCCAGCCCTTTTCCGGAATCGCCTGGAATTCCTGTAACAGAGGATCCTGCATGTATTCAGCATTCTGGGCAATGGATTGGCGCGGCGGAGACTGGTTGGCCGGACCCAGCATGCCTGTCATTACCTCAACAGAAATCATGTGCGTCATCAGATCCCAAGCCCCGTCCGCATTTTGCGTATTGATACCAATTGCATAAACGTTGGGTACAGCATACTGCAGACGTTTGACTTTCATCAATGGCATACCAACACCTAGCAAATGCAGGTTGTCTGGTTGATTCTGTTTCCAATTGCCGATTTCCCAAGCTCCTGTATTGTGCATGGAAGCCACACCTGCTCCCAAGGGAGAGAGGCTGGGATTCTGGCTGGACATGCCAGTAATGGGGGTTATTTTGTGCGTGTGAATTAGGTCAAACATGAACTGTAAGGCTTCAAGGCCTTCTGGGCCGTTGAACGACACATCTTCCGGGTTCCAACTACCCCATGGAATAACTACGCCCGAACCGTTCTGGACCAGCAAATACCAATACTCGAAAAAGGCACCGCCCGGACTGGCAGCATTGAGCAGATAACCGGCGCGGGTGAAATTGCCCTGATCATCGGTTTGGACCAACTGGGTGCCGAATTCCACCAGATCGTCCCAGGTGTCAGGCGGCACCTCTGGATCGAGGCCAGCTTCTTCGAATTGATCCTTCCGATAACACAGAGTGCGAATGTCAAGAATATAAGGCAACCCCATCAATTGTCCGTTGTAGCGGGAGAGATCCACCATCTCTCCATAGAAATCGACAATTTCCTCTTGATATTGATTGACAACATAGTCCTCCACGGACAAGAACTGGCCCCTTTTAGCATAAGGTCCAACCCAGTCACTCCCTGTTTCCACTATATCTACCGGAATATTTCCAGCAAAGCTGGTCAGGAGTTTCTCACCCAGTTGGCCCCACGTGCTCATGTCAACTGTGACCGTTGCATTCCCGTGAGCAGTTTCGAAACTGGGAATGGCAGTCCCTGTAAAGTAGTCTGCTACTGGATCCGACATCGCTAATTTGATGAAGCGCAATTCAAGCGGTTCTTCGGCTGGAGCGGCTGCCGGGGGCGCGACACAGCCAGCCAGAGCCGCGAGGGCGCTGCCTCCTACCAAAGCGGTGGCCCCCCGAAGGAAACTGCGCCGTGACAGATTTCCGCCAATTAATGCATCCGTTCTGAATCTTGAATTCAATGATCTCATCTCAGCCTTCCGTACTTATTAGTCTATGGATAAAAAAAGTCTCGTGAAGTTCTGCAACAAACTTTCACACGAGAAGCATATTCAGATTATCACAGAGCTTGAAATGCGAAAACCACCTTTCTTGGTTCCAACCAACCAAGCAAAAAAGATATTCGCTTAGCTGGTATCCCGAATGAATTGCAGTATCGGGCCTCTACCGTCGTGAGGTGGGCAGCGAAAGGCGGAATTCCTGTCTCCCCAAGGGTCTAGCCTCTATGGTGGCCAGAAAGTACTGGTTGCCCGGGACACCTCAAACTACCCAAGGGCGGTCGAAGTCCGTCTTCCGCGGCGAGAAAATGGGCACAGCTCTCAATGTATCAAGCGAAAGTGGTTCTACTTATATCAATTTCTTCCGCAGGAAACTTTGTGTCTTCAGGACAATAGGGTAACGCCAAAGATGGTGCAGTAACCACTTGAATTGAAATCCTCTTTTTGAATACCAAGGCTGTTTTCGGTTGAAACAAAGAGGAAGCCTGATTGAAATAGCTAGAGATTGTAGAAGCCCGGCAAGCAAACTGATTCGAAATTTCCAAAGCTTCTGTTGCAACATGCTTTTCTGGGACGATTTCCTTGGGGGGACACTATCAGCCAGACTCCAGAGTGGCTACCTGAAGAGGCCTGCAGAATTGCTCCCTGGACAGACATTAGTACACAGGAAGACAAGGGATTCATGTCGAGCAATGGGAGGCTGTCTATTGGTTCAGATCAGTTATATGTCCATTCCTCTCCAGATTTCCGTTATTGTGACTGGCTGAACAAAGTATTTTGATACTGTATTCTGTTGACGGTGGGTTACCGCTGTACATTACTTGGGCTTGCCCCAAGATACATAGAGGATCGGCGCCTCTCTAACGCCAAATGCAAGAGAATTAAAAAAAGCCCGGTCGGCCGAGCTCTTTAACCCGTGTCATTCCCCGAAAGGCCTGCAGGTTTAACAATCACATCAGTTTGGGTCCAATTCCCATCGATCTGCCGCCACATACTGCCCGTGGGATTAGCGTCGCGCAGTTCCACGGGGAGCCGGTGTGGGCGTACTTCGTCATAGCATTGTAAAGCCGCGAATCGGGTTAGGGAGGCCGGAATACCCACTGCAGTGAAGCCGGGGTGACCAGTCGCCGGAAAAGGTCCGCCGTGATTCATCGTCGGGACCACAGCCACACCGGTTGGCATCTTGTCATTCAGGAGGCGGCCCACCATAGTTCGCAACTCCGGCGCAACTAGGTCATAGACTTCGTCATCGACATCCCCAGAATGGCTGTACAAACACCCAGTAAGGTTTCCATCTAGGGAGCGGGCAATATCTACCATTTGAGCGGTGTTTTTGGCCTTTACTAGGAGGCTAACGGTGCCAAAAGCCTCGGTTTGGAGGGCTGCCGATTCGGTGAGGAACTGGTCTCCCGATACCGCCAGCAACGTATTCGCGTAGGCATAGCCTGGTCCTTCGGCAACCATTCCACCTACAAGAAGCTCGGCCCCATGTACCTGAAGAGTCTCAATTGCTTCTGTCAGGTCCCCCGGCCCGCTGGGACTCAATAGAGTCTGAGGAGCACCAGCTTCAAAGAGACTACCCACTTCGGATATAAAGTCCTTGCCCGCTGCGTCGTCAACCAACACGATCAGACCGGGGTTTGTACAGAACTGGCCTGCCCCCATGGCACAAGAAGCGAAGAACTCTGAGGCCAGTTGCGCGCCCCTTTCTCGCAAGACCCCTGGTAATAGGAAGACAGGGTTGACACTGGACATCTCTAGATAGATTGGCTTCCCGGCCGCGTCAGCGGCGGCCTTAAGGGACAAACCTGCGCTCTTGCTGCCAGTAAACCCAGTCGCGGCAATGTCTGGATGAGAAACCAGCATGGCTCCTACATCGCGGGGCGTCCGATACAGCAGCTGCACCATATTCAACGGCAGATTAAGTTCAGGAAGGGTTTCTATTGCCAGCTGGGCAAGTAGTAGCGTGGTGCCAGGATGACCGGTGTTTGCTTTAGCAATGACCGGATGACCTGCCGCGATTGCAGCTGCAAAATCACCTCCCGCCGCTGAATTGAAAGCAAAGGGGAAATTGTTAGGTCCAAAAACCACTACAGCGCCTTCCAAGGGACTGAGGATAGATCGGATATTACTCTTGGAATCTATGGTGGCTCGCCGCCAAGAACCGTCCCTAGCCGCCGCGGCTGCCTTCCGTATCTGATCCGAAGTTCGGGGCAATTCGATGGAGTTTAGGCGCGGCTCCGTGGGCAACGCAGTTTCCTGATGGGCCATGTCTACCAAGGCCTCAGCGTTGGCTTCAATGCGATCTGCGTAGGTCTCCAAAAAGTCGGCTCTCTGTCCTGCTGAGATGTCCCGCATGGCTACAGAAGTCTGTTTGCCTGCAGCTATTGCATCCAGTACATCGTCCCGGCTTGAAACTGGGTATATGGCGGGCAGCGGCTGCTTTTGAGAGGGGTCTTCGGTGCGTAGTACACCCGCCGGCCCTTGGCTTGTACGCCATTCGCCGGCAATAAAGACTGGTTGCAAAGCCATGGTCAAAAACCTCGTTGGAGAAATGGGACAAGATAGTGGGCAGATTCGATATCTGCCGTAACTGTGTAGTGTAAAAACCAGCAACCACCTACGGCTCAAGGTGTGCTGATGTGGGTCAGATGCGTTTGAGCATTCGAAATAGGGTCCTCACTAGACCCAATACTTCTATTCCCAGGGAAACCATGTCGCCCGTACCCATCGGAGTGGCTTCTGTTCCTTGCTGTTCCTCCTCCTGCTTCATCTGACTGGCATACCATGCCAGGACTGCACCCAGAAATGCCCCCAGCGTGATTCCAAGGACCAGCTGCTTCAGCCTTCCCGAATCGGATTTTGGAGCCTGTGAGGGATCTACCATAGTTCACTCTTCAGACAAGAGGTCAGGATACAAGCGAACGACCAGAGCTTTTAATTTGTTCGGCTTTCTGTTCAGCCCAGACCACAGGTTGCACCAATGTTTCGCTGGCTGTGTTCACTACTTGGACCGCCTTGGCCGAATATCCACTGCCCCGCTCCAGACCAGCCTCCAGTAGTCCATTGAAGCGACCTATGAGTCTCTGAGTGTAGTAGATGCAAACCACTAACAACCCGCAAGTTAGTAGCAGGTTTATGGCGATGACAATCAGAGCGATCACGCTGGCCGTTGCCAGGAATGCCTGCACAAGAACCTCACTTAAGAAGAGCACAGGACGCCATTGTAACAAAGGACCAAGGCACTTATTGGGCCGTAACCTGACTGCTCATTTCAGGTTCTGGTTCCAGGCAGCTCTCTGTCACAGTGAAGGAGAGTTTGTAGTTACTTTCGTTATCGGGGTCATGGTCGATCCGGATGTTGTCTCCAGCACTGAAGGTTCCCAGCAGCAACCCCTTGCTCAATTCGTTTTCGATGGCTCTTTGCAGCACTCTGCGCAGAGGCCGAGCTCCATATGCAGGGTCGTAACCGATGCCGGCCAAATGTGCTGTGGCTGCCTCCGTCAGTTCTACGGATAGACCAATCTCCCGCAGGCGCATGTACAGGTCGCCCATCAGAATGCCGACGATCTGTTGAATGTTTTCCTTCGAAAGACTACGGAAGATGATGGTTTCATCTATGCGATTCAGGAACTCCGGCTGAAACAGCCTCTTGAGCTGGGCGCTGTATTCGCCTTCTATCCGGTCTTCATTTAAGACTGGCGTGGCGAAGCCCACCTTGCCGCGGCTGACCACGTCTGCACCCACGTTGCTGGTCATGATGACAATGGTGTTGCGAAAGTCTACGTTGCGTCCCTGACCGTCTGTCAAATGGCCGTCATCCATGATCTGCAACAGACTGTTCCAAACATCCTGGTGGGCCTTCTCAATTTCATCAAACAGGATGGCCCGATAAGGCCGCCGCCGCACTTGCTCTGTAAGCTGGCCTCCTTGGTCGTAACCCACATATCCTGGCGGTGCACCGAAAAGGCGGCTTATGGCATGGGCTTCCCTGTATTCGCTCATATCAATACGAATGAGGGCTTCTTCATCGTCGAAAAGCTGGACTGCTACCTCACGGGCAAGTTCGGACTTGCCCACGCCGGTTGGTCCGAGAAAGAGGAAGACCCCAATCGGCCGGCGCGGGTCTTTGAGGCCACTGTGAGCGCGTCGTAGGGCATCACTGACCGCGGTCACAGCTTCGTCTTGTCCCACAATTCGTTTTTGGATTTCCTCCTCCAAGTGCAACAGCTTCTCAGATTCAGACTCGAGCAGGGCCTGGACGGGAATCCCGGTCCAAGCCTGTACTATTTGGGCGATATCATCCTTATCGACAATCTCGTCCAGTTCGGCCTCCTGCCGCCACGCTTCGTGTTCGCTTTCGTATTCGTTCTCCAGCCGCACTCGGTCCATTTTGTACTGGGCAGCTTCTTCGTAATTCCGTTGGCTCCAAGCGGCTTCCTCGGCCCGCAACAGCTGATCGATCTCCTGCTTCTTGGCTTTCAATGCTGCTGGTAGAAGATGCAGGGCCACCCGTAATTTGGCGGCGGCCTCATCTATCAGGTCGATGGCCTTGTCAGGCAGTTGCCGATCCTGGATATAACGTTGGCTCAACGTCACGGCAGCTTCTAGAGAGGCATCGGTGTAAGTTACTCCGTGATGTTCCGCGTACCGTTCCCTCACTCCTTCCAGAATGGCGACGGCTTCCTCATGGTTCGGTTCATCTACAAAGACAGAAGCGAAGCGGCGTTCCAAGGCACTGTCTTTCTCTATGCTTTCCCGGTACTCGTTGAGGGTGGTGGCCCCGATGAACTGCAGTTCGCCCCGGGACAGTGGTGGTTTCAGCATGTTGCTGGCATCGAGTGCACCTGGCATATTGCCGGCCCCTACAACCGTATGCAGTTCATCGATGAAAAGGACTATTTCTCCCTGGCTGGCTATGACTTCATCCAAAGATCCCTTCAATCTCTCTTCAAACTCCCCACGAAAACGGGTGCCGGCAATCATGGCCCCCAAGTCCAGGGAAAAGACCTTTTTGCCCAACAGGGGTTCTGGCACGTTGCTGTCCACAATACGTTGCGCCAGCCCTTCCACAACGGCCGTCTTGCCCACTCCAGCCTCTCCAATTAAAACTGGATTGTTCTTGGTTCGGCGGCTCAGAATCTGCAGCACTCTCAGGATTTCCGTCTCGCGCCCTATAACAGGATCAATTTTGCCCTCGGCGGCCGCTAGAGTGAGATCTCGCGCGTACTGCCTCAGCGTTTTGAATTGATTCTGGGCAGAATCGCCGTCTTCTTTGTCCGACTGAGCAACTTGTGTCAAAGCTTGGTCCAAGTCGATTAAGGATACTCCGGCCTTCTGTAAAATTGCAGCCGCCTGCGAATTTCCTATCCGGACGAGCGCTTCAAGGAAATGTGCTGTAGTAACTTGGCCTTTGCCCGCCAACTCTTGGGAATTGTTGATTACGGCCTGCAATTGTGGGGTGAGATTGACCTGAATTTGAGGCCCTTGGCCAAATGGACCACTAGGACTGTGCCTGCCTTTTTCTAGGTCTATTTCAACTTCCGTGCGAATCTGATCCAAATCTGCATCCATGTTGGATAACAATCGCAGGGCAGAAGTATCCTTCTGTGATATGAGGGCCAACAGGAGATGTTCTACATCTACCTGCGTGTGCCGGTAACGGGCCAACAGTTCAATGGCCCCCCGAGCTGCGGCTTGGGCGTTCGGGCTGAAATTCTTTGAAATCATTGTCATACCATCCTCCTGCGTGCATCGCCCTTCTCTAATTAGGGGATAGACACATCAGGATTATAGAAAGAGCAGAGCTGAAAGGGACAGCTTCGCCAGATTCTCTAACGAAACTCTAAGGGGACCGCGCTCTACATGGATTGAGACTCGAAAGCTCCAAAAGATGAGCTACCGCGTAGTAACAAAGCGATACAAAGTCTTGAAAGTGTTTTCCAGCACCCCAACGCGGAGCATTTCATAACCGTGACTATTACCTCGCACGCAGCCGAAGGCCAATGCCCGATCCGCGTGACCGGTGCTGTGCACCATGCTAGCGTCACTGGCTGCGCGGGCATACACAACACTTTGAACCTCAACACCAACTTCCCGGCCGGCGGCTATGATTTCCTTGAGCAGTTCGTGGTCATAGTGAGCCAGGGCGTCTTTGGACCAAGTCGCGGGCCGATCATCCATAACCAGTGGCGTGTCCGGAGGAATGGGAGCTCCGTCTATGGCGATGAAAGCTTCAGGGTGCAAGGCTCTGGCAACGTTTTTGGCACCGTGACCTCCTCCCTCTTCGTGATGAGTAAACGCGAACACAGTCGGATGCCGGGGCTGTTCCTGAGTTGCTTTCAACTGTGCCAGGACTTCCAATTGCAAAGCGCAGCCTAGGCGGTCGTCGAAAGTCCAAGAGGCGGCCAATTCCTGGCCGGGACTGCCGAAAATGACCGGTCCGCGGTGAGAGGCATGAGGTACGGCCAGTGAACCTGGTCGAATTCCTGCTTTCCGGAGTTCATCTGTCGTCAGACCTGTCTCAATCCAAACGTCCTCCCAGGAAATGGTTTTATCTGCAGCTTCGGGTGTATGGGTGGACCCCATGCTAAACATTCCCAGCACGTGACCATGGTCTCCCACGACTTCGACCGGAGTTTCGCCCAGTTTCCAGGGATACAAGCCGCCGGAACGAGTTACCTTTAGTTTTCCATCTTCAGGCACATTAGTGACTACCATTGCAATTTCATCCATATGGGCCGCATAGCACCAAAGAGGGAGTTCCGATTCCTGGCCCGCTACTTTTACAAGCACATTGCCGCCTGGATCCCGGCTGCTGGAGTAACCTATTTCGTTGATCTGGCCGCAAATTACATCTGCCAAGTCCCGCTCGCGGCTGGAAGGGGAAGGAGTGTAGAGCAGGGACTTGAATCGGTCGAGAATTGGGTTGTTGAGTTCGGGTCCTACCTGGTAATCCGGCATGGCTGGCTCCTTTAGGCCTAAATGGGCATTGGGATGGATTCTAACCCTACCCATGTATTATCGGATTGCCGGGTCAAGGGAGTCGCGGGTACCGTTGAAAAACTAGCTGAACCTTTGTAATCTGTCGCGACCATTGTATTAATGGTCTTACCTAGTTCCCTGGACAGAATCGAAGAACAATTTGGGGGCCTCAACTCCAAAACCCCAAGTCAAGACTGCGGGAAATTACTGATAGAAGCGCTTGCCCATGCGTTTCATTCCATCCGGCCCTGCGAAATAGACTCCGAAATTTGGCCGCCGGGGTGCAATACAGCCCCTTAGTCAATGAGGTCACTTGGCTGGTAGTTGCCCCACTTTTTCACATACCGCATTGGTTTCTGCCAAAGAGCAAGTTCGCAATGTTTCCTTTCAAACTCCCGTGGGCCCGATGTAAGTAAAGGGACCTTCGATTTCAGTGATTTGACAGGTCACCTTGTTCTGAATGAAGCTTTTTGGATGAACTTTCGGGCGAAGAAAAGAAATGGCGGTCTATGCAGTGGAAGGTAAAGGGCCCCAGCTGTTCGGCTCCGGGCGCGACACCTGGTGGCTGCATGCAAACATGGCAGCTGACACCTTCGATTCTGCCCAATCTCCTTGGAAAAAGGGACGAATTGGAAGTATTTTGCTGCAGTCAATCACAGAACAAAACGCATCATTACTGATTCAGTTGAATCAAGAGAACAAGCATGAGGACTCGTCGGCAAGTTCCAACGAAACAATATCCTGGGTCTGAGGTTGGCGACCTTGGTGCTGCTGCATCCTTCACTCCAATAGTGGTTGTTGGAATTCAGAATCCATGCATCAAATCTGCTGGACTGTACCTATCTCTTGTTAAAGTAGAGCAAGCTAATTCGAGGACCCACCTTATTGATGCCAGCCAACCTCTTGTGACGGTCACTTTTCCAACATTCGTTTCCTGATAGGAGAAGCCAGCTCCGTCCCTTGGAAGTTGCTGCGGGAAACAATGTGGCTTTGGACGCTCCCGATTCTTGTACCTTCTCTGGGATTTCCCTGAAGTTCGGAATTCAGATGCTAAGGAAAGGGCTTTGGATTCAGAGAGCCATAAATCCATGAGATCTATTCACTTCCCCTGTCCCCCACTTGCATCTGCCTTGCAAAGCTTGCTACTCCTATCGCTCGCCATTTGCCTAGTCTTAGGATTGGTCGCTTGTAGAGGCAGTACCGAGGCAAACTCTGAATTGCCACCAGAGAGTCTTCGTTTGCAAGTTATAACTTCGGTAGCGCCTCTGACAGACATTGTGGCCCAAGTGGGAGGAGAGTACATTGGCCTCCAGGGGCTTGTGCCGGCCGGAGTGAATTCCCATACCTTTGAACCGACGCCCTCGGACGCTGTCTCTCTTGCCAGAGCACAAATCGTGTTTCTCAACGGGCTGCAGCTGGAAGCATTAATTTTGGATCTCATTGAAGGTAGCCAAAGGCAAGGGACTGAGGTGGTGTTGCTTGGAGACTTGGTTTTGGAGCAATCAGATTGGATCTTCGACTTTTCTTTTCCGGAAAGCGGAGGCGCTCCCAATCCCCACTTGTGGATGGACCCCACTTTGGTCATGGCCTATGTTGAAATCATCGCCGCAAGGCTATCTGCCGCCGATGCGGAAAATGCCCGTGCATACACAAGCCGCGCCTCTTCCTATAAGGATTTATTGAAGAGACTGGATGAAGCCATAATCGCCTCAGTTAACACTATCCCGCCGGAGCAGCGGCGGCTATTGACCTACCATGACTCCTGGGCTTACTTCGCCCACCGGTACGGATTCACAGTAATCGGTGCCATACAGCCTGCGGACATGTCGGAGCCTTCGGCGCGGGAGCTGGCGGGTTTCATTCGTCAAATCCAGGAAGCTGAAGTCCAGGTGGTCTTTGGGGCACAGGAATTCCCTTCACCCGCCCTTCAAGCAATCGCCAAGGAGACTGGAGCTGAGCTGAACGACAGCTTAGCCGATGATGTGCTGCCTGGAGAGCCAGGGTCCCTCGGCCATTCCTACGTGGGTATGATGAAACACAATGTGAGCATAATTGTGGAGGCTTTGGGGGGCGACAGCACAGCCTTGCAAGACCTGCCATCCCAGCTCTAGGCGTTCAATGGGTTAAAGATTGATATGGACCCCAAGATCGAACTGCGGAACGTCTGTTTCCAGTACGGTGAGAAGACCGTGCTTCGTGACATCAACATCCATATTCACCCTGGTCAATTCATGGCCCTGTTAGGCCCATCTGGTTCTGGCAAGACCACTTTGTTGAAAATTCTGATGGGAGTCTTGGCCCCCACGCAAGGCTATGTGAATATTGAAGGTGGTGTCCTGCCCTTGATTTGTGGGTATGTGCCTCAAATAGACCAAGTGGACTGGAATTTTCCAGTAACTGTGGAACAGGTAGTTTGGATGGGAATCAGGCAGCACAGCCGCATCTTACCTTGGCCATCACGAGAAGACCGGCGATGCATCTCGGCAATACTGGAGCAGTTGGAAATATTGGACCTGTTGCAACAGCCTATTGGTGCACTTTCAGGGGGACAGCAGCAGCGGGTCTTCATCGCCAGGGCTCTGGTTGCAGATCCGGATCTCTTGGTCTTGGATGAACCTACCAGTGACATGGATGTGTACAACACCGAACAAACCCTTCATCTTCTGGCACAACTCAATCAGGCCGGTCAAACCATCATAATGAGCACCCACGATGTGAACGCTGCCTCCTCTCATCTGCCGTGGGTGGTCTGTGTCAACGAGACTGTAGTTGCCCAAGGATCTCCGGCTGAGGTCTACCAAAAGGAAATATTGGACCGGACATACCGTTCAGATCTGGTTGTAAACCGTCAGGATGGCCATATTTTTGTGTATGAGTCTCCTCACGCGCATACGTTAGCGGAGGTCATCCCGCGACCCGTAGCCGGCCACGCGCCGGATGCTCACTAGAAGTTTGATTCTCGGCCATGTTGCTGGAACCCTTCGAATTTCTGTTTTTCCGCTGGGGTCTGATCATGGCTCTGATGGTAGGGGCAATGTGCGGCGCAATTGGCGTTTACATTGTCTTGCAAGGCATGAGCTATATCGGACACGGACTGGCGCACGCCGTCTTCGGCGGAGCCGTCGTGGCATTCATGGCCCAATGGAACTTCTACTTGGGGGCGGGCCTCTGGGGAGTGATTTCCGCACTCCTTATCAACGGCCTGGCACGGCGTCCTGAGATCAAAGCAGACGCGGCCATTGGCATTATAACGACTGCCAGTTTCGCATTTGGAGTGGCCTTGATCAGCCGGATGCGGACTTACACACCTTCCATAGAGGCTATGCTGTTTGGAAACATTTTGGGGGTGGAAGCCGTGGATCTGTGGGTAGTGGGTGGGGTCTTTGCTGCGGTAGCCTTGACTATCCTCTTTTTCTACAAGGCGATGCTCTTCTACACCTTTGACTACGAAGTGGCCCGGGTATACGGAGTACCCAACCGCGGTCTGAATGTACTCTTCGCCTTTCTGCTAGCAGGAGTCATCATCACTTCTATGCAGGTACTTGGTGTAACCCTGATTTCAGCCGTGCTAATCATCCCGGCATCCATCGCCCGCTTTCTGACTTCCCATTTCGGACGAATGATGGTTCTGTCGGTCCTGATTGGAGCGCTCTCCGGTGGAGCCGGCATTTATCTGAGCTACTTCGTGGACATTGCTTCTGGCGCATCCATCATCTTGCTCCAGGCAGCCATCTTCGTGTGTGTTCTCATCTATGCAACCTGGAATAGCCGTCGCCGCTGATGCGCACTCAATTACGCCCGTAGTCCCACGCTGATACGCAGCGATCCAGTCCGGCCAGGTCCGCATGGACCTGCGTTCCAGCAAATAGGCCAGTGTGGTGAAGTAATTCCATTACGCTGCGGGCCTGAGTTGAGCCGCACTCTAAGATTATGCTGCTTCCTGGAAGCAGGTGGTCATCCAGCTGAGCCACCAATCGCTGCAGATGTTCCAGTCCCTCCTGGCCGCTGACCAAGGCGTCTTGGGGTTCATAATCCGTGATTTCAGGAGCCAGCGAAGCATATTCCTTGGCGGCCACATAGGGCAAGTTGGCTAATAATAGGGAAACAGGGCCAGGCAATCGCGTTAGCAGGTCTCCTCTGCAGAAACTGACTTTTTCCCTCATTCCGAATTGGCAGGCATTGTCTTGGGCCACCTGCAAAGCTGAAGTGCTGGCATCCGCAGCGTACACCTGAGTTCCTGGACAAAGCTGGGCCACCGCCAAGGCAATACAACCGGAGCCAGTACCTATGTCCGCAACGGTGGCGCAGGGGTTAGCCTGGAGAAATTGAAGAGCCAGTTCAACCACCAGTTCTGTCTCAGGTCGCGGAATGAGAACTCGCTCATCCACAAAGAACCGAAAACCCATGAATTCCTTGTAGCCCACGATATAGGATAAGGGTCGCCTTGCCTGGCGTTGGGCCAAATAGGTCAACCACAGCGCCATTTCACGGTTAGTGAGAGCGGAGTCAGGATGAGCGTACAGCCAGCTGCGTTTCTGACCCATGGCATGGGCCAGGAGTAGAGCGCCATCCAGTTCCGGCGTGCTCACTCCTTTTCGGCGGAGCCCCCGGCTACCCCGCTGTAGACACTGCTGCACTGTTGGCGGCGCGGTTAAAGCCAGAGGGCTCACGCGCCCAAGTCGGCCAGCTGAGCTGCCTGTTCTGCGGTCGTGAGACCTTCAATAAATTCATCGATTTTGCCGTCGATGATGCCCGTCAGTTGATATAGCGTGAGATTGATGCGATGGTCGGTAACCCGTCCCTGTGGAAAGTTGTATGTGCGGATTTTTTCGCTCCGATCTCCGGACCCCACCTGGCTACGGCGCGAGGCGCCCAATTCGTCCTGCCGCCGTTGGGTTTCCATGTTAAAGAGGCGTGTGCGCAAAATGCGCATGGCCTTTAGGCGATTTTGCAGCTGGCTCTTTTCATCCTGGCAACTGACCACAAGACCTGTGGGCAGATGCGTGATCCGTACGGCCGAATCCGTAGTGTTGACGCTTTGCCCCCCCGGGCCACTACTCCGCATGATGTCGATTCGGACATCCTGTGGCGCAATCGCGATCTCGACATCGTCGGCTTCAGGCAAGATGGCAACCGTAGCCGTGCTGGTATGAATGCGTCCCTGGCTTTCAGTCTCGGGTACCCGCTGTACACGATGCACGCCGGATTCATATTTCAGCTGAGAGTAAATTTGCTTGCCCTTGACAGCAAAGATCACTTCCTTGATGCCACCCAGTCCATTGGATCCAAGGCTCAGGACTTCCTGTTTGAAACGTTTGTCTTCCGCCCAACGGGAGTACATGCGATATAAGTCTGCACAAAAGAGTGCGGCCTCATCTCCACCTGCACCTGCTCGGATTTCGACAATCACGTCCTTTTCGTCCTGGGGATCCTTCGGAAGCAGCAGCACTTTCAGCTCTTCTTCCAACTTTCCGGCGGCAGCCTGCAGCTCCAAGTTTTCTTCCTGAGCCAGTTCCGTCAGCTCCGCGTCCTCGTTGCCAGCAATAATCTCCCGATTTTCGGTCATCCGGGACACTACATCGTTGTATGTGCGGTAATTGCTGACCAAGGGTTCCAAGCCGCTCTGCTCCTGGGCCAGTTTTGACATCTGCTCGTAGTCAGCAGCAATGGCAGGATCTGCCATCTGCTCTGACAATTCGTGGTAACGCGCTTCCACTTTTTGCAAGCGGTCTAACAGGATCATGATTGTCTACCCATCTCTAAGGCAGGAGCTGCATGCAGCCCCTCGGCGACCTAGGCGAGCAGTGTAGCATGGTAATGGGTGCAGGTTTGGCATGGTGAATTGACGCTAGGCAGACTGACTTCAGTCGACAGCCACTCGTGCTTCATAGGGGTTCTGCCGCTGCTGCAAGGGCAGATCCACACGGTTTCCGACCAGGTGCGATTCGTGAATTGCCATACTCATTTCCAGCGACCATAGAGCATCCTGACCCGTGCAGGCTTTTGTAATGGGCTTGCCTTCAGCGACCGCCGCCACCAATTCGTCCACCATGATGCGGTTGCTCAGCAGCATCTTGGCGTGGCCTGACCGCTGCTGACCTTTTTCATCTACTTCCCAGGAAGGCAGATTGATGCGTTCCCATTCGCAATGGGTCCCAGGTACTGCCATGCCGTGACGGCAGTAATACAACACTCCACTAGGTGAATTTCGGATACTCAATGCACCCTTTGTGCCAAAGACTTCAAAACCGAACCAATCCGAATGGTTATGTCCCTCGGCATCAACAGCATATGACGTGAAAGTGGCGGGAATGCCGCTGGGGAACATGAATAATCCGGTCACTCTATCCCCAGCGATCTGACCTACCCCTTCCTGACCGACAAATACGTCTGATTCCGTCACGGGCTTACCTTGCCAACTAACCTGGCCCACTGCCCACAGGGGGTCTGCACCAACGAACCAACGCATGCTATCCAGTATGTGAGGACCCAGCACCGCCAAATCTTGGCCACCGGCGCGATGGTCTCCCTTGCCGCGTCCCCGCAATTCCCGAATTTCGCCAATTACTCCATCTTGAACTAGCTCACGGGCATGGTCTTCGTAGCCACTGGCCTTGCGATGGGCCACAACCAGGTAAGTGCCGGAGTCTGCACAAAGCTTCATGACCCTGTCAGCGTCAGCCAATGTAGTTACCCAAGGTTTCTCACACAGAATGCCTCTAACGCCGTTGTTGGTACAGGCTTCAATCTGTGCCAAATGATGGTCTACTTCGCGCTGGGCGATGCAGACCAGATCTGGTCTCTCCGTAGCCAAAAGCTGGTTATAGTCCGCATAAGGTCTTCCGCCCACTCTCCCGGCCACAGCCTCGGCCCCGGCTAATATGGGATCTGCTACAGCCACCATCTCCACTCGGGGGTGTAGGAACAAAGAAAGGTCATGGCCATGGCCATAGTCTCCATGGCCCGTGTGACCGAATACGGCACCACGAAGTGGTTGGTCCATTCTGTACCCAATCGGCTTTTCAAATTCTGCAGGCCAAAGGCTTAATTATATGGGGCCTGCTGCCGGATTCTAGCCGAGTGCGGCCAGCGTTAAAGAATGGCCGGGCCCGGAGCCTCTTACCTTAGTGGGATTGAGGATCCGGCCCGGCGGCACCAGGATAGGGACAAGGATCGTAGGGAACTTCAGCCACCCCGCCCCTTCAAGTGCAACAGGAAGGTGACAACACCAAACAGATTGTGGGTCATTTGGAAAATCCGCGTTGTGCGAATCTTACAGTCTTTGATTCAGTGTCGGCGCCTGGCTAAGACTGACAGACGGGCTCGCACCCACTACAATGGAGCAACCCCGTTTGCGGAACTTGTATCCTGCTGCGGAGACACTGAAACTCCTAATCCAAGGAGGCCAAACCGATGGAATTCACAACTTTGGGCCGAGCCCATCCGAGGGCCAGTGTAATCGGGCTAGGCACCGGCGGGCCTAGCCGTATAGGTTTGAGCTACGGCCATACTGAAGAGAAGTCTGTTTGCGTGGTACAGGAAGCCCTCCGTTTGGGTATCAACGTTATCGATACCGCCCAAGGCTATGGTAGCGAAAGTGTAGTGGGGAAGGCTTTGGCCAGTCTGGACGGTGATTTCCAGCGTTCCGACCTCGTGCTCTGCTCCAAAGCCTCATGCCAGAAAAACATGGAGCCATTGTCCCTGGCCGAATTCAAGTCTTCCGTCTACGGCTCCCTCGAAAAAATGAATCTTGAATACTTGGATGTTTATTATATCCACGCGCTTTATGCCGAGCATGTGGGTCATGCTCTGCAAGTCATTCTGCCCGGCTTGCAGGATCTGAAACGGGAGGGCGTGATACTCAGTGCCGCCATTTCGGAACACTTTAACTCAGATACTCGGCATGAGGCTCTACTTCGAGTGATGCAGGAGGGTCCAGAGCTGGTGGATGTCCTCATGGTTGGTTTTAATATTCTCAACCCCAGTGCCCGCCGAGAATTGTTGCCACTATGCCTCCAACACAACGTGGGTGTGGCCTGCATGTTCGCTGTTCGTCAGGCTTTCAGCCAACCCGCTGTCCTGTCTCGTATAGTGGGAGAACTGTCGGCATCTGGACAAGTGGACAAACACAAAGTGGATGTGTCAGATCCTTTAGGATTTCTTGTAACAGAAGGGCATGCTGCCTCCGCCACGGAGGCGGCCTATCGGTTTTGCCGACAGGAACCTGGCATCGACGTAGTGCTTTCAGGTACCGGCAATCTGGAGCATCTGCACCAGAACGTCAAATGCATCCTGCATCCCCCATTGCCGGCCGCTGCTAAAGAACGGCTGGACGACATTTTTGGACAGGTTGACACAGTTTCCGGACAAGATAGGCCATACAAGAAATAGTGCCTGCAACAGAAGAATTTCAGGAGCCATTCTGCAGTGAACCAGAAAACAGATTTGCCTCGGCCCACCAAAGACATGGAGCAGTCCACTAGAGACATTCACCAGTGGGGCTGCACGCTGTTGGAAGACGCTATTGCCCCTGCGGAAGTTAAAGTCCTGGCACAAGCTCTCCAGGACCTGGCAAAACGGGAGAAGGAAGCTGGCCTAGCTTTTGAAGATGGCGGCCCCAAACAACAATGGGGTGACTTCAAGGCAGAAAATGGAATGGATCCCCGAGATAAGTTTCGTGCTATGTCGGGTGGCGTCAATCAACGAATCTGGATGATCATCAACAAGGGGCGTCCTTTCGTGGATCTCCTTTACAACGAACGAGTGTTGGCAGTGGTGAAACTGTTGTTGGGAGAGAATTTCCTACTGTCTAGCCATGGAGCCAATATCGCCAAGCAGGGCGGTGTCAAAATGCCTTTACATACGGATCAATGGTGGATGCCTGCTCCCATCGCACAGGCACCCAACCCTTTGCCCATAGGTAGCATCACACGCCAGAATACTCCGCCGTTGCTGGCTGCCGACCCCCCGACAGTGTCCCCTTGTGCTTGCGTAAATGTGCTCTGGTACCTACGGGACTTCAACGAGGACACCGGCAGTACCCGGGTTCTGCCTGGTAGCCATCTGTCAGGCAGGCAGCCTCGTGCGTCAGATGATGTGCCCGGAAAGGTAGTCTCAGTGGAAGGGGAAGCCGGCACAGTCTTGGTGATCGACGGCCGCATCTGGCATGGCACCGGGGCCAATGTCACCCCCAATGACCGGCTGACTGTAATCTCAACCTTCTGCGGACCTCAGTTTCGGCCTCAGGAGAATTATTTCATTGGCACAGAGCCAGAAGTGTTGGCACAAGCCGATGATCATCTAAGAGCCCTGTTGGGCTACAAGATCTGGCACTCCTATGGTCGTACGGAAGACCCCACGGCCAGATTCGTTAAATCGCCGTAATTCAGGGCTGCAAGTCTTCTCCGAGGTACGACCAAGGTAGGATCACGCAGGTCAGATTGCAAAGGAAGAACCCCAATAGCGTCAGCCGTCCCCAAATGTGGGGTGGATTGATCGCGCCAGACACATAGGCTTGGAATAGCACCACGCCTAACACGCCGTTGGTCAGCATCACGGAGAAGGCCGATGTGCGAGATATGGCAGGCCGCGTAGAAAGCTCCAGGAATGACAGTCCCATTGCCACTAGGCCGGCGCCGCCCAGACGCCACATCCAGAAACTGTTCATTTCAGAGTCTGTCCAAAAGGTGTGCAGGAATTGCGGGGCGAACAAGAGCGAGCCACCGAGTACTAGACCCACTAGGCTTGCATTGATTCGCAAGACCACACGCAGGCCCCGGTAAGGATCATTTAGTGAATAGGCCATTTCCTGAACCCGGTACCTATCTAGGATTTGGCGGACATTGCGAGCAGGCGTAAGCCATTGAACGCCACCAGCAAAGTGCTTCCTTCATGGCCCACCACGGCCAACGGTAGGGGTAACGAAACAGGCGCCTTGGTTAGCCAACCCACATATACCCAAGCCACCAAGAAGACCATAGTGGCTACGGAGATAAAAAGATTTTGTGCCAGGACACGATCGGCTCGGCGGGCCAGGCGGATTAGGAAAGGCAACCGATTTAGGTCGTCTGTTAGTAGCACAACGTCAGCCGTTTCTAAGGCTACCCCTACGCCTGCCATTCCCATGGCTATGCCCACCGGGGCGGTCGCCAGCGAAGGTGCATCGTTGAAGCCGTCACCTACCATTGCCACTTGACGGTTCTGGGCTGCCAGCTCCTGCAGGATTGATACTTTCTGCTCCGGTAACAGGCCGGCATGCACGTCCCGTATGCCCGCCTGGGCCGCAATCTGCCCCGCCACCTTCTGATTGTCCCCCGTGAGCATATGGATGCGGTCTATGCCATTGCGTCTCAATGCGGCCACTGCAGCGGAGCTCTCCGGCCTCAGTGGATCCGAGATCCCGATCAATCCCAGGAGTTCCCAGGGAGGATGGGTGCCCACTTTGCTTGAGGCTACGAGTTTTCGCAACACCAGAGCTACTGAGAGACCATCTGCTTCCATCTTCCCGGCTTCAGCCAATACGAAGGGAGAAGGCTGTATATCAAGAGACTCCAGCAGGCGCAGACTGCCTGCCACGGCTCTCACAGGCAGACCTTTTCGAAGATAGAAGGCTTCTACCCCAATTCCATCTAGAATCTGGGTTGAAGCGGGCAAGTCCAGTGAAATGCCTCTCTCTTGAATCAGTGAAATCAAGGCCTGCGCAAAGGGATGTTGGCTCCGCTGCTCCGCCATTCCCGCTGTTTCCAAGACCTCCAGCTCGGTAAAACCGGGAAATGGCGAGATACGCGAAACTGAGGGCTTGCCCCGTGTAAGAGTGCCAGTCTTATCAAACACAAAGGTATTGACTTTAGACAATAGCTCTACGAATTCTCCCCCCTTAATCAGTATCTTCTGCCGCGCTGCGGCCCCTATTGCACTCAGCACACTGGTAGGTGTGGATATGGCTAGGGCGCAAGGACTGGCCGCCACCAATACGACCAGAGCACGGTGGAAGGATTCCTCCCATGCCTCAACGCTGGCAATTCCGTCCAACCACAGCCCGAGGCCCAAGGTCAACGCGGTGACTATCAAGACCCCTGGGACGTAATAGCGAGTGATGTGGTCTATACGTCGCTGCAGAGGCACACTGCTTTCCTGAGCCCGCTCAATCAGTTGAATGATCTTCTGTAGTTGACTGGCATTTGCTGCTAAGGTGACTCGAATTTGCAATGCTTCCAGCCCATTCAAAGAGCCGGCAAAGACTTTTGCCCCGGGCCCTCTCTTGACCGGTAGCCCTTCACCTGTAATCATGCTTTCATCCATGTATGATGTGCCCTGCAGGACCTCTCCATCAAGGGCCAGACGCTGTCCAGGCCACAACACAATAGTGTCCCCGGGCCGTATTTCCTCCACGGGTGTCAGGATCTCCTGTCCGTTTCTTAAGAGAGCCGCCTCTTGAGGCTCGTACTCTTTTAGTTGGGACACAGCCCGGCGCATGTGTTTTCCCGCTAAATCATGCAAAGCACCGGAAAGTGCGAATAAAAAAAGCAGCAATCCGCTTTCCCAATAGTCCCCCAACAGTATGGCCCCTACAGCTGCCAGCAGCATCAGGAAATCAATGTCGAACTCCCCTTTATGCAGACCTTGAATCAAAGCACCTACCGGATAGAAGCCGCCTAGCACATTGGCACTAGCCAAAATGAGGAGTAGAGGCAAGTTGGGGCCTTGTGGCCCAAAAGCAGGATGAGGAGTCCCCTGGAGCATGATCCAGCTGGCGATGAGACAACACAGTGCAAGCAGCGACAGCACCAACCGGGGGTGGTTCCGGCCGAATTTCAGGAGGCGGATTCCACGACTAGAGGCCGGTGAATTGGCCCTTGATAATGTGGTATAGGTCCCGGCAGGCGGGTCCTTGGACCAAGTGGCCCTTCCTTCAGGTGTCATGCCAAATCATACTAACAATGGTTCTAACGCAGTAGCCAAAAGCCAAGTGACACTCCTCTCTCGGCCTGCACCCCATTCAATTACTGCTTGGTTTTCGAAACAGGCACAACGGTGTGTAAGGACTAAGGTTCAAGGATGTCTAAGATTCTTGATACGTTGTCCCTCACTGGGGTAACATAACAGGATCGATATGGAAATACTTCTGCCACCCAGCAGGCCCCAAGTCTGATGGCCGCGCCGCCAACCAATCTCACTCAGCTCAAATCGGAACAGGTGCAAGGATATCTGCACGATTCGATTGGGGTGCCGGGAGACTTACAGAACAATGTGTTTGTTACCACTCTGGACAAAATCTACAACTGGAGTCGCAAGTCCAGCATGTGGCCTCTTTTGTTTGGACTTGCCTGTTGCGCAATTGAAATGATCGCGACGGCAGCCAGTCGGTACGATCTTTCCCGCTTTGGTATGGAGGTAATGCGCCCAAGTCCTCGACAGAGTGACCTGATGATTGTATCCGGTACCGTAACCAAGAAGATGGTGCCCGCTATAGTGCGGATTTACAACCAAATGGCAGAACCCCGCTATGTTCTTAGCATGGGGGCCTGCGCGACTGGAGGCGGCCCTTTCAAGGAGGGCTACAACGTCGTTAGTGGCATTGACAAATATATCCCAGTGGATGTGTATGTCCCGGGCTGCCCACCCACTCCCGAAGCCTTGATTTTCGGCCTCATGAAGTTGCACGAGAAAGTGGATTCTCAAAGTATCCTCACGGCTGACTGGTATCAGCGAGACGTGTCCCTTTATGTACCGGTGCCCCAGTTGGGACCGGACATTTTTGACACCCGTCAAGCGGAACTTGTACGCAGTGTTACCATGACCGGTAGCAGTGAAGCGGCCGGGGATGATAGTGCAGTCGAATCAGACGGCATTCCGGCTGGATTGCGCAATCTACAGCCTGGTGCTATTGCCAATATTGAGGAAGCCAAGAGACGCGCCGCGGCCAGGCTCGCCGCCTGACCGGTTTGCTGATCCATTTGGAAGCCTGATTTTCTATGGCTGTACCCGAAGTGAAGCCCTCTGCGACCCATTCACTGCCGTTGGCGGAAGGCGCTGACCCAAACGCATTGCAAATTTCTGCCAAAGGTCTGATTGACACCCTGACCCATTTGCGGGATCAGGACCAGTTTGACCTGCTTTCCAGTGTCACTTGTACCGATTACCTGTCGTACCAGGGCAGGAATCGAGCCAAAGACAGCGCCCGTTTTGAGGTGGTGTACCATCTTTTTTCGACAACGCGAGGGGGCGGTGCATTGACCTTGCACGTACCCGTGCCTGAGAGTGGAGAAGTGCCTTCGGCCACAGGTATCTACCCAGGGGCCAACTTGCAGGAACGGGAAGTTTGGGACTTGTACGGAATTCAGTTTCCAGGCCACCCGAATCTGCGCCGCGTCCTGTTGTGGGAAGGATTCGCTGGTCACCCGATGCGCAAGGATTGGCACGAAGCCTACTACGAAGAAGATCAAAAGCCCTTTAAGAGCAGGCATCCCCGTGCGGATTTCCAACGCGGCGAGGACAAAGTTCCTTGGGGCAAAAACACCCGCTATCCCGAGAACTGGGATCCGGAAGACTGGCATGAACCAGTTTCGTATGTGCCCGTGAGCCAAGTGCCTGTGGCTATGAACGGTTCAAGTTCGGACCACATGGCAACAGAAAGTGTGGTCGTCAACTTGGGGCCCCATCATCCTAGTACTCACGGCGTATTTCGCATGGTGATGCGCATCGAAGGCGAGACTATCACGGCCCTCGAACCTGATATGGGCTATCTGCACCGCAATCACGAAAAAATTGGCGAACGCAATACTTGGCTGATGAACATGCCGTTCACGGATCGGCTGGACTACCTCAATTCCATGAGCAACAACTGGTCCTACGCGTTGGCGGTCGAGAAATTGCTGGGGCTGGCAGTACCGGAGCGGGCTGAGTATCTGCGTGTAATCATGGCGGAATTGACCCGTGTCGTGAACCATCTCTGGTCTGTAGGGTTCATTCTTAATGACTTGGGGGCATTGCAGACTCCAGCTTTATATGCCATTGAAGAACGGGAAATGATCCTGGATCTCTTTGAAGCCGTGAGCGGAGCCCGCATGATGTGCAATTACATGCGTTTCGGCGGAGTGCATCGGGACGTGCCCCCAGGATGGATGGAACAAGCCCAGTACGTAGTAGACCAACGTTTGCCCAGAGTGCTGAATCAGCTGGACCGAATGCTGACAGATAACGAGATTCTCTTGGCCCGCGGCCGGGGAGTGGGATATCTCAGTGCAAAGGATCTGCTGTCGCTAAGCGTGAGTGGCCCTATGATCCGGGCCGCCGGAGTGCCGTATGACATTCGACGGGCCGAACCCTATGGAATATATGATCGATTTGATTTCGAAATCCCCACTTTGTCGCATAGCGATGTCTTTGATCGCTATTACATCCGAATTTTGGAAGCTAGAGAAAGTGTCAAGATTCTGAAACAGGCTTTGCACGAAATCCCTGATGGAGAAACGCTGGGAGGCAAAGGCGGGTACGTATTTAGACCACCAGAAGGTGAAGTGTACAGCCGTATAGAGGGTCCGAAGGGAGAATTAGGCTTCTACTTGGTCAGTGATGGAAAGCCAAATCCCTACCGATACCACATCCGCGCTCCCAGCTACATTAATCTGAATGCCCTGTCCCCTATGACCGTGGGCTACAAAGTGGCGGATGCCATAGTGATTCTGGGTGCGATAGATATCGTGCTGGGCGAAGTGGACCGCTAAAGGCCGTGGGGCCGTCTGTCAAGGAGTTAAGAGATGTTTGGTACCGGTCTACTTAAAGGACTAGGTGTGACTTTCAAGCATTTGGCTGAAACCTACACCGATGATATGAAGCCGACACCTAGTCGCTATCAAGGCAGCACCGTAAATAGCCGTTCACTGCGGATCATAGAGCAGCCAGTCGACCAAGAGGGGCTGTTAACCATCCAGTATCCGGAAGAGAGAAGGCTGCTTCCGGAACGCTTCCGTTACATCCCGATGCTAATTTGGGATTCCGAAATAGAGGAAGAGCGGTGTACCGCCTGCGGTATCTGTGCCAAAGTGTGTCCGCCGCAATGCATCTGGATTACCCGAGCCACGGATGAGCAGGGCAAACCTGTTACGCGCCCGCAAGACTTCTTCATTGATGCCACGGTTTGTATGAGTTGTAACTATTGCGTGGAATTCTGCCCCTTCGATGCCATTAAGATGGACCATGACTTTGAACTTGCAGCCTACGAGCGGCACCCCCATCTGGTCTACGACATATCCGAACTGACGGTACCTCTGGAATACTACGCGGCTCTTTGGCCGGAACAATACGCTAAAGAACAAGAGGCTCTGGCGGTAAAACGGGCAGAAGAAAAGGCCAAGGCAGAGCAAAAAGCGGCGAAGCAAGCAGAGGCCAAACCCGCGTCAACAAAGCCTGCCGCAAATTCACGGGCTGAGGAATTGAAAGCTAAAGCAAAGCAGAAAGCTCGCGAGAAGGCAGCGGCCAGAGGCGAGTAGCATTTTTCTTTACCGGCTGGAAACTTGCAGAGCTGGCGGCTGGCCAAAAGCGTGGAGCAACAATTTGGAGAGTCTTGTGGTCGGCATAGCGCTGCTGCCATCATTGCGATTCCAACCGAGCGGGGTCACTCCTTTTGTATAAGAGGCTCTCTTTTCCGTCCTGGTCGTCCCGGTAAAGAATGGATTGAGTGTCTCTGTTAGGCTGGTACGGCTGGTAATTGCCTGTCTGGTCTTTCTGTGAGAGTTATTTACGCCATGGGCAATATCCTGATTGGTATTATCTTTACAGTAGCCTTGATTGTGGTCGTTTACTTATTGGGTCACAGAGCGCCTGAAGAAGAGGAGGAAGATCCCGAATTGCTGCGGCGGATACAATTGGAAAGATAGGAATAGGGGTTGAAACCTTGCGTGCTGACCTCACTACCCTTACTGTATTGGACTGCCACAACAGCCGAAGTTTCCAGCGAGAATAATAATAATAATTTGGTGCCAGTCCCCAGCGAACGGCTGCATTTACAAACCATGCGAGCCATATGCAGGGGGACAAGGAAATCTAACATTGGAGCTGATATGGACATCAAAGTCACTTTCCTGGGACATTCCACGTTCCACATAGACGCGGGTGGAGATCAGATCGTCATTGATCCCTTCTTGGCACCTGACAACCCAGTCTGTGTTCATAGGGTTGAGGATGTGCAAGCAGACTTCATAGCGGTTACGCATGGCCATGGTGACCACATTGGACATTTAAAGGAGTTGGCTCAAGCAACAGGGGCCAAGGTGATAGCCAATTTCGAAATCTGTAACTGGCTTGGAGATGAATTTGATACTCACGCCATGCACGTGGGAGGAGAATTTCGCTTTTCCTTTGGACATCTGAAACTGACAGCGGCCATCCATGGTAGCCAGCTACCTGATGGTAGCGGCGGCGGAATCGCCGCCGGCCTGCTGTTCAATTTTCGAGATGGCAGAAGGTTGTACCACGCTGGCGACACCGCTCTGACCTATGACATGCGAATGATCGGGGAAGAAAGTAGCATCGATCTGGCTCTGTTGCCCATCGGTGATAATTTCACTATGGGTCCCCGGGATGCCGCTGTCGCTGCCCAGTTTGTTAACGCCGAGAAAGTAGTACCCATACACTACAACACTATGCCTGTCATTAAACAGGATCCTCAGAAATTCGCAGATCTGCTGGAACCGGAAGGCATTGCCTGCGAAATAATGCAACCTGGCGAGGTCCTCTCGCTGTAGCGTCTGCAAACAGTCCAGCAAGGGTCTGTTTGTCTCCATAATCCAGGGACTTTCTCTTTGGAGAAGGTGCCTGCGCGACTGACCTGTACACCAAAGGACAGCCGCAGAGGTGAGGTGAGCCAGGTTGGTGCACGCCGTGGGACAAGGAATCGGATATAGGAAAGTCACTCCTTGCTACGCGGCCTGTCAGACTGAATCAGTGGAGGTTCAAGAAATGCACTATCCTACGGCGGAGATTTTATTCCCACATTCCCTGATTGCTTCACTGCGGGACCTGCGGGGCCCGGTGTGGGCTCGCCTCGTGGATCGTGCGACGGCAGTAGAGGAATCTCATCCCGAAAGTTTGGCTTTCATATTGATGATGATTGACTTGGGCGAGTGCTTGCCATGCAATAGCAAGAGCTATAAATTTCTGCAAGGGTGTCAAGTCTGTAGTGCCCGCACCGTACGGTGTTTCAAGGGGTCTGATGAAGAATTAGTAGCTCTCTTTGAGGCGTCGCTACAGCGCATTAAGGAAAAACTACCGGCTTATACGTGCTTCTTCGAATCTGCCCACACCTACTCTGCCGGGGCGGAAGTTACTGTGGATTAAGGTGTTGTTGCCCACTGACTGCATTGTTTGCATTCTGACCGGGGACGGAACTGCGTATTTATAGCCACGTTTCCAGCGTGTTTTCCGTTCCATTCGGTACAGTTGCCAGCCCGGTTTCGGCCACATGCGAATAGCCGTCATAGGAGCCGGACCAGGCGGTTTAGCCGCGGCCCACTATCTGCAAACTCGTTTTGTCACCAAGCCGGAGATTCAGATAATTGATGGAGCAACTGAGGCTGGCGGTCTTGCCTCGGGCTTCAGGGGATCGCCGGCATGGGAATGGCCGTTGGAGCGTTTCTATCACCACTTATTCACCAATGACGACCATATCATCAACCTTACTAAAGAACTGGGGCTGGAAGATCTGCTGGAGGTTCACGCGCCTGCAACGTCTTACCACTTCGCTGGCCAAAATTACCAACTTGACAGTGCCAGGCACCTCATTGCCTTTCCCTACCTGTCCCTGCCAGACAAACTCCGAATGGGGATAACGCTGGCTTATCTACGTTGGCACCCGCGACCACCCTGGAGTCGTTACGATGCTGTGACCGCTGAGACCTGGCTCCAATCACGTATGGGTGTAAGGGCATATGAAGCCCTGTGGCAGCCTCTGCTGGAGGCGAAGTTCGGTGGTATGTACCATGATGTGGCGCTATCTTGGTTTGCGGCCCGCATTTTCAAACGCACTCCACAGCTGATTTATTTCAAAGGGGGATTTCAGGTTTGGGCTGATGGACTGCTGGAGGCGAATCGCATCCTGGGAGCTTCCGTGCATTTGGAGACCCGTATTTCCAAGCTAACCCGAACCACCTGGGGCTGGGAAATTTGGGCAGAAGGGCAGACTTGGAACGCAGAGGCAGTCATATTTACAGGATCACCGCGGATGCTCTGCCAAATTTGCAGCGACTTACCGAATTCTTTCCGTGAACATGTGGCCAAAGAGCAATTCATGGGTGCAGTGGTCTTGACTTTGGCCACTGACCGTTCCCTGACCAACGGTACCTACTGGCTCAGTATCCCCTCTAATGCAGGTTTGCCGTTTCTGGTGCTCGTGGAACACACCGCAATGATCAGTCGCGAGCATTACGGTGGCCAGCATGTGTACTATCTTGGAACCTATGTAGCACAGGGCCACCGATACTTGACTATGGACGAGTCGGAACTGGCACAGGAATTCGAGGCCGGTCTGCGGCAACTGGCGCCAGAATTCAAATCAAACCAGGTCCTGGGCCGGTGGCTGCACCGCACTGCCTATGCCCAACCCGTTCCCGTTCTCGGTTTCGGGGCCAGCCGTTTACCGGTGCAAACACCTTTGGATGGATTGTTCTTGGCTACCATGAGCCAGGTCTGGCCTTGGGATCGGGGCACCAATTACGCCGTGGAAATTGGGCAACGTGCCGCCCGGTTGATGGGCGCCCAAATGCAGCTGTAATACTGTTAGCCATATCGAGCGGTGATTTCAGGCTAAAATTTGGCGTGGTCTACTTCTTGACCCTGGTGGGTGAATGTGCCTTAATGAGGGCCTGCGATCCCGGCCCCTATGTACAGGTAGTTCTTTTTATGTCCGTTGCAACTCCATCCTTCATTACCACTGCAGAAGTTACGCGCGCTCTGCAGAAAGTCATTGAACCCGAACTCCATCAGGATCTTGTGTCCTTGGACATGGTTCAGGACATTGTGGTGGAAGGTACATCCGTATCTTTCACTGTGGAGTTGACGACCCCAGCCTGCCCCATGGAAGCGCAAATTGAATGTGACTGTATTGAGACAGTTCAGCGGGAGGTAAAAGGAGTCACCGATGTGAAAGTTAATTTCACCAGCAGAGTAGTACGGGACAAACGGATCTCCAAGAAACTGAATCTGGACATCAAGCTTATTCTGGCGATAAGCAGTGGCAAAGGGGGCGTGGGCAAAACCACCTTCAGCGTAAATCTGGCTGTAAGCCTGGCATTGGAAGGGGCCAAAGTAGGCATAATGGACACAGATGTCTATGGCCCGAATGTTCCCATAATGATGGGCCTCTCGGGCCCTCTGTCAGTGCGGGATGGGAAAATGGTGCCCCATGAATCCTATGGAGTGAAAGTCATGTCCATGGGGTTTCTGATGCCAGAGGGTGAAGCCGTCATCTGGCGCGGCCCTATGCTGCATGGCACTATCCGTCAAATGCTCACAGACGTACTCTGGGGTGAACTGGATTACCTTATCGTGGACTTGCCCCCGGGCACAGGTGATGCCCAGTTGACCCTGGCGCAGAGTGTGCCCATCACAGGGGGCCTGATTGTGACCATGCCACAGGCAGTCTCAATCAGTGACGCCAAACGAGGGGTGGGGGCGTTTCGGAAATTGGACGTGCCAATCCTAGGGATGATAGAAAACATGTCGGGGGATGTCTTTGGTCAAGGCGGCGGCCAGTTGGCAGCCAAGGACCTCGGTGTGGATTTTATTGGTCGGGTGGAGCTGGACCCCATCATTCGCAAAGGTAGTGACGCCGGCGAACCCTTTGTGATTTCTCATCCAGACAGCACGGTGGCTCGCTCTATGCGTCAGATAGCCCGCGTGTCGGCTGGTCTGCTAAGTTTGGCTGCTCAAGCAATTCCCGACACCGAGATTTCTCTGGAATGACGGGGCGGCTACCTGTTCGCTAACTACAACTCCACAATAGAACCCAACACGGGGACGAGGAACCAGGCTACAGGTTGGAGCATTTCCAAAGCGGTGGTTTGTGCTATATTGGAGCGGCTTCGCCGACAGACAATTCGGCCGGCCAGGATTGCAGTTACATTACATCGAAGAAAGGCAATGTCTGCGTTGGTGTACAGGCTTTGGATATGGGTCAGTCTGACCTTGGTCCTGTTGGTTGCAGGCTGTACTCGAGATCGAGCAGCCGGGTCTGATTTTGCCATTGACCTCGATCCAACTGATGTTTCTGCAATTGCCACACAGAGGGCTGAAGACGCCCAGCAGCAGGCAAGCCCAAAACCCAACATTACTTATGTTGTGGAAGTAGGCGACAACTTGGCCAGTATTGCTGCCAATCACTATGTTTCCGTAGACACCATTAGGGGTCTAAACCCACAGCTGAAGAGCGACCAATTGGTCCCTGGAGACGAATTGGTGATCCCCGATGTGGACCCTCCGCCCGAGACGACAGAAGTGGAGCAGGAATTAGATGGGGACCTGTACTTTTATGTAGTACGAGACGGGGATACAGTGTCGGCTCTAGCTGAGCGGTTTGGCATTTCCGTTCGGGATATTGAAACGGCCAATCCAGCCGTTATTCTGGATCACATCGCAGTGGGTCAAAGACTGGCGATGCCTCAGGCGGCCGATCCTTCGGGAGTGAAAGAGGAGGTTTTTGAGGGGTTATATCACGTAGTGCAGAAAGGGGAAACTCTTGGGGCAATTGCAGCCCTGTATAACGTGGAATCCTTACAATTTGTCACGTTAAACGAACTGGTTTCACCTGACCAGTTGGCAGTCGGTCAGAAGCTTAAACTGCCGGAGGACGCCACATTGCTGGAACTGCAAACCGAGGAACCAGCAGCCGGAGAAGGCCTCATTCACGTAGTGAAAGAAGGGGAGACATTATCTGCCATCGCTGTGAAGTATGAAGTGCGGCTTAGCACTCTCGTGGAAGCTAACAACTTGGGGAATGCAGACCAGCTGGCACTGGGCCAGGAACTCTTCGTACCAGGTGTGGTACCACTTACCTCCGAAAACCCTCGCATCCACGTTGTACAAGCAGGCGAAACTCTGTTTTCAATAGCAGAACTCTACCAACTGCCGCTGCAAGCACTACAGTCAGCCAATAACCTGGAAGAAGGCGAACTTCTGAAAGAAGGGCAGGAACTGATCGTGCCTGAGGTGGCCGGTTAAGAATACGCTGCTTTTATCGTGGGAGCACCCACCGGAAAAGTGGGTTGTTATACCGGCATAGTACGACCTGCGTGAGACCGTACCGCCTGCGCGATGGGCTCATGGGCATCCCCGCAGGCAAAAATCTGAACACCTTCGTCGAATCTGTCGCAGGCATTCTCAGCATCGAACTGTCCTTCAAAGAAAGGCACCTTGCAGGCCTGTAGTGCGCGCTTGATGCGGTTCCGCGCATCCCACATTTCCGAGGGGTACGGCGGGTCGTGGCTATCGATATATCCGAAGGAAAGTCCCATGTCTCCCGGGCCCCATTCGGCGAATCCTAGGCCCGGGACGGCGGCCGTGGCTTCTGCATTGGCCAAAGCTTCTTGATTCTCGATTTTGACACCTAGCAGCAGCTCACCTTCTGGATTGAGGGGCCAAGCATCAGCCTTCACAATGTATTCTGGACCAGACAATCCCCATCGGGCTCCGGCCGTGGCTTGCGCACCTGCGCCTCTAGTTCCGGCGCGTAACCCTGTTCCAACGCCCTGTATGTGAAATCCGTAGCGACAGCACTCAATATAAGAGGCAACTGCATCTGGATCTTCAGCATGGCAGAGCAAGAGGGAATGCACACCTCGGGCAAGGATCTGCTGGAATTGCCAGCTGTTGGCCTGAATACCAGCCGGGCTTTGGCCCAGTACCGGCAGCTCCACCATAACTGTGGGTGAGAGATGCCCAGACGGAGTGGGGCCGCCATCCAACAGGCCTTGCATAAATCCATCCAAGCCTGTCAGGTCGAAGATGCCGTGTTCCATGTTGATGCGGATCATGTCAGCCCAAGTGCCGGCCATTTCGCGGCCACTTTCGTAATTCAGGCTATCTCTCATTCCGGTACAGAAGACAGGTTGGCCCGCTTTCAGTAGATCCACAGCCTTATTGACACCCATGGGACAAATGCTCCTGTAAATGAGACACAATCCCCTTCGTTTGCCGGGGATTGTCTGGATACTAGCGCAAACCTAGTTTATCCGCTAACTGTCCAAAAGCCGACTCCGGCAGTCAGCGTCCGCTGAAATGATGCAAACTACAATGTTCTTTAATCGCTGTTGATTGTTCACGTACCAGACAGGAGGTACAGTCCATGGAACTCACCGTAGGTGTTTCTGCCGATTTCCATGCCTTGGGAACGGCAGTAACAGGCCCTGTCGAAAGTGAGCTGAGACGGGCGCCCAAACATATTCAGTACCGCTACTTCGAGGCATCTGGTCAAGATGCGGATGGCAACAAATATGTCCGGCCCCCAGATATTCAGGGCCTGGATGGCATTGTGCTGTTGGGTTATCGTTTTCCTGCGGAATCCTTGGACTCCTCTTCTCAAGTGGCTGCAATAGGTCGTTGGGGGGTGGGATACGACACACTGCATGTACCATCTCTGACCGAATATGGATGCCTCCTGGCCATAACTCCGGATGGAGTCAGGCGTCCCGTGGCAGAAGCCATCGTGACGCTTGTTCTAGCCTTGGGTAAGCAGCTGTTCGCCAAAGACAAAGTCGTGCGTACTGGCACTTGGGAAGTACGCAACAAACCTTGGTCCGTTGGTCTCACGGGCAAGACTGTGGGATCTATAGGGATGGGCAATATAGGAGCCGACCTTTTCCGCCTGCTTGCCCCCTTTCGGCTAGGACGCATGTTGGCACATGACCCCTATGGAGATCCTGCTATCGCCGCTGGACTGGGGGTTGAACTGGTGTCCCTGGATGAGGTCTTGGCCGAGTCTGACTTTGTCTCCTTAAATTGCCCGCTGAACGAGGAGACGCACCACTTGATCAACGCCCAGCGACTGGCTCGGATGAAACCAACTGCGTACCTTATCAACACGGCCCGTGGGCCGGTGGTGGATCAGGATGCTCTAATCGATGCTCTGCAGAACAATGTGATAGCAGGGGCGGGCCTGGATGTGCAGGTGCCGGAACCACTTCCGGTGGATAGTCCTCTTACCAGCCTGGACAATGTCATTCTGGCACCTCACACGCTGGCGTGGACTGACGAACTGTACAAGCTGAATGGGGAAGGTGCGGTCCAAAATGTAATTTCAGTGTTGACTGGAGAAATTCCAACGGCAGTGGTCAATCGGGAAGTGTTGGATAGCTCCCTTTTTCAGGAACGACTTGCCAGATTCAAGATTCTTGCCACAGAGGTCCCCTAAGAGGTCGAGTATATCCAAACCAGCCTTCCAACTGTAAGGCAGCGAAATTGCATTCACAGGTGAGGCCGGTGTAGCCAGTGCCCCTATACAATCGGTATATGAAAGAAAATTGAAGCAGGGCTGTCTGGGGAAATTAGCAGATTCAATTAAGTAACTGGTCCGACAGTTTTTCAGCTAGACACTCAATCTTACTTCTATATGGAAAGACCTGTCGCGGCCGCGAAGCCTGCGGAACAGCAGGTATGTCAGAAAAGCCTAGCGATGCTGAGGAAATTGATTCCTTGGAGACGAGCCACACGCTGAATGTAAGTGGAATCCTACATCACTTCGCGGGCGTCTGACCCCACTTGTCAATGGAATGCAGAAGGAGCGTTCCCGCGGTGTAGGAGCCCAGTAGTTTCCTTACATTTTGGCGAAGAATTTGGTTTCACTGTTCCCATTCAACTTCCTTGCCTGAGATGCCCCAAGTCTAGTGCGGAACAACAACAATTAGTCGTTTAGACAGCCGTTGAAACCCAAAAGAAAGCCTATCAAGCCAGCAGACTATGTACTTCGTAACCTGCGAGTGCTTCGCTCCCAGCGCCTTGTTTAGCCCTCTTCAATCTGCCGCCACCATGGTGGTGCGGATTCGTTAGCGGGCAAGTGCGGTGTAATCCTTGTCTTGCCAGATGTTTTTCTTTTTTTATTGGTTTCTGCCTCCTTCACTACCCAGAGGAAATGTGGTGCCTGTGGTTGCTGTCCGGCATTTGTCTTCCCCGTAGGGAGTTCCCGCCCGACCATTGTTACAATGGTTGTAATTTCACGGCCTTGTTTTCGGAGCAACTATGGCGGTCCTGTCCCAGGGGGACCTCAATTTCTGGGAAGAGCATGGCTACCTCGTGGTGCCGAATGTTGTTCCGCAACGTCAATTGGACGCCGTTGTTGGCGCCCTCTGGAACTTCCTGGACATGCGTCCCAGAGTTCCCGAGACTTGGTACAGTCTTCCGCCTTGGCATTCCAAGCCGGGCATGGTGGAGCTGTACCACCATCAAGCTCTGTGGGATAACCGTCAACACCCCAACGTACACCAGATTTTCAGCGAGATTCACGGGACCGAAGAGCTCTGGGTATCTTTGGACCGGGTTAATATGAATCCCCCCGTTCAGGAGAAGGACGCCTACTCCGGTTTTATCCACTGGGACTTCGATCCCACTTCTTGGCCTATTCCCTTGAGGGTTCAGGGGGTGCTCTGTTTGGAGGAAACCACAGTCAAACAGGGCGGATTTCAGTGTGTGCCACGCTCGCATAAGCGGGTGCAAGAGATACTCGCCTGGCAAGCACCGGGCCAGAACCTGCGGAATCCCGATATCGGGAATACGGCAATCGTGCCTGTGCCCGGCCAGCCTGGAGACTTGGTCATCTGGCATATGGCTTTGCTACATGGGAATGGCCCAAATCACACGGATCGTCCACGTCTTGCCCAGTACATCACTATGAGCCCTGCCCAGCCAGCGGCCGTGCGCCTTAGGCAGAGCCGCGTTCATGCCTGGCGAAGACGCCTGCCCATGGGTTACATGACCCCCAGAGCCTTCCCAGCTGACATTCGCCGCATCGATGAACTTCAGCCCCATCCGGCGCACCTTACCACATTAGGTCGCAAGTTGGTGGGTGTGGATCTCTGGTAGCTCCCTACTAACAGGAAAAACACTATGTCTGCGGATTTGAAGGCCGCCATCATCGGCACAGGTGGCATCGCAAAGGCCCATGTGGGGGCTTTGAGGGCCCATGCTGATCGAGTTTCGCTTGTTGCGGCATCGGACATAGACTTGCCGCGGGCACAGGCGTTCTGCGCTCTACACGAGATTCCTCACGCCTACGGCAGCGCCGAAGCTCTGCTGGAGCAAGTGCGCCCGGACATCGTGCATGTCTGCACCCCACCGGGAATACATGCCGACCTTTCCATTTTAGCCATGGAAGCCGGAGCCTGGGTCCTGTGCGAAAAGCCACTGTGTGCTTCTCTGGCCGAAATGGATCAGTTGGAGGCGGCTGAGGCAGCTACAGGACGGTTCACTAGCAGCGTTTTTCAGTGGCGATTTGGATCCGCGGGCCGTTATCTCAAGGAACAGATTCAGGATCAAGTAATGGGCAAACTCCTGTTGGCCAACGTCCTGACCACTTGGTATCGAGGCGATCCTTACTTTGCAGTTAAATGGCGTGGTACTTGGGAAGCCGCCATTGGCGGGTGCACTGTCATCCACGGGATTCATATTATGGATTTTGTTCTCTGGCTAATGGGAGAGTGGCAGGAAATCCGGGCGATGATGGGGTCGCTGGAGTACGATATCGAAGTCGAGAATATCTCCATGGCTAGCGTTCGTTTCGCAGATGGAGCTATAGCCAATTTTTCCAACAGCATCCTGTCACCCCGGCAGGAAAGTTACATGCGATTGGACTTTAACCATGCCACCGTCGAACTTCGCAGCCTCTATTCCTATCGCAACCAAGACTGGAGCTATAGCACCTACCCAGATTCCCCATTTGAGGGCCAGGTATCAGCTTGGGGCCAGTTCCCCACAGAAGTGCCCGCTTCGCATGTGACCCAATTGGGATCTTTCCTGGATAGCCTTGAGCGGCAGGTGCGCCCAGAGGTAAGCGGCGCGGATGTACGGGGCACCATTGAATTTCTGACAGCGTTTTACAAATCCGCCCAGCTGGGGCTGCCCGTAACCCGCGGCAGCATTCAACCGGATGACGATTACTACCACCTGCTTAACGGCCAGTTCAAGACTAAAAGCTGACGGGAACTGTTCAGATGACGAAATTGACTACCCGCGCTGGCGGGGATGGGTACATAGAAGTCTGGTATGGGACGCGGCGACTCTGTCGCTACAATCTACGCCCTTATATGACAAACCTGCAAGGGCCGCGCCCATATTTTCACCCGGTCAGTACGCTACAAGGTGGGATCGTAACGCAGGAGAAGCATTTTGACCATGAATGGCACAACGGGCTCAGTCTAGCCTGTCCCTGGGTTTCTGGATACAATTTCTGGGGAGGCCCCACATATGTGCGGGACCAAGGCTACCAGCACTTAGACAACTTGGGTCACCAGGTGCACCGGAGGTTGATTCCGCGAACTGCTCCCCTTGATAAACGAAGCTGGCGGCAGGAAGTTAGCTGGCTGGTCCCGGGTCAGGGCAGCTCTGAGTTTTTGCGGGATGTACGCAACCTGACTATTGGGGGCGTCGATGAGTTGGAAGGTATTTGGCACATTGACTTCGACTTTACATTAACCAATCCTGATTCTCGCAACGTGGTCTTTGGTTCCCCGACCACGGAAGGCCGCCCCGATGCTGGATACGGTGGGGTCTTCTGGCGCGGTCCTTTGGATATCCTGCATGGCACCATCTTGGCTGGGAATGGCCAATCCGGCACAGACCTGATGGGTGTCACAGCGCCATGGTTAGCCTATGGGGGCGTCTCCCGCGCCACTGGCTTGGAGATGACGGTAGCATTGCTCGATCATCCGCAGAATGCACGCTTTCCCTTGAAATGGTTTGTGCGGACTACGCCATTTCCGGTTGCAAGTTATGCCTTCAGTTATGACACTTACTTGACGGTTGGGCCTCAGGCATCGCTGCTTCGAAAACAACGCGTCGTGATATGTGACGGTCTCCGGAGCCATACAGAGATAGAACGCCTGTATTCGGCCTGGACTACCCCAGGCTGATCCCCCAATTGACCTTCCCATACGACCACTATTTGAGGATCTCCTGTGAAGTATGCCTTCATGAGCTTTTCCTGCTCCGCATTGTCTTTGGCAGAGATGCTTGCTACGGCCGAAGAATTGGGATACGCAGGCTTGGAACCGCGTCTCAGTTCCAAGCACGCGCATGGTATTGAGACCACCCTTTCCCTGGCTCAGCGGCAGGCCGTGAAGGCGCAAGTGGAGGACAGCCCAGTTTCCTTGGGGTGTCTGGCCGTTTCGTCCCGTTTCGCAGATCCGGACACGGCTTCGGGTCATCTGGACAATCTGAGAAAGGAACTCGAATTGGCGGCTGATTTGGGTGTGTCAGTGGTTCGAGTTTTCGGAGGACAGTTTCCAGCTAGCATCTCCAGAAGAGAGGCCATAGACAATGTGTCTGAAGCACTGGCTGCCGTCGCTGCCCAGGCAGCCGCCGGCAGTGTAACCATTTGCCTAGAAACTCATGATGCCTGGTGCCATCCTGCCCATGTAGCGAAGGTCATGGAAGCTGTGAACCAAGACAGTGTGCGGGTCAACTGGGATGTACTGCACCCAGTGCGATCCGAAGGGGTGGACCTACTAGCTTCATTCGAGATGTTAAAGGTCTGGATAGCCCATGTGCACATGCATGACGCCGAACTTGGCCAAGGGCGGATCACCTATGCTCCCATGGGAACGGGAGCCATAGATCATCGCACAGTTCTTAAAGCCTTACACGGCATTGGATATAGTGGCTATCTAAGCGGGGAATGGATCGGCTTTTCCCCATGGCATGAGCATTTGCCTTTTGAAATCTCTCAGCTGCGAGCTTACGAGACGGAATTAGGAATCTGAATTTCAAGAAAAGTTAAATTGGTGTGGTGAATATGCAGGTTCTGACTTCGGAACTGTGGGTCCGTGACATTAGCACCCGAATGCCTTTCCGCTACGGGATCGCTTCGATGACCCAGGTGCCGCATGTAGTACTCACTCTACACATGGAGATCGATGGCCAAAGGGTCACTGGACGCTCAGCAGAGAGCCTGGTACCAAAGTGGTTTACGAAGGTTGCCGAAACTCCCTTCCGTCAAGACTTGCAGGACATGCTGCAGGTCATTCACGATGCTACTGCACACGTTATTGCCACGGGCCCACAGTCAACGGTTTTCCAGCTGTGGACAGCAATGTACGAGTCCCAGAATAATCGGGAAACTGACTCTCGCTGGCCATCGCTGCTCCTCAATCTGGGTACCAGCCTTGTGGAAAGAGCTCTCATAGATGCTGCCTGCCGGGCACGAGATCAGTCCTTGGCCCAGATTATGCGGCAAGATGCCTTTGGTTATCAGGGGGCATATTTCCACGCTTCTCTGGCAAAGACGCTCCCCCGCGAAGTGCTGCCGAGTCAGCCCCTGACCGAAATCATAGCTAGACACACCATAGGATTAGGTGATCCCTTGCGGGAAAGCGACATTGCCCCTGTCGACAGAGTCCCAGACGGCCTGCCTCAATCCCTGGAAGCCGTACTCCGCAGCTACGGAGTCAATTACCTGAAAATCAAGATCGGCGGGGAGGTCGCGGCCGACATCGCCCGGATGCGGGACATAGCCAGCCTGTTGGAAGAGCATTCCGGGACGTTCCGTTTTACTTTGGATGGCAACGAACAATACCAATCCTTTGAAGACTTTCTGGAATTCTGGACGGCCTTGGAAACGGACGCGGCGCTAGGGGAATTCCTTAGGGGACTGCTCTTCATCGAGCAGCCGTTGCACCGGGATATGGCTATGCTGCCAGAAGCCACTCAAGCGCTCAGGGCCTGGTCACAGCATCCTCCGGTCATCGTCGATGAATCGGACGGCGAAGTAAACGGACTAACCCGTGCATTGGAGTGTGGATACCAAGGCACCAGTCACAAGAATTGCAAAGGGATATTCAAGAGTATTGCTAATATTTGCCGCTTGCATCAGTTGCAGGCTGACGACGCCAGCCAAACCTATGTTATGTCCGGCGAGGACCTAACCAATGTGGGCCCCATAGCCCTGCTTCAGGATCTGGCAGTGTTGGCCAGCCTAGGCATTCCTCACGCTGAACGCAACGGTCACCACTACTTTACTGGCCTGAGCATGCACGAACAGGCTGTGCAAGAGGCCGTGGTGACACAGCATGGGGATTTGTACCGGTGGCGACAGTCAGGAAAACACCGTTATCCCGCTGTCCATATTGAGGGAGGTCGTCTCCAAATCGGAAGCGCCGTGCAGGCCCCATTTGGTTATGGCCCAGAACTGGATCTGTCCGGCTTTCGGATGCTAGCGGATTGGGATGACCGCCCATACGCGTAGGCTCTCGTCGGCATGTCTGAGCTAGAACCGATTATCGTCTGCAGTGAAAACGGGGCACGCGGGGCCGCAGCCGCAATGGAATTGCTGCGGTCCGGAGCTAGTGCCTTGGATAGCGCGGTCTCCGCGGCTTCCTTTGTTGAGCAAGATCTGGCCGATAATTCTGTCGGTATCGGTGGAATTCCCAACATCGTGGGCCAAGTAGAGCTCGATGCCAGTATCATGGACGGTCAGACCCACCGGGCGGGAGCGGTAGCAGGATTGCGTGGTTTTGCAGACGCGGCCCTGGTGGCCAGATATGTCATGGAGCATACATCCCATGTGCTGGTGGTTGGTGAAGGAGCCCGTCGTCTGGCACAGGAGATAGGTTGTCGACCCACCAAATTGGAGTATGCGCCTAGCCAAGAGTCCTGGCGGCAACGATTTGCTCAGGCTGGTCTGGAGCCCCCTGATCCTGGAGCCACGGAGTTAGTGCCTATTGTTAACCTTATGACCACACAGTTGAGCCTCGCGCAACGTCATACTGGCCCGGAACGGGCATCCTCTCTCCCAAATCCCGAAACGGGCACCGTAAATTTTCTGGTTCGCGACCGCTATGGTCATCTCGCCTCCGTAGTCAGCACTTCGGGGCTGGGGTGGAAGTACCCGGGTCGTGTAGGAGATTCGCCAATCATTGGAGCAGGCAATTATTGTGATGATCGCTATGGGGCCGTTGCCTGCACAGGCAATGGTGAGCTTTGCATGCGGGCCGTCACAGCCCACACTGTGGTTGCAGGTCTGCGGCGTGGAGAGAGTCTGAACAGCGCTTCCCGGTGTGCCTTGCAAGACTTGGCCTCTCTGCCTCGAGAAGCCAGACAGTTCGTGGGATTTGTCACTTTAACCCGTGACGGAAGTCAGCAAGGCTTCAGCGAACGCCCCAATCACAACTATGTTTACATGACAGGGAAAATGCGGGAGCCCAAAGAACGACCCCGACTGACGTTGTCAGAGCTACTACAAAGTGGCGGGTAAGGTAAGAAGGTGCATTATGGTAGTAGCCTTGTCAATGCCTCAATTTGGGCAGAGCATGGTGGACGGCACTGTCTCGGCCTGGCTGAAGGCGGAAGGAGATATGGTGGCCAGGGATGAACCCTTGGTGACCGTGTCTACGGAAAAAATTGATACTGACCTGCCGGCTCCTGAGGCCGGCACAGTGCTACGCATATGCGTTCCCCCCGGCACTACAGTGGATGTCGGCACGCCTTTGGCTTACATAGGAGAGCCCGGCGAAACCCTACCTGTTATCCCTCAAGAGCCCTCCGCAACCAGGTCGGAGGCAGCGACATTGCCACCACTGAAGAGCTTTACACCCTCGGTTGCCCAGGGGCCTCAATCCGGTGACGGGCCAATGGGGTTTCTCTCTCCAGTGGTAAATCGCATGTTGCATGAGCACGGTCTGGACCCCACCCAAATTTCCGGTTCAGGCCGGAACGGACGCATCACACGTAAAGATGTGCAGGCAATCATAGCCAACCGGGCAGAAATGGGTGTTTCCGCGGAGCTCCTTTCCGAGTTGCAGCCCCTCACCCCCATGCGAAAGGCCATCGCGGAACACATGGCCCTTAGCGTTCAGACTAGCGCACACGTAACCACATTTTTTGAAGTGGACATGGGAGCAGTTGTCCAGCATCGAGAGCAACAGAGGGACACCTTAGCCCAGGAAGGGGTACGCCTTAGCCTGATGCCATATTTCATGAAAGCAGCGGTGCAAAGCCTGCAGCAGGTACCTCAAGTCAATTCTAGCCTGCTTGCAAAAGGTTTAGCAGTGCATGGCAATGTGCATTTGGGTGTAGCCGTAGCAGTTCCCAACGGCCTCGTGGTACCTGTAATCCACAGCGCAGATCGACTAGACCTGCAAGGACTGGCACAGGGGCTAGCGAATTTGACCACCAAAGCACACACGCGCCAGCTGCGGAAGTCAGACCTGGAAGGCAGTACATTCTGCATTACCAACCATGGCACCAATGGTAGCTTGGCCGGCACCCCTATTATTCACCAACCCAATGCCGCCATCCTAGGGATAGGCGCTGTGGTCAAGCGGCCCGTTGTGCGCGGTAGCAGTTCTCTCATGCCTCATTCCGACGACGCCATTCTGATTAGGCCCATATGTGTACTCAGTTTCTCGTTCGACCACCGAATCCTTGATGGGGCTGTGGCTGACAGCTTTTTGGCCCACGTGCGTGATACGCTTGAAGGATGGCAATGAGCCCAGATTCGAGAATTCAAGAGTCGAGTTATGCAAATTGATATAGCTGTTATTGGAGGTGGTCCGGGAGGATACGGCGCGGCCATACGAGCTGCGCAGCTGGGCCACCAGGCTGCGGTCATTGAGAAAGAACACTTGGGCGGAGTCTGCCTGAATTGGGGATGCATTCCCTCCAAAGCGCTACTCCATGCAGCTGAAGTGCTGGATACGGTGCGGGATGCCAAAAGACTGGGCATCACTTACGAGAATCTTGCCTGGGATTTCAATCAGGTTATCGCGCACAGTCGCGGCATTGTGGAGAAGCAGACGAAAGGCTTGCAACACCTGATGCGCAAGCATGGGGTAGAAATCATTTCTGGGACAGCGAATTTTGTCAACTCTAAGACTTTAAGGGTAGAGAAGCTGGATGGCTCGGCATTGGAAGTGACTGCATCTGACATAGTAATCGCAGCTGGCGGGCATGCCCGTCAGCTGCCTAATCTGAAATTTGACGGTACTACCATATTGTCAGCTCGAGATGCCCTAGGGCTAACGAATCTTCCAGAACGGGCGGTTATCGTGGGCGGCGGCGCAGTTGGCGTGGAATTCGCTTGCATCTGGCATGCCTTTGGTGTGCATGTTACTTTGGTGGAATTCGCCCAGCGTCTGTTGCCACTGGAGGACGCGGAGATTTCCACGGAACTGGCAAAGCAACTCCGAGGCCGGGGCATCAAGATCCACACTGAAAGCACAGTGAAGGAATTCTTGCCCGCTAATAAGGAAGTCCATATCAGCAGCAACGCCGGGGAACCCCAAGTTGTGTCGGCAGACCTCGTGTTGGTTGCCGTCGGGATCGAGCCCAATTCCAGCTTGTTGAACCTAGCTGCTGCGGGCGTGACTACCGATACGCGGGGCTACATCATTGTGGATGAGACTCTGGCCACCAGCGTTCCACACATTTACGCTGTGGGAGATATTACGGGACGGGCACCATTGGCACATGTGGCCATAGCACAGGCCGTTACGGCTGCAGAAGCGATTTGTGATGCCACGCCTATGCCTATCGGTTCTGAGCAATATTTATTCATGCCTCGTTGTATCTATGGGTTCCCGCAAGTGGCCAGCATGGGGTACACCGAAACGCAGCTGCAGGAGGCGGGCACCCCATATCACAAGGGCACTGTCCCTCTGTTTCCTAACGGCAAGGCCAAAGCCATGGGCATCCAACACGGTTTCATCAAAATTCTGGCAGGTGTGGATTACGGTGAAATTTTGGGAGCCCACATGATTGGGTCCGGAGTCACAGAATTGCTGCCTTCGGTTTCCCTAGCACAACTGACGGAATTAACTCCGGCCGAGATAGCGCGCACTGTTCATGCGCACCCCACTCTCAGCGAAGCTGTCATGGATGCGGCGGCGGCTGTAGAGGGTCAGCCTCTGCACTTCTAAGGCTTATGAGGGCTTTCTACTCATTCCGATGACGGTTACCGGGCAAGTCGAACCGGTTCTGCCGGGCATTACACCTGCCAAAAAACTGGCAGCTATTTCCGCCTTGTCCCTGACAGCAGCGGGACTGTTGGCCGCCCTTCTGTGGGGATACCCGTTCACGGTGTGGGCTTCCCACGTGTACCAGGCCGGAACCTACATGCAACGCGGACTGGCTTGGCCGGAAGAACGATATAGTGATTCACTACCCCAAGCTTTAAATATCACATCCTTAGACTCGGCCCTAGTTCATCTTGAACAGGCGCAGGCAGTACGTCCGCAGCACTTTCACGCCTATCGTTTGGAAGGGCACATCCATATGGCCTTGAGTAAATGGCTGCTGGCTGAATCAGCCATCACAGCTGCTATTGCCAGAGCTTCCAACAATCCTTTGGTCCACTTTGATCAGGTCATTGTCTATGAGCAAATGATGGTTGCTTTGGCTGAGGACGCCGGCCGCCAGCTGTGGCCGCAAGTCAGGGCTCATCCCGGACTATTGACCAGTCCCACCTATAAGGAAGTTTGCGTAGATCCTCCCGATCCAGACTCCTGTCGTTTCCTGTACACTCGGATCTCACTGCCAGTTGACGGTAAGCTTTGGGAGGCTCCCTTTCTGGGCCTTCGTGGCAGCCAAACTATGGAAGTGGACTTAATTCTGTCACCGGACGAGACGGCCTTGTCTTACCTCTTGGCGGTCTGGCCCCAGGCAGGAGAGGATGTCAATGGCCAGGTATCTGCCCAGCTTCAGATCCGCACTAAAGGGGACACCGCGTTTACGACCCTGAGCAGCCACGACCTTTCTGATTCCGATAGCCAAGGGATCTGGCTCCCTGGCGTGGTTTCGTTGGCCCCCTGGGCGGGGCAGGCGGTGACTTTCCGCTGGCAGACCCGTTCGCAGGATTATTTCACCGGCTGGGGTCAAATGACTCTCGGTACGGCGGAGATCAGTGGCATGGCGGCTCGTACTCCCTGGCTACGCTGGAGACAAGCGCTTTGGGCCGGCGGTTTTGATAGCAGTGACACACGCGCGTTGGCTGCTGAAGCGGAGAACATCGGCCACTCGGTTCAGCACAGTGCCTGGTTACGTCGTTCTGCGATTCTGGAATCACTGGGCCGGTAACCGGAGAGATGAATATGGTGTCCACGGTGGGAATAGATGTGGAGGTTCGCTTCGCTGAAACGGATATGATGCAGGTTGTGCACCATGCAGCCTATTTGCCTTGGCTGGAAATGGGTCGCATTGCCTTCATGAAAGCCCGTGGGACTCCTTATACCGAAATCTCCCGTACACACAATTTTTCTGTCACAGATCTGTCACTACAGATCCGTCGGCCATTGGCATTTGGAGATACAGTTCATTTGTTGACTGCTCTGGACAGTCTAGGCTCTCGCAAACTGTGTTTTTCCTACGAATTGCGGTCCGGTCAGAAGGGCTTGCTGGTCGCGACGGGCCGAACTGAGCATGTCTGTGTGGACTTGCAAGGCCAGACCACCCGTATTCCATTGGATCTGGCATCCAAATTACAAAGGTCTTACTTGACATAATTTGCATTTCTTATAACGATTAATGTCCCGTGTAGAATTGACCAAAGCGGTTGCTTTGGGCTGGGTTTAACTCAGGCATTAAAGCAGAGGGAATATTGAAAGAGTTAGGTACAGCCCAAAATCCGGTCCGAATTGGCATTATCGGCTCTGGACCAGCTGGGTTTTATGCTGCCGATTTTCTGCTCAAGGCACCGGAACTGGTCGTCCACGTGGATATGTTTGACCGCCTTGTTACTCCCTTTGGGTTGGTGCGCTTCGGCGTAGCTCCGGACCACCCAAAGATAAAGTCTGTCACCAAGATCTTTGATCGTGTGGCGCGCAAGCCGGAGTTCCGATTCTTCGGAAATGTGATGTTGGGGCATCACATCAACGTTCCGGAACTGGCGGATTTCTACCATGCCCTCATTTATGCCTCCGGCGCCCAGACGGACCGTAACTTGCCGATTCCCGGAATAGACCTGGCCAACAGCCACACGGCTACGGAATTCGTGGCGTGGTACAACGGCCATCCCGATTTCCGGGACTTGAAGTTCGACCTCTCGCAGGAAAATGTAGCCGTCATTGGCATGGGCAATGTGGCTGTAGATGTGGCCCGTATTCTGGCTCATTCCTACGGACACCTGGCCAAAACGGACATTGCAGACCATGCGCTTGAAGCCCTCAAGGAAAGCCGGATTCGTAACATCTATATCTTGGGCCGACGCGGCCCCGCCCAAGCAGCCTTCACTGTACCTGAAGCCCGAGAACTGGGTAGATTGGAGGAGTGTCAGGCTATGGTGCAACCCTCAGAAATACAGCTGGACCCCCTGAGCCAGGCTGAGGCGGCGCAATCTGATGACAGGACCTTGGTCACTAAACTGGAGATCATCAATTCCTTCGCCAACCAGCCAAATCAAGGTAAACCCAAGCTGCTGACAATTCGTTTTCTGGTTTCGCCGACCGAACTGACCGCTGATGCGGAAGGGCGCGTGGCGAAAATGAAACTGAGCCGAAATGAACTCTACGCAGACGACGACGGCAACTTGCGTTCTCGCAGTACCGATGAACATGAGGAACTGGATATTGGATTGGTTTTTCGCTCCATTGGCTACTACGGTGTGCCCTTACCCTATGTGCCGTTTAGAGCGGACTGGGGCATCATTCCCAACAATGTAGGTCGAGTGGTGGATGTGGATACCGGACGCCAGATTGAGGGCCACTACGTTGTAGGTTGGATTAAACGCGGTCCTTCCGGGGTGATAGGTACCAATAGACCTGACGCGCGGGAAACGGTAGACAAGCTGTTGGCAGATGTGAAGGAGACCAAGCATTTGCATCCCGTCCGTATCCAGCCTGAACAGGTAGTTATGGAATTACGCTCTAGGCAACCCGACTTGGTTACCTATGAAGACTGGCTTTACTTGGACGCTGAAGAAATTCGGCGCGGGGCGGCGCAAGGCCGCCCACGGGTGAAGTTTACCTCCTCAGCAGAGATGCTCGCTGTACTCAATTCAAGGCAGAGCAGTGAAGACCGGGCCGACGAGACTTAAGCAGGTTGGCTAATTTAAATTGATAACACAGTCCGACCCAACTGATCGGCATTGGGCTCTGCTCAGCAGAACCAGTCTTCTGTCAGACGTGGCGGCGCGGGCAGTTGCGGTTGCAACTTATGCCTCTTTAACACTTGACCTGCGGCGGCATAGGCCCGTGCGCGCACCTGTTGGAAAAGCTCTAGAGGGTCCCAATCCGCTGGCAAATCTCCAGTGAGTTCGGCCAATTCCTGTTGCAGCTTCCCCACGTTTTTGTCGGGTGGATACCAGGCGTAAGTGAACCGGTCCGGCTGCAAGGGCCCCAGCCAACTTTCGTCTGTAAAACGGTGCAGCAGCCAACTTTTGGGGGGAATTAGCAGTCGCAGGCTGAGTTGCAGGGGAGGGATAGCGCGTACTAATCCATGCCCTTCAATCCAATTCAAGAATTCAACATAGTCTTCAGCCGTCGTCCAAGGTGTAAATGGGATCCAGGTTGGCTGCAGAGGTAAATCCAGCTGTTTCAGGTCCTGTACCACTTGAACCATGTCATCTGCCGTGTGACCTTTGTCTAGATGGCCCAGGGTGGAGTTCTGCACTGACTCGAAAGCGGAAACCACAAATGCGGCCCCGTGCTCTTTCAACTTGGCCAGATGCTGTGGGTACTGTCGCAAATGCTCCACTTTGGTGGTGAAGTCAAAGGAAACATGGGGATAGGTCTGTCGGAGCCACTTCGTTACTTTAAGGGAGTGACCTGGTCCATTCAGAAAGTCGGGGTCTCCGAAGGAGATATGTCCTGCCCCTGCCTCGACCTGCTGCGAAATGTCTGCAGTGACAGTCGCGAAGTCAACTATGAAGAAACGACCACCGTAAATGGGCACCACTGGGCAATGGCTGCAGGTATGCAAGCAACCTCTGCTGGTTACTACCTGAGCTGCTGGTACAACTTCACCTTGCTGAGGTACGAAATGGACGTACTGCTCCAGGGGCGGCAAGCTCGTCCGTACTGGTACGGGCAAGTGCAGCCGGGCAAGGGAAGGGGAAGGTGGAGTTGCGTCCCTGCAAGAAAAACGGAGCTGCCGGGCCCACTCTGTCAGTTCAGCCTCCACTTCTCCGGCCAGCACGCGGTCCGCCAAACCTGTTTCCAAAAGAAAATCCGCGTTGAGGCCAGCATAAAGTCCGTAGAAACAAAAACTGGCTTCGGGTAAACGGGAGCGCAGGAATCTGGCGGCGGTCACGCTCAGTGTCAAGGCCGTGTGCATGGGCACAGAAAAGGCTACTCCTTGGAACTCTTGTGTTGGCATGTCCCCTAATGTCTGTACCGCCAAATCAAGTGTCGCAACTTCCAAACCCGCCTGTTCCAGGCAAGCCTGGGGCTGCGCTAGATGCAGTGGCTGAAAACCTGATTCGTACGTGGCGACCAAGAGGATTGCAGACATGGGAGCAAGTAGGATCCGCCGGAATACCCTAGAATGGATATTTCTCAGGTTGATGTGAGGCGTCGGGCGCGGGCAGGTGCATGGAACTTATCCCCAAACAGTTTCTTGGTGAGGTTATCACAGTCGAATTTGACCAGGCTCCGGCCACCATCAAGAATCCGTATTGTCCCCAACGTTTTACCTGGCGAGACACGGAACTGAAGGTTGTCGAATTGCTCGAAGAGTGGCGAGACCCCTCCCGGAAAGGGCGCATGGCCCGCAATCAACGCGAAGCCCATCTGCAACGTAGCCGCCAGGTAGGTTCCTGGGGGGTAGGGCGAATTTACTTCCGAGTGCGGGTCCAGGATGGACGTCACTTCGATCTTTACTATGACCGGGCTCCTGCAGGTGGATATCCAGAAGGCCGCTGGTTTCTATTTCGAGAACTGGCGGAAGCACTTTAAGACCGCGCTTGATATGGGACCATAGTCCCTTAACCAGTGTCCAGAATGCTATCGTCGTGCATCGCGTCTGACAGTTTGAACCATTCTTCAGCCTCTAGTTTCGGAAGTTCATCCAAGGATGTCAAGCCGAAGTATTGAAGAAAACTCTCAGTCACCCCATATAGGATGGGGTTGCCTATCGTTGGGCGGTGGCCCTTATTCTCCAGGAATTCCCGGCCCAGCAAGGAACGCAGGATATGGGCGCAGTCGACTCCACGAATGGCTTCAATCTGACCGCGGGTAACAGGTTGTTGGTACGCTACGATGGCCAAGGTTTCCAAGGCTGGACGGCTAAGCCGGGTGTGCGTTGCCAGCGCGGTGAATCGCTCGATGGCTCGTGCGGCCTCAGGCATAGTCACCAAGGCGAATTTGGATCCAAGTTGCTGTAAACGCAGGCCACGATTGCTATCCCGTAGGTCTTGTTCCAGAACTTTCAATGCATCTGTTACTTCTGCGGGGGCACAATCCAATGCCTTGCTAAGTTCCCGGGGCGTTGCAGGCACTGGGGTTATGAATAGCAGACTCTCCAACAAGGCGGGTAGGGAAGAGGTGCGTTCCTTGTCCATGAAAAGAGGTGACCAGTTCGGAGGCTCACAGCTATATTACTTGAAGGGGAGAGGATTCTGCCCCTCCCATGCCGATCGCAGCAATTCTAGGATGAATGCACATATCTGCAAGTGGCCGCAGGTTCCCGCAGGATTTCATACACGCTGACTTCCCCTTCTTGTGCACAGCGTAGGTAGCTGTAGCCACTTTCCTCCAAAATAGTTCCGATTTCCCTCGTTTGGGCTGCATCTCTAGCTAGCCTCAGTTGAAAGATCGCCACTCCGGCCGGCTGATCAGCCACCAATTTCGCCACATGATCTGTTTCTGCGAACCAGACTCGGGACATGGAGGGAAAGTCGAAAAGATAGAAAAGTAGGTGCCAACTCAATTCCCGGTGCAAAATGACTGATTCCGCGGGGGCTGCCGCCAGCAATAAATCCAAGGCCTCGGGTAGACCTGCCAGTCCATTGCGATCCTGCATTTCTGGTAAATTGCCATGCCAGCCCTGTTCCCAGCCTGTGGCCAAGGAAAGAAACAGGCAAGCAAGGAACAACGCAAGCAACAGCTTCTGCCCTATGGATTCGGATCTTGCCGACAACGTCTTCACTGCCCAGATTGTGCTTAGTACCAGGAAGGGCACGAGTGGCAGCAGATATCTGACCCAAGGATTGAATGTCAGCAACCAGTGCATAGTCGCATATCCCAATGCCCAGAGAAGGGCCAGTCCGATCCAGTAGTCTTCCCTAAGTAAAGGGGACCGGACTTTGAACCATCCAGCTGCGAGCAACAATGTTCCCCATGCTGCCCAACCCAGCGCGCCGCCCAATAGGACACCGTACAAGGGTAGCCAAGCCGACAAACGAGGCAGCAAATCCATCATGGGAATTAGACGCAGAGGGGCATAGTGATCGAATCCTGCGTACCAAAAAGAAGGTGCCCAGAACATACGTACCCCATCCCAAATCAGAATAGGCAGCGAAACAATGGACAGTCCCCACACCCACCTCCGGCAGTCTGTTTTCCGAAGTTCAGCACGAAACAACCAGACCGTGCCCAAAGTCAAAGGCAAATACAGCAAGCCGGCCTGCTTGCTGAAGACGGCTACGGCAAGCGCTACCCCCGAGGCCCAGTACTGTTTCTGCCAAGCCCATAGGCAGGCAGCTGTACCGGCCAATACAAGTATAGGATCAGTCAGACCCGTAGGCCCATAGGCCAGGATTAGTGGGTTTGCCACAGCCAAGGCGAGACAGAGCCAAGCCGCCTTCCACCCCCATTGCCGCCAGACAAAGAAAGCAAGTCCCAGGCATAGCAGAGATGTAGCCAGAATATTTACATATCGGGCAGAGGCGGCCCCTGGCCCGAAGGTGTAGAGCGCGAGGGACTGTAACCAGAGAAAGATAGGGGGCTTATCGATCCAATGGGCCAGGAACAGGGGATCTCGATTCTCCAGCCAGTGCCGGGACCAGTAGGCGTAAAGAGATTCATCCCCAGATAAGGGCCATCGGTCCGCGCGCATCAGCCCCAAAGTAAGAGGTAACAGCAATCCAGTGACAGACAAACTCCAGGCTATCCACCTATGGGACCGGCCGGTCTCTGTTGTGTCATAACTTGGCATTCTGAATTGGTCACCTTGTATTAAGGTACGGCGGGCAGCGGATTGTAGCTGCTTGTTAGGGACAAAGAGGTACTGTTTAAGCTACTTGAGACGAACAATTAAAGGAAAGATCCTAAATGCAGGACAATCAGGGGCGGGTGTAATGTCCTTTTCCTTGCCTTCCAAGGAAGTAGCAGCATAGTGCGCAATTCAGGGAATAGAAAAGGGAGAGAATGCCCTTCCACTCAAGAAAAGGTATTTCTGCATGAAAGGACCCAGGGAACGCAGAAAGCTTCAGGACCTGTAGTTGGAAAGTCTCAGGCGTCCCGGGCCTTAGTCAAGACCAGCCCATTTTCAGGATTTAAACCATGTTCCATTCTATGGAGCGTCCCAACGCCCTAATTGCAAGCCGTTGGTGCCCAGATTTTGCCCAAGATGCGAAGTCCTTCCCGAATCGACCGGTGAACGGAACCAGTACAGGAAGGCCTTCGTGCGCGAGAATTTACCGTTTCAGAATTTCTTCAATGAATCTGATCGTCCAATATGGCCCATCCCCGCCCGAATCTCTTGGCTGGTAGGATTCCAAAGGTGCCCTCCTGTATTGGCACCACCCTCGTTTAACCACCAAGGAAGGAACTGGCATGACACAGCTGAGGGCAGGTGTGATCGGTCTTGGCCGTATCGGCAGCACTTTTGATGAGGAAATTGACAGGGGCGGAGTTTTTTTTCTGCCTTATTGTCATTCTCCCAGCTATGTCAAGTCTGACTTTACTCGGCTCGTAGCGGGGGCGGACATCCACCCGGGACAAAGAGAAGTCTATGCGGAGCGCTGGAACCTGGACGCTAGCCAGGTGTACGCAGACTATCGCGAGATGTTGGACCAGGCGCAGCTGGACATTGTTAGTGTCTGCACCTCAGCCCGGGTACGTCCCCAAATTGTCGTGGACTGTGCCCGAGCTGGTGTGAAGGCCATTTGGGCTGAGAAGCCCATGGCTCCTAGTCTGGCTGAAGCAGATGAAATGATATCGGTGTGCGCCGAGACCGGCACTGTGCTGGCCATTAATTGCTCTCGCCGGTGGCATCCTCTCTTTGATCAGGCTCATCAACTGATATCCAAAGGTTCTTTGGGGGAGATATTGCATGTTACCGGCTACGGCCAATGTGGGCTGTCTCATAACGGTAGCCACCTCATTGATACCATCAGCTTCTTGGCTGGCGGATCTGTGTCATGGGTTTTTGGTGAGGTGAATGTGGAGAAGAACGGCACCGAATATGTGGACCCCGAAGGCAACGGCTACCTGGCCTATGACAACGGAGTACGTGGTTTCCTCAGAGGGATGCCATGTGGTGCAGCTTCCTGGGACTTTGAAGTGATCGGCACCGAAGGACGAATTCGTTCATCTACACACGGCCAAGACTTCGAATATTACAAGCTGATCCCTGGTGGTATCAGAGGTGGCAAGCTGCCCGCTCGGGTGCCGTACCCTTGGCCGGCTTATTTGTTAAGCATGGGTGAAATCATCGTGGCGGACTTGGTGCATTGTATTGAAACCGGCGACAGCCCTCGCTGTGCCGGCACGAATGGCCGTGAGGCCTTGGAAGTGGCTCTAGCGTTGCAGGAGTCCCATCTCAGCGGCGGCCGGCGGACAGACTTGCCGCTGGCGGATCGTTCTTTGACTATGCTGTCCCGAGATCTGCTGCATGACGACGTGCCAGCCCGTATCCGCCGTTTGCAAGCGAACTGAGCAGCCCAATTGCGGGCTGCTCAGTTCAATTCTGGTTGTGGCTGCGAATGAAATCCCGAAACAGGACAGTCTCTGAGACGTTGTCGCATTCGTTGCAGTGTTCCCAGTCGCTCCAAACGTATTCCACCGCGTGCCAGCCCTGGTAACTGTGCTTAGCCATTAGGTCTAGGACTCTTCCGTAGTCGATGATGTTTTCAGACCACGAGGCTTGTAGACGGCCGTGCCGTGCACCTCGGAAGTGAAAGTGACTGGCATGGGGTACCAGCACCTCTATTTGGGCATCAGGAACTCCCTGGCGAGTAAAGTGGGTGTAGTCAAGAGTTAGAGTCAATCCTGAAATTTTCTGCAACAGGCTCAGAGCCGTCTGAGGGGAGGGCACGATGGACCCCACATGGGCTTCAATGCTGAATGCCAGTCCCCGGGGGTTGGCCTGCTCTAAACGCCATGCCAATTCCGTTTCGGTACGGGCTAAGGACTCTGCGGCTGGTTCCTCAGGAAAATGCACCCCAGGTAAGACTGTTATATGCCGACTGCCGCTGGCTTCCGTATAGTCCAAGCACCGCAGAAACCAGTCTCGGGCCTTTGCTCTGCGTCCATTGTCTATGTGGTTCAGAGCGAAGGGCACAAAGTCCGGGTCCATCTGTAGGAAAATGTCCGCCACGGTTAATCCGAAGTCTCCAAGGAGTTCTCTTAAGGCGTTTCCGGATTCCTCCGGACTCTGGAACTCCTGGGATGGCTGCAAATGAGAACGGTCTTCAAAGAGCCCAATGTCGACCCCTTGGAATTCCATCGATTGAATCAATTGAAGGGACGCCAGGTGCGACAGAAGCGGGAAGGTAAAGTCGGCACAGGCCAGTCGAGATTGCATAGGGTTACTCCTCCTCCATAAACCTAGTTGTATCAGTTTCCCACTCAGCCGGCGCGATAAAGCCGCCGTCCACAACAAGTGAGGTTCCGGTGATGCCGGACGAGTCTTTGCAGCTGAGATAAAGGACGGACTTGGCGATGTCTTCCGGAGTGATGATTACACCCATAGGGACCCGCTTGAGCCGATTTCGTAGGGTCTCTTCTGGATTTGGAGTTGTGCTCATGTGAAATTGCAGCATCGGTGTATCCACTATGCCTGGGCACACGCTGTTGCAACGCAGACCGTCTTTGGCGTAGTCGATCGCAATGTTATTGCTTAGCCCTAATACTGCATATTTGGACGCAATGTAGGCAGGTGTGTTTCCTTGAGCGATGAAGCTGCCCACAGAGGCGATGTTGACCATATAGCTGCGGGAGTGTTGCCGCAAATGAGGAATGGCGTGCTTAATGGACAAGAAGACAGACCTGAGGTTAACAGCCATTAACCGGTCCCAATCTTCGACGGAATACTGATCTAGGGGAGCTACATGCACGATGCCCGCGCAATTGACTATGTTGGTCAGGCCGTCTTGTTCGGATGCTGCTTGGTCAATAGAAGCTATAACAGCTTGCTCTTGAGTCACGTCGCAGCTATGGTAGGTTGCTATACCTCCATCGGCGCGTATGTCCGCGGCCACCGCCTCACCCATTTCGGTCTGGATGTCTACAAGAGCGACTTTTGCGCCCTCATGGGCGAACAGTCTGGCAATCGCCGCTCCCATTCCCGACGCTGCACCAGTTACCCAAGCCGACTTTCCGGCTAATCTTCCTTGACTGTTCATGCTTTACTTATTCCTCGCCCTTGCAATTCGGCCTGGTCTTAATGGATCAGAAAAGTCACTGCCACGAAGGGAAGACCCTTTTCCTCAATGTAGCTCTCTGATTTCGGAAAGGGCCGTTTTCACTTCTGCTTGCAAATCCCTGCCTGCCCCCGGATTAAAGGGACCTCCCTCTCCGCCGCAGACATCGTCTCCTAATTGATTTAGGGCCTCAACCACGGCACTGTAGTTGTAGGCCCGACCGTTGCGAAAGCGAATTTCTTCCAGAGCAGCCAATTTGGTTTCCCAAGCGTAAGCTGTATTCCAATCCTGCCTCCGTTGGGCATTGTTTATGCTGTCACACGGCTTCGTTGTGACCACAGCCGTGCCGGAGGTATGGCCCTTAGTTCCTAACCGAGCCGCATCCGTGCTTCGATCTCCTATACCCCAGATAACAATGTTCCCAGTGGGCACCTGGTTCACCATGGGCGGCACATCTTCTAGGCCAGTACCCACTTTTACACCAACGAAATAAGGAGAATCCGAAAGCAATCGCAATACGGCCCCCATGTCTCGACTGGCACGTAAGTAATAAAGGAAGCGGGCTCCGTGTGGCCCGAATTCCGCTCCCAGGGCCATTAGGCCTTCGTAAAGGCCTTCCGGGGAGAAAGTGCCTGAAAGAGGCATGATCAGAATCACATCCGGCACTCGGGCCAAGGTCATGTGCTGCTCCAAAGTGGCACGCACATCCGCTAATGGGTTGGGAATCACTGCGGTCATCAGGATTCCTTCATCTCCCATCACGTGGCCAGTGTCCTCAAAAATCTGGACTTGCTCCTTGCAGCTCAAATGGTGTAGAAGGCTGGTTCCCGCTACAGAAACGACTCGAGGACGATTTCCTTCAAGGTGGTTCTTTTTCATGAGGTATTGGATGTTTCGCTGATGCCCGTCCCTGTCGATTGCGCCATCGCGAAACGGTACGACTGGGATGGCTATGACGTTATCCAGGTCTTGTAGTAGTTGGTCGGTGGTCCGCATGGTTCTCCCGAATTATTCAGATTGGCAGCCCAATACTTCCTTTAGAAAGGCTGAGGCAACTTGCCATTATCCCAGAGCCTTCGGCATCTTTGGCAAGTTCCTGCTGACTATGCCAAGAATCCGCATTGGCTATAGGACGTCTTCGTAACTCCAACCGCGTCCAGGCTGAAGTGCCAAGTTTGAGAGGCGAAGGAGCAAATTCCATTCCCTAGACTCTGGACTGTTTTCTGTTGGAAGGGCTTCCCAGAAAGGAATTTAGTATCGTCATTGACAGGAAACAGTGCCTTAGGTCTGTGTGCGTCATTTGGTAGAGCTTCCGAACCTAACTAGCCAATGTGACATCCTGGCGCCAGAAAAACTAGGCAGCCTGATTAGAACAGCGGGATGGAAACTGAATCCCCTTCGCTCAATCTTGATGGGGCTTTGCCGTCTAAGTCTATGAACTGTTATCTATGCCAACAGCTGCGGATGTGAAAGGAATTTTAGTTATTTCCAAGTCTCATCTAAGACCCGCACCCAGTTTAGATAGGCGATTTGCTCTAGTTCACGATCAGAAAAGCCCTCTTGCCTGAACTCATTCCTGAGGTTGGGCAGCTGATCCACACTGGCCAGGTCAGTGGGCATTACTGCCCCGTCGAAATCTGACCCGAGAGCCACATGTTGGATGCCCATTCGATCCACCATGTAGGAAGCGTGACGCACTATCTCGGCGCAAGATGTAGAAACATTGGAACGACCGTCTTCACGCAGAAATCCGACATGGAAATTGATACCTACAACTCCATTGCTTTCCTGGATTGCATCCAGTTGCTTGTCGGTTAAGTTCCGAGAAGCCTTGCTCAAGGAATGGGCACAGCTGTGCGTAGCCACAAGGGGTACATTGGTCAAGTTCGCTACATCCCAAAAACCCTTTTCGTTCAAGTGGGACAGATCCACCAGAATTCCCAATTCATTACAAGCTTGTACCAAGGCTTTTCCTTGTGAACTTAGGCCTGGACCTGTATCGGGGCTGCTGGGAAATGCGAAAGGCACGCCGCAGCCAAACACATTGGGTCGGCTGTGAACTAAGCCCAAAGAACGTAACCCCAGATCATAGAAGAGAGGCAAGAGATCCAAGTCCGCATCGATCGGAACCGCATCCTCGATATGAGGGATAGCGAATCTTGAGCCGTTCTGTAGAGCCTTCTGCAATTCAGAGGAATCGCGGACCATGCAGAATTCTTCGCAAAGCTCGCGATCCAATTTTCGCAGCAAGGAAAAGAGGTGCAGAACGTAATCAAGGGCGTAATCGTGTTCAATTTCCTCACCCAAGCCTCTGCTGGCTGTATCTATCTTCTCTCCGGCAGCATCAGGGGGGCTGGGCACGTACATGGCGAAGAATCCTCCCGCCAGGCCTCCTTGTTGCATACGAGGCAAATCCAAATGGCCGTAAGTAGACTCCAGTTGAAACTGACCTCCATCTTGCCCGCGACTGCGGTGCAACCGCAGCAACGTATCGTTGTGGCCGTCAATGATTGGAGGTTGTAGATTAGTAGCACTCATAGGTCCTCAAAGGCGTGGGCTCAACTAGGTGTGTAGTAGATTGGACGCATAGAGGCCTATCAGAATTGGTCAGGCGTCGACCTGGGCACTAGCTCCCCAATGCCGCGCAGGTCTAGGTCTTCAGCCAAGTGGCACGCCACACGACGGCCCCCGGCTAATATCTTCAGTTCCGGTGTCTCTGTCTGGCAGATATCAACCGCATATTGACATCGAGGATGGAAGTAACAGCCACCGGGCGGATTGGCCGGATCGGGCACATCACCTTCAAGCACGATACGTTGAGACCGCTCCCTGGGGTCAGGCCGCGGCACAGCTGACAATAGAGCCTCTGTGTAAGGATGCTGGGGATTGTGATAGACGTCTAAGGTAGGTCCCTGCTCCACCATCTTGCCCACATACATGACTGAAACACGGTCAGCAATGTATTCCACCACGCTCAGGTCGTGGGCGATGAAAACGTAGGTAAGGTCGAATTCGGACTGCAAGTCCTGCAGCAAATTAAGGATTTGGGCCTGCACAGAGACATCCAGAGCGGAAACAGCTTCATCGGCAACGACCAGCTGCGGTTCCAGGATCAAGGCCTTGGCTATGCCGATGCGTTGTCGTTGGCCGCCGCTGAAAGCATGGGGGTAACGGCGCATGTATTCGGGCCGCAGACCCACGCTCTTCAACATGTCGGCGACCCGGTCTTCCAGTTCCGAACCATATGCGATCTGGTGGACTCGTAGAGGGTCGCCTACCAGATCCAGCACCGTCATACGGGGGTTAAGGCTGGAGAAAGGGTCCTGGAAAATCATGCGCAGTTCGCGCCTGTAAGGCTTTAGATCTGAATTGGGAAGATGGCTTAAATTGACGCTTTCGCCAGCCTTATTGCGGTATATCAGGTCACCGGCCGAGGGGTCATAAGCCCTTACCATGCACCTGCCTGCTGTGGTCTTGCCACAACCGGATTCCCCCACAATAGCCAGTGTTTCCCCTTGCTGGATGTCAAATGAAACACCATCCACCGCTCGCACCTGTCCAACTGTACGCTGCAGAAACCCCTTCCGAATGGGGAAATACATTTTCAGATTCCGGACAGAGAACAAGGCATCTGAAGCGCCGTTTTTTGTTTCCATGGCTAGTCTTCGTACAGGAGACACCGGACCTGTCGCCCATCCGGCAGTACTGTGAGTTCGGGATGTTCCGTGTTGCAGCGACCTGCAATCACTTTCTCGCATCGTGGGTGGAATGGGCAACCCGATGGCCTGTGATAAGGATCTGGTACCGAACCTTTGATTGGATTGAGTCTGCCTTGGGAACTATGGCCCAAGCGGGGAATGGATTGCAATAGGGATTGGGTATATGGATGCTGTGGGTCATGAAAGATGGAATCCACATCGGCATGTTCCACCACTTCCCCAAGGTACATCACTACCACCTCGCTACACATTTCTGCTACAACACCCAAATCATGGGTAATGAGCATGATAGCCATGCCTAGCTCATCCTGTAGTCTCTGCATCAACTCCAAGATTTGGGCCTGAGTGGTCACATCCAAAGCCGTTGTCGGCTCATCAGCGATCAACAGTTGCGGATCACAGCTCAAAGCCATGGCAATCATTACCCGCTGGCGCATGCCGCCGGACAATTCGTATGGGTAAGAATCATATCTCTCTTCGGGGTGCGGTATGCCAACTAGACCCAGCATCTCCACAGCTTTGGCCCGAGCTTCTTCTTTGTTCATGTCCGTGTGCAGCAAGATGGACTCTGAGATTTGAAAGCCCACAGTGTGCAACATACTCATGGAGGTCATGGGTTCCTGGAAGATCATGGCAATGTCCTGCCCCCTGATCTGTCTTAACTGTTCCCCTTCATATGGAAGAGCTGCCACATCCACTACATCGGGCGTGTGATGCGTGCCGTACAACAGGACCTCCCCTTCCAAGATCTGGCCAGGTTTTTGGACCAACTGCAAAATTGAAAAAGCTGTCACGCTTTTGCCACAACCGCTCTCACCCACAACTCCCAAAGTAGTACCGCGTGGAACCGTGATGTCTACACCGTCCACTGCTCGAACGGTCCCTTCGTCCAGGAGAAAATAGGTCTTCAAGCCCTTAACCTCAAGTAGAGGTTCAAGGTCCCCCATTCGGTCGATTGGCTTGGTAGTGTCAGCGGGCATAAGGATCCATAGCATCGCGAAGGCCGTCCCCAACGTAATTCAGAGTGAGAACTGCCACAATTACGGGCATCGCTGCCAGTAATAACCAGGGGGCATTTGCAAGTACTTGCACTTTCTGCGCATCCCGCAATAATACGCCCCAGCTCACCACCGGCGGACGCAAGCCGAGGCCCAAAAAGCTCAGTGAGGTCTCAGCGATAATCATTCCGGGAATGCTCAGTGTCATGCTGGCAATGATATGGCTTGTAAAGGAGGGAAGCATGTAGCGAAAAATCAATCCCATTTCTGGGACTCCATCCAGTCGAGCGGATGTAATGAAATCTTCTTCTCGTAGTGACAGGAACTTGCCGCGTACGACACGGGCCAGCCCAGTCCAACCCACAATACTGAGGATTACTGTTATGGCGAAGTAGCGCTTAAGCGCATCCCAATCGTCTGGTAGGGATGCGCTCAATCCCATCCACAGCGGGATGCTGGGAATGGACCGAATAAATTCAATTGAGCGTTGAATGATATTGTCCGACACTCCCCCAAAGTAACCCGACAGTCCTCCCAGAAATATCCCCAATACAAAGCTCATAGCCACTCCAAGGAGCCCAATTGTCATGGAAATACGGGTGCCATAAATTAAACGGCTAAACAAATCCTGTCCCAAACGATCTGCACCCAGGAGGTAAAAGGGCTTAGTGGAGTCCTTTGGCCCGAACAAATGCCGTTGGGCTGGAAAAAGCCAAAGCGCCTTGTATTGCTCCATGCCTTTAACAAAGAATCCAATAGGAATGACATCCTCTGGGTTGGGTTCAAAGACTCGGCGCAAAGCAGCCGGTTCAATCTCCACGTTATAACCAAGAACATGCGGGAGGAACGACAGATTCCCTGAAGTATCCCTATGGAAAAGATGCAGTCGTTGCGGCGGTGCGAAAGTAAAGTCGGCAGCGTAGTAGTTACGAGGAACTGGTGCGAGAAACTCGGCAAAAAGCACCACAAGATACAGCAGGATAGTCACCACCGCGGCCGCCATGGCCACCTTGTGTTTGCGGAAACGCCACCACATCAATTGCCATTGGTTAGCCACCAGGACGCGATTCTCTTCTTGGCTGAAATCGTCTTCAGGTAAGGAAGGAAGTGGAGAGGTGACCGGTTGGGTGCGAACAGTCATACGATGCACTTTAAGAGATGCGAATGCGGGGATCGAGCCATGCCAACAAAATGTCGGAAATCAAAGTTCCAACCACAGTCAGTACACTGATGAGCATTATGAATGCTCCAGCCAGAAACATATCCTGTTGGAGTAGGGAACCTAACAGCAAGGGCCCAGTAGTAGGCAGGTTAAGCACCACCGCGACAATAATGGAACCGGAAACAAGCTCTGGAAGAGTCCAGCCGATGGTGCTGATAAAAGGATTCAATGCAACGCGCACGGGATAACGCCAGACTAGGGTGCTCTCTTTTACCCCTTTGGCGCGCGCTGTAGTCACATACGGCTTGTGCAGTTCGTCCAACAAATTGGCCCGCATGATTCGAATACTGCCAGCTGTGCTGGCGGTGCCCACAATTACGATGGGAATCCACAAATGGGATAAGAAGTCCACCCATTTACCCCAGGTCCAAGGGGCATCTTGATATTCAGGGGAAAAGAGGCCGGCTGGACTTAAGCCGAAGAGGGTCAAAGCGTAATACAGCATGACTAAAGCTAGCAGAAAATTCGGTACCGCCAACCCGATGAAGCCAATAAAGGTCGTGACATAGTCCCCCAGTGAGTATTGGTGGGTGGCAGCAAATTTGCCAATGAATAGGGACACGACCCAGACGAATATAACCGACAGGAAAGTGATGAGCATTGTGAAGCCCACCCGATCCCATATCAATTCGTTAACCGGTTTGGCCCATGTGAATGAGCGACCAAAATCTCCCTTGGTCACTATATTGGAAATCCACAAGAAATACTGCACATACCAAGGCTTCCCCAGTCCGTACTGCCGCTCCAGCTGCGCTAGCCTTTCCTGGTTTACAGTCTCGCCTTGGGCGGCCAATTCAGCCACATAGAAGGTCAGGTAATCACCTGGTGGCAGCTGGATGATGCCGAAAGAAAGCAGGGAAATAACAAACAGTGTCGGGATCATGATAAGAACCCGGCGGCTGATGTATTGCAGCATGATTGACTAAAAGGGGTTCTGTGGGAAGAAGCCTACAAAGCTCCAACCTCGGATTTGAGCTGGACAAAAGGTGGAGGGGGTACTAGTACCCCCTCCACCTTAAAGATAGAATTTTATTCGTAGAAATATTGGAAAGTGTCCGAAGGACCCGGAGTGGGATACTGCCACGAAGCAGGCATCCAATCCATGATGTTACGCATGCTCTTGTTGGCAACACCGTAGGCTGGAGCCGGCGTTGAAATACCGATGACATAGAACTGGTCAGCGGAGATTTCCAGAATCTGATGCATTAATTCCGTTTGCTTCACAGGGTCTGGTGTCGCACCTACCTCATCGTACAAAGCTAATTGCTCCTGCACAATTGCGGGCGGTACAATGGCTAACTCATTGTCAGGGTTTACATACCAGAGGTACCAGCCATACCCGTATCGTGAATGTCCGTGAGTGGGCAAGAAATTGCGGGGGTCCAGCAATGTGCTGTAGCCTACGCCGCCCGGAGCACCCCAAGTGTTGGCATCGTGCCCCAATATTTCCAACCGTTGTTGTCCCAGAGAGCGATCCAGCACGTTGGGAGTCATCTTGACACCCACGGCTTCCCAATATTGGGAGATCAGATTCATCATGTCAATCTGTTCGGTCGCCACCGTAATCACATCCACCGTAAAGGAAATGGGTTCTCCATCTGGCCCGAGTCTAATGCCATTGGAATCCCTCTCTGTATATCCGGAGGCATCCAAGTACTGGTTGGCCATTTCAGTGCTGTATTCCGTGTATTGGGTGGCCAGCCGTTCGTTGTAATAGGGCGAAGATTCCATGGGAGCAGCCTGCCAAGGTTGGCCCTGACCCACCAACACCACGTCAATCAATTCCTGGCGATTGATGGCGTGAGAGAGGCCGATACGGAAATTTATATTATTGAAAATTTCATTCTTGACGGGGTCTGGATGGTTCAGATTCAGAGAAATCTCCATGACATTGCTGTTTGAATCGAGCCGGTTTGTCAATTTTATACCGGCAGATTCCTGTGCATCAAAAAAGGTTGACTTGTTACCCAGGGTAGCAATGTGCCGGTCCTGATAATCAATCTCGCCTGCCAATGCCTGCAATACCAAGGTTTCTGGATCACTGCCTACGTTGTATATGACAGAGTCAATGTATGGCAACTGATTGCCTTCAGTGTCAACCTTCCAGTAGTAGGGATTTCGGTCCGCTCGGATGGTGGTGGTGTTTTCGCCGTATGGTGTGGTCAGAGTCCATGCCCACAATACAGGCAGGTCTGCATCCCTGTAGTAACCACAACAGCCGCCACCATTGTGATCTAGGAAATTGTCTACCCAGGTCTCAAAGCCAGCCTCCTCTGCATCTGCTGCAGCATTTGGGTTGAAGTCTACGTGGAACTGTTCCATGTAGTGGGCCGGGTAGCTGGTCATGCCAGGGCCAGCCGGGGCCGCCAACCGCAACGTCAAGAGACCATTGGGTTCAGGGAAGGTTACCGAAACGGTATAGTCATCAGACATCGTGACGGTGGCGGGCGCATCGCCAGATCTCAACCAGTTGGGAACGGAAGTGGAAATTTCCTCGTTGAGGATTACGTTGTCGTACCACCAAACCACGTCGCCGGCAGTGAAGGGTTCGCCGTCGGACCATTTCATGCCTTCCCGCAGATGGAAGGTGTAGGTGGTTCCGTCTTCAGAAACGTCCCAGCTTTTGGCCACATTGGGTCGCACACCAGACCAGTCTCGTTCCCAGCTCGTCATCTGGTCGTAGGCCACGGTGCGGTAAATCCAGGCATTGTCACTACCACCGCGCAAGCCGGCTCGCCAGACGCCACCATAATTGCCAATGGCTTCTACTGGTTCAATCACAAGTGGTTCGGCAGGTAGACGATCCGCGAGTGGAGGCAACGATCCGTTCGCGACCATCTCTTGGAATGCCGGAGCCTGGTTGGGGCTGACATCGGCCATCGAAGCTGCGTCCTCATCCGCGGGCATTTCACTTTCCGCTGGAGTATCTGGCGCGCCGCAAGCAGCCAAGGCCAGTATCAACAAGGAGCCCAGTGCCAACAGCCAAAGGGACTGCCGACCCGCACTTCTTTTAAGCATTTGCATGGAATACTCCTTAAAAATATATTTTGGCAAAAAGAGGTGCCAGAACGTATTTCAAGTACCTAAAGGGTTCTGCATTCACCCCTTCTGCCTCTCAAGCTAAGGGCAGCCCGAGTGATACCTGAATTGTTCGAGCGATAGCGCAGTTTAACATAGGAAGTTGGCAACAATGTCTCTCGGTAACCTATGAGCATGGCCTTCAGTACAATGTCTGTGAAAGGCCTCAAGCCAGGAGGTAAACGCAGCCTAAAACCTCCTGGCAAAGCACCTGCAGGCCACCTAGAAAGCAGCGGGAAAGGAAGAATTTTTGCATTGCATTGGTTCTTATACTAATATGGCACCGTATGAAAGAGAGAAGGGAGTAGATTGCGCCCGAAAGTTCCGGGCTGAGAGACCACTGCGGATGTCAATTTCCAAAGCCGAAAAACTGAAGATTACTAAGGACTTCCGTATCAATGACTCTGATACGGGTTCGCCGGAAGTGCAGATTGCCTTGCTAAGTCGGCGCATCAATGATTTGCTGGATCACCTGCGGGCACACCAGCACGACGAAGGGTCTAGGCGCGGGCTACTTAAATTGGTAGGCCAGAGGCGCCGACATTTGGCATATCTTCGTAAGAAAGACGTAACGCGTTATACCACCCTCATCGAAAGACTGGGCCTGCGCAAGTAGCCGTTGGATTGGCTGCGTCCTGCATTACCTCTGGCCAGCAGCTCTCTGAGTGCCAAATGGGCACTCAGCGGTTCTTGGTCGCCCACATTTCATACCACTTCTTTTGTACAGCTGGTCGTTTGGCCTGCGTATTCCATTGGAGATAGAGATTCATAATGCAACTTTTTGACGGTTCGAGAGTATTCACCACTGAATTTGGGGAAAAGACCCTGGCCTTGGAAACTGGATTCCTGGCCCAGCAGGCTGGCGGGGCGGTAACTGCCCGTATTGATGACACTGTGATTTTTGCCGCGGCCACCATGAGTTATGACGTAAGGCCCGATACTGACTTTTTCCCCCTAACAGTAGATTTTGAAGAGCGCATGTATGCCGCTGGCCGTATACCCGGCAGTTTCTTCCGGCGTGAAGGCCGACCCAGCGAAGCCTCTATCTTGCTGTGCCGTTTGACAGATCGGCCCCTCCGCCCCCTATTTCCAAAGGGGTATCGAAACCCAGTGCAGGTCATTCTTTCATCGCTTTCCAGCGATGCCGAGACCATGATGGCACCGCTGGCCATAACGGCTGCCTCCGCTGCACTTTCCATCAGTGATATAGATTTTCAAGGTCCGATTGCAGCTGTGACCATTGGACTGGTGCATGACGAACTCATCGTCAATCCCACACATTCTCAATTGCAAGAGAGTCGCCTGAATTTGCAAGTGGCCGGATCGGCAGACAACATTCTGATGGTAGAGGCGGGGGCCGAACAGGTGTCCGAAGATGTGATGGTGGATGCCTTGGCGTTGGCCCACGAGTCGATGCAGCCGGCTGTCTCTTTGATTGCAGAAATGCAGGCGGAATTAGGCAAACCCAAGTATAAGGACTACACCGTCTTTGGAGTGAGTGCAGACCTAAAGGCCGAGGTATCTGTAAGCACCAAAGAGGATGTAGAGAATCTGGTTGAAGGTAACCCAGACCAGGAAGGCTATGACGGTGGTCTCAAAAGCATTAAAGAAAGACTCAGTAATAGCTATGCGGCCAAGTTGGAAAGCGGCGAAGTTGCCAAAGCGGACCTATCCTCTGCCTTTTCTGACGTTGTCAAATCAGTAGTACGTCAACGCATTTTGGATTCCGGCATCCGCAGTGATGGTCGGGACACTACCACTGTACGGCCGCTGAAGGTGCAGGTAGGTTGTTTGCCCCGGGTCCATGGCAGTGGTCTCTTTCAGCGAGGTGAGACCCAGGCTCTGACGATTGCCACTTTAGGCACGCCTTCGGATGCGCAGCGCACTGACTCCTTCTATGAAGGGGAAGGCGAGAAGAAATACATGCATCACTACAACTTCCCTCCATACTCCACGGGGGAAGCCTACATGATGCGCGGGCCGCGGCGGCGGGAAATAGGGCATGGAGCCTTAGCTGAACGGGCCCTGGTGTCCATGATTCCTGACGACTTTCCCTATACCTTGAGGCTTGTCAGCGAAATCATGAGCAGTAATGGCTCAACTAGCATGGCTTCTGTTTGTGCGAGCACACTGGCTCTGATGGATGCTGGAGTGCCAATTGAGCAACCTGTAGCTGGCATTGCCATGGGCCTAATCCAAGACCCAAAGACCATGAAATACCAGATCCTGACCGACATTCAAGGTCTGGAGGATCATTTGGGCGATATGGACTTCAAAGTAGCCGGCACAGCTGATGGCATCACTGCTCTGCAAATGGATATGAAAATCGAAGGTCTGGACTTTAATATCTTTAAGGAAGCACTGGGTCAGGCGAAGAAAGCTCGTTTGCATATCCTTAATGCGATGCTGGAAGTCTTGCCGTCACCGCGGATACAGCTGAACGAACACGCTCCCCGTATTCGTAAGCTACAGATCAATAAGGAGAAAATCGGTTCTTTGATTGGGCCCGGCGGCAAAACCATCCGAGCTCTGCAGGACGAATTCGATGTTCGAATCGAAGTTGGCGAGGAGGGCGAAGTCCTCATTTCTGGAACCGGTGAAAAGGCAGATATTGCCTTTGACAAAGTGGGTGAACTGACTGCCGAAGTGGAGCTTGGTAAGATTTATACGGGTAAGGTGTCTCGGGTCGAAAACTTCGGTGCCTTCCTAGATATTGTCGGGCAGAACACAGGCCTGATTCACATCAGTCAACTGGATGAAGGGCGCGTGGGTCAGGTTGAGGACATTGCCAATGTGGGCGACGAATTGTCCGCCATGGTTACTCAGATAGATCCCATTCGGGGCAAGATCCGAATGAGCCGCAAGGCCGTGCTGATGGACATGTCCCTTGCCGAGGCTCAGGCCGATGACGGTGATGATCGGGGTGGCCGCAGCGGCGGATTCCGAGGAGGTCGGGAACGCGGCGGCGACCGTGGAGGCGACCGTGGCGGCTATCGCGGCGGAGGCGACCGTGGAGGTGACCGTGGCGGCTATCGCGGCGGAGGCGACCGCGGAGGTGACCGCGGAGGTGAACGCGGAGGCGAACGCGGAGGCGACCGTGGCGGCTATCGCGGCGGAGGCGACCGCGGAGGTGACCGTGGCGGCTATCGCGGCGGCGGCGACCGTGGAGGTGACCGTGGCGGCTATCGCGGCGGCGGCGACCGTGGCGGCTATCGCGGCGGAGGTGACCGCGGAGGTGACCGCGGAGGCGACCGCGGAGGTGACCGTGGCGGCTATCGCGGCGGCGGCGACCGCGAAAGTGGTGGCAGGAACGAACGCGGCGACCGCGAGAGTAGCGGTAGGAATGACCGTGGCGACCGCGAAGGTGGCGGCAGGAATGACCGTGGCGACCGTGGTGGTTTCCGCAGTGGCCGATCAGACCAAAACCGGAGTGGAGGCAGCCTCCGTGGTGGACGCGAACGAGACCGGGAAAGTTCGTCCCGCCGCTTCAGCGACAAGGACTAATTAGAAGGGCCCCTGTGACTTTCGCCGACCAGAAGTCGACGCAAGCCAGGGGCCTTTTCTTTTAATCTTGCAGGGAGATCTCTTGTAGTGCCGCGGGCCTGGTTCTGGGGAGTACCAGTAGATGCAATTCTGGAGACCGACCTGCACGAACACATTTGTCATGCCATTGTACGGAACCTGAAAGTAACCTTTCTTCATATCAATGTGCACGGCCTTAATCTGGCTTGGCAACAGCCCGAAGTGCGAGAATGTTTTCGGGAAGCCAATCTGGTTGTCTGTGACGGCAAAGGCGTCCAATATGCAGCCCGATGGCTGGGGACACGCCTGCCAGATCGACTGACCTATGCAGACTGGACTTGGTCCTTGGCCCAGTTGGCCGCGGACCACGGCTTCACCCTGTACTTTCTAGGTGGCCGGCCGGGCGTGGCAGCTAAGGCCGCCCATGTTTTGCAAGGTCGATGGCCCGAATTGCAAGTGGTAGGGTGTCATGAAGGTTACTTTGACAAGTCCATCTCTTCGACTGAAAACCGAGCAATATTAGCAAAGGTAAATTCTGCGAACCCCGATATATTGGTGACTGCCTTCGGCATGCCAATTCAGGAGCTATGGGTAACAGCGAACCGTCCACAACTTCAGACTCGAGTAGCTCTTTGCGGTGGCGCTGTTTTCGATTACATTTCGGGAGAATTGGTCCGAGGCCCTGATTGGATGACCCAGCACGGCTTGGAATGGCTAGCGCGACTGGCCATCGAACCCCGTAGGTTATGGCGCAGATATCTGCTGGGCAATCCTCAATTCCTGTGGCGAGTGCTACGCCAGAAGCTGGGGGTGCTTCCGCATCGATAGCCTTCGGAAGGGGGCGGGGCGGGACCCAATTCGAATCCGGCTGTAATATCCTTTTCCTGTGATCAGACGTTTTTCAGTTAACTATATGGCTGCTCTGTTCCTCTTGGACGGAGCGATGTTCCAATTGGCCCTGTGGCTGGCTTTGGGAAGTCAGCATTTGAGTCTGTATCTGGAACTGAGAATCTGGATTGCCCTTTTCTGGTGCACATCTTTCCTGATCTTGGATGTATATAGCCCTGGTCGGGTCGTGCGTTGGACCCAAGAATTTCAACGGGTGTTTCTAGGCTTGCTGGCGGGAAATCTGATGCTGGCTGGGACCCTTTTCTTGCTGAATTCTGCACTGCCTCGAGAAGTCTTTCTCTGGCATGTATTTTTTGCCACGGTCCTAGTATTTACCTATCGAACAGTACTACGGGCCTGGCACCGGTTTCAACGATTTCGCGGCGCGCCCCATGCTAAACCCAATCAGGTGTTAGTTATCGGCGGGGGCGAGCTGGGAGCCAATTTCGCCCGCGAATTCCGCAACGCCAGTGGGCCAGAAACTGTCATTTTGGGTTTTTTGGATGACGAAGTACCAATCGGTGAGAGTCCAGTAGACGAATGTCCAGTGCTGGGACCTCTTGCTAAGGCTCGGGACATCGCGGCAGAGCGGAAAGTGGGAGAGGTAGTCATAGCCCTACCGCGCGGCGAATATCGCAGAGTTGCCCAGCTTGTAGCCGAGCTGTCGGGTCTGCCTGTACGGTTGCATGTGGTACCTGACTATTTCGACTTGGCTTTTTTCTCTTTTTCCGTGGACAACTTGGAAGGAATACCGGTCATCGGTCTCAGAGATCCAGCTATCGACGGATTCCAGCGGCTGGTCAAGCGGATAGTGGATCTGGGACTAGGAACCTGCATGCTGATTGTGAGCCTACCTTTACTGTTATTGGTTGCCATAGGTATCTGGATTCAGGATCGGGGCCCCGTCTTCTATCTCACGGATCGGGTTGGGGAGAACCAAAAGGTATTTCGGATGCTGAAATTTCGGTCCATGATTATTGGCGCAAGTTCTCTTCAAGATGAGGTGAATCAATATGATGAGGAAGGGAATCTGATTCACAAGGTGGCAGACGACTTCCGAGTTACCCAGCTGGGACGGTGGATTAGGAGGCATAGCGTAGACGAACTCCCCAATCTATGGAATGTGTTGAAAGGGGACATGAGCTTGGTGGGACCTCGTCCGGAGCTGCCATGGCTGGTTGAGAAGTATGAACCATGGCAGCTGAAGCGTTTTGCAGTGCCTCAGGGGATGACCGGCTGGTGGCAAGTAACGGGACGTAGTGACAAACCCATGCATTTGCATACGGACGATGACATTTATTACATTCAGAATTATTCGCTGTGGCTGGACTTGCAGATCATGTGGCGGACCATTTCCGTCGTTGTCTTCGGCAAAGGGGCCTACTGAGCCACCCTCGGCCTGGCCTCCAGCAAGTCAGACCCCGGTTAAGACCAACGTTTTGATGTACCATGCGGGCGGGTTGTCGCGATGCCCGGTGGCGACTCAATGAGGAATGACCAATGCGCGGAGTGGAAGCCTTTCGAATCGCCCTGAGGGCCTTAACTGTCAATAAGATGCGCAGTTTCTTGACTATGCTGGGCATCATCATAGGGATTTCAACCGCCGTTGTATTGATCTCCGCCGGCCAAGGGGTGGAACGGTACATCTACGACCTATTCACTGGAGTGGGCGTTAATGTGCTATTCGTCGTGCCGGGCCAACTGGATCAAAGACAGGATCCATTTGGAGAGCCACAGTTCGGAGAACTAACCCTAAGTGATGCCAGAGCTCTGGCAAATCCTCTCAGTGTGCCCGAGGTAGTACTGATTTCCCCTGAGGCGACAGCACGTACCAAAATCGTTCGAGGCAGTGAGTCCTTGGACGTAGACTTACTGGGAATCGCTCCAGAACATGCTCCATTGCGTGGCTGGGCTGCTGAACAGGGCAGTTTCATAAGCCAGGGAGACATGGACGCAGCACTACGCGTGGTTATGCTGGGGCAGGAACCGTTTCAGAAGCTGTATGCTCCAAGCGAAAATCCCATTGGCACCTCGGTTCGCATTGACGGCGTGGTTTTCACCGTGATTGGCATTATGGAGGAGATAGGGGCCACCCAGTATGGAAATAGGGATAACAGCGTATTTATGCCCTTTACCACTGCTCAGGAACGAATATTGAACTGGAAAACGGTTAACGGAGACTATAGAGTTTCCCAGATCCTGGCTTCTGTAGTTCATGAGGATCTGATGTCCCAAGCGCAAATAGCAATCGAGGAAGTGCTGCGCAAACGGCACCGCATTGGCTACTTTGAAGAAGACGATTTCGCAGTGGTTAGCCAAACTGACTTCATCGGAGTCTTTGGGGGGATTACACGGGTAGTAACCGTTTTCCTAGGATCTATCTCGTTCGTTAGTCTGCTGGTCGGCGGCATCGGCATTATGAACATCATGTTGGTCAGCGTGGCGGAACGTACTCAGGAAATTGGGTTGAGAAAAGCCATTGGAGCGCGACGCAGGGATATTCTGCAGCAGTTCCTCATCGAGGCGATATTTCTTTCCTTGGTGGGGGGCCTAGTAGGCGTCGGTCTGGGCGGGATTGTCACAACCGCCGCCAATAGACAGTTGGGGGACTTCGACCTTGGTATGCAACCGGAGACTGTCATTTGGGTATGTCTTTTTTGCATGGGAACTGGCATTGCCTTTGGATTCTGGCCAGCTGTGAGGGCCAGCCGCCTCAGTCCGATTGAGGCTCTCCGCTCAGATTGATTGGGCTCTTGCCTCTCTCTCTGTCGGCTAGCTGAAGCTGGGAGCTTCAACGGCGCAATCACGCAGTTTTGCGTAAATCAAGGTCGGGGCCCCACCTGTTGGTGTGGGAAATAGTGCCCCTACACGGATGCAGCCTATATTCTTGAAAGCAGAGGGCTAGGGTTTTCAAGAGCTAAAGGAAATGAGTCACAGTCGGAGCCCTCTTCTCTGCTCCTCGTATTCCAATTAAAGTGACCTAGATGTGTTCTCGTAATAGCTGGAGTGGCCACGCTGATTCTGGCGGGGGATCTTTTTCGTTGGTTCCAAGTCGTTTATGCTGGTTTCTCTATTCTTGGAGCTCATCTGACCACAGTCTGCAAGTCCACTCGGTACGTGGCCACTTCTTGTCTTGTGTCCAACGGTTTGGGAACGAACGGCTCATGATGGGGCAGCTGGGCATCAACTCCCGCGGCTGCCGTAGTTTCAATGGACTAGCGAAAAGGCAAGTCCTTATGAATAGGATTACCCTAACCCAGACTAATGCGAACTCGGTTCCCTTTGGGCAATTTGTGCCGGGAAGTTCCGGCTGCAATCCATAAGGACTGTAAAATCCACTTCAAGACCCATTTGGTTCTTCTTGGAATCATCCAGTGTGAAGGGGATTTCCACAAGGATCAGCAATGTCAGGTTTTAGGTGGAACCTGTGTTTGATATTCCTATCGGTACCAGGGCACCACGGTCCTTTCAGGCCCCGGTCGAAAATGCACTCATCCAATGTGCTAGGGGAGGTTTGGTCGCGTTGGGGGGACGAATCTTGGCGTTTCGTAACACCTCGAAAGGGATGAGGCCAAACTAACAATTGCCAGAAAGCCCAGTTCTGTTTCGGGTCTTTCGTAGATTCACTCCCTAACTGGCAGCGGAGATAAAGCGCGCCAAAAAGAGGAGGGGCCTAGGATCCTACAACCGCTTAAGCCCCCTGAAGTACATTCGTTGTGTTGGGTCTCTACTGCAGGTTCAGTTTGAACGGCCACTCGCCTGACCTGCCTGATAAGGGACGAATTGGCTCTTTCCTTTGCTATACTGGCCTTGTTTTCCGCCTGATTCGCGGCGCTTCAATTCTCTTGGTTTTCAATGTCAGTCACCGAATTCATTTCAGAATTGCACGAGATTCAGCATAATGCCGCCACTGCCATCCAAGCAGTACAGGATGAAGGCGAACTTCAAAGCTGGCATAGTCAATGTTTGGGCAAGAAGGGGAGATTGACGCTGAGCTTACGCAGGGTCAGCACTTTGTCACGAGAAGAGCGACCGGAAGCGGGGCGTGCCGGAAATGAAATCAAATCGGCACTGGAGCAGTTGTACAGCCAATACCGAGATCTAGTTGCCCAGAGTGCATTAGCCGAAGAACTCTCAGCAGAGGGAATTGATGTAACCCTACCGGGACGCCCCCAGGCCTTGGGCAAATTGCATCCCACCACTGTGGTCCTAAGGGAAATCTATCGCATTTTTGGAGACATGGGGTTCTCAATATTCGAAGGTCGTGAAGTTGAAAGTGACGAATTCAATTTCGAGCTACTCAATATGCCGCCCGGACATCCGGCTCGTGATATGTGGGATACCTTTTACACCACAACACCTGGGATTATCCTGCGCACACACACTAGCCCTGGCCAGATTCATGCAATGAGGGAGTATGCGCCGAATCCCATTCGCATCATCCTGCCCGGCAAAGTCTACCGCCATGAGGATGTGACGGCTCGTGCTGAAGCCCAGTTCTATCAAGTGGAAGGTTTGGTAGTGGGTCGCCGTATCAGCATGAGCGATCTCAAAGGCTCAGTCCAATTGTTCGCGGACCGAATCTATGGGACAGGCCGCAGCATTCGCTTTCGCAAGAGTTACTTCCCTTTCACTGAGCCAAGCGTAGAAGTGGATGTAGACTGTATTTTGTGCCAGAAGGAGGGCTGCCGCATCTGCAAGTACACAGGCTGGTTGGAGATTATGGGGGCCGGCATGGTTCATCCCAAAGTCTTGGAAAACGGTGGATATGACCCAAAGGAATGGTCTGGATTTGCATTTGGAATGGGACCGGAAAGAGTTGCCATGCTGAAGTATGGTATTCGGGACATTCGTCTCTTCTATACCAATGACGCGCGTTTCCTGGCACAAATGAATTAGCCACTTTCCGGCCATCAGACCAAGTCGGTCATGGCTCCAAATAAAGTATTGTCAGATAGCAGCCCCGAGGTATTGTTCTAGACTGCAGAAGGGAAGGAAACTGACTGCTTCTCGGACTGTATTCAATTCTGAACTGAAACAGCGCCCAGCGCACAAGAGGAGATTCTCATGAATATGTATATCGGCGGTCAGTGGGTTCCCGGCAGCGAATCCATGGAAGTCCTAAACCCATATGATGGCTCTGTTGTGGATACGGTTCCTATGGCCACGGCGGCTGACATCGATAGGGCTCTGGACAGCGCAGTACGTGGGGCAGCAGCTATGCGGGCGCTAACCGGTTTCGAAAGATATCAGATCCTGCACAAAGCTGCGGACTTGGTAATGGAACACAGACAAGAACTGGCTGAAACCATTACTCGGGAGGAGGGCAAGATTATTGGAGAGGCCACTATCGAAGCGGAACGCGCGGCAGAGATTATCTATCTGTCCGCTGAAGAAGCAAAGCGCCTCTACGGGGAAGTTATCCCAGTGGACGGAGGCCCTGGCGTGGTGGGTAAATTTGGATTTACCGTGCGGGTACCTTGCGGTGTTGTAGCCTGCATATCGCCTTTCAACTTTCCTTTGCATCTGGTTTGCCACAAGGTCGGACCGGCGTTGGCCGCTGGCAATGCGGCGGTGCTAAAGCCAGCTTCTGACACACCCCTGGTAGCTTTAAAGCTGGTAGAACTCCTACTAGAAGCCGGCGTGCCGGCAGAAGCAGTGCAATGTATTACCGGGCGTGGCTCCATCGTGGGGGATGTCCTGGTATCGGATCCCCGCATTCGTAAAATTTCATTTACGGGCAGCCGCGACATTGGCGAACGTATTTGTCAACAGGCCGGCCTTAAGAAGGTCACCATGGAACTGGGCTCCAATGCACCAGTCGTCATACTGCCCGACGCAGACCTTGATAAAGTGGCGGAGAGGTTGCCACCTACGGCCTTCAGTAACGCCGGTCAAGTTTGTATTTCGGCCCAACGCGTGCTGGTGGACCAAGCCATCTATGGAGATGTAATTGATGCTCTAACGCCCACTGTAACCAGCATTAATACGGGCAACCCCCTGGACTCTGGAACTCGCATGGGACCTATGATTCGGCAAAGTGACGCCAATCGGGTTCAGGCCTGGGTAGAGGAAGCTCAAGCGGGCGGAGCGAAGCTGCTGGCCGGGGGAGGACTGGACGGACAGACCTACCAGGCTACCCTATTGGCCGACGTGAGCGCGGATATGAAGATCTCATGCGAGGAAGTCTTTGGGCCGACACTGGGACTTACTAAAGTTGAGAATGTGGAAGAGGCCATCGCCATTGCCAACAATACACATTACGGGCTCAGCGCATCTGTATTTACTCAGGACTTAGATGCAGCCATGCAATATATTCAGCAAGTGGAGTCCGGTAACATCCATATTAACTGGGGTACTCAGTGGCGAGCAGACCTTATGCCTTATGGCGGACTCAAGGACAGCGGATTCGGCAAGGAAGGGCCAAAGTACGCGGTCGAGGAGATGACAGAAACCAAGATGATTGTCATGCACCTCTAGAGTTCTAGCCTGATGGTGGTGGTTTAACCCTCTCAGGGCTCCCTCAGAATGCCGATCGAAAACGGCGGACCCGCAATAAGCTATCCAGAACTGGTGCTCTTTCCTTTTGATGATCATTCTTTGCCCTACCAGAATGGGGTAGAACTGACATTGCATGGGCACACAGCGCCCTGCGGAGATACTCACTGTATTTTGAAACCGGGTCCGCCAGGCTCTCCTCTTTACTTACGCGCCATCTATTATGGTTCTACTCATCTGATAGGGGATGAACTGTATATGTGGTATCTGGGCCAAGTCCACGACAAGGAATGGTTCTCGCGGTTCTCCTTGGCTACAAGCAAAGATGGGTAAAACTGGGAGAAACCGGACCTTGGGCAAGTAACCTACAACGGTAACAGCCACAATTATTTAGGAGAGCTCAATCAAGGCTCGCACCATGTGCAGTCTTGTGTTGTCTTCCTCGACTCCGAAGACGCGGACCTAGGTCCGCGATTCAAAATGGCCTACCAGACTAGGGAATACAATTCCCGCTTCGCCATGGACTTTGGCGCGGACGGTTCGACTTGGACGCCTTCGCCCAGAAGCCCTGTCGGGTATTGGCTGAAAATGGCAGACAGAATGAGTTTCAACGATTGTTACTATTTGACTGGACAAGGTGGAAATCATGCGCGACGCCTGCGCAATTTGGTGACATATACCTCTTATGATTTGGAGAACTGGAGTACGACTTCTGTACTGGGTATGCAACGTATCCAGGAGGAACGGAAGTACGCAGGTTGGCAAAATACGGCAGGAAAACAGATCCACCTTGGTGCCGCCCTGTGGAATCAGCAGGCAGTAACATTGGGCTTCTACGGTATGTGGGATGGCCATTACTCAAATGACCGTCGTTTGGTCGTTATGCATCTGGGTCTGGCTGTCACTAATGACGGTCTCAATTACCGGGAGCCGGTGCCCGACCACCCCATAGTATCCGCGGCGGAAGACGGTTGGGAAGTCCTGCCCAGCACGCGTACCAGTGCCAATTTTCCCTCGTTGATTCAAGGCCAGGGCTTTGAAAACATTGGAAAAGAGTCTCTTTTCTGGTTCGCCCCTTGGCCAGAACAGGCTAGCGATGGTGTGCGGGTGGCCGTCTGGCCACGGGACCGTCTGGGTTCCTTCTCCCCGTACCTAGACAGGCGCATGCAGGGCCGGAATGAGTCCCATATCATATCGGCCCCTATCGATCTGGAAAGTAAGGATGCCTATCTGGATCTAAATCTTGAGGGTGTAGGTGAAAACTCTTCAGTGGCCTGCGCAGTGTTGGATGAGTTCCAAAGACCTGTGCCAGGATATGGCGCCTCGGACTGTGTGGCACCGGAATCAGCTGGCCAACGGGTGCGGTGGCGCGGCAGGGATGCCATCTCCTTCCCCGCCGGTCGTATCAGGTTGCAATTGAGTTTCAGTGGAGTTCGTCCTGAAGATGTGCAGCTGTTTGCCCTTTATTTGACCGCCTAACTGAACACGCGGCTAGGAGATGCCGCAGCCCAAGTGGGCTCCTTTGTCCATATTGGGTCAGTTGGTCTAAAGCCAATCCAGGTTGAAGCGGGCCAAAGCCAAGGCTTCATATGGGCTTACTTGCCCTTTCTCATAGAAGCACAGGGCTGTGCCGTCCGGCGCGATGGCCAGATCCGAATATGCTGATGGTCCGGCATGCACTTCTTTCTGAACGGGCCAGGAAATACCTTCATCCCGACTAAGGCGAATCGTCATTTTCACGCGGCCCTCCGCGCGGGCCGGATTGGCGAAAAGTAAAGTGTTTTGTTCTTGCAGCCATGCAATAATGCTGGCCTGACAGATGGGTTCAATGAGACTGTCGTCCCAGCGAAATTCGCCGAATGTAGAGCCACCGTCACGGCTAATGGAAATTGCCCGCCGCCTGCCCCCCACATAGTTGCGGCAGTTGATCATAACGTCCCCTTGCTGCAACTCCACTACTTCGCATTCGTTGGTGCCCTCTCGCACGATTCCTCCGATTTCCCAAGTCGCACCATGGTCTGCGCTGAATATAACGTGGGAATGGTACGGGTCTTTGCTGCGGTCCAAGAACCTGCCGACCATGTGATCACAAGGGACCACCAAGCGGCCCGAACGCAATTGAATGCCGTGGCCAGGGCCGGTGGCGTACCAGGTCCAATCTGGTTTCTTGACTGTGCCGGTCATGTCCACTGGTTGACTCCAAGTAACTCCTTCATCTTGACTTGAAGTTAGCCACACCGTGCGTGGCGCTTTGCCCTGGGTGACAAGACTCTCGCCTCCCTTCGCAGTGTTCTTGCCAGATCGTGCCTGTTATCAAATCCACCACAGGACAGGGGTTGCCACATGTCATTTCCGCCTCAGCTACGATGGACCTTGGACTGGTCCAGATTTGGCCGTTATCCATACTGGTCGAGAATAACAACTCTATTTCACCCGCGTCACTGGAGCCATGTACACGTCCCTCTGCAAAGGCCATTATTCTGTCCCCAGCGCTCACGGCTAAGGCCGGAATTCGGTATGTGTGGTAGCCGCCTTCGCCACTTATGAACAATGTTTCTTCAGTAAACATGGACGCTCTCTCTGGAATTGCTTACGGTGGCAGGCCGCGTCAGGATTGCCATATTGTAAGAGGAGGCTACTCCGCAGTGGGGAGAATTTTCTCATTGGATTAGCCTCTGAGGCCGGTGAGGGGAATTCCCTTTATGAAGCTTCGTTGGGCGAAGAAGAAGGCAATGAAGACAGGCAGCGCCATAACAAGACTGGCCGCCATTAGGAAAGGATTGCCCAATTCGGAGTTGCCTAACTTATCTACGGCAGAGAGCAGCCCCGCCACACTCAGGGTCAGGACCCCCTTGCTCTCAATGTTCATATTAATTAGTGGACTCAGATAGTCGTTCCAAGCATTCATACAGGACACGAACTAAGCGATCGGCGCCAAGGACGGGCGCTACTACTTGTGTATCCGTCATCACAATGATCGCGAAATGAAGCGGAAATGAAATTGGTAGAAATGTATAATCCCTATCTTACAAAATGGAAATGACTTCGAAATGAGTTGGAAATGGAGTCGGAAAGCATCAGTCGCTATGAAATCCCACAACATTGGATACGTTACGATGCGGCCGCCCTTTTCAATCTGCTAGTAGAGGTGAAGTCCGCAGCCGCCTTGCTGTGGTAAATTCCTTACCTGCATCAGTGGATTGAGCAGGGACACGAAGAGCAGTTGCGACTGGAGGCGGAAGGCACATCGCGCATTGAAGGCGCGGAGTTTACCCCGCCCGAACAGGAAAAGGAGTGGGCCGCTGACCCCCTCACGGATACAAGGCTGACTCACTCACAGCGGCAACTGCGTTGCGCAGACGCGACCTATCGCTGGCCGCGCGAGCAGCCGACGGACCGTCTTGAAACTTCTGCGTTCATCAAGGAGATTCATAGGCGAATTGTTAAAGGCTGCGACGACAATCACTGCGAACCTGGATATTGCCTCCCGACGGATGGAATGTCAGCTTCGGGAGGCCAACCTACCGGGACGCTGAAGGCGGAAGTGAATGTCAAAGCGCCTTTGATGGTCTCTGCGCCACGATAGTCGGTGAATTTCGGCATCATGACCCCATAATCCAAGGCGTTGCCGCCCACTATCATATCGGTTCCATACACCCTTTCGGGGATGGCAATGGTCGCACTGCGCGGTCGCTTGAAGCGTTTATGCTGCAGTGCGCCAGGGTCAATGATGTGATCATGGTCAGTCTCTCCAACTGCTACTATGAACACAAGGATGAATGTCTATTGTCCCTGAACCAATCAAGACAGAAAGGGCATGACATTACATCTCATCTGTCGTTTGCATTGAAGGCAATAATTGCCCGGTGCAATGCTGTGAGCGGAGAATTCTGGAATCAACATCGCCGCATTCTGTTTCACGAATTTGCTGGTTCTATGTATGGGCAATTACGCAGTTCCCGCCGTCGTGCTCTGGGGGAAAGGCAACTGCGAATCTTGGAGATGATGCTGGATGAAGCCTTCATTCACCTGGAGAGCATATGGCCCCTCTACAAAGGGCTGAAGAACCCAGACAGGGCAGTGGTCAGGGATATGTTGGACTTGCTGGAATTAGGGCCAGTTATCCAGAATAAAATGATGCCAAATCTCAATTCAAGTTCAATTTGGACTGGCCACAGCAGTTTTCGGATTCGGAGTGGATTTTGCGTTATCAGAATATGCCAACGGCCTCCTCGACAAATCATCCAGCCATGGTTGAACTACGTCGGTTGCTGGGACGAAGCTGAAATTGCCGCTTGCGTCTGACGGTTGGCAATCGAACTGGGAGAAGGACGCAGACAATCGTCCGGTTCGCTCACGCTCTGGATAGATGCCATTTCTCTGCCCTCCCGGATCCGGTTCGATGTGCTCTCTCTTCCCTTCAACCAGAAGACAGCACAACACCAATCGGCTGCTTTTTTCACTCGGGGATGTGTTCGATGCAATCTTCGATTAGATGACAGATCGGTTGTAGAATATCCAGACGCAGGCCGCAGTCGTTTGAAAATCTAGACATGCCGTGCCCAGCCTCGTATTTTTGCCCTCTTAGAGCGGCCCAAAGTATCACTACCATCGTCATTGGCTCTCTGAGCCAGCGCTACGACAAACGTTGTTTCCTGCAGGGCTACATACAAGCCAATGGCCAATGTCTCTTGTCCCTTTTCTCCTTGCCCCAGTTTGTGGCAGGCATCCGGGTTGGAAATCCGCAGGTTCCGGGCCAATTCCAAGACAACCCGCATATCTCGTACAGTAGTTGCTGCATCTCCGCTGGGGAGACCATGTCTGAATTACGGTCTCGGCGGCTACGTGAAGGTTCTGACCTGCCAGCCAACGATGAACTATCCTGTCCATGGGATGGACAGGCCAGACGCCGTCACCATGACCATGTGTTACCGCTGCAATCTGAGCCGCAAGCGAAAATACCGTAGCCATATCCAATTGCTGTACCAGATCCAGGGGAGCGGTTCACTCTACACTCCCATAACTCTGGCTTTAGCTTGACCTATGAGGTTGGTGGGCCGTGTCCTCCGTTTGCCAGACTGGACAGACAATTCGGATCCGGCTCTTTGCAATGTTGTAGTTTGTTGTACTGCTAAAGTTCCCCATGCCAAGTCGGATCTGCGGCTGAGAACAGGTCTGTATTCAATCCCGGTATGCCTTTCGCATCTCCTGCACAACACTATCTGGGTTACCCAGATCTGCCCGCGAGAGACGATCTTGGGTGGAGTGAGTCATCTGCGTATCAACAGGTACCACCAGATGTCTTTTCTTGTAGCGGGGCGTCTGCAATCCTTCGGGACCGTGATGGCTCTGGATGGCAGACCAGCTTAGTTCGGCAATGGCATAGCCCAAACCATCACCTAACGCTCCCCAATACAGCCACTCAATGACGGGCCCAGCCAAGTCTCCTGCTGCTACGCAGGAGACTCGAGATCTGATGTAACCGATGCGTTTTTTGTCTTCCAGCATCCCTTCTGGCATGGTACGAACCCGTTGTTGCGCCGTTGCCGGGCCCTCCCCGCGTTCAACTTACAGATGTGCCGAGTCGGTGCCGGTCCGTTCATAGCCCACCCGGCAATGCAAGACGATCTCTTGACCTGCACTCCACGGAGCATGCAAACTGGCTCCCGCATAGACCCAGTGCAGGTCAAACTAGGCATCAGAGGAGCCTCAAGGTTGATGATGGGCGGTTGATACCAGCATGCCCCGGGCTTCAGAGTCGCCCCAGCCCCATGACGATAAAGATTTCAAATTCGTAGTCTTCAATCTCAGACACTAGTGCCGATCTCCCCAGTTCCTGAAAGCAACCAGGATGGTGACCATTCGTTCTTCAGTCGAAGAGGAATAACCCGGTTCTTGGAGGATGCAAGGGCGAGAAGCCAGGCCCAAGGTTCCGTGCCCAACTGGCAAGTCGGCAATATGCATGGTGTATTGAAAGGAAGAGTGAAGAATGTGAACTGAATTGTCTGAAGCCGCCAACCGCCAGGTTGTTGAACACAGCAAGAAAGCAAGACGGTCTGGATACGCGAAAAAGGCGTCGCCAAACCCAGAATTCAAAAGGGGGGCCTTTTGCAACCAGTTTTTCTGGCTTGCGGTTGTACTGCAGGCAAAGGCAGCACATCAGGTGGCGTTATCCCTTCAGGCCGGTCAGGGAAATGCCCTCTATGAAACTGCGTTGGGCAAAGAAAAAGGCCAGGAAAACGGGCAACGTGATTATTGACGAAACGGCCATCAACCAGGGGTAAGCTAGTTTTGTGTTCCCAATCTCGTCCACCGCTGACCGCAAACGCCCTACCCCTAACGTAAGGACCCATTTCTCCTCCCTATTTAAATAAATCAGGGGTCCAAGGTAATCGTTCCAGGCATTCATGAAGGTGAAGAGGGCCACAACCGCCAAGGCAGCCTTGGATAAGGGCAGGATGATGCGTACAAAAATGTGCAATTCACTTGCACCATCAATCCTGGCTGCATCCGAAAGTTCCAATGGGAGAGCTAAGAAAAACTGGCGTAACAGAAAAATGAAGAATGCACTCCCAAAGAAGCTCGGCACGACCAGCGCATTGAAGGTGTTGATCCAACCCAGCTTCTTGAATATCACGAACAGAGGCACCAGGCGCACCCAGTCCGGCACCATCATCGTGGCCAGCACAATGACAAAGAGTGCATCCCTGCCTTTCCAATCAATACGAGCGAACGAATAGGCAACCAACGAAGACGACAGAACGGTCCCAATTGTGGCTGGGAGCGCATAGCGGACAACGGTGTTGAATGTCCAGAGATTGAAAGTTTCGCTGTTCCACGCGTTCCAGAAGTTTTCCCAGAATTGTGGCCTTGGAAACCATATGGGAGGTACTACGTAGATTTGCGCATCGTTCTTGACCGCTGACGACATCATCCAGTAGAAAGGGAGCAGAAATGAAACTGCAAGGACAATCAAGACAGAATATTTGAGGAAATGCCCCAACAGTTCCAAAGCATGCCTGTACCAAGGCTGCGGATAGTGGGCTACTGTCACCTGTGTTGCCATGGCGAAGAACCGGCTAGCGTGCCGCTCCCGCGTAATATACGAAGCGGCTAGAAGAGCGGAAGAGCAAATAGGTAAATAAGAGTATCAAGAGGAAAAGCACCCAAGCCAAGGCGGACGCCTTGCCCATCCGGAACCACTGGAATGCGTTCCGGTAGAGATATATGGCATAGAACTCAGCGGATCTGCTGGGGCCGCCCTGAGTCATGATCCACGGCAGCGTAAAATACTGGAACCCGCCAATAAAGCTTATGACCAAGTTGAAGAGTATTACCGGACTGACCATCGGTATGGTGATGTTCCAAAGGCGGCGGAAAGCGTTGGCTCCATCCACTGTGGCCGCTTCATAGAGGGACCTGGGCACATCTTGAAGGGTCGCCAAAAAAATTACCATGGCTGCGCCTTGACTCCACATGTGGATGACCACAAGCGACCATTTCATCAGTTTAGGGCTGGAAATAAAAGGTATAGCCTTGAATCCCCATGCCTGCAAAGTGGAGTTTATGGCACCATATTGAATATTTAGTAGGAAGATCCACACAAACGCGGTAACTACCACGGGTACGATGGCAGGAAAAAAGAAGATGGCGCGAAAGAAGGACCGGAATATAATCCGCGAGTTCAGCAGTAACGCCATCAGGAACGCGGACAGGACCCCCAGGGGGGAACTAAACAGGACCCACCACAATGTATTTCCTGCGACTAACCTGAAATCGGCATCGTCTGCAAATGCGACATAGTTTCGTACCCCTATCCACACGGGATCGCGGACCAGGTCGTAGCGGGTAAAGGAATAGTAAAGTGACGAACCGATTGGAAAAATGGTAAATGCCAAGAACCCAATAATCCAGGGAGAGGCAAAAGCAACACCCAACAGGAAGTTGCGCCACTCCCGGGGTGTGGCTGGAAGCGATCGTCGGAGTGCAATCACAAGTCTTGACCTAAAAGAAGGTTCAAGCAGGGCGGGCCCCAGCCTCGTGTGCTAAGGGCCGCCCTGCGAGACTGCACTTTGTCTCTGGTTGTGTGGTTAGACTCAGGCGAAACCTGCTTCCTTGTACTCTTTGGTGCAGGCTTCCTGCATCTGGGCTACCGCCTCTGCGCCGCTGATTTGGTCTCTGTATACTGCTTCGCGAGCTTCCCAGTATTTTACGCGCACGAAATCCTCAATCTCGCAGCGGATCTGCGGACCCCAATAATTGGCTTCCTGAACGGATTCGAAGGTGAATGCTAAACCGGGGAACAGATCCCTGGGAGCGTTATTGATATAGGGTAAATAGGAAGGCAGCCACCCGATGTTGTGCAGAATCAGATCGCACCAACCGTCAGTTTGCAACCACTCAGCCACAGGCCACGCCTCGTCCTTGTACGTGCCATCCCTGAACATCTGGACCATGTGTCCACCGCCCTGCTGGAGCTTGACGCCGCGGCGCGCTTCCGGGACTGGCGTCCAGGACACCCGCAGTTGTTCTGCTACTTCCGGTACCTCGTTGTAAGTTTCGCCGCACATCCAATACCCTTCGACGATGCAGGCTTGCACTTCAGCATTGAAGGATCCGCCCCAAGTGCCTTGACCTTCTACTGCACGCATACCCACGAGGTTGTCGGGCCCGATGATCCGAATGAATTCACCCATTACTTCCAAGCCTTCTGCGAATTGTTCATTATCCAGGTTGAATTCCTTCGTATCTTCGTCGAAATAGTGGAACCCAAATGAGTCCGAGATGGTGAAACCATCGTTGCCTGGACCGACTCCTCCTTCCCCGTCATACGGATCGAGCCCTATCTGCACCAGGTTGTTGTTTTCGTCGAATTGCGTCAAAGCATTGTGCCAGACCAACGTCTCGTCCCACGTTACTGGAGGCACGTCAGGGTCCAACCCCGCTTCTTCTACCATGCGTGCATTGTAGTAGAAACCACGTCGCACGAACCCTTCGATAGCGGGAACGCCGTATTGGACTCCTTCATAATGGGTCATTTCCCAATTGGCTGGAATGAAGTCATCTTTCTTGATCACAGAACTGGCAGCGACGTAATCCGTCACTTCGTCAACAACATCGCGGGCCATGAAATCCAGGTAAAAGCCGAGAGCACCGATATCTGGGGGGGTCCCAGCGGCAATTGCAGCAAGGTAAGCTTCACTGGCCACCCCCGTGCGGAAGTCAAGGGTGTTGTTGCCCATGTGCTCGGCCAACCCTGGATCAGCCAAGATCTGATCGGCAATGCGGCCTGGTTGTCCCCAGAAAAGCCAGAACTGGATAGTCACAGCTTCTTCCTCGGGAGCGCCCTGTTCCAGTGGGGCAGTTACGCAGGCGGCGAGAGCGGTTAGGCCTGCAGTCGCGGCCGTCAAGTTCAAGAAACCTCTTCTAGTTAGTTTGGTTGTCATTTCCCATGCCTCTTAACTGTTGGACAAATTATTCAGGTTACGTGCTGAATCATTGCATCAGCCTAATAGACCTTAACACGGCGGATGTGCACTCTGAAGTTGGCCAAGACTTCGCGGACAGATCTCTGTAACACCACATTCAGAGGTTTTCCCCATGACTAGAATGGTCTCTGTGGAAATGGCGACGATCATAGCTTACCCGGCAAAAGACTGGTATCAGACATTGGGTGTGCCTCTGTTGAAAAGGAAAGTAGGTGCCAAGTCCGGGTTCGGTGACCGTCAGGTAATCACTCTCCTGTTGCTGATTGATTACCTGCCTTTTTCGGGTGAGTGGAAGTTCCTGGGCCTTGTGAGCGCAAATTCTCTGGTCTTTCTTCCAGGTTCTTGCACAAAAGCCAATTGCATAGCCAGACCCGCGGCCTGCACCTCCTCATCTAAGAGTTGCGGCGACACAGGACCGCGCTCCAGGGTACCAACCTAACTACAAAGTTCCTACTGGTCTCCAAGCCGTTTCTCGTGGCCGGTTTCATACGTTCCAAGCAACAGTGGGATTGGGAGCTCGGCCACCTTTGGAGTGTGTGCCAGCAGAAACCTGAAGTGTTTTAGGTATAAACTGGTCCTGCTCTCTACCAGTCAGGGGCCCCCTTGAAAATGGCCTTCTGAAGGCATGAATCGGGGCTGGGGCCGACAACTCGGGCCAGCTGCGAGTGATACGGTGTCATGCCCGAGAAATGTAATGTGTACGTGAAGATTGAGGTAGGGAAGGTCCGCTAGCGGCCTAAATGACTGCTTGGTCTCAATACGCCACAGCCAGTTGCGTTCTCCGAACGTAGGTTTCTGGCGGCAGGTCTTTTTCCATTTTTCACTCAGTGCATTTTTTTTGAATGTCAAGTTATTTTAGGCCGGCATGTTGGCGACGAACTGCGTTAATCTCTAGCGCCGCCACCTCATCCTGTTTGGCGGCAGGATCTACTCCCTCACGAGCGGCTCCTGGTACGGCTCCCTCCCAGCAGCCGGCACCCACTCGCAGCTTACGAAATTGTGTTGGCAAGATATCGTATTCCCATTTTGGGGCTAAGATTCGTTTCTTTCGCTAATCTGGCAATATAGCTGGCAATAAACGGCAGGACTTCAAGAAGCGCCATAGATGAATTCAATTAAGTCTAAGAAAGATTTAACATAACTTCGGTATGCCTACAACTTACGGAGTCTTTCCTTAGGATGATAAGGACCGCCGTCCAGGCACTGCAGCCCTGTTTTCAGGTGGATGCTGTCAAGTGTGACAGCGTAGGGCCCTTCTCCACGTTTTGGGCATGCGCCGACCCAACTTGATTGTCCGAGCTCCTAGAAACGCCGCCAAATTTTGAATAGTGGCGGCGAGGTCTGAAGCTCTCTCCGTAAGTGGGAGCCAAGGCTCTTCCAAGTAAACAGCTTGGATATGCAGCTGGCTCTCTTGGCGATTCATATGCATGTCAACACGACCTAAAAACACGTCATTCATGAGAATGGGCAGCACGTAATAGCCGAATTTTCGTTTGGCGATGGGTATATAGATTTCAATGGTGTAGTCAAAACTGAAAAGCAATGACGTGCGTTGCCGGTCACAAATCAAGTTGTCGAACGGAGACAGTAAGACAGTGCGTCCTTCGAATATGGCCGATTCCAGCGTAGTAACCTGCTCCACATCGTCCTGGTGGATTAGCCAATTCCCCCTTAAGGTATTCCCATCTGGAAGCCGCACTTTGACTGGAATGTGCAGTCCCGCGGCTATTAATTCCCTCAATACGGGTTGCCAACAGGGATAAGCTTTGCGCATGAAATGGTTATAAATGTGCCGCGGAGTGCCCACACCCAGGGCGCGCAGGGACATCTGAAGTCCTTCCCAACTCGTTCTATGACTGTCAAATTCCGTTGTATCCGCATGGGGAGGTAGGAAGTCTTCCGTCAAGCCCCAATATTTGCGATTGCTCTCACGACCTGCAACCATGACCTCCCCTTGATCGAAGAGATGTGCCAGGATGCGCGGAATACTGCGCCCGCTGGACCAGCCGCTAGAAACCCAAGGCACGTGGGGTACAGTTGGATTGAAGTCTCCCGTGGCCAAGGGGCCATTCTCCTTTAGATCCCTCTTCACTTGCTGCAACAGCGCTTGGTTCTGCAGGATCCAGGTACGCATGCGGGTCGCGTAGGAACTGGCACCCTTTAAATAACTTTCATATCTGGATTTCGCCAGGCTAAATAGCGGCCGGTCTGCCATCAGCACAAAGGAAGCACAGTGTGCCCAGTCTTCAAGAAGGTGTTTGTCAGTAAAAGCCAGTTCGTACAGATCCTGGGCTCGGAAGTTGCCCATTCGGCTCCAGAGCACGAGAAGCTCCGTACGCTCCACTGCCCGGATGGGATCTAACTGGATGCAACGTAAGGCATGAAAGATCCGTAGAATGTCCGATTTTGTGGCTCCATCAGGCGAAACTGTGAAACTGCGATCCAACAGTTGTTTGCGAACAGCCAAGCGGCGAGCTGTCTGTAAAGATATTTCCAGTCCAGTACGCATGGTACATAAAGGAGTCTTAGGCCGCGTCCAATGCCTGCAATACGACCTGCACTTCATCGGAAGTGTTGTAGTGGAGGAACCCTATCCTGAGTACGCCTCCGCTGGCTTCCACCCCCAGGGCCTGTGAGATGGCCATAGCGTAGAAATTCCCGTCCCAAGCGAAAATGTTCTTGCGCGCCAGCAGTTCTGCCAGATCGCGCGGAGTTGCTCCTTCCTTTCTCAGCGCGAAAGTAGGCACCCGTGCCGCCAACTCTGTGGAGCCATACAATCTTAAGAATGGCATGGCATCCAATCCGGCCAGAAATTCCGACATCAAGGCCACTTCGTGTTGACGGATGAGTTGGAAGGCAGAGGTCAGTTTCTCCGCACGTGTGGCCGCCAGTGTGGCGCCCGCGGCTCGTCCACCTAATGCAGCCAGGTAATCGACGCTGGCAATCAGCCCTGCCAATGCTTCGAAGTTGAGTGTGCCTGTTTCGAATTTTCCTGGTATCTCAGAAGGTGCAGCTCGAATCTGATAAGCCGGCAATCTCTTGAGGTGCCTCTCTTTTCCGAACAGGATTCCCAAATGGGGACCAAAGTGCTTGTACGCACTGGTGACTAGGAAATCGCAATCCAATCCTCGCACATCTATGCGGCCGTGTGGCGCGAAGTGAACAGCATCCACATAGACCATGGCTCCGACTTCATGGCCCCAAGCCGTTATTTGTTGAACGGCGTTTATTGACCCGCTGAAATTGCTGGCCATGCCCACGGCTATCAACTTGGTGCGCCGCGAAATCAATGACTGCAGTTGTGCCAAGTCAAGAGTACAGTTGGCTAGTACCGGCTCCATCCAACGAACCACCAGATTTCGTTCATTGGCCATCTGCAGCCAAGGAGAAATGTTGGCCTCATGATCCAGTTTGGACAAGATAATTTCATCCCCGGCGACCAGAGTTTGTCCAATGCTCCGGCTCAGCATGTACGTCAGGGTCGTCATATTGGCCCCGAAAATTATTTCGTCCGAAGATGCCCCCAGCAAGTCCGCGGCTACATTACGCGCTTCGGCCGTTACCTGGTCTGTAGCCAAGCTAGTTTCAAACTGGCCCCCCGAATTGGCGGAGAAGCGACTCAGGTATTCCTGCATGGCCATAAAGACCGAAGCTGGCATCTGGGAACCGCCGGGTCCATCGCAAAAAACAGCCGGAGTTCCGTTGTAAAGTTCCTGCAAGGCGGGAAACTGGCTCCGTATTTCACGCACTTCCCAAGTCACGGCTTTCCTCTCTTGCAAAATGCCGCCGATATAATATCGATGTTGCAATCTCTCTCGTATTCACACAAGTTCATCGGCCAGCATCCATACTTCGGAGACGTCCTCTGCCTCGTATTGGCTATCAACCGAAAGGATTTGGGTCCACCTCAGCCAGCGAACCAAAGCCGAAGGCACCAAATCTGAATACAGGCTGGTCACTTTCTTGCGGGCTCCCAAATCCAGGATCCTCACTTCCAGGTTGAGGGGCACTTGAGCTATGTCCCGAATATATTGGACAGCTTTGGCCAGCGTACCAGTTTCGTCTACCAGCCGATTTGCAACCGCTTGTTGGCCAGTCCACACTTTGCCTTCGGCCAATTCCTCGACCCTGCCGGCATCCATGTTGCGGCCCTCGGCTACAACCCTCTTGAATTCGGTGTAAATGTGATCAACTTGTGTCTGCATGACTTTGCGCTGTGCCGGGGTCCATTTGGTGTTGGTGGAATAAAGGCTTGCATGTTCGCTTTGGGCAAGTTCTGCCGTAAGAATTCCCAGCCGCTGCAGCAATCGCGAGATTACAGGCTTGGCTGAGAAGACTCCGATGCTGCCAGTCAAGGTGGCTCCTTGGGCGATAATATGGGCCCCGCCCATAGCCAAATAGTAGCCGCCACTAGCTGCCACACCCCCCATGTACACCACCAAGGGCAGCTTGTTAGCCAACGCATGCAGGGCATCGAGCACGACATGGCTGGCTAAAGCGGAGCCACCGGGTGAATCCACGAACAGAATTACCCCAGCCAATTGCCGGTGCCGGTCTTGGGCCTTTTGTATAGCTACTAGCAAATCGGCATGATTACAGGCCCTGCCGGCTGTACCTGGAACAGTAGGTCCGCCTGCGGCACCAAATGAAATCATACCTTTGATCTCGATCAGCCCAATGGCTTTTCGAAATTTTCTTCGGTAGGTACGTCTCAGCAGGCCCCGGACTTCCTCTACCGGTTTAACACTCTCCGGCGGATTCCTTAGTTCTCCTGCTAACCGCTGGGGTAGCTCTGCCCAGGAACAGACATCGTCCACCAAGTGCATACGCCGCGCTTCTTGCGGCAATAAAGGACCCTTGTTCAACGCTTCCTCAACTTTGTCCCGCGGCAGCTGCCGCCCAAGTGAGATAGCTTCAATAATCTGCTCCCTATAAGAATCCATGACGGCCGCCATGTGGCTCCGTTCAAGGGTATCCATGTATTCAGAAGTCAAGGGACTCGTAGCAGACTTCCAGCGGCCAGCTCGTACAACATCGAACTCCACACCCAGGCGGTCCAGGAATCTCCGCAGGAATCGATTGCTCCAATATAGTCCCTTCAGGTCCCAGGTAGCCAGAGGGGCAAGATACAGTCGATCTGCAACCGCTCCGACGAGGTAGGTCGGCCCATTGCACTGAAAGAGGTAGCAGACAATCTGGAGCGGCGCGCTACGGCCCTTTGCATTCTTGCTGGCTTGACGGCATTCGGTTAAGAGACTGGCGAGATTCTGAGCCCTAACCAGGGTAAGGTCTGTCCGATCCACACGTAGAATCACCCCTTTCGGGCGGGGGTCACTGGCAATGGACAGTAGAACCCTCCTCAAGTCTTCCAGAGATTGAGGTTCAGGTCCCCCGGCCAGCTTGCGCCAAATGAAGGACGGAGGAGTTGTCCTTTCCAGTACTTTTTCGCCCAAGTCTAGGCGGATGTAGGCAGGAATTTGGCCACTGCGCAACCTGCTCCATGTGTTGGCCAGCAAGATGGCCAAGCGAACTGGCAAGGAAAAGAAGAATCCCAAGAGAGCGAAGATCTTTCGCATGGGCGTGCCTTCAAGTCTCCAGGTCAATTTGTTGCATCTGCTGTAGCATGGCTCCCACTTCGGTCACTGGCAGGTTGCAAACATGGTTGCGACAGACGTAAGCCGTAGGTTGTCCATTCAGGGCAACTTTACCTTGCCAAAGAGCCAGCTCCGTGTGTCTCACAGTTGGGATCTGCAACACCAGCCGCCGGGGATGATATGGCTGCCGAGCTGCTTGGGTCAGAGCAATCGTGGCGGGATCCTCAGGTTCGCCTACAATCACCACCTCCTGGGTGGGGCTGTGCAATTCTGTGTAGGCACAGAGCATGCGGCCGAATGCTGTGGGTTGGGCCGCCATGAGTGGCTCTACAAAGGAAAAGACAGAGGCTGCCTGCTGTCGATATTGGTCGTCCCCCGTGATTTGGGCAAGACGCAAGAATAGGTTTGCTGCCAGACTGTTGCCGCTGGGTGCCGCGCTGTCGATGAATTCCTTGCGGCGCATGACTAAGGTTTCGTGGTTGTGACTGGTTTGGAAGAAAGCCCCGGATTCTGCGTCGGCAAACAGTTCAATAATTTGGGTGGCCACAGTCTCGCCTCTTTGGAGCCACATCGGATCGGCCTCGGCTACGAACAGATCCAGGAGGCCGAGCCCATAAGCGGCATAGTCTTCCAACACCCCCCGATTCCTGGCGATACCTGCCCTGTAGCTGCGCAACAGGCCACCTTCTCCGTCTCTCATTTCCTTCCAGATGAATTCCGCAGCTTGCCGCGCTGCATGCAAGGCTTCTGGATGGGGCAGGACCACCCCACAGTGAGCCAACGCTGAAATCAGAAGACCATTCCATTCGGTCAGAATTTTGTCGTCACGGGCTGGCTTTTGCCTCTGTTCACGGGCCTCCCAGAGCTGCGGCAAGCTTGCCGCCAATAGTGCCTGCAACGGGCGGGGTTGCATGCGCAATCTGCGGCAGCATTCCTCAAAAGCAAGGGGACGATTCAGAATGTTGCGTCCTTCGAAGTTGCCCTCGGCCGTAACGCCCAAAACTAGGCTGATGGCTCTAGCAGCCTCCTCATCCAGGATTTCTTCAATCTCAGCTTGGTCCCACAGAAAGAAGATGCCTTCTTCACCTTCGCTATCTGCGTCCTGCGCACTGTAGAAACCTCCCCCTGGCTGTGTCATTTCTCTCAATAGATAGGCAATGGTTTCCCGTACCACCCGCAGATAATCGGCTTTACCGGTCATTTGCCATGCCCGCAGATAAGTCCCCAGCAACTGGGCGTTGTCGTATAGCATCTTTTCGAAATGAGGTACCAGCCAGTATGTGTCCACACTGTATCTGTGAAAGCCACCACCCAATTGGTCGTAGATACCTCCCTTGAGCATCTGGTTGAGGGTGAATTCAGCCATGTGGCGGGCCTGCCGCTGCGAATTATCATGAGCCTGAACGAGGAGAAAGTCCACTGTCATGGGCTGGGGAAACTTGGGGGCATTGCCGAAGCCGCCATAATTCGCATCAAATTGTTGCTGCAATTGATCCACAGCTCTGGCTAAGTGTTCGTCAGCACTGATCTCCCCGGATTCAGGTTGGCGAGACCCAAGTTTCACCATTTGGGCCACCATGTTAGTGCCGTGAGACTGCAAGTCGGAACGGCGGGCGGCGAAGGCTTCTGAAACTGCCTCCAGCACCTGGCGGAAACTGGGCATGCCCTGCCGGGGTGAGGGTGGAAAATAGGTGCCACCGTGGAAGGGAACTCCGTCGGGCATCAGGAAGACACTCATGGGCCAACCCCCGTGCCGGGTCATGAGTTGCACGGCCTCCATATATATAGCGTCCAAATCCGGTCTTTCTTCGCGGTCCACTTTGATGCTTATGAAATGTTCGTTTAGGTAGGCGGCGGTCTCTGGATCTTCGAAACTCTCCCGTTCCATGACATGGCACCAATGGCAGGCACTGTAACCAATGCTAAGGAAAATGGGTCGATCTTGGGTGCGCGCTAGCTCTAGGGCCTGGTCGTCCCAGGGTTGCCAGGCCACCGGATTGTGCGCATGTTGCAGCAGATAAGGAGAGGTTTCCTGGCGCAGCCGGTTGGACAGTTGCAAAGAGTTCATGATTCTTTCCGGGTATTGCGGGCAGGCAGTTCGTGAAAACGTCCAAACACTAACTAAGGGATGGAGTCGGTTGCGGACCGATTCTAACGCAGACTACTCCTGTCTGAAGAGCGTTTGCAGTTACGGGCGCACTTTGGCATCGGCTCCGCTTATATCCTATAATGCCTTCATGCAATATCTGTGTTTCGGTACAAACTACACGCTACGGGGGCACGCAGCCTCCATGTCTGCGGCAGCTAGCCAGCTGTCCGGGTGTGGGTAACTGAAACCAGGAACCGACATTGTGGACAGCCCTCTGCCACAGTGTTGAAAAGTCAGATCTTGGCACTGTGGAATGCCTTCTGCAGTGCTTTTTTTATGGGTCCCATAGTAATGAGAGAGATGCCGTGAAACTGGAAACGGCCACTGTTCGAGAAATTGCAGCTTTGGCCCGCATTGATTTGACCGAGGATGAAATTGAAACTTTCGCCCACCAGTTGGGTGAAGTGCTGGAGTACGCCGAAAAACTGCAGCAAGTAAACACTGATTGTGTGCCGCCTACTCCCTTTGTATTGCCCCTTTCCAATGTGATTCGGCCTGATGAAGCAGTACCTGGTTTGAGTACCGATGAAGCCTTGGCCAACGCTCCGGACCGGCAAGGCAGTTTCTTTCGAGTACGGGCTTTCTTTGATTCTTGATGGCCAACTGTATGTCCAGTTTTTCCGACCTGACGGCCCTTTCCCTGAACGAAGCCAGCCAAGGACTGGCTAATGGGGATTTCACTTCAATCGAATTGACAGAAGCATCCTTGGACCGCATTGCGGCCGTGGATCCTCTTATTAAGTCGTATATTTCGGTCACTGGGGAGCGGGCTTTGGAGCAGGCTCACGCAGCGGACGCTGCTCGTTCCGGTGAATCTGATCATCCGCTGCTGGGAGTACCCATCGCAGTCAAAGATGTCATTTCGACCGCAAACATTGAAACAACGTGTGGCAGCCGGATGCTCAAGGGTTACCTGCCGCCTTACTCTGCCACCGTGGTTAACAGATTGGACGCCGCCGGAGCTGTCATGTTGGGCAAGACCAACACGGATGAATTCGCCATGGGTTCCAGCACGGAAAACAGTGCCTTCTTCACCACTCACAATCCTTGGTGCTTGGAAAGAGTGCCGGGTGGCAGTAGCGGTGGCTCTGCCGCGGCTGTGGCCTCCAGCATGGCCTTCGCTGCCTTGGGGTCTGACACTGGCGGCAGTATTCGACAGCCGGGAGCGTTCTGTGGGGTGGTAGGCCTCAAGCCTTCCTATGGCCGGGTCAGTCGTTATGGGCTCGTGGCCTTTGGCAGCAGTCTGGATCAGATAGGGGTCTTTGCCCGGACCGTAGGAGATGCTGCCTTGATGCTGGAAACCATCGCTGGTGCGGACTCTTTTGACAGCACGTCTCTGGATGCAGAGGTGCCTGCCTATAGCCAGCATTTGGAACAGGATTTGCACGGACTGCGACTTGGCATTCCCGAACAGTACTTCGGCGATGGGATGCAGACAGAGGTTAAAGAAGCCGTGCAGGTGGCCATAAAACAGTTTGAGCAATTGGGAGCTGAACTGATCTCTATTTCCATGCCTCACACCGAGATGGGTTTACCGGTGTATTACATGGTGGTCACAGCTGAATGTTCGGCCAACCTAAGCCGTTTCGATGGCATCCGATTTGGGCACAGCACACAGGCTGGCTCCATGTGGGGCAATATCAGTGCCACGCGCGCCGAGGGGTTCGGACCCGAAGTCAAGAGGCGGATTATGCTGGGCACCTATGCCCTGAGTGTGGGCTACTACGACGCCTATTACTTGAAAGCACAACAGGTCAGGACTCTCATCAAGGAGGACTTCGCGCAAGCCTTTGAGAAAGTGGATCTGATTGCCTGCCCAACGACTCCCACTACGGCCTTTCCTATCGGTGAAAAAGTAGATGATCCGCTTTCCATGTATCTTGCGGATATCTTCACTATCAGTGCCAATCTGTCCGGCAACTGCGGGGTATCCGTGCCGTGCGGATATGACAGTCAGGGATTGCCCATTGGCTTGCAACTCATGGGGCCGTACTTGGGAGAGGAGCTTCTGCTGCAGGCTGCCTACGCTTACGAAAGCCATACCGAATGGCATTTGCGCAGACCTATCCTCGCATGTGCCTCCGGCCCTGCGTAGGAGTTCGTTCTTTCGCAGTTTGAATCAGCCCATGACGGGAATCGCATGAACAGTAATCACTCAACATCACAGATGACCACATTCACCTCCAAGGCTGATCGAGATCGTGTCAGTACCCGCGTGGCCAATCTCCCGGCATCCCCTATCCGCCGATTCTTTGAAATCGCAGCTACCATGGACGATGTGATCAGTTTGAGTATCGGTGAGCCGGATTTCGTTACACCAGCTCCAATTCTGGAAGCCGGCATTCAGTCTCTGCGGGACGGCCAGACAGCCTACACAGATACATCGGGCACCATCGAATTGAGGGAAGCAATTATTTCCAAACTTTCCAATTTGTATGGGGGTCCCACATATGACCCTGTAAGTGAAGCCCTGATCACGATTGGAGTTAGTGAAGGCACCCAGTTGGCTTTCGACGCCATTCTGAATCCAGGAGATGAGGTGCTCATTCCCCAGCCCTGTTTCGTCAGTTTCACAGCTGCGGTGCAGTTGGCCGGTGGCACCCCCGTGCCTCTGGCTACGAGGGTACAGGATAATTTTCAGATTTTGGCCTCGGATATTGAGGATGCCATCACGCCTCGTACAAAGGCACTCTTTCTAAGCTATCCTAATAATCCCACCGGTGCAGTTTTGGAGCAGGCGCGTCTTGAGGAGATTGCCCAGCTGGCCGAAGTTCACGATCTGATTGTGATATCCGATGAAATCTATGACCAGTTGGTTTACGGTGACCACAAGCATGTGATGTTCGCGGCTTTGCCTGGAATGCGTGAACGCACTATTCATTTGGGCGGTTTCAGCAAGGATTATGCAATGACGGGCTGGCGCATTGGCTATGCCCTCGGACCGCAGGACATAGTAATGGCCATGCGCAGAGTGCACCAGTATCAGATTTTATCCCCTCCTACTACGGCGCAAGCCGCGGCCTTGTGTGCCATGACAAACCCGGCTGTGGAGGGGCACGTGGCTGAGATGCGTGCGTCCTACGATATGCGGCGCCGCTATATTGTGAGCGCCCTGAACGACATGGGACTGAGTTGCTTTGACCCGAAGGGGGCCTTTTATTGTTTCCCTGACATTAGCCCCTCAGGCATGAATGACTATGAATTCGCAGAAAGGCTCCTGAAAGAGGAACATGTAGCTGTTATTCCCGGCAGTGCTTTCGGGGCCGGCGGAGACGGGCACGTACGTTGCTGTTATGCAGCCAAAAAGGAAGATATCGAAGAATCGATGAAGCGCCTAAGAACATTCATGACTAGACACGGTTGACGCTGCGGGACTGACTGCCTTCCTTGTTTACAGATCTTGAACCCGCCGTATTTCCTCTGCTAAGTTCAGTTGGACCAATTCAAGTCTGACAATGGGGATAGCGATGTTGGCGTCGCGAATAGACCTATTCAGGTCGGTGATTTCCTGGCTCAGCTTTGCCAGTTGCCCTTCACTCTCTAATTCGGCTGTTCCCAGAATCTGTGCTTTTGCACGTAAGTTTTGTAGCCATATCTCGATGCGCTTCAACAGTGCTTTGCGTTTTTCAATCCAGGCGGGGGCTACTTCATTGTCCCGCATTATCTTGTTACCCATGACCTGGTCCGCAGGTACTCCCGGGGGAGCATCCAGGTTCACGCGCCGGCCCTGACCTCTTAAGTTCTGCCATTCCTCTTTCTGCACAGCCTCGCCCAGCATCCTGTCAATGAGACTTTCCCAATTGTGGGTGGCTCCGGACCGGGCAAAAGCGGGTTGATAATCCTTCTTTGGGTCCTTGGCGTTGTTTTCTTTGTGATCGCTTAGGGTGTCTGGCATCTGGGTAGCCTTCCAACTCGTAGGACACTGTTAAATTCCCCAGGGCAGTATAGGGCAACAGCTTGCTCCAAATTTGTACCGGCGACGTATCTGGTGTGCTTCGGCACTAAGCAAGCAGGAAAATTGCCACCAAATCACTTCTTCAACCAAGCGATTTCCATCAGATGCACTCTCTACTCTAAGGGAGAGGCCTGTCAGGTGGCTTGATTGCCCTTTGGCATCCTTTCTCGGCCTTCTATAAAGATCACTCCATTTACTGTTCTCTATCTTAGTGTCTTCGTACCACAGATCATCTGTTCCTATGTAGCTTGAATTCGGATTCCTAAAGGTCCAAAGCAGGGAGGCCGCGAGTGTCCGATAGTAAACTTCAAGAAAGTGGATTTTCGGCTTTGACAAACAGTTGAGGCATCGAATTCCGGGTTTCGGACATCAATGCGAGCTTAGTCCCTTGGAAGGTGCCCAGTGGCCGTCCTGCTGTCTTTTCCCTCACCCTTTTCCTAAATGGCAGGCCGCAGTCCATGGTCCGGATGACAAGGAGGACGTTGCGAAATACCTGCCCAACTGGAGCCCCGCTTCTGTTTTCCCAGTTCCTTAGAGATACCCATCGTAATCCTTGCTGTCAAGAATCGAGGGCAGGGAAACAACACAAATTCCGAGGAGCACTGACTGTATTCAATTACATATACTGGATAGTCAACTGGGCGCCAGATAAGTGTGCCACTTAGCCGATAAAACGGCTCGCATACAAGATATCGGGACCAGGCACGAGAAGGAGATTGCGAACTGTTATGCCGCCAAAACGCAAGATGTGGGGCAGCCGCTTTGCAAAGCAAGGTGACCCACTTATGGACAAATTCGGAGCCTCCATCAGTTTTGACCAACGGATGTGGGAAGCCGACCTTAAAGGCAGCCACGCCTACGCCCAGGTGTTGGCCGAGGCAGGCATACTCACGAGCGAGGAGCGAACCGCCATTCAGGAGGGCCTGGATATCATGGCGAGAGAATGGCTAGAAGGCCAATTCCAATTGGAGCCGGCCGATGAGGATATTCATACAGCACATGAACGGCGCTTGCGGGAATTGGTGGGTGAAGCGGCTGGCAAATTGCACACAGGGCGCAGCCGCAATGACCAGGTCTCAACCGATATGCGAATCTGGCTGCGGGAGCAAGTGGATGACCTGCAAGAGCATCTCACTCGGGTAATACGCCTCATGGCGGCAATGGCTGAAACTGAGGTAAACGTGATCATGCCAGGCTTTACTCATCTGCAGATGGCCCAACCCACCCGATTCAGTCATTGGCTGCTCAGTCATGCCTGGGCTTTGCTACGGGACTTGACTCGTCTGCAACAGGTCCGCAGCCGCGTAAATACGCTCCCGCTGGGCAGCGGGGCCATGGCAGGCAATCCATTTTCTGTAGATCGGCACCGCCTGGCCAACCTGCTACGCTTCGATGAGATCACCTACAACAGCATGGATGCGGTTTCCGATCGGGACTTCGTATCCGAATTCCTGTTTTGCGCCTCTTTATCCATGGTTCATCTTAGCCAGCTGGCGGAGGATGTCATCATCTATTCCTCTGAGCCTTATGGGTTCTTCAGATTGGGAGATGCCTACAGTACAGGCAGTAGTTTGATGCCTCAGAAGAAGAACCCTGATGCCTTTGAATTGATTCGGGGCAAAGCGGGGCGCACGACCGGGGCTCTTATGGGTCTGCTGATGACCTTAAAAGGACTGCCACGAACCTACAATCGGGATCTGCAAGAAGATAAGGAACCCCTCTTTGCAACGGTGGATACGTGGTCGCAGTCATTGCAAATCACGTCCGGGGCTTTACTTTCGTTGGCTTTAAACAAAGAGCGCATGGCGAATGTTATGAACGAATTCATGTTAGCTACGGACTTGGCTGAATATCTGGTGCGGCAAGGCGTGCCCTTCCGAGATGCCCACGAAATCATTGGTGCTGCGGTGAAGGAGGCTGAGGAGGCAGGCTTGGACCTTTCCGGGCTTTCTACCGACACCTGGCGCAGGTTGCACCCATCTTTTTCTGAAGGGGTCCGGGACGTACTGGACTTTACGGCCAGCGTAGAGTCCAGGGATGTGATCGGCGGCACGAGTCGCAGAGCAGTACTGGAACAGGTAAACATTCTGAAGTCGCGAATGGGCAACCCAGCAGCCTTTTGCCCTCCTTAGAATCAGGGGGAGTCAAATCCAAGGCACTCAGGCGAAGCCTGTGGGTTTGTGATCCCTGCATGTCCCTCCTCTGCTTGTATACTTGACAACCAAAGCAACACCTTCCAACGGGACCATCTCTCTCTATCGATGACCGTCCGCTTCCTGATTTCACAGAAGCAATGGGCCGATGGTGTACAGATGGCCACTCACACAAGAAACAAGTCATATGGCTGAACCCCTGCTGCAAGTCAAAGATCTGCAAACCAAATTCTTTACTCAGGATGGCGTGGTGCATGCCGTCAACGGCATTTCCTACGAAGTAAATGAGGGTGAAACGGTGGCAATTGTCGGAGAATCGGGTTCCGGCAAGAGCGTGGGAGTGATGTCTCTAATCGGTCTCATTCCGCAACCACCTGGAAAGATCGTGAGCGGCGAAGTACTTTTTGACGGACAGGATCTGCGGCAGCTCTCGGAAAATGAATTGCGGCATATCCGCGGAAACCGGATCGCCATGATTTTTCAGGATCCCATGACGTCGCTGAATCCGGTTCTGACCGTGGGGCGTCAGATTACAGAGGCCTTAGAGCTTCATCTCAACATGAATCGCTCCCAGAGCAGGGCGCGTGCGACCGAACTGCTGGAACTGGTGGGTATTCCGGCTGCAGGCGACCGCCTGGACGACTATCCTCATCAGTTTTCAGGCGGCATGCGGCAACGCGTCATGATAGCCATGGGCCTAAGCTGCAATCCGCAGCTGTTAATAGCCGACGAACCCACCACAGCCTTGGATGTGACCATTCAGGCCCAGATCATAGATCTTGTCGAACGTCTCAAGGAAGAAACGGGAACCGCGATCATTTGGATTACCCATGACTTAGGTGTAGTCGCCGGGATGGCGAAACGAGTCATTGTCATGTACGCCGGATTCATAGTGGAAGTAGCCAACGTAGAGGAACTGTATGCAGACCCGAGGCATCCGTACACAGTGGGATTGCTACGTTCCATCCCGCGTCTGGATAAGGCGGAAAGACAAAGGCTGATCCCCATTGATGGCCTCCCTCCAGATCTGCTGGACGCTCCGACTCACTGCCCCTTCGCACCGCGTTGCGAGTTTGTCATAGACCAGTGTTGGGCTGAAAATCCGCCTTTAGAGGAGAAGGCAGATGGGCACATGGCCGCCTGCTGGCGGGATCTCCAGGAAATCAGTCTAGAAGTATTGGCTATGGAAGAAGAGGCCGCGCCATGATGCAAGCAAATGGCTCCAGTGAAGTGCTGCTCAAAGTCAGAGACTTGGAGATGCACTTTCCCATAACCCAAGGGGTGCTTTTTCAGCGCCAGGTCGGAGCAATCCGGGCCGTTGACGGCCTGAATCTAGATCTGTATCAGGGCGAGACCTTGGGATTGGTAGGAGAATCCGGTTGCGGTAAGTCGACCACGGGCCGGGCAATTCTGCAATTGCACCGCCCCACCAAAGGCAGCGTACAGTTTGAGGGTGTCGAACTGACCGAAGCTTCTGGGCAAGATTTGCGACGGATGCGGCGGCGAATGCAAATGATCTTTCAAGACCCCTACGCCTCATTGAATCCACGTATGACCGTGGGTAGCATCGTGGGGGAGCCGCTGGACGTGCACAATCTTGGTAATTCCAGAGCAGAAAGGCAGGAGCGGGTCCAGGAACTGCTGCAGATTGTGGGTTTGAATCCCTATTTCGTAAACCGCTACCCACATGAGTTCTCCGGCGGTCAACGGCAACGCATTGGCGTGGCTAGAGCCTTGGCTGTCAGCCCTTCCTTCATCGTCTGTGATGAACCCATTTCGGCCTTGGATGTCTCGATTCAAGCACAGGTTATCAACCTCCTTGTTGACCTGCAGGCAGACTTGGGCCTTACCTATCTTTTTATCGCCCACGATTTAAGTGTCGTTCGCCACATTTCTACGCGCATTGCAGTTATGTATCTTGGAAAAATAGTGGAACTGGCGGAACGATCCGAACTATACGAGAGCCCCAAACATCCTTACACCAGGGCTTTGTTGTCGGCAGTACCCATCCCCGATCCTGTGGTCGAATCCAAACGGCAGCACATCATTTTGGAAGGAGACGTGCCCAATCCTGCTTCACCACCTAAGGGCTGCAACTTCTGTACCCGTTGCCCTGAGGCTATGGATATTTGTTTTGAGCAAGAACCGGAATTCAAGGACTTGGGAGACGGCCATCACGCCGCCTGCTTCCTGAATGAATAGCGTCCAATTGGGCCGCTATGGTGACTATTGTGGTCTTCGCTCAAGCCAAATTTAAATTATGGAAATTGATTCAAAAAAGGAGTGGAAATCCCATGTGTAAGAAGCTGTTAAGCGGCGGCTGGTCGGTCTTAGTAACTGTGGTCTTGGCCCTGATAGTCTTGACTGGCTGCGCCACAACATCCGTCATGGTCGGAGATCAGGAAATCGGCATTCCAGAACCGGGCGGAGTTTTTATTGATGTGTCCAGTACGGATGCCAGCATCCTGAACCCAATTCTTTGGTCTGACAACGCCAGTTCCAGCGTTGGTGGATTCTACCCGGGTCTCTTCGGCGTAAATCCCTTCTCCGGTGCCATTGAGGCTCGCGAAGCCGCCGAAAGCTGGGAGGTCTCTGAAGACTCCTTGACCTACACTTTCCGAATCCGCTCTGGATTGGTTTGGAGCGACGGCGAGGCGGTGGATGCCCATGATTTCAAATTCACCTACGACGCCATTGCCAGCGATTTGGTTGAGACGCCACGAAAGGGGGCAGTGGAACGGATCTCTTCCATTGAAGTGATTGACGACTTGACGGTACAGGTCACCTTTTCAGAATTGAAGTGTGACGGTTTTTTGGATCTGGGATTGGGCTGGTTACCTAGTCACCTTTATGCGGCAGATTTTTCCGATATTATGACCTCGCCGCATAACACGGCGCCGGCGACTTCTGCGGGTCCCTTCAATTTCAATACTTGGACTCGAGACGAGCACATTTCAGTGGTGCGGAACGACAGCTACTGGAAGGGCGCACCGTACATGGATGGACAGATAACTCGAGTAATTCCTTCGCCGGGCACGCGTTTGGCCGCTCTTGAAGCTGGGGAAGTCGATTCTATCGGTTTGGAACCTTCGCAGGTGGACCGGGCCAAAGCCAACCCTGACCTGGAAGTATTTGAAGCGAAGGATGATGGCTATTCGTACATAGGATTGAATCTGGCCAATCCGGACAATCCACAACCTGCCTTTGACGAAGAGGGAAATGCCGTAGATCAGGATCCTCATCCGATTCTGAGCGACCGGAGTGTGCGCCTGGCCATCGCCCACAGTCTTGATTACGAAGCTATTATTGAAAATGTATATCTGGGACAGGGCTATCAGATTGCTAGCAACGTGCTTCCTGCTGTCGGTTGGGCCCATGACGAAAGCATAGAGCCCTACGCCTATGATCAGGAATTGGCCGCCAAGATTCTGGATGAGGCCGGCTGGACGGATTCAGATGGTGATGGCGTCCGGGAGTGCAATGGTTGTGCTACAGCGGAAGCTGGATCTACGCTTTCCCTGGGTCTAATGACCAACGCGGGCAATGCAACTCGCGAGGAACTAGGAGTCCTGGTACAGGATCAGCTTAACGGCTTGGGCTTTGACATTTCCTTTGAAGCCATCGACTTTGGCCTGATGGTGGAGGAATTGTTGAATCAAACCTTCGAGATGGTCATCATTGGTTGGACCGGAATGGGTACGGATCCCAATGACGACGTGTTCTGGCATACGCGCTATGACACCCCGGGCAGCGGCTTCAACTTTGTCAGCTACGTGAATCCAAAAATGGACGAGTTGCTGGATGCAGGCATTTCCGTGCCCGGCTGCGCTGCGGAGGATCGGGCACCGATTTACCAGGAGATTCAGCAGATTATCCATGATGATATCCCCTACGTTTTTGTTACAGGTACTGTCGGGGCAATTGGGTACTCCCCGCGTTGGGAAGGCATAAACCCCGGTACATGGAGCTTCAGCCATAACGTGGAACGCTGGAGCCTTACCGAGTAGATATTTCCTGTTAACTAGGCATGCGAGCTGCCGGCCAGTACGGCCGGCAGCTCGTATGCCTTTTTCTTTGGGCCCAACCCTTAAATACGGGAAACAGGGCCATCAAAGTTTGTCATCGTAAATCCTCAACAGGCTTGATGGGCCAGAACGTCTTTACGCTGTTCGAACCTTTCTTCACAAGATGTACCGTTATATCGCAAGGCGGCTCCTGCAAGCCATACCTAATTTGTTTGGGATCAGCATCTTAAGTTTCGTGCTGATTCAATCCGCTCCGGGTGACTTCGTTTCTTTGGCTACTTTCCATCCCACTGTGACTGCAGAGGCCCGTGAAAAGTTCCGAGCGTTGCTCGGCCAAGATCAACCCATGGCCATCCAATACATTCAATGGTTGACGGGATTCGCCTTCAGGAGTGGAGATGTTAGGGAACAACAAGCACCAGTGTCGAATTATTGTCGTTACCTGGACTTCGTTAGGATTACTGCTTGCGATCAGGGAGGCGGACTGCTGCGCTGGGAGCTAGGACGCAGCTTGACAACCCAAGAGCCAGTCTGGACGCGCCTGCGAGAACGCATGATCCCCACTCTCGAACTGGGGGCGATTTCATTAGTGGCCAGTTTTGCTTTAGGTGTCCCGCTGGGATTCTTAGCCGCATTCTTTAGGGGTTCGGTTCCAGATCAGATCATTCGCCTCTTAACGGTTGCAGGCCAGGCCATACCTACCTTTTGGCTGGCGATCATTTGTATTTTCCTTTTCAGTGTAGTGTGGGGAATCCTGCCTGTCGGCGGGCGCATGACTTTGTCTTTGGATTCCAGTTTCGACTTTGTAGACAGAGTGCGCCATTTGATTCTCCCGGGCTCAATTCTCGCCTTGGGGGGCTTGGCTTTTATCACCAAATTAATGCGGACACAGGTGCTCGAGGTCCTTTCACAGGATTTTCTGCGCACGGCTAAAGCCAAGGGCATTCGATCCCATACCATCTGGATTCAGCACGTGTTGCGCAATGCACTGATGCCTCTTGCCACGGTGCTGGGTCCCTCCATCTTTGGAATCATTGGTGGCGCCTTAGTGCTGGAGAGTATCTTTGCCTGGCCGGGCATGGGACGTCTTACCTATTTTGCCGCCATCCAGCGGGATTACCCCACGATTATGGGGGCTGTCATGTTCTTTTCGGTGCTCACGATTCTCGGCTACCTTCTGTCCGACATTCTGTATGCGATCGTGGACCCGCGCATTCGCTTGTAAACTGGTTGCAACCTCTTGATGACCGCCACCTCGATGCCGGCCTCGCGGATTTCGGATCCATTACAAGATGAGGCGACTCGCAAGCCCCGTTCTTTCGTCAGTCTGACTTTGGCCCGTTTGCGGCGGGACCGGTTGACAATCGCTTCCATTTCCTTCCTGGCGACGGTGGCCGTATTGGCGATAGGGGCCGAAGCCTTGTCAATCCTGCTGGTGGGAGTTGGCCCGAACGATACAAACCTGGACAGCACACTTCAGCCCGGTTACTTCTGGCCCTATGCGCAATGGAAGCTAGGTTTGGACTCGATTCGGGCCCCGCAGCTTTTGGAACAATCCCAGGGGATTACCCATTGGTTGGGAACGGACAGCTTGGGTCGGGATCAGTTGGTACGCCTGCTTTATGGCGCTCGGATCAGCATGTTGATTGCTTTGTTCGGCACCACGATCTCTTTCCTGTTGGGTGGTGTGTTGGGCATGGTGGCTGGCTTCTTTGGGGGCTTGATAGATGATGTGTTCTCTTGGCTGATCAACACTTTCAGCTCCATACCGACTTTGTTTGTCCTGATTCTGGTCACTTCTATTTGGCGCCCTAATGCTGTAACTCTAACGCTGTTTCTGGGATTCTTCGGTTGGGTTGGAATTGCCCGATTCATGCGCGGTCAAGTCCTGCAAATCAAAGAACTCGATTACACATTGGCCGCCCGTTCCATTGGCGCTTCGGTTCCTCGTGTCATGTGGTACCACATACTTCCTAATTCCATTCCACTGATTCTGGTACTGGCAACTGTGGATATCGGCTCCTTGATATTGATTGAATCAGTCCTGAGTTTCCTGGGACTAGGAGTGCAACCACCGCACGCTACCTGGGGCAGTATGCTGGCCAAGTCTCAGGATCATCTTTTTCTCATCGATCCAGAATCGGGTAGATACCTCGCTTGGCACCTAATATTCCCACCAGGCATCCTCATATTCTTCACCGTGTTGTCCTTATTTCTCTTGGGGGACGGATTGCGGGATGCAGTGGACCCCCAGCTGCAGACACGTTCATAGCGACAGGAAACATTCACTTGTGGATGCGGCGGAGGCAGAGATCCAAAGGACTTGGAGGGAACTGCAGCACAAATGGCCTCAGGCCACACGCCAACACCTCCAACTTAAAGTAGGCAATACCTTTCTCGAAGGCGATGAAGGCACTCTTTTTGTTGATGGGCGAAGGGCTGAGGTCTGTTATGTCCTGCATCGGGCGGAGCCGCGCAATGGTCTTCTTCTCCATACGAAGGCAGACTATCCCGCCGGTTGCTTCAGGCTGCCTACGGGTGGTGTAAAGCCAGGCGAAGATGTGGTTGGCAGCTTGGAACGTGAGGTCTTCGAGGAGACAAGCTTGGACTTGAGTCAAGGTTGCCGGACTCAGTTTCTCGGCCAGCTGGATTACGCTTTTCAAATACCACAGGTTGTACATCCCCTGCCTTTTACTACTTACATTTTTACCGTGGAAGCTCCACAGAGCTTCTTGCCGGTCCCTTTGGATGAAACGGAGGAGATTGAAGCCTGGCTCTGGCAGCTTCCATCCGAGTTACACGAAATCGCCCATCATCTCCAACACCTCCAAAGCACAGCCCCCCTTTGGGCCGATTGGGGTCGATTCCGGGCACCTGTCCATGATTTTGTTAGTGATTGCTGGGTCAGGCTTGGCTGCCCCACTCCACCGTAGGGCGCATTTACTCAGGGCGAAACCAAATGCCCCTTGCTGTTGCCCCATTTACAGGGCTAACTAAAGGGTAAACATATTTACTGTATGCAGCTTGACAAAAAGAAATTGTAGCCTGTACGAGGCCCCTGAGGACTCTCTGGGGTGTTGACATTCGGCGGTGTTTGGCCCGTACGACCGGTTGCAAAATGGAACCGACCACAACGTGTTAGGCATCGAATGGTCGTCCTGTTCCATCTCCAAAGGATTGCAAGGGGAGTTCTACGGCTGCTTGGCTGAATTTCTTTTGCCTGCCTTCTGCCCTGAACGACTGCGAAGCGATCGGGAAGAAGCTCTCATTCCTCAAGAGTGACGGCAATCGGTCGTGGCTGTTTAGCCTGAATTAAAGAGTGACAGCGATGGCGTCCAGATAGCCTCTGGCCTCTTGGATGGTTTTGGTGGTGCCTGAAGCGTCATCCAGGATAGGGATCCCGCGGGGTACTGGATGCATGAAAATCTCGACAAGGTTTGTGTATTGAATTTCCTTTAATGCTTCCAATATAGGCCGGAAATCCATCTGCCCTCTTCCGGGCAATTGCATCAGTTCTTGGTCCTTGGGCAGCTTTTCCATGCATCCCATGCCATGTTGCCAAGCGTAGAATAGCGCCAGCTTATTTCCAACAGAGCGAATGAGAGACGAAATTACCTGGTTGTCGTCAGGCAGGTGATAGGGGGCCAAAGCCACTCCCAAGTGTGAAGATGGGCTGAATTCTGCGAGCCACAGAATGGAATCAACTGAACTTATCAACGCCGAGGCATGATTCTCTATTCCTATCGTAATACCCATAGCGGCGGCCAGATCTACCTCAGGTTTCATTCGCTCAACGAAATTCTGTACTGCCTGCTTCAATTCAGCTCCTTGCAGGTCGTGTCCTTCTTTCTGACTACCGGAAACAACCAAGCGGCCACCCATTGACCTCACATATTCAAATTCGTCTCTAAGACCAAAAGGTCCCAGATCATAGCGAGTGGTCAGTGCCAGTTCCACCTCATGGGTCAGTAGCAAGTCCTTGAAGGCCGCCATGCCCATTTCGGCAGCCTGTTCTCTCTGATTTGCATGCCGGAGAGGCCAAAGGTCAATACGGCCATCTCCAACTTCCTTTGCACCTGCCACCACTTCGGATAAGGGCAAGCAGCCATACATAGATGAAGCAATGGCATACGACAGTTTGAATGGTTGGTCCTTCACTTCATTTCCTCTGTTTTCCAGTGGCTCTTCTTCTTTCCTAGCGAAAGTAGATTGTCGATTGGGTTAGGCAAGATCTGGTCCGGCAACAGATACAGGCGCACACTACGCTAATTTCGCTCGAAGCTGCATCTCACTACTGCTATGATTTCGGTGTGGCTTTCTACTATCTCACAAAACAAAGATGAAAAGGGCATTTTCATGAGCAGCTAAGGCGGATTGTCACGACGACGTTTTCTTACAGGAACCAATGTCAGCAGGGAAGAGATTCAAATGAAATTGTTCAAGTTGTTTGTGTCTATATTGACACTCAGTATGGTTCTGTTGGCCGCCTGCGGGGCGCCGGAAGCCGCTGCACCACCGGCAGAAGCGGAGGAACCGGCGGCGGAAATGGCGGCCCCGGAAGGCAAATATTCCCAGTCCCCCTACCTCGACGAACAGGTAGCTTCCGGTGAGCTGCCACCGGTTGAGGATCGGCTGCCGACTAACCCGCTGGTAGTAGTGGCCGGGGTGATTTCGGAGGTCAACGACCTGCCGGACCTGGAGATCGGAGAGTACGGCGGCGTGATGCGTTTTGCCCATCCGGGTCCGGACATGAACGCCGATCTCGCCATCATGCTGATTGAGAATGTACTGGCGGCTCCCGGTATTGGCATTACAGGGATCTACGGCAATGTTGTGGAAAATTATGAAGTCAATCACGACAATACCGTCTTTACCTTCAACCTGCGTGAAGGCCTGAAGTGGTCAGACGGGGAACCTGTTACCACCGCTGATGTCCGCTTTGCCTATGAGGATGTACTTCTGAATGAAACCTATTCTCCGGCGATCCCCAATAAGTTCAGATCAGCAGGCAGTCCTGATGGCGACCCGATGACCCTGGAGATCCTAGATGACTATACCTTCACCATTTCTTTCAGTGAAAGTTATGGCGGTTTTCTTCGGGAATTGAGTATCAAGGGTTGGCAAGGTTATACAGATGTATTCAAACCGGCCCATCACTTAAAGCCCATCCATTCCGAATACGGCGACGCTGACGAAATCCAAGCCATGATGGATGAAAAAGGGCTGGATACAGAGAGAGCCCTGTTTACGGTGGTCGACTGCCTTGAATGGGACCTGCCACGGCAGCGCTGCAGCGGGTTCCCGGCGATGTGGCCCTGGGTCAATGTAACGGACGATGCAAGCTTTATGAAGTTTGAGCGCAACCCGTATTACTTTAAAGTTGACGCGGCCGGCAATCAGTTGCCCTACATCGACGAAGTGGTGTCTGCATTGGCGGCAGACACCGATGCAGTCAACCTGAAGGTATTCGCCGATGAAGTGGATATGTTGCGGGAAGACACGGCGTTGCTGAAACTGCCCTTGTACCAGGAAGCCAAGGATAAGGGTTACATCAACTTCGCCATCCTGGATAACCATGTCGATCCCACAGCCCTTTGGATCAATTATACCTACGATGATCCGGTATGGCGCGAAGTGGTCAACAACTTAGAGTTTCGCCGGGCTCTCAATATGACCATCAACCGGCCGGAGATTATTGAGACTGTCTATTATGGATTTGGGTCTCTGCCTGAATTGGTGCCTGCCGAATATGACCTGGCCCAAGCCGAAGAAATCCTGGATTCCATCGGTATGGACCAGCGGGACAGCGACGGTTGGCGGCTGGGACCGGATGGCAATACCTTTGTAATTCTCCTTGAGGTGGCCGACCACGCCCCGGACATGTTGCCGGTGGCGGAGCTATTGACCGAATACTTCCGGGCAGCAGGCATCAAGACTACCCTGAAGAAGATCGAACCGTCTTTTTGGGGCGAACTTTTTAATGCAGGCGAATTGCAGGCTACTCTGCTATGGACGGTTCGACCCATGTGGCGGGACGACACCTGGGATGATTACACGATCATCACCCGAGTGACCACTGAATGGAGGAAATGGGTAAAATCCAATGGTGAGAGCGGGGAAGAACCGCCAGCATCGGTCCAGCGCCTGGTAGAAATACACCAGGAACGGATAGCGACCGTTCCTGCCTCGGAGGAAGACCTGGCTCTGGCTGAGGAAATTTTCCAGATCCATTACGACAATATATGGATTTTCAATCTTGCCGAAAAGGTGGGTTACGTGCTGGTGACGGATGCGGCGATGCGTAATGTGCCGATAGCAGGCCAAGCCATTGCCGGCAACAACAGTGGCGAGCAAATGTTCTACGCCAGCGATTAACATCATGGATAACAGGTTATGAAATTAAAGGGAGCTGGTCCGGGACAGGACTGGCTTCCTTCACTGTTTGGCTGTTACGGGAACGGTGAAGAAACACCTATCGGACAAGGAGATGCCATGAATACTGAAATTACCCAGGCCCAGATCGACACCTATCAAGCCAATGGTTTTGTGTTGATGGATGATTTCCTGACCCCTGGGGAACTGGAGACGTGGCGGGAAGCCGTGGACACTGCCGTACGGGAGCGCAAAGACCGGAAGCTGGTAGTCGAAGGCACTGTGGACGATGATCGCTGGAAAGACGGCGATTCCTTCTATGATTATGTCTTTGTACAGCGCCTCAATCTATGGAGGGACAATCCGGCCATGAAGGAACTCATGCTGGATCCCCGCATTGGCAAAATGGCCACCGAACTGGCCCAGTCGGAAGGCATGCGGGTGTGGCATGATCAGGCCTTGATCAAGCAGCCCTGGGCCAATGCCACGGCCTGGCATCTGGACAATCCGAAATGGTCATTCTATTCCCGGGATGCAATAAGCATCTGGCTCGCGCTGGACGATGCCACCTACCAGAATGGGTGTCTCTATTTTCTGGCAGGTTCCCACAAGAAGACCGCCTACGACAACGTGAGGATCGCCGAAAACATGGCGGACATCTTTCAGGTATATCCCGAATTCACGACCATGGAATCCATGGCCGTGCCCATGAAGGCTGGTTCCTGCTCCTTCCATAACGGGTTGCTGGTACATGGGGCCGGAGCCAACATGACAGCAGGCTGGCGTCGTGCCATGACCTGTGGATTCATGCCTTATGGCAGCACCTTCAACGGGATCCAGAATATTTTGACTGACGAGCAGGTCGCCTCGTATGAGATAGGCGACGAATTGAACGACGATAACCAGAACCCAGTGATTTATCACAAGGACGTATCACGGATTACCGTGTAGGGGCTCTGGCTTCAAGTCGGCCTTTCGTACATGATAGAGATTGCAATGACATTGAAGCTTCTTGCGGTGAATGGGAACCGCCCCGGCGTCTGATACGGTCAACGAGAACGGGGAACCGGGTTGCCCTGTCAGACTGCAATGTACAACCCTGGTAGCGTAGCTGGCACCGGGGACAGGGACCGGGCGAAGGCAGATTTGTCGTTACCGGTTGGTCGACAAGCTTAATAAATGTACGGCTTGGGGCGATGAAATGAGTGGCATGTAGTGGGTCGTTGAAGCTCCCAGAATCTTACCGCCATGCCTCTTTGCGTTATCACCCCAATTCCCACGCCATCTGCAACAATGCCGGTGAACCAATTCTGATGTAGGTCGGGCTAGGCTGGCTGTAGCAGGCAGGGAAACCTTTATTTCCTGTCTGTGAGGAAGCGGTAGACAGGTCAGAGCACCTATCGCTTTCGCCCATTTTACCCCTGTGCCAGAGTGACAGACTTTGTTACTTAAGTAAATAGTTGCCCAAAGTTACACTGCCTCTGAGTTCCAGTTTTCGAAGCTGGTAAATTTCTCATTTCATCGCTGACGAAGAAACTTCCTTTGCCACTGGGCAGTCTAGCGGCTTCTCCCTAGGTAAAGACTAAATCCTGGCAGGTGAGAAGGAATTAGGTGCCAGTCTGCGGAAATTGCTCGAACACACTATCCAATTCGTTCGTAGGACCTGTACCGAGATTCTGGCAGTAATTCAAGGAATGATTCCGAACGCATTGAACATTGAGTCCAGCTGAATTCAGTGTAAGCAATTCCCTCAATCCAATGTGGCTCTTACGCAGGCATCCTCAAAAAGATCCTGGGTCTGCCACTTATAAGGGGCAATACTGATTGAGTGACGTGTATATCCACGGCCTTTAACGAAAGTGAATGGATCAGGGCTTCTGAAAACAGAGAACACCTAGGATGGTTCTATTCTCTGAATTCAGCACGCTGTATCTTTCCCCGGCCGCCTGCCTGTAGGCTCTCAAACCAATTTTCTACTTTCCATATGGCACTGGTGCGGGTCGAAAAATCTGGGTCAGATTTCTGGGTTTTGACTGCGTATTGGCCAAATTCCCTTCGGGGTTAAAGAAAGACCTTGTTCAAGTACCCCCAAATAACATTCCTTGGCCATTACCTGTACTTCATCCTTGTACGGTTTTCAGGCTTGAGACAGTTACGAACTCACTCCTAGTAGCCGTCTTCCGACTCTTCGTCGGAGAAGTCGAATTCCATGCTATCCAGTGAATTTTCCGTTTCCTCCGACTGGAAGAACATCTCGCAAAGCAAAATGATGGAGTCGGGTTCTGCCATCCAGGCCCACTCTACTATCTCATCTTTCTCGGTGTCCTGCACTCCAGAAATAGTGCGGATATGGGTCTGGATAAATTTCTCGTTGTTTAGTTCATTAGAACTGAGCAGCAGCAATAAGAGGTCGCCGGCTTGGCTATTGTAGGTGTTGAGTGCCCAGACCAATCGAACATCCCCGTCCTGCGGTAAGTGTTGGATGGCTTCCAGCACATTGCGATCCTCTCCTGGCGAGACCCGCAAGTAGAGATAGCAGGAAAACAGGTCGGTCATGGGCAGCACCTCCATTTCAAGATCTAACAGCAGGTCCAGGTTGGCCACTCCGTCAAACCCGAAAGTTGTGCGTGTTTCCTTCACCCCGCGCACACTGCGAATTTCGTCCAACATCAGGGTGTTGAATTTGTGAAAATCCTGCACAAGGCAAACCAGGCGAACGTCCCCTCGGCTGCGCAGGGAGTTGATCCAGAGTCTGGATACCCCACTCCGCCGCCATTCCTTTAGATTGTGCTCCAGATCCTGACGGGCGTCCCTATCTTTGTCCGCCTCTGTAAATGCGTCGATGATAGCCAAGCTGGGGCCGCTGGGAATTTCAAACTGCATTTTGACCTCTGCAGGCCACGCTAACTGCTCTGTGTGATACTTGCCTGTACATTAAGAAACCGTCTGGGATTGCGCAACATATAGAATTTCGGTCGGCTTTGCGCTGAATCTGAGTACAACTCCAACCGATAGGGTGACTGGGCTAAACCAGTCACTGGCTCCAATTCGGAGTCTGCAAAGCGAATCGCGAGTTCCATAGCTTCCTGTACGTCGCCGCAGGGCTGATTCCTAAGTCTAGTCAACTGGGAGGAAACAGAATTATAGTAATTGGGTTTGGGGATTGCCAAACCCAAAACCGGCAGCTAAGAACATAACAGGTTGTAAGGCGCCCTTATAAGAACCGTTGGGTAGTCCGTAGAGTCGGAAAGGCGCCTGACAAAGACTGCATTTCATACCCAACGGATCCCGTATCCAAACAAGGCTTTGACACCGAAAGGGATGGTAACCACAGAGGAAGGCACGTACATTCACGTGCCTTCTGGTATCCGTCCCCAAGTCCAGGTTGCCTTCCAAAGACCAAAGGCAGGTTAGTGTAACCCCATGGCTCAATTGCCGTTTCAATGCCCTAGTTAGCATGGTTCACATCGAAGTCTTGACTATCTCTACCTGCGCAAGTTTCGACAATTTCCTTGTTTCCCGGGCAATCCCCTTCCCCGTTCCTGTATGTGGTCTCCATCTTGGCTTGCCCGAGGGGAAATGCTGCGAGCCTAGAGATGAGGTTGGTACCTGAGGTCGGTTAGGGTCAAAGTTGCACGGGTCTCCAGTTGTATCTGCATTTCTCCGCCACGATGATGCTTCGCACCTGCTCGACGGTCTCGTTCAGCATATTATCCCGGTTGATTACAACGTACTGAAATTCATCAATTCGCTTCATTTCCTGGCGGGCCATTGCGATACGCAATCTCAGCTGCCCCGGGGGATCTGCCTTACGCTCACGCAATCTCTTTACCAATTCCTCTTCGGTGGGGGCCGTCAGGAAAATAGTTATCGCTTCGGGAATCATTTTACGGATTGTGGCCGCTCCCTGCACATCAATGCGCAGGACAACATCGTTGCCACTGTCTAGGGCATCCTGAACCTGCTTCTTTGGAATACCCTTGTAATCCCCGTAGACGATGGCGTATTCCAACAATTCGTCTCGTTCAATCAAATCGGCGAAGGCACCTTTGCCTACGAAGTGGTAGTCCACACCGTCCACTTCGCTGGCGCGCATCGGCCGTGTAGTGGCTGTTACAACAAAGTAGATGTTGGGAATCTGTTCCTGCATGGCACAGAGCGTGGTGTCCTTGCCTACACCGCTGGGGCCGGATAGAACCACAAGCAGTGGCTTCCTTTTCTCTACCTTCTCGTAAATATGGCTTGGATCCACATCCTGCATGTTCACGGTTCCTTGTAGGGGTAAGCAATGCCGTTGGGGCATAGCCATTGTAATTACGGCTCGAAGCGGAGGCCAACAATTGACCTATCTGGAAACGTCCGCGTCCCGCGGTCAGCCTGCGACTAGGTCTGTTCGAATCGTTCGATGGGCATCACGAAAATGGTGGCTCCGCCCAAATTTTTTTCTACCGGATCCGGTAGATGCAGTTCCCCGAGTTCCATGACTGGCGGTAAGGGGGTAATGTATTGGGTACGAGTGCGGCAGGCAGCCCGGATCAGAGCGAGCACCTCTTCCAAGTGTTCATCCTCTATTCCGCAGAAAATAGTGGCGTTGCCTTCGTGGGTATAACCGCCCCGGGAGTTGGTCAGAGTGGCGGCAAAACCCTTTTGGGACAACAGGTCCAGCAAGGCACTGCTATCTTGGTAGCGAACTACTGCCATCACCATTTTCATGTGTTAGGCCCCTATCCTTCCTGCGAGTCAGTCGAATCTGTTCGCCGTATGAATTCCGTAAGATCTCGGCCGGGAGGCAACAGAGAAATGGTCTTGCGACTGATTTTCCGTTGCAGTTCCGCCGGCTCCAGGGTGGCGTCCAGACACTCCCATTGAACAGGATTCTCTCTGATAAGCTCCAAGTAACCGGAGTGGACAGTCTGGTGAAAGGACAAGTCTTGGGCGTCCATGCGGTTCCAGTCCCGTTCGGAAGAGCTGCGTCGCATGCGCGTCTCCCGAATCCGCTTCAAGCCTTCTTCGGGAGGCAAATTCAAGTAAAAGCGCAAGCAAGGCTCCAAGTCGCGGGTGGCATAGGCATTCAATGACTTGAGGGGGGCCAGATTCTGACCGCGTCCGTACCCTTGGTAAGCCAAAGTGCTGTCTGTGTAGCGGTCACAGAGCACAACTTTGCCCGCCTCCAGAGCGGGGCCAATCACTTCCTCGACCAGTTGCGCCCTTGCCGCAGCGAACAGCAGTGTCTCGGCTCTTGGGCCGATATTTATACCCCCGGTGTTGAGTAGCAATGTTCTGACGCTTTCCCCAATTCTGGTACCTCCAGGTTCTCGTACAACCAGCACATCGTAATAGGGCGACAAATTCTCGTAGAGCAGCTGAATTTGGGTGGACTTACCGCTGCCTTCAGGTCCCTCAAAGGTAAAGAAAGGGTGCACGGTTAGTAGGTGCTTGTAATTTTGACCCGGCGGTATGGTTCCCGTCCTTGGCTGTGGCTGACAAATTTTGCGGCCTTTATCATTTGGTGCTGCTGACTTCGAACCTGGGCTGGCTGGGGAGCCAACTCCACGGAGTCCAACCCAGATTCCATTTTCTGGATGGCAACCTGGGTCTCCTGCATGGCAGACTCGAAAGGATCAAATTCACTTATCTTGAACAGATCCACAAGCATCTGATCCATCTGCCCTGAAGTATTGTTGCGCAATACGTAGACTGGAATGTTCTGCCGTTCAGCCTGACTCAACGTTTGTGCCTGCCGCCGGTAATAATTCTTGAGAGTAACTACCACGTCGGCGCTGTTAATGTCGTTTACGAAGTCGATTGGTACACTGAGTGTCTTGGCTGAAGCGCGTAATTTAGATTGGCCGATGCCGAAAGCGTAGACCTTCATGGCTTTTATACCGTCATCCGATTGGTTCTTTTTCTTCTTGCGGGAAGAGCGAACTCGGCGCTGGTGAAAGGCATCTTCGTCTATTTCCAGTTCTTTGGGTTCCCTTGCGCCTGCAACTCTCAGTACCTGTCCTGCAGTCTGTGACTCCACCTTCTGTTCAATCTGGATGTAGCCATCTTCATCCCGATATCGTAGTTCGGTATCCAATTCCCAACCTCGCAGAAGTCTGTCCACAGCGTTGGCAATATCCAGGTGGATAACCACGCGTTGCCGGGCCCGGATTTCGATCAGCACATCGAAGGTCGGTGGAGCCCGCCTTTCCAAAACAGACTTGCGGGTTCCTCGCCGGCGTGCTTCTTCATCCGATAGCGTGACAGATTCAAGACCGCCGACCAGGTCTGAAAGGGTAGGGTTCATCACCAGGTTGTCCAATGTATTGCCATGAGCCGTACCCACCAGCTGTACACCCCTTTCAGCTATGGTGCGGGCAGCCTGCGCTTCCGCTTCTCGCCCGATCTCATCTATGACGATGGTCTCAGGCATGTGGTTTTCCACAGCCTCAATCATGATTTCGTGCTGCAGGTCCGTGGTGGGTACTTGCATGCGTCGGGCCCTGCCAATGGCAGGATGAGGTATGTCACCGTCACCCGCGATCTCATTGCTAGTGTCCACGATTACTACGCGTCGATCCTCTGAAATCATGCGCGCTGCCTCTCGTAACAGAGTGGTCTTGCCCACCCCTGGGCGCCCCAGCAGGAGCACATTTCGGCCTTCAGTAATAAGGTCACGAACGATGTCAACGGTGCCTGAAACTGCCCTGCCCACCCGGCAAGTGAGTCCAACGACATCTCCAGTTCGGTTGCGAATGGCGGAAATGCGATGCAGGGTGCGCTCGATTCCAGCTCGGTTATCTGTACCAAAATGGCCCAGTTTTTTTACAGTGTGTGACAGATCTTCGGCAGTGATCTCCATCTGTTCCAGCTGCACATCAAATAGCCCAAACCGTACTTCCGGATGGCGGCCCAGATCCATGACGATTTCAACCAGTTCCGGCGTAGAGGGATTCTGCAGAAGGTTTTCCCGGATGCGGACCGGCAAGATAGACAACATCTGATCCAGATTGTCAACAATCTTCTCGTGCTGATTCAACCGGAATTCATCTATGACAACTGGCGATTTGTCTGGATAGGAATCCGCCATAGTCCCTCTTGCTAAATGGTTAGCGTGCATTTAGGGCTTCCCGGAGATTGCCCCGCAACACTTGCCCGATTATAGTCAAACCCTTTGGCCGCACAGGTTTTGCAATCTTCGCAGTATCGCAGACCAAAGCTACATCTCCGAGCAAAATCGAGATACACTGTCCTGTGTGCCCATCACCAGCAACGTGTCGCCTGGGGCCAAGGCCGTTGTGCCATTCACTACGGGTACTATCGATTTGTCATGGCGTAGGATCTGAAGGATTGTCAGTCCAAATTCCCCTTGAATCTTCAATTTCCCCAACGGCTTATGGGCGAACTTGGGGGAATCTCCGATGTCGATAGATTCAAGGACATAGCCCTGAGTGCTGGCGATTGCCAAGAATTCGAAAACCTTGACTGCATTGGGTTGTATTAGATGCATGGCCAAAGAGTATCCGGCGATGCTGGTGGGATTGACCACAGTGTTGGCTCCAGCAAAACGCATCTTATCTTCGGAATGCACGTTTTGGGCTCGAATTGCAATGTGAATGTCCTTATGCAGATTGCGGGCAGACAGCACCCCAAAGAGGTTATCGGCATCGCTGGGCAAACAGAAACTGATGCCGGCCGCCCTTTCGATACCCGCCTCGCGCAGTATCAACTCTTGCACTGCATCCCCATGCAGAAAATAGACGTTGTCACCCGTGATGAGTTCCTCGTTCTCTGTATCGGCATCTATCACTATCACATCACGATCCTGGGTCTGTAGTCGCTCCACTAATGTCGCCCCGACGCGTCCGTAACCGCAGACTATGTAGTGATCTCGCAATTGGCGCAATTTCTTCTCCAGTTTTCTCTTTTGCCAGGCTCCTGAGACTTGCCCGGCCACTACTGCTTGAGTAATAGATGTGAAAACAAAGGCAAAGGTCCCAACTCCTGTCAAATTTAAGGCCGACGTAAAGATTCGGCCGTGCCTGCTCAATTCTCCCACTTCTCCGAAACCCACTGTGGAGAGTGTGATGATGGTCATATAGACTGCATCGGACCACGGCCATTCCTCCAGAATCATATAACCCACGCTACCCCCCAGAATTATCAAGAGAGGCAGAGCCCCCAAGCGTAAATATTGGCGGATCGTTTGCTGTGCCATTTCAACTTTACAGCCGCGCTGTCGCTAAGTCCTTGCGAAAGACGGTATGGGGCCGACGCATGGTGCGGAATCCGTGGTGTTCGTAAAAGCTAAGTGCCCTTTGGTCTGAAGCCAATACATTCAAGCGCACTCGTTGCCTCCCCTGGTCGTCTAGCCAATCCATGGCGGATTCAAGCAAAAGCGTGCCCAAGCCCTGCCTCTGGAATTCCGGCCATACCGCTAAGCGCACTATGAAACCGAAGGGCACTACTGTTGGCGGCAGTTCCGATGGCAAGGTGATGAGGGTATAGCCTTTTACTTGCAGCCCATCCACAAGAACTTGCAATGTACCTTGACGGGACCACATCCGCAGCTCCTTTTCCCCCATATGCCAAGGCGCATCAAAGGCTTCCACATCGTGTTCAGCCACGAGCCGTATCTCGGAGTCCAAGGCGGCTCTTACCCGCATTACTTCGGATGTGCGAGAAGAGCGGCGCACGGCCCGATGCATATAGCGGATGTTGTCCACTTCTTCAAGACCAGCCAGTTCGGCTCCTTTCCGCAGCCAACTCAGATTGGAAGTCAACCACAGTTGACCCACCCTGCCCTGTTGGCCAAGATATTGGCAGCACTGCCTCAGCAAGGAGCGCACTGTGGCTCCCGCTTGGGGTACATCTGCGATGGCCAAACCACGGCAGTAAATGCGGTCAGGCAAAACCAGCGGCAAAGTGCAGGGACGCTCTTCTATCTGGAGCACTAGGGCCCCAACTACTTGCTCCTGTTTGTCGGATGCGAACAGTGAGATTAGATCCGTGTCTGTGTCAAGCCAATCTTCCCACTCGAACTGTCGGTCAGCATAATAGGCATGCCTGAAGAGGTCCTGCAGCAAGTCTAAGGACGGGCGGCCGGGAGGCCCTAAAGACAGTGAACAGGTCTCTACTGTTCTCTCTTCGCTATTCTGGAACAGCCTGCTGGTCATATTGCCGCTTATAGTAGGACTTGAAAGCGCCTTCCCGGATGGGTCGCCACCAGTCTTCGTTTTCTGCATACCACCGGACCGTCGTACGGATGCTTTCTTCCCAACTGAAGGCTGCAGACCAGCCCAGCTGCAGGATCTTGCTAATGTCCAGACCGTAGCGCCTGTCATGTCCGGGCCGGTCGGCGACCGACTGGATCAGACTACGCGGCTTGCCCAATTCGTCCAACAGAACCTGAGCCATCCGCAGATTGGTAATCTCAGTGCCCGTTCCAATGTTGTAGATTTCGCCGAGTTTGCCCCGGTCCAGAACTATCTGGATTCCAGCGCAGTGATCCATCACATATTGGAAATCCCGTTTTTGCTGACCATCCCCATACATGGGTAACGGCATGTCCAAAATCGCATTGGTTGCAAAAAGCGGTACGACTTTCTCTGGATATTGAAAGGGCCCCACACAGTTAGCCCCACGGGTCACAGTAACCGGCAAGTCGTAGGTCCGCTGAAAAGCCAATGCCAAGAGATCCCCTCCTGCCTTACTAGCCGAATAAGGGCTGCTCGGGCGTAGGGCATCTAGCTCTCGGCTATGATCCTCTACCGGTCCATACACTTCATCTGTGCTGATCTGATGAAAACGCACGTTACCGTATTCCACGGCCGCTTGCAGAAGGTTGAAAGTCCCCAGTACGTCGGTCCTGACGAACTCCTTGGGATTGGTAATACTACGGTCTACGTGGGTCTCCGCGGCGAAATTCACCACTATATCTGGACGCACTTGGTCAAAGGCCTTGTTCACAGCCTCTTCGTCGCAGATGTCTCCCTGGATAAAGCCAAACCGCTCGGAAAAACGGGTGGATACATCTTGCAGATTTTCTCGGCGACCGGCATACGTCAACTTGTCGAACACCACAATATGGGCCGTTGGTCGGGCGGCCAACAAGAAACGGACGTAGTTGCAACCGATGAAGCCCGCTCCGCCGGTAATCAGGTAGTGGGTCTGGGACACTGTCTTAGGTCAGATTTGGAAGGAATCAGACAAAGAAGCTGGCTTGCACTGCACGGCCAAGGTAAAGGTTGTCAAATTCTCCCAGGCAGGAAGGAGTGAGGAATGCAGCCCGACAGCTGCCGGTTCTTGCCACACGTCCCGCCAGCCAAAGAGTTCTTCAGCACTATCCACTATAACCAGGAAATCGAGGTCATCCTGCAACCTCCAGTTCAGCCGATGAGCCACCGCCATCAGGTGTTGCCATCGGCGCACCATTTCCGGTTCCACCTCTCCTGCGTACCGTTCTTTGATATGGGAATCAGACTGTCCGCTGCAATACAACGCCTGGTATGTCGGTGCAAAGATTTCAACGAAATAAGTCTCAGCTGATTGGAAGGCCGGTATGAGCATATCCCCACAAAAAGAGATTCGCGTGTAGTGTTTACCTTTCTCTTGGCGGACCAGCAGCTCAGCCTGTTCAGGATAAAGGTCGAAGAAGGGGCTGGGGTCGAATTCCTGCCACTCGCGAAACGCGGTAGGCAGACGATGGCAGTGGTCGATGAGCCGTCGGTACACTGGAACCATGGCCTCAGCTTCCTTTCGCAACTGTGAAGGAGACTTTTCTCCGGTCTTCAGTTTGCCTAAGCCTGCAGGATGGTATGAAGGTACCAGGGAGGCACAGGGACATATCTTGGCTGCGCTAGCCTGAACTCGACAGATATGCACACTCCGCAAGTGGGCGGCCAGAGCCGGAATGGAACAAATCAACTGCGGACACTTCCCACCCATTGGATTCGTACCTTACTTTCGGGTAGGTCCGTTCTGCGTACAAGCGACAACGCCCACGACGTTGGCCTTGGCCTGTACTAGCCTTCGTTTCGCCTGTCGGCCCTTACCCCGACTGTCCCGGCCTTGTCGAACCGCCAGCATCGTGGCGTCTGCTTGAGCTGCAATTAGTTCACCGGCCACAGAGGATTGCAAAGCGGGTACATGCCAAATGACCAATAGTGCCTCTTCCTGTAAGGCTTTCATAGCCCTTTTGATACGATGGGTACTCAAAGTGTGGAGTGGATCAAGTCCGGAACCGCCTGCCGCTAGCACGGACACGTTCCTTGTTCCTGTGGCTTGCCTGGGAATCTCCATCTCCGGGCTTTGCACCCATTGGTAGAATCCAAGTTCCAGTTTGGCCCCTAGATTGGCATGCAGGACGGGATGTTGGCAGTCTGCATCGACCAATAAGACATCCACTCCCACTTGAGCGAAAGCATGACCCAATCCGAGCACTATCTGCCCTGCCCGCAGTGCAGGTGAGAGCCCAGCCACCACAAGGTGATGCATTTCGCCATTCACCATAGCCAGTTCCAGATTGGCCCGAACTGCTTGGAAGGCAGAGGCCGTGCAGGCTGGGGAAACGCCGTTTCCGGCTGGTGCAGACAATTTAGAACTCCACGTCAGTCCAGCGTGAGCTGGCCCAAGACTGGCAGTTCCAGATTGCGACTGATGATTTCTGGGCGAGCTAGACGTTCTTCTTCCTGCCACATGAAGAGCAGCAGCAAGGCAATGCCGGCCGCCAATCCAAGAACAAGCCCTGCAAGGGTATTGGTCCAGGCGTTGGGAGCCAATTGCTGGATTTCTGGGCTGGCGCTTATCCTTTCAAAATCTACTGATCCCGTGAAATCCTGTTCCGCGAAATAAGCGGACTGTTCGGCAAAAAAAGTATCTGCAGCCACGGTGGCCAAGGCTCCAGCCACGTCCGCGTTAGTGTGATGGGCTTCTATTGTAATGATGAGCGTGCCTCTGTCGAACGACGCCCCCAGGGAGGTAGCAATTTCAGCTGGAGGAAGGTCAATAGTGGCTCGCACTTGCTCCACCAAGTCCGCCTGTGGAAAGCGGGCCGTGGAATTGAAGGCCAATTCCTTAGCCAAGTCCCTTATCCGCCAGTCCATATCCGCCGGAACCAAGCTGATGTAATACCTGGCCCGAAAGAGTTCTGTGGAATTGGTGGATGCGATCCAAGCACCGGTTGCCCCCAGCAGAGCGCAGGCAACAACTACCCACCCCCAACGCAACAGCAATAGCTTGTAATCAGGCATAGACATGCCTTGCGGAGACCCTCCCGGTTAGCATCGCACCGCGGATCTTAGCATAGGCGCCGAGTGGCAGATATGGCTCTTACATGCTTGGAAGCACAGATCAGAACTGCCTTCTTAGGCTATTTGGGCTCTCACGTAGTTCTGAATGCGGCGGCGGAAGTTCTCCACACTGAAGTATTGGGCTTGGCGGTGCAGCAATTCCCGGTCCCAGGAACGCTCCTCGCAGTCTTGCACGGCGTTTATTAGAGATTCAGTTTCTTGGGCATTGAAAAATATTCCGGTCTGACCATCCTTTACATAATCCAGGGCACCCCCTTTTTGATAGGCGATAACTGGTTTGCCGGCACTCATGGCTTCGACAGGGGTTATGCCGAAGTCTTCTTCACCGGGAAAAACAAAGGCTTTGCATTCCCGAACCAAGGACACCATTTGGCGGCGGCCCAGGAAACCTGTGAAGCGAATGTTGGAACTGGCCTGACGTCGCAGATCCGTAGCTGCTCGACCGTCACCAGCGATGATCAGGACTTTGTTCGGCATCTGGTTGAACGCGGCAACTGCCAAGTCAATGCGTTTGTAGGGAACTAGCCGTGAAACTATGAGAAAGTAGCCGCCGCTGGCGGAGGCACTGGGCAGCGGGAGAAATTCTTTCGTGTTTACCGGTGGTGGAATCACAACTGAATCCCGACCGTAGCAATCCTGAATACGGGCCTGCACCGACTGGCTGATGGCCACAAATCTGTCTACGTCTTGGGCTGCCGAGATTTCCCATACGCGCAAGCGAGACACCAAATGGCGAGAAAAGAAACGGGCCGCGACTGACATCTGTTCCCGCTGTGTGTAGCCCTCGAAATTCCAAAGGAATCGGGTAGGAGTAAGGCAATAGCAAATGTGAAGGGCTTTCCTGTTTGGGCTGGCCGTACGAATCCCCAAGCAAAAGGCACTCTTGATACTGAGTACCAAATCCATGTTGCTAAGGTCCATGCGGGCAAAAGCATAGGGATACAAAGGCAGGAGATAGCGACGTAACAGGTGGGCACCAGGCAGCCGATTCAATCCGCTAGTGCGAATGTCCCACTTTCGCAGTTGCTCGGGCATTAGATCAGCCTGATAAAGGCTGGTGTAGACCGGCGGTTCTTCAAACAGGTCGTGCAGGTCTTCCAAAACATTCTCGGCCCCTCCACGCTGATTGAGCCAATCATGTACGAGAGCGACTCTGGTGTTCGGAGGAAGCCAAGAGGTGGTCATGAATGCATTCAGTCAATTGAACGATGTCTGTTGGTACCGGGACCCAGAAACAACTGCCTGTATACTAAGAGGACACTGCCCGCAGCCCCTGATTGTAGGGCAACGAACACAGTGCCGAATGGCCGATTTAGCCCTTTCCACGTCCGCCCGGCCCCAGCATATCGTATTCATCTTTTGGGATGGGGTGGGTCTGGGCACAAGGGCCTACAACCCTTTCTTGGCGGCGGACATGCCATTCTTGGATGACTTGCTGGACGGCCAGAGACCGCTGTCTGTAAGCCCTTCAGCTATGACAGATCAAGCAGCCGCCTTTGGCGTGGATGCCTGTCTGGGTATCGATGGCAGACCCCAAAGTGCCACGGGCCAGGCGGCGCTCATCAGCGGTCGCAACGCACCTGAGATGCTGGGCCAACATTTCGGTCCCAAGCCAAATGCTTCCATCCGAGCCTTGCTGGATCGGGAAAACGTGTTCGCAGAATTGGTCAAGGCAGGTTTGGGAGTAGCGTCGGCCAACGCGTATCCACCCCCTTACTTCGAAGGAATCAATAGTGGGCGACGTTTGCTCAGTGCCATCCCTTATGCCCTGCGGAAGGCCGGCCTGTCCCTAGGCACCGTGGATACGTACAAGCTGGGCCAGGCAATCTCTGGAACCATTACAGGCAGTGACTGGCAGAAGCATCTAGGTATGTTGGATGTACCAGTGCACACACCGGAGAACGCGGGAGCCATTGTCGGGCGCAGGTCTCAGGAGGTGAACTTCCTCTTTTATGAACATTGGGTCACCGATGTACTTGGCCACCGCCGCCAGTTCGCTGAAGCAGTGGTCCATTTTGAAGTGCTGGATTGCTTCTTAAGGGGATTAACAAGAAGCGTCGACTTAGCTAAGACTCTGATTCTGGTCGGGAGCGATCATGGAAATGTGGAAGATTGCAGCCATGGTCGCCATACGCTTCATCCAGCTTTGGGATTGGCCTGGGGAACGGGCTTCGCACAGGTTGCGGGTAAAGTAGAGGATCTTACCTCCTATCGGCCGCTAATAGAAGAATCGCTTCTGGCTGGATTCTAGATACGGTCTCATTGGAAGCAGTACAGCTATTCCCGTGGCGAAGTTAGACTCACCACGTAATCATGCAGGTAGGTTTGAGAATGGCCTTAAAGGCGAGAATCGATTGGATCGAGATTCCGGTCACAGACATAGATAGGGCTGCAAAATTCTACGGCAAGCTTTTCGAAACAGAATTGGAAGTCCAAGAAGATATGCCTGGAATTCGCTCAGCTTTCTTGCCCATGGGGTCCAGGAACGGCTCCAGTCCAATAGCGGTTCTAATGGAGGGGCGCTCTCTTGTCCCTTCTGGTTATCAGGGGTGTCGACTGTACTTTCAGGCAGAGCCTTCAATGGAAGCCTTCTTGACCCGCGTTGAAGAAGCAGGGGGTGCAGTAGAGGTTCCTCCTTTGGCACTTGGTTCCCTTGAAGAGAAGGTTTGCTTGGCCATGTTTTTTGACACTGAAGGAAATCTGCTCGGCGCACAAGGCAAGGAGTAGCGCACTCATGATATCCAATCCAAGGGACTTCAAGAAGGCAGAAGAAGCATGTGCCGCTAATTTAGTGGCTCGTATCGTGGCTTTCGTATGGCTTATCAATAAACTAGACACCCGTTTACTAGTAACATTTTGCAAGTCAGACGTTCTTCCTGGATGCCCTCGTAGGAGTTGGATATCACCTTAGACAGGTTGACCAATCGGGGATAATGTCGCAACTCTCCCTCTGTTTTAGCAGGCCCTTCAGGGGACCGGGGAAGAATAGAGAATGTCACTGACAGGAGTCGCTGGTTTGAACTTGGTGTGGCACACTAGCCAAGGTTCCAGTTCCCTATTGGATGCAAGTAGTTCTTTCCAAAATGTATTACCTTCTCTCAGGAAGCTTTCCTTTCCAATGTGAGCATAATGGCAATGCGTCTGATCGTCCTAGCGAAATACCCCATAGGTTTGCTAGGGGGTGACCCAGTGGTTTAGTACTTACGATGTCTTGGTAAACTTCGCCAATGTATATAGGGACCTCAAACTAGGAAGACACAGATAAAGGCTGCTTGGCAGGATTAATATGGTGAGGCTTAGGGCCAATTTGGCCACAGAAACGGTTATATCATATGTAAGTCAAAACATGAGCGAGATCGCGATTTGTCAGGAAAATTGAAATACCTTGATCTTTTCGCCGGAGGTGGAGGACTTTCCGAAGGATTCATCCAAGCTGGTTTCGAGCCAATTGCGCATGTAGAAAGCGATCGTAGCGCGTGTTTCACACTGCGTACACGTATGGGCTACCACTGGCTGAAGAGACATGGACAGATAGAACAATACGCAGCCTACTTGAAAGGCAACATAACCAGAAAAGAGTTCTATCAGAAGATCCCAAAGCAGGTTTTGCAGTCGATTATCAATGCAGAGATTTGTGACGAGAATGCAGAGAGTATTTTCCAAAGAATCGACGACTTACTTGACAACCAAAAGCTGGATTTAATCATCGGGGGCCCTCCCTGTCAGGCCTACTCACTCGTTGGTCGCTCTCGTGACTTACGCGGCATGAAGTGTGACTCGCGGAACTATCTCTACCTTCAATACGCCGGATTCCTGAAAAAGTACAAACCTTCATTTTTCGTTTTTGAAAACGTTATCGGCCTCTTATCTGCCAGCGACAGAGACGGCAGAAGCCATCTTGACACCATGCGCGACGTTTTTTTTGATCAAGGGTATGAGACTGAATACAAAGTATTGTCAGCAAACAATTACGGTGTCTTGCAAAATCGGAAGAGAGTCTTCCTCGTGGGTCACCTCGGAAGGTCAACAGACTTCTATCCCGAACCTAACAAGTGGCAGCCCGAAGCCAGGGTCGCGGAAGTTTTTTCTGGCTTACCAGCCCTTATTTCTGGTGACGGCGACCCTGGTCCATGCTGTATCAAATCCAGCCGCGGAACCTGGCAGCAAAAGGCAGGCATCAGGAATGACGATTTCCCAGTCACATGGCATCAGGCCAGACCGCACACAAGTCAGGACCTTGAAATCTACAGGATCGCCGTTGATCTTTGGAACTCCAAGAAGGCCCGATTAATTTATGACGACTTACCGGAACGCCTGAAAACACACAAGAACAGAAATTCGTTCCGAGACCGATTCAAAGTGGTAGCTTCCGATCTACCTTTTTCACATACCGTGGTTGCTCATATTGCCAAGGACGGCCACTATTACATCCACCCGGATATAGACCAAAACCGCTCTATTACTCCAAGAGAAGCAGCGCGGTTGCAGACATTCCCGGACGACTACTATTTCGAAAGCATTAGTGGCATACCGAGGCGTACCCCTGTATTCAGCCAGATTGGCAATGCAGCGCCAGTGTTGTTGGCTCGCAAGGTGGCCGAAAAGCTTCGAGAACTCTGGGCATGAAAGAGGCGGGCACATACAAGATCAGGCCAGCGGGTCGACTTGTCCTCACCATTGGTCGGGAGCTGATTCAGGACTCATATGCGGCGGTGGTGGAATTAGTTAAGAATGCTTACGACGCCGATTCCCCAGATGTAACTATTTCTTTCAGCAGTGAAAGGGCACTTGGAAGGCAAAGCATTACCATTTCTGACCATGGCCATGGAATGACAAGGGACGATGTCATCCATAAGTGGATGGTGCCTTCAACTACAGACAAACGCAGAAGACGCCGGAGTCCTTCAGGCAGATTAATGCAAGGGCAAAAGGGGGTAGGGCGATACGCGGCGTCTGTATTGGGTTCAGACATGCTACTTGAAACGGTTACAGAGGAAGGTGAGAAAACTGAGGCCTACATTGAATGGCAGCAGTTTGAGGACTCTGAGTATCTGGATGACGTCGAAATCCTGATTGGAACCTCGGAAACTTCTGATCCATCGGGCACTCGATTGACTGTAAACATAAAGGATGCCCTAGCCGACTGGGATCAGAAACAATTCGAAAAACTTCGTTTTGAATTGAAGCGATTGAAGTCCCCAGTGGGAGAGGCACTAAGCAAGGATGATTTCCATATAAGGCTGGAAGTCAAAGGCTTTCCAGAGGTAGATGACATCTCCGAAACTATCCAACCTTACCCTATTCTTGATCTCTTTGACTACAGAATTTCCGGCAGAATCGATTCTGAAGGCAAAGGCATATTGGAATATTCTATGCAGAAGATTCGGAATGCTTCTGTTGAGACTGTGCTTTTTGACTATGAAAAGAAAACTGATTGTGGGGAGCTGTTTTTGGATGTTAGGGTTTATGACCGTGACAGTGCGTCAATCAATTCTCTGATAGGACGGGGACTTAAAAATGAGGCAGGATACTATGTGGGGAAACTTCAAGCTAGGCAGTTGCTCAATCAATATAACGGTGCAGGTGTTTACCGGAATGGCTTTCGAATAAGGCCATTGGGTGATCCCGACTTTGATTGGTTGAAACTGAACGAACGACGTGTTCAGAATCCTTCGTTGCGCATCGGGAGCAACCAAGTCATCGGATTTGTGCAGATTCAGTCTGAAGAGCAGTCTGGGTTGATTGAAAAGAGCGCCAGAGACGGCCTCAGAGAAAACAGATCTTTTGACCGTCTGAAGGACATCACTCAAAAGGTTATCTCAGAACTCGAAAATAGACGTTTTCGGTTTAGGAGAAATGTGGGGTTGATCGGGCCTTCAGTCAGGATAGAGCGTGAACTCAACCGTCTTTTTTCTTTCGACGAATTAAGACGTGACGTTCGACAAAGACTTTCCAAATCTGGTGTCCCCAAAGATACCACCAAGGACATTCTGGAATTTATCAAACAGGATGAGGAAGAGAGAAACCGAGTCGCTGAAGATATTCGTCAAACTGTGGCCATTTACCAGGGACAGGCTACCTTGGGTAAGATCGTCAATGTTATTCTGCACGAAGGGCGACGGCCTCTTAGCTATTTTCGAAATGCGATACCCAATTTAAGATATTGGCGAAAATCGTTCCTTAAAACCAATGACAGGGAAGACCTTGATAAAGCCTTGTTTATCGTGGAGCAAATTGGTGAGAATGCCGAACACCTCGTAGTTCTTTTTAGTCGGATTGACCCTCTGGCAGCCGTGAAACGCGGACATAAGCGCCAGTTGAATCTGAAGAAGGAGCTAAGGGGGACGTTCTCGGTTTTCGCGGGAACCATGGAGTCCCAGAGAGTTTCAAGCTGTGTGAAATGCCCTGATGGGTTCATGTTTTCCGGCTGGTCTCAGGATATCTATACCATTTTCACAAACCTGATTGACAACAGCCTGTACTGGATGGAAGAGAAAGGAAGCCCCAAACGAATGATCACAGTTGATGTGGATGTCACACAGGGCTCTCTGCTCCACATCGACTATCGGGATACGGGCCCGGGGATAGACCCCGAACTGATCGCAAGTGAGGTCATCTTTGAGCCGCAGTTCTCCACCAAACCGCATGGAACTGGGATCGGACTTCCGATAGCAGGAGAGGCCGCAGCCCGAAATAGCCTTGAGTTGAGAGCTTTTAAGTCCGAAATCGGAGCATGGTTTAGGCTTCAAACGGTGGTTAAAGACACGGAATGAGTGCGATCAAAATCCTGGTTGTGGAAGATGATGAGCGTGAAATGGATTTGTGTAGGAGTACGGTCGAACGGTATCAGAGGGAAAAAGGTAGGAAAGTTACGCTAGAGGAGTGCCTTAGTTTGGAGCAGGCCTTTTCTAGTCTTAATGAAGGGTTTGATGGAGCGATAATAGATCTAACTCTCAACCAGGACGGGGATGCTGGCAATAGGGTAATAAGAAGAATCGAGGAAGAGTTTTTTCGTATTCCAGTTGCAGTTCTGACTGGAACTCCGGATGCCGTTTATCAAAACATATCGTACATCGGAGTGTTCAATAAAGGAGACATTGGTTCTGGATATGAAGATTTGATGGACCGGTTTTGGAGAATCCACAACACTGGATTGAACCGTATCCTTGGCGGTAGGGGTTTGATCGAGTCTAATTTGACTAAGGTGTTCCAAAGGAATATTCTCCCGCAAATAGAGAAATGGGAAACGTACAGTGAATTTGAGAAGGACAAAACCCAAAAAGCGTTGCTACGTCATGTCCTAAACCATTTGGTCCAACTTATAGATGAGGACATGGACAGCTACTATCCAGAAGAGTTCTATCTCTACCCCCCTCCCAGCACCGAAATCCGCACAGGCAGCATTTTAGAGAGAAAGGATGGGGGCCAGCTTTTCGCCGTTTTGAGTCCAGACTGTGACCTTGTAATCAGGGAAGATGGGACTCGAAATACTGATCGGATTCTCTTCGTCGAAGTGATTTCTCCTAACGTATTGTTCAAGTGGTTCGATAAGCAATCTCCCAGTGACATAGGAAAGGACAAAAAAGAAGCCTTTGAGAGGGTGCTGCAAAACAATGGGGCAAGACATCTTCATTGCTTGCCCAAGACAAAATTCTTCCCTTTGGGGTTCCTGAATTTCAGGAAGGTTTCTAGTGTGGCCGAGTGTGGGATTACGGGAATGTTCGAACTACCCCCCAAGGTCCAAATTTCACCTCCATTCGTGAAAGACGTTGTTGCACGTTTTTCAACGTACTATGCGCGTCAGGGGCAGCCAGACTTAGAATTCGCAGAGCTTCTTGGGGTTTGAGTATTGCGGGCCAGATAGTTTCCCAAGATGGATGTCCATTCACCAGAGAAGCGTAGCTTCAATATGTCGAGGATCAAAGGGAAGAACACCCATCCCGAGATGATTATCCGCCGGTGGTTGTGGAAGCATGGATACAGATACAGGCTACACAGGAAAGACCTCGCAGGTAAGCCAGATATAGTTTTGCCGCGATATGAAGCCGCCATTTTCGTTCACGGATGTTTCTGGCACCGGCATGGGTGTAAGGCGACAACGACTCCTGCGTCCCAAAGGGAATTCTGGCTTGCCAAGTTCAAAGAAAACGTCAAAAGGGACAAGCGAAATCTTGAGAATTTGCTGAATGATGGGTGGCGGGTAATGGTCATCTGGGAATGTGCCCTGCAGGGGAGGACTGCCGATGTTGAACTCGCTGGGAAACAGATTTCGGACTTTCTGAGATCTGGTAGTCGTTTTGCACAATCTAGTGGTAAGCCCAATCTAACCTCTCTTAACGAGCAGATTTCTTGAGTTCTAACTGAATGCAGGTATTAAATTGGAAATTGAGCTTGAAAATTGGCTTCCTGATACCCTTTGTGCTGCAGTTGAGGGTAGTCTAGAATCTCACGCCAGCCTCGGCCTGTTGCCATCAGCTTTCCACTACCATAAGACAATCACCGCCATATCCTGTCGGTTGGCGATCCACGTTCTTCTGGGCATGAAGGCAATCCCGTTGACCACTTGACCCACCAAGTTAATCTACTTCAACGATACCAATGCCTGCTCAGCTCCCCCTTTTTCTCCTTAATTTTTAGAAGGCTTCCAGCTCTTCAACAAGGCTAGAGGCCCGGCATGAAAGTCAGAAGTGAGCCGCGGCGAGGTTTTCATCAAGATCGCTAACGAATCTCAACCCAAAGTACGGACGGCGGTCAAAATACTACGTGTGATTGGCGGGGCGGCGTTCGGGATACGGTCGTAGCGCCGCTGCATTAGGTCCGCCTAGCGAAGGGCGGCCACTTAATTCTGCCCCTGGAATGCGGCACAGAGCCCTAGAAGTCCAATCGGGAAGTCCCTTTTTGTGTCCCCTTCACACCAGGGATGGCAGGAGTCGTCTCCACGCAGCGGCTTGGGGATAGCGGTGTCAGGTGGGGCCGGAGCGTGCTACCAAGGCTCCCCAAGCCTGCGGCCGGGGGTTTGGGGCAGCGGGGGTCAGACCTGCGGCAAAGCCGAGAGCCCGCGGAGTCCCGCGGTGCGGGGTCAGGTGACGGCCAGGATCCGGGTCAGGTTGGCGACCGTAGCGGTGAGATAGAGCTGGGCGGCGGTCTTGTGACGCCCGAGGTACCGGGCCTGCCGCAGACCCAATTGCCCCAGCCGGGCCAGACGATGCGCCACCGCCTGGCGGAGGTGGCGATACGGTGCGAAAGCCGCACTGTGCTGGAGCGCGCGGGCGGCCTGCAACAGGGCTTCCTGCGGGTGCAGGCTAACTTGGCGCCCGCGCCCCGGTCCCGCGGCCACACCGCGGGGGCGCAGCGGACAGGCCGTACACAGCGCCGCGTCAAAGTGGAAAAAGCGCCGGGGCGCCCGCTCTGCGGTGGCTGTGGCATAGAAGCCCCGCCGGCGCAAGGTGCGCGTTACCTGACCCGCCGGACAGGTGCAGGTACCCGCCGCCAGGTCGATCTGGAAATCCTCCTTGGGGAAGTGGGTCCGAGCCGGCCGTTTGGGCACTTTGGCGATCAGGGTGCGCCCGGCGTCGGCAAATTGCTGACGGGTGTAGCCATCCCCATACGCCGCATCGGCGATGGTGGCGGTCACCGGCAGCCCGGTGTGCTGCTCACTCTGCGCCACCAGCTGCAGCGCGCCTTGGGCATCCGGCGCGTTGCCGGGCAGCACCGCCACGGCCGTGATAAGTTGGCTCTCTGGGTCCACGGCAACGGCCGCCTTGTGGCCGTCAAGACGCTGGCTGCTACTCTTGCGCCCGTGGCGCATCTCAGGGTCAGGTACGGACATAATGCGGTCCCGGCTCACACCTTTTTTGAGGCGTACGCCCGCCGCCGGCCGGGCCACGTCCTGATGCAGCAGTTGGCCCAGAAGTTGGACCGCCGCCACGATCTGGCCCCGGTCCGGGCTGTCGGCCGCACAGGCAGCCTGGGCGTCCCGGGCCACCACCAGCAGGCGGTCCGCATCGGCCACAATCTCGGCCGGGAAAGCCTCCCGAGCCGTGGGCTCATCCCAGTCGATCGCCGCGGTGCCCTTGAGACTGGGCCGCCAGGTACCTGGCATAGCCCTGTCCCGCGGCCCAGGCGGCCAGCTCCGTCCCCTGCACCCGGGCCCGCGTGCGCAGCAGCTGCCGGATGCCGTCCGCCCGCAGATTGTAGGTGTCCTTCACGGCCCCGCGCCCCCAGATGGGCGTCGTGTCCAGGGCCACTTGCAGGCTGCGGCCGCGCAGCAGGCCCTGCGTCCGGGCCAGTTCCAGGCTGCGCCGAAAGAGCTCGCGCATCTGCGCATGCAGCACCAGTTGCGCCCGGAAATGCTGCAGCGTGCTCTGCCGGGGACCCTAAGGGTGAGGGCGCACCTCCACCTCCACCCCCAGCGCTACCTTCCAGCTCAGATCCACCGTGGCCCGGCGGTGTGCTTCCGCATCACTGACCCGGTCATGTGCCTGCAGCAATAGGGCTGTGGCCAGCAGGCTGCTCCGGCCATTATCCCGGCAATAAAGGGCCGCGAAATCCTCATCCCGAAACAACAGCCCCCGCCACCCGGCCAGCCGCCCGTAGAAACTGTCCCGGCCCACCAGATCCAGGTTCAAATGGTCTGCTTTCCACAGGCCGCGCTGATCTGATCTCTTACCCAACATGCTGTCCCCTCTGCCGCGGCCTGGCTCACCGTCCGATACTAGCTGGCCCCGTCTCAAGCAGGGGGTTTCCGATTGGACTTCTAACGCAAGGGCACTGTGAAAAGATCCCATATCAATAAAGGCAGAGGGGAAGGGGACCCGAGTGGTGCTGGCCCTGTTGCAGATAGCCTACCAAGGAGGATAGAGGTGGACCGTACTACTTCGGGTCCGTTGGTGCGGCGGGCCCGCCGCACCTAAGGGCTGCCATCGCACACAGGGGAAGCCAGAATATCTAGTTTCCGTTACTCCAATCCACCCTGACTTGAGGAACCAAACCAGTTGCGATTTTCTGTACAAAGTGGAGAACATTCCAAACATTCTTCAGCGGGGATGCAAGAACGCCCAATTAACTCTCGTACATGGGACAAATTTGTAGAATTGTCAGACGACACTAAAGCGGAAATCAGTTTAGGCAATGATTGGCTGGAAGTGAATCGTTGGAACCAGCTACTCTTTCCAGATTTCAAGCAGAGTGAACTTCCCCGCCGCGGGTTGATGACTTAGGGTTCAAAGTCAATGTACTTACAAATCTAAAAAGTCATGCCGGGCTCAAAACCAGCGCCCGATCGAGGGACGTCTGGGCGTTCTCCTCTGAATCCCACAGCTTTGGCAAGTGCCCTAAGAAACGCCGAAACGACTCGGGCGACAAGGGATGAGCTGCCAAGAATCGCATGAATTGTTCCCCTCGTACAACCCATCTATTTCCAAGCGACAACCTATTGCCAAGGCTTTTCAACACTCTGTCAATCTGCCGCGAAAGGATTAAACGAAGGTTTCCCTAACTTGCTTTAAAGGCAGAAAACTACACGACAGCAATCGGAGCAGATTATTCACAGAGGCCAAGAGGCTAGGCACAACCCGTGCTAAACACCTCGCCTAAGGTGATGGGCGATTTGTTGCATAACGCAGAACAACTGGACATAAACATAACTTCCGGCGACTTAAGTAAATTCTTACGTTCTAATCTTGGGTATTCCTATCCCACAACTTTGCAAACAGAGGAGACGGATTGAAGCTGGCAATGAGCCCTTTCCCCTTTCTAGATAAGTCCCTCATATTCCTGTCGTAAGGAATTTCCAACCCAATTTATACAAAATTTCCCTGCCTCGGCCTCGATTTGAAACAGCCCGGCTCGCTACACTTGGTAATATGACATCCAAGCGGTTCTCAATCCACAGCCAAAGGATGAGTGATTGGCAGCCCGAGCTTCAACCTAATCTGGTAAGAGCGCGAAATGCCAAATTCAGAGGAGGCGGTAGCAAGTGTACAAGCCTCTACCCTTGCCGAAGGATCCTGTCACTTGTCCTGTTTTCAACCTCGACATCTCCAATTGCTAGAGTAAATGTTCTCTGTTTTTTTTTCGGGATATCCAATTCATCACGCGCCCAAGTGACACCTTTTGACCAATCTGAAGGCAGGCTGTCCAATAAACCCGAGTAACTACTTAGTCACTTGAAATTCTTGTTTTGTAGAGTCAGTCTTTGGCGGAGCAAGTAGAGATAGTAAGGCGCATTGCCCTACTGCCTGACGGATGACCGCACATTAGGAGTGCTTATAAAGAAAGGAAAGTTATTGGAAAGCGTCAGAAGCCATTGGGATGACCTCAGAGGTCGTACCTACGACTTTATGGGTGTCTTGCTGGATGATGATTTGTCCGCTCGCCTGCCTTTTGCCGAGTCTCAGGATGTACTGAACCAGTTCTACTGCATGCTTGGGACCCAGGAAAGCTGGCCTCCAGTTCTGTTGGATGGAAGAATGCAGACTTGGGGCTGCAGTCTAAATTCTTCCTTTCCGAGAGAGTTGCTTACAGTTGCCAAGGTAATGCCCAGCGCAAAAAGATGGCTGGTGCCGGCCGCAGTGCATTCGGCAAGGTCGCGGTGGTCGGCGTGGATGACCGTGCCACGAAACGCGTTGCCGTGACGATGGTAGAATCCGTGAAAAAGCCCACGTTACAGAGTTCTTGAACACGCATGTAGCCCACGACGCCATCATGTACAGTAACAAAGAATCGGACTATGTTAAGGTGTCCCGAACTCGCTCAAGAGTGTTAAGCTGAACGCATAGGACTACGTCCGGAGCGACGTCCACACTAATGGTTTAGAGTCCTTCTCTTCAATGGACGTTCAGGCCCTCAAACAAATTTAACACAAGATGATTCCGAAGCATCTTAATCGCTACCTTCAAGAGTTCGCCGGTCACCACAGCCACCGCGACGTGGATAAACTCACTCAAGTGGGTCTAACGGCTCGAGGTCTTGAATGCAAAAGCCTAACCTGTGCCGATCTGAAGGAGCCAAAGGGGCTGTCAAACGGAGCAAGAGCATGACATCCGCCGATATTGTTCAGTTCATACCGGCAGGCAAGATTCGCTGCTTTGTCACGGGCAAGCTCAGGAAGGACACTCCCGAAGAAAACGTCCGGCAGCGTTGGGCGCGAAGCCTTGTAGCCGAATATGGCTATGACGTTGCAGATTTGTCGGTCGAATTCTCCGTGAAAATGGGCACGAAACGCAAGCGGGCCGATATCGTAGTGTTCAAGTGCGATGGCCAAAGGCAGCAAGATACTTTGGCTATCGTAATCGAGGCTAAGCGTGAAGACATTTCACCAAAGGACAAAACAGAGGGAGTCGAACAACTCAAGAGTTACATGAGCGCGTGTTCTGCCTGTAAATTCGGCCTTTGGGTCGGATCTGAAAAGCTGGCTTTTGAGAAATCTGACAACGGACAGATAGAAGACACCATCGATATTCCGAGGTTTGATGAAACGCAGCCTCAGCCGCCCAAATTCCGCGATCTCACTCCTGCTGTTGACTTCAAGGCGACTCTTCGCCGGTGCCACAACTACATATACGCCAACCAAGGCATTCAAAAGGCCGAAGCATTCCACGAATTGCAGAAATTGATGTTTTGCAAAGTGTTGGACGAAAAGGAAATTGTAGATGACTTGGGGTTCTTCGTCCTTGGAGAAGAACGTAAGTCGATAGCAGGGCAGCGGCGCTTACTGGAGGATCGAATAAGCCCCCTTTTTGAGAAGGTAAAAGAACACTACCCCTACATCTTTGAGGGCGATGAGCGGATCAAATTAAATCTTAAGGTTCTCGCCTACATCGTCTCGGAGTTTCAACGATACTCCTTGCTCAACACGCAAACCGACGTAAAGGGTCAGGCATATGAGGAATTGGTAGGTGCCAATCTCAGGGGTGACAGGGGTGAATTTTTCACACCGCGCAATGTATGTGACATGACAGTTCAAATGGTGTTGTCTTTGTACTCGAACCAAGAGCTAAATTCGCTCAAGGTGCTTGATTGCTGTTGTGGAACTGGTGGGTTTCTCGTTGCCCTAATCAACTTTCTTCGACTGAAGAATTTTGGATTTGAGCGTTCAAAGGGCGGTTCGGATGAGGCTGTTCGCGATCGAGCCGGAATACGAGTCAAGGAACTGGCAGAGCGCAACATATTCGGAATGGATATCAACCCTTTCTTAGTGCGGACCACGCAAATGAATCTCGTTATGCACGGTGATGGCTCAGCAAACGTGTTTCAAGGTGATTCTTTGTCGGCTTCTGGAGAGTGGGAAGACGAAAGGTCCAGAAAAATGGTGAAGCCAGGCGCTTTCGACATTGTTATTACCAATCCGCCATTTGGCGGAGAGGCGAACATTGACGATCCACACATCCTTTCCAGCTACGAATTGCCCGGTACAGGTTCCACTAATGCTCGGTCGCTTATGCCAGCCGAACAGTTATTCGTTGAAGGAGCATTGAAGTACGTCAAACCAGGTGGTTACTTGGGTATTGTCCTTCCACGATCCATCTTGAACAATCCTGGCCTGGTTTTTATCAGGCAATGGTTGCTCAAACGCACGCGCTTGATCGCATCCGTTGATTTGCCAAAAGAGACGTTTGCTGAAGGGGGCGGAGTGCCCAATCCGAGTGTTCTTCTCGCGCAGAGATTGACCCTAGAGGAAGAGAAACTCGCGAGCGCGGGTGCTCTTGATATGTATGAAATCTTTATGGCTATTCCGGAAACCGTGGGCCGCGACAAAAGAGGAGTCGCAGTCTATCGCAGGACGCCCGAAGGCAACATCGCTTTGGATGAGAGCGGCTATCGGGCAATAGACGATGACTTGCCTGACGTCTTAACGGCTTTTTGTGAATGGCATAGGGGACAATGAGATGGGTCAGCCATTCAAGAGTTTTTCTATGCCCTTAAGCACTCTGGTTGGCTCGCCAGAGTGTCGTTTTGACGCGGGACACTATAGACCTGAATTCTTCCAAGCATTGAAAACACTGAAACACACCGGTTTGAAACTTGTGCGGCTCGGAGATCTGGTCAAAGACGTCATCCTTCCTAGCCGGTTCAAACGCATCTATGTCAATAAGGATGCTGGGTTGCCCTTTCTCCAAGGCAGCCATGTAGTTCACTTTAAGCCCGCAGACATCAAGTATCTCTCGCCGTTCTCTCGCCGAAACATTGACTCGGTCGTGGTGCGGGCTGGCTGGGTGCTTGTCACCAGATCAGGGACAGTGGGCCGTGTGACGCTGTGTCCTTCTGAGTGGGATGGTTGGGCTGCATCGGAGCACATTATCCGCATCGTCCCCGATGAGGAAAAATGTCCTTCGGGGTATCTGTGCTCATTTCTCTTGTCATCGTTCGGGCAGATTCAGTTGATTGCTAACATTCACGGGGCGGTTGTTGATGAGTTGACAGATGACCAAGTTGAAAGTGTCCTGGTCCCAATCCCCGACAAAAAGAAAGATTGGGAATTGCTGCGCTCTATTGACGCGAAGATGAAACTGGCAACAGAGTTGAAGTCCAAGGCGGTAACGGCGGCTCAGGAAAGCGTTGAAAAAACTGCGGCATGGCTCCAAACGTCTGACGATTCCGTTGTCTACGAAGGAAGGGATTAGTACATTCCCGACACCACGCTAGAGCGGTTGGCGAAGTCGCTGTTAAGTGACGGGACAAAACCGAAAGTGGAGTCCAAGAAGCGGAAAACGTCCTAGCCTTTGGTCTATGTATAACCTTGCCAAGGTCGGGTCAGGCTTCGATACAGGGGCAACGACGTATGTATGTCCCTTGTAACAGGAGGTGAAGGCTGCCCTGAACAGCTGCACTTCCCGCCAGTTTCCATAAAGGAACTGATTGTTGACTGGTCTCCGAAACCTCTGACCTTAATAGAAGCTAGTTTGTTCGAGCGGCCCAAGACTGAGACCGGGAGGATGACTGTTGTTTTCCATGATCTGGATCCGCGTTACGAATTTCCATATTATTTAGTCATCGCCACGCCATATTCGCAATTGGCTCAGAACGAAGCCATACCAACCGTTCAAGCGGTGGCGGACCGCGAACCTGATGGAGCCGGTCTCGTCACGCAACATCTTAATCTTGAACCGGGATACGAATACGGGGTGGAGGTGTATGCCCTTTCGTGGGGTAGGGGTGTCCGACTTAGCGCACCCCCAGATGTGAAGTACGCCACTACTTTGCTGAGCCCCTTACATTTCGGAGCCTATCAGCTAAATATCTTGTACGGCTGCGATTCGCCTGTCCCCGTTACGGAAGAATGTGAGATTTCAGTAGACACCCCTTACATCCAGATTCAGACTGCATTAGCCTTGGATGGGACTTTGCCCAATAGCCATGTCTTGGCTATGGCAAGCGAGCCCCGAGGCTCTTCCAATACTCGGACTGTGTACTTTCTAGATCCCGCAACTTTCGGTCCTGGCGACTATGTGCGGTCAGACAGGTCGGAGCAAGTAACTCATGTGGAACTCACAGTCGGGACTGTGGCCAGCGCCAACCAACCGACCGGGAAAATTGCCTATCGAGATCGAATCAATATAGAAACCGAAGGGAATTGGCTAATCACTGAACAATATTACTGTCGGGCCTTAATACCCCGCAGCGAATGAAAATCCGAATGACCGATGTTTAGAGCCGCTTCCACCTGTAAGTGGAGAAACAGATGTTCAATCCAATCCTGAACGTTTTCGAACCTCTTATCAAATTTCAGTTGGATTGCCTGATGGTTCGTATGACTTCCAATTGGAAGCTCAGATGCGAAAGAAAGACCAAGACACCGGGGTAGTCTCATATGAGGCAGTCAGCGCGCCTTCCATTCTGAGGGTTGAGATAGGCAAGCCCAATATTCTTTCCTTTACCGCCGAGGAATACGTAAGGCTATTGGAGGAAATCGAAGCCGAATACCGTTCCGAAGACGAAGAGCTTGAATTGAACTATTGGACTAAGTTGCTCTACCCTGATTTTGAACAAAGGGAAGCGTTGCTCTTCGCATTAGAGGACTTGGGTGTCAAACTTAACTCTCAGCTGGAATGAACCCGGAGTCGCCCCCAATTTAGCGAGCCACGTGGTTGCGCAGCAGCAGGTCCCTGATTCGGATAGTGATGACGTCACCTAGTTGTAAGGTAAATTCATCTGGCGGCACTATGCCAGTGCCGGTCATCAACAGGGCACCATGGGGAAAACTCAATTCGCGATACAAGTAGGAAGCCAGTTCGGGGAAAGTTCGTTTCATATTAGCGGTTGACGTTCCCCCCTCAAACACTTCAGCGCCACCCCTCTTGATGCTCATCTGGATATCCAGCCCTTCTAAGTCAGCAGCACCGCAAAGAGCGATGGCCGGGCCTACAGCACAAGAACCGTTGTAGGTCTTCGCTTGAGGAAGGTACAGAGGATTGAGCCCTTCTATGTCCCTGGATGACATGTCATTCCCTACTGTATATCCCACGATCTCGGCCCGAGAATTAATGACAACTGTCAATTCCGGTTCCGGCACATTCCAAGTTGAGTCCTCGCGGATGCGGATGGATTGGTCATGGCCTCTAGCTCGCCAGCCCAACGCCTTGAAAAAGATTTCTGGCCGCTCCGCGTCATAAACCGAGGCATATACATCCGCGGCTTCAGATTCAGCTTCACGAGCTTGGCGGCTGCGCATGTAGGTTACGCCGCTACCCCAAACCTCTTGATCTGGCTCTACGGGTGGTTGAATAGATCCACCGGTAACTTCCTCTCCTTTCTCTGCCTGCAGAAAGGAGAGCATACCTTCCTGGCCCAAGGTCAACAAGAATCTCAGATCGGCACCAATAGGCAAAGCGTGCCCATCTACCGACCAAGAAAAATGGGTCCCGTCAAAATGGCGTTTCAACAACACGGCAGCCCCTTGTAATCAGTTTCTCGGACTGGATCCAGTTCCGGCCGAACAGTGGCAGATGGCAGGAAATGAATCTGAACTAAAGCTTCCAAATGCTAACACGCAGGAATGGGGACTTCTAATTTAGGCAGTTTTCAAGGAACAATCCCAATAGCTGCTCGAAGGGGACGAAAGTAGGGAACCCCGCCCCCAAAAGGCTGTGGCTCTAACATTCTGTCCCGCGGCTCGAAATTGATGTAGAGTGGCAGCCAAATTGAAGCCCTGCAGTGTTCTTGAAACCCCTGCTCCTAGCCATTCAGCTTGCCTTTTTCTCAGATAAGGAGGGCATTGTCACCAGTCGCCGATATGAATTCTAGGAGTCCGCGCCTTTCCCTGGCAGGACAAATGGAATCAGACTGGTGTCACCCAAGGAGAAAAGCCCCTGCCAGCTGTCATTAAGCATAATTTTGGTAATGTGCCCCCGGTTCGGCATCTTAGGTCCTTGGGCTCCCAGTTGTCCGGGCAATTTGCATCCTGAACAGTTCTCTATGTCGGCCGAATAGCAGATAAGAACGGCTTAATCTTTCAACCTCAAACGTAAAGAATTCTAAGAATAGGAATTTGCCCTGTGTTACCATCGCTTCGCGAGCTATATCCAGAATACTGAATCAGACTACCGCGTATGATACGGCGCGAAGTATGCTGCCAGTGTGCGGGTGGACGCAAAAAAATGAGGTTGAGTAGCTTGTCATTTGGCTCAACCAATCTTTCGAAATTTTAGGAGAATAGGAATGAAACGAAAGCTGTTGCTTGTTAGCATTTTGCTAATTTCCTTGCTGGCCCTTGGGGCTTGCGGGGACGGGCCGGAACCGGCCGCGGAGATGGAGGAAGAAGAAGCCCCCATGGCCGAGGAAATGGTGTCGGACTCGCAGTTTGGCGAAGCACCGATGTTGGCAGAGTTGGTCGCCTCTGGTGATCTTCCGCCTGTTGAAGAACGCCTACCCAAAGACTATGTGACCGTTCCCGTGGTCAATGAAATTGGTCAGTATGGTGGTACTTGGCAGACCGCCACTTGGGACGCTGGTTTGGGTAGTATTAAAATGATTATCTATGACCCCCCCATTCGTTGGAGGGCAGACTATGCAGGTTATGATCCGGGGCTTTTTAAGGACTGGGTCTGGAATGAAGATGGCACCAAAGTAACCTATTACCTGCGTGAAGGGCTGAAGTGGTCCGACGGCGAAGCGTTCACCACAGACGACCTTCGGTATTGGTGGGAAGATCTGGCCAACAACGAGGACTACGGGGTCATCACTGTACCGTGGTACGGATTTAGCGAGGACGAATCCCTTATGCAGGTGGAGTTCGTCGATGACTACACCATGACTTGGGAATGGAACGAGGCTAAATGGATCGTACCTACAGTATTGGCGCAGGGCTTCTGGGAATTTGAGGCCCTTATGAAGCCTCGCCACTATCTGGAGCAGTTCCAACCCGGTATTGGGTCGGAAGCCACCACTTGGGAGGACTTCGAATTCAATAGAAAGTGGATTGAGAATCCGGATCATCCCAATGTCTTTGCTTGGAAGGCTGAGAGATACATACCTGGCGAGCGGACAATTCTAGTTCGCAACCCCTACTACTGGAAGGTCGACCCGGCCGGCAATCAGCTGCCTTACATCGATCGCATGGATATCGAATTGGTTGAGGACGAACAGATCCGTCTACTCAATCTGGCACAAGGCAAGTACGATGCTTCATTCCGTGGAGGATCCAATACTCCCTTGCACTTCCCATTCTTGGCTGAAAAGGCCGAAGAGGTCGGATACACAATCTACACTGATTGGGTGAACGGTGCCGGGGGCTGGCCATGCTGGCTCATTAACCAAGACTACATTGGTGATGGAGACGATGCGGAAATGGATGCGGAAATCCGTGCCCTGCTTCGCGAAGTCGATTGGCGCAAGGGCGTGTCTGTAGCCATCAACCGAGACCGTCTGATTGACGTCGTTTGGGACGGCATTGGAATTCCCAAGCAGTCCACCATTAGCCCCCAAGCCTGGCACTTTGCCAGCGACGAAGGCCAAGCTGTATTCAATGAGTGGGCCGCGGCCGACGCAGAATATGATCCCGACTTAGCTGCTCAACGCTTCGAAAACGTCGGCTTTGTTGATGCTGACGGAGATGGCTGGCGAGATCTGCCTAGCGGCAAACCTTTCAACCTGATCCTGGATTCAGGAGATTGGGGTGGGCAGCAAATTTCCGAGAACTCAAACATTGAGTTGGCTGAACAGATGCGAGCCATTGGCATTGATACCATTATCAATGACTTGTTTGGCCAGCCGGAATGGGGCTTGCGGCAGACTGAAGGGAAATTTATGTTCCGTAACTGCCATGCTTCCGAGCTGGATATTTGGACCTACCCCGACTGGGTTTTCCCGACTCGTGACAACCGTGCGTGGCCCATGCAGGGCAAATGGAATGCGACGGGCGGAGCTGACGGCGAAGAGCCACCGGCCGGAGGCGTAGTGGATCGCTTGATGTCGATCTACGATGCCGGTTTGGCGGAAGGAGATGAAGAAGCTCGGCACCGTTTGGTATGGGACGCTGTGCGTATCCATATTGAGGAAGGTCCCTTCACCCTTGGTGCCGCTGGTGACCAACCCATGACCGTTGTAGTCAAGAATAACTTCCACAATGTTCCCAGTTTCGGGATTCTTGGTCCGTGGGCTCCTGGTAGTCCCGGCAATGTTCATCCCGAACAGTTCTACATGACTGAAGAATAAGCGTTTGAATTAAGGAAGGGAGCAGCTCGCTGCTCCCTTCCTATTTATCGTATTCTTTCACTGTGTTACCCATAGCAATGTAGTTTCTTTATTATTGCAGGCTGGGCGAACAGACTGAATTCCTAATTGAATTGGAGAGGAATAGAACGTGTTGACCTACATAGTGAGGCGGATAGGGTACAGCATTGTAATGTTGGTCCTGGTGTCCTTTGTAGGATTCATCATCATTGAGTTGCCTCCTGGTGACTTTCTGACCCAAAGACTTTCTGAACTGGAGGCTCGCGGTGATCGTAGTGCCGAACAAAGGATTGAAGAATATCGAATTCGATACGGGCTTGATGTGCCCCTCCTTCCCCGCTATGTCAAATGGGCAACCAATTTTGTTAGGGGGGACTTCGGTGAATCATTTCAATTTGAAAGACCGGTCCGCCAGTTAGTTGTTCAGCGTTTTTGGTTAACCGTAATTCTAGCCATTGCCACTATATTGATAGTGTGGGCACTGGCCATCCCGATTGGTGTGTATTCCGCTTCTCATCAATACTCCTTTGGGGATCAGTTTTTTACGACAATCAGTTTTATTGGGCTCGGGGTCCCTGGGTTCTTGCTGGCCCTGTTGATTCTCTACGTGGTTTGGCAGACTTCGGAGACGGAAATCGGGGGATTGTTCTCTCAGGAGTACCGTGACGCCCCATGGAGCCCAGCGAAAGTTGTAGATCTGCTTAAGCACTTGTGGATTCCAGCCTTGATTGGAAGCGTAACCGGAACAGCTGGCCTCATCCGCATAATGCGCGGGAATCTTCTGGAAACTTTGGGACAGCCATTTATCGAATCAGCACGCGCTCGCGGTTTGAAAGATGGAGTTGTAACTTGGAAGCATGGTGTGCGTATGGCCGTGACTCCTTTGATCGTAATCCTGGGGTCGGAGGCACTCCCTAATATCATAGTAGGCAATGCACTGGTCGCCATAGTGCTTAACTTGCGTACTATTGGCCCTTTGTTTGTTACGGCTCTGCAAAAGCAGGACATGTACTTGGCGGGTACGACGCTGGTCTTCTTCACAGTCATACTTTTGGTGGGCACTTTGTTGGCCGACTTGACTTTGGCCTGGATGGACCCGCGCATTCGCCTTGATTAGGTGTGTATGTTCCCGTTGACGGTTTCCGAAAGATATGACTGAAGCACTTTCACAGAGTCTGCAGGAAAACAGCATCGAGAAAGTGATCGATCAAAGCTATTGGTCGCTGGTCTGGTGGCGCTTCAGACGCAATAAAATGGCAATGACCGGCGGCCTAATGGTGTTGCTGTTCTACTTTGTCTGTGTGCTGACCGCCGAATTCTGGGCACCCTACCCTGTTGACCTGACTTCGGATTACATTGATGCCCCGCCGCAATGGCCGCGTTTTTTTGATACGGAGGGAACCTTCCAAGCCCGGCCATTTGTCTATGGCATGACGGAAGAAATTGACATGCAGTTACGCAAGCGTTTCTACGTGCGTGATGAATCCGTAAGATACAGCCTGCACTTCTTCGTTAAGGGAGAGCCTTACAATCTAGCCGGCATCATTCCCGGAAATATTCACATCATTGGCACGAATTCTAAGGTTGAAGACGGCTACTTCTACCTTTTTGGCACAGATCGCGTCGGTAGAGACATCTTCTCTCGCATCATCTTTGGTGGACGACTATCTCTTCTGATTGGCTTGATTGGTCAGTTTCTGACTATTGGATTCGGAGCCACTCTGGGTGTAATTTCCGGATATTATGGACGAATCGTGGATCTGGTAATCCAGCGCTTTGCAGAATTCCTGACGGCTTTTCCGGACATTCCGCTTTTTATGGCACTTGCCGCAGCTATTCCCCCGGAATGGTCCCCTGTTACAGTCTATTTCCTGCTGACCGTTATTCTGGCATTTGTTCGCTGGCCTGGGTTGGCCCGGCAGGTACGCGGACTGGTCCTTTCCTTACGGGAAAGGGAGTACGTGCTTGCCGCTCAGAGTTTTGGGGCCAGTGACTCCCGCGTCATGTTCCGTCATCTGATCCCGGGGGCCTCCAGTCACATCATTGTGATTTCCAGCTTGGCGATACCCGGCATGATTCTGGCCGAAACCGCCCTCAGTTGGCTGGGCTTGGGCCTGCGCCCACCACTTACCAGTTGGGGGGTGTTGCTGTATGAGGTGTCCTTCTTGCGCGCCATTCGCTTCTCACCCTGGCTGCTGTTTCCGGTGCCTTTCGTAATCCTAGTGATATGGGGATTCAACATGTTGGGTGACGGACTACGAGATGCCTTAGATCCATATGGTGGGCAGTAGCATGGCCGCGTTAGAGAGTAACGAAATCCTTTTGGATGTTAAAGATCTGCAGGTTCATTTTGATGTCAGACGTGGAACCGTGCGGGCCCTGGAAGGAGTTAACTTCACTGTCAGGCGCGGAAGCACGATGGGCATAATCGGCGAGAGTGGCTCTGGCAAATCGGTGACCGCCCGCGCCATCATGCACCTGTTGGCAAAGAATGGGCGCATAGTAAACGGGGAAATTCTCTACTACAGAGAAGCACCGGAAGGAAACCTGGCCAGTTCTGAGGTAATTGACATCTCCCAACAGAAGGCCAACGGTCCCCTTATGCGTAGCGTACGTGGAGGCGAAATCGCCATGATTTTCCAGGAACCTATGAGTTCACTGACTCCCGTGTACACCGCTGGTCTTCACATCGGGGAATCCATACAGTTGCACTTAAAGCCCCGCCAACCAGTGGGAGACCAGATGGCCAAGGCCATCGCCCGCCAAAACAAGATACCCAAAAATGAAGCCCGGCAGATTGCCGTGGAAATGCTGGATCGCGTAGGCATTCCCAGAGCCAGCGAACGAGTGGACAGCTACCCACATGAATTGTCTGGAGGTCAACGGCAACGCGTGATGATCGCTATTGCCCTCTCCTGTGGCCCCAAGCTACTAATTGCCGACGAGCCTACGACGGCCTTAGATGTGACTACACAAGCACAAATCAATGACCTGATGTTGGAACTCAAGGATGAGTTCGGCATGGCTATCATGTACATCACTCACGACCTGGGTGTGATTGCGGAAATGGCCGAGGACATAGCAGTAATGTACCTGGGACGGATTGTAGAACAGGGCAAGACAGAATCCATTTTCTACGACCCACAGCATCCTTATACCAAAGCCTTGCTGAAGTCGATCCCGCGCATCGGTGGACCCGCTGGCCGCCGCCTGGTAGTGATCGAAGGCATGGTGCCAGACCCCTTCCATATTCCCACGGGCTGCCCATTTCACGATCGCTGCCCGGAGGTTGTGCCAGGGCTCTGTAATATGTACGAACCGGTATTGTTGGATACAGGCCCGGAACACAGAGCTGCCTGCCTGTTACATGATGCAGAGAAAGTTGGTGAGGTGAATCGTGTCCTCGGACATAGATAATTCTCAGACACTTCTCCAAGTCAAAAACCTCAAGAAATATTTTCCTATTCGGAAGGGAATATTGCGGCGCGTGGCGGGCTATGTCAAGGCAGTGGATGACGTCAGTTTTTCCATTAATCAGGGGGAGACACTGGGGTTGGTTGGCGAGAGCGGGTGCGGCAAGACTACGGCATCTCGTACGGCCATCCGACTTTATGACCCAACTGATGGGGAGGTATTATTTCGGGGCCGTGGCTTGGATGGAACCAATGGGCGTCAGGTTCACAACCTGGCCGCCTTAAGCAAAAGGGAACTGGCGCCTTTGCGGCAACAGATCGCCATGGTGTTTCAGGACCCAATCAATAGCCTTAATCCTAGAATGAGCGTTTCCGACATAATCAGGGAGCCTTTGCAGATACACGGCTTGGACGAAGGCAAGACCACAGACGACCACGTAATAAGCCTGCTTGAATCTGTGGGCTTGCGGGCCGAACATGTGGAACGGTATCCTCATGAGTTCTCTGGTGGGCAAAGGCAGCGAATCGGGATCGCGCGGGCTTTGGCGTTGCGCCCTTCTCTGATTTTGCTGGACGAGCCAGTTTCTGCTTTGGACGTGTCTATTCAGGCGCAAACGCTGAATCTGTTGCAGGACTTGCAGGAAGAATTTGACCTCACCTACCTCTTCGTAGCCCATGACCTTTCAGTTGTCGAGCACATATCGGATCGGGTCGCGGTCATGTATGTGGGTAGACTGGTCGAAGTGGCATCCGCGGATGATCTGTATCGGAATCCTAAACATCCTTACACGGAGGCTCTGCTTTCAGCTTCACCGAAGCCAGATCCTCGAAACCCCACAGTTCGAATTCCGCTGGAAGGTCAGGTGCCAGACCCGGCAAATCCACCATCCGGCTGTTATTTTCATCCTCGGTGCCGGTATGCTGAGGACATCTGCAAGAATGAAACACCACCGCTGGTGAATGTAGACAAAGGCCACGTGGCAGCCTGCCATTTCGCCGACAAGATGACTTTGCAGGGCGTTCAATAACCTTTGAATTGGACAACCGAGCTGATAACCGTACAACTTGACGGTTAACTGGATCATAAGAGCCCCTGGAAAGACGTTAGGTGAGGTTAGGGTCCATGCGTCTTTCTCAGTCGTCTACGGTTTTCCGCTGCGTTCATCGATTCGTGAGATTCTAACAACTAAAGAGCGGGAATGTGTTGGCAAATGGCAGTTGCACGCCCCCTATATGCATTCTTTACATTCCTAATTTGGCTCTTTATAACAGCGTTGGGAATCGCCGAAGTGGTCATTGGGGTGGACATCATCATGGCTGCCTACAGTGGACTGCTGAGACTATTTGGCGTTATCACCGAGGCCTATGGAAGGGAATACTGGACTGGTTTCAATGTGCAAACCATAGGTGCTTTAGTGCTGGGACTCGGGGTCATTGTGATGTCCATTGTAAGCGGAGAGATCTTTGTCAAGCACTATGGCACTACGCGAGCCTGGCGCCTGGCAGGCTTTATAGCGGGAGGGGAGATCCTGATCTTGGCGATCGGATTTTTTGTTGCCCCTGACGCCGGTTATCTTATTGATCTCTTTCTCCCTTAGACTTAGGGAGAAAGGCAATTGGTGGTCTTTGGTGATCTCGCGGCGAATCATCTCTTTTCTCGCCGGTGGGCGCTTGCACCTTATGTCCGCCTGAGAGCTGTTCATACCAATCCAAGGAGATAGATCCATGCGGCAGTTTGCGCAACAAGTCCTCGTTGACTTTGTAACCGAAATTTTCGTTGCAGCCGAAGTGCGCCAGTCCATCGCCCAACGAGTGGCGGAATCATTGGTGGAAAGCAATATGCAGGGCCATGATTCGCATGGAATTGTGCGAGTTCCCCTGTACCTGCAGCAGATTGAGGAAGGAAATCTGCACCCAAACGCCGAACCAGACCCGATTGAGGACTCTCCGAGCGTAACTATCATGAATGCCAATCGAGGATTCGGCCAATGGGCTGCCTATGTGACCATGCAGAAGACAATCGAAAAAGCGAAGTCGCATGGCCTGGCCGCGGGCGGTCTCGTCAACAGTGGGCATGTGGGGCGCCTGGGCGAATGGGTAACCATGGCTACAGTCGAAAACTGTGTAGGACTAGCCTTTTGCAATCTCGGCGGAAGGACCGGAATCGTGGCTCCCTTTGGTGGCACTAAACGTCTGTTAGGTACTAATCCTCTGGCCGCAGGCATTCCCATGGATGGGTCACCTCCCATCATTGTGGATTTCGCAACTAGCGTAGTTGCGGAGGGCAAAATTAAGATTGCCTTCAACAAGGGAACAGACTTGCCGCCCGGAAGTATTTTGGACAAAAAAGGGAAGCCTTCTATTTCACCGGCAGATCTTTATGATGGTGGCGTAATGCTGCCTGCAGCCGGACACAAGGGGTATGGGTTGAGCATGTTGTGTGACCTGCTGGCGGGAGTCTTGACCGGTAGCGGTGCTCCAAAAATGACAGACGGTCAGATGAGCAATGGGGTGCTATTCCTGGTACTGAAAGTGGAGGCTTTCCGAGCTCTTTCCCTTTTCTGGGAAGATGCCCAGGCATATGTGGACACCATCCATGCCAATCCTCCAGTTGAAGGCCTAGAGTCAGTGATGGTACCTGGCGAACCTGAGCAGCGAACCGCTGCAACCAGGCGAGGTCAAGGAATTCCTGTCGACGATGTCACATGGAGCAATCTGTCCCGTTGCGCTGATGAGTTGAAAGTGACCGTACCTGCGGTCTAAACAAGCAGGTAGCGAATCTAAGCAGGTTTACCGTTTAGGGTTTTCCCACCCTAGCAGTGAACCTGCCGCAATCTTCAATGTCGGCCTTTGACGAGAAGTCGGTGAGAAGAAAAGAAAAAGATCTACCGTTTCCGCTCTGGCCTACCGCAGTCTACAGCCCAAGAGCCAAAACCTTCTGATGTAGGCCAGCTGGGAGGTCTGTAGTTGCTTTGCCGTGCGCTTTGAAATTGAAGCGCGCTTCAGCAGCCTTGAAGGGGGCGGCTGGTGGTAGCAACGCACACTTGGACACCGCTCGTTTCTTCACCGGAAAGGTTGAATCCAAGGGGTCTTGGATAACTCGCTTTAAGCTCGTAACAAGTACATTGACTACTGCAGGGCTATTCCCAAATCGAACCCATCCAGACCTGTAGATTCCAATTGAGCCCCGACCAAGTTCTCACATGGTGGGCGGGCATGAAGTTCGGAATTCGCTCTCTGTAGCTGCTTGGTGGGGCGTTTAACTCTAGGGGATAGGCTTGTACTGTAGTGGAACCGAAATGCACTCAGACCCCATTCTCTCCAAGAAAGGTCAGTGAGATCCCGCGTCCTTGGAAGCCTTCGACATTTTTCAATCTTGGGAGCGGAACATACCCCTCGCACTTGACTTGAGGATTGCCGCCGGAATGAGGGCCAATACAAAAAATGAAATCTCTTCCTTTGAGAAACAGTCTATCCAAAGCCTTTGTCAATTGATACCGAACGGCATATGGGCCATTACCATCCGAACCATGGGAAAGAGAGGGTCCAATTGGAATTAGGGGGATTCCGATTGTTGTTCCAAGCTTTGGATAAAGTTGGATAAGTCGTATACCAGAATTCTCTGCAGGCCCTGATCTGCCACTAGAAGCTCTTGTGCGTACTGGTCCACAGCGACGCCCAAGGGCACCGGCTTGCGGTCGTCATTTTCATTGCCAGGCATGGGTAGGAGCATGGATCCAAACGAGGTGCCTGATTGGTCAAAGAAGACTAACCTGCCTGCTGCAGGGTCGGAAGTTACCGCACCTCTGGAGGGGATCACAGCGATGTAAGGTTTGTAAAGAGCTCCTCTAGATATCCACATGGAAGGAGGCACTTGGAATTCCGCCAAGGCATTGTAGTCTTGGGACACTTTTTGAATTCTGCCATTCCAGGAGTCAGTCAAATACAATGCACCGGTCTCCAGGTCTCTGGTGACATCCACGGGCTCTCTTAAGTAACCCAGTGCAGTATCTTCTCCGCTCCAGCTAGCATCGAAGTCTCCAGAGGGTGTGAAAGAAAGGATCCTGCTATTGCCTGTATCTGCCACGACAAGCCTGCCTTGACTGTCCGTAGTCAGACCGCGAGGTCCCCACAGGCTGTAGGCGCCATCAAGACCAGCGGGAGGATTGAGGCCAAAGAATCCCCACTTGGCCTTGAAATCCCCGTAGGCGTCAAAGATCTGAATTCTGTGGTTCCAAGTGTCTGCCACAAATAAGTCACCGTTCAGACCCTCGGCAGCCCCCCAAGGTTCGAAAAACTGGCCATCTCCCCGACTCAAGGGACCGTTTCCGTCCGGATCTATACAGGAATCTGACTCAACATTTTCGATATTGCAGAAGCTGCCCACTGCTAGGAGTAATTGGTTTTCACTGTCCAGAATGAGTACGCGGTGGTTCCCACTATCGGTGATGATTCGATGACCGCTGCCGGAAACAGTGATAGATCTGGGATTACTGATCGGGAGTCCTGCATAAGTACCTTTCAGCACCTCCTTCAGCGGCAAATCTATGATTTCTTCAGGTTCCGTAGGTGGATTGGAGGAAAGCGGATTCAATAATTCGGCGTTTCCCCAGATGGAGGGGGCTAGGTCATTGCGTACATAGACATCGAATTCCTTGCGGAATGGCCATTCATGCAGATCGTACTGCTCGTGCTCTCGCATGAAAAATACTCTACTGAATCGACGGCGCTGGGCAGGGTCCAGGAAATTTCGGATACTGCTAAGAGACCAACTCTTGTAGCTCTCTTCCGGCCACCAAATAAGCCTGTATGTGCGACTGACGTAATTTCGTCCCACCAAAGGGTGCAGCAATTCCCGCTTGTCCAGTGAAGAGACAATGACCGGAAATTCCATATTCATCCAGGCGGAGTCTGGTTCTTCATAGAGTTGGGCATTTTCGTAATTGCGGAAATACCAAGCTAAGGGCCAGGAATTTTCGTTGTCATAGGCGAAATGCAGATTCTTGCCTACCCCCAGTTCCTCCCCCAATACCTCCAATTCGGTCAAGAACGACTTCACATCAGGCGAAGCGTGGGCATACATCAGATACTCGGTGACGTAGTCGAAGTTGATGAAAGTTAATTGATAGGAAGTGCGGGTAGTCAGGAGACCCAAGGGAATGACCGAGGCCAACAAGGCCGATTGTAATAGTCTTGTGCCAGGGCTTCGTAAGGCGCGTATGGCCAACACCAGTGACAAAACGCCTCCTGCTAGTAAAGTAATCCAGCGCACTGTGCCCAACACAGCCTGCAATTCCCGGCCCTGGAAAGGTACATAGCTGGCTAAAGCTATGCCGCAAGTGAAACTTAACCCCAGCAACAGAGAAGGGCCCCACCATTTGGTCTTGTTGGCTCTGAGCTGTGAAATCAAGTTGGCCGTTCCGAACCCAGCCAGTATGCACATCGGAGCAGCTATGTGACTCAGGAGCCAAGGCATGCGCTCGCCGGCGAAGCTATAAGAAACCCAACTGAAAAGAGTCCACCAGCATAATAGGAGTGGCACTTGCAGCAATATTGGGAACTGGGCAGAATTAGCCGCAGCTGTCTCTGATACCATGCGCAGCCATTTCCTGGCGGCCTGCAGGGATATAAATCCCCCCAAGAGAGCAAGCAGCAGTGGCAGATATTCGTAGAAAGCAGTGAGCATGAAGTAGTAGTACCAAGGCTGGCTGCCGCGTTGGACATCCTGTTGCGAAAGCCAATAACCCAAACTGCCGATTACCCCTGTGGATAAACCTCGGGTGTTGGTCATGAAAGTTGAAAACAATAAGAAGGCGACAATCCAGAAGAGCATCCATACAGGGAAAAACTGCCTGAATCCGAATTCTCCTCGCCAACGCTGCGGTCGTAAGCGCTCAAACCACAGATAAGAAACAGCAAGGGCGACCAACGCCAGTGCGGCGGCTACCGCTCCGGCCAACCAGTGTTCTTCTGGAGTAACGGGAACAGGAGATCTGGCGAAAGGGAGTAAGAAAGCAGGGGCCAGGAAAGGCAACACTAAGCAGATCATGGTAACTGCTGTATCCCAGTAACGACCGGCAGTGGGGCTCTTGGCGCCTCTGAATTGGTGGGTAAGATAGGCCCCCATGCCGACAGCAAACGAACCCAGCATTACGCCTGTGATGAAATGGTTTTCCTTACTGGTAAAGCCCAGGACCATGGCTATGCTCATGCCAAGCATCCATCGGCTGCGCCCGCTCTCAATGTACCGGAACAAGCAGTAGATCCAACCAATTGCAAACAAGATGACATAAATGTCGTTTCTGATATAGCGGCTGTAAAAGAGTAGAGAAGGACTAACGAGTAAGAACGCCGCTGCAGCAAGAGCTCCGATCCGGCCCAGGAAACGCCGGTACCACCACATACTTGCTACCGTACATGTTCCCGCTAACGCTGGCAGGAATCTGGTATTGAAATCGGATGCATGTCCAGTCAACCAGTAGATCAAAGCGTTGAGGTGGAACAGCAAAGGCCCATGCATCATGGGGTCGTGGGCATACAGCTTTTGGTCCGCCAGCAGGTAGGAATAATAAGCGTGCAAGCTTTCGTCGTGGCTCATTCCCCTTTCCCCTAGCTGAGCCAAACGGGAAATGAGGGCGGCTAGGACCAAGCCAAGCCAGATGATCTTCTCTCGGTTCAGGTGAATGCCGGCTAACCACCTGAATGGCCGGAGAGTAATGGTCAGTTCCTGCAATGAAGGCATTAGTTTCAAGATAGGGAACCAGCTGGCATTGCCAGCCTGTAGGGCCTAATTTACCAGTTTGAGGATTTGGATGCTTCCCACTTCGAATACAGGTGTCAGGACGTTGGCCAGGAAGGCCTGTCGTTGCTTCCCGAAACCGTATTGAGAACGTTCGTGAGGTCCCACATAAACATAACGTATGTTCCAATTTCCGAGTGCTTCCGCCACTTGTTGTGGGTTTCCGCTGGCGTATACCGTGCTGGCTACGTTGTTGCGGACGGCAGATCCTTCTAGGAAGGAGTCACCGCGCCAGTCTTTCTCATGTCGATCCCACCCGAGTAAAGTGGGGCGCCCGGAAAGACTGCTGATGCGGCTGTGATTCGGATTATAACTGTGGCCAGGGGCTTCCAGAATCACGTCAAATGGGCCAACATTGGCATCTATCCAGTCTAGAGTTTGCGCCAAGGATGGGTCGTTATAGGCGAGGTGTTCTCTGATGTCTAAGGTAAGGGGGCCTCGAGGGAAAACAATCTGTCCACCTACAGTTGCAAGTGGGTAGTAGAGGCAGCCTGTCATCAAGAGAAGTATGCCAACCACTGGCCCGACGAAAAGGGGCTGCTTCCCCTTTTGAGCCAAAACCAGTACTACAGTGGTACCCAGAACTGTTCCTAACAACGGCCATGCCTGGTAATAGAATTTGAAGACGGAGTTCATGCGCATGAGCGGGCCGAATCCGTCGTATACAAACAGGAATTCAACAAGGTAGATGTAACCTAGGCCTAGACCAGCGCAAAAGACCAGAAAGGCATACGGTGATAGTTGCTGGTATGTTTCCTGCTTTTTTTCCCACCAACTCCAAAAAGACGCCAAGCACAGGCTGAAAATCAGAGCCAGGCTAAGATGCAGCAGGATGCCTCGACTCCACCGCTCCCAGATTACGGCTTCCCATTCTCCTGGAACAGGATCAATTGGCACCGGGATGCCGAAGCCGGGCAGTATTCCGGCGCTCCAGGAAACTAATAGCACCGATATTCCAATTACTGACAAGAAGGTCCAAAGGAAGTATCGCGGGGAGAACAAACCCTTGGATATTGCCAAGGCCGCTAAGAGAGGGCAGATCAATAGCAGGGGGCCCCAGAATACCAACAACTGTTGCCACTCAGTGGGATTGAGTGCGTTAATCTGCAATCCTCGGACGGGAGAATGAAATAGCAAGTGATGGGGGAGCAAGAAAAACGTACTTAGGATGAGAAGCAGGATCCCGAAGCAAGCCGTTGCCAACAGCAAGAATTTCACCGAACGGAACGTCCAGAATACGGAAATAGCCAGTCCACAGGCGACAAGCAAAGTGAGGGAAGCTGCGTCCCAAGTGTTGGCCAAGATACTGGAAGAAAGCAGCAAGAATCCCAACCAAAATATGCTACTTCTTGTCAGGAACCAACGAATTCTGACCCAGATATCTCCTATCCAATGGTCTGACGTGTCGAAAGAGGGCCAAATCTGGCCTTGGGCAAAGACCTGCAATAAGTAGGCTGCCCCAAGAAGCAAGATTGGGGAAGCCAAGACATGTGGATGGTTGTCCCCCAGCAGATAACTAAAAACTGGAAATTCGGAAATGACTTCGAGGGTGTTACCGTCATGGGTCTTGTCGTGTATTACGCGGGTGCTTCGCCACCACCACCAATGTTGATTAGTAATAAAGAAGTCGTGGGTTCTGCCCGCCATGGCCGGAAAATTAACGATGCCAAACTTTCCGGCGTAATCATCCGACAAAATGTTGAAGGCATATAAGAATTCCAAGGCCCCAGAAAGGGTCCCCATGAAAGCTACGCTGGTGGCTGAAAGCAACCCAGCTGCCCAAGCGTACCACCGGCGAAATACCTTGAACTCCTTAGCCCGTCCAAGAAGGGACACAATATTGAAAGCTAGGGAGTAGGCCCCCAGCCACAGGAAGCCGTACCAACCGGCGGTGGACAGATTGTATGCCACTTGGGGTAACACTTGAGCAGCTTTAGCCAGAGCGGCCATCATCCAGTATCCAAAATAGTAATAGCTGATGCCGAAACCTGAGTACCAGGGATCTGGCGGGGGATATTGGACTGTGTTCCACAAGGAAACCAGAAACATGAAATCCATGGGTTGTTCGGTATGTTCTATCCCTGGGTCATGAGCTACTACCCAGATCCATGTCGCGAAAATTCCAAAAAACAGAATTTCAACCAACACACAGTCAACAATTCTGGGTTGTGGGCTGAGAGTGGACCCATGCAGAAAACGGAACCTGCGGTTCCGTATGTAGACTGTTACACTGCCAAACAATAGGAGTAACCAGAACAGCCAGAGTACCCAAGGGGTAAAGGGCACGCCCAGCCAGGCGAATCCTATCCAAGCAGCCAGACTTACAAGCAAGACTCCAAAGAATTTGGCAAGAGCGTAGCCGCGGTCAGGCAACGCCTGAAACAACACCGAACCTAGAAATATGGCAGGCAGGCTCCAAAGCTGAACTGTCAAGTACCATTTCAACGCTTCGGCCCATTCAATGCTGAGCAAATTTCTAAGTCCCTTGGGAAGGTGTATCTATGAATTCTTGGCTTGTTCCGGGCAAAGTCAATATCATGGTCCTTTCATTTTCGAAAACCACTTCAAACTGTCCTGCCGCAGCCATTTTCCGGTACAGTTTCACGCTTTCGCTGTGTTCTATCTGTTCCAACTGGCCCAAATATATAAGGCCTATGGAGTTTTCTTCCAATTCCTGCAGAAGCTCGATGGGCTCGAAAGTATTCCATAACCGCTGCTGTATTTCCGTACGGTCAGCGATTACTTCCGCGGGCCTTTGCTCCCTCTGATGCATGCCCATCAGACCTGGCAAACCCGTAAAAGAGGCGATCCTTGTGCCTCCTGTCCTGTAATAGTCCGATTGGGCGGCTTCCAATACCGTCACCGGCTCCAATACATGCTCGTTAAGCCAGTCAATAGCCTCCCTGTCATAGCTGAGGACAATCGTTTCCCCCGAACTTAAAACATAAGAACCATCGTTCATAAAATCGAGACCATTAAGGGTTCCCCACTGGGGTCGTGGGCCAGGAAACCGTTCCCCTAATCGAGCGGGAATTCCTACAAGAGGGTATCCCAAGGAAAGACCTAGCAGCAACACGAAGAAAATAGCGCCTACCTGGCGAGTGCTACTGTTACAACGGGCACGTAACTCGCGCCAAATATCAGGGATTAGAATGCCAGAAATCATGCCCGCCAGAATCCAGGCCTGAAAGAAGAATTTGAAGACGGTGTTCATCCGGTAGTGATCTCCTTCGGACATAAAATCCTTGATGAAGATCACTTGACTGCCAGCCCAGATTCCCAAAAGCAGGATGCACCAAAGCATGACGACACGGTGACTTTCATGTCTCCAATTCTGCAGCAGTCCGATGCAGGCAAGCGCCAGCGGTATAACTATCAAGCCGAAAGTAATATGCTGGAACGCCACAGCAAGTCCTAAAAAGGGCCCGCCGACCAGTATCAAAATCAAGTTGCTGGACAATGGTCGAAACGGCGTTTTCGGTTCCCCACTGGACCATCTGTTCATCGCAAGCAGCAGCCAGCAAACGACCACGGAATAGAAAAGAGCCCAAATCCGCAACCAGACCAAAGGATCATCGCCTTGCGATACCCACCCGAGGCTGCCGCCCCCCTCCAATATGAAATTTCGCCAGAACGGAATAGACACTAAAGCAGCAACTCCCGCAGTCAGAGCAAACGCCACAAGACCAATCGGTACATACAGCGCCCTGTCGGGAAACAAGCGACGGCTCCCCAACAGAATCGCAATGGCCGTCAGGAACAACGCCAAAGGCAGTTCCCATACATTTGTAATAGGCAAGAGACCGCACACAATACCGGACAGAATTAGCAAGTACAGTCCCTGAAGGCGCGATTTTAGGAATACTGAGGCCAGGATGGTGAAGCAGAAAAGCAACAGTGTTAAAGGCATGGCCAAGAGGTGAGCATGCAGATCCCCAAATGTGAATGACCAAACTGGGAATTCATTGATCGTGCGGGGAATGACTCGACTGGGCTGCCACCAGTCGTAACGGACCACCGAATCTACAAATGACGCCCCAATCAGATCAGGAACCTGACTCAGGCTCCTGACAAGCTGCCCGTTTTGATAGATCTGGGCATTCCCATTGCCCAATTGAGTTAACAGATTCTCCACAACTTGCAAGCCACTTTGGGGGTTGCCTATTACCAAGAGCAAAAAAGGGGCCCACAGAGAATTTCGCAATTCCTTGGCCCATGGCCGTTGCACGCCACTGTTCGCGGCCCGTGCTTCCAAGAAAATGCCTTGAGGGCGAGAGTGAAAGTAGAAGGCAGCGGCCCAAGAGAGGAGGAAGGACAATCCGAAGAATGAAGGAACAGCCAGGTTGAACCCCACTTCCGGCCAAATTCCTGTTAGCTTGGTTAAGACTGCCAGCAGGTAATGACCGAAATAGTAGTAATTGAGAGATTCGCCGGAAAAATGGGGATCTATCGGGGGAAACATCGGGCTGCGCAGAATTCCGTTCCAGATGGCCATTTCCATGAACTTCTCGCCTCCGAACCAGGGCTGCCATAAGTCTGGATTCGCCAGCCGGAGTAGAACGAGAGCCGCGTAGGCCAAGACAAACCCCACCTCTAGGGAGATTAGCAGAGCCAGCCTTTCTTGGGTGAAAGTCTTGATTCTGTTCCACTGTTTTATGGTCAACGTTGCGCTTGTCACTACAAGTAGGGAAGCGGTTAGCCAAACGCCAATTACAGTGAAGGCTGGTATGCCGGCGTGGCTCAGCCACCACAAGGGGACTGCGATGGCCAGCCAGCCCAGAATCCGAGCGAGAGCATACCCCTTGTCAGGCAACTCCGAAAACAATGAGAAGCACAGCGGCCAGGCCGCGAGACCCAACAGAAACAAGGCGGCCCACCAAGTGAATGCAGCGAGAAAGGGATCGCCGCTGGCCAGATCATTGAACCTGAAATTGTCCAATTGGGGCAATGCTACTGAAATGGGAGGAAAAGATTAATCCGGACAATAGTATGGGTGGAGGCGTAACTCCAAGTCGGGCAGGAAACTCACTGTAGAAATAACTCCTTAGCCAATCGCTGAACCGTGAAGCTATTTTCCTGGTACCGTCAATTGCGGGGTTGAGGAAAGAACCAGGGGTCGTGTAGCCAATTACGGCTTCGTCCAGCCTTGGTGCCAGCAATTCCTCTATTTCCCGGTCACTAATGTTGCGAGTTTTCTGCATGACTATGACCGGGGGATGGTCGTACAAGGACCAGCTTTCATCTGCTCCAGTTTCATCAAAACGGAAACCGAGCAGCTCCGGCTGTGAGGCACTCTCATAAGCGACTTCAAAGCCTAGACTGCCATTGAACATGGCTGTGTAATAGGCAATAGTCATGGGGTACCTCTCAGGGAGTCGAACCACAGCATCGTAAACGCGATTGGAGCTGTAAATTACATAATCAGTCTCAGCCAGTTTCGATTTAAGATCTTCAAGTTTGGCTCTGGTGTCCTCGTCGAATGGGGCCCACTGTGTTCTCTGGAATATTTTAGTTTGGCCGGGAAAGGGTTCCTTGGGCATACGCGCGGGGCCGACAGGTAAAGAATCATCCCATGCCTCCCAAAGAATATTGGACCCATTGGGAGCTTGCTCATATATCCAATGACTGGCAGTCAACCAGGTGTGATCTTTTTCCCAAATGCCGTTTATATAACTTGACAGCCAAAAGCAGGAACCGCCTACCACCCCGATTAGCAATGTGGGGCCGAGAGCCCGTCGGAATCTGTCTCCTAGAGCCCGGAAACGTGGAGTTTCGAAGGTGTCCTCCGCCCCACTCCACCAGTTGCTAATCCATCCTATCCACGACGCACCTAAAATAATTAACATAGGCAATACAGGCAGCATGTAACGATTAAATTTGGCCAGGAAGGCTCCCGTAATCCCGAAGTAGAGGCATATCCAAATTAGCAGCAGCATTTCCCCTGGCAAGACTTGAGGCAAGATGCCCCGTCTACCGGTCTTAAGTTGCAGGGGCAACCGGAAGATTGTCCAGACGGTCCCAATGACAACAGTAATTCCCAATGGGTACCAAAGACCCCACTGCAATTGCTGTCGAATGAAGTAGATATAGGGCCAGGTCCGTCGGTATTGCCTTGTGAAGACCCAGTCGTATACACCTCGGACCATGTTGCCCTGCGCCACCACTACAGTGTCCCAATACCATTGGAAATCCAACAGAGCAAAAGGGCTGGCTATCGCGAAGGAAACAAAAGCGATGGCATAAATTATGCTCAGCTGGCCTACGATGGACTTTCCGATACGCCACAGGGAGAATCCGTGGGCAAAGGCGTGGTTTCTTCGTAAATGAAAGTAAACGGCAGCCACAGGCAACGCTGCAATGGGCAGAGAACTGAATTTGGATGCGACTGCCAGCCCGACCCCAATTCCTGTTAACAAAAGAGTACGCCAGTCCCGTTCAGGTTCAATTAGCCGGAGGCTCCCAACGAGAGCGAGAGCTGCGAATGTCGTACTGGCTGGGTCGAAAGTAAAGTAGTGACTATCTTTCACTGGCTGCAGGGCCACGGCATACAGCAAGGCAGCCAGCAGTGCGGTGCGCCAGCCGTAGATAGACTTGGCAGCCAAGTACACCAAACCTACAGTCAAAGTGTCTAGCAAAGAAATAACCAGCCGCGCAGCCAGCAAGCCGCTGCGGGCTTCCGCTCTGCCGGCTGCCAGGAAATCTACCCATTCGTTGGTCAGACCCAAGGCCGCAGCTAGCGGCGCGATATTGCTGCCTATGGAAGTAAAGACAACTCCTGCGTAAAGAGGGAAATGACCATAGGTAAAGCCTTTCCTCACCTGCTCACGATTATTCCAGAAGGGATTGAGGGAACTCTGGGAAGAGGTGAAAGTACCTTCGAACTGACTGGGCCACACTATATCGGAAGCGTAGTACCCATTTGATCTCTCGTCTGGATGACTGCCCATACCTTGGTCGTAGTCGAGGTGCCAGACACGGGTTAGGAGGCCCAAGAGCACTACCAACACGGCAACGTGACCGGGTTTCAGCCACTTCTGTTTCGAAATTGAGTGGCCTAGATTGAACACTTCAAATTCTGTACCTGAGGGCATGGAGAAGGAGAAGCGGCGCCGACATTCGAAACTGTCCTCTGGCCGTGCCACGATGAATCTGAAAAGAGAAAGTGCACTACACTGACAGCCTCAAACGAGGTTCAGGATTGCAGGCACAGACCTGCATCCGAGCTGGGACATGCACCTGTTTCCAGGCTCTTCTTGGCTTTTCACGCTTCGGCACTCTAAGTAGGTTGCAGCCGTTTCTAGCCAAGACACATATTGTTTCCTCTTTAAGAGCTAAGGCCTTGCAAAAGTTGAAAGTTCACATGTACCGCCGTAGGACTGCTAGACCGGTCCAGCCATACATTCGAGGGCTGTCGGGACTGTTCAAGAAAAGGGTGCAACCGGTTCTATAGAACACTATTGGAGGCACAGAAAATTTCGTAGGTTGGAGATTCCAATAGCCAATCAATTCCGTTGTCCTGATATTGAGGTGGCTACCAAGGCCTTAATGTCGTTGACCGCTATTTTCATGGCTTGACCAATTAGGTCCAACCTACTTATCAGTTCGATCCGTGCAGCGACAGCTCTCAATTCCCTTACGGTGAGAATCTCATTGAATATCCCGCAGGCATTCGCCAGAGCAATCACCATTACATCCCGCGGATCTGGGATTTCGTCGCTGTATAGCACGCCTAGAATGCGCTGCTTTACTTCGTGGGCAACCCGATCTTCAATAAGTGGGAAGCGTATTGACCGGACAATCCAAAGAATTCGGTATTCCTGATAGTCCAAAATTCCGTGAGCAACTAGGCGGAATAACGTCCTTTCTCTGATTTCCTTGGCACGTTGAGCAGTGTGTATAACCCAGTAACGGGTGTTAAGTGGCCTTCCAGCAGCGATCTCAGCCAGCGTCGGATCTAATAAGTCGTCTCCCACTGGGCTGTCGTTGACCAGAACCAGACTCTCCAAGTCGGTATCAATTCGGTTCAGTAGGGCCAAATCCATGAGCACACTGCCAGCGATAGCGTAGTCGATTGACCAGGAGGGAACATCTACGAAACTCCCGTCTTCGCGGATCAGAAGCAAGATGATTTCCTCAACACAACGCAACATATGACTGCCGCTATTGCCCCCTGAATCTCGATCCAATGTCGAAACCAAACAAAATCTGCTTGGCACAGAAATTTAAGACTGCAATGATTTCAGATTGGCATTGGAGCAAGTTCAAAGCCCTCTCTCTTGGCGGTGCTTGTCCCGCCGAGAGGGCCCTAACTGATGTCACCAGCCGGTCGCAAGTTTAGCATTATTGGAAAGTCCCAGGACTGAGTTTTCTTAACCTGACTGGAGTTTGCAGAAGAGAAAGGAAGGTAAAAAGGTTTTGAACTGGATATGTCCACTTCCAAGTCTTTGCTGGAGGCAGTAAGGTCATCGATGCCAGGAGCCGCCAGCGTTCTTACCAATCCAGTACAGCTCGAAACTAACCCAAATTATTCAGTTCATTGGCGAGCAGGAGGGTTGAATGTTTGACTGAGCAAATTACCAAGAATGTAGTGGAGCCAGCCCAAACCCTTTAGCGCGTATGCAAGAACGACAGCACCTCTTAAGCCAACGGCGGTTCTTGTCCGATCAAGTGATCGTATTTTGGGCGACGAGGACCCCTGGGAACCTACCTACCAACCTGTCGGTTTTGACTGCCGACCAAGGTCAGTGCTACCGGGAACTAAACAGTTCTAGAAAACTTGCTTCCTTTCTCTTGAAAAGGTTCTGCGGATATACCCAAGCAGTGCCTTTAAATTCAAAGGGACCTAGTTAAAACCAACTGCTCCCGTCTGCTCTGCTGCAGAGTGGAATTCTCTCCATTCCGAGGGCCGTGTCCGGAGTTGAGTCAGCGAGCCTCCCTCCGATGGAAGAGATGATACCGACCTTCTATTGGAGAATAGTGCAGCCAGATTCACAGGCAATGGACCACTGGCTGGACGAGATTAATACATATGCGTTTGCACAGAAGTGGCCACCAACATCTTGATGTCGTTAATTGCTTGAGTCATTGCTTGACCGATCAGGTCTAGTTTACTGACAAGCTCGACCCGGTCCGCCGCGTTGTGCAGCTCCCTCTGGGACAACAACTCCTTGAAGATGTCGCAGGCATCGGCCAGTCCAATCAACATCGCATCACGGGGATCCGGGATTTCATCGCTGAAGAGGACCCCCATGATGCGTTGCTTTACTTCGCGCTCTGCCTTGCCGTCAATTAAAGGGTAGCGTCTGGATCGGAACACCCATAAAATACGGTCATCCTGACGTTCCAATATCCCGTGGTCAACCAATCGAGAAAGCGCGACTTCTCTGATAGCAACGGACCGCTGAGCGGTGTGTTCCACCCAAAAACGGGTGTCCCGCTTTTCCCCGGCAGCTATTTCGGCCAGTGTCGGGTCCAGCAAGGTGTCGCCTACCGGAGTTGAGTCAACTAAGATCAGGTGCTCCAAATCAGTGTCGATTCGATTTTCCAGTGCCAGGTCCATCAAGACACCGCCCGCCACGGCGTAGTCCATTGACCAACTAGGCACATGGGTCAGTCTTCCGTCGTCACGGAGAAGGAGAAGAATGATATCTTCAACAAAACGCAGCATAATTATCATCCCCTTTTGATGAAGGTCCATATTTCAACATGGCGGCCTAAATATTGCCCTTCAAGCAATCATAATATGGAAATTGGGAATGCCGTTGGAGTTGACATAGTTGCCGCGGCCATTCTTTCCGAACAGCTCCGTGGCAAAGGTCTCGTCCATCTTAATGTACCGCTCCCAACCAGTTGAAGGCAATGCCAATTTAGCATCTATTAGGGAGGGCGAAATCTGAATGGACAAATCTGTTGGAGGCGGCGGCAGGCTGGAGCATTTGGTCCCCAACAAGAAGGAACAGTGTTTGTAATTGCGGCACCGTATGCATTGTATAGGCCACCTGCAGCTAGGAACGGAGGAGGAACGAGGGGGCCCTCTCGCCAATAGCTGAAACTACAGACAATTTACTCTGCATGGCCGCGGGCCCGGCCCACAGTTCACCCCATGGCAAGGGTATTCCGCAATGTGTAGCATCGAATATCAGACAGGTGTCCCGTAACTCAATCAACTGTCCAGCCTGATAACAAACCGGAAAGGCTCTCTTTTTCAGGTGTTCCTAAAGCAATGGCACATCCTGGCCCAAAGGCGGGTCTATCAGTATGATGGCATGATAAAGAAGCTTGTACTCTTCAGGCATCTGTATAGAGTCGGCGCCAACAGCTGAATCTATTGAGGACGCGGCGAGCGTTTAGTCTCTCTTAGAATCCGCCAGTTGCGCGCTCTTTCGATATTGGGTAAGCATGACATTCGATGTGCCGCGCAAGGCAAAACCGTTTGCAAACCATCCATAGTCGCTCTTTGGCTGGCTGGAAAGAGTGTGAATGGGGTTCTTCGCCTCCCCTGGGCTTTTCCTTGGTTCGACCCAGGTAACAAAACTGGGGGCGCGCAGCTGTCGAGCTGTATGTTTTGGGTCTTCCCCATTGGGTTCCATCACGATGGTTCTTTCTTTCTGTTACGGTGGCCGAAGTTGGACAGCGGCTATTCCTGTTAATCGAACCCATGCAAGATTCCTACGTGAAACTTGCATGTCGCTGATTGTTTTCAAGGCACTGTATTATCTGCTGGTCTTCCGCCCCGATGAAACCAAAGAGGTTTCGCAACAGCATCGTTGAAGTCTATTAGACCTTGAGCGCGTATCGAGGCGACATCGCGACGTGGTTACTGCATAAACTAATCCGTCCAGATTTCCCGCGCACAGTCGAAGTCTGATATGGAGCTCGGTTTGCAACGGGACGCGGGTTCGATTCAAGCAGACCTGACTCGGGCATCCGATTGGGCTTGGCCTATTCCCTCCGAAACTCCTACTCTGAGGAATTTTGGCCGTTTGGTAGAAAAAACTAAGACTATCCAGGTTCAGTAATGATCTGCACTCCATTCCCGAGATATGAGTTGCTGCCAAAGTCCAGCGGTGGGCTTAATTTTGTCTGTTCTGGCGGGATCTCTATTGAGCCTGCGGGTAGTAACTTCACGGTACAAGACCAGCCCAAAGGAGGAATGTACAAAGAGGAAATGCAGGATGGCCCCTTCATACGGCCATGCTCCTTAACACGAATTGGGCCCAGTAAGCTTGGGAATTTAGACTCCAGGTCACCTTTACCTGCAAGAAGGAGGTTCAAGAGCGTCACGAGAGCCGGTCGGGTCCGGCTGCCTCAATTCTTGCTTGCTACAAAACAGGCGAAGTTGTCCTGTCGAGCCCGCAGGTCAACCCACTTGAAGCCGATGCCTTGTAAGATCTCGAAGTGTCGGGTTACGGGCAACCGGCCGGGATCCTTTTCATTTGGCTGGTAGGGAGGCACGACAAAGTCCGCGTTGACCAACTTGCCGCCTTCTGAGAGCAACCGGAAACCCTCCGTGTAGAGCCGAGTTAAGTGTTCTTCGGAACCCAGATCGTGCAGAGACTGGAGCGAGACGAAAGCGTCCACAGGTGCCGTCAATTCGGCCAGCCACTTATCTTGTTGCAGATCGGTATGAATGAATCGAACTCTCGTTCCAAAACGACCCAGCCGCCGTTGCGCGTAGTCCACGAAGGGATCTGAGAAATCTAAACCAGTATAGGAAACTTTGGGTATTTGATGCAGCAGGTTCCAGGCTACCATGCCAGGCCCCGAAGCGAATTCCACTACCTGCAAATTCTCTCCCGCGGGAGTAATGCCTTGCAACTCTTCTACCATGTGGTTCACTAACACTTGGCGAAAGGGCCATTTACGGTTCAAATTGTTTTCCCAGGCAGCAATTTGCCCTCTATTCGAGAACTTGTGGAAGCGAGTCCTAGGAATTGGCATGGGCATGTTTGTGGTATCCTCTTGGTACACTACGCTAGACATATTCATAACACAGGAAGGAGGGGATTGCATGCTGAGTCAGTTCAATGTTTGTGCACGGAATCTGCGAAAAGCGCAGAATAGTTTCGCCCTCGCTTCCTGCAAAAGGCCTGTCTCCACCTAACGGGCTAGTTCCAGCGGCAGAGATTTCAGCCGCGGCGAACCTTTTTCCTCGCAATCCGTAGAAGAGGGGACTCCCGTTCCCGCGTGCCCCTGCCTGTTTGGCGTATTTAGTGGCAGGTTTTGTGACGCCTTCAAGCTTAAGAAAAGAAACTCAACAAAGAGAAAATTCACTACTTATGCAAGAACAGTTCTCCGAGAACGAATTTGATGTTGACAACTATGTGGAATATGCAGAGGAACATGATCCTGACTTTCGAGCCGACGCCAAATTGACTCGACGGCCCCCCAATCCCAAATTCGTGCCGAAGGTGCCTGAACACCAGCAATATTGGGCCAAGATCGCCGAAGAGCGCAGACGCGGGATCATAGGAGACTTTGAAACTACCTATCGTCCAGGGCACGCGGAGCGACGCTGGTTGCTGGCTACTTTGCGACCATTCTTTGAAACAGACCTTATTGACGATGTGCTCGGTAAGGTAAAGAGTGGTAAAGAGGCAGATGTGTATCGTTGCAGCCTGACCGAAGACGGGAAAAGGCAGATCGTGGCTGCCAAGCTGTATCGGCCCCGCAGCCATCGCACCATGCGCAACGATCTGATTTATCGTGAAGGTCGAAACGTGCTGGCCCCCCAGGGTCAGACTTCCAGGGCCTATGACCGTCGAGTGCTTCGCGCCATGCTCAAACGAACGGATTATGGGAAACAGGCAGAACAGACCTCTTGGCTTCTGCACGAGTACTTGGCCTTGGTTGAGCTGCATGCAGCTGGAGCCGATGTGCCGGAACCCATTGAGTCCGCTCCCAATGCAATTCTAATGGAATTCATTGGGGATGAATACGAAGTGGCTCCGGTGCTGCATAGTGTGCATTTACAAAAGACTGAAGCCAAAATCCTTTTTGAGCAAGTGCTACGAAACCTGCAGACCATGCTGGAGGCTGGTTTCATTCACGGTGATCTGTCTGCCCACAACATTCTCTATTGGGGTGGTCAGTTGATTCTGATCGATTTTCCTCAGGTAGTGCCAGTAGCCGGCAACAAGCGGGCTTTCGAATTGTTGACACGTGACGTTGTCCGCATATGTCAGTATTGGCAGAAGCAGGGCGTGCGGGCAAATCCAGAAGGTCTGGCCAGAGACTTATGGGGTTCATATTCCAAAGTTCGGCAAGATGATGTGCTAGCCGATCTGTCAGTGGTGCTGGCAAAAGAAGCCGAAGATGAGGAGGATGACGAAGAGGACCTGGACTGAAATACTAGGCTAGAATGGCGAAATTCATTTCCGACTGTCCTTGCTATCAAACGGTGGTATCCCATGCCTCTGAACTTCGACCTCTCACTGGAAGAACTCTATGACTATGAAGGTCGCAACCCGTGTCCTGCTGATTTCGATTCGTATTGGGATGCAGGCCTGGCCGAGATGCGCAGCCAAGATGCCCAAGTGGAATTGGTGCCCGCAGATTTCCAAACTTCATTTGCAGACTGTTTTCATTTGTATTACACCGGCGTAGGCGGGGCAAGGGTGCATGCCAAGCTGCTCCAACCCAAGCAACCCTCCTCAGGTAGTCCCGCTGTGCTCTTCTTTCACGGCTACTCCGGCAACTCGGGAGGATGGGTTGAGAAACTGGGGTATGTGGCGGCTGGTTTAACCGTGGCGGCAATGGACTGCCGCGGCCAGGGCGGTCTGTCTGAGGATAAGGGGGGTGTGCAAGGCTGGACCTTGCGCGGGCACATTGTGAGAGGTTTGGCTGACAGGGCACCTCAGAAGTTGCATTACCGCTCTGTTTTCCTGGATACAGCCCAACTGGCCACTATCGTCATGGACATGGATCATGTGGATTCAGATCGCGTCGGTGCTACGGGAGGCAGTCAAGGGGGTGCCCTGACAGTCGCCTGCGCAGCCTTGGAACCGAGGATCAGGCGTGCAGCTCCAACTTTCCCTTTCTTGGCGGATTACCAGCGCGTCTGGGAAATGGATCTGGCAGAAAATGCCTACGCTGAACTTCGTGAGTGGTTCCGTAAATTTGATCCCCAGCACGAACGGGAGCAAGAAGTATTCACGCGCCTGGGTTACATTGATACACAGCATCTGGCCCGACGTGTCCAGGCGGAAGTGGTGATGAGTACGGGCCTGATGGATCAAGTCTGCCCGCCTTCAACCCAGTTTGCCATTTATAACAAAATCTCTTCACCTAAATCCTTGGAGTTTTATCCCGATTTTGGCCATGAAATGCTGCCAGGTAGTACAGAGAAAATCTACGATTTCTTAATGGGTCTGTAAGTAAAAGGCACCGGCCAAACTGGGACTGCTTATGGGCAAACACATATTGATAACCGGAGCCCTGGGCAATCTGGGCCTGAAACTGATACGCCATCTGGCACCCAGGTCAGAAGTCTCGCAGATTACGGGTATAGACTTGGTGTCGGGGCCAGCCAGAATGGCAGAGGACTTACGCCAGGAGCTGGAAGAAGTGAATCCAGGCACGCAAGTGGCGAAATTGAACTTCTTGGTTGGAGACCTGCGTGTATGGCAAGACAATATCTGGCACAGGGTGGTCGAAGGCTGTGATGCCCTCGTACATTTTGCAGCCCAAGTGCCGGAGCCCCAAGCCAACTGGGACGATGCCGCGGCGTCACTAGACATGAATCTGCACATAGGGCTAGCGGCAGTTGCTGCTCCTCGTTGCCGGCGTGTTGTATTTGCCACAACAAATCATGTGATGGGCAAGTATAAGGATGAACCTCTGGCATCAACGGTGGGCCCGGGTGAACTTAATCCGGATTCTCCCTTGGGTGTGGGCACAGTTGTGAACATAGGGGATATATTTATGGATTCCACGCCCTATGCTGCGGCTAAGTTTGCTGGAGAAAGACTGTACCGTGCGCTGGCCCATGCAGATCGGGGCAAAGGAGACACAGAGTTCGTAACCGTGCGAATAGGATGGTGCAATTCCGGTGACAATCATCCCTCTTCTCTCACTGCCACGGGTTCACCAATCGTTCCCGAGGTCAGCGCGGCATCGGCCGAGCGTGACGTTTTAACCAGGGCCGATCATTGGTTTAAGGAAATGTGGCTTTCCAATCGGGACTTTGTGCGGCTGTTTGAGAAAGCACTACTATCGTCCTCTGCCTCTTGGCCGGGCCCCATGATATGTGTGAACGGTATGTCCCGTAACCAGAAGATGAAATGGAATCTGGAGGAGACCCGTCGTCTGTTGGGATATGAACCCCAAGATGACGTTAGGGAACACATTTCTCTAGCGGATTAACTTGCTGTCTACGAACCGTAGCTCCTCAGCATCTCGGAGCCGATCTGCGATGCTATCAGATACCGACTGTCACCGCGCCGCCCGGTCTGAGCCACCACATACTTACCCGATTCGGTGCCTAGGTAATGGGTCAATATCTGGTCCGTCACTTCCCGCCAGGCTTGTGCCAGAGGCAAGTCAACCTGCTGTAGGTGAGTCCAGTCGGTTGGAATCTCGATGGCTAATCGAGGAGCATCGAGATGGTAACGGACCCCTTGCAGGTTTTCATTGACTTGCAGGAACTCTGTTGCGGTATCCAAATCTAGTGCGGCTGAGGCGCGGCCCCGAGACAATGCCTTTTGTACAGGTGCAGCCGGCAAGGGCCAGAGTAGACGCAATCGTGAAGCGGGTACACGATTCAGTTCGTTGCGGAAGGGCAGGTAGTCCGGCAGCAATTGCGTACCTACGGCGCCCAAACGGTTGCAGTTGAGGCTAGCATTACGGTACTGCAAAGGATCTGCCGTCCACTGAATATGGGTAATGTTTTGGCAGGACAGTTCCTGGGCCTGAATGCGCTTCAGGTGGTAAGCAATATTCAAACGACGAAAGTCGGGGTGTATGCCGAGGACCTGCGATTCAAAGACGCCACCTGTACCTGCCGGCGGGTGCCAGCCGCCAGGCAAGACTGGCAACTTCCCTTCATGTCTAAATCCCAATAGAAAACCAACTACTTGATCTCGCATTCGAGCGACCAAGGACCAAGCCGACTGAAAGTCAGGATGGTGTAGGAAGACGGGATAAAGGTTTTCCGGCTGGGACTGCCAAACCAAGGCTTGCAATTGCCTAAGCGCGTTGGCATCCTGTTTTCGCGGTTGAGCATAGGTAATGTCTGCTTCCACCTCCAACGGAGGTGGATCTTCCCATTGGCCGATGGCGGTAACGTCCCAGAGGCAGGCCTCCTCACCAGGTCTCGATCTGGTGTAGGCTGACTTCAAGGCATCCGGGTCCAAAGATAGGAGACTGTCGCTGGTGGCTGGCAGGAAGCTGATCATTGGGCAGACCGAGCCGCCATCACCAGTGGAAGGGAGAACATAGCCCACGGCTACCAAAGTACCATCGCTTGTCCACTCCAACATGCGACCTCCGATACTGGAAAACGTAGCCAAGACAAACTGCGGTGGTAGCAAGAATTCCTGCTGTTCTCTCCCTACTCGAGCACGTATGGCTGAATCCCTTGCGAGCCCGTGCGGAGATGCGGGATCCCAGATCGAGGCAGTAAGGGCCATTTCAAGTCTTGTGCCTTCTCTGTACAGAGTGTTGTTTCAAGAGGAGCCGGAGCCGTTGGCGGGAGGCCATTTGCCAAAGAGTACTTGCCACGCGCGACGAACTCCGTAGACTTTCCCGTGGATCTCAGCCGTAGGCTTCACAACGTGTTCCCCCACAAACTCCGCGGTAGCTTTGGTGGTTCGGGCGGCGTCCCGAGCGTCCTCCATGATGGGTTGGATACCAGTGCGAATAATGCGGATCAGTTTCAGTACCTGACGGCTCAAGATAATGAGCAGACCCAAGACTACAAAGGTTTCGAGCGCGATCAACACGAATGTTATGTCGCGTGCGAAATCCAGAAAACGTTCCATGACAAAGAAGGTTTAGGTCAGTGGGATTGCTCAGGTTTGGACCGGGCTATAAGCAACCCAAACCAAGCCATCAACGTAGCTTCCACGATGTGTACTTGACCAATCTGTAACCATTGGGAATTCAGCAATACACCGAGGCCCTGGCCTAATCCGAATCCAATCCCTGCAGCCAATACGTAAACGATAAGGTCCCGAAAGGTGCGACCTTGCCACAGGTGAAAGAGACTGCCGTAGCCAAAGGCCAACGCTGCACTCAGGACCAGAGGTGGATTTAGCCACCATTCAGTCCAGTTCATCCCCCAATGATACCCCCGCCCAGACATACTTCTCCATCATAGAAAACAGCGGCCTGTCCAGGGGCGATCCCTGAAGGAGCGTCCAACATCCGAACCGAAAGGGAATCGGCTTCGTCCCATATGAGTTCACATGGATGGGCTGCGCCCCGGTAACGGATCTGGCAACCCAAGGCTAAGTCTGGATTGGGTGGGTGTCCCTGATTCCAGTTCACCTGCGACACGGAGAATTGAGTACAACTGGCTCGGAGTTCGGCCTGGGAACCTACTATCACCGCGTTTCGTTCCCGATCCTTGTCCACCACATACAAAGCTTCGCCAGTCAAGTTCGGCAAATTCAAACCACGTCGCTGCCCGATAGTGAAGCGATACAGGCCCTGGTGCCGCCCCACCTCCAAACCCGTCATATTCAGTATGGGCCCTTCAAGGTCTTGCTCTTCTCCCCAGTCCTGCAGAAATCTCCGATAGTTGTTGTCGGCTACAAAACACAGATCCATAGATTCGTCTTTGTCGGCGACTGGCAGATTCCGTTCCCGAGCCATAGCCCTCAGCTCTGGTTTCAAATACTCCCCTACTGGGAAGAGTACGCGGCGTAACCGATCTTGGTCCAGAATACTGAGTACATAACTCTGGTCTTTCTGAGGGTCTCGTGCCCGCAGAAGTTGCGTTTGTCCGTCCGGTCCCTTTTCAGTGCGGGCATGGTGCCCCGTAGCTAAACGGGTTACTCCCAGCTGGGTCGCGTACTGCAGAAGATAGGTAAACCGAATCCTCCGATTGCAATTGAGGCATGGGTTCGGGGTCACACCTGCTAGATAATCTGAAATAAAAGGATCAACCACCGCCTTTTTGAATTGCTCCTCCACATTAATAAGGTAAAAAGGCATGTCCAATCGGTCTGCCACGTCTCTGGCAACATCTACACTTTCGGCTGAGCAACACTTATTGGAGGATTCGGAACCCGCGCTGTGCTCTGACCAAAGTCGCATCATGATGCCTATACAGTGGTATCCGGCCTCTGTCAGGAGGACTGCAGCCACGGAACTGTCAAGACCACCGCTCATGGCGATCGCGATGGCTGGGGCGCCCTGACTCATGGTAAATGGGGTCGAATCTGTCTAGATTGCCGCTGCACACGTGGCCACTGAGAATTCAGCTAGGCCACGTTCATGGCTTGCCTAAGCTGGCCAGTTATGCTGATCAACTGCTCCGACACATAGGCAATGTCCGAGGCAGTATTTGAATGACCCAGACTGAATCGTAAGGCTCCGTAACTGTCTGGGGCTTTGATGCCCAAGGCCGAAAGGACATGGCTGGGCTGGTGTGCTCCGCTGGTGCACGCACTGCCGCTACTGGCCATAATACCAGCCATATCCAATCCTATGAGCATGGATTCGGCTTCCAGTCCAGAAATCACGAAACTGGCATGGTGGGGCAGTCGATGTTGAGTATCCCCTGTCAGGTAGGCGCCTTTAACGCCTGCCAACACGGTGGAAATCAGTTGGTCTCTGAGTTCCCTCTGTCTTGGTAACTCCCGGTCAGCCATCTGCTGATTCATGTTCATTGCCTTCGCCATGCCTTTGATGAGAGGCACATTTTCAGTCCCAGCTCGCCGTCCACCCTCGTGGCCGCCTCCCGTTTGGCGAGGCAAAAAGGGAGTTCCTTGCCGCAGGTACAAAAATCCAATTCCTTTGGGGCCGTGGAATTTGTGGGCGCTGGCGCTCAGGGAGGCAACCCCAAGGTCGTCTACGCGGATTGGAACTTTGCACATAGCCTGCACCGCATCAGTATGCAAAGGTGTATCATGCGCGCGGCAAATGGCGCCCAGTTCAGCAAGAGGCTGCACCGTGCCCACTTCATTGTTGGCTAACATGATGGAAACTAGGGCGGCCGATTTCGCCAATGCCTGGTTCAGGTCCTGGGGACTCACCAATCCGGATTCATTGACTGGTAAGAGGTCAATGACAAAACCATGTATATGGGCCAGATCTTCCAGAGTTTCCAGGACAGCGTGGTGCTCGATCGGCGTACTGATAATGCGTCGAGACCCCATTTTCTGGCGGCGCGCCAAGGCGATGCCTCGCAAAGCCGAATTGTCGCTCTCGGTACCACCACTGGTGAAAACAACTTCCTGTGGTTTCGCTCCCACATGCCGGGCTACAGTTAGGCGGGCTTCTTGAAGGCCTGCATAAGCCTTGCGGCCCGCCGCATGCATACTGGAGGGATTGCCGTAGGCTTGGCTGAAGAAAGGCTCCATGTCAGCAATCACCTCCGGCCAGACGGCAGTAGTGGCAGAGTGGTCCAAGTAAATAGGGGGCTGTAACATGAAAAGAAGTCTGCCTAAGGAAGGGAATCCAATCGGAAATTGTATCACCTGGATGAATAGGAGGTTGGTGCAGCCAACTCCGGTCTTGGGTAAGGTAAAGGCGCGCGGGTGAATTGCCGATAGTTCAGAGAACTATCACTTAGGCAGACATTGCCAGCTGTTGCTTGCGTTATAATCGGCGCTCAACCCGCCAGGAGTGGCTCAATCTGAGTGGAAGGGCCGACGGCGGGGGGCTATTGTCTGATTCGATTGGTGCTGCAGGGAGTGTAATGTTCAAGATTGTTAGGGTTCACGGCCGTGAAATTCTGGATAGCCGGGGCAATCCCACCCTGGAAGTTGATGTTTCTTTGGATGGTGGAACAACCGGTCGGGCGGCAGTTCCCAGCGGGGCCAGCACCGGCTTGCACGAGGCCTGGGAATTACGGGATGGCGACATTGGCCGTTATAGAGGCAAAGGTGTTACCAAGGCGGTCACCAATGTGAACTCAATTTTGGGACCAGCTCTGGTTGGGAGGAATGTATTGCGCCAAGTAGAACTGGACACTTTGCTACGCAACATAGATGGTACCTCTAACAAACAGAACTACGGAGCCAATGCCATTCTGGGCATCAGCCTGGCGATCGCAAAGGCGGCAGCCAATGCCTCCCAATTGCCCCTTTATCAATATTTGGGTGGTGTTAACGCCCACTTATTGCCAGTGCCCATGATGAACATCTTGAATGGAGGCGCTCATGCTGCGGGCAGTACCGACTTCCAGGAGTTCATGGTCATGCCCGTGGGCGCCGACACTTTCCGTCAGGGATTGCAATGGGGAACGGATGTGTACCATGCCCTTAAAGAAGTACTGGCTGGCTTAGACTATGGTACGCACGTCGGTGACGAAGGAGGCTTCGCGCCTGCCCTAGGTAGCAACGAAAAAGCTCTCAGCCTTATCTTGCAGGCTATTGAAGCCGCCGGATTGGAACCGGGGAAAGACATGTGGATTGCTTTGGACCCGGCTGCTACTGAATTATATGACCGTGAAACTGGCCTATACAACCTGACCATAGAAGGGAAAACTCTGGAAAGGGTTGAGCTGGTCTCATTGTGGTCTGATTGGGTGGAGAGATTCCCCATCATCAGTATTGAAGACGGCCTGGCCGAGGATGATTTCGAAGGATGGCAGTTGTTACAAGCAAAGTTGGGAGATAGAGTGCAGATTGTAGGAGATGATCTGCTAGTCACCAATGTGGAACGCATAGAAATGGCAATCGAAAAGAAAATGTGCAACTCACTGCTATGCAAAGTAAATCAGATTGGTACACTGACGGAGGCTATTGAGGCTGTGGAGATGAGCCACCGCGCGGGTTGGACCAGTGTGGTCAGCCATCGATCCGGAGAGACCGAAGATGCTACTATCGCTGACTTGTCCGTGGCTCTGAACACAGGTCAGATTAAGACCGGAGCGCCGGCCCGAAGTGACCGCGTTGCCAAATATAATCAGCTACTGCGGATTGAAGAGGAATTGGGGGAAGCCGCGGCCTATGCTGGGGCCGGCGCCTTTAACCTTTCTCATCTTTAGTTAAAATCACGGTGGCTTACAAACAGCGGGAGATTAAATGTGAGTGAATCAGGATTTTCTATCATCCCTGAGAGCCAGTACGGCACGGAGTACAGTGAGAATTGGCAGCAAGATGTCTTTTTTGTGACCAATGGGCAGGGGGAGAAATTCTACCTGCATACGGCCAACATCACGATTGAAGGCGCTGAATTCGCCTCTCTGGCCTTCCGTCGCCAGATCCGCCACGGCGCACAAAGCGTGCTACCCAGTACCCACATGGTGGTGGAATCTGGCGGAGTACCCCGCGCCCAATTGACCCGCAAGACGGCTGCTGAAATTGATGTGGACGACTACAGCATGGACCTGTAAGTCGCAAGTTAATTTCTCCCCTGAATCGGCCTGCTTCACTCTCTGTCTGTATAGAGTTCGTTCGCTCCAAGCTTTAATTCTGTCTCATTCGCGCTACTACATTGGGGTCAGGAAAGCACATCGGGTTTCCCTTGAACCTGAAAGCTAAACTTTGTCCCTCTTCGCTTTTGAGAATATCCCATTTGACCTCTTGGGGAGGATTCCGCTACCTTCCGAGTCCAACGTGTGCCTGTGATTCGAATACACGAAATCCTTTCCGGGTTTAACTTTCCATTTAGTTGCTTCGGCGGCTTTGGGCCTTTCTGGTCAATGGCGATCTAAGTCCAAACTGGTGAAAAAATCCTCGTTCAAGAATTGGATAAGTGCCTTCCGCCCATCGATGGCAAAGGCTTGGTTTAGTATTTCCTCTTGTGTCATTCTTCGTGGTGACGGTCCAGATCCTCAAAGAATCGCACTTAAGCTTCGGTTAAATAGAGTCAGTAGATAGAAATTCACGCCAGACTGCATCTCCAATGCCTTACAAGGCCTTTAAGGTCCCCGTTGAGTTGTTGGCTTTGAACTAGCCGTGCTCAAACCATTAAGATCAGGGCGCCAGTCCCAAATCCAAGTGCCCCAATTTACAAGGGGACGCAATTGTTGTTTCCACTTTCCCTTCTCTCGTTGCTCCATATGTTTCGGATGAGAGGGGCGACGGAACGTCCTCAGCCACCAAGCCAACGGGGGTTTAAGGCCCAACTCATATTGTCTGTGTTTCGGCAGTTTCGGGTTACACAGGCGTCCCCTTGAAAAATGGGTAGCAGTTCTCCTTTGCGAGCATAGGAGACTGCTTCCCCAGAATCCCAAGGCTTGGAGTCAGGGCGCTGGAACTAGAAAACGGGCTCCAGGCTTGGATTTGAGTAGAAGTAACCGGTGCAAATGGATTTCACAAGATAAGTATCTGTTGTGCTCTGCCTTTTGTTTTGCAACGTGCATTTGGAAAGTTCTGTTGGGTCGATTTAACCACCACGGACCTGGAAGCTGCTCGTGGATTTTAGGGCACATTGTCAGGCTGGGAATTCCAACACCAGTATTACAAAGGGAATGTCATTTATTCCATGGATCAGCTCAACGGCAAGCACATAGCTGGCATGGGCCAATCGCAACCAGCCCAGATTGAACCAGGCATGCCGCCGGCTTGGAATTCTTACATCTTTGTAGAGGACTCACGGGCCACGTCCGCACAGTGTGAAGCCCTGGGCGCCAAGGTGTTGGCAGGTCCTATGGATGTTTCTGAATATGGAGTTCTGGCAGCGCTGTCTGATCCAAATGGTGCTTTATTCTCAATGTGGCCACCACAGGACTACTCGGGTCTCCAGGTCATGCAGGGCGGCGCTTACAAGTGGGTCGAAATATACGCAAACAACCCAGAAAAGGATGCTGAATACTACAAGGTAGTGTTGGGCCGGTCCCTGGGAAAAGGATACAAGCTCAGAAGGTGCTGGTTACTACAGATTTAGCCGGAATGTACCGGAAGGCGGAGTGGAGAGGGAAGGGCATTTTGCTGGCGTGCTGCAAATCCAGCCGGAATTGGGACCGGTCCCGCCTCACTGCAACGTGTACTTTCATGTCACTGAAGTGGATGCTTCTCTGCAAAAGGCCAAAGAACTGGAGGGAGAGCAAATCTACAACATAGTGGATGAGCCTAAGGTCGGCTTGATGGGTATCAGGGATCCGCAGGTGCTGTATTTGCCATCATGCCAATGGAACTTTTGCCTTCCCAGACTAAATACCTGAAAGAGAGGCGTTCGTAGCGAAACACCTTTATTCCCTGGTAGCAACACAGTTCCTCCCCATGGCCGCGGGGTTCTAATCCCAGAAGATGTTGGGTCTCAATTGAAGAGGACCTGGCTTAGAGTAGGTTTATTGAAAGACAGAACTGGAAGGCGTGAAAGTTCCATTGCTTCAACAGATCAGGTGTTTCTCGTCGGGAAGAATCGTCCTTCACAGTGATCCACTTCGGTTCTCACGAATGTTTGGGTCAACCGCAATTCAGCCCATACCACGATGGAATTGGAGTTGAATGGGATGTGTACAACTTGACTTGGCCCACAAGTCTCCAGGAAGGTTGGATGAAAATTTGCCATCCGAGCGCTATTGAAGAAACAGAAGTCCCTAATTGTGGTTCCGTATTTTAGGATTTAAATGAGTTTGTGAGGTCTATTTCCCAAACATTGAGGCCGATTTCCCGGCCTGATTGGTCCAGACTGTCTAAGTCCAAATACAGAAGACCAAAGACCAGCCCTGAGTGAAGTACTGCCTTTTTCGATAGGAGATAACAGCGTGGCATTTTATGAGACTCACGAAGAGCAAAGATTTTGTTGGGCCGACCTGCGCACGGCAGACACATCCGCGGCCAAACAGTTCTATGGAGGTCTTTTAGGTTGGGACTTCAAAGACATGTTGATGCCGGATGGCCGAATCATGTACACCGTGGCTAGATTGAATGGCTACGATGTGGCCGGCATGAGCGAATTGATGCCGGAGCAGATAAAGGCCGGGATGCCAGCTTTCTAGAATTCCTATATTCGTGTAGAAGATGTGCGAGCAAGCTTGGCCCAATGCTTGGAATTATGTGCCCAATTGATGAATGATGCGATTGACATTCCAAACGCAGGCAGCATGGCTATGGTCTTGGAACCCAACGGAGACCTTTTCTCCTTGTGGCAGCCCGCGGAGCACGTTGGCATGCAAGTCCGAAATCAGCCGGGCGCGCCCTGCTGGTTTGAACTTGACACCCATGACGTGATTGCTTCTGCTGAGTTCTACGGAGCTGCCTTTAAGTGGACCACGAAAAAAGATTCCAACAATCCCCTTTACACCTTTGTTCAACAGTCACGGCGCTGCGGCCGACGATGGTAACGTCGGCGGCATGATGAAAATTCAGTCGGAATGGGGAGAAGTACATCCGAATTGGCTGTTGAATTTTCAAGTCGAAAGCGTGGATGCTTCTGTAAATCTGGCTCTGGAATTCGGGGGTGAGTCTCTACATGAAGCCATGGACTTCCCTTATGGTCGTCTGATTACCCTGAAAGATCCCCAGAACGGGATCTTTGGCCTCATGGAGATGAGCCAATAACTGTTGAAGGCAGGTTTGGGAAGTACGTGCCTTACAATCCGCTTAGGCGAGTTATCCCATTGGGTCTGGGTAACAATTTTCCCCGCGGAAGGGCCTTTCGAGATTCAGTTTGGAGGATTTATAGAAAGCCAGCTCTGCAGGGCCACGGCTTTTTTGCCATAATGCCCTTGGGTGCAGAGCAGCGCCCCGGGCAATGTTCTTCATTTTTCATCAACTGCGACTCATCCTTATGATACACAGATATTCAGTGGTGGCCTTGACAGTGATGGCTATCTGCGCCTTCATGTTGACAGTATTGTTAGGAGGTTGCACGGTTACTACAATCGCGCCGCTGGCGGAAACTGCCGCCGTTGCTATACCGACTCCCACAGAACCAGCGCCGACTCCTTCCCCCTCCGTACAGGTAGATGAGGTGGAAACACAGACCGAAGGAGAGGCTGAGACAGGTCCAGAAAGCGATGCCGCAGATCAGGAAACCGCTGTGTTTAGCGGGGTTCCAGCCTCTGTCACCGCGAACGCATTGAATGTCCGCAGCGGACCTGGCACTTCCTATTTGGTCTTAGGCCAGTTGAATGCTTCCGATGAAGTCCAGGCTTTGGAACGCAGCCAAGACGGCGAATGGTACCGAGTCTGTTGTCTGGCTAACGGGACCACTGACGGTTGGGCTTCCAGTGCCTACCTAGCATTTGCTTCCGATACACAAGCACCGGAGACTTCTCAGACCAACATCCCATTTGCTCCAACTTCTGGGGATCTAAGTGACTCCAACATTCCAGATGCCGCAGCCCTGTGGGACTTGACGGTCAATATGGCCTTCGAACATCTGCCGGATAGCCGTTTCACATATCCACTGCAGTCCAACTTAAACCCGCTGACGGGTCTGCCCGTTGATTCTGAACGGTTGAACCGGCGGGCCGTGGCAGTTTGTATTCCTTCCGATCTGCAAGCACGACCTCAATCAGGTCTTTCCCAAGCCGACGTGGTGTATGAATACTTGGTGGACGGAGACTTGGTGACCCGTATGACGGGCATTTTCTTTGGTGAAGATGTGCCTTTGATCGGTCCCATTCGCTCGGCTCGGCTCATAAATTTTTATCTCGGTTATCTGTACAACGCCGGTACCATGTGTTCCGGTGCCAGCGATCACATTCGCAGGTTACTTCGAGACATGGCAGACTTCCCATACTTCGATATTGACTTGGACAACACCCACGGGCTATTGCCCTATTCTTTTCTGGTGGGCGAGGGTCTGACCCGATTCCACACGAGTACGGATGGCATTCACGGTTGGCTTGAAGATACCACTCGTGAACAACCCATGGACCTGCAGGGGTTTGAGTTCGGGGCCCCACTGGAAGGTGGGATTCCAGTCTCCTATCTGCACATTCCCTATCCAGAGGTTACCGGGGCCGTTGTGGAATTCAGGTATTATCCTGATGCGGGGCAGTATTTACGATATGTAGGCGGAGAACCGCATATCGATAGGAACAGTAACTACCAGATTGCACCTCAAAACGTGGTCGTGCAGTACGTAACCCACACCTCAACTTTTCTGGTGGAAGATGCGTTGGGTAGTCGTAGCCTGGATCATGACATATTTGGTTCTGGGCCAGTTTATGTCTTTCGCAATGGCATGATGTATGAAGGCACTTGGCATACCGGTTCATTGGGCCAGCTTGTGAAATTCCGAACAGCGGACGGCCAGGTAATTCCATTAACTCCTGGCCGCTCCTGGATCGCGTTGGTGCCAGCAGACTACCAGTTGACTATAGAATAGCCGGCCCGATCAGTTAGCGTTTGAATCGAAAAGAGTTGACTGGTTGGTGTTGGGCCTGTCTGGCGGCAAGGCACCAATGTGACGATACGCCAGTTCTGTCGCCACTCTGCCGCTAGGAGTACGCTTCAGAAAACCCAACTGGAGCAGGTACGGTTCCACTACATCCATGACGGTATCGGCGTCTTCACTGATGCTTGCAGACAAGGTTTCCAGACCGACCGGACCACCTGCGAACTTGTTGACAATACAGTCAATGAGGCGGCGGTCCATGTCATCCAGTCCCAGATAATCAATGTCCAACATGATTAAACCTTGGGCAGCGGCGTCCATGTCGATTTTGCCTGCGGCCCTGACCTGTGCGTAATCGCGCAGACGCCTGAGCATACGCAGGGCTACCCGGGGTGTTCCGCGGGCCCGGCGGGCAATTTCCTGGGCTGCCTCTTCGTCAATATCAATCTCGAGCTCTTGGCTAGCTCTCTGTACAATTTTCTGCAAGGAGAGTCGGTCGTAGAAATTAAAGCGGTCCACGATTCCAAAACGGGCTCGTAACGGTTCTGTGAGCAAGGCTAATCGGGTGGTGGCACCGATCACTGTAAATTGAGGCAGAGGCAGTCTGACGGTCCGAGCGGCTGGCCCCACCCCAATTACCAGGTCCAGTTGAAAGTCCTCCATGGCGGGATAGAGAATTTCCTCTATGACGGGGCGCAGGCGATGGATTTCGTCTATGAAAAGCACGTCAGTTCGCTTCAAATTGGTTAGTATGGCTGCCAGATCGCCCTGTCGTTCAATGGCTGGTCCAGAGGTGATCTTGAGTTCTGCCCCCATTTCGTAGGCCATAATGTGGCTGAGAGTAGTCTTGCCCAGACCAGGAGGACCATATAGCAGCACGTGGTCTAAAGGCTCCTGGCGCAATCGGGCGGCTTCAACCAAGATTGACATCTTGGCCCGCATTGAGTCCTGGCCGATCATTTCGGACAGCCCGCGGGGACGCAAGGCATGGTTCTCAGTTCTTTCTTGGAATTGCTTCTGGCCGGAAACCATGCGCGCCCGCGGTTTCTCTTGCCGACCTGTTACATTGCTACTCTTCTTGGCCATAGTCAAGGCCTTGCTGGCTAGTGCCAGCTGTTGATGAACTCAGCAGCGGGGCCAACCGCTAGATTCTCCCATGGCAGTTGAGGAATCAAATCTGTGCGACCAAAGTGACCGTACGTTGCTGTCGGTTGATAAATGGGCCGAAAAAGGGCCAGTGCCTGAATTATGCCTTTGGGGGAAAGGTCAAAATATTCTTCCACACGTTGCCGAACAAACGCCAGTTCAAGGTCCTGACAACCAGTCCCGAAGTCTTCAATCAGCAGGCTAACGGGTTGGTCGTGCCCAATGGCGTAGGCTAATTGAACTTCGCACCGAGTGGAAAGGCCGGCAGCCACAATACACTTGGCTACCAGCCTAGCCATGTAGCATGCGCTACGGTCTACCTTAGTTGGGTCCTTGCCGCTGAACGCGCCGCCACCGTGGCGACCCATGCCACCGTACGTGTCAACAATGATCTTGCGGCCAGTCAGTCCCGCGTCCGCTTCAGGTCCCCCAGCACTGAAGGCCCCTGAAGGATTGATGTGGTGCCTAAAGCCTAGGGAAGGGACATCAATGGACCTCAATACTGGTTCCACGACTTGCCCCAAAATCGCTTCCTCGATCTCTTGGTGCGAAATCCCTTCCGCGTGTTGAGCACTGACGACTACCGTATGAATGCGTTCCGCCTGACCCTGATTGTATTCCACGGTTACTTGGGCTTTACCATCGGGCAGCAACCACGGGATCTTCCCCGATTTGCGCTGCTGACTCAGAGTTCTGGTCAGCAAATGTGCCAGGTGAATCGGCAAAGGCATGAGTGAATCGGTTTCCTGGCACGCGAAACCAAACATCATGCCCTGGTCACCCGCACCAAAATTCTTCTTGCGACTTACGCTTTCTCTGATTTCAATGCTCTGTTTCGAGATGTGTTCATGCAACGTAAAACTGCCGGGCCGAAAGCCTGCACTCGGTGGGTACTGGATTCCCTCCAATACGCCCTCTACCACACTGGCGCTGTGAACGTCTGCCTCAGAAGTGATTTCCCCCAGCAAGAAGATGTCGTTGGATTTGACAGCTGTTTCGCAAGCGACTCGTGTTTCCGGTCCAGCCACTAGGTGGGCGTCCAGGATTGCGTCACTGATCTGGTCGCAGATCTTGTCGGGATGTCCTTCCGTGACCGATTCACTTGTGAACAACACGTTGTCAGATAGGGTGAAAGAGTTTCTCATGGCCTGTGTACTGTGCTTAGTTGCGAAGTTTAGGTCCCGAGAGACCAGCTATGCAGGTAGTCGGACTGAGCGTCGGTCAGATTGTCGATCTGGATGTCCATAGCCTCCAATTTTAACCGGGCAATCTGATCGTCAATCTCTGCCGGGACCTGGTAGACATCCGGATCCAATTCCCGCCCATGCCGGACCATATGCAGAGCGGCCAGCGCCTGATTGGCGAAACTCATGTCCATGACCGTGGAGGGATGTCCTTCAGCCGCGGCCAAGTTAACCAGCCGCCCTTCGCCCACAACATAAAGGCAGCGCCCATCTGCCAGATGATATTCATCTAGATTGTCCCGGATTCGCTCCACTTTGAGGCTCATGCTAGTCAGGGCTTCCAAATTGATTTCGATATCGAAATGACCACTGTTGGCCATTACAGCGCCGTCCTTCATAACCTCAAAGTGGCGTTCATCAAAAATGTGGCAACAACCAGTAGCACTGCAGAATATTTCGCCTATCTTGGCGGCCTCGGCCATCGGCATGACTCGATAACCGTCCATGACAGCTTCCAAGGCTTTCACAGGCTCTACTTCCGTCACTATTACACTAGCTCCATGGCCTCTAGCCCTCAGAGCCACGCCGCGGCTGCACCAACCATAGCCAGCCACGACGAAATTGCGACCCGCCAAAAGCAGGTTGGTAGCTCGGATAATGCCATCCAGGGTGCTCTGCCCGGTGCCGTAACGATTATCAAAAAGATGCTTGGTTTGGGCATCATTGACCGCCATTACGGGATACTTCAATGCCCCCGCCTTGGCCATGGCTTTGAGGCGAATAACCCCTGTAGTGGTTTCCTCGGTTCCTCCGTACACGTCGTGTAGTCGGTGGCCTGAATCCGTATGCAGCAAGGCCAAGAGGTCCATACCGTCATCCATAGTGAGGTGAGGTTTGATGTCGAGAGCGGCCTGTAGATGCTGATGATAGGTATCCGTGGATTCCCCGCGTATTGCGAACACAGGTACCTCGTAGCGGGTCAGTAACGCTGCGGCCACATCATCCTGGGTGCTCAAGGGATTGCTTGCGCACAGTGCAATTTCGGCCCCTCCAGCCAGTAAAACGCGAATCAGGTGGGCAGTTTCAGTGGTAACGTGCATACAGGCTGCCAAACGCACCCCCTTGAAGGGCTGCTCTTTGGCAAAACGTCCTTCCAAGGCATCCAGGACCGGCATCTCTTTTCGGGCCCAAGACATGCGCCTGAGTCCTCTTTCCGCAAGATCGATGTTAGCAATGTCGTATTCGATGGTTGTTCTTCCCTTGTTGTGACTAATTGACCTCTGAATACGGGCATTTAGACAAATAGTCTATGACACTATTCGCTGCGAACGTATAGTGAAGGCAACTACAGGCGAAGGTCCTGAGGTGACCGAAGGGCAGAAACTGGTGGACAGCTAGCCTAAGAGGGGTGCTGCCTTGAAGGCTTACCAACCTCGCAAGTAAACGTATTTGGCAAGGCGCAATTGGCATGTCGAACTGCTGAAACCGAATAGTCAAAACCTTTACCCATCCTCTGAAGCTAGATTGTCGGACTGAAATCTTCCGCCGTTTACAAAGGAAACGGAGTCAGCAATTCCGCAGAGGTGTCAAAGCGGCCCGCAGAACTTCAGCCGATCGGGCTACAAGTCGATAAATCTCAAGCTAGCCAACAAGCAATTCATGCAGAGCATTTGCCAACGGTGTCCCTGGATGGAAACTTGGCAAGTTTCAGCGACTGTTTGAATGGGGGATAGCAGATTCCAGCCTCAGTAACAATCCCTGTTAGGTAGCGGTGGGGAGTAATGTCAAAGGCGGGATTGTACACAGGAACTTCGGCAGGAGCGATGACTGTGCCTCCGATATGGGTGATTTCCTCAGCTTCTCTCTCCTCTATGGGAATGTCTTCACCTGTCGCCATCGTCAGATCCACAGTGCTTGTAGGAGCCACACAGTAGACTGGAATACCGTGGACCTGCGCCAGTACTGCAATGCTGTAAGTGCCGATTTTATTGGCTACATCGCCGTTGGCTGCAACCCGGTCCGCGCCAAAAACCACCACATCCACTTTGCCGCTCCGCATGAGAGAGCCGGCCACGTTATCCGCTACCAGGTGCATGGGCACTTCCGCCCGCATCAATTCCCAAGCCGTTAGCCGAGCGCCCTGCAGACGAGGTCTTGTCTCATTGACCCAGACATGCACAGTCTTGCCTTGCTCCTGACACGCGTATATTACGCCTAGGGCCGTACCAAAGTCGACTGTAGCCAAAGAACCGGTGTTGCAATGGTGCAAAAGGTTGGCTCCGTCTGGAATGACGCCTGCGCCAAAGTGTCCCATGCGCCGGTTGATCTCTACGTCTTCCTTCAGGATGGCTTGAGCTTCTTCCAGTACAAGGGCCCGTAATTCGGAGGTACCAAGGGACTTAGGAGACTGTTCCAGTTCTGCCAAAATGCGGGCAGTAGCCCAAGAAAGGTTAACTGCTGTAGGACGGGCGGCATCGAGGACCTGCTTGACCTGACGCAATTCAGATATCAAGACTTCTCGAGTTTTGGCTTCGCTTAGGCGCGCCGCTAAGGCCATGCCCAAGGCGGCCGCGGCCCCAATAGCAGGTGCACCGCGTACGTACATCTGACGGATCGACTGCACTACATCCTCCAAGGTGCGCAGTTCGGCGATCTGAAGCTGCCCGGGAAGCAGACGCTGGTCGATCATCTTGACGATGTCGTCTTCCCAGTAAACAGTACTCATAGGCAAAGGGATTTCGATGGGACTATGGGGCTAAGGCTGGATCTGCCAGAGCCAGGATTTCATCGAGTTCCGCAAGATCCAACTCATCCAACACAGCACCTGGCATACGACTGTGAGTTGTGCTGAACACGCCCCGCCGATACAGTACCTCCTTATAGGCGGCGACTCCATGTAATCGTTCAAAAGCGATTAACGGCAGTATCTGGTTGTACAAAGAGCGGGCACCGACCCAGTCTCCTGCCTCAAGGGATTTCCAGAGCTGCACGTGCTGGACAGAAAGCTGGCTGGCTGGCATGTTGCCGCAGGCGCCGCGACGGAATTCATCCAGAATATAGACTCCGCCTTGACCCCCGAAGACTCCGTGGCAGTCACCGCTGGTGGCAGCTAGTGTGGCGGAAAGCTGCCTGGGTTCCGGAAATGTCTCCTCCTTTACATATTGGACCCACTTCATTTCTCGACACATGCGACTTAACAGTTTCGCGGACATGGGGGTACCAACTGGCCCCATGTAATTCTGGATAACAATCGGCCTGGTTACATGGTCATTTAGGCTGGCGTAGTAACTGTAGCAGCCTGCCGCGTCAGGATGGAGGATGTAGGGCGGCATTGCCATGATGCCGTCCGCGCCTTGTTGGATAGCCCATGCTGAAAAGTCTCCTGCCACCTTGGCGTGCAGGCCGGAAGTGGCGGCTACAAATGGTACGCGACCGTCGCAGGCATCTGCCACAATTCGAATCCAGTCTCCTCTTTCCACGTCCGACAAGGTGGCGAATTCGCTGGCATTGGCCGGACCTACCAATCCCTGAACTCCGGCCCCTACACAGTAGTCCACTTGGCGGCGTAAGCTCTCTTTATCCAGGCTGGCATTTTCCAAGAAGGCTGAGACCAGAATTACGAAGATTCCGCGCCAGGGCATGTTAGTAGTCATGAATATGGGTCTTGTCTACAACTGAATCAGGCAAATGAATTGGTGGGCATTCCTGACTTGAGTTTATTCTCTATTCCGATTGTTGCTTCTGTGTTGACTTTGCACTCAATTTGGGGATTTGCCTTTTTCAGCATTGGACCATAGCAATGTAACAGATCCGACGGGCAGTTCTTCTTCGGTTTCGGTCACGCGCCGCCCCTGGGTGGAGCGTCCCGATTCTGGGATGGTTTCTAAATCCAAGATCATGGAACGACGGACCGTGTTCAATGCCGCCTTGGCATCGGCTTGATTTTGGCTTATTGCGAAGGCACCGACTAATTCCCCTGTACCTGCCGTAACTTTGTGCCCAATTACCCCTTTGCCCGTTCTGCTCTTCAGAGGAAAAGCAGCCACGGCTGTGCGTTTGGCAAAGCCTTTGCTGGTGACCGACAGCACAGAACTTTCTGGGTCAGACAGGGATGCTGAGACCATGGCATCTGCAGCAGCCAACTTCATGCTGCGGACTCCGGTGGCGGTGAGGCCCACCACTCGTACATCCGCCTCCCGGAAGCGTAGGGCTCGACCTTGAGCAGAAAAGAGCATAACCTCTTGCTCACTGTGGGAAAGGAGTACCCAGCCCAGTTTGTCTCCGTTGTTAAGGTTAATGACCTTAATCTCTTCCCCTGGAGCCTCAATCAGCATATTGACATTGATCCGCTTGATCATGCCTTGCTGTGTGATCAAGCAGATGTGACCTGTTTCATCATGGCGCGAGTCTTGAGGCAAGGGAATTGCTGCTACCAAGGCGTTGCGGCGTGAGAAGCCTGTATATTCCCCCACATGCTTGGGTGAACCTGCATCCGGGAAGCGAAAGATTTGCACGCGCTGGCAAACGCCATCCTGGCTGAAAAGATATAGAACGTCTCGGGTATTGGCCGTCAACGCAGCCAGGCTGCCGTTTCTACTGATCTCCCCGAATCGGCCCGCTTGCATGCCACGGTATGCATATCGCTTGACAGTGCCCTTTTGGCCCACCGAGACCCAGACTGTCTGGTCCGGTGCCAGATCCTCAGTGGTCGGATTCTCTACAACCTGGTCGAGGATACGTGTACGCCTTTCATCCTTTAGGTCTTCCCTGACCTTGTTCAGTTCCTCCTTGATCACTTCCCTCAGTTTCTCATCGGAAGCTAGCAATTCAGTGAAGCGGCGAATTTCGTCCGTTAGAGTCTGGAACTCATCTCGGAGCTGCCGAATCTCCATGCCAACCAACTGCCGCAGGGGCATGGCCAGGATGGCAACAGCCTGTTCCAAAGTAAAGCCAAATTGCTCTTGCAGTTGGGTTCGGGCATTTTCTTGACTGAGGCTCTGCCGGATTGTCTGAATGACCTGATCCATAGCATCCAAGGCCTTAAGCAAGCCTTCCACGATATGGATGCGCGCTTCAGCAGCTTTGAGATCGAATTCACAGCGCCGTCGAACTACAATCTGCCGATGTTTGAGAAACTCGACCAGGATTTCACGCAAAGAAACGCGTAGGGGGACTCCATCGACTAGGGCCACTAGGGACAGGTTGAAGTTTTGCTGTAGGGGAGTCAAACGAAAGAGCTTCTGGAGCACTTCTTGAGTGTTGGCTGCTCGGTTTAGCTCTATGCAGATCCGCATTCCCGCCCGGTCACTCTCATCCCGTACATCCACGATGCCGTCTATCTGGTTTCGGTTGACCACGTAAACGATGCGCTCTATCAGATGAGATTTGTTGGTCTGATAAGGGATCTCGGATACCACGAGGCGTTGCCGGCCCATCCCTGCCTCTTCCGAATGAACCTTGGCCTGGACCGTGACGCTCCCTCTGCCGCTGGCATAGGCAGGCAGCAATTTGTCAATGGCATTCTCGCTTTTGTCCGGCTTTTGACAACGGTACAACAGACCCCCCGTAGGAAAATCTGGACCCTTGATGAACTTGAGCAAATCGTCTGTCTCGATTTCGTTTAATCGGCTGTATTGGCCCAGCATGAATATGAGGGCATCGCAGACTTCCCCTACGTTGTGAGGGGGAATCTGAGTCGCCATGCCAACTGCAATGCCGTTTGCCCCATTTACCAGCAGGTTGGGCAATACCGAAGGCAGAACGACTGGTTCCTTGAGGGTGTCGTCGAAGTTGGCTCGCCATTCAACCGTGTCTTTGGCCAGATCGGGCACCATCAACTCTGCGACTGCCGAAAGTCGAACCTCTGTATATCGCATGGCCGCAGGATTGTCCCCGTCTATACTTCCCAGGTTTCCTTGGCCATCTACCAGCGGGTATCTCAGGCTGAAAGGTTGGGCCAGTCGCACCATAGCGTCATAGACAGATTGGTCACTGTGTGGGTGGTATTTGCCAAGGACCTCTCCTACCACGCGGGCACTTTTCTTGTGTGGTGACGTGCTGTGTAGCCGTAGGTCATGGTGCATCGCATAGAGGATGCGCCGATGCACTGGCTTTAAGCCATCCCGTATATCTGGCAAGGCGCGACTGACCAGTACGCTCATGGCATAGTCTCTGTAGGCCACCTCCATTTCTCGGGTCAGTTGGGCCTCTTCCAGGTTTCCTACCTGGATCCGTTGTTCGCTCATAACACTGGTTCGATCTGTTCCACGCGTCGGAGGGCCACGATTTGATCTCTCAATACCGCGGCTTTTTCAAATTCGAGCTGCCCGGCTGCTTCCCTCATTTCAGCCTGTAACTCTCTGATCATGGTTGCAACATGATCTGCGGACAGGGATTCCAAAGTGGGGAATGCATCTTCTCTATCCTCCGTAGCAACGCTCTGAGCCATCGACTTGACCCTATCTGACAGGTCTCGGATCTCTTTGGAAATGGATGTGGGTTCGATGCCATGAATAGAATTGAATTCTTCCTGCAGATTGCGCCTGCGATTTGTTTCTTCAAGGGCACGGCGCATAGCGGCCGTGATCTTGTCTGCATAGAGAATAGCCATTCCTTCTACGTGGCGGGCCGCCCTTCCGATGTTCTGGATGAGGGCACTCTCGCTGCGCAAGAATCCTTCCTTGTCGGCATCCAGAATGGCCACTAACGTTACTTCCGGCAAGTCCAGGCCTTCCCGCAGCAAGTTAATACCTACCACTACGTCATATACACCGAGCCGCAGATCCCGAAGTATCTCTACACGTTCCAAAGTGTCTACCTCGCTGTGCAGGTAATGCACCCGAAACTCCAACTCCTTTAGATATTCTGACAGGTCTTCGGACATGCGCTTGGTCAAAGTGGTAACCAAAGTGCGCTGTCCCCGATCGATGCGAATGCGAATTTCGCGTATCAGATCCTCTATTTGCCCTTCAGAGGGACGGACGTCCACCATGGGATCCAGCAGGCCCGTGGGTCTGATAATCTGCTCAACCACTTGTTCGGAATGTTCCAGTTCGTAAGGGGCCGGAGTGGCGCTTACGAAGATGGCCTGATTGATTCGCTCAGTCACCTCTTCGAAATTCAAGGGACGGTTATCGCGTGCCGAAGGCAAGCGAAAGCCGAAGTCCACCAAGGTCTGCTTGCGAGATAGATCTCCCTTGTACATGGCCCGCAATTGGGGCAAAGTCATGTGGCTCTCATCCACAATCAGGAGCCATGAGGCCGGAAAGTAATCCACTAATGTCCAGGGAGGTGAACCCGCCGCGCGCTGGTCAAGGTGCCGACTGTAATTCTCAATGCCATTGCAGTACCCAATCTCACGCAGCATTTCCAGATCGTATTCCGTCCGCTGGCGGATGCGTTGGGCCTCCAACAGTTTGTTCTTCTCTTGCAGCACTTGCTCGAATTCCGTCAGTTCACACGCGATGGTGTCCAGGGATGCTTGTAGCTTCTCGTCTGAAGTGATGAAGTGTTTGGCGGGATAGATGGTCAATTCATCAAGTTCCCCCAGAATTTCGCCGGTAAGTAGATCGAATCGGCAAATACGCTCGATTTCATCTCCGAAGAAGCTGATGCGGTAGCCCGTCTCTTCGTAGGCAGGATGAATCTCTAACACGTCACCGCGCACCCTAAACCGGCCGCGATCTAAAGAACTGTCGTTTCGCAGATAGTAGATGCTGACGAGGTGACGAAGAACTGTCTGTCTGCGCCGTTGCTCACCCACTTGCAGTGTGATGACAGCGAAGCCGTAGTCCTCAGGATTGCCAAGTCCGTAAATGCAGGAAACCGAGGCTACGATTACCACATCTGGGCGAGCAAAGAGGGCACTGGTAGCAGCCAGTCGTAGTCGCTCAATATCGTCGTTAACTTGGGCGTCCTTCTCTATGAAAGTGTCCGATTGCGGGATGTAGGCTTCCGGTTGGTAATAGTCGTAATAGCTGACGAAATACTCCACTGCGTTGTGAGGTAGGAACTCCTTCAGCTCGCTGTATAGCTGTGCAGCTAGGGTCTTGTTGTGAGCCAAGACCAATGTCGGCTTCTGAACCTTTTCAATTACGTTGGCTACAGTGAAGGTTTTGCCAGATCCGGTCACGCCCAGCAGTACCTGGTATTTCATATTAGCCTGTAGACCTGCTGTAAGTTTGTCTATGGCGGCAGGTTGGTCTCCCCGAGGCTGGAAGTCACTGACAACTTCAAATCTGTGGTTCATGGTCAGCATCTAATTGAATAGCAAACATGTTCTTAAATAAAGTTTAGCACGTAAGTGTCCTCAACCCTAAGCCAAGTCAAAAGCGGATACTAGGCAGCGTCCGCTAGACAATTGCCTGTTGCAGAGGAGCACAATAATACACTGCAGAACTTCCCGATCAGCTTCGTATTTTAAGGAGGAATAAATCCAGGTATTTCCCGCCTTTGATGAAAGGCCAAAGGGCTTTGTTTGCATAATGCTAACGTTTTTTCGGCTTGCCTGATTCTGATCTCACTTGCCGTACTGCCCTCGCCGCGGCGAAGGCTGAAACAGCCCTTGTTTCTTTCAACCGCGGTCTGGAAGTATCCATGAAGGGGCAAATCGGTACAGGTCACTGGCTTAGTCCTTTAGACTGCAGCAGCAGCACAGTTCTTCCAGCTTCTGTCCAAGGCTCAGCTCGTCCACCCAACCAGCGGCACACGTTGGGCGGCTACTGCGCGACCTTTTCCCTGAGTGTTTAAAGCCCGGCGAAGTTTCGGCGGCAGGGGGTAAACTGTTGGGAGTCTCCGCACCAGAGCTTGCCGACCACGAAAAGCGAAGTCTTCCGTCGGCCTGCGGAAAGTTGGATGTTATGGTCGGGGTCTGTCTGCCATGCTAAGGTCTGTCATGCGATGTACAAATTGAAAGAAAAGCTGCAAAGTAGCCAAACGGACCCCGTTATCCAGGCCTTGGCAGGTGTAGGGGCTGCAACCCTACTGCTGTTGCTCATTTCCTTCGTATCCGGGATGAAACTAGGTCCAGGCGAGGATACTGGATTCTTAGCGTTGCTTACCAGCACTTTCGGCGGTGAAGGAGCGACCCCTTGGGGACAAGATGCGGAACTTTCCGGCCCTGGCCTGCCCAACTTCATTTTACCTTTATTCTGGGGCGGTCTTCTGCTGACAGTACTGTACGCCGTGGTCTCTCCACAATACCGAAAGTCCCTAATCAGCGCGGTTCTGATTGTAATTCTGGTCACTTATGCTCTGTTGAGGTTGCAAGACCGGCAAAACGAACGGGAACTGGAGTCCGAAGGCATGCCGCAGCGCGGAGGTCTGATGGAGTTTGGTACAGGGGAGGAGCTCCCCCCCGTGCCCCCGGAAATGCCCTCTGAATATGGTAATTGGGTTGGAGTGGCCGCGGGAGCATGCGCGGTTCCGCTAGCTGCCTGGGGACTGTACACTCTTTGGACGAGGTATGGTCGCCGAGAAGAAGAAGCTGCGGCACAGATTGTCAGCCATGCGGAAGAAGCCCTTTCAGCCTTGGATGCCGGGGAAAACGTGGCAGGTACGATTCAGCGTTGCTATGCCACCATGTTGCATACCTTCGAGCGGAATCAGCGCGTACGGCGTCCACGCGGTATGACCCCGCGGGAGTTCGAAACGCAGTTGCAGGCAGTGGGTCTGCATAGCCAATATGTGAACGAATTGTCTCAGCTATTTATGAGAACCCGCTTCGGAGAGAAGCCCGCTTCGACTGGGGATCGTGAGAAGGCTCGTGATTGTTTGCAGAGCATTGTTACCAATCTGAATGGCATTGTCAGGAACCCGCGATGATATGGCGCGTGGCCCCTCTGGTCGTGCTGGTGCTGGTATCCCTGGGGGCCGGCATCATGGTCAGAGGTTTCGTGCAGGAAGTTCTGCTGAGGCCTGCCTTCTACACCATCTGGGTAGGAGAACTCTTCATTCGCAGCCTACCCCGGGGCGTCTTCTGGGGCATTTTGACGCTGGCAACTGCCTATTTAGCAGTTCGCGGTCTCTCCATGAGCCGTGCCCAGCGAACGAGCCGGGTTGCTCGTCCTCTGGACAGTAGAGGTCCCGTCGCGCGTTGGCAGCATTTGTTGCAAAGAGGGCAGATGCCGGGATACGGCCAATGGACTTTGGCCCGGGCATTGCGCCGCCTTACCCATGAATTGTTAGATCGGGAATCTACTCTTGAGGAAGAAAGCTCCGGACTGGTGGAAGGCCAATTAAGGGTGAAACTGCCTTCAGAATTTGAGGCTTACTTTACAGCTGAAGTAGAAGGAAGCCATCCCTTCCTGGCTCGGTATCGCCGTTGGCTTCCAGAATTCATGGCGCCCGCAGCCCAGTCCCCTGACCTTCAAGTTGACCCGCAAGACATAGTCACTTATCTCGAAGAAGAGACTTACACTAGAGAAAAAGAGGAATGACAGAGGAATTTACCATCTTGGCCGTCACTGCCAAATGCAAAGAAATCATGGATGAGGTTACCCGCGCCGTGGTCGGCAAGGAGCAGCTTCTACACAACGTGATGGTGGCTCTCTTGGCGGATGGCCACATATTGCTCGAAGATTATCCAGGCTTGGCCAAGACCTTGACGGCTCACAGTTTCGCCCAAGTGCTGGGGCTGACTTTCCGGCGCATCCAATTTACGCCTGACTTGCTGCCCGGTGACATTCTGGGCGGCTACATCTTCAATCGCAACAGCGGGGACTTTGAACTGCACAAAGGGCCTATTTTCAGCCAGATTGTGTTGGCGGATGAAATCAATCGGGCTTCGCCCAAGACCCAGTCGGCCCTGTTGGAAGCCATGCAGGAACGGCAAGTCTCCCTGGAAGGGGAAAGCATGAAGCTGCCGGAGCCATTCATTGTGATTGCAACACAAAACCCCATTGAATACGAAGGTACTTTTCCCCTCCCTGAAGCCCAACTGGACCGGTTTATGGTCAAATTGTCCGTGGGCTACCCTGAAGCGGAAGATGAAGCCCGGATACTTTTCGAGCGTCAGGAACGCAAACAGGACAATGTGTATTTGCGCAGTCTTACTAGCGCTTCTGAATTGCTGGCCATGCGGCGAGTTCTGGAAGAGATCCATGTCAATGAAGACCTGACTCGCTACATTGTGGACTTGATCAATGCCACTCGAGCTGACAGTCGGGTGGCCGTGGGGTCAAGTCCCCGCGGATCCTTGGCACTGTTCAAATTGGCCCGCGCGCAGGCAGTCCTGGATGAACGGGACTATGTTTTGCCCGACGACATCAAGGAATTCGTACATTCAGGTTTAGGCCACCGTCTGATCCTTAATCCCGACTTATGGCTGCGCCAAGGGGCCACCTCCCAGATTTTGAACGGCATTTTGAACTCTGTACCTGTTCCGTTGCTGACCACCACTTAGGCATGCTGTGCCCCGCGTTCTGGTCCTCACGCTGGTTCTCAGCATCACTCTCATAACTGGTTTGGCCGCTGTCAATGGGCAAGTGCTGGCTTTGGCAGTTCCATTGGTGATATTTCTGGCCGGTTCCTTTTACTGGCGGCCAGAGGATCTGGATTTAGAAGTAGTACGGGTATTGGCATTGGATCGGGCAAGTCCCCACGAAGAAGTGAGTCTTACCCTTACACTCAAAGATGCGAGCGGAGCTCTGGAGGAGATCCTGGTCTTAATGCCCATGCCCGAAGGCCTGACTTTATCCCAGGGCAGTCGAGTGTTTCTGGCCCCCTTTGAATCAGGTCCCCAGCTGGACGTGCCACTGGCTGTTCAAGGTCCGCGAGGGTACTATGTGCTGCCGCCACTGGAACTGGAATCTCAGGATCCCTTCGGCCTAATCAGGCAGCGGACCAGACGACACACCCCAGTACGGCTTTTTGTTTTGCCAAGTGGCGTGACGACGACCCCTTTGGATATTCGGGTGCGGCGCACGCGTGTCTATCCCGGACTCATTCCGGCCCGCAAGGGCGGGGCAGGGGTTGAGTTCTATGGCTTGCGGGAATATCAGTACGGAGACGACTGGAGATGGTTGAACCACAGGGTTAATGCCCGCCAGGAATCGGACCTGTTCGTTAACGAATTCGAATTGGAACGGGCCATTGATTCCGGGTTGCTGCTGGATGTACGAACGAGTACAAATTTGCTTGGCAGGGACCAAAGCCTGCTGGAATACAGCATTCAAGCAACGGCAACCTTGGCGGAGGCCCTGCTCTCCTACGGCAACCGGGTAGGATTGTACATTTTTGGAGGTCCAATCAATTGGACTTTCCCAGGATCCGGAAAGAAGCAGTACGAGAAGATTCTGCGTGCTCTGGCTAGCGCGTCAGTGGAGGAAAGCCAGCTCTTCCGAAGGCTGGATCATTTGCCTGTGCGGCTCTTTCCCAGTCGTTGCCTGCTGATAATGTTTAGCCCTCTAAGCCCAGAGGACTTGACCAGTTTGCTGGCGCTGCGCGCCAAGGGTTATCAATTGATAGTCATTATTCCTGATCCGATATCCTTTGAAATGCGGGCGCTCGGAGAACACCCGGATCTGGAATTGGCTCGCAGGCTAGCAACACTGGAACGACGGCACCTTTTGAACAGATTGGCCCGCGGCGGAGTGCAGATTTGTGAATGGGATGTGGATCAACCTTTGCCTGAAGTCATCCAACGCGCCTTCGGCCGCCCCACGCGGGGACGAGCACTTGCGATGCAACGCGCCTGAGTGGTCCTCATGGAAATAGTACATGCTCCCAAACAGCTGCGCGTTGTGAGGAAGGAGGCAGTTTTAATTGTGGAATGGCAGGATGGGGAGATCAATTCCATCCCCCTGTCGTGGCTGCGGGCAAATTGCCCCTGCGCCACCTGCCGTACTCTGAGAGAGGAAAAGAAGGAAACTTCCGATCTGTTGGAACTCAGTTCAAAGCCGCCACCTAGTGCTGAGGTGACCGACCTTGAGTCCGTTGGGGGTTACGCTTTCCGTTTTACATGGCGGGACGGTCATAATACAGGTATCTTTTCCTTTTCTTGGCTCTACGAACGACGGCTTGAAGCAACGGGGAATTCCCATTAGAAGTAGACCACTCACCCGCCCCTGAATATTCCCTTTGAGTTTCATGGCTCCCACAGTGAAGTTATTGCCTTCCATATTGACGGCCGACTTTGGAAACCTGCAACGCGACATTAACGCAGCGACAGCTGCAGGTGTTGACGGAATTCATTTGGACGTAATGGATGGCTGCTTCGTACCTAACATTTCCTTCGGAGCTAGTGTCGTAACCAGTGTGCGGGCCTGTACGAACCTGTACCTGGACGTACATCTTATGGTGGAAGAACCTCTGCGTTATCTGGCCAAATTCGCCAAGGCCGGAGCCGACGGGTTGACTGTGCATGTAGAGGCCTGCCGGGATCCTTTTCGAGCCTTGGATGCCATTCGAGACTTGGGTTGCAGGCCAGGCATAGCTCTGAACCCGGGAACGGCCTGCTACTCTGTTGAAGACTTACTGTCATTGGTGGACGTTGTACTCATAATGAGCGTTCCCCCAGGATTCGGCGGGGCGCCCTACATATCTGAAACACCCGGTAAGTTGCGCCGTATGCGCGAGATTCTGAAGGCCCAGTCTCGGTCCATTCAGCTGGAGGTGGACGGGGGAATTGGTCCCGCCAACCTCCGGGATGTCGTAGAGGCTGGGGCTGAAATGATCGTGGCAGGTAGCAGCGTATACAATGGCAAGGCTTCAGTGGCCACCAATGTGAACGCTCTCCGCCAAGCTGTGCAGTAATTCCTCGTGTTATTTGTTCGAAAAGGAGTGCGTCTGGGTGCCGCCTTGGCCGTCTTAGTGTTGCTTATTGCTTTGGCTCTTTACCTCTGGCTTCGGCCGTCTGCTACTTCCCCTGCTCCAGCAGATCCCCCTGTTGCGCCGTCCACCCCGCAAGGAGCCGAAAAAGACCCCGAGCCGTCTCCCGAATTAGAATCGGCAGCAGAAGAAGGGAAACAGGCTCAGGCAACTCCAGTGCCTGTTGCTCCCAGCGTCCCCTGTCTGGAGGGAATTTGTGTCGTCAGTCTGGAATTACCCCCTCCACTTGGCATACCTATCCATTTCGTGGATGACAGTTTGCAATACGATTGGACTGTGGCTTCACAGGATTGTCTGGCTGCCATGGGAACCTTCATTCAACAGAAAGAAATGGTTTGGTCAGAGATGACTTTCAATTTGCGGGACGAATTGAGCGGCCCGGGCACTCCCATAGAGTTCCAATATCCACCTTCTGAAGATCCGCTCAATGATCCCGCTCCTGACGCCGTCATGGCCCGGTGTAGCGTGGACAGTGGTGACAGGTCCCAAGTGACTTGTCAGGTTCAAGTTCAGTGGGCTTCAGACCTACCCAACTCCAACATGGCTGTTGCCTTAATAGCGGGTTCCCTGGATGGATTGCGACGCGTCCACCATGAAGAATTTACTGGAGACCTTGAGCCTTTCTATCACTTCAGTGAAATGGAAATTTTTGAACCGGTTGTGGTTGATCAAGGCGAAGATCTGCAGTCGCAATGTCTGCAAGTACTGGGATCTTCCACTACAGATTAACCTGAAGCAAACACCTTTACTTGGGTCCGCAAAGTGTCCAAGCCTAGGAGAGCGCGGTAAGCCACTCCTAACCTCAAAAGATCAGGATAAATGCGAAAACCAGAGGTGCGGTAAAGAGCAAGGAATCTAAACGGTCCAACATGCCGCCGTGCCCACGGAAAATCGTTCCCGTGTCTTTGGCGCCTACATGCCTCTTCCACATGCTGATAGTAAGGTCGCCCATTTGCCCGAACATGGCGATAAGTATGCCCATGACCAAGCCCACGCTCAAACCGATGGGCAGGGGCACAAAATACACCGGCTCGATAGCTATCAAATTCGTGGTCCAATCCCGCTGCATCGCGGGCAATTCCGAGATATTCAAAAGAACTTGGGCCAATCCAGGTTGGTGCGAGGCCCATACCAGCCACAGGGCGCTGAGTGGTCCAATCACTAGTGCCCCCGCCAATCCTTCCCAGCTCTTCTTGGGACTGATTTCAGGCCACAGTTTGTGTTTGCCGAAGAGTGAGCCGATTATGTAGGCGCCAACGTCGGACATGAAGGTGCCAATCAAAAGAAAGGCTAGCCACCAAAAGCCTGCGTCTGTCTGTCGAATAGGCACCAGTAAGGCCAGCGAAGAACCAATGTACAGTGTGCCACCAGCAGTAGAAAGCCAAGTCAAAAAGGGCGTGCGACGGGAGAAAAGAGCTGAGGCCAGTAGCGTCATCATGCCCCAGGTGATGATCACGACCATGGGAATCTGGGCCAGGGTCCCGCTATAACTGGCGATTAGGATCGAGATCCACAACATTCCGAATTTGCTATTGGTGGGATAGCCTCCCGATTCCATCAGATTGAAATACTCGTGACCAGCGATGATCGCGGACACTATGACCGCACCAACCCAAATTGATTCCCCCATCCATATGAACAGGGCGTAAGCCGGAACCACAAGGGCGACCGTAATGGTGCGGATGCCGAGGGCGGGGAACTTATTGCGCGCCCCGGTCTGCGCGCTCATCAGCTCTTCCGGACTTGGCCGAAACGACGTTCGCGGCGATTGAATTCCAACAGGGCTGCTTCCAACTGTGGAGGGCCAAAAGCTGGCCAGAACGTGTCCGTCCAGAAATATTCGGCATAGGCCGCCTGCCACAACATGAAGTTGCTTAGCCTCGATTCCCCACCCGTGCGAATAACCATGTCCAGATCAGGCAGGTCTGGCTGGTATAAGTGCTGCCGGAAAGTATCTTCGGTGACCTCGAAAGGAGACATCTCCGACTGCATCAGATTCTGAGTGGCCTGAATAATTTCGTCGCGACCACCGTAATTGAAGGCCACGTTTAGAACGATACGATCATTTCCCGCCGTCTGTTCGACAGCCCTCCGAATTTGCTTTTGCAGGCGGGGTGCAATGTCGAGTCGGCCACTATGTCGAATCTGGGCGCCCATACGGTCCAATTCATCTAGGCGCCGCCTGATTTCAATTTCCAAGAGTGCCAGCAGCCCTCTCACTTCGGCGGCTGGTCGGTCCCAATTCTCGGTAGAGAAGGCAAATAGGCTCAAACTTCCGACGCCCACCGTGGCACAGTATTCCACGATGGGTTTGATGTTCTCCACGCCGGCCCGGTGTCCAGCATCGCGAGGTAACCCGCGGCTCTGGGCCCAGCGCCCATTTCCATCCATGATTATGCCAACATGAGACGGCACAACGGCTAGGTCGGGACTTGGTTCCATGGCGGATAGCGGCCTAATGGGATTGGTGACCTAGATGGTCATAATCTCCTCTTCCTTGACCAAAGCCATCGCATCGACTTTTCCTACATACTCTTTGGTAATTTCGTCTACCTGTTTCTGTCCGTCACGTAGGTCGTCTTCGGTGATCTCCCCCTCACCTTGCCACTCTCGCATATCGGATACGGAGTCCCGGCGGATATTGCGAATAGCTACACGGCCTTCCTCAGCGCGGGATCCGACCACTTTCGTCAATTCGCGCCGCCGTTCTTCAGTAAGAGGCGGAATCTGCAAGCGCAGGGCTTTGCCATCATTCTGGGGATTGATACCTAGATCTGAGAGGGCAATCGCCTTTTCAATTGCTGCCAAATCATCGGGATTGTAAGGCCTGATGAGGATGGACTGGGCATCAGGAATACTTAGTGAGGCTACTTGCACCATGGGCGTCTTTACTCCGTAGAAGTCTACAGGTATACGCTCCACTAAAGTAGTGGACGCGCGGCCAGTGCGAATGGTGTCGAGATTGTTTTGGAAAGCAACAATGGATTGGTCCATGCGGCTCCTCATGTCAACCATCAGGTCGTCAATCATGGCAATTCCCCCTGTTGTGGATGGCAGCCTTTCCGCGTGAATTGCATTCTAGGCCCAATACGACCACCTTACTCAATATTGTAAATGCTTTCATGTCCCTCACGGACTGCCTTGTAGCTGTCTCTTGGGCAGAAGGTTGTCTGGGAGCCGTATCAGGAAATCAAGGTGCCAACTGGCAAGCCTCGTACAGCCTTTACTAGGCTACCCTCCTGCCATAGGTTTACAACTACTATGGGCATATTGCACTCGCGGCACACTGTCAGTGCCGTACTGTCTATTACACCTACTTGCTTGCTGATGGCATCTGTGAAAGAGAGGTGGGTATAAGGCACGGCTTTGCTGGTTCGCTTTGGATCCATGTTGTAGACCCCGTCCACTTTAGTGGCTTTGATCATTAAATTGGCGCCAATTTCGCGACTGCGCAAGGCTGCCGCTGTGTCTGTAGTAAAAAAAGGATTACCCATGCCACCGCCGAATATTACGACTCGCCCTTTCTCCAGATGACGCAATGTGCGTTTATGAATATAGGGTTCGGCCACGGCTCGCATTTCAATGCCAGTCATTAGTCTGACTGGAACTTCCAGATTTTCCAGGGCATCCTGAAGAGCCAAGGAGTTGACCACTGTTGCCAACATACCCATGTGATGTGCGGCGACTTCTCTGGTCATCCCCAGCTGGACTCCAGATTCACCCCGAAAGAGATTTCCAGCGCCTACAACCAAGCCAATCTGCACCCCCAAATCATGCACTTGACTGATTCTGGTCGCTAATGCGCGAACCTCCGCCAGGTCTATACCCAAGTTTCCTTCGCCACTGAAGGCCTCACCACCCACCTTGATCACGACGCGTTCATGCATCTTTATGTTCCTGTAGGCGGCTCAATTTAGGGGGCCAACTGCCTGCCGGAATCAGTCTAAGACTGGCACACAGCAATAAGCCTAAAGAAGTGCTTAGTTGCCGATAGAGAAGCGGCTGAAGCGATTGACGACAATGTTTTCACCCAAAGTCGCGATGTTCTGTTTTATGAGATCCGCGATGGTGACATCTGGATCCTTGATAAAGGTCTGTTCAAGCAGACAGGTTTCACCATAGTACTTGTCCAACTTGCCGGTGATGATTCTGTCGATGATCTGCTCTGGCTTGCCTTCATTACGCATCTGATCGCGATAAATGTTCTTTTCCCGCTCCACAGCTGCTTCAGGCACATCTTCCCGTCGCACGTATTGAGGGTTCTCGGCCACAATGTGCATGGCCAGGTCCCTAGCCAATTCCTGGAACTGATCGGTCCGCGCAACGAAGTCGGTTTCGCAGTTCACTTCCACCAAACAGGCCTTTTTTGCTCCAGAATGAATATAGGCACCAATCATCCCCTCTTGTACAGTCCGGCCTTCTTTCTTCGCAGCCCCAGCCAAACCTTTGGTGCGCAGGGCATCTGTAGCCTTTTCGAAATCGCCATTGTTCTCGGCCAAGGCGTTCTTGCAATCCAACATCCCTGCGCCGGTAGCATCGCGCAGTTCCTTGATCATTGCAGCTGTAATCGTTGCCATTTCCTTTCCCGAAAGTTGATGATAAAGAATGAAATAATGTGATCAGGACGTGGCCGGTGCGGCAGGTGTATTCCCTTCCAAAGGACTGCCCTCTTCCTCGTCCTCTTCTTCGGCCAAGCGTTTCAAGAGACTGGGCCCTAGTAGCTCTTCTTCAGTGACCTCGGCCGGATCTTCGATGTCGTAAACCGGTTCCTCGTACTTGCTTTCGGCTTCGTCTTCCCGGCCAGAAGAAACGAGATTCTTGAGGTGCATTTCGGTGCCATCTTGGATGGCCTTGGCGATCATACCAGTGATGTAACGAATGGGCCGGTGGGAATCATCGTTACTGGGAATGATGAAATCAACCGGGTCTGGGTCACAGTTAGTATCCACAATGGCCATGAGAGGGCTTTCCGTCCGTTTTGATTCCTTGACGGCCAGTTCTTCGCCGTTGGTGTCTACGGCAAATACCATGTCTGGAGGTGTAGTCAGTTCCTTAATACCGCCCAATCGCCGGTTCAGTTTGGCAATTTCCTTCTCGATGTCCAGTCGTTCCTTCTTGCTTAGGGAATTGAATTCACCGGCAGCATATCGGGCTTCCCGGTCATTAAGATACTTGATGCGTTGGGAAATGGTCTTCCAGTTGGTAAGGGTACCACCCAGCCACCGCACATCAACATAAGGCATGCCACATGACGTCGCGGCCTCCCGGATGGGCTGCTGAGCCTGTCGTTTGGTTCCGACAAAGATGACTTTCCCACCTCGAGCCGCAACCTCTTTTGCAGCTTCCTTCGCTTGCCAAAGGGCTTCAGCAGTCTGCTCCAGGTCAATTACATGCTGGCCACCGCGCTCCGTAAAAATATAGCGGGCCATCTTGGGGTTCCAGTGATGGGTTGAATGCCCGAAATGAGCTCCTGCTTGCAGCAGTTCCATGACGGTATTACGCAACTGAGCGCGATCCAAATGCTTGGTGGTTGCCATTTAAGTCTCCTAGCCTGGCGCGGGCTGGTCAGAGCCGTGTGCGAGGGTTCTGTGGAAGGTGGATGATTTCCGATGCACTATAAAGCCCCTACAGGCGGGGCGACTCGAAATACTAGCATAGAGGCAATGAACTCCTCAACAATGTGGTGGGAGGCAGTCGACTGCCTGTAGTTGAAATGAACTCGGAAAAGTGAGACTAGCAGCCTGTACTTGACTGAACGGCAGGTTGCGACTAGCATTGCTGCAGGTACGGAGGCTCATCCGGGTCTTGCTAGAGCAATGCCGAGCTCTCTTGTTGTCGGGGCGTAGCGCAGCCAGGAAGCGCACTTCAATGGGGTTGAAGAGGTCGGAGGTTCAAATCCTCTCGCCCCGACTTAAGCCTGTACTCCTGATATCCATCCCAATTTCAGACCACGGCCTAAAGGGCCTTTGTGGTTGTCTGTGCTTGGGTATCGGGGCTTCCCGTCCCAAGTTGTGAACCTTAGGAATCGACAACATGGGTCTTTGTGAATACTGCGGTACACAAGCTGGATATATACAGCACAGCCACCGTGCCTGCGTGGAACTGTTCGAACAGGGGATCAGAAAAATCGAGACGGTTGTGGCCAAATCGCCCCTGTCTCTAGGATGCTGTGGCTCGGATTCAGGAACTGGCTCAAGTCCACGGAGTGGCGGTCGAGCATCTGACGACAGCCTTGGAAGAGGCCTGGGCTGTCTGTGTTAGTACACGCATGCAGGAACGGGGCCTTTCTGCCACTGAAGAGGCACGTCTGGATGCCCTGATAGGAGCCTTCGGGTTGAACAATCTCAAAGTGGAAAGACATCGAATTTGGTCGAGTGTCCTCAGACGCCGCCAGATTGCAGCTAGCGAAATCATCGAAGGGCTCGTACACAAAGGTTTGCAATTGGCAGCTGCGGCTCCTGCAGACAGGGCCGCATCTGAGAGTGGCCTGGCTCAGGTGGAAGCCGATATTACGTCTAGCCGCGCAGGCTGTCAACATCCGGGAACCGGAACTGGAGGCGCTTGTTGTCCAATGCCTGGAGGGAGCACTGGAACAGATGCTCGAAGACGGTCACCTTTCACACTCGGAGGAGCGGGCTGTGGGCGCAGTCTTGGCAATGTTTGACATTCGTGCCGGAACTCATGCTGAGAACAGCGTCTGGACAAAGATGATCAAATTTGTGACTTTGCGCGACTTAACCGAAGGCACCCTGCCGAAGAGTTTCGCCCATGTTCAAGTACCATTCCGGATGATGAAGTCGGAGAATTTGATTTGGGTATTCCAAGGCGAAGACTACCGACTTACTAGGACCCGGCGAGAATTCAGAGGCGGCAGCGTCGGTGTAAACGTGCGCGTGGCCCGAGGCATCTATCTTCGCCAAAGCTCCTTCAGGGGACGACCTGTGGAAGTGAACGAATCTGTACACATGGACACGGGCGTACTGGGCGTTACCACCAAACAGATCTATTTCACTGGTTCCGCCCGCAGCTTCCGGTACCGCCATAACAAGATTGTGTCGCTGACTCCTTTTTCCGACGGGGTAGGTCTCACCAGAGACTCGGCTACGGCCAGACCCGAGTTCTTCCGTGTGGGTGATGGATGGTTTGAATAGGGACTTATATGCTTGAGTACACATACTCAAGTACATCGTGTTCACGGGTCATCGAGGTCCCTGGTGGGAACGCCTCTCGCCGTGCAGTTGCCCCTGTCCCGCGGGCCACAGTGCGGGTATACCGCACCAGAATGTTGAGGGCCGCATTGTGATCCGCGTGCATACGCAGGTCGCAGCGTTGACAGTGAAACACCGCCTGGGTCTGCCGGTTGGCGGCAGAGACATGCCCGCATTGGTGGCAGGTCTGGCTGGTGTGCCGGGGGTCCACGGTCACAAAGTGCCCGCACTTGTAGCGCAGGCGTTGGGCCAACTGGCCCCAGTTGCTGGCCAATATGCTCCGGTTCAGGCCTACCTTGGCCTTGACGTTCGTGCCGGGACTGTCATTTGTCCCCCGGGCCGACTTCGTCATCCCTTGGGTGTGCAGATCCTCGACCACGAGGGTGTGAGCCTTGTCTGCCAACGCCCGGCTGATATGGTGCGTGTCATTGGACCGGATCCGTTTCTGCTTGCACTGCAATCGGGTTAGTTGACCTCCAATGCGTCGCGACCGTACAGACCCCCGCCGCTTGCGCGCCACCCTGGCTTTCAGGCGGCACAGATCGGTCATGGGGTACACGGTGCCCTGGCTGTCGGTGGCTTGTCCCACATTCCGGTCCAATCCCAGAATCCCCGTAGCCGCGCCGGTCCGCACTGCGTCAGCGGGTACTGCATAAGTAAGATAGGCGTACCACTTGGGACGCGCCCGAGTGCCTTCCTGGCGGGTGCGCGCCTGCACCAGCTGACCATGGGCATAGAGATTACCGCCCCGGAGCTGCACCCAACCGATGCGGGGTACGCGCAGCTGGTGATCCCGTACTTGCACGCGCTCGGGGATGGTGAAGCCATCCTGCCTGTCAAACTTGCGCTTGAAGGTGGGGTGCGCGCGCTGGCCCCGGAAGAACGCCGCGTAGGCATCTGCCAGATATTTCAGGACATTGCGCACTTCGGCGCATCCGTACGCCTGCAGCCAAGCGTACTGCGGATCCCGCCGCAGGGCCGTGAACTCCTTGTACATGCTAAAGCGGGTCGGACTGGGCCGGTCGCCGATGCGAAACTCTTGCCAGCAGCGATACGCATGGGTCTGGCGCGCCAGGAAGTGATTCCAGACAAAACGGCAGGCTCCCGCCGTGCCGGCCATCTGGTGGGCCACGGCGCGCGACCCCGGCAAAAGCCGCAACCGCACACTGCGGTGGACTACTTCACATTGTGTTACATTGGGCGCATCAGGCATGGAACGGCAATTCCCTGTCTGTGAGGAAGCGGTAGGCAGGTGACACAGCGTCTATCGCTTCCGCTTATTATACGCACGTATGCCTGTGCATTCAAGTATATAAGCCCCTTTGAATACAATCTGCTGCAGAATATTGAGGTTGCCTAGCTGTCTGACCTATTCCTGTTTGGAGCTGCCATGCGGCGAAAGTAAGCACTTGTAATTTGGACACTAACTTCGCTGTCCTAGGACGAACTCTGATTGTGGTAGGAATGTTCTTCCTAGCCCTTGGCCTGACAATGCTACTCCTGGGTCGACTGCCTTTGGATCAGATACCCGGCAACATTCGGATCGAGAAGCCTGGACTTCGGCTACACATTCCCTTGGGAACTATGATTTTGGTCAGCGTGCTACTGACACTGGGTGCCAACGTAGTGCTTTATTTCCTGCGTCGCCTCGGTTGAACGGCGGGCTTTTGGACCCAGTCCTGCTGTGGCAGTCAAGGCGCCTGCCAAGTGCAAACAAAATACAAATACTACGGCGGAATTTCTCCCGACTTTATGTGCTACCATCCTCTGCGTTCTATCAGAATTCACTGTGTTGAAGTGGAGCAATTTCGATGGCTGAAACCATGGCCCCAAAGGCCGAGAAGCTGCAATACCAAACTGAGGTTAGGCAGCTGTTGGACATCCTGGCCCATTCCCTCTATGCGGAACGGGCTGTTTTTCTACGGGAATTAATCTCCAACGCCTCTGATGCCTTAAATCTGGTTCAGTTCGAGATGTTGACGAATGACAAAGTCGCCAGTACGGACAGCGAATTGGCTATTTATCTAATCCCAGATGAAGATTCGAACACCTTGACGATTAAAGATACCGGCATCGGTATGAACCGCGAAGAAATGGTTGAGAATTTGGGCACCATCGCCCATTCGGGAGCCAGGGCTTTTCTGGATCAGGCGAAAGGAAAGAAGGCAGATTTGGAGGAAATCATTGGCCGCTTTGGTGTTGGTTTTTACTCCGTTTTTATGGTAGCCGAGGAGGTGCAGGTAACCAGCCGCTCCATGCGACCTGAGGAAACTGCCTGGACCTGGATTTCAAGGGGGGACAGCGAATATGAAATCCTGCCTTCTGATAAAGAAACACGGGGCACTGAAATTCAAATTCGACTGAAAGACGGGGAGGAATTCGCTTCAGCTTGGAGGCTAGAGGATGTGGTCAAAACACATTCGGACTACGTTTCCTTCCCCATTTACTTAGTTGAACCAGTGATTGCCACCGAAGACGATGACTTGGACGACACGTCCCCCGCGGAGGTTCAAGCAGATGGTTCAGTGGCCCTTGATGTTGAGGCTGAATCAGAATCCGCAGAGCGAGCCGGCGACTTAGAGGCGCCTAAAGAAACATCGGAATTCACGGAACGTCAGATTAATCGGCAGGTCGCGATTTGGAGGCAGAACCCCAACGAAGTCAAGGCGGAGGAATATGAGCAGTTCTTCAGTCAGATGATGGTGATGGGCGGAGAAGCGTTGTTTCACGTGCACTTGGTCACTGACACCCCTGTTGACATAAGGTCGCTGATATTTGTTCCAGCCCAACGGCGCTCAGACCTGTTTGATTCGCAGCGAGATGAAGGGGTGCGCCTCTACTCCCGCAAGATCCTGATTCAGAAGCGAAATAAAGACCTGCTACCGGAATATATGCGGTTTGTGGAAGGGGTAGTGGATTCGGAAGATCTGCCGCTGAATGTTTCCCGGGAAACTATTCAGGAGCATCCGATGACCGGCCAGATTAGTAAAACTCTGGCTGGACGCGTATTGCGGGAACTGGGGCGATTGGCCAACAAGAATGAAGAGAAATATGCCAATTTCTGGTCTCAATACGGCATGTTCATCAAAGGTGGCCTGTCTATGGATTTCGAGCGTAGGGACACCATAGTGGATCTGCTGCGATTCGAATCCACTAAGAGCGAAGGCAAACTCACTTCTCTGGACTCCTACATTGAAAGAATGCCTGCCAGTCAGAAATCAATCTACTATGTATTGGGCCAGGACTTGAATGCTGCCAAACGCAGTCCCCACTTGGACTACTTCAATGCCAACAAGATAGAGGTGCTGTACTTCTCAGATCCGATCGCTGACACCTATGTCCTCATGGGACTGATGGAGCACAAGGGGCACAAGTTGGTCAATGTGGATGGTGCCGACGTAGATGTGCCGAAACAGTCATCAGAGGAAGAAGCAGACGCTGAAGAAAAGAAGAAGAATGTAGATCCCAATCTGCAGCTGCTGATTGACCGCATGAAGAAAGTAATAGGGGACCAGGTAGAAGATATTCAGGTATCCAGGTTGTTGGTTCAGAATGCCTGCCGACTGGTGTTCAAGGGCGAAGAAATGACACGCACCTTTGAACGCATGAGTGCATTGATGCACCAAGATGTGCCGGAAAGCAAGCGGGTGTTGGAAATCAATCCGGACCACGAATTGGTCAAAGGGATGGTTACGGAGCTGGCAAAACGGCCCATGGAGCCTCTCTTGGATTTACTCATTGAGCAAATGCTGGACAATGCGCGTTTGCAGGAGGACATGCATCCTGATCCGGCAGCAATGACCGATCGTATTCAAGCAATCATGCAAGCTGCAACCAAGCCATCTGCTACCTGAGGTGTCCAATGTCCCCTATGAAGATTTTTGAGAAAATCTATGTAGGGGACATTGTGCAGATGCGCAAGCCGCATCCCTGTGGCAATGACATTTGGGAAGTGCATAGGGTGGGGGCTGATATCGGCATGACTTGTCGAAAATGCCAACGTAGGACGATGATGAACAGGCGCAATTTCACGCATCGCATGCGCAAAATGCTGGAACGGGGACCCGAAGCTGAATCTGATAAAGAAGCAGAAATTCGGGGGGAAGGAGGCAAGTAAGGTGCCTCGCAGGCAAGGAGAATCCTCCTCTTGCTGGTAGTGCATTTGGGCTTGAGTAGGGCTAACCTGATCTTTGTGGGTTTGGTGGGGCTCTGGTCTCTTTACGAGGGCTTGCGCGGCCGCGGACCCTCCGGTAGCTTGCTCGGAGGATTGGTGGTCTGTGAAATTCTGCTGCTGGTCCAGGCCGTAGTAGGTCTGCTACTGCTGGGGAATGAAGGATGGTCTTTGTCGCGTCCTTTCCTCCATTTTCTATACGGGGCCGTGGCGATTATTTCTCTGCCAGCTATGTACGGCTATCTCAGCAAATTACCCAACCCTCGGGCCCTGAATCTAGGTTTTGGAGTGACCTGCGCCTTTATTTTTCTGGCTTTGTTGCGAGCTGTCCAAGTGTCGTATTGAAACGACACATCCAGCTCCTGTTGGCCGCAGGCTATCGCCTATCGGCACGCGCCCCTGCATTCGAAATTACTGATTTAGCCAAGGCACCAAACGTTCAATGATGCATAGGCTTGTGACGACTACTGCATAGAACCCCCGCACCTCGTTCTCGAGATGGGAGTATCCAGCACACAGTTGTCGCTCAAGACCTCTTGGAAAGGGCATGGCATCCTGTTGTCACTCACTCAATCAGAGAGGTCCTCAAGAGAGAGCTGGAGGTTCGGACTTTAGGCGAAGCTGACCGGAACCTACCGCACCACTGGATTGATTGTGATTTGCCGCAGGCATTAGCATTAGCCTAGCTCAGCTGGGAACTGCTTGTGAATTCAGGGGCATCACGAACCCCTGACATGCCTGCAGCGACAAAGACAGTTCTACATTGCCGTTTTTGATATGGAAACTACGGCAGAATAGAAAAGGAGCCATGGCCAGACGATATACATCTAGGAGGTGTGTTGCGGTGTCCACGCATGGGACTGCCAACGCGAAAATGTGCTAAATGCAGCTGCGACATCTCGCCCGAGACCGTTATCGTGTTGACCCCTTATCTAAATTCTCGTAAGAAGCCGGGCTAACCGTGAAATTCCCCGAGTTTGAGGACCTCATACAAACGGGTACGGGCCAACACTGCGTTCAGCACCACTGTGATCATGCCCACTACCGTCAGTAAGATAACAGACGCGATCAAAGGTTCATCCCAAGAAATACGTACCAGAAATGGGGGGATTCTTTCTGCCGCTGTCGATCCCTCTTTCAGAAAAGGTACGAACAGGTGGCTGACGCCAAAACCCAGCACAGTGCCACCTCCAATTCCCAACACGGCAATGACTGATTGTTCAAAGATAAGACTGACGCCAACCTGACGGCGAGTCCAACCCAGTGCCCGCAAGATCGCCAATTGAATGCGTCTTCTTTGCAGAGTTAGAACGGCATGCACTGCCAATGCTAAAACGCTCAAGAGGAAAGTAACTGCAAGGCCCAGAATAAGAAATCCAAACATGCCTTGTCGTGCCGGGCTGGCTCTCCGTTCCTCTATTAGGACACGCGCATCTTCCAATCTCAACACCTCTATGGATTGGGCTTCCAGCTCCTTCCTAACAGATTCGCCTTGTACTTCATCTGCCACTTTGAGCCAGACGTGGTACGGCAGATCCCCTCCTAATTCATTGAAAATGTAGTCGAGATTCCCAACCACGAATAAGTCTTCTGGAGGAAAAGCTGTCGGAAAATACTTCAAAGTTCCTACTATCTGAAAAGGAATTGATTCTCCTCCGCCGACAATCAAGCCCTTCAATTCAAGATAGTCACCGACCACTAGGCCTGTAGTGTCAAGCAAGTGGGCGGGCACGAGCAAGCCGTTCGCAGACAATGCCAGCTCGTTCATCAGAGCACCCAGGGGGCGCGAAGCGAAGTCTGTTCTAAAGTAACCAGTGTGCGGCCAATCTGCCCGGTCAATGCCATACAGATTGGCTTTATAATTTCGGTTTCCAATGCTGACATTCACAGGAAACCGCCCAACTCGGGCGGCGGCTAGGACTCCTGTGACCCCTGAATGTGCGTCGAAGGGAGGTATGGCCCAACCCGATGGGTTTACGGAATCAGTGAGCGAGGGTCGAAATCGCTTTGCTCTTTCTACAACAGCGATGGTCGAACCCGTCTCATACAAGGCCCTGTCCCTCAAGTTGTCATCCATTGTGTGGATTACAGAAGTGACAAATGCCCCCAGTCCTGTGGTCAAGAGCAACAAAGTCAGGAGAGACTGGTGTTGAACTGACTGTCGAGCCAAATTTCGGACAGCTATCAGAAATGATGTGCCAGGCAATACCTGGATGGGACGGTCAAGCCATCGGCACACCCAGGGGAATAGGAAAGCTGCCAGCCGACCTCCGGTCCAAAGCCACAGACATGGGGTAAGAAATAGAAGAGGATTTTCGTAGAGTTCAGCACTTTGGAACTGGGTTGGCTGGCCAAAGTGCCCCTGTGTCTGCAAGAGATACCAGCCGTAAATTCCGGCACATCCCACCAGGATGTCCAAAGACAAAGTGCCTCGGAGGCCCTGAGAGGAATCCCGGGTGAGGTGTCTCTCCGCCGTAATAATAGTTGATTTTACATAACGCATCGCAGGCAGTATTGTTGCAAGGTTGACTAGCACCACCGCCACCACGGCGAAAAGTAGACTGTCTTGTGTAAGGATTGGAGTAAGTTGGATTCCAGGCAATTCAAAGGAGCCATCTAACAGCCATTGAGGTGCGGGGCCCATGAATTTAGCGGCAAGAATGCCTCCTGGGATTCCCACAAGCAGACTAACCAGTGAGAATAGAAGCCCTTGCAGTGCATAGGTGCTCATTATCAAAGGGCCTGAGCCACCGCGACTACGGATAGTGGCGATTTCCATCTGCTGTCGAGCCATGAGGCTTCGGGCAGAAATGATGACGAAAAGAAAAAGCAGCCCCAAGACGGGAAGACCCAAGACCAACAGTATGGGTGATTGCCTTGCTACATGTCCCTGGTAACGCAAAAGGGCATTTTCAGGTGATAACACTAAGTTTGTGTTTGGCAATCTCTGCTGTACCTGGGTCTTGACCTTTGACATGCCGTGCAGGAATTCTGGCACTTTGTCGGCCCGGACTGAGTCTCCTTCGAGTGAGGAATACCAACCCAATTCAAAGAAGGGGCGGGGAATGCGTCCACTTGCGGAATGGAGGTAATTGAGTTCTGTTGTAAGTAACGTATTTTCAAAAGCGGAAGGCGCAATATACCAAAAGGAGGAAGAAGGTTGCTTGGCTTCCCAAATGCCAGTTATCCGTATGGCAATGGCAATGGCTCGTTCGCCCGTCTGCGGATTGGGGCTCGCTGCCCGGTAGAGCACAAATTCCTCCCCAGCTTGGATTCCCAAGCGGTTGGCCAGAGAGCTGTGAACCAACACCTCGATAGGGCCCTGGGAATTACTCGGGCCGTCAGGCATTCGGCCTTCAACCACGGAGGCTTCGGTTTCAATGTCAGAAATGAATCCGATATTGACGATATGTAGGGGCTCATCGCTCCGGCCATATGTGCCCGTACCAAGGTGAAACAACTGAAAAAGATCGCTCTTGACATAGTGCATCTGTGCAACGACCGGCAGTGCCAGGTCAGCTGGCAGGCCTGTTTTCAAGTAGGGAGCCAGGACTTGGTATCCAGACCGTCGAGATCCATCCCCTCCTAACTGTGTAGGACTTGACACCGAGTCCAAAGAGAGGAATAAGAATCCGAACGATGGCCTTCGTGAATTGACTTCTGTCTGAAGTTCTTTGCGGAGTAATTGTTGGTGCACCGCGTCCACGTAGGAAGGAATCGCTGTCACCAGGGCGGTGACCATGATCCAACCCAGTAGCAAGACCGCATATAGCAGTCTGTCATGTAAGAGCCGGCGGAAGGCCAGATGTGCCAAGCCTGTTAGCCGATGCACTGTCCGCCGTAGTTTCAGATATGGAAGGTAAAGGGAAGAAGGGTCTCGGAGCTAGGCTTTGATGGCGCCAGAAGTGAGACCGGCGATGAAGTATCGCATCGTCAAGGTAAACAGAATAATAAGGGGAATCGAGGCGATAACGTATCCTGCAAACATGGGGCCCCATCTCTCCAGCCCACCATATTGGCTGCCAAAACTGACGATACCCAGGGAAATAGTCCACAGTTTCTGGCTGGGAATCGTTACCAGGGGCCAAATATAGTCGTTCCATGTTGTAAGCACATTCATGATGGCCACTGTGATCAGCATGGGTTTGGACAGAGGCAAGGCAATGTGCCAAAACATCTGGAAAGTGGAGGCCCCGTCCAGCCGCGATGCCTCGAACAGTTCCTCGGGCAACGAAGCGATGAAACTACGAAGGATGAATATTGCAAATACTTGGCCGCCGGCGATGTAGGGCAATATCAAGGCCCAATAGGTATTGATCAAATTCAATTCTTTAATCAAAAGAAACGCGGGGATCAAAGTCAGAATTGAGGGGATCATGAGCAAGGCCAAGATGGCCATGAACAAAATCTCGCGGCCGGGGAAGCGAAATCGCGCAAAAACGAACGAGGAAATACTGGCGATTCCAAGAACTCCCACCATCGAGACTCCTGAAACAATCAGGCTGTTTAACATGTAAGGGCTAATAACCTTCCAAGCATCTCGATAATTCGCCCACTCTGGTATCTTAGGCAGTCCCCAAAAGGTATGCATAAAGTCTACGGTGGGGCGAAAGGAAGAAATCAGAAGAAAGACAAAAGGGAAAAAGGTAACAAGTGCCAGAAACGCGAGCACGATGTGTATGGGCAAGTCGTGACGTACGGTTCGCCTGCGACCTAATAAGAGCGCGTAATCAGGAGCCACTGAACTCTACACTCGATCTTAAGTAACGATGATTCAAGTAAGTCAAAATAAGAGTCAAAGCGAACAGCACTGTACCAATTGCACAGGCATAGCCCATGCGATTGTAGGCCATGGCAGTCTTGTATAGATGCAGGCCCGGTACCAAAGTCTTGGTGCCTGGACCCCCAGCGGTCATGACTAGGACTATCGTGAAATTTTGAAAAGATGTAATCACGGTCAATATGACTACAAGTTTGATCTGAGACAAGATCAGGGGTAGTTCGACGAAAAGAAAACGCTGTCGAGTGGATGCGCCATCGATAACCGCCGCATCCAATAGTTCGGTGGGAATGGCCTGGAAGCCGGCCAAGTAGATGAGCGTGCCAATACCGGCAACCCAGGGAAAACCAACGAAAATAATGGCATACAGAGCTAACTGGAAGTCTCCCAGCCAGAACCGCTGAAGGGCCTCAAGGCCTAGGAGTTCCAGGGTCTGATTCAACAACCCGATGTTGGGACTGTAAATGAACTTCCAGATCATGAGGGTAACCAGGCCTGGTACCACCATGGGGACCACTAGCAGAACCCTGTAAAAATAAGCCATGCGAAGATTCCACAAGTGGAATATCAAGGCAGCAGCGCCAAGCGGGAAAGTCAAGTTAATGGCTACCAGCGCCACAGTGAGGATCATCAGATTACTGAAGGAAATCCACCAGAGGCCGTCGCTCCACAATTCAACAAAATTACTTATGCCGACAAACAGCTTGATGTTGGCCCCATTCCACTGGAAGAGGCCGTGGTACAGGGCGGAAAAGGCCGGATAATAGTTAAAAATAAACAACAACAAGAAAGTGGGTACTAGCCACAGGTAGGCAACACGGTATTGCCCTATGCGTGACACAAGGGAAGGTCTTGAGACCGACCTTGTATGAAGTGGTGCAGTAAGGGTTTCTGTCACGGGAATAAAGTTGAGGATCGGAAACGAGAACAGGTCTGGAGCACCTCTATCACGAGGTGCTCCAGAAAACGTTCGACTTAGGCCTCGGCCCAATCGGGATATTCGTTTAGCAGTTGTTGTGCGGCAAGTTCCATTTCACCTTGCATTATGGTGGACATTTCTTCGGCATTGAGTTCGCCCGCCATGAACTGCTGCAGGTTTCTCCACATGGCGTCAACGAATTCTCGGGTCAGCATACTGTCAAAAGGCTCAATCCTTTCAGCTCCGAAGTTGACCAACATTTCTGTATACACAGAGAGGGTCGGGTCGGCACCCGTGGTGTCCTTTACGCCCGGAGCAAAACCGCCGTGGTCATTGAGCACCTCTATGAGGTTGGGCGGCGCCGTCAGGAATTGCAACCAGTCTATAGTGTCATCCAAAGTACCCCTTTCCTGAGCTACCGTAGTAGTGATGTACTGGAAGACCCCCCCTACGCCGGCCATGGCAGGGAAACCAAGTCCGCCATACGGAGATGACTCTGTGGTAACTGTGGGCATCTTGGGAAAAATTCCCCACTCAAAGTCGATTAGGGGGTCATTGCGTACTGGTTTATTCATCCAGCTTCCGAGCCACGCTACGGCGGCTTCACCCTCGGCCCACAGTCTGAAGACATCTTCAGTAGGCAATGCCCAGAATCCTTCTGGGTAATAGACAGACCACTCTTTCATCAGACGCAGCATTTCCAGCCATTCCGGGTCTGTTGCCGCATAATTGCCATCCCTGATTGCCCTTACCATTGCAGGGGGCTGAAGTCCCTCTCCAGGTTTCCAGGTGCGAGACACAGGTGTTCCGCCCGAAATCAGGGACATCTTGTTGTCATACAAGACGTCCTGAAAGACTCGAGTAGTCCAGCTGCCGTACAAAGGGGTCCCGCCTTGAAGGTGGTAACTGACGGAAAATGGAGTAGTGCCTGAATCGGCCAGAGCCTGTTGGACTGCTGAATAGTCAGACCAAATCTCAGGAACTGAGACTCCAATTTCATCAAATTTTGTCTTGTTGTAGAAGAAACCGGTTCCCACGATGTCGCCGGTTATCAGATAGATGTGACCATCAGGAGCAGTGCCGCTGGCGATCACCGGGTCCTGAAAGGTGTCCTGCCACGTGTCGTATCCTTCAACATAGGGATTTGGTTGTGACAAATATGGATCAAGATTGTTAAACCAGTTTTTCTCGTAATCCCTGGCAATCCACCCTCGCTGGTACCACAGGATCTCCGGCGCGGTACCTGCGGTCAGCTGGGTCACCATCCATTCGTCATATCCGGTAGAGAGATTTTCCACAAACTCCAGGTCTACATTGGGATGAGTCTCCTTGTAGGCTTCTTCAAGATCCCACAAGGCTTGGGGAGGATCCCATCTGTCGGTTTCAAGCCTCTCACGAGGGGTCAACCCCTGTGCGTAATGGGAAACCACTCGGACTTCCGCCATGGGTTCACCATCAACCGCCCCCGGGACACTTGGGGCGCAGGCAGCAACCGCCATGGCCGCAGCTGTGGTACCAGCTAATTCTAGAAAACGACGTCGCGACAGCTCGAATCTTGACATATCCCCTCTCTCCTTAAGAAATGGACAAACTGGTAAGAAATTACCTTTAACAAACGCAGGTCTACTTAAGGTCTAAAGGCAACCCATTGTTTATGTTCAGCCCGCGGGCTGATTATTATTCATTTAGGCCAAAAGCCTGAGAATGGACTTCAGGATAGCACAGGTTTTTCGGGGCGGTCAATGCAAGCTAAGGCAATTCAACGGCATGAAGCATTCAGGCATCTTTCCTTTGGAATTGCTTGTCCCCAAAGTGGCCAAGTTTGCCCAGGAGGCTTCTATTCAAAGTGATCGGTTGGATTTAAGAGTCGGGTAATTGGCAAGGCAGAATTCCCTTCGGGAAATAAAGGCATTCTTCCGCATGAAGGCTGAAATGCGGTGGATGTGAATATACGCCCCAGTTTCCGGAACGTTGGGGGTCTTGCAGGTCTTCCCGAACAACCCCGAAGTGAACCAGGGCCACCTCAGTATCTGGCCCTTGAATCAGGACGTCCAACGCGGAAGAACACGGATTCCAAAGATCAAGACTAACCTCTTCTATGAAGATCTCGGGTCCAACTAAAGGACCACTATTTCTTGCTTCAGCGCTCTTTCGAAACGCCGTAGGCAACGCGCACATCTGGACACGTTGGTCGCACTGAAAAACAAAATTGACACATTGCAATACACAATGGACGTCCAAATGGATTCTGCGTTTGGCCAGGTAGAGGACCAGTGCATTTACTTGCCAATATTGCTTCAGGCGTGCCAATCGTTGGCGTTTGGGGGAGTCCTTGAAATTCGAAAGAGATAAGCAATAGATTGCCAATGGTGGGAAATTAGGGCGGTAGAGCCTTAAGAATCGTCGCAGGGAGAAGTGTATCTGAAGAATGCATAGGAGCAGATCTGCATGGATGTATGGCTTGATAGGACTAACCTGGGAAATCCCGCTAGAAGCAATATGCCCTGCAACGAATCCTTCGTCTTCTCGCTAGATCCGTGACTTGCCGTGCATGTCTTGCACCCTTTCCTAGATGTTTGAAAAGCAGTCGATATTGAATCCCTGCTGAGCAAGTGTGAGATCTTGGTATTGCCAATTATTCAAGTCTCAATGAAAGTCTCGGCTTTCAAACATTGAGAAGCAGGGACTGCGCTTCCACCATACGGGCGAATTCCCCTCCCTTTGACATTAGTTGCTCGAAAGTCCCGGTTTCACGAATCTCGCCCGCGTCCATATAGAGCACCAGATCTGCATGCCGAATTGTGGAAAGCCGGTGCGCAATGACCAAGGTTGTCCTGGCCAGCATCAGTGATTGGAATGCCAATTGGATCTGATGCTCAGTAATGGCGTCTACGTTGGAAGTGGCTTCATCAAGGATGAGTATGGGGGCATCTTTAAGCAAGGCCCTGGCAATAGAAAGGCGCTGACGCTGGCCTCCAGACAGCAGGACCCCGCGCTCACCTATAAGAGTTTCGATTCCATCCGGCATATCTTGGATGAACTCGGTGGCATGGGCTCGTGTCAAAGCTTCCAGCAACTCTTCATCATTCGCTGTGGGCCGACCTACCAGCAAATTCTGGCGAATTGTGCCGTGAAAGAGAAAGACTTCCTGACTCACAATGGAAACGTTGTCCCGCAGGTGCCCAAGGTCCCACTCCTTAACATCCGCTCCTGCCACTAGGATCGATCCATCGTTTACTTCGTAAAGCCGGGGTATCAATCGGCAAACCGTTGACTTGCCCGCCCCCGTAGGACCGACCAGTGCCATAACTTGGCCAGGCTCAATGCAGAACGAGACATGGCAGAGGGCCGGAATTCCGGCCTGATAGGCGAAGTCGACGTTTACGAATTCCACGGTCCAGGGGTGGTCCGACGCGACCGCAGGATGGTCTGCAAGAGGTGACGGGCTGCATATATCAGGTTTGACTTGCAGTAATTCGCCGATACGCTCAAGACTAATGACTGCTTTGGAGAGTTTGTCCCCTGTTTCAGCTATATGGAGGAAGGGCACATAGATGAAAGAGATGTAGGAAACGAATAGAAACAGGTTAGCCAAGGACAAGTCTCCCGTAATGGCCCGTGTGCCACCTACCCACGCGATCAGAATGAGCCCAAATCCGCCCGCCAACTCAATAACACTAACAGGAATCATGGAGACCCCCATGGCAGCCACAGAGGCATCTCTGAAGTTGCGACTCCGAGCCGAGATTTGCTCGGACTGGGCGGCTTCCTGGTTGAACAACTTAATCTCGGTAATGCCACTCAGGTTGTCTTGAACTTGGGCGATAACTTCTGCTAGTCCGCTCCGTACCTCTCGCCAGAAGCGCCTAATTCTTCTCCCTTGCTTGTATATCAAGAAGGAGGCAATGGGCAATGGCAGTAATGCCAGCAGAGTCAGCGTGGGATCCACAGTAACCAATATGGCGGCCATGGTCAGAGGGCCCGCGATAGCTAAAGTTATTTCAGGTATGCCGTGGGCTACGAAATCCTCGATTGCCTCCACATCGCTGACATTACGGGATATCAGGGACCCTGTTTGCTGTTCATCAAAAAACTTATGGCTAAGAGCCTGTAGGTGCTGATAAGTGCGAGTCATCAGTTCGTGTAACACCTGATAGGCCACGACATGGGAGAGGTACCCGTAGGCATAACGACCGCCACTGCGCAGGAAATATATGACAGCGAACCAAAGGACCACTGGGGTGATATGGCTTGGGGTCGCAGTGCCCGCTTCTATCAGGCTGATAACGTGGCGAATGAGCAAAGGGGCAACTACAGTCGCGACTGTGAACAAGCCACCGGCCAAAATGCACAACAGGATGTAAACGAAGCGTCTTCCCCGGAGCAAATCGCGTAGCAACTGGAGGGCAATCCGGAGCGCGGAAGGACCTGTATAGATTTGAACTCCTTGTCTTTGCATAGGGGATAAAGACCTTAAGGCTGATTGGAGAATCCCGAATTCCTTGTAATGCCGAATATTCTACGAATGGCTATTACGTCTAGTGCCTGATAGGACATTGGCAAGAAGAGCCCGCCAGAAAAAGGAAGCCAGTGCCATCAACTACTTGGATTGTCGATCATATTCAACCACAACGTGATGGCCCACCGCCTAAAGTAGCCGCTAATACTCTTATCAGCAAGTTGGCAATCGGAGATTCCTTTCCCTTCCCAAAGATTCAACAGAAGGGCCGCTCAAACCCAGTTTCAACAGTCTTTCCTGCCTTTGTTTGGGGAAGATCAGAGTGGATTCACGGAATAGGGGAAAATAAACCCTCCGATGGAGCTTACATGGTTCCATGCTGAGCAGTCTTGGGCTTCTTGCGAACTTGGATTGGGCAACATTCAAAATCTCACGATTTGGAAGAGAGTCTCCCGAATTTGGCTCCTTTCTGGAAATAAGCAAGAATCGGGTATGCTACTTACTGGCTAAACCCAGCTCGTATAGAGTTCAGGAGCGAGTTAAAAGCAGAGAATTAACTGCAACCGGCCTTCCTCATCTGGAAGGAAAGCAATCTATAGATTTTCCCTCACGGCGGGTGTTGGTACTGAACGCCAGCTATGAGCCATTAAGCCTGATTCCGGTACGGAGGGCCGTGGTTCTGCTCATGCAGAGCAAAGCCGAAATGGTGGAGTGCGCTAAGCGTTTGGCAATTCGCAGTGTGGGTCAAAGGTGGCCACTGCCCCTTATAATTCGGCTAAGTTACTTTGTCTTTGTGCCGTCCCGCAGTTCCCCACCGACCCGTAATGCAGTGATGCTGCGCGACGGGCACAGGTGTGGCTACTGCGGGCAGGCGTCTGGCCGCAGTAGCATGACCATTGACCATGTAGTTCCGCGTTGCCAGGGTGGGGACCATTCCTGGTCCAATCTCATTACTGCTTGCCAGCGATGCAATCAACGCAAAGGGCATCACAGTCCAGAACAGGCCAATATGAAATTGAGATGGCGGCCGTCGCAGCCGAGCTACGTTTCCCTCATTCTGTTACGCAATCCGGTTGCAGCTGAGCGTTATCGGTCCTTTATGGACCGCTTCGCAACTGAGGAATCAGCAGTGATTCCCAGTTTCGGTCCGGTCCCAGAAGTTGCTGGAGCAGTTTCAAGCCCAACGGAATGAAATCGGAGTCCAGAGGTTTTCCTTTCGACCAGCAGGTCGTTTGGGAACCCACACCTGAACAGAAGGCTAACTGCCGTTTGGCTCAGTTCTGCGCCAAGGTCGGCTATTTGACGCTCGAAGACTTGGAAGAGCGGGCTAACCGCGACCCTGCCTGGTTTTGGGAAGAGGTTTTGTCTGATTTGGAAATTGAATTCTCCACTCCCTTTACTCAAGTCTTGGACACATCGTCAGGCATTCAGCGACCCCGTTGGTGTGTGGATGGACGCATGAACATCGTGCAAAACTGTTTGGACAAGTGGCAGCGCGGCGACCACTTTGATCCTACGGCGAAAATCGCAATAGTTTCTGAGAGAGAAGATGGGCGCACTGAGTACCTGACATATTCACAGTTGCAGATTCAAGTCTGTCAAGGGGCCAACGCCCTGCGGCAAGTGGGTCTGGGTCTGGGGGATGTAATTGGCATCTGTATGCCCATGACCGCCGAGGCGGTAGTGGCACTCCTAGCCATCCTCAGAGTGGGAGGGATAGTTCTGCCTCTTTTTAGCGGATTTGGGGCCGCCGCAATGTCGGCCCGACTAGATGCAGGGCAAGCCAAAGGGCTGATTGTATCTGCCGAATACCAACGTAACGGCAAACTGGTGGACCTGCGCCCAGCCATTGACGAGATTTCATCCCAAGTACCATCCTTGATACATGTGTTGCTGGAAGCAACAGAAGAAGAATACTTGGCTTTGGACTCAAGTGTAGTGCTGCACCAGTGGCGGGGCCTCAGGACTGCCCAGCCTCAGACTGCGGACAATGCCGATACCGGCGCGGATGACCCTTGCATGATTATCTACACCAGTGGTACGACAGGTCCGCCGAAAGGCATCTTGCATGCCCACTGTGGCTTTCCTTTGAAAGCTGCCCAAGACATGGCCCATGGCTTCGACGTGGGCTTTGACGACACAGTTTTCTGGTATACCGACCTGGGCTGGATGATGGGGCCTTGGGTGGTGTTGGGTACTTTGCTGCTGGGTGGACGCTTGGTGCTGTATGACGGGGCCCCTGCGTTTCCGCGGGTAGATAGACTGTGGGAACTGAGTGCCAGGCACGCCGTGACATTGCTGGGCATCACTCCAACTGTGGCTAGAATCGCCCAGGGAGCAGGTTCCTCCTGGTTGGAAGGTCATGATCTTTCGGCGTTGCGGGCCATCGGATCGGCCGGCAGTGCGTGGGACACCAACGCATGGATGTGGGTTTTCCAAAACGTCTTGGAAGCACGCAAACCTATTTTTAATTACACGGGCGGCACTGAGGTCAGTGGCGGCATAGTGGGCTGTACCTACATGCGCGGTTTGAAGCCCTGTTCTTTTAACATGACCATGCCCGGCATGTACGGGGATGTAGTGGATGAAGCGGGTAACAGTCTGATTGATGAAGTAGGCGAATTCGTAGTGCGCCAGCCTTGGATCGGGATGGCCAGAGGCTTTTGGCGTGACGAGGAGGACCGGTATACAGCCACTTATTGGGCAGAGTGGCCACATTTGTGGAAACAAGGGGATCTGGCTGCCCGAGATTCGGAAGGCTACTGGTTTGTAATTGGCCGCTCGGATGACACCATGTTAATCGCTGCTAAGCGAATCGGTCCCGGGGAATATGAGGAGGTCTTGGTTGGACAACCGGCTGTATTAGAAGCAGCTGTCGTCGGGGTTCCAGACCCTGTCAAAGGGCAAATGGCCGTCTGCTTCTGTGTGTTGCAACCGGGCGAGGAAGGGACGCCAACTCTACGAGCGACATTGTTGGATACGGTGGCCCAACAGTTGGGCAAGCCTCTCCGACCCGCGGACCTGCTGTTTGTGCCACAGCTGCCAAAGACTCGCAGCAGTAAACTGATGCGTAGACTCATCCAGGACATTTATCTCGACCGTCCCCTCGGCGATATATCTAACCTGGACAATGAGGAGGCACTTGAGACTCTGGCGGCAGCGATCAGTCAGCAATGGTAACGTAGACCCTTATTCTTGACACTAGAGGAAATCCTGGTGTTTCTGTTATCGTCGGGAAGATTTAGTGTAGGGCTTTCTGGACCTGGGAAATCCCGTTCTTTGGAAAAGGGGGCAATGTTCGGTTGTCGGGCAGAACGGAGTTTACAAGTCTGGTTCGATGATGGGGATCCCTCGTTGTAGTCGATGTGTGTCCGGGAGATTTATGGTTAGGCTGACGGCTGATGCGGTTCCTTTGGTTTCCAGTTTCTTACCCCTCATGAAACAGGCAGCAGCCAAGGACGACGCGCCTTCGGACTGGCGCAGTTATAGCGGTAGCCTATAGGCCGAGGGATCTTGTTGACATGCGTGAGAAACTTGCTTTGTAAGGGCTTAATAGGAACGGAAAATCGAAATTATCCAGAAAATGCAGCCTCAGCAAGGTGTTTATCAAACCTCCCTGTCGGGGCTAGCAACCCATGTGATAAAATCTGCAAAGTCGCATGTTGCGCACCATAGAGGCCCTCACCGTCGCATCCTAGGATGAATAGCACATGCAAGTTACCTGTGTCCATTGCGGCATGGAAGCCGCTGTCACGCCAGAGTTCCACCAATGTCGCCATTGTCATGGTGATTTGGGCTCTCTCGTAACAGCAGAATTCAAATCCACCTATTACTTTCGAAAAGCTCAGGAGTCGGCGGCTCAAGGCGCCACCTTTGTAGCCCTGGAGCAGGTTCAACGCGGGCTGCAGGCGCAGAATCGCCCAGATTTGCACCTATTGGCTGCCATCCTGTATGCCGACTTGGGACGGGAAGAACAGCTGCGAATGCACATTGGAGCGATCCCCACGGACGATGTGCTGCGGCCTGAAGCAGAGTCCCTCCTAAAGCGTTTGGCCAAAGATCGCGGTATTTTGAATTCGGCGGGTGCAGCGCCACTACCACCGAAAGCCAGTGGAACCGGCACGTTAAGCTTAGGTCCACGCCTGATGGCTTCCATGTTGACCTTGGTGATCGTGCTGGGCGTCGTAGTGACGGTTACTCAGTTCCAGGATCCTAATTCTTTCCAATTTGGCTCATGGATTCCCCAACGCTGGGGGGAACTGTTAAGAGAAACTACAAGTCCCATAGGCAATCTCATTACTCCGATACAAGAGGTGGAAACAGAACAGACTCCTTCTGATACCCCTCTTGATAAGCCCGTTCCGGTCACATCTTCAGACTTGCCTGCCCCAGTTAACGACGAAGAAGAAAAGACTGGAAATAACCAGCACGTGCCTTCGGTTGCTGAACCTGCCCCCGAACTCACATCCGAGCAGTGGCGAGAAGATGTAACCCAGAACGTAATGGGACTGATAGCCCGAGAGACCATCGATTTCACGCAGATTCTGGTGGATCGAGGACTGACACAACTTGCGGACTCTGAGATTGTTGGCGTTGTTCAGGGGAACCGTCTGGTGCTAATGGGTTCAGTGAGTTCTCCAGAGGCCAAACAATCAGTTCTGCAAGCAGTTTCTGAATTCGATGGCGTGGGAGTAGTTGATGCCTACCGTTTACAGGTAGTGTTGCCCCTGCGCAGCCACGTCATACGGAAAGGTGAATCCCTATGGGGGATTGCAGAAGAATACTTGGGTGATGGGTCTCTTTGGGTGGAAATTGTAGCGTTAAACCCAGATCTAGAACTGGGCGCTTTGAAAGCAGGCGAAACCCTGGCTATACCAGCTCAGAGTGCTGCAAACACCACGCAGTAGTTAATCGGACCGTCACCATTCTGTCTAAGGGACTCCGGACTCTAGTTTCAGGATCAACGACAATTCCAAGTGCGGCGTTTTAGACTCTGCCGGTACTGGGGACAGGATTTCTGATATGAAGGCGCTCTCCGCCCAAGGGGATCCGCCACACTAACCACACAGTACATTGCCAAGGGAATGGGTGCGCCGGGATTAGGAGGCGACACTCCTCAGGCGGTGGCTGGAAATGCCTACCTGTTTGGGCGCTCGCATGACGTGACTTGGAAGATTCCAAAAGGTAAAAGTCTTGAACGTATCTGGTGTCCGTTCAAAGGATTTGCAGACGGTAAAGGCCTTGATGCAAACCTGACTAATGCACACCAGGCCTCCAAGTTAAATGAGGATATGCGGGAGTTCTTTAAAGAATCTCCGTGGTGCTAAGCAATTGGCGCAGGGCTAATAGCACCGGTTCCGCCAAATAGAGCATGATCTGCGGCAGGTGAATCCGAAAATCAGAGACCGGCGGGAGTACATCTCCTTTGTCAGGGTACGGGAGCGGTTGCGGGGTCAGCCTAGGGACGATAATCAGGAGATTTGCTTATGATTTCAATCATGATTCGCGCGTCTTCTGCCCCTTGCTCCAAGGGAGTAAGAGGTGGATTCCCTTTCACAACTGCCTGATAGAAGTGAATAAATTCATTGCGAAACGCTTCCGAATAGTCCGCCACTACTTCTGATTCATTGAAATTTGGTCCTTCCATGCCGCACTTCTGAACCAAAGTAGGAGCATTCTTTAAAAAGGGAGAGGGAAAACGAATGGCGATGGATTCCGAATCGGAGTAGGCTGTGAAGGCCTCATTGAATATTCGAATGTCAGGCATATAGACAGAGGAGAAGAGACACCTGACCCCTCCTTCGAAAACGAGACTGGACGTAATGGACTTTCCTTCGTTCCACACTTCGGTATGGAGAACTTCCTCCACACGGCCCAAGCAGCCTTGCATGATAGACAATTGATGGCAGCCTCCGCCTAACAAGCTCCCGTAAGCCCTTTTCAGATGAGGAGGTTGTTCGCCAATAGCTTCTACCATAGCCGCTTGCATGGCTTGGCCAGTTTCCCTAAGGATTTCCTGTTCTATATCATCAAAACGAATGATTTGATGATGATCCAAGAACGGTTCATTGGGTCCGTGGGCGATGTGCATGGTGGCTAATCTAATTGAGTCCATGCCCTTAATCAACTCGGCGCCCAATCGAAAGCCTGCATCATAAGGTTTGTGATATCCCACTTGGCCAATCAGATTTTGGCTCTTCGCTTTGGCCACCAGAGCTGACGCCTCCTTCTCGTTCACGCACATCGGCTTTTCCACAAAAACGTGAACATTGGAGTCCAGCGCGACCATAGCAACGGGGAAGTGGTACGGGGTAAGGATCAATACAGCGTCCAAATTCAGGTTTGTCAGCATATTTTCAGCTGACGTAAAGGTATGGGGAATACTGTAACGTTGGGACAAAGCAATTACGGTGCCAGCGGACAGGTCACAGAGACCAACCACGTCAAAGAGATGCGGCAAAGATAGCAGATGGGGAATATGCATTACCTGGGCAACCATACCGCACCCGATAATTCCCATCTTGAGTCGACGCATTTCCATGTAACCCTTGCCTCTGATTTACTTTATCGAGTCCGACATACAATAATAGAATGGGCAACAACCTGGAAGAAATGCCCCCTTGTCACATTGAAAGGACTGTTGCATAGTACCTTCTACGCATCTTCAACGAAAGTGGAGGTTGGCCTTGTTTATCTCCTCAGCAAAGAGGGAGGCCATTGAGGGATATCTCTATATCGCTCCATGGCTGGTTGGATTCCTGGTGTTCGCGGCAGGTCCAATGCTGGTATCTCTTTTCTTGAGCCTAACCGAGTACAAAATCATAACGCCGCCGGACTTGGTTGGCATTGAAAACTATACGCGGATGTTCACAGATGATTTGTTTTGGCGGTCCCTGTGGAATACGGTCTATTACGCTCTGATTTTCGTGCCCGTTTCCATTGGCGGCTCCTTGACCTGCGCCCTTTTGCTCAATCAAAGAATATTGGGCAGAACAATCTTTCGAGCGGTTTATTTCTTGCCCTCCATTACACCCATAGTTGCCACTGCCTTTCTGTGGCTGTGGATCTTTCAACCCAATGTCGGGCTGGCAAATTATCTGCTCAGCGAACTCGGCATTGAAGGTCCCCGTTGGCTAGATGACATTCGGTGGTCAAAACCGGCTCTAATATTGATTAGCCTCTGGGGCTCCATTGGAGGAGGGGCCATGTTGATCTTTTTGGCTGGCTTGCAGGGCATTCCCATTGAACTCTATGAATCAGCAGAAATAGATGGTGCCGGCTCGAATACCAAATTCTGGCGCATTACTTTGCCTCTGCTGTCGCCCTCCATGTTTTTCAATATGGTTCTGGGTCTCATAGGAGCAATGCAAATGTTCACTTTGGCCTACGTGGCCACCAGCGGAGCCGGGCAGACTCGCCCAGCTGGAGGGCCGGCGTACTCAACCCTCTTCTATGTGCTCAATCTCTATAACCACGCCTTTGACTATTGGGAGATGGGATACGCTTCTGCTCTGGCCTGGGTCTTTTTCTTAGTCCTTATGCTACTCACCTATTGGCAATTGCGGTTGTCCCGCTCTTGGGTATATTACGAGTTTGATCGGGGGGACCGTTGGTAAAGTCATCTTCAACCTCTACCACTTCCTCCATGTTTCTTCTGACGGCCAGAAGGCTTTGGGCACAGTCAGGGCTGCACATCTCGGCGCTGGTGCTGGGAGCTGCTTTTGGCCTGCCCTTTCTATGGGCCCTCCTGACTTCGTTGAAACTGCCCATAGAAATATTCATTTTTCCGCCCACCTGGTTTCCCGAAACTCCGCAATGGCACAATTATGTGGAGATTTTTAGGCGGGCGCCGTTGGCACGGTTTTTTGGCAACAGTGTCTTGGTAACTGTACTCACAGGCGTAGGTCAAATTTTGTCAGCTTCAATAGTGGCCTACGGATTTGCCCGCTTTCGTTTTCCTGGGCGGGACATTCTGTTTCTGGTAATGCTAAGCACCCTAATGCTGCCGCCTCAAGTGACGATAATTCCTACGTTTCTCCTGTTTAAGTTTCTTGGGTGGCTCGATCAATTGCGTTCTCTTTACATTCCTCCTTGGTTTGGGGGAGGTGCTTTCGCGATTTTTCTCTTTCGGCAGTTTTTCTTGACCATACCTAAAGAATTTGACGAAGCTGCAAAGATCGATGGTGCCAATTCACTTTGGATTTTCGGTAGGATCCTGATGCCCCTGTCAGTGCCTGTTTTTGTAACAATGGGGATCTTTTCATTCCTGGGCAGCTGGAATGACTTCTTTGGTCCTTTGATCTTTCTTAATACGACCGAACGCTTTACTCTTGCTCTGGGACTTACTTACTTCCAGCGGGTAGTTTCCATCGGGGGCAAACCTACTGAACACTTGATGATGGCCGCTTCGATGGTAATGACCGTTCCCTGCCTTCTTATCTTCCTCCTATTACAAAAGTACTGGATCCAAGGTATTGTCATGTCTGGCATAAAGGGCTGACCGCAGTAGGGTCAACGGCGGAGGCGCCCAATGTACAGTAAAGCAAAGCACACCACTTCTCCGAGTTCCCTTCTGGGTTTACCTTGGAAACCTACTAACCACTAGCTTGCAGAGAACGTCCCCAAAAACCACGAAGTCTCTCCTGGGGCATGCATGGCATGGGCCTGCATAATTCAAGACGTTGCAACATGGGGGCCTAGCTTCGCCGTTGAGGTTGTCCGACGCCAATGAATTTACAGAACCCTGGGAGGCGTTTCACCATATAAAGCCTTACCTGCTTTGGTGTGCAGTTGGGTGGGGCCACGGGTAATGCAAGGACACAATGCGGGGAACAACCGAGACATACCAGTGGTCAACGATTCGGGAGCAGAAACGCCAATGGTGGCTTTCCATCCGGTTAGGAGGCCTTTGTTAGTCGTTCAGATTCGGAACTGACTCATTGATGAGAATTCGGACATCCCAAGGCCAGCTGCAGGAGTCAAACGCCTTTTACACGGATGAAAGTGAGGGAGAGGGGTAGGACTGATTCAGGTTGTCCGTGGCCCAGCGGGCCTTTTCCTTAGAGGGCCAGAGCCGATTCCTCGGGTTCTGAGACGAGATACCTTGGCCGACGGGGCCGTATTGGTGCAAGTTGACCAGCAGGAATCCTGCCGCCCTGAACGCCAATCTGCCTACGGCAATCCAACTCCATGAGATGCAAAGGAATAGCGGAGTTGAACATTAGCCCCGCACCAAAAGGTTCTGCATAGGGGTAATGGCAGTTGGCAAGGGACTGGAAAGTGTTATTGCTGGCTTCCGTCTGGTCGGACGGTGAGCAGGGAGCCCCAAAGCTGCCCACATTTGAAAGACTAAGGAGAGAAAGTGTGCGCTTCCAGTTCAAGCAAATTAAGAGCGAAATTTCAATGAACGGGATTTGCTGTCAGTGCCCTTTTCTAATTCGAATGACCTTCGATAACCACACCAAGAGGATGTTGGAAAAGAGACCCGATGAAGCAGTATGAAAGGGCTGACAGTATGCCATTGTTCCTGAGTACTTTCTGGTATTTTGGTGGTAATACTCACCGCATCGCGGGGACCACTAGGGGTGGAGTTGAAGCGCACTAACTGTTCTCGAGGGAATTTGCAAAAATCTTTGCAAGGCCGGATGCCGAGGAGGAGCTTCACCGGAAGAAAAGGTTCTGTTAGAGGAATCAGCCCTGAAAGGTTTGGTACCTCTTCTGCCAGTGCCGGAAGCAGGAGCCAATAACGGAAATTCCTCTTCTGTGGCCCCTTAATTTGCTTTTGTCCAAGATTGAACTGACAAAGCTAAAACGTGATGACGTTTCTCAGAGTCTGCCCTTCACCCACATCCGCAATAGCTTCATTGATTTTTTCGAGAGGAAAAGTCTTTGTAACCAGTTCGTCAAGTTTCAGCCGGTCTTGTCTATAAAGCTCCATTAGCCGCGGCAGATCCCTGCTCATGTTTACGCCCCCCATTGAACTACCTTTGAGGGATCTCTGGCCAGAAAACTGATGACCCGAAAATGCCAGTTGCGAAGTGATAGGAGCAATACCGACCTGGATGACCTGTCCCCCTTTGCACACCATCTGCGTGGCCTCTTGGGTTAACTGAGGTATCCCCACCACAACAAAGACATAGTCAGCACCGCCATCCGTCATTTCTAAGACCGTCTCTATAGGGTTAGTAAGACTTGGATTGATTACATGCGTCGCACCAAATTCTACTGCTGCTTCCAGTTTGAATGGCTCAATGTCTACCGCTATCACTTTGGTGGCGCCGGCCAGTCTGGCTCCTTGCACCGAGTTAAGTCCAACGCCTCCGCACCCAATAACCACGACGGAACGTCCAAACTTGAATTGAGCAGTGTTAACTACTGCGCCGAGCCCCGTGATAACGCCACAGGCCAAGAGGGCTGCTGATTCCGTGGGTATATCGTCTGGCGCTCTGACAATCTGGGATTTGTGCACCACAGCGTGCTGAGCAAACCCAGCCACCTTGAACGCACGATTCAGAGGCGTTCCATTTCGATTGGTGAGTTTCGAATTAGCTTCCAGAGGATAATCCCCAATGCACAAATACGGCTCTCCTTCGAGGCAGTGGCGGCACTGTTGGCATGACCAGAGCAGTGAAACGATAACGCGGTCGCCAATTGCGAGACCTGAAACGTTGGACCCCACTTCCTCTACGATGCCTGCTGCTTCGTGCCCGCCAATCATAGGCACTTCATACTGCCAATTACCTTGAAAAGCAGAGATGTCGCTGTGGCATATGGCACAAGCTTTCAGGGCAAGCCTCACTTCATCTGCGCCTGGCGGTTCAAGAGTAACTTCCTCAATAACCAGAGGCGCGCCAAACTCGTAGCAGACCGCGGCAAGCATGGTCAGAGATCCAAGTTGATCCATAGCTGTAAATCCCGCTTGGTTTTCTGTTTTGTAGTTGGCTTAGGAATGGCAAGACAAAGCGGGTACCGGATGCCAGTCGACGCCAATTCTATTTTGGGAGAGATTTTGCAAGTGGCCGGGCCTGGGGAACCGACATGCAAAGGGCGGGCCCCCCAGGCAATTCACGCTATAGTCTCTCCACTATCAGTGCAGCACTTTAGGCTTCCAAAGAAGACTTTGCGAGAATCTCTTCCGCCGCTGCTTGCACATCACCAATAATTTCTTCTACGCTATTTTCACCTAGCCAGACCAGTTGCAACATCTCATTGATGGTCTTGAAGTACTCCGTTTCTCGGAAGTTGGCTGGTAGAACTAGGGGCTGGGCCTCAGCCATTATGCTCCCAAATACCTTCATCAGTTCTGAAGACTGCAGTAAGTCTGAAGCCATTACATCGGGCCTCACAGAAGGCGCGCTCATCAATTGGTAACTTCGGATCTGTGCATCAAAGGTCGTCAAGTACGCTACAAAGTCGAAGGTCTCAGATGGATATTGAGAGTTTGCGGTAATGCAAACCGGATCGGATTCAAACATGCTTCCACGGATGCCCGTGTCCGTACCAATTGGCATTGGTGCTACCGCCCAACCATCTGGTGCAACGAAATTCTTGACATATTCCCCCCAGAAGCCGGACTGATACATGGCCAGCTTGTTGGCAGCGAAGCTTTGGTACGTGCCCTGTTCCATGGTTCCCGGCAGTGGTGATACCTGATGCTCTTGAAACATGTCACTTATATATTGCAAAGCAGCTACTGATTCTTCCGTATCCAAAGTGGCTTGAGTACCATCGCTACTCAACATATCTCCGCCCCAAGATCGTTGATAGACCAAAAGACAGAAATAACCTGTACAAGGAAGGAATCCATATACATTTTCATCTGGATTTGTAAGGGCTGTAGCCGCTTCCAGCAGGTCCGCGTAGGTCCATGTATCATCTGGATAGCTCAAGCCGGCCTCATCAAACATGCCCGGGTTGTAGAACAGGCCTACTCGACCCGGATGCGCCAACTGAGGTAGCCCATAAAGCTCACCATTTAAACGGGCAGCGTCTATGTTCAAGGCATAGAAATCGTCTAGGTTGAAATCGGAATCGGCCACGAGATCGTCGAGGGCTCTGGCAGCGCCGGAAGCAGCCAGCCGATAATAACCTTCAATCGATGAGATCCAGTATGCATCGCCAACAGTGCCACCAGCAATCAAAGTATTGAGTTTCTTGAAATAGTCTGCACCGGGGAAACATTCCATTTTAACGAAGATATCCGGGTAGAAATCCTCATTGTATTGCTGGACCCATTTGGAATGGTTGTCGCACTCAGTGCCCAAGCGATGGTGATAGCGCAGCAATATAGCCTCTTTGGCCGGCTCCGTAGTGCCTGTAGCCGAAGGATCCACGCAAGCAGCTAATAACAAGCTTCCTAACGCGATTCCGCTGGCATTCAAGAAATTGCGTCGACTTAACTTTTTTCCTTCCATAACTTTACCTTGCAATGAAAATGGGACCTGGCAGAAGCCAGACACTGACCAAGGAGAATCTCGAGACAGTGCCTAAGTCTATCAAAGGAATGCAAATACTGGAAGTTGTTTAGTAGACATCAAGTTTACGAAGGCTGCAAAGGGTTCAAGACTGAAAACTTTCGGTATTTGGGCATGAGCAATGCCTTCTTGCATCAAGAGCCGTAGATGCCTTATTGGGTGGGAGCAGCGGTGCAGTCTTGGAGATCGGCGTAACACAAGGTCTCTGGAGTGTTTTTGCGACCTGAGGCGGAATCTTCTGCGGCCAAGAGAGTGTTTTTGGGCAATTTTCAATTGAGGTAGGAGGCAAAATCCAAAGACCTAGGCTTAGGTATCTTGTGACTAATAAGGGGGCCTACAAATTCCAGCAGCTTCTGCAGACTTTCTCAGACCTGTGGGTCCTTCCACAATAATTGCGAAGGAAACTACGGGAAGGGACCAATGCGGGCCACACCCCTGCTGCAGGCCATTAGTGATTGGTCAACGAGCGCGAGACGAGTCTTCAGTTAGCCGGCAGAAACTCCACCTGGTGAGACCATCGCTTGCTTCCTTAAGCCCGGCTAAAGACGGTGGCAACGACAAGGCAATGGCTTAGGTCAGGAAGCCCCATCGCGGCATACACTTTCCTTACCCCTATTGATGGCATTAACTACGGCCCGTACAAGGCAGCTGGCAGGAGGCAGAACTCAAAGGGCAATTTCCTTGTTTCCTGCCAGCTAGAACACTTCTTCGCCAACGGCAGACATAAACCCGCCGCACCCACTGCCGCGAATCGGACAGCTTCGAACTTAGGGAAGTCCAAATGATAAAAGGAAGACGGACGCGGACGACAGCGTACCGGTTTGTCTTCATAGGAGTTATTGAATCGCTGGGGAATGAGTTCCCTTTGATGCAAAACGTGGGGCCCGTAACAGACTCCAATTGTCTTGTCTGCACAAGGCCGGTGGCAGGAGACTGCTCTCAACGCATTTATGTCGTACGACGGCGCGGTTTGGACATAGGCATGATCACGTGAAGGAATTCGATTTCACCTTGCCCTACTGGTGAAAATGTACACGGTCGAGAGGGTTCCGACAAGGCCATCTTGACTTCCCCGGTATATGCGTGGTTAAGAAAGTCAATGACATATTGCCCATTGAAGGATATTTCCAAACTAGGTCCCTCAATGGCTGCTTCAATACTGTTTTCGCTTTCACCCCGTTCTGCACTCTGGGATGAAGCTATAATCACATTCTTATCTTCATTCACGTTGAAAGAGACTATGCTGTTGTTTTCCCTAGTGAACAGAAAGGCAGCACGGGATACCCTGAGCAGCGCATCCGCTGAAGAAACGGTCCGTGTCTTGCTATCTTCCTCATTGGGGATAATGCGAGTGTAATCTGGAAAAGTCCCGTCAATCAGCTGACAGATGAGCAACACTCTGTTGAAGGAATCTGGCTCATTGGGCAGTCCGGAAATCTCGAAGAGAATCTGGTTGCTGTTAGCGGTCACCGCCAGTTGGATTGGTTTGCTGCGGTCAGATTCCGCGAGAATGCGGGCCAGCTCAGTCAGGGCTTTGGCAGGTACCAATACTTTGACACTTGTGTCAGACTCGAGGCCCAAATCCGTTTTGCAGACGCTAAGTCGAAAACCGTCGGTGGCTGCCATGGTTAGCTTGCCATCACCGAAATAGGTTTCCACACCCGCTAGATTGGGTCGTTCTTCGCCGGAAGCAGCTGCAAAAACTGTCTGATCGATCATGCGCCGCAAGCCCGTAGTGCTAAGACTGTGGCTCTCTACGTTCTCGGCAATTGCGGAGGGAATCTCCGGGAAGTCATTGGCTTCAATAGTATTGAAAGAAGCGTGATAGGTGCCGCTCTGGACTACCACCTGCCGGCTCTTAACATTATGGGTTATTTCAACCTTGCGTTGTGCAGGCAGAAAGGAGACAAATTCCGTCAAGAGGCGGACTGGCACTGTGATGGCCCCGGTGTCCGTGACTTCAGCCCGGATCCAAACGTTGATGCTGATGTCAAGATTGGTACATACCAGCCGCACACCTTCATCAGATGCCTCTATCAGGATATTTTCCAGTACCGGCAACGAAGAGCGAGTGGATGTGACGCGGCCCGCGATGGACAGGCCTTTGCTCAGGTTTTCCTGAAGACAGCTGATTTGCATGGGAGGAACTGTACCTTTGTCGAAGTCAATTAACGGCACGGCCGTGGGCCATGTGATGTCAATCAATAGTGGGAGTGGGACAACCGGGAATTATAGCCATGAAGACGAAACGTTCGCTAGATTGCGGGCTTCGTCGCGAAGTCGAGGGGATGTCCGTCATCCAATAGTTTAAGTCAACCAGAATACCGGGAATCTATATCTATCATGAGGGACTCTCGACTTACCGCCTGGTCGGTGCCAGTCGGTTGGTCGCCACCGGCCTGAGCAGACCGAATTGTAGGTTGATGAGCTGCCAAGGTGCGGGCCTGGCTCAGATGTTGCTGTTCCTGTAAACGGGCCGAGGCATTCGCTGCGAAGAGACCGGACTGCTCTCGCTGCCGATTAGAAAGGTTCCCCACAAGAGACTTTAGCCTGGTCACCAAGCCCAATATGTCGTGGGTGGGCTTGGTGGCAGAACCAATCAATAAACCAGTCAGAATTATGTCCCATGACACAGGAACTTGGTCAAAAAGGCCAAATGCCCCTGGTTGCAGATAAGACAAAATTCGCACATCCGTGTAACTGGCGATGGAAACACCAAGGGCATTGGCTATCAGCAGGCTGACCCCGCTTTTGAATTGCTGGTAGGCGGGTTTTTTTAAGTCCGCGGCGGTCCAGCCGCCTGCGCCAGTCAGACCCCATTCAATGAAATTCCATGACATTTCCAGCACACGTTCAATGCTGGTTGCAGCTGCCAACATGGGCACAATCAGAGGCCAAGCCGTTTGCTCGGTTGGAAACTGGAATTCTTGCGGGGAGCCTATCGCATTGGCGCGGGTAGCCCAAAAATATGAGAGGCCCACGGCTAGAGCCGTGCCCCACAGCAGCGAAGTCAGCGGGAAACTGGTCCAGAATTGTTTCCGCCGAGGGAATACCTGTGCAGACATAGTGGTTTGGGGTTCATTGTAGGGTTCTATGAATTGTTGCCTGCGGCCAGAGCCGTGAGCAGTTGTACGCCATATCCGGAGGCCCCCTTAGGTTCGCCGGGACCTTTGCCTTTACCTCTCAAGGCCATATACGCGATGTCCAAGTGGGCCCAAGGGTACCCCTCTGTAAAATGCTCTAGGAATTTGGCACTGGAAGAGACGCCGGCCATGCGACTGGCCGAGTTCTTAACTTGGGCCATGTCACTCTTGATGGCTTCTGCATATTCGTCGTACATTGGCATGGGCCAAACCCGATCGCCAGAGACGGCTGCGGCTTCCACTACCTGCTGTTCCCAGGTTGTGTCATTGCTGAAAAGGCCCGCTGCCTGATCACCCAGGGCGATGCCGATGGCCCCGGTCAAGGTAGCCAGATCAATAACCGCCTGGGGTTCATATCTTTCGACAAAACCAAGGCAGTCCGAGAGGACTAAACGCCCTTCCGCGTCTGTATTCAGTATTTCTGCAGTCTTACCTTTGATATTGGTCAAGATATCACCAGGACGGAAGGCATTACCACCTGGCATGTTTTCTACGCAAACGGCCAAGCCGTAGACCCGTTGGGTAATTTCCAGTCTCGAGATAGCCAACATGCTGCCCACAACGGCGGCGGCCCCGGCCATGTCAGTCTTCATTTCATCCATGCCGGCAGACGGTTTAATACTGATGCCACCTGTATCGAATGTAATTCCCTTGCCAATGTAGACCAATGGGGCCTGATTCTCCGAACCCGGTGGTTCGTGCTTGAGAATAATCAACTGGGCTTCTTGGTGGCTGCCTTGGGAAACACCTAGAATCAGACCCATACCCAATTCCTGCATTTCGGCCTCGCCCAAGATTTCACAGGAGAGACCGGTGCTCGCAGTCATGTCTTTCGCTCTGCGGGCGAACTCCACAGGCACAAGAATATTGGGAGGTTCGTTGACGAGATCCCGTGTAAAGCAGACTCCGGCCGCGAGCTTCTCGCCAAATGCAATTCCTGCTTCAATGGCTCCCAATTGAGTTGCATTGTGCTCAACCAAGGTCAGGGAATCCAAGATTTGTTTATCTTCCTTGGCCGGATATTCCTGCGGTTGATAGGCAGCCAACTGACTTCCCAAGGCGAAGGCTCTGGCCATTTCGGTAGGGTCCTGCGCGCCGATTCCAGCGCCATGAAGAATGGCACCTGCGGTGCTGACGCCCTTCAAGCTATTAAGTTTGGCTACTGTGACTCCGGCTGCCTTGCGAGCGGCCAGAAAGTCGAATTCCGAGGCCTGACCCAGTCCTACCACCAGCACCCGGGCCGCAGGAATTTGGCCGTTTGTGTACAGCAGCAAAGCGGAACCGCTCTTGCCACTGAAGTCCCCTCCGGCAATGGCACTGGAGATTGCTCCGTTCAAGGCGCGATCCACAGCTCCAGTGCCGCCACCCGGTTGGGTAACACCTTCAAACAAGTTGACGACAATAGAATCACATGCGAAGGCGGAAATGTCCCCCTGTTGAACGTGCAATTCCATTTGATGACCCTTTAAATGGATAAGTGGGTAAATACGGTCTATGCCCGCAAAGATTGAAGGCGGCAGCCGGCTTCGATCAGAGTTTCGTCGGTCTTGCAAAAGGTGAAGCGGGCCAGGTTGGCCACAAGGTATTGGTGCTCTGTGCTGTAAAAAGCACTTGGCGGAATTGCCACAACGCCAAATTCGGAAGTCAACCAACGGCAGGCAGTTACGTCTCGAGGTTCACCTGCCCTCGTCGGGATGGGCAGGTGTCCTGTTTCGGCCAACATGAAATATGAACCCTGTGGCTCATGTGGTTTTAAGCCGGCAGACTCAAGAGAATTCAGCAAGATATCCCTTTTAGATTGATACATCTTGCCCAGCCAAGGAAGGTATTCCCCCTTCTGGGCTTCCTCAAAGGCTACGGCAACTGCTTCCTGACAAGGTGTGGAGATCGTGAAGGGAATCCACTGATGTGCCTTGAGAATGGCGTCAATTATTTCTGGGGGTGCTATGGCCCAGCCGATTTTCCAGCCCGTCACCGAAAAGGTCTTGCCTGCACTGCCTAAGCTGATTGTGTGTTCCCACATTCCCGGCAAAGTGGCGATCCGATCCTGCTGCACCCCGTCATATGTCATCCATTCGTACGCCTCATCGCTCAATACATACACCGGCTGATGCCGCTGGCTGTGTTCTTGCACAATAGTGGCGATGTCCTGCAACTCGGATTTATTGAATACCTTGCCGACTGGGTTGTAAGGAGTATTGATTATGAAGAGACGGGTCTTTGGTGTGAAAGCTTCCCTTAGCCGGTCCATGTCTAGCTTCCAGCTGGATGCCAGGGGCGCTTCTTCTGTATGTCTCTCCGGTTGTTCCATGGGCACATACACAGGAACACCACCAGCCATGACGGTAGCAGTAGGATAGCAATCGTAAAAGGGCTCCAGCATGACGACTTCGTCCCCTGGATTGACCAAGCCCTGAATCGTAGCGAAGATACCCTCAGTGGCACCTACGGTTGTCACGATTTCCGTCATCGGGTCCAAATCGCGCTTGTAAACTGGGCTGTACGTTTTGCTTAGGGCTTCTACCAGCCGTGGATGACCACCTGAACGGGTGTACTGGTTCAGGTCGGCAGCGATGGCATCTTGGGCAGCCTTCTTTATAAAGTCTGGGGCTGGGAAGTTGGGGAAGCCCTGTCCCAGATTGATGGCTCCGGTTTCAATTGCGAGAGCGGTAAATTCGGCAAAAACAGTTTCGCCGAATCCCTGAACCCGCTGGGCTGGTGTAAACGTCTGAATAGCAGGCACTGTGCCAGCGACGGCCGGGGCTGTGGACATAGAGGAAAGCGCTGTGTAACGTGGGCGGAAGACTTCAAATTATAGCCTAAGCAGTTCATTTGGGATCTGTGGCTGGCAGGATCTTCAGGTTCATCTTGACACAGGTCGCGCTGACCTTGTAATATTCTGCTCCCGTGGGGGGCTTTAGCTCAGATTGGGAGAGCGCCACAATGGCATTGTGGAGGTCATGGGTTCAAGTCCCATAAGCTCCATATGAGAGTAAGACTTGGATAAGTCGACTTGGGGTGACCTTGGCTGTCTGAGCGCAAGGGGCTGTAGCTCAGTTTGGGAGAGCGCCACAATCGCACTGTGGAGGCCGGGGGTTCGAGTCCCCCCAGCTCCATTGTAGCGTTGTAAAGTGAATTTCCGTAAGGGACCAAAACCCTCTATATAGTCGGGGTTTTTGTTTCTTAGGGTGCAATTGGTCACGTTGGTTACCCTGTATAGACACCCTCTGAGAGGTAAGACGTGTGGTTGGTGTGGGAATAAGGGGGTACCCAGTTGAGACCCTATCCGCTGCGAAAGAAAAGACAATCTCAGCGCCCGGTCGGTAAGCGGCGGCGGGTGTCGTTGACCTGTATCTAGCTGTTGCGAAACGCGGCAGCAGGTCTTGGGTGCAACGAAAGGTAGTTGACGACAAGAGACGGGACATGAGATTGGGCGTGTATCCTGATTCGGGGCTTGCCCTGGCCCGTCAGCGTGCGCTCGACCACCGTGCAGCAGTGGCAGACTGACGGAATCCCCTGTTGGAGAAACGGAAAGAGCGGATTCCTGCTTTTCGGGAGGCGGCCTGGAAAGTCTATCGGGCGCATCTTCCCGGCTGGAAAAACAGCAAGTGGACGACCAGTCGGTGGAAAGTGTTGGAACGTCACGCCCTTCCGGGGCTAGGGGACATGTAAATAGATCGGATCAAAAAGGGTGATGTATTGGATGTCCTAAATCCGATCTGGAGCGCTAAGGCAGAGACTGGACGGCGCGCCAGACGGCGATTGCGAACAGTGTTCCGATGGGCTATGGCCTACGACTAAAATTAATTCAATTCGGCCGGGGAAGCGATTGATAGTGGGCTGCCTCGAATGACGAAGTTAGAAAACCACTTGCGGGCTATGCCCTATCAGGGGTTCCCGAAGCAACGCAGATCATTGTGGATTCAGGAGTCAGTCTAGCCGCGAAATTGTGGCTGTACTTCAGAATTGTTTGTCGATGTCGGTCAAACGCACCTTCCATGTGTTGCTGGACCGCGTCGGGCAACAAGGGAAGGTCCGCACATACAGTGAAGGGGCTTCAGGCAAACTAGGCGAGGGCGTCGACAAGTCAGAAGAGTATGCTCTCCTGTAGAGGTCCCTCTTCGGTGGCCTCTCCTTGGACGCGTAGGTGTCGACAGTACCAGAACCCTCTTTATTCCCATTGGGACTCTGTTGGCGCTACTTCGATGGTTGACATTACGCCGTTCCTTCGTTACGGTGAAAAGTGTTACATTTTTCAGAAGCAAGGCTGGTAACGCTTCGATGTCAGTCAAGCTCTCCAAAATCCTAAAGGATAAATCGAGTACTTCTGATGTCGCTTCGACCATCCACGAATAAGAACAACGTTACAGAACTGCCAAGCGTGGCGGATTAGAGCGTAGACGAAGCGACTATAAAGAGTTCAACGATCTCTACTATGACTTGGCTACGGATTTCTATGAGTTCGGATGGGGCAAGTGCTTTCACTTTGTCCCCAGCGTCCCCGGTGAGAGTTTCCAGTCATCGCTTACACGCCACGAGCACTACTTGGCGCACATACTCGGGTTCAGCCCCGGGATGGTCGTAGCCGATCTCGGTTGCGGCGTTGGGGGGCCGTTACTGGAGATTGTCCGTTTTTCCGGCGCCAAGATCGTCGGCGTAAACAGCAATGCCTATCAACTCGAACGGGCCCGCATATTAACGGAAGAAGCGGAGCTGACGCATCTGGCCGAATTCATGCAATGTGACTTCCTGCATGTAGATGCTCCGGACGATTCGTTCGACGCGGTCTTCGCCATCGAGGCAACTTGCCATGCCCCGGACAAACTAAGTATCTATGGAGAGGTTTTCCGCCTGCTAAAGCCGGGCGCGTGCTTCGGTGCTTACGAATACTGCTTAACTGACCGCTTCGACAGCAAGAATCCCCTCCACCTCAAGATCAAGGCCGACATCGAGCTGGAAGGCGGCATACTTGAAATCGCCGACCAGCAAACAGTTCTCGACGCGCTTCGAACAGTGGGGCTTGAGGTGTTGGAAACACGAGATCTCTTAGTCCAAACCGTTCCGTCGATTCCCTGGTATCAACCCCTGATTGGTTCAGGTTTTTCTCTGGCCAGCATTCGCAGTTCAAATATCGGACGCTGGGTTACACACAGCTCACTGCGAGCACTCGAGGCGCTCCGTATTGCGCCGCATGGTACGGTTCGTGTATCAAGGAACTTGAACCTCTGCGCGGTTGCGATGGCCAAGGCCGGCCAACTAGGCATCTTCACGCCGATGTACTTTATCCACGCCCGCAAACCGGCATATCGCAATGCAATCTTCGCCGAGTGACGAGTACATAGGCTCCTTGGTGCCTATGTGGCGTGGGCTGACCCCCTCTTCATAGTAGAACCTCCCCAAAGAAAGTTACCAATTCGGTCTCTTTAGGCCCACCAAGCTGTACAAATTCAAGAGCTTCAAAGCTCAGGTCCCGTTTGACGCTAAAGTCACCCGGTCCAGCAATTCAATACCAAGCCTGATCGCTACGATGGATAGAGAGAAACTCGTCAGAAAGTGGCTGCGGGAAGAGCGGCAACCCTTCACAGGATGGGACTTCTCGTATCTTGATGGCCGGCTGATCGAGGACCAAGAACATTGGTCGTACCTCGATCGCGCCTCTGCTTTTATGCGGTGCTCGGTGTCGATGCTCGATATGGACACGGGAGGGGGAGAGAAACTGCTGAGTTTACAGGAACATTGGCCTGCGAGGGTCGTCGCCACCGAGGACTACCCCCAAACGTCAAGCTGGCAACCGAACGGCTTTCAAGCCTGGGTGTTCAGGTCGTCAATGTTTCGGTTTCAGATATCGAGCCAATGCCTTTCGCCGATGGCGAGTTCAGCTTAATCCTCAATCGGCATGCGCCATTCAATTCCAGCGAAGTTGCCCGCATTCTCTCGATGGGCGAGACTTTCCTGACACAGCAAGTGCACGGAATGTGGGCTTGGGATCTGGTGGCCACCTTTGACGCCGCGCCCTCATTCCCGGATGCCACGCCTAGAAAATACGTGCCAACTCTAGAAGCGGCAGGTCTGGCCATACAAACAGTCGAAGAGTGGGAGGGCTGCTTGTTCTTCACTGACGTGGGAGCAATCGTTTCCAATCTGAAGGCCATCCCTTGGGTGGTACCTGAGTTCACGGTGGGGACTCATCTTCGATACTTGCGCTCCCTTCAAGAGAGGCTCGAAGCAGGCGAGGAACTGGGATTCCACGCTGCGAAGTACCTCATCGAGGCTCGTAAACCATAGGGTGGTGCCGGCCACTCGCCCCTTTTTGCCGACTGACTTCAGTCTCTGTGCTATCTAACGGTTTCGAAAGAACCGGCTCTCTAGCTTTTGGTTCACCTGCTCTGATTTGTGTCTACGTCTAGCCATTTCGCCGGCTTTCTGCCGTATTAGACCGACACTACCTCTTGTCCAGGTTACTGGCCCAGGCCAGTAACAGTTCCTCAGAGCATTAAGGCCCTTATCCTCGGTTTTCGATAACCAGTGTTGCTAGGGCCGTGAAGGGCCATCTTTTGTCCAGTATGGCGGGCAATTGTTTTACAAGCCCGCCAATTGTCCAGGAGAACAAGGAGTACCGGATGTACCCGTAGGCTAGGCCAGCCAATTCCTTGCGGATAAACGTTGCCGTTTGGTCCAGTTGGATGGAACCGTCCTGTCCTCTCCTTCCCGCTCAGCGATCTGGAGCCAAGCCCGTCCCGGGAGTTTCATCTTATCCCTTGGACGGCGTTTGGAAACTACATAAGTACGACATTTGCCAGGAACCAAGACCAAGGGAAATGGGTGAACGGAGTAGGAAACGCATGTCCTACGCGCGTAGAAGACTCCGCTCCCCTTTCTTCACTATTCTGGTCATCGCTGGCCACACCCAAGCTACCCCTGTGATCTGACCTGTCGCCCATGAAAACTGTTGCACCCATAGTTCCCACAGCCGCGGGACCAGGGGCGGCCGATCCAGGTGAAACGACGAGCTCTGGTGAATGCCATTCTGTATGTGCTGCGGACGGGGAGCGCTTGACGGAGCCTGACCCATGACTTTCCGCAAGGGCAGACGGGTCTATGGGTATTTCCGGTGTTGGGGACACATTGAGCTCGGGATCAGGGTCCACGAGACCTTGCGCCCTAGGTCCGGCAGACGATAGGGCGAACGCCGAACCCCAGTGCGGCCATCATGATCGGGCAAATGGTCAGGACCACGGAACATCAGGGGCCCCGCGGCTGTGACGCCGGCCAGAAAATCAAGGGGCGCAAGCGTCCTATCGTGGTCGTTGCTCTGGGAATGCCGCTGGATGTGTTGGTGCGTGCGGCCCATGTCCAGGACCGGGATGGCGCCCGCCTGGTACTGACGTCGCGGACTGTCCAGATTCGGCGCAGGGCGCGGAATCTGGACGGATCAAGGCTATCGCTGTCCCAAGCTGCTTGACTGGTTTCAAGAACGGGCCGACTGGACTTTGGACATCGTCAGTCGTAATCACCACAATGAGGGCTTTGAGGTTCTGCACTGGCTTTGGATCGTGGAACGTACCTTCGTTTGGCTGGGCTCGGTGGCCTTCATAGTCTTCGCTGAAGCGAAGACTATGAAGGCTTGTCCCACACCTTGGAAACCTGGATTCGGATCGCTGTAAGAGTCCGCATTTTGCATTGTCTCAGTGCAGGTTGAGGACGTGTTAGCCCTTGTCTAAGCCCCCCCCCCAACACAAGGCACATATGTAGTTTCCAAACGCCTTCTAAGACGCGGGAACGCTCCAAGGCCTTCGCACACGAATCCGATCTCCTGTGCACAGTCCCGGCATCCATAGTCTCCCTGCAATGCCTTGTCTGTTGGTGAAGCAATGGTTTTCCCTGACAACGATGCTCCCGCGGAGGGTTGACCAAGTCATTTTGCAATGTTGGGGAGAGAGCTAAGGCTGATGCGTTCGAATGTATCAGTTAGCTCTTTGAAGGGGGGGGGGGAGCAGAAGTATTAGGCGCTCCCGTTCCCGCTCTGTTCTGAGTATCGTCGAGAGCGCTGGGAATAGGCTCCTGGAAGGCAGACAGTTGACGGCATGAGGAATATCCCGGTGTGCCTTCCGGACGCAGCCTTCCCCGTGCCCACAAAGCTAGGAGATCGCTACGTTCAGGCTGGTCAAAGCACGGAGCGAGAAGCTGAGAAGTGGGTACTGGTACAAACCGCCCGCCCAACCGATGCCCGGCACCTTGTGAAAGTCAAAAGCAGGTAGTGTTACACTCAGGCGCCCATTTGGACCCAGGGCGTCCATGAGCGGGGCTACGGCCCGCGTCCTGACCTTTCCAGTCTCAGATGGACGCTGTCTCCTGCTTAGCTGCTTTCGTACCGCACAGGAGTTGGAGTTCCCACTCGCTTCAGTGGATTTGCGCCACGGTCTTGGCCGTTTGGCGGATCAAAGCAATGGATTGGTAAACGCCTATGTTAAGTTTCATGTTTAATTACTGTTGGTGCCAATTGTGTCTGGAGAGCCTCATCGTGTCCCGCCGCCGCTCCGCCCATTCGAAGGGGCCCAAATGGCTCATATTAAGCAAATAGGCCATCTTTTCCTGGGGGCTCAACTCGATAAGTCAAAACAAAGCTACACATCATAGAGCCGCAACATCCGTTCCAAATTCATCTGCTTGCGTTTACTTCCAAATTCAAATTGAATGAGTCAACGATGCCTTTGGGGTACTGTCAAAAGCAGCAACTGGACTTGAATCGCTAGGTCAGAAACTCCTTCCTTCAGGACGCGGGACTCTTAAGGTTTGTGGACTACAGGGCAAGTGGAGTAGACACAAAACGTACAGGCAAAAACGGCGCACACTTCAGTGTGATTACCTGCTTGCGCCAACACCCCGCCCCCGGCCAATGCCTGTACCCTAAGCCGGGATTCCTTCGAAGCAAACGTAAATCAGTAGTGGCCCGTCAATCCCAAATGAACCCAACGCCCAGTTCTTCTGTCCTTGCTTGCCACAAAGACTCATAAATCACCGGTGCTTCGCTGTAATGTGCCTTGCGAGTCATGAGCCCAGAAAGATCCAGTTCACCGGCCAACAGCAGGTCGAAGAAGAAATCGGTATGCCGCTCCCTCGTCCAAGGGTTTCCCGGTGTCTCGACAGGGGGATGCGAACCTCCATGAGTGCCGATAATTGTGTAGCTGGGGGAATTGCAAAGGTCATGAAAGTCGAATGTAGTTTGTCCACGCGGGCTGCTCAGTAGAATGAAACGTCCCTGTCGGCGGACCGTTCGTATGGAATCGGGAATGGTCTGCGGCAGACCTGTAACCTCGAAGGCACAATCCACCATGCGGCCTCGGGTCAAATCGCCAATGGCTTGGTGCACAACGTCGGTTCCATCGGAAGCGTCCAGCGCGTGGATGCCTGCATCTAGAGGGAGCAACTCCAGCCGTTTGGGGGCAAGATCTATGCCCAGGACCGGAAAGGCCCCACAGAGTCGGCAGAATCGCACGGCCAATTGACCCAGGATACCCAGTCCAAACACGGCCACGCTATCGCCCCAACCCACCTGGGCTCTTCGCACGCCATTCATGACAGTCTGGGCCAGCGTGAAAAAAACAGCTTCTTCTTGGGGGACGGAGTCTGGGACTCGCCACAGCGTATCCGCCGCCAGCACATTCAGCTGCTGGTGCCGGCCCCGAGTCGCAACTTGGGCCCCCTCCCAACCCGGGTCTACCCCAGCGCCCACTTCCTGCACCACTCCGATATTGGCGTAGCCGGGGGTGAATGGGTACCGCGCCATGCGGGCCCATGCAGACTGAGAGGGAAACTCCCCGCCATAGAGAGTGAGTTCGGTACCTGTACTGATAAGAGTAAGCTGGCTCTGGACTAATACGTGGCCAGGCAGTGGCCAATCGATCTCGCAATCCTGAACAGAACACTGCTGGGGTCCGTCAAAATACACAGCCTGCGTAGTGAGGGTCATGAATGTCAACCTTTAATTCCGCTAAGCACAATGCCTTGCACGAAGTACTTCTGAGCCACTACAAACAGGATGATTCCCGGTATGGAAACTGTAAGTGAGGCTGCCATCAAGAGATGTTCACGGGGTGCGCCTCCGGCTTCGGCTACTAGCTGAAAGAAGCGCAGGCCGAGAGGCAGCGTGTACTTTTCCATCGTATTGAGATATATCAGGGGCCCAAGGAAGGAATCCCAATGGGACAGGAAAGAGAATATGGCAACCGTGGCCAGGGCGGGCCGAGAAAGGGGCAATATGATGCTCCAGAGAATTTGCCAGGACAGAGCACCATCCAGACGTGCCGACTGATCCAAATCCAGTGGAATGGTCAGAAAGAACTGTCGCATCAAGAAAATAAAGAATGGGCCAGCTCCAAGGAAGAAGGGCACGATAAGTGGCTTGTAGGAATCCAGCCAGCCTAACTCACGAAAAATCAGGAATTGGGGGATTAGCAATACTTCAAAAGGCAAGATCATGGTGCTTAGCACCACCATAAACAGGAAGTCCCTCCCTGGGAATCGAAACCGGGCAAAGCCGTATGCCACTAATGTCGTGGACAGCACTTGGCCACAGACTGCCATTCCAGTTACAAAGACACTGTTCCTGGCGAAACGAGCCATCGGCACTTGGCGCCAGACTTCGAGCCAGTTCTGCCACTGCATTTGCTCCGGCCACAACAGGGGAGGAAAGACATAGATTTCCGTGGGATGTTTGAAGGAGCTGCCCACGGTCCATAGGAAAGGTCCCATGAACAGGGCTGCCAACAGGACTACCAATACATAGGCTAGGGGGGAACGTCTTTGAAGGGCCATCAGCCAATTGCGCAGAGCATGTTATCGGATGAAGAGAGGACCAAAGGAGGTTCAGTCTATTGCGGCTGTATCCAGAAGAATAGTCTTAACCCGTTTCACCGGCGTAGAAGACCCAGTGGCGCGAAGCGCGAACCTGAAAATAAGTGAAGGCAATGAGAATGATAAAGAATATCCAAGCAAGGGCTGAAGCGTAACCCATGTTGAAATACTTGAACGCCTGGGTATACAGGTGAAGGATGTAGAACCAAGTGGCATAGGCGGGCCCTCCTTCAGTGGATACATAGGCAACCGTAAATACCCGCAAAGCACCTATGACCCCCAAGATTAAATTGAAGAACATGGTCGGAGAAATCATGGGCAGGGTTACATGACGGAACCTGTACCAAGCGCCACCTCCATCAATCTCCACCGCTTCATAGAGTTCCTGGGGCACACCCTGGAGTCCGGCAAGAAATATCACCATTTGGCCGCCCCCCACTGTGGTCCATAGTGCCATGATAATCAGGGAAGGTAGGGCCCATTCGATACTACTGAGCCAGCCGGGTCCATCAATTCCAACCTTGGCCAACAGAAAATTTAAGATCCCAAAATCTGGCTGAAAAATCCACTGCCATAGCAATGCCAAGGCCACCAAGGGTGTCAGTGAAGGCAGGAAGAACAAAGCCCGGAAAAGGGTAGTTCCCTTCAATTGCTGGTTCAGGAGCAATGCGCAAGCCAAAGAACCAACTATTCCTATAGGCACTCCAACTATGGCGTAGGTAAAGGTTCGGCTCAGTGAGCCCCAGAAAAGATCATCACCGGAAAAAGCCTCGATGTAGTTGGCAAAACCGGCAAAGCTTGGTTGCGAAACAACGGTGTAATTCGTAAAACTGAGATAGAAGGAAGCTAGAAAGGGGAAAGCCGTGAAGGCCAGGAACCCCAACAGCCAGGGCAAGATGTATAAGTAACCCGAAATGGCCTCCTGGCGCTTGAGCGTACCCTTTGGTCTAGGGTGCCCGGACTCCACTGCGGGACGTACCTCTGCTAGAGATGACATTGTGGCACCTCGAGCTTGTGATTCTTCCTGGGTGGGGTTTGAATACGGACCAAACCCCACCGGGTCCAAAATCCCTTAAGCAGCTGGCTTATCCAAGACTTCTTGGAGCTTGGCAGATACCGCCGGCACAATATTGGCTGGCTCATCATTACCCAACCATACTGGGTCCAAACCGTTCGTGTACGTATCCCGGATTTCCAGTCCCCTGAAATTCCCCGGCCCTCGGAACGGTAAAACGTTGTACATAATATTCTTGAAGACATTGTGAATCGGGAACTGGGTCAGACGTTCGTCTTCCCAGACGTCGGCACGAGATCCCGGGACCGAACCCGCCTCCGCAATACGGATTCCCGTTTCCTTATTCGCCAGCCATTTCACCCATTCAAAGGCCTCTTCCGGATGTTCTGAACCTGAATAGATGCAGGCAGGATCGAATTCGTACATAGAGCCATTGACACCTGCGGGGCCCTTGGGCATAGGCACTGCTCCCAATTCAAATCTATCACCTATAAGGTTCTTCCAGCTTTGGCCCCAATAGCCACTCTGTGCCATGCCAATGCGCCCAGAGACAAACATGTCAGAAGTTTGTTGTTCGGGTGAAGGGGCTACCTTGTGCGTATGTATTAGGTCATAAATAAATTGGATGGCCGAGAGAGTCTCCTCAGAAGCCAGTAGGGAATTCATACCATCTTCGGTATAGAGTTCACCCCCGGAAGCTCGAGCCCAAACTAGAAGGCTAAATGGATCACGCCCAGGTTGCATTCCGAACTGATCGATTTGACCGTCACCATCAGTATCTTGGGTCAAAACGGTGGCGTATTCCAGCAAATCTCCGAAAGTCCAGTCTCCGTCTGCGGGCGGCTCCTCCAAGCCATTGTCAGCCAGCAATTGCTTGTTATAAAAGCAGCCTACGCGGCCTGGATGGCAGATCCAAGGCAAACTATAGAGAGATCCTTGATGGCTGGCCGCAACAAGGGATTCAGGGAAAAAGACCCCCAGATCATATTCATCCGCCGCTACCATATCATCCAAGGCCAGCAATACTCCCTGATTGGCGTATCGGTGATAAAGGCCAGATAAAAGAACCGTCCAGAATGTATCTCCCACAGTCTGGCCCGCCAACAAGACTTCCATCTTCTGATGGTACTCCGGCCCTGGAAACAGCTCTTCTTTGATTATTATTCCTGGGTTTTCTTCTTCAAAGGCTCGTGCGCGTTCAGTAAAATGATCTCCTTGTACCCCTGTACGGCCATGGAAACGAATCTCTATAGGTTCCATGTCGGCAGCGGCATCGCCAGCCGGACTTGCCCCAGGGGCTGAGGGGACACAGGCGGCCAAGGCCGCTGTACCTAGTCCCACTCCTCCCAATTGCATGAATCGTCGTCGAGATACTCTAACGTCAAACACAGCTGCTACCCCCTAATTTCAATAACGAATGACTCTTCCAAAGACTTAAGACACCAAGCGCTGAGATGAAACTTTTGCTAATCAAGACATTCTTACAGAATCACCGGACCGTCCCTGATCCCTTCGCGTTTTCTTCGTACACTGCGGCGACTACTTGCAGGTGCCTGCCCAAGAAAAACTGCACGCTAACAAGCGGCAGAGGTAGTTTCCACAACATCCCCGATTCTTAAGTGGCACGTGAAAATAAGGGAGTCAATGAAACTGACTTGAACAAGCGTCCCAATGCTGGGTTCGATACTATATGAAAAAGATTCGTACTGTCAAACGCGTTTTGCAGATTGCAGCGGTCCAATGTAGGAAATAGCGTTCAGGTGAGACTATCGGTCGCGAAGACATCGTTACGGAGCCCCTCGGCCAGGGCTACTGTGATTCCAGTAGGGAGGGGAGTCAAGGCAGGTACAGGCAGAAGTAGCAAGCAGAGCCCTCTCTTCTTGGCGTAGCCGGGCATCAGCCCCTAGTAAGTGGGCACATCTTTCCCACCATTTTCTATGGTAAGGTCCAGGCTTTCTGGGATGCTATGTGCGGGAACCTAGTCCTTCAAAAGGTCATGGAAAGCGATTGGCTGAATGCGGGAGTGAATCCACCAAGGGCAGAACATTAGGGGCAGGCTTTCTCCAAGATAGCGAATCATCACGAAAGAGGTGCTGCTTAATCCAACAATCACGGAGCCCGGAATACCGCGAAAGGTACGCCGCTGTCGCGGAGCGCTTGTCCCGTCTCTTGGCGGGAGTGCAATTGTTGGGAAAGACTGGCTTCGGGGTCTCCCAGGGCGCCAAGGAAAAGAATCTCTAAAACCTTGTTTGCCTAGCTGCTTGACTAAAGGCGCGGGCTGCCTGGATGTCCAGTTCGTGAAAGTTGGAGCCCTTGGACTTGCTGTGAATCAAGTAGAAAGAGAAATCCACTCCTTTCCGTGTTTCAGATAGCGCTTGAGGGCAGAGAACATCGTCAGCTGATACCTCGACCTAGTCGGATAAGGAGCGGAAGAGCACTAGGGTTCGGCCGCGTATGAGAACGCGGGCACGTTAACCTTCTTGAATCAGTCGGGAAACCAACCTTTCCCCAATGTTTCCTCTGGCTCCCGTGACCAATGGTCCATGGATCGTGCCATCTGCTTTCTTAGCATGACTGTGCAGGTACGAGGCAGTACAGAAGATTATGACCAGTGACATGGTGCAACGGGAATACCAGCCCGGCGCTCCGCCAAGACGACGCGACTCGATGCCCAAGCAAGATTCACCTGAGGCCCAGCGTCTGGCTTAGTTAGAAACGGTTTCCGAACGGTTGTGCAAATAGTTCTGCTGATAGTCTGGCCTGGCTTGCGCAACTAAGTGGTAGGAAAGATAGGACAAGCCTAGGAACTGGAAACGTCACAGTAAAAAAGATTAGGCCCGCGAATCGATATAGCACCTGTTGCTGATACTTGTCATCTTCAAGTGACTTCTTGCGGCCGTTGACGTCCATGCTACGCGAGATGGGAACGTCGCTCTGGTTGTCCTTGCTAGGTCGTCGCTTGAACAAACGTAGACGAAGGCTGTCCAGGTCCACCAACCTGGACAAAGTCGAGAATCTTCAAAATGAAGATTGTTCGGGACCTGTAATTAGGCCCTGTTCCCGCCGCTTTGTGCGATAGCCCCTAGGATCTGTTACAGCAGGATTGGCTGTCCGTTCAGCACTTTTATTTCATCGTTTGCAAGTAGGTAGTTTACAAACGCAAAGACTGGCATTAATTCCCCTGGACTAAGAAACAACGTCGAGAGAAATTAGGAAAATATGATCGAAGCCATCAGCTACGAGGCTGATGAGCCGTGCCCAACCTTGGTGGACATTGGGGTTGGCCTTCAAGGCGTCTTGCTGTCCCTTGCACCGTTGGTACTGATCGTGGCCTTCACAGCCCGGACAGATGGTCAGGATGAGCGATACCTCTTCTGGGCCGTCTTTGCGGCGCTGATAATCGCAGGAGGTCTCACAGAATGACAGGCGAGCCCATTCTGGAGGTTTGGAGCTGGGCATGTGCTCACAATGGGCCCTACCCCAAATTTCCTAGCTGTTTCCATCTTAGCGCTGCCCGAAGGTGGGACCTCCTCTCTTGGCAAGCCTGATATCGTAGCCTCTCTCTCCTACTTAGCATTGGGAGTATGGCTCCCCTTACTCCGAAGGATCTTAACTCCGGTGGTTTCGGGCACTATGTTGATGCTGATTGCAGTCACGGTCCTTCAGATCGTTTTTGACCACGTGCAAGAAGTGCCTGTGGGTGTATCTGTGTTTGCCGGCCCCAACAGTGGCCGCGGTAACGCTGGCTGTCGTCACCGGTTTCGCTTTGCGTGCTTCTAGGACTTGGCGGCCTTGGTCTCCGCTTATCGGAATGGGCGCAGGCTGCATTGTGGCCGCTCTGTTCGGAAGATACGATGTTAAAGGAGTAGCTGAAGCGCCGTGACTGGGAATCCCCCTGGACGGATTCCCCAGGTTCGACCTTGCTCCTGACACAAACTTCGCGGCACTACACTACTTCAGAGCATCATCAGAAGTACCACGGCCGGGATATTATCACTTTGCAAGTCGAGGGTTCACGGACTCCGGACACAGCCCTACCCGGACGTTAGAAATACACGCCCATAGGAGTCGGCTTCTAAAGCCAAGGAGATCGGACCAATTTTCTGCAACTAAAGTAACTGTGACGATTTAACGTGAGCGCTCTGCGTAAAGAGTGCTGAATGATGGATTCGGGACCGATTCCTCTTAACCGTCCTCCGCCACAAGAAATCCGAATCAGATTAGCATTGGCCTATGCTATCAGGATTGCATATCTGCCTCAACCAACGCTCGGCGCAATATCTTGCCTACCAAAGTCTTGGGAAGTTCCTCCTTGAAAGCGACTTCCTTCGGTACTTTGTAGGGTGCCAGCTCCTGTCGACAGTGTTCCAATACTTGCTCAGCAGTAAGTGTCTTTCCCGGTTTAGCTACTACGTAGGCCTTTACGATCTCCCCACTGTGGGCGTCTGGCAAACCTGCAACAGCTGCTTCCAGAACCGAATCATGTTTGTACAGGACTTCCTCCACTTCTCGAGGTACCACGTTAAAACCGCTGACAATGATCAGATCCTTCTTACGGTCGACTAATGTGAGATATCCATCTTCATCTGCGACAGCAATGTCACCCGTATGTAGCCAGCCTTCGCTGTCCAGAGTTGCAGCTGTCTCTTCGGGATTCCGCCAATACTCCCGCATTACATGAGGGCCCCTTAATAGCAGTTCGCCCCGGACGCCTGTTACAACGTCTTCCCCTACTTCTGTATTGTCTTCTCCAAGGGAGACGATGCGAATTTCAGTCGACGGCATAGGAGTACCAATGGTGCCATTCTTGACCACACCACCTAACGGATTGGCTACTGCTGCGGCAGTACATTCTGTCATCCCATAGCCTTCCACTAAGAGGCCCCCGGAAATACTTGCGAACCGTTCTTGAACCTCCAAGGGGAGGGGGGCTCCCCCTGAAAGGCAGTAGCGAATTGACTGTACATCATACTTCTCCACGTCCTCGTGGTTAACGATGGCGTTGTACATGGCTGGCACCCCCGGGAAAATAGTGGGTTTCTCCTTGTCCATCAATTTGAGGTTTTGCTCAGTGTCTCGCGGGTTGGGAGTTATAACTAGCCTTCCTCCTAGCCGAACATTGAGCAACACGCCAACTACCAGGCCGAAAACGTGGAAATAGGGGAGTGCTCCCAGGATCACTTCCTTTCCTGGTGTGACTTCTGTCATCCACTCTCTGCACATGGAGACATTGGTCAGAATGTTATTGTGGGAAAGTACCGCGGCTTTAGGTAGACCCGTGGTGCCGCTGGTGTATTGCAGGATTGCCATGTCATCTGGCTTGGCATCATTTTCAATCGGAGCCGCCGTTTCCTGGCGCACCAGCATGTCAAAACTGTAAACCCCGTTGCCGTAAGTAACGTCTGCAATGTGGCCAAGTTGCTTAAGTGACTTGGCAGCTAACTTTCCGAAGATGCCGCCAATGGAGTCGTTGATGTCCGAGATGATGATGTGTTCAATCTCGGTCTCAGACTGGAAGCTCTTCACCTTTTCCAATCCTCCACTCATACAAACAACTACTTTGGCATTACTATCCGCGAACAAGTGGCTGAGTTCGCTGGCGGTGAAAATGGGGTTGGCATTCACCACTACACAACCGGCCTTGCTGATGCCAAAGAAGGCAATTACATAGGCGGGGGTGTTGGGCAACATGATGCCCACCCTGTCTCCAGGTTTGACGCCCAGGCTTCGCAGCGCGCGGGCGAATCGGTTGGTAGCTAAATCCAATTCCCTGTAGGTCATCTGGGACTGGATGGCTATTCCCAGCGGCAGGTACTTCAGAACCAGATGCAAGGCGGTGTTGCCGGGAAATTGGTTGGCTGTACCTTCCAGTTCCTGTCCCAATAATAAGTTGGGGACATCAACTTGGGTGGGAACACCTTCAACATAAGATTTATGCCAGACGGGGCTCATAGTCATGGCCAGCTCCTCTTACTTCAATGTAGTCTCTCAAGAGGTCTATGGTTTCAACAATCAGTGTATAAATATTATAGTCATTTTGTATTTAGTTCAGGCCGGCCTTCAGGTCACTTTGCCGCTGGCTGTTGACAGAAGTTCAAGTGGAAAACGAGTACTTAATTTATATTTATGCCTGCGGCCTAATAAATGGCCGTGTTTCCGCCAGCAATTAGGTGCCCAAGAGCTATGAGATTGTCCAAATTATTTTTTCAGACTCTGCGTGAAACCCCAGCGGAAGCTGAAATAGCCAGCCACCAACTGTTGCTTCGGGCTGGCCTGGTCCGCCAAGTCACCTCCGGGATCTTTGAGTTCTTGCCATTGGGCATGCGCGTGCGTCAGAAGGTTGAAAAGATTCTGCGGGAGGAAATGAACGCCATTGAAGGGCAAGAGATTGTCATGCCGGTCGTTCAACCTGCTGAAATATGGCAGCGTTCGGGACGCTGGTATCAGATCGGAGATGATCTGATGCGAATGCAGGACCGATCAGGCCGAGATATGTGTTTGGCAATGACCCACGAAGAGGTCATTACAGATTTAGTCTCTCGTTCAGTAAACAGCTACAAGCAGTTGCCGGTGGTGATGTATCAAATCCAAACCAAGTTTCGGGATGAACCCAGGGCGCGAGGTGGTTTGTTACGGGTGCGGGAATTTACCATGAAGGATGCCTATTCCTTCCATACGGACTTCGAAGACTTGGACCTCTACTATCCGCGTATGTACGAGGCTTACTTTCGAGTGTTCCGGAGGGCGGGGCTGGACGTAGTGGCAATTGAATCCGACAATGGCATGATGGGCGGAACCATGGCCCACGAATTTATGGCTGTCTCAGATGTTGGTGAGGACACACTCATACTCTGCAGGAACTGTGATTACAGGGCCAATCGGCAGGTCGCCAACTTCAGTAAAAATGTGGCTCATCAGAGTGAGATGTTGCCTAGGGAGACTATCTATACCCCAGATTGCACCACGATAGAGGAATTGGCCCGGTTTCTTGATATTTCTGAAGACCAGACAGCCAAGGCCATTTTCATGGTCGCTACGATAGTGAGAACCGATTCCGCAGAGGATGTCTTCGTTTTCTGTGTGGTCAGAGGGGACATGACCCTTAACGAGACTAAATTGGCCAACGCCCTCAACGCCTCCAGTTTGCGGCCAGCAACTGAGGCTGAAATCCGGGCCGTGGGTGCGGAGCCCGGATTTGGCTCCCCGGTGGGCGTGAATTTCAACCAAAGCCTGCTGATAGTTGACGACTTGGTAGTAGAGTCCCCGAATCTGGTGGCTGGAGCTAACAAAGTTGACTACCACTACAAAAACCTGAATTATGGGCGCGATTACGACGGCGGACTGGTGGCCGACATTGTCAGTGCCGACGATGGTCATGGCTGTGTGAACTGTGGTGGAGAACTATATAGTCTGCGCGGTGTGGAAGTCGGCAATACTTTTAAACTGGGCACAAAGTACAGCGAAACTTTGAATGCCTATTACTCCGATAGCCAAGGCAACTCCCACCCAATTGTGATGGCCTCCTATGGCATAGGCGTGGGACGCCTGATTGCCTGCATAGTAGAGCAATATCACGATGAACAGGGCATCACCTGGCCGCTCAGCGTCGCGCCGTACTCCATGCATTTGATTAGTCTGGCAACCACTAAACAGGTGGAAGTGAGGGCCAAGGCGGAGGACCTCTATGAAGAACTGGTGAATTCGGGCCTGGAAGTTCTCTATGACGATCGCGAAGACCGCGCAGGTGTCAAATTCAACGATGCCGACCTGATTGGAGTTCCCTTACAGATAACTGTTGGAAGCCGCGGGTTGGCCCAAGGCCAGGTAGAACTGAAGGTTCGGCGCACGGGTGAGAGGCACCTGCTGGATGCAGAAAACGTGCAGGCAGCACTGGTTCCCTTTTTGCAAGTCGAAGAGAAATTGGTTACTGACTTGCTTGCTCGAGACATACCCATAGCGTAGGCTGGTCGTAAGGAGTTACTGCTGAAGCGCCGGATTCGACAGCTTCCAGAGGTCGTCCACAATTAAGCCCTGCGCTGCCTACGCGTGCCCCGAAAGCCCCCAAAGCAAAATGTCACTCTTACAAGCCTTGTCTCTTGTCAGAGGCCAGTTAACTTAACGACGGCACCCAGTTCCGCACTGCTTGGATTCGACGGGCAATATCACCCCCAACTCTTGAAGCTCGAATCCCGCGCATCCTAGGGCGGAGACTACTTGAGTGTGGGGATTTAAATGGAAATTCAACACGGCTTGACATGGTGAGTGCCTACGGGATGCACTGCATCTTGGTAGGGGCTCAGCCCATTCATTGGTGAAACAATGCACACCCCAATAGCGGTCCTTCGCAGATCTTCCTTACTTTTCCCGTCCCGAACTTCCAGATGGAATCCTGTCAAGGAGAATAGAGAACTCTGTTCATTGGATCTTGGCCCCTACTAAATGGGACAATCCTTTGACTTTAAAGAACCTTAGGTTCAGCTTCTAAATTGAATGTTGCTTGTGTGCGGCGTGACTATGGCGCAAAGTTTCTACAGTCAGGTGAACTTGGATATTTGTATGAGGCAAATGCTTCCTGACAATCGTCCACAGCCCTTGGCGGGTCAATCTCTCACTCCTGTGATTCTGGAACAAAGGCTGATCGGCAGCTGTGGATTTGGCCTGCAATTCCTCTATCAATGTTGAGAGGACTTTGCAAGCGGGATGGGCGAGGGCCATTAATTCCCCACCATTCTTCCCAACCTGTAACGATTTTCCGTCCGGGGTCACGTCGCTTAAGTTAAGGCTGAGTAGCGCGCTGGCCCGCAATTCGGTGTAATACAGGAGATAGAGCAAGGCAGTGTCACGCGTTGGATAACGGCCTGACGCTCTAGCAGGAGCCCCCAACAAGTCTGTTATGTCAGCTCTGGACAGGATATCCGGGGCCTGTCTTTCTACTGATTGTTTTCCCAATGCCACAGTGATTTCCGCTTTTGCCTCGGACTGACCTTCCAGGAACCTGTAAAGGGCGCGCACCGCAGCTAGTTTTCGGGCCAAAGTAGTCTGGGCATAGCCGCGTTCCTGCAAGAAGAAGCGGTATTCCTGAAAATGACTTGCTGCAGCATCCCCGAATCGAGTGATCGGCCGTGCGCCTGCTGACCGGAATTCGGAGAGAAAACTGACGAACTGCTCGAGGTCGTTCCTATAGGCTGCGGCTGTGTTTCTGTTGGGAATCGACTGCAGAAACTTCTCAATCCACTCTTTCACAGTTGATTATCTCCGTGTAGCGCCCACAGTTCTCTCCGAGATCAAATGTGGACTGCTGCTGAGGTTCGCCTCAGTGAACACCTCAGAAAGCGACAGGTTCACGGCCGGCGGAGGATTAAGTCTCCCGTATTATAGCCAACTGGTCATGATGCTTTTACCACTGGCATGCCCTCTTAGTCACTCGACTCGCACTTCGATTCTTACCTTCTGCTCCTCATCGACGAATTCAATGATGCGACCTTCATTGCCTGTACTGAGAGCGTCAAGCAGACTGTCAGGATCCATGTTTTTCAATCCAGGCGCATAATGTGTGGCAATTCGCAGACCCACTTCCAGCAATCGCAAAGGGACGGATGCTGTGGCCTTCGATTTTCCACTTTCCAGGTCAAGAACCTGCAAACGCACTAATCTACCCTTGAGGGTTCCATGAACGCCAGTGGGGGAGACGGGGTCGCCTGATGCCACATTCGTGGAGTCCAGGACTTTCAACAACTGGAAGCCCTCTTCCGCCGTGATCTTGCCTTCATCAATCATTCGGAGGACTTGCAGTCGTTCTTGAGAACTCTGACGCGGGACCATCATTTCATATGGGGGACAGGGACAGCTGCATGCGAGTCTCCTGTCTTTGAAGCAACCATTAATATTGTCCTAATAGTCCGCGTCTCCGGGCTTCTCTTTCACAAACAAAAAACAGCAGAAGCCCAGCTACCAGCCAAATGGCGGAATGCAAGACCAGCGAAGGTAGAAGGCCGACCCGCCATGCTTCCTTCAGAGTGGCTCCTTCTATGGTGACCAGGCGCAATGCCTCAATGCCCAGAGTGGTAGGAAGTAACCTTGAAACGCTGGCCAACCAGTCTGGGAAGAGGGTTACGGGCACGATAGCCCCATTCACAAACAGCAGCGCGTTCTGCAACAGGTTGGTGAAGGAAAGCACATTCTTAAAGAGCAGCGTTGCCCCTCCGGCTAGATAGCCTAAGCCGTATAAACCTAGGAGTGTGAGAATGAGAACCGGTGCTACCTGCCAATTGAGTGACAAATCCAGACGCAACAACAACGTAATCGTCCCACCTCCAATCAGAATAATGAGGGTGTTCCAAAGGAATGTGGAAAGGGTACGACCAAAAAGCAAAACGGCGAAAGAGGAATACCCCATGCACATTTGTTCCAGAGTCCCTTGCTGCTGTTCCTCACGCAGGGCGAAAGTCATATTTCCTATGGCAAAAGAAGCGAAGGTCCATAGGCAAAAGCCCAGGAGTGTAAAGGCAACCGTGTCTAAATCGAACTCTCCCTGACTGATAAAAAAGTTGATGCCCAGGAAAATAATGAAAAGGCTCAGCACATCGCCGGTTAGAGCGAACTTGTAGGACCACATGATCTGCATTCCCTTCCAAGTTTCGCCCACGGCAGAGCTGAAAGAGCGCAAAACCGCCGGAATGCGAGCCAATCCCAATTCCTGAGACGAGGAGGTGGTGACAGGTACGTCAAACATGCTGCCTGGGACTTTCCGTAATTTTCACGAAGATATCTTCCAGAGAAGGAACGGTTTGTTCCAGGGAAAGGATGTCGCAAGGCCATTGGTCCAATGCTGCGGCAACATCCGCAAGTCTTCTGCTCCCGTTAGAGGGGATAGTTAGAGAGATCGCATCCAAATCGTATTCCAAGGAGGCATCCGGCCATAGCTGTCTAACCCACACCCGCATCTCTTCGGAGTCCGCGGATACCCTAGCCTTTATGGCTTCCTTCCTATGCAGGTTCCGAAGCTCCATTACTGTATGGTCTGAGACTTTGCGTCCCTGTTGCATGATGGCGATTCGTTGACATAGCTCTTCGGCAAGGTCGAGTTGATGAGTAGTTAGAATTAGCGTCTTACCGTATTGGCTAGAAAGAGCTTGAATCCAATTCTTGACTGTGGCGGCGGCAGTTACGTCTAGGCCCAAAGTAGGTTCGTCCAGCAAAACGATGGACGGGTCGTGGATGAGCGCACAGGCGATGGCGGTTTTCTGCTGCATGCCTCGGGAAAATTCCCTGACAGGGTCTCGGCGCCGTTCCCACAGATCTAGTTCATTGAGTAGAGTCTCTCCCCACTGTTTACAGCTGCTGACTTGGACACCTTTGAGGCGGGCGGAATAGGCTAAATTCTGCAGCGGCGACAGGCGCCAGTAGATATTGCGAGTGCCTTCCAACACAGCCCCAATGTAAGGCATGGCCTTCCGCCGGTGTGCGCGAACATCGATGTTCTGGATACGTATTGCTCCTTGGTCTGGGAGCATCAGGCCGCAAATCATTTTGATAGTCGTTGTTTTGCCAGCGCCGTTAGGGCCCAAGAAGCCCAGAACCTCTCCCTCGGCTACTTGCATGTCCAAGTCCACAACGGCGTGAACCGGACCGGACTTGGACTTGAATGACTTGGACACTCGAGAAATGGTGATGGAGGACAAAGGGTAAGTCTCACTCCTTTAAGGTTGTCAGGAGGTCATTGGCTTCATCAACAGAGATCTTGTTCTCAGATAGCATGCGTAGAATCATTTTCCTTTCTTCCACTTGGGCTGCAAAGACCGTTTCAAGGTCCTCTGGCGTTCCTGTGCCGGTGCTTCCTGGAGATTCCTGTTGGGAATCACTCTGTTTCCAGACCTGCTTGACCTTTTCCTGAACCTCCTCTGAGATTTCCTTGACAACCTCTACGGCTTCTTCTGCGATTTCAGAAAATTGCTCATGTAACTCTGAAGTCGTCTCTGGCGTGATGTTGTTTTCATCCAGAACTTCCTGCACCTTTGACTTCGCCATGACTTTCGCAGCTCGCACTGTCTCCCAAATGCCGCGTTTCACGTCATCTCCGTGATTGCCGATCCCATCCTCCGTTAAAGTAATGGGACCTCTTGCTTGAAGATGGACCTGAGCAGAACCATCCCCAATTGTTCGTGTGGGTCTGAAAAAGGGGCCCTTGGATGGTCCTTGAATGTGGATGGTGGCGTTGGCAGTAGAAGGCAAGTCACATGTCAAAACGCCTCCCGCTTTTATTTCATAGGGCAAGTCAGGGAGAGGGTCAATATGGGTGATTACGTTGCCACCAGCATTGATCTTCTGGCCCCCGCTGACTCCCTTTACCATGGCATGGCCACCTACATCCGGCAGATCACAGCCTCCACCGACCGCCATTAGTTCGACATGTCCTCCTACGTGCAGGGCCGAGACACTACCAGTACAAGGACCGACTTTCATATGACCGACCACGTGCTCCAAATGCAAAATGCCATCAATGGACTGGAGCTCGGCGTGTCCCCCCACGTGGTCGATCTGGATGGGGCCTGAATCGCGAACCATGAGATGGCCTCCAATTTGGGTACCGGTTAGCCCCTGGGACAATCCCCGGACTTTGCAATGACCTTTTATCATTTGAATGGAAACCTGCGTTTCTCTTGGGAGGAAAATGCTCGCTTCTTTGAACATTTCCAGATGGAGAGAAAGGTCTTCTTGCCGGTAATCAATGGTGGCCCCTGCGGCCCCTCGTCCCGTGATGAAGACTTCCTGTGAGTCGTGAGTAGCAAGATCTGCATGCTTGTGGGCTTTGACTAACACTTTCACGTTTGGTTCGATGGGAATCTGCCGTTCCGACATGGTTACTCCTACGGGAAAAATCTTGTTTGCAGAGAGATCACCCCCTGCTGCTGCTAGTGGCATTGACTATTGGAATGAAGCCTTAGGACTTATAACGAATCTCTTATTCATTTTCTCAAAGTGCGATTTCGTTAGGGATAGTTGCTATCAGAAACTTCGTCAAGAGCCTGTAGGCGTCCGCCGTATGGCAAACAGTTGTGAGGTTTGCGGCCCGTAGTCCTTAGCTTCAGGAGAGCCAGGTCCCGCGCTAGAGGGACACTTTTCTCCCATCGGAACTTCAGTGGGAAGTATGCGGATTCATTCCAGTGGTTCCAGGTACCAACAACGCCAATGCCTTCCGTCCTGAAGGAGATGACCGCTCTGGCTATCTGATGCGTTGTAGTGTTTCTTTCCTGAACGAGGCGAATTTGGGCTTGCAAGAAAATGGTCCTATGTAAATCGAAGGGATCAATTTCCCTGTAATGACTCCAATGCGCTGGCTACGTCCATTTTTCCCTCATCCACCTGCGCCAGTATTCTGAGCCGTTCTCCGTCATCCGGCATGTTGTCCGTTTTATCCGATACCTTCAGGCCCAAGACCTGAATAATCTCCTGGAGCCGCGCCCGCAATGTGGGGTAGGAAAGCTTGAGTTCCTCTTGCATACGGTTGAACTTGCCTTCACATTGAATCAAGGCCAGTACAAATTTGATTTGGGCCGGGCTCAATTCCAGAAATGGGGAGTCCACTTGAAAACTCCCTTCGATAGTGAAATCCCCTTCAGGGCTATACACACGGGTTACAACCAGTGGGCCGCCGGTAATAGGGCAACGAGTTGGCAAAGGGCGCATGAGTCAGTCCTCTTTGTGATTCACTTCACAAAGTGTGAATGAGAATCCTGAGGGTCCAACTATGGACCGTCTTGTGAACGCCAGAAACAGGCATAGGAAAATATCTGACATCAAATCCATTAGCTCATTAAAGTTGATTCATCATACCATATTATTAAATATAACAAGACAATACTTTCATATTATTGATATTTATTTTAATAAAATTGTATTTTTCTGGATACGGACCCATTTATGGAATCACATTCTTGAATATCCGAAGTTTGATGACATAATTATATCGACCTCGAGATAACATGGCAGATCGGCAAGAGTTTCCTTCCACTTTTCTCTTTCTGATTCTTCAATTCTGGGTGGGTGAAAAGGCCGGAATTTAGAGCAGGCAGGTCCAAGCCAGCCTGCTCCATGTCCGTACAGGTCTTCGCTACCTTTGGGCCCTGGCTTTTTCATCTTCGGCGAATATCTCCTTGATTCCGCCTAGAGCGGCCAGGATTCCCGATGCCTCATAAGGGATGAAGATCTTGTTGGCTTCCCCTGCCGCGATGTTTTCCAGAGCATCCAGATAACGGATGGCGATCAGGCGATCATCAGGATTGGCATTGCGGATGGCATTGAATACCACAGTGATGGCGTTGGATTCACCCTCAGCTTCGGTTTCAAGCCGAAACCGTTTGGCTTCAGCACCAAGGCGCACTGCCTGAGCTTCACCTTCAGCTTTGAGGATAGCGGCAGCCCGGGAACCTTCAGCCTCTGTAATCTGGGCGCGGCGTTCACGTTCGGCCTTCATCTGCTGGTGCATAGCATTGGTTACATCTGTGGGCGGCTCGATGCGTTGTATTTCCACTCGCACCACGCGGACTCCCCATTTATCGGTCGCTTCGTCCAGAACTTCCCGCAGAGTGGTGTTGATAATGTCCCGGGATGTGAGTGCCTGATCTAACTCCATGTCCCCAACTACATTGCGTAAGTTGGTTTGGGCCAGCTTGACAACAGCCAGGATGAAGTTCTCAACGTTGTAAATCAGCTTCGCGGGGTCTGTGGCTTCGTGATAAATTACGGCATCCACTTCCACAGCGACGTTGTCTTTGGTGATCACTGCTTGGGGCGGAACATCCACCACTTGCTCTCGCATGTCCACTCTTTGCATGCGATCCATGACAGGCAGCAGTAGGTTAAGTCCTGGATCAGCGGTCCGATGGAAGCGCCCCAACCGTTCGATAACCGCTCGTTGATAAGGTGGAATTATCCTGATGGAATTGAAAACGATAAAGAGCGCAACTAAAACTATTAGGCCGGGCAACACAAAATCCATCATGATAGGCAAACTCCTCTCTGGCTTTGCCAGAGTAAATACTAACTTTCTGATTCCGAGGCTGCGGTCACATACAAGCGGTTTCCTTCAACTCTTTCCACCTTCACAGTGGTCCCCTGGGGCAGGACCTCCTGAATAGTGGAACGGGCAGGCCATTCTTCCTGGCTGACCCGTACAAGACCCGAATTTTCCTTCCAATCAATGGACTCGGTCACCAGTCCCAATTTGCCGACCAATCGGTCAACACCAAACTGGCCCGGTTTCCCTTTGGCGATTCGTTGAGACAAGGGACGAAAGGCTAAGAAAGCCACCAAAGAAACTGCGATGAAGACCGTCAATTGGATTCCCGTTCCTTGCGCCGTGGCATAGGCAACGAAAGTTGCGCACAAGGTGCCCACTAGGAAAGGGAGCAGGTCTACGAATGCCGTTTGCAAGAGCACTATGGCCACGGCAAGTGAAATCACCAGCCAAAACCAATAGTCCTGTACAGAAGCAAAATCGAAAGGCATGAGCTTGCAAACAAAATCTCGAAATGTGGAGGCTGCGACTCGTTAAAGCCTGCGTCCGGACTGAAATGCCCATCAGCAGAATACCAAGGCCATTATAATCTTCACCAACCCTTATCTTTGGATATTTAGAAAACTGGGTTCGGAACCTGCGTTCAGCTAGGCGCGCATGGTGTTGGGCCGAGGTGTTCTCCGCCCAGGGGCGGATGTCATTCGCTACAGAATTCCCGATAATTGACGGGGCCAGCACGCACAGTCGTAACCAAGAGGCAAGGACTATTCGTGAGAGAAACAATTTCCTTTACCAGTCCCTCACATGTCAAGACCGCTTTGGCAGCTGAAACCTACATCTGTTCCGATGAAATCGCTACAGTGGGCTTTCTAGCCAGCCAGCTGGAAAAACCTCTCCTGATCGAGGGTCCCGCGGGCGTGGGCAAAACGGAACTGGCCAAAGCAGTGGCTGCTGCTACAGGCCGCACCTTGATCCGCTTGCAATGCTATGAAGGATTGGATGAGACGAAAGCCCTGTATGAATGGGCTTATGCCAAGCAACTGCTATACACCCAGTTGTTGAGGGACAAACTCCAAGAAGTTTTGGGTGAAACCACGTCTTTAAAGCAGGCCGCGGACCAAATAGCAGCTGAGGAAGACGTCTTCTTTTCTATGCGTTTTCTAATGCAGAGACCCCTTTTGCAGGCCATATTGCATCCCGAACCTGTAGTTCTCCTGATTGATGAAATTGACCGGGCCGATGCTGAATTCGAAGCCTTTCTGCTGGAGATATTAAGTGATTTCCAGGTTAGTGTGCCGGAATTGGGCACCCTCGAGGCAAGGGAAAGGCCCCTTGTATTCCTGACCAGTAACAATACGCGAGAACTGAGCGAAGCACTCAAACGCCGTTGTCTGTATCTCTTTCTGGACTACCCCTCACTGGAACAGGAATTGGCAGTGGTATCACTAAGGGTACCGGACCTGGACAAGGGCTTGTCCCGCGAACTGGTGGAGCTTGTGCAGGGGCTGCGCCACTTGGACTTGCAGAAAAGGCCGAGTATCAGCGAAACCCTTGACTGGGCCCATTCACTACTGGCACTCAACGCCAAGAGACTGGATACCCAAACGCTGGAAAGCACCTTAGGCGTCTTGCTCAAGCATGAGCGGGATTTAGCCAAAATCAGGAAACAGATTGTGCCCCAGACCTCCACGGAAAAAGACGATGACGACTACGACATTCCTGAGGAGTGGAAGCTCTGAAGTGCAACTGAGTCCTTACCAAATGGAGTTTCTCTAGGTACCGCCATGGAGACACGAATTCTGCAATTTGCCAAGGCTCTAAGGGCTGGCGGGATACCCGTAAGCCAGGCTGAGACCCTGGATGCCATGCAGGCCATGCTAAGCATCGGTATCTCGGAAAAACAACAGTTCAGGAGGAGCCTGCGGGCAACACTAATCAAGAATGCGCCTGATTTGGAACTGTTTGATGAACTCTTTCCCATCTTCTTTGAAGGAGTGGACGGGGCGCCACCGGATATGCAGAACATCATGGAAGGCATGTCTGATGAAGAGGCACAGGCCTTGGCACAGGCCCTGCGCCAGTTGAAAGCAGACTTGGCTGAGGCCTTAAAGCGGTTGCTCAGAGGGGACAAATTGACGCCAGAACAGCTGCAGCGACTGGCCTCCATGGCCGGTCTGAACCGCACGCGCCAATTTCGTTACAAGGATTGGATGGTACAACGCATGCTGAAGGCATTGCAGCATGATGCGGTGCGGGATGCCATGCGCGAAATTAGCCAGCTGTTGTCCCAATTGGGTTTCTCAAAGGCCCGGCTTCAGGAATTACGGGAAATGCTTCAGGAAAACATGGATGCTGAGTCAGATTTTCTGGAGCAGTTCGCAGGTCAGCGCATTACCGAAAATATGGAAGCTAAGCCGCCCGCCCCCGAAGTGGATGAAGTCATGGATCAGCCTTTCGGATACCTGAATGAGGAAGAGATGGACGTGCTACGGCAGGAAGTGCGCCGCCTTTCAGCCAAGTTGCGGACTCGTATTTCCTTACGCCAAAAAAGGGAAAAGAGTGGCCAACTGGACCTCAAAGCAACTTTGCGCCAAAACCTGCGTTATGGTGCAGTGCCCTTCAAGCTCTCTTACCGGCGTAAGCAGAAGCGACCCAAGTTGGTAGTTATCTGTGACATATCTACGTCAATGCGTTATTGCTCCGAACTTATGCTTAGCTTGGTCTTCGCTATGCAGGATCAGATTTCCAAAACAAATGCCTTCGCTTTCAATGACCACCTTGAATTCATCACCCCTGACTTCGAAAGCCGCTCGTCCAAAGAGGCCGTGGAAAAAGTGCTTATTCGGATGCCTCCAGGTCATTACAGCACAGATTTGGGCGGCAGCCTACGCGAATTCCAGCGAGATTATTTTGATCAGATAGACCACCGCACAACTTTGCTGATGGTTGGGGATGCTCGCAACAACTATCGGGATCCAGGTCTGGACATTTTCAAAACTATGGCACAACGCAGTCGGCACACCATCTGGCTGAATCCTGAGCCTCCTATGCTGTGGGGTTCTGGGGATAGCGACATGCAGGTGTATTTGCCTTTTTGCAGACACGTCTTTCAGGTGCAAACCATGGCGGAACTGGCTGCCGCTGTGGATGAGTGGCTCACGGCCTGATACGAAACTGCCCAAGGGCGAAGGTGCAGGGCTGCGACTTTATCTCGATCCTTGCCATTTCACCTCTATAATGGCCCGTATTTGCCGAAGTTAATTACGGCGGGACAACGGTCCCTATTCATTGGCGATTGCAAGGCTAGAGGAGTGCCCCATGGCAATGAGAGCCGATTTTATCTGGATGAACGGGAAAGTCATTCCCTGGGATGAGGCGCAGGTGCATGTCTTTACCCATGCCCTGCATTATGGGTCCAGTGTCTTTGAAGGGATTCGTGCCTACGAAAGACAGGGTCAGCCACATCTATTTCGGGTGCGGGAGCATTTCGAGAGATTGCTCTTTAGCGCCAAGATTGCCCGCATGGAATCTCCTCTAGATGTGGATGGTTGGGTCGAAGTCTCCAAGGAAGTCCTGCGTACCAATCAACATACTTCCGCCTATATCCGACCTTTGATCTTCAGGGGTTATGAATCCTTGGGAGTCGATGGCCGCGGCTGCCCTATTGACGCCATCCTGGCGTCAGTTCCTTGGGGCCGGTACCTTGGTCCCGATTCCTTGGAAAAGGGAGTGGCAGTGCAAGTCTCCAGTTGGCGGCGCATGTCCTCCAGTTCTTTCAGTCCGTTAGCCAAGATCGGCGGCCAATACATCAACAGTCAGAACGTTGTGATGGAAGCAAAAGATCACGGGTATTCTGAAGGCATAGCATTGGACCAACAAGGCTTCGTTTCGGAGGGCAGCGGCGAGAACATATTTCTGGTTTACAAAGGGCGTATTCATACACCCCCCTTGGCAAGTTCCATATTGAATGGCATCACCCGTGACTGCGCCCTTACGATTGCCCGATCTCGAGGGTACGAAGTCATTGAAGAGCAGATTACCCGCGAAATGCTATACCTTGCAGATGAGATTTTCTTTTCCGGCACGGCTGCGGAGATTACACCGGTTACCACCGTTGACCGCATCCCAGTCGGTGACGGTACCCGAGGACCGATAACAAAAGACATTCAATCTGTATTTTTCGGACTCGTTGAGGACGGAGATGAGGACAAATTCGGCTGGCTTACTCCGGTTCCATTGGCTTAAGGCTTTATCGATGGCCGGACATGCAGGTACTTCGCCACCTACGTACGCGAATGAGGCATTCGCCGCTTTACCCAGCGCACTTACGTTGAATCTGGACTTGTATTTGCCTGCTCACGGGCGGCCCTCGCCACTCCTTATTTGGATTCACGGAGGGGCTTGGTTGCATGGAGGCAAAGCAGAGCCTCCTATTCTCCCTTTTCTGAACGAGACATATGCCTTAGCCAGTATTGAATATCATTTCAGTCACGAGGCAACTTTCCCTCGCCAGTTGCATACGTGCAAAGCTGCAGTGCGCTGGCTCCGAGCCCATGCCCAGGATTTGGGCTACATCGCAGACAGAATTGGGGTGCTCGGAGCATCCGCCGGAGGGCACTTAGCCTCTTGTTTGGGGGCGAGCAACTGCAATGCAGAAATGGAAGGCACGATCGGGCTCCATTTAGAAGAAAGCAGTTCTGTGCAGGCTATTGTAGATCTTTTTGGCCCTACCGACTTTATTGACATGCTGTATTACGAAAGCAGCATGGACCACTCCGCACCAGACTCTCCTGAGAGCCTGCTTTTGGGAGGTACCGTCTTGGAGGTCCCAGACAAAGTCGCGGCGGCCAGTCCCATCACTCATATATCGGTACAAACTTGCCCTTTCCTCATAGTGCATGGAGAGCAAGATCCCCTTATCCCTTGGCAACAAAGCGAGCTTCTTAGAGATGCTCTGCTGGCCCAGGGTGTTCCAGTTGAATTTCAGCTGATTAAAGGTGCAGGTCATGGCGGTCCTGCCATTAGTAACGGCAGTGCCGGTCCCATTCGGAAATTTCTACAACGTACGATTCTCTTGGACTGAAGCAGGCGAAGCCAAATTCAGTGTTTTTGCACAGTCTGGTTTTCAAGTTTACAATCAGTGAAGATCCGGGTAGCGAAATTCTCGGGGACTGCCTTGTTGGTAAGCAATTCCTTTGCTCGCGCTCCGGGTTTATCTCTGTATTCCCAAGTCTTGCTACATATCACTTTGGCCAGGAACGGACCAGAATCGTGGGTAAATCATGGGAATCGAGGCATATTACGACTGCAGGAGAGGATAGCGAGGGTTGCGGTCGTGGGGGCGGCCCGGAGATGCTAATTGTGGCTGGGATCTGCTAGATCCAAGGGGAGAGGGCCCATTCCGGAGCGCGGCCCCGCTGCAACTGGCGCTGCAGCCAGTCCCGCCCGAGTCGGGCATAGCTCTGGTCGCGGCGGCTGCGCACATCGATCTGGGGGCGCAGACCACGCTTGACCACGGCGGCGCCCAGGGCCAGCAGCCAGGCATAGGCCAGGGCCACGCCCAGCATCAGGCGTGAGATGCGCTGGGCGTCCTGGATCTGGGTGTTCTGGATCTGAAAGCCGTGGCGTTTCATGTCCCCATACATCTCTTCAATCCACATGCGCTGCCGGTACAGGCGCACCGGATGGCCCCGCGGGGCGGGGTCTGCGCGGACAACAGGTACCAGGGCTCCGGCTGCGGCTCCTCCCAGTGCAAGGTCAGCCAGAGGGGAGCCACGGCCTGGTTGCGGGTGTAGGCTACCCAGCCCAGATCCCGGGTGTCGCCCGGCTGCAGGGGCAGCTCCTGGATGGCCGTCCAGTCGGCCGCGGGCGGGTCCAGCCGACGCACGTGGGAATGACCGCGGGTGCGCAGCACAAACTGCCACTGCTGCGCCAGCAGCCAGCGACAGATCTCCGCGCCGGCAAAGCCGGCGTCCGCCAGCAGCGTGACGCTCGTGCGGGGGGTCCAGATCGGCCGCCACCGCCGTGAGCAGGGCGCGCTGCGCCTCCCAGCCCACATGGCCCTTGGGTCCGCGATCACACTCCAGGCCAGCGGCACGGTGCGTTTGCGAAAGGCCAGACCCACCGATAGCAGGCGGTGCCGAACCCCCACCTGGCTGCAATCCATGAGTAAGGTGCAGGCGCCGCCCCGCGGTAGCAGCAGCTGCCGCACCGGGCGGAACCAGGCCTCCACGTCCACGCGCGGATTATCCAGAAACCGTCGCAACTGCAGCACTTGGCTGGGTGCCTGGCCCACCCGGTAAGGCCCAGCCCGCGCAATCTGGCTCAAGTGGATGCCCTGACCCAGCACCAGACCGGTCACCAGCCGGGCCAGATTGCGCACCCGCGTCACGCGCTCGCCGGCCCGCCACGGGCACAGGCACTGACAAACCCGCGTCCACAGGTGCTGAGCCGGAGTATCATAGATAGGCCGAGAGGAGGTCATGGCATCAGCTCCGCATGGGGAGGTAAGATGCCAAATCGTAGCGGATCCGTGGTTTCCGCTCGGCTTCCGGCCCCTAAGCTTATGCCTTCAACCGCAGCCTTGGTTCCGGCCCTCTACCATCTATCCAAGCCCTTGTAGGCTGTTTGTCATGACCAAAGTGATATGTAGCTAGAAGTTCCATAAGTGCAGAGATGGCCGTGTTGAAGCGGAAGTGCTCGAGGTCGGCGGTCACTTTGGCGATGGTGGCGTGCAGCTTCTGTTCCAGCTGACGCGCGGCGGATGCATCCTGCGTATCCGCCTCTGCCGGTTCCGTCATCACGTTCCAAACCCGATTGAGGAAACGGCGCACGCCCTCAATTCGTTGCGGATCCCAGGGACCGCCCTGATCCCAGGGACCGATGAACATCAAGTAGCCGCGCACCGTGTCCGCACCGTAGCGCTGCACGTAGTCGTCCGGAGCCACCACGTTGCCACGGCTCTTGGACATCCTTTCCGAATCAGGGCCAAGGATTATGCCCTGGTTGAATAGCCGAACCATCGGTTCGTCGAAATCCACGACGCCCAGATCGCGCAGGACCTTGGTGAAGAACCGGGTATAACGCAAGTGCATCGTGGCGTGCTCGATTCCGCCGGTGTACTGGTCCGCGGGCAGCCAGTAGTTCCCGGCTTCGCGGCTCCAGGGGCGCGCGTCTCGGGTCAGGGGCTCACCGTCGCCCCAGTAGGGCGCCACGTAGCCGAACTGATACCACGACGAACACATGAAGGTGTCCATCGTGTCGGTTTCGCGCTGGGCACCCTTGCCGCAGGCCGGACAATCGGTGGTCAGGAACGCCGGGGTATGCAGCAGGGCGTTCTCGCCAGAGGGTTGGAACTCGGTTTCTTCCGGCAGGCGCACTGGAAGCTGCTCGTAAGGGACCGGTACCGTTCCGCAGTGGTCGCAGTAGACAATCGGGATGGGCGTACCCCACATGCGCTGACGGGAGATGAGCCAGTCGTGAAGCCGGTAGTTGACCCGGGCCTGGCCTCTGCCGGTCTCCTCCAACCAGGCAATGACCTTGTCCGCGGCTCCTTCCACCGGCGTACCGTCGAACACACCGCTGTTCATCATCGCGCCCTCTTCCTTGGAGGGCCAGGCTTCGGTCAGGGTGCCCGTAGCCCCGTCCGGTCCCGAAATCACCCCTACGATATCGAGCCCAAAGCGTTTGGCAAAGGCGAAGTCGCGTTCGTCGTGCCCGGGCACCGCCATGATGGCGCCCGTACCCTAGCCCAGCATCACGTAGTCCGCAATCCAGATTGGGATGCGGGCGCTGTTCACTGGATTGACTGCATAGGCCCCCGTGAAATCACCGGTTTTGTCCCGGGCGATGTCCGTGCGTACAGCTTCATTGAGGCGGGACGATTGCTCCACATAGGCATCGACTGCTCCGCGCCGATCCCCGGTCCTGACCTGGGAAACCAGCGGGTGCTCCGGTGCCAGTACCATGAATGTGGCGCCCCACAGTGTGTCTGGCCGCGTCGTGAAGATTTCTGTGGGTTTGCCGTCCTCAGTGTGGAATCCCACCTGGGCGCCGGTGCTGCGGCCGATCCAGTTGGTCTGCATGATCTTGACCGCATCGGGCCATTCGATGGTCTCCAGGTCCGCAAGCAACTCATCTGCGTAGTTGGTGATGCGGAATTTCCACTGCTCCAGTTCTTCCTGGATGACCGGGGTATCGCACCGTTCGCAATGCTTGTCCTCGCCCCACACCTGTTCGCGGGCCAGCGTGGTGTTGCACTGAGGACACCAATCCACGGGAGCCTTCTCACGGTAGGCGAGATCGGCCTCCAGCATGCGCAGGAAGAACCACTGCGACCACTTGTAGTACCCAAGTTCGCATGTGACCGCCTCGCGGTCCCAAGCCCACATGGCGCCCATCTGCCGCAGCTGACGGCGCATGTTTTCGATGTTGGCATAAGTCCAAATGCGAGGATTGATGCCCCGAGCGATGGCTGCATTTTCTGCCGGCAGCCCAAAGGCATCGAACCCTATCGGGAAAAAGACGTTGGTTCCTTGCATGCGCTGGTAACGGGCAGCCGCGTCGCTGGGAGTCATGGCATACCAATGGCCCACATGCAGGTCCCCCGAGGGGTAGGGCAGCATCGTCAGCGCGTACCACTTGGGCCTGTCTGGATCCTCCACGGTTCGATACAAGCCCAACCGTTCCCATTCCTGCTGCCACTTGGCCTCAATGGCCGATGGGTCGTAGCGGGGAATATCGGTAGACATGCGATTCGCCTGGGAAAGCCCTTGTGGCTAGGTGTTTACAGTCCAGTCCGCCAACTATAAAGAACATTGGTACCTACACTGCCAAACCTCGGTGTCCTACTCCGGGCCGCAGGTCATGAGACCGACTCCATGGGTTGACATTGCACCTGCAACCAGCCGGGCTTCAAGAAAAACTGCGACGCCTGATGGAGTGGGTTAATCAAGATTAGAGTCAGTGGTGGCGCGCGGCAGCTTCTTGCTCGGACAGAGCGGTCTGGTTGACGAACCGGCCACACTCAACTGTTTGCTCTGCTACTGGAGCATTGGGACCTGCTTGACCAGCCCCTGCTCTACCTCAGTTTGGCCTTGAAACGAGACCATGTTGACTGCTGGCCGGAACACTGCGACTGCTGCAGTGCCGGCTCTGCTCGACCCGTTGTGGTCGCTGAATCTTCCCTTGCTCGTGTTGCCGTAATTGGAATATGAACTTGCCATGCCACAAGCGGTCGAGTACACGCATTAGTTCGGGCAGTGGTGGCAAGGACTCCTGGAACGCCAGCAGGACGTAGTGGCCGCCAGCGCGGGGTTGCTGATAGAGCACGGTCATTCCTGCCGCACCTCTACTCCTCAGACGTCAGGAGTTCGCACCATGGGATCATGCATGAACTTCGGGTTCGGTACGGTTGGAAACCCATCAGAGTCTTCTATGCTCCGACCCCAGACGAACGTTCATCCTGCTCATTGGCGGCGACAAGACAGGCAACGACCGGTTCTACAAGGAGCATGTGCCGCCGGCCGATGTCCTCTACGACAAACATCTGGAAAAACTGCGAAAGGAGGACCTGATCAAGAGGGTGGACGCCATCCGTTCAACGAGCTAACCAAGGACTTGCCGCCGGAACGCCGACGGCGCATCGACGGCATGAACAGAGAGTTGCTCGCCGAGATGCCATTGCACGAGCTTCGCCGGGTGAGGAGCCTGACTCAACGGGACATGGCAAAGATGCTGAAGGTGAACCAGCCCGCCGTATCCAAGCTGGAACAACGGGCTGACATGTACGTATCAAGCCTCCGGTCCTATGTCGAGGCGGTGGGCGGGCAATTGAAGATTGTGGCCGAGTTTCCCGAGGGCGAGATTGCAATCACCGATTTCTCCAACGTCGAAGAAACCAAAAGCCACTGAGGGAAATAAGCCTGTCTCCGAGAAGAATTTCTCGGAGACAGGGATCGCTCAACAGTATTGGCGGCTCAGCCGGCCAAGCTGTTTCGCCGGCAACCGCACGTAGGCAAGCAACCTACTACAGCCAGAGGGTAAGCCGAATGCCGGAACCCAAGACAGCCGCTGGCATGGGACAGGCTGCGATCACACGTTGTGCACGACCCGCCTCTTTTCCCTCATTTGCGAGTGCGCCTCGGCGGAGCCGTCATGGCTCGTGCCGAACCAGTGATCGAAGGGAATGTCCGGTTCTCCGTAGTTGCACTCGAAGTAGCGATGGTGTAGCTGGTGGAAATAGGAACCAGCCGGGAGCTTGCCTTTCTCCCCGACTACCACATGCTCGAACCCGACGTGGCCCTGGGCCGGGGTGAACGACGCGTGCTGCGCATTCAGAATCATGTGGATGGGATGGGAAGGCACCACCCAGTGAATAAGGATGCAGCTGTAGTACAGGATGTGCTCGATCGGGTGCATGGCCAGGCCGGACCACGGACCGATATTGATGTTCTTGTGGTGCAGGTAATGGCCAGCTTTGTAGAGGGGCGGCCAGTGCAGGAGCCGATGCACCCAATAGAAGTGGAACAGCCTGAATAGAGGAACGGCCGCCAGGATCAGTACGAACCAGACAATCTGCAGGGGACCGGCCGCGGGATCCAGGTAAGGAATAATGCCATTGCCGTAGGCCCAAAGCATCAAGACTTCATATGCGGTCCAAGTAATGCCGCCACTGACACAGCTCCAAAACACGTTGTCTCGGACCTGGTTGTTCCACAGGAACTGGCGCTTCCCCATTCCCATCCAGTCCGAGGTGTACTTGTATTTAAGTCCCTGGGATTTTTTGGTCCAAAGCCAGATGTGCCAGGCGCTCACAATGACGATCAACATCACCTGGTTGCGAAGAAACACCTGCAATATCCAGTCCCAGCGCAATTCGGCCGTACGCGTCAGGTCCGGTGTCAAAAAGTACCAGGTCAATGTGGCGATGGCCGCGTAGATGAGATTCCAAGGATAGATGTAGTCCTTGAGCCAGGTCAGAGCCTCCTTCGGCTTCAGGGGCCATGCCAACCACGGGTTGGGGTCCGCCGTCCCGTTCTCAGGTTGCCAGAATCCCCGCGCATCGCGGGGCATCCCGTCAGCTAACTCCTCTTTTTCCGTCAGTATGGTCTGCATGAGAAACCTCCAGACCGGACCGGCCTAATGTCTAGGAAACACAATCGACTTAATTCGACGCCCAATTCCCACAGTCGGTGCACAACCCGCCAGTGCGGTCCAATCGCTAACCCTTGACCCCAGTGATGACGACCCCTTGGATGAACAAGCGCTGAGTGAAGAAGAAGACCACCAGCATCGGGGCCAGGGCTATGGTAGCAGCCGCCATCATCAAGGCAAAGTTCGCATATTGTTCGGTCTGGAATGAGGCGATGCCCAGCGCCACCGGGAACTTCAGCTGCGACCTCAGGTAGATCAACGGGCCAAGCAGGTCATTCCAGTAGAAGAAGAACGAGAAGATGGCCACCGTGGCCAGTGCCGGAATCGACAATGGCAGCATAATCCGGAAAAACACACCGAAGGAGGAACACCCGTCAATTCGAGCCGAGTCCTCGAGCTCAACGGGTACGCTGAGGAAGAACTGCCGCATCAGGAATGTGAAGAAGGGGATAGCGAAGTAGGCCGGCACCAGAATCGGCAGGTAGGTGTCCAACCAGCCGAGGCGGGAAAACATGATAAAAGTTGGCACCATGGTCACCCAGACGGGCACCATCATCGTGCTCAGCATCATGATGAAGAACATGGTGCGTCCCGGATAGCGTAACCGGGCGAAACTGAAGGCCGCAAGTGAACTGCCGGCCATGTTGCCGATGATCCCCAGCACAGACAGCACGAAGGAGTTCCAGAGGTACCGGGCGAAGGGCACCTTCTTGAACACATCGAGGTAATTCTCAAAGACGATCTTGGACGGAATCCAAATGATGGGATAGCTGTACACCTCGTCCAATGGCTTGAGGCTGGTCGACAGCATCCACGCAAACGGAAACATGAGCCCCACTGCCCCGACCAGGATGACGATGTAGGTGACAATGGTCTCCCCCGTGCTGAGGCTGCGGCCGCCATCTTCGCTGGGTGTCTGGACGGTGTCCTGAACCCCTGCCGTCACGCCGTTTTCTCCTTCTCGCCGGCATAGAACACCCAAAACTTCGCGGACCTGAACAGCAGCAGTGTCAACAGAAAGATCAACACGAACAACAGCCAGGCCAAGGCGGAGGCGTAGCCGAACCGCAACGACATGAAGGTTGTGTTGTAGATGTTGAGGCTGAAGAAATATGTGGCGTAGTTGGGTCCGCCCCGCGTCATGATGTAGGCGGTCGTGAAAATTTGGAACGTCCTGATCATTGCCGTCACCAGCACAAAGAACAAGGTGGGCGACATCATCGGGATGGTGATGTTCCAGAACCGCCGCATGCGGCGGGCGCCGTCGATGGAGGCTGCCTCGTAAAGCTCCGTCGGAATGCCCTGCAGACCGGCGAGATAGATGATCATCCCGTCACCCACACCCCACAGGCCCATGATGATGAAAGCCACCATGACCCAACGAGAGTTGAACAGCCAGGAAATGGGTGTGACACCAACCCACTCCAGAACTGTATTGAGGATGCCGAACTCCTTGTGGAATACGAAACTCCACAGCACGGCCACTGCCACACCGGTTATGACCGAGGGCAGGTAATAAATGGTGCGGAAAAGGCTGATACCTTTGACCCGCTGATTCATCAACAGGGCAATGCCGAAACCAAGCGCCATTCCGGGGGGAAGGAAACCGACGGCATAGACGACTGTGACCTTCAGGGACTGCCAGAAAAGCTCGTCCTGAAACAGCTTCGTAAAGTTGGCGAACCCGATCCAGTCCGGCCAACTGCGCTCTCCTCGGTAGGAGGTGAATCCCAAGTAAAAAGAAAGCAGCAAGGGTCCGGCTGTAAACAGCAGAAACCCCAGCAGCCAAGGCAGCAAGAAGATATACCCTTCCAGCGCCTCACGCCGGGCCCTGGGAGTAGAAGGCAATATGGTCAAAAGCTAGGTTGTAATCTAGGGTTTGAGGAGGCGGGACCGCCGCTGACGGCCCCACCTCGTGTTAGCAAAAACCTACAAAACCAGACGCATCAGGAGATGGCAATGAGCTCGTTGACCTCGTCCTGGAACTTGTAGAGTGACTCAGCTACATCCACGGACGGATCGCCTCCTGCAATCAGCGGTGCCACCCGATTGAACCAGATCGTCTCCAGATCCTTAAAATAGCTCGGGAACGGCGCCGAGTAGGCATCCTCCATCATTTCGGCGAAGACTTCGACGTTCCGCGGCGGTAGATCTTCGCGGGAAGCCGCCGCTGTCCAAGCCGGCACTGAGGACTTGCGTCCCGGGATGGAGCGGACCGGTTCGGAGATCAGGATGTTGGTCGACTCCGTGCTGGTCAGGTGCACATTGAACTGCCAGGTCTCTTCAATGTGATTGGAGTTGGTGGCAATGCCCCATGCTCCGCCACCGGCAGAGACAGCCCGTCGTCCTTCGGACCCAAATGGATACGCAGTCACATCCCATTCGAATTTGTCGCCGACCGTCTCGCGGCGCCCCACCGTTGCCCAGGAACCCATCGTGGTCATGGCCAGAAGGCCGGCGGAGAACCCCTCCACCCCCTGTGGCATGGCACCGGCCTCCGGGATGATGCCGTCGGACCAGAGGCCTTTGAAGTAGCTGAGGGTCTCGATGTTTTCGGGCGAGGCCATGATGCACTCGGTCTGATCCTCGTTGAGGATGCCGCCGCCGTTGGCCGCAATGATGCCAACCCAGACCCAGGGCCAGGGGTGGGCCGCCCACCCCCAGCGGGTGGTGCGGTCGTCTTCCCGAATCGTGAGCGATTCGGCCACGGTGCGCAGGCCGTCCCAGTCCCAACTGCCGTCCGGAACCTCTATGCCCTCCTCGTTGAAGATGTTGATGTTGTAGGCAACGCCCAGGTTTGAGAAGTCGTAGGGAAGGGCATACAGATCGCCCTTGTAGACGATTTGCTCTAATTCAGCTTCCCAAAAGTCGTTAAAATCGATGTTGTCGCGCTCAGCAAGGGGTTGTAGGTTAACGGTCCACTCCTTGGAGGCGTAGGGAACTACGTCCCAAGTCCGGGTATAGAAAATGTCCGGAAGATCGCCTCCCACGCCTTGCGTGTTGATCTTGGTGTAGTACTCCGCGGAGACATTCAGCAAGTCAACTTGGATGTGCGGGTTGGCTTCAGTGAAGTTGTCCACCACCTGCTGGAAAAAGGGTTGTTCGGCTGCTCCGTGATTGGTCACGAACTGCAGCTGAATATCCTCCATGGCACCGTCACCGGTGTCCGCGGCAGAATCACCAGGCGCGGCGGGAACACAAGCGGCCAAGCCGGTGGCCAAGATACCGGCTCCTGCCAGAGTCAGAAATTGCCTACGATTTAGGCCTGTTGTACAGTACCTCATGGAAATCTCCTCGGTTATTTCGACTTGGATCAGTCGGCTATTGTTGGTAATTAACACCTGCCGGACCATATTATAAACTAATTCAATCCTGAGTTTTGAACAACCAATCCGTCGGTGAGGTCGGGCATATAACATTCCAAACTACCCGATCACATCCCGCCTCATTGCGACCTTGACCTCTGATGACTAATCGACACACAGTGCAAGAAAGGAGCCTTCCAACAATGGAATGTCCTAAAAACGAGCACAGATTTGCTCAATCCAGGAGGAACTCGGCACAAAAATTCAGGATGGCATCAGCCTGTTCTTCTGCATAAAAATCCGGTCCACCATGGCCAGCAGATTCCAATAACCGGAATTCCACTTGCCGGCCCTGGCCCTCCAAAGCATCCGCCAAGATCTGGCTCTGCTGCCAGGGAGTGGCCCTATCCTGTTTTCCGTGCAAGATCAGGAAGGGACTGGCCTAATCTGAAATCCACTCAATGGGATTGGCCAAGGCAACCCGATCAGGATGCTCAGACACGGGTCCCCCCAGCAGCAATCCTTCCGGTGAATCGGCAGCGGCATGGTCAATATCTGAAGGGTACTCCAGAAGGAGTTTGAAATCAGTGGGTCCGAAAAGATCCACAACCGCTTGAACCGAACTAGATTGATCCCGGTGTTCGCCCAGATTGCCTTCCAAGGCGCGGCATCCGTTGGAGGTACCTAACAACGCCGCCAGGTGTCCGCCGGCGGATGCGCCCAGGACACCGATGCGCTCGGCATTGAAGCCAAAGCGGACCGCCTGCCCCCGCAGCCAGTGAATGGCCGCCTTGCACTGGTGGATCTGGGCTGGGAACAAGGCCTCGTGGCTAAAGTGGTACTGAATGCTGGCCAAGGCCCAACCTTCGTCGACCATGGGCAACACTGGGGGATCGGACTTGTCGCTGTGCATCCAAGCTCCGCCGTGGATCCAGACCAGTAGCGGCGCCGGATGATCGGACCGGGGCAAGTAAAGGTCCAACTTCAGATCCCTGGCGCGATCGAATCTTAGGTAGGGAAGGCCGATGTGTCGGAACTCCTTTTTGGACCATGCTCCCGTACCGGTGGCGACTAGCCTTCATCAGTCAAGCGGTTCGGCCTCGAGCCATCCCCATTCGTCGTGTGCGCCGTCCTCGACAAGGCCAAAGAACGTTGCCTGGATTTCCTTGGTGACGGGACCTCGCTGTCCGCTGCCCACCGCCTTGCGGTCTACCGACCGCACAGGCGTGATCTCCGCTGCCGTCCCCGAAAAGAAAATTTCGTCGGCAAGGTACAGCATCTCGCGGGAAATAAACTCTTCCCGTACTTCGAAACCCTTGCTGCGCGCTATCGTGATCGCACTGTCGCGCGTAATGCCTCGCAGGATGGAACTGGCAACCGGCGGCGTATAGATGCGGTCGTCGGTGACTAGGAAAGTGTTCTCCCCGCTGCCTTCGGACACATTGTCGTTGGCGTCCAGAACGATTCCCTCGACAAAGCCGTTATCCTTGGCTTCCATAACCACGTTCTGGCTATTGACGTACTGCCCGCCAATCTTTGGGAATTATATACCTGACTAAGCAAGGGTGGTATAATGTCTGCGTAGTCAAAGGAGGCAGGCATGGCCGCACCAGGCAAGTCGTTTCGCAAGGGTATCAGTTTGATTGAGTTGTTCGAGATGTTCCCGGACGACGCGGCCGCCGAGCAATGGCTTGAAACGCAACGGTGGGGAACCACCGGGAAACCGTCCGAATGCCCGCTGTGTCATGACTTTGGCAAACTGAAGGCTACCCCAACACGCACGCCACTGCCCTACTGGTGCGGTGGCTGCCGTCGCCATTTCAGCGTCCGCACCGGCTCCGGGATGCACCGGTCACGGATTCCCCTCCGCAAGTGGGTCATTGCGATTTTCCTGTGGGCCACTTCACTGAAGGGCGTATCCAGCATGAAGTTGCATCGTGACCTGGACATCACACAGAAGTCGGCCTACTTTCTGGCCCAGCGGCTTCGTGAGGCATGGTCCGAGTTCTCAGGCGACATGGATGGCCCGGTCGAGGTCGATGAGACCTATGTGGGCGGGAAAGCCAAGAACATGCACGCCCACAAGCGCGCCGAATTGACCGGCCGCGGCGGCGTGGACAAGACGGCTGTGGTGGGGGCCAAGGACAGGGAAACCAACCAGGTCAGTGCCAAGGTCATCGAACGCACCAACAGCGACACCCTGCACGCTTTCGTGACCGACCATGCCACCGAAGGGGCTACAGTTGTCACGGACGAACATAGTGGATACCAGGGTATCCCCCATCCCCACCTGACCGTCCGGCACTCGGTCAGCGAGTATGTGAACGGCATGGCCCACACCAACGGGATTGAATCGTTCTGGGCCATGCTCAAGCGTGGCTATCACGGCACCTTCCACCATCTGTCGGCCAAGCACCTCCAGCGGTACATTGACGAGTTCGCCACCCGCCACAACTTGCGGAGCAAGGACACGGCTGTGATGATGTCCGAGACCGTGGTACGGATGGCAGGCAAGCGACTCACCTACGCTGAACTGATCACCGACAAAGGAGCATGACGATGATCACTCTTCCAGCCATCGATGCACAACCGGAGCAGATTGTCCAAGGGTTGTTTGCCATGAGTTCGCGACGCCAATGGCTACAGGCCGGGCAGATTGTCAACGGAGATGCCCGCAAGACAATGGCCCGGATCAAGTCCGCCAGCGTCGATCTTAGTTTCTGGTCGCCGCCCTATTGGGTGGGGAAGTCCTACGAGCAACAGCTTGGTTTTGAGGACTGGCAGGCCCTGTTGAAGGACGTGATAGCCGCCCATGCCCGCATTTTGCGTCCCGGCGGCTTCATGGTGGTGAACATCGCGGACATTCTTTGTTACGCCGATACCGACATGCCCAGTTTCCAGGCTGACAATGTGACGCGCAAGACCAGCCCGAATACCCGTGCCGACGTGCAGGCGGCGATGGAGGCCAACCCTGAAGCCACCCGCCATGAACTGGCCGAGATACTGGGTTGCTCGAAACAGACGGTACAACGCCGTCTGGAGGGCAACAACGTGCGCGGCGGCAGGCACACAACACCGACGCGCGTACGGCTCACGGGCGGCATGGTTGAACAGTGGGCTCTTGATGCAGGCATGTACATGTATGACCGGCGGATATGGCACAAGGACCCGTGCTGGGCCAACAGCCGGTGGCACTCCAACAGCTACCGGGCCGTGGACGAGTTCGAGCACCTGTTTGTATTCTGGCAGCCAGGCGTAGTCACCTATGACCGTTCGCGGTTGACCGATGATGAGTGGTCCGAGTGGGGGTCTAGGGGGGTATGGCGGATTCCATCGGTGCGCCGGAACAAGCGTCACGAGGCGGAGTTACCGGAGGAACTGGCCCGTCGCGTCGTACGCCTGTTTAGTCCAGAGGATGGGATGGTGCTTGATCCGTTTGTGAGTTCCGGGACTACCACCACTGTTGCGGCTACAGAGAACCGACAGTGGCTTGGCATCGAACTTGACAAAAATGCGGCCGAATTGGCCCGGTCCCGCACCATCAATGCGTCATGCACCCTGATCGTGTAGAGCACATCGAGCACGCGACCCTGTCAATGGTGGCACAGGCCCTTCGCGACTGTCGGATACAGGCGGCAACGATCTTCCGGGAAGAAAACGACAAACCCCAGGACATAGCCGAAGACGTGCTCAGGGAAGCGATTGATGCGATGGGCCTGTCCCAGATGCACGAGCGGCTGTACGGCAAGGTGGCTCTGAAGAACGCGATCTATTTGTTCGTGCCCGACGCGAAACCCGTGGCCCTGATGCTGGACGCGAAGGCGGAGAAGACCGGCGGTACAGCGACCATTCAGATGTCTCAGACTTTGATGTCGGTACGCCAGACCCGCGACGAGAAAGATGTAGATATTCCAGGATCACTCGCGAGTTTCATTGTCCGCAACCAGCGCAGGCTATTGGTGGTCACGGTGATTGGCAAGTTCGTTTATGCGGAGACGCACGACAAGAAGTACACACTCCGGCGCATCATCGTAGCCTGCATCCCCAACGGCTTGCTCCAGGACCGCTACAACCCGAATGTGTGTGACACAATCTGGCGTGCTGGCAGGAATGTCCAATCTCTGGGCGAGGATTTTCGGGTGCGGTTGCACTTCGGCGAACTTTCCGCGAGAGCGGACTGGCGGGTGGTCAACATCGACTGCTTTGCTTAGTCAGGTATATAATTCCCATACTCAAGGTGTAGGTGGAGACCTGCCAGATATTTTCTATACCCGCACTTTTGATGTGGTGCCTTATGCGAACTTGGAATGGACTATTAACCTGCAGCCTCTCATCGATCGCGATGGCATCGATACGGACGATTTCTGGGAAGCCGAAGTCACCCAGATGATCTACCACGGTGATTTGTATGCTCTGCCTTATGACTTCTCCAATTTGGCCGTAGTTTACAACGCCGGCATTTTCGAGGAAGTTGGATTGGATGTACCCAGCGGAGACTGGGACTGGACTGGTCTGAAGGAAGTCGGCGAAGCCCTCAAGGAGGAGACTGACGGACGGCAAACCCGCTGGGGTTTCAGGGCTCATGCTTGGCCTTGGGTGGTTTTGGGTATCGTTCACGCCAACGGCGGCCGTATCCTGAGTGAAGATCAGACAGAGTGTGTCCTGCATTCTGACGTTAACATTGAGACCTTCCAGTTCTTCAGAGATCTGATGACAGATGGGGTAGCTCCCGAATCTGGATCAATGCCGCAAGGGGTAGATCCGTTTTCCACCGGATTGCTGGGCATGGACTCTATGGGTTCCTGGGCAACCCAGTCTCAGCGGGAGCGTATAGGCGACAGCTTCACTTTTGACGTGGTGCCGTCTCCTTACGGGTCCGATGGCCGTCGTGCAGTTTCCGCTGCTGGAGGAGCTTGGGGCATTGCTGCCAATTCGGAATACAAGGAAGTGACGTGGGAGTTCAACGTGCATTTGACCAGCACAGAGTCCACTAACATTTTGATTTCCGAACCCGTACGCAGTCTGCCAGGCCGCAAGTCATCTGTGCCAGCTTGGAATGAAGCGGCGTCGCGTGAGGACTTGCCTCCACGAAACGTGGAGGTTTTCGCCCAACAGATGGAAGATGCTTACGCTGAACCATTCCCTGTTTATTGGAAAGACCTGCAGAACATCTGGTTCAACCGTGTGGCCCCGCTGATGCAGGGAGGCGAGGATGTGGACATAGGTGAGTCCTTGCAGAAGTTCCAGGATGAGGTCAACGAGATCATTGCTATTTCGTAAAGCTGCCATCGCGGCTGTGGGGCCGTGAATACACCAATCTCATAGCACTCTGTGGCTATATTACCTGCAACGCGCAGGGCGCGCCGGGAGGCCCTTGAGGGATATATATTCCTCTTGCCGTGGCTCATAGGCTTCCTATTGTTCACGGCGGGGCCTCTGCTGGCCTCTCTGTATCTCGGTTTTACAACCTATCGCGGAGCTGGAACCCCGGAATGGGTGGGTCTGGCCAATTTCGTCCGCCTTTTCACTGAGGACGAAATATTCTGGCAGTCCATGAAAGTAACGGCGCTGTATGCGTTGGGATTCTTGCCGCCCGGCATGGTCCTGGGATTTGCCATCGCCCTTTTGATGAATCAGAACGTCAAGGGAGTTAGCGTCTTTCGCACCATTTACTATCTTCCCTCGGTCATGACTGGCGTGGCCGTAGCGGTGCTTTGGGGGTTCGTCTTACATCGGGAGTTCGGAGTGCTGAACAGTCTTCTTGCCTTCCTCAATGTGGAGCCCATTTCCTGGCTCTTTGATACCCAGTGGGTGTTAGTGGCGTTTATCCTGATGGGCCTGTGGGGCGTGGGGGACGGCATGATCATCTATTTGGCAGGTTTGCAGGGCATTCCTACCGAACTCTATCATGCAGCCTCCATTGACGGTGCACCGCGTCTGAGGCGCTTTTGGAATATCACTATACCCATGATGTCGCCCACTCTCTTTTTTGTACTGGTAACGGCTCTGATACGCACCTTCCAGATTTTTACTACGGCCTTCGTCATGACGCGCGGCGGTCCCAACTACGCCACTTATTTCTTCAGTCTTAATATCTATTTCACTACCTTCCAATCGCTGCGCTTTGGCTATGCTTCGGCGATTGCCTGAATGTTGTTTTGTCTCATTTTTGCTCTAACTTTAATTCTGTTTCGATCCGCCAAGTGGTGGGTTTTCTATTCCGGTGAAAAGGAAGAGGCCACATGACCTCCGACCTGCAGCCACAGAATGCAAATCAGGTGGATGGCGAGATTGGTCGCCCGATGACTTCGCCCGAGACTTTCGCCACGTATTTGGTAATGCTGGGGGGCACTGTGGTGCTACTCATTCCCTTTGCCTGGATGTTGAGCACCAGCTTGAAGCCCCTGGATGAAGTCTACGCCTACCCCATTATCTGGAAACCTTCCCGCCTGGTACTGGAAAATTATCTGGATGTATTCAGGAATGTGCCTTTTGGTCGATATCTCTGGAATTCCACTGTGCTTTCGGTTCTAAGCATCATAGGTAACATGTTGGGCAGTTCCTTGGCGGCCTTTAGCTTCGCCCGCTTACGCTTTCCAGGACGTACCGTCTTCTTTATCATCATGCTTAGCACCATGATGGTGCCGGTGTGGGTCACGATGGTGCCAACCTTTATCTTGTTTTCCCGTCTGGGATGGCTTGACACCTACTTGCCCATTCTGGTGCCTAATTTCTTTGCAGTGCCTTTCTTTACGTTTCTGTTGCGACAGTTCTTCATGGCAGTGCCTGTCGAAATGGAAGAAGCAGCGCGCATTGATGGCTGTTCCTCGTTCGGACTCTTCTGGCGCATCTTTCTGCCGCTCTCCGTCCCCGCTTTGGCGACAGTGGCTATTTTTTCCTTCTTTTTCCACCGGAATGATCTGTTAGGTCCACTAATTTACCTGCGCTCGCAGCTCAAATTCCCGGTGGCCATGGGCATTGCTTCGTTCCAGAGCGAGCAATATGCAAATTTCGCCCTGATGATGGCTGCCGCCACAATGGCCCTGCTGCCCATGCTGGTCGACTTCTTTTTTACCCAGCGGCTCTTCATTCAAGGCGTAGTAATCACTGGCGTCAAAGGCTAGTCCTTCACTCGTCGCCTTCGTGGCTGGCTGTCGGCCGGTTGCTTTTCTCTCTTTCCATACCTTTTGCTTGTAAGATTGCAAGCAGTGCCATTTTCAACTTCGTGACAAATTATGAATGAAGTGCGCAGTCAATATCGCCCCCAGGAATTTGAAGCCAAATGGCAAGAAACCTGGGTTGAACAGGGCTTGTACGACACCCGCGAAGACCCCGACCGGCCTAAGTGGTATGCCTTGACCATGCTGCCATATCCTTCCGGTGAATTGCATGTCGGCCACTGGTACGCTATGACCCCCAGTGATACTGCCGCACGGTACAAGCGAATGCAGGGCTACAACGTGTTCTTTCCGATTGGGTTCGATGCTTTTGGACTGCCGGCTGAAAACGCAGCCATTAAGCATGGTGTTGATCCCCGTAAGTGGACCTACGGCAACATAGAAAATTTTCGCCGTCAACTGCGCCAAATGGGTGCCATGTGGGCTTGGGATAGAGAGGTGGTGACCTGCGATCCTGGCTACTATAAGTGGTCCCAATGGTTTTTTCTACGAATGCTGGAAGCAGATCTGGCATACCGAGAATATGCAACCGTGGATTGGTGCCCCAGCTGCAACACGACTTTGGCTCGTGAACAGGTTTGGGGGGAAGACAGGCATTGTGAACGCTGTGAAACTCCAGTCATTAAGAGGGACTTGGAGCAATGGAAGTTCCGTATCACCAAGTATGCCGACGAACTACTGGCCGGGCTGAAAGAGCTGGAGTGGGCTAATTCGGTGCGCACCATGCAGACGAATTGGATCGGACGAAGCGAAGGGGCCCAAGTGACTTTCCGCACGGAGGCGGGGGATCCCATCGAGGTCTTTACGACCCGCCCGGATACTCTCTGGGGCGCTACCTTCATGGTTTTGGCTCCCGAGCATCCGCTTGTTGGCAAGATAATCGGAGATGACAACCGTACTGCTGTGGAGTCATATGTAGCCCAAGCAGCCCAGTTGGCCGAGGAAGAGCGGGGTAATGCGGAGAAGTCCAAAACGGGCGTGTTTACTGGCAGTTATGCTGTGAATCCCGTCAATGGGGATCGCGTTCCCATCTGGATCGCGGACTACGTGATGATGGGCTACGGCACGGGAGCCATCATGGCGGTGCCCGGTCACGATGACAGAGATTTGGAATTTGCCCGCAAGTTCGGTCTTGACGTAAAACGGGTCATCACGGGACCGGATGGCGCTGTCGGTCCTATAGGAGAGGCCTGGCCATCCCAGACTGAAGGGGCAATGTGCAATAGCGGTCATTTCGACGGGACCCCGGTCGCGGGTGCCGCGCCCAAAGTAGTGGCGTGGTTGGAAGAAACAAGTAAGGGCAAGTCTCATGTTAACTATCGGCTGCACGACTGGTTGATTTCCCGCCAACGCATGTGGGGCACTCCTATTCCCATTGTTTACTGTCCTGCCTGTGGCACTGTCCCTGTACCGTACGAGGATTTGCCCGTTACGTTGCCGGAAGAGACCAATATGAAAGCCTCCGGCGAAAACGCGCTGCTTCATACGCCTTCTTTTCTGGAGACTATTTGCCCCAGTTGCAAAGGGGCGGCGAAGCGGGAAACCGACACCATGGATACCTTTATGTGCTCCAGCTGGTACCAGTATGGATACGTAGATCCTTACTGCAAGAAGGGGGAGCCGCTAACCCGTGACGACCGACCCTGGGATCCGGAAATAGGGCAATACTGGTTGCCCGTGGATCAGTACACTGGGGGGATTGAACATGCCACCATGCACCTACTCTATACGCGGTTCTTCACGAAAGTACTTAGGGATCTGGGCATCGTGGATTTCGATGAACCGATGCTTCGTCTCTTTAACCAGGGCATGATCTTGGGAGCTGATGGCGAGAAGATGTCCAAGAGCCGCGGCAATGTCGTTGACCCTGACGAAGTTGTAGCCGCCTATGGCACGGATGTGGTCCGAGGATATCTCATGTTTATCGGTCCCTGGGATCAGGGCGGGCCCTGGGATCCCAAACGTATAGAAGGGATCAGGAGATTTCTACAGCGGTTTTGGACAGTCGCGAATGCCAAGGACGGCGCTGGGGAGACGGCCGGTGATGCCCGAGAACTGGAGCAAAAACTTCATGCCACGATCCAGAAGGTTACGGATGACCTGGATCACTTCCACTTCAACACGGCTATAGCTGCCCTGATGGAATTGAATAACGATCTGATGAGGGCTCTTCCCACTCGACTGCAAGGGACCGACCTGTGGAAGGAGGCTATTGACACCATGTGCCTGTTGATGGCTCCTTTCTTCCCACATTTAAGTGAGGAGGTCTGGTCTCGGCGTAATCATGAAGTCAGTGTGCATCTTCGGAGTTGGCCGGACTTTGACGCAGACAAGATACTTAAGGATCGGATCAACATAGTGGTACAGGTTAACGGCAAAGTGCGCGCTACCCTGGAAGTAGAGGCTGGTCTGGCGGAGCCCCAGTTGCAAGAGGGAGCGTTGGCTCATCCGAACGTGCAGGCCCATCTGGCTGACAAACAAATTCGCAAAGTGATTGTGGTACCAGACAAGCTTGTGAATCTGGTAGTTTAGCCAATGGAAAGAGTTCAATAAACATAAACACTGACTGCCTTTTCTGCAAGATAGTCCAAGGGGAAATTCCAGCTGCAATCCTGTATCAGGATGAGCAGGTCACCGCCTTTCGGGATATCAATCCACAGGCTCCTACGCACGTTCTGGTCATTCCCAATCAGCATGTTGCCGATCTGAGCGAACTGAATCTGAGCCATGGTGAGACCCTTGCACGTATCGTGCATGTCCTCAACGAAATTGCGAAGTCAGAAGGGATCTCTGAATCTGGGTATCGTATTCTGGCCAACACGGGGGCAGATGCCCATCAGGAAGTATTCCATCTGCATTTCCATCTTTTCGGCGGACGAGCCTTGGGCCCAATGCTCAGTTCAGGGGCTTGACTGAGACATCCCTTAACCTAGGGCCCTTACGTGCAAGAGGAGGAAAATCCCATGAGTGGTGCCAAATCCCAGATCAGCCGGGCCGCCTTAGCCTATTCCGGCGGGCTGGACACTAGTGTCATCGTCCCATGGCTGCGCAATAACTATGACTGCGAGGTCATTTGCTTTTGCGCTAATTTGGGTCAGGAGGATGAACTGGTGGGTCTTGAAGAAAAGGCCTTGGCTTCAGGTGCTACTAAATGCTATGTACGGGATGTCCGTGAAGAATTTCTAACCGATTTCGTTTTCCCTACCATGCAAGCCGGTGCTGTCTACGAACAGGATTATCTGTTGGGTACTTCTATGGCTAGGCCCCTGATCGCAAAACACTTGGTGGAAATCGCTCAGTTGGAGAATTGCGATGCCATCGCCCATGGCGCGACCGGCAAAGGCAATGACCAAGTGCGTTTCGAATTGACTGTAATGGCTTTGGCACCTGAATTGCGAATCGTCGCTCCGTGGCGGGAATGGAACATTCGCGGCCGACAGGACGCCTTGGACTACGCAGCGGAATACAATGTACCGGTCAAAGCTACTGCGGACCGCATTTACAGCCAGGACGCCAATCTGTGGCATTTGAGCAACGAGGGTGGTGTTCTGGAAGATCCTTGGCAGGAACCACCCAAGGACATGTTCGAATGGACTACAGATCCCATTGACGCCCCCGATCAGCCAGAATACCTTGAGTTAACCTACACTCGCGGGGTGCCTACTCACCTTGACGGGAAGGCCTACAGCCCAGTTCAACTGTTGAAGGAATTGAATTCGGTGGGCAGCAAACATGGAGTCGGACGGGTAGACCTAGTGGAGAATCGGTTAGTGGGCATGAAGAGCCGCGGAGTCTACGAAACTCCAGGGGGCGCCATTCTCTATAAGGGTCATGGCGCGCTGGAACAGCTGTGCCTGGATCGGGAAACTTTGCATTATAAGCAGCAGGTGGGTCTTAAATTTGCGGATCTCGTGTACAACGGGCAGTGGTATACCCCTCTGCGTCAGGCTTTGACAGCTTTTGTCGATGCTACGCAGCAGAAAGTCACTGGTACGGTGCGGTTGAAACTGTACAAAGGCAACATCATTTTGGCGGGCCGCCAGAGCCCTCACAGCCTGTACCGGACGGATTACGTGACTTTTGAGGACGATGATGTATATGATCAGCATGACGCTGAAGGTTTTATCCGGCTCTTTGGTCTCCCCCTGAAAGTACAGGCTTTGCTTTCTCGAGACGAAGAAACTCGACCATGATTGTCATGGGTCTGGTCACATTCCTGTGGTCGGACCAAAAAGGACAGGAAGTTACATAGGAGGTGCAGCGATGCCAGTAGGAGGAGAGCTTGGTTTTTCAGGGTCAGAGGCCACGGTCCCGGGTTTTGACTGTGCGGGTGTGGCTGCCGGTATCAAGAACAACGGCATGATGGATGTGGCTCTCATAGCCAGCCCTACGCCTTGCACTGCCGCGGCGACTTTCACGCTATGCAAATTTCCGGCGGCTCCTGTCCTCTATGACAAACAGGTCCTGTCTTTGAATGCATCCGGCATTCACGGCCTGGTTGTAAACAGTGGCTGCGCCAATGCCTGCACCGGTCCACAGGGCATGGCCAACGCCCGCCTCATGGCAGAGTGGACCGAAAAGGAATTAGGGGCTCCAGATCGCAGCGTGTTGGTGATGAGTACCGGTGTGATCGGAGTTCAGCTGCCCATGGACGCCCTCACGAAGGGAATTACGCAGGCTGTGGGTGCTTTGAGGTCCGACGGCTGGAGTGATGCCGCCCGCGGCTTCATAACCACGGACACTTTTCCAAAGCTGTACACCAGCAGCACGAAATTCGGCGAGCATACCATTAAAATGTCTGGCATCTCCAAGGGTTCCGGCATGATCCATCCTAATATGGCTACGATGCTGGGAGTGCTGGTTACCGACGCTGCTGTCAGTCCGACTCTCTTGGAAACGGCTCTGTCGGCCGCTGTGAACGTCTCCTATAACTGCATCAGCGTGGATGGAGACACCAGCACTAACGACACAGTGGTACTCATGGCAAACGGCCAATCCGGGGCCCCACCACTGGAAAGTTCAGAGGATCCCAGATTTGAGGTCTTTCAGGCTGCTGTCACCAAGGCCAGCATCGCCCTGGCCCAAGCCATCGTCAGAGATGGCGAAGGGGCCACCAAGTTAGTGTCCATTACGGTTGAAGGCGCTGCCTCCGATGCGGATGCTCATGCCGCGGGCCGTTCCGTATCCGTAAGTTCTCTAGTCAAGACGGCTTTTTACGGTTCAGATGCCAATTGGGGCCGCATTCTCTGCGCAGTGGGAAACTCTTCTGCGGAAATTGTGCCGGAGAAATCCTCCCTCTTCATCCAGGCTGGGGACTTACCGGAACTGCAATTAGTAGTGGCGGGTACTCCCACGGACTATGCCGAAGAGGATGCCTCGGCAATCTTCAGCGAAACGGAAATCGGTGTACGCATCGACTTGGGAATCGGCCAAGGCCGAGCGCAGGTCTGGACCTGCGACTTTAGCCACGAATATGTAACGATTAACGGGGACTACCGTACCTAACCCGCGAACGGTTTTTTCCCCGGAAAATTACTACAGGATCTGTTCCAAGAATTGCTTCGTGCGTTCCGCCTTGGGATTATCGAAGAATTCCTTGGGGGTGCCTACTTCTACGATCTCCCCTGCATCCATAAAGACCAGGCGGTCTGCTACTTCCCGTGCAAAACCCATTTCGTGAGTCACGACAATCAAGGTCATTTCAGAACGGGCCAAATCCAACATTACGTCCAGAACTTCCTTGATCATCTCCGGGTCCAGGGCCGATGTCGGTTCATCGAAGAGCATGATTTTAGGGCTCATGGCCAACGCTCTGGCAATTGCTACACGCTGCTGTTGACCTCCTGAAAGTTGCAAAGGATATTTTTCCGCCTGCTCTGGAATGCCTACGCGCTCCAGGAGCTGCATTGCCTTTGCTTCCGCTTCATCCCTCTTAAACTTCCGAACCTGAATAGGTGCCAAAGTTATGTTTTGCAATACGGTCAGGTGTGGGAAAAGGTTGAACTGCTGAAACACCATGCCAATTTCCTTGCGGACTTCGTGGATGTTTTTCAGGTCGCGGGTCAATTCAATACTGTCTACCACAATGGTTCCAGCCTGGTGTTCTTCCAGCCGATTGATGGATCGGATCAGAGTGGACTTACCGGAGCCGGACGGCCCCAGAATCACAATTACTTCTCCCATTCTGACCTTCAGGTTGATGTCTTTCAAGACCTGAAAATCGTCGAACCACTTGCTGACATTGGTGCATTCAATGATGAAATCTGAATTAGCGGGAGGCTGCATATTTTTTCTTCTTGTGTTGGCCAGACAAAATAAAGAAGAGGCCGGAATTAAGCGCGGCTCTCGATGCCTGTGTGGAGCCGCTCTTCCAGCTTACGGCTGCCATATGACATGGAATAATTCAGGAGCCAGAACAGGGCTCCGATAAAGAAATAGATTTCCTTGTGCGTTCCTAGCCACGCGGGATTACCCAGAACAGCTCGGCCCATACCCACCAGATCGAGCATGCCTACCAATGCCACGAGCGTGGTGTCTTTAAAAAGCGAAATAAACTGGTTGACTGTAACCGGAATAATGGCCTTGAGAGCCTGGGGCAGCACTATGAAAATCATTGTTTGCACGCTATTCAAACCCAGAGCCCGGGTTGCTTCCACTTGGCCCGCAGGCACTGTAGCCAGCCCCGCCCGCACATTTTCAGCCATGTAGGCGGCGGAGAATAATGTGATGGCCACGGCCACGCGCACAATACCTTCTATATTGGGAAAACGATTCGGCACGAATAACTCCAACATGACTACTGCCATGAAGAGCAACGCGATAAGAGGCACGCCACGCACGAATTCGATATATATAACACTCAGCATTCTAACTATTGGCAGTTTGGACTGGCGACCCAGAGCCAGAATTACGCCCAAGGGGTAGGAAAAAACTATGCCCGTCAGTGCCAAAATTAGAGACAAAAGCAACCCGCCCCATAATTTGGGCGGTGTCACTTGCATGGGTCCATCCTGTCCAAAGCCATAAAGTAGAATTAGACCTACAGGAATTATCAGGGCCAAGAGGGTGACCGTGATGTTCTTCATGTAGGGTTCAGGTCCGTACTTTCCAATCAGGAATCCAGTTCCAATCAGAGCGGACATTGCGAGCAGGCCCAGACGGGTGTTCATTTCAAATATGGGGACCAGCACTAATAGCAAAGGCAAGGCTAGAATTGCCCCGAATCCTGCGCTGAATCTTCCGCTCCAGGTTCCCGACGCCAGGCCGGCCGTCAAGGCGATCAGACCCAGACACACCCAGATCCGCCAAGCCAATTCCGCCACGAAACGGCCGCGCAAGAGGATCGCTAAATTCGGTCCCAGCACCTCCCACCTGGCTTCGTTCAGTATCCAGTGCAACACTGGCTGGAGCAGCAGTACGATGAATGCTAAGGAGGCCAATGTAATAGCTGTGTCTGACCAGTTTTTGAAGAACTGGTCACGAATGATCTTTACCCAGCTGCGCCGGGCCAAAGGTGGGGATATGCCTTGAGTTACAGGAGCCATGGCTAAGGGTCGCGGTCAACGTTCCTTGATCTCGAATAGGCTGTTGTACCAATTCAAAACAGCTGAAGTCATAAGGCTAATGGAGAGATAGACCACCATAACCAAGAGAAAGACCTCTACCTCTCGACCAGTTTGATTTAGGGTGGTCTTGGCCGTAGTGTGGAAGAAGTCTGGATAGCCGACCGCCACAGCCAGGGAGGTACTCTTAGTCAGACTCAAGTACTCGCTGATCAGGGGCGGCACGATGACTCTCATGGCTTGAGGCAGGATTACCAAGCGCAATGATTGCAGCCGTGTTAACCCCAAGGCGGAGGAAGCTTCCTGCTGGCCGTGGTGAATGGCCAGAATGCCACCTCTTACGATTTCAGCCACATAGGCGGCGGCGTAAACGCTGAGAGCTGTAACCACCGATATGAATTCCGGGCTATAGGAATTGCCCCCGACTATGCGCAGACCTTCTTTGACTGGCAGTGACAGGGTTAATGGCGCCGGCAATGCGAACCAGCCGACTACAGCAATCGGGAGAAATACACTCAGTCCCCACAGGGTTTTGAAGTAAACCTGTCCAGTGCGCAACTCCCGTTGGCGCAAAAAGACTATTGTCCCGACAAAGCAAATAACGCCCAGCAACAGAATAAGGAGATAACTGTTCCAGGATTCAGTGGGGGTGCCCCAGGGTATGTACAGGCCTCGAATGCTGAGATAAGTGGGGCCGGGCAATTCAATGGCATCGGCTAGTCGAGGCAGTTGCAGAAACAGGCCTGAGTACCAGAAATAGAGTAAGACCAGCAAAGGGACATTGCGAAATATCTCCACGTAGATTGTGGCGATGCGCCGGGCCAGATAATTGCTGGAAATGCTGACAATGCCCCAAAAAAGGCCCAGGATGGTGGAAAACACAATCGCGCCGAGGGCAACTTGCAGTGTATTGAGAATGCCCACCACAATAGCTCGGCCATAAGTTCCGGTACTGTCGTAAGGGATAAGGCTTTCGCTGATGTCAAAGCCAGCTACCTGCCCGACCCAGCTATACGAGAAAACGATGTTGCGTTGAGCGCGCAACTCAGTGGCCATGTTGTTGAGGAGAAAAAATGCCCCTCCAACGACGATCAACAGTACTAGAAATTGCCACAGCCAACCGAGGACGCGTTCATCCCGCCAAAAAGGCGGGTGAGCCTGAGACTGCACTACAGAGGCCATTGGGGACTTTGTATAAAAAAAGGGTATGGCCCAATTAAGCCATACCCTTTGACGTTGTCTTTAATCCTAGCGGATTGGCGGGGAGTACAACAGGCCTCCGTCAACCCAGGACCTGTTCAGCCCCCTGGGAATGTAAAAGTCTGTGTCGGGTCCCAGATTTCGGTCGTAAATTTCGGCGTAATTGCCAACCATCTTGATAACGTTGTAAGACCAGTCGTTGTCCAGGCCGATCTTGGCACCGAATTCTCCATCCGCACCTACCAGCCGTCGAATGTTAGGATCTGCGCTTTCCATCATACTGTCTACGTTCTCGGAATTCACCCCAAGCTCTTCGGCAAGGAATGTGGCGTAGACCACCCATCGTACAATGTCTTCCCATTGGCTGTCACCGTGGCGGACCATCGGAGCCAGTGGTTCCTTGGAGAGTGTTTCATTCAGAATTATGTGGGCTGTAGGATCAGCTAACACCGCGCGGCGACCGGTTAGACCGGACTTATCGGTGGTAAAGGCGTCACAGCGGCCCGATTCGTATGCCTCAATGGTTTCATTGTTACCTTCAAACACCACGGGATCGTATTCAATGCCACGCGCAGCCATTACATCAGCCAGATTCAGTTCTGTAGTTGTACCAGTGGCCACACAGACGCTGCCGCCGGCCAAGTCGTCTAGAGAACTGATACCGTCGGCTGCACGCACCATAATGCCCTGACCATCGTAGAAAGTCGTTGGGGCAAAGTCGCCACCCAAATCGGTATCCCGGGTCATGGTAGCAGTGGTGTTGCGGATAAGGACGTCGCCTTCACCAGCTGTCAAAACGGAGAATCGCTCAGAAGCAGTGGCTGGACGGATTTCGAAGGCCTCTGAGTCGCCAAAGATAGCGGCAGCCAAAGCTCGGCAGAAATCGGTGTCAAAACCGGAGAAAGAACCGTCCTCTCCAACAAATCCAAAACCGGGTGCTGCAGCATTACCAATGCAAATAACATTGCCGCGTTCCATGACTTGCTCCAGGGTGGAAGATGCGCTCGGCATCGCTTCGCTTTCCACAGGCTCTGTAGACTCCATCACCGCAGGCGCGGGTGCGGCAGCTGCGCAGGCAGCCACAACGATCCCCAGGATTACTGCGATCGCAATTACACCCAAATTCCTAAATTTCATTGCCGTTCTATTCCTTTTGAAAAAGCGAATATTCACTCGATCAATTATACAACTCCCACGGCTTCACAATCATTCCTGAAACTTCTGGTGCAGGCTCAGTTTGCCTGGAAAACATGTAGGCATAGCCCTGAAAAAAGCCCCGCGCCGATGGGGTCCCATTTAAAGAGAACCGTACTAACGCAAGCCGGGACCCCGCTGTTAATCAAAATGCTGGAATCTTGGCAGATTCCAAGAGGCTCGAATCTAAAGTGCAATGTCCAACCGATTTATTGTTGATTTCTACTCTAATTCCAAATTAGTTTTTGAATATGAATGTCCAGCACTTTGCAGGAGTCAGGATCTGCAGTTTTGTTCCCCTGCGTCAGCTGGCCGATAGTGAGATGTGCTCACTCGCCAAACAATCTTACCGGCAGACTATATCTTGCCTGACGGGACAAGCGGGAACGGGAAGACACCCACTATCGGTACATTACTGTTGGTTAACATGAATTTTTCTACCACCGAGTTGTCTTTGGAAGAAGAGCTCCTACAGGAATCCCAATGTTAAGAAACGGAAATGGCAATTGAACATACGTTGCAATCCATTGACAAGTGGAAGTTACTAGAGAAGCGTGGGGCTCCACACTGTGGTTGCAAGGTAACATTGAACAGCAAAATGCCTTTATGAAGAGAGATGGTGACGGACAACCTCTAAGCCGCGTTGCCAAATGCCAACTCGATGCTTCAAGTTAAAGCGATAGTCAAATAGTGGCCGTCAGTTCTCGCCAACATGTGGAGATTTGTTTTAATCTGCCCAGACTCCTTGGCGCGATCGTTCCGGTCGGTTAATTTGGCCTCCATCCCCTTGCATTCCTTTTGTCAACTTCGCTTTCGCTTCAACACTCAGTTTCTTCCTCTATACTGGGCCCACTATCTAGCAATGCCACTGAGAGGCTATTCCTGAAAAAATGTCACCTGAAGTAATTGATGCCATCGGCAAATGGCTGGAACTGGCGGTCACTGTATTGGGAGCCATGCTCTTCGCACTATGGGCAGGCACTATTGTTTGGACCATCAATGACATGAGGGCACGCTCTTTCGATTTGGGGGCCATAGTCCTGGCGGCCGCTTTGGCCGCCCTGGTGCCTTTCGTGGGTCCAGTAGTGTACTTGCTGGTACGCCCCAAAGAAACCTTGGCGGATGTCTATGACCGAGCCTTGGAAGAAGATGCTTTGCTAAATGATCGCAGCGTACGTTGCCTCTGCCCTGCATGTGATGCCCCCGCTAGGGAGGAATGGGCGTTCTGTCCAGAATGCCAGCATCAGCTGCTAGTCAGGTGCAATCATTGCGGCCAGAGTAAGCGGGCCGATTGGAAATACTGTGCTTATTGTCGTGCTCCGAAAAACGCTCCTTCACTAACTTCAGGCACTAATGGGGCTCCAAGAATTGGGTCAGGAGAAGAGGGACCCCAGCAAGTCCATGCAGAATTTGTTCGGCCAACTCAAACTTCACCTACCTCCTGATTCCCTCGCTTTCTAAATAGGCCCAAACAGGCCGATTACCTGCCGGGCACTAATCTTCTAGGTCGGAGGCTTTCCGACAACCGCTAAATATGATATCTGTGAATTGGGCACAATGCCCAATGTGAGGTCGACCCTATCCCCATTCATGTCAATGCGGCTGGTATCTAGGGTCCTTTTCTTGGGCAACTCTACCATAAGGTCAATATCCTCCCTCTCCCAATTTGGAACCATTCTTCGATAGGGCAGCCTCTAAAGCAGTGAAAGACTGATTCCGGTTGGAAATAAGGCGCCTGGAATAAGTTGATTTGGAAACTGTGCACAAATAGTTGTCATTCATATTGTGAATTGTGACTAAACAACGACAAACCTTTCCCCATTATGATCGTGCCTTGTATGTAACGACACGCGACCGCTAGTCTTAGTTGTAATAAGGAGTTTTCAATGGCACTGAATTGCTCATCCGGGTCGGATGTGTCTGCGGCTATTAGGGAAAATGATATCAAGATTGTGGATGTCAGGTTTACGGACTTGTTTGGACAGTGGCATCACTTCTCTTTGCCTACCGAGAGTTTTGATCCAGAAGAGGCGTTTGAAGAAGGCTTTGGTTTTGACGGTTCATCCATTCGGGGTTTTCAGACCATTGAAATCAGCGACATGATTCTGATTGGGGACCCTTCAACGGCATTTGTGGACCCCATCTGTGAGACCCCGACATTGTCCTTTATAGGCAATGTTTACGATCCCATTTCACGCGAGAGATATTCACGCGGTCCCCGCAATGTAGCGCAGAGGGCCGAGGACTTTGTCAAGAGTACGGGCATCGCGGATACCGTGTTTGTGGGTCCAGAAGCCGAATTCTTCGTCTTCGACCAAGTTTCCTACGAAACTGGCCGCAACTTCCAGGCGTATTACCTGGACAGCGGTGAAGCCCCTTGGACCGGTGGCGAAATGGGCGGCGGTCACAAAATTGGGTACAAGGGCGGATACTTCCCGGTACCCCCGGCTGACAGCCAACAGGAATTGCGATCGCAAATGGTGCGAACTATGATCGATGCCGGTTTGGATGTTGAGGTGCATCACCATGAGGTAGGCACTGCGGGACAAGCCGAGATCGACTTAAAGTTCAAAACTTTGACCATGATGGCGGACGGTATCCAGCTGTACAAATACATCGTCAAGAATGTGGCCAAGAAGTATGGCAAGACAGCCACTTTTATGCCCAAGCCTTTGTTCGAAGACAACGGCTCTGGGATGCATGTACACCTTAGTCTGTGGAAGGACGGCGAGAACCTCTTTGCCGGAGACAAATATGCGGGCCTTAGCCAGACCGGCCTTCACTATATTGGAGGTATTCTCAAACATATCAATTCGTTGCTGGCGTTCACAGCTCCGCTGACAAATTCATTTCGGCGCTTGGTGCCAGGTTATGAGGCACCTGTCGTAATAGCTTACTCGGCGCGAAACCGTTCTGCGGCCTGCCGCATACCCGTGTATTCCGATTCTCCTAAGGCGAAGCGGGTGGAATTCCGCTGTCCAGACCCAGGGGCGAATCCCTATCTGGCCTTCGCGGCCATGGTTATGGCCGGTATCGACGGTATTAAAAACGAGATCGATCCTGGCGAACCCGGAGACATGGACCTCTATGAAGAAGAGAACATGGCCAAAGTTGAAATGGTCAAGGGCTCTCTGGAGGGAGTGTTGGACTCCTTGGAGGAAGACAACGCTTACCTTCTGGAAGGTGGGGTTTTCACCCCAGACCTGATTGAGTCCTATTTGGACTGGAAGCGTGAAAATGAGGTGGATGCCATTCGCCTACGCCCCCATCCAGAGGAGTTCAACCTGTACTACGGCATTTGATGCCCTGATCCTCCACACACACGCAGGGCCCGATCCATTTGGATCGGGCCTTGTACTTTGGGATCCTATGTGGCACGTATAATTTTAGTTACTACCAATCGGGAAGTGCAGAGCGAGTAACGCATGGCGCAAGAGGAACAAGCCGAAGCCCGGCGAAATCTGGGCGAACAAATGCGGGCTGAGGAAGTCCATTTCGTGCTTCTGCAGTTTAGCGACATAGCAGGTCAAGTCAAACAGGTCACAATTCCCACCGCGCTTTGGGACGAAGTTTCCGGCCATGGCCATTGGTTCGATGGGAGTTCCATCTACGGATTCGCTCGGACTTTAGAAAGTGATATGTACCTGGTTCCGGATCCAGAAACCTACGCCTTGGTGTCTTGGGAGATGGACAGCGGTCCTCGTACCGCTCGGGTGATCTGTGACATATATTTGCCCAATGGAGAGCCCTTTGCTGGTGATCCTCGAAATGTGCTGCGCCGCCAATTGGAAAGGGCCCGACGTATGGGCTTTGAATACAATGTGGCACCAGAACTGGAGTTCTACTTCTTCCAACCCCATCCCGACGGCAGCCTTCAGCCTTTAAAGACTTTGGATCAGGCCGGCTATTTTGATGTTAGCCTTGACGTAAATCAAAACATCCGGCGCGAAGTTGTCGATACTTTAGCCCCCCTAGGTGTGACCGTGGGCTCCTTTCACCATGAATTGGGGGCGGGGCAGAACGAGTTGGATCTTAAGTATGGCCCTGCGTTGGCCATGGCAGATGGTACAGCCACACTTCGGGTCGTTGCCAAGACCATTGCTCATCAGCACGGTCTATTCTGTTCTTTCATGCCTAAACCCATTACTGGAATGGCGGGATCCGGCATGCATGTGCATCAGAGTCTGCTTCATCCTGAGTCTGGCGAAAACCTGATGTATGACCCGACCCATAGTTATAAATTGAGCCAGACTGCCCTCTATTTCATTGCCGGCCAATTGGAACACGCTAAAGGTATGGCTGTTGTGGTTGCACCACTAGTCAACAGTTACAAACGTCTGGTGTCAGGCTTTGAAGCTCCTGTGAATATCTGTTGGGGGCGTACTACTCGCAGTGCCCTGATCCGGGTGCCGCATTTGACGAAAGATCGAAAAGCCAGCACACGTATTGAGTTGCGCTGTCCCGACCCCAGTGCAAACCCGTACTTGGCATTTGCGGTAATGCTGGCAGCGGGGTTGGATGGTATTGAGAGGGAGCTGGATCCTCCAGCACCGCTAGAGGAAGACCTTTTCAGCCTCTCTAATCGCCGCATGAACTACGATACGTTGCCAGACAGTATGGGGCTAGCTATAGCAGCTCTCCGAGATAGCGACGTTATCGCCGACGCCTTGGGTCAGCACCTATTCGAAACATATGTTGAGGCCAAGACCAGGGAATGGCGAGATTATCGTTCTCATGTGACTGCTTGGGAACTTAATCATTACCTTGCCAACCATTGAAGTCTCTGCCAGGAACGGCAATTCAGTCATAGTTGTTGTTGACTTCGGCAGCCAATACAGCCAGCTGATTTGCAGGCGAATACGGGAATTGAAGGTACTGGCAGTACTGGTGCCATGGAACGATGCCCAAACCCGTCTGTCCATGCCCGATGTAGCTGGCGTTGTGCTCTCCGGCGGTCCGGCCAGTGTCTATGAAAAGGATGCTCCAATTCTGCCCGAAGGAGTACTGGAACACCATGTGCCGGTGCTGGGAATCTGTTACGGCATGCAGTTATTGGTGCAGGCCTTGGGTGGTCGTGTAGAAAGTAGCGAGACCAGAGAATACGGCTCAGCCACGCTGGCTCACAATGAGACCTCTCAGCTTCTCCAAGGTGTACCATCCAACAGCCAGGTCTGGATGAGCCACGGGGATCTTGTGACGGCCTTACCGGTGGACGGCAGTGACATCGCCTTCAGCAGGGATTGCCCCCATGCCGCCTTTGCCATGGAACAGGAGCGGCTGTACGGCTTACAGTTCCATCCAGAGGTAAATCATACAATCGCTGGAATTCAGATACTGCAAAATTTTGTTTTACGCATATGTGGCTGTGTAGCCAATTGGTCCCCAGCTCAGGTAATTCAAGACAGCATTGCTTCCGTTCGGTCTACAGTCCCAGAGCGAAGTCAGGTCATTTGCGCATTGAGCGGCGGTGTCGATAGCTGCGTCGCCGCTGCGCTTGTTCACGAAGCGGTGGGGAACCGGTTGGTGTGCTTCTTTGTCAATAATGGCTTGCTGCGCCTCGACGAAGGAGCTGCCGTAATGCATGCCTTAAATTTGTGGCGGCCTAACTTAAGGGTAATTGCAGTAGACGCCAGCGAAGAATTCCTCACGGATCTTGTTGGTGTCACAGACCCCGAAGTGAAGCGCAAACGGATCGGTAACCGCTTCATCCGAGTGTTCGAGCAGGAGGTGGCCGCCCTTTCTGGGGTGCGTGAAGATGACGCCAAGCATTTTCTTGTTCAAGGCACGATCTATCCGGATGTAATTGAATCCGCTTCAAGTAGTCGGGAGCAACATGCCCATACCATTAAGACTCATCACAATGTGGGGGGGTTACCTGAAGATCTAAGTTTTGAAGTGATCGAACCTCTCCGAATGCTATTCAAAGATGAAGTGCGCAAAATTGGAAAGGAATTGAGATTGCCGGACCGCATCCTGGAGCGGCATCCCTTTCCCGGCCCTGGTTTGGCGGTACGTATATTGGGTGAAGTGACCTGGGAGAGGCTGGAGATGCTACGGGCGGCCGACCACATTTTCATGACCGAATTGGAGAAAGCGGATCAATACCACGCGACAGATCAGGCATTTGCAGTATTGTTACCGGTGCAGACCGTAGGCGTGATGGGAGATGGTCGCACTTATCAGCATGTGGTCAGTCTGAGGGCAGTGAGCACAACGGATTTCATGACAGCAGAATGGACCCGCCTGCCTTGGGATTTGGTAGCTGAAGTCAGCCGCCGCATCGTGAACGAAGTGCCGGGCATAAACCGTGTGGTATACGATGTAAGCACTAAACCACCAGCCACCATCGAATGGGAGTAGAACTCAAGACGGCACCAGACAATCCTGATGAAAGGCTTCCTTAAAGTTGCAACGGCCATCGTTCTCTGTTTCGGGTTAGTGCGCTTTTATAGTGTGTACAAGGCGCAGGCCGCCCCAATTCTGCCCGGCGTAATGATCGGGGACTGGGATTTCCGCGATGCCCGCTCCCCGGAAGTGATAACCCAATCGCTAAGGAATCACTTTGAGCAACCTGTCCTAGTCACTTTCAACCAAGCCAGAGAAACCATTACGGCGGAAGAAGTGGGTCTGCAAGTGGATGTAGACCGCATCCTAGCTGAGGCTGGCACTTATATGGAAGGAAATCTCTTCCTCCGAACGTCCCTACGATCCCTGCTGGGTCTTCCTATCGAAAGGCACACTATTCCGCTCTACTTCTGGTTTGATCGGGATAAAGCGCAGGCCCGTTTGACACAATTCAATGAGGAGTTTCAGACTGAGCCCCAGAGTTACTACCTGCGGCCCTTGGACCAAGATTGGGTAATGGCACAAGTGGGAGAAGATCTGGACCCTACTGAGCTGGGTTTCATGTACTATCCATACCCTGATTGGACATGGCAGCCCGGGGCTCCGGGACTGCAGGTGGATAACGAGAACAGCCTGGACAAGGTATCCGCAGCCTTCATGAGTACAGGAGAAAGGGTTTGGGATCTGGCTGTTCGTGAAATACCCGGTCCGGAACCTGAGTTGGATCTGTTGGTGAAAACCTTGGACGCCTATACCTCAGATTTTCTAGGCTTCGCTTCTTTTTATCTGCAAGATCTCACTACCGGAGAGGAGGCGGAATTCGACAGCAATGTGGCATTCTCGGGGATGTCCAACCTGAAACTGTTGATCGTAATGGCTATTATGCGAGACATTGATGGTATTGCCTCTGACACGGACCTTGGTCAGTGGATTGATCTGGCTCTGGGGGACAGTAACAATTCAGCAGCAAACCTTCTGCTGCTGTCTCTAGGAGACGGGGACGTCACCCGCGGCGCTGCAGAAGTGACAGCTTTCGGCCAGCAGCTCGGATTGGAAGATACATTCATGTTGACTGGTTATGATGATCCATCTCAGGTTCCACCTCGAACGACGCCGGCCAATTCTAGGGAATGGGACACCCTCCCGGATCCGCATTTGCAGACTACCGCTGCTGACATGGGCCGCATACTTGCAGGCATGTATGAATGCTCTCTGGGCCATGGAATCTTCCTAGATACCTTTCCGGCCGATATTACTCCTACTGAATGCCAGTCGATCATGTTCTACCTGTCCCACAATGACTTTCAGGAGATGATATGGGGAGGTCTGCCCGAGCCAGAGACGCGTTCCGTCCTGCACAAACACGGCTTCTCATTTGAACAGCACGGGGATGTTGCTCTGGTCTGGGGACCAGCTGGCCCCTATGTGCTCAGCTTTTTCCTTTATCGTCCGGTATGGTTGGACTGGGCGATTAGCAACGGCACCATGTACAACGTAAGTCGCATCACGTGGCGTTTCTTTGAAGAAGTGGCCCAGCGCACTGCAAGATCTTCCTACCTACCTCCAGAATTCGCCGCTCCAGATGGGTACATTCCTCAGCCAAACGCAAGATGACTTCCAAATCAATCCCGATTCCCAACGTAGTTTCGCTTGAGTCCGTGGTGATTTCCCATGGACTGCCTTACCCTCACAATCTGGAGTTAGCGCTGGGCATGGAAGAGGAGGTAAGAGCAGGAGGCTCTAAACCGCGTACCTTGGGCATTCTGGAGGGTCAAATGATAGGTGGGCTGGATAAAGACCAGATCCGATTTCTAGCTACGGCGAAAGGAATTCATAAGATTTCACGTCGAAACTTGAGCCTGGCTAGAGCAAGACAATGGAATGGGGCAACCACCGTGGCTGCAAGTCTGTGGATGTCCCGTTTCTTCGGTTATGAGGTCTTCGCCACCGGCGGCATTGGGGGAGTACATCGCGGGAACGAAATGGACATCAGCGCAGACCTTCCGGCGTTGGCCCGGACCCCCATCCTAACATTCTGCGCAGGGGCCAAGTCCATTCTGAACTTGCCCGCCACCCTAGAGTTTCTAGAGACTTGGGGCGTACCTGTAGTGGGTCTGGGTACCGATGAATTTCCAGGATTTTTCTATCGAAATACTGGGCTTGCAGTTGACATAACGTGTGACACCGTTGAGGAAGTAAGTAACTTGTGGCGAATTCACAGGGAGATGCCAGATCCAACGGGCATGCTGGTGACAGTGCCCGTACCCGAGCACGACGAACTGCCCAAAGCAGAAGTAGAGACAGCCATAGAGGCAGCCCTTCTGGCCGCTGAGGCCAAGGGCTTGCGTTCAGCGTCAGTCACCCCGTTTGTGTTGGGACGAGTTTCGGAGGAAACCGCGGGGCGAAGTCTGCAAACCAACCTGGCGTTACTCCGTAACAACGCGAGGGCCGCAGCGGCCTGCGCGGTAGCCCTGTCCCAGATGTAAGGGAGAGCACCGAATCAATCTAGGTGGGGGCCAAGCCAATCAGGGCTTCAAACTCGTCCTGTTCGAGCGTTTCCTTTTCCAATAGCGTTTCGGCCAGCAATTTCAGCTTATCGCGGTGTTCTTGCAAGAGGCTCATGGTACGTTGATAAGCCCGGTCTACGAGACCACGTACTTCCTTGTCTATCTGTTGGGCGACTTCCTCACTGTAGTGGCGTTGTTCACCGATCTCCATGCCCATGAAAGGGCTGTGTTCCCCTTGATTAAGTTGAATGGGGCCCAGTCCTTCGTTCATGCCGTAGCGAGTGACCATATTGATAGCGATGTTTGTCACGCGTTCCAGGTCGTTTTCGGCCCCCGTCGTTACATCTTGAAAGGTGATCTCTTCAGCGGCACGTCCGCCTAGGAGGGCAGACAGCTGGGTCTCGAAGTCCGAAACACTCATTAAATGCCTGTCTTCGTCCGGCAATGGCATTACATAGCCGAGGGCTTGCCCACGGCTGACGATGCTGATCTTTCCCACGTTGTCCGATTGGTCCAACAGGTGCATCATGATGGCGTGCCCAGCTTCGTGGTAGGCCACATAACGACGTTCTTTCTCCGTGATTACGCGACTGGCGCGGGCGGGGCCCGCCATCACGCGTTCGATGGCCTCCACCAGATTGGTCATAGTTATTGACTTCTGGTTGTGGCGGGCCGCCAGAATGGCGGCTTCATTCATCAGGTTTTCCAAGTCCGCCCCCACCATGCCAGGGGTTTGACCAGCGATGGCATCCATGTCTACTTCCTGAGCCAGAGGCTTGCCCTTGGCATGAACTTCAAGGATAGCCTTGCGTTCACTGCGTTCAGGAAAATCAACAATTATCTTGCGGTCAAAACGTCCCGGGCGCAGCAGCGCCGGATCCAGAATATCAGGGCGGTTAGTGGCCGCAATCACAATGACATTGGCACCGGATTCGAACCCGTCCATCTCTACCAAAATCTGATTGAGGGTCTGTTCCCTTTCGTCGTTACCACCGCCAATTCCAGCACCGCGATGCCGGCCCACGGCATCGATTTCATCTACAAAAATGATGCAAGGAGATTGGGCCTTCGCTTGGGTAAAGAGATCTCTGACGCGACTGGCCCCCACGCCAACGAACATTTCCACGAATTCGGATCCGGAACTGGAAAAGAAAGGCACTCCGGCTTCTCCAGCCACGGCCTTGGCCAGTAGTGTTTTGCCCGTGCCAGGTGAGCCCACCAACAGAACCCCCCTGGGGATGCGCGCGCCCAAAGCCTGGAACTTATCCGGTTCATTCAGGAATTCGACAACTTCTTCGAGTTCCAATTTGGCCTCGACCAGACCCGCCACATCTTCAAATGTGATGTCCGTTTGCTCCATGGCCTCTACTTTCTTGGCTCGGCTTCGACCAAACTGCATCGCGCGATTCTGGCCTCCCATGCCGCTCTGGCGCATGATAAACACGAAGAAAGCGATAACCACCACCATAGGGAGAATGATAAGCACTCCAGATATGATGGCAGCAGCCCGCGGCGGATTGCGGAAAGTGATCGGCAAGGCGTTGAGCCGGTCGACTTCCACCCCTAGATTCGATAGGCTGTCGTAGATGCTGGACTCTAACTCCTTACGGGAGCGCACGGTATTGCCGCTGTTGAGATAGACGGAAATTACTTCCCCTACTACTTCAATGCGCTCGACACGACTTTCATTGGCTAAAGAGGCGACCTCATTGAGGCCTATGGTCTCGCTCCGGGTGTTGTTGCTAACCAGAGAGCGGACGGCCACAACGCCCACTATAACCAATAGAATCCAAATCCAGCCTTGATTCAAGAGGGCGGACCACTGGTTAGGGGGACGGGGCGGCCCGTCCCCATTCTCTTGCGGCTGAGAATTCTGGGATTCCTGGTTTTTCTTGTCTGCGGACATATCTACATTAAATAGGTCGTTTCAGGTTTGGACGCCTTGTTGGCACATGGGAGCAGTCTAGAGGAAGGCACCTTGTTTGTCTGTACTGTCGGACTCATCGGCCTATGTACCGATGGCATCCAGCACCGGTTGAATGCTCGTACCCACGGCGTGAGTATTGACTCGATGGATAGGTTGCATTCCCTTATGCCAACGAGGATGCGGCATGGCCGCCTCCTGTGGCTTGTCGCTGAGGCTTAACAGCAGACAGCCTCGCTCCCTCATAAATAGGCTCAGTTCCCGAACTTCCTGCGTAATGCAAAGTTCTGCGGCTAAACGCTGTTCTGGGCTAGTGCCTGATGGCAACTGACCCATGTGCTGCACAGTGTTTAGAAATTCCTGCCGCCGAAACTGTTTAAAAGGCGTGCAATCCCCGTTTCGTGCACACATCTGATATTGCTCATGCAACTGCCGCATCTGCATTGAGAATCTGTTTTCTGCCTGTGTTGAAATCCAACGCACCAGATGGTCAAAGGACATTCTTTGCGTTAAGAGATCACTAACCTCTTTAATAGTCATGATGCCTGTAGTTACCATTAAGCTTATGTAGACTATGTAGTCTTGATTGTCCCCGGTCAGTGGAAAGAATTCCGGTCTAGAAAGAGCTTCATACACCAGACGGAATTCTTCAAAGTTAAATTTGCCAGTACTAATCAATTGACTTTCCAGAGCCTGATGCAAGCTCTCCAATCTGGCTTCGTTGATGACCTTGCTGTTGCGACCACGGGCACCCAGGGCAGTCTTGTCTATATCGATGACGACAGCTGTACGATCATCCAGAGCGAATCGTTCATTCAATCCCTGTAGCCAGGGTCCCAACAAATTCCAGCGATTCGCTGTGGCCACCTGTTGTTTCGTATCCCAGGTGATTTCCGGATCAACACTCAGGTCCTCCGCACAGATGAAACAGGACCCACGCCAGCGAGCGAAGTCCACCATGTCTATGAAGGCCACTCCGTCCGTGCCGTAAGTATCCCCAATGAAAAGCAGCTCATCGATTTCCGTATCCGAGCGCCGCTCCTGCATGTGCTCTGTAATCCACACTGCCACTTTGGCGTAGGAGGTGTCGGTCTTGCGGGGCAGTGCCGCGGGATCCAAACCGAAGTCCCGTGCGCACTGGTTGTATCCCTTGTACTTTGGGTCGATGGGTTGCAAATTTCTGTAAACGATGCGATCTTCTAGGAATTCGGACAGGGTCACCATGCCGAATTCCATGTATTCGGGTTGGGGGTTTTGAGCAGCAGACAAGAATGGCCTCTTTTGAATTGAAGGCAACAGGAGCGCTGACTACAAAGCAGCCAGTGCCTCCTGGGTCCGGGGCGACAGATGGCCATTGGCCGGATTTCCCCGCAACACGTGGAACAGCTCCGCGTTCAGCAGGCTGCCTCCCGCTGCCCCCCGAATGGTGTTGTGGCCCAAAGTCAGAAACTTATAGTCAAACAATGGATCACGGCGTAAACGTCCAACCACCGTGGCCATACCGGGCACAGAACCCATGAGCCGGTCCAAACGTGGTTGCGGCCGATCGGCGGCTTCCAGATATACGATCGGTGGCTGGGGCGCTGACGGCAAGCCGAGCCGTTGCGGCAGAGGATCATAATCCTGCCAAGCGCGCAGAATGTCTTCTCGGGTGGGGGACTCCTGAAATTCCAAGCTGATGGCTTCCAGGTGTCCGTCCCGTGTGGGCACCCTATTGCAATGTGCGCTGATACGGAAATTTGGACTTACGATGCCCTGACCATCAAAGCGGCCCAGGAGTTTTTGCGGTTCTCTTTCCTCTACCTTCTGTTCTTCCCCGCCAATGTAAGGTATAACATTGTCCATGATGTCCAGACTACTGACTCCCGGGTATCCTGCTCCGCTGACCGCTTGCATTGTGCACACAAAGAGTCGTTCGAGCTGAAAGGCCTCGTGCAAAGGATGGAGCGCACAGACCAGAGTGGTGGTAGTACAATTTGCATTTGTAATAATGTACCCTGACCACCCGCGGTTGCGTTGTTGGATCTCAATGAGGCCCAAGTGTTCTGGATTGACTTCCGGGATCATAAGGGGCACGTCCTCGGCGTACCGGTAAGCGCTGGCGTTGCTGTAAACACCATAGCCTGCCCGCGCGAAGTTTCGCTCCGCTTCGCGAGCAGCCTCTGTAGGCAAGCCACTAAAGACGATTTCGCAATCTACGCCAGGTTCTGCCGGTACCAGCACTTTGTCTTGCAGATTCTTAGGCATGGGTTCCGTCAGAATCCAATTGCATGCTTCGGCATAAGTACGGCCAGTGCTACGTTCCGAAGCGCATAAGACAGTGACTTCGAACCAAGGGTGTTCTTCCAGCATCACAGCGAATTGCTGGCCCACAGGCCCATTCGCACCCAGAATTCCTACTTTGACTTTCTCTGACATATTACTTTCTTGGCGCGTCAACGAATTTCCATGACAGCGAGGAGAATTTTCCAAATATCACCAACTTGCGAGTGAGGCAGAAACGGATACCGCAGGGGAAACCGATTGTGGCCTCAACAGCATATGGCACAGTTGGCCAAAGCCAGTTCTACTATATCACTTAGCACTCCGGCCGCTGTGGCTTCCACCCCCGCGCCCCGGCCCTGAATCACAAGGGGCAATGGGGAATACCACTGCGTAGTAAATTGCACAAGATTATCGGTCCCGGACAGCTGACCTAGCGGGCTGTTCAGTGGTACGGTTTGTGGGCCCACTGTGAGGGTACCATCGGCAACGGACGCTACGTAACGTAGACAGCTTTCCTGGGAAAGAGCATCGGCACATCTTTGTGCCATCTCGGCATCCAGCTGCGGCAGTGCTGCCATGAATTCTGGAACTGTGAGGCCTGCCATGTCGTCAGGGAACAACCCGGTTACGGAGACATCTGTCAACTCCAGGCGATGCCCTGCCCCCCGTGCCAGTATGAGGGCCTTCCGGGCCACATCCAAGCCACTAAGGTCATCTCTCGGATCAGGTTCCGTGTACCCCTTGGCATAAGCCTCTGCAACTATCTCGCTGAATAGCCTGCCGGCTTGTAGGCCGGTCATGACAAAGCCCAGGGTGCCACTAAGGGCTCCAGCAATGGAATGTACCTGGTCCCCGCTACAACGGAGTCTTTGCAAAGTGGCAATGATGGGTAGGCCGGACCCTACGGTCGCTTCCCAGCGGCTACTAGTCCAACGCCGTACGCCTTCAGAGGTGTGAGTAAGGCGGTCATAGGTTGCTTGGTTCTGGGTCAAGGGCTTCTTGTTTGCCAAAGCGACACAGGAGCCTCTCTCTACAGCCGCCACTAGAGCCTCTGTGGTTGCATCTGCCGCACTGCAATCCGCAAACACGGTGCAACGGTTGTCCTGGGCTACAACAATGGCCAGACCCTCATGTCCCATGATGCCCCGATCCTGCATTGCTAGGGATTGGCCCGCCTCCTTGGCCAACAGGATTTCAGTCAATTCCCTGTCTGAAAAAGCTGCATCCGCAGGCGTGAGGAATCCATTGGAATCACTCACAGCCTGGACGTCCAAACGTAGGCCGTAAGTAACAGAGTGTAAAGGTCGATTCTGGACAATCTGGCGGACCAGAGAGCGTCCGACGCTGCCCAGACCTAGTATTACTATTGGCAGTCGTTGCATGACGCGTTCACCGGCTCAAGAAAACGAAAATTCTAACATAGGGGTCCCTGATTTGAATTGGGCCCGCAGATATCCCACCTAGTCCTTCTAAATTCAATTCATTAGAAAGATTCACGAGAATTGTGACTATAGTGGTTTAGTTCTGGCCAGCCACATGCAACTCGAAGGCATTGTGTAGAGCCCTGATTCCGGCATCCGCTTCGGCAGCGGCAACCACCATGCTTATCATGGCGTCGCTGGCACCTTGGGCAATTGAAATGATATTGATGCCTGCTTCAGCCAAAGCAGTGAAGACTTTGCCGGCGATGCCCAATGTATCGTGAATGGCATGACCAACTGCAGCAATAATCACGATGTCGGACTGACTCTCAATCCGGTCGATATATCCCCGTTCCAACTCTACAGCAAATTCCTGGCGCAAAGCCGGAACCACTGTTTCAGTTGAGGCCCTTGGAATGACAAAGCAGATGCTCTGTTCACTGCTGCTTTGCGAGATCATGAGCACATTAGCGTGGACCTCTGAAACAGTACCGAAAGCACGGGCAGCCATGCCCGTGACCCCAAGCATACCTCTGCCTTCGATGCGGATCAGGGTCATGTCTTGAATAGCGGTGACTGCTCTAATGTTGCCGCCTTCTGACAAGCTGTGATCAGGAACAACGATGGTGCCGGGGTGGTCCGGTTCAAAAGTGTTTAGAACCCGAAGTGCGATGTTTTTGTACATAGCGGGCCTTACCGTCTTGGGATGCAGCACCTTGGCACCGTAATAGGAGAGTTCAGCCATTTCGCCGTAGCTGATTTGGCGCAAGCTGCGAGCCTGCGGCACAACTCTGGGATCTGCAGTCTTGACCCCGCTCACATCCGTATAGATGCGGATTTCCGAGGCGTTCAGAGCCGCCCCGATAATGGCTGCAGTGTAGTCAGATCCGCCACGTCCCAATGTCGTAGGCACTCCTTCCAGAGTGGCACCTATGAAGCCGCCCGTGACAACTACCTTTCCAGAGACCAACAGAGGTTGGATGACTTTCTGGCACCGTTCTTCCGTCAATGGGGAACGAGGCTCCGCCCCTCCAAAGACTTCATCTGTGATGATCACCTCTCGGGCATCCACAAGTTCCGCCGGTAGGCCTGCAGAACGCAGCACTTGGTGTAAGACTGGTGCCATAATGGATTCGCCAGTCCCGGCAATCCAGTCTGCTCCCTTGGGCGTGAGTTCTCCAATCACCGCAATACTCTCCAGCAGACGCCGCAAGTGCCGGATGTTATGTTCAATGTCGTGCTGCAAACGCTCACGAATACCTTGCTCCGCGACCAAGGAATTCAGGACTGAATCGTGCTGGCACTGTAGCCGTTCGTAGGCGCTTTCGCGAGGACCCTGGCCCCCTCTGGCGGCATCTTGGGCAGCCTCCACCAAGAAATTTGTAACGCCCTTCATGGCGCTGGTGACCACAACCACACCTTGCCCGTCCGCTTCCTCCTGTCCTCTGCGGACGATGTCACAGACGTGGCGCAGGGCTTCCACATCTCCGACGGAAGTGCCCCCGAATTTCATAACGATCATGTGCCGAATTTCCTGTCAAAGGAGGTGGAAGGTTGGAGCACAAAGATGCCCGTGGTTGCAAATAGATTGGCGGCAATCTTGTGTTGGCTGACGCCTCCCGGCCCCAGATAAATATCCTCCACGATCTCAATCCCGTGATCTCGACAGAAATGGCGGAATCCAGCGATGGTCATTGCCTGCCATCGCCTTTCAGATGTCCACTTATCAGGATGAGCAGGTGATTCTGGTATTTGCCCTTTAACGAGCAATTCCAACCTGGATTTCCAATATCCCCAATTAGGAATGCTAATGATGATCTGCTTGCCAACCCGCATCATTTCCGAAATGACTCGGCTGGGGTTGTTGAGGTAGTGGAGAGTCTGGCTTAGAACTACGTAGTCCACGGTCTGATCCGGGTAATCGCCTAGCCCTTCATGTAAGTTGCCTTGGCGCACGCTGAGTCCCCTGCGGATACAGGCCATCACCCCTACTTCGTGAAGCTCGATCCCTCTGCCCTGGACATTCTTGACTTGTGACAAATAATCCAGCAACACTCCCTCACCGCACCCCAAGTCCAGAACAATGCTGTCTGGGCGCACTAGAGTGGCCAAAGCCCGCAGGTCCGGACGGACCTGTGCTGGATTCGTGTCTGGATCTGTTTGCATGGATGCAGAGAGCACAGTCTAATATCAGCTTCTAGGCTGCTAATGCCTGATGTGCAAGGGGCGGTTTAATATTCAATTCCCTGCTCAATCTGCCCAGGAAATTAGCAATCAGCTCCGTCATGGTGTTGGTTTCCAGCAGGAATGCATCGTGACCCCAAACGCTTTTCACATTCACATAGGTGGCGTTAATGCCCAATGTGCTTAGGGCCTTGACCAACTCCTTGCTCTGGTAACTGGGATACAACCAATCGCTTGTGAAACTCACCACGAGGAACCTCACATCTTCCGCGTGACGAAATGCATCCGCCAGTCTCCCGGTTTCGTGACTCAGATCGAAATAATCCATGGCCTTTGTTACGTACAAGTAGCTATTGGCATCGAACCGGGCCGGAAACTTGTTGCCATTGTGTTGGAGATAACTCTCTACTTGAAAATCTGTATTGAGGAACTCGTAGCCAAACTTTTCCCGATCTTGGAGTCGGCGGCCAAATTTGCTGTGCATCGAACTGTCCGACAGGTAGGTAATATGACCGATCATTCTAGCTACAGCCAGACCAGCATCGGGGTGGTTGGGGCTGTCATAATAATCCCCATTTTGCCAATGGGGATCTCTCAGAATGGCCTCGCGACCTACGGCATCAAAGGCTATTTGTAACGGACTATGTCGGGCCGTAGTTGCGATAGGTATAGCTGAATGAAGGCGTTCCGGATATTTTGAAGTCCACTGTAGGACTTGCATACCCCCCATGGACCCGCCCCCCATACAGAGGAGCTTATCGATCCCCAAATGGTTTATGAGTTGAACCTGGGCATCAACCATATCCGCTATGGTAACTACCGGGAATGAAAGCCCATATGGCCGACCCGTTGCAGGGCTGATTGTGGCTGGACCTGATGAACCAAAGCATCCGCCAATGACATTGCTGCAGATGATGAAGAACTTTTCTGTGTCAAATGCCTTGCCGGGCCCGATGCAGTCGTACCACCAGCCCAATTCCCCAGGATCAACGGTAGAAGTACCTGCCGCTTGCTGGCTGCCACTCAAGGCATGGCAAACCAAAATGGCATTGGTGCGATCCCCATTCAATTCTCCATAAGTCTGGTAGGCCTGTGTGACGGGAGACAACGTGGCCCCGCTGGACATTCGGAAGGGCTCGTCCTCAGCGAAAGTGAAATATTGGGTATTAACCTGATCGACTGAGGCGTAGGAATGCATCGCTTAAAGACAGAGCAAGCCCTCCACTTCCAGAAAAAGCAGCGGAGATCAAAACATCCCCTGTTCCGGGGATGCAAAAAGACTTGACATCAATGCCTAGCCTCTCATCTCCCAGACTTGCGTCTGCCGGACTTGGCACCGTGAGCCCCCTGAGCGGGCCTACTGGGTTGCCGAAGCTTCGAAGGGCCGGTCCCTCCACTTCTCTGGATAAGAGAATAAATTATGGGGGCTATTATATATCGGTTTTCTGTCGGACTGGGGAAACCAACGCGTCTCGGCGGTAGTTAGCTAGGAAAAGCCCGCCTAGCATATAATATTTTCTGGACATTCAATAGTTCAATTTTATCTTTGGCTGCCTCCAGATCGACGATCCTGGAAGTCCGCATTTTCACATTAATATTAAGGAGCAATGAGATGAGAGGAGATGTAACAAGACGTGATTTTCTGAGACTGACCGGCGGTGCCTTGGGAGTGGCTGCACTAGCAGCGTGCGCAGCCCCATCTGTCACTTCCGGCGGCGAAGGTATGGCGGACACTGAACCGGTAGTCATTAGGTACGCCGGCCTGGAAAATATGGGCGCAACAGTGGAAAGATTCATCCAGCCCTGGATTGAAGAAAACGGTTATGGTTGGGAAAGGGGCTCCTTTGGCCAGCAAGAATTGACAGACAAGATCATGCAGTCAGTGGCGACCAACACATATCTGGCTGACATGTTCCAATTCCCTTCCAACGCCCGTTCGGATGTGGTCGCGGCCAATGCGCTGTATCCAGTTCCAGACTATGTGCAAGATGCCGTCAATTTTGACGACATCATTCCCAGCATCGTAAACACTCTTTCGTGGGGCGGACAGGTCTATTCTCTGCCTTTCGACGGAGATGTTCATTACTATTCCTTCCGTAAAGACCTTTTCGGCGACTCAGCAAACGCGGCAGACTTCGAATCCAAGACCGGCTACCAGCTGAATCCCGTAACTGGTGCCGTCACTTGGGATGAATGGCGTGCGATTGCAGAATATTTCACGGGCCATGACTGGAACGGCAATGGTGAAGAGGACGACTATGGTATCGCCTGCATGAATAAACGCGGCGACACTCTTTGGTGGGGCTTCCATTCGCGGGCGACTGCCTATGCCAAACATCCGGACGATCCTTCGTACTTCATCGACATCGATACAGGGGAGGCTAGAGTCAATAATCCCGGTTTCGTCAAGGCTTTGACGGAGTGGGTGGAAGAAAACCAAAAATGGGCACCTCCCGGAGGCACGGGATTCACGTATGGCGACTCTCTGAACGCCATGAATGGTGGCCGTGTTACGCAAACCTACAACTGGGACGGAGTTACCACCGCTGTCTCGGACGAGTTCTCGATAATACAGGGCAAGCAGGGATACAACATCCTACCGGGCTCGCACGAGGTTTATAACCATAAGGAAGGCGGTTGGGAATCCTTTGAGGAACCTAGTTCAGCCCCGTTTCTTGCATTTGGAGGCTGGGTGATCGCGGTTTCTGCCCTCACAGATGATTCAGTGATCGAAAGTGTCTGGGACATGTCTATCGAGTTGTCCAAACCGGAATCTGGTCTGTGGTTTGTAACAAATCCGACCGGATGCAGTCCCTACCGTTATAGCCAGCTGGATGCCCTGGACGAATTCGCCACAGGCGCGCTGCAGTTGGGCGAGGAAGTGGCTTTGGATTACCTGGAAGCAGCCAGAGGAACTCTGGACCACCCCAACGCGGTGACAGACCAAGCCTTTGGTGGTTGGGTGCAGTACCGTGACGCACTTGAGTTGGGTGTCTCCAAGGCCTTGGCCAATGAGGCCGACCCGCAGACTGCTCTGGACGAAGTTGCGGCCGCATTCAATGAAATCAGTGACCGCATGGGCGGCAAAGAACGCCAGGCGGAACTTTACCGATTGACTTTGGGGCTGTAACTCCATTAAACCTGGACTTGCGTGAGGAGCGGAATTTGAAGGTTTTGCTCCTCATGGTCCTAAGCCTTGGCCGTCCCCAAATATCGATAGAATGGGCGGGTGAATTACGCGGGCAACTGCTCGTAAATGTAATTGTTTTTAGAATTTAGATATATGGCTACACAGGCTCAACCACGCAATGCTTTCCGCGAGATGTTGAATTTCTCTCCGCGGGACGACGTCTGGAAGTGGCTATTGCTGCTGCCCTCCTTATTGATGACGACAGTACTTTTTATTGCACCGGTCGTCTGGACCTTGTACGCAGCGTTTACCGACTTGCATCTCTTTCGCGTCGGAGTCGAGACTTCGTTTGTGGGACTGGGTAATTTCCAGAAACTGCTGTCCAACACGTCCTTTTGGCGAACTGTCAAAAATACTATAGTTTTTATGTTGGGCGTAGTACCCATGCAATTCCTGATCGGCATGACCTTGGCCCTATGCCTCGACAATGTCACAAGGGGCCTCAAACTGTTCCGTACCTGGTTCCTGATGCCTCTTATGGTAAGTCCAGTTGTGGTTGCCTTCGTGGTAGGGCGGATGCTGTTCCAAGAAGATATTGGCCCCGTAAACTCATTGATTCGCTACTTGGGATTCGAAGGGGTGCCCTGGCTCACCAACCCTACATGGGCCATGTTCACTATTATGGTGATCGATGTTTGGCAATGGAGTTCCTTCATGATACTAATGCTTATGGCAGGTTTGCAGGGAGTCCCTTACGATCTCAGAGAGGCAGCTTCCATTGATGGAGCCTCTTTCTGGCAAACATTCTTCCTTATTACCTTGCCTCTGGTGATGCCTATTGCGGCTACGGCTCTACTTATTCGCATCATAGATGCCTTCAAAGTAGTGGACATTATTATGGTGCTCACAGGCGGAGGGCCCGGTCAGGCCACTGAGTCTGTGACCTTGGCTATTTATCGAGCCGGTGTCAAGGGAGGAGATCTGGCCTTTGGCAGCAGCCAATCCTATTTTCTCCTGTTAGTGATGGTAATTTTCGGCGGAGCTTTTCTGTTCTTGACTCGGCGCGCCATGGTGCTAACGGATGACTAAATTCGGGTATTAGCATTTCGATCATGGGAATTTCTAAGCAGAGACGCTTCAAATCCATAGTGGCTTACTGCATTTTGGGTCTCTGGTCTCTGATACTGTTGTTTCCTATGTATTGGGTTCTCATATCGTCCCTCAAGAATCCGGTGGACATGTCAGTCAAGGCCACCTACATTCCTTTCTGGGACTTCCAGCCAGGGCTGCATGCGTGGCGATACCTATTCATCGAGAGGTTCACCTGGTTCCTGCAGCCATATATGAACTCTATGATTGTGGCCTTCGTTTCTTCAGGCGTAGCTTTAGTTATTGGCTCCTTCGCAGGATACGCCTTGGCTCGCTTCAATTTCGATGGCCGGAATAATTCCATCGTGCTCGGCTTCATGGCCCAAAGAATGTTCCCAGGTGCTCTCTTCATTCTGGCCTTCCTGGTCATGTTTCGGGAACTGAAGTTGCTGGATACCAGAACAGCCCTAGTTATTGTGTATGCAGCCGGGGCCATTCCCTTCATAGTTTGGGTAATGCGGGATTTCTTTGAAGGGCTACCGGTGGAGATAGAGGAAAGTGCCCTCATTGATGGCGCCAATCGGCTTGTGGTGATTTTTCGCATAGCTATGCCTTTGGCCGCTCCTGGTCTTGTCGCAGTTTTCGTCTTGTCTTTGATAGGTGCGTGGAACGAATACATCGTGGCCTTGACTTTGACTTTCCGGAAAGCGATAACCATTCCCCTTTTCATGCAGATGCAAGTGAGTCAGACTGGCTATACGGAATGGTGGAATATGAGCGCCATTGCCTTGGTCAGCGTTATACCTGTAGTTGCGGCAGGTATGGCTTTGGAGAAGTACATCACAAGCGGTCTAACCTTTGGGGCATTGAAAGGGTAAGTTTTCCCTACCCTTGCTGTTGCCGGTCTAATTTCAACGCTGCCAAACATACCCTCCTTGTTTTAGTCGGTATCTGATTGGATTGGGAACCAGATTTCCAACATGGGTTTCTGGTTGGAACAAAACAGGCTGCGCAACTACAGAATCGCCTACATCTGCTAAAGGCAGCAAAGGCAGCCACGGCGGTTTGCGTTGTGGGGAAACGTCCCCCCCGTTTGAGCGGCAAGGGACCGGCCTCGGATTTGCCACTTTCTCTTGATACGGAGACGCTTCTCCCTCGCCTGCAGTTTGGTCCCACTCTTTCGCAAGGCCGTTTCCTGAGTAAGTGCATTCCATTTCGGCAATCTGGGCAGTTCATCAAGAGACCGACAAAATTTTGGGAGCCTACGAAAGGCTGTGGTAGGTGTCGCTGCAGTGACGAGTAAGCGAATCTAGAAGCTGGAGATTACGAGACCTGGGATTCCCAAATCAAATTCGTTCGAAAGCAATTTGTCTCATGCCCCATTCGATATTGGAATTGAGAGCGGAGAATTCGATCACCTCTTTTAGCTCCTCTGCCATCCGCTTGACTTCTCCGTTACCGTGGGTAGAGACAATGAAAGGGTGGTCTGCCCATGCATCTACATTTAAAAGAAACATCGTGGCTGCATCTCGGTCGGAGACTCGAAACCGACGAATCCTGTTTAGCTTAGGCTCTAATATTTCTGGGAAATCGGCTGTAGCCAATTCTGGCCCAATATAGAGGCTGCATCCTCGATGTTTCAGAAGACTATCCACCCAACTCAAGTAACGATCGAATACTGGATGCGAAGTGTTGATGAACTCTGTTTCGTCCAGGAGCAACAGGCCTCCCGAAACAAGCTGAGTACCCCATTTGAGAACCACTGACTTTGGGTCGTCGAGATGGGTGGTCAAGAATCGAGCGTAAATGACACTGGCTCCATCAACCGGGAACGGTACTTGCGTCACATCATGTAGGATGAAGGAAATCTTGCTACCGTAATCGCGATTGGCCATGTCCAGAAACTGCTTGGAATTATCGAGACCCACGGTATGTGGAAATCGCAAAACCGTGGAAATAAGCTGCGTGGTATGACCAGGACCGCAACCCAAATCCAAGGCAAGCCCTAATCTAGTGGGCCTTATTTCTGTCAAGAAGGACCGGGTTGAGGGCTCAAAGACTTCGGCTAGTATGTCCAACCTATGCGCAGCAGTATCGCTGTCTCCAAACAGGTATTCCGTGCTCTGTGTGTCCTCAAGGTTTTGTTCATACATGTATGCAATGTTCCCGCTGTATTAAGATTCCTTTTGCAACCGCTTCATATCAGAAAGACAGTGAAGCATTTCTACAGCCATTCCAAGAGCCCATTCATCCTGGACTGCAATTTAGCCCCCTCCCCGACCCACTGACCCATTCTTCAGCAAATGATACAGAGAAAACCATAACTGTACGAGAAGCACGAAAGTCTTCCTGTATGGCATCCAATGTAGCTCATGGTTGCAATATGGCTGGGATTTGATTGAGTCCCGGATTCAGCAAGTAATTGGTCAACGCAGTGTCAAGCCTTGGAGGGATAGCCCTACCTCTAATTTCCATGGGACCTGGATTCCCAAGGACAGTCCTTTGGGTCTCGCTTGCGCCCTATACTGCATTCGACTGAAATCTCATCCAAGCCCAGCGCCCCCAGTTCAACAAAGTAATGAATCAAGACCCTATCCGGACCATCGGCCTCCCGACTTGGAGGCTAATGAGCCCCGGATCAACTCCGGCATTTCTGGATCCTTTGGGGCGAGCGGGATTCAGAACTCTCTGTGACATCCTTGGCCTGTCGTAGCCAACCAGAAAATTTCTCTCTCCCTGCCTGAATCTGTAGGTTAGCTTAACTTCAAAGCTATGTGGTTCAAAGACGTGTCCGGCAGTGGTGATTTACATATGGCGGCAAGGCATTTCTAAATCACTGAAGTTGAACCAAACCTCAGAAAAATATTCTAAGCCTCCTATGTTGACATGCCTCTCGCATAGAACCTTTCCCCTGAAGCTGGAAAGGAAAAGTCCCTCAAAAACCTGGCACAGTTTGGCAAGTTTCCTTCACGGCACCAGATGTGCCCACCTGCTAAGCGAATCTCTAAGCGGCAGTAACCAGAGACAGAGCAAAAACAATTCGGAACTTTCATTCCGAGTTATCCGTAGGTTTACTGGATTCTGGGAATTGCACGATCTCGATCAACGCATCCACATTCAACGCCATTGGGGCGAGCTGATTAATCTGTTCCTGTGTAATGCTCTCGATGCGTTCTTTTCCCTTGTCTATGAGATCAAGCTGCCCATTCTCAAATATGAATTCATTCCGCAGGACGCTGCGCCAGTACCCATTGGTTGACTGGGAATTCTCAAGGTCATGAATCATCTGAGCCTTGGCTGTATTTGTTTCCTCTGCTGTCACTCCGTTGTCCAGAATATCCTGCAAAATGCTGCTGGAGGCCTCTGTCAGTGATTCCACTTGCTGCTCGTTCGTAGCAAAAAAGACCGTAAGGCTGGCTCGGGGCCGTGGAACGCGTTGGACAGAGACATTGGCACTGGTGAAATATGTCCCTCCTAAGTCTTCACGCAGCTGTTGGTCGTAGCGAATGTCCAGTATTCGGGACAACGCACTAAGAGCATTGCGATCTTCTCTAACCATCTCTTCGGTATCATCGTTGATGTAGGTTTGGACGACTACGACTTGGGACGCCTGCCCGAAATAGATTTCCTCCTTTACGGGCCCGGGCTCTGCTCTGACCGTACGGTCTTCCCAATTTTCCTCGCTGAATGTCAGCGGGAGGGAACCGATATAGGTGTTAGTCCACTGTATGGCATCTTCCAGTTCAAAGTCTCCAACCAGTGTCATAAGGGGACTGTCGAGAGACTTCAATCTTTCGTCGTGAACCTGTCGAGCGTCTTCAAATTCAATAGCTTCCAAATTGGCGAGGGTCATAGGTTGTTCACGCAGAGCCTCCCCATAAAGTACATTCTGAATGCTTAGGAAGAGCTGATAGAAGGGATCCAATTCGCGATTTCGCAACACAACTCTCTGGTTGTCCAAGACATTGAGGAAGGGATCCTCATTGAAGCGGGGCTGCTCAATCTTGAGATGAGCAAGTTGAAAGAGTGTTTCCAGGTCTTCCGTTGCGGAGCTACCGCTATAGCCTTTTGTGGTTTCATTCAGATATGGTGAGAGTTGGACTGTCTGTCCTGTTAGCAAACTGTCCTGAGTGTCGAAATCGTGTGGACCCGCGCCACGCTCCGAGGATACCTGAGACACAAGGCTGGCCGCGAAGCACGACTCGTCATTCACACGAGAATGTCCTCCTTTGCTGGCGAAGTCAAAGGTAATTCGATTTTCTTCCAATTCAGTAGGTTTGAGTAGGGCGGTCACGCCATTCTCATAGTTGAGAATCGTAAGATCCAATCTCTCATCATAGGATTTCTGTAGGTACTCGACAGGCTGAGGTATTTCCTCCAGCAGGCGCCCACCTGTATCCAGATCGTCAACATAGGCACTCAAGGTCTGCGCAGCTACTTGCTCCAGAACGGATTGCACTTCATCTACCCCCGGCAAGACCAGGTTCTCCTTGTCCGGTCCTGTGAGCAAGAGCAGGCTCCTCTCGAAATCCAGGAGCCCTTCCATCTCCACATTCACCTCGTTCACTTTGATGTCCGGCAGATAGTATTTGGCCAAATCGAATTCGAACGCGATTCCGCTCAGCGGAGCATCCAGTAGCAAGTGATCCAGGATATCCTCTTGGATTTGACGGTTACGGCGGGTGGGCAGAGCTTCAAAATGTCTTTCAAATGCCTCCAACAGGTTCAATTTGGCCCTGTGCAATTCACTGTCCGTGAATCCATGAACTTTGGCGCGGTGGAGCTCCGTTAACACTTCCGTGAAACCAGCCACAATCTTGTCTTCGTCCAATTGTGTATTTAGGCTGATCAGAGATACCCCGCCGATGCCTAGATCCCCTTGCGACATGCCCGCTGCTTGGAATGCCGAGTCAGGAGAACGGCTTTTTCGGGCCAACCGTTCGTTGAAAATCTCTATGGCCAGCTCCTGTATCAGACACGTCGGACATCCTCCAGGACCTCCAGAGCTTCTGTATTGGCTAATTGCAATACTTCCAAAGAAACGAAAGGCAATTCTGGGTCACTGAAAACTTCAATGCTGGTCTGTTTCTTGAGAGGAATTGGGGACTTGACAGAAGGGCGGGCGCTGGTAGTAGCCATCATTGGGGCAAACTGTGCAGTGATCTGCTCTTCGACCCAGTTGGGTTCAACATCGCCAATGATCAGCAATGTCATCAGTTCGGGCCGGTACCAGTCCTCATAGAAGCGGCGGATGGTCTCTGGCTTAAGGCTTTGGATTAAGTCCATATCCCCAATCACATTGCGCTCTGCGTACCGAGAGCCAGCGAGTAAGGTCTGTAGGATCTGCTCCTGAATCCGGCCATATGCGTTTTCGGTGCGCAGTCGCCACTCCTCTTCCACAACTCCTTTTTCCTTATCGACTTCCACCTGTTCTAGCAAGGCCCTCCCAGCCCAATCGCCCAAAACGGTAAAAGCTGTTTCCAACACTTCGTCATTCGAGGCATCAACGTCAAGGAAATAGATGGTCTGCTCATGGCCTGTCCCAGCATTGAGATGCTGTCCGAAAGTCATGCCATTGGCCTCAAAGTAGGAACGCAATTCCTCTTGTGTAAAGTTTTCCGTTCCATTGAACAGCATGTGTTCAAGAAAATGCGCTACTCCCACCTGATCTTCGTCCTCTTCTATGGCGCCAACGTCAACGACTAGCGTGAAAAGAGCACGGTCGGGGGGATATTTGTTGTGGACAATGTAGTAGGAAAGACCATTGTCCAAACGCCCTATCAGCAGGGCGGTATCCAAGGGAAAGGCGGAGCCAGAATCAAAGGCGGCCAAGAATGCACTTGAAGGTTCTGGCCACTCATATTCGGGGCCAGAGGTTGAGTCTTGAGCTGGCGCGGGGGAACAAGCCAGTATTCCTGACCCTTGATCAAAGGCGCAATTCTGCGTGTCGGGTATGTAACTACACGCCCAAAGCAAAACGGCAACAAGAACAAGAGTAAATAACCGGAGAAAGTTCATATTGAAGGTTCCTAAATTTAATAGGATGAATCCATCGCGGTGGGATTGGGAATGACAGCGAGAAAAAGTCTGCAGGTGTCTCTAACCGATAAGTTTCATAGATCTGCGTGCTTATCCAGAAGGCTCTCCAGTCCTCGATCTAGGCCAGCCGAAGTGGCCGCGCCGACCAGGGAACAACGTCAAGAGGTCTGGATTGGCTACAACCTGGGTAGCTCTCGGATCGGTGTACTCACTAGGTAAAGAAAAGAGAATGGGGTCTTCAGTTCGAGGTGTGCCCCCGGCCTTTACCTATGAACCATGCTCTGACCAGCGTGCAATATAACCCACGAATTTCTGTTTCTTGGAGTCCTTTAGCAATTGTCTAGTCGTTGCAGATATCAAGTTCCGGGAGTTCTGTAGGAATCCGTACTCAGGTAGCAGCGCCACGTTTTCCTGGATCTTCGGACTTGCTCCCTCATTTCCGAGCCCACTTTTCACTCGCAGATTCGAATTGACCTGGCCAAGGAAGTACGGAATTAGAATATAACTGTAACCCGTGCGATTTGGGTAGTCCTTTGGGCAAAAACCCGGAGGAATTCTCGGTGGAATTGATCCCCCACGGAAAAGAATGAGAAGCTTGGGGAGGTCAGATTCGAGAATTGGAATCTTCTCTCATTGGGCCGAGTTCTACTAAATTGGAGGTTCCCATTCAGGCGCCGGGGATAAATTCTTACGCGGAGTCACATCTGCATTGAACACATAGGGCGGCCAATGGCCTCGCAACACATTGGAGACAGCTTGACCAACTGTGTGTCGTGATTCCAACGAAGAATGCAAACTGCGGCCTGCCACATGGGGGGTCAGCAGCACATTGTCCATTTCCCTAAGCGGGTTGTTCCGTCCCAAAGGTTCCTCATCGAAGACATCCAAGGCTGCTCCTGCAATGCGTCCTGCCTGCAAAGCCTGTATCAAATCGCTTTCTTTCAGCACGCCGCCGCGGCTGGTGTTGATTAGATATGCTGTCCGTTTCATCTTGGAGATCTGTTCAAGCGAGACCAAATGGCGGGTACTAGGCATAAGGGGGGTGTGCACAGAAACGTAATCGGAAGCCTCGAGTAAACTCTCCAGGTCCCAGAGCTCCACATCCAATTCCCTGGCTGCTTCTTCGTTGGCGAAAGGGTCATGGGCGACGACTCTGCCCATTCCAGGTCGCATTCGCAAGGCTACTTGCTGACCTATCCGGCCCAAACCGATCAGTCCCAGCGTTTGTTTGCTCATGCGTCGCATAGGCAACATGCGAGACTGCGCTTCGCTCCATTCCCCACAATGTAGAGCCCGGTCACAGACCCCTATTTGCCTGGAAATACCATAGATAAGGGCCGTAGCATGGTCTGCCACTTCCAGAACACAGAAGTCAGCTGCATTACCAACAATGATGTTGTGCCGGGTCGCAGCATCTGGATCGACGCTATCCATACCTATTCCATATCGCTGTACATGGATGCACTTCTTGAGACCTGCGAAGACCGCTTCATTGAAGGGAGTGTATTGACCCGTGAAAATGATCACATCGGCATCATGGGCAAGCGCCAGAATGTCAGCCTCGTTTTTGCAGGGCGTGTCGGCCACCACCAGTTCCACATCCAGGTCTTCCCAGTAGCTTTGCTCAATTTCCATGGAATTCGCCATGGCCGGCGGTGCATCGACAAATACAACTTTTTGGCGCGTAGACATTGCTGCTCCCTAATTCCTTTTCTCTCGTTGCGTCGAAGGGGCCCTGAGGGTCGGCCCTCAGCTGTAATTCTCAGCTAAGAGCTGCAAAATTGCCTCTTCCATTTCCTTATAGCGGCCTTCACCGATTTGCACCATTCGGATATGGCCCTGTTTGTCAATTAGGTACTTGGTCGGCCAGTATCGATTCTTATAGGCCCGCCAAGTGAGCCCTTCATTGTCTTGAGCTACTGCATATTCGATTTCCAAATCCCGAATGGCTCCTTTGAGATTCTCCAGATCCTTTTCGTAGTTGAATTCTGGATAATGGTTGCCAATGATGACTAGTCCTTGGTCGGCGTACTTAGTGTTCCATTCCCTCAACGAGGGAATCGTGCGTTTGCAGTTTATTCAGCCGAATGTCCACATGTCGAGGAGGACCACCTTACCCCGCAATTCCGACAGGCGCAAGGCTTCTTCTGTGTTCAGAAAAATGTCATTTTGCAATTCTGGAGCCGGTCCAAGGTCTGGAAGAGCCGACATGTCGGGTGCTGGTGCTGCGTCCTGTTCCTCAGCGCCTTCCGTTGGCGGGGTATAGGCTGGAATCGTACATGCGGTCAGCAGTATGGCCCCCAGCAACAGCAGCAGGGATTTGCCCATAGAGAGCTCCTTTAGTCATAGGGAACAAGCACAGATCATACCGTAATCTGGCAGTCCTGTGTTGGGCCGTGCCCCGAAATTGGAAATACTCAAGCAATCCCGAAGGCGGAAAAATCCTTGTCGGCATTGAAGCAGTGAGCCCAACGCCCGCGTATAATTGTGCTTCCCAAGAATTAGCCGCCATAGTTTCTTGCCTCTCGCTGGGAGAAAGGCGGCCGAGGACACCTACACAGGAAGTCACTATGAAAATTGCCGATGTCCGTATCCTTAAACTGACCGGTGTCATGGAAGTGGAAGGCATTTTTTGGGAAGAACGACTGATCCAACCGATTGACATCTATCCGGAGCACCGTGCCGCTCCCCGAGAAATGTTCGGCCTCCAACGGGAAACGGAATATCGAGTTACATCGTATTTCTTGGAGATCGAGGCGGACACCGGGGTTGTGGGCATCGGCGGCCCGTTCTCAGAAAACGTCGCCCATATTATTGGCACTAGCCTAAAGTCTCTCTTGTTGGAACAAGATCCCCTGGCCATAGAACGCATATGGGACCGAATGTACCGTGCCTCTGTGCATGGCCGCAAGGGTACCGAAATGATGGCGATCAGTGCCGTGGACTGTGCCCTTTGGGATCTCAAAGGAAACCACTTCAATGCTCCTGTATGTTCCCTGCTAGGTGGGCCAGTGAGAGGCGAAATTGCTACCTATGCCAGTGCTCTGGGGTATTCACTGGACCTGGACCTGGTTAAACAACGTGTCCAAGAAATCCAAACTGCTGGTTATGGTGCTACAAAGTGGTTCTTCCGAGATGGTCCTACAGATGGCAAGTCAGGGCAAGTTCGCAATGAAGCTTTGGTGCAGACCCTGAGGGAAGCTACGGGACCTGACATGGATATCATGCTCGACTGCTGGATGAGTTGGGATGTGCCCTACACGATTGAAATGGCTCACCGCCTCTCACAATACAACCCCCGTTGGCTTGAGGAGCCAGTCCTGCCAGACAAGATTGCCCAGTACGCCCAGATCCGGGCGGCTAGCCCAGTGCCAATTGCCGGTGGCGAGCATGAATATACGCGTTGGGGCCTAAAGCAACTGATGGATGCTCAGGCATGCGACTTTCTACAGCCGGATATCTATTGGGCAGGTGGCATTTCCGAAGTATCCAAGATCTGTGCCTTAGCATCTGCATACGATCTTCCGGTAATCCCTCACGGGCATTCCACGCCGGCCTCCGTTCATCTCATTGCAGCCTGGCCCGTAGTTACATGTCCGATGTTGGAATATCTGATCAAGTGGAATGAGATCCACCAGTTTTTTCTAGCCAATCCTGTCAAGCCGGAAAACGGCGTAGTAAAAGTGCCCGCTGGTCCCGGCTTAGGTATGGCCTTAGACTTTGCCAAGTGCGAGTCAATGGAAACAGTTGCCTATGATTGAGCGACTTAGCCAATTGCATGTAAACATTGCTTAATAATGGCCAAGCGAAAGGGGAACCCATGGGAACTGGAGACGAAAACAGAGATAAGGTAGTAATTGTTACAGGGGGCGCAAAAGGCATTGGCAGGGCCATCACTCTGGCCTTTAGTGCCGAAGGGGCCAAGGTAGCCACAGTAGATGTGGACGTCCCCGCTGGGGCCGAAGTTTCGCAAATGGCACAAAATAACGCAGGGGCTGTTCAGTTCTACCATGCGGATGTATCCAAGGCCATGGAATGTGCAGAGCTGGTCAAGCGGGTCGTTGCCACGTGGGGTCAAGTAGATGTGCTCTGCAACAACGTAGGCATTCAGCCTACAGATTCTTACATGCGTGCGCATGAGATGCCGGAGGAAATGTGGGATCGTATTTTGGATGTGAATTTGAAGAGTGCCTTTCTCATGTGCAAGTACGTTATTCCCCACATGCAGGCCTCTGGAGGAGGCGTCATTATCAACACTGCTAGTGTCCAAGGCCTCATGTCGGCCAACCAGGTTCCTGCTTACGCGGCCAGCAAAGGCGGCATGCTGTCTCTCACACGCAATCTGTGTCTGGATTATGCTGTAGACAATATCCGAGTTGTGGCCGTAAACCCGGGCACAGTGGACACACCTCTGGTAGCCGAAGCCGCGGCGGCTATCATTGGAGAAGGGGTTTCTTCTTTGGAGGAACTGAGAAAGGAATGGTCAGAATGCCATCCCATTGGTCGGATAGCGCAACCGTTTGAAATAGCCAATGTTGTCACGTTTCTAGCCACTGATCGAGCTTCATTTATGACGGGCAGTTATGTGAATGTGGATGGCGGCATGATGGCTAAAGGAGCCTGGGCCTAACAATGGCTGGATCCCTCAAAGTCGGAGTTGTCGGTCTGGGTCAAAGAGGTTTGCAGCATCTGGCGGCCCTAGCGCGCCTGCAGGCCGAGGGCCAGATCAGGGTTACCGCTCTTTGTGATCTCTTCCCCGCAAATTTGGAAGAAACCAAGCTCAGGAGCTTCGTCCCTGATCTGAACGTTAATGGGGTACTTCGCACTCAGTCCTTTGCGGAAGTCTGCGATTCCTCCGTCTGTCAGGTTCTGTTCCTGGCCATTCCACCTAATTTACATAAACAAGAGGTCTTGCAGGCCGCCGGGCAAGGAATTCACTTGATGGTGGAAAAGCCCATGAGCTTGGACTTAACGCTAGCACTGCAGATGCAAAAAGCGATCGAAGAGGCTGGAGTCAAGGCCTGCTGTGGCTTCCAGCAGCGCTACGATCCCAAGCATGAAGCAGTTCATGCGTATGTTAAAGAACATAGTCCAGTTTTTGCCACCTACGCTTTCCACGCTTCGTTGCAGAGGCATGATGTGAAGCACACCGACACTAGATCCTTGGGTGGGCCGGCTAGTCGGGTATGGGCAGCCAGTCAAGCATGGTCAGGGACTACAGTGGTAGAAGCTGGCATTCATCCTCTGGACCTTTGGAGATTCTGGTTTGGCGAAGTAGATTGGGTGCAAGCGGCCTACGTGCCACGGCCACCCGAAGAGATTGTGGATCAGGCCGACAATCCCTACGCTTACAGTGTGCAATTTGGTTTTGAGGGTGGGTTAGTTGGAAATCTGGTCTTGACGCGGGTAAACAGAGTCCAGAACATTCTTGCTGATCATCGGGTTTTCTGTACTGAAAGCCAAGTGACTATCGCTCCTGACAAGGTGAAGGCCTTTTCCGGGACTGAACCTAATGCTTTAACAGTTTGGCAAGGATCTTCAGAGGATGGCACGTACCTTTTAGCGAAGGGGTTCATCAATGCCATTCTGGAGCAAGACGTTTCGTCCATCAAGTCTCCTTTTGCAGATGGAATGCACAGTCTGGCCAGCGTACTGGCAGCAAACGCTTCAGACGAATTGGCAGGTCGTCGTATCTATGTCAAGGAATTTCTCTCGGCAGGGCGCATGTGGAATGCAGGGGCTATAGGGGCAAAGGCATGAAGATAGTGCTGTTCAATGACCTAACTGGGGAGGAATTCCAGAGTATTCAAGCTCAAGCTACGGGAGTTCAGCTAGTTAATGTCCAAACGGAAGAGCAGGCATTGCAAGAAATAGAGGAAGCGAAGGCATTTTACGGAAATCTGACTCCCGAAATGTTCTCCCATGCAAGAAAGCTTGAATGGGTGCAGGCCCCGGTGGCAGGGCTGGAGCACTTCGTTTTTCCAGCTTTGGCCGAAAGTGATGTAATCCTCACAAACATGGCAGGGATCTACAGCGATGTAATCTCTGACCATGCATTAGCGTACCTCTTAATGTTTGCGAGAGGCTTCCACCTTTATAGGTTTAACCAGATGGAGCATCTCTGGCAGAAAGGCGCCACAGTGCGCCACTTGGCCTCCAGCACCCTGGGAGTTGTTGGTCTTGGTGGCATCGGGGCGGAGGTGGCACGCAAAGGAAAGGCCCTTGGCCTGGAAGTCTGGGGCATAGAGGCCCGAAACATCGAAACTCCCGAAGGAGTCGATGTGCTGCTTCGACCTGATGACTTGGACCTAATCCTGGCGAAGTCAGATTTCCTGGTGCTTTGTGTGCCCCATACTCCGGAAACAGTGGGGCTCATAGGCAAGCGAGAACTTGCCTTGATGCCAAATAGTGCTTACCTGATCAATATTGGGCGGGGTGTCTTGGTGAGCCTCGAAGCTCTGGTTGAAGCACTCGAAACTAACGAAATCGCTGGCGCAGGGCTCGATGTTTTTGAGAAGGAACCTTTGCCTCCTGAACATTCACTCTGGCAGATGCGGAACGTGATCATCACGCCTCATTCAGCGGCCATTAGCTCCCACATAAGAGAGAGACACATTGGTGTCTTGACAGAAAACATAGACCGGTTCCGGCGCAACTCCCCTTTGCACAATGTTGTAGGGAAAGCCAGCTGGTACCTAGCCAATTGAAATTCCGCAAGGTCCGGGTCTCAAGGGATTGAAGAGTGCCCATGAGAATCAGTTGCAAGGCTAGATTTCTGGGACGCTTGTAAAGAGGCTCATTCAAAACGGCTCACTCTGTCGCGCAATAGAGCCCTGCGCAGTCGCATTAAAAGTCGTGACTTGAGGGAGCTTTTTCATGTCAATCTTCAGTTCGAATTCTCACCCTCTTGGCCGCGCCTCGGGTTTACCCATAGAAATTCGCTCTGTGAGCTTGTACCGCGCGATTCTCATTGGAGGGATATCAGACTTGGGAAAATCGATATTTTCAATGGTACTTAAACCGAATTGGGTTGGTCTGCAATTTCAATTGACAGCCTTGCCCGCTATCCCGATCGGCCTTGGAGGCAAGGTGATGAAAAGGTGCCGGGCTATGTGACCGAACACTACCTCTCCCTGTAAGTTGACGAACTGAACAAAGATGTTCTCCAACATTACCGAATTCGTGTCTGGCCAAAGGCAGAAGCTAGGCTCAATTCACAAGAAGGTGCTTCAGGGCCAGGATTGACCCTCGAAGGTTCAGCTCTATGGCCCAAATTCACGACGGTGCTTAACTTCGATCACATTGTTGCGTTTTGGCTTGCGGCAGATAGCGGCGTTATTCGGCAAAGAATGTGAGAAGAGAGTTGGTTTCGCTTGAAGACCCGTCGTGAACAAATGACGGTGGGGAAGCTTCTGGATCGTACACTCGTCTACTACCCCCATTTGATCGACAGTATTAGACGGCTTCATCTTCGTTGATGTTCTGATTTCCAACGAAACGGAAGTCGCCGAGAGATGCTTAGAGGCACTGGGTTTAGAGAAATTGCAGTCAAAGCTTCAGTCATGTTTGTAGGGTGAAGACTCTAGCGAAAGTTCGTCAGGCGCGCCAGTTTCTTTTTGCTTGCTCAAGGCGGAAGTAGACATGCCTTGTACATTCTGGCGCCTGCAGAGAATTTTGGAGCAACAGAATCACAGCGATCTTCGATTTAAGACTTTCAACGCAGCTCGGACTTCGACCTCGCTCTTCACACGTGTGTGCTGTCACGCGAGCCGCGGGAACACGTCCCGAAGTGGTTAGCAGCCGCCTGCTTTAGGCCCGGCCCCTACAAGAACGATTCAATCGTTAACCCAAGTCTCAATTGTTGTCAGCCGTAGGGAGATTCCCTACCCTCCAAATGCAACTCAGCCCAATCGGCATTGACAATTAACGTGCTCCCTGTTACTAACTTCGGAAGGTACATGGCCAGCGGGTTTTCAAGACCCAATGTCAAGCCCAAATAGGTGTCGTTTTCTTGGTCATATCCCTCGGCGCGGCCAAACACACTGTCAGCTAATCCTCGGGCTAAACTATCCTCCAATTCCTGTCTGCGCTGCAGGCCAGTTCGACGTTTTCTTTGCCCCTTCTCCATCCCTAGCCAAAGTGCATCGATGGATACATGAAACTTCGGTTTGGGAAGGTTCCAATACCATTCACCCAATAGCCTGTTCAACTCAATCGGATCGATGGCTGAATGCAACAAATCCTTGCCTTCCTTAACTTGGGACCCGCCAAGCTGTTCATAGACATTCTGAATCTGAGAATGTAGGTCGCGACGCCGTATTGCCAGCAGTACTCTGCCCATCAAATCCAAACAATTCTTTACATAGGCCCGGTTCATATCTCCACTCATATCATGGGCGTAGATGTTGCGGGCTTCTGTCAGTTTGGCTACATGCCTTAGGATCGGTTCCCCCCCTTTGAATTCAAAACTGAACAATTCTCGCCAATTAGCATGCATAAGGGGAGACAGGTGTACTATATCGAGCGCGGCCTTCCAGTTGTCTCTTGAGGTTTCTAGATTCTCTTCAAATATTCTTCTTCCGTCTCCATGGAGCGACTGCAAAACTAGCTCCTGGGCTCCGATTCCAACTCTCTTTTCTAAGCGATCCGCTACGAAGGAACTCAACCCTTTGAAATAGATGGACAACCCTTTCCAGAATACATCTCGGTAGGGAAAAAAATAATTGGGCAAGATTCACACTCCGTTCTTTCTTGCCAGGGAGCGCATTAGGAATCGTTTACAGGTCACAATTAGAAAGGCAGCGGGTCTCCTGAACTCGCTGTCAATTTGTCATATAGGGCCTGCAGTTCTCGCGTAACTATTCCCGGTCTTCCGCAACCAATGGAGCGTCCGTCAACTTCAAGTACTGGTGTTAATTCCCCCATGGTGCCCGTTGTGAAGCATTCCGCTGCTGCGTAAACCTCGCTTAGGGAAAGTCGCTTCTCCTGGGTTTCAAAGCTGTTCAATTTGGCCATCTCTAATACCACGCCCCGTGTGATTCCCGGCAGACAGTAGTCGGCATGGGGTGTGAGCAAAGCCCCATCTTTCACAATGAACACGTTAGTCGCATTGGTTTCCGCCAGAAAGCCTTCCAGGTCCAGCATCAAGGCATCGTTGGCACCTGCCAAATTCGCCTCTATCTTGGCCAGAATGTTATTGATGAGGTTGTTGTGATGAATCTTGGAATCGATGCTTTGAGGCGAATTGCGTCGCCATGAAGATGTAATCAGGCGAATGCCGTCCCGGCTGTAGACCGGGGCTTTCCACTCGGCCAGGACAATCAGGCAGCTGCCGTATTGATTTAACTGGATGTCCATGCCGGAAGTTACCTTCAGGCCCCGGGACAAGGTAAGGCGCACGTGGACGCCATCCCGCATCCCATTGGCTGCCAGCGTCTGGAAGAGCGCCTCTTCTATGTGTTCCCTGCTCGGAATGTCGGCAAAGCACATGGCCTTTGCAGAACCAATCAGGCGATCTAGGTGAGCGCCCAGCTGGAAAACCCGACCGTCATAGATCCGTAGTCCTTCCCAGACCGCATCTCCGCCTTGGACAGTGCTATCAAAAACTGAAACCTTCGCTTCCGCCCGAGACAGCAGTTCTCCTCCCACATGAATGAGGATGTTCGCATTGCGAGGGTCAGGGAGCTGGGGTTCTGTTTCCATCAATTATCCTGCGTTGCTCGGATAGAATACTGAATAAGTGCTTCATAGTAGGGCAGACACTGTGACAAGAGAGGCTTCAGCTCTGCAGGCACCTCTGCCGCGGGAGGCCTATAGGGGATAAAGCCCGTTGAGAGATGGGAGCTGGCATACCAATCCCTGGCCCAGACTCCGTCTTCGGGCTTCGGTCCCGCCGGCCATTTCAGCATTTCTTCCTCAAAAGGGAGTTTTAGGTGTCGGCACAATTGTTCAAGTACAGAACGCGGGTCTTTTAGAAGCTCCCGTGAGTCTACAACCAGCGGGATGTGACCGAATTCCTGCAAATTCTTCAAAATCTTTAACTGAAGGGCCAGTCCGGTGTCTGCCACCGTGGGCCGTTCCAGCACCTTTCCCAAAGAAGGCACCATGGCCCTGGGATCCCTAACCAGCAAGAAATGGCGGCCATAGGCCATAAAATCCCAAGACACTCCAACCAGATGGTGGGCCATGTGTTTTATGAAAAGGACTGGTTTAGGGCACGGGTCGTGGATGAGCTCATAGATCACCTGGTTCCCATCTGGATCCTGCGATGCAATGACTTCCTGTCGACCGGGGTGGTCGACATCAACCTTGGACAGATAACTGGAATAAAGAGGTTCGTCCACCACTTGGGTATCAGAACGCTGTCGGAAAGCATACATGGTGGCGGTCGAAACATTCCGAGGGCCTGACCACATGTGAATGCGCAAAGGATTGGAAAACATCTTCTTCATAGGGTGTGTAACATCTACAACCAAGAATCGCAGGAGACCCTTGACCGCGTCACTGACCCTCCAGTCATTACCTTGTGGCAAAAAGCCATTGTTTAGTTGATTGGTGCAATTCTAAGGCAAAATCCCTTCAGTTTGCATGCACCTGTACAGGTAGAAAGGTGGAACCATGAATGAAGTCAGAGTTGGTATTGCGGGTATGGGCATTGGAGCGACCAATGCCATGGCGTTGGCCCACAATCCCCGTTGTCAGGTTGTAGCGCTCTGCGATCTGTTGCCTGAACGCATGGAGGATCTAGCGGCCCGGCTTCCACAGGACCCGCCACTTCGCTTCACAGATCATAGGGAAATGTGCGCCCATTCTGAAGTGGACGCAGTCTTTGTGGGCACACCTAATCAGTGGCATGTGCCTGTTGCCCTCGAGGCTATTCGCAACGACAAGCATGTCATGGTTACCAAGCCCTTGGCGGACGCAGTCAGGCCCGCTCAGGATTTGGTCGCCGCCGCGGAAGCTTCTGGGGTTGTAAACATGATGTCACTCTCTACTCGCTTTGCCCCTCAGGTGCAGTACCTGGGTCATATGTCCCAGGCTGGCTCTTTCGGGGAACTTTACTATGTCAAGGCTCGCAGCATTCGGCGAAGTGGAATTCCCAATTGGAATCTGGGTTTTATACAGAAAGGTGGAGGAGCCTTTCGAGATATGGGGGTGCATTATTTGGATGCGGCCTGGTGGATTATGGGCCTGCCTACTCCAGTTTCCGTATCAGGAGTGGCGGGAGCCAAGTTTGGACCCCGGGGACAGGGATACTTTGGCTCTGGTCCAGATCTGAAGAAGGAATATTGGCACCAATATGACTCTGATGACTATGGTGGAGGGCTTATTCGCTTTTCCAATGGAGCCGGCCTCATCATAGAGAGTTTCTGGGCCAGTCATCAGCAACCCGAACTGCAAATAGAGCTCTTTGGCACTGAAGCTGGAGCCACCTTACATCCCCTCAAGATATTTAAGACCGTTAACGGTGTGCATCAAAATGTGGATGTGGAAATGCCAGAAAGTGACCGGGCTTCCTGGCAGAACATCGCAGACCATTTCGTGGCATGCATCCTGGACGGTCTGGAATGCCATGCCCCGTTGCGACATGGAATGGAAGTACAGAGAATGATGGAGGGCCTGCTGACCAGCGCTCAAACCGGCCAGCAGGTAAAATTAACCTGAGTGCAGGAAGGTTCCTGCCAGGTTGAAAGACGAAAGTGGCTACTCTTCGTCCAAGTCGGCGAAAATGTCCTGGGGTAGATTGGCGGCATCTTCGCGCCGCCAGGAACCAATAAACTCTTCGTTGGTCAATTGCTCGTTGAGCCAACGGGCGGCATTGGCTGTTTCCACGACGATCATTGCAATGCGTTGCCCTTCATGCTCAGAAACCAGAATCAACGCGTCTGGTTGACTTTGCATGACTGGCAGGAATGAAGAGACAAACATACTGGCGCCTATCTCTTCACGCCTGAATTCAACACTTTCCGGATTCTCAGCACTGGACATCAGAACCACTAAGGCTTTTTGGTCGGCCCTTTCCATGACCTCAAAAAAGCGCAGTCCAATCTCCTGTTCCTCGAATTCTTCCAAGACCTTGGTTCGCACGAGATCGGCCGTAATGCGATCGTCATTCACATCTTCAGCCACGATTCGGCGATCGTAGCATTGTGTCAAACCACTGTTTATATCCAGTTTCTCTTCTGCTGTGTCGGCTTGATCTGCCAACCACTCCACGTGAGGCTCACTTTCCTCGCAGCGATTTGTATACAGGTACAACTGAGACAGGGAATATTGAGTCAAATACATATCAGGGTCTTTACCAACAGAAACCAGTAGCTTCTGCTCCGCCTCATCGATTTCGCCCCGCACCAGGTGGGAGTAGCCCAGTATGCTCATTACAGTTGAAGAAATAGAGCCTTTCTCGAGGGCGTTTTCGGCTGCTTTCTGCGCTGCATTCAGATTTCCGTTGTAGAGGTGGGCGAAGGCCACGGCTTCATTGGCATCTGAACTATATGGCCGAAAGATGGACCACCGTTGTGCATTGTCTATGGAGGCATCCAAGTCCCCCAGTATGAAGTTCAATTCGTACTGTGCCTGGTAATAAAGTGGGTCGTTGAAGGCCAGGCTCTTGACTTCGGAGAGTGTCTTGGTGGCTTCCGACTTCATTTCATTGCGTGCAAAAGAAATGGCCAGCAGCCGGGAGTCCGTTACCGAAGTAGGAAGCTGGTTAGAAACCAGCTGGAGAAAGGGAATTGCTTCCTCCCAGTCATCGGAACACATGAATCCCACGCCCATCATGCGTTGCGCTGCCATGCTATAGGGCCGAGCATCCAGCCATTTCTGAGCAATGGATCGACTTTCCTTACATTCTTCCGCATTGTTGAAGAGGAACATGCGCGTCATCGAAACATCGAAGCGATCGTCCCAGGCAACCTCTTCCGCCTTGTCCTGGAACTTCTCCGCGGCCTCATAGTCTTCCATAAGCATGGAGACATTAGCTTGGCATGTATAACCATCTGGATAAGGAGTTTCGGGAGAATCGACGGCTGCCATTCTGGCACAACCGTTCAAGGCTTTTTCCCATTCATTAAGTTCCACAGCCATATCTACTTCGAGCCCAATCACAAAGGGATGGTTCGGTAGAGCTTCAAATGCGGGTGCCGCAATCTCCAGAGCGGAGTAGGGATCTCCATCAAGATCAAAGGCGCGTCGGCTTAAAACAATTTTCCACAAATGGAAATCTGGTTCCAGCTCTATAGCTTTGGCTGCAGATTCCTCGGATGCCGGCCAATCATGCAGTGATTCTTGGACTAGACTCAGCAATACATGGGCTAGGGCATTGTCGGGATCGAGTTCCAATGCTTTGTTGACATGCAACAGAGCCCTCTCGGGTTCGTAAAGACTTAGAGCCATGTCGGCATGAACCGTATGGGCCAGGGAGCTTTCTGGATCTGCAGCTATCGCTGCATTCGAAGTTTCGATTGCATCTTCGAAGTGGTGGGCCAATTGCTGTGCCCATGTTAAATAGGAAAGGACAGAGGCATCCTCAGGGTCTATTGCGTATGCCTGTTCAGCGTAAGAAAGTGCCTCCTGCCAACGTTCTGGGGAATAAGTGTAAAGGTCGGAAAGGCCCGTTAAAGCCGGGAGGGCACTGGGATCTGCCTCCAGTGCCTCCAGGAATTTTTGCTCAGCTTCTGCGAAATTGGATCGCTTGAAGAGATCTGTGGCTTCCTCGGCAAGAGCCGCGGCTCTCACCGGATTCAAAGGCTCGGGCACCTCGACTTCAGGGACTGCCTCAGATGGAGCGGGGGAGGTTGCGATTTCCCCGTCAGGGGGAGGCACTACAAACCCCGTGCAACCTGCCAGGATCAGGGAGAGCAAGACGAACGCCATAGCAGCGGTAGCGAAGCGGCCGATACTGGTGGCTCGTGAACCAGAGTTGGGAGAAAGGTGCCGAGGCTGGACATGGACTGGCATATGTCTAGTGCTCCATTTCAGAGTTGAATATGTGAACAGGAAAAGCGGCCGGATAGAGTGTGAATCTGGTTAACCGGAGAAAGTGTAGGCTGGAGGTAAGAGTTCTTTCGTTAACATTCTGTGAAAGGAACTCCAGGGCTTCCGGCCCGCCCTGCTACTTTGGAACGGTTTGTTTTCTGCTCCTGAAGTCCGAAGATCTGTATTTTGCATTCGGGGCAGGGAGGGAAAGCAGGGGCAACTACCAGCCTCACAGCCCAAGACATTATAAGATGGACCTTGTGTCTCTTGCCCACAATGGGCGGAATCAGCTATCAAGTTGCCCATGACTCTTCAGATGCCCACGACCACGAAAGTTGCAGCCCCACCCGATACGACAGAACCGCCTCTGCTTTCCATTGAGGATGTACATGTTGGCTTCGAGGTAAGAACAGGCTTCCTCCGATTTTCCCAGGTTCAAGCGGTCCGGGGCATCAATTTGCAAATCCAACGGGGAGAAACTGTGGCTGCGGTAGGGGAATCCGGTAGTGGCAAGACTACGCTGGGCCGCACCGCGATGGGTCAAGTGCCACCTACTAGCGGAAGGGTGCTCTTTGAGGGCCAAGACTTGTCACTTCTCAAAGGCAGAGAACGAAAATCCTTCATGCGCCGGGCCCAGACCATTTTTCAAGACCCTTTCGCCACCCTGGACCCCTATATGACATTGTATGAATCCTTGGAAGAACCTCTGGAAATCCACAACATCGGAAACTCACGGGAACGGCAGGATCGGATCTACCAAGCTTTGAGTGACGTGCGCTTGAACCCAGCTCGGGAATTGGCTGGTTCATATCCTCACACGATTTCCGGTGGTCAGAGACAACGACTTGGAATTGCCCGGGCGTTAATCTTGCAGCCAGATTTAATTTTCGCCGATGAACCAGTCTCTATGGTGGATGCTTCCAGCCGTGCGGAAATTCTCTATCTCCTGAAAAAGCTGCAAGCTGAAAGAGGGGTAGCAATGCTTTATATCACCCATGACATTGCTACTGCGCGGCACAGTGCCCAACGCATAGCTGTCATGTATTTGGGCCGCATTGTGGAAGTGGGACCTGCCGATAGAGTAGTGGACAACCCACTTCACCCTTATACCCAAGCCTTGATAGAGGCTGTGCCAGAGCCTGACCCGGCTAATCGCCTTGCGCCACGGCGCACCTTGCGCGGCGAACCGCCCAACCCCATCAACGTACCGTCAGGCTGCGCATTTCATCCTCGCTGTCCTCTGTTGCTTGAGGGCACTTGCCAACAGCAAGATGTGCAATTGGAAGAACGGGAACCCAACCATTGGGTGGCTTGTCATTTGTTCACTTGAAAACTGCCTGGAACCCCTCCAACTCACCTTTTTCGTTGAAAGATGAAAGCTGAGTTAGAGTCAGTGGCGCAAGTACTTCACCTTTCGGGCGTTTACGAATCCTTTATATAGGGGAGCCCATTCCGAGAATTCCGGAGCAGCTCTTACCCTATAATTGCGCCTAATTCCTTCACAGGCCTAAACTTTCCAATCGGCTAAGCAACTCGATCCTTTGGCAAGTGTGGGCAATGTGGCCCGGTTGTCCTGGCAAGACAGTTACTAACAACAGTAGGAGAAGTAATGAAGCGGCACAACAAGACTTTTTTGTACTTTCTGATAACCTGCCTGGTCCTCATCCTGGGTGTGCAGCCTCTTGCCGCCTTGGAGGCCGAACCGGCTCCGGAACTGCCCGAAAGGGGCAAGGTATCAAAAAACCCCCAGAATATTCAGAATCTCTCTGCCCCCATCGCGGATATCATTTCTGGCCCAGCCTGGCTCATGGTAAAGGGGATTGACAACAGGGCTTGGATGGATCGTCCAGGCTGGAATACCCTAACCCGGCAGGATGTAGCTAGCACTGTTACCGGTCTAAACGCCGACAATCCTGCACAGATGCAGGGCGCAGGACTGGGTGTATTGGTGCCTTATAGGGATCCTGCTCCAGCTTTCAGTCGGGATCTGTTGATTACGCGGGACTTCAGTAATACACCGCTGCAGACGGAACCGGACATAGCGGTGAATCCCAACGATCCCGACCACATCGTACTTGGTACCATCGATTATAACTTTCCTAACAACACCTCCTACGTTTCCATAGATGGAGGAGCGACATGGGACGGCCCTCGGCAAGTTAAATATTTGCGCAAGGACCGGGTCTCGGGCGGAGATCCAGTAGTCGTATTTGACAGTGAAGGCAACGTGTTCTTTGGATCTATTTCCATTGGCATCAAGGAATACTCGGTAGGCAATGCAGTAGGCTTCGCCTTGGTCTCCAGTATTTCAGTGGCCAAGTCGGAAAATGGCGGCTTTGAATGGTTGGAACCTGTCTCTGCCGGGCGCAGCGATGTGAAAGTCGAACTCGAAGAGGATCTTACCGGCCGTCTGCGGGGCAGGATTTCTTTGGGTTTTCTAGACAAGCCCTGGATGGCAGTTGGACCCCACCCTACAATTGAAGACACAGAGGTGATTTACGTCACGTATGTTGAATTCAATACTTCCTATGAAGTCTTCTACATCGGAGAGGTCGCAACCTTGGGTTCTCCGCAAGTGGATACCACGCCGTACGTGGTGTTTTCCACGGATAAAGGTCAGAGCTGGTCCGATCCAGTGGCAGCCGGGCCAACCGTCCGTCGTTCATACGGTGAGATAAGTGAAACGGAAGGGCAGTCCAATGCTATCGGTACCAAGCGAGTAGTGCAGGGACCAGTGCCCGTAGTGGACTCCAAAGGCAATCTGTTCGTGACCTGGCTGGATAGCACCGACGATGAGAGTCAGAAAGGACTCGGCGAATTTTACATGGCCAAATCTGAGGATGGGGGCGAGAGCTTTGCCGATCCTAAACGCATCGCCAGCTTCCTGGAACCCGGCTTCCGGCCCCGCAATGCATACTTCCGTTACTGGGCTTCAGTCTTTCCCAAGATGTCGGTTGGACCCAATGACGAAATTTACATTGTCTTCGTGGCCATTCCCCCAGACAATGAGACTGATGAAGGGGACGTTTTCTTCATTCGGTCCTTGGACGGCGGAAATCGTTGGTCGCAACCCAAGCAACTGAACCACGACGAAGGCACGGCCCTGCAGTTCTTCCCGGCTATGGATGTGGGACCTGATGGCGTGATACATGTCATGTGGGGCGATATGCGGGATGATCCGGTAGAGACGCGTTATCACATTTATTACACCCGGTCAGATGATCAGGGAGATACATGGGGCTTCGAACTGCCGGAATTGGACCTGCGTGTGGGTGACACCCGTGTTTCAGACTTCCCCTCCAATCCCAACAAGGGTTTCCCTAATGGGTTGTTCATCGGAGATTACTTTTCCATCGCGGCGATTGAAGACGAAGCTTACATGGTGTGGGCAGACACCCGCTTGGGTGAATATGGTGGATTCAACCAGAAGATTGGTTTTACCCGCCAACGGTCCATTCCTTCACCAGAAATTTTCATAAGTCCGAACGCGGGACCAGCAGGTGAACGCATTACGGTGCAGGGACATGGTTTTCAGCCACTGATCAATTATTTCCTGTTGGTAGGTGGCACAGAGGTTTCCTCAGGGCGTACAGATGAATTGGGCCGCATGACAGCCAATGTGTTTGTGCCTATTTCAGGTGAAGGGGCACACGCCGTCACATTGGTTGATGGTTCCGGCAACTTTGCTTCCACATCCTTTTATATGGAATTCGGCTTCGACAACATTAAGACTATTCTGGATCAGCTACAAGCACTGTTGGAGCAATAGACATCAACTTTGCGGGCGCGATCCAGGGCCCCGCTCCCGGCTTTGGATCCGCCTGAGTTGGCCAAAAAGCCGGCGACTGCTGGCATTGGAGAACAGAAAACGCTATGAAAATCATTCGGCGAAAGGGGGGAATGGCCTGGACCCTAGCCCTGCTTCTCCTCTTGGCCCTATCCGGCATCGCACTGGCCCAGGAAACCGCCGATACTGAGGAAGTGTCGACGTCGGACTCACAACCCGTCTATGTTTCCCCCCATGATCTGACTGGACCAGCCGTTGATACCTTAGTCTTTAGGGCCTTTGATGTAGATCGGGCTCCTCTGGATCTGTTGGCCGGGGAAATGGACCTTTACTACTACAACCTCAAAATCGCTGCGGCCAAAGAGCTGCAGGACGAAGAAGTGCGCTTGTACGAGTCCCCCGCTACCACAATTTCCTTAATCCTAAACCCCGCTCCCGCCCCTGAAGGACAACTCAATCCCTTGTCTTTGCTCCAAGTGCGCAAAGCTCTGCAGTTTCTGGTGGACCGCGAATTTGTGGCACGAGAAATCTATCAGGGCCAAGCCGTGCCCATGCTCACTAATGTCAGTCCCACAGACTACGATTATCTGACCATTTTCAATCAAATCAATGAGCTGAGCATTGCCTACGATCCTGAGTATGCGCGCAGCGAGATAACAGCCGCCATGGAGAGCGCGGGGGCAGAAATGGTGGACGAAGTCTGGCATTTCAATGATCGACCAGTCACTCTCAAATTCATTGTGAGAGTAGAGGATGAAAGACGCGAAGTCGGAAATCTGGTACAGAATGCGCTAACAGGAGCCGGCTTCCGCATCGCCACCTCCTATCAGCCCTTCGCGCCAGCCATTCAAACTGTGTACACTACCAATCCGAAGGATTTCCAGTGGCACCTGTACACGGAAGGTTGGGGCCGCGGTTCACCGCAACGATATGACTACAGCGGCATCAATGCCTATTACGCTCCATGGCAGGGCAACATGCCAGGCTGGCGGGAAGTGGGATATTGGCAATACGAGCAAGAAGAGCTGGACGAACTGGGCCGCAAATTATTCCAAGGTGACTTTCAGGATCAGGCCGAAAGAGATGAACTCTATCGGAGCATGACAGCACTGGGACTGGACGAAAGCGTCCGCATCTGGATTGCAACGATTCTTAATACTTATCCGGTGCAGCCTGAAGTACAAGGTATTACCCATGACCTGGCTGCGGGTCCCCGTGGTCTGTGGTCTCTGCGGGCCGCCTACAAAACGGACAGCAATGAACTCACAGTAGGTAACCTCTGGGTCTGGACCGAAAGGTCCACTTGGAACCCAGTAGGGGGCATCGGCGATGTGTACACTTCGGATATCTGGCGCCACCTTCAGGACCCGGCCATTTGGAATCACCCATTTTCGGGTAAGCCGCAGTCCTTCCGGCTGGATTTTGAGACCGAGACAGCGGGTCCCAATGAGACTCTCGAAGTACCCGAAGACGCGATGTTTTGGGATGCCAAAGCTGGTGCATGGGTCGAAGTGGAGGAAGGGACAACCGCAAACAGCAAGGTGACTTACGATTACTCGCGGTATTTTCAGGCCCCATTCCATCATGGCGGGGATATCTCCATGGCGGATGTCGTCTATGGTCTGCACCACAGCATTGACCTTTCCTGGAATCCTGACAAGGCTTTAGTAGAGACGGTAATGGCGACCACAAGTCGTCCCTACTGGGAAACCATAAAAGGTTATCGGGTACTGGACGAAACTCGCATAGAAGTTTATGTGGACTTCTGGCACTTTGAAGAGGATTACATTGCAGCCTATGCCACGCCGTCCAGTGTGGGCACGCCGTGGGAACTGCTTTATGCAATGAATGAACTGGTCTTCACTCAACGGCGCGGAGCTTTCAGCGCCACTACTGCCGCAAGATTCAAGGTTCCATGGATCAGCCTCGTACTGGACCGGGATGCCCGCTTGGTACGTCGCGTGGTCCAAGAGCTGTCCCGAAAGGAACAGATTCCTGTTGCTGCACTCACATTGCCCGGAGAAACGGAGCCTTTGGTGGACTTGACTCAGGCAATGGAGGACTACGCTGGACTTCTGGATTGGTTCGAAGACAAGGGTCATATGGTGATTGGCAATGGGCCCTTCTATCTGGAGAGATATGACCCAGGGGCACAGTATGCTGAGCTGTCGGCATTTCGAAATGAGAACTATCCTTTCACCCCCTCGGACCTTTATATTGGGGAGCCGGAGCTAGTCTCGTTCCAGGATATTCAGGTTGATGAACTCATCGTCGGCGAAGAATATGAAGTGGTGCTGGAACTTGCGGGACCTGGCGAAATCGCAGTACTGTACATAATTAAAGACGCTTCCAGCAGGGAGGTGCTCTTCTCAGGTAACGCCCAATCCAGCACAGAAGAGGACAACGTATTCACCATCGTTTTGTCGGAGGCTGATACGGCGGATCTGGACTTCGGACTGCTGGAAATAACTTTGGCCGCGTATAGCGATGACTTAGCACGTGTTACCAAACGGCAAGTGGAGATCGAGGTTGATGTGGGCTTTGGCTAAACTTGGCCAAAGTCTGGAAAGACGCAATCAAGCGGTGTTATCTTGTCCGGAAGTCTGGCGCTTTCCGAAGCGTCTCCACGAGGCGGCGCTTCGGTTCTGTAAAACATTCGCATGATTGGGAGCCCGGCTTTGTGCCATAGCTGGCACAACTGATTTAAAGACTTGCCACCTACCTGAACCATGCGACAACTGATTCCCTTGGCCTGGCGCGCTGTCACGTTATTTGGCGTATTCTTTGTCGTACTATTGATGTTGGTCTTGACTCTGGGGTTCACGGGCTTCTCTGATCTAATTCTGTCGGCCGTTGTTGGTGAACAGATGCGGGCTGAACGAACCACTCTTGCCGAAACCATTCGGGATCCTGCGAAATTGGAACAGGCATTGGGAGCCCGCAAAGGGGAACTCGAAGAATTCTACGGGCTCAATACCCCCTGGTATTACCGCCTGCCCGGCACCCTATTGCGAGTGCTGCGTCTGGATCTGGGTGAAGCAAGGTCACTCCGCAGTACAGACGGCTCCAGCCGGATCATCGACATCGTCATGGAACGATTACCTAACACCATGATTCTGATGACTACCTCTCTGGTAATCGTGGCGGTATTGGGGTTGGGAATGGGACTCTTTGTCGCCACTCGCCCTGGAACCTGGATCGACCGGAGCATTTCCGCTTTCGCAGCTATCACTTTTGCCATTCCCACTTGGTGGATCGGTATTCTGTTGATTCTGATCCTTTCAGTGAATTGGCGCGTATTGCCGTCGGGTGGTATGTACAGTTCTCCGCCCCCGTCAGAACCTTGGCCGCGGCTTCTGGATTTGGCCAAACATGCCATTCTGCCAGTGCTGTCAATGGTGTTAGTCAGCGTGGGTCCCTACATCTACGCAGTTCGCACTATTACCCTCAATATTGCACAGGAAGACTTTGTAGCCATGGCTCGGACGAAGGGACTGCCAGAACGCAGAGTTCGCAACGTACATATCTTGCGGGTGGCGGCTCCGCCTATAGTAACGGGCCTTATCTTCGGCCTGGCCGGTTCCCTTTCCGGATCCATCCTTATTGAAACGGTCTTCCATTGGCAGGGCATGGGACGACTGTATTACGACGCGCTGGCGGGCACTCCGGACGAGAATGTGATCGTTGCGCTCACCTTTATGTTCACTCTTATTTATGTGGGGATCCGCTTGCTACTGGAAGTCATTTACTTCTTCTTGGATCCTCGGGTCAGTTACGCCGACTGATGCGAGTTTCCCAAGTCTGGAAGGCTTTGCGAACCAGTCCCATCGGTTTGCTGGGCCTGTTGCTGCTTACGACCCAGGTCTTGGTCTCCCTGTATGTTGTAGTCACATTTCCCCAGGAATTCGGGGCCCGTTTCTGGAGCAATCCAGTGTTTTGGGTGGACAATCCCAAAGCAGCCCCTCCTGAATGGGTGCCCGGGTTGCGAGGACGTTCTTCAGTAACTCATTGGTCATCGACGCTTGAGGAGCCTTCGGCCAGTAAAGAAAGGGGAAACACCATCCTCACGAACTACCCCATACTGTATGAATTAGAAGGTTCCGGGGTCCCTAGTTTCCTCTCTTTGACAGTATCCAATGTGCAATTTGCCGAAAAGGCACCACTTCTTGGGTTGACCTTGGTCCGGCCGGACGAATCGCGGATAAGCCTGCTACGCCACGCCATCAAAGCTCCTCGGGAGGATGAATCTGGTCCTTTCACACGTCACGCGTCAGAACCATTGCGCTTTCAGATCAATGCGGAAGAAAGTGTGATTACATTCATTCAGGAATTCCTGTCGGATAATCACGATCTGCAGCTGGATGAGGCCCAGATTAAGGGGCAGGTGTTGGAGATACTCTTCGGCACACCCGGGAAAATAGAAGGAGAGTTTGAACCCCTACTGGGGGAATATGAGTTTCTCTTCCAGACGGCCTCCCGTTCTCTTGAAGACAGCGTGGGTTCAGTGCAGATTGTGGTGGGCGGAGATTCCTTCGGTTCCTTGGGCACAGACAGTATCGGGCGGGACTTGGCGCAAGGCCTTCTGTTCGGACTGCCAGTTGCTCTGCTGATTGGCATCGTGGTATCCCTTTCATCTACCTTCTTAGGCACGGCACTGGGCATAACCAGCGGTTATTTGGGCGGAACCGTGGATACGGTCATTCAGCGAATGTCCGATATTGTTGCCAACATTCCAGTGTTGCCCCTGCTCATTTTTCTGCTTTTTATCATCGGCCCCAACCTGACTGTGATAATGATAATTCTGGTAGCCTTCAGCTGGCCGGGGCTGGCCATCCAAGTGCGCTCAATGGTCTTGCATATGCGCACCAGCCAATTGATTGAATCCATCCAAAGCCTGGGATCTTCTCGTGTGAGGGTGATGTGGCGACACATTCTGCCTCAAATCATGCCGTACTTCCTGGCTCAAATTATTTTTAGCGCGCCTGCAGCGATTCTGGCTGAGGCTGGGTTGAGTTTCCTGGGGTTAGGGGATCCTTCTATTCCCACATGGGGTCAAATCCTGGAAGCAGGATTTCGCACAGGAGGGGTGTATGTGGGCTATTGGTGGTGGATAATTCCCCCGGGATTGTTGATTGTTATGGTTGCATTGACTTTTATGCTTATTTCACTGGCCATAGAGCCTGTTGTTAATCCCCGCCTGCAACCGAGCCAACGCAGGTAGTCAATACTATGGACAAGGTACTGGAAGTAAAGGACTTGCATCTCCATTATGCGGACCCTCAGGGCCCAGTGAGAGCTGTCGATGGTGTGTCCTTTGAACTGGCAGAGACGGGCACAGCTATGGGCATCGTGGGTGAATCTGGATGTGGCAAATCAAGCATTGCCAACGCCTTGATGCGCCAGTTACCAGCGAATACTTCACATTTCAGCGGCCGGATACGCCTCGAAGGGGAATTGATCTCGGAATTAGATGACGCTCGTTTTCATAGAGAGGTGAAATGGCAACGCATGGCTCTGGTTCCACAAGGAGCCATGAACTCCCTGAATCCGGTGATGCGAATTGGACCGCAAATTATCGAACCCCATCTCATAAAAGGGGGATTGGATAAGTCGCAATTGCGGGAGAAGGCCGAGGATCTGCTGGCCCGCGTGGGACTGCCCGGCAGTGTCTATTCACTCTATCCACATGAATTGAGCGGGGGCATGAAACAACGGGTAATGATTGCCTCTGCCTTGATTTTCAGCCCCCGTCTCCTGATTATGGATGAACCCACATCTGCATTGGATGTGAGTGTACAGGCTCAGATCATGAACTTGCTGAAAGAATTGAAGCAGGACGGTTTGTCCCTCATCTTCATTACCCATGACATCGCTCTGGCAAGCGACATCTGTGACCAGATCGCGGTGGCCTATGCAGGAGAGATGACGGAGCAGGGCACTGCTGAGCAAATATTAGGCAGCCCAGCTCATCCGTACGCTCGACGTCTATTGGCCAGCATGCCCCGCTTGCAATCGGACGAAATGCCGTCATTCATTCCGGGGGCACCGCCAGATCTTCGCAAAGTTCCACCGGGCTGTCGTTTCCAACCCCGATGTGATGAAGCGTTGCCCGTTTGCTCTCAACAGGAACCTGACCGCATCATATTGGAGACTGGCCAACAGGTATGGTGTTGGTTGTACGATGAAGCCCATCGTATTCCACCGGAATCCACAGGTAGTTAGTCCAGCGAACTTCAGGCATAACATTGGGAGCTGTATTGTCTCAGACCAAGCAGATCAAAATAGATTCAGTGGAGCTGCACTCCATTCGCATGGAGTATGTGCATCCCTTCGAAACCAGCTTCCGCCGGGAGACCCACAGGCCTTCGATCTTAATTCGCGTTAATGCGCATGGCTTGTCTGGCTGGGGGGAGTGTGTCGCTGGTTCAGGTCCCTGGTATTCATCCGAAACACTGGGTACAGCCCGCCACATTTTGGCAGACTATCTCATTCCGCGCTTATTGGGGACATCACTACAGAGCCCACGCGCCATGGTGTCACTTTTCAAGCAAGTCAGAGGCCACAACATGGCCAAGGGCGCATTAGAGAACGCCCTTTGGGATGTATGGGCACAGATGCAGGAGGTATCCCTGTCACGGTTGTTGGGAGGCACTCGCTTAGAAGTACCCGTTGGTGTCAGTGTTGGCATTGAGCCTACACTGACGGAACTGGAAGCTCGAGTTGCCGAGCATGTGGATGAGGGGTATCAGCGGGTCAAACTCAAGATCAAGCCTGGCTGGGATATTACCGTTGTGGCCCGGATTCGCCACCTGTGGCCAGACTTGCAACTGCAGGTGGATGCAAATTCGGCCTACGCCCTTTCCGATCTGAATACTTTCAAAGAGATGGATGAAATGGGCCTGCTCCTAATAGAACAGCCGCTGCATCATGAAGACATAGTGGAACACGCGGAGCTGCAGAAACACCTTCGGACTCCAATTTGTTTGGATGAAAGCATTCATTCACCCCTCCATGCGGCCTGGGCTCTGCGTATTCAGGCCTGCGGCAACATCAATATCAAGGTGGGTCGTGTCGGGGGACTGACTGCGGCAATGGAAATCCACGATCTTTGTCAGTCAGCAGGGATACCGGTATGGTGCGGCGGCATGCTTGAGACCAATGTTGGACGTGCTTGCAACGTAGCTCTAGCCAGCCTAGAGAATTTCTCATTGCCTGGCGACATTTCCGCATCGTCCAGGTATTTCCACCATGACATCGCCTACCCTAACTTCGATGTAACAACCGAGTCTACGGTGGAAGTGCTGCAAACTCCTGGCCTGGGTGTTGAGGTTTCTATGTCGGCCTTAAAGGCAGTCACGGAATCCAGTGCCAGCTTCGCCTGAAATGTCAGTTACTGGTAAGCGAGAGAATTCCTGCTACGAGCGAACAAACATAACCCTTGATACCACTCACCGCCCCTTTTTGGCCGCAGTCAGATCTCCCATATACAATGGGAGAGGCCGCAGGAATATCTACTCATCTGGAATTGGCACCGGACCGAACGAATTGACGTGTCGGGCCACTATTCCCAATATTTTCAAGTTTGCCTGAATTCGGCCTTTTTGAGCCCTTCCGCCGAATCAAGAAGGAGAAAAACGTGAGGAAAATATTGAAACTTGGCTTGATTACCTCGCTACTGTTGCTTGTTTTGCTCGTAGCAGCCTGCCGTGCCAATGCCCCTGACACGGATTCTGAGGCAGTGGAAGAGGAAACGACGGAGGAATCCATGCCAGATGCTATGGCCGGCAATGCCCTGGAGTCCCCGGTTCTGTGGGAACGGGTAGCTTCTGGTGAACTGCCTCCGCTGGAAGAACGCTTGCCCAATGAACCTTTCGTAGTTGGGCCGGGAGTATTGTTGCCTGAGGGGCATGTGGATTGGAAGCCAGGTGTGTATGGCGGCACGCTGCGAACTCTCCACTTTCGCCCGGATTGGAATCCAGACATTTTCGTCGGCATGAATGAGCCGCTGCTCTCTGCGCCTGGACTGGGTGTGCAAGACATTCGTGGCAACGTTCTGCAGAGCTACGAAGTGTCCAACGAGAACCAGACATTCTTATTTCATATGCGAGAAGGCTTAAAGTGGTCGGACGGAGAGCCAGTTACTTCCGCAGATGTGGCGTTTGTCGCACATGACATCTACGGAAACGAAGAACTGACTCCGACTTACCCGAGGCGCTTCCGAACTCGGAATGACCCGGCTGGCACGCCCATGACACTGGTTGTCATTGACGATTTCACCTTCCAGGTGGACTTCGATGCACCCTACGGCGGGTTCTTGCGAAACCTTACAATCGAGACTTGGAATGGATGGACTGAGCTCGTCCGTCCATCCCATTACTTGCAGCAATTCCACACTTCCTATGTGGACCTCGAGGCCCTGCGTCCACTATTGGATGAGATGAACCTTGATGATGAGTGGAATCAAGTTTTCACAGATAATGATTGCCTGAACTGGTATGTAAACCAGGAAAAATGTATTGTATCTCCGGTATTGACTCCTTGGCAGCGGATTGAAACCTCAGAGCCGGGCTTACTGGTTTTCGAGCGGAATCCGTACTACCACAAAGTGGACGTCGATGGTAAGCAACTTCCTTACATCGACCGGCTGCTATCCAAGCTCGTGGAAGACGTCGAAATGGTGAACACCGGCATTTTGGTTGGAGAAGCTGACTTCATGCGGGAAAGTACCGGATTGGTCAAGATTCCGCTGTATGTGGAAAATGGCCCAGCGGGGGGTTACAGGCATCAGCTGCTGGACATGCACGTGGACTCAAGTTCGATCTGGATCAATCAAACCTATAACGACGATAATGATCCCAATGCCGCAAGCTGGCGGGAAATGGCGAGTGACGTCCGCTTCCGCCAGGCGATCAGTCTGGCAGTTGACCGAAATGAGATGATCGAGTCTCTGTATTTCGGCTATGCAACCTTGCCCTTAGATACAGTCGGGGAAGAACTTTCCACGCAGGATGTGCAACGGGCCAATGACCTTCTTGATGCGATTGGTCTGGACCAACGGGGCGACGATGGCTTTCGTCTGTACCCCAACGGGGAACCCCTTACCATGCTAATCGAACATGGTGCGCACGCCCCAGATCTGGAACCTGCTTCGGAACTGGTCGGGGAGTACCTGAAAGACGTCGGTATAAAAGCCACTGTCAGGAAACTAGAATCTACCCTATGGGCCGAGCGGCGCAATAACAATGAGCTGCAGGCCACAGTCTTTTGGGCACACGATCAGGGCTGGGACAACAACTGGACCAGCGACACCATACAACGCGCCGGTTATGCCTGGTGGGTTTACATGACGCAGTCACCTGACAGCGTCATGGCCATGGAGCCGCCGCAGTGGGTGTTAGACTCCTTCGAATTGGATAAGAAACGCTGGGGCTCGGTTTCTGGTGGCGATGAATACAGCCAATACAAGGAACAGGGCAACGCGTGGCATCGGGAGAATCTGCCCGAAATCACTGTGGTTGAAAACGTGAAGTATCCCCTAATTGTGTCTGTGGACATGGACAATGTGGCAACTGAGGGCTACGCTATTGCACAGAACTTCGCAATGGAGCAATTGTTTTACGTGAATCCTGAGAATCACTAATTGTGTGTGGGCAGGTGGGAGCGCTTGGTGCTCCCACCTGCCCGCTTTGAATCCGCGCTGAAAAAACATAATAACCCCCGCACTATTTGAGTCTTCGCATGGTTACTTATATCGTCCGCCGGGTCATCATGTTGGTGCCCATTCTATTGCTGATTTCGGTGGTTTCGTTTGCAGTTATTGAATTGCCGCCTGGGGATTGGGTTACATATCACATTGAAAATCTGCGTTCCACCGGCATTCAACTAAATGAAGAAGAAGCCGATCGACTGATTGCAATGTACGGTTTTGACCAACCTGCCTGGCGTCGTTATTTGCGCTGGATGGAAGGAATTGTCTTGAGATTCAATTTCGGTTGGTCCTTCCAATGGGGCAAGACGGTCAACGAATTGCTGGCAGAACGACTGCCCTTGACTCTTTTGATTGCCATTCTTTCCCTGATTGTCTCGTGGGTGCTGGCGGTCTCCCTCGGCATCTACTCGGCAACTCACCAGTATTCCATCCTGGATTACATCTTTACTTTCTTCGGCTTCTTGGGGTTGGCCACCCCTGGTTTCCTGTTAGCCATGGTGCTGGCCTGGTACATATTCAAATACACGGAGTTTTCCCCTCTGGGCCTCTACGCAATTGAATATATGGGTGAACCTTGGTCCGTGGACAAATTTATTGACATGCTGAAACATCTGATCATGCCCTGCTTAATCGTGGGTCTTGGTTCGACGGGAGCTCTGATGCGGGTAATGCGCGGGAATCTCTTGGATGAACTGAAACGACAGTATGTGATTACCGCCAGAGCTAAAGGTGTAACGGAAACACGTCTGTTATTCAAGTATCCGGTCCGCATGTCAATGAACCCGGTTATCAGTACAGTGGGCTGGACATTGCCCGCAATATTTTCTGGGGAAGTTCTGGTTTCCCTCATCCTGGGTCTGCAGACCGTGGGCCCGTTGCTCCTGAGGGCGGTATTAGCTCAAGACATGTTCTTGGCAGGCAGCATAGTTATGATCTTAAGTGCATTGACAGTGATCGGCACCTTGGTTTCCGACATTTTGCTCGCAGCCGTGGATCCGCGTATTCGCTATGAAGGCGCGGCTAGTAGATAGCGCCGCCTTCTGGAAACACAGTATATGGATACTACAGCGGGAACCGCCCAAGACACTTTCGTTCCAGAAATAAAGAAACAGGACGACAGTTTCTATTACGCTAGTCAATGGGAATTGATTTGGTGGCGATTCCGCCGCCATCGCATGGCGATCGTTTCGTTGCTGTTGCTGCTGCTGCTCTATTGTATGGCTATTTTTCCGGGGTTCTTCAGCCCATATAACACGTCAACTCGGTTTGAAGACTATCAGGAAGCGCCACCTGTGAAAATCCGTTGGTTCCATACGGACGAAAGTGGACAACGTGAGTTCAGTCTCCCTTTCTATTATGGATTTGAAAAAATTCTTAACCAGGAAAAGTTCAAATATGAATTTTTTCCTATTGAGGAATCCCCTTTTCCGCTTCGGTTCTTTGTCCGAGGCATAGAGTATACGGTTGTAGGCGACTTCAAGTCAGACCTACACTTCTTTGGGTCAACCGATCCGAATGCTCCTCCCCTCATGATTTTTGGTGCCGACCGTTTGGGCCGGGACCTATATAGCCGCACATTGTATGGGGGCAGAATTTCGCTCTCAATTGGTCTAATAGGAGTGGTCTTGAGTTTGGTCTTGGGCATCATACTGGGCGGCGTGTCAGGGTATTTTGGAGGTCTGACAGATGAGGTAATCCAACGTATTATTGACTTTCTGTTGTCCATACCCAGCCTGCCATTGTGGATGGCCCTTTCGGCTTCGTTGCCCAGGGACTGGCCGACATTAAAGACTTACTTCGCTATTACCATTATCCTTTCCATAATCGGGTGGACGGGCTTGGCGCGAGTTGTTAGGGGAAAACTTCTGTCCTTGCGTGAAGAAGACTATGCCATGGCGGCCAAAGCCGCCGGCACCGGTGAAGCACGCATAATTTTCAAACACTTGCTGCCCGGCTTTACGAGTCATCTGATCGTTACCATTACTTTGATGGTGCCTGGCATGATCCTTGCCGAAACCTCTCTAAGTTTTATAGGTCTGGGCATTCAACCCCCAGCTGTCAGCTGGGGCACACTGCTGCAGGACGCTCAAGACATCGTGGCCATTGCCCAGCATCCTCACCAATTGATTCCTGCAACTTGGGTGATGGCCACGGTCTTGCTTTTCAATTTCGTTGGAGACGGTCTGCGGGATGCTGCTGACCCATATTCAGATCATTAGTACCATAGTACCAGCCTGTGACAGAAACAAACCCCTTTGCTGAAGACGTCCTGCTGGAAGTGAGAGACCTGCAGGTCCATTTCTTTCTCTATGAAGGCATCGTGCGGGCTGTGGACGATGTCTCCTTTGATGTGCACAGGGGCAAGACACTAGGGATCATCGGTGAGAGCGGTTCGGGTAAGTCGGTCACCGCGCAGTCCATCATGGGCATCGTACCCAGCCCACCAGCCAAGCAGCTGAGTGGGGAGATCCTGCTGCATGCCCGCAAGTTGAATGATATTGGGGAAGTCATTGATCTGGCTCAACTGGATCGCAAGGGCTCTGAATTTCGGCGGGTGCGAGGTGGGGAGATTGGCATGATCTTTCAGGAGCCGATGACCTCTTTCAGCCCGTTGCACACGGTGGGGGATCAAATCGGGGAGGCCATCCTAATTCATATTCCCGATGCTACACGGGATTCGGCGCGTGAACGGACCGAGGACCTGCTGCGCCGTGTGGGCATTCCACGCCCTGACCGGGCTGTAGATGCCTTCCCGCACGAACTCTCCGGCGGCATGCGCCAGCGCGCCATGATCGCTATGGCGCTTTCTTGCGAGCCTTTACTACTGATCGCAGATGAACCCACTACGGCCTTGGACGTAACAGTAGAGGCCCAAATTCTAGAGCTGATCGAAGAGCTGCAAGCAGAACTCAACATGTCCATTATCTACATCAGCCATGACTTGGCGGTGGTAGGTGGCATAGCGGACGAAGTCATGGTCATGTATTTGGGTTTGGTCATGGAACATGCGGAAGTCGAGGCTATCTTCGACGAACCGTTACACCCCTACACGAAAGCGCTGTGGGATTCAATTCCCAAAATTGACGGCCCATTGGAGGCATTGGTACCCATAGAGGGCAACATTCCCAGTCCATTTGCAATTCATCAGGGCTGCCCCTTTTTCGCTCGGTGTCGGGAGCAGATTCCGGGAGTCTGTGATGTATACCGACCTCCGGAAATCGAGGTAAAACAGGGACACAAGGTTCGTTGTTTCCTTTACACCGATGACCACGTGCCCACAGATTCAATGTAATCGGCCCAAAGGTAAATCTGGAAATGGCGGACAGCAACTCCCTACTGGATGTTGAAGGTCTTAGCAAATACTTCCCTATTAAGCAAGGCTTCTTTCGCCGCGTGGTTGGATACACCCGCGCGGTTGATGACGTCTCCTTTTCCGTCGCACGAGGTGAGACCCTAGGCATCGTGGGGGAAAGTGGATGTGGCAAGACAACATTGGGCCGAACTTTATTGCGGTTGTATAAACGTTCAGCCGGTTCCATACGATTCCATATTGACGAAGGCACATTGCCAGTGGAATCGTTGACTGGTGAACAGATGAAGCTTTTTCGCCGCCGGGCTCAGATCATTTTCCAAGACCCTTTTGCCTCTCTGAATCCCCGGATGAATATTTTGGAGACTGTGGGAGAACCTTTACTGGTCAACAACGTGGCCAAGGGCAAGGAGCTCGAGGAACGCGTAGCCACCATCATTGAGCAAGTGGGATTACGCGTCGAGCATTTGCGCCGATATCCACACAGCTTCAGCGGAGGCCAACGTCAGCGCATCGGGATTGCCCGTGCTTTGGTGGTGGGTCCACGCCTGGTAGTTGCAGATGAACCCGTTTCTGCTTTGGACGTTTCAATTCAGGCTCAGATCTTAAACCTGTTGCAGACCTTGCAAGGTGAGTACAATCTGACTTATCTCTTCGTCTCCCACGATATGAGTGTAATCCGGTACATCTGCGACCGCATCGCAGTGATGTACGCGGGCAGACTGGTGGAACTGGGTCCCAAAGAAGAATTACTTGAACGTCCCAGACATCCATACACAGCCTTGTTGTTAGCCGCCGTGCCGCGCACGGCCAAGGGTCGCCGCGGTAAGAGGATGATTACACCTGGAGAGCCACCGGATCCGTCCAACCTGCCTTCGGGCTGCGTTTTCCAAGCGCGGTGCCGGCATGTAGAGGATATCTGCCGGGAAGAGGACCCTCCACGAGTTGAACTGAATGACAAACATTTTGCAGCGTGTCACTTCGCTGACAAATTGGAACTAGATGGTATTTCGGCAGAACACATAGCTCTTGAAACCTAAAGTTGGTCAGACCTTGTGCATTCTTGACCCACACTATGGGATCTGATCTCGGTTCCGGTTTATGCCTAACCCCGGGGCAGGATAAGACCCTATGCTATCCCTCCTTTCTCTTGATTTATGGCAGAACTCCGATGCCCAATGAAAAGACAGCACTTCATCTGGGACTTGGATATCTGTACGTGGTGATAGCCGTTACATCTGCAGTTTTCAGCGGCTTCATGTTTCGGGACGTATATCGCTTCACTCTGATCCGGGCGGAACTTCACCGCTACACAATTCATGTTAACGTGCTCTTCCTTACGGTCATTGTAGGTCTCATCTGCTTGGTGCTATTGGTCTTTCTGGAACATTACTTCCGGAATGCGGAGAACAAGCGGATTCAATTCATTCGGATGTTGAAAGTGTTGGCCTTCTCACTGTTCCTGGCAGCAGTTGCACACTTAATGCATTGGGGCCTCGCCTTTTGGGGGGCACAATATTTTGACTTTTTCCGATTCGTGGCGGCGTGCTTGGAATTGATATTAGGCGTTGGCCTGTTAATTGCTACTAACAGACGACTAGGTGGGGCTCAGGTCTAATCCGAACGGTCAAATCAAGGTGTGATTTGTCCTAGGGTCAAACGTAAAGAAGAGGCATTCCGCCCAGAATAGCTCACTTTTTCCTTTCTCACGGTAGTTCCTTTCTTGGTTTGATTCAACACCTTGGCCTCGGACATAAGGATCGGGGAAGAGGTTGGAGGATGGATATGGATCGACACAACAAGAATTGGACTTAAACTGCGTTTATGTAAGCGGTAGAGGGAAACCCTACATAAATAACATTAATCTTGGGACCAGGTGCGATGGGCCGACTATGGCTGCCTCATTGCAGCATCAGCTCACTGTAAGGGGTCGACCAGACAACTGTAAGAGTGGGATAAGTCAAGGACATATGCCTGCCGTTCCAAGGCTTTGGGGGTTGATTCTTGGTAAATCCAAGCACATAGTAGTCTTGGCAAGTCTGTGGGAACGGGCGCCAGAAGAAGCAATAGCCAGCCATACAGTTTGTCTCCCCCAAACAGTCAATCTCAGGCAGAAAGTTCTATAATCGGATACCTTTTTTCACTTGAGACCGGGCTGCAGGGCTCCTCTTGGTCGGTCTCGAGCATAGCGCTCCTGCAGAATCTCGACGTAAGAAGAAGACTAGGCTCAAGAATTTCGCCGTGAGAGTAGCCCGCCGTGGGAGACTTCTGTTCATCAGTCCAGAAAATGGTCAGGGATAGAGCGCTACGAAAAAGCCCTCCCCTTGTTTCTTCAGGGCTTTTTACAGTTTGATGCCGAACGGGTATTCCCCTCTGCATTGGGGGGGCTAGGCTCCATTTATGTGTTGATTGCTGGGCCTGCTAAGTTCCCATGGGCTGGCTCTGCGGGACTTGCATCACTTGATCTGGTTACTGGCCCATCGTCACATATATTCCCTTATCTTTAATGCTTTTCTTACCTTCATAGTCAGCAATTTCAGCCAGGCGGCCTTGATAGTACTAGTAAAAATTTTCCGTACCGTGAAGAACTTGCAGATCAGGTTTCTCCGCCCGCTAGGGATTCTGGCGTCTTATGGCAGCAGGAACCCATTTCCCTCAATTGACCAAGGCATTCCTTGGGACCCGTTTTTCTGATCTATTTCTGTTGCTCTCCAGTTCAATTGAACTGTTCCTTGGATAGGGATTGATACAGTATGGGATGGGTCGCAAGAAATGAATGCCCTTGCTTATATTCTTGCTTAACTGAACAAGCTGGCAGCTGGTCGGCCGTCTGGAAACCAGTGCGTGGACCGGGTAGCGCCTCCATCAAATCAATAGAGGTTGCCTCCTTCCTTGCCTTCGGCCTGCCCTTCTTTGACCTGTCTTACGATCTGGGACGCAGAGCTGGAGAGCAGGGCAGCATCAGAAAGTAAGGTGGCAAACTGGTATCCCATTTCATAGGCATATAGTGCGTAGCTGGCGGAGGACACGTGAATGCCGGCAAAAACTCCGTGGTGCTGGCAACGTTCCGCAATCTTCTTGACAGCCTCAAATGCGATGCCTTCCCGATGGTCAGCCGCGGGAGGTAGTCCATAACTCTGGGCAAGATCCGCCGGCCCCACGTAAATTGCGTTGAGTCCTTCCACGCTAAGTATGTCATCCAGATTTTCCACAGCCTGTTTTGTTTCTATCATGGCGGCGACCATAATCTCCGAATTGGCGTGACTGGGGTAATCAGAGCCTCCGTACAGCCGCGCACGGTTGGGGCCGTGGCTGCGATTGCCCATCGGAGGATAGAGGCAGGATCCAACAAGCCGCTCTGCTTCTGCTCGTGAATTGATCATGGGGCAGATGATTCCGTAACAGCCTGCATCTAGCAATTTCATGATAATGCCGGGCTCATTCCAGGGCACTCGGGCTAGCGGGACTGTATCAGTGGTGGAAATGGCTTGGAACATAGGCACAGCCTGCAGATAATCCACAGGGCCATGCTGCATGTCAATGGTCAGACTGTCCCAGCCGCAATGGGCCATTAATTCTGCGGCATAGGAATTCCCGAGGGAACACCAGCCGTTCACAATTGTGCCGCCCTGCTTGAATGTTTCTAAGACCTTGTTCTTACGCACAAAAAACCTCGCTGTCAATATCTTGAGGAGTGGTTAAAGCAATCCGTAATGTTCATCGATTTCGCGCTGATAGGCATCTTCGCTGTTGTTTAGAATTTCGGCCAAGGTGACATGCCTCTTGGCATGGGAAGACTCGATCATGGCGAAGGAACAGGCCAGATCATGCAGCCCTTCTCGTCCCGACGTTTCTATCTGTCGACCTTCTGCAATGGCCCGCAAGAAGTCCCAGCCCTGAATTGCAAAACCGTCTGTCAGTCCCAATGGGAAGTACTGCTCTTTTTCCGCTGCAGTCAGAGACTCTTCGAACAGAGGCAGCAGTGCGGCCTTTGTACCTTTGTCAGAATACAGTTGGCCGCCGAAAATGGCACCTTCTGACCCGTAGAAAGCAGGAGTGCCGGCGAGACCAATTTCAGGTCCATGCAAGGCCCATGACCAGAGCAACTGGCCCATGGCCCCTGAATCAAAGCCAAATGTTGCCAAGTGTGTGTCGTCTACATTGACAACTGTAGGATGCTCCTTGACCTTATCAGTTGGCTGATACCGGAGCGGTTCCAAAGTGGGGGTGTAAGCAGAGACCCAGTCAACTTCGCCGAAAACATAACGTAGTAGGTGGAACTGGTGCACCCCGATGTCTAACGTGCTGCCCCCACCAGCCCGCAATTTCTGATGCCGCCAAGGGGTTTCCGCCACCACCCGGGTGGGAGACCACAGTCCCCCTAAAGAACCTGACACCGCCATCTGCGGCAGGCCTATCCGTCCGGTTTGTACAGCCCAGGCTGCCGCCCTCGCGAATTTCCCCTGGCGCACATTCTCGAATGTACCCAGAACCAATTCCTGATCCAAAGCCGAATTCACCATCCTCTGGGCTGCCCGCACAGAAATCGCCAATGGTTTCTGAGTATGCACGTGCAAGCCGGCGTCCAGTGCCACAGCGGCTACCTGATGATGCAGGTCCAAAGGACTGGTATCAACTACGGCATCTACTTCACCCGAGGCCATCATTTCCTTATAGTCAGTGTAGACTTTCGCTTCTACATCTGTATGCAAATCGCTAACATAGGTATGAGGTGCAGCCAAAGGGTCACCAGTACTGGGGTCCAGCACTGGTGGCCGGGGTGTGGGGCCTTCGCCCCGTCTGCGGAACATATAGCCATCCTCCGCACGCCTGGCAACCAAGGCCGTAACCCGGAAGTTGTCCATTCCTTTCTGCCGTAGCTTGAGTAGGCCCTGCAAATGCGCGTTGAGAATCCGACCGCATCCCACTATACCTATTCTTACCATGTCACTCTTTTCCATTTCGGAGGCCATAAGAAGCTGGAAGCGCTATTGTTGAAGAGGCAGCGGCAAGGAAACCGCGCGGCCTGAGTGGCCACTGATGATGCCGGCTTCTAGAATTTCCTGGGCATCTCGCCCTACCCTGGCACTGCAAAGAGGCATGATAGGGGTGCCCGACACGAGGTGGTTCAGAAAACAGGCAGTGGCGGAAATCCAGTGCGGCGGGGCTGCTGGCACATCCAGATCAATGCCATCGTCATGTTCAGCATCTGCCATTTGCAGCCGCCCGTCATTGTGAATTACCACTGTGGCCTCAGTTCCATAAAACGTGCCGGTATAGGAAGTGAGATGTCCAATCTGTGACCAGGACGCCTCAGTTGTGGACATGCCTGAGCCATATGACATCACGATAATGGCATTGTCTTCCTGCGCCACAAATTCATGGACGCACCTGTTCATCACCCCGGTAACGCGGGCGGGCAAACCCATCATGGAACTGGCCATAGCGGCGCCGTAGCAACAGTAGTCCATCAATGCACCAGCCCCGTTCAATTCATTATCGTAAAGCCAGCCGTAGAAGTATGGTGTGCATCCCAAGGCTTTGGGCCCGTTGTGGGCAGAACGGTACTTGGTACTGAAGACCCGTCCCAGCTTTCCCTCTTCGACCAAGGCATACGCATGTTGCATCTGAGGCCACCAGGCGAAAGGCCAATTGATCACCAGCGGCGTGCCCCCCATACGACTGGCTGCCAACATAGTATCAGCGCCTTGCAGTGTGGCGGCCATAGGCTTTTCGATCAATACGGGTATCCCCTCGCTCAGAGCTTGGGTGGCCCATTCCGTACCGGTTTTGTTGTCTCCAAAGACGTAGACGGCGTCTAAATCTTCCTTTGCCAACATTTCTTCAGGGTTGAGGTAGGTGCGTTCACAATCTGAAACCGTGGTCACCTTGTCCAGAAGTGGCTGATTGGGGTCCGCTGCCGCCACCAAGCTACCCAAAGCAGAATCCTGTAGATCAGCCAAGTTTCCCCATGCGTGATCGTGGGTTAAACCAATAACGCCGACTCGTAGTGATTTCGCCATAGGATTTCCGCTCCGAAATAATGAGACTGGGTCACGTGGGTTAGCTATTCGGCAACGGCGGCGGCCGGCAAGACCCCATTGCGTTTGTGCATCATTATCCAGAAAAGGACGCTGGCCGTAAGATAGCAGAAGCTGCAGCAGACAAAAAGGAACGCGAAACTGCGCCACTGTACGAGCTGCCCGCCGACTGCCAACCCTATTATATTACCTGCACTCAAAGCCATCCCATAGATGCCCACGTTGCCGGCTCGAGTCTTGCGGTTACCTAGCAAGGCTGCGTTCATCATGGAAGTCACGGTGAAGGAAGCGTAACCCCAGCCTCGAGCCAGTTGCGCTCCAAGGAAAAGGGGTGTCACGCGCGGAAGGCGCAGTGCCGGATAGGCAAACATCACCAAAGCCAGACTGATGCCGGAGGAAATCATCAGGAGACCGCTGCCAATGGAGTCAGCAGTGATGCCTATGACCGGCATGAGAAGCCCCTCAACAAGAGCGGCTAAACCCCAAAGCCAACTGGACGCTTCTTCCGGCAAACCTAGGCTCACCACAAAATTTGGGAACATGGAAGCCTGGGCAGAGTGAGCAATATTCCAAAGCACAACTCCAGCTACGAAGGTCAGAGCGACAGGGTCTCGCCACTGCAACTTGCCTGCGTCACTTTCAGCTTCTTGGGGTAGCCCTTCAGGGGGTGCTTCCTGTACCGGCAGACTACAGATGCCGGCTAATGCGAAGACACTGCCCGCAAACACGTAGGCCTGGGGAATCCCCATACGGTTGATGATGGCTCCGGATACGAAAGCGCCTGTCGCAAAAGCCAAAGAGCCAAATCCCCGGTAGGTGCCCATCCGTCGACCCTTTTGCGTGTCCTTGGCCAGCCAGTCACCTATCCAGGCGAGGCTGACCGTCGAATAGGCTGATATAGCTAGGGCTTCCAAGACCTGAAGACCCCATACCACTGCATAGGAACGAGCCAAGGACATGAGAAGTATGGCTAGGCTCATGACTCCCAATGCCAAGGTGACTATAGGTTTGCGCCGTCCCAGCTTGTCAGATAGCGTTCCCCAAAAGCGGTGACCCACCAGACCCACCAGGCTGCTGGAAGTAAGGATGACAGAGATGCGGCTGAAGTCAGCTCCCAGTGTCTTCAGATAAATTGATAAAGTTGGACCGGTCGTGCCGATTCCCATGAAGACCAGGAAGATGACAACAGTTAACAGACTGATGTCATCGAAGCGCCGCCGCAAAGCCATAAAGAGAGAAAACTGCATGGGAAAGGAAGTCGGCCAGCCAACCCAACAATGGGGCCAAAGTCAGCAACCTTACGTGATCCTTGCCGTCAGCCTTTAGGGATGGAATCAGGATCCTACCTTGAATCTGGCCAACTGTGACAATGGTGTCTTTCCCAGTGCATCTGAAGTAAACCCATCCCAGCGGTATCCGTGCCCAACTCGTCCTTCGCCAACGACCCAATGCTGTATTTTCAAGTGTTACACTTTGATGGCTTCAGAGTGGCCCATTTGAGGTCCAACCTGTCAATCTGGCGCCTTCTGCACTTGCCTGAACCGGCCCATTTCTACGATTCTTATGCCCCCTAAGCAACCCAAGAAATTGACTGCTACTGCAGAATACAAACGGCTGGCCCGATACCGTCTGCGGCACGGCAATTGGAAGCGGTGGGGGCCGTATCTGAGCGAACGGGCTTGGGGCACGGTCCGGGAAGATTACAGCCAAAGTGGAGATGCCTGGAGTTATTTTCCGCATGATGCAGCTCGCAGCCGGGCCTATCGGTGGAATGAAGATGGCCTGTGTGGTATCTCGGATCGCAACCAATACCTCTGTTTGGGCATTGGGCTATGGAATCACCAGGACCCCATATTAAAGGAACGTCTTTTCGGCTTGACCGGTCCTGAAGGAAATCATGGGGAAGATGTAAAAGAGTACTACTTCTATCAAGTCGGCACCCCGACCAACAGCTTCATGCAGATGTTGTACAAATATCCCCAACAGGCTTACCCCTACGAGGAGTTGGTCCTACGAAATGCCCAGCGTGGCATCTATGATGACGAATTTGAACTACTAGATACCGGGGTATTCGCCAAAGGGGATTACTTCGATGTGGGGGTTACTTACTTCAAAGCGGGCGAAAATGATATTTGCGGGCAAGTGGAAGTGGCCAACCGGGGGTCCGCGAAGGTTAAATGTGAAGTGTTGGTACAACTCTGGTTTCGAAATACTTGGTCTTGGGGCTATCCCGAAGGTCCCATGCGCGACGTGCCGGAAAAGCCGCGGCTTGTTCAGATTGAAGATCATGCAGATGACCTTCTGGGTACGGATGTCTTTCATCCTGTGTTAGGGCCTTATCACTTCTACGCCGAACAGGCGGATGAAATACTCTTTACGGAAAATGAGACCAACAGACGTTTGCTTTTCAATCAGCCAAATGGATCGCCCTATGTGAAGGATGCTTTCCATGCCTATGTGGTGCAAGGGGATAAAGAGGCTGTGAATCCGAATGGAATTGGGACAAAAACTGCCGCCTTGTTCCACGTGGAATTGGAGGCAGGACAAACTCGGACAGTTCGTTTCCGGCTGACGCAGGACTCCAAAGTCAAGCCTTTCATAAATTATCGGAATCTGTTCACAAAGCGGCGTCAGGAGAAAGACGAATATTACGCGGCACTTTTGGATCCCGATCTGGAGCCTTGGGCCCGCCAAGTGGAGATGCAAGCCTATGCGGGCCTGCTCTGGTCCAAACAGCTTTACTATTTTGATGTCAGCCAGTGGCTGAAAGGAGATCCCGGTGAAGTGAATCCGCCGCCGGACCGTCAGCACGGTCGCAATCGGGACTGGCAACACATACATAATTTCGATCTTATTTCCATGCCGGACAAGTGGGAATACCCTTGGTACGCGGCATGGGATCTGGCATTTCACTGTCTGCCTTTGGCTCGCTTGGATCCTGACTTTGCCAAGCGCCAACTGGAGCTGTTAACGCGAGAATGGTACATGCACCCAAATGGCCAGATTCCCGCATACGAGTGGCGTTTCGATGACGCCAATCCGCCCGTGCATGCTTGGGCCACCCGACGAGTCTACTTGCTTGACAAGAAGCTGACCGGCAGGGGGGATTTGAACTTCCTGAAGAAGGTTTTTCACAAGTTGCTTCTCAACTTTACTTGGTGGGTAAATCGAAAAGATCAAGACGGAAACAATGTCTTTCAAGGCGGCTTTCTAGGTTTGGACAATATCAGCCTGCTGGATCGCAGTGCTGAGATTCCTCAGGGTGGGCACTTGGAACAGGCGGACGGCACTGCGTGGATGAGTTTCTTCGCCATGGAGATGATGAAGATTGCCCTTATTCTGGCTGAAGAAGACAGGTCCTACGTAGATTTGGCCGCCAAATTCTATGAACACTTCCTTCGTATCGCTGCCGCTCTCAACGGTTACGGTGAAAGCAGTATGCGCCTCTGGGACGAGGAAGATGGCTTCTACTACGACCTCCTACACTTGCCGCAAGGAGGATGGCACGCACTCCGTGTCCGTTCTGTCGTCGGGTTGCTGCCCCTGCTGGCAACTACATCTCTAAATCATGAACTACTGGATAAATTTCCAGGTTTTAAAGAACGGATCCAGTGGTTCAATGACCAGTGGCCGGAATTGGTTGAAGCTATTAGTACCCTTAATATCGAAGATCATGGGGAACATCACCTCGTATCCATGGTGACCCCGGACCGGTTACGTCAGATCTTGGGATACATGTTGGACGAAAAGGAATTTCTCTCCCCATACGGTATACGTTCCCTTTCTCAATATCACTTAGAACACCCATTCAACCTCATGCTGAACGGTCACGCGCTCGGGGTAGGATACGAGCCCGGGGAATCCAGGTCCCATATGTACGGAGGAAACTCCAACTGGAGAGGCCCTATCTGGTTCCCGATTAACTTCCTACTGCTGGAAGCCCTGGAGGATTTTCATGCCTTCCTGGGACCTGGATTCAAAGTAGAATTCCCCACAGGCTCGGGACGCGAGATGAACTTGCAAGGCGTTGTCCGGACTTTGGCCAGGAGATTGATTCGCCTCTTTAAGCCGGATAGGCAAGGACGCAGGCCTTTTCAGTGCGAAGCCACAATCTGGCATGACGATCCTGCCTGGCGCGAACAGTTACTCTTTTTTGAATATTTTCATGCCGATTCGGGCCAGGGGCTTGGGGCCAATCATCAGACAGGTTGGACTGCCTTAGTAGCCGAACTAATCCAAGAATACGGAAGCGGCAACAATAGTAGATAACGCAGGCTATTTGTCTGCAGTAGCAGAGGGTTCCCATGTCAGAAATTAGCGAACTTTGGGACGCGCCGGCGGCGAAGGAGATCTTTGCCATTGCGGGCTGGGAACAATGGGCCAATGCCGGTTCGGTTTCTTCAGATTTAACTAAGTATCTAGTAGATCATTTGAAAGCCAAACATATTGGCCGCATGAAAGGGGATGGGTTTTACCTGTTCCAGCTGCCCGCAACCCATGATCTGATGCGGCCCCACGTGGAATTCACAGATGGGCATCATACTTCAGTCCAGCGATATTTTAACGATGTCTACTATTGGGGAGACGAAGAGAAGGGGTTGGTCATCTTTACAGGGTGCGAACCCCACATCGACGTAGATCGGTACGCGGTAGCCTTCTTCGAAATTCTGGAAGCACTGCGCGTGAAACGAACCGTGGGTATCGGCGGGGTCTTTGGGGATGTGCCGTTCCGCTTTGACCGTAATGTCTCCTGTGTGTACAGTTTGCCGAATATGAGAGAGGAACTAACTGAATATGCCGTGAATTTCTCTAACTACAAAGGAGGGGCTTCTCTTGGTTCCTACTTAGCAGTGCAGGCAAAGGAGATGGAAATAGAGTACTGTACTTTTTATTCTTTAGTGCCGGCCTACGATCTCTCCAAGTACGAACTCTCCCAGCGGGGTTTGCGCGTAGATGTGGATTTTAGGGCTTGGCATGAAGTAATGCGTCGCATCAACGTGATGTTCAACCTGCAGATTGACCTGTCAGATTTGGAGGAACGCAGTCATTCACTGACTTCCTCGTTGGAAGCGAAATTTGCCCAGCTGTCCAATCAGTCAGGTGGCGACAAGCTGGAACGGCATTTCAACAGGATGGAAGAGGATTTCGAGGAAAAGTCCTTTCTGCCATTTGAAGGTGTCTGGGAAGATGAACTGGGAGACATCTTGGATGAGCTCAACGACAACGAATCCAGGGAATGACGATGGCTAATCCTGACGTGTTGTTTCTATGTTCAATGAATTACTACCGAAGCCGATTTGCAGAGTTGTATTTCAATCACTTGGCTAAGAAGGCGGGAGTGGCACTGCGGGCCGAGTCTCGGGGACTGATGACCGATGCCTACGACTTACCAGGTATGTCAGTCCACGCTCAGGAAATCCTACGCAGGATGAAAATAGAAATAGAGCCGGAACAAGCCGCCCGGGATCCCCAGCTTGTAACTCCTGCTGATTTGGAGAGTGCCGGCCGGGTTGTTGCTGTGTACCGTCGTGAACATGAACCGATGGTGTTGCGGCGATTTCCAAAGCAAAAGGACCTGGTTGAATACTGGCATATTCGGGATTTGGATGAATCCCATGCTATTCATGCGCTGGCAAATTGCCGCGACCAGGTTGAAGCGCTGTTTGCAATGCTTAAGTTGAAAAAAGAACAGAATTCCACTGTTCAAGCCTAATTCGGAGCACCTTCTGCTGCTGGACAGCGGCCAATCCTTATGGCCGTAAATGCTCGCTCCCGCCTGCAAAGGGGGATGATTGGCTTGATGTGTGCCTCTCATATGGGACTGGAGGGTTGCCACCACTTTCTGCCGGTTACCGTGCCCTTGTTATTGGCAACATTCAGTATTGAATATGTGCATTATGGGAATTTGGCTCTCGTTGCATTGATTTTGACTACCGGATGTCAGCCATTCTTCGGTTGGCTAGCCGATCGTTGGCGTCCAGAACTAATGGTGCCCTTGAGTATCCTGTGGGTGGGTCTAGGCATGTCCCTTTCCGGTCTGATGCCCTCTTTCTGGATGCTCAGTACCGTGGTTATCGCCGCGAGTCTTGGATCTGCCATGTTCCATCCCGCGGCAGCTATCATGACACTCCGGTATGCCGGCACTCGCCCGGGCATGATGTTTTCCGTTTTTTCTTTGGGAGGCACCTTAGGTGTGGCAATGTCTCCCCTCCTGATCAATTACATATTGCCTATGATCGGACTGAAGTCCACTCTGATTTATGCCCCTGTGGCATTTATTGCAGGTTCTGCCATTTACATTGGTTTTAGGAGGATGCGTTCCCCTATGCGGCCTCAAAGACACCGCAAGGCTGCGGGGCGAGGCAAAGGCAGGACTCCAATCCAAGCTTCAGCTTGGGTACTGCTGGGGCTGTTGCTGCTTTCCACAATGGCCCGCTCTTGGATCTACGGTGCCTTCAACAGCTTCTTACCTTCGTGGGCATTGACGGTCTTTGATTCTCAAACCATGGGAGGAGAATTGTTGGCCACCATGGCGGTTGGAGGAGCCATAGGCAGTCTTGTAGGCGGATTCTCGGTTGACCGTTTTTCCGGTTGGAAAATTCTGGCTATTGCTATGGCAGGCATGTCAATGGCTCTCTGGGGAATTTTCATGGCACCGCGTTTAGCCATTTATCCTTTGGTGGCATTCTTTGGCCTTGCACAGGGCTCTACTCTGGCAGTTCCCGTAATTATGGCCCGGAGGATCATACCCGATCAGCAAGGTTTGGCGGCTTCCTTGATGATGGGGATTGCATGGGTGCCGGCAGGAATTGGGGCTTGGGTAACCGGATTCTTGGCTGACCATTTGGGTATAGCCGATGCCCTGGCTTACTTGGCATGGATACCTCTGATAGGAGTGGTGACCATTCTGGGGTTCGCTTTTCTGTGGCGGCGCACCAGGCCACCTGCTCCTTCACTTGCGGTAGGTTCCTGACTTTCCACTTGGCAGTTTCCAGTTCGGGCACTGTCTGTGGACGAATCGGGTCTGACCTGCGAAGAATTCTCGTCAGCAGAATAGAGAACCTGCTGAAGGGTTGGATGAGACTGACCCCGATGACAAAGGCATCTTGTTGAAGAATTCTGTCTGTCAATGCAACCGCGATGTCCTTGAATATCACAATTGATAATGTATCGAGCGGCGACGAACTTGCCAAGGTGGAGAGGTCTTAACCACTGGCGAACAACCCGGCGCGGCTCGATACCTGAGTTTCCAGCGTTCGGAGCTGAAGCTTCTTCTGAGAAGAAGGGGGAAAGGATCGCTATATTCTGTCTGGAATGATGTCATCGTGACCATGGATTGGATCCATGGCAGAGGGCTACAATACTGAATCAGCTGTTTGTGGCCCCCCAGCTACCGAGCTTTAAGGCCAGAAGCGAGAATTCCGAAGGCTTCTCAATGACCTTTTTAGAGAGTTGGGGTCCATACTCGTTTCAAAGTGGCCGATTACTTGAGGGCTCCTGCCCCCCATCTGTTTCATAAGGGGATTCCAGGACTTCCTATTCCATGGCACCGGGATCAGGTACTTTGATTAGACGTTCATGCCACCACACTGTTCATAGGCGGCCAGTAGCATCCCAAAAGGGAGGTCGTGGTTGGACAACTATGCCGATCTGGAGAAAGAGAAGGCGGGGGTTAGGGCTTGCTCCAAGACCGCAAACTGCTTCCTCTTTCTTTGTCAGTTCTGTGTTTTTAGGGCTTCAAGTCTACATCTCAGCTGAGTACAATGGGCCGAAGCGGCTCCTTTTGGCCATCTCAGGTTTCAAGGTTGTCTGTTCTTTTGAAGGCAGAAAAGCTCTGCATCGCCGTGAATCTCGGACCAACATAACGCTCTCAATCACTCGGTATAGGGTGTCAAAAGGGAAGATTGGCTATCGGCTTGCTCTCAGAAGAATCTTGAGGGCAATCCGTCGTAGGCCTCGGGCCCTTCTTGACCGAATAGACTCCCGCTGTGGTGAAGTTCCCAAACTAATCGCTATGCCTATGCCGATTTACGGGCAATTTTTGAGTTGTGGCGCGGCTACGCCCGTGTCCGCTTGGCAAGATGCGTACCAGTGATCCACTTCCTTGCGGAAGGTGACGGGCTGAATATCCCCGTCACCCCGTAATTCATCGCACTTGCGCACCCATCCATGGCGGGACCGACGAACTTTGCGCCCGTGCACGCCAATTGTATTGCACCCATTGGACGCGGTATATCGGTCATGCCAGCCCGCGTTCCTGAAGCAGGGAAAGCCCGAGGGCGGAAAGTTCTGGCCAGCCTTGCCCTGCTTCTGGCATGGAAGGCTTGGCCCACCTGCATGATGGCGTTCTTGGCGGCGTTTACACTAGCGCCGTCGGACACGCGAGCAAATCCAGAGCACTTTCAACGACGTGCAGCAATGCGGATACCACCTGGAGCGCCTGTTGCACAAAACGGTCATCGGTGTGTTGTCCCCTGACATGGCCCAATTGGCCAGCCGTACGCTCTAGCTCCTCTTACGCCGTAGCTTTGGGAATGATTTCCAGACTTTCACCCAGATTACGATTCAGTTCCGCATCAGCAATACTGTGAATTCCCGCCAGTCGGTTGTTCTAGGATATACAGGTTACATGGAGATTTAGGCATGGCCTGATAGGAGTTTCCTGGTCGGTCGAGGTCTGACGCCGAGAATCGTCCAAGCTATTAGCATGAGAAATAGGAACGAAAAGGATGAGGCCAAGTAGGCAGAACTCAGTTCGAAACTGAGGGCATCGGCGGAACTCACAATTGGGGGTTGGTACGCGCCGCAGCGCGCGCACTGTTCTCCAGTCCGAACGCGGTTCCCTGCTGATCCTGGTTTGAAACACTGCTGAGGAGAGTCGCCACCGCCGGAAAAGCATCTCCCGAAGTTATTCCTGCCACGGCCTGTAGGGCCAACAGTTGCCAGAAGTGATCCAGAAAGGCCTGCGGCAAGAAGATCAAGCAGGAAGCTGCGGCCACTCAGAATAGGAGTAGTATTGGGACCAAAGTGGTCACACATCTTTCCAGTCCAGACGGAGATAATGGAACCAGTGGCGGCAAACAGGTCAAACATGAGTCCCGTAGACATGGCCACAGGTAGGGCCCGCTGGCCGGAAGTCTTAGTCAGTTCCCGCACATATGTATAACGCAGCTACTGGCAAGGTAAACGAACTGGCCAAGTCCACTAAGAAGACGATAAGGCACAAATATTGAATATGGGCACCGTGAAGCCTTCCTGTGGGATTCACCAGGAACGAGGGAAGGTCGGTTCTTGGATGATCGGACCACTTTTCCGGAAGGCAGAACAGGATCAGAAGGCCTGCACCAACCATAAACGTGCCATTAACTAGAAAGCTCGACCTGATACCCATCAGGTCACTCAATATTCCTCCCAACAGGGGTTCCTGATTACCCCACCCTATCGGGCCGTGGCAACCCAATCCATGACCTCACTCAGATGTCGCTGGGGCACATTGGCGGCAACGTAGGCACCCGCTGTTGAAACTACACACAATCTGAAACCTCGTGCCAGACGGAGAAGTAACAGTTGTTCAACGGATTGCACGAGAAACATGGCGATGAAGACCAGACCTGCCGCAAAGGTGGCCCGTAACAGCATCCGTTTCCGGCCAAAACGATCTACGACCATGCCCCAGATTTGAGAGGCAGTGATCTTGGTGAAAGGTTGTGCCGCCAGGCAGAAACCCAGTCCACGAGTTGCATCACCCCTAGTAAGTCCAATGCCTTTATTAACAAAGGCGGGAAGGGCAGTACTATCGCAACGCCCATTTTGATCAGGTATTGAGCCAGGCAAAAAAGGGTAGCAGCACCTGCCCGATCTTGATTGGACAGCTAGAAAGGCAGGAATCTGGATTGTCCTCCTATGGAATCCGGCGCACTCCACCTACCCCGTCCAAGGGTCCCAGTAATATATTCCCGTATGTCCAAGGGCATGAGACTGTTTTAGGTCAGAGTAACTTAACCTTCCCTTGAGTCCCTGCCTACTCGCATTAAGAAAATTACTGCGTGGAAAGAAATGGCAAAGGCCAGGATTCTTGGGAAATCGATAGGGCCAGATCCCAGGTCGCTGATCGCCGACTTCAAAATAAAAACGCCCGATAAACTGAAGGTTACACGGTCCTCCAGATTCTGGGTTCCCAGGGTCATCAGCTGTCCCGTGGATAGCCGTCCGGAACTAAATTCGTGGGAAATCCAGAATCTCTCAAGTCGCAGCCTTCTTGCACGTGGATACGCAATTCGCGACCCACTGTGGCGGGAAATACAATCCTTGGCCGGCTTCCACTTCAGATAGCTCGGAAACTTATGGGAATGCGACCCGCGACGTCCGGCCCGTCTCTGCTAGTTACGGAAAAGGCCTCGGCCCATCCAATTAGTCAATTAGGGCCGAGTAAGCCAGGCTCTGGAAGGTCCGGGCGCCCGAGTGTGGGCCGGAAGGCATGTGTTGACCCATGTATATGCCGATCATCTCCTCGGAAGGATCAATCCAGAAGTAGGTGTCAGCCGCCCCGGCCCAACCAAAGGAACCTAATCCGCCTAAGCGCATGAGAGGTATCGTGTCCATCAGTACCCTGAATCCTAAACCGAAGCCATATCCAGCGAAATTGGACTCTCCTAGAGTGAAAGGAAGAATGGAACTGTCTAGGTGATTGGTGGCCATATATTCCACTGTCTTGCGACCAAGGTACCTATGTCCGTCCAGAACTCCCTTGTGCAGCAGCATCCGACAGAACTGCAAGTAATCTGCACTTGTGCTGGCCAGTCCTCCTCCCCCAGATTCGAAAGTATCACGAATGAAAGGATCATGCTCTGCCGTGAGATGTAAGGCAGGGGTCAGAGTGTCTGATTCATCCTTCTGATAGCAAGTAAGTAGGCGGTCTCGTTTGGATGTAGCCACTACAAAATCTGTGTCCTCCATACCCAGAGGCTGAAAGATACGCTCGCTCAGGAATTTACCTAAAGTGGAATCAGCAATGGTAGCTACTAGCACTCCCAGTACATCCGACGCCACGCTGTATCGCCAATCTGTACCTGGGTGGAAGAGCAATGGCAATGAGCACAGTGCATCTATGAACTCTTGGTTTGAGGAATCATGGCTGGGCAAACCCATTTCCTGGTACTTTTGTTCCACCGGGTGTTCGTTCATAAAGCCGTATGTCAAGCCCGAAGTATGGGACAGCAGATCCCTGATAAGTACTGGACGCTGAGGTTCCTGAACGGCATGCTCATCAACATAGACTTGCAAATCTGCAAATTGGGGAAGGTACCGGCTGACTGGATCTTGAATCTGTAGGAGGCCTTCCTCGTACAGCATCATCACAGCCACGCTAACTATGGGTTTCGTCATGGAATAGATGCGGAAGATGGTATCTTCCTTGATTTTCTTCTGATTCTCGATGCTGTGCCAGCCGTGGGAAGAGAAATGACAGACTTGGTCCCGGCGAGAAAGCAACAACTGGCATCCGGATATTTCGCCGGCATCTACGAGATTCTGCAAATGCTGCGAAACATTCTGCAACTGAGAGTCTGATACTCCCACTTCAACAGGTGAGCAAACTTGCATGCTGGGCCTCGACTCCGGTTGTAAATGACGATGATATCGGCGATCCTAGCATATGAAACCAAATTTAAGCCTGCGGTATCCTACGACGAATTTGACTCGAAGTGCGGAATCACTGATGTAGACTGGTTGCAGGCTGAATTCTCAGCCGGCCAGTTCTGTGAAAGTTGCTGTCTTTGGGGAGAAGGCGACTCTGAATCGAAGCGTTTTCGTTGGACTCGTTGCTGCGTCTAGAATGCTTCTAGTTCATGAATCCACCCGTCCCAAGTGCCACCAGGAGTCTCACTACGTGTCCGTACCTGCCTCTCAACATTTCAAGCCCGTAGACCTTTCCAAGGTCTACAATTCTGCCCGCGACGACTTGGAAGATGTTCTTCGGCCCAGTGAATCCACAGAACCTGGTTATGGCTACCAGTCTTATTGGGGCATTCCTTTCGATCTTGGCGCGGCTGACTCGCGGGGCGGGGATGTCCTGCTATTGAAGGGGAGAGAATCTCAGGTGCAATTGGGGGGTTTAGAGGCTAGTTATGTGATTTTTTTGCATTGTGTGGAAGACTCTCCTACCCCATATTGGCCTGGCATGGCAGACTGGTCTATTGACGGCAACTGGGTGGGCACTCACGTTTCCAACTACACTTTCCTTTACGCAGACGGCACCTCGGCGGCAGTCCCCATAAAGAGGCGTTTTGCCATTCAGCAACTGCGTATAGGGTGGGGGGCCAGTGCGTTTGAAGCTGTGCCCTCTCGCATGCCTGAGGTAAATTCCACCGCAATGGAGTCCATTGCAGAGCAAAGATTGCCACTAATCACTTATGGACGGGGCGAGGTTAGACATGGGTCCGGCCGCGAAATCGAGAATTTGTGGTTGTACGCAATGCCCAACCCCCATCCCGCCAAACAGCTAACCGGCTTATTGTTAACTCCAGCCGAAGAAATCTCCACAATCTATGCCATATCTGTTACCCAATTGAAACATCATCCCTTGCGCTGGCACCCCCGACGCAAGCTGCAGATCACGGTCCCGCCTAACCTCAGAGTCACCGGCCACAGGGATGTTGAAGGGCTGGAAATGGATATGGGACGCGTAATTTCGGCTCGGTCCGTTTCTTGTTACGACCACACCCTGTGGCATGAGGACAGTACCGATGTCCAACCTAACGCGAATCCGGAATTGGCTATCGTGGAATATACGGCCCACCCGTACGCCCGCCTCTATGCTCCCCAGAAAGGCAATTCCAACTTGGTGATTGACCTGTCTATTTTGGATTCAGACACAACCGGGACTGTAGTTGAAGTCCCTGCCGCGGAACGACCTGTCAAGTTACGTTTCGTGGAGCAGGGCACGGACAGGACCATGCCGGTGCGTCTGCATATGCATGGGGCACATGGTGAATACCTGCCTCCCAAAGGCAATCATCGGCGGGTTAATCCCAATTGGTTCGAAGACAATTATGGGGAGTACGTCAATGGGTCTAATCAATACGCCTACATTTCCGGAGAATGTGTGGTAGACCTGCCCTTGGGAGCTGTCTACATAGAAGCTGTCTGCGGCCTGGAAATGATGCCGTTGCGCCAGAAGATTGAGATCGCAGCAGACACTGAAATGGTAACCCTGTCCCTAGAGCGTAAATTAGACTGGCGTTCTCTAGGCTGGGTTACTGCAGATACCCACGTGCATTTTCTAAGCCCCACCACGGCATTGCTGGAAGGGGCTGCTGAGGGCGTTAACGTGGTAAACCTCCTAGCTAGCCAATGGGGAGAAATGTTCAGTAACGTGTCGGATTTCGATGGTCGGACTACCTTAGGGGCGAAAGAATTTGGGGGGGACGGGGAATTTCTGGTTAGGGTTGGCACTGAGAACAGGATGCAGGTTCTCGGCCATGTGTCATTGTTGGGATACAGCGGAGAAATGATCCACCCCCTTTGTACCGGTGGTCCGGACGAATCAGCTTTGGGAGATCCCCAGGAAAACACCATCGCTGAATGGTCCCAGCGTTGCATTGCACAGGGCGGGCTGGTGATTATGCCACACGCGCCCAATCCCCAAGGGGAGAGGGCAGCCGATATAGTGTTGGGACTAATTCATGGCATGGAGATGATGACCATGAATCCGTATCAAGTCCAGATTAGACCCTATGGTCTTGCAGATTGGTACCGGTTTCTCAATCTTGGGTATCATCTGCCGGTTGTCGGCGGCTCCGATAAAATGAGTGCTTCCGCATTGTTGGGCGGGGTCCGCACTTACGCATGCTTGGACCAGCGGGAATTCACGTATGAGAATTGGATGAAAGCAGTTAAGGACGGCCATACCTTTGTTACTATCGGTCCACTTGTGGACTTTACGGTGGAGGGCAAGCGCCCCGGTCAACGTGTGGAACTACCGGAGCATGGCGGCAGTATTAATGTCGAGTGGAAAGTCGAATGTGTGCGCATGCCCATCCAGAGAATCGAGGTGCTGCAAGGGGGACGAGTAGTGCAAAGGCTCGCTGGCGATGGAAAGACCTCCATCGCCGGTACCTGCACTCTGCAGGCAGTGCAGTCCTCCTGGATCGCCATCCGAGTACGCGGTGCGTTTACGAACTACACCGAGCAGATTGCGGCCCATTCCAGTGCTGTCTTGATTGACGTGGAAGGCTCACCCCATTTCAACGATGAGGATGCCCTTTCCCTTTTGAGCCAAATCGAAGGAACACAAGCCTATCTGGATGCCTTGGCCCCCCGACCCGAGGAAAAGAGATTCAAAGCCATGCGTTTGGTTTTGGAAAAGGCCTACAGCCGGCTACATCAGCGTATGCACCGTCAAGGGGTGTTCCATCAGCACACCGGGGGAGCCGCTGACCACTAGGTTCATTGTTTCCGGAGTCCAATGGCTGTAATTCTAGTGGCCGAAGGGGCGCAGTTACTTTGGCCTCTGCAAAAAGGTTCCTTAAGGCCAACATGATGGCCATTGCCGCTCGCTACTTGTCAACTCAAAGCGAGTGGTATGGCCCACCTTCTGTGGATAACTGTAAGTGTCAGTGATCGTCGCCCTCCCCATCTGCTTTTCTTCGACTGCATGTTGCGCTTAGACGATTGGTTCTCTCGTTGGGTTTCCCATTGCCATTGGGAACACTTGCAGATGTGGCTGATCACTCTGCTGGCCCTTTTCCAAGCAGTGCTCTTTTTGATCATCGTGCCTCCTTGGCAGCACTACGATGAACCAGCCCACTTCCGCTTCGCCTGGTCCCAAGTGCACCTGGAGCCCGATGAAGAAGACCGATTCTTCACGCCCCTCGACCCCTCAATGATTCGAGAAACCTTGGCTTCCATGGTAGAGCATGAATTCTATGCCAAACTGCCTGCACCCAATTTTCTGCGAACTTACGGCATTGATACTTTAGGACATAGCCAGAGCGGGGAGTTTCCGCTCTACTATGACATGCTGTACTGGCCTTTGGATAGTCTTCGTTTCACCGACATCACCACTCAACTGGTGGCCAGCCGAGCTGTTACTGCGCTCTTCTACCTGGCTTTCACTTGGGCTTGCATCGGGATCATGCGTTGCCTTTCGCCTCCCGGCCACGAATTGCGTTGGTTGGTACCCACCTGTGTCGTCTTGGTTGCTCCCCTAACTGACATTTTCACTGCCGTCAACAACGATGCGGCGGCCATAGCTGGCTTTACTTTATTCCTTTGGGGCGGTGTTCACGCACTTTCCCATCGCATGACATGGCTACATTTATTGTGGCTATTCGCGGCCATGGCATTCACTATCGTTGTCAAGCAGGCACTGATTTTCAGTGCTGTGTTGCTGCCTCTGATTCTGTTAATGGGCCTTTGGCGCAACCAACAGTGGGCTTGGCATTGGCTGTGGCTCATTGCTGTGACCGGGGTAGCTGTCGTGGCAATTTTGGCCCTGCGTCTGGAGAGCGCTGCCTACTGGACAACCCGTTGGCCGGCGGAAGATCAAAACCGAGTCGAAAACTCTCGCGCCGTTCACGGAGACCACGTGATGGCAGCCCTCGTCAATTACGAATCCTTGTATCAACGCCTTCCCAGCAAGTGGATAAAGTCGCACCCGGAACACCTGCTAAATTTTGGGGCCTGGGTCTGGGCAGATGAGCCAGTGACTGTGCCGGTCCTTGGTTTTGCTTTTGTGGCCACAGATGCCAATTTCATGTTCACGGAGATTCTAAGGGCGCCAGAAGGCACAGAGGAAAGTGAAATCGGCATAGAACCCCAATTCATGGTCAGGCAGTTTTGGGTCCCTAAAGAGGCAGAAATCCTTTATATCTTCCTGTGGCCCTACACACTGGTGCAACAAGAAATTCCCAATCATGTCTACTATGACGGAGTGGTCCTGATGGAAGGGGTCGTAGATCTGGAACAGACACCTACCTATGTTGATGGCGACTCCCGGTATGTACGTTGGGGAGATAGGGAGAGCCCCAACCTGGCGCGGAATGCGTCTGGTGAAACCTACTGGCCCAATTTCCATAGGCAGAATGACGGGCGAGTAGAAGAAATCGCCGGATGGAGCATGACTTCCGTTCTCCATCGCATACTTGACTTGCAGTGGTCTGGAGAGATACTTTGGTTGAAACAGCCAAAATTCATGCTTTTCAACCTCTTCAATCGTCTGGCCTGGGGCGGTGTGAATTTGCCTGGTGCTTTGTGGGGACACGTAACTCTGATCCTAGTGGCCTTGGGCATCGCAGGTTGCGGGTGGCGGGCACGAGCCTTGCTATTGCATGGCCGTCCACCTGAAAGCGTGCCCAATTCGACGCTGCCCTATATATTCTTGTGTTTGTCTCTTGCATTGATCTGGTTGGGAGCAGACTTGTGGATTGTCCAGTTCATGTGGATGGACAACCTGCATCTTTCGGATATTCGTTATACCTATCCTTCTATAGTCATTACCGTCGGTTTCATGGTGATGGGCATTCGAAAGTTGGGACAAGCCCAACCTAAGCTGGCGAGGTTAATGCCCTGGATACAGATTGGCGTATTTCTAGCCTTCAATCTTGCTGCTATGTGGGCGTATCTGGATGCCTTCGCCTTCTAATTCCATGTGGTTGGCGAAAGAGCGACAGTCGGCCCGAACAGTGCTGACTGTATGAGATAAGGTCCTTGATTGGTGGGATGCCAAGCAATATGCAAACAAAGGTCACAGGCGTCCCACGCACTAAGGCATGTTTGCCCCACCCCTGGATGGACTACCTCTGCCCAACCCTGAACTCGTCATGAGTGTCTGTAGCAGAGGTTCAGGAAGACCGAGCGCCATCAGGCTTTGGCCGTGCCAGGATTCCATCCAAGTGGTTTCCTTTGGCGTTGCCCTGTACCGCATGCTTCCCAGAGCAACCTATCAGGTGGGGCACTTCTAGCTAGTACTTTCGAACAAGTGTTGACCCAACCGTTTCAACACTTAGACAATGGGTCAACCCCCAACCGCTGGGGAGTAAAGGGCCAACCTTATAAAACACGAACACACATGTTATGTGTCTTTCAGAAGGCGAATTGACAACTCTGGGGTTGGTGGGCGTCCGCGTGGACAGCTATATAGCTGAAGAAAGAAAAAGCCCTTGACCGCGAAGGGGTGTCGGGTACCCGAATAGCTATGAAAATCCCTTCCTTTTCAATTCCCCAAGTGTCTTCCGGCAAAGTCTCTTCGGGAATCAATTTTGGATTCTGGCTATTCGCTGAGGTCAATGGTCCAAAAGATGAGTTACTTTCTAGCATTTCGTAGACTCGCATGAATGGATTTAAATTTGCCTGCTGGCGCCGAATCCAGATTCCTTAACCTGCGCTTGCAATAGGAGGATCGGCAAGCCCAGGTGTACTGGTCCAAGGCGCAGGGGCTCCAAGTCCTCTGTAACGGGAATGCCAAGGATTTCCCGCAGGGAAAACCGCCTGGGATTGGCCCTGCCGTTTTGGAGTAGAACCGGTCGACCGTCTAATTCGTATGCGTTGGCATTTGACTGTAGCGAAATCCGTCCCAGCCCCAATACGCTACTCTCTAGAATCTATGGTTCAATTCATTTAGGAAGGTTGTGATTCTGCAACTGAGATCGGCGCCCAACTCCCTTACAAGGATTCTTGAGAATGGCAGGCGGTCCTACAGTCAGGGCGAGAGGAAAGCCAGAAACCTGCGCCCTACTGTAAAGCAACTGCAAGAGAGCGGGACAGTCCTGTAACTGTGGTTGTTGTGGAGCACGTATGTCTTGATGTCCAACTCTTCCGGCTTCGGTCCGGTCCGGCCCCAGCAGTTTCAATAAAAGCCGAATTTTTGGCAGGCGTATAGAAAGAAATGCCACTTCTCCCCGTTTTGCCTATACTTTCGGGCATTGTTCCGCCGCCAAAGCCGCCAGGCATTTTGATACCCTCCTTTGAATGAATTTGCATAGCCTTACGTTGCCTTGACTCTCATGATGCTAGGACAAACACTGGCCATATAAAGGAGAAACTGCCCATGAGAATTTCACCGCTGGACCCATTGACACTGGAAAGTCTTGGAGGCTATGGGCAGCCGGTCTTCTACTGGTCGGGAATCGTAATTCGAATGTAGATGTAGACTGACGGACGTACAACAAATATTCTTGGGTTGCTTCAATGGCTGTTCCATTTGCCAAGAAAAGACTCTGGCCCTAAGGGAAGTCGTAGCTCTTGTATGTTCCTCATCCGGGCGCTGTTCCTCGCGGTGCCGATTTGGTATTGGGTTTCAATTTCAAACCTTTTATATTGATAATGGCCAGTCAGACCGGTATACTTTGCTTTCTTGCATGTCACCCGAAGTGACCCGACGCGACCCTTGAAGGGAATTCCAGGAGTATGATATTGGACGCTTTCGTGATCAACGCCGAACCACGCACCAACATTGGGCGCGGATTGGGCCAATTGCGCCGCCAAGGCATAACCCCATTTACGTTGTATGGAAAGACCATTGGGGAACGGTCCCTGCAGGCCAACACAAGGGCACTAGAGCGGGTAGTTCAGGCGAGTGGTTTGTCTCAACTTGTGGAAGTTCGCATAGGGGATGAAACGGTACAGGTTCTGCTCCGAGAGGTACAGCGACATCCAGTAGCGCATAATCTGTTACACGTGGATGCGTACGCCCTGCAAATGGATGAGAAGCAAACTCTGCAGATTCCCCTACACACTACAGGACAGGTTAGCTCCGAAATTCCCTCAGAATATATCGTGATTCAGAACATGGAATTCATTACTGTTGAGACGTTTCCGGATCGCATACCCGACGTATTGGAAGTAGATCTTTCCTTATTGACTTTGGAACACAATATCCAGGTGAGGGATATTACATTGGTTGAGGGCGTAGATTTCGTGCAAGATCTCGATGAAATCATCGTCAGTCTAGCACGCACAGTGTCTGAAGAAGAGGAGGAAATCGAGGCCGAGGAATTGCTCGACGATGATTCCATGCCTCTTGCTGTGGAAGGTAGTGCGACAGGAGCGGAGGAAGAGGGGTAAGCTTCCTCTATTCTCTGGTTTGTAGGTCCTATTGTTGGGCCTCTGACGGCACTAGCGGTTCAGTCAGAAACTGCAAAGGATCCACGGGAATTCCTTGGATTCGCAACTCCCAGTGCAGATGGGCACCGGTGCTAATACCGGAGTTGCCTACTCGGCCGACTACTTGTCCGGATTGGACTACGGCTCCTGGTCGAACAAAGACTTGGCTTAGATGCCAGTAGCCGGAAAGAACCCCTTGACCGTGATCTATCACCAGTGTTTGTCCTTTCGTCAACAATTCGTCAGTAAATATGACAATCCCCGCGGCTGCTGCCAATACATCCGAACCCATGGTTGCGGCAAAGTCTTGTCCTGAATGGAAATTGTAAGGATATGGCACTTCCGAAATATATTCCCGTCTTGATCCAAATGGTGAAGATGTGTGAAATTGAGAATCCACGGGCTGCTGCCAGCCAGAAGACGGCCAAGGACCGGGACTGAAACTGGACCAAACCTGGGTTAGGACGTCTTGTTCTGCTTTGAGTTCTTCTGCATTAAGTCGCTCCGCGATCTCTTTTGGAATCTTGATGGTTTCGTGCCTATAGGAGTTGGGTGCGAATACCTCATTACTAAGCGTGCCGTAAACTTTCTCTCCTTCATCGTTGACATAACTCAATTCCAATCGCCGTACAGATGGGATTGCTAAGGGATGGACAGGCAACGGGGCCAGGTAACGTTGCTCCTGTTGTAAGCCAGCTGCGATTGTGGGAGACATTCTTATGGGTTCCCCTTGCCAGGATAGCGCCGGTTCCACGCCCTTGTGCAAGGTTATGGCGATAAATCCGGTTGTGCCCTGCGCCACGAAAGGGGAAAGATATTTTACTGTCATCTGGCCAAAGGTCAGCCGAGGTGTGGTTCGCACCGGAACCGGAACCCAGATGGGTTGTCCGGGAAAGAGTTTTTCGTCCAATGCCAGATTGTTCATTTCGGCTAGGAGGGGACCAGGCAAATCCAGTTCTGCGGCTACCATTCCCAAGCTCTGTCCCGGGGCTGCCATGTGCCGCGCGACTCGAACCTGCCCGTTGGCCAAAGCGATGTCTACCGGTACTGGTAGGATTACCACTTGCTTGTTTCCAAGTAACTGGTCAGGGGCCAGAAGATTTAGATATTGGGCTTGGGCCAGATCTGCATCGTGGAATGTCGCCAATTCAGCCAGAGTCCGTTCTTGCCCGGGCACAAGAATTAAGTGGTACACAGGCTCCGGATCTTGTGCAAGGACGGCGGTATTCAGACCGCACCACACCAAAGTCGCTAACAGGAACCAGCCTCCGGCGCGCCTGGTCCAGAACTCAGTTAGATATCGCAGCTGCACTGCTTGCAGGAAACTCTTGTTGGTGTTAAACCCGTTAAACATTTCTACATGACTTCCGGATCCGACTCGGCGGAATCAATTACGGCACCAACGTAAGGCAGATTCCGAAACAGTTGGTGGTAATCCAGACCATACCCCACGACGAAGACGTCAGGGATCTTGAATCCGTACCAATCTACGGGCCAGCTTTCCGGTCCGCGGTCCTTGTACAGCAACGATGCATATCGCATGGAGGCTGGTTTAAGGACTTTGGCTTGTTGCACTATCCGGGTTAGCGTAGTGCCGCTGTCCACGATATCCTCAACTACCAGCACATCCTTGCCTTCCAGGTCCAGACCGGGCGGCCAGTAGAATTTGACGGTTCCCGAAGAAACCATGTTGTTCCCGTAGCTGCTCGCATTGATGAATTCAACTTGAGGATGAATACTCATACTGCGGAGCAAGTCTGCGGCAAAAATGAAGCTACCCCGCAACAGCGGTACTACCACAAGTTCCTTGCCCATGTAAGCCCGGGAAATCTCGGCTCCCATTTCTTTGATGCGGTCTTGAATCTGCTCGGCTGAGTACAACACTTTGACACCAGCCAGGAACTCTTCAGCTTCAAATGTGGCGGGGCTATAGGTGCTGATAATGGTGACCTCTTGGAGACATTGGGTTTAAAAGCTGACCTCGGAACTCATCCGTAGGATACTTTCCAGAATCTAATGCAAGTCTCCGGATCTGACATAAAAGTCAGGATCCCCCAGCCGCCAGCTCACGTCGTAGGATACGCCAACAATAGAGGAATTCACAGAGCATCATGGCTGTGGCACCCCAAATCTGATGGTGCCCATATTGGTAGAAAGGCACTTCGACCTCCATCCCCCGGATTTCCCAAGTCTCCTTCTTTGAGTGTTGGGGATCCAACAAGAGATCCAAAGGTAGCTGCAATACTTCTGCTACTTCAGTCGGTTCCGGCCGAAACTCTACTACACCTTGCACCCAACCGATGTAAGGCACAACCTTATACCTGCTGTTGGGTATGAAGATTGGAGCCAGTAACCCCAGCTGTTGAATAGCATCTTGGCACACGCCTATCTCTTCTTCACACTCCCGCGTGGCAGTGTTCCAAAGGGTTACGTCATTAGGCTCGTGGCTCCCGCCAGGAAATGCAATCTGGCCGCTGTGAGGCCCATCATAATCGGGCCTTACTATCAGCGGCAAGCGCCATATTCCTTGTTGCTCAAATAGCAACAACAGTACGCCCGCAGTTCGAATTTCTCTGGTCTCCGCCATGGGATTGTTGCGCCGTTGACTTGGGGCCATCGTCCGCCGCACTTCCGGGCCCGGCCGATCTTGTAGTAGAACCCGCGAGAAAATGCGCAGAATTTCAGGGGTTGCCATATTCCTTTTCCTGGGAAGGAACGGGTTCCTTCTTCCAGCAAAGCCACATCACTTCGCAGGTCTGAGGTTGTATGGCGTACCTTTGATCTAGATGCAAGCCGCATAACCATATAGGCGTGCCCCTCTCGTCATAAAGAGTAGGCCACAGGCCGTGTAGCGCACGATGAATTTTGCGGTCTCGCAGAATGTGCCGCAGAGACTTGTGGTGGCCTCGCATGCCAATAGGTTGCATATAGATTCTCGGAGAGGGGGCAGCCAAAGTCACGCGGCCCGCGTTGCGCCACATCTCCAATGGGACCTTGGTACTCCAAGTCTGGACCTGCGCCAGCAATGCAGAATTACTTCCTTCACGCTGCTCTGTGATACGAAGGACCCACTTGTGAGAGGGGTGCGCAGCAGGAAGACAACAATCGGGGCTCCGCTTGTTGGGTTCGGAAACGACAATCCGGACACCTATTCCCAGAAAGGGCAAATCTAAAGGAAAGGGATTGGCTCCTTCCCTATGTAGGCTGATAATCCGCTTTGCCGGCTGTAGTCCCATCTCCATCTGGGGTTCTCTGTTCCAACAGGACCATGATACTTGCCCAAACCACGGCCAGGGTCCCCCCGTTTGAGTTATCCGACCCAGATCCGAATTGAGACTGTCTAGTCGTTGGGTTGTAACGCCTTGACCGTCAGGTTGCACATGCCGCAATGCGGCGTGCAACACCCCTTTCTGCTGCCAATCAGGCAGTTCCCTGTAATTGGACTGGTCCAATAGTATGGTGCCTGGTAGAGGGAAGCGTTCTGATGGCAAACGCGGATCCAGACCTTTCAGGACTTCACAGTACAGGGCAAATAGGCCTTCAATTTCCGTGGTCCACTCCTTGCTTTGTCGGGCCAGGTTCGGCACGAATCGGCCGTTTAGGTTCTGTAAGACAGGGATCAGTTGATGCCGAACCAAGTTTCGCGTGAAAGAAAGGTCCTGATTGCTGGGATCTTCGCGCCACTGCTGCCCCAATCGGCGAAGTTGAATTTCTATGTTAGGACGATCCCACGCCAGCAATGGCCGAAACAGATGAATGCGTAGTAGGTGATCCAGTGCCGTTTCATTGGTGAATAGAGGGGCCGACAGAGTTTGCCAGGCTTGGATGCCCCGAAGACCATGGAGGTGAGTGCCTCGAACCAGATTCATCAATATAGTTTCAACCTGATCTCCAGCATGATGTCCTGTGGCCAGGACCGGAATTCGGCTTGGGCCAGCCAGAGATAGTGCTCTGGTCGAAAGCCACTGATATCGCCTTTTTCTTAATTCGCTTTGGAGGTTGGCCTGGGAAGCTGAGTTAAGCGATGTTCGGGCCAACCGGTGGCTTTGGAAAGGCACGTCCATAGTAACTGCTAGGTTATGGACCCAGTCCGCATCTTCTTGGCTACTAGGTCTCAGGCCATGGTTCACGTGTAAAATGTGCAGGTCCATTGCCATGTGTTCCCGAGCCGCCGCCATAGCCCGTAAGAGAAAACAGCTGTCAGCCCCGCCACTGACGCAGAGAGCCACCAGCGGTGCCTGGTTGACATCAGCCGAGTCATTTTTCAGGACCTGAACCAATTGGCGAATTAACTCATCAAACTGCTGTGTAGCCGATCTTAAATTGTTCAAAGTCAAGGCTCGATATTTGGGAGTTTTCTGGTATCTTCATTCTACGGTGCGCGGCAACGCCTCTGCACAACCCGGATTCAAACATTGAGCACCAATGTACTTTTCTAACAACCGAGAAGGCAGGATCGCTCATGATATACTGGGTTCGATGCCCATCGGCTGGTCTGGTTCAAAAGGCAATGGCCTCTGGATGATGGCCGCCCCGCTTAGCCGTACTTGAAAGATCGTCGCAACCCTACATTACATAAGGGGAGGCCGGTTGGGTGTTCAACCCCATTGATTGGTTCCTAGGTCTATTCTCCTTTGACATCGGCATAGATCTGGGCACAGCGAATACGCTGGTCCATGTCATTAGACGAGGCATCGTCATCGATGAGCCTTCTGTCGTGGCGATCGATCGCACCTCTCAGCGACGGAATCGAGTACGCGCTATCGGGGCCCATGCCAAGGAAATGGTAGGCCGCACTCCTGATCACATCATGGCTGTCCGCCCCCTGCAAGACGGGGTTATCTCGGATTTCGATGTGACCGAGAAGATGATCCATCACTTCATTGGGCGTATTCATGGCAACCGGATTATGGGAGGAGCCAGACCACGCGTAGTTATCGGTATTCCTTCAGGTGTAACAGAGGTGGAGACTCGGGCCGTGCGGGAAGCTGTCCTTAGTGCAGGTGCCCGCGAAGTGCAGCTGGTGGAAGAGCCCTTGGCTGCGGCAATTGGGGCCGGGTTACCTGTCGCGGAAGCTGTAGGCTCCATGATCGTCGACATTGGAGGAGGCACTACGGAGGTTGCCGTGTTGTCCTTGGGCGGCATCGTAGTGTCTCGTTCGATCAGAGTGGCCGGGGATGAATTGAACGAAGACATATCCACCTTCGCCCGCCAAAAATACAACTTGCTGATTGGCGAAAGCATGGCGGAGCGTTGCAAGATCGAATTAGGTTCTGCCTATCCGCTGGAACAGGAACGGACTATGTTTCTGCGCGGTCGCAACCTCATAACAGGCCTGCCGGAGGCCGTGGAAGTAAGTTCTATCGAAGTTCGAGATGCTTTGTCGGGCAGCCTTGAGGTCATCGTGGAAGCAGTTCGCAACACACTCGATGAAACCCCCCCCGAATTAGTGGCGGACTTGATGGAGCACGGAATAGTATTGGCTGGCGGTGGAGCTCTATTACAGGGTCTAGCCCAACGAGTCCAGGATGAAACACGAATCAATGTTTATGTTGCTGACGAACCCCTCACTTCGGTGGTTTTGGGAACGGGCATGATCCTTGAGAGGCCGGATTATTATCGTGATACTCTGACCAGCGTTCGGCGGCGTGGCATTCGCTGAGCTGCCCCTCACTCAGTGATTCCAGCAAACCTGACCTGCGCCTCCTTACTCCCCTTGCCGCCAAATGCGAAACCGCTCTCGTCCCCGTTCGCCCTCTGACCTGAGTCTATTGCTGATCACACTAGTTTTGGCATCCGGATTGCTATGGGCGATGCAACGATCTGGACAGCTGGCAATCTTGGCCAAGGGCCTTTCCCAGTTGACATCGCCTTTACAGTGGCGGATCAGTGTGGAAGCCTTGCGTCTGCCGGAAGCCTTTCGGCAAATTGCCCAAACTCAGCTGACCCGAGAAGAACAGCTGGTATTGCAGGCGGAGAATAAGCAGCTAGCCTCCGAAAACATCGTATTGCAGGAGATCTTGAGAGAGAATAAAAGTCTAAGGTCTCAGCTCGGGTATGCAGATCTTAACCCCCGTTTTACTTTCATGAGTGCCCACGTAGTGGGACAAATACTGGGGCATGATCCCCATAGCTTTCTTGACTATCTCCTGATTGGCGCTGGCATTTCCGATGGTCTGGAAATTGGAATGCCGGTGATAACCCCCCTAGGCTTGGTAGGCCGGATCGCTGACGTGGCACCTCACACGTCTCGTGTCCTTTTGATTCAGGATGTCTCCAGTTCCGTAAGCGGGCTCATGCAGAGCAGTAGAGTGAACGGCCAGGTTGTGGGTACTTCCGACGGCGGCCTGCGAATGCAGTTTATTACTTCTTCAGATCCCGTAGCTGTGGGTGAAAGTGTGGTTACCTCTCATCTAAGTGCCAGTTTGCCCCAAGGCATTCCTATTGGGACAGTTCTTTCCCTGGAGGAGCAACGCAATTCCACAATCATCTTCGCAATGCTGCGGCCGGCGGTCGATTTCTCCCTGTTAGAGGAAGTGATGGTCATCACAAACTACGAGCCCCTGAACGAAGCTCCGCCATTGGAGATTGCCCCCGAAAGCAGACCCTGAGCAGAGAAGCGCGACCGTACTATGCAACCACAGGCACCCAATAACCCAATCCTGCTGCTACTGCTGTTTCCGGCATTGGGCCTGCTAGCAATGCTACAGGGCACTTTAGGCAACCAGCTGGCCCTTTTGCAGGTCAAGCCCAATTTCATGCTACTGCTGATACTAGTTTGGACCATGATGAGAGGCCGTCGTGAAGGCATGGTAGTTGCTTTTCTGGGTGGGTTCTGGTTGGATTTCCTGTCATTAGGCCCTTTGGGGATTTCCAGCGTTGCTCTGATTGCCGCTTCATTTATAGTGGGGATTGGTCGACGTGGAGTTGCGGTAACCCACCACCTGATCCCAGTCTGGATGGCTATCGTCGGTACCTCGGTCTATATCCTCATTTTTCATTTGTTGCTAGCCCTGACCCACTCTACCTGGACCTGGATGGGAGAGTTAAGGGCCAACTGGCACACTTTATTGATTTATCAGACTGGTCTCATGTTTCTCTTCCTGCCGTTGTGGTACTACAGCCAACAGCGACTGACTCCAGAAGCCATCCATGTGGGATAGTCCGGGCAGAGTAGAACATTCCCAGATCCTCAAGTGGGGCATTCGCCTTAGCATTGCTACCATCCTGCTGATACTGTTGGGTCGTCTATTTCAGCTGCAAGTGCTGAATTATGGTTCCTATGCGGCACTAGCGGATTCGAACCGTCTAAGGGAGATTACAATCCCTGCACCGCGAGGACTCATCTTCGATCGCAATGGAACTCTCTTGGCCCGAAACCGGCCCAGTTATCAGCTGGCAATCGTGCCAAGCGAACTAACTGACGACGATGTGGACACAGAAATAGACGAGGAATTCGAGGCCATTGTCGAGATTTTGGCTGCTATGAAGATTGAGAGTGACAGAGATGCTACGGTGCGAATACAAACTGCTTTCTTCCAACAATTCGGTTATTCAGATTATCTGAAAGCCTTGCAGCGAGTGAATGCGCCTGTCTCCTTTCTACAGGTCCCTTCCGCGAATCTCTCATTAGAGCAAGCGGCCGACGACATCATACAGATACCGGATTTCGAACAGCCCTCTTCCATTGAAGGGGTGGCATCTCTTATACAGACCCGAGTACAGCTTCAGCAGCAGGGCAACGCATCTCAACCTATTCCTATTCTCAATTATGAAGACAGGGACGAAGTTTTTGCAGTGGCTGAACAAAGTTATCGCCTCCCGGGAATGTTAGTACTCGAAACATCTGAGCGGGAATATGTCTACGGCGAAATGGTCAGCCACATATTGGGATTCATGGGTCCAATCCCAGTCGAATTGTCTGATGAATATCTAGCTGCTGGCTATCAGACCTTAGAAGAGGAAGTCGGGCTCTCCGGAATCGAAGCATCCTACCAAAGTGATCTGCGGGGAAGACCAGGCCTCCAAACCATTGAGGTAGATATTTTCGGACAGGCTCGTCGAGTTTTCGGGGAGAGTCGGGAACCCATTCCAGGGCAGGATGTTCTTCTTACTCTTAATATGAATTTGCAGCAGGTCATGTTCAATGCCCTTCTGGACATGATGGCACTCAAGAACGCGCCGAGTGCGGTGTCCATCGCGATGGACCCCCGCAATGGTCAAATTCTTGGAATGGTCAGCCTTCCGTCTTTCGACAACAACATTTTTTCGGGTAGCCTCCGGGAAGGATACGCCCGCATTGCTCAGGATGAACGGCGACCCCTCATCAATTATGCAATCGGAGGGCTCTATCCACCCGGTTCTACCTTCAAGATTGTCACTGCTTTGGCTGGTCTGGAGGAAAACGTCATCAGTCCGCGCACAGTAATAGTAGATAGCGGCCCCATTTACCTGCCCAATCGGTTTGCTCCCGACGACCCCGAATTGGCCCAAGAGTTCGTGAGCTGGAATCATGCCGAGGGTTTCAACCACGGTTCGCTCGTGTTGCGGAGAGCTATTGCAGTCTCCAATGACATATTCTTCTATCAGGTCGGCGGGGGCTACCCAGGATCCTTCATTGGTTTGGAGCAATCGTCTTTAGTCAAATGGGCACAGGAATTGGGGTACGGAGAGCAAAGCGGCATTGATTTGCCGGGGGAAGTGCGCTTTGACGTACCGGATGACCAATGGAAACGCAGAAACTGGTTCAGCAACTGGGTGACCGGCGATAGCTACAATATGGCTATTGGCCAAGGTTATATGTTGGCCACCCCGCTGCAGGTACTGCAATCTGTGACACCAGTCGCCAATGGGGGCACTTTGTATCAGCCACAGCTGGCCTTACGCATTGTAGACCCTGACAGCGGCGGCATAATCAAAGAGTTTACTCCTGAGGTAGTTCGCACGGTGGAAGCTAGTATGGCTTCCTTCGAGGAGATTCGGAGGGGCATGCAGGATGCTGTCCATGCCAATTTCGGCACAGCCACCGGCGGTAGAGTTTCGGGAGTAACAGTGGCCGGCAAGACCGGTACGGCAGAATACTGTGAATATGATCCAGAATTGCTGGATTGTATTCGAGACGAGGAGGGCAATCTCCCGACGCATGCTTCCTATTTGGCTTTTGCTCCCGTACGGGAACCCGAGATCGCTGTTATGGTCTTCATCTTTGGCGGGGGGGAAGGCTCCGATGCAGCAGTACCCGTAGCCACAGAGATCCTGAATGCTTACTTCAGATTGAAAGAACGAACCCTATTGCCCACCTAGGGTTGATCCATGTATTACGCGTCTCGACGCCAGTTTTCCCTCGCTAATCTAGATTGGTGGATGGCGGTTGCTGTCGTTTGCTTGGCCGCCTTCGGGGTTGCCATGATTTACAGCGCTACCCACGGCGTTGTAGACCCTGTGATTCAAAACCGCTGGCTGGCACAGTTCGCGTTCTTGTTGGTCGGAATCGTAGCCTTCTTCGTGGGTTCATTTTTTGACTATCGTTTGCTGGGTATTCTAGGAATTCCCTCCTTCGCCATATTCTTGTTCATGTTGGTTCTGGTGGAACTCAACGGAGTGGAGCTCAACGGCGCGCGCCGCTGGCTCAATGTAGCCAATATTAATGTACAACCCACGGAGGCTGGCAAATTCCTCCTGATTGTCATAATGGCTTGGTTTCTGAGTCGTTTCTATACCGAACGCAAGCCACTATACATTTTGATCTTGGGTTTGGCCTCGATGTCCACTCCCCTTTTCTTGGTATACCGCCAACCGGACCTTGGGATGACAGTGACGATGTTATTCATAATTGGGGCCATGGTTCTGATGAGCGGACTGCCTTGGAGCCAAGCCTTCATCCTAACTGGTCTGGGGCTGGTTGGTCTCCTACAGCTCTACAGTTCCTTGCAAGATTATATGCTGGCCCGGTTAGCCGTTTTTCTGGATCCTACAAATTCTGAAAATGCGGCCTCCGCATTCAATGTAGAGCAAGCTCTGATTGGGGTGGGTAACGGTGGCCTTACTGGAAGAGGCTGGCTAGAGGGAACTCAGAGCCAGCTTTTCTTCTTGCGAGTGCGCCACACCGATTTCATCTTTAGCGTAATCGCCGAGGAATTCGGATTCCTGGGGTGCCTTTTAATCCTGGGCTTAATCGGTTTTGTGCTCTTTAGGCTGGCGCGGACCATGGATCAGGCAGAGGATGAATTTGGTCGACTGCTTGTGGGTGGGGTGGGGGCGCTCATACTGTTTCAAGTGTTTATAAACGTAGGCATGAATTTGCGCCTAGTTCCTGTGACCGGTATGACCTTGCCTTTGATTAGTTCCGGTGGAAGCAGCCTGATTTCCATGATGTTTGCCTTGGGTTTAACGCAAAGCATTAATCTGCGTAGATCGTCCTGAGAAAGTTTGCTCCCTCTTGTGGGGCTGGAACCAAGCGGAAGCCCTTTCAGAAGCAGCCGGTGTTGAGAAGGCAACAATGGTACCAGGTCGTTATCCAGATTTTCCAAAGACAGCGACGCTTGCATCCGAGTAACTGGGCCGGCGGCAACAAGCTCTGCTTTCTCTCCAACCTCAATGTTACAGTTTTTGGTTCTATGACGGGAGGTCGATGGGCAGGAATGGTAGCCATTCTAAGAAGACTGCGAATGCTATTCTTGAGAGCAGAGCGTCTGCGTTTCCGCGAGTCCAAGCCAGTGTTTCCCTGACGCAGGGAAGCCTCCGATTGCCTGCTGTCACATTGTGACCCGAATAGCCCCTATTCCAATCCCTTCGCCGGCCTACTCTTTCTGAAGCCCTCTCGCCCGTCCGCTAGAATCGGATCTTGGAGGGTAATTTCTGACTACCAATGACCAGTGTTGAATTTCATTCGCACGGAATAAAAGCGTGGTATGTCATTCGAATTTTGTTGGCATGCCTTTGGAGGTGAATTACATCGTTGTAAATGGCCCCCTGCCCTAAGGGCGAAATGTGGGGCTTTAGCGCAATGTCGAGCGGGGAACCGTGTTTTGCACCGGCGCCAGCAATGTCAAATCAGCAGTCCTTGGGAATCCAAATCAGGGATATCCGTCAGGCGATTGAAGTGATGCTCTATGTAATCTTGTCATGCTGTTGGTCAAGAACTTTGGGCCAGCCTGGTCTGCAACGCTTAGTTAAGGTCTTTCGGCCAAGGGGTTCTACCAACCATATGCGAAAGCATCCCCCTAAAGTACTCACTGAGGCGGCCCATACCGAGGAGATCTCCTAGAAGGGTCCCAATCGGAATTCCTGAACAACTCAAGCTTACTTTCCTTTCTTGGCAGTTTTAGGTAACATATAGGCCAATAGTCAATTTCCAGGGAGGCCAACATGAGCGACCAAAAGTATAAGGTATCGATTGAATTCTGCATGAAGTGAAACTATGCTCCAATGACGGCCCGTGTGGCCGAAGAGCTCTTTTCTGCTTTCAAAGGCCAGATTGAAAGCATGAATTTGATTTCCTCTGGTGGTGGGCGTTTCGAAGTTGAGGTTGATGGCGACCTGATTTATTCGAAGGCGGCCAATGGCCGGCATGCCAACGAGGGCGAACTTCGCGGCTTGTTTGCAGAGAAAACTGGTTTGGTCCCGGTAGCGGCAGGCTAAAATTTGGTCTGAGAAGCGGCTGCAGCTCCTGAACAAATTCAGCACTCGGAAATATGAGTGGCACTAACGTGCTTCGGCTCAGCCACCCTAGGGTGGCTGAGCGCTTTGTGGCGCCTCTAAGAGGGGAGATTCAAGCCATCTCAGATGGCCAGCAGTTGTAACCAGAAAGTGGGAAAGACGCCGATAGCCAACACCATTAAACCCGCTGCGGTCATACCCAGGTATAGTCCCCGCGTGCCTTGAGCTGCCGGCAGTGGCGTTGCGTCTGATCGAAAATACATCGTTACTATTACGCGCACGTAATAGTAGGCGCTGATCGCACTGTTCAGGACCATCGCTACGGCCAACCATACGAAGCCGCCTTCGATAATAGAACGGAAAAGCAGGAACTTCCCAAAGAAGCCGGCTAGAGGTGGTATGCCGCTTAGACTGAAGAGGAACAGAGTCATGAAGCCAGCCAGCAGTGGAATCTTCTTGCCCGCTCCGCGCAGTTGACTGCGTTCAATGTCAGTCTCTGCGGCCTGCTCAATGGCGATGATGATAATGAAGGCCCCTACATTCATAAAGGCATAGGCGAATAGATAGAAAAGAGCTGCGTTCACCGCCTCCGCTGTGCCCGGCATCAGACCCGCCAGTAAATAGCCGGCATGGGCAATACTGGAATAACCCAACATTCGCTTAAGACTGGTTTGACTCAGTGCTGTCAGGTTTCCTACTGTCATAGTCAGTACGGCCAGCATCATAAGGAAGCTGGCACTTTCATTCCAAGTCCCCGGTATGGCCAAGATAAACAAGCGGATCAAAGCGCCGAACATTGCAGTCTTGGTACCTACACTCATGAATGCTGTGACCGTCGTAGGTGCGCCTTGATAAACATCCGGGGTCCACATGTGAAATGGCACTACGCTGAGCTTGAAGCCGAATCCCACCAGCAGAAGTGGGACACCTATGTATAACAACTCTGAATTTTGGAATTTACCCGGACCAGTCAAGAGGGAAGCCATTTCGGTGAAATTGATGGTGCCGGTCGCTCCATAGACAAGCGCCCCACCATAAACGAAGAATGCGGAAGCAAATGCGCTAAGCAGAAAATACTTCATACTGGCTTCAGTGCTGTGCGGATTTTCGCGGAACATTCCGGCCAACAGAATTAGGCTCAATGAGAACGTCTCTAAAGCCAAGAACAGCATCATGAGGTCCGCGGCCATGGCCATGGCCATCATGCCCCCTGCGCAAATCAGGAGGAGCGTGTAGTACTCTCCCGTCTGAGGCGTGAAGGAAGGCACATACCGTGACCCAATAAGCAGCACCAAGGCAGTTGTAACCAGCACTACCAACCTAATGGCAAATGTGAGGTTGTCTGCAATGGCAGAGGTCTGGAACAAGACCTGCTGCCCCTCTTCTCTGCTGGAGAAAGTCAGGATGGCAGCAACGGCCACCACAGCTAGGCTGAGATAGCTCAGGACTGTGGAATTGCGTGCCTCGGAAACGGTTGTGGCGCGGCGGAATAGGTCCACAAGTAGCACTAATACTGCTCCGCCAAAAACCGCGATCTCAGGCAGCACTGCGCTGTAGGTGAGATTCAAGATAGTCCTCCCGGTCGCCTCAGTTGAGCCTTAACTTAGGGGTAACCACATTTCTACCGCAGGTACGATTTTGTCCAGCAGCAAATTGGGAAAAAGACCGATCAGGAAACACATCACTACGAGGGGCACCAACATGACCAGGTCTTGGCTACCCAAGTCAGGCAGGACGCCAGCTTGGTTTTCCTGATGCACAATCTCTCCTTGGGCTAACTTGCGGAAGGCTGTCAATAGATACCAGGCCGCAAGGACTACGCCAATACTGGCTACCAATGCATACCAGGGGTTGAAGGCGTAAGTCCCGATCAGGATGCTGAACTCGCCGATGAAGCCATTCAGTCCAGGCAGTCCGGCGCTACTCATTGCAATGATCAGAAAAAAGGCACAATAGATCGGAATGCTCTTCCATAACCCGCCAAAATCGGCAAAGTTGCGAGTGTGGCGGCGCTCATATAGAAAGCCTACCATCAGGAACAAGGCTCCTGTACTCAAACCGTGATTGACCATCTGCAAGATTGCGCCACTCACTGCCTGGGTGTTGAAAACAAAGAGACCCAACACGATGAAACCCATGTGAGCTACAGAACTGTAAGCCACCAGGCTCTTCACGTCCTTTTGTTTGAGGGCTACTAGGCCACCGTAAATGATTCCAGCCAAAGCCAGCAATATAACGTAAACCAGAAGTTCGGCTGCAGCCAGTGGGAAAAAGGGAATCGCCAGACGAAAGATTCCGTAAGTTCCCATCTTGAGCAGCAAACTGGCTAAAACGATACTGCCCGCGGTTGGAGCTTGCACATGAGCATCCGGTAACCAGGTATGAAAGGGAAACAGCGGTATCTTCACTGCAAAGGCCAGCACGAAGGCCAGGAAACCCAAGGTCTGGAAGCCTTTGCCGGCGGTGGCTGGAAGTACCTGCACAATCTCCACAATATTGAAAGTACCTACCTGGGCATACACGCTAACTAAGGCCACCAACATCAAGGCAGATCCCAAAAGGGTGTACATCACGAACTTAAGAGCCGCGTACTCCCGGTTTTCGCTTCCCCATTGGCCAATGAGAAAGTACATGGGGATCAGAGTGAATTCAAAAAATATAAAAAATAGTAATAAATCTAAGGCCAGGAAGACTCCGATTAGGGCTGTCTCCATTAACAACAACAATATCAAGTGCTGGCCGATGCGATCTGTTACGTAGTGGTTGCTAAAAGCCACCGCGACCGGCATGATGAATGTGGTCAGCAAGACCAACCAAAGACTGATGCCGTCTACCCCCAGATGGAAGGAGAGCCCGATCTCTGGAAACCAGTTGAACTGAACTTCGTGAGCGAATCCCCCCGGTACTGCCGGATGCCAGTCCACAAGTAGGAACAAACTGACTACGAATGCCACTAGGGAGACCACTAAAGCTCCTACTTTACGGAACATTTCACTCCGTATTACAAAGAGCACAATGGCCCCCAGCAGTGGCAGGAAAGTAATGATGGTCAGAAGGTCAAACATGGAATCCACACAGCGCTATGCCGAACGAAATTTAGGTTGCTAGCCAGAAGTAGGCCATCAACACAGTAGCTCCGATGAACACACTGAAAGCATAGGTGGGAACTAGTCCGTCATTGAGTCGCCGCAGGCTCCGACTCCACGCCATGGCGGTCTCCGCACTCCAGTTCACTATGCGGTCTATTACCTGTTGATCTATTGCAAAGGCCAGCCAATTACTGAGCCAGTGTGTCCCGCGCAATACTTGCCTGTCATACAGTTCGTCGACATACCACCTCTGTTGCGCTAGTTTGCCTAGAGGTTTGAAAGTGGCCCGGATTGTATCCACCCATGCGGTGCGACGTTGATAAGCACTCCAAGCCAAACGGGCGCCCCCAATGGCGATTACGGCACTGACGACCATCAGCAGAATCTCCTGTTGGACTCCAGGTGGGTGCAACTCACCCACCACCGGGGCCAGTGCATGTTCCAGAGTTAGTACGAACGGCAGGTTCAATACGCCTCCCACAATGGTGAGAGCAGAGAGAATCCAAAGCGGCCACAGCATAAGACTGCCGCTTTCGTGGACATGGGCATCCACTTCCATGTCACGCGGTCGACCCATGAAAGTCAGGTAATAGGCTCGGAATATGTAGATGGCAGTTGTCAAGGCCGTGATGAGGCCCAAGGCATAAAGGAGAATGTTGTGTTGAAAGGCGTACAACAAGATACTGTCTTTTGAGAAGAAGCCGGCCAGTGGCGGAACCCCAGCCAAGGCTAGGCTGCCGATCAGAAAGTTGCGTGACGTGTGCGGCATCTTCAGCCTTAACCCACCCAGCTTACGCATGTCCAATTCGTGTGTGGCATGCTGCACGCTGCCTGCGCTAAGGAATAGCAGAGCCTTGAAAAAGGCATGTGTCACCAAATGGAAGATGGCCAGGGCAAAGGCGCCAACCCCTGCTCCCAGAACCATGTAACCTAGTTGTGAGATTGTGGAGTAAGCCAGCACCTTCTTGAGATCGGTCTGCACCATGGCCATGGTCGCGGCGACAAAGGCCGTACCCACACCAACCCACGCTGCAATCGTGCCGGCCGCTGGTGCTATTTCCCACAGGACATTGGTCCGTGCCATAAGGTAAATACCCGCCGTCACCATGGTTGCCGCATGTATAAGCGCGGAAACCGGAGTGGGGCCCGCCATGGCGTCTGGCAGCCAAACATACAAGGGAAACTGTGCACTCTTGCCGGCCACTGCCAGTAGCAGCAATAAGCAAATGAGAACCACTGGAGCTCCTGCGGTAGTTTCCAAGGCCTGGAAGGCTCCTTCAAAGCTCAAGGTGCCTACCGTGGTCCAGATAAGTCCCATGGCCAGAATTAGGCCCACATCGCCGATGCGGTTAACTACAAATGCCTTTTTCCCACAATCCGCATAGGAGCCGTACAACTCATCCTCTCGGTCAAACCAGAAACCAATCAGCAGGAAGGAAGCCAGTCCAACCCCCTCCCAGCCAATGAACAGAGTGACGAAACTATCTCCTAGAACCAAAAGTAGCATGGCCAGAATAAAGAAATTGAGGTAGATGAAGAAACGGGTAAACCGCGAATCTTCGGCCATGTATCCCATTGCATATAGATGTATTAGGAAGCCCACTCCAGTCACCACCAGCACCATAGTCAGACTGAGGGGATCAATCAACAGGGACAGTGGCACCTGTAATTCCCCTATGTTTATCCAGTCCCAAAGGTGCAACACACTTCCGTTGTTATGGTCGAGATGGCCGTAGACGGAAGGCGCCATAGAGGCAGCCACCAAGAAGGAGGCCCCTACGGCCGCAGAAGCGACTGCTCCTGCAAAGGTCTTGCCATAAAGGCGTCCTGCAAAGGTGTTTAACAAAAGGCCTGCCAGAGGCAAAGCTAGCAGCAGCCAGGCAGCTGAGTATCCAATCATGCAGAGAACCTACCGACCACTAGGAATTTGGCTGGCTACCAGCGCAGCAGATTGATTTCGTCAACGTTGACACTTTGGTTGTGATGCGTGTTGGCGATCAGTATTGCCAGGCCGATCGCAACTTCCGCTGCCGCCACAGCCATGATAATGAAGACGAAAATCTGCCCGTCTACATTGCCCCAACGATAACTGAAGGCCACTAAGCTCAAGTTGACACTGTTCAGCATCATTTCGACGCACATGAAAATGATCAGAGCGTTACGCCGTACCAACACCCCGAACGCCCCTATAGTAAAGATCAGCCCGCTAAGTACCAGGTAGAAATTGGAATCCATCATTTCACCTAATCTTCCTGGTCGGCTTCCACTGTCACGAGCTTACGTCCCATGATCAGTGCTCCAATCAATGCCACTAGCAACAGAATTGCCACAAATTCAAATGGCAGCAGGAATCTGGTAAACAGGGCTTCGCCTATTTGGGTTGGGGTTCCTCCGGATGGCAGTCCCCGGTCAGCCGGTCCCGTCATCTGACTGGACATCAACTGGGAACCAAGACCGGCCAAAAGTAACAAAGCCAACAGGGCGCTGACGATCTTGATCCAGCCCCGTCGGCTGTCAGGGGTGTCACCAGCTTCATGACCAATCAACATGATCACAAAGAGAATTAATATCACAATGCCGCCAGCATAAATGATGACTTGGGCTGCCGCCAGAAACTGGGCGTCCAGCGTGACATAGAGTACGGCTAAGGAACCGAAGTTGGCCATCAGAAAAAGAGCACTGTGCACGGGTTGTCGGCTAAGCAGGACACCCAGAGCGGCAGCCAAGGCCACTGCCCCGACAACGATGAAGAACAGAGAATTCATGTCTGTGGGTATGGTTGCGGCCTATCCTTCGGCACGGATAATGACTCTGGCTTCCTCCGGATTGAGCAGTTGCTCTTTATCCAGGATGAAGTCACGACGATCGTAATTGGCCATGGCAAAATCATGCCCCAATACAATGGCTTCTGTAGGACAGGCCTCTTCACAGTCCCCGCAAAAGACACACCGCATTAGGTTCACTTCGTAGACGCTGGCGAAGCGTTCTCCCGGCGAAACGGGATTGTCGGCATCGTTCTCGGCAGCGTCCACATAAATGGCGTTGGTGGGACAAGCAGCCTCGCATAACATACAGCCGATGCAACGCTCCATGCCGTTTTCATAACGACGGAGCTCGTGTTTACCGCGGAATCGTGGGTAAACTGGCACGGCATCACGCGGATATTCAACAGTGATGGGCCTGCGGCGCAAGTTCTTGAAGGTGATGCCCATGGCCTTAGCCAATTCCATCCCCCCCTTTATGTATCCCTCTACTCCCACGGCCTCTGGCTCCTCATTTCACAAATACTGTCAAGACAGCGGTAATAATCAAGTAGATCAGTCCCAGTGGGATCAGAGTTTTCCAATTGAAACGCATGACCTGATCAAATCTGGGCCGACTGATACTGCCTCGGATCCAGATAAAGAGAAACAGAAGCGCCAATACCTTGAGTCCCAGATACACAGGCCCCAGCCACAAGACTTCGCTGGCCATCGGGCCGCGCCAACCGCCAAAGAAAAGGGTTGCTACTACGGTGCTGGTGGTGATCATATTGATGTATTCGGCCATCATGAACATGGAGAATTTCATACCCCCATATTCAGTGAAAAAACCGGCGATCAATTCGTTTTCGGTTTCCGGCAGATCAAAGGGCGAGCGGTTAGTCTCTGCCAATACCGTAATGAAGAAGAATGGGAAGGCTAGCAATACCCAGACCCATTCCCAGACGGCACGTGGAGTCTCCACGAGCTGTACCAAGCTGAAAGTGCCGGCCAACATAGCAATGCTGACCAAGAATAATCCCAACGGGATTTCATAGCTGATAATCTGGGCCGCGGAACGCAAGGCACCTAGAAGGGCGTAGTTGTTGTTACTGCTCCACCCGGCCAGAATGACACCGAAGCTTTCTATGCCGGCTACGGCCAAAATCCACAGGAAGCCGATATTGATATCCGCGATGGCCGGAGTGTCCTTAGCTATGGGGATGACAGCCCAAATAATGAGAGCTGGTGCTAAAGCCAGGGCCGGAGCCAGGACGTAGACCACTTTGTCCACGTGACGCGGTATATATTCTTCCTTAAAAATCGCTTTGACGGCGTCTGCTGCTGGCTGCAAAAGGCCAAATGGGCCAGCCCGGTTAGGGCCGATCCGCACTTGGAAGCGGGCCAGCAACTTGCGTTCAACCCAAGTCAGATAGGCGAAACCTGTGATAACCACAAAGCAGAGCAACAAGGCTCTCGCGATTACCAGCAAAATTTCCTGAGCAGCCATTACAACCCTCGCCCCGTTCTAAGCGCGGGAGAGAGTAACCCATTCCCAATAGTTGCCGTTCAAAAGTGTACCTACAGCCGTCTCCTTCAAGCTCTCGGGTAGCCACGCACTGCCAGAAGTTACCGTTGCATCAGCTTTGACCGGCACAGTGACGGAGCCATAGCTGCTGGTCACAATCACTTCGGTTCCTTCCGCCAGCCCGTGGTCAGTCAGGTCTTGAGGATGCACGGCCAGAAAATCTTCCGGCACCATTCTGTTTACCTCTGGAGTCAAGGCGCACATACGCCCGGCATCAAAAAAAATGCGGCCGCGGTAAAGACGCAGGGAATTTTGATTCGGAGGAGGAGTCGACGCCCATATGGGTAGGTCCAGGGCCAAAGGAGGCACAGTGTCTAGTTGGCGCCGTCGACCTGAATCGCCTAAGTTCTCCCAAGTGATACCTTCGTAGGTAGGTATCGCCTGGCCCAGTTCCCTTGTTATATCCCGGACCGAGCGGTAGTTCCACTCGTGTCCCATGCGAGCCGCCACGTGGTCCAGAATATTCCAATCAGGTGCCGCTGCGGAATCCGGATTTCCGATAGCCTTAGGGCCGCGTTGGACCCTTCGGTCAAGATTGGTAAATGTCCCGTCAGTTTCGACCCAGCTCACTGCAGGCAAGACCACGTGAGCTTTTTCTGCAGTGCAGGTCATAAATAGTTCTTGAACAACCAGGAAATCCAGGGATTCCAGATTTTGGGCCCAGCGGTCGTTTTCAGCTGCCGGGTCCGCTCCCATAATGTACAAGGTCTGAAGGGAACTACCTGCACACTCCAACATCGAAACGTAGGTTTGGCCTGTTTCCGTTGGAATTTGAGCATCCCATAGGGCTGAAAGTCGCGCTCGCGCTATGTTGTCTCTCAATTCATGTCCGCCCGGAAGGCATGTCGGCATGACCCCCATGTCCCGACAACCCTGACTGTTTGCATCTAAACCTATAAAGGAAAGCCCTTCAGAATGCCCGGTCAGGTCGGCCAGATGTTGCAGCCCTTCTCGCAGTTCTTTGCCAGTGCTCTGATGTCCAGGATCCGGACCACATAGGATGACAGCGTGTTCGCATTGAGCCAGAGCTAGAGCGATCAGTTGGGCTTTTTCAACGGTCGAACTGCCCAGTGAGACTTCTGCATTCTGCCAATCGGCATAATCTTCGTTGGGAGTTGGGTGGCTAGACAGCACATGCTTCGCAATAGTCTGCACCAGAGCCAATTCATCTCCAGGCAGGTATTGCACGGAAGCTTCAGCCCGGAACGCACTCTCGATTTGCCGCGGGTGGGCTACAAAAAGGCGCAAGCCTCCACGGCTGACGGCCCGCTTCAGATGCACATCCAGCATTGGGATTTCTTCACTGGGATCCAAACCGAAAAGGAAGACAACCTCTGCAGCTGGCTTGGGGCCATTCTGCGGCTGCATCAGGTGAGTCAGATCAGGCAGGCCGGTTACCCCTGTCTGCACATCTCCGCCCTGCCGATGATCTATGTTGTTGGTTTTTATCACTTCGCGAGCTAGTCGTTGCAGCAGGTAATTGCTTTCATTGCTAAGCTTGGCACTTCCGATCAAACCAGTGCTGTTAGGCTGTGCGGTCTGCAGTTTTTCGGCCACCAAAGCCAGAGCTTCATCCCAAGTAGCTTCCCGTAGAGGTTGACCTACATCTCTACGCACCAACGGCTTTGTCAATCGATCCGGATGCCGAGTCCAGTGGAAACAGAAGCGATCCTTGTCAGTAATGAATTGGTCATTCACAGCCATGTTTTCACGGCCCAGAATACGCCGCACTTCCGTGTCGTTGCGCGTGTCCACACTGATGTTGTTTCCCATCGGATCATGGAGACTTATGGTGGCCGTGCGTTGGACTTGCCATGGCCGATACTGGAACCTTGAGGTATGGTTGGTCAAAGCGCCGACAGGACAGATGTCAATGATATTGCCGCTGGTCTTGGCGTCTACGCACTGACCAGGCTGAACATCAATTACGGTATCCCCACCTCGCTCGAATAGGCCCAACTGTGGCTTTTCTTCCCATTCCTCTAGGTAGCGGACACACCGCCAGCAGATTACGCATCGCTCCTGATCTAGAACAATGGTGTTTGATATGGCGTAGTTCTTGTTGGCTGTTCGTTTGGGCTCCGCCAGCTGGCTTACCCCTGGCCCGAAACGCATTGTCATGTCCTGCAGCGGACATTCCCCACCTTTATCGCAGATGGGACAATCCAGCGGATGGTGCAACAAAATGAATGCCAGATTGGCTTCCTGCGCGGCTTTGACCGCATCTGTATTCGTTCGGACCACCATCCCGTTCATGACGGGCGCGTTGCAAGCTGTATTTAGCATCGTGCCGCGCGGCCCTTCAAATTCCACCAGACACTGTCGGCAGCAGGCGACCGGATCCAGTTTGGGATGGCTGCAGAAAACGGGGATTTCAATTCCCAGATTTGTGGCTACATCGATGAGCAGGGCCCCCTTGGGAGCTGCCACTACCTGCTCATTTATGGTGAGAGTTACTTGCTCGAGTTCAGACATGCTGACCTTTCCTGGGTAAGGAAAAGAGACCTATCGGGTCTACTATTTATCCAACGAAATGATTGAATCACGGGTGAGGGGGGACTCGCCCATGGGTTCCAAGACGATTTCATGCAACCCAGTCTGATCGCCCGTGTCCGGCCTATAAATTGGCCGCACTGGAAGGCTGGGTCCCTGTCCGCCAGGATTGGTTTCACTTATGAACTCCGTCCATTCCGATCCGAATTTTGCCAGATTGCTTTGCAGACCCCAGACCGCAGCAAAACCAAAGGGGCAAAAGGACTTACCTGCAATATTACTCGCGATATATTCCAGCAATTTCAAGTCGGCTTCCCGGCCACCGCCGCGTCGAATTCGTTTCAGGATGTCCTCCATCCACACCGTACCCTCTCGGCAGGGGGTACATTTTCCGCAACTTTCCTCTCGAAAGAAAGAAACTGTGCGCAGGCCCACGTCCACCATAGACGCGTTTTCGTCCATTACGATAATGCCGGCAGATCCCAAATTGGAGCCGGCCGCACTGATGCTTTCAGGATCCAGCCCTGTATCCAGCTGATCTGCAGAGAACAGCTGCATGGACAGCCCTCCAGGGATCACAGCCCGGATGGGCACGCCTTCATGCTGAGTACCACCACCATGCTCAAAAATCAGTTCACGTAACGGGGTGCCGTGGGGCAATTCATACAATCCTGGCCGTTTCACATTGCCACTGAGACAAAAAATGCGGAATCCCGGACTAGCTTCTGTCCCGTATTCCCTGTAACTATCCGGCCCCATGCGTGCAATATGCAATACATTGCAAACCGATTCCACATTGTTTATGACGGTCGGCTTTGCATACAGCCCTGCGACCGCTGGGAAAGGTGGCCGGGACCGCGGGAAGCCTCGATATCCCTCTAAACTGCTCAGCAACGCGGATTCTTCGCCGCAAATATAGGCGCCTGCCCCGCGATGCACCACAATCCTGAGGTTCATGTCGGTCCCCAGAATGCTGCTTCCTAGAAGACCTTGACCCTCTGCTTCGCGGATGGCTATCTGCAACCTCTCAAAAGCAAAATAGTATTCGCCCCTGATGTAAATATAGGCTTCTTCCGCCTGAACTGCATAGGCCGTGAGAATGATGGCCTCAATCAACTGATGGGGGTCATACTCCATCAGGCAGCGGTCTTTGAAGGTGCCAGGCTCCGACTCGTCGGCATTCACCACCAAGTAGCGCGGAAACGCATTAGGTGCCAGAAATCCCCATTTCACTCCTGTCGGGAACCCAGCTCCACCCCGACCTTTGAGCCCACTGGCCTTCACGTAATCGACCAGGTCGGCAGGGCTCAATTTGCTGCCCGTCAAGATTGTGCGGGTGGTTTCATAACCACCATCTTCCATGTAGTCTTCGATCTGGTGAGAATTGGGGCGTCCGACGCGCCTTGTCAAATATGGCTTTTCCAATCCGGCCACTGTGTAGGGGCCAGCCCCTAGACCCTCACACTCTGGGTCCTGTTCTGGCGTCCAACGTTCTAAAGAATTGAATCCCCTGCCTTCGCGAAGCAAAGACAGAAACAGGTCGATATCCTCTTCGGAGTCCAACTCCTCAAAATAACGGATGTGGCCTGTTTCCCTCTCAGTCACAGCTGTCATTGGAGCCGTGGCGCAGGAGCCCAAGCATTCCATGTGTTCTAACGAAAACGCCCCGTCTCCTGTAGTTTCGCCGTGCTTGATTCCCAACTTTCCTTCTAGACGGTGCATGCACTGGCCTGCTCCCCGTAACATGCAGGGCACATTCGTGCACACCTGCAGCAGGAAGTCCCCCTTTGGTTCCTGATGGATCATGTGATAAAAGGACACCACTGCACCGACCTCGGCCGGCTCCAGATTCAGGATCTCAGCTAGTTCGTTTTGGCGCTGCACGGAGACATGCCCGTGAGCCCGCTGAATGGCGTATAAGGCGGGCAAAATGGCAGAGCGGCCGCGTCCAACTGGGTACTGTTCAATCAGCAGTTGAATTTCGGCACGCAGCTCAGAGGAAAGAAGAGTTTGGTCCATATTGCTAGAAATGGCCTTGCTTAACGGTCGACTTCGCCCAACACGATGTCAATGGAGCCAATATTGGTGATGATGTCGGACAGCATAAACCCTTTGCTCATGTCACTGATGGCAAACAGATTGTTGAAGCTCGGTCCCCGCACATGTAAACGGTAAGGTTTTCCAGACCCATCGCTGTAAATGAAGAAACCCAATTCTCCTTTGCTGGCCTCGATAGCGTGGTAATACATACCAGGAGGCACTTTGAAACCTTCGGTGAAAAGTTTGAAATGGTGTATCAACGACTCCATGCTGATATCGAGTTCTGCTCGAGGCGGCGGTGAAATTTTGCGTTCATTAGCCTGAAACGGGCCTGCTGGCAAGCCATCAAGGGCTTGGCGAATGATGCCCAAGCTTTGGCGCATCTCCTCCATTCGTACTTCGTACCGGCCAAAGCAATCACAACGGTTACTGGTGGGCACTTTGAAATCGTAATTTTCGTAACCGCAATAGGGCCGGTCTCGTCGCAAGTCCCAATCAATGCCGCTACCCCGCAACATAGGGCCAGTCAGACCCTTGGCCAAGGCTTCCTTGGGCGTGATTACACCAATTCCTTCCAGTCTTGAGTGCCATATAGGACTTTCATTCACCATGTCGGCATATTCATCAATGCGGGGCCCCATCAGGTCGCAGAAACTCCGGGCTGAGTCGACAAAAGCCGGGGGCAAGTCCTTCCAAACTCCGCCGATGCGTATGTAGCTGGTGGTCAACCTGGCCCCGCAGACCATTTCGAACAAGTCCAGAATGCGTTCACGTTCCCGAGTCGCGTACATAAGCAAGCTCATGCCTGATCCAGAAACATCAAGAACATGAGTGGACAGCCAAAACAAATGGGATGCGATTCGCTGCAGCTCGCCCATAATCACGCGGATAGTCTGAGCTCGAGCCGGAATCTCGAGTTGTAGCATCGATTCCACGGCCAAGACGTAGCCCAAATTGTTATTCATGGCGGAAAGGTAGTCCATGCGGTCCGTGTAGTAGACGAAATCCTTGTATCGCTTGTGCTCTCCAATCTTCTCAAAACCACTGTGTAGGTAGCCCAAATCTGGATCCACATTGACGACTCTCTCGCCATCCAGTTCCACCACAAGACGTAACACCCCGTGAGTACTGGGATGATGCGGGCCCATGTTGAGGATCATGTTCTTGCGACTCATTCCCGGAGGCAGTTCATGGGGCGAACTCGGCGCTTCCAGGACTTGGGCCCCCAATGAGTCGAATTCGGATGATCCCAAGTCAAGCTAAAGGGCACATCCTCGCCGCCGAGCGGCTGGTCTTTTCGCAAAGGATGATTAGGCCAGCCAGCCGGCATTAGAATTCGTCGTGGATCAGGGTGGCCCGCAAACCGTATTCCCATCAAGTCGGCTACTTCCCGTTCAGGCCAAATGGCACCGGGAAAGATACGGGCCAAAGAAGGAGCTTCTGGTTCATCACAGTTTTCCAAAGGACATACGACGGTCAACAGTTCATTGCGGGTATAAGCCCGCAGCTGATAGACGGTCTGGTACCGGGTTTGTCCCTCTTCTAGAGGCAACTGGGACCTGTCTATAGAGGTCACGTCCACTAAGGTGTTGTAACTGAGATGCGAATCCCGTAGCCAAGTCATTACCTCTATCAGAGCCCATGGAGGGACCACAATGCAAGGCAGGTCAAATTGCAGACCAGATTCCAGAATGGCCTCTGGGAATTGGGCACGAATTGCGGTCGTATCCGCAGTATCTTCACCCAAAGCGGGAGCCACAGCCGGAACGGCTATGTCATCCAGATTCGGTAGAGTCTCAAAGTCGCGAACCCGCGGTGAGACATCAAGCAGCGGCATAAATAGCTGGGGACAAGGTGGTGACTAAGCGTTTCGGATGGGCAATCCCGCATCGACGGTAGTCTCAGCAGGGGTCGGCTCGGTGAAGCTGTACTTACTGAAACTCTCACCGGCCTGCTTCTTTCGCAGCAGATCCATGGCGTAGAGAAGAGCCTCGGGACGAGGTGGACAGCCGGGTACATAAACGTCTACAGGAATGACCTTGTCCACGCCTTGGATTATCGCGTAATTATTGAAAGGACCCCCAGCGCTTGCACAGATACCCATGGCGATTACCCATTTGGGTTCCAGCATCTGGTCGTAAATGCGGCGGATGACTGGTGCCATCTTGTTGCTGACGCGTCCCGATACGATGATTAAATCGGCTTGGCGGGGAGTGGCACGAAATAATTCCGACCCATATCGCGCAATGTCGTGGCGAGCGGTGCCGGCTGCAATCATTTCCATGGCGCAGCAAGCCAAACCAAAGAGCAGCGGCCAGGTACTATTCTGGCGTCCCCAATTGACCAAATCCTCCAATCTCGCGGTGGCGAAACTGTCCTCGGGAAGCAATTGCTCAAGTCCCATGCCGTCCTCGTCAATCCCAATCCAACGCGCCTTTGCGCCACTCGTACAGGAAGCCCACTATCAAAAGGCCCAAGAAAAGAGCCATTGCCCAGAAGGCGCCCTTCTTGACTGCATCATTCTGCAATGTGGCCACCCAAGGGTACAGGAATACCACTTCAATATCGAAAATGATGAACAGGACCGCAATCATGTAGTACTGCACGGAGAAACGGCGCCGGGTATCTGCAAAGGGAATTATGCCGGATTCGTAGGCTTCACCTTTGGTTTTAGTCAAATTCTTGGGTCCCAAGACTGCCGGCAAGATGATTACTACGCCAGCAATTCCCAAGGCCACCAGAACCAAGATCAATAGGGGCAGAAAGTCGGATGGTGTATTGGCTACTTCGTTCATGTCGAAACAACATAAAAGGATGTGCAGTTTAAGTTTGGGCGGGCCTGTCTGAGTAACCTGCTGCATCGCAAACCTGATCAGCCTGTCAGCAGAACCACCGGCAAAGAGGATTGTGCCACATTCGCCTTGGTATGCGAACCTCACATTTGCGCAGCTTTCCTATGTTTCCGTCTGACTAGGTCCCTATTAATCTTAACCCATTGAAGAGCGATTTGGCTCTATTAACCTAGATGTCCCAAACGCTCCGCAAGCAGGCCTTGGCAGAATCTGTGTTTGGGACCCTTGAAGCCCAGCTGTCCATCCTGAAAGGCCGAAATGACACTCCTTCATCTTTGAGTGGCGCCGTTTCTCTGTGCTACACTTGCCCGCTGTCACGCCCTGTCAAAAAAGGGCTTGCAAAAGCGGCCTGCACCCCGAATTTCGCCCGTCAATTGATAGGTATTTGGTGCGGTCCGATGAAAGGCAAACAGAGTTGGCTGATGCTTGTTAATTACGCCTTCATCCTCATATTGAGTGTGTTTGGCATTATCTTGCCCTTGACGGCCATCATTGCGGGCTGGGTGCTGGGCCCACGAAAGCCAGATCCTGTTAAAACGGATATCTACGAGAGTGGGCTCAATACCATTGGGGATACCTGGATCCAGTTTCGGGCTCAGTTCTACTTGATTGGTTTGGTTTTTCTCGTATTTGATTTGGAAGTTATTTTTCTTTTTCCGATTGCTATGGCCTATGGGCGCCCGGGATTTGGTCTTGCTGCTGCTCTGGTGACCCTACTCTTTATGCTTCTCCTTATTGTCGGCCTGGTTTACGACTGGCGTAAAGGCGGGCTTGAGTGGCAGTAGAATCTCGAAAGTCGACGAGCTGGTGTTGTGGTTGGCTGGCTTGAGACCTTGACAGAGGTCTTTACGGGTGCAGGGCTGCCCGAAGAAATAGCCATTGCCATCGGCCTGGTGGTGGGGGCTTTGATCATTGCCCTCATGGCGCCTGTGCTTGCGTTGGTGCTAATCTGGTTGTTGCGCAAAGTAATTAGTCGCATTCAGGATCGCATTGGTCCCAATCGGGTAGGGCCCTTTGGTCTGCTTCAGACGGTAGCGGATGCCTTGAAGCTGGCCTCAAAAGAAACCATTACCCCCCGGAACTCTGATTTCATTGCGTACAACCTAGCGCCAATCCTCTCCGTCTTTGGCATCATCATGCTCTTTGCTGTATTGCCTTTTTCTGATGGCATTGTGGGCGCCGACTTAAATGTCGGTGTTCTTTACATAGTGGCATTGGGGTCCATCGGGATTATGGCCGCACTAATGGCCGGCTGGGGAAGCAATAACAAGTACGCCCTTCTGTCCGGCTTTCGAGTGGTCGCCCAACTGCTGAGTTATGAGATTCCGCTTGTGTTAAGCATATTGACTGTAGTCCTATTAGCCGGAACCATGCGATTCAGTTCGCTGGCTCAGGCTCAAGGCAATTTCTGGGGCTTTGGTTGGTACATCTTTATAATGCCCGCCTCGGCGCTCATCTTTTTTGTGTGCTCTTTGGCCGAATCGGAACAGACTCCCTTTGACTTGCTGGAGGCGGAATCGGAGCTGATCGCTGGATTCCACATCGAGTATTCAGGCATGCGCTTCGCCATGTTTTTTTTGGCCCAGTTTCTCAATGCCTTTGCACTGGCCGGCGTGACCGTTGCGCTATTTCTCGGCGGCTGGCAAGGCCCCGGAGTGCAGCTCCCAGGTATTGGTCCGTGGCTGGGACTACTTTATTTTGTGGGCAAGACCTTTTTTATATATCTGTTGCAGATTTGGGTAAAAGGTACTTTCCCCCGATTGCGGGTTGACCAGATGATGTCCCTTTGCTGGAAGATGCTAGTTCCTTTGACGTTAGGACTGTTGGCATGGCAAATGATCGTGCAGGTCTTACCTTGGCCCTCTGTCGCCATCAATGTTTCAATCTTGGCGGGGAATATATTGGTCTTGGGGATTGGAGTGGCTGCTGTAAGTCGTTACCTGCGTTTGGAAATGGTACGAACTAAACGCGCATTTGAACCTCAAAGCTTGATCGGGACAGTGGAGCCGGCTGTTAAAGTCTAGCTCCGAAATTCTCAACGACTAATTGCCATGCCCCCCCTTCCAGTTGATATTCCAATTCCCACAGTACAACAGGCAGTCTTTGGTGCGGTTGCTCTGATGACGGCAGTTGCTGGACTCACTGTGGTTGTCAATCGCAATCTCTTCCATTGCGCTTTGGCCTTAATTGCTGCTCTTTTCGGTGTAGCCGGCGTGTACATCTTATTGGAGGCTGAATTTCTGGCGATCGCACAGGTGTTGGTCTATGTGGGTGCCATTGCAACGCTAATTACTTTCGCTATTATGCTGACCAAGGGAATCATGTTTGGTGCCACTGCCACCAACAATAACAACGCATTTACCGTGGCCTCCATCGCGTTGCTCCTTTTCCTAATGCTGGCTGGAGTGGTGGGTAGGGTCCCCTGGCTTACTGGCGAACTAGAAATGATTCCAGACGAAACCATGATTTCCGACCTGGGTTGGGAGTTTGTAACTACCTACGGCTTAGCGCTGGAATTGATTGGCTTGCTTCTCCTGATTGCGTTGGTTGGCGCGGTCATGCTGGCCCGAGACGACGAATAAGATCAGTGGCGCCATGGTTCCTTTAGAAGCCTATTTGGTATTGGCTGCTTTTCTGTTTTGCTGCGGTTTCTACGGGGCTTTGGTGAGGCGTAACGCGGTAGCAATGTTAATGGCTATTGAGCTAATGCTAAATGCAGTGAACATCAATCTCGTTGCCTTTTGGCGTTATGGCCCTAATCGAGTTGATTTGGCTGGCCAGACCTTCGCCATTTTTGTGATTGCAGTTGCTGCGGCGGAAGTTGCAGTAGGTCTGGCATTAATTATTTCTATCTATCGTTCGCGCCAGACTTTACATCTGGACGAACTGGATATTCTTCAAGGTTAATTCGGTGGTCAAGAAGCTGCTTGACGGTACAGTGGAGGAACAGTGCGAGTTTCTCTATGAATTAGGTATCGAAAAAATGAAGACCGGCAACTACGCGGGGGCACTATATGCCTTCAAGGAAGTTGCTAAGCACGACGCAGAGTACCTAGAGGTGTCGGTATTGCTGGCTACCGCCAGAGAACGAAAACATGAACAAAAAATGTTAATTATGGTAGGGCTGGCGGCTGGATTTCTCTTCATGGTAATCGGCCGATTGTCCGGTGTTTCGCATGACCTGGCACTGATCTTGTTGGGTGCACTTGGATTGGTGTGTGGCTATTTAGGCTACTCCTGGACCCAACTTGACGGATTGACCAATCCGTTTGGCAAGTCCCTTACCTAAAGCACCGCATATCCATGACTTCCTTGTACGACTTTACCTGGCTGGTGCCGCTGCCCCCCATGGCAGCGTTCGCCCTAATTATTCTTTGGACCAACAAGTCCAAGGCCCTCAGTTCCAATATCGCCATATTGAGTGTTGGTATCAGCTTGCTACTGGGCTGGTCGATATCCCTAACTGCCTTCCGTGACCACCACTTGGCGGGCCATCCCATTAATGAAGTATTGTTCCGTATTCCCACAGGAGACACATCCATCGGCATCGGTTATGTACTGGATCCTGCCAATGCCCTGATGTTGTTCATGGTCACCTTCCTGCTGGTCATGATCTTCATCTATTCGAAGGGCTACATGACTTTCCCTCATCACTTGTCGGCTCAGGATTATCCCAGTGCCCATGCGGAAGGCAAAGATCCCCGATACAGCCGCTTTTTCGCCTATATCTCCCTTTTTGCTGCTGGCATGCTGGGGCTGGTTACCTCCAACAACTTGATTACCTTCTTCGTCTTCTGGGAAATCATGGGGTTGTGCAGTTACTTGCTAATCGGCTTCTGGTTCGAGAAGGAGAGTGCCAAGAAGGCCGCGTTCAAGGCTTTCATTACTACGCGCATTGGAGATGCACTGCTTTTCACGGGGATGATGTTTCTTTACATAAAGAGCGAACCGAGTTCTCTTGACTTTGGTGAGCTTTTTGGTCAGGCCAATCTGGTCAATTTGGGTGAGTCATTTGTCGACTTGGGATTTCGGGAAATTACCTGGCTGTCCATAATTACTTTCCTGATCTTGTGCGGAACCATCGGCAAGAGTGCTCAATTTCCTCTGCATGTATGGCTACCTGATGCAATGGAAGGCCCAACTCCTGTATCTGCCATGATCCATGCGGCCACAATGGTTTCAGCAGGAGTGTTCTTATTGGTTCGCACCTATCCCCTGTACAGCCAGGCCATTGTCCTGACGTCAGGGACAATGGCCGTCGTCGCTTTTGTGGGGGCATTTACCGCTTTGTTTGCTTCAACGATCGCCCTCACACAGTGGGACATAAAACGGGTGCTTGCCTTTTCCACCATCAGCCAGCTCGGTTATATGGTTGCAGCCTTGGGGATTGGAGCCTATGTCGCCGCTCTCTTCCACCTTCTGACTCACGCCTTCTTTAAGGCCCTCCTCTTCCTGGGGTCTGGAAGCGTAATTCATGGTATGGAACATGGTCTTGAACATGCTCACAGTCACAATGAGGCCGAAAGTCAAGGCGAACTGAGGTATCGCCGTGATGGGACCCTGGATCCAAATGATCCACAGGACATGCGCAATATGGGAGGCTTGCTGCAGCGAATGCCACGTACTGGCTACACATTTATTATTGGCGGCTTGGCCCTTAGCGGCTTTCCTTTAATTACAGCTGGCTTCTGGTCCAAGGACGAGATCCTAGCCTTCGCCTTTAATGGCAACTTTGTGGTATTTCTGGTTTTGGCTGTGGCTGCCTTCTGCACTGCCTTCTACACAATGCGTCAGATGGCATTGACTTTCGGCGGCAAGCCCCGCACAGAGATGGCGGCTCACGCTTCGGAAAGTGTTCCGTCAATGACCATGCCGCTGATCCTCATTAGTTTTTTTGCCATCGGATTGGGGTGGATAGGCATACCCTCAGATTTCCCCATTTTGGGGGGCTTGTCCTCGAATTGGCTGGGACATTTTCTGGAGCCTTTCATGGAGCATATCAACGTCACCGTGCTTCATCCCCATTTCAATTTTGTGCCACTGGCAGCATCTGTTGTGGTTGCTTTGGGCGGCCTTTTCCTAGGGTGGGTAGTCTACGGCAAAGGCTTGCGGGGAGACCAGATTGACCCAATGGCCAAGTATCTCGGCTTAGTGTGGCAAATCTGGTACCGCAAGTATTTTATTGATGAGCTGTATACGGCTACCGTCGTGCGGTGGAGCAACAATCTATCCGCATTCTGCGCGGATGTGGATACCAGGTGGATCATTGACCCATTAGTGAACTGGATTGCAGGTGTGGCGGTTTGGGTGTCAGCATTGGCAGCCGCTGCAGATGCTCTTTTGGTTGACGGACTGGTCAATCTAATAGGCAATTTCATGCGGTGGAGCGGTGGTGTGCTAATCCGTTTACAAGACGGCAAAGTGCAGGCCTATCTCATGGTCGCATTGGTTGTACTTTCGATTTGGGTTGTCTTGGTAGGCATGCCTGTGGTTCTCACCTTAGTGTGATGAACCGGCTTGGGATTAGGAGCTTGGAGGTCTTGGCCAATGGCCACATCTAACCAGGTGGCTTTGCTAGCCACCCTGAGTTTCCCGTTGATTTCGGGAATTCTGGTTTTCGTCTTCTTCAAGAGTGACCAAGGGGTCAAGCGGGCGTCGACTCTGTTGAGCCTGATTCCTCTGATCCTGAGCATGTATCTGCTCTTTGCCTACGACCGTACTGTGGGGGGCATGCAGTTCCAGATTACGGCGGAATGGATCCCCGTTTTAAATTCCAACTTCAAAATCGGTGTGGACGGGCTGAGCCTGCCCCTAGTTTTCCTGACTACGCTGCTCTCCACCCTGAGCATCTTTTACAGCACCCGCACCATCAAAATACGGGTTCGAGAATACTTCATCATGTTCCATTTGCTGGAACTAAGCATGTTGGGCGTATTTGTGGCTCTGGATTACGTACTTTTCTACCTGTTTTGGGAGATCAGTCTGGTACCGATGTACCTCCTAATTGGAATTTGGGGCGGATCCAACCGCGGCTATGCCTCCATTAAGTTTTTTATCTACACTTTGGTGGGTTCTGTGGCCATGTTATTGGCCATTTTGCTGACCTACTTCGCTACAGGCACTTTCGACATGCTAGGCGCGGCCCAGGCGCAAGCCTTTATGCAACTGGACTATGACACCAGAATCCTGCTTACCAGTCTTGCATTTTGGGGGTTCTTCTTGGGATTTGCTTTTAAAGTACCTTCCTTCCCCTTCCATACCTGGCTGCCAGATGCTCACACTGAAGCACCGACAGCCGGTAGTGTCATTTTGGCCGGAGTGCTCCTGAAGCTCGGAGCCTATGGTTTCCTTCGGATTATTCTGCCTACCTACCCCGAAGCCAGCCAGTTTTGGGCCCCGGTCGTAATTGGCGTGGGCGCCGTAGCGATTGTATACGGTGCTTTTGTCTGCGTGGCCCAGGGGGATCTGAAACGTCTCATTGCATACAGTTCTGTGAGCCACATGGGTTATGTAATGCTTGGTATCGGAGCTGCGTCTTTGGTGCTTACTCCGGCGGGACTGGAAGCTGTCGCCGAGAAATTCGGGGGCGGGATATCGTCCGATGACATCTACGATAGTGCGGCAATGGCTCTCAACGGCGCCGCTTTGCAAATGTTCAACCATGGCATCATCACGGGGGCCCTATTCCTGTTAGTAGGGGTGATCTACGAACGAGCCCATACACGAGAACTGTCCAAGTTCGGCGGGCTGAGTGCCAAGCTGCCATATTTCTATGGGGTCATGTTGGTGACTGCCTTTGCCAGTCTGGGCCTACCCGGATTGGCTGGATTCTGGGCGGAGTTCTTTACCTTTCGTGGCGCTTTTGCAATTGTGCCTATATGGGCGGCATTTGGCACTATCGGCATTGTAATGACCGCGGTTTATATCTTGTGGCGCATTGTGCAAAACGTATTCCTTGGTGAATACGACGAGAGCAAAGTGGAGCACTGGACTACCGGCGAAGGAAAGGCAGCAGATGGACCCACGGATATGGCTTTCTTTGAGAAGTTGACGCTTTGGCCTCTTTTGATTGGCATGCTCGTGATTGGTATTTATCCTACTTGGCTGATCAGTTTCTTTAACACTTCTTCAGTGGAACTGATTGACTTCATTGTCAACCTGCCCCCAAGCGGTTGATATTGCTTGAAGTCGTAATAGGGAGCCTTGCCTGGTGGAACAGTTCAGTCTCATAGCCCCAGAAGTGATCCTGCTGGTCGGTGGGCTAGTAATTTTCCTGATTGACGTGATTGTCCGCGGTAATACAGACAGTGGTCGTGGCTACACCACTATTGCCGTCTTTACCTTGGCTATAGCCTTTGTCGCTGCACTTTTCCAAACACTTTCCTTCTACGAGTTGGAAGTGGGACAGAAGCCGGCCATTGCTTTGAATCTTTTGGAAATTGACCTCTTCGCAGCTTTTCTGAAAGGTCCTATCTTTTTGGTGATGTTGCTGATTGCTTTGGCAGGCGGTTCGTACATGAATTCGCGCACAGAACGGAGGGGCGAATTCTGGAGCTTCTTCGTTTTCGTGACTCTGGCTTTGAGCGTGGCACTGAGCGCCAACAACCTCCTGCTTCTGTACGTGGCAATTGAATTCCTTTCAATTACGAGTTATCTGCTAGCTGGATTCCTAAGGGACAACAAGCGAAGTTCCGAAGCAGGCCTCAAGTATTTCCTTTACGGGGCGGTGGCGTCGGCCGCCATGTTGTACGGCCTTTCCTTTGTGTATGGGGCGACGGGCACTCTCAATCTGCATGAGATTTCGGAACAGGTGAAAGCAGGAGAGACGGCCTCTCTAGTGAAAGGTCTTATGCCGGCCACTCTATTGATGATGGTGGGACTCGGCTTTAAGGCCACCTTAGCGCCTTTCTTCCAGTGGGCTCCGGACACTTATGATGGTGCGCCTACGCCGGTCACTATTTATCTCTCTACAGCTTCCAAGGCAATCGGCTTGGCAGTAACGGCCCGAGTCTTTGTAGTTGCTTTAAATGATTTAATGACAGATTGGGTGCCAATCCTGGCGGGAATCTGCATACTGACCATGACCATGGGCAATCTGATGGCCTTGCGCCAGCAGGATGTTAAGCGAATGTTGGCCTACAGTTCGGTGGCCCACGCCGGTTATATCTTGATGGGAATAGCGGCCTTGGCCGCTGGCACAGAAAGCTACATGGATGGCATAAACGGCATCCTGATTTATCTCTTCGCTTACATGTTCACAAACGTGGGGGCCTTCCTCGTCGTAATGGTTCTGGAAGAAAGGGTTGGCAGTACCCACATGACAGCCTACCAGAATCTGATCGGTCGCAATCCGGCTCTGGCCGTCATGCTCACCATTTTTCTGCTTAGTTTGGCTGGTATTCCGGCCACCGCGGGTTTTTGGGGAAAGTTCTTCGTGTTCGGTGCGGCCGTGCAGCGACAATATTTCTGGCTGGCAGGCGCAGGCTTAGTCAATGCAGGCATCGCGGCTTACTACTACATTAACCTGATCCGTGTCATGTATTTCGGCGAGAAGCCTGAGGAGAAGTCCCCCATTGCTATGCCCATCGGCATGGGTGCAGTGTTGGTTTTTTGTACTCTAGTAGTCTTTTGGGTTGGACTGTATCCCACCCCATTAATTGAATGGGCTACTACGGCTTCAGAACAATTGTTGGCTTACGGCTTCCCCAGTTAATCTGGCAACTGGCCTAATATTCGCCCTTGTCTGTAGGGGGTTTTTCCACAAAGGTATAAACACTTAGCCAGTCTTGGTTATAATTTCCATGTGAGATGGCGGCTTCTGTCGTGGCGCAGAAGAGACATTGTGATTATGCATAGCAACCATCCGCATAGGGAGTTCTTATGACAAACGGCATTGCCTGCCCCAACAGGCGCGTGGTGGCGGTTCTCGCATCCGTACTGGTGTTCGGGTGCGTTTTAGTGGGGTTAGGCCAAAGGCTCGAGGCCCAGACTCCTTCGGAAAATCCCGTAATTTCCTTGTCTGTGGCCCCCAATGATCCGGCGCGCGTGGTCGCGGGCACGATTAATTCTCCAGACGCCGGAGGTCTCTATGTTAGTGAAGACGGCGGCGTAAATTGGGAACCGGCTTCGGGACTACCTGTAAACGTTAGTATTTCAGCTCTGGAACATGACTTGGCTAACCCAGCCATAGTGTACGCAGGCGATGCTGTAACGGGTCTATTCCTCCGAAGCACCGACGGGGGTCGGAACTTCCAGAATTTTCCATCCATTGGAACTTGGCTGAGCCTGGATAGCGGAATCGGGGCCCTCCTTTCCCGGAGTATGGACGGCATTCCGGTGTTATATGCAGGGACTCGGCGGGATGGGGTGCTTGTTAGTTACGACTACGGAGAAACTTGGGTTCTCAACGCTATTGGACTGGCCCAAACCGATGACTTGCGGGAGAGTGAGAGGCGAGTTCGGGCTATTATTGCCTACAACGGCAGCCTTTACATCGGCACTCACAACGGTGTTTTTGTGCAAACCTCAGGATCCGACGTGTGGGAACGGGCTGCTGGTTTTCCGGAAGGAACCATTGTGCGGAGCCTCACTGCCTACAGAGGTAGACTTTATGCTGGGCTCCAGGCGGGCGGTCTGTGGCGCATGGAGAGCACGGGCATTTGGACTAATGTACCGGGAATCCCGGAGATTTCATCAGTCCTAGCCCTAGGTCAAGCAGGCCCAGAGGGAATCCTGCTGTCTGCAGGTACTGGCGTAGGCATCTGGTCAGGCAACGGAGAGAACTGGCTCAAATCTCAGGTCGATGAGCAAGCTAATGAAGTATGGTCGTGGGCAGCCGATGGCGCGCAAGGCTTCATTTACCTGGGTACCAATGAAAAGTGGGTGTTGCGCTCTGATGACCAAGGCTATGCATATCGTACCCAGAACCAGCTGTCACCATTGACGGCTTTGCCCTTAGAGCCAATAGTGTTGACCAGCCAGTTTTCTCAGCCGGCTGAGGAGGAATCTAGGCCCGTTCAAGAGGAAGAACCCTTGGCAGTGGAACCACAACCCACTCAGGAGCCAGAAGCGGCCGCAGTAGTTGAAACCGAAGCGGCGGCTCCTGTAGAGGTTGAGCAAATAGTACCCACCGCTACTCCAGAATCTACGGCAGACATTGTCCCTGCGGAGCCTGGCCTAATCAGCGGCTTGAATTTGCCCTTGGAATTCTTGCAGGAAGACATCGAAATACCAGTTATCGGCCCAATTTCTCCGATTGTCTTTTCTGTAGCCGTGATTCTGGTCATTATTATTCTGGTTGGATCCATTTCCGTATTCCGTCGTACCAACGACGACGAAGATTGACCCTTTTATGATTCGGAGCGGGTCCGCCCATGCCGAGTCTTGAGCAACTGCACAGCTTATTGATTGCCAGAGACAATCTGGCAGCTTCAGTGGTGCTTGCACACCCTCAGCTACAAATATCCCACACTACGGCAGATAGCCGGCTAGTAAACAAGGGGGGAATATTCGTGGCCCACGCGGGATTGAAGGTAGATGGCCACGAATTCATACCAGAAGCTCTGGTTGCAGGTGCTGCAGCCGTTCTCGGGGCGGAACCATTTGATGGGTTCTTGGCGAGATGCAGACGGGCCGGTCGAAGTCCGGTGCCCTACTTCCAAGTTCACAGTAGCGCCCGGGCCAACGCTCAAGCCGCGGCGCTGGTGGCTGGATTTCCTGCCCGTCGGTTGTTAATGGCGGGCATCACAGGAACCGATGGCAAGACCACATCATCTGCCCTTCTGGCGTCCATATTGAGGGCTGCCCCCCGACCTGCGAAGGGTCAGGTGCCTTCCAACAGCATCAAAGTAGGCCTTATCTCTACTTTGGGTATTAGTCTTGGCGGCCCGGTGATTGAGACCGGATACCACGTGACAACCCCTGACGCGGGAGAAGTGCAGCAGGCATTGGCGGACATGGTAACAGCAGGATGCAAGTGTGCGGTTGTGGAATGCACCAGTCACGGATTGGACCAGGAACGGGTATCCGAAACAGAGATGGATGTAGTTGGAGTAACTAATGTCGCCCATGAACATCTGGACTACCACGGAAGTCTAGAAGCCTATTTGGATGCTAAATGCCGCATTTTGGACCTGTTGGCAGAGGTGCCCGGACGGGTCGCTGTCGCCAATGCAGAGGACCTCTTCAGCCTGAACGCCCTTGAGGAGAAGGCAGCGGAGTTGAACACAGGGAGACAACATGCTTTGGAAGTTCGTAGTTACGGGTTGGGCACGCAGGCCAATTGGACATACCGAGGGTCCCATGTGAGACTGGCGCAAGGGGGTCTGACCCTAAATCTTGCAGGTCCTGATCTCGATATTGCGGCTCTACGCACCTCAATGTGGGGCCGTTTCAACGCCCGGAATATTCTATTGGCAGCTGCCATGGCTCACTCTTTAGGTGCCACTGCTAGCCAAATTGCTACGGGCTTGGCCACCTTTGGTGGCCTTAAAGGACGCATGCAGAGGCTGGAGCTAGGCCAGACCTTCACGGCTTTGGTGGACTTTGCCCACTCCCCACAGGCATTGCAGAACGCGCTGCAGACCATCCGTCAGCACATGGTGTTGGCAACTGGCACAGGTCGGCTGATTGCAGTCTTTGGCAGCGCCGGGCTGCGAGACCCAGGCAAGCGTCAAAAGATGGGAGTAATAAGCGCGAGGCTGGCGGACCATGTAGTCATCACGGCCGAAGATCCTCGTACTGAGAGCCTGGATGCCATCTGCTCTGAGATAGCGGAAGGCTTCGTTTCAGCGCAGACAAAGGCCACTTTCGAGATTGAACCTGATCGGGCCCGGGCCATGGAAAAAGCAGTGAACCTTGCGCGGGCGGGAGATGTGGTGGTGGCATTTGGAAAAGGCCATGAACGCAGCATGTGCTTCGGGGAAACCGAATACCCTTGGAGCGACCAACAAGCTCTCAGCTGGGCTATTCGCGGACTTCAGGGAGGCACAGTGGATACGAGTGTAGATGTATTTAAGCTACCAACCCGATAAGGGAGTTCCCATTTATTCAGGGGAGCCAGAACTGTGCGGCATTTGGAAAAGGAAGGGCTGATTCTTGGAGGACAGGTTCGTAGAGATTCAAGGCGTTGAAAATACTTCGTTCAGGGGCTGAACCCGGGACCCAAACTGGCTCCTGACTCGGAAGGGCGAAGCCGACCCTATGCTATACTTGCCCCCGGTCTGGGCCACCCAGACTGGGTCTGTGGCCGACCGTTAGGATGGCTTCTGCCGGGCGTTGTGTTTTGGTCTTACAGGGAACAACCCGGAGACTAGCAGACCGGTAAGGGGGTCCACGCGGCTCAGAAGATGAGGTCAAGGAGACTTTGCTAGTGGGCACTAAACGAACCTTTCGCGCTAAGTTAATGCTGTTGCTAATCGTTGCCAGTCTGGTCTTGGGAGCGTGCGGTGGAGGTTCGGCTGGCAAGACTTGGTTTAACTTGCCGTCCATAGCTTTGAAAGTTAGCGACGATGGCGATACTGTACGCGTTCTGGGCCTGCCGGTCGGTTCCCTGTCTGCATTTGGAATCAAAGATTTCGCAGATGGTTTGGCGGCAGGAGGAGTGAATTCTCTGGAGATTCGCCTAGGGTACAACGGTATTCACATCTACATGGACGATGCTGAGCTGCCTTACATCTATTGGGATGAAGATTCAGCGTCTGAATTGGCCAGCATTGTGGACCAGATGAATATCGGGTTGCCTGTAAGTGCGGATCGTCTTTTTTCACTAGTTCGCCAATATGGAGTTGGTGTGCGTTTGTCGCTGTCCAGTGAACGTCCGGATTTCCGATGGGCTGGCGAAACATCCTATTCGCCGTCCGAGTCCCCTGCTGACATGGTTGGCCCAATCAACTTGGGCGGCCTGGCATTTGACAGTAGTGGTGCTATCTCCCTCGATGGGGTGGACCTTTCCTTGTTAGGGGTGCCTCCAGTCTTGGACGCGCATACGCTCGGCTTGTTGTCTAGTTTTGGGGCCGAATCACTTCGCATAACGACTACGCCGAACACTTTGGATTTTGCCATGAACGGCAATGCGTTGCCTGGCTTGGCATATGACGAGGAAAGTCTTGAAGCGGGCTTGGCCTTCGCACGCATTTTGTTGGCAGATGATGTCGAAACCTTAGGAATGGTGGAGACTTACCTACCTCAACTGCCTGCTTTAGATTTGACCGTGGAAGTCTCGTTCACGGGTGCTCCGGTCGGTTCCACGCAGTTGGGACCCCTTCACATAGATATAGCCGATGATGGCAATTTGAGCGTATTGGGACTGCCATTGGGGGCTGGCCTCTTGTCCGCTGATCAATTGGCACCTCTCACGGACGCAGGTGTCAACCGCCTGGATGTGCAAATTAGCAGCACAGGCGTGGCTCTGGCCGGTAACGGCATAGTCCTACCTTCCATTTCTTGGGAAGCTGCAGGTTTGGACTTGATTGACGGTCTGGCCGGGGGTAATGGCACAGTGCCAGGCATTCTGAATTTGGTGGAAGCCTTAAGTGCAGAAGCGCCTCTGGGTATCGTCCTCACATTGCCAGGGAGCACTGGGGAAGTGGGAGCAAGTCCATTTGAAGGGCACTCCTTTGCAGCGGCGGATCTGGGAGGTGCATATCCTCCTACTGTGCGCCTGAACGTGGCTGTTGAAAATGGCACAGTTACTACGGTTTCCGGGATTGACTTGAGAGCCTTGGGAATGGAGGGCATCGCCCTTCCAGACGCAGTCTTGGACATGATGGCCGACAACGGAGTCTCCTCACTGACTTTGGCAATGTCCCCAAACCAGATGGATGTGCAATTTAATGGACAGGTTGCTCTGTCCTTGGGTTACGATGTGACAGCTCTGAACGCCTTAATGGACCTCTTGTCCGGCATGTTAGGAGAAAGCTTGGTGGACCAACGCACTCTCTTGGACTTCGTGTCGGTGGAATTGCTGCCCATGTTTGTGGCCTCTGACGCAGAGTTGGTTGTAGATCTGAACTAACTAACTGGTGCCGCGGGCGTTCCACTACCTAACGCAATTTCACGCCGGGGGTTAAGAGCCTCCGGCGTTTTTATTGGCTGTCTGTTGGTTTCCGTGTGCAGATGCTGCGTAGTTGACAGGGAGAGCGACCAGGCAGAGTATTAACAACAAATTGAAGGTTGCTATGTCCGGCCAGTGCCAGAAAGCATCCACTTGTGCATGGGCGAAGCCAGCGATCAGGGAAGCAGCGATTCCAGCGCGAAACAATGAGTGTTGCGGATCCGCATTCCAGGATGGTAGTGATCTGACAAGTCCAATTCCTAGGCCAACCAACCACACTATGCCCATTGCCCCCCACCGTGAGAAAGTCTCCAGCCAAACATTGTGGGCATGGGAGATGTCTGGGCTGACAATTGAAGAGTAAGGAAAGGATGCTGGAGCTTGGCGGTAGAGGCCATCTACACCAAGCCCAAACCAAGGATGCATCTTTGCTATATCCCAAGTGTGCAGCCAGATCTGTTGTCGAGCAGCCACTGGCAGGGCATCCAGAAGTCTTTCCCAAAGCTCCGAACGAAATCCTATCAGGACGATGCCAAAGGTAGCTATTATCACTACGGCAGCCAATAGAGGCCAGTAGAAATGGCCGGTTGACCGTACGCTAGGCACATCCCGGCGTAAGAGCCAGAAAACTACCATTCCGCCAGGCAGACCCAGGAATAGGGCTCCGCGACTCAATGTCAGTAGTAATGCGGTTCCCGTAAGTGCCACAAACCCAAACCAACACATTCTTTTCCATCGGGCGTGAGAAATCCAGGCAAAGGGCAGCAGCAACCACAGTCCCCTTTCCAACACCATGGCAGCATGATTGGGTGAGAAAGTCAGGCCTGTCAGGCGCAACAGGCCGCCTTCTGAGGCATTTTGACCAAGGCCCCATTGAGTTAAGGCTAAGAGACCGAACAAACTGACCCCCAAAGTCATGCTGGTGAGACCCGCTTTCACGGACTCGCGGTTAAGGCCGATTCCCACGGACAGCAGGGCCAACCAGCCCGGAAAGAACCCAATTCGGATCCACGGGCTTATATGGCCTGAAGAGTCCGCCCCCAAGCCACCCAAAATCAAGAGCAAGAACCAGCCTCCCAATACCCAAACTTGGAATCCTCTGGCCCGCGACATTGAATTGAAACTAAGTTTGCCAAGAATCGCTGGTGTAAGAGCGATAGCCAATATTTGGGCTGGTGCTAGGGAGAAAGATTGCCCTAGCAAAGGGGACATAAAATTGGCATGAACCTGGTGCAAGGGTAGAGTTGCCAGCGCCAACGTCCATAGGGAAACAGGCCTAAGCAGGGCCATGCCTGAAAGCAGCATAAACGGCCCAACGGCCCAAACCCAAGAAGGGACAAAGTAGATGGAGGTTAGCAAGCTCAAAGTGAGTAACCACCAAATCAATTCAAGCATTCTTGGAGGAAGGCGAGACCGGGCGGTGCGTATCGCTCCGGCCAAAGGGGATATAGACCTGACCCAGCCCAGGACTATCAGCAGCGATAACAATAGGAAAGAGAGAGAAAACTCCCATCCCCAGTCGCGGGCAACACAATTCCCAATACGAGTAAGGCAGTTCTTGTTTTGCACGGCTTTGCCCGGCCGGAAGAATGTCGATATCCGCCAGATTTCAGGGCCTGATGTTGTCGATAATAACCATCTCCTAGACCCAAGTGTGGAATGCCAAGGAAGGAAACTTCCATGGCGTTCAATGTGGGGAGAATCACCTCCGATGACTACATCAGGCTTCCACAGCTGCACCAAGGGGAATTCCTTAGTAACGCCAGTGTCGGACAGTCTACGCAGCCATATTTCTGGCGTAAATGCTATAGAACCATCGGCAGTTACTGGCAGCAGCGGAGCTGTCAGCAAGACGGCATCTGGGACCGTATTCAAAATGGCTGGAGCAACTGATCGAACCATCTGCGCATACCGCACAGGATTCACACCGTAGGGAAAATTCGGTACTGGGCCATTAGCGAACTCCCCCAGTTGGTAAAACCGTACGCGAGTGCCGTATCTCTCCGCTACACGCTTGACGAAAAAAGCCAATTCGGCAGGAAAAGAAGAGACCACGGCATGACTGTCTCTATCCCACAGATGCCCACTGGATGCCAGCCACAGGGGGACAGTCTGCAAGGACAATACGGGTTCCCAGCCCTGTTTCTCAATTTCGTTAAGGACCAATTCCAGAGGCGCCCAATCATATTCGCCCTGTGTGCTCTCGATGTCCGCCCACTCTACGGGCAGGAAAAACCATGTAGGGCCGATCAGTGTGCCAGAATGGGAGGTAACACAGTTCAGTAATTCAGTTGCTGGCTCTTGAATATGGCATTCAACCGCCAGACCTTTCTGCGAGAATTCAAAAGCGGGATGAATAGCTTTTTCCATTTTGGCTTCGGATACCAATATGGAGACCGTATCGGGCAAGATCGCCAATGCAATCCACAGCACCAACAATATCCAGGGCTTTACCCAAAGGGAAGGTCCGGAAGGCAGGTGTTGAATTGCTTTCACTGACTTATGGGTGTCTGGCCGATACGGGTATTCGGCCGTACACCACGGCTCGTTTCTGAAAGCATATGGCTTCTGAACTTACACACCGCGTCAGCGTGGCTGGTTGGATCATGAGTCTGGTTCTGACCATGACTCTAATATTGACCTTGCCTGAGATCACTTGGACATCCCCAAACTTTGGTGGCGGGAAATTCGTGATCCATATACCTCCCAACGCGATAGAGGTCTTAGTAGCTGTATTGGTATCCTTAATAGTCACGGACAGTGTTGTGCAGATTCATCCCAGTCTGCAATCCTTGCATTGGCGCGAAAGAATCAGAGCCAGCTGGCCCTTGTTTAGCTTGCCCGCTGCGTTGGGCATAGTGGTGGTCATGGCTCAGCCCCTGCCGGCGGTCGAGATTATCTCTGTGTTGGCCATGCTGCTTGCGATTGGGAGTTATGTGCTGACACTCTTTCTGCTCTACGATTCGTTGCAAACAGATCATCCATATGCCGGCCAGTTTACTTTTCTCTTGCACGGTATTGCTTACCTGGCAGCTTTCCTTCTGTTCTTGCTCCTCTACCAAGCCAGTAGCCGACTGATATTTACAGTTCCACTGATGGCAAGCACTGCAATTCTGCTTTCCGTTGAATTACTCAGGGATCACACCGAGCTGCGGACCGAACTGCTGAAACACGTGCTGGTGGTGGGTCTTATTATGGGGGAGGCAGCGCTGGTGTTGGCATTTTCCCCATTTGAAGAACTGACCAAAGGAACTATCCTCACTTGGACCTTCTTCTTGCTCGTCAACATCTGTCAGAACGGACTGGATCAGTCTTTGCGAACCAGACTAATGTTGAATTATGGCTTCTATAGCGGAATGGTCTTGGTTGTTATTTATCTCATTGAAACTGAATCCACGCTGTTGTTCCTAACTTAACTCTAGCTCAGCATCAGCCCGTGCCGTTTCTTCAGTAAATGAAGGCAACGTTCTAGTTCCTCATCCAATTTCGCTGGAGACCAACCCAGACTTGTGGCGGCCAATCGGGCAACTATTTGCAAGTTTTGAGGGTTCAAGAGTCCCAATTTAGCCAGCTGGGTACGGCGCAATAGCAGATCATCCAGATGAACTACTCGTTCATGCCGGCATAAGAAATCCAGTTCTGCTAACAAATAGGTGGTTCCTGCCAAAAAGCTATGCCTCTCGGTTGCCTGTGTGAGCTGTGTCCCCAGTTCACTCGGAATCTCACCGTAACGCTGGTACAGAGTCCGATAAGTGTTTCGCTTTATTCCCGAGACCTCGGGAGCGGACTCACGGTGGGGCTTCACAAGGACCCCAATGGGCAAATTATCCGTTTTCATTCTGCGGGGAATTTGAAGGTCTCTGAGCAGTGCATCCACAGTTTGCTCCGCGAAAGCCCTGAACGTAGTCCATTTGCCTCCAACAAGGGCATATATTGGAGGGCGGCCTTGTGAGGCTGGGTTGAATTGCAGCACATGATCTCGGCTGATGGAAGCCGCTGGGCCTGTTGCAGCTCCCAGTGGTCTGACTCCGCTGTAGCGGAAGACTACATCTTTTGAAGTTGCCACAATCTGGGGAAAGACGAATGGAATCATCTCCAGCAAATAGGCTTCCTCCTGAGGCGTGCAAACAGCTTGTCCGGGGTCCTGTATAGGGATGTCCGTCGTACCTATTAATACCCGATGATGCCATGGGTACATCAGGACGATGCGCCCGTCCTTGTTCTCGAAGAAAAACATATGTCCCTGTAAAGCCTCAAAAAGCCCTGCATGGTTCAGAACCAGATGGGAACCCTTGGTACCCTCTATATAACCTGAACGCAATCCCAGTTTGTCATTGACCTGATCTATCCATGGGCCTGCTGCGTTTACAATCAGTCGAGGTCGAATATTAAGTGACTCCCCACCGACTAGATCCTGCAAGACCACTCCATCCGGCCCAATCGTTTTCAAACGCATGTAATTTAGGGACCGGCAGTCGGCGTGCCGGGATTCGCCTTCCTGGATTAATTGCAAGGCCAATCGCTCCGGGTTTAACACTACGGCGTCGAAATACTGGGCTGTCCACCGAATGCCAGGGTTCAGGGCAGGGAACTGGGCCAGACTTTCGCTCTGTTTCGCCAGACTGGAACTTGGCAGGTCGCTGACTATGGTTCGGGAATAGATATCGTAGAGAGAGAGCCCCAGTCGAACCGCCCAAGTTCCACGCGGCTTGGGGCTGCGGGGAATGCGCAGCCACTGGAGAGGGGCATTCAGAATCCCGGAACTGCGACTGAACAGAGGGATGCGAGTGGGCAAGGGCTTTACGTAATGCGTCGCGTTCTTGAGTAACCTGTTGCGTTCTTGGATTGCTTCTCTGACGAGTCGGAACTTACCGTACTCAAGATAACGCAAGCCTCCGTGAATCAAGTTGGAAGAGGCTGCACTGGTGCCAGCACAAAAATCTGCTTGGTCTATCAGGAGAGCATCCACCCTCTGGCAGGCTAGATCTCGAAATACTGCGCAGCCGTTTATACCGGCTCCCACGATTAGGACTGACGGTTGCGACTGCTCCCGCAGGTCAGCCAGCAGTTCATGCCGTTGGCGAAGAAAGGACACCTCTTTTTATAGAACCATGACCAAGGGGACTTCAACTGGCATCACTGAAGGCTGAAATGCAGAAATTCAGAGTTAGCCGTTTCTTCCGAGGATTCCGTTGCCACCGGTGTATACGTCAAGACATAGAACCAAGCGACCCTGGTAGTGTCCGGAACTTCGAAGCAGATATCCCGTTCAGTCTCACCGACGAAAGGCTTGAGTACAACCCGGTCATTGCGGAAGCGATTCAGTCTGCATCTCAACTCAGCGGCCGGAATGGTCTCCGGCAATCCTTCTTCCTGCCTGACTAATAGGAGCTGGAATTCATGAATGGAAACTGTACGGTCTGTACCGGGCTTTCTGTTTTCTAGAGATAACCGCAGTCCAATATGTCCACAAAAGGGGCAAGTTGCCGCAACTCGGTGCGAAGTGGGCACTGTATTTGAGTATTCCCGGTCCCCGTCTCGCAGAAATTCGGCGAGCGTCACATACAACCCGTCTGCCACCTCGAAGGTAGTTCGGAATGGCACTGGCCATTCTACGTGTCCAACTTCCCTATCTGAAATCTGGTCTTGGTCTTCAATTACTGGCAACAATGGCAAGAAAGTGGCCACTGGCATCCCTAAATCGTAAAGATCCAAGGCGCCTGAGGGAACCCAGCCACCCGCTTGCAGGTTGTACCAAGCTCCGTCAGGAGAAATTTGCCTCACCTGAAGGACTTCGTTTGCTTGAAGAGTGCCGACCTGTGAGAATTCCACGTGTGGCCCTTCGTGAATGGTCTGAGTCAAAAGACTACGTCCCAAATAAATCGCGTTGAAAGGCGTGGGTGGTAGGGAGTGTTGTACCAATGCTGGTGGCCACGTGGCTCCAAGGCCAGGCCCGGTGGTGTATTGGAAAACCGCCCAGCTATCGTCGGCACCGCAGTAGCCAGTTTCTGTGCAATTCAATACACCCGAAACTCCAGGAAAGCCACTAAGCTGGGCAACAGCTTGGCGCAATGCTAAACGACCTACGGAAATGTTGCCCAAATAATCTGTAGTAGCCACAAGGCGGGCGGCCTGCAGCAAAATTGTCGCCGCATCATAAGCCTGAGGTCCGGCCAAAGTTCGCGGTTCGTTACCATAATTGACAAGCCAATTGTGCATAAAGGATGGGATGCCATGAGATCTGGGCTTTGGTCCAGTGGCATAAAGAGTCAGATTGGAGCCCTGTACAGCTTGGGCAACATCAGATTCCAGCCAAGTGGCGCTGACCAGAATGGGGAAAGTCTGAAAGGAGGTTTGGCCCCGCACTTTGTTCAAGAATCGCAATGCATGCCGATGCGAAATAGGTAGGTAGATTGCAGAGGGTTGCGAACTAGAAAGGTGCTCCACTAAGTCGTCCAGAGCCGAGTCACTGTCAGGCATGATTCTGCTCTCCAGGATGTGGCCCCCTTGGATTCTGAAGGCCCGCGACACTACCTCACTTAAGTGCGCAGAATCCTGGCTTCCGTCACCAATAATCATCAATTGCCGCAGCCCTAAGTTGTGAATGGCGAAATGGGCCGTAGCAATACCTTGATTCAAGTCATTGGATGAAGTGGTATAAAACCCAGGCTGCCAGAGACTGCCCGGCTGGGTGGTGGGGCTAGTGAAAGCGGGCCGCGTGGCGCTCGGCGCTATCAACACGGTTCCCATGTTGCTAGCTTCAAATATCAATTCCTTTGCTACATCGTTGCAAGTTGGACCAACGAATCCCAGAAAGGCAGGTTCCGCCTGTTGGCTGCCCAACAGGCGTACGGCTGTGTCAGAGTCGCAGTCGGTGTTGAAGGAACGATACTCGATAGGTCTGCCTAGAAAGGACCCAAAGTCACGAACTGCCAGGTTTGAGGCTTGAGACTGTTCCGAACCCACAAGAGATGCAAGAGTGGAAAGATCGTGCAGCCCACCGACTAGCACTGTCGTGTTGGCTAGAAATTCAATGCAGCCGAGGGGATCGGCGCACGGAAGGATTTGTATTTCTTCTGGAGCGGCCCAAACGGACTTGCTGAAACAGTTCAGGGCCAACAGAAGACCCACTAGAATCAGACCTACTAAGGGGGACCGACCAGAAAAACCGAAAATTGTTAGACTCATCGAAAGAGGAGGCACCTGGGAGCAGTGGGTTCCCGTGAAACTTATGCCTGCAAACGATGTTGGAGACTAGAGAAATTGCGAAAGCACAGTCGCAAGGAAATCGCGAAAAGCGTCAGCTAAAGCTTATAAGAACGGACAACCAATTGCGAGTCATTTGCCGATCTGAAATCCTGTCCGAAAGAGGGCAAAGGATGGAAGAACAAGTGGCCGGATCCGCTTTGGGCGGACAATACATTACGTACAACGCTTGAACCCGGTGACCGCGCTTCGTGCCATAATGGGCCAGATTCTTGTCCAGTACCTTTCCACGTGAAAATTGGGCTTTCCGAAGTTCGCCTCCTCAAAGGTTTCCTCACCATGACTGTCTTGACCATCCCCTATCGCGTATCTGCCGGCGGGTTTGTTGATCACTGGTTATGGGCCGGTCCCCATGCCACTTTGTTGGAGAGTCGGCCCTGGAAACCTGATCACATAAAAGACCTAAATCGACCTATTGAATGGGATCCTCCTCTTAAGGTGGGGGAGAAATCGTATCCTTGGGAATATTTATCCTGCGCAGCGGACCACATTTTGCATTTCTCAGACACACCTGTGCAGCCTGAGACACGCTACTACTTCGCCTACGTGGAAGTGCGCCAGGATCGACGCGGCGACTTGGCTGTGGAAGTGGAAGCAACTGGGCAAGTCCAAATGTGGATAAACCAAAACCAGTGGACCGCTGGTACAGAGAAACTACTGAATGGCGTAGTTCGCCATTCCTTCGCCGGACCAGTGCCCAAAGGACGACTGGGACTTTTTCTCGTTTTGTCCCAATACTTTGCAGGAAATACCGCCTGCCACTTGCGACTCAAGCTAAAGGGGGAGGGAAACGCGGGCCGGCTGCTCACTTTGCCCACCTCTGTGAATCCTGACCGACGTCTTGCTCTCGAGGAATTCATTGAGGCCTGCTACATATCCAAGCGTGTCTGCGGTCCATTGGACCCAGTAATTCTTCGCTGGGATGAATCACTCAAAGGCCAGACGTTTCTGGGTCTCAATCTGAGCAAGTATCAAGGGCCTTCCTACATGGAGGTCATGCATACCCAGGTCAATTCAGAAGCAACATATGAAATGGCCACTGTTCCTGTCGCGGCACCGGGGCATTACCAGGTCACTGTCCGGCCTGGGATGGAGGAATATTATGAATTGAATCAACGCATTACGCAGGTTCTGGATGTGTACCTGATCAAGTCCCATTTTGAGCAAACCCCGGAACAGGATGCCAAAGAGCGAAAGCTCTTGATGTTGCGACAGGCCACGGAATTCGCCTCCCCGATCCTTAGGGCTCTGGCTGGGGCGACTCTAGTTCGGCAATCTGGACATGACCCGAATTGGGACGACCTCTTGGATGAAGACCCAAAAGCCAAGACAGATTTGCTCACCTTACTGGCTGCACTTGTAGCGGTTTCGAATTCCGAAGAGAAGACAACTGAGAAGCCTCTGCCTGAGAGCCTGGTGCTGGTCTTAAATAGGGAAATGGAGCAACTGCAAGGGGCGACCCTAGTTGCTGGTACCAAGCGGGCTTTCTTACTTTCCATTTGTCGAATAGCTCAAAGGGGACTGTTGCAATCTGAGCAGAAAGTTTTCCGAAGCAGTACCTCTACTCCCGACCATGAGGCTGAAGAGATCCACCTCGCTATGCGGGAATGGATGTCTCGGGGTCTGGGTGGCTGGGATTCACACAGTGGGTTGACACACTTGATAACCGCGTGTCTACTCTTGGCGGATTCCAATATTCCTACGGACCTGCGAGACCTGAGCCTCTTGCTCCTGGACAAGGCCATGTTCATTATTGTCTTGAACTCTTGGCGAGGTATATACGCCGCTGCAGGTCCCGAGACAGACACCCTATCCTTGCTGGATGCCCGCCTTGATCCTCTGGCAGCGGTTTCCTATCAGGGGTGGGGGTTGGGCTTACCTGACAGCAGCCACGCTGTTGGTTTGGCATTGGCCAATGCCAAATACGAGGTGCCTGCAGTGATTCAGGAACTGGGGTTATTCGTTCCTGAAGAACTTCATAGCGAGGAAAGACAGGTTTGGGTAAGAGATGAACTGGATCAATCTACTGAATCGTCCTTGGAATTCCACCGATGGACTTACAAGACACCAGATTTCGTGCTCAGTTCCCTTCAGGATTTTAGACCCAGGCAGATCGGGAGTAGGGAGACCCCATGGCTGGCTACGCTGGGTTACGCCGCCAGAGTACATGTCTGTCAACCAGAATACGCCACGGAAAACGAGGCCGTACCTCGCAATTACTGGAGGGGCAACGCGACTATCCCCCGTGTGGCACAGTGGAAAGAGACTGTTGTTTCTCTTTATGCACCTGGACCTCGCGTCGGGTTGGGTTTTACCCATGCCCATTTTCCACAACAGGAATTTGACGAATTCTCGATAAACGACAACTGGGCCTTTGCACGCAAGGGGAAAGGTTATTTGGCTCTATTTGCGGCTAATGGTTTGCAAGTGGCCACCTCGGGTCTAGGCGCCTTTCGCTCGTTGCGTTCTCTCGGTCAAGAGAATGTCTGGGTCTGTTGTTTGGGCAGGCAGGATTGGGATAGTGAATTCGCCAGTTTCCGGACGAGAGTGCAGGAATCAATACAAGTGGCGTCCGGAAGGGCACATATAACATCTCGCCAGGGTCAGGAGTGGACCTACGGGTTGGATGGACCTTTAACAATGGCAGGTGAAGAAGTCCCACAGCGAAGCAACATGCATTTCAACAGCCCTTTGTGCCAGGCCCCGTTTCCTGCTTCCACGTTTTTGATCAAGGGGATTTCTGGGACCGGATTGGAGTTGCATTTCGAATAGAGGTACAGGATTAGATGGTTCGGGACGCGCTGATTTAGGCGCTTGCCTGTTGTAGAATAGGGCTGGTCTTTTGAAATAAATTGAATAGGAGGTCCGCTATGACCGGAAAGTATTCAAGGCGTGAGGCTTTGCGCATCGGTGGGGTGGCCGCTGCGGGCACCATGCTGGTGGCATGTGGTGCTGCTACAGAAGATGAAGCAGCACCCGCGGAGGTTTCAGGTGATAAGGCTATGGAGGGCGAGTCCGAAGTCATGATGGACTCCGGCCATCAATCCCCGATGTTGGCGCAGCGGGTCGCTGCCGGCGAATTGCCTTCTTTGGACGAGCGACTTCCCCTGAACCCGCAGATAGTACAGCCCTGGAGCGAAATCGGTGAATACGGAGGAATGTTTACTGTCGGCAATCCGGCCGCCGGTACCTTCCACAGCGGACGAACTGGCGTGGGCCAGGAAGGTGTCATGCGGATTGGGACGGATCTTGTTTCTGTAACTCCCAATTTTGTGGAAAGTTATGAGTTGAATGCTGCAGGAACCGAATTGACCCTGAACCTCCGCAAAGGCATGAAGTGGTCGGACGGCCATCCTCATTCAGCCGACGATTTCGAATTCTGGTACGTTGATAGGGTGAGCAATGAGGAACTGTACGCTCGCCCGCCAGGATGGCTTTCTCCTGGAGGTGCCTTGATGGATTTCCAGAAGATTGACGACCATACGGTTAAGTTCATCTTCGGCAGTCCCTATCCCTTCATCCTCAAGTACCTGTCCCACTACAACGGGACAGGTGTAGTTGCGCCAAAACATTATTGTCAGCAATTTCATCCTGCCTATGCTGACGCCGATACGTTGAACAGCTTGGCGGTAGATGCCGGCTTTGATGACTGGACCGGTAGGTATGCAGACTTGGCTAACCTAGATGAAGGCATACCGGAACATAACCCGGATCTGCCTACCCTGGGACCTTATAAGTTGCTGGAAAAGACCCAAACCTATTGGCTCTTTGAACGAAACCCTTATTACTGGAAGGTGGACCCAGAAGGCAATCAACTGCCCTATATTGACGCAGCCTTTATTAAGTTGCTGCAGGACAGGGAGATTCAGGACGCGGCCATGATCAGCGGTGAACTGGACATTGAATTTGGCTGGATGCCGGACCCCTCAAACTGGCCGCTTTACAAGGGCAATGAGGAGCAGGGGCAGTATACGGCCATAGCAGCCCAGAACTTGACGGGTTCAGTCATGCACTTTCAGCCCAATCAGACCTATGATGCTGATACAGTGCTACGGGACATATTCCGTGACAAGCGCTTCAGGATAGCGTTGTCACTCTCCCTAAATCGAGATGAAATAAATGAGATTGCCTACTTTGGCAGGGCTACTCCTCAACAGGCCACGGTTATTCCTGCCTGTTCTTACTATGACGAAAAATATGCCAAACTCAATATAGAGTACGATGTAGACAAGGCCAACTCCTTACTTGACGAAATGGGGCTGACGTGGGATGCTGCCGGCGAGTGGCGGCTGCGCCCTGACGGCGAGAAACTGGCCTGGACCATCGAAGCTGGCTTTGAACCCCAGAAATCCTCTATCTGGCAACTCTGTAAAGGTTACTTCCAAGCCATCGGATGTGATGTACAGGTCAAGACCATCACCGGTGAACTGATTTCCGAGCGGTATCCAGGGAACCTGGTCGCCATGGGCACTTGGGGTGCGGACAAATGCACTGACTGGCTCTTCCCTCTTACACCGCAGTTCTGGGTGCCTTACAACCTTGGCTGGGAATCCACCATGTACCCGCTCTGGACCCGTTTCATTGTGACAGATGGCGAAGAGGGTGAGGAGCCGCCCGCAGAGCTGGTACTGCTATGGGATCTGTGGCAAGAGATGAAGATCACCATCGATGTGGCCCGGCAGGTTGAAATCGGTAAGGAAATTGTTCGCATCAATGCCGAAAGCATGTATGTAATTGGCACAGTGGCTTTGCCGCCTCATCCTGTAATCACCAAAGATAATCTGGGCAACATGCCTACAATCGAACAGGGCCTGCTCTTTGGTTGGGATCTGTACCAGTTCTATCCCTATCACAGTGAACAACTTTATCTTAAGCAGCCCTATCATGATCGTCAAGTGTACGACGCCTAAACTTTCACCAAGTCAGGTGTTGTAGATTGCACTTTCTACCGAGCCAGCCCCTTTTTTCAAAGGGGCTGGTTTGGGACTCTTTAGGTTCTTGTGTTGGTGCTGACATGTGTGTCCTGGCAGGCACCGCTGTGGTACTGGTCTTGGTCGAGGGACGAATTTCTCCTAAGGCCAGGTGTGGCTGACTAACCCGAACCATCCTATGCAAATGCTCAAGTATTCAGCTCGCAGGCTCCTCTATATGGTCCTGCTACTGATCCTGCTGTCCATAGTCGCCTTTGCCGTGATCCAGCTGCCACCCGGAGACTTCCTTACTTCCTACATAGTGCAGTTACAGGCCAGCGGCCAACCCGCAGACGAAGCAGAGGTAGCAGCTCTGCGAGCACGTTACGGGCTGGACCGGCCCATGTGGCAGCGGTATCTCAAATGGATCTGGGGCATGTTGCGTGGCGACTTCGGATACTCTTTCGAACGTCAACAACCAGTTGCGGAGCTGGTGCGAGCCCGTCTTCCAATCACCATGCTCATTTCTTTCTTGACAATTATATTTGCCTATGGCGTGGCGATTCCCATTGGCATATTCTCGGCGGTACGTCAGTATTCAGTGGCTGACTATTTTTTCACAGTAATCGGATTCATCGGGCTGGCTATACCTAATTTCCTGCTGGCATTGGTGATCATGTGGCTTCTATACAGCCAACTTAAGACGGACATTGGTGGTCTCTTTTCGCCGGAATTCGAGATGGCAAAGTGGAGCGTGGACCGTTTCATCGACATGATGAAGCACCTGCCCCCAGTCGTGGTCGTAGTTGGTACAGGATCGACTGCCTGGCTGGTTCGTGTCATGCGAGGGGTACTGTTGGACGAACTGGCTAAACCTTATGTCATTGCCGCCCGTGCCAAAGGGATTTCCGAATTGACCTTGTTACTCAAATATCCGGTACGGGTTGCCATCAATCCCATCGTAAGTACCATTGGGGGTACACTTCCGGCGATCGTCTCGGGGGCAACTATTACATCCATCGTGCTGGGTCTCCCCACTACTGGACCAATGTACCTGCAGTCCCTGCGGTCGCAGGACATGTTTCTGGCTGGCAGCTTTACCTTGTTTCTGTCATCTTTGACCATCGTTGGCACGTTCCTTTCCGACATTCTGCTGGCCTACCTTGATCCGCGCATTCGCTTTGATTGATTCCTGAACCATGGCTGTAAATCTTGGCCCAATTGAAGATCGTTCTCTCGAGCGCATGTATGCTGCTTCGCAATGGCAGCTAATGTGGCGTGCATTCAGGAAGCACCACATGGCTGTGGCTGGCAGTATCCTGCTACTGATCATCTATGTCAGTACAGTCCTCTTTTGCGAATTCTTGTCGCCCTACAACATTGAGGAAGTCAGAGCGGAATATGCATACACACCGCCGCAATGGCCCCGTTTCATCGACGCCGAGGGCAACTTTCATTTGCGGCCCTTTGTATACGGCTGGTCTGTGGAAGAAGATCCAGAGACTTGGCAGGACATCTATGTCCTTAACAAAGAGGAGATTTACCCCATTTACTTTGGGGTCAACGGGGATTCATACAAACTATGGGGCCTTTACAGAGTCAGCTGGCATCTCTTTGGTGTAAAAGATGAGAGTGGAGTCATATTCCTCTTGGGGACGGACAAGCTAGGCCGCGATCTGCTGTCCCGTATCCTTTATGCGGGGCGCACTTCTCTGTCCATTGGCTTGATTGGAGTCGCGCTCAGTTTTGTACTGGGCAATTTACTGGGCGGGCTCTCAGGATTTTATGGTGGGGTCGTTGACAATATCATACAGAGAATTATTGAATTCTTCATTTCCATTCCCACTATTCCACTGTGGATGGGACTTGCCGCCGCGTTGCCGGCGGAATGGCCGCCCATTCAAATCTATTTCGGCATTACCATCATCCTTTCGTTCTTGGGCTGGACCGGCTTGGCGCGAGTAGTGAGGGGCAAATTGCTTGAGCTGCGAGAAGAAGACTTCGTGATGGCGGCTAAGTTGGTGGGTGAAACAGATCTAGGTATTATTCGTAAGCATCTGCTGCCCAGTTTTCTGAGCTATCTGATCGTATCCCTGACGCTGGCTGTGCCGGGCATGATTTTGGGAGAGACGGCTCTCAGTTTCTTGGGACTGGGATTGCGACCCCCTGTAGTCAGTTGGGGAGTGTTGCTCAGCGACGCCCAAAATTTCCAGACAGTGGCGATTTATCCTTGGCTCTTTTTTCCTGGCCTGTTCATTGTGGTCGTAGTCCTGAGCTTCAACTTCATGGGTGACGGACTGCGGGATGCCGCAGATCCATACGCTCACAGATAGATCGGCTGACTCAAACTTGCCAATTCACCCACCCAACTCAGACTTACTCCTTGAAATTCAGGATCTTAAGGTCCAGTTTGTTCTGGATGAAGGCATTGTGCATGCCGTGAATGGGCTGGACCTGGCTGTCTACCGTGGTCAGGCGGTGGGCATCGTAGGGGAAAGCGGCTGTGGCAAGAGTGTTACGGCTCAGGCCATCATGCGTATTGTGCCCAAACCTGGGGACATAGTATCAGGACATCTCCTCTACCATCGTCAACTGGAATCGAATGGCAGACTTGTCGAGGATACGCGGGACCTGGCAAGGTTGGACGCCAACAGCAAGGAAATGCGGGACATCCGTGGCAACGAAATAGTAATGGTTTTCCAAGAGCCGATGAGTTCCTTGGCCCCGGTCTACACCATAGGTCAACAGATCATGGAAGCCGTGAAACTGCATCAGCATTCGAGCAAAGAGGAAGCCCGACAGCGTACCCTGGAAATTCTGCAGAAAGTCGGTATGCCTCAGCCAATTCAGACTATAGATAGTTACCCTCACCAGCTCAGCGGGGGCATGAGGCAGCGCGGCATGATTGCTATGGCCCTCTCCTGCAACCCTACGCTACTGATCGCCGACGAACCGACCACAGCCTTGGATGTTACTACTCAGGGCCAGATCCTGGAACTAATGGGGGATCTGCAACGGGAAATGGGGATGGCGATCATTTTCATAACCCACGACTTAGGAGTCATCGCCAAGATGACCGAGTACGTGGTAGTGATGTACCTAGGCCAGGTTGTGGAATCCGCGGACGTGGACACGATATTCCATAACCCGCAACATCCTTATACTAGGGCCCTCCTACGTTCTATGCCACGTATCGGCCAAAAGGTGGAAAGGCTTGAAGCTGTGACAGGCATGGTTCCAGATCCTTTTAATGTGCCAGCGGGATGCCCATTCCATCCTAGGTGCGAAGAATTTCAGGCCGGCCGCTGTGACGCGGAATTGCCTCCCTGGATTGAAACGGAAACCGGACATGGCGTCCGCTGTGTTCTGTATGAATAGAAGCTGTACTCACTATGGTTGAAAATCCCGTTGCTCCCGAAATCCTGCTGGATGTGCAGGATCTGCGAAAGTACTATCCAATCCAGAAGGGCTTCCTGGGTCGAGCCAAGGGGTATGTCAAGGCGGTTGACGGGGTTAGCTTTCAGATTAGGCGTGGGGAAACCATGGGTTTGGTAGGGGAAAGTGGTTGCGGTAAGAGTACCACCGGCCGATGCCTGCTGCGAGCCATAGAACCCACCTCTGGCACCATCCGATACTACATGAAGAATCCCGAGCAAGAAGTAGACATTCTGTCTATCTCGAAAGAAGAACTGCGAGACTTCCGTACTTTCGGGCAAATGATCTTTCAGGATCCCTTTTCTTCTCTGAACCCACGTATGACGATATTGCAGATTGTGGGAGAACCGTTGACTGTCAACAGACTAGCCCAGGGGGAGGAACTAGAAAACAGGGTTGCAGATCTGCTGCGAAATGTTGGACTGCGCCCCGAGTACATGAATAGGTACCCCCACGCTTTCAGTGGTGGGCAACGTCAGCGCATTGGGATCGCTCGCTCATTGGCCCTCAATCCACAATTCATAGTTTGTGATGAGCCGGTATCGGCCCTAGACGTGTCCATCCAAGCCCAGACCTTAAATTTACTCCAGGACCTGCAAGACGAATTCCACCTAACCTACCTGTTTGTGGCTCACGATCTGAGTGTGGTATCTCATATCTGCGACCGGGTGGCGGTTATGTATGTGGGCAAGATAGTCGAGGTGGCAGAAGGTGATGAGCTCTTCTCTCATCCTTTGCACCCCTACACTGAAGTCCTGATGAGTGCAGTACTGGAACCGGATCCCCGTATCCGCACAGTACATATCGCCTTGTCTGGAGAAGTAGCCAATCCAGCAGATCCGCCTTCGGGTTGCTATTTTCATCCACGTTGTCAATATGCCGAACCGATTTGTGCAACGGAAGTGCCGGAGTTGCGGGAAGTACAGCCCAACCACTTTGTAAGCTGTCACCGAGCTGAAGAGATCAGCCTGGAGGGCGTGCATCAAGCCCAGTTTTAGGTGAGGGGAAAAGGTCGGTCGAGGCTTTAATTAGCCCAATCGAATGTACGCGTTACGGCTTTGCGCCACTGCGCGTACCCCGCTTCTCTCTCTTGCTCGGACGTTTGCGGCAGCCATCGGCGATCTTCTTGGTAGTTCCTTTTCAATTCGTCCAAGGATTTCCAATACCCCACAGCCAGACCCGCTGCATAGGCTGCACCCAAACTGGTGGTTTCTGCCAGAAGTGGACGTACCACTTCTACCCCTTGAATGTTCGCCTGCAACTGCATTAGAAAGGAGTTGGCTGTTGCCCCACCGTCCACATGCAGACGGGCGAGCGGCAAGTCACTGTCTTCCTGCATGGCATCCAAGACCTCGCGGGATTGGTAGCAGATGGCTTCTAAGGCAGCTCGAATGACATGTGCTTTGGTTACATAACGTGTTAAGCCCACCAATACGCCCCTGGCATCACTGCGCCAGTGTGGTGCCAGCAGTCCGCTAAAGGCCGGGACTAGGTAACAGCCCCCGCTGTCCGGGACCCGGGCGGCCCAATCAGCAGTTTCAGAAGCGGACGAAATCATCTCCATTTCGTCCCGCAGCCATTGAACGGTAGCACCACCCATTGCAATGGATCCTTCCAAGGCATAAGTCGGAGGATCTTCGCCAAAAGCATAAGCCACGGTGGAAATCAATCCGTTCTGGCTGCGCACTACCTCGGTACCCGTATTGAGAAGCACAAAACAGCCGGTGCCGTAAGTATTTTTTGCTTCGCCACGGTCGAAGCAGGTCTGCCCCACCGTAGCCGCTTGCTGATCTCCTAACACACCGCAAATGGGCACGGAGCCACCCAAAGGTCCTTGGATGGCGGTATGGCCATATGCATCCGCATGACTGCTGGAACAGATTTCAGGAAGCAGACATTCCGGGATGCCGAAGACTTCAAGCAGACCGGGATCCCACGCCAACGTCTTCAGATCCATGCACAACGTGCGGCTAGCGTTGGTTACGTCCATGACGAATCTCTGATCCGCCGTGAGATGCCATAGCAGCCAGGTGTCGACTGTGCCGCAGCACAGTTCCCCGCGTTGTGCTCTGCCGCGGCCGTCTCTGATGTGGTCCAGAATCCAGCAGATTTTGGAAGCCGAAAAGTAGGGGGATATGGGTAGCCCCGTGATACGTCTGATTTCAGGCTCCAAGCCATCTGCCTGCCAAGCTGCACAGATTTTGGCCGTGCGCACATCTTGCCAGACCAGAGCCTTGTAGACTGGTTCACCGGTTTGTCGGTCCCAGATGACAGTAGTTTCCCTTTGATTAGTAATACCAATAGCTGCCAGATCCGAAGCATTCAAGTCTCCCTGGCACATTGCTGACTGAATGACTTCACAAGTGTTTTGCCAAATTTCCCCGGGATCATGCTCCACCCAGCCTTGGGCGGGAAAAATCTGGGAGTGTTCCTTCTGGGCCTGGACCACTACGTGGCCTAAGTGGTCGAAAACCATGAACCGGGTACTAGTAGTTCCGGAATCAATTGCCCCTATGAATTGTTTAGCCATGTACTGCTACTGGAAAGGGTTTTCCTCCGTGTCAGACACGCGCAACCTCATTCCCACTGTCTGGCCAAATGCCATGCCGTTCTGTGTTTAGCACAGAAGCAGGTGCGGCCGCTATTCCCCGCCTGGAATCATGAAAAAGCGGTTAAGAGCCCCTGCCAAGGCGGCGCCCAGGGTAGTGGCAACCAAGAACAACCAGATGTCAGCATACACTCCGGCAGCAACCGCGGGGCCCAAAGTTCCGGCTGGATTGAGCGAAGCACCTGTAAGTGGTCCGAACATCATTATGCAGGCAGCCACAGTCATTCCGATTGCAAATGGGGCCGCATTGCTTGCCTTACCAGCTACTGCGGTATTCATGATCGTGTTGACAAGGAAGAAAGTGCCTATTAGTTCCAGAACGAAGGCTGTCGGAATGGACATGCCTGTTTCGTAATTAACGACAGTGGCCCCCAGACTGCCGCCCTGCTCGCCGAAGACCCAAATCAGGATAAATCCGGCTACTACCACACCCGCTATCTGGACCACCATATAGGGAATGACGCGCTTGGCTTCCATTGCTCCCCCAACCCAAAGCCCAACAGTTACGGCAGGATTGATCAGGCTGCCGCTGACTTCGCCGAAGGCATAGGCAAGGCATAGGCAAAGATCATGATGGTGAGACCGTGCGCAAGAGCGACAGTGACCAAGGAACCAGCAATGCTAGCTCCTGCCAAAGTGCCGGCCCCGGCTCCGAGCAAAATCAAGGCAAAAGTGCCAATGAATTCGGCCACCAGAGACTTACCCATACTTTGCATATTGCGGCCCTGCTTCCAAGAAGCCACCAACGGGCAACAGTTCAACGGCCGCTACCAAAGGGTGACAACCCGTTCCTCACCCAGCCTCATTTTTTCGCGATTGGGCCGCAGGGCAATGGACACTGCAATCAAGGCCAGGATTGGAAAGGCCAAATAAGCCCACGTCAAACCGTCATACAGGGACAACATCACATATCCGGCCAAAGATGTTACAGCTACCGAAAAAGTAGAGACCGAGGCGATGCGCGACCAGTAGTACATGAGGCCACCAACCAATATCGCCATCACACCCACCATTGGGAAGAGGAACGCCCCCGTGACCGCACAGGTCATTCCCCCGGCGCCCCCTCTGAATCCGATGAAGACCGACCAGTTGTGCCCGATTACAGCCATACCCCCAGCGAGGGCCAATGTCAGGATTTTCAGATCCGGTCCGAGGGTAGGCATGTATCGGTTCAACAGAAACCGCAGGACGGCAATAGCCACTGCCCCTTTGATGGCATCCCCCAAAATGGTGGGTATGCCAGCCTTTAAGCCAGCCGCGCGCCAAGCGTTCGTGCCGCCAGTCTTACCACTGCCGAACTCCAGTATATTGACGCCGAAAATGCGGCAAACCCAGTAACCGACCGGTATGGCTCCGAGGACATATCCCACCAGTAACCCCGCGGCAAGCCAGACATAGGCCGACATGTCAAACCTCTGTTCCCGTTCCCACGCCAGTCCCGGCTATTGCAAGGCTTTGACAGCTTCAATGGCGCTGTCAAAATCCGGCGGATCGGTCAATTCATCCAAATACTGGACATAAATAACTTTATCCTTCTTGTCGATCACGAACACGGCCCGGTGGTCAAGGCGCAACTCCTGCACCCTGGTGCCATAGGCTTCGCCAAAAGCCATGTCCTTGTGGTCTGACAACATTTTGACTCTGTCCACTCCGGCGGCCCCACACCAACGTTCTTGGGCCATAGGCAGGTCAGCACTGACGGTCAAAACCACCACGTCATCACCTAGAGCGGCGGCCTCTTCGTTGAACCGGCGTGTCTGGGCATCGCAGACTCCAGTGTCAATGCTCGGCACGACACTTACCAAGCGAATTTGGCCGGCGCTGTCAGCTAGTAGGTTGTAAGAAGAAACTAAAGAATCCGACAATGAAACTTCGCGGGCCTCATCACCTACAGCTATCGGTTTGCCTTCCAAATGAAGGTCAGTGTCCTTCAAAAATGTAACAACTCTGTAACTCATGTTGTATGTCCTCTGAACAAGAAAAAGATTCACGGCAAATTTCTGTTTAGGTTCCGATCTCCACTGGAGGGTTGGGTGCGCCCTGAACCGTGCGCGTGATTACATCGGACGTAATTTCTTCTGGGCGTCGGATGTTTTCGCCCTCTGCTGTTTCCAATAAGAACAATTCTGCATCCAATACGGCCTCTTCATCCAGGTAGATGCTGTTGACATGCACCTTGCCTGCCACGTGGGCGCCAGCCAGGATTTCGACACGATCAGCGACCAGAGTTCCCTCAAAATGACCTCGCACGGACACGATGCATGCCGACAAATCTGCCATCACACGGGCGTCCTCCGCGATGAGTATATTGGCAGATGTCTCGATACGGGAATTCGCGACAGGCCCGCACAACACTACGTTGCTCTGGCACTGAAGTGTTCCTTGAAAATATGTATTTGGGCCCAGCCATAAATTCCGCGCTGCTTCCAATTCTGGAGCGACGGCCCCCTCTTTTTGCCACCATCTGCCAATTGCCTTAAACATGTAATTCTGCCACCGTCCGCTACTGGTAATCTATACGTTCAGCAATGCTGGTCTGTAAATGTACACGCTGGATCACATCTGCCAATAGTAGAGCTATAGATATTACGGACACCAAGTCTGCCGCCTCAGCTGGAACTCTACAAGGTACTGTGTCAGTGGTCACCAATTGGGCGAAGCGTCCGTCAGACTGCAAGTTTGCCCACGCCGAATCCAGCATGATGGGGTGGGTGATCATGAAATAGGCTGGCGTGTTGGCCCCGGCGGCAAAAAGGGCGTCCAACTGTCCTATGACGCTACCGCCGGCCATGATGTCATCGATCACGATAGGGTTTTTGCCTTCGATGTTACCCACGATGTGAGTGGTCTCGACACTTCCTGTTCCAGATCTCTTCTTGTGCATAACCGCCAGGTCGGTGCCTAATTCTGCGGCATAGCGATTGGCCAGACTAGCTCTGCCCACGTCGGGGCTGACGACTACAAAATCGGTCAAATCATGGCCTTGGAAATACTCACATAGAATTGGAACAGCAGTCAACGACTCTGCCGGAATGTTGAAAAATCCCTGAATGGCCAACGCGTGTATATCAACGTAAATGACACGAGAGGCTCCGGCGGTTTCCAAGGCGTTTGCTACCACGCGGGCGCTCAAAGACTCTCGGCCGTGTGCCATACGCTCCTGGCGAGCATAGGGAAAGTAAGGCAGGACCAAACTGATGGTGCCGGTGCTGGCGCGGCGCAAAGCATCTAATAGCAGCAATGTCTCAACTAAGGTGTTATTGACGGGACGCGAACAAATCTGGATTAGGAAAATATCGATTCCACGCACGGTTTCATTGATCTCGACATGGGTTTCCGTATCCGGATGCTCATTGACCGTGCAAAGCCCTAAGGAGGCACCGAGAAGCTGACAAATACTTTGAGCCAGCTCTGTGCCTTTCTGTCCCGCAAAAATGCGAAAAGTGGGTGTGGACATGGGAGGGACTCTCTTACCCGCAGCTAGCAATTCGGAGATCCTAACTGATGAAAGGGAACTCGGACAGTAAGTTGAGAGACTTCCCTATGGTGAGGACTGACCCGTGCCATGCACTAGCCGCCCAGATAGGCTTCCGTTACCTGGGAATTTTGCAGCAAGTCTTCGGATCTGCCTTCCAGTACGACATAGCCGCTTTCCATTACGTATCCCCGATGAGACACCTGTAATGCCCGTCGGGCGTTTTGTTCCACTAGCAAAATAGTCGTGCCGCGATCGTTGATGTTCTTTAAGGTCTCGAAAATCTGATCTACAAGGACAGGGGCCAAGCCCATGGATGGCTCATCCAGCAGCAAAAGCTGTGGCCGGGCCATGAGACCTCGCGCGATAGCCAACATCTGTTGTTCCCCGCCGCTAAGAGTACCTGCGTGCTGTGCCAAGCGTTCACGCAAACGCGGAAACAGATCGGTGACTACTGTGTAGTCTCTTTCCACTTCTTCCTTGTCGTCGCGCAGAAATGCCCCCATCTGAAGGTTTTCGCGCACAGTAAGCTTGCCGAAGATGCCGCGTCCTTCGGGCACCATGACCATGCCGAGCCCTACCAACTCATGTACCTGCCGATTTCCAATGTCCTGGTCGTTGTAGCGAATTGTGCCTTGGCGAGGCCGCATCAGATTGCAGGCGGTCCGCAAAGTAGTGGTCTTACCCGCGCCGTTGGCACCGATCAGCGTAGTGATTTCCCCTTCTTCCACTTGAAGGGAGACACCATGGAGTGCTTCCAAATTGTCATAGTAGGAATGAATGCCGTGAATTTCGAGCAGTGCCATTGAATTTATACTTGGTGATCAGATTTCCGCGCTGGTGCCTAAATAGGCTTCAATTACTTGTGGATTAGTCTGAATCTCTTCGGGCAGTCCCTCAGCCAGCTTTTCGCCGTAATTCAAGACGGCAATTCGGTCCGAAAGATCCATGACGACTCGCATGTCATGTTCGATGAGTAACAGGGTGATTCCTGTATCATCCCGCAACTGCTGAAAGAAACCTATGGCGGATCTGCTCTCGCTGTCATTCATTCCTGCTGTTGGCTCGTCAAGGAGCAGCAATTCTGGCTTGCCGGCGATGGCTCGGGCTATTTCCAACCGCCGTTGGTCGCCATAGGAGAGTTCATTGGCAAGCCGGCCTTCAAGTTCAAGAAGGCCTACATATTCCAAAGTGTCCCGGGCCCGAACCAGTACCTCACCGGATTCTTGGCGCGAACGAGGAGTGCCGAAGATGGCACCCAACCAAGTGGTGCGCAGCAGACGTTCTTGGCCTAGCATGACATTTTCCAACACCGACAAATGGGAGAAAAGCCGGATATTCTGATAAGTCCGTGCGATGCCCAGATGTGCGATTCGATCCGGGGCCATTCCGCCTATAGACCTGTTCTTCCACAGAATTGCACCATCTGTAGGTTCGTAGATACCACTTATGCAATTGAAGACAGTGGTCTTACCTGCCCCATTTGGACCAATGATGGAAATGATGGACCCTTTCTCCACCTCTAGTTCAACCCCCTTGACGGCGTGCAGACCGCCAAAGCTCTTGGACAGGGAGGCCAGGGTTAAAAGAGATTCTGCCATCGAGATCAAGTCACTGTAGTGGCAGGAGCAGGCAGCGGCACCGTCTTACCTGCGTCCGACCCCTCTTCCGGGCCAAAACCGCGGCTATGTTGTTGCGCCTTCACAGGGATCATGCCATTAGGCCGATAAATCGTCATCAAAATGAGCAACAAGCCGTAGAAGAGATAGCGATACTCAGAGAATTCCCGCAGCAACTCTGGTACTCCCACTAGAAGCAGGGACCCAATGGCAATGCCTGGAATGCTGGCCATGCCGCCAATGATGATGATACAAAGTACGTTGACCGAAATTAGGAGCTGGAAGGAATGGGGAAATATGGTGCCTAATTTAGAAGCGAAGATGGCACCGGAAAGGCCGCCGCTAGCAGCGCTGAGGGTAAACGCCAAGGTCTTGACCCAAGTTACATCGATGCCCATGGCGTTCGCTACCGGCTCATCTTCCCGTATGGCTCGCCATTGGCGTCCGGTCCGGGAGATATCCAGTCGCCGACTGACAAAGAGAACAACCACACAAGCAGCAAGAATGATGTAATAGATTTGTTGCGGAGTCTGAAAGTTGAAACCCAGAATGGCCGGTTTGGGGATGAACAACACGCCTTGGGCGCCCCCGATCAGGGGGGCAAACCAGTCAGACAGGGCCAGCAGCCTGATGATTTCTCCGAAACCCAAGGTGGCGATGGCCAAATAATCACCGCGCATCCGCACCACTGGCAGTGCCAGCATGAATCCCGTAAACATGGCTGCCACAATACTGATGGGGACGATCAACCAGAAGTTGAATTGGCCGATACCTTGGGGTCCGGTAGAAGTTAGTACCCCGACCAAATATGCCCCTACGGCAAAATTGGTTACATATCCAAGATCAAAGAGCCCAGCCAGGCCAACCGCGATGTTGAGACCGAGGGCCATCAACATGAATAGCCCCACATTGGCCAAGACTTCACTGAGAAAGACGCCAAGCACCCAGGGCAGGGCAAGGAGGACTATCAGGCCCAGACCGTTGGTTACATGACCACTCTCCAGAATTCCCGAGGGAAGCAAGGAAGTCAAGTGTCTACCTAATTGCTTTCTGAGCAGAGGTTGGTATTGTGTCAGCACAGCCGCAAACACAAACACAATCAGAGATGTACTAATTCTTAAAGCATCTGCGCTAAACAGAAGTCGATCTGGACGACCTCCGAAGAACCGTCGCAGTATTTGCCCAAACAGATTGCTCATCAGAGCCAAGCCCACGATGGAGGCAAATGCCGTAATTACCGCCCGCCTGGCCCCCTGAGGCAAAAAGGAAAAAGCTATGCCGAAAGTGGCCAACAAGCCTCCCATCAGCCAGAACACCAAAATTCCCACACCGAGGGGCTGGATTCCCAGCGTCATAAACTCGACTAAGCTCGGGGATGCGTTTGCAAAAGTGTCCCGCATTTGAACACGTTCCATGAAAAGCGCCACAATTGCCGCAGGTGTGTTGGCTATCAGGCCCGCCCCAATACTCGTTAAGTAACGAACAAGGGTTGATGATGGTGCCTCCGCTCGCATTACTAGGTATCCGACAATGAAAGGGGGCAGATACATTAAAATCTGACCCAGATTAAGGACGTTGGCAATAATGTCGCGCCCCCCGAAGGTTTCCACCATGCCGGTAAACATCACGTATACCAGGGCCAAGGCTGCGATGCCGGCGACCTTAAGGAAGAACTTGCTTCTGTCCATTCTTCAGGCCTTCTCTTCCTCAATCTTTTCGCCCATGATGCCCTGAGGCCGGAAAATCAAAATGAATACCAACATCATGTATGCGAGGGCATCTTTGAGTTGGTTAGCGGCTGGAATGCCAAGGCCGTTCAACACCAGATTGGGACCGATAGACTCAAAAACCCCCAACAGCAGACCGCCCAAAAGGGCACCAGGAACACTGCCGATGCCACCTAGCACAGCGGCGGTAAAGGCCTTGATTCCCGGGAAGAAGCCCATGAAGAAATTCACTCCCTGTGGCTTGTAAAGTCCGTTGACTACGCCTGCTGCCCCGGCCAATGCACCGCCCAACGCAAAAGTGAGCATAATTACTCGCTCGATGTCAACTCCCATTAAGCGGGCTACTTCCATGTCTTCTGAAACCGCTCGCACGGCTCTTCCCATCTTGGTTCGTTCCACTAGCCAATACAACAGCCCCATGAGAATGAGGGCGATAACCAGGACTGCCGCCTGAATTTGGGGTATGGAGAAAGGACCGAACTCAATTCGAGCGTTCAGTATGGGGATGTTGGGATAAGAAGTAAAACCAGAACCAAACAGGCTGCGTGCAGTGTATTGTAAAAAGAAGGATGCCCCAATGGCGGAAATCAGGGTGACCAGGCGGGATTGGCCCCGCAACGGTCTGTAAGCAACTCTTTCGACTATCAAGGCAACGAAAGTGGACACTGCTGCCGCTACCAGAATCCAGGTGAGAATTGTCAGATAGGGGTTTATTTCTAGCCAACCTTGCCGGCTTGTCCAAATTGCGAAGAAAGCGGTCGAATAAGCACCGCTCATGAAGACCTCGCCATGTGCGAAATTGATCATGCGCAGGATGCCGTACACAAGGGTGTAACCCAAGGCTATGAGTGCATAAATGCTGCCTTGGGCAATGCCTGTGGAAACCAAACTGCCCCATTGGGTCAGAGTGTATTTGCCTGAAGCAATCGTGTTGAAAGCTCCTACGAAGACAGCCAAGATGACCCCTATGCGCAGCAGACCAAGAATGACGTCGACCCAAGTCAGGCGGTCCAGAGAATATCGCCGCAGGAGCCGTGAAGTCCGAGGAACTGTTGTTGCGGTCACGGGGCTTGTAGGAATTGAGGAGAACAGGCAGCTATACTTCAGTATCGGACGCACTGCCCTAACTTCGATTATAGCAAAGACGCGCTGCTCAGTTTTCTGGGTCCTCTCGGGTAGTTAGGCAGCTTGGAGCACTTCTTCAAATGGTGTGTGGGTGATACCCGCTTCGTCCAAGAGTGCTAGGCTGTCCTGATCGACATAAACCCCGCCATGTACTACCTTCTCAATGCCGGCGTTTATGATCATTTTTGCACAGTTATAGCAGGGCTGATGGGTTACATACAGTTCGGCTTCCCGAGTACTGATCCCATGGAGGGCAGCCTGGATCACTGCATTATGTTCCGCGTGTAGAGTTCTAATACAGTGACCGTCCACTAGGAAGTGTCCGACTTCCGTGCAATGAGGCAAGCCCGCCGGCGAGCCATTGTAGCCTGTGGTCAGGATACGCCGATCACGGACTATCACACAACCCACTTGTGCTCGGGCACAGGTACTTCGGGAAGCCACAACTTTGGCTACTTCAATAAAATATGCGTCCCAAGATGGTCTTTCTGGTTTCATAGTATTGCTTATTTCTTGAAAGTGTTTTGTAAAGCGCTTTCAGCTAGTAAGTCGCTTGCCACTACCAGGGCGTCCGCGGTTTTTTCGAAACTGAGATATACAATTGTTTCCCGCAATCGAGTGCGGTTTCGCCGCAATCGTACCGGTAATTCCAATACGTGTGCAAATGCCACGGCGGGCTTCAGCAGTTGCCCGAATTGCACGTGCCCGACTTGAACCTTTCTAATCGCGCTGGGCTGACAAAAGATGTACCACATACCATTGTCAAGGACGGAGCTGTGGGCCACCCGCAGAAGTGTACTGGGCTGACAAACCGCGATAACGGCATGTTCTCGGGAGGGAAAGGTGCGGTAGGAGGCTTCCAACCAGGTATGCCTGCGAAATCTGCCTTCGACTTCAAAAAGCCCAGTGGCACGTACACTCAACTGGGTCTGTGGAGATAGCCGGGTAACTTCCAGATCTTGGTGCACTGGTGTGAAGGAGACATAGTTTCCTCTGGCTGCAAGGCCGTCCAGGACTGGGATCGCCACTGACAATAGTAGAAAGGGGGAACTCCAAAAGCGATGGATCTCGAATTGTGCAGTGGCGATCAGTGCAGCAAGACCCAAGCAGATGATGGAGAGCCAGTGCAGCAAACTGAAAGCTCCCAGCTTATGCCGCCGTAGAGAATATAGGATGCCAGACAAGACCTTCATCAAAGGTGTTGGTTTGTTTTTGCGTAGGACTGCGTCGAGTGCAGGTGGCCTGTTCTCTCGGGAACAGGAAGACTTACTGGCTAGATTGGATAGGGTACCGTGTTGTCACCCAGTTCAATTCCTTTCTTGCCCTGGGACCTTTCTTCTTCAGAATCTTGAGCCGGCGGTGCGGAAGGCTGGATCACTTCCTCCAATTGCGCCGGGGGCGAGGTCTCTGGAAGCATATTATCCCGTAGTTCTCCATTGAGAATGGCGATAAACTCGGCACTTTCTATGGTCTCATGTACCAGTAGATAGGAAGCAACGGCATCAAGCTCTAACTTGTGTTCTTCGAGAATCGAACGTGCCATCTGGGCGGCAGTTTCTACCAGGTTATGCACTTCTATGTCAATGTTGGCAGCTGTGGTCTCTCCATAGTTGCGGTATTCGGTGATCTCTGAACCTAGAAAGACCATTTCCTCACGATGTCCGTACTGAATGGGACCCAGATTCTTGCTCATGCCCCATTGAGTAATCATGGTACGGGCCAGTTTAGTGACCCGGTCAAGATCGTCGGTAGACTCGGTCGTGACTTCACCGAACTGCATCTGCTCAGCGACTTGTCCGCCAAGACTGGCAGCCAGGACTGAGTTGAATTTCAGGTTGTTTTGCAGCCGGGCTTCCGTCTCAGGCAAGCTACGGGAGCCTCCGCTTTGCATACCACGCGGAATAATTGTGATTTTGTGCACTGGGTCGTGATCCGGCAGGTAATGCATCACTAGGGCATGGCCGCTATGATGATAGGCCAAAATTTTCTTTTCCCGGGCAGTATAAAGACGGGACTTCCGTTCAGGGCCAACCTGTACTCTCTCAATAGCCTCCTCCAATTCCGCCATGGAGATTTCCTTGCGGTCGTAGCGAGCGGCAAAAATGGCAGCTTCATTGACAAGATTCTCCAAGTCTGCTCCCACAAATCCCGCGGTCTCGCGGGCAATTACATCCAAATCCACGTCTTCCGACAGTGGTTTGCCCTTTATATGGACATCCAGAATGGCTCGTCTGCCCCTCATGTCCGGTAGATCCATTGTGACCTGACGGTCGAAACGGCCAGGACGCATCAAGGCCGGATCCAATATGTCAGGTCGGTTGGTGGCGGCGATTACGATAACTTCGGTGTCCGTACCAAAACCGTCCATTTCAACCAGGATCTGGTTCAAAGTCTGTTCCCTCTCGTCATGGGACCCGCCCATGCCAGCCCCTCTCCGGCGGCCAACGGCGTCGATTTCGTCCACGAATACAATGCAAGGAGCCTGTTTCGTAGCTTGCGCAAAGAGATCTCTTACTCGGCGGGCACCCACGCCTACGAACATCTCTACGAACTCCGACCCCGAAATAGTGAAAAAGGGAACTCCTGCTTCGCCAGCTACAGCCTTGGCCATCAAAGTCTTGCCTGTGCCCGGCTGTCCCACCAAGAGCACACCTTTGGGAATTCGGGCTCCCAGAGCCACAAATCGCTCCGATTCTTTGAGAAACTCCACAACTTCCTGAAGTTCCAACTTGGCTTCGTCGTTTCCTGCCACATCGTCAAAGGAAACATCACTGAGATTCTCTGAAGACTTGCGCGCACGGCTGCGTCCGAAGTTGAAAGTCTGGCTGCCCATGCTTTGGGCCTGCCGCAGGATGAAGAAGAAGAAGAAGCCGATCAGTAGAAGAGGCAACAGGGCGAATAGTATCGGACTGGAACGCTGCCAGGCAGTAGGGCTGGCAACTTTGAGATCAAATGAATTTCGTTGTGCAGAAGTGACGTTTAATTGATCCAATGTCTCCAGGAAGGAAACTCCAGATTCCTTGAGAGCCTCAGTTGTCTCTCCGCTACGCAGGGATACCAAGATGCGATCGTCTCTGATCACGATGCTTTGTACTTTCTCGGCCTGTATGGCGGCAACCACAGAATCCAAAGAAGCATAAACTTTCTGAGGACCGAACTGGCGCATACCTGAATACACGAGCAATCCCAGCAAAATCAAGGTTCCTGCCGCAATGGCTATTTTGCGCGGGGTTAGAACAATGGTTCCTTTCACAGGTTTTCTTCCTTAAAGAGGTTGGGGAAAACCGGCTAATGCTAGCATAGAATCAACAGCCCCGTAGGTCATTTGAATGCTACTGGCCTACTTTTTTCAATCTGAATGAAATTAAACTTCATCTCAAGATTGCTAAGACTTTAATGTAAGGTCTGCTGTTGCTGCCTAAAGTGCTCGTATAAGACAACCGCCACGCTTACCGAAAGGTTGAGACTGTCTACTGCAGGCCCTACCATGGGAATAGACACCTTTACATGAGATGCTTGTATCCAAGTGGAGGTCAGGCCAGTAGCCTCACTACCAAAAACAAAGGCGGCACCTCGGGGCAATTCCCCTATATCAAAAATATTTCGCCCTTCAGGAGAGACTGCGATCAGGGCACGTTCTCGTTGCAGCAACCATTTTACGGCCTGTGAGCTATCCGCTTGGGCTGACGGAACATCGAATACTGTGCCTAGACTAGCCCTTATAACGCTAGGATTGGCAAGATCTGTCCCCTGACTCTCAGTACGAGCTAGAATCAAGCCTGCTGCACCGGCGGCATGGCAAGTTCGCAGAACGGCCCCAATGTTCCCTGGCTTGTTCGCATCCTCCAAAACAACATAAGGTCCTACTGCGTCGAGGGGCAAATCCCGCAGCTTGGATTGAGAAGGTCTAGCCTCCACGACAACAGCCCCTACTCCGCTCCGGACAGCCAGTCTCTCGAAGACATGGGCGGACACTTCAAAGATCTGTGCGTTGCTGCCCTGAGAGTAAGCTTCCAACCGCTCAATGAGTTGTAGAGTCGCCGATCCCTGTATGTGATCACCGCATATGTAAATGGAGTGAAAAGGGATCTGACGGACCATGGCCCGCTGGATTTCAGGTTCCCCTTCAATGAGGGTATGCCCTTGTTCCTTCCGGTGAGCCGCCTTGCGCAAACGGATTGCTTGCTGAATGTGGCGATTCTTAGTGCTGCTGATGTAGTTGCTGCCTGGCATGGGCCTCGGGTTTGTTGAGCAATCTTATAAGAATGCAAGTACTGACCTTTTGGTCGGCCTTGCTTATTTACTCTATACTGTGCCCTTGCGTTTTGGTCGAAAGAATCTACAGTTGTTGGGTTTCTTATTGCAGTGATTTCATGCGTTCCAATGTAGTTTCGCTTATCGGAATAGCAGTGCTGGCTACTCTAGTACTGTATATTGCTCTGCCTCTGGAACATGCGGCAGCGTTGGAAGACTTGCTGGGCAACGCGGATGGTCCCCGCGATCTTCGGGATCTTGCCCGCGGCTTGGACTTGCAGGGGGGCTCTCAGATCCTCCTGGAAGCGGATCTGCCTCCAGAGGTGGTTCTGGACGATGGGTCCATGTCCACTGCCCGAATCATTGTAGAAAATCGAGTCAACAGTCTCGGCGTGACAGAGCCGTTGGTGCAGGGCCAAGGTGGTCGGCGCATAATTGTAGAGCTGCCCGGAATCGACAACCCCGAGAAGGCAATTGAAACCTTGCGGGCTACAGGTCAGCTGGAGTTTATTCGCACAGGCGATGCCGGCGTGTTCTCTGGTGCTGTAGTAAACACCACCAATAGACCCAACGCTGTAGAGGAGACGCAGCAGGCCATAGCCAGCGGATTGAGCGATGTTGTGCCTCTGCCATACCCGGACACTGTATTTGAAACGGTGATGACAGGGACGGTTCTGCGGGATGCTGTGCCATCGGTAGATGACACTACGGGACAGTGGCAGATCAGTTTCGAACTTACTGGTGAAGGTTCGGATCAGTTCTTCGAATATACCAATTCCAACATTGGCCAGATTATGCCCATAGTACTCGATGGACGAATACTGGCCACCCCTGTGATTAACTCCGGAATTCGGGATGTAGGAGTTATTTCTGGCAGTTTTTCAGAGGATGAAGCCCGCAGCTTGGCTATTCAAATGCGATATGGCGCATTGCCCGTACCCCTGTCAGTGGTAGATGTCCGGACCATCGGGGCGACACTGGGTCAGAACTCTGTGACTAAGAGTCTGCTGGCTGGGCAAGTCGGTCTGTTGATGGTTTTGCTTTTTATGCTAGTGATTTATCGTTTGCCTGGCTTGCTGGCCTGCCTCGCCTTAGTCATTTATGTTGCCTTGAATGTAACGGTATACAAACTCATTCCTGTCACTCTCACATTGCCTGGGATCGCCGGTTTCATCCTGTCTATTGGCATGGCGGTGGACGCCAACATTCTGATCTTTGAAAGGTTGCGCGAGGAATTGCGGACTGGTCGATCCGTTCGGAATGCCGTACGTTCTGGATTCAATCGGGCCTGGCCCGCAATTCGTGATGGCAATATCTCCACCTTGATCAGTTGTGCCGTTCTATTCTGGTTCGGCAGCAGCTTTGGAGCTAGTGTAGTGAAGGGATTTGCCTTGACTCTTGCGATTGGTGTTGTACTCTCCATGCTCACTGCAGTGTTGATCACACGTACCTTGATGCGGTCCCTTTTGAGTTTGGCCACAGGTCTGGAACCTGCTACCAACAAGGCACTAGTCGGGTATTGAACCCGACCTCGCCACAACCCGAAATTCACCTATGTTGGAACTCAAGATTGTGGAACGGAGACCTCTTTGGTTTCTGATCTCCTTGGTCGCCGTATTACCTTCCATTGTTTTCATGGCAGTGCGAGGGATTTCCGGCGAGTCATTGTTGCCGCTCAGCATCGATTACACCGGTGGCGTGCAATGGGAGATCCAGTTTTCGGAGCCCGTAACGGCTGAAGATGTGAGAGCGGTGGCTCTGGCACGGGGTTTGACCGATACTACTGCCTTCATGGTGCAGGACGACAGGACCGTGCAACTGAAAATGAAGGAAATTGAGAATAGCGTCAAAGAAGCTTTGGAAGGCGACATCACGACCCAAGTGGGCACTTTTGATGAACTCTTTTATCGCAACATTGGTCCGGCCATCGGTTCAGAAGTTAGCCGGGCAGCTTTTCTGGCTATCTTGGTGGCATCTGTCGGCATAATGTTTTACATAACTGCCGCCTTTAGGCACATGAGCCACCCGCTCCGCTACGGTGCGTGTGCGGTCATCGCCCTTGTCCATGACGTGTTAGTAAGTCTGTCGTTCCTGGCCCTTATGAGTTTGGTGGCCCGGTGGGAGGTTGATGCCTTGTTTCTGACAGCCGTGTTGACCGTAATCGGATTCAGTGTCAACGACACCATCGTGGTTTTCGATCGTTTGCGGGAAAACCAGAGGCGCTATCAGACTGAATCCTTTGCTACTATTGCCAACCGCAGCATAGTCGAGACACTTCAGCGGTCTGTGGCCACACAGATAACAGCTCTGCTGGTACTGACTTCCATACTGATGTTGGGTGGTGCCACGCTGCGCCAATTTATGGCCATACTGATGGTAGGTCTCTTCTCGGGGACATACAGTTCCCTTTGCAACGCTACACCAATACTGGTGGCCTGGCAGGAAGGACATTTGTTGCCCGGTCCGGCGGGTAGCACTGTTTGACTTCTTGGTTTTCGGCAGTATAGCTCGACCTCGGCTGGCTCCAAAGGAGTAGCTGTTACAGGCAATAACAATGAGGGCCTGTTCGCTGTACTTTGAGGGCTGACGCGCCTCTTGTCGGTACATGCCCGATTGCTTTATGGGAAGACTTTCGAGCTTTTCCGATTTGGCTACGGAGCTGCGATTTCGTTCATCCTATTCGGGTTCATCATGATTCTGACGATGATTCAGATTCGATTCTTGCGCAGTTCCTGGGAGATTGGGGGCTAGGCCACTACCTTGACTGCCACAGTGGGCTCCCGCAAGAGGCCCTTTTCGCTTTCTACCCTCCTGCTATATGCGCTGCTAATGATCGGCGCTTTCTTTATGTTGTTTCCGGTCTTGTGGATGGCCATGTCTACTTTCAAGCCGGAGGCCGAAATGAACGCGTATCCACCTTCTTTCTTGCCCAAGCGGATCACTTTGGAACCTTTGATTGACGCCTGGACAAAGATAAATTTTGGTCGCTATTTCTTGAATAGTCTTCTGGTCACTGGGATAGCCACACCAGTTAGTGTCTTTACTTCCGCCTACATTGGCTTCGTGTGGAACAAGTACGAATTCCGTTACAAAGAAACCATGTTTTACGTCATCATTGCCACGATGATGATTCCGGGTCCTATGCTGCTTATTCCCCATTATCAGGTGGTGCTGTGGGGAGATCTTCTAAATACTTATGCGTCTATTATCGTGCCTGCAGCTCTGACGCCGTATGGGATTTTCCTGATGCGTCAATTCATGCATGGTGTGCCTAACGAACTGCTGGACGCAGGCAGAATTGATGGTGCCAGCGAACCCAGGTTGTTCTTGCGAGTGGCTTTGCCCCTTATACCCTCGGCACTTGCCGCGTTAGGTATCATCCAGTTTCTGGCCAACTGGGACAATTTATTGTGGCCTCTGGTTGTCCTGACCCAAACCAGCAAATATACACTGGCGGTGGGATTGGCCACATTTTTTGGTTCAGAGTATGAACGCAATTTCGCGGTTCAGAATGCCGGGGCCTTTATTGCCGTTTTCCCGGTATTGCTTATATTTCTGTTTTTCCAGAAACACATCATCAGAGGCATCGCTCTGACTGGCTTGAAAGGTTAAGGGAATCGTCCATGGCCCCAAATTTCCTCGTGATGATCGTTGGTCAAATGAACAGCTTCAGCCTAGGCTGGAATGGCAACCCTGACGTAAAGACCCCCAATTTGGACAAATTGTGCCGTAAAGCGAATTCGTAGAATGCCCCAATAAACCGAAACAATTGAAAGCAAACCTCGATCCATGGAAAATTCTTGTCAAAGAATACACAAGCTGGTATTGTCTTAGAGTCAGAGGTAGTTCACCTTCACTGCCTTAACAGTAATTCGGGAGCTAAATATGAAACGCACGGATATTAGCCGGCGAGCTTTTCTGCGTCTAAGTGCAGGGATGGCAGTTACAACGGCTATCGCTAGTTGTGCCCCCCAAGGCGGGTCTGAAAACGGTACGGCAGAGACTGCAGGACCTGTAGTTGAAATAGGTACGATAGATGTACCAGCTAATGTTGCAGAACTTTCAAACGCGGCCACAGGCATTCCTTATGTTGTCAAAGACAGCATCAACAACGGTGAACCCATAACCTTGGAGTATTGGGAGTGGGCCCTGGATCGTTACGAATATGAATTGGGATGGGCCGAGGAATACATGGAGCTGTATCCCAACGTCACTATCAATGTATCAAACCAATCTTTCTCCGAGTATTGGACCAAATTGACAGTGAATGTCCCCGCTGGTCAGGGGCCATCGCTTTGGCACATGCACACATCGCGCCTTACAGAATTTTGTGACGGTCAATTGATGGATCCTATCCCCGACCATGTGGCTAACAGCGCCTTCCTGGACGAGAACTGGGTTGCATTTTCAGAGGGAGCCATGGATTGTCCAACAGGTACCCCAGGTAGCCGACATTTCCTGCCGATGGGGACAATGATGCCTGTCATGTATATCAATACCCGACTCTGGGAAGAAGCTGGTTTTTCCGTTGACGAGCCACCAGCAAGTTGGGACGATCTACGAACAGTCGCCAAGGCTTTGACTAAAGTCGACAATCAAGGCCGCATTGTTCAAGCTGGATTTCAGGCGGATTGGCCCACATTTCACAAAAACGGATGTTATCAGCAAGGGCGTTATCTGTTCACCCAGGATGGTAAACATGCGCAGGTCAATAACCCCGAGAGCCGGGCAGTGCTACAGTTCATCAAGGACTTGCACGAAGTAGATAAGGTAGTAGATCCGGAATTACCAAATCGACTGGATTCCTTTGCCTCAGAGACCACCGCCATAATCGTGGATTTCTCGTGGGTTACTTCCGTGTTGCGTCGAAACAACCCCGACCTGGAATGGTTTGCGGCACCCATTCCCACTTCGAACGGGACTTACCAACCCTCCTACGGCAACATACGTTTCGCCGTGGAAGCGGTGGTTAACCCCTATGCTGATGATGCCGAAAAGGCCGTGGCTTGGGACTTCTGGCATTTCCTATACAGTGATGACAATCGAGTGGCGCAGACGATTGCCCTCCGTAATGGGTTTATTCCGCCTTACAAGAAACTGGTCGACTTGCCTTCGGTTCAATCAGACCAGGTTGCGAATGTAATTGGCGGAGCTGTGGAGTGGGGCATTGTCAACGATACTCCGGCGGTTTATAACACGGGTATCCTCGAGGCTCTGATCAATCCGATTCTGATTGGGGGCACCACAATAGACGATGCCATGGATCAGGGCGAGCAATTCATAAACAAGGAACTGGAACAGAGGGAAGACTGGAACATCATCGAGCGCAATTACAAACACAATAACCTTATGATCCCGGACCAACCGTAGATGGCTTGAATGGAGTGGGGGTTTTCGTTTTCTTAGCGGCAGCCCCCTCGAGCCGCTATCAATTTTTCCACCAGGATATTCTCTTGAACATCAGAGAGCGACTTGGACCATTCAGATTGGCTCCAGCGCGGCCCCAGCGCATCAAACTGGCGGGTCAGAATATGATGATTGCAGGGGCCATTTTGCTTGCCGCTGCCTACTTCCTGGTCTGGACTGTTTTTCCTTTCGTTTACACTTTCATCTACAGTTTTTTTGACTGGCAGCCGCTGCGACCCACTCAAAAATTTGTGGGGTTTGACAATTACTATGAAGCATTGTTTGATGACCAGCGCTTCTGGCAGGCTGTGGCGAACTCTTTTGAGTTCGCCTTCGGCAACGTAGTACTGGGAACTGTCATATGTTTGCTGGTGGCGGTCATGATTCATTCGGTCAGACGTTTCCAGGCCTTCTTCCGAGCCAGTTACTTCATGCCAACTGTAACCGGCATGGTGGCCGTCGCTCTAGTATGGGAATTCATTTACCAACCGCGATTTGGAATTCTCAATACCGCGATTTTTGGTGCAGTCGACTTTCTCAACCTGCCGCCGCCACCAGAAATTGGCTGGCTGACGCGGCCCCAGTGGGCGATGCCCAGCCTCATTCTATTTGGATTCTGGAAATTTCTGGGTGTCCGCATGATCATTTTGCTGGCGGGACTTCAGAATATTCCTCAAACTTACTATGAGGCCGCCCAAATTGATGGGGCAGGAGCAAGAGCCGCCTTTTTCCGCATTACGCTGCCCTTGTTGATGCCCGCGCTCTCCTTCGTTATAGTCGTTGGGGTGATCAACAGTCTGCAAGTGTTCGTTCCCATGTTTGTAATGACCGATGGAGGGCCGCTGTTTGCCACAACTACGCTGGTCCTTTTGCTTTATGAGAAGACTTTCGAGCTTTTCCGATTTGGCTACGGAGCTGCGATTTCGTTCATCCTATTCGGGTTCATCATGATTCTGACGATGATTCAGATTCGATTCTTGCGCAGTTCCTGGGAGATTGGGGGCTAGGCCACTACCTTGACTGCCACAGTGGGCTCCCGAAAGAGGAGGCCCTTTTCGCTTTCTACCTTCCTACTATATGCGTTGCTAATGATCGGCGCCCTCTTTATGCTGTTTCCGGTCTTGTGGATGGCCATGTCTACTTTCAAGCCGGAGGCCGAAATAAGTGCCTATCCACCTTCTTTCTTGCCCAAGCGGATCACATGGGAACCATTGGTCGACGCTTGGACAAAGATTAATTTCGGTCGCTATTTTTTGAATAGTCTTCTGGTTACGGGGATTGCCACGCCAGTTAGCGTCTTTACTTCCGCCTACATTGGCTTCGTGTGGAACAAGTACGAATTCCGTTACAAGGAAACGATGTTTTACGTCATCATTGCCACGATGATGATTCCGGGTCCTATGTTGCTCATTCCCCACTATCAGGTGGTGCTGTGGGGAGATCTTCTAAATACTTATGCGTCTATTATCGTGCCTGCAGCCCTAACCCCGTACGGGATTTTCCTAATGCGCCAGTTCATGCATGGCGTGCCTAATGAACTGCTGGACGCAGGCAGAATCGATGGTGCCAGTGAACCCCGTTTATTCTTGCGAGTGGCTTTGCCCCTAATACCTTCCGCACTAGCCGCGTTAGGCATTATCCAGTTCTTAGCCAATTGGGACAATCTCTTGTGGCCACTGGTTGTCCTGACCCAAACCAGCAAATACACCCTCGCAGTGGGATTGGCCACCTTCGCTGCAGAGTACGAACGTAATTTCGCGGTTCAGAATGCCGGGGCCTTTATTGCTGTTTTCCCGGTTGTGCTGATATTTCTGTTTTTCCAGAAACACATCATCAGAGGCATCGCTCTGACTGGTTTGAAAGGTTAAAGGAGTCGTCCATGGCCCCAAATTTCCTCGTGATGATCGTTGATCAGATGAACAGCTTCAGTCTAGGCTGGAATGGTAACCCTGACGTAAAGACCCCCAATTTGGACAAATTGTGCAGTGAAGGTGTCAATTTCGGCCGGGCATACACCAGCAATCCAGTTTGCCAGCCCTCTAGAGCCACGTTACATACGGGACTCACCCCCCGCCAACACGGACTAATAACAAACGGCTGCAGCCTTGATGAGGACATTCCAACCGTTACGGGGGTTCTGGCTGATAACGGCTACAAGACCCACTGTGTTGGCAAAATACACCTGCAGCCATTCAGCACGGACCAATTGAATCAGGCAGGAGCGCCGGTGTCCTGGGAGAGTCGTGATCATTGGAATGCCGGCACCATTACCAGTTTGCCACAGCCATTTTATGGATACCAGAGCACCGACTACGTAGGTGGCCATGTCGACTACGTGAATGGCGATTACGTTAATGATGTGGAAGCCAAGCGTCCCGGTACCAAGTCGGAATTGAGCCGAGGAAAGGCCTACCATTCTTTGCCAGGATCTTCGGCCTGGCGCATGGAAATTCCGCCTGAATGGCATTACAACGACTGGATTACAGAGAGGAGCATTGACTTCCTGAAGGAAACGGGAGAGTCCAGATTTTTCTTGGTTGCATCTTTCCCAGACCCCCATCACCCCTTTTGTGCCACCCGACCCTATAGTGAAATGTATGATCCGGACACTTTGACTTTGCCAGAGAACTGGGAGTCCGACGAAGAGCCTTGTGGGTTCTTGGATCGCTTTAATAAAGACCAGACGCGAGACTGGAACGAAGCCATTCTTCGTGAGTCATTGGCCCAGACTTACGGAATGATCACCCATATTGATGATTGTGTAGGTAGGCTACTGGATGCACTTCAAAATTCTGGCCAAGCTGAGAACACCATAGTGGTCTTTCTTTCGGACCATGGGGACTACTTGGGTTCACACCATTTGCTTTTCAAAGGAGTGTGGCCCTACGAACCCGTTATCCGGGTACCACTAGTGTGGAAAATCCCGGAGGGTCAGGAGGGATTTACTTGCTCTCTGCCAGTCAGTCATTTGGATTTTGTGCCCACAGTTTTGGACTATGCAGGACTGAACCATTCGGATTTCGACACTCGAGGCAACTTAGCAACACTACCAATGGTATTGCCCGGTGAATCGCTTCGAGCGGTTATTGACTCTGGGGCCTCAACTCAACAGGAAGGAAAACTGGTGGAATTCGACGAGGATAGCAAATCTGCCGAATTTTGCCGCTATCGCATGTTTATTACCAAGCGTTGGAAAATTTGCATTTATGGCGGCTCAGGTGACGGATTACTCTACGATCTTGAAAAAGATCCGTTGGAAATGCACAATCTGTGGCATGACCAAGAATATGTCACGACTAAAGCTGAACTACTCGCGCAGCTCTGCGACCGTCTTGCTCAAACGGATCGTCTGGACAATTTCCGATACTGCAACGCCTAAGTATTCTCGCGTTGATATAGGCCATTCTTTTGGAATGGAATTGTTTGGCTGTAAGAGCCTGCGAACTCACTTGGAAATGGAGTTGTGCAGGGCATGTGGTACGCCGGGCCCCAAATGCGTGGCAATCTGTAGAAGGAATTGGGGGTCGGAGCCCAATTTAGTCACTGGATAGAAGTTGAAACTACTGGTGTTCAATATGGCACCTGTTAGTGAGAGCACATGACTGAGAAAGAAATTGGATTACCCCAAGTGAAGGTTTCGCAGTTCCTCCAATTGAGGGGAGGTGTTTTTCCTTAAAGGCAGCAGCTTGCAAAGTTCTTGCCAAACAAGGCCCCTTGCACCAGGTAGACTATCCCATCTCATTGGCCTTAGTGGAGTATTCGGGATGAAGGACCACCGTTGGGCTGCAGAATGATTTGAAACCGTCGCACGTTCCGACCGGCCCGAGCGAGACGAGAGTAAATTCTCAGTGAAGGGTCGAATTTCTGCTGCTCGATTGGCGCGCCTTTCGTATGAAATTCGGCCTCTGTTTCCTCTGAAATCAGAGTTTAGCCGCAAGTTGGGTAACTTAGGGGATCGTTTCTCCGAAAACTGAATCCGTTCAATATGGCTTGACTCTTGCCGGAATTGTCGCTTTCGCCAAGGCAGCACTGACGCTTAGTATTCTTCATAAGAATCCTTTACCTGCGATTGGCGACTCAATGGGCCGTCATCAGAACTAATCATCGTTTCGTCCAGCTTATCTTGCTACAATCCGCTGACATGATGCCGTTAGTCCGGAGGTTAGTTGCATTGACAAGCACATTTTGAGATGGGCATGAAGGCATTGCAGCTTGCGCGATGAGGTCTGGTTCTAACCCAAGACTATCCGGTGCCGAAACTGAAGGACCGGCAGGTCCGGATCGCAATCAGCCTGGCTGGCATCTGTGGGACAGATCTGGAAATGGTCGCGGGATACAACAGTGGCAACCCCATTGTATTGGGGCATGAATTCGTGGAGACTGTGGAAAGCTGTCCCGAAGCTTCCCACCAGTTGGGTCGGCGTGTGGTGGGGGAAATTAATGTTGGTTGCGGTAGTTGCCCGGATTGCCTGCAAGGGGATTTTTACCACTGCCTGGGACGAATATGTCTGGGTATCTTTAATCAAGATGGGGCCTTTGCAGAATTCCTGGCTTTGCCGTTGGTGAATATTCACGCTGTGCCTGACTCGTTGGAGGAATCTGAAGCAGTATTCGTCGAACCTGTAGCGGCTGCCTTGCGCATACAAGATCAGTTAGTCCTTTTACCTGAAACTCGTATAGGCGTTTTGGGGGCTGGCAAACTAGTGACCTTGATTGCTTTAACTTTGTGGCAGAACGGGTACAGGCCTATATCCTTTTGAAAATATTCGCGGCAAGCTGATCTGCTGCCTGCTCATGGTGTGGATACAGTAAAGTTAACCGAATTGGGACCTGAGAAATTAAGGCGTGCCATGCGTCACCGTTTTGACGTGGTGATCGAGTGCACAGCAGTGCCCGACATTTTCGAACTGGCATTGGAGCTTATCCGACCCCGGGGTACTTTGGTTGCCAAAAGCACTCTGTCAAAGACTGGTGAACTGAATCTAAATAAGGTAGTTGTGAACGAAATTCAAGTTCAGGGAAGTCGTTGTGGACCATTTGACAAGGTCTTGCAGTGGTTGACTGAAGTTACTACGGCAGGTTGGTTGAACATGGCCGACCTCATTGATCAAGAGTTTTCACTATCAGCTGCTTTGACGGCATTTCACCGTGCTGCGCAGCCCTTCGTACCGAAGGTTTTGCTCAGGCCCTGAGATTTGTCAATTTTGACCTAAGGCAACCCGATTGAACGCACAACGCCCAATGCCTCGGCTAATAACATTGGATGGACCTACCGCGTCGGGCAAATCAACTGTAGGATTCCGTTTGTCTCAGGACTTGGACTACCTTTTCTTTGACACCGGCATCCTGTATCGAATCGTCTGCTGGCAAGTACTCAAGGGCGGTTCACCTCCCTTTGACCCGGCACACTTGGCAGAAGTGGCAGCTCATCTGCAGTTTACGTTGAGACCACCCGGGTCCTCAGCCCAGGCTGCCGGTACTACCACTATCGTGTTGGTGGGAAAAGAGGACGTGACCTGGGAATTACGCAAGAAGGAGATTGATAAACTGCTACCAGAGGTGTCCGCACAACCCGGAGTGCGTTCTAGCCTGACGACACGTATGCGCCAGATCGGACAAATGTATCTTGAAGGCGAAGGTCATAAACAAGGAGTGATAGTAGTTGGACGAGATGTGGGTACAGTGGTTTTCCCCGATGCCGAGTGCAAGTATTTCTTGAAGGCAGACCCCAAGGTGAGAGCCAGTCGCCGGCACGCCGAACTTCACTCTCGAGGGGAGCAGCTTAGTGAAAGGGAGGTACTGGCAGACTTGGAAAAGCGAGATCACGTTGACAGCACTCGGGACCTGGCTCCTACTCGACCTGCAGACAATGCTATTATCCTGGACACGACTGATATGTCTCTGTGCCAGACGGTAAACAAGGTGCGGCAGCAGCTCAGGGAGCGTTTCTTGGCACCATGAAACATTCTCCTTCCTCTCAACTTTCCACTTCCCAGCGATTGGAAATCTATTACTTTCTCTATTTGACTCGTCGGTTCGACGAACGCATGGTTTCATTGTGGAAGCAGGGGCGTGGATTGGGTACTAGCTTTAGCGCCCGGGGCCACGAAGCAGTGAGTGTGGGATGCGGCTACGCTTTGGAAGACGATGATATGGCAGCTCCCATGCACCGCAATGTAGGCACCCATATAGTGAGGGGTGTCGCACCTGGCAAGCTGTTGGCTAATTATTTGGGAAAGTCCACGGGAGCTACCCGCGGCCGGGATGCGAATATGCACGGCGTCGGAGATCTGGATTGCAATCTGATTGGATTTATCAGCCACATCCCGCAGTCCATGTCTGTAGCGTTGGGTGCTGCCATGAGCTTCAAATACCGCGGCCAGCCTCAGGCCGCCCTTACGGTGTGTGGGGACGGTGCTTCGACTGCTGGAACTTTCCACGAAACCCTCAATATGGCAGCTATTTACCAAGCTCCGCTAGTGATCATTCTGGAAAACAATCAGTATGCCTATTCCACCCCAGTGGACGCCCACTCGGCGGTCTCGGATCTTGCCGAAAAGGCTTCAGCTCATGGGGTAAAGGCGCAAGTGGTGGATGGCAATGACGTTGAAGCCATGTATTTTGCCACGTATGAGTATTTGGCCCAAGCCAGGAAGGGCGGCGGTCCGAGTCTCATAGAAGCCAAAACAATGCGGATGCTGGGTCATGCCCTGCATGACGGAGCTGAATATGTCCCAAAGGCGTTACTGGCCACCTGGGAAAACCGGGACCCCGTTTCCCGTTATCGATCGAAACTCCAGGAAATCGGATTGGCGGAAACCGATCTTGCTGAAATTGAAGCCCAAGTAGAACTAGAAATGGACGAAGCCATAACCTTCGCTGAAGACAGTCCATTTCCGGAGGCGTCCACAGTTACAGAAGGTGTCTATGCCAAGTAGACAGCTCCACGTTTCGGCATCAACGATGTCCTGTACTCTCCCAGAATCCTATGGCGCTCGGTCTGTTCCACGGGTATTGACCTATGTGCAGGCAATATCAGAAGCGCTTCGTTTTGAAATGAAGCGAGATGAGGATGTCTTGGTCTTGGGAGAGGATATTGGAGGCACTTTTGGCGGAGCCTTCAAAGTTACCCAAGGATTGTGGGAACAATACGGTCCCCGGCGCGTTATCAACACCCCCATGAGCGAATTGGGATTCACAGGCATGGCAACCGGTATGGCCATTATGGGGTTGCGTCCAGTGATTGAATTACAGTTTGCGGATTTTATTTCTACCGCATTTGATGCCATCGTGCAATTTGCAGCTAACGCCCACTATATCCAAGGACGGGCAATCCCTTGGACCGTCCGGGCTCCCAGTGATGGCGGAACCAATTCAGGTCCATTTCATAGCCAGAATCCAGAAGCTTGGTTTGCCCATGTGCCAGGCCTTAAAGTAGTCTGCCCGGGCACACCCGCGGATGCCAAGGGATTACTGATTTCGGCGATCCGGGACAACAATCCCGTCATCTTCATGGAATGCAAACCCTTGTACCGCTCTTTGAAAGGAGAAGTCCCTGCCGGCGAACATACAGTACCAATAGGTCTGGCCCATGTTGTCCGGAAAGGGGAGGATCTCTCCATCATTACATACGGTTCGCAAGTTCAACAGTCCCTTCTGGCCGCGGAGGAACTGGCACAAGAAGACATCCACGCCGAGGTGCTGGACCTAAGATCGCTGAAGCCCCTAGACACCCGGAGTCTTCTCGACACTATACGCAAGACAGGCAAGGCATTGATTGTGCATGCAGCCAATCGCTATATGGGGGCAGGCGCGGAAGTTGCGGCATTTATAGCAGAGAAAGCTTTTGAGTATTTGGATGCTCCCATTCAGCGTTTGGGAGGCTTGGATACTCCGGTTCCCTTTAGTCCTCCCCTGGAACAGGCTTATCGCCCCGATGCTGTCAAAATAAGTAACGCAGCCAGAGAGCTGGCGTCCTATTGACTGATCTTGGCCTTGCCTGGAGGGTCTGCCGCTATAGAAAAGGCGGGTGGAGACGGACGGCATGTGGTACTTGATGCGGGAAAGGACTGGGTCATGAAGCTAGGCACTCTCTGTTATGTCCGGCAGTCCGGACGAACGCTTATGCTCTATCGCAACAAAAAGCCCCAGGATTTCCATGAAGGCAAATGGAATGGACTTGGCGGCAAATTGGAACTGGGAGAGACACCCGAAGAATGTGTGCAGAGAGAAGTCCAAGAGGAGAGTGGCCTAACTATCCAGTCACCAGTTTTACACGGTATTCTTACCTTTCCCGCATTTGATGAAGTAGATGACTGGTACGTCTTTGTCTATACCGCGGACTGCTTTTGCGGCGAGCTCATTGATTCTCCAGAAGGCGAACTGGCCTGGATTGCCGATGGCAAGCTGATGGATCTGAATCTGTGGGAGGGAGATCGAATTTTCTTGCCCTGGATCGGATCCGGACAGTTCTTCTCCGGGAAGTTCGTTTACAGGAAGGGCTCACTCGTCGAACACGAAGTGACATTCTATCCGTTTAGAAGAGAAAATTCTGGAACAGCAGACACGATCTGAAGGGTCTGACTGTCTCGTACAATACAGATTTCGCCGCCTCAGAATTGCGAACACCAAGAGAATCTCTCTATCCTTAAATAGTATGCGTATCTTTTCCGCCTCTGAAGCACAATCCACTATTTTGTACCGGCGCCCGTATAAAGAGGTCTTGCTACCGCCAGAAATGCAGGAACCCTACGGTCGTCCCGTCACAGCCACTGAGGCCACTCGTGAAATTCTGCAGGACGTTGAGGCGCGCGGAGATGCAGCACTACGAGACTGGGGCAGAAAATTGGATGGCCGCACCCCGGTGGCTCTGGAAATCAGTGGTGAGGAGTTGCAGAAAGCCTACGAGAATATCCCACCTGCTTTGGCCTCTTCATTGAAATTGGCAGCGGACCGCGTTCGGGCGTTTCATGAGAAGCAACCTTGTACAAGCTGGATAGACAATTCGGAACAGGGCACTCTGGGACAAGTGATCCGGCCTATTGATAGAGTGGGTATTTACTGCCCTGGAGGCACAGCTCCGTTACCCAGTACTCTTCTCATGACCGTCATTCCAGCCCAAGTGGCAGGGGTGCCGTCAATTGCAGTGATCACGCCAGCCCAGTTGGAAACGGGTCTACCGTTCGAGGTCACCCTGGCTGCAGCCCAAGTTGCGGGGCTGAAGTCCCTTTATGTTTCGGGCGGCGCACAGGCCATTGCGGCTTTGGCTTACGGTACAGAGACTGTCCAGAGAGTAGACAAGATTTGTGGACCGGGAGGGCTGTTTACAACGCTGGCCAAGAAGGAGCTATTCGGGCAAGTGGGGATCGACGGACTTCATGGACCCACTGAAACGGTAATCATCGCCGATGAAACTGCCGACCCGCAGACAGTGGCTGCCGATCTGTTGGCGCAGGCAGAGCATGACGTTTTAGCCAGTGCTATATTGTTGACCTCTGATGAGAAGACAGCCAAGTACGTGGCTGCTGCAGTGGGCCACAAGTTGGAATCGTTGCCCCGGGCAGAATTGATTGCGGATTCAATGGAACGAGGCAGCGGCATCGTATTGACATCCTCTTTGATGGAATCTTTTGAACTTGCAAACCTTTATGCTCCTGAGCATCTTTGCCTGATGGTGCAAGATCCTTGGTCCCACCTGGCCAAAGTGCGCAATGCCGGAGGAGTCTTCTTGGGTCAGGACAGCTTCGAAGTGCTGGGGGACTATGTCGCTGGTCCCAGCCACGTGATGCCCACCAATGGCACTGCCCGTTTTAGTAGTGCTTTGAACGTGCTGGACTTCGTGCGGGTTGTCAGTGTCTTTGGCTTGAATCAGAGTGCTTTGGACACTTTAGGCCCTGCAGCAGCACGACTGGCTACCGCGGAGGGTCTGGATGCCCATGCCCAGGCCGTAATGGAAAGACTAAACACTTCTTGTTATGTTTGATCCTGAATCCCTACTGAATCCTCACCTTCGAGACATGGAGGAATACGTTCCTATTCAGCCTTTCGAAGTGCTCAGCAAGGAATTGGGCTTTCCCCCTGAGCAGATGATCAAGCTGGATGCCAACGAGAATCCCTATGGGCCTCCTCAGTTTGTCATAGATGCGCTATCAGAATACCCCTACTATCACATATATCCAGACCCCGAACAGCGGGCTCTACGTCAGGCTATTTCCGAGGTTTATCAAGTTCCCTATCCATCTATCGCTATAGGAAGCGGAGCAGATGAGCTATTGGACTATATCTGCCGGCTGTGTCTCTCCCCCTTGGACAGCATTTTGGATCTGCCGCCCACTTTTGGCATGTACAAGTTCGATGCCCAACTGGCTGGCGCCTCTGTCCTGCAGGTCTGGCGACGTTCTGACTTCAGTGTGGACTTGAAGGAAGTAGAGACGGCCGTAGCCAAATGCCACACACACGGGGAATTCAGAGTCAAGATTGTATTTGTCACTTCGCCAAATAATCCCAGTGGAACATGGTTTCCCGACGAGGAATTGCGGAGGCTGCTGGAACTTCCGGTTCTAGTAGTTCTGGATGAGGCCTATGTGGACTTTGCGCTACGGAACACTCGTATGTCATGGGTAGCTAAGCATCCCAATCTGATCGTGTTGCGTACTTTCAGTAAGGCCATGGGCATTGCCGGACTTAGATTAGGGTTCGGAGTATTTCCAGATTGGTTAATGTCCCACTTTTGGAGATGTAAGCAACCGTATAACGTCAGCGCCTTAGCCGCCGCCGCCGGACTGGCCAGTCTGCAAAACATGGACGTAGTACAAGACGTCGTAGATAAAATGCGAAAGTCTCGAACTGCCCTGCTTAAGGGACTTCATGACATCACATTCCTGAAGGAGTATCCTTCAGAAGCGAATTTTGTCCTATGCCGTGTAGTGGACCGTCCTGCGGGCAAACTGTGGCAGGAGCTACGAGAACAGGGAATCCTGTTGCGTTATTACAATAAGCCGGGATTGGAGGATTGCCTTCGTATATCTATCGGCAGGCCGGAGCAAATAGATCGTTTGATGGCAGTTCTGCAAGACATGGAGAACTAGTGAAATGGTAGAAAGAGCAGCACGAGCCGCCAGCATACAGCGCGAGACCCGCGAGACCCAGATTTCGCTTTCTTTGCAGGTAGATGGCCAAGGAAAAGCCGAAGTGGATACCGGTATTGGCTTTCTAGACCACATGTTAACCCTGTTTGCTCACCATGGTCTCTTCGATCTGATCGTCTCCTGCCAAGGAGATTTGGAAATAGATGAGCACCACAGTGCTGAAGACATCATGATTTGTCTGGGGCTGGCATTAGCCCAAAGTTTGGGAGACAAGACAGGCATCGTCCGCACGGCTCACAGTTATGTCTCCATGGACGAAGCCTTGGCCCGTACCGTCGTGGATTTGTCCGGAAGGCCATATTGCGTGGTGCAATGCAGCTACCAGGGACAAAAGGTGGGTCAGTTGTCCACAGATTTGATCGAACACATGTTGTATGTCATGGCCACACAGGCGGCCATGAATCTACACGTAACTGTACTAGCAGGTCAAAACGACCATCACAAGGTTGAAGCTATCTTCAAGTCTTTGGCGCGGGCACTGGATCAGGCAACGAGGCTGGAACCTAGGCGGCAAGGCATTCCGAGCACCAAAGGAGTGCTTTAACTCACTAATACCCAAGGAACGGCATGGCACACAGTAGTCAACCCATCGATCTTCGTTCAGATACAGTCACGCAACCAACGCCCTCTATGCGGGAGGCGATGGCTCATGCTCCTCTGGGAGATGACGTGTATGGAGAAGATCCCACTGTCAATAAACTTGAGGCCTTGGCCGCAGAAATGTTGGGTAAGGAAAGCGCCGTTTTGGTTTCCAGCGGCACTATGGGAAACCTAATCAGTGTCATGGCCCATTGCGGTCGAGGCGATGAGTTGATCGTAGGGAGTCTGGCGCACATCTACCTGTATGAGCAAGGTGGTTCTGCAGCTCTGGGAGGCATTCATCCTCGACCTGTATTAAATCAACCAGACGGCACCTTAGACCTAGATGAAGTTGCAGATCACATTCGCGGCGACGATGAGCATTTTCCAATTACCCGCCTGATCTGCATTGAAAACACGCATAATCGGTGCAACGGCTCCCCATTGCCAGTTGATTACTTGGAAGCCATCGGGGATTTGGCCCACAGTAAGGGACTCTTTGTGCACATGGACGGTGCACGTTTGTGGAATGCGGCAGTTGCTCTGAACAAGGCACCTGCCGAACTTACAGCTCATGTGGATAGCGTCAGTTGCTGTCTGAGCAAAGGTCTGGCGGCTCCTGTGGGGTCCGTTGTCGCAGGTAGCAGAGATTTTATCCGCCGAGCCAGACGGATGAGGAAAGTAGTCGGCGGCGGCATGCGCCAGGCAGGGATACTCGCCGCTTGCGGCATTATCAGCCTAACCGAAATGGTTGAAAGGCTTTCCGATGATCACCAGCACGCCCAGGAGCTAGGCCGAGGTTTGGCGGCTCTGGATGGAATTGAGATTGAGCTGGGAGACATATCCACCAATATCGTCTACTTTGGTGTAAATCCGGATCGCATGACTGCTGTCCAATTGGCAGCTGGCCTGCAGAAAAAGGGCGTTCTCATGAACCCAATCAATGACCGCAAATTGCGAGCCGTCCTAAATTGCGATGTAAGCGGCAAAGACGTGGAAATTGTAGTCAAGCGAATTCAGTCCGTACTGGCTGCCGAACCCGCTCCTAGAAATAGCCAAGTACGAACTTACGGCTAGGGTGTTGACCGAGGGTCCAGGATCTCTGCGCAAGCTGCAGGGGCACTCACCGACACTATTGCGGACAGCTATCTGGTAGGGGGTACAGGTTCTTCGGTGTCAAGTTGCTGATCGCTGGAGGGAGCGCAATAGCAGTCATTGCCGCCAGAGAGGCCGGTCACGCCGCCCCCCTCTTCAGTCTGAGCGGAATCTGTGCTGAGATTGGAGGTTGCATCTACCATGCCGCCGGCTGGCAACAACACCATGAGAAGGATAACCAGCACAAGGGCGGCAGTACCACAGGAAACCACCAACATTTGCTTACGGGACATAGACAACAACACCTTTCTTGTCGATACCTGGCTGCTGCTTTGTTTCACTCAGGAAAGCGGTTGGATGGGCTTGTTACAATCCAGAAACGGGAAATGTAGCTAGGGACTAGTGACGCATGTCGCAGGCATTGTATCGCAAATGGCGCAGCCACACCTTTGCGGATCTTGTAGGTCAGCCCCATGTGGTGCGTACATTGGAGAATGCTCTGCAGTCAGACAGGGTGGCCCACGCTTATCTTTTTAATGGGCCTCGCGGCACGGGCAAGACTAGCACGGCCCGGCTGCTGGCCAAAGCGCTCAACTGTATAGGCCCTAAGGCCTTGAAACCGTGCGGCGAATGCACAGCCTGTCAGGCCATTGATGAAGGGCGATACTTGGATCTGGTCGAAATTGACGCAGCAAGTAACAACGGCGTGGAGGATATCCGTGAGTTGCGAAACGCGGTCAATTTTAGTCCTACGGTAGGAGATAGCAAGGTTTATATCGTAGACGAAGTTCATATGCTGTCTCCCAGTGCATTCAACGCGCTGTTAAAGACCTTGGAAGAGCCACCTAATCACGTATATTTCATTCTAGCCACTACCGAGATCCATCGCATTCCCGCCACCGTGATCAGTCGCTGTCAGCGGTTTGACTTCAGGCGAATTCCTACAGGAGAGATCCAAAATCATTTGAAAATGATCTCCAATGAGGAAGGCTGCATCGTGGAGTCGGCGGCCTTGTCCATGATCGCTGAAAGTGCCCAAGGAGGTATGCGAGATGCCATCAGCCTGTTGGACCAGGTAATCGGATTGGGCCAGGGCAATGTAAACCTTAAGCAAGTCCAGGACCTGTTGGGCCTGACCGATATTCAGGCTATCAACACTTTCGTAGGGGCCATAGTTGCCGAAGACAAAGCCCAGGGCCTAGAAGTTCTCCAGGATGTAGTTCTCCAGGGCGGCAGCATTTCGGAGTTTCTGCAACAAACCATTATGCAGTTGCGAGCAGCTTTTCGGTTCAAGTTAATCGGCGGAGCCCAGGTCGCCGCCGACATGCCAACTGAACAGGCCGCAATCTTGGCAACCTGGGCCAAAGCGTGCAGTGAGAACCGATTACTTCATGCCATGTCTGTTATGGTGGACGCAGCAGCGGATTTAAGGCAGGCCCCCCACCCACAGATTCTTGTGGAATTGGCCTTAATAACGGCCATAAACGGTCCATCCCAACTCAGAGTGGATCCTGTCCAGACTGCAGCACAGCGTCAGCAGTCTGTTCCCATTGCGAAAACAGAGCGATCAGCTGTACAGCCCCCGCAAGAGAGTGCTTCTACTTCTTCCAGACCCAGGCAAGAATCCTCCGTAGGGCTGGCCGAACCTTCAGCCTCAGACGAAGATGAAAGAGATATACTGCGCGATAAATGGCGAGATCTGCAGCGCACAGTAAGAGAACGAGCGCGCGACAACAAGGCCCACGAAGCGTTGACCACGAAAGGCCTGGTTGACTTGTATGTGGTTGACGGGATTGTCACATTTATCCTGCGCGATGCCGTATACCGTTCTGCCTTGAATAAAGAAAGGAATGTATTAAACCGAAAGTTCAGAGATTACCTGGGTCGGGAAGTAAAATGCAAACTGCTGACAGCCAGGGATAGCCCTATTGCACTGTCTTCAAAGGCAGTCTCAGAGTCGTTGGACTCATCCCAACTCGATCCGGATCCACTTCAAATTGCCGACACGTTTCTGCGAAAGGAAAAGGGGGCCACTCTCATGGAGGAAGCCGAACAACAAGACCTGTTGGCCCAGTTAGACAAAGGCAAGGACTGATTAGAAATGCCCCGCAAGACCCGCCGCAAAAAAAGCACCCGTCGCCCCGTCATGCCGCAGCTGGGCGGCAATCAACAGGCCCTGATGAAGCAACTTGAACAGATGCAGAATCAGATGGCTGAGAATGACATCTCAGACCTAGAATTCAAGGCTTCTGCAGGCGGTGGCATGGTTCTTGTCACTGGAATGGGAAATGGCAGATTGACTGACATTGAATTGAAGCCTGAGGTCTTGGACCCTGAAGAGGTGGAGATAGTTCAGGAAATGATCCTGACTGCAGTCAATGATTTCTTGCAGCAAGTAGATGACAGACAGAAAGGCCAGATGGAGGATCTTACCAGTGGCTTGAATCTTCCTCCCGGGTTGATGGGTTAGGAATTTTGGGATTGTCCCGCACCATGCCGGAAAGCGTTCTGCCAAAGGCGATTTCAGATGCCATTGTAGCCCTGAACCGTTTGCCTGGCATAGGCCCCAAAAGTGCCCAACGGCTGGCATACCATTTGCTGAGGTCCCCTCAGGCCTCCATCGAGAATCTCAGCCAATCTCTATTACGGCTCAAAACAGATGTGTTGCTGTGCGAGTCCTGCTTTAATTTCGCTGACCAACAGCCTTGTTTGCTTTGCCAGTCTCAGGAACGAGACAAAACCCAGATCTGTGTTGTAGAGGAACCATTTCATTTGCCAGTGATCGAACGCATTGGGGGATACTACGGTCTGTACCACGTGCTGCATGGGGCTGTATCGCCCATGGAGGGTATAGGTCCAGACGACATCAAATGCAAGGAACTTTTACCGCGACTGCGTCCGGCCAACGGCGAAGCTGTCAAGGAAGTAATAGTGGCCACCAGCCCGACCCTCAGTGGACAGGCGACGGCGGAATGGATAGCCCGCATGTTGGAAGGTATGGATGTGGTGGTTTCCCAGCTGGCTCGCGGTCTCTCGTCAGGCAGCGATTTGGAATTCACCGACGACATGACTTTCCGCCACGCCATGGAAGGCCGGCGCAGGATGTAATTTTGGGTCCTCCGGCGTAGCCAGATGCCGGCAGCCGCAATTTTCAGCACAAACCGCGGAGACTTTAGTGGCCCCTGATCAGAAAGAGCATGCCCCCCGATTCCGAACTTCGGATGGCCAATTCATAGACCCCTGTTATGGACCTTCACCGGACATGCCAGGATACGAGGTCTTCGCAGAACAGATCGGCCAGCCTGGAGAATTCCCTTTCACGCGGGGAATCCACGCCACGATGTACAGGGGCCGTTATTGGACTATGCGCCAGTATGCAGGATTTGGTTCGGCCCGGGCCAGCAACGAGCGCTATCACTATTTATTGAATAGAGGCCAAACAGGTCTATCTGTTGCCTTCGACCTTCCTACTCAAATGGGCTATGACGCTGACGACGACTGGGCATTGGGGGAGGTAGGCAAGGCAGGAGTTTCCATCTGTTCTATCAAGGACATGGAGTTGCTGTTGGACGGCCTGCCATTGGAAAAAGTCAGCATCAGCATGACTATCAATGCTCCTGCCGCGATTCTGCTGGCCATGATTGTGGCAGTTGCTGGACAAAGGGGCATACCACCGACGGCCCTTTCAGGAACAGTCCAGAACGATATTCTTAAGGAATATGTGGCAAGAGGAACCTATATTTTTCCACCGAATCCGTCAATGCGCCTAGCCACAAATATCATTCAATATTGTCAGAAAAATATGCCTCGATGGAATCCCATTTCCATTAGTGGATACCACATGCGGGAGGCTGGCTGCACGGCAGCTCAGGAAGTTGCGTTCACTCTTGGCCATGCCAAGGCCTATGTGGACGCCACCATAAAAACTGGTCTGCCGATTGATGCCTTTGCGAGTCAAATAAGTTTTTTCTTCAACGCTCACAATAATTTGTTGGAAGAAGTGGCAAAGTTTCGAGCTGCCCGGCGTTTGTGGGCGCGGATCATGCGTCGGGAGTACGGAGCGAAGGATCCCCGTAGCTGGCGCCTTCGCTTCCATGTCCAGACCGGCGGGAGCACCCTTACAGCCCAGCAACCATCCAACAATGTGGTTCGCGTTACTGTGCAGGCGTTGTCCGCAATTCTGGGCGGAGCCCAGAGCTTGCACACCAACGCCCTGGACGAAGCGTTGGCTTTACCGACGGCTGCCAGTGCGGAATTGGCTCTGCGCACACAACAAGTGTTGGCCAACGAAAGTGGTGTAGCAGATACAGTGGACCCATTGGGAGGGTCCTACTATGTGGAGCATTTGACGGATGATATTGAGAAACAGGCCCAAGGCTACCTGGCCCAAGTCAAAGAAATGGGTGGTGCCTTGACTGCTTTAGAAGCCGGTTTGCCCCAGTTTGCCATTCAGGAGGCAGCGTTCCGTTCACAGCAGGAACAGGAATCGGGGCGGCGGATTATCGTTGGAGTGAACGCATTCACAGATGGTGAGGACGAATTCGATGAGAGACATCTACTTGAAGTAGACGAAAAGGTGCAATCAGAACAGGCTCAACGAGTTCAGCAGTTAAAACAGTCTCGCGACTCCATCTCTACAGAGCAGTGCCTTGACCGCATTGAGGAAGCAGCAAAGGATTCAACAGTCAATCTGATGCCGCTTGTAGTGGATGCGGTTTCGAATCTGGCCACAACAGGCGAAATATGCAATAGGTTGCGCAGAGTTTGGGGTGAGCATCAGGCCGATACTTTCATCTGAATCACCCGCGAAGCTGAAGTCAGAGGACATTGGGTCGAAAGGGAGTTCCAAGCGCTGTAAGCAGAATGGCTCGTCCGTGGCACAGAATTTTGTCTTTGGCCAAAGGGTTAAGGCTCAACAGACAGTGGCGAGCACAATTGCAAGCACCCACAAGGAAGCCAGCGACTCATCGAGATCTGCTCACCCGGCAGGTCTTCACCGAGACCATGAGGGCTACTAACTGGCGAAAGAACGCAACCTCAAGAAGGTAGTTACAACCAGACGTGAAGCGTGCCCAAGGACATTTACCCAGAATCCAGCGTAGTACACATGGTATGACGCTTCCATGTCAATGGGCACTGGCCGCCATCACTTGGGAATCAAGGCTTGTGTAGGGAGGGCAGGAAACTCTTCCACAGCGCGTGCGTTCCTGTTGAGACCTCCGGCCCTATACTTCCATCGGAAAGGCTTAGGGCCCCGATCTAACTCGGTCTAAGTCCAATACTAGTGATTTGGAATTCTACTGCAAACTCATCCGTTTTCATGGCTATGGAAGTCAGCCTTCTCATTTGAAGGAAGTCTGCGAGACCGGTCCCGACGCCGGTTCGCGGCTGGAAGGATGAGAAATGGGCTGGAAAAACCGCAGACGGGGGTTGTGGGAGCCAAAGCGACTAAAATACAGAATGGGTCTCCTCTGCTTGGAGAAGCTTCGAGGCGGACACGCCATGCTTGGAAGTTCACTTGATCTGCCTTCCTGCCCACAGCCCCCTATGTTTTATAGGGACGCATGTGACCGCAGGAGTCGTCAGCATCACCAAGTACATTTGACTGCAGTTGCCCTAGGACAATGGCGGTCCTTGGCTTATGGTTCGGCGGACAAGGCCTGCCTATGCAATACAGAAAGTTAAGGAAGCAACTGGATAATTCATAGGGACGGAATAACATCACAGTCCTTTTTCAGGATTTCGGATGCGTCCAATGCCACTGTTACAGGTGGATGGCTTTGAGATGCAGGAGCGGTTGCCTGGATAGAGGGCCTGCAGGAAAAGTCCTCAGACGATCCAGGAGTAGAAAGATGCTCGGGAAGTGTTTGCAGTGAGAAGGCGTCGGCGATGACAGCAGCTCATAGACTTTACAAATCCGAAGGCCGCGCAGGCACGTATACCCTCAGGGCAGTCCGCGCCTTGGCTTGCCTTGCCCTTCTCGGCCCGACCGCCGCCGGGTGTGACTATGAGGCTGGCCCATCCAATGCCGCTGGCTTGGATTCTCCCATTGTCCAATCTTCCGAGGCAACGCAATCAGAGTCCCACTGCGGAGATTGGGATGAACTGACGGACTCCGTCCTCATCTTTCAAAACAACGTGTGGGGCAAGGGAAATATTACCGATTACGAACAATGTTTATTGAAGCGTACTCTTGACGGAGCGACTGAGTATGGCTGGCGGTGGCAATGGCCAGAGGGAACGGGCCAGGTCAAGGCGTACCCTCAAGTGATTTACGGTCACAAGCCTTGGAATTCCAAGTCCTCTACGTCTGTCCTGCCCGCTCGGATAGGCTCCCTCACTCAATTGTCCATAGCCTATACCGTCGAACTTAGCGCAGCGGGGACATACAATCTGGCTTACGACATCTGGGTGACCAGCGCCAATCCGCCCAGCCCCGAAACGATTACGCATGAAGTGATGATATGGTTGGATCAGACTTTCGTAGCTCAACCGCAAGTGTTTCATGCCGGCCAAGTTGTGGTGCATGGCATTGCCTACGATCTCTACGTGCGCCCGAATTTTCATCCGGATTCTGGAGCGAATTACATCGCCTTCGTCAGTCAGGAGCCTCAGTTCAGCGGCGTGGTCGATGTTGTGGAGTTCCTCAGCTATCTGGTCGCTCACAATCACATTCCGGCCAACCACTATGTGGCCTCAGTAGAGCTGGGAAACGAAGTCATAGATGGTGCGGGTGAGTTATGGCTCAAACATTTTCAGGTGAAGGCCGATTAGGACATGACCGTATAGTCGGCACACGGAAATCGGGCCAAACGGCAGATGCCAGGCGGTGTCGACTTATATGTGGCATGCCTCTTCCCCATCTGGGTTGCGGAATCCCTACCCGGGTTTCCCGGATCTGAACGCTGTGCCAGTCATGGCCGAACAAGACGGTTGCCGCTGGTCGGATCGGAGGATGGAAAGTCATCGGCAAGAATATTACAAAGAAGCGGTTTCGGAAGGGGAGCGACTCGACACTGCCAGGTAAAGTCCCCTGGTGCTTGCTCACTGTCTCTCCTGAAGGCCGATGAACTGAATTATCAGGAAAGGTTACCCATTCACGCTTCAGCGAGCTTCTTATCGACGGGATTCGGAAGAGAGGGTGCTTGCCCCTGCCCACCGGGGTTGTAGCGGGGGAAGGGGCCTGGCCCTAAGTGCGGCTTGCGGATGACCACGCTGGTGGAACTAGGCGCACGGGTGGCCTTCGATTGGATGGGGAGTCCGTACCGAGAATCCAGCCGCTAGGCTACATGCTCATTCGCCCCCGAGCAACTGGTGGCGGCCGACCGCGGCTATCTCAGGGCTGACCTCTGGCGTGAAGTCCGGGACACAGGCGCCCAGCTCCTGTGGCGCATCCCCAAGTCGGTGCATCTGCCGTCTCATGATCTCCCCCCTGGACCTGGCGGCCTTCTATCAGGAGTGCTTGGAAATTGAGACAGTCCGCGACGAAATCAAGACCCACCTCGCCCCTCAGCCCACTACGACCTGAACTGTCACCTGCAGTTGGTTGCGGCCGAAAAAGCCCTTGTCCCGGAGAAACTTTCCTTCCTGCACACAGTCTGGGTCCTGCGCCGCCGCCGCCAGACCCTGGCGGCCGCCGTGCGCAACGAAATCCGCAAAGAATGCGTGGCTTCCGGTCGGGGCCAACGCAAGCTCTGAGGCGTCAGGCGCAAGATAAGCCGCTACCCCATCCGAAACTGCGGTTCCCTTTCCCGTCAGATCTGGGACTGGATGCTGGTCATTCTGGTCCCAACTCTTAAGACGCAAGTTTCGGGTCTCAATCAGGCCATACCTCCAGAATTCCCCGCGTACCTTACAGGGAACTACTGACTCGAGAATTTACCTTCCGACCCTCTCTGGGGGAAGGTATCTGTCTTCCCCCAGAGGGATGGGTTAGTATGGATTGAAGTTCTGCGAACTACCACTTGTCCTTGGGCTGTTTCATTTCGGTGAGCGGTTGGAACTTGAAGACGAGGCACTTGTGACATGAAGGGAAATGCACAAATTTCGGTGCGAAGAGCAGAAGATGGTCGTCAGATAGCTGACTACTACCAGCAGAGCCCTCTACGGGTGTTTCTTCCCTACAGTTACGGCTCGGATTTCCTCGAGATTGTGTTGGGCAACACCTCGGGTGGGGTCGTGGCCGGCGATGAATTGAGGGTTTCTGCGGAAACGAGAGACGAGGCTGCTGCGATCTTCACAACTCAAGCCGCTGAAAAAATCTATCGTTCGACTGGGGCCGATACAAGAATGACAGTCAACCTGATTGCCGCCACCGAGTCCTGCCTAACATGGATCCCTCAAGAGACCATTCTTTTCGATGGGGTGCGCTTGAGGAGGCGCATAGAAATTGATGCAGAACGAGGGGCCAGCATATTGGCGGGAGAGATATTGTTCTTCGGTCGGGCCGCCAAAGGAGAAAAACTAACTCATGGGATGGTTCATGATGAATGGCGAGTCAGGTACGCCGGTGAGCTAAAGTGGGCGGACAATCTGCATCTCGCAGGTAATGTCAGCCAACAGATGAGTTCGTCTGCAGGTTTTGACGGAAGCACCGCGATGGCCTCTCTTATCTACGTGACTCCAGATAATTCTGCTAACTTGGCTCTTGCTCGCTCATTGTTGCTGAAGGCGAAATGCCGTGCGGGGGTCACGCTTATCGGAGAAGTCCTCATTGCCCGATGGCTAGGGAAGGATCCAGCAGAATTGAAACAAAGCTACATAAACTTTGTAGTGGATTTCGCCTCCAAGGTAAACACCCAACCCTTTTACTTACCGCAGGTCTGGCGAGTGTAGTTAAAGTAACCAGCTCTTTGGCCGATTGTTTGGTGAACAAGCCCAAGTCTAGGTAACAGTACATCCGGTCATACTTCAGACTGGTATTTAGCGATCGCCGGTCCGGGGAGGTTCAATTGAATTTGACACCTAGAGAGAAAGACAAACTGATGATAGCGATGGCTGCCGTTGTGGCTCGTCGTAGACGGGAGCGCGGGCTGAAGCTTAACCATCCCGAAGCAGTGGCGCTCATCAGTGACTTCGTCGTTGAAGGGGCCCGGGACGGACGCACGGTGGCAGACCTGATGAATTCTGGGGCAGGCCTTCTTTCTCGAGAGGAAGTCATGGATGGTGTACCTGAAATGATTCCAGCCATTCAGGTCGAAGCAACATTTCCGGACGGCACCAAGCTGGTTACGATCCACCTTCCGATTCGTTAGATAAGGGGAATTTACAGTGATTCCAGGTGAAGTAATTCCGCAAGATGGCAGCCTAGTCCTGAATCAAGGGCGAGAAAACCTGCAGTTGCCGGTCGCCAACGTTGGCGACCGGCCCATCCAGGTGGGTTCTCATTACCATTTCTATGAGACAAATGAAGCCCTTGTATTTGACCGTCCGATATCCAAGGGCTTTAGGTTGAACATTCCAGCCGGCACCGCAATGCGGTTCGAACCAGGTCAGGTCCGGGAGGTCTGGCTGGTGGCCTATGCCGGTAAACGTGTCATAACCGGATTTAGGGGTCGTTCAAATGGGCCTCTGGAGGGCTGACGATGCCGCGGGAAATGGACCGCCGGGCCTACGCCGACATGTTCGGGCCAACAACTGGAGACAAGGTCAGATTGGCTGATACGGAGCTTTTCATAGAGGTGGAAGCAGATCGCTGTCTCTATGGCGAGGAGGTCAAGTTCGGTGGGGGTAAGGTTATCCGTGATGGCATGGGTCAATCCCAGATAACCAGGCGGGAAGGGGCGGTTGATACCGTCATCACCAATGCCCTCATCCTGGACCACTGGGGAATAGTCAAAGCTGACATTGGCATTAAGGATGGGCGGATATTCTCGATAGGTAAAGCGGGCAATCCCGATGTTCAACCCGGGGTAGATACCATTATTGGCCCTGCGACTGAAATAGTCGCAGGTGAAGGCAAAATAGTGACCGCTGGCGGCATTGATGCCCACATACATTTCATATGTCCTCAACAGATTGAAGAGGCCCTATGCAGTGGTATCACCAGCATGCTGGGTGGGGGTACTGGACCAGCTGCCGGCACCAATGCCACAACCTGTACACCGGGCCCCTGGCACTTGGGACAGATGCTACGCGCCGCTGATGGATTTCCCGTTAATTTGGGCTTTTGGGGCAAAGGCAACGCCAGTGAACCAGCTGCTTTGGTGGAGCAAGTCGAAGCAGGAGCCTGTGGCCTCAAAATGCATGAGGATTGGGGCACTACACCTGCGGTCATTGACAACTGCCTGCGGGTCGGTGACGAAATGGATGTGCAGGTATTGATTCATACTGACACTCTCAATGAATCCGGTTTCGTGGAAAGCACCATCGATGCTATTGCCGGCCGCACCATTCATGCTTACCACACCGAGGGCGCAGGAGGAGGCCATTCGCCAGACATAATAAAACTATGTGGCGAAGTTGGTGTCCTGCCTTCTTCGACCAATCCCACACGACCTTTTACCGTTAACACCATTGATGAACATCTTGACATGCTGATGGTATGCCACCATCTCGACGCTCGGATTCCAGAGGACATCTCTTTCGCAGAAAGTCGCATCCGGCGCGAGACAATTGCTGCTGAAGATATTCTGCACGACATGGGTGCTCTGAGCATGATTTCCTCAGACAGTCAGGCCATGGGACGAGTGGGAGAAGTCATTATTCGTACTTGGCAGACGGCAGACAAAATGAAGCGCCAGCGAGGGTACCTCCCAGTTGAAAGCGGACTCAACGATAACTTCAGGGCCAAGCGATATATAGCCAAATACACAATCAATCCTGCTATTGCCTGCGGAATATCGGAATTGGTAGGGTCTTTGGAAGTTGGCAAGCTGGCGGACATATGTATCTGGACTCCAGCCTTTTTTGGCGTCAAACCGGACATGGTTCTCAAATCTGGTGTTATTGCTGCCGCTTTGATGGGCGACCCAAACGCATCCATTCCCACTCCTCAGCCAACCCACTACCGGCCAATGTTCGGTGCATTCGGCGGAGCCCAAACGCAGAGTTCGGTTTCGTTCCTGTCGCAAGCCGCAATCTGTGCCGATTTGCCAAGTCGCTTGGGTCTTCAGAAGCCGACTGTTGCAGTCAGAGAGACTAGGAGCATTGACAAACGCTCCATGATTCACAATGATGCGCTCCCACAGATTGAAGTCGATTCAGAAACTTATGAAGTGCGGGCAAATGGGGAACTGTTGACCTGCGAACCCGCCCTCGAACTACCCATGGCACAACGTTATTTCCTTTTCTGAGGTCATGGACCTGCCTAAGCTGTACAGGCTACTTACTTGGTTTTCGCCATCGTTTCCGGTGGGCAGCTATGCTTACTCCCACGGTCTTGAATACGCGGTGGAATCTGGGCTTGTGCATAACCGCACGAGCCTTGAGGAGTGGTTAGAGGGTATTCTCCGGTTTGGCACTGGTCGCACGGACGGGATGTTTTTTGTGGCGGCTTTTCGTGTCAACCCCTGCGATCTTGAAAGCTTGTCTGATCTGGCAACTGCACTCAAAGGAACGCGCGAAATCGGTCAGGAAAGTCTCCAACAGGGCCGCGCTTTTACAACCGCAATGGCGTCGTTGCAGCCTACTTTCGCACACAATGCCCTGAACTTTCTGTCGTCCTCGTCGGTAAAGCCCTTGCCCTACCCTATCGCTGTCGCGTTGGCTTGCAGGCTCAACGAGATTCCGCTGAACAGTGCCCTTGCCGCCTATCTCCACTCCTTCGTGGCAAATCTCGTATCTGCGGGCATTCGCCTTGTCCCCTTGGGTCACACGGATGGTCAAATCGCTCTTGCCCGCTTGGAAATTCCGGTGGCGGAAGTAGTGAAGGAAGCCCTGCAAACGACTCAGGACGATTGGGGTTCCGCCACTCCAACATTGGATTGGGTGTCCATGAAGCACGAAACTCAACACACGAGGTTATTTAGATCATGACGGGAAAGAAACAGAAGCCATTGCGGGTTGGTATAGGTGGGCCAGTGGGATCAGGTAAAACGGCCCTGATTGACGCTCTATGTAAGCACATGCAAAGCAACTATGAAATCGCCGTTATCACAAATGATATCTATACGCGCGAAGATGCGGAATTTTTAATTAGGAGTGGCGCGTTGCCACCGGAGCGCATTGTCGGGGTTGAGACCGGAGGTTGCCCCCACACGGCGATACGCGAAGATGCCTCAATGAACCTTGAGGCCATCGAGTCCATGTTGTCTCGATTTTCGATGATTGAAATAGTGTTTGTGGAGTCAGGTGGAGACAATCTCTCGGCTACCTTCAGTCCTGAATTGGTGGACACCACCATCTATGTGATTGACGTGGCTGCTGGCGATAAGATTCCTCGCAAAGGAGGACCCGGCATCACAAATTCCGATCTATTGGTCATCAACAAAACGGATCTGGCACCACATGTGGGTGCTGATCTAGAGGTTATGGCGATTGACGCCAAGACGAAACGCAACGTGAGACCTTTCGTCTTCACCAACCTCAAGAAAAGTTCAGGATTGGACTCTGTTGTTGCTTTCTTGGAGGCTGCCTTAAACGTCAACGAAGTTTTTTTTCAGCAGAGAGTCTTTCCCGTTGACGCAAGCGGAAATGGGATCGAAGAGCTCCACGAGGTTTCCTCATGCACTGCAACTCTTTGTAGCGTTTAGTATTCGCCATCGTTCATGGACAGAAAGAGAGAATTTCTTGGAGATGGGCATTGCTAAATGACGCGATTTTGACTTTCACAAGGCGGGCCTGTCATTCTGGCCTTTGCCCCGGTGTCACTTTCTAGTCGAGCCTCTCCCTGGATCACTAGCTCTTCGCGTGCCCCTTATAGGATGGTTGAATCAATGTCGCCTTTAGGCTACCTTGGGTTGGTTGTCTCAAGGCTCTATGCCCGTTGGCATTGCAAAGATATTCGTCAACGACGGACGGCGGCGTCTTGTCAACGACGAGTGCTGGTTAATCCCGATGGCGGGTTGCTACGAATACATATATTGTTGCCCAAGCTGTTTAATTGGAGCAGATAAACATAATCGCAGAAGGGGTAAGGCCGGGGAGCCAGAGAGAAATAGAAGGAGAGAGGGAGCTTGAAAACCACTAAGGCATCCCCAGCTTAAATACACCCGGTGCTGTCCCAAATGGCTTGGATATGAGCTTGCCTTTCCTTTCTTAAAACGCGGGTGTGGGGGCCGCGCTGACGGCGCCTGCACCGGCCCGCTAGAGCTCCCGGCCCTGGGGAGCCGCGGCCTGCACCAAGAAATGCCCGTCCGCAGCTACACGTCTACCCAAGAACAGATTCAAAGTATCGACGCATCCGGGAGGTTCTGATATCTCGACAGAATTCCATGCCGACTGCTTAGTAGAAGGTTATGGGATTCCGCTAGAGCTATTCTCGGCCAATTCCTTTCAGTTTGTCCGCCCAACAGGTTAGGCTAGGAATGAATAAGAGGAAAAGGTGTGGGGCATGGGCAGGACGCACCCACGTGCGCACAACCTTGTTTGCTCTGGCCCCCTTGGCCGCCACTCGATGTAATCCGGTCATCCATACTTTTTGCTGGCGTTTGTGGGTGGCGGGCAGACTCGAAAGTATCGCCCTGCTTTCTGATACACGTAAATCGCTCACCATTCTCAAAGCATTGATCAAATTTCTAAACCATGGAACGAGGACCATTGCCCTTTGCAGGGACCCTGACATTCTATACAGTTGTTAATGTCTTGGCGGATCTCTTGATGAAGTTTTCCCAGCCTAGATCAAATCGGCAGAGAAACATAATCCGAAGCAATAGGAGACAAGATACATGGCACCATAGCTATCTATTTACCGAATAAGCTTCTGGTTGGGTGTCAAGAATATCGGTTCCCAATGGGCTCATCTTTTGCTTTATCCCATCTGCTTTATTGTAATCTTCTAGTTCATTGCCCCTGAGTAGTCAGGACTAGAAAACTTACATCCGTAACATGGTATCCGGCACATGGTCTGTTCAACTTTGAGTGGCTTAGAGATTCGAGGACTTCATCACATAGGCGTGGCCGCCAAGAACTCTCAGGAAACCTGCGCCTTCTACTGCAATCAATTGGGTTTCAAACTGGAAGAGGCGCGGGATTTCCTCCCGCAACAGGTACATGTTTCACTGCTGCGCAAAGACAACGAATTGCTTGAGGTCTTGGAGCCATTGGTTCCTGACTGCGCAACTGGTCGATTCCTTTCAAAGCGGGGACCTGGTCTCCATCATCTTTGTTATGAAGTAGCTGATATTCATAGTAGCTTGGAAGAACTTCAGAACAAGGCAGTTGAACTCGTTTATTCCCACTTGGAAACAGGCATTTTCGGCCCCGTGTTGTTTGTACACCCTAAATACGCTCACGGGGTCATGGTAGAGCTGCTCCAACCTACTAAGTCATAAAATCCCGCTCCGCGGCCGCTTATTTATAGAGAGGCGATGGACTACTCCATTCATTCCGTTCACCGAAAAGCTGCCGTCTCCGCCCATGCCCCCGGTAAGTTTATTCTGACCGGCGAACACGCTGTGGTCTACGGCTATCCCGCCATTGCCTTTCCTTTACATAATCTAAAAGCAAGGGCGTCGGTAGTTTCGGCCTCGCCGGGTTATGGAACCCTAATTGCCGCACTGGACCTGCAGCAGCATGCACGCCTGAGCGATCTCACGCCGCAGATGCAGATTCTGGCGCAAGCAGTTGAAACGACTCTAGCTACTGCAGGGGTGCAAGAAGAGCCAGATTGGATTCTGCAGATTCGAAGCCAGATACCTGTAGCCCGCGGCTTGGGCAGCGGGGCCGCGGTGATCTGTGCCTTGGTTCGAGCGGTTTCAGAAGCGGCAGGTTGCCACTTGGATTGGGAGGCCCAAAACCGCATTGTCTACGCCAGTGAGGCGGTGCTGCATGGCAGTCCCAGCGGCATCGACAACCTCACAGTAATCTACGGCCTTCCTTTGTATTTTCAGAAAGGGCATGCACCCCAATTCTTTCAGCCCCGGTACAACCCGTCGTTCTTGCTGGCGGATACAGGGATTTCTGTGCCGACCTCTACGGCTGTGACCAAAGTGGCCAGGCTCAGGTATCAAAAGCCAAATGAAGTGGAAAGCTGGCTGCAGGATATTGGGGAAATCAGTAAAACTATGTTCCGGGCGTTGACCCAGGCCTGCCGCTTAGAGCTTGGGCCTTTAATCAACGCCAATCAGGAATTATTGCGTCGGTTGGGGGTTAGTTCCGTCGCCAATGAGAAGCTCATTCAGGCGGCCCTGGAAGGAGGAGCACCTGCAGCCAAGGTCACTGGAGCCGGCCTAGGGGGACAGGTTCTGGTGTTAGCTCCTGAACAGGAATGTGCCAGCTTGGAAGAGATATTGTTGGCAGCAGGGGCCACAACGGTGTTGCCAGTACAGTGGCAGATGGATATTTCAGATCCCTCAGCCTAAAACGAAATCCCTTTCGGGTATTCGGCATCCACATCCCGAAGGCGGGTTGCTACCAAGTCGACTGCAAACTGTCAGTCTTGTACCAGTAGAGCGATGTAGTTCAAGTAGCCGTTCAGCAGGCGGCCCGCTCATTTGCCATAACCACTTGAGACAGCACCAGTCGGCCTTGCACCAGCCATTATGTTGGCCAGAGTTCTTTCCATGGTAGGAACGCCGTCTGCCATTGTGGAGTCTGGCAGGCAGATGGCTCCGTCTTTCAAATCCATTTGCAATGCACTCCATCCAAGAGTGCTCTCTGGCCGGCCCTTTCCAGCGGCGGCAAGGGGGGTTGATCCGTAGCAACCCTCATCGGATCTCCAGAGGCCCAGAGAATATGCGTTCTGGGGTGCACTTGTATGTTGTGTGCAGTCAGAAGCGCTTAGATCTGCTGGTCTGGCGGGATCCAAGCCAGGACACCTGCTTATGGAGGATAAAGGAATGCCTCTGCTTCTTTTCCTGAAAGTCAGTCCGGAGAAGGATCCTTCAAAGCCACTTTTGGAATCTCAGTGCCAAAAAGTACAATAAGAAACCGGATAAGGCAACCTGAACCCAAAAGCCTTCTTTAGGGAGGGCGGGCACATCGGCGCTAGTGAACTCAGCCGATATGTGTCGTCAGCTTCTTGAGGATTTGCTCTTGTTGGAAATGGAAGTCCTAGTTCGCTCGTTTAATTCAGAAGAGAATTAGGAAGAGAACATGATGTCGATTTCCCGAAAGGCAAGGCTATGGTCTGTCTTACTAGCCGTATTGTTATTGTTGGTTGCCTGTGGGTCTCCAGCTGAAGCTCCCCCTGAAGAGGAGATGGCCCCTGCCGAAGAAATGGCATCGGAAACTTCAATGGATGAAGTTAGCAAAGAGGCGCCCATGTTGGCAGACATGGTGGCTGCCGGGGATCTGCCTCCCTTGAGCGAACGGCTGCCCGTGGAACCGTTGGTCCAAGAAGTGTCAGAGGGTATAGGAACCTACGGCGGAACAATGCGTTTCGGAGTGGTGGAGACCAACCTTTGGAACCTTTCCACTTTGCGCTCAGTCGGCCTGTTCAAGTACAACCAGGAGAATTCTGAAGTTAGCGTTGACGTTGCCAAAGATTTCATCTGGAACGACGACCTCAGCGAACTTACTATCGTTCTAAGAGCTGGCCACAAGTGGTCAGACGGCACTCCGTTCACTGTAGATGACATTTTGTTCGTCTGGCAGGATGTTATGGGGAACGAAGAATTGACGCCCTCATTTAGCAACTTTTGGTCACCTGAAGGCGAAAGGGTTCAATTCACCAAAGTTGATGACATGACAGTGAAAATGAAGTTTGCTGTGCCTTATCCTGCAGTGGTTGACCTTATGGGCCGGAGCTGGTTCAGTTCGGATCCAGCGTTCATGATGCCGGCTCACTACCTGAAGGAATTCCATATCGAGCACAATGCAGAGGCGGCCAGCAAAGCCGAAGAAGAAGGACATGAGGATTGGGTTGGGTTATTCAGGTCCCGTTCCAACCCTTCTGGCAATATGCTCGTAGGTCGGCCGTCTCTTTGGCCTTGGGTTGCAGAGGAAGTCACTTCCGATAGGGCAATTGCAGTACGGAATCCTTACTTCCACCAAGTGGACCCCGAGGGAAATCAATTGCCCTATATCGACCGCATCGACACCTTGATAACAGGTGACAAGCAGGTTCAGATTCTTAAGGCCACCACGGGTGAATTTGACTTCGAGGGATGGTATGTTTCCCTGAATGACATGGGCACTCTTCAGGCAAACAAGGAAGCGGGTAACTTCGACGTGCGTACCGCCAAGAGCCTGCGTTCATCTGAATTTGCCCTCATGCCCAATCGCACTACCAAAGACGAAGTGCTCAATGAGCTATTCAATTCCTTTGACTTCCGCCGAGCCATGTCCATTGGTATCAATCGCGAGGCAATCAATCAGGTAGTCTTCTTTGGATTGGGGACAGCTTATCCTGCCATTCCCTTGCCCTCCAATGCCTATGTAAAACCGGAGTGGCACACGTTGCACACCGAATATGATCCCGACACGGCCAATCAGCTGTTAGACGATTTAGGCTTGAGCGAGCGCGACGGTGATAGCTATCGCTTACGGCCTGACGGCAGACGCCTCAGCGTCATCATTGAGATCGGTTCCGCCGAAGGGCCCAAACTGCAGATCTGTGAAGTTATTCAGCAACAGTGGGTGACAATTGGCATCGAAGTAACCTGCAAGATTACGGAAGGTGGTCTTTACACACAGAGAAATATTTCCAATGAATTTGAAATCGCTACTTGGCACCTTGACAGGTCAGGCCTATTCGGCCGCGCCAATCCGCTATGGTACGGATTCTTCAGTGCTTCTCAACAGAGATGGGGTGCCCAGTGGGTCATCTGGTTCAATTCGGATGGGACTGAGGGAATCGAACCCCCGGACGAAATCAAGGAACTTCGAGCAGTATTCCAGGCTTGGCAGCGGACTGAAGTGGGCTCTGACGCATTTGTAGAATTGGGTCAGCAGTATTACCAGTATTTTGCAGAGACATTGCCTATGATTGGAACTGTTGGTCTTGGCCCTGTACCACAGGTGGTAAGTAACCGCTTAAAGAACGTTCCCTCGGAGAACATCTGGTGGGGTTCGGACACGAATTTCTACGCACCTTATAAACCTGCGACTTGGTTCATTTCGGAATAAGTTTTTGCTTGTAGCGGGGCAGTGACTCTTCACTTGGGGTCCTGCCCTGCCCATTCAGTTCTCGTCGTATTCTGGTCGGACCCTATTCAACTCCAAGGTGGAATTGCTCCCTTAAATCGTAGTGAATGATAACTCTACAGGAGTGCCCCAAGTTAGCTGCCTTTTCGCTGAAAAGCCCCTCCCAAATTTAGCTTCTTGACGAAGACTCTAGAATGACCTCCTATATTCTTAAACGCCTAGTCTATATGTTTTTTACACTGGTGGCGCTTACGGTTGTGATTTTCACGATCATTCAGTTACCGCCAGGTGATTTCCTGACGACCTATTTGGCGGCTTTGGAGGCACAAGGGGCTTTTTCCGATGACTCTGAACTAGAGGCAATTAGGAGACAGTTTGGGCTTGACGGCACCCCAATTGAACAGTATTTTCGTTGGATAGGCCGATTCCTGCAAGGAGACATGGGACGCTCCTTTGAATGGAATTTGCCTGTCAAAGACCTAGTGGCAGAGCGCTTGCCTTTTACCGTGTTGATCTCGATTATCTCTCTCTTCTTTACATATATTGTTGCGGTCCCGATTGGAATTTATGTGGCAACCCATCAATACCGCTTCTCAGATTATCTTTGGTCGGTGATTGGATTTGCGGGGCTGTCAATACCAAATTTCATGCTGGCGTTGGTTTTGATGTTTTTCTTCTTCAAATTTTTTGGCATCAGCATCGGCGGTCTCTTTTCCAGAGAGTATATTTCCGCTCCTTGGAGTCCTGCGAAGCTATGGGACTTGATGCGGCATTTGGCTGTGCCCGTGGTAGTCATCGGCACTTCAGGCATTGCAGGTCTTATGCGGGTCATGCGGGCATCGCTGCTTGATGAACTTGGAAAACAGTATGTTGTAACGGCCCGTGCGAAGGGAGTGCCTTCTCGTACTTTGCTTTTCAGATATCCGGTACGTGTGGCCATCAATCCCATAATCTCCACTGTGGGATGGCAACTGCCTGCCATAGTATCAGGGGAAACCATAGTGGCCATTGTTCTAAGCTTACCTACGACTGGGCCATTGATTTACCAGGCGCTGTTGAGCCAGGATATGTTCATGTCAGGCAGCATCCTTATGCTTCTGTCTGTCCTTACTCTTGTGGGGACATTGCTTTCCGACATTCTACTCGTGGTAGTTGACCCTCGGATCAGGTTTGAGGGTCGAGCGTGATGACCATTGAGACGCACGCCCAGTGACTTTAACGGCTGTTTCGCACGAGGCCATATCAGAAGAAGATCGCTTCTTCTTCGCCTCTCAGTGGCAATTGGTTTGGCGGAAGTTTCGTCGGCATCGGCTGGCAGTAGGTTCAATCCTGTGTTTGGCCTTACTTTACTTTCTTGCCATGACGTTTGAATTCTGGATCCCTTATCACCCGTTGACCCAGAATACGGACTATCTGGATGCACCGCCTACCCGCTTTTATCTGAGGCGCGGTGGTCAATTTGTAAGACCATATGTATATGTCTTAGAACAGACGTTGGACATGGAAACTTTCAGTCGAACTTATGAACCAAGGAAAGATGAACCCCGGGTAATTCGGTTTTGGCAGAAGGGAACGCCGTACAAGTTCTGGGGGATTATTCACGCTCAACGAAGATTCATTACACTCGAAGAAGGGGGAGTCCTGTTTCTTTTCGGCACTGACAATTTGGGGAGGGACCAGTTCTCCCGCACGATTGCAGCCTCACGTATTTCTCTTTCCATTGGTCTTGTGGGAGTGATTCTCAGCTTTGTCCTCGGGAGCCTGCTAGGGGGGATTTCAGGTTTCTTTGGAGGTGTAGTCGATGTTTTAATTCAACGTGTGATTGAATTCCTGATTTCAATTCCTCAAGTACCTTTGTGGATGGCTTTGGCGGCTGCAGTTCCAGCTCGGTGGGGCCCCGTACAGGTTTATTTTGGAATTACGATTATCCTTTCGTTGATCAGCTGGGCTGGTCTAGCCCGAGTTGTGCGGGGGAAGCTCTTGGAGCTTCGAGAGGCCGACTATGTTATGGCCGCTAGCACCGCCGGGTCCACTGATCTCCGCATCATTGTGGATCATTTGCTGCCAGGATTCATGAGTTATCTGATTGTCCATCTTACCTTGGCCATACCGGGCATGATTCTGGCCGAGACGGCCCTTAGTTTTCTGGGTTTAGGGATCCGACCCCCTGCTGTAAGCTGGGGCACACTCCTACAGGGAGCACAGAATGTTCGCAGCATCGCTAGCCACCAGTGGATGCTGATTCCTGGTGCCTTCGTCATTGTAACTGTATTGATCTTCAATTTTATCGGTGACGGGCTGAGGGATGCCGCCGACCCTTACAAATAGCATGGAAGCTGAAAAGCGACAGACTGTTCTGAAGGTAAAGGACCTTCTTACCCATTTTCATTTGGAAGAAGGGGTCTTGAAAGCGGTGGATGGCGTCTCGTTTGATCTGCATCAGAATCAGACGCTGGGCATTGTAGGGGAATCAGGTTGTGGCAAGAGTGTAACTGTACAGACCATCATGGGTATCGTGGGTGGCAAGCCTGAAGTTCGGGGTAGTGCCGAACTCTCCTTGGGAGATGAAAAGGTTGACCTTCTGTCGTTGCCCATCGAGAGCGAGCGCTTCCGCCAGATAAGGGGGCGGGACATAGCCATGATTTTTCAGGAGCCCATGACTGCATTCTCCCCGGTCCATTCGGGAGGCTTCCAAATCATGGAAGCCATCCAAGTTCATGAGACGGTTACCAGAGAAGAGTGTCGAGACCGTGCTATTGCGCTTCTGAGACAGGTGGGAATCGCCAATCCCGATCTAAACATTGATTCATACCCCCACCAGCTATCGGGAGGGATGAGGCAAAGGGCCATGATTGCCATGGCTCTTGCTTTGCGCCCTCGTGTTCTCATAGCGGATGAGCCAACCACAGCTCTTGATGTGACCATTCAGGCCCAGATTCTGAGGCTGATGAGAGACTTGCAGCGCGAACTGGGAATGTCGATTCTCTTCATAACGCATGACTTGGGCGTTATCGCCCATATGGCCGACGAGGTTCTTGTCATGTATCTAGGACAAGTGGTCGAATATGCCTCGGTGGAGACCATATTCCAAGATCCTAAACACCCCTACACTAGAGCTCTCATGCAATCAATACCTCGCGTGAGAAAGTCGCAGGGGGAACGTCTGAGTACCATTCAAGGTACCGTTCCCATCGCCCTCAATCCGCCAAAACGATGTTCCTTCGCCCCTCGCTGTCCCGAATTCATGCCGGGAGAGTGCGATACGCAGGTACCGGGTCTCTTCGACCTCTCGCCTACCCATAAAGTACGGTGTCTGCTGTACGCGGAGGAAAAGGGGTAATGGCCCACGTTGATCCCCCGCTTCTGGAGATTCGGAATCTAAAGAAGTATTTTCCCATCGAAAAGGGAATCTTTCGGCGTGTAACGGGACATGTAAGGGCCGTCGACAACGTCAGTCTTTCCCTTTACCCAGGAGAGACTCTGGGTTTAGTGGGGGAATCCGGATGTGGCAAAACAACGTTGGGCCGATGTGCTATCCGGGCTATACCGGCCAGTGAAGGCGAGATCTGGCTAAATGTGGAAGGTAAGAAAATAGCAATCCACGAACTGGATCGTAGGGAACTTCGTTCTGCTCGCCGCTATATGCAAATGGTCTTCCAAGATCCCTATGGCAGCTTGGATCCACGTAAAACAGTACTTGACATAATAAGTGAGCCACTCCGAATTCAGAACATTGGCAAGACGAAAGACATTGAGCTTCGTGTTCGGGAATTGGTAGAACTGGTTGGACTTGATTTCAAATATCTTAAGAGATACCCTCACGCTTTCTCGGGTGGACAGAGGCAACGAATAGGCATTGCCCGGGCTCTCTGTCTAAATCCCAACTTAATTGTTTGCGATGAGCCCGTTTCTGCTCTTGACGTTTCTGTGCAGGCCCAAATCCTCAATTTGCTCCAGGATTTACAACGGGAATTGGATCTAACCTATTTGTTTGTAGCCCATGACTTGAGCGTAATCCGCCATATCTGCACCACTGTAGCTGTCATGTATCTCGGGAAAATTGTTGAATTTGCCCCAACTGACACTTTGTACTCAGGGCCCCGACATCCCTATACAGAGGCCCTGCTCTCCGCAATCCCCGAGCCGGATCCCACAGTTGGGTTCCAAGAGATTCTCCTTGAAGGTGACGTTCCCTCCCCTGCGAATCCGCCTCCTGGTTGCTCATTCCATACTAGATGTTCCTATGCCCAAGATTTATGTAGGCACGAGGAGCCTCCAATCCTGGAGTTGCAAGAAGGCCATTTCAGCGCTTGTCATTTTGCCGACGAACTTGACCTTCAAGGAGTGAATGACTAATGGACCGAAGTTCCGTGACCATTCTCATTTCGCTATTCGTTTGGTTGGCAGCAGTTACTTCATTTCTGGTAATGACACGATACTTAATTACCAAGCTCACAGGTCTCTTTCATGAACGCATGAGGGGCGCCATGGAATCAGCTGAGCACATTATCCGTACGGGACGGGCACCCAGTGAATGGAGTAGAGCTGTAGTGGCCTTGGATCCATGGCCTTATCATCTTGGCTCTCTTGTTGGAATCGCGCCAAAAAGAAGTAAGGATCCAAAATGCTTGTATCTGCGCCGTCTCGAACTCCTCATCGGTTTCTTTGGAGAATCTTCCTTTGTGCAGGGAACTGACACGAGGGACATACTTCTCAGTGAATTGAGGACGAGACACACAGAATGGCTAGAAGCGGACAGCCGAATATTCCCTTCCGAGGGAGATTCTGACCAGAGCCTGCCAACGTCCCACTTGCACGAAGGGCACAAACCATGAAACTTGGGTTCATCGGGGCCGGGAATATTGCCACGCGACATGCCGCCAATCTGGAATTCATGGATCTGGCGGAGGTCATTGCCGTGTGCGATGTGGATGAATTACGTGCGAGGTCTCTAGCAAAGCCTTTTGGGGCCAGAACTTATGACACTCCCGACAGAATGTTCGATATGGAACCGGATCTTGATGCCGTCTTGCTCTGCGCACCTCCCTCTGTGCGAAAAACTGTTTTTGCAAGAGCCGTAGAAGCGGACGTTCATGTATTCTGCGAGAAACCGCCAGCGGACGCAGAGGAAACTGCAGAGGAGATTGCTGCAATGATTCACAACAGCGGAATCCTCTGTAGTGTTGACTTTCACAGCCGGTATTCACGCGCGCTGCCTGCCTACTTTGAAATCGTGTCAGACCACAGCCTAAGTTCAGTCCAGAGTTCGCACGTTTCAAACAACGCTTTCAGTCCTACGATGCCGCCTTGGTTTTTTATTCACGAAAGATCTGGCGGTCATGTCATGGACCAGGCCATTCATACAATTGATCTCTTGCGCTACCTTGTGAGCGAAATCGTGGAAGTACACACGCTTGCCAACAACCGAGCGGTACCCAAATCACAGGATTTCACCATTGCTGATACCACCTGTACTCTGTTGCAGTTTGAGAATGGGGTATCAGGAACTCATCTTCATTCATGGGGAAGTCATATACCCAAGCAGGACCTGACCTTTGTGGGTCGGGATATCCAGCTTTCCCTGCGTCCTTACTCACCTCCCCGGCTTTCTGGCTTTCGTTGGCTGGGAGAAAGAGAGAGGGAATCGATCAAGGTCGAATTCGAAGAAGGTCCCAGCATGGGCAGGGAAATCAAGACCATGACTTCAAGTGGGTCTTCTCCACCTGACCCTCCTCATTTTGAAGCCCTGAAGTCTTTTCTGCTTGCGATCCAAGGCGGCAATATTGAATTGATCAAGAGCAACTTTGAAGATGCAGCCAAGACTCTGTCCGTGGTGTTAGCGATGAACCAGTCTGCTTCAACAGGCCAACCAGTCAAGCTAGATTGAAGAATCTGTTCCCTGACAGATTAAGAGGTATCTCATGACAATCCTGTACACCTTTTCCACAGCTCCGGCCTTTCGATGCTAGATAGTCACCCTTTTGCAAAATCGTTTTTAGTTTCCCGTGCAGTGGTATCACGGCCACTTGATCTGTGGCCGCATCACCATGCCAATCCAAGGTAGTCGACCAGGCCGTTGGGGTGCGAGCGACTTCAAATCTTCACTGACCCGCATGTGCGGGTTAGGCCCTGCGCCTGCGCTGCGTTCAGCGGATCCTGGGCATGAATGAATTCGAAAGCTTGGCTACCTTCGGCAGTTCGCTGCTAGTTAGTATCCAGCAGTTAAATAGAAGGAATCAACTTGCAGGACCAAGATCTGAATCGGGCAGCAACCTTAGTCGATTGTATGAAATCGGTAGCGAAAAAGGCTGCAGCAAAATGAACATCGCTTGTTGTAACCGCCTGTTCTATCTTTGGCAACAGGGCCTGGATTGCATAGGAAAACTGCCCGAGGCATAGGATCTACTACTGTTGTCTGAAATTGGTACCGTGGATTTCCAGCCAGGCCTGAGCGCTAAGTGTGTAATCGAATTCAACCGCCTCCCTGACGATCTCTTGTATACGGCAATTAGAAGCATCCCCCTTCGGGATGGCGCTAGGGACGGCAGCCGCTTCATGAGGGATACGCTTGGCAAGGAGGGAAGGAAGTCTTCGGAGGCACCATACCTGCTAAGGGGGGTACCTACAAGAGCTGGAGGAAGTAAGGGCAACCGAAAGCAAAATTCGACATTCGAACCAAGAGCTGGGTCGAAAATATTAAGGAAAGGGTTCAAGCTGCCTTCGCCGCTTGAAGCGGGCGAAAGCCCCGTTTGGCGAGCCCCCTCGAAGCCCCGTTCGGCATCGAATAATGCCAAGAAACTCTATAACGCAGCTCGGACAAACTCCCCGAATGTTCCTAAAGCCAAAGGCTACTTTGGGCGTACAGGGACGTTCAATGCATTCGGGGTGAGTCTTCGTAGTATTTCGACAAAAGCCTTTGATTCAAATTCAGCAGGTTGCATTTTTGCTTCCAGGATCGGTACGAAGGCAGTTCGATTCTTGGCAACTCTTACAAAGCGTTCAGTTTTTTCCCTAGTTTCTTGCCCTCCAGTGGAAGAGCGATTTGCTGTTTATGGGCTGAATGTATGGGTGAGAAGCCTGCAACCAGCCACCAACTCCCTGCTGGTCCAGAATGCCCATAAAGACGGTCCGCAAGCTACACGGATCTGCGAAGCGTGGGAGGTGCTTTCTTTGTAGCGGAAGACTGGCACTTACTTAGGAGCGTTTCCATCTCCCTTGAAGACCGGAATATCGGAACCGGACTTTTTGCAATGGAACCGGAAGAAATCTGCTAAAAGGAGGAAACCATGTCCAGTTCCCCACTTCGTGTTGGCCTTATTGGTTGCGGTGGCATATTGCGGGCCTTTCACGCATCTGCTTATCTGTCATTGCCGTCCTTGGCTAAGGTTACGTCCTTGTCTGATCCCGTTGCGGCCAATTTGCAGTGGGCGCGGGAGACGTTGCATGTGAAGGCACAAGCCTGTCATGCCGACTTCAAAGACATGCTTGCTTCAGAAGATCTGGATGTAGTCGTTGTTGCCACACCCCATTCCATGCATGAGGAGCAATCCATTGCTGCCTTGCAGAGCGGAGTTGCCGTCATCAGTGAGAAACCTATGGCTTTAACCTTGGAAGGCGCTGACCAGATTCTAGCTGTAGCTGAAGATACGGGACAGACTTATGCTGTAGTTCACAATTTCTTGTATACACCTGGCACCGCTGAAGCTCTGAAAAGGGTGCGCAGCGGCGCTTTGGGCACTTCGGGCTTTGGCCGATCGAGGGCCCTGTTTCGCAAACGGGGCGATCAGGCGGACCCTGACAAGGACTGGCGTGCCTCGCGCGCGGCGGGTGGTGGTTGTATCAATGATTCCCTGTACCACGAAATTTACCTTACTGAAGCGCTTGTGGATTCGCCTGTTCGGTATGTGCAGGCACATGTCCTGACACAGCATTTCGATTTCGAAGTAGATGATATGGCACTACTCTTGTTAGAGCATGCCAATGGTGCGGTCTCCACCGTTAGCGGTTCTTGGTGGGTGGCGGGCTCCGGAAATGGCGAGAATTCCAACCTGGCAGAAGCGCACGGCCACGCTGGGTCAGTACGCATCTTGCATCGCGGGCGTAAGCTGTTCCAGAAGACGGACGATGAAAATGATTGGCGGGAGGTTCCTTTGCAGCCCGGACACGAAAGTTCCCTCGACAGCGCAGGCTGGAGTGGGCATGCTGGATATTTCGCTCACACCTTTGCTGCTTTGGCCTGCAACGAAGCGCCTCCAGTCAGCGGTGCGGCTGCCCGCAGCAACTTGGCCATCATCACGGCCGCCCGCTTGGCCACTACCAAGCGGCAAGCAATACGACCTGATACGCTTTGATACATCCCGCAGGTGGCTTCTGCCCTGCAAATCCATTCGAGGTATTTTCATGCGACCCTATATAGATTGTCACAATCACATTGGTAAGACTCTGAACCGCTTGCCGCCTACGGGCCAGAACACGGCAATGTGTATGGCGCGTTTTGCCCAGACCCACATTCACGCGGCCTTGTCCATGCCTACTGCCACTGGGGGCCTAATGATTAGAGGTTTGGAGGATCTGAGGGCACAAAACGAATTGATTTCGCGAAACGCTGAGCAGTTCCCCGAAATTTTTCCAATAGGTCTGGCGCTTGTGGATCCATGCTTGGGAGACTTGGCCTTGGATGAGGCCGAACGGACGCTAACTTTACCCCACTTGGTTGGTATCGTCTCCCACCCTCCGGTAAGTGAAGCTGCTATTCCTTTTGTTGAGATGGTGGCGGCGCGCGGTGGCCTGTGCAATACGCACTTGCATGACGCGTTGTTTGGTCAGATTGTGGATATGTGCCCAGATGCCACGTTTATCACACATGCCAGCACCTACGCAGCGGAACATTTTGGAAAGTATGAAAACGTTTGGTTTGAAGTGGTGCAATACCCTGACGGCCGAGATTCCAATTGGGATTTTGCTTGGCTGGCCAATAGGGTTGACACCGAACGAATTATTTTCGGTGCCGACTTGCCTTACTATGACTACCGGATACTGCAGAAGGAAATTGAAACGGCACCAGTCAGTGAGGAACTTAAAGACAGGATAGCTTTTAAGAACATGACGAACCTGATTCGTAAGTTCCGTCCCGGTTGGACAATGTCTGCTTCACCTCCTAAAGCGCCGCGCCGCTATTCAGACCCGGAACTTTGGGCCTGTGATGAGAAGGCTACCGATCGCTTGATAGTAATGGGGTAAAGCTCTCCGTTCCTATTGGGGAGAAACGGGTTCCCTTCGTAAGGCCCGAACGCATTCAAGACAGTGACCTACCTTCCATTGAGGGGGTAGGCTCAGAATGCATCCGGGCAGCTTGCTTCACATTTAGCAGAATACCTTTATGCTGAGGCAACGTGAAGCCAAGCGCCAGGGACACTTTGCGCTCTTTCTTCGCGGAAATCTCGGCAGATCTGTACTCCATAGCTTGCATAAGTATTGATTCCCGTATTGCGGATGCCCCCCAAGAGGGATATACCACTTTCGCCTTATACAAATTGTCCGTAGCTACTTCAGGCTGAGGCCATACGAAACAGCGAGAGGCACTTGCGTCTTGGGTTGTCACTCGGAAGGGCAACCCCCATAGTGGTCTGCGGCTAGGATTTGTTCCCTTGTTATATGCAAGACAGAAGCAAGGTGGAAGCTATCTTTCCCGGTTCTCCAAAGGGGGGCCAAGGCTCCAGATTCGGAATTCTGGCGCCGCTTTGAGAATGGTGCAGCGACTGCCCATCAAAATTGTCATTAATATGGCGTCAAAGGACGTTGTTCCGAATTACGAAACTTCTGCAACCGATTTCAATGGATCAGGCTTCGATAGCCAAGACCTGTTGCAGTTGCAGGAGAAAGATTTCACCCTCCAAGCAGTAACAAGACTGGCTACAGGTTCCTAAAACGGCAGACCGCCGCGAGTGCTGGACTAAGATCGCCCTGATGGAAACTTAAGTCACCAGCCTGTCTGAGTAATCGGGAGCCAGGTGCCGAAGGCAGCCATCTACTAGGACAGCTGCGACCTCAAAATAATTTGTCAGCAAGACGACATCAGCCAAGTACCCCGGCTGTAGGCGCCCCAGTCGGTGTCCCCAGCCACAGGAGACGGCGGCGGTTAAACTGGAGGCTGGCCAGCAGGTAGCCAAATCGGTATCGGTTGCGACAATCAGATTGGCTAGCGCCTTCTCCATGGTAAGAACGCTACCTGCCAAGGTGCCGTCTGGTAAGCGGCAGGCGCCGTCAAGGACTCTCACGGGTAAGTCTCCCAATTCGTAGAGTCCCTCTGGTTGTCCTGTCGCAGATATGGCATCAGTAACCAGAAGCAGTCTGTCCATGGTCTTGCAAAGAGCCAAAATGCGTATGGCACCCGGATGGACATGGATATTGTCGGCAATCAGCTGTGCGAATATCCTCTCGTCCTGCAGTATCCAACCAACGGCACCTGGCTCTCTGTGGTGCAGTCCTAGCATTGCGTTATAGGTGTGTGTTGCTTGCCGAATGCCCCACGCGGCACCTTCAGCAGCCTCTGCGTAAGTACTAGCCGTATGTCCGGTAACTGCTACCACGCGGGCAGCCTGCAGACTACTGATAAGTGACTGGGCGCCGGAGATTTCAGGTGCCAGAGTCATTAGCTTCATCACTCCTATATCTGCCAGCCGCGCCACGAAATCCAAATCTGGAAGGCAAATGAATTTGGGGTTCTGGGCTCCAGGAAACTTAGGGCTGATGAAAGGTCCCTCCACATGAGCGCCAAGAATGCGGGGAACTGTCAACTGTTCCTGTATCGCCGTGCCCACAGCTTGCACCGCCTTCTCGATCCGCGGCAGGGCTGCTGTGGTCGTGGTAGGCATCAGGCTGGTGGTGCCATGTTGCAAATGCAAGGAACCCATGTTCCTGATGGAAGCAGGATCGGCCTCCATAGTGTCGCTGCCGCCACCGCCATGGACGTGTAGGTCTATGAATCCTGGAAGTACATTCAGATCTGATGCATCCAGCCGTGGACCTGACTTGGTCTGTTCCAGGACGCCAATCTTCTGACCAACAATGTGCAGGTCTTGGATCACTGGAAACATCTCTTTGGAAGCTCCGTACACCAGACCTCCCTCTATCCGGGTGATCGGAACGTTGGGATCAAAGTCCATCTTGCAATCCTCCAATTTCTGCGGCCGGGCGCAGGTGTAGCAAAACGCCCCCAAGTGGCGGCAGGAGCAGATTTAGGCTTTGGTCAAATCCATGCATCGGGACAGGGTTCGTCTTTATGATGGAAGTGTTCAAGAGACCGCTACCCCCAAATTCCCGGGCATCGCTATTCAATATCTCGTGCCAGGGGCCCCTGCCCGGCATGCCAATGCGGTAGTTAGTGCGGGGCACAGGGGTCATATTTAAAACTACCACTACTGTATCGGATGGGTATTCCCCGTATCTGGCGAAAGAAACCACTGTGTTGTCTAAGTCGCTAAAGTCAATCCAGCTGAAACCATCCTGCAGGGCGTCCTTTAGCCAGAGGGCAGGTAGCTGCAAATACAGACGCCCCAAAGCTTGGATGAACAGTTGGAAATGGGCGTTCCAGGGCTCCTGCAAGAGATGCCAGTCAAGGCTGTGTTCTTCCGTCCATTCACCATCTTGGGCGAACTCGTTGCCCATGAAGCTCAGTTTCTTGCCAGGATGTCCGTATTGATAGATGGCGAGCAAGCGTAGATTAGCGAACTGCTGCCAGCGATCTCCTGGCATCTTGTTCAATTGAGACTTCTTAAGATGTACAACTTCATCGTGGCTGAAGGCCAGGACGAAGTTCTCAGTGTAGGCATAGGTAAGACCGAAGGTGATCAAATTCTGGTGGTGTTTACGGCTAACCGGGACCAGTTTGAAATAGTCCAAGGTGTCGTGCATCCACCCCATGTTCCACTTTAGATCGAAGCCTAGTCCCCCTTCGTAATCCGGCATGGTCACTAGTGGCCAAGTCGTGCTTTCTTCAGCGATTGTAAGTATGTCGGGAAAAGCTAGGTGTGTCTCGCGGTTGAATTCTCTTAGAAAAGCTACTGCTTCAAGATTCTCGTTTCCGCCAAATTCGTTGGGAATCCACTCCCCTTCTTCGCGTGCAAAGTCCAAATGCAACATTGCGGCAACCGCATCCACTCTAAAACCGTCCAAGTGGTATTCTTCCAGCCAGAATAGCGCGTTGCTGACCAGAAAATTCCGTACTTCATTTCGGCCGAAATTGAAGATACGAGTGTCCCACTCCCGATGCTCTCGCTGCCGCAAGTCTTCGTGCTCATAAAGGTGGCTGCCATCGAAGAAAGAAAGGCCGTGGCCATCCTTCGGAAAGTGGGCCGGTACCCAGTCCAACAGTACTCCGAGGCCATGCCGATGGAAATAGTCCACGAAGTAGCGAAAATCGTCTGGAGTACCGAATCGGCTGGTTGGAGCATAGTATCCGGTGACTTGATACCCCCAAGATCTGTCTAGTGGATGTTCAGAGATGGGCATCAGTTCTACATGGGTGTAACTCAGTTCTAGGCAGTAATCGGCCAGCTCGTGTGCTAACTGCCGGTAATCCAGCATTTTGCCGTCCCCCGGATTGCGTTTCCAACTGCCTAGATGCACTTCGTAAATATTGATAGGCGCGAATATGGTGTGGCGCTCTGCCCTCTGTTCCATCCAGCTCTGATCTTGCCATCTGAATTTTTCCAAATTCCAGACGCGTGATTGGGTATCGGGACGGGCTTGACAATAGAACCCGTACGGATCCATCTTGTCAATCTGGTAGCCGTGCTGGCGGGCGAGAATACAATACTTATACCTTTCGCCTTCTAATAGATTGGGAATAAAGAGTTCCCATACCCCCCCTACTTGGGATTGCATGGGATGCACCCTCTCGTCCCAGCCGTTAAACGGTCCGATCACGCTGACCCTCAAGGCGTTGGGGGCCCAAGCTGCAAAATTGACACCTTCCGTTCCGTCGATTTTGCGGAGGTGTGCACCCAGTTTCTGCCAACTTCGCAAGAACTTGCCTTCCCCTAGCAAGTGCCGGTCATAATCAGTGAGAAATGGTGGGAAACGATATGGGTCTTCAATCTCTGTCTCGCTACCGTCCAGCCCTCGGAGCCTTAACCTATAAACGGGCGGAGTTTCAACTTCATCGTCCCGCCAAATACTTTCAAAAAAGCCTTCTGGATGCAAACAACGCGCAGGTTGTTCAGTTCCCAAATCGGCTCTGTAAATTCGGACTTCCGCATCTTGTGGCCGAAAAGAGCGGACAGCCACGTGTGAATGCCCTTCAAACATGTATTGATGCCATCCCAGAATCCGAGCTGGTGCTGCGTGGCGCCCAGCCACAATTGCCTGTATTTCAAGGGGGTCCAATTGGGAACTGGAATGTGGGTAAATAACGTTGCGTAGGGGCATTTCAGTTGCGCGCAGTGTCAACTCTTTGCAAGGCAGGTACGAAGTATTGCTTAGCCATTCGCTCCCAGCTCATTTCCTTGCTAGCAGCCTGCCCTGCTTCCAACTGGAGGGCACGGGTGGTTTCGTTCTGGGCCAACAAAGCTTGGATCTGCATCGCGACATCGAAACTTACAGCTTCTTCCACATGGTTTCTAACGCCGTAATATACGCGTAAAGCATCTTGAGCACTTTGGATCCATTCAGCGTCTGGCAGAGAGATATAGTCGGCTTCCACAAATAGGGGCACGGGCACTCCTTGCTGCTGAACCTTCTCCACCAACCCCCCGCAACCGCAGGCAGAACTGGCACAACAGATGGCCCCATGCGTCAATGGTTCCAACTGAGCAATTCCAAAGGGTTCATAGATGCTAAGGCCGAATTCAGCATCGGTACCTACTCGCAGGACTTCGAAGTTCATTGCCGATGGCATACGGTTTCCGCACAAAGTCTGTTCCCAGCCAAACTGATTCACGAAAGCAATCTTGACATTGGCATGGGAACGGTTAAAGCCTTCCACCACGTCAAAAAAGAAGGACACTTCCGGACCGACCAAATCGCCATTGTCAGCTCGGTGACTGACAGGCCAACCGTATTCCGCTTCCCAGCCGAACACATGGTTGGCATCCCTGCCGGTCGGGGTACTAGTGCTTAAGACATACAGCACGGCACTCTTACCGGCATAGTGGAGAAATCTGGCCAGATATCCGAGCACTTTGGCGTCTCGCCACAGGGCTTTGGACGGCACCATGCGGGTAATGTGGGAGAGGATCACATCTGGTACGAACCCGAAGAGGTTGACACAATAGTTTTGAAGCAGAGAGCGGGCGGCTGCCTTCTCGGACACAGTAGTGGATCGAAAGGGAATTCCGTTGTAAGCCAGATCGATGGTACGACCCCGAAAGTCAGCCCCAAGGAATCTCAACTCTTGGGCCACCAGATCGCTGACCGCAAGAATGCCGTCACACCGGGCGGCAGCATGGATAAGCGGCGTCTTGTATAAGTCGTGTTGCGAACCAAAGAGGTTGTCGGCATACAGTTCTTCAGAGAGGCCATGGCGCATGACGTTGTAGAACCGGGTATCGTGCCCCTCGTGTTCCTCCACAAGGCGCCGCACGGGCGCCACTTCATGAGCGTAGAAGAACAAATTCCATTTTCGGGGCTGCAATTGCCTCATGGCAAAGGCAGTGGGAAGTCCCATCCAGTCATGGGCAATTATGTTATGCCGGCTTTTTCCTGCATCTAGATCTGGGGTTAGCGCGATAAGGGCCTGAGCCAGAGGCACGGCTAAATCAATGAACCCCTGAAATTCCAAATCATGTTGGTAGCGAGAGACCTCGATCCCGTAGTCAGCCCACAAGCTATATGAAAATCGTTCCACTTCCTGCCGAACGACCTGCAGAGGGTTGACCAATACCACTTCGTGTATGAAGTCTCCATACTTTGCAGTACCGTAGAGGATTTCAATTTGCAGCCGCGTTTCTACTTGCCGCAATTTCTTTCCCAGTTCGGAGGGCACCTGTCCCCAAATGTCGAAGCGACTGGCCCAGCGCACCTGCAGTCGGGAACGAGGTGACAGTATGCGCTGCATCTGATCAGCATCCCAACCTGGCCAAGGGCCGGCCAAAATGGTGCGTCTTGCGAAGGTGTTATAAGCTTCCGTGCTCAGTAGTCCGTCCAAGACGGCACCAATACCTCCGATTTTTAAAGATGCCTCGTGAGTTACATGGACAACCAAGGGCGTGGACATGGAGGTAGTATGGAGTTCTATGGGAATTGGGACTGAGTTTATTTCGGGCTTTGGAGGATGTTTGGCTCCCACGTTATGTCAGAACCTGACCCGTTGGGAGGTTTGAACCTGGACCTGGCGTACTCAATTGGTATACAGCCCCGGAAATTCAGCCTTATTTGGATATGTCTCAGCATAGGCATGCTGGGCACCTGTATGAGCCAAAATGGTAGAAATGTCCCCAGCACCCCAGCATCGACCATGACCGCGCACGGCGGCGGCAATGCTTTGAGATGTACAACCGTGGTGCCGCCCATCCTGGAAGATCTGCCGTGCAAGTTGCAGTTTGCCTAGGGCCATACTGCAGGCATTCAAAGCAAATTCCATCTCTCCGGTTACCGACCAAGCTAACATCAGGTTGGCCGGAGCTGGAACTTGCAAAGGTTGCTGGAAGCCACTTTGGCCCATGTAGTAAGTTGGCATGTCAAATCGGTATCCCAGACTATCTGGCATCGCAGGGATTCTTTCTACCTGTATGCTTAGTTCCTGTCCTTCAAGACTCTCATTCTGTAGCCATTCGCAAAACGTTTCAGCGGAAAGGTTTAGATCTGTAAGCTCCATTCCGTCATCAAGAAGACTGCACACAACCTGTCCGGCGGGATTGGCAATTGGACTTGCGAGGTATCTTGTGCATTCCCGCCCTAGTCGCAGGGCCGCTTGACGAAAGACCTCTTCGCCGGTAGCAGCACCAATCTCCCGTAACAATTTGGGACATCCGCTAGCTATGTGGTTTTCAACGCAGGCAAAGGGCGTCAGATTCTGGGGCGCGGCTTTGAGGAACGACTTCAACAGCTCACCAAATCTGACTTTCCCTTGATCATCCGCATCCAGAAAGAGGGGGATCTCGGGCAGGTCCCTGATAGCCTCAGCCCAAACTCGACCGTAGCTGAGACACAGGCTTAAATAATCCTCGCTGCCAGTTGCGTTGTATCCAGACATAGCCATATGTAAGAGCCGCAAATGGTCTACAAAGTTGAACCCTTCTGTTCCCGCTACTTTAGTACCCAGACTGTAACTAACATATCGGCGTTTCTGCCAGTCATACCAGGAAGGTGTTCCGTAAGCCCAATTGCCTACGTGGTGGGTTCCGTCAACCAAGGCTGCCCGAGCCCTCTCATTGCCCGGCACAATCCGATAGAACCAGTCGAGAAAAATCAGAAAATGCTCAGTGCCATGGTGGACCTCCTGAGCTGGGTGGTAGCCGTGGTAAAAATGGTCCTGGGCCCAATGGTCCCACTTGTCAAAGAGATCCGAGGCCAATTCTGGCACACTGGGGTCCAAGGTATATGCGTAATATCCAGCCCAGGAGGTCAGGAAAGTCCCTTCGTCGTGGATGCCCTGCCAGTCCTGCTCCAGATGCCTTGACATGACACAATGCAGCCAGTCACCCAGTTCGTGAAGCACCATCTCTATGCCTGTCGGTAAATCCGAAGGTCTTTGCAATATTATGGAACCAGTCACTTGCAAGGTTGTTTTGAGGCTGGATACTGAATAAACCCAGTATAGTGGAATTGATTTGCAATACAGTTCTTTGCCGGACAATCGGATTCCGCGGAACCTGAATCGAATGGCACATTAGAGTCTAGGTGCAATAAATGGAATACCGCCGCGGTTGGCGTGCTTTTATTAGAAGTACGGAGAGCCGATCTCTTCGCAATATTGACCGCCAAGTGTTGGGCCGTATTTGGTCTTATGCACGTCCCTACAAGGGCCAGATGGCGTTGATTCTGTTGGCTGTGGTCCTGCAAGCATTGATCGGAGTGGTGCCACCACTCTTTTACAGGTATTTCATTGATCACATCCTTCCGAACAAGGATCTGTCTCAGCTCTGGCTTTTTGCGGGCCTGCTATTAGCGCTGCCCTTTGTCACTGTATTCATAGGCTTGGTACAGCAGACTTTCTCCATGCGTTTGGGGGAAACTTTGGTGTATGACTTGCGAAAGGCTATGTTTGACCATGTGCACAAACTCTCTATGCGTTTCTTTACACACACGCGGGAGGGAGAGGTCATCGCCCGCTTTACACAAGACGTGGAAGGGGCCCGCCGAATGGTCACCAACACGATCCCTGAGACCACCACGGCCATCATCACCCTCTTGACAACCTTGATCGTGATGGGCCAGTTGGAATGGCGACTGACCGTGCCCGGCGTATTGCTCTTTCCTTTGTTCTGGCCGTTTGCCTACTGGTTGGCCCGCATTTTGCGCCGGACTTATCATCAGGGCTTGGAATACAATGCCAGCCTTACCAGCATGGTAGGGGAGACCCTGAATGTAAACGGGGCGCTGCTAATGAAGCTGTTTGGCCAGCAGCAGGCCGCCAGAGAGCGTTTTGACACTCTTTCGGAACTGGTACGCCAGTTCCGCACTCGCTGGTCCATTCTGTCTTATTGGCTGACTTCCGGCATGGGAATCATGTCCGGAGTCGGAATTGCACTGTTCTACGGCTTGGGCGGATATCTGGTGATTCATGGGGAAGTCACCGTCGGCACCATTGTGGCCCTTGTGGCTTACCTGCCAAGAGTCTTTCGGCCCATCACTTCTATCAGTCATGTCTCAGTAGATGTAATTCAGGGCGTGGCTAGCTACGAGCGGGTCTTCGCGTACATTGACATCCCTTCAGAAATAGTAGAAGCCCCGGACGCAGAGGAACTGAAAACTGCAGAGGGCCATATTGAATTCACCGGGGTTTCGTTTGACTATGCCCAGACCCCCAATTACATTGGTGTGGCGGATGCTGATACGGAATCCACCATTTATCGCAGGCGGCAATTTCCTGGGATTGGGGACAACGCTCGTCCCGCCTTGGAAGACGTCTCCTTCAAGGTAGATCCCGGTGAGATGGTAGCGCTGGTTGGTCTGAGCGGCGCAGGCAAGACCACAATCATCAATCTGGTCATGCGTATTTATGATCCGACTTCGGGCCGAGTGTGTTTGGAAGGTCGGGACATAAGACACTTGACTTTGGATTCTCTTTCCGCCCACATTGGCGTGGTTACGCAGGATGCCTACCTCTTTTATGACACCTTGAGGGCCAATGTACTTTATGCCAAACCTACAGCTAGCGAAAGAGAGCTCTTAGAAGTGTGCAAGGCGGCCCATCTGGAAGAATTCATTGCTGGATTGCCCAATGGCTTGGACACTTTGGTGGGAGAGCGGGGACATCGTCTTAGCGGAGGCGAGAAACAACGGGTCTCCATTGCCAGAGCAATACTCAAGAAACCATCCATCTTGCTCCTGGATGAAGCTACATCGCACTTGGATGCCCAAAGCGAACAAGCTATTCAAAGGGCCCTTGGTCCTTTGCTGGCCGACTGCACCAGCCTAGTGATAGCGCATCGCCTTTCGACAGTCCGAAACGCCGATAGGATATTGGTTCTGGATGAGGGACGCATCGCCGAAGCTGGCACCCATGCGGAATTGATTAAGGAGAAAGGCCTCTATTCACATCTTTACGCCTTGCAATACCAAGCACGGCGGCGGCCCTCTGCGGTTAGTCCTCAGTTGGATTGAAGGGGCTTTGCAGTTTGGCACTCGTTCACACTCTTTTCCTAACGAGTCGCAACAAACCATAAAGTCGTTCGTCTCATATAGTTGCCCCTTTCGCGGCCTAAGACTAAGTCCTAAACTAGCCTGCGGCTGAGCACAGCCCTCTGCGACCCTACGTAGGCTGGACCGCGAAAGGGGAGAGGGCTGGTTTCTTTGGTGGCTACATTCCTTTGTAGAAAGCGATTCCCTCACATGAAGCGCAGTGTTAGCAGCAGTCCCATATTGAAGGGAAACGGTGCAGGCTGCGACCAAACCAAACCTGCGGCGACCCTGGTGGGGTGTGCTTAAGTGTCACTTTTGGCATCGACTGAAGTAGGTTTTTATGTTTTCTAATTCCTTCCGAAATTGGTTCACTGGAACAAAGGTGTTTTATGCCTTGTTTGGGGTGACACTGGCCATTCTCTTCATGAGTAGAGTGGTAGCGCTTGGTCCCGAGGACGTTTCAATCCAAGGCAGAATTCATTTTGCGAAGAACGGTGAGGACCTGGCGTCAATCGCCAAGTCGAAAGGTTTAGAACTGGACGCGGTTTTGCAGCTAAACGAACTGAGTTCTAATGACTCTCTTTGGGTGGGACAGCCCGTACGCCTCCCGGCTCCCGCCTCGGCCGGTTCTGGCCTAGGACCGTTGAATGGAATCCACCACGTGACCAAGAACCAGACATTGCACTCTGTAGCCTTGCAATATGGGTTACACCCAGTGGAATTGGCCCATCTCAATCGCATGGCTCCCAATGAGGTCTTGTTTGTCGGACAGGAACTGAGAGTGCCAAGCCTGCAAAACTGGGCAAAAATGGTAGAACAAGGCTACATGAAGCGGTTCCCATCCTACACAATGCAAGGCAACGATACATTAGCCAATGTGGCTGATCAGTTCGGGGTATCTGAAGAAGAACTGCGAGTGTTCAACTCTTTGGATCCCGCAGTGTACCCTCAGGCTGGCAGTGAGTTGTTGATTCCGCCCCCGGCCCAAAGAGTGGATTTGAGAGTTGACGCGCTGGGCCCAACGGGATTAGGCCAGTTGGTACGCCTCAAGGAAAAGTGGGTTGAAGTAAACCTGGCGAGCCAAGTGGCTACTGCGTTCATGGGTATGACGCCGGTCCGTCGCATGCCTATCTCTTCGGGGACGACTTCACACCCCACTGCGACCGGGCTGTTTCGTATATGGGCCAAGACACCTGTGCAGAACATGAGCCAAGGTAGCCGATCTACTCAGGAATTCGAGTTCTTGGAAGGAGTTCCCTGGGTGCAATATTTTTATCAGGACTTCGCGCTTCAAGGGGCTTATTGGTCTCTGGAAAGCGACCAGCCTAGCAGCAACGGAAATGTACTGCTTTCGGAATCTGATGCCGAATGGCTCTTCAACTGGACTACACCCAACGGCGACAATGGATTCGAAGTGGAGCAGGGCTGGATTTTGGGGGACTCACCTTCATCCGGGACCTTGGTCTACATCCATGACTAGCATTTAGGTCCAATAAGGCGGAAATGCGCTGCTCTGCCAATCCTCAGTTTTCAGCACCAGCCGCGGGCGCGCATTGCTTCAGTGACCGTTTCCATGGCCAAGACGAAAGCGGCAGTTCTGAGGTCGGAATGCAAGTCTTGCGCTGTTTCCCAGTTCTTATGAACAGCTTTGGTCATTGAATGGTCCAAGCGGCGGTTGACTTTGTCTTCAGACCAGTGGTAGTTGGCAGCATTCTGCACTTGTTCGAAGTAGCTGACGGTTACTCCCCCTGCATTGCAGATAAGGTCCGGGACAATGAAACTCCCTTGACTCCTCAAAACTTGCTCACCACGTGTTGTTGTAGGCCCATTTGCCACTTCCAAAATTACTGAAGCCGATATGTCAGCTGCGTTTCTCTCGTTGATGACACCTTCCATGGAAGCCAGAACCAAGATGGGGATGTCCAACTGCAGGAGCTCTTCCGGGGAAATCGCGTCTCCATAGTTGCAACATCTAAGTGAGCCCGTGTCTTTTTGGTGGTTCAGGACCCCCTGCACGGAAAGTCCATCGGCTGCATAGACACCGCCTTTGCTATTACAAACGGCTACGACCCGACTGCCCAGCATATCTTCCGCGAGCCGTAGAATGTTGCTGCCGATGTTGCCGAATCCATGAACAGCCATAGTTGGTCCCTGCAGACTGATACCTTGCAGGGCAGCCACCTCGCGTAAAGCAATAAGAGCCCCACGGGCGGTGGCCTCCTGACGGCCGAGGCTGCCGCCAAGACAAAATGGCTTGCCAGTGATCACGCCAGGCTGATATCGACGAGATATCTGTTGGAATTCATCGGCCATCCAACCCATGATCTGATCATTCGTGTACATGTCTGGAGCAGGTACATCGAAATCTGCTCCGATGTCTTGGGCCAAAGCTCTGACATACCCGCGGCTAATCCGTTCAAGTTCTTGAGGGGATAAGTCAGAGGTTCGGCAGTTTACACCTCCTTTGGCACCTCCTAGCGGCAGATTCATGACGGCAGTCTTGAGCATCATGAGAGCAGCCAAGCCCTGTATTGTCTCTTCGGTTTCACCGGGGTGAAACCGAACGCCTCCTTTAAAAGGCCCCCGCGCGTCATTCCATTGAACCCGTCTTCCTGTAAAAAGGGCACGAGCTCCCGAATCCAGCACTACTGGGATTTGAAATTCCAGTTGCCTTCGGGGGTGCTGCAAAAGTGCCAATTCGAAGGCAGACAAGCCCGTAAGGGCTGCGGCAGAATCCATGCGGCTCCTCACTTCGCGTAACAGCGTATGGGGTTCTGAACCGTTTGTGTGGTTCAGCGGAGATACTGAATGGGCTGAATCCGATTGAGGCAACGCGACCATTTCTTAATTCCTCACAGTCTGAGTCTTGAACAGTATTAAATTAATAGGATCAAGTTGCCCTCAAGTGCGTCGATTTCTTACATTTTGAGCTGAGAAGGCGAGTTCTGAACTGCAGCGTTTGTATTAGCACACTGCTTGGGTCTGGGGTTGGTTGAATCTTTCTCAAAGCCGATTTAGGGCTAGAAAGCTCTGCATTGAAAGTAAGAAGCTCTTTCTTGAGCTTTCCAAAATAAAAAGAATTCGATTTCTGGCGAGGTTGATCCTTCCGGGAAGAGGATTTCCCTTTGACCTGCTCGGTGTTGTGGGCAAAAGGGACAGTCCCCTTGTCATGGCTTTTGCATGCCAACAAGGCATTTCGAAATTGTAAATAGAAAATATGTTTCTAATTAATATCATTCTGCTATAATGTTTAGTCGGCTGGCTATGGCATTCCTAGCCTATTGAAAATCTATCTGGTTCATTCGCCGTGGTTGGCACTATTTCTCAAACCATACTGGTTGTAGATGACGATGCCAACATCGCCAAAATCATAGTTCGCAATCTTGTCTTGGAGGGCTATCAAACCAAGGAGGCCCGCACTGGCCAAGAAGCCCTGCAACATCTACGCGTGTTTGAGCCTGACTTGATTTTGTTGGATGTGGAAATGCCGCAACTGGACGGCTTTGAGACGCTGCAGCGGATCAGGCAAGTAAGTGAAATCCCCGTCATCATGCTTACTATTAGGGCTGAAGTGACAGACAAGATCCGCGGACTAGAACTTGGAGCGGATGACTATCTGACTAAGCCCTTCAACCGTGAAGAGTTGAATCTACGCATAAAGGCCGTGTTGCGTCGGTTCGAACCCCCTGAAAAACCCGAGGATCTGATCATCCGCATTGATGAACGGTTGCAGTTCGACCAGCAGCGTCGAGACGTTATTGTGGATGGGGAACGAGTTAGTTTGCGGCCCACAGAGTACAGATTACTCCGGGCGCTGGTTGAAAATGCTGGTTGGGCCCAGTCTCATGAAGCCCTGTTGACTAAAGTCTGGGGATACGAATATCGAGATGATAACCATCTGCTTAGACTGTACATAACATACTTGCGAAAGAAAATCGAAGTCGATCCTGCACGTCCGCAATACATCTTCACTAACAGAGGTCTAGGGTACCGCTTTGTGGAGTTTCAGGAACCCCAGACTGAGTGAATTTCCACGCCTTTGCTCTAACCACTTTTTAATACCATTTTTATGAATTTGTGAGGTTTGCCAGTGGTTTCTAACATGTACTCCACTTTCTATTTCTCAATGCTAAAGGTTCCTTCCCGCTCCTTTCTAAGAACAATATTTCTAATTCTACTTGTAGGCTTACTTGGTGCCTGCAACGCACGCGGAGCTGAGGTAATTTCGGTTCCGACGCCTCTCGCAGAGCCCAACGTAGTGGTAGTTGAGGAGCCAACGGAAGGATCTCAAACAGAAGCGCAAGTAGCGTCGGATAGCAAACCGGAATTGGCCCTTTCGGAGGTCGAAGCGCTTGTCATTTGGACGACGCCCGCACAGGTAGAGCCTCTAGCTGTGCTGGGTTTGGAGTTTGAAAAGACATATGGGATCCTGGTGCAAGTGGAAGCGCACGACTTGGGTACTATGCTGGATGACTTCAGGCAGTCTCTGAGCCTGCAATCCGGCATGCCAGACATTTTTCTAGGGGGACATGACTGGGTCGGGCTATTAGCCGCCAACAGAGTTGTATCACCTCTTAACCTAGAAAGTCACCAGGCCCATTTCGCCCCGGGAGTAATGCGGGCCATGTCTTATGCTGGACAGCAATTTGGTGTGCCCGTAAAGGCCGAGAGTCTGGCCTTGGTGATCAACCCCCAATTAGTGTCGGACATTCCTGAAACTTGGACCCAGGTTAGAGAAATCGCGGCCAAGCATGTTCAGGAGACGGGTGCTTTGGCCGGACTAGGTATTAATGCCCTGAGTCCCTTTGACTTCTATCCTGTATTGACTGGTTTCGGCGGCGACCTTTTTCAGTACGCTCAAGAAACGGGCTTTGAAGTGACAGATGTTCAACTGGGAACAGCATCTAGCCTCCAGGCCTTGGCCTGGCTCCATGAGATGCAAGCAGATGGTCTCATAAATCTAGACTTGTCGCCGGGAGATCTCCAGCAGGCATTTATAGAACAACAGCTGCCCCTCTTGATTACTGGACCTTGGAGCCTACCTGCGTTGGAAGCTGCACAGATTGAGTTTATTGTCTCAGAATTCCCCGAAGGCGGCAGGCCATTCGTCAATGTTCAGGGCTATCTGGTCAATGCTTACGCTCCCGATCCTTTTTTGGCTTGGCTTTTCTTATCTACTTTGGTGATAAGCGAGGAGGGTATGGCAGGTATACTGGCAGCGGACCCGGCTGCCCCTGCATATCTGCCGCTCCTGGGACATGACTTTAGTCCGCATTTAAAGAAGTTCAGCCAAGTGGCCCGTCGGGGGTCTGAAGTACCCAGCATGTTGGAAATGGCGGAAGTCTGGAGGATTTGGGGGCAAACCCATTACGATGTAGTTAAGAACGGGGCTGATGGGCCGACCAGCTACCAAGACGCCGCTGAAGGGATCAAGAAGCTTATTCAAGGCAATTAAATGTTCCGAACTGGAAATTTGCTATGTGTACCAGGTAGTGCCACCTAAGTCAGTCGCATAACGGTCTTAAGCTACCTTACTGACATGCAAGCGAAACTCCCTTTGGGTGGTTCCCCACATTGGGTCAGGTTAGTCCTGTTTCTATTAACTGCTGGCACTGTCCTTGCTTTGATGATTGTCGGGGCCGCCGGGTACAGACAAGGTCGGCAGCAGGCCACAGCACAGTCGGCGACCTCTTTGGCGGATTTGCGAAATCAATTGGAAGTCAGGTTAGAAGCCGGTGACCTTGGTGCCGCTATTCAAATAGGAGAATACCTGGGAACGTTAGGGGTGTTGCAAGATGCCGAAAGGCGCAACATGCAGCAGCTAAGAGAGTTGCTTGCTGCCCGGACCCAGGAAGCTGCGGACAAGAATTCTCAACCGCTTCCATATCCAATTCAGCTCGACCACGAATTGTGGCAGGCTGCTCTGGCGGCCCACTCTCAGTCCGATTGGCCTGCAGCCATAGAGCATTTAAGAGAACTCAAAAATGTTGACCGCAAATATGTGACCATGCCTTACGTGGAATTGCTGGAAGACGTCTACATAAGATGGGCTCGATCATTGGTCTTTGCGCATAGTGGAGAGGAAGCTATATCCCTACTGAAAGTAGCTCTAGCCTTGCGCCAAAGCGAGCTAATTCAGCGAGAACTGGATGCCGCAAATCTGTTAGTGAACAGTCAGTCTTCGTGGGGGGTAGATTGGCCAAGCACTCTGGATGCTTTGAGTATGGTCTACCAATATGACTCCAGCTATCCGGGACTAGCTGAAATTCTTGGCCAGGCCATAGAGCAATACGCGGAAGGGGCCCGGTACAGGGGTTCGAGTTGTGAAGCCTTTCTCTACCTTAGTGGAGAGCAGATGAAGACGCCATTGGCTAACCTACAGAAAGAAACCATCAGCACTCAGCTGCGCGATGGCTGTCGAGCGGCCACTAGCTAGTTGCTTTGCTGGCCTAACTGGGATGTCCTGCCATGAGCAAACCCAACCGATTACGGTCTGCTTGGCTACTGGGTAGCAGGTCAATCAGTCGTCCTTCAAACATTACGGCAATCCTGTCCGCCAGGTTGATTATTTCGTCCAAATCATAGCTAACAAGCAGCACGGCTGTTCCCTGATTGCGCATCTGTGTTATCTGGGCATGAATGAACTCGGCGGATTCCACATCCACCCCTCGAGTGGGCTCAGCCACTACAAGCAGCTTCGGGGAATGGCTGGATTCCCGGGCCATTACCAATCTCTGCTGGTCTCCGCTTGATAGCCTGCCTCCGGCTTGATCAGATCCACCGACTTGCAAATTTAATTCTTGGCTCAACCTGAGTGCCTGTCGCTTGTTTTGTCTGGGTCTGAGCATGCCAAACCATGAAAAAGGGGGTTGGTTGTTCATCTTCAAGAGGTAATTTTCAGTTACTGAAAAAGCTTCGACCAAGCCGAATTCGCGCCGGTCTTCCGGAACGTAACCACAGTTCCCCCTTTGGGCTATCTGGCGAGGGGAGGCTCGGGTGATGTCCCGGCCGCTTAGCAAGAGGTTGCCTGTTTGTGGCCGACGCATTCCGGTGATGGCTTGTAACAACTCTGTTTGACCATTGTCTGGAGTACCGAGGATCCCTACAACTTCACCCGCATTCACAGATAGAGTTAGGTCATTGACAGCGAATCGGCCCTTGGCTCCAAGTACATCGACATGCTCGATTTCCAGTACGGGAAATCTGGCACTTGTAAACATCTCCTTGTTTATGGAGGGAGCTATTCCTCGACCCAACATAAGGCTGGTCAGTTCAGATTCAGAGGTCTGGTCCGGCAGAGCAAAGCCAACTGCCCTACCCCGGCGCAGCACCAGTATTCGGTTGGCAATAGCCATTGCCTCCCTCAATTTGGGGGTAAGGAAAATAATGCCCATACCTTGAGCCGCCAATTTTCGCAGGACCTCGAATAGGCTGTCACTCTCTTGGGGGGTCAAGAAGGAGGTAGGCTCATCCAGAATCAGAAGTTCGGCGTTTCTGTAAAGGGCTCTTACTACCTCCACCCGGATTTGGTCTGCATATGACAATTCAGCGGTGAGTCGATTAGGCGCTATCTCCCAATTGCATTGCCTGGCCAACTTCAAGATCTCTTTAGCTGCCACGGAGACATTCAAGCGGGGGCCTTTAACCTTCTCTTGGCCAAGGACAATGTTCTCCGCCACAGTCATGGTAGGGATCAGTTGGGAATATTGAGGCACGATACCAATGCCCTCGGCAATGGCGTCTCGAGGAGAATGGGCCTGCAAACGGTGGCCGCGCACTACTATTTCGCCTTCTGTGGCTTTGTGTAACCCGTAAATAATTTTCAACAGAGTCGATTTGCCAGCACCGTTTTCACCGAGAACAGAAAGGATTTCGCCGGAACTCAATGCGAAACTAATGTCCAGATTTACCGTTTCTCCCTGAAATACCTTTGTGCAGTTGAGTACTTCCAGTACTGGAATCCGGGACTCTGGTTTATAGAGAGACATGCTGGCAGAGCATTTTCTTCGGGGGCCTATGACTAAGAGTGCCCGAGGGCGGCTGGAGGCCGAACTCGGCCCACAAATATGGAAACGGTGATGATAGTGACTACATAAGGCAGCATGCTGATGAACTGGCTAGGTAAAAACGATTCCTGGACCGTCAATAGTTCTTTTGGAATAGCTTGGGTATAACCGAATAGTAGGGCGGCTCCCAAGGCACCTAAAGGGCTCCAATTGCCCAAAATTACTGCGGCCAAAGAAATGAACCCGCGTCCTGCAGTAATGCCTTGCTGAAACTGGCCCGCTGCTTCCAGCACAAGATAACCACCACCAAGAGCAGCCAGAGCCCCGCCGATTGAAATATTGAGGTACTGAAGGTGCCGTACATTAATGCCAGCAGATTCCACTGCCCTCGGATTTTCGCCAACAGCTCGAGTGCGCAAGCCCCAGCGGGTCCTGTTGAGAGCGAAACCTAATACCAACACAGAAAGCAACGCTGTATATGTAAGCGGAGGCTTGTCAAAGAGCAGCGCCCCAATCACGGGGATTTCGGAAAGCAGCGGGATCGGAGCATTTGCAAAACTGCCAACGTCCAGAAAATTTCGATCGAGAAAGTGGGTCGTAGCTCCTTGGGCGAAGATTATTAAGGCGACGCCTGAAAGAATTTGGTTTAAGCGTAGAAAAATGCAAAAGAACGCATGGAGGAATCCAAACAGCCAGCCAGCCAACAGCGTCACCATCACGCTGAGTCCCAGGCTCGCTGGCAGAGACCAATGCCTCGTGGCGGTCATGGCCAGAAAGGCGGTGAATGCTCCCACTAGCATCATGCCTTCGATTCCGATATTGAGAATGCCTGACCTCTCGCACAGGATGCCGCACATTGCACCCAGAGTTAAAGGGATTGCAGCCTGCAATGCAAACTGAAGGACACGTGTGCCGAATATAATTTGCATTGATAAGTAATTCCCGAGAGGTGTGTATTCGACCAGAAGGGCGCAGACCAACAGAATTCCGGCGAAACAGATGGTGAACCAAGATGAAGCCCTGTGCGAAGTCGATGACAGCATGTGTTGGCTTCAGCGAGATTCGCTCAACCCGGAGAATCGGGGAAAACCTGCCCAGTGCGCCACAGGGGGCACACGTAACAACATGTCCGCCACGAACGGAGCGGATACAAAGATTACTGTCACAGCCTGAACGATACGAAAAAAATCCACTGGCATACCCAATGCAATTTGCACGCTCGACGCTCCTGCATGCAGAAACTCAAGAAGGACTGAAGCTACTACGATGCCTGCAGGATGAGAGTGACCCAAAAGCGCTACAGTAAACCCATCGAACCCAAGTTCGCCCCGAATTTCGGCGGCGAACTTGTAATTGGCGCCCGACCTTTCTATTGCCCCAGCCATGCCGGCCATGCCGCCGGCCCAACCCATGGCAATTACAGTGGTCCAGCCCACTCGCATGCCTGCATAGCGAGCAACATTGGGATTTTGGCTAATCGTCTTGATTTGAAAGCCGAGAACAGTCCTTTCTAGGAGCCACCATGTGAGGATTGCGGCAGCGAATGCCAGAAAGATGTCAATTTGAAGAAATGTGAATGATCCATGCAACCATGTCGATTGGTATATGGACAATATGTCGCTGTTTTCTACTATGGATTCGGCTGTGGAATTCCATGGCGAGCTCGAAGGCACACCGCCATTCGGATTGCCGTTAGACATGGCCCAACCCGCAATTAACACAGCTACGTAGTTCAGCATTACGGTTGTAACAACCTCGTGTGCGCCGGTTGCTGCCTTCAGCAGCCCTGGAATTGCACTCCATACCATGCCCCCCGCGAAGCCGGTAGTTAGTGCAGTTGTCAGAAACAAAGCAGTTGAAGTGCCTGCCGGAATATTCACACTTGTATAGAGGGCGCAGAGAGTTCCGATCAGGAATTGGCCAGCCACTCCAAAGTTAAATAGGCCCGCCCGCAAGGCGATTGCAACCGACAGACCTGTAAATATCAAAGGAACTATCTTGCGAATGACCGTGTTCCACTCCAAGTTCTGACCCAGGAATCCCTGGAAGTATTCCTGGAAGCCTTGTGCCGGGGTCTGACCCAAGATATACATGAGCGACATCCCTACTAAGAGTGCTGCCATAAGGGCCAATGCAGAAGTGAGTAGAGACAATCTCCAGTTTCTGGAGTAGAAATCGATGATGGTGTCCCCTGGATACACGGCGTCAATGGGGTTGGCAATAACGGATTGTAACTCGACCCCAGGAATCTAATGCGAAGAACAGTTTTTCCACAATTGGTAAGTCTCTGGCTTTCTAAGAACTCATCTTTGTTGTTCGCAATACAGAGGCAGCACCAGATATCCAATTCAGCCGCTAGGGATCAGTTGACGCGGACTACCATTTCATATACATCCGTGCTCTTAACGTTAAATCTGTGATGGGTTGTTGCCCCCATTGACCTCAGGCCCTGGATGCTGGACACGCTTCTCAAGAATCGGTATTCCTGACGGTGAAATGGGGGTTCCATTCTGACTTCCTTCTGGAAATCAGTTCTCTTGATGCCTTGTTACGGGTTCCACCGCCGAAGACCATACGTCGGTACCTACTGCATTCGAAACAAAATATTGGCCTTAACTGAAACACTTGAATAAGGCCCGACGTAGTAGATCCGGGGCCTCTATGCCAGGGTCATTTTAATCGGAAGAATGGAACCAGTGGCTTCCGCGCGAGTTCCACCACCTGCGAGCACATTGGTTATCCGCTCCGCATTCGCTACGACGCGACAGAGGCCACTGGGAATGGACAAACTAGCTGCAAGAGACCAATCAGCCAACACTCAAGAAACCTGCGACGAGGGATTCTAGACAAGGCAGATGCTGAATAAAGGAAATTCCGGTCCAAAGAAATACAAACTTTGCCTTAGCCGAAGCCCTATGATAACGAACCTGCAACTGTCTGGAAACCAATGTTTTCACTGGCGAAGTGGGCTCACTTCGTACTGAAAATACCTTGGAGACTGCATGGGATTTGGGAAACATCGATATTTTTCTAGGGCATTTCTGAACAAATCGAAGTTGTGCTCAAACTTTTCTTCGTTACCTGTCGCACCTCTAGACATGGGCTCCTGATTCCCCAAGTCCTCGTGACTCAGGGTCCTATGTAACCGGAGCGATTCCCAGTGAGTGGAATTGTGCGACTTCATTGGAAAGGATCTAACTTCGGCCATATGGAGTTCGGGATCGCATGCTTCGAAATACGGTAGCACCTTCCCACCGAGTCACTTATCTTTGTAAATTTGCAGCGAACCACTCAGCGGGCTCAGAATACATCGTGCAGGTCCTGTGGACGCGGAAAGTTCTAGGTGCGTGCCGTGGCCTGCAAAGCGCTTTTCTTTTCCTTGCAACGAATTTTGACCAGGACTGGAATGCATAGCCTTACATGGATCTACTACTACACCCAAACTTTCCTTGGTTCGCATTTAAGTAGCGGGACCTCCAAACTGTTACTCCCGGAAACTTGGGCCGACGTCTAAGGTTTTCGCCTCGAAGATGATGTCCTTATGAGCCCAATAAACTTACACCTTGAAATTCTGAACTTAAGGTTTTAAATTTATCCCCCCCTTCCCGTTGTTTTCCGGGTATCAAAGGGGAAAACCTGTCGAATCCGGTGATTTCCGTCTTGAATCTAGTGGTCAATTCCTTTTAGGTCTACGCAACCCCCTGAGAGCGAAAGCAAGACTCTGGCCATTTGCAATCTCTGGTGAAGGGCGATTGGTACTTCAAATCAGATTGAGAAACAAACCTGGCTTCCAGATCTGGAATCGAATTCTTCTAAGGCTGGGGGCCACCAATTCCCTGCCTTTCCCCTCAATACACTGGTTGCTAAATATCCTCGGCTCGTAGGACACCAGCAGAATCGGATTAGTCCTGGAATTGGCCTAGGTAAGAACTAACCAAACCAACTCTTGTGACTTCGGGTCAGACTGAATCCTGGCAGTATTGGGGTTCTTTCTGTTCCCTCCGTTCCTTTCGAAACCTGAGTCTGCACACCGCGCGTCTTCACAAGATGTTAATAGCCGGCAGCCCTGTCCTACTCAAATCGGACAATAGAAAAAGGAATAACATTATTCTGGCCGCCCCAAAGGAATTGAACTTCACTCGGCGTTGAGCCCAGCTCCACAGAGCTCCGCAAGAATTTGTGGCCTTCGCAAGCGTTTCAGTCGGAAACAGGTATATGTGGCGGTCCCGGCGTTTTCTTCGAGAGAGGTCCTAAACCAGCAAGTATTGATGCTTTTCTGTTTTGTACAAGAGTCGAAAACTTCGGATCTCCTGTAGGGCCTCGACAATAGCCCTTTGGCCGGCCTCTCTTGTTCGATCCAACGAAACGAGTGTAGACTCTTCAGCCGAGGTGATTTCTACAGTTTCCCCAGATGTCTTTATAAGACCTTGGTCTACAAGCAACGTCAGACACAGCTTGACAATAGATTCGGTTAGACCCAACTTGGCAGCCATCAAAGGCACCTGCAGGGCGCCCTCCCGTGCTCGCGCGGCATAACGGCACATCGCGTAAATTATTGGGGGCAGTTCGAATGCGCTCGGCAACGGCTGTTCACGCGCCATGAGGGTAATTCGATTCCATGACTTAGCGTTCAAAAGCAGCCTCAGGACCTGACGACTAGGTGGTGAAGACCATACTACCAAGTGACTGGCGGCTTTACTTTCCTCACTGGCCTGACTAGCCAAGTCAAACCGAGTACACAATTGCTTCGGATTCAACTGGAGGCCTTCGGCGTACCAAATGCTGGCTGAATTAGCGACTTCAGGGGACTCGGGAGGAGTCTGAGCTCGTAGGTCCACAATCTGGAAGGGAAACTCAGGTTGCGGTTGCGGACCCGCAGCCTCCCTTTGCCTATGCAGTCGCCAGCTATGGACTAGCAGTTCAACATTGCTGTTGTCTTTATATTGGCTAAGTCGCAAAGTGTAAACCAGATTGATTGGTTCTGTAGGAGCCTTTTCCAGGGGGCACCGGAACCACACCGCGGAAGTGGGAAAAGGATTGCCTCTTTGCCGGACTTGAAAGCGGAGCATCGAGCTATTTCCCCTTCCTACCTTCCGCCACTTCTCCACTATCAAGTTGGTAGACAGACAAAGAAACTCGGGGTTGCCTTTGCCTGTAGGCTCCAATCTTTGCAGCTGATTCCATAGGTGCCTATTCACTTCCTCTAGCTTTAGGCTTCGGTCTACCACCAAATCACCTGAATTGTCAGCATCGTCTGTATGGGCTGCAACAGCCTTGTCGAAGGCCTGGCGGAAATCTGGAAGCTTGCGTTGGTTCAACGAGAGCCCAGCAGCTTGAGCGTGGCCGCCACTGGAATACAAGAATTTATGACATTCTTCCAAGGCGGCCCCTATATTCACTCCTTCTATGCTACGGGCACTACCACGGGCTGTGTTGTCATTCTGAATTTGCAACAAGACTGTGGGCAACCCGTAAGTTTCCGTTACTCGACTAGCCACCAGACCTAAGATACCCGGATGCCAGCTCTTATGCGCCAGCACGATGGAGTATTGTCCTTTTAGGTCCGGATTGTATTCCAGTTGTGCCATGGCCTCTTCAAGCATCTGCCCGGTCAAGACCTTTCGTTCTTCATTTAGGTTGTTTAAGGTGGCCGCCAAGGCATTGGCCTGGACGGGATCATCGGTAAGCATCAACTCTACTGTTACTGAAGCATCCGCCATGCGCCCTGCCGCATTCATTTTGGGGGCGATAAGAAAAGAAATGTCCTCTGTGCGCAACGATCCCAGTTTGGCCCTCGACGATTTCAGGAGAGCGATGATCCCTGGGCGTTCCGTTTGGTTAAGAGCCGCCATTCCCCTTTGCAGCCAATACCGTGTATCTCCGATCTGTTCCGCTACATCCGCTACGATGCCGATGGCTACAAGATCTAAGAAGGCTGTAATCTCTTCTTCCTTATTCAGCAAAGAATATAATTCCTTGATCAAAAGGAAGGCAACACCAACTCCAGGCAGAGCAGACTGCGCGTGACCTGGGTCCATTAATTTGGGGTTAACGATGACATCCGCAAGGGAGCGGATGTTTTTTGCGCTGTCGCTGTCCGGGCCTAAATTCAATGCAGGATTACAACCTATTTCAAATTGTCCGAAGTTAGGAGGTAAATCATGATGATCCGTCACGATGATGGAGAGCCCTGAAGCTCGAGCTAGAGCCAACCCCTCTACTGCATCAATGCCTGTATCACAAGTGATGAGAATATCGGCTTGCCAGCATGGATTGTTAAGAAGCTCTTGAAGCCTGTCCGCTTGGACACCGTGGTTGTCTCGCAAACGGTGTGGCACATGCCAATGAACGTCATTCTCACGTTTGGCCAAACGTTTCAATGCCGAAGCTAACAAGGCCGTACTAGTCTGGCCATCCGCGTCAAAGTCGCCCCAGATTAGAAATTTCTGCCCTTGTTCTAAGGCTGCTTTTAGCAATGCGGCTCCTTCTCTAACTCCGGCCAATTCACTGGCAGGTGCCGGCATATAGTGACTAGGATCCAAGAATGATCGTGCCTGTTGGTAATTCTGAAAACCGCGCTGGACCAAGGCTTCGGCGAGATAGCTATGGCCGGAACATGCCTCGGCAATTTCAAGGGGCACTACCGCACTGGGCCGGACCGTCCAAGAACGTTTACTTTCCATAAATATTTACTATTGTCCAATGGTGGGTGCGGACTGTTCGGAAGATGATCTGATTAAGAGTGGAAATGAGGTTTCACACTATGTAAGCTCAGAGGCAAGTAGCACCGATTTCTTAGTAGGAGAAGCTCAGAAAGAGTATAACAATCGCTTCCATTTCATTCTTGTGGAGGAAAAATGGCATCAGACTTCCGATTAGTAAATTGGTTTCAGTGAAACGCCCAGTTGAACAGTCTGGAGAATTCTCAAGGGATGCTGAAAGTCCCTATGAATAAATCCATGGTCAAGTCTTTGAAAGCCGAGGGGGCTGGAGAAGCCTTCTCTTTAGATATCAGATCGCAAAAGGAAAATCTAAAAGGCACTTGAGGAAGAATCCGATTAGCCCATCTGCAAAGAGTTGCTTGGAAGTTAAACTTATCTTTCCATATGGCTCTGCAGACCAGTCAAATAAGCGCATTTGGGCAAGAATGGACGCTGTTGGAGCTTGGTAGCTAGTCAGACATGAGGCTCACGGTATGCAGTTCGCTGTCCCAAGTGAACTTCCACCGCCGTATGCACTGTACTCACTTTCATCGAACAATACCTTTTATTGAGTGCAGTTCTCGTGGATTCAGGGCTAACAGGGCGGATTACATCCTTCTATAGGACAGACTCCGAGTCGATTTAGGAACCGTTCAGGGTGCCCCTTCTTAGCAGCAGAAACCAGGTGTTCTGCCAAAGGGTAAAGAACAGTCTTAGTGGAGTGGATGTTGCCTTCCAACTACTGTTCAGGTTCAAGAACTGTCATCTTAAGGTATCCGATCCCAACAGGAAACAGAGGTGCGTCTATGCCATGGCTAGCTCGTGAGAAAGAAGGGCAGGGCTGGGCCAATGAGACCGCATATCGGGACTAGCAATCGAATGTAGCTCAGCCCAATTGCGATAAAGGGAGGACACGAAATTTAAACTCGTTGAACTTTGACAGCAGGCTTCTATGACTAGACTGTCCTTTTAAAAACCTTTAACAACCCCACTTTCCAATTGCAAGGAACCTTGAATAGGGCCACAGGCCACAGTAATTCCTTGTCAATAGGCAATTTCGTATTGATCAAAGTCTGCATTGGTCAAAGCAATCCTCTCCAGATCTGCTTCCAAGAAGACACTGGATAAATCCCTCACTGACTTAGGGTTGACCCCTCTTTCACAATGAAACATAAAGGTGCAACGGCTGCACAGGGAATCCTGGTTCTGCGGCGTGTCGGGCACTTTAGGAAAACTGCTTTCAACTCTTGGTTTCCCCCAGATTCTAGTAAAAAAGCTATCCATGATTTCTCTATTTCTTTGGTGCCGTTCTTGTGAGTAGCGAAAACGCCTGGGCTCGTGCGGTGCAGCCGCAAACCAATGAATGAATTCGATATTGTCCGGTGTAATTTGGGTCCAGCCCATCTCTGGGGCCGCCTCGGCCAAAACGAAAGGAAAAATCACCTGTTGTAAATCCTGCTGCCAGCGTGGAGAAATGCCCGGCAACCCAGTCGTCTTCCAATCTACAATCACGCCCTTGTCCTCAAGGGGCATTAGCAGGTCGTATTTTGCAGTCAACAGTGCTTCCTGAAAGGGTATGGACAGGGTGTATTCCACGTATCTGGGACCAATCGGTATCTTAGAAAGGAATTCCAGTGCCCCCTTGATCCATTCGTCTATGGGCTCAGGGGCGATTCGCAAGAGAGGTTCTATGGGCAAGCCTCGCATGGCGCTTTCAATGTATCGGTGAAAGAGATCTCCTCGTTCGACGTTTTCTTCCTGTTCAGGTGACAGCACTGAGGTACGTGAGGGCACAAATTCGTCCTGAACGTATTGGAGGTAGAAACGGCGTTCACACTTTGCATACGTATTCAGGCGAGATTGATTCAATTCTACAAAGGCCAATAGTCTGCCTCCCAACTAAAGGGCAATAACAACCCGCTCTGGGGATTTATCTACGATTTTTGACGGCGGCGACTGACCTTCCCTTTCTGCGCCTGGATCTGGGATCGTAGATGTGCCACAAATGGTGCAGATTGGCTTGATGAATTGCCGCCACCATTTCTCCCATCGGGATCGTAGACACGCCGAAGTCAGCAGGTCCCTTCTGACACAGTTCTTCAAGAGTGCCCTTCCTGGCGGCTAACTCTTGTGCCCAATCCTCGATTTCGACCAGGTAGTTAATAGTCCTGTCTATGCTCGCGGTGACCTCTCCACGCAGCAGAATATCACCGTGGCCTTGGACGATGACTTCAAGGTTGAGATCGTGCAGCTTAGAGAGCGAATTCCTATAGGCCGTGATGTCACACTGGACCTGCGTAATCATCGGGATGTGCATCATCAGATCCCCTGTAAAAAGCACTTTCTCTTCGGGTATGTGTACTACGCAAGTATCTGGAGCAGGACCAGGGGCATGCATGACATGGACAGATTTATTCCCTATCCGAATGAACATTTCCTCGTCGAAAACCACGCTGGGCAGGCATAGTTGCACCTCCTGCAGAGCGGGCGTGTCAGCTTTGGCTTGGCGCAGCAATTGAGCTCCTGATTTCTGCAATTGAGCCCGCGTGAGGTGGTGGGACAATAATTCAGCGTCTCGGAAAAGAAACGATCCATAAACATGGTCTGCCGCAGACTGCGTGACTACCACATACTTGATGCCGGCCTCGCACAGTCTCTCGATATAGCTCCGCATCTGACGCGTCTCCGAGGGGAAAGGTAAAGTGTCAATTAGGACACCACCTTGCCGCGTCACGACTAGACCTGCGTTAACGCGGGCATATAGTTCACTGGTAAAAGCCCAGGTTTCGTCAGCGATACGTATGCGGGTCAGAGCCATATAGAAAGATGGAAAATGTATCGGAAAAAAGGGCAGTTGCTTTGCACCAGAGGGGCAGCCGAGGATTTCGGCAATTTCTTCAAGAACCCCACCATGGCCGTGTAACCAGATTGTTTAAACCCATTTGTCACAGGTGGGAACTAGCTGGGTGCTGGAGTCTTGCCTGACGGATGAGGCTAACCACGCCACACCACATCACAACGTTCCGCTTTGCAATGTCGATGGTTTAACAATATGCCTGATTGATCACGAGCCATGTAGGGTTAACTTCCAATATACTTTATTCATTCTCGATTCTCAATAGGTAGTGAAAAATGGATTCAGCTCTTTTGGCAGGTGACCGCCCGTCCTGAGAAGGCAGGAGTATTTCCCTATTTCTTGCGCTACCAGCCTTTGCCGTGAGATCAAGTAACCTTTTTTGATTAGCTAGAACTCTTATGAACAAATGAGATTACGCCCATGACCGCGAGCCAAACATCAACTTTCCATCCAGATTCTCAAGTAGCTAGGGACAATTTGCCTCGCTGGGATTCCTTGTCCAAAGCTGGTGTCCTGTATGCAAGGCCCTTTCTGGAATTGGATGAAGCAAAATGCCAATCTTTTTTGAATTCTAACGGCTTCCTGGACAGCCCGGCCGGCAAAGATGTGTTGGTACTGGCCGGCGGCGGCGGTCAGCAAGGGGCTTGCTTTGCCTGGTTAGGGGCCAAAGTCACTGTATTCGATTTGTCATCAGAGCAACTTAGCAGGGAACGAGAAGCAGCGGAAGTGCATGGCTATGAGATTCGGTTGGAGCAAGGGGACATGCGGGATCTCTCACGATTCGCTAAGGACACATTCGACATTGTTTTTCATCCTCATTCCATTAATTTTGTCCCGAATGTGAATGAAGTTTTCGCTTCTGTGGCCAGAGTCCTGAGACCTGGGGGTCAATATAAAGTTGCGCTCCACAACCCCTATACGCAGTTAGTGGCAGAAGAAAATTTCCATCCCCAGCTTGGCTACGGTCTCCTCCATCCATACCGAGATCAAGAAGTGGATCTGGAAGCAGTCTACGGTGACGACCAGTGGGTTGTGGATCTGGATAACGGTGAACAAATCTCTGTGGACCACCCCCGTTGCTGGGTTCATACACTCAGCACTTTTTCAATGGCGCTGTTTCGCAACGGGTTTTCCATTGAATGCCTGAGTGAATACAGCCCGAGTGAATACGAGCCGCAGGTGGAGAATCCAGATCCTGGCAGTTGGGACCACTTCGTCCAAGTAACCTGCCCATACCTACGATTCTGGACACGCCTTAAGGAAAAGGCCAATTAGGAAAGTTTTCCGGGGACCGCTGGCCCACCTTACTAAGGTGGGCCAGCGATTGCTGTGGCATCTGCCGCTGGCAGGCAAACGAATGCAGTCAGGTTTATGTCTCAGTTATCACTTCTAGGCCAAGTTCCATGAGCTTCTCATCGTCTAACGGTGAAGGGGCTTCAACCATCAAGTCGGAGCCAGCAGACGACTTGGGAAAGGCCATTACGTCCCTGATATTAGTGGAACCTGCGAATAGCGCCGCCATGCGGTCTAGGCCCATGGCAATTCCACCGTGAGGCGGGGCGCCATATTGAAATGCCTCTAATAAGTGTCCGAACTCCGCTTGAATCTGTTCCTCATTTAGGTTCAATTGATTGAACAGGGCCATCTGTTTGTCGCGGTCATGAATTCTGATGCTGCCCCCTGCCAATTCCCAGCCGTTTAGGACGACATCGTAAGCTTTGGCCCGAGCTGTCCCTGGATTGGTAGCCAGTAATTCCCAGTCTTCATCCATGGCTGAAGTGAAAGGGTGATGCACTGCCGACCAACTGCCGGTCTCTGCGTCCCGCTCCAACAAAGGAAATTCCACTACCCAACAAAAGGCGAAAAGCTCAGGATTGATCAGTCCAGCCCGCAGTGCGACTTCAGTACGCAGCAAGCTGAGGCTGCCGACAACAGTGGCGGGTTGATCCGCAACCAAGAGAATTAGGTCCCCTTTCTTGGCTCCACTGGTCGCGATCACGCCAGCCAATTCCGAAGGTGACAAGAAGCGGGCGATCTGGGAACGAAGGGCTCCTTCCTTTAAGTCGGCCTCACCGGAAATGTCCGCTTGCAAACCTATCCAAGCCAATCCTTGGGCCCCGGTTGGCCGGACTACGTTTACTAGTCCATCGATAGCTTTTCGAGACAGGTCGCATCCTCCTGGATATAAAACGCCTTTGACCTGTCCGCCTTGATCGATGGCCGTCCTGAACACTTTGAATTCGCAGTTGGCCAAGAGAGCAGTGACATCAAACAACTCTAGGTCAAATCGCAAGTCGGGCCGGTCTGAGCCAAACCGTTCCATACTCTCCTGGTATGTCAGAACTGGAAAGGGGATCTCCTTGATTCGCTTCTGGGAATGTGTTCGAGTCATCTCTATCAGAAGGTCTTCAAAGAGAGTCCTAATGTCCTCCTGTTCTATAAAACTCATTTCCATGTCAAGTTGAGAGAACTCAGGCTGGCGATCCGCTCTGAAGTCCTCATCTCGAAAACAACGGGCGATTTGGAAGTACCTTTCCAAGCCAGCCACCATCAGCAACTGTTTGAGCTGCTGTGGGCTTTGCAGCAGAGCGTAGAAGTGCCCGCGATGCAGGCGACTGGGAACGACAAAGTCGCGGGCCCCTTCAGGGGTGCTCTTCAGTAGGTAAGGTGTTTCGACCTCGACGAATTGTCGATCAGAAAGAAAATTGCGTATAAAACGCACAAGTTCGTGCCGCAACAACAGGTTGCGAGTCATATTCGGACGACGCAGGTCAAGATAGCGATATTTGAGGCGCAATGCCTCGTCAGTATTATCCGCCTCTTCGCTAATGTAAAAGGGCGGAGTGAGGGAGGCATTAAGTACAAGTACGGCTGATGCCGATACCTCGACCTCTCCCGTATCCAATTCTGGGTTATCCAGCCCATCCGGACGTTCTTGGACTGTCCCTTGAACCTGAATTACATATTCCGAGCGGATCTTGTCTGCTTCTGTGTGAGCGGCGGCATCTACTGTTGCATCCACTGTAACTTGCGTTATTCCGAACCGGTCCCTTAAGTCAAGAAAAATCAGACCACCGTGGTCTCGGCGCACAGCAACCCATCCAGCTAGAGTCACTGTCTGTCCGTGGTGGGATTTCCTAAGTTCGCCGCAGGTGTGAGTTTTCAGCATATACGAACCTTTCCTTTACCAGCCCTCTGCTAATAGAACGCTGCATTATAGAGTGTGCCAAACAGACTAGTGTAAGTTTGGCATTTCCAACCAACTCTGATCAATGTGGATGAGTGCATGGAGCCTGGCGCCAATTCCTGGTGATATACTGGTCGATTGTCCTGCCGCGCCCTGGCCATAGTGCCTGCGGTTTCAGGAGAGCCCAACGGAATTTCACTGCGCCGCAATCGATGCCTACATTCCTACGTTCTGCCTGGCTCGCTCCCCTTCCCACTGAACCTGTCGGATCGCTTTTCCTGTGGGGTGAGGTCCAGGCACAAAATTGGTTTGAAGCCACTCCGTCCTTGGGTGGAGATTCCGCGCCCGGGCAGGACCAGGAGTCCTACTCGTTAACCCCGCCTGCAATGTTGCGTTTTCAGGTGCGCCAGATTTTGCCAAGGGCAACGCTAAGAGATATGTCACTGCAAAAGTTCGCTGTCCAAGTGCCTGCGGAAAAGGACGGGCGGGCTGCCATGCCGGAACTGCCGCTCCGGAAGCTAAGAGTGTTTGGCGTTAAATTACCAGCCCATCTGGCGTTTGAATTGCTTGGTAATCTAAATTCGCCTGAGGAAGTAACTCCGGAGGAAAGCCAGGCGCCGGCCAGGACCGAGGGGGTATCTGCCAGCCGGAACTTCCAACTGAGTACGGATACTCTCTTCTGGTGCAAGGCCTGGGAATTTGCGGGTGCGCTTGTTGAGAGCGGTTGTGTTTTGCCTGCACTATTGTGTCAGGAAAAGCACCTGTTATTGAATTGGAAAGCATGGCGCGGCGACCCAAAGGTTGAGGCCAGTATTCAGCATTTGTCGGCTCTCATGCCGGCAGTCAACCTCGAATACGGACCCAATTTAGAGAGTCGAATAGATGGGCGGCAGCTCATGCGTGGCTTCCTGGACGCCGCCATCAACGTCATGATGGGACAACGCATGGCAGGACAGACTTCCAAAGTTTCGAGAAGCAATGGTACTGCCTCCTTGAATTGGTCCGCGGCTGGAGAACTGTGGCACAGTTTGCTAGCTGGCCAACCAGTGGAAGTCTCCAAAGTGTCAGGAGGCTTGCAGTCCGTTTTTCGTCGACAGTGGCAGCTCTGGATTTCCAGAGCCGCCTATTTCGACCAAACGCGAGTGCAGGTGGTTTTCGAATTGAAATCCCCAACTCCCATGGAATCTCAACAAGAGAAAGCTACCTGGACGTTGGAATTTGGGGTCCAACAGGTCGACCATGGCCAGACTTACCTAACGGCCCGGGACATATGGACAGGGTCGTCCGAGAATTGTCTCTTGGAAATGGAATCTGAAACCATGGCCAATCCTGGCATGCACCTGTTGGCCGGTCTACGCATCGCCAGCAGCCTCTGGTCTCCCCTGCGTCGAATTTCCGACAAGTCGCTTCCACACGAACTGCATTTGACACTAACAGAGGCATATGAGTATCTGGAAAGTGGCGCCGACCTTCTTCGTACAGCTGGATTCAAGACTCTGATGCCTGAATGGTGGAATCCACAGACCCAAAGTGATTTGCGTCTGGTCATGCAGCTACGGGACAGCAGAGGAAATCTGGCCAAATCTGACTCGCAACTGGAACCGGAGGACCAAGAGGCATTCGCCGTGGAATGGCGTTTGGCCTTAGGGCAGGAGTTACTTTCGCACAACCAAATACAAAATTTGGCCCAGGCCCAATCGCCTTTGGTGTACATGAACGACCAGTGGTTGCGCTTCAATGAGAAGCAAATTGAGGCCGCTCGCATCAGTCTGGCACACGAAACTCAAGACCATAAGGTAAGCCTCTTTCAGGCACTGCGGTTGCTGCAGGAGCATTCCGAAACCCAAACTAGACCAAATTCATGGACCTGGTCGGAAATCGGAGGCAAGGATGGGCTGAATTTGCCTGCCCTTCCAGTCAGTATGGAGTCGCCCACAGGGAGGATGCAAAGGATTTGGCAAGCTCTTCAGGCCGTGAATCGGGATGACAGCCTAGAAGAACCACCTGGATTCGTTGGGAAACTGCGACCCTATCAGAAGCGGGGCCTGGCTTGGCTTTGGTACCTTCATCAGGTCGGGCTTGGGGCATGCTTGGCAGATGACATGGGTTTGGGCAAAACAATCCAAGCCATTGCCTTGTTTTTGGCTCAGGAACAGATCCGAGATACGCATGGTCGTTTGCCACGCCTCTTGATCTGCCCCACTAGCGTTTTGCGGAATTGGCAGCGTGAAATTGAACGTTTTGCACCGCAGCTGCAAACCTATTTGCACCACGGGCCCGGCAGGGCAGACTCACAACGTTTCTTTTCGGAAATGAGGCAGTACGATGTCATTCTGACCAGTTTCGGAACTGCCAGGGTGGATCAGGATACTCTGCGCAGCATCACTTGGCATACATTGGTCATAGACGAGGCCCAGAACATCAAGAATGCTTCCACCCAACAGGCTCAAGCCATTCGATCATTTTTCGGTCAAAATAAGATTGCCCTGACTGGTACTCCAATTGAGAATCGCCTGTCAGAGCTCTGGAGCGTGTTGGATTTCGTAAACAGGGGCTACCTGGGAACTCAGGCCAATTTCTTCCGACGTTACATCCGGCCCATCGAGGGCCAGGATGATCGACAGCGTTTGGAGCATTTGAAACGAATCGTGCAGCCATTTGTCTTGCGTCGGCTCAAATCCGATCCTGACGTAATCTCAGAATTGCCAGAGAAACAAGAGATTACAGTTACTTGCGATCTTTCTCCAGAGCAAACTCTGCTCTACGCTGGAGCAGTGTCTGGGGCACGGTCCGGCCTAAAGAGCTTGGAAGGTATTCGGCGACGCGGCACGATACTGGCTCTCATTACCAAACTCAAGAAAATAACTAACCACCCCGCCCTCTTACAAGAGGACGATGCAGAACTGAGCCGGCGCAGTGGCAAACTGGATCGGCTCATGGAAATGCTGGAAGAGTCCTTAGACAATCAGAACAAAGCCATCATTTTCACAACTTTCGTTCGGATGGGGATGTTCCTGCAGCAAAGCCTACAAGAAAAGCTGGATGTCCAGGCGGATTTCCTGCATGGGGCTGTCGACCTGTCCCGCCGGCAAGAAATGGTTGATCGCTTCCAGAATGGGGGTCAGCAGGTGCCAATCCTACTGCTCAGTTTACGTACCGGAGGCGTGGGTATAAACCTAACTGCAGCCAACCAGGTTTACCACTTTGACCGTTGGTGGAATCCGGCGGTGGAACAACAGGCTACGGACAGAACGCACCGCATCGGCCAATCCAAGCGGGTTCAAGTGTATAAATTCATGGTAGCTGGGACCATAGAAGAACACATTGACAATCTGATCCGTGACAAGACTTCACTGGCCGAGGAAGTGTTGGGCAGCGGGGAAGCTTGGCTCACCGAATTATCCAATGAAAGGCTCTTCGAATTGCTATCTTTGCCCCAAGCGGGAACCGAGCTGTCCAAGTAAGACAAAGGGACAGAGAATGACTTTAGATTGGCACAGCAGTTGGGAGGACGCTCTCTTCGAAGGCAATTCAGTTCTTCGCGACTACGCCCACGCCCGCGCCTTGGAACACGAAATAATCTCCATGCAGGAAGTGGACGGGCGTATTCAGGCACATATTAAGGTTCCACAGGGAGCCGCCGTGCAAGTACAGGTATCATTGCCGCGGCGTTCACTTCAGGATTGGGAGGAGCATTTGACACAGTTGAGACACTCCTCTCCTGAGATCTGTCGCAGTCTCTCAGGCCGACCCGATTTAGTCCTGCATTCTTTCCTGTCCCTTCTCGGATGGCCCCTTCTTCCTTTGGGAATGCAAGAAGTGCAAGTGCAAGTGAGCCCTTCTTCCCGAAAGAAGCCCTGTCCCTTCAGTTTGGGGGTGCTAGTCGAAAGTGGATGGATGATCGAATCAGATCCTTGGATCTTGCTCAGCATGAGAGGTCTTTCCCTTGAGAACGCTCGTTATATGCTACGGAATCTGGAAAATGGGGCCTCTCAGTTTTCTCCGATTGGAAGACCAGCCAAACTGGAAATTTCCGGTCAGAATTCAGTTGGCAGTGCAGTTAGTAAGAAATTCCTGTCTGATTTGGAAACGCCTTCTGAGAGCTTCTGGGGCAATGCCCGAGCCATAAGGGCATTTCAACCCCAACTGTTCCTGGGATCGTCCAGTACTCCACCCAAATTCACATTGGGGGCGCCGCCCCTAGAGGATGCGCAAGAAATGCAGTTGCTGGCAAATATGCTGTCCTTCCTATTCAACCCCAGATCCTAGAAAAAGATTGAGACAGAATTGCGCCCAAAGCGAAGCCTCTCAAACCTACCGACGGCGGAAGAGCAGTCTACCGCCGCATTTTAGGCAGATGAAGACGCCGACCGCGGTCAGGTAGTCCCTCCCCCTTAGGTATTTCCAGACAGCACCACTGCTCCCCAAGCCAAGATAGACCCGTGTCAGGAAGTCCTGCAGGCCAGGCAACCACACTATCAATTGCACTAGCAAACGATCGAACCAGCTCACACAGACCTCGTTTTCCCTGCGCTGGACGGCCTTGACTAGTCGTTCAGCCACTCTTTCAGGGGGTACCGCCAATCCTCGCAAGGCTGTCAGAGCGCTGTTGGGTTTCTGAGCCCGAGCCTGAGGGCCAATCTCGCTTCTGAATGCAGCCTTCTGAAAGTCGGTGTTGGTCAGACCTACGATAGCCAATACCGTATGTACCTTCGCATTCAAAAGTTCCGCTCTGGCTGCTGTAGTGTAAGCTCTCAGAGCGAACTTGGTCGCACAATATGTGGAAGAAACTGCAGATTTGCCGTCACAAGGCAAGGCGAAATAACTGACAATACTGCCTATATTAACTATCGTGCCACCCCCTCGTCGCTTCAAGTGAGGCAATGCCGCGCGCATTGCCCGTACGGGCCCGTACACATTAACTTCAAAGAGATGAGTCATTTCCGATTCAGAGGTGTCTGCCAAGGGACTGCTGGACCCCAGGCCCGCATTGTTGATCAGAATATCAATACCGCCCATCTGATCTTTCGCAGCGGACATTAAGGCATCCACTTGGCTCACGTCTCTTACATCTGTGGTTACGGCCAAAGCCTTGATCCCCCATTCCTGTTGCAATTCGGAAGCCAGAGCGGTTATCTGTTCAGAGGTCCGGGCGGCTAATACTATGTGGCAACCTTTAGCAGCAAATGCCCTTGCTGTAGCGGCTCCTATACCTCTGCTGGCTCCAGTTATTACAACGACTGCCCCCCCTAATTCATCCATTGATACTCTCCCCACAAAGTAGAATAGCGGCCCCATATTATCACCGCGTGTCTTCATATTTTGGACTTTGCCAACAGTATCCTGCACCGATGGCGGAACGGTCCACCTCCTATTCCCCTCTGCCTTCCACCCCGTGAATTTGGGCTCCCCTTTGTTAATATGAAATAGAGGAAATTCGAATGCCGAATTTCATGTTCTTGATTGGTTTTCACGTGACGGCAAGGAGCTGCAACCATGTCCGAGTCAACTAAATCCGGCAAGAGCCGAATTGGGCTCTGGATTGTGGGTACGGGTGTTGTGCTAACCGTACTCCTTATTGTTTTTATGGTGGCTGCCGCACGCACCACGGTTGAAGTGGAGGCATACGACGCAATACCTCCTGAATGGATTAACGGCAATGAATTGGGTAATCCAGAGGCTTTGGTAGTTCTAGACGCCTGGGAGGATTTCTTGTGTCCCCACTGTGGGGAGTTTAATTCCGCCAGCAAAGACAGATTGGTTGAGGAATTCGTACAGACCGGTCAGGTCAAGTTCGTCTATCATTTCTTTCCACTACAGATCTTCGCTCCCAACTCCTTTGCCGCAGCTCGAGCTGGTGTGTGCGTGACGGAATTGTCTGATCAATTTTGGGTTTACCATGACACCATGTTTTTTGGGGAACGGGGAGCAAATCGTTATGCCATTGAGTCTTTGACAGAATTGGGCTCCTCTCTAGGGATTCGGGAGAGCGACTTTGTGGAATGCATGGGTTCTACCGCCACCCAGCAGGCTTTAGACCGGTCCATCCAGGAAGGAATAGATTCCGGCGTCCAATCTACTCCCGCTCTATTCATCAACGGCGTCAAATACGAAGGCAACGCCACCGACTACGATGCTCTCAAGACGGCCTTGAATAACGCGTTGCAATCCTGACGTAATTCTTCAAGACAAGACGATATGGACAGGCGTTTTCAGCGCGAAACTTGGCCTTTGTGGGGAGCATATTTAGTGGCTTTGACGGCCCTTTTGGGAAGCCTGTATTTCAGTCAGATCAGGCATTTCACACCTTGTGTGCTTTGCTGGGCACAGCGCATTGCAATGTATCCCTTGGTCCCAATTTTGGGTTTCATGCTGATTACTCGCATCCGTGCTCTCGCTTATTTGGTGCTTTTTGGATCACTGTTGGGCCAAGGCATCTCCGTTTACCATTATTTGTTGCAGAAAACTACATTGTTGACTGCAGCTGATACCTGTGGAGGCGGAGTCTCTTGTGGAATAACCTATATAGACTGGTGGGGTGTGGTTACAATCCCGCTGTTGGCCATGATCGCCTTCATGTTAGTAACGGTCGGAATGCTGTCTTTTCTGGCTGGGCCAGCCGCGCCAAGACTGGAGCCTGCAGCCAACGACATACCAACTGTAATTCTGCTTGTCGCCTTCACGCTCCTGGGAATCCTCATCTGGGCCGGAGTATTCTTTGAAGCTAGGGGTTCCCGTGTTGTCCCGTTGCCTCCAGTGGCTTCTTCTCCGAAAGTTTCGCCCCCCTCAAGCCAGTCTGACTTCAATACCTCGATTCACGATGGCGTGAACCTTTTTGAAAGCAATTGTAAGGTTTGCCACGGGCAAAACGGTGAAGGCATTACTGGCCTAACTCCTTCCCTGCAAACTTCGGAAAGGGTAAGAGACTTGCAACCCCAGCAATTGGCCGACCTCATTCAGCAGGGAGTAACTAAAGATGATCCGCTGAACCAGACAGGGAATTTAATGCCGCCAAGTGGTGGAGCAGAACTCAATGATGCAGAATTGAAAGCCTTAGTGGCATTCCTTCAATCTCAAGTCGCGCCTTGAAATGTCCTGCCCGCGTGCCCGCGACGTAAAGGCTCCTACAATATTCCTGTTGGCGATATCCTTCGCAAGCTTTGTTGCGTCTCCGCTGTTGGCACAGTCTGACATCACGGTGGTTCTAACGAATCCTGTAGCTGAACAAACGGTGGACGGCGAAACAGAAATCCACGGTTCGGTTGGTGGGCTTGGGTTTAGCCGTTATGACCTATATTACCGGCCCGTCGGCGTGGAGAGCGAATACATCTATTTTGGCGGCGACAGCAATGCAGTGGATGATGGCGTGTTGGGCACCTGGTCCGGAGGGAGTTTAGAACCCGGAGACTACGAAATTCGATTGACCGCATATTTTGGGGATCAGCAAGTTGTTGAGGAGAGTGTCCGTTTCGCCCTGGCTGACAAAACCAATGTAGGCGAATTGGCAGAAGCCGGTGGTGTCGGACCGGGTGGCCGTTCAGGCCCCGACAATGAATTACAGGAAGCTTTGGACGACTTGGTCGTCCGGACCAGACCGGAAAACCTATGGTCTTACTTAGAACGCGGAGTCAGGCTCAGTGCCACCATCGGGGGACTAGTATTGGTCTATTTCCTGCTGAAGTCCCTGATAGTATGGCTCCTGCGAAGCACTAGTTCTACTAGATAACCATTCCATCTGAACCGGGCCGTGGCTGTATCCCAACGTTATTTGGTAATGGGACTTGGCAACCCTGGGTCCAGGTACGACCAGACTCCCCACAACATTGGCTCTGAAAGTATCTCCCTCCTTGCGGCTTCTCTTGGCGTTGAACTCAATAAACGCAGCAATCAGTCCTATTGGAATATGATTCGCCTGCCGGCAGATGCAGAGGGCGATTCGACAGACATTGAACAAACCTTGGTCCTGTACCTAGCCAAGCCGGCCAAGTATATGAACGAAAGCGGTCAGTGTGTGCGTGGTTTGTTGGAGTCCCGCAACGTGGAACCATCCCAATTGCTTGTGGTTTTGGACCACATGGATCTGCCTCTCGGGCAGCTAAGATTCCGACCTACAGGAGGGTCAGGCGGTCACAATGGCATGCGGTCCGTAATCAGCCATCTCGGCACTCAAGACTTTCCCAGACTCTGTGTGGGTGTGGGTCGACCACCTGGGCGCATGGATCCTGCGGCATACGTGCTGCGGCGTTTTTCCCCAGCAGATATTACCGAGTTGTTGGAACCGCTAAGAGTCCGCGTGGGGGAGGCAGTTGTATACTGGCTGCGTCATGGCATGGAATCCACTATGAATCACTTCAATAGTAAGTCTTGACAGAGTCCACCGAAATCAATTGGCACAACTTCTGGCAGGAAGTGCGCTCACTGGCCAATCCTGCCGCAAGTGTAGTTACGTCAGATGCTCCGCTTGGGGTACCCGCGGCGGCCCATTCCTTCTTGCTGTCCAGTCTGGGGCAGCAGTCTGCGCGGAGTCTCTTGGTAGTGGCCGCCGACGATGATCGGGCGGATTTGCTGGTGCAGGAAATACGTCAGTGGACAGGTGACACCGCAGAGGGCGCGCCTGGGATCTTTTTCTTCGCTAAGCCTGATGCTCGCGCCTTTGAGCGCATTCCTTGGACAGGCCAGACAAGGCAAAGCAGGCTCACTGCCTTGGTGGCCCTGCTAAAGTCTGAACAGAAGCCGTGCATAGTGGTCAGCAGCGTGACAGCTTTAATGCAGAAGACTTTGCCCCCTTCTTACCTGGCAGATTCCCTGCAATCCTATGCCGTAGGGGAATCCCACCAAATGACCCAGATTACACGATTCTGGGTAGAGGCCGGATATACCTCCAAACCCAATGTAGAAAGCGCAGGTACCTTCGCCCGGCGGGGAAGCATACTGGACATCTGGCCTGCCAATCTACTCTATCCCGTGAGATTTGACTTCATGGGAGATGAGATAGAAACATTGCGCTTTTTTGATCCTCAGACTCAACGCAGCAGAGGTGTTCTGAAAGAGGTGGACATCGGTCCAGCCAGTGAAGCCTTGTCTCGCCAAGGCCCCGAACTTCTGAAACGTGTAGGACTCAAGGCCGCCGCGGCTCACGAAATACTGGAAATGGATCCCCAACAGCGCGGTCCCTTACAGGACCCCGAACTTCAGCTTTTTCTGCAGCAGGAAATAGTCGAGGAAGTGGAAAAGCTGGCCGGAAATGAAAGTTTCTCTGAAATCGAATGGTATCTGCCTTACCTGTATGCGGAATCCGGTTGCCTGCTGGACTTTCTAGTGCCTGGCGGGGTATTGCTGCTGGATGACGGCGCGGATTGCGAACAGGCAATGAAAGCGGTGGAACGAAAAAATATCGAATTGCAGTCAGAATTGATACAGAGTGGCGATCTTCCAGTTAATTTTGCTTCAGCTTTCTTTTCTTACGACGAAATCCTGGAACGTGTTGCTGCTCGAAAACCTGTGCTCTTGGGCCATGGCGATCTTGAGGGTCGTAAAGATGCGCAAGTAGCTGGTGTAGGCCGCTATTTCAAGGGCATCGACCTGCAAAGAGATGAACAGACTGCGCGCCCCGCTAGCCTCAAAAGGAGGGCCCAAACTGGCACCAGAGTCATCATCGTATCGAAGATGGCTGCCAAAGTCGTAGACATGATGGAAGCGGTGGATTTGTTTCCGGAACGCATCGTCGGCTGGGACCCTAATGCCGGATTTCCGCCTGGTGGGGTACAGCTGTGGGAAGGTACTTTACATGGGGGATTCAGCGTTGTATCTGAAGGTGAGGAATTTGTCGGGCACAAACACCCCATCCTGCAGGTTATTACCGACCTTGAACTCTTTGATATTCATAAAACCTACAAACGCCGGCGCACACCGACACACCAGGGCATTACCCCGGAACAGTTCTTTGCCGAAGTAAATCAAGGTGACCATGTGGTACACGTTGACTTTGGAATCGGCTGCTACGCCGGCCTTGTCAACAGACGCCTCAAAGGGCTTGACACCGAATTCATTCAAGTCGACTTCTTGGATGGAGACAAGGTCCTGGTGCCAGTTCATCAAGCTAATCGCGTGGGGCGCTATGTGGGTTCTGAAGACCCCGTGCTCAGCAGACTCGGCTCCACCAAGTGGGCGACAGCCAAGGCCAAAGTCAAGGAAGAGGTGCAGGAGATCGCCAACGATTTGCTGCAAATTTATGCAGAGCGTGAAATGGCCGTGGGAAAACCCATTCGACTGGACGACGCCATGCAGCAGGCCCTGGAACTTAGCTTCGAATTTGAAGAGACAGCAGACCAGTTGGTGGCCATCAAGGACGTCAAGGTGGACCTGGAAGCGCCTAGGCACATGGATCGGCTTGTGGTTGGGGATGTTGGTTTCGGAAAGACCGAAGTGGCGATTCGGGCCGCTTTCAAAGTGGTACTGGATGGTCGCCAAGTCGCCGTACTGGCTCCCACCACAGTGCTTGCACATCAACATTACACAACCTTCAGCCGGCGAATGCAGAAGATGCCGGTCCACATAGAAGTGCTGAGCCGGCTCCGGTCACCGGCGGAACGAAGGCGAGCAAAGGAGCAGGCGGCTCAGGGCCAAGCCGATATTGTGATCGGCACACATGCACTACTGTCCAATGACATGAAATTCAAGGATCTGGGTCTGTTGGTCATCGATGAAGAACAGCGATTCGGGGTCAAGCAGAAGGAGCGTATAAAGCGACTTAAGCCTTCCGTAAATGTACTGACAATGTCAGCAACACCCATCCCGCGGACCATGAACATGGGCCTCAGTGGCATTCGAGACATCAGCTACATAACCACCCCGCCCGAATCCCGGATGCCGGTCCACACTGTAAGTGCCCCGTACGATGAGACTCTGGTACGGCGGGCCTTGGGGCGGGAGCTAGGCCGCGGCGGACAGGCCTTTGTTGTGACAGATCGTATTCGCGGTATCGTGGCTTTGGCAGATCAGATTTCTCACCTTGCCCCTGGAGCGACAATTGACATTGCGCATGGGAGAATGAAGGGTGAGGAACTGGAAGATGCCATGTTGCGTTTCTTCGAGTCACAGACGGATATCCTGGTTTGTACAACCCTTATTGAGAACGGGTTGGATATTCCCAATGCCAACACCATTGTTATCAACAACGCGGATCGATTTGGCATGGCCCAGCTGTATCAACTACGGGGCCGGGTGGGCAGATCATACCGGCGAGGCCATTGCTACCTTCTTTATGCTGACAACCGGCACTTGAACTTTGCAGCAAGATCCCGGTTGCAGCATATCGTGGAAGCCAGCGATGAGTTGGGAGCGGGATTCCGAATTGCCATGAGTGATTTACAACTGCGGGGGGCTGGCGAAATTCTGGGGGCCCGACAAAGCGGCAGTATGGGTACTATTGGTTTAGATCTTTTCTCCCGCATGCTTGCCAACGAGGTTGCGGACCTGCAGTTGCGAAAAGCCACGGTAACACGGAGCGAGGAAGAAAAGGCACGTCTTGAAGCTCAAGTAAAGCAAGATCCGTTTGCTCCGGCCGTTACCTTCCTGCTCCCCCTGGAGGCCCGTATCCCGGAGTGGTATATCGAGGACGCGGAAAGCCGCTATCGGTTCTACCACCGCATCGCCGGCCTTAAAAGTGAAGACGATGCTGACGAATTCCGCAAGGAGCTTATAGATCGTTTTGGGTCTGTCAGTGCCAGAGTGGATGCAGTGCCGGAAGAAATTGAAAACCTGTTGTATCTGATCAAGGTAAGACAAGCAGCGGAAGCCGCTGACATCGAATCCATTGCCCACCAGCAGGACGCCTTGATGATCTCGCCGCGCTCGGACATTGAAGCGGAACGGCATGTCCTGAATGCTTATCTCAAACGAGACTTGGGCCCACATCTATCGGGCGACACCGGCAGTTTGCCACCTTTCCGAGTGCGCCGGGATGGAGTTTATCTACAATTGGGTGAAGATGAACAATGGAAGCATTTGCTGCTGAGTCTGCTGGCCAGTATGGCTAGTTACCGTCAGCCCCTAACAGATTGGCGACCTTGACCTAGACCGTCTAACGTAGAATGCCCCAAGGCCACACCGCTGATACTCACCTGGATTGCTGGCAAGATGGGAACTCACTACCGTGAACGAACCTGAAAAACGTGTCTCCTCATACGAAACGGCTGCCGAGTTCGACGACTTTGACAAGTCTCAGGATGAGTTGAACTGGGAAAAAGCGAAACGCGTACTGCGTCGGGATATGAGCATTGACTCTGTCCAATTACCTCGCAATGAAAAAACCGGCATCGAAGTGCACGGGCGGCTTTTTAGGGCCAGCCACGAAGTATTCGGTCCTTGGGTTCTGGCACTGGCTGAGCTAAAGCTCCTGCCATTCTTGACATCTGACAAGGGAAGGCCAGATCCGAACGCAGTCAGAGTCTCTTTGGTATCGGCTCCACAGAGCCCGCGTCCCCCTCGCATTGCCGTCAATGTTGTGCTGTTCCTACTTACCTGTCTTAGCACAGTATGGGTAGGTTCTCTTTATGGCAATGCTAACGTTGGGAACCCAAGCGATCTGTGGAATTTTCGCCAGATTCTTAGCGGTTGGCCCTTTGCAGGAACTCTGTTGCTGATTTTGGGCGTACATGAATTGGGCCACTTTTTCGCGGCACGTTACCACCGCATCGCTGTCAGTCTGCCGTACTTCATCCCAGTGCCGATTTCGTTTGGGACTTTGGGTGCCTTCATTAGGCTGCGAGAACCAGTGTGGGATCGTCGCAAGCTGTTTGATGTAGGTGTGGCCGGCCCTCTGGCCGGATTGGTAGTGGCAGTGCCTCTTCTCTATGTGGGTCTTTCCACCAGCGAACTCAGTACTTGGTCAGGGGCCGTGGGTTTGGAGGGCAACAGCCTTTTGTACTTGGGGGCGAAATATCTGGTCTTCTCAGAATGGCTACCCAATTTCGCTACCGGCCAGGATGTTGCGGTCAATCAAGTGGCATTTGCCGCCTGGATCGGGCTTCTTGCTACGGGCCTGAATCTTTTACCCATTGGCAATTTGGATGGCGGGCATGTAGTATTCTCGCTGTTTGGATTCAAGGCCCGTAACTGGAATCAAGCTGCTCTAGTGTTATTGGCTATTCTGGGTGTGAGTGGTTTTCGACCTCTGCAAGAGGCTCTGCCGTTTCTCGAGCACATCGGTTATACCTTTTGGCTATTCTGGGTTTGGTTTCTCTTTCTTGTGGTGGGCTCGGCCCATGGACCGACATTGGATATGGTTACCGAACTGGACCCCACGCGGCGTTGGATCGGATATGGCATTCTGGCCCTTTTCGTCTTGACATTCGTTCCGGTGCCTTTTCGCCAGTTTTTCTTTGCCGGTTGACTACCGTCTTGGTCCGCGCTACCTCAAAAGGTACACAAACGTGAAGTCTACTTATTCCCTGCAGGGCATTATTCAAAGCTTGCATGCCTTCTGGTCCAGCCATGGTTGCACCATCTGGAATCCACACGGTGAGAAAGTGGGTGCAGGCACCATGAATCCGGCCACTTTTCTGCGCGTGCTAGGACCAGAACCTTGGCATGTCGGGTACGTAGAACCATCCTTCCGTGCTGACGATGGTCGTTATGCCGAAAACCCCAATCGAATGCAGATGCATACGCAATACCAGGTCATTCTGAAACCGGAGCCTGGCCACCCACAGGAACTTTATTTGGCCAGTCTGTCAGCTCTTGGCTTGGATAGATGCGAGCATGACATCCGCTTTGTGGAGGACAACTGGGAATCTCCTGCTCTTGGGGCTTGGGGTTTGGGTTGGGAAGTCTGGCTTGATGGGCAGGAAATAACGCAATTCACATATTTTCAGCAGGCAGGCGGACAGGTATTGGATCCCGTCAGCGTGGAGATCACATACGGATTGGAACGCATCGCAATGTTTTTGCAAAACCGTTCGGAAGTGTGGTCGATCGACGTAGATGGAAAGCACACTTATGGCGATCTGTACAAAACCCATGAAATCGAGCACAGTCGTTATAATTTCGACATTGCCTCTGTAGAAAGGTTGCAGGCCCTGCATGCCCTCTATCGGGCTGAAGCGGATGCCTGCCTGGAACAGGGCCTGGCTTATCTGGCTTATGACTACCTGCTGCGCCAAAGCCATAACTTTAATCTGCTGGATGCCAGAGGCGCCATTGGCGTGACGGAACGGGCACAGTTCTTTGGAGATATGCGGAGGCAGGCCCGTGAAGTGTCAGCTCTGTACATGGCTGATAGGCTTCGTCACGAATACCCTTTCCTGAGCATTAGGGATGAGGAAATCCCAAAGTTGCAGAAAGCGAAGGGCATGAAAGTCAGAGCGAAGCCAGAAACTTCGAAGAGTGCTACTTTGCTGGTGGAAGTCGGCATGGAGGAATTGCCAGCCCACGAAGTCGCTCATGGTCTGCAGCAACTGCAGGAACTGGTTCCTCAGCAGTTGAAAAGCCACCGGCTAGAGCATGGCCACATAACAGTATCAGGCACCGTCCGGCGCTTTGCCATTCTGGTGGAGGACTTGGGCGCGCACCAGGCGGATGAGAAAACGGAAAGGCGTGGCCCCGCGCTTAAGGTTGCTTTTGATAGAGATGGAACGCCCACTAAAGCCGCTGAAGGCTTCGCCCGCAGTTGTGGGCAATCAGTTGGCAGGCTCATTCGGAAGGACGGATATTTGTTTGCTCAAATCCTGAACAAAGGCCAGGACACAGCTACAGTTCTCCCGGAAGTCTTGACCAAAACGTTGGACAGTTTGCGCTGGTCCAAATCCATGCGTTGGAACGCTTCCGGCGTTTCTTTTCCGCGACCTGTGCGTTGGCTACTATTGATGTTGGGACCTGTGGCAGTACCTTGGACCTGGGGAGGGATTTCTGCCTCCCCCACTACCCGCGGTCCGCGCTATATAGAAGCTAGGCAACAAGCTGCGAATCTTCTCCATTCTCATCAAGAGGTTTCTGGACCGGCCGACTACTTGGCTTGGCTAAAAGCCCAAGGCATTGTTTTGGACCGCTCAAAGCGGAAGGCTGAGGTATTGAAACAGGTCAGCGCCGCTGCGGCCGCTTTGGGCGGCGTTGTACAGAGGGAGGAAGATCTGCTGGAAGAGGTCACAGATTTGATTGAGGCACCTCGCGTCTTGTCTGGTACTTTCCCATCGGAATATCTTGACCTACCTGTATCAGTTCTGATTACCGTCATGCGCAAACACCAACGGTATTTTCCCGTCTACAGGGCAGATAATCCGGACCAGCTGCTACCCCACTTCCTTACTATAGTCAATGGTCTGGACAGCCAGGATCCAGAGACTATTCGGTTGGGGAACGAGAGGGTCGTAAATGCGCGTTTTGCCGATGCTGCGTTCTTTGTAAAGCGGGATTTGGCTACATCGCTGGACGAAATGCGAGAAAAGCTGCAAACCTTGACATTCCACACACAGCTCGGGACCATGTGGAGCAAGGTCCAGAGGCTGGTGGCTTTGGCCCCCGTTGTGTCCCTGCTGGCCGGCCTCAAAGCGGACGAACAGACAGCCTGTGTGAGGGCCGCAACCCTGTGTAAATGTGACTTGGTATTGCAAATGGTCGTTGAGATGACTAGCTTGCAGGGGACTATGATGGAGTTTTATGCCCGCTCCAAAGGTGAACCGGAAACGGTTTGCGAGGCAATTGGAGAACATTATCTGCCGCGGTCGGCAGATGGTCCAGTGCCAGAAAGCCGCATCGGCTTGGTATTGAGCATCGTGGATCGGCTTGACTCCTTAGTGGGATTGATGGCGGTTGGGGTCCGCGCTAGCGGCAACGCGGATCCTTTTGGACTGCGGCGTCTGGGGCTCGGTCTGGTAAAAAGTTTAGTTCAGAAAGGCATGGACTTTGATCTCGAAGCAGGCGTAGCAGCTGCGGCCCGTATTCATGACATTGACATCCCACCAGGCACAGAGGAGGAAGTGCTCGCCTTCCTAGATCGCCGCCTGCAAATGCTCATGCGGGAACAGGGATTGCCTCTGGACGTGATTGAAGCAGTCACCTCCCACAACGTGATAAATCCTTTGCGCACCGTTCGTGTTGCCGAAGATCTCGTCATAGCCGCTGACCAGCCGGAATGGACCGAGCAATTAATGGCTTACGTTCGTTGCGTGCGGATTCTGCCCAAGGATTACACAAAAGAGAACGATTCGGATCCTAAGCTGGAAACGCAAGCAGAGAAAGCCCTTCACAGCAAAATTCAAGAGGTTGGCCAATTTTGTGTAGAGCAGCAACTTGATGTAGCTACCTTCCAGGCTGCAATGTCATTGCTGTGTCCCTTGATCCACGAATTCTTCGAGTCCGTAATGGTACTAGCCGATGATCCAGATTTGCGCCAAAGTCGTCTGAGGCTGATGGCCGACATACGTAGCTTGGGACTGCACTTGGGAGACCTTACCCAATTGCAGATCGAGCCAAGGTCTAGGCCAGTCGAATGCTAGAATGGCGGAACTTGAGTGAAAGGAAAAGGAAGACATATTTGGCATGAAGGGCATCTTGTCACTTAACGGTAAACCGCTCGCCCAATTGGACGAAGTGAAGGTGACCATTTTCAAGACCTATGAGATTGACCCTATTCGGGTCAGCTATACCTCCAAAGCACTGGGCATAGGCAAGACCTTTCCAGAACTGCAGCGCACCAAGGCCATGGTGTTGGAGCTGGATAACGGCAGTCAGGCCTCAGTGATATTTCAACACTCCTCGTTGGATGCTCAAGGACAGCAGGTAGGTGTGTTACGAGTGTTAGGTGACTTCGAAACACCAGCCCCCAGCGATGCCGCATAAACCGAGGTCTAGACAACAAATGCATACGCCGCGCGCCTGGCACTATCGCGGAGCCGAGAATTAGTAGCCCCTCTGAAATTAGCAACGGCCTGCAGCTCAGGAGCGGTCAGTTGGAGGTAGTGTCCTACAAGAGTGGACAGGCCGGCGTAAGTGCTGTTCCCGGCAGCGGCAAGACTCTGACCCTGAGTTTGCTGGCCTGTGAACTCATCCAGGAAATGGCCCGCCGCGGCACTTTGGACCAACAGGAAGTTCTCGTCGTGACGTTTTCACGAACCGCGGTGCAGAACTTTCGCTCCCGTTTACGCACGATGATGAAGAATCGGCACGGAGCTATGCCACACATAGGCTATGCAGTGCGTACGCTGCATTCGTTGGCGCATGAAATAGTGCGCGCCCGCCCTTCAGCTGTAAACCTCGATGAGGAATTTGCCGTAGTGGAAGAACGTCCTGCAAGAAAACTGCTGGAAGAAGCCGTGGAATTTGTAGTCAGACGGGAGCCAGAGCTGTTGGCGCATTATTACAAGCCGGAGCTGATGGCAGGCAACCACCAAAACCAGAAGCGCGCCCGCCAGGATTTAGACGAATTGGCTGCGAATCTTCTAAGGGACGCCAAGCAGCTGCGCCTTGATTACATGCAACTGAAGGCTCACACCGAGGGGTGCAGTACATCACGACCTCTGTGTCAATTCATAACTAAAGTATACCGACGGTACCAGCAGGTCCTGACAGCTGAACACGCCCTCGATTACGATGATCTGATGCGGCTGGCTGTAGATATTGTCGACGCTGATGATGCACTTTGTACACGGCTGCAAGAAAAATGGCCCTACGTCTTGGAAGATGAGGCACAGGACAGCAGCCTACTGCAGGAGGCTCTGCTGAAGCGGCTGACTGCCAAATCAGGAAATTGGGTAAGAATGGGGGATCCCAATCAGGCCATCAACACTTCGTTCAATGGTTCGGTTCCTGGTCAGCTTCAAAGGTTTCTGCAATCTCCCGCGACTCTTAACTATGCGTTGCCTCAATCAGGTCGCTGTCACCTTCAGATCATGGGTTGGGCCAACGATCTGATCCGGTGGTCTCGCAGACTTGACAAGCAAAATGATCAAAGGGAAGGGCTTGTGTATCCGTCAATTGAGCCCACGGACGAAAGTGATCCCCAGCCCAATCCAGTAGGCGGACAGGCAGTTTTTCTCTATCCCCACATTCTGTCCGTGGATAAGGCGGATAGGGAGGTGATAAAAAGCCTCGTGAAGTTTGTTAAAGGTCCTGGAGGGCGGACCCAGACTGTGGCAGTGTTGGCTCCGACTAACTTTCGAGGTAGCGAACTGGCCAAGCAACTGGTGGCCGCAGGTCTTTCCGTTGACGATTCTCTGCTTAAAGTATCTAGGCGCACCACAGTGCAGGTCAGCAAACTAGGAGTCGCCCTTCAATTTGTTTTGAGCCCTGATCTCAATAGAGCCAAATTGGTCTGGGAAAGGGTCTGGAAGGAGGAACTGATCAGCGAAATTGAAGCTGCGGAGGGGGCAAAGAGCCAGAAACTTGAAAAGCAGTTGTATCAGATCTCGGATTTTCTTGAGGCCAGCTGGAATCGGTACAGGGTCATAGAAGGCTGGATGCTGGTTCTGGCAGGGGCAGGAATTGAAGGGAATAGTTTGCCCTCAGAAATCAAGCACATATTGCAAAGATTTTATAGGATTCTGCGTAGTTGGTCTGGCGCCGCGGTCTTGCCCGTTGACGAAGTAATCTTGTTGTTGGCCCAGGATTTATTCAGAAATCCTGAGGACTTGTCTTTAGCCCACCGGGTAGCATTGCACTTGGGGGATTTGCGGGGTAGAGTTCAGGGATTCAATTTTCTTGATTGTCAGAAGGAACTCAAGGAACTAGCCTCGGGCCGTTCACGTAACGCCGTTCTGTTACAGGATGCTTCTCTGTACACGTCTGAACCGGGGCGGGTTACCGTTAGTACTTTCCATTCAGCCAAAGGTCTGGAGTGGGACAGAGTCTATCTGGTAGGCGTCAATGACTTTGAATTCCCCTGGGACCCCGATCAAGACAGATTCCGAGGAATACAATATTACATCCGCGACGACTTGAATCTGGCCGCTGAAGGTCGGTTCATGTTGCAGGAGATAGCAAATTCAGATTTGAATTCGTATGTTCAAGGACTGGCTACGCATCGCTCAAAATGTCAAACTGTGGATGAGAGACTGCGGCTGCTATATGTGGGAATAACCCGAGCACGCCAGTCCCTTGGGATTTATTGCGATAGTGGCATCAGGGAGAACAACGCCCGTTCCCAAATCCTGACTGCCTTTGCCCCTGAAAGGACGGCGTCCTAAACGACACCATCCTGTCTTCGCTGACGCCACTTTCCTCAACTTAGAAAAGAGAGGTGTATTTTCATGCACAGTAGGCTGAGACACTTCACATGGCCTTCAATAGGGTTGCTATTGGTCAGCATGTTGCTAATCGCTGCCTGTGGCAACAACGCCGAACCGAGTAAGGAAGCTGAGGGGTCGGGGACCGCCGCTACAGAAGAAGAAAGTATAAACACTGAATCGGGACAGGAAGTGATGGCGGCAGCTGAGTCCGAATTGGGTACTGAGTTGGAGCTGATTGAGGTGTCGATGCCAGCGGACCCTGTTGATCGCGACGGCTTCTTCGACCAGGCACCCCCCTATGTACTTGACGAAGGGAAGGTCTACTATGCGGTCATCAGAACAGCCAGTGGCAACATCACAATACAGCTTTTCGCGGATCGTACCCCTGTCACAGTCAACAATTTCATCTACTTGTCTTTGACGGGCTACTACGACGCAACGATTTTCCATCGGGTTTTGGAAGACTTCATGGCCCAGGCCGGAGACCCGACTGGTACGGGGAGAGGTGGTCCTGGGTATAATTTTCAGGATGAATTCGTTGGAAACCTGCAGTTTGATCGACCATACCTGTTGGCGATGGCCAACTCCGGACCCGCAACAAACGGGAGCCAATTCTTCATCACCTTCGTGCCTACGACCCATCTGAATCAACGCCATACTATTTTTGGTGAGGTCATATCAGACCAGGCAGTTGTAGATGGAATTACACGACGGGATCCACAGGCTGGTGGTCCCGCAGATGTGATCGAAACGATTGACATCTTCGAAAGTACAGACAGCGTGCTGCCCGCTCCTGAGCCGACTCCCGTACCCACTCTAACTCCGTCTCCGACTCCCGTACCTACCCCTTACGCGCCACATCAAATCTTGGATGAAGATTCCAGGCCGCTGGCGCAACTGGATCCAGTGGACAGGAAAAACTTATTCAATACTCCGCCGGACGAAGTATTGGAGAGAGATCAGCCTTATGGCGTAACACTTGAGTCAAATTATGGTTCCATTACCTTGGAATTGTTCCCGGACACTGCTTTTGATGCCGTCAATAACTTCGCGGTACTGTCCGACATTGGTTTCTTCGACAATGTACCTATTTTGTACTCTTCCCAATCCCACCGGATCTTCCTGGGTGTCTTGGATGGCACTCGTGATGGCATGGTGGGGTACACTTTGCCCCTTGGGAATGGGCATGTTACGGCTGAGCCGCGGCAAGGAATGCTGTTTTATTTGCCCGATTTTAGCGATCCCAACGTAGTACAAGGCGGGGCTTTGATTTTGGCCCCTGGAGAAATGTCCATCGAAATCATGTCGGAGTTTCTGGTGATTGCAGGACTCACTGCAGGTTGGGAGACGATGGCCAAATGGATAGAGAACTCCGATGCAATTCTGGAAAGTGTCGTTGTTTTTGCCGGAGAGGCAGGTCCAATCCTGCCGCAGCCTACACCGGCAATAGAGACAAAGGGTAACGAAGGCTCCGGCTAACAACTCCGCAACTGTATACGCGTATCAACCCAGCAAACCATAAGGATAGTTGTGAAACTGTCCGCAATTCATTTTCCAGGAGTGAAATAAGTGAACACAGAAGGACACAACGTTTCAAAACAGCCAGTGGCCCGAATAGAGATTGACATGGCCGCTGACGCCGAGAGACGTGATGGGATGTTCGTTAAACTGCCTCCTCAAGTTGCAGAAAGTGGTAAAGACTACACGGCGGTGCTGCACACTGATCAGGGAGATATCACCGTACAGTTGTACAATGCCAAAGCTCCGGTTACAGTCAACAATTTCCTTTACTTGGCCCTGACTGGATTCTATGACGATACAACTTTCCACCGGGTTATCGAAGGATTCATGGCCCAAGGCGGAGATCCTTCAGGTTCGGGGCGAGGTGGCCCGGGTTACAGATTTAAGGATGAATTCAGTCAAGGTCTCGTGTTCAACAGGCCATACATGCTCGCCATGGCCAACTCAGGGCCACATAGTAATGGAAGCCAATTCTTCATCACCTTCGTGCCTACTCCACATCTGAACCACAAGCACACAATCTTCGGCAATGTGATTGAAGGGACGGCCGCAGTGAACAATATCTCCAACCGAGATCCGATGTCTGCTGTAGCACCTGGCGATAGGATTCAGAATATTTCCATCTTTGTCAAAGACGCTTCCGATTAGTTTGCGACCTAAGTAACTTTAACGGCATTCTCGAGGCCATCAAAAAGGGCTACTGTTGAGTGGGTTTCTCACACATGGCGTCTTAGTGGAATCCTAGAATTAACCACCTCGGCCCTTTAGGGTCTTGGTTCCTCAAGTCAGAGTAAGAGAAATATGAGTTCTAGAAACCTACGAAAACTGGCTGGACTCTTGGGTGCCCTAATTGCACTGGCTGCCTGTAGCGGCATAGGGGGTGCAAAACCTGTTGCGCCCCTGGATTCCGAAGAAGGCACTTTGGAGATCATTTCGTACCGGGAAGAGTTCGGTGAAGAAGGCGCCCCCTGGACCGCGGAGCTTCGGATTGAGCTGGAGGAGAACGCAGAAGCGGCTTCTTCTGAGGTAACAGAGCTAACTCATGCATCTGTGAAGTCGTTGACTGAGGCGGAGGCCGCCACTCTCTTGCAGAAAGTGCCAGAACTTAGCCCCAGGCAGAGACCTTTCAACAGCCTCTCACTGCCAATAACTCGCCAGATTCCACCACCCGTCGGTGGTGTGGAGGTTGTGACTTTTCCGCCTGAGGAACAATTAGGCCCGCTCCCCAAGGTACTCGCGGATCACACGCTGCAGGTAGTACGCTACAGCCCTGCGCGGGATGTGGATCAGGCTGCTGGCATCAGTCTGACATTCTCTTTGCCCATGGTGCCTCTATCCAGCCTGGCTCAATTGGCCGAATTGGAACTTCCCGTTACCATGACGCCGGAGGTGCCTGGCACGTGGAGTTGGGTTGGTACCCGCACTTTGAATTTCGAAGCCGAAGGAAGGTTACCAGGGGCTACTACTTATCGGATTGAATTGCCAGCTGGGCTTTCCTCCATAGGAAAAGAATCCCTGGAGTTCCCTTTTGAGTGGGAATTCAGCACTGCCCCGCTAGCTCTTTACCGAAGCTTCCCCGGTGCAGAGCAACAGCCCTTGCGTCCTTTTGTGGCCTTGGAATTCAGTCAGGCCATTAACAACACCCAACTGAGGCTATTTCTTTCCGTTCGGTCCGCCGGCCGGGAAATGGAATTCGCTTTGATTAAGCCAGAGTTCTTTGATCTGCCTACAGATCTTGAGAGATTTCTTGACAGTGCTCACCCCGACCGAACAGTTGTGTTGCAGCCCCTCCAAGAAGCGGCCCCAAATACCACAGTAACAGTGGAAGTAGCCGCGGGAGCTCCCTCTGCCGAAGGCCCATTACCCTCTTTGGAAAGTCACTTAGTCTCCTTCCGTACCATTGGTGGTCTCCGGTTGGAGAATCAGAGCTGTGCCGTTACAGGCCGGGATGCCTACGATTGCGAGCCTGGCGAACCCTTTTACTTGGAGTTCAATAACCCACTTGTAGTCGATTCTGTTTCAGCAGATCAGTTAGAAATTTCTCCACCCCTTCCTGATGGCAAACTTTCCGTATCTCCTTGGGGAGATATAGTCATCTTTGGTTCGACCTCCGCTAACACCATCTATACCCTTACTTGGCGTCCCGGACCACGGGACGTGTATGGCCAGACATTCAGTACGGCGCAGGAAATTCAGTTCAGTGTTGGCGAAGCCAGGCCCCGGCTGCAGGACCCAGGCATTATGAAACTGTTGCCTTCCTCCAGTAAGGGTTTCTATCCTTTGGTTTCCCGCAACTTGGACAAAATTCGGGTTCAGGTCTATTCCGTAGATCCCGGGGATTGGCACGACTTCCTGAAAGTCCGGGAGCTTCTTTTTCAGTTTCCATGGAGTGAACGCAAACTGTTTGGTTCTAGCCCAGTGATCAGCGAATGGTTAGATGTAGAGTCATCGAATTCTGAATTCACGAGATATGACCTGGATCTGAATCCTTACCTGAAAGATGGCAGGGGGCATTTAGTCTTGTTCCTTACACCTTCCAGGAGACTATTTGATTGGGAAAATTTCGTCGAAACCAACGCCGTTTGGATACAGGCCACTGACATCAATTTGGATGCTTTCGCAGATGAGGATCTTTTAGTGGTTAGAGCTAGTAATCTGACTTCGGGAATGCCGAGACCTGATGTCAACCTTACCCTTCATCCACTGGGAGAACAGCGAACAACAATTGGTGACGGTCACGCCAAGTTCGACCTAGATGTAAAAGGACTCAAGAGTACACTGCCCACCTATATTGAGGCCCGATTTGGTTTGGACTCGGCTTTCCTGCCCAGGTCCTATCACAACTCCGCGAGAACTTTCTGGCGCAACCATGGCAGTGCTATTCGCCTCAATTTTCACCTGTTTACCGATCGGCATTTGTACAAACCTCGTGAGGAAGTTCACGTCAAAGGGTGGCTGCGCCAGATCGACATGGACCCAACTGGAGATGTGGAATTCAGTGGCAAAGCAAATCGCCAGCTGGAATATTCAGTCATGGATTCCCGCGGCATCGAGATCGGGGTCGGTACGGTTATATTGAATGAACGTGAGGCCGTTGACTTCGCCTTTCAGATCCCGGCGGATGCCAATTCTGGTTACGGTCACATCTGCCTGCAGAATCCGGTCCAATGGGACATCCACCAAGCGGGCTCTAACTTGGCTTGCACGGGTTTCGAAATTCAGGAATTTCGGCGTCCGGAATTTGCACTGGCGATGAAGAGAAACGGCGGCCCCCAATTCATGAACACCAAAGTATCTTTGGAATTGCAGGCCAATTATTACGGGGGTGGCCCTCTCGCCAATTCGGAAGTTACTTGGCAAGTTTCTGGCTACCCTGCAAGTTTCGCACCGCCTGGCTGGGACGAATTTACCTTCGGGGGCGACTTTTTCGAGCCCTGGTATCGTTACAGCTTCGACAACTTCGGTAACGAAATTAATAACGCCAGCGGGGCTATTCTGGATGGAACTCTGTCGGTTCACGGCATCCACAGCATTGACATTAAACCCTCAGTGATTGGGTCTCCTGTCACTTATCTGTTGCAGGCTGACGCTACTGTCCGAGACCTCTCGCAGCAGACGCAATCAACCTCGGACCAGTTCCTAATACATCCTTCCAACCAATATGTAGGCGCGAAGACTAAGTCGTATCTCTTCACTCAGAACGAAGCAGAAAATATTTCCTTGGTGGTGGTTGATGTGGCCGGAGAATTCGTTCAGGGCCAGAATATAACAGTGCAGGGGGTTCTGCGCCAGGGCTCAGGCTACGCGACATTGCCCCTGGGCCGAGAGCTGCATGGGGAGGTGGATTGCACAGTTATATCCGCCGAGCAGCCGGTGGACTGTGAGGTTGTCCTGGCTGAGCCGGGCCTGTGGGACTTCAGAATCTCCACAGTGGACAATTCAGGTTGGGAAAACGTAACTCTCTTGCAGAGACATGTGGTGGGCAAGGGGCCGTTGCCATCGTTAGATACATCAAGATCAGAAATCAGACTGGTCGCGGACCAAGAGTCATACGAAATTGGCGATACCGCCCGTATCCTGTTACAAGCCCCCTTTCTTCCGGCATATGGCACCGTGCTGACCAATCGGGGCGGCATCTTGACCCATGAATCGATAGAAATTACGAAAAGCCAGCATGTTCTGGAGATCCCCATAGAGGATTTGGCCTATTTTCCAAACCTGTCAGTTTCGGTCTACTTGACCGGGGTCGCAGCTGGGGCAGACGAAACTAAACAGAAGCATCTGGCAGCAGCGCAGGGCTCCGTGGAACTGTCAATTCCTCCGATTTCGCGTGAATTGACGCTCGAGTTGGAACTCCCTGGCGAGGCTCTATCACCAGGGGACACTGCAGAGATCGAAATTGTGGTTACGGATGCAGAGGGTAATCCGGTACCTGATGCGGAAGTGGTGCTCTTGGCAGTGGATGAAGCAATCTTGTCGTTAGCGGGGTACATGTACAACAATCCCATCGAGACTTTTTACCCCCACAGATACCTTCGCCTATCTTCCTATCAACTGTTTGACCATTTGCTGCAGTCGAGAGATGAAGCTACGGAGCACTTGGAGACAGTACCCGCAATGGGCGGGGGTGCGGAGATGGTGACATATGAGCATTCCCGGGAGGCAATGGCTGCACCTAGGCAAGGGATGGTGAATGAAGACAGAGGAGGAGACGCATCTTTCAGGACCGTTAACCTAAGTGACAAGACTGAAATAGAGGCCCCTACAGCACGCCTGGATTTCAACCCGCTGGCTGTTTTTCGACCTACAGGTGCTACTGACTCTGAGGGTAGGTTCGTAACTTCATGGAGAATGCCGGATTTGGTGGGGCAGTACCGGGTTGTGGCAATGGCCACATCTGGTTCCCGCCTTTACGGGCTGAGTGAGGCTACGCTGGTTGCACGCCTTCCCCTGCAGATTCGGGCCCAACTTCCCAGATTTCTCAACTATGGCGACGTGGCTCAATTGCAATTCATCGTAGAGAACCAGACCCTCTTAGATCAGACAGTGACGCTATTCTTGCAGAGCAATGGTTTGGCATTACCCCACCAAGAGAAGGGCCTGTATTTCGACGCAGTTCTCTTGACAGTGCCTGCGCGGAGCCGGCAGTTGGTGGCTCGGCCAGCCAACGCTGCCTTCACCGGTATGCAGCAATTGATTGTTAGTGCATTCAACGACCAATTGCAAGACCACGTGCAGTTGGAATTCCCAGTGTTCACTCCGGCGGCGAAGGAAAGCTTTGCCACCTACGGCATAGTTGAAGACGAATTGGTTCTGCAGACCTTCAAGTGGCCCGCTGATGTTCATGCAGATTTTGGGGCTCTCAGCGTGAGCGTTTCCTCCACCCTGTTGAATTCATTGGCGGATGGCTATCTGGATACTTTCACCAATCAGTGGCTCAGTACGGAATCTCTGGCCTCGCGTATTATGGCCAGTGCCGCTCTACGAGAAGTGATGCCTGCGTTCAGCTTGCCGGACCTGCCGTCTGCACAGGAGATAGATGAATCGGTCCAGGCGAGCATCTTACAGGTCCAGGCCTACCAAAATCCTGATGGTGGTTTTCCACTGTGGCCACGGAAGGCAAATTATGTTGAATCCTGGCCATTCGCATCCGTATATGTACTTCATGCATTGATAGAAGCTCGGGCGGCCGGATACGAAGTGAGTGATCAAGTCTTGACACATGGTCTTTCGTATCTGGTGGATATCCGGTCGAAGTTCCCGTCTTACTATAGACAATCGACCCGCGACCTTATCGAGGCCTATGCCTTGTATGCCCGAGCGCGGCAGGAGGATGTAGATATCCAGGCTGTACTGCGAATTTTGAACAGAATGGATTGGCAGTTGCAGTCAGGTGAGACGCTGGCTTGGGTGATTCAAGTGCTAAGTATGTCTGACGGCAATGAGGAAAAAGTTCTTGACATATGGGGCTTCTTGTTGGATCGCGTGGACGAAACAGCCGGCAAGGCGAATTTCGCTACTGGATATAGAGAAGAGGAAGGGCATCTGATCCTCAGTTCCAATAAGCGAACTGGGGCCATCCTGCTACAAGCCTTAATTGGAACGCGGCCGGAAACAGATCTGATGCCCAAACTGGTGGCAGGTCTGCTGGCAGATCGGCGCAGGGGTCATTGGGGCAGTACTCAGAGCAATGTCTTTGTGATTTTGGCCATGCGCGATTACTACCGTCGGTTTGAGAACATCGAACCTGATTTCAAAGGTAGGGCTTGGCTGGACAAGACCTTGATCTACGACGAAGCCTTCACTGGCCGCAGCCTTGCTACCAAACAGGCATTCCTGCCCAACGCCTGGCTGGCAGAGGAACAACCGGAAGAAATCTTATTGCAGCGCGAAGGGGTCGGGCGCATGTACTATCGTCTTGGTTTGGAATACGTCCCCAATGATCTGTTGTTGGATCCTATCGAACGCGGATTTACGGTGTTGCGGTCCTACCGAGGTCTGGATGATCCCACAGACGTGTGGCAAGACGAAAATGGAGTCTGGCATATCAGATGGGGAGCCAGGGTGGGCATCAATGTCACAATGGTGGCGACAGGTCCTCGTTACCATGTGTCCTTGACCAGCCCGTTGCCAGCCGGTCTGGAACTGATCAATCCAGACCTAAGAGGAGTTTCTCCTCCGTCGGATCCTTTCGCAAGCCCAGAGGCCTGGTATTACGGGCCGTGGTACGACCACCAGCAGCTATTGGATGAACGGGCTCAGGCCATAGCAATATATTTGTCTGGCGGAGTCTATGAGTACGAGATAGAGGCTCAAGCCACCACCTCCGGGACATTTGTGGTACCCCCAGCCGCGGCCTCGGAGTTGTACGCCCCGGAAACGTTTGGTCACACCGCCACGGACCGAGTGGTTGTGATCGCCTCAGAATAGGAGCAATGCACGGTGATCTGGAATTTCGAAACTCTTACACAGCTAGATGGAATCACAGAGGGCCCGGTCTGGGCAGATACGGTGCTGTATTTTTCTCACATCCCTAGCAACCGAATCATGTGTTATCACCCGGCTTCAGGCCAAGTCTTCCCCCATATCACAAATACGCAGGCCAGCAATGGTCTGATGCTTGATCAGCAAGGCTTTCTGTATGCCTGTGAAGGTAGAGGGAGACGCATGGTCCAGTATGGGTCTGCTTCAGAACCAGTGGACATCTGTTCCCGCTATGAAGGAAGAAGGCTGAATAGTCCGAATGACGTAGCCGTGGACAGCAAGGGACAGGTCTGGTTTACTGACCCGCGATACGGAGAGAACCGCAGTGACATGGAGTTGGACCATGAATCCGTGTATCGCCTAATACTTGAATCGGAGGCCAGTTGGAAATGCCAGCGCATGACTTTCGATACTACCTCACCTAATGGCATTCTACTCTCTCGCGACGAATCTGTTTTGTATGTGGCAGAAAGCAAGTACGGCGATAATCAGAAGCGGGAGCTTAGAGCCTATCCAATCCTTTCAGAAGGCGTACTCGGTCAATATGAAGTGCTGCACAATTTCTCCCCCCACCGCGGTATCGACGGTATGTGCCTGGATGCTGAAGGCAACATAATTGCCACGTCGGGTTGGGAATTGAGTGGTCCTGGCCCCATGATCAATGTTTTTGCCCCCAACGGGCGGATACTGGAAACTCACCCGGTGCCTTGCAATAGGCCCACCAACTGCACTTTCGGGGGTCCCTTGCTGCAGACGCTTTTTGTAACTTCTACTGACGGTCACTTGTTGCAAGCCCATACAGGTCGGCGGGGTTACTTACCATACTTGCATTGAGCAGGTAGCATCCACAGCATTTTCTCGCGCATGATTCGATAAATGAGGACTAAGTTTCAGCATGCATTTGCAATTACTTACACGGGACCAGATTCAGGATCGAGCTCCAACCGGCACTGTGGTATTGCCTACTGCCTCGATTGAACAGCATGGTCCTCATTTGCCCATAAATGTGGACACTGTCCTTTGTACTCAGGTAGCCGAACTAGCCATCGATAGGGCCGAAGCAGAGGTAAATTCGGGAAGCATTTGCCTGGCCCCCACCCAATCTTGGGGTAACTCCCACCACCACCGACCCTATCCCGGAGTTTTGTCACTTACCAGTGATAACTATATGGCCACGATCACAGATATTTTGGAAGGTCTTTATCTAGCTGGATTTCGACGTCTATTCATACTGAATGGACATGGCGGAAATACTGCCCCGAATCAAATTGTGACGCAGGATTTTGTCAATCGGCGAGGTTTTGGCGCCCATGTGACCGCCGCGGATTACTGGAATATTGCACGCAATGCACTGCAAGCTTCCGGTCTCATTGAAGGGGCACGCATACCGGGTCATGCGGGAGAATTCGAGACAGCTTTGATGTTGGCCGTGAGGCCAGCATCTCTATCTGAATTGGGTATGAATCTGGTCAAGGGTCGACCTGACACAGGGAAACCTATTTACCGATCTCTGCCGACTAAGGTTGAAACCAAGGGTTCCTGGGTAGCCCAGGGTGGCTACAGCGACGAACCTGACAAAGGCACTCCATCACAAGGAAAGCAGATGCTAGAAGTGATCGTGACTGAAGTGACGAATGCACTCTTGGCATTCCATAAGCTGCCAGCAATGGAATGACCCCGACACCGAGCATCTGTTGGTAGCCTCATTCAAGCCATACCCACGGCGGCAATCAACGCCATGCGATTCCTGTCTAGTTGGGAAAAATTGTTGCCATTTCTTGGTTCCGAAACACCGCCTCCATAATTGCTTCATTTGGTTTGACGGTAAAACGGGAGGCTGCATCCAATACTGCGGGTAACAGGTCGGGATCACCTGCTGAATTCAGGAAAATGTCTGACTGGCCTAAAATCCAGCTCACTGCAGCGTCGATATTTGCCTGATCTTCCAGTGGCTGATACCAAGTGGTCCTGTTCTTGGGGTGCTGGCCCCAAGGCCGCCGGGTAAGCCCCTTAATGGTCTGCACAGCAACTCCTCGTTCCTTGCACAAGGCACACAGTTGATGAAAATCCTGGCTATATTGATCTTCTTGCGCTAGCACGTAATTCCATGGCAGCAAGACCGCATCAAAGGGAAATGCCTCCAAGCTGCGAAAATGCATGCGGGCCACCGTCAAGCCATGTCCGGTCACGCCAATAAATCGAACTTTGCCTTCTTCTCTCGCTTCAACAGCTGCCTGCAAGGCTCCTCCATCTGCAAGCGCGGTTTGCCACTCTACTGGATTCACTAGATTGTGGAGTTGGATTAAGTCCACACATTCAACTTGTAATCGGTCCAAGGATTCATGGATTTCCTTCTTGGCTTCTTCATAGGTGCGCCTTTCTGTCTTCGTGGCCAAGAAAAAATCATTCCTGTGCGCAGCCATCCAGGGGCCGATTCGCAATTCGGCATCAGCATAGGAACGCGCTGTATCAATATGGTTGACTCCATGCTCCAAAAGTTTGCCAAGCAGAAAGTCGGCTTTTTCCTGATTGCAGGAGCCGACAGCAAAGGCACCGAATATCAATGCCGAGCTGTCATGACCAGTGGTGCCGAAAGGTTGCATGCGCATCATTGTGCTCCTTGCATAAGGGGTTACCAACGGAATTCTGATGGGCCGAAATTGGCCTCATAGAAAGGAGAAATCATACGTCCGGGCGGTACTAACTCGTCTACGGCCGCACAGTCTTCTTGTGTAATATCGAATCTTGAGGCACCCAGATTATCTTCCAGTTGTTCTTGGGTCCGCGGTCCGATGATGGCACTTGTGATGCCTGGCTGATGAATGACCCAAGTTAAAGCGAACTGTGCCATGGTGCACTGCTTAGCGGCTGCCAAAGGGGTCAGCCCTTCGATCACTCTGAAGCTATCTTCTACATAGCGATGGTCCCAATTTTGGAATCTGTCAAATCTGCTGCCGGCAGGGGGGGGCTGACCTCTGCGATACTTACCCGTTAGAAGGCCGCCGGCAAGTGGACTCCAAGGAAGAATGCCGATTCCGTAAGTCTGAGCCATGGGTACCATTTCCCGTTCTATTCTACGGTCGAGAATATGGTAAGGCGGTTGTTCTGAAATGAAACGATTCAGCCCGTATTCCTTGGACACCCACAGCGACTCCAACAGCTGCCAGGCAGCATAAGTACTTGTGCCAATGTAGCGTACTTTTCCGTCTTGTATTAGATCGTCCAAAGCTCGCAAAGTCTCATCTATTGCTGTGTCGGTACGTGGCCTGTGCAACTGATAGAGGTCAATGTAGTCTGTCTGAAGGCGCTGGAGGCTGGCATGGCACTGTTCGATTACGTGCCGACGAGATGTGCCCTGCATGTTGGGATCGTCGTCTTCCATGCCGCCATGAACTTTGGTGGCCAGTACAACGCTTTTCCTTTTGCCACTGCGCTTCAAGGCTTCACCTGTTATTTCCTCGCTGACCCCTCGAGAATATACATTCGCAGTGTCGATAAAATTGACACCTGCTTCCAAGGCAGTTTCCACCATGGTGAATGCTACTTCTGGTTCTGTGGCCTGCCCAAACATCCAGGTGCCCAGACATATCGAGGATACTTTCACCCCAGTTCGGCCCAGCAATCTATATTCCATTACTGACATCCTTTGAATTGGCGCTTCTTGAACATGTAGCCCACAACCTGCGAAGGGCCATGCACCGACATGTACAGATGGGAGGTAGTAGAAGAGTGTGAGGGCGGCAAAGACGCCCGTTTGTCCTCCAATAGTTCAACAGCTATCGTGCTGCGAAGTCCACAGAGGCCTGTTCAGCGCCAGCGGGAAGTTGGCCTGTAAGGTTGCCTCGTTCCTCGATCTGAGCTTCGTCTCGGAGGGATTGCAGCCATTCATTGAATTTTTCAGTGGCCTCCGCCTGGATCTCCTCAGATGGACGGTCAGCATCCGGATTCTCTTCCATAACCTGAATAATATGGTAGCCAAAGTCAGATTTTACCGGATCGCTCAAGTCCCCAACCGACAAACTAAAGGCTACTTCTTCGAAATCTGTTACTAACAGGCCCTTCCGCACCCACCCCAAATCCCCTTCGTTTGTGGCGGCTGAAGGATCGTCACTGTATTGTGTGGCCAGGTATCCAAAGCTTTCGCCGTTATGTAGACGGTCCAGCAGTTTCGCAGCGAAATCCAGAGTCTCTATTTCTGTACGCCCGTAAGTAGGGGAATCCGCATCTTCTGCATCAAAACCCAATAATATGTGCCTCGGATTTACCTGCCTCTCCGTCATGGTAAGTTCTCGTTCTCCGATTTCTACCGACAAAGCTTGTCGCAGCAACCCAGCTCTCATAATCTCTCGATATTCTTCCAGCGTCAGATTATAATCAGCCTTCATTTCGGCGGCGATGCCCTGCAATCCCTGTTCTATGTCCGTCGCCGTTAGAACATCCGGGTCCGGGGGAGGAGAAGTCACTTCTCCCGCTTCAGCTTGCATTCTTGCCTGTTCTTCCGCAGCTTCAACAGTCGCTGTGGCCGCCGCCGCCGTTACCTTTTCATACCGGTTTGCGACCTCCCGTTCAAGGGCCATTTCCACTTCTTGGTCAGAAACAGCTACACCTTCAGCGGACGCCTCCTGAGCCAATAGAATGTCTTCTATCATCTGCGTCTTGACAAACACCCCTAGACTGAAGGCGTCTCGCAAGTAATTGCCCAAACGGTTGATTTCTACCTGAGTCTGTGGTTGCGCCCCAAACTGGCTTTCCACCATGCGGTAGAATTGCCAGCGGTTTTCCATGTTGGCCCTTTCGTAGTTGTAGCGCTTACGAAATTCGGCTGTAGTTACCTTTTGACCGTTGACTGTAAAAGCCGCAGTGTTCGGTTGGTAGACCAAGGTGTACAGGACACCTGTCAGGATCAGAACAACGGCCAGCGCGGCCGCCGCGGAACCAATCAGAATGAATTGCCGGTCCTTTCTTGTCTGGCGACTGCGGTGGCGCCGTTCTTTGGGCGTGACTCGACTTTCAGTCGACTCCTGTTTCCGGTTCTCTTTTGCCATTGGTCAAGCTAGCTGTTGGGCAAAACCTATGAGAAAGCAGATTCCAACAACTAACGGCGCCGTTGGCCCTGAATGTGAGTTGGAGTGTAAGGCAACAGGGCCAAATGTCGGGCCTGCTTAATTGCAGTCTTAATTCGTCGCTGGGTCTTGGCATCTACCCTTGATTTGCGGCGAGACAGGATGCGGCCCTGATGATCAATGAATCGCATTAGCACCGAAACGTTCTTGTAATTGATGGTCGAAGGGTCAACCTCAGCGACAGGCTGGCGTGGATTGAAGCGCGAATGGGATGGACCGGTTCGAACTTCGAAAACAGCTGGACGCCTCATTCGGGGGTCCGAGATCTCGTCCGGATTCTCTCGTTCATCCAGACGACTCTGAGAGGCGAAGCGGCGGGCACTCGAAGGCACATCGCGAAGAGGGGCATTGGGAGGGGAAATGGGGGAGCTGGGCTCAGCGCCACCAACACCTGTCCCAACAGGTGTTGGTGGCGCTTCAGAGGCGACAGGCTCTTCCTTTTCAAAAGGTACGGCTGGTGCCACTTCGATCGTATTCACTTCTTCAGGAGGGCCACCATCCGCCACTTTGGGCTCTGGACTCTCTGTCTGTGAAGCTGATTCGACAGAGACATTAGCATGCTCAGGAGCTGGTTCGGAGTCGGGAGCTAATTCGGATTCAAGATCCCGTACCTCCTTTGGTTGATCAGTTGCAATGGGTTGGACTGGAACAGCATTGGCTGCCGATTCTTCAGGGCTGGGCTGCGCAGTTGTTTCGGAGTTGTCCATGGTTTTTACCTGCCGGTTGGCTAAAGGCTGAGGTCAAATGGAATCCACTTGCGCCCCGAAGGGTCCGCAAGTGGACATGTAAGGCGGGGAAGAAAGGTTAAGAGGTCGTGTTTGCTGGTTCGCGGGTGACCAAATAGCGCATCACATTCTCATCCAGGTTGAGGAGGCGCTCTATAGGAGAAACGTTCTGCGGGTCCACTTCCACATGCAATTGGACGTAGTAGCCCTGGTTCTTCTTGGAAATGGGGTAGGCCAACTTACGGGTACCCCAATGGTTTTCGAACGCCACACGGCCATCGTTTCTGTCAATGGCCTGGTGTACTTTCTGGTTGGCAGCTTCGAGATCCTCGTCTCGCAAGTCCGGGTTCAAGATGTAAACCAATTCGTAAATGCGGGTGTCTTCGGTCATGCCTGGTTCTCCTTCCTCGGGCTTGCACATGTGGGCTCACATGCACAGAAAGATTGGACGACGCGGCAGTGTAACATGCTTGCCTACGTGATTCCGAAATTACGACTTGTGGACTTGCTTATTCTGCCCGCCTAGCTGCTCGTCTGAAGCCTTGCTTGCCGGACCTATTTCCTCCCTATGAATACCATGACCTCAGAATTATCGTCGATGGGCCCCCGCGTATAAGAACCCCACATCGTCTGCACCTTAAAGCCTATTTTCTCCAGCATCAATTGAACTTCGTGTCGCCATAGGAAACGGAGAGTGAAGTGTATTTCCACTTTTTCCAACCGATCATCTGCGAATAACGTCTCGTATGTGATGAAGGTCTCCTGCAATTGTTCAACCCAGTTCACTTCTCGCCGGACCCACTTAGTGACTGTCGAGCCAGCTTTAGGCCCGGACCAGAAGTCAACGGCTTGAGTAACTCCACTTTGCAACACCAAGTCTGCCACTGGGGGATTGAAGAGATCCAACGCCAAGACCCCTCCGGGACGCAGATGTTGGTACAAGCATTTCAGAGTGTTTTCCTGCTCAATGCTGCAGGAAGAATGCATCAGCGTATTACTAGCTAGTATGGCTAGCCCGTAATCTCTACGGACCAGTTCAAATGCAGTCATGTCGCCTTGGACCAAGCCCCACGGTACTTTTCCCAGCATACCTTCGCAACGTCTTTGGGCCAGTGCCAACATGGCTGGCGACAGTTCCAGACCGTCACAGGGCTTGTCTGCACCAATTAAAGCAGCCAGGACCCGGCCAGTCCCACAGCCAACTTCTAACACAGGGCCAGGAATTTGCTTAGCCAAGTTGATGTAAAGGAGCAGATCTGCCTTTTCACCCCTGTAATCAGCATCGAAAAATGGGGCTACCCGGTCCAATTGCTGCAACAAATCTGTTTGTTTAGAGGTAGACATAGGCACAATTGGAGAGGGGGTGTCACATGTGAATTAAAACAATCTCCAGTTTAGGCTAGAATTGGATCTTACCTTTTGTTGCGTCCGAATCGTCGGTTGCAGCTACTTCGTCGCCTACACTGGGCGGCGTTTGTTTACTATTCGGAATGGTTTGAGAGTTGAAGCAATGCATAACAAGGTAGGAATGCCGATCACGCTCAAGGGAAAGCAGAAATTGGAAGCCGAACTGGAGCGCCTAACCACAGATGGGAGGGCGGAAATCGCCCAAAAACTGAAGGAAGCAATTGCCCATGGTGATCTGAGAGAGAATGCGGGTTATGAAGAGGCCAAGAACGCTCAGGCGTTACTGGAATTCCGCATTCAGGAGCTGACCAATGACCTGTCCAATTGCGTAATCATTAGAGAAGACCGAGTACATACTGACGTAGTTTCTTTGGGAAACAAGGTTGTGATTCAAGAAGAAGGAACATCACTTGAAGAGACCTATTTCATAGTGGGCAAATCGGAAACAGATCCCGCTGGCGGCCGGATTAGCAACGAGAGCCCCCTAGGTAAGGCTATGTTGGGTCGACGGACAGGCAGCGCTTTCACTATTGAGACACCGGCAGGTCGACTTAAGTTTCGCATTTTGACGGTGAGTCCAGCGTGACCAAGACTGAAGAACATCCTATGGAACGTGACGCAAAGTCACCATTCGATCCGAATCGCCTCACAGATCAGGAAAGGGGTCGGCTGGAAAAAATTGCCCACCTTAGGGCTGCAAGTATCGAACCATATCCGCTAAGGGTACAACGCACTCACACCATAGCCGCTGCCCGCGCTTTGGGAAACGGCCCTGAAGAAAGAACTGAAACTGTTTGGGTAGTGGGAAGGCTATTGCTGCGCCGTGACTTGGGGCGGATGTCCTTCGGCACCATAGATGATGGCACCGATACTATTCAAATCATGGTGCGTAGCAATAAGGTGGATAAAGATTGGTTCAAGCAAGTCTGGACCAAACTGATAGACCTTGGAGATTTATTGGCAGTGGAAGGCTCCATCGTTACCACCCGTACAGGTGAACTGACCGTCGACGCTTCCCAGGTTGTGCTGGCGAGCAAGTCTTTGAAACCCTTACCGGACAAGTGGCATGGCCTGCAGGACCCAGAAGTGCGCTATCGTCAAAGGTATGTGGACTTGGTTACCAATCATGAAGTGCGGCAGATATTTCGCACTCGAGCTAAGGTTCTTAGCTGTCTGCGAAAGTATCTGGACGAGGCTGGTTTCCTGGAATTTGAGACTCCGATTCTGCAACCCATATATGGAGGAGCCGCCGCACAGCCTTTTGTTACCCACCACAATCAACTCCACCAAGACCTATATCTCAGAATCAGTTTCGAGTTGTATTTGAAAAGACTCATTATTGGGGGTTTTGACAAAGTGTACGAGATTGGTCGGGATTTCCGTAATGAGGGAGTCAGCTTTAAACACAATCCCGAATTTACCCAGATTGAATTCTATGAGGCTTACACAGATTATCAGGGCGTAATGACTCGCCTGGAACAATTGATTGTACATACATTGGAGAATGTGCTTGGAGGGGTAGAGATTGAGTACCAAGGGAAGACAATTTCCTTTGCACCACCATGGCCGCGTATGACCTTGAGTACTGCCATCGCTGAAAAGACTGGTCTCAACATAACGGAATTGACAACAGCTGAGGGTTTGCGTCATGCGATGCGCGCCCGGGGATTGGAAGCAAACGATGGAGCGCATTGGGGCAAATTGGTAGATCATCTCCTGTCTCGGTATGTAGAACCAGAGATTGTGGAGCCGGTATTCTTAATGGACTATCCGCAGGCCATTTCCCCTTTTGCCAAACAGAAGGCGCACAACGCTCAGTTAGTGGAACGATTTGAACTGTTTGCAGTCGGTATGGAATTGGCAAACGCCTTCACTGAGATCAATGATCCGCAGGACCAGTACCAGCGATTCTTAGACGAGGATTATCGGGGAGAATTGGGAGATGAAGAAGCCACTCAGATGGACTTGGATTTCGTGGAGGCATTGACTTGGGGTATGCCTCCGACTGGAGGGTGTGGGTTAGGAATTGACCGATTTGTAATGCTGTTGACCAATCAGACTACCATTCGTGAAGTCATTCCTTTCCCACATCTACGCCAAATTTAGCTATTGCGCGGGCTTTCCTCTGAGGAGAATACCTGCTGGGATCGAAAAAAGAGCCGCACCAAGAGGTGCGGCTCGTTCTTGACACTATTTTCAAGATTCAAGGTCGGGGCGAGAGGATTTGAACCTCCGACCTCAGCGTCCCGAACACTGCGCGCTTCCTACCTGCGCTACGCCCCGTAGGTGAAGCCAAGGGCATCCTTACTACTCTGAAGAGGAGAAGGTATGGTGCCGTCAATGGCCTGTCTAACTGTCAATGTACCAGAAGAGAAGACCGAAGAAAGATCATTGCCACTGGCAAGGGGCCCCACATGCCTTCAGAGAGCAGAGCGCAGCGGCCACTTTCAGTTACTACTTAGAAAACTTGGGAGCCCATTTGACTGACGGGTGGAGGCCGGTCGAATGGGAACGCTTTCAACTTCTCTCCCACTATTTGCCCTCCCGCGAGGCTTGGTAACACCCAACGCATTCCCGAAGGCAGATGTAACACTGGTACGCCGTTCTTGTGGAATGCCGGTGGCCAATAGAGTCACGTGGATCTCGTCACCAAGGTCTGGATCCAGAGCCCATCCCTGGAAGATCTGGGCATTGTTGTCCACTCGTTGTCTGATGGCCTCGGCAATTTCATTCATTTCCTGCATTTGCGGAGGCGTCTTGGCTTTAATGTTGTACGCCACGGCGGTCGCACCTTCAATAGAAGTGTCTAGCAGCAGGCTACTAATAACCTGTTCGGCGGCTTCGCTGGCCCGGTTGTCGCCCACACCCTTACCAATAGCCATCATGGCAGCGCCTTTCTGTTCCAGAACGGTGCTGATGTCAGCAAAGTCGAGGTTTATTTCCCCTTCTGTTGTAATCATATCGCTGATCCCAACCACGCCCTGCTTCAGAACTTCGTCCGCGGTCCGGAATGCTTCAACAACGGTCGCTTTCTTATCAAGGATTTCGAGCAATTGATCGTTTTCCACCACGATCAACGCACTTACATACTGTTCCAGCCTCTCCACTGCCCTTTCGGCCACGTTCCGCCTCATCTGGCCTTCCGTGGAGAATGGCATTGTGACTACACCCACGACCAATGCACCGGCACGTACTGATGCCTCTGCCACTACGGCGGAGGCGCCAGAACCTGTGCCCCCTCCCAATCCAGCCGTGATGAATACCAGATCGGCATCTGCCACGATGGCCTCTACGTCACTCAGATTTTCCTCGGCTGCCTGTTGGCCAACCTCGTCTTTGGCTCCAGCGCCCAATCCCTTCGTCAGTTTTTCTCCGATACGCACACGCTTAGGGGCACTGGATTTGTGAAGTGCCTGCTGGTCCGTATTGACAACAATGAACTCTACGCCCTGTGTGCCCTCTTCGATCATACGCTCAACGGCGTTTTGTCCACCGCCACCGACACCGATGACCTTAATAGTGGCGAAATTTTCGCTAAAAGGTGACTGGGTATTCATTGCCGGTGTTCCTTGTAATGTAGCGGCGGGCAAAAATCGGGCGAAACGCAAAAAGGTTTCGCTCATCTTAACAAGAACCGGGCACCTTTGCTAACAAGGAATCTCCCAGACTCAGGGAATTATACAAGGATTCTGGATAAGACAAAAAGTGGCTAGTCGGTAAATCATTCGATGCCACCAGGTAGGAAAAGTGCAAACAGTCTACGGAGCGGGTGAGTGGAGGCTGTCTCATCAGTTTGGGACTGGCTCTTTGAAGGCTTTTCTGGCCGAGAAGAAGACCCAGCCCATTGTAAAAGGCCAAGCAGAACGCAGTGTGAAGCCACAGATACGCCATCGGGCAAATTTTCTACAGCAAGGTTGCGCGGCAACTCTGCACGCCGAACCGGTAATTTGAAATGGGTACGACAACTGTCGTGCAAACGCGAAAGCTGGCAACCACCTCCAGTTAGAACCAGCCCGGCCGCGAGGGAATTCCGAAAACCTGCGTGTCTCAGGAGCTTATCCAAATCATCCCACAGCTTCTGAATTCTGGCGGCCAGTATTTCGGTTAGGAATCGGCTGGAGAAGGATATCTCGCCTTGATCCCCGAAGGCATTCGCCCGTATGGCTGTCTTGGGCTCGGACACGGGCAAGGCAGTGCCATGGATGCATTTAATCCGTTCTGCTTCTTCCCAAGGACAGTGCATGAGAGCTGCCATTTCTGAGGTGAAATGGGCGCTGCCGTAATTTAGGGCGCCGACGAATTGGATCTTCCCGTTCTGAACCACAAGCAAATCGGTAGTGCCTGCACCCAAGTTTACCAGGGCTACACCCATTCTTTCTTCCTCCTTAGTCAAAGCCAGGCGGCGAGCCGCCAAGGAGGAAACAACCAGCTCTTGGACCTCCACATCGGTAACTGCAAAACACCGACGCAAGTTTCCTAGTGTTGGGGAATTACCACTTATCACCAGGGCCTCCAGGCCTAAGATGGAGGCTTGCATGCCGGTTGGATTACTTACTCGGATCCGTTCGTCAAGTGCCCAAGTTCTTACCAGATTGTGGATTACCTGCCTATCTTCCTTAAGTTGGATCTGCCGTGCTTGGTGTAATAACTGTTCCAAGTCTGAGGCCTTGACTTGCCTTGAACTGCTTAAGGGCCTCATTGCAGCACTAACAATGGACTGCAGATGGGATCCAGAAATGCCCACACAAGCCCTCCTCATGCGTTCGCCTGCAGCGTTTTCAACTGCTTCCACTGCCAGTTGCAGGCTATGCTGGGCGGCTTCCAAATCCTCCACATGACCATGGACGATGCCAAGACTTGGAATCTCGGCCCATCCCAGGATTGTCATTTCTTGACTTGAGGTGTCCACGCGGGCGATAGCTGCCCGGATTAACGCGGATCCCAGGTCAATGGCAGCGATTTGCTGTAGGGCCACTGGGCGCCGATTACCGGAAATACGGTTTGGTTAGGGGGCGAACATCAATCAGATCCGCTACTTCCCCCTGGATTGCGATAAATTCCTCTATGGCTCTCAAATTGGCCAATTTCTGGGAAAGCTGCAGACCATCACCCCAAAAAACGCGGGTTGCGCTATTAGGTATGACTAAATGCAAGCCATGGGCCTGCGAGTAAAAGAAGTGTCTCAGGACTTCAGATTGAGCATTGGTCCGGTCAGCATATTCATGCTGTAGCATCAACACCGCATTCACCAGTTCAGGATCTAAATAAGTGGCTTCGATGTCATGGGTTGCTTCCCGATTGAGGGCGGCCTTGCCCCGCAGATCGTACAGGGTCAGATACTCCAAACCGCTGAGAGCGGCGGTAGGGGAAACAGCGGGCAGTTCCCGAGCCGTGCCATCGTAAAGAACAGCGTACACGCCTTCGATTGTGGCCCACATTAGAGTGGGTGTTGTTTCCTGCACTGTGACTATGACCGTGCGCGGAAAATAAGTCTGGACTCTAACGTCTGAGACGAAGGGGTTGGCCAAGACAGAGGAACGTACCAGTTTGGGCTGCTGCCACAGGATGTGTGTGCCTACGACTTCTCTGAAATCCCATGCATCTTGTGGCGAAAGGTATGGGTCCAGGCCAAGCAGCTCGTAAGTGTTATGAACCATGACCTGCAAATTGGACTGATCCACGTAGAACTGTTGGTCAAGGGCTGTCCATCCCGCCAAGGCAATCCAGACCAGGACCAAGGTCAAACTAAGGTACTTGCTGGGAAACCAGCCGCTTCCGCGAAGAAACTGAAACGTTAGCAAACTAAGAGGGGCGACCAACATGTCCCGGCCCATTCGCAGGAATGGCCTGACTTGCCCCGTCCACACCCTCTGCGCCCGTCGATGGGACTCAGCTAAGCGGGGTTGCCTGGCAAACTGCCGAAATAGTGATTTCAGTCGGGGCAACTGCACGTTAGAAAAAACTGATTTGGCTAAATAAAAGAAGTGCGAAGTTTCTGTTTGGCTGCATGACGTTCCAAGGCAATGTCCAGCAGGATTTGCATCAAACGCGGTTGCGAGATGCCGGATGCTTCCCAAAGCTTGGGGTACATGCTGATGGAAGTGAACCCTGGGATGGTGTTGACTTCATTGAGAAACAGTTCATGACTCTGGCCGTTCATGAGGAAGTCAACTCGGCCCATGCCGCAGCCCTCCAGGGCACGAAATGCCTCTATGGCCAGATTTTGCAGTCTAGATACGATTTCTGAAGATACAGGAGCCGGGATGAGGAGTTCCGCTGAATCATCCGTGTATTTAGCGTGGTAGTCATAGAAACCGGACTGAAGCCGAATCTCACCCGGTAGGCTGGCCTGCAATTCGTGCCACCCCAGAACACTGATTTCCAATTCCCGTACATAAGGAACGGCCGCTTCCATTAATACTTTTTCGTCGTACAAGCAGGCTTGCTGAAGAGCTGTCTTCAGTTCCGTTGGGTTACCCACGTGACTGACTCCCACACTGCTACCCATATTGGCAGGTTTTATGAATGCAGGAAAGCCTATATTGCGAATTAGCCGTTTGAGAATAGTGGACTCGTCCGCTGCGAGAGCTGCGCTCTGCACAGTGTCATATGGGGTAACGGGAATTCCAGCTGCTTTCAAGAGTCGCTTGGCCACATCCTTGTCCATGGCCAAGGCGCTGCCCAATACACCACAACCTACATAAGGTACATTGGCCACTTCCAACAACCCCTGTATGGAACCATCTTCCCCTGTTGGTCCGTGCACTATAGGGAAAACCACATCTACTTCCCCCAGGGCCAACTGGCTTTTGGTTTCCGGTAACAGAGTCAAGGAGTTGTCCACTAATTCTGCTTCGCGGTTTGACAATACCTGAGGAAAACTCGGGTTAAGTAGCCATCTGCCTGACTGGGAGATGCCTATGTCCACAACATCATGCCCGGATTGTTGCAAGGTTTCTCTGACGCTTTCTGCGCTGCGCAAAGATACTTCATGTTCGCAATTGCGGCCCCCGAAAACCAAAGCGATACGCATGACCAGTTGTTGTTCGAACCTCACACCAAGAATATCTAAATCATCGCCACGTGATCGGGCCACTCACCGGCTAGCCCGATTTCGGGCTGCAACAGAATGCCAGCATGATTCTGAACCTTTTGGCGAATTGCCAAGATTAAAGAAAACACATCTCCAGCCAGCCCCGTTTCGGCTCCAGGCAGCTTGACTATGAAGTTGGCATGTTTTTCACTTACTGCCATTGCCCCACAAGTGAGGCCTTTACAACCAGCCTCCTCAATCAAAACCCCCGCGTAGTTGCCAGGGGGATTGCGAAAAACGCTTCCCACACTGGGCTCAGTTGGTTGTGTCTTTCTCCGCTGCCGCAGGAATTGGTTGGCCTTCGCTTTGATAATCGCTGGTTCTTCCCTGGCTAGGCGCAACCTGACTTTGACTACGGCCGGCCCAAGGCCTGCCTTGACAGGACTCCGAGGCTTGAGGCAGCTGTTCCGGTAAGTCATCTCCATTCTAGTGGCTGAAACCCAACTACAGGTCCCCGAAATTTGACATAATTCCACTTCAGTCAAGCAAGCCGCCATATCGCTACCATGCGCTCCGGCGTTCCCAACAACAGCTCCTCCCAAAGTACCAGGAACACTTACTGCCCATTCTAGTCCCGTTAGTTGCTGGCGCATGCTGTAGCGGGCGCATTGGGCCAACGGCAGGCCGCTGTCCGCATCCAGATAACCTGTCCTCCCTTCTACCTTTGTTTGAATGGAACGACAGCGATTGAAAATGGTTAGGCCAGCCAAGCCTTCGTCTGCGAAAAGCGTATTTGTGCCACCGCCCAGAACAAAGAAAGGATTCCTACTTGAGTTGGCCCAGCCAATTAGCCGGCGCAAATCCGAGTAATTGTCTACCGCCACGAAGTATTCGGCCAATCCTCCCACTTTGATGGAAGAATATTGCCCCAAAGGTACCTGGGTTTCCAGCTTCAAACCCAAATCCTCGGTGATGAAGCGGTTAAGATCTGCATACATGGGAGCCAGAGTTGCCTTCAATTAGGGGCCGCGGACTGGCGGCAGCGGTTCCAGAATTGGTCTCTTGAATCACTTGACCTCCAGTTTCTGGACCTAAACCTTCTAACATTCTGTTGGTCAATGTAATGCAGTCCCCTGCTCCCATCACAACCACGGTATCCCCTGGATTCGTTTCGTCCCGCAGTAGGTCGAAAGCGGCGTCGAAACTGGCGCAGTAAGTAGCTGCGCTATGTGACAGAGCCCGAAACAATTCCCAGCCATCCATCCCGTCAGCCGGTACTTCACGGGCCGCGAAAGTAGGCAAGATCACCACACGGTCGGCGAATTCAAAGGACTTGGCAAATTCCCGTATTAACGCCGCAGTTCGGCTATAAGTGTGGGGCTGGAACACAGCCCATATTTGGGATTCCCCTCGCTGCCCTTTAGCCATTGCCAACGTATGGCGCACAGCAGAAGGATGGTGGGCATAGTCATCGATGAGGTGGATTCCCCTTGGACTTCCCCTGTACTCATAGCGCCGCTTTATAGGCTGGAACCCCTCAAGAAAGTTCACCGCTTCTTCCGGCTTTGCACCCACTTGGCAGGCAGCCAACCAAGCGGCCATAGCGTTGAATTGATTGAACACTCCGGCCGTAGGCAATTTCCCCGCGAATTTCACAGTCCTGTTATGGGACACAAAGTCGAATGTGGAAGCCTTCAGCGAGTCTGGCTCTTTTGGCAGCAATATCCAATCTCGCTCTGGTGCTAGACCGAAGGATATATGAGCGCGAGAAGTTGCGGTCTGCGAGTTCTGCCAAGTGCGCAGAAATTCGTTGTCTCCGTTGTATATCACGAATCCCTGAGGGTCCACTTGCTTCAAGAAGGCCTCAAAAGCAAGGTGAAGATCCCCCAGAGTAGGATAGCAGTCCGGATGATCCCATTCCACGGAAGTCACCACTGCCCCAGAAGGGGCCAGACCCAGAAACATACCGTCGTATTCATCCGCTTCAATGATAAAGAGTTTCTCTTTTCCAGCCTGGCCTGCCTTCAAAAGATGGCTGGAAGCCCCAACAACATATCCTGGCTCACGCCCTGCCGCCTTGAGCAGTTGTACAAGCATGGAAGTGGTCGTGCTCTTGCCGTGAGTTCCCGCCACGGCCACAACATCTCTTTCGGCCAATAAAGCTGGCAAAAACCGAGCGCGAGTCACAAGAGGCAGGCCCATTGAGGCTGCCTGTCGCCATTCAGGATTGGTTTCAGGTACAGCGCTGGAGTGGAGTACAACATGCGGACGACGCGCCTCCAATAATCTTTGCAAGTGCTCTGCTGACTGACCAATATTGACTGGAATGTGCCGTTCCTGCAGCTCCATCGTGGACGCGGTTGAACGCAGTTCGCTACCGGAGACCTGAATGCCCATGTCCTGCAGAACCATGGCTAGGGGTGCCAACCCAGCCCCTCCAATGCCCATAATGTAAACCCGTAAGCTTGGGTCCATCGCACCCAGTCTCCTGTCCCAAGCGAGTGTGAAAGGCTGGTCAGTTATAGAAAGCGCCATTGGGAAAGGACATTGGGGAAAATATTAAGAAAACCAGATCGGAAGGTAACGAGAATCCATGGTTTGATGAAAGACGTAGTGCATCTGACCAGATTCTGACATGGAGAAAGTTTCAGCTGCGAACCGGTCGGCGCCGGCTTACCAGGTAAATGAGGACGGCGATGGACAAAACAGTGAGTACAGTAGGGCGGTTGGTCACGGCGAAGTTTAGGAGCTCCGCAGCCCGGTCACTGAGATTCGCGGTTTGAATGGAATGTAGATCGAAAGCAGGCCACAACAGGTTGCGACTAAGCAGGGGCACCATCAGATTCAAGTACAAGGCGCCATTCAAGATTGATGCGACGCTCCCCAACGCACGCCTGGGATTTCCGCCCCGTTGAAGGCGAGTCTGAGAGAACCAATAAGCCAAAACGCAAGTAGACAGCCACACCAAGAGCGAAATAGGGGAATCCTGCAGTTGGCGCCTGATGGAAAACCAGGTAGTCTCGGGCATCAGTTCAGACCAGGATGGCAACAATTGGTCCCTATTTGTTAGGCTGGCCCACACCAGATCATGGATCTGATTCTGGGCCAACACCGTTCCAGCCAATACTAAGGTCGAGACCCCAAGGACGAGAGTCTCCCGCCGTAGCCCACGCGAATATCCGATGCTTGCACATAAGGCAAAGTAGAAAAAGACAGCAATTAAAGTTTGATTCATGCGCTTCGGGATAAGGATTGGATGGTGTCCAAAATCGCCTTTGCCCCGCGCATGGCCCCATCCGGGCAAGCCATGCTACAAAGCCGCTGTTCCATCTCTTTCAGTTTCTCAGGTTGCTGGAGGAGTCTTTCCAGAGTGGGCCAAAGCTGTTCTGGGAGTTCCGAATTGTCCAGCACGAGGCAGGCCCCTTTTGCCATTAGGGCGTGAGCGTTGGCCCACTGATGGCCGCCTGAACCCGGTAAGGGAACCAGAACGGCAGGTGTACAAGTTACAGGTAATTCACCCAACACACTGGCTCCGGATCTCATTACGGCCAGGTCAGCAGTGGCCAAGGCAACAGCGAACTCTGAATGTAGATAGGGCACCACCTTCAAGCGACACCGCTGTGTTTGAGTGAGGTCCAGTTGCTTGGCACGGGCTGCAACGGAAGAATATTCGCCTTCCCCCGTTACGAGCAACAACACACAGAGGTTCAATAGAGAACCCAAACAGTCCAGGATTGCGTTGTTAAGACTTCGAGCGCCAAGGCTTCCACCGCTAACCAGCAATAGGAGAGGAAACTTGCCGTTGGGGCAAGTGAAAGTTAGGGCTTCCAGTCCCAAAGCATCTTGCAAGGATTGACGTGCTTGGACACGATTTCTTGTGGCTTCAACTAGGGAATTGCGAACTGGATATCCAGTGACTTCTCCTTTGTCAAACGCGTAAGGCAGGGCTTCTTCGTTGGCTACAAACACCTTGCGCGCTAAACGAATCAGTAAGCGGTCAGTAATTCCCGGCGAGGCGTCCGGCATGAAAATTAGAAGCGGAATCCTTAGTAGGAAAGCCGCGATCGCCCCGGGAGCGGCCGCATTGCCCCCGGTGGCCAGACAGAAATCTGGCCTAAATCTGGCTACCAGCCAAAGAGACTGCAGGATTCCAACCCCAACTCTTATCAGGCTGAGGGCTTGGATCAAGGGGTTTACCGCTCTGATTTGGCCACTGGCCACTTGACGATGGCGAATACCGGCAGCCTCCACCAGTTTCCGAGAAATTCCTCTTCTGCGGCCCAACCATTCTATTTCCAGTCCCCCTCCCCCTTGCCGACACATTGCCCGCAAGTTGTCCACAATGGCCAAAACTGGATACACATGTCCAGCGGTGCCGCCTCCGGCACACAGTATCTTCATGGTGTGAGCTGAGTAAGCTGTTCTTGTTCAGCTTTGCGGCGGCAGTGATCAATATTGACCAAAATGCCCATCGCCATCATCCACATAACCATAGAAGAACCACCATAGCTGACGAAAGGTAAAGTCATCCCTGTTACCGGGAAGAGACTGAGTACCACGGCCATATGCAGCAAGGCTTGAATTACAAGCAGGAAAACGATACCGATGGCGACCATCTGTCCGAAGGTGCTCGGAGCGAAATAAGCGATGTACAAACCACGAAAAGCAATGACTCCGAATAGGAACAACACGAGCAAACTGCCAACCAGCCCCGTTTCTTCTCCGATGACTGCGAAAATGGCATCTGTCCACGGGAGTACCAACCAAAGAGTCTTCATCTGCCCTTGGCCTATGCCTGTCCCCCATAGCCCACCTCGAATGGATGCCCGCACCGTATTTCGTTCCTGCCAACCTGCGCTGTTCACTGGATCTTGGATGGTACCCATGAAGTCACTGATCCGTTCCCCTAGATAGGGGTAGATCATCACGACCATGGCTGTGAAAATAGCGGCAATTCCTACCACTAACAGCAATTGCTTAACATTCCCACTAGCCACATAGAAGAGGGCAAAGGCCGTTACGCCAATCAACAGCGTCATGGAGATATCTGGTTGCAGGAAAAGCAGGATCGACACCAAGCCAATCATGATTCCGTAGGGAATCAACCCGATATTGAAATCCTGTAAGCGATCTCCCTTGCTAACTAGCCAGTGGCTGCTATATAGAATAACTGCTAGTTTGGCGAACTCACTCGGTTGGAAGCTGGAACCGAAGAGAAGTCGCTGGGCTCCAAAAATCTGTGGACCCACGGCCAATATGGCCACCAAGAGAAGTAAGAAGAAGGCAAATATTCCTCCACTGGCTCGGGCCAGCAAATTGTAAGGAAAATTGGCTAGAAAGATGAAACAGATCAGACCGGCAAGTATCCACAAGGACTGCCGTTTGAAATGGTAAAGCCCATCGGGGTCGCTACCTTGAAGACCTTCATAGTAGCTTGCACTAAATACCATAATCAGACCCAACGTAAGCAAGGTACCAAGTGATCCAATCAGCACCCAATCAAACTGATGCAGACGAGACTGAACCTCTTCGCGGGACCAGATACCCGTTAGCGTGCCGGTCTGATTCATTGAGTCTTAATCCTGATTCACTTCAAGTGCCAGCTCTTTAAAATGCTGGCCGCGGGCTTCGAAGTTGGCATAGTCGTCAAAGCTGGCAGCACCTGGAGACAACAACACTGTGCTGTTTGGTCTTGCCAGTTGGGCAGCCTTTCGGACGGCATGTTCTAAGTCTTTTTCAACACTGATATCCAAATTCTCAGTAGTCTCATTACTTTCTGCAGCAGCAACTGCCTGAGCAACTGCAAGACCAGCTTCTCCAAAGAGAATGAGATGACGCACACAGCTCCTGACCGTGGCTGCGAATTCCTGCCATGGTAGGCCCTTGTCGTACCCGCCCGCCAGCAGAATTAAAGAATTGGTGGCACTGGAGCAGCTGCGCATGCCAGCAACAGCACGCTCTGGCGAAGTGGCAATACTGTCATTTATCCATACGGTCCCGTTACCGCGAGCCACTTCTTCCAACCTGTGAGGCACTCCCTGGAAAGTTCGCAGGACTTGGCCCATGTCATCCACTATGGTCCCCAGACTGGCGGCCAATGCGCAGGCTGCAAGCACATTGGTCAGGTTGTGCCGTCCCAGCAGCTTTAGCTCTGCCGCAGCCACTATGGGTACACCATCAAAATACAGAACACCTGAATGTAAACTGGCACCCTTGGGAAGGTATTCATTTGTGGAGACGGGAATCAATTTGACGCCCTTCCCTTTTAATTTTTCCCTGCCCTCGCGCAGGAGCCGAGTGCATTCAGCTGCTTCCGGCAACTGCAAAGGAGTGAGTGTGTTCAGGTCAAGCAAGTGCCTACAGGCTGGGTCGTCCTGATTTAAAACCAACAGACCCTCTCTCCGAATGGCATCAAGTACCCGCAATTTTGCAGACGCGTAGGAAGCCATGCCTGGATGCCGGTCCAAATGGTTGGGTGTGAGATTGAGTAGCACTGCTAAATCGATCTGGCTTTCCTTCATCATTGGGTTGGAAGTGGAATCAAACAATTCCAACTGAAAGCTGCTTGCTTCCCAAAGTAACTGGTCCCGAAAGTGCATGGCATCAGCCCGCTGCAGCATGGGTACTCCCACATTGCCACCGACCCAGACACGCTGGTCCGGCTTTGCACTCGCTTTCAGCAAGGCACCGGCCAAGATAGTAGTGGTTGTCTTGCCATTGCTGCCAGTTATGACTGCCTTTTGGGCCCTAGAACGCGCCAAGGTAAGCAAGGAATCATTGACAACGGGAATACCGGAGTTAACCGCTGCCTGCACTATGGGCAGGTCCGGAGGTACACCTGCTGAAAGGCAGAGCAACTTCTGGCCCTGCAACAAGCCGATATGTTGGGACCCTAGACAGAAACGCACTCGGTTCCTTGCTTTAACGTCTTTAAGGGGTGCGGTGGAAATCGCACACTGGTCACAGGCCGTAATGAAGGCCCTTTGGTCGGCAAAGAAGGAAAGTGCCTCCCAGCCCTGTCTGGCTAAGCCAAGGATTATGACGGGAAGACCAGCGAAGGATCCTCGCAATGTGGAGATGGCCACTATCTGTACATCCAACAACCTAGACCAAGGCCAATGCCACACCAAACATGCCACTTAGTACGCTCACAATCCAGAACCGTTCCTTGACCTGCATTTCGCTCCAGCCGATCAATTCAAAGTGGTGCTGTAACGGAGTCATTTTGAAGGGCCGCCAGTCCCGATTCAAGTACCTCAAACTGAGTTTGGAGCTTATGACCTGTATGATCACGGACAATGCCACTGCTACAAAGATAAGGCCGATCACAGGCAGTATTAGCCACTGTTGTGTCATCAAGGCCACCAGAGCGAGAGTGGCCCCCAAGGCCAGACTTCCCGTATCCCCCATGAAAAGCTGAGCCGGATATGCGTTGTACCAGAGGAAGGCAAAAAGGGAACCCACTACGATGAAGCAGAAGATGGAGATGTATGTGGAGCCTTGCAGATTTGCAATAATGCCGTAAGAAACGAAGCAGACCGTGGCCATACTACCGGCCAAACTATCGAGCCCGTCTGCCAAATTTACAGCATTACTAAATCCGACAATCAGGAAAATGGCTATGGGAACCGTAATCCAGCCTACTGTCACCGGCCGTGGTACGCCCGGCACACCCACCGCATCCAATTGGGGGGGTCCAAGATACAACACCAAGGCTATGATAGTGGCGAGCACAATCTGAACTCCGCTCTTGACTTTGGCCGTCATGCCCCGGTCATCTTCCTCGGCTTCGCTAGGTTCGGTTTCCCGCACCTCTCTGTTGCGCACCAGACTCTTGAGGTCATCATAGGTGCCTAGAAGGGCAAAAGCTCCTAAACAGAAGAAAAGCAGCAATGTGCTGGCTCCAATAACATTGAAACCAATGAAATTAAAAATGTTAAGTATGCCCGTAATCAGTAGGATAGGCAGGACAAACATCCAGCCCCCCATGGTGGGAGTGCCCATTTTGGCTAAATGCCCCTTTGGGCCTGAAACTCGCACCCATTTCCCGATTCCGTAGTGCCTAAGCAGGCTGATAAGAGGACGGCCCCAAATTACAGCTGTCAGGAAACTTAGAGTGCCTAACATCAACGGAATAGCCATCATTGACCTGCAGGCACACTCACGTCGGCTACGACTGCGTCCATACCAATGGCCCTGCTGCCTTTGAACAGCACCAGATCGTCTGGTCCGATCTCTTCCTTGAGAAGAGAGACAGCAGAGGCGGCATCTGGAAGTATCTGCACGGCATTTTCAGGCATACCTACATCCAAGGCGGACTGCCCTATGAGACTGCCTAACTCTCCTATGGTGATCAGTCTGTCGGCAATCTGGGCGGCTCGGCGCCCGACTTTGACATGGCTAACCTCAGTGGAAGAACCTAATTCCAGCATGTCACCCAGAACGGCGATGCGCCTCCCCGTGCGTTCTGGAGCAAGGTCCGACAGCAAATTCAAGGCGGCGATGCAGCTCTCTTCACTCGCGTTGTAAGTATCGTCCAGAAGGGTACTTTGATTTATGCCCTCAACAAGCAGCAACCGTACTTGGTTGCTGGTATCCCTCAGGCCTGCCAATATTTTCTGTAAAGGAAGGCCCTCGCTCAATCCAAGTGCTGTGGCCAATAAAGCATTGTGAACACTGTGGCGACCTAGGAGAGGCATTCTGATATGCAGAGCTCGGCTTTGAGGCATGGGGAGGTGCAGCCGAAAGTGAATGCCCTTGAACCCAGCACTTTCGATCCGGTCTGCCCATATATCGCACTCAGGGGTCAACCCGACTTTGTAGACATGTGCTTGGGTTAAGTCGGCCATGGGGCGCAATCTCTTGTCATCCCAGTTGAGAATCGCTACACCCCCGGCAGAGGCCGGCGGCAGAGCCCGGATCAATTCGGATTTAGCCTCGAAAATGTGTTCCATTGTTCCGAGCCGTTCCAAATGGCTGGGTCCGATGTTCGTCACGATTCCAACCTGGGGCTGGGTCAGCCGGCACATCTCAGCGATCTCCCCCAGTCGATACATACCCATCTCTGTCACCAGTCGTTCATGGCTGTATTTGAGCCCCATCAATACCAGAGGCAGAGCATGTTCTCCGTTGAAATTGCCTGGAGTCCTGTACGTTTCGAAGTGTTGGCTAAGAACGGAGTGGGCCAGTTCTTTAGTGCTGGTTTTGCCTACGCTTCCGGTGATGCCAACTATTCGTATACTGGTGCGGGTGCGGTGCAGCCTTTGGAATACGCCTACGAGCCGTATGGCCTCCATCGCATTAGGCACTACATAACAGACGCATTGGCCTGCGCTCAATGGTCCATGTCCCCGTGGCCATTGAAGTCGGGCTTCACTGCAAAAGGCCACGGGCACGTAAGTAGTGTCTACGTCCTTGAGGGCTTCTTCGCTGCAAACTATGGCACTGGCCCCCGATTCCAAAGCATTGGCAACGAAGCGGTTGCCATGGGTAAAATCTCCAGGCAGAGCGGCAAAAAGTGATCCGGGCACTACTTCTCGGCTGTCTGTGGTAGCTCCTTGAATTGAGATCGGCAGCAAATGCAACGGCGGCGGGTGGCCGGTCAGTGCGTGCCATAGCGTGTGGTGTGTAATGTGGGTTTCTAGCATGCGATCAATTTCAGTAGTCAATGTCCACTAGGCTTGGGCTTCTTCCGGTGCAGGCAGTTCAAATCCGCCAGGATTGCTGGGCCCGGTGTCGGGTTGTCGAACTGGCGAGGCATAGCATTCGGGGTGGCAAGAAGGTGGCACATTCATATAGTCCAATATTCGCTCCGCGATCCGTCCGAAAGTAGGGGCTGCATTGAGGGCACCCCAAACCGGGAAGCCGTCCACCGAATGGGGATCATTGAATTTGATCAGGATTACGAATCTGGGGTCATCGGCGGGAGCAAAACCGACAAAACTGGAAATCACTACGTCTTCGGAATAAACCCCAATCCGATCTGGGTCGGGAACCTGAGCCGTGCCCGACTTACCCGCCACCCTGAAACCTGGCACTTGTGCCCCAACCGTGGCTTGGTTGACGGTGAAGGTCATCATTTCAGCAACGGTATCAGAGGTTTCCGCGCTGATCACGTTAGTTTGGAGAACGGTGGGTGCGAAGGTTAAGACTCCTTCCTCCAGAACCCGATGCTGTACCACATATGGCTTCATGAGGGTCCCACCATTGGCCACGGTATTTATTGCGTTGACCATCTGGATGGGAGTCAAGTTCAAGCCTTGGCCAAAGCTGTTAGTTCCTAAGTCGGTGATGTTCCAATTCACCGTGCCTGGATACTTGTCTTTCAGACTGCCATTGAACTCATGGGCCAAGTCAATTCCCGAAACTTCACCGAGTCCGAAATTAAATAGGTAGTCGTAGAAATCGCTGGGTCCGATCCTCTCCAGAGCGATCTCTGCAATAATTGTATTTAGCGAGAAAGCCAGGGCCTCAGTGGCAGATACACGCCCCAGAATCCTGCCTTCGCTGTTCTTGATGACGGCCTCGGGCACCACTTCGTACCTTCCGACATCAAAGAATTGTTCCTGCGGTTGGATGACGCCAAGATCGAGGGCAGCGGCCATGGTCAATACTTTGAATACGGACCCAGGTTCATAAACACCAGTCACTGCCAAATTGGTAAAGGCATTGGGGTCTGCTGGTGCTTCATCCAAGGCACCCGGATGAAAATTCGGCAAGTTGGCCATTGCCAACACCCCACCTGTTGGCGGGTCCAGCACGATAATGGTTCCGCCTTGCTGTACGTTGTACTTTTCGATGGCAATTTTCAATTCCTGTTCCACAATGTGCTGTATTGACTTGTCGATAGTTAACATCAAGTCTCCGCCCATGTGGGAGGGAATGTATCTACGGGCTTCTGGAGTCAAGGCACCCAGTGACCTGGTCTTGTCCAGGATTTGCACTTCCCCCCGCAAGAATCGCTGGTAATAGCTTTCAAGCCCGTTAACGCCGTCCCGGTCGGCATTGACGAGGCCTAATACGTGACTGCCCAAGGAGCCCTGAGTGTAGTAACGGGAAGGGCTGGGCTCCAATCTGAAACTGCGAAAAAACTCGAAATCTGTCTCTTGGCCCTCCAGGTCGGCACGGAGACCCAAGTCTGACATGACCCTGGCTAGAGAAGGTCCGGCGATCCCCAGTGCAATTGACTCCTCTTGCATGATTTTCTGTAGGCTTTCGTAGGCGTTGTCGTGACCTGTCTGGTACAGATCCCACAGATTGGCGGCCTGTACACCTCTCCTTTGCAATTCCTCCAAGTACTGGCCCTGCACTAAATGCAGGTCCCTGTCCAACACGACATAAGCGAAGATTGGTGTAGGCTTCTGACCGATCCTTGCCGACCTATCTCTTTCTGCAGCCATTCTTTCGTTGAAGGAATCCAGTGCTCGGTTAATGACTCCAGTCAATTCGCTCCTCGGCACTTGTCCTACTCCAGCCAAAAGCAACCCCAGAGATTCCCGGTAGAGAGGACTCAGATTCTCCAAGTGAGGCACTACAAATCGGTAAGTCCAAACATCACCGACCAACAGGTCTCCCCGCGCATCGACTATCACTCCTCTCGTGGCGATCTCAGTGAGGTTACGATCGACAAAGCTCGAAGTGTCCTGGTTGCGATGCAGAAAAACATGAAATTGCACTAGACGAGCCGAAATCAAGACAGCTAAGAGCAATGGAATGGCGAACAGAATTGCCAAGCGACGCAGGCGGAGTGGAATGAGGCCGGCAGCTGGAAAAGAAGGAACAGGGGAATTGGGATACGAGCTCATGGTCAAATTCAGGGAGCGGAGGCATTTACTGCTTCTAACACCGAGTTCCAAAACCTACCTAGAAGGCCTTCTTCTTCGGCTTCAACGCGATTGTTAAGTTTTCGAGTCTCTGGTGGCAAAGGGGTGAAACCGGATATCTGCCCCCTCAAACGTGAGAATTCAGCTCTTATGTCGGATGCCAATGTTCGGAACGCGTCCACGGCCCCTTGAAAACGCGATTCAGGAGTAAGAAACTCTTCAGCAGAATCCAGTGGGTTGAGGGGCGACCTGCCCATCGGAGGTTTAGGTGAGGCATTGAGGTCCAACCACAATGTCTCGGTCTGGTATCTAAATCCTTGATTTAGGGCCCAAATGGATATGTGATTCAGATCCACTTCCTGCCCAATGCGGTAAAGCAATTCCGAATTTACCTCCTCCTGCAATGTTAGATCTTGGTCAAGGCGGGCCAACTGTATTCGCGCATCCGAAATGCGAGCCGACATGTATACATTGAGAAAGGAGCCAAATGCCACGACGCCCATCAACACTGCCCACCAAAGTACCAGGGGCAATCGGATGGGAAAAGCGAACGATCTGCGCCATCCTTGCCACCTTTGGCGAACTTGGGTTGAGGGGCCGAGCCAATTGGCAGACCGCAAATTGTGCAACGGTCTTTGTTCGGTGGTCATGCCCCCACCTTCTTCTTGCAAGCTGCCCGCATTCGGGCCGAACGGCTGCGGGGATTGGCCTGCACTTCAGCCGTGCTGGGTCTCACGACACGTCGGTATAAAAGTTCCAACGGGGCGCTTTTATTTCGGGTCGTCTTCGATTCGGCTGCGTACTTGTTCTTGGCCTGCCGGTCGCTTTGCCGATGCATAAAGGATTTGACCGTGCGATCTTCCAAGCTATGGAAAGAAATGACACACATGCGTCCATTCTGAGCCAACAAAGACTGGGCTTGGGGCAAAGCCTCTTGCAACTGACTCAACTCTTCATTCACGGCAATTCGCAGCGCCTGGAAAGTACGAGTGGCCGGATGGAGACGAATGTTGGAATTCTGTTTGCGCGCCTCTGAAATGGTGTCGGCCAAAGGTTTTGTGTTATTGAATGGGCGATGACGGACAATGGCGTTGGCTATGCGGCGGGCCTGCGGCTCTTCGCCAAATCGAAAAATTAATTCAGTGAGTTCGCTTCGGGTGTAGGAGTTGACTATGTCTGCGGCCGTCAATTCCTGGGACCGGTCCATGCGCATGTCAAGGGGACCGTCAAGACGAAACGAAAAACCCCTGTGGGGCGAATCCACCTGCTTGGTGCTGAAGCCAAGGTCCATCAGCACATTGTCAACTTGGTCGTAGCCGTGGTGCAACGCAACATTTCGCAATGCCGCGAAATTACTGTGTACCAAATTAACTTGCTCCGCAAAACCGGACGCTTCTAGCCGCAACCGGGCTCTGTCTAAGGCTTCCTCATCTCTGTCCATGGCCAGGACCTTGCTTTCCGGACCTGCGGCTTTCAGAAATGGGATTGTATGGCCTGCATCTCCTAACGTACAGTCAATCAAAACTGCTCCTGGGTGCACGTTTAGACTGGCTAAAGTCTCCTGGAGTAACACGGGGACATGAAAGTCAGACCGGGCTGCAGCTACAGTCACTGGGCAAACTCTCCTGCAGCATTAGCCCATGGACGTTGGCAAAGCCAACTGGGGCTCTGTTTAGGAGGACCTGCGGAACGCCGCGTTTTGGAAGAAAAGGGACTCCCCCCTTCCCGGGCCGATGTGCCCGCGCTTATCCCCACGACTGACCGCCTTGAACTGCGACGAATAATCAATGTCGGCGGCATTGGAAATGCCTCTGTGACTGCCCCGCACTTGGTGCGAGACCACCTACAGCCTGCCTATTCTACATGGTCACATCGGGCCGCTGTAAAGGAAAACTCAACTGGAGCCCGCGTTGGGAACGGGCCACTTTGAGGGTGAATTTCGGGCTCGTCAAGGCTGCCGTCTGATTTAGGGTTGACGGTTCTTTGGATTTCGTGTATAGTGGCGTGTTCTTGGCCGTGTCAAGCTACGTGACGCACAAGAATTTTGTCGCGTGTTGTTTTACTGCTCTGTCATCGGGAGACCTGAATGTACAAAAGCATCCTGTCAGCTATGCCCACGGACACGCCGCACCAGGACAGGAATGTTTTCTTGACCCGGACCCCATATTTCAAAGGGGTGCGGGACCTTTTCAATAAGTTCCTACTAGGCGTCCTTTAGTTCGCCTTAATGGCCTTCCGTTTCTCTTCCCAAACAATTAAATTGGCGCGCCTCGGTTATTTGCCGAGGGCTCGCTGAGTCTTGGCCTCGCGCGGGTCGGATGTATCCCATTTCCCCTCAGACCAGGAGGAATTATGCTCCCTACAACGTTGAATAGCAATGGCAAAGGCCGGGGCATCCGCAAGAATTATTCTCGAATTCTTGAACCCATGCCTTTCCCTAATCTTATCGAAGTGCAACTGGATAGCTTTCAGTGGTTTCTAAAAGAAGGGCTCAAAGAATTGTTTGAGGAAATGCCACCTATTCAAAGTTATGGCAAGCACTATGAGCTGGAATTAGGTGACTATCGTTTTGGCCCACCTGAACATTCGGTTGAAGAATGTCGAGCCCGGGACAAGACTTATTCCGCCCCCCTAAAAGTGGATGTGCAGCTGCTGAATGCCAGCACCGGGGAAATCACAGTACAGGAGGTCTATCTCGGAGACTTTCCAATGATGACCTCGGCTGGGACATTCATTATGAACGGAGCCGAGCGAGTCGTAGTGAGCCAGCTATTGCGTTCCCCAGGGGTCTATTTCAACATAGTGGCCGACCGCACTTCAGGCCGTGGGCTGGCTACCGCCAAAGTGATCCCGGGCAGAGGGGCCTGGCTGGAATTCGAAACTTCCAAGCGAAATGAAATCACTGTCAAGGTTGACCGAAAGCGCAAACAATCCGTAACCATTCTGTTGCGTGCCCTGGGTTTCGGCGAAGATGACGAAATCAGAGAGCTCTTCAAGGAAGTAGATACACATCCTGAGCATAGGTTTATTGAAGCCACTTTGGAGAAGGACCCTCTAACGCCTGTTACCAACGGCAAGGAGGGTATCCGCGAGGCCCAGTTGCGTTTCTTCAGCACACAACGTCCCAGCGATCCTGTCAAGGCAGATGCGGCCCGACGCTTTATAGAAGAATTGTTCTTCGACCGCCGTCGGTATGACCTGAGTCGGGTGGGTAGATATAAGCTCAACCAACGGCTGGATAGGGAAGAGGATGCCAACATGCGCACTTTGACCCGTGAAGATCTGGTCTCAATTGTGCAGGAAGTAATCCGTATCAATAATGGTGAGTCCAGCACGGATATCACCGATCACTTGGGAAACCGACGCGTCAACACAGTGGGAGAGCTGTTACAGAATCAGGTACGAATTGGTCTGGCACGTTTGGAAAAGGGCGTGCGGGATCGCATGTCTGTCAAAGACCCTGAACAGATGGTGCCAACTCAGTTAATGAATGCCAAATTGGTGTTGGGGGCTGTCAAGGAATTCATGGGGGGCAGTCAGCTCAGCCAATTCATGGACCAAACCAACCCGCTCTCTGAACTGACACACAAGCGGCGCTTGAGTGCCTTGGGACCTGGCGGCCTAAAGCGAGAAAGGGCCGGAGTGGAAGTGAGAGACGTGCATTTCAGCCACTATGGACGCATTTGTCCTATCGAGACCCCAGAGGGACCCAATATTGGCTTGATTGGCTACATGAGTTCATTCGCCAAAGTCAACCCAATGGGCTTTATTGAGACACCTTATAGACCTGTCCGAAGTGCAGTTCCAGCCCGCATTAAGGATCTGAGCGGACGCACGCTGAACGAAGACGTAAGCACGAGCAATGGCGAAATGTTGGGTATTGCCGGTACTCCCGTAGATGAGGAACTCGCTCGCAAAATTTCTGCTACTCGCCGTGGAAGGGATGTGAAAGTGCGTCCTTTTGTTGGGGACGGGATCGTGTACATGTCGGCCGATCAGGATGAGAAGGTGGCTATTGCCCAGGCGAGTACTCCGCTGAACGAAAGAAGTGAACTGCTCAATGAGTATCCGTCTATTCGCAAAGCGGACCAGTTCCCTCACATTCCCGCAGATCAAGTTCAGTATGTTGATGTTTCGCCGCAGCAAATCGTGGGCGTCAGCGCTTCACTGATTCCCTTTTTGGAGCACGATGACGCAAACCGAGCCTTGATGGGATCCAACATGCAACGCCAGGCAGTTCCCCTGATCAGGGCTGAATCTCCTATGGTGGGAACCGGTGTGGAATATCAAGCAGCCATAGATTCTGGTCAAGTGGTGGTCAGTGCACATGCAGGCACGGTGACCCGGGCGTCCAGCGATGAAATCAGTGTTCGCTCAGATCGTGGACAAGAGACTAGCTATCAGCTGCGCAAATACAACCGCAGCAACCAGAGTACATGCATTGACCAATGGCCCATTGTTCACAAAGGGCAGCGAGTTTCCCAGGGAGAAGTGATCGCAGACAGTGCCAGTACCGAAGATGGGGAACTGGCGCTGGGCCAAAATGTGCTGGTGGCTTATATGTGTTGGGAAGGCGGAAATTATGAAGACGCCATCCTGGTCAGTGAACGGCTGACCGAACAGGATTTCTTCACTTCCATACATATAGAACGGCATGAAGTAACGGCCCGTGAGACCAAGCTGGGTGTGGAAGAGATTACCGCGGACATACCGAATGTCGGTCCCGAGGCACGCAAGCAGCTGGATGAAGAAGGAGTTATTCGAATTGGGGCCGAAGTTACTGGCGGCGATATCTTGGTCGGCAAGATTTCTCCCAAGGGAGAAACCATCCTCAGTCCGGAAGAGAAGTTGCTGCGGGCCATTTTCGGTGAAAAGGTAAGAGATGTGAAGGACACTTCCATGCGCCTTCCAAATGGCCAACGTGGCAAAGTAGTGGATGTGAAGGTCCTGGACCGCAAGGAGCATAATGATCTCCCAGCCGGCACAGAGAAGATCGTGCACATCAATGTAGCCCAACGCCGCAAGCTGATGGAAGGAGACAAGATGTCCGGCCGGCATGGCAACAAGGGCGTGATTTCCAAGATCATACCCGTCGAGGACATGCCTTTCCTAGAAGATGGCACTCCCATTGACATAATTTTGAATCCTATTGGTGTCCAAGGTCGTTTGAACATCGGCCAGGTATTGGAAAACCACTTGGGTTGGGCAGCACAGCGAATAGGCTTCAAAGTCGCCACGCCAGTATTTGATGGGGCCCATCAAGAACAGATTGAGGCGGAGCTGGCCCGTGCGTGGCTGACCGACCGGGCCTGGGAGCAAGTTGCTAACCGGGCGTGGGATCTGTTCGCAGACAGTGAAGAGATCGATGAAAACAAGCTCGAGGATGTGGACGAAGCCCGCATCGTTTACTTGTCGCATTGGCTGGAAGAAGATCAGTATGATCTGGAGCGAATCTACACTGATTTCGCTTACGCGCGCCGAGCAGCTGTGCGGGAGTGGCTGAAGGAGGAGGGCTATCAGCCAGAAGCCATTCTGCCCAAGGACTACACCCACCACCGTACTTCTGAAGCGGATGATCTTTTGGCTGTCCAAGTTGCCTACCAGGAATGGCTGAAGTGCTTCAATCTGCCGGCAACGGAACTGACTGGCGTGGCCCTTCATGAGTTTGCAATTCAGAAAGCCATGGAAATCGGTCAGCCACTGCCTACCACTGGCAAGCAAGTGCTTCTTGACGGAAAGTCTGGCACACCTTTCGATGCCCCTGTAACGGTGGGGGTTTCCTTCATGTTGAAGCTCTTGCATTTAGTGGAAGACAAAGTACATGCTCGGAGCACCGGCCCGTACAGTCTAGTCACGCAGCAGCCTCTGGGTGGCAAAGCCCAGAATGGCGGCCAGCGATTCGGCGAGATGGAAGTATGGGCCTTGGAAGCCTACGGAGCGGCTCACACTTTGCAGGAAATGCTGACTATCAAGTCAGACGATACCAGTGGGCGCGTGAATGCCTACCAGTCCATCGTAAAGGGGGAAGAAATACAGAGTCCGGGCATTCCTGAGAGTTTCCGCGTGCTGGTAAAGGAACTGCAGAGTCTGGGACTGAGCGTAGAAGTCACCAATGACAAAGATGAAAAGCTGCAGTTCGGTAAGCAAGTCTCAACAGATCGCCTGCCCAATCTGGGAGCAGGCCTCATGATTCCGAAAATGTTCAAGTCCTAGAGCGGACCGCAACAAAATTCCGCGCCCCGCCCGAAGGGGTTGGGGCTGCCCTAATGTAAGGAGCACACTCTTGATCGAATTAGGCAATTTCGATGTAATCCGGATTTCACTTGCTTCTCCCCAGCAGATTCTTGAATGGAGCTATGGAGAGGTTAACAAGCCCGAAACCATCAATTATCGGACCCTGAAACCTGAGCGGGACGGTCTTTTTAGTGAACGCATTTTTGGACCCGAAAAGGACTGGGAGTGCAGTTGCGGTAAATACAAGCGGGAACGCTACAAGGGCATTGTCTGCGACAAGTGCGGAGTGGAGGTAGCGTCCAACCGTGTTCGCCGCGAGCGCATGGGCCACATCACCTTGGCCTCCCCGGTAAGCCACATTTGGTACGTCAAAGGCATGCCCTGTCGTCTAGGGCTGCTCTTGGACATCAGCCCCCGTGATCTGGAAAAGGTTCTTTACTACGCGGTTTATATCATCACGAAAGTGAATGAGGATGCCCGAAAGCGCCTGATGGTTCGGAAGGAGAAGGAATTAGCTTTAAATTTGACCAAGCAACAGGCCATTACCGCCGCCGCGATGGGAACGTTGGATCAGGAAGAGGCCGACAAGATTCAAAGCCTGCTGGACAGGAGGGATACCCAGATCAGTGAACTGGACGAGGAAATTGCCAAACGTTCTGGAGATGCCATCGGCCAAGCACAGGCGCTGATCCAATGGGTGCAAAACCGGGTAGGGGAGAAAGCGGAAGAGACCATGAAACTCTCCTGGGTCAGGACAGCCATTGTTGTGAAGGGCCGCAAAGTTGATGCCGCAAAGGAAGAGGAAGTCAACGAGCACGTTCAGTTGTTCCTGGACGAACTCAAGAAGGAGTCGGACAATCGAAAGGAAGAAATTTCCCGTGAAATTGAAATTGAAATGAATCAGATCCGCGAAGCTGCGGCTGACCGGAAAGAAGAAATTGAAGTTCGTGACAAGACAGAACGGGACAAATTGATTTCCAGTACCGAGACTTGGCTAGAGCAACTCAAGTCCATTGAACCACGGGCCCTTAAGAATGATCAGGAATACCGCACCTTATCGCGCCAATATGGCACTACTTTTGAGATCGGCATGGGTGCTGAAGCCATCTTGGAACTTCTGAAGCAGGTGGACTTGGACGAATTGGCGCGGGAAATGCGGGTGATTATCAATACGTCCAAGAGTGAGCAGAAGCGAACTCGCGCTGCGAAACGACTGAAAGAGGTTGAAGACCTCCGCAAGAGTGGTAATAAGCCAGAGTGGATGATACTGACGCAACTGCCGGTAATTCCCCCTGAATTGCGCCCAATGGTGCAGTTAGATGGCGGTCGTTTTGCCACGAGTGATCTTAACGACCTGTACAGGCGGGTGATCAACCGTAATAATCGGCTCAAGCGATTACAGGACTTGGGTGCTCCCGACGTGATCGTGCGCAACGAGAAGCGGATGCTGCAGGAAGCTGTGGACAGTCTGATTGACAACCGCAAACGAAATCGCACCACAGCAAACCGCAATCAGAAGCATCCCCTCAAGAGCCTTACCGACATGCTGAAAGGTAAGCAGGGCCGATTCCGCCGGAACTTACTTGGTAAACGCGTAGATTATTCAGGACGGTCCGTGATTGTCATTGGTCCGAATTTGAAATTGGAACAGGCCGGCATACCCAAGCGGATGGCTCTCGAGCTCTTTAAACCTTTTGTAATTGAGAGGCTGGTGAACCATGGCTCTGCTACCAACGTACGACATGCCAAACGCATGGTTGATGAAGCCGAAGAAGGTGTATGGGATGTGCTGGAGAAAGTTTGTCTGGAACGGCCGGTACTGCTGAACCGGGCTCCGACCCTGCACAGGCTGGGTATCCAGGCTTTTGAGGTCAAATTGATCGAAGGGAGTGCTATTCAATTGCACCCCTTAGTCTGCACTGCCTTCAATGCTGACTTCGACGGCGATCAAATGGCGGTACATGTGCCCTTGAGCAAACAAGCGGTAAAAGAAGCTCGCGAATTGATGCTTTCAACCCATAACCTTCTCAAGCCCAGTAGCGGAGAGCCTATCATTTCTCCAACTAAGGACATGGTGATGGGAGTCTTTTATCTCACTGCCATGGAGAATGAGGATCGACCTGATTCCGATCTCCGCCGGTATCCGAATGTGGAGCAGGCGGAATACGCCTTCGAGATGGGCCAAGTGTCACTTCGAGAGCCCATCCTGGTACGAATTCGTCCCCATGTTGAGAAAATGCCCATAGAGGAGCTGGCCCTGAGCACACGCTGCCTCCAGGCCTTGCAGGAACATGGCATCCGGACTGCTGAAGACCTGCAAGCCCGTCTAGATGATGATGCCGAATTATTCAAGGCTGAAGTAAAGGGGTTCGGCGACGTATTTCTGCAGGAAGCGCAAGAAGTCTTAGCTGGCACCGACCTCAATGTGGGGTCTGATGATTTAGTCGATTTCACTCGAACCACTCCAGGTCGAATAATCTTCAACAGAGTTCTACCGGAGCCACTGCGGTTCGTCAACGAGCGATTGGACAAGAGTGGAGTTAATGATCTGGTTCAGACTTGCTATCGGCGTCTGGGGCAGGATGTTACCGCTGAAGTGGCTGACCAAATAAAACGTATCGGATTCCAATATGCCACCCGCTCCGGAATAACTATCGCAGTCAGCGATTTGCAAGTGCCCGCAGAGAAAGCAGAAATCATCAAAGAAGCACAGAATCGGGAAGCGCAGGCGGAAACACAGTACCTGCGAGGCCTTTTGACCAGTACTGAATGGGAAGACAACCGCGTTCAGGCCTGGAGCCGGGCAACGGATCAGGTATCTTCCCGCATCAAGGACGGTTTGGACCCACTGACTAGCGTCGGGGCAATGTCAATTTCAGGGGCTGCCAAAGGTGGGCACAGTACCATCAATCAGCTAGCGGGGATGCGCGGTCTGATGTTTGATCCCAATGGCCGAATTATCCCTATGCCCATTCGTTCCAGTTTCCGGGATGGACTGAGCACGATGGAATTTTTCATTAGCACCCATGGTTCTCGAAAGGGGCTGGCTGATACCGCCCTACGAACCGCCGATGCAGGATATCTCACTCGGCGATTAGTGGATGTGTCCCAGGACGTAATCATTACGCAGGAGGATTGTGGCACGCCTAACGGAATTCTGGTCGATATTCGATCCAGCCAGAAAGACCGGTTTTGGGAACGTGTCTCGGGCCGGTGCGTTGCCCAACAGGTGAACGATCCAGAGACTGATGAAGTAATCCTGGACCGCGATCAATTGATTGTCGAAAGTGAAGTCCTTGCGCTGGTTGAAAGGGGCGTTAAGGAGATTGAAATCCGTAGTCCGCTGACTTGTGAATCCCGATTCGGATTGTGTTTACGCTGTTATGGCGCAGACTTGGCCTCCGACCAGATGGTGCAAATGGGAACGGCCGTAGGCATTATTGCCGCCCAGTCAATTGGTGAGCCGGGAACTCAGCTCACTTTACGTACTTTCCACACAGGTGGCGTTGCTTCTTCGGATGACATTACTAGAGGTCTGCCCCGTGTTGAGGAACTCTTCGAAGCCCGCATTCCTAAAGGGCAGGCCGTAATCAGCGAAATAGATGGCAAGGTCAAAATTTATTGGGATAGGGAAATTCGGCGTCTTTCCGTGCAGCGTATGGATCTGCTGACGCGCGAATTGCAAGTACCTGTGGATGGCTGGACTACAAAGGTCACTCAGGGAGATGCTGTACAGAGCGACACCGTGATAGCTGAAAGATCGAGCCAGGGAGAAGTAAGCCAGGAGGAACTAGGAAATCACACCATCATGGCCGGCATGGAGGGGACCGTGCTGTTCCCCCTGGATGCGTCAATTCAAGATCAAAACGGCTATATTGTCCTCACTATCCAACGCGAAGATGTAGTTGAATGGGATTCGGAAATTCCTGCCCACACCTCGCCCTTGGTGAGCGATGGGGATTATGTGCATGCTGGGGATCAATTGACGCCCGGCGCTTTGGAACCCAAGGGAATTCTCCGCATCCAAGGCCGTGAAGCCTGCCAACTGTACATTCTGAATGAAGTTCAGAAGGTGTATAGGGAGCAGGGAGTGCAGATACATGACAAGCACATCGAGGTCATATTGCGTCAGCTTCTGCGTCGAGTGCAGGTGCAGGCAACTGGCGACACGGAATTCCTATTGGGAGAATACGTAGATCGCTATCGCTTTGAGGACGTGAACAATCTGGCACTGGAAAATAACCGCAAGCCAGCACAAGGCATGCCTGTCATCCTAGGGATGACTCGTGCTGCTCTTAACACCGAGAGCTTCCTCGCGGCGGCCAGTTTCCAGGAAACGACTAGGGTATTGACCGACGCTGCTATCCGCGGCCAAGAGGACAGGCTTCGGGGCCTGAAGGAGAACGTAATTCTAGGCAAACTGATACCAGTTGGGACCGGATTCCATAGTCGCTTGGAGGCTGAAGCCAAAGTAGGAGCCGGTAGCTCAGATTTGGACCTGGTCGGCAACCAGGGAGAAATGGAATCTTTAAACCTGGATCTGTTACAAGAACTGACAGACAGCGAGGAACTCTTTAGCGGGGCACTGGCTGTTGATGAAGTAAATTCTTTGCAGAAAGTCAGTAATGTGGGCGGTGACCTACTTGAAGATGAGGATATCAGTCTCCTTGATGAGGGAGATGAGGAGTCTACCTTTGGTGTGTTGCGCCAGTAATTTGACGCTGCACGAAGTGTGAGCGATACTTGCTGTTTGCGTTTCGTGTCAGGGTCTTGCGACCGGTTACGATGAAACGTTCGAAAAATGTTGCGGAGATGAGATTTGCCTACTATTAATCAGCTCGTGCGCAAGGGGCGGAAGTCGAAACCCAAGAAGATGACTGCTCCCGCTCTGCGAGTGACTCAGAATACACTTACGGGTCGGATCAGTTCCAGCAAGACAGGTAACCCGCAGAAGCGCGGGGTCTGTACGCAGGTCAGGACTACGACGCCACGTAAGCCCAATTCTGCTCTTCGCAAAGTTGCTAGAGTGCGCCTAACCAATGGCATGGAGGTTACGGCCTACATACCTGGCGAAGGACATACATTGCAAGAGCATAGCGTTGTCTTGATTCGGGGAGGCGGTGTCCGGGATTTGCCCGGTGTGCGCTATCAGATCGTGCGCGGCGCTTTGGATGCGACGGGTGTGGAAAATCGGAAACGGGGCCGCAGCCGGTACGGAGTCAAGAAGGCTTAGTCCATTAGCAGGCACCAGGCAGGAAAAATTGAAGTATGCCGAGACGCAATAGACCTCCCATTAGAGTAGTGGCACCAGATACCCGATACGGATCGGTGGATCTTGCCAAATTTATCAATAATTTGATGATGCACGGCAAGAAGTCGACAGCAACGCGGATCGTTTACAAGGCCTTAGACATCATTGAGGAACGTCAGGGCCGTCCCGGAATCGAGGTGTTTGAGGACGCTTTGCAACGTTCAATCCCACGAGTAGAGGTGCGGCCCCGGAGAGTTGGTGGAGCGACTTATCAGGTGCCCATTGAAGTCAGGACCTCCCGTAAGCAGGCTTTGGGTATGCGGTGGTTGATCATGTATGCACGCCAACGTGGAGGCCGGGACATGGCCAGCAGACTGGCTGCGGAACTGATTGAGACTGCAAGTGGTGACAGCGCGACCATCAAACGGCGCAATGACACGCACCGAATGGCCGATGCCAATCGCGCATTCGCGCACTTTAGGTAGACCGCGGCACCAATCTCCCTATTCACAATCTATTAACCTCCTTCGGGTGGTCTTTTGCTTTTGGCGGACCGCCGGGGAGAACAAGGCTACGGGCCCCTAGGCGCGGAACGAGACTAGACCATGAGTATTGATCATCCAATAGAAAAAATCCGCAACATCGGTATTATTGCCCATATCGACGCAGGCAAGACCACGACCACAGAAAGGATACTATTCTATTCCGGTCTTACACACCGCATGGGTGAAGTACACGAAGGCACGGCGGTAACTGACTGGATGGAGCAGGAACGAGAGCGTGGAATTACCATAACGGCCGCCGCGATCACTACCTTGTGGAAGCATTCAGACACCGGCGAAGAATGTCAAATCAATATCATCGACACTCCAGGCCACATTGACTTCACGGCAGAAGTGCAGCGAAGTTTGCGAGTACTCGACGGGGGGGTCGTTGTCTTTGACGCGGTCGCCGGCGTGGAACCACAAACGGAAACGGTGTGGCGGCAAGCCGATAGCTATGGAGTGCCCCGCATCTGCTTCGTCAACAAGATGGATCGAATGGGATCCAATTTGGGCCGGACCGTGGACATGATAGTTGAGCGGCTGAGTGCCAATCCCGTGATCGTGCAATGGCCGGTGGGGCGCGAAGAGGATTTTCAAGGGGTAGTGGACCTGATGTCCATGCAAGCTCTAATTTTTTCTGATGAACTGGGTGCTCGGCCCGAGAAGTGTCCCATTCCCAGCTCTGTGATGGCCGAAGCACTGTCTGCGCGCGAAGTCATGGTGGAGAAGATCGCAGAATCTAACGATGAGATCATGGCTCTATTTTTAGATGATTCTGAGATTTCGGTAGAACTACTGCAGAAAGCTCTACGAGAGGCCATTCTCGAAAACCGCCTGGTGCCTGTGCTTTGTGGTACTGCGCTACGCAACAAAGGGGTTCAGCCACTGCTGGACGCCATTATCCAATATCTTCCCAGTCCCCTAGAAGTGCCACCGATCACCGCTAGTGATCCCAAGAGCGAAGCCATAGTGAAGGTAGCACCCCTGGCAAGTGATCCCTTCGCAGCTCTGGTTTTTAAGGTAGTCACGGACCCATACGTTGGTCGACTTTCTTACGTCAGGGTGTACAGCGGCACACTCAGGATTGGTGAAACTGTTTACAACACTCGACAAAAGCAGCGGGAGAGGATCGGCCGGTTGATGCAGATGTACGCCGATAAGCGGGACGATATAAAGGAATGTGAAGCTGGCGACATTACTGCCATTGTAGGCCTAAAGAATAGTTTCACTGGAGACACACTCTATGGCGGAAATCGGCCAGTTCTATTGGAGACCATTGACTTTCCCGATCCTGTTGTGCGAATCGCAGTGGAACCCAAGACCAAGGGAGATCAGGACAAAATGGCCCTTGCTCTGCAAAAACTGGCAGAGGAAGACCCTACTTTTCAAGTCCAATTTGACGACAACACAGGCCAAACTTTGATCAATGGCATGGGTGAACTGCATCTGGAAATCATAGTGGACCGCATGCAGCGCGAGTTTCAAGTCCAATGCAATGTCGGTGAACCTCAGGTCGCCTACCGGGAGACCATCACGCGAGCGGTATCAGCCCAAGGCCGGTTCGTTCGCCAAACTGGAGGTCGGGGCATGTATGGGCATGTTGAATTGGAATTAGAACCGAACGAGGAGGGGGCAGGTTTTGAATTCGAGTCCAAAATTGTGGGCGGCGCGGTACCTCTACAGTTTGTGACGTCAGTGCGGCGCGGCATCGAGGAATCAATGCAAAGCGGTGTGTTGGAGGGGTATCCCGTGGTGGACATAAAGGTCAGGTTGGTAAACGGATCATTCCATCCTGTGGACTCCAACGAAAGGGCTTTTCAAATCGCCGGTAGTATAGGTTTTAAGGAGGGAATGGCAAAGGCACGTCCAATCCTGTTAGAACCCACCATGTATCTAGAGGTAGTTATGCCGGAGGTATATACAGGCGACGTAATGGGGGACTTGAGTGCCCGCCTGGGAAATATCACGGATGTGGTGGCCCATTCTCTTGGCATGAACCAGATTCAGGCCTCCGTGCCACTCAAGAACATGTTTGGCTATGCCACCACTTTACGCTCTATTACAAGCGGGCGAGGCAATTTTTCTATGCAATTCGACTGTTATGCTCCAGTGCGTGGAGGGAAGGACACTGGATCTACAACCTGAGGCTTCAAGGCAAGGGAATCGTTGCTGATTTTTTTTTCGGGTCTTACGTTGGCTGAGGTATACTACTCTTCTGTGCCATTTGCGCCTGTGCGCGTGAACGGGGCTTATTATTTGGAGTGCATTCAGGTTCGGACCTGCTCTGGAATCTGATTGCTTTTGGCGAGATTTTGTTAGTGGGCAAATTGCGCCCAGAGGAACGAGGGAGCTTACGAAGGAGTCATGGGCAAGCAAGTTTTTGAACGAACAAAACCGCATGTGAATGTTGGTACCATCGGGCATGTTGATCATGGCAAAACCACACTAACAGCAGCTATCACGAAGGTCCTCGCCCTGAAAGGGATGGCCACATTCGAAGCCTTTGACCAGATCGACAATGCCCCGGAAGAACGGGAACGAGGTATCACGATCGCCATTTCCCACGTGGAATATGAGACCGAAAACCGGCACTATGCTCATGTGGACTGCCCTGGGCATGCTGATTACATCAAGAATATGATTACGGGTGCCGCACAGATGGACGGTGCCATCCTGGTGGTCTCGGCCCCGGACGGAGCCATGCCGCAAACGCGGGAGCATATACTGTTAGCCCGTCAGGTGGAAGTACCTGCCATTGTGGTCTTCCTGAATAAGGTTGACATGATGGATGATGAGGAGCTGTTGGAGCTTGTCGAGCTAGAACTGCGGGAACAGCTGGACCAGTACGAATTTCCTGGTGACGATACTCCTGTGATTCGCGGATCGGCGTTGGCGGCTTTGGAGAGCAGCAGCATGGATCAGCAGGCACCTGAATATGCCTGCATATGGGAGCTGTTGCACGCGGTAGATGCCTATATCCCTCAGCCGGAGCGCGATGTAGACATGCCATTCCTTTTGCCTATCGAGGATGTTTTCTCCATTAAAGGCCGGGGTACCGTGGTTACCGGCCGGGTGGAAAGAGGTGTGATTCACCCCATGGAAAATGTGGAAATTATCGGGCTCAAAGAAACAGTGACTACTACCGTGACCGGCGTAGAGATGTTTCGCAAGCTGTTGGACGAAGGCCGGGCCGGAGATAATGTGGGTTGCCTGCTACGCGGCATAAACCGCACTGATGTGGAAAGGGGCCAGGTTTTGGCGAAACCGGGTTCTATCACGCCGCATACCAGATACACGGCAACGGTTTATGTGTTGCGAACTAACGAGGGGGGACGTCATAAGCCATTCTTCCCAGGTTATCGCCCGCAGTTCTACATTCGTACTTTGGATGTGACCGGTGTCATAAACCTGCCTACAGGCGTGGATATGGTGATGCCCGGTGACAACGTGGAGATGGAAGTGGAACTGATTTCACCTGTTGCTTTGGAGCAGGGATCCCGTTTCGCCATTCGGGAAGGCAGCCGCACAGTCGGTGCAGGTTCCATTACCGCTATTCTTGATTGATGCATGAGGGAGAGGAGGTGCAAGCCTCCTCTTTTTCATGGGAGTACTTAAAACAAATGTCACCTGCCGCCACGATTCGAATCAAACTGAAGGCTTTCGACCATCGCCTGCTGGATGCCTCAGCCCAGGAGATTGTCAAAGCTGCGGAGCGCTCGGGGGCCCAAGTCATGGGGCCCGTGCCGCTGCCCACACGTATTGAAAAATTCACGGTTATTCGCTCCCCTTTTAAGGATAAAGACAGTCGAGAGCAGTTTGAGATAAGGACTCACAAACGGCTAATCGACGTGATTGATCCGCTGCCACGTACGAGTGAGAGCTTGACTAAGCTCAACCTGCCTGCCGGCGTGGATGTTGAAATCAAGCTCTAGGGGCACAGGCGTAGAAAGCATGATGAAGAATATTCTGGGCCGCAAAGTGGGCATGACACAGCTCTTCGATGAAGGGAGTGGCAGGTCCACGACTGTTACTGTAATTAAGGCTGGGCCCTGCTGGGTCACAGGTATCAAGACCAGAGCAGCTGATGGCTATGAGGCGGTACAGCTCGGATTTGAAGAAACAGAAGAGCGCAAGCTGACTGGTGGCCAGAAAGGCCACTTGCGTAAGAGCGGTAACCGTCTCCTACGCCACTTGAAAGAGTTCCGTTTACAGGGACCCATTGGGTTGGAGAACGGGGCAGAAGTCAAGGTGGATATTTATGTGGAGGGGGAGTACATCGACGTAACTGGGGTCAGCAAAGGCAAGGGCTTCGCGGGTGCTGTGAAAAAGTATGGATTTGCAGGTGGGCCCAAGACTCATGGCCAGAGTGACCGGCATCGTGCCCCGGGTTCTCGGGGTGCTGGCACAACTCCGGGCCGCACCTTCAAAGGGGCGCGTGGTCCGGGCCACATGGGCGACCAGAAGACCACCGTACTGAATTTGCGAGTTGCCTACGTGGATGCAGATAGGGATTTGTTAGCCGTGAGAGGTGCCGTGCCCGGAGCTCCGGGGAGTCTGGTATCGGTACGCTCAGCGGTAAAGAAGGGATAGGCGTTCGGCCATGAAATCCGAAGTATTAAATATGAGCGGCGAGGTGGTAAGCGAGGCGGAACTGGCGCCTGAGCTCTTTGAAGCTGTTGTCCGTGTGACCTTGCTGCAACAAGCTCTGGTGCGCCAACTGGCCAATGCTCGGCAAGGCAATCATAAAACCAAAAATCGATGTGAAGTACGAGGTGGCGGGCGGAAGCCGTGGCGCCAGAAAGGCACAGGAAGAGCCCGCCAGGGCACGATTCGGGCTCCCCAATGGGTAGGCGGAGGTACCGTTTTTGGACCAACTCCTCGCTCTTACAACCAGAAGATGCCCAAGCGTATGAGGCGGGCCGCCGTGCGAAGTGCATTATCGTCTCAGGCTCGGGAAGGCGGCATTATGCTGCTGGATAGCCTAGAGATGCCTGGGGGCAAGACACGTCAGATGCAGCAGATGTTGGCATCACTGGGTGTGAGCGAAAAACGGGCGCTCCTAGTGTACGCAGACAAGAAGGAAGAGGTTGTTCGCGCTGCCCAGAATTTGCCGCGCGTAACTACACTGCAGTTTGCTTATTTGAATGTAAGAGACCTGCTGCAGAGCGACGTCATTGTGATTACTCTGGCCGCCCTGCAAGGGATCGAAAATTGGCTGGGAGAAGAAAGTTTATGATGCTGCACGAAGTCATCATGCACCCGGTGCTTTCTGAAAAGTCCATGATGGCTGAAGGGGAAAGACAATATATTTTTCGGGTCAATTCAAAGGCCAACAAGCACCAGATTCGCGAAGCCGTGCAATCCATTTATGGCGTGTCTGTTGATCAGGTTCGAGTTTTGATTATGCCAGCAAAAACGCGGCGGCGCGGCCGTCGAGTTTTTGTGCGCCAGCCGAAATGGAAGAAGGCAATTATATCGGTTGCCGAGGGCGATTCTATCAATTTGTACGACAGCAACTGATCGGGGTTGACGGGCCATGCCTTTGAGAATCTACCAACCCACATCTCCAGGTCGCCGCAATATGAGCGGCGCTACATTTGACGAGATTACCCGCACAAAGCCGGAGAAATCTTTAGTGTCGGCACTGCCACGCACGGGCGGCCGAAACAACCGGGGTGTCATCACGGTACGGCATCGTGGTGGCGGCCACAAGCGGCGCTATCGGCTAATTGATTTCAAGCGGGACAAGGATGGTATACCCGCCAGAGTGTTGTCCTTGGAGTATGACCCAAACAGGACAGCTCGAATTGCCTTGTTGCAGTATAGTGATGGTGACAAACGGTACATTCTGGCGCCAGAACATCTACGTGTTGGGCAAGAAGTGATGTCCGGCTCCAACGTGGACATATCGCCCGGCAACGCTTTAAGACTGCGAGATATTCCACTGGGGACCCAACTGCACAATATTGAACTGATACCTGGAAAGGGCGGGCAGTTGGCCCGGAGTGCAGGCACTTCGGCCCGGTTAGTGGCCAAAGAAGGTCGGATGGTACAGGTTCGAATGCCCAGCGGGGAAGTGCGTTTCATACAAATGGATTGCATGGCAACCGTGGGCCAAGTGTCGAATTTTGAGCATGCCGGTGTAACGCAAGGGAAAGCTGGGCGCAATCGCTGGCGGGGAAAGCGGCCAACAGTACGTGGTGTTGCGCAAGATCCTTCCTCCCATCCCCATGGAGGTGGAGAGGGTAAGTCTCCCGTAGGAATGAAATCTTCCAAGACGCCTTGGGGCAAAATAGCCTTGGGACCTCGCACGCGGCGCAACCTTTCAACTGATAAGAATATTGTGCGGCGCCGTTCGAAGCGCCGGTAAATCTGGAGTACGTGAGGTAATAACCCTTGTCTCGATCCCTAAAGAAGGGCCCTTATGTGGACCTCAAATTGCTTAAACGCATTGAAGTAATGAACCAGTCTGGAGATAGGCGAGTAGTGCGCACCTACGCTCGAGCCAGCACCATATTTCCCCAATTTGTAGGGCACACGATTGCCGTGCATGATGGACGGCGACATGTGCCTGTGTTGATCACTGAAAACATGGTGGGACATAAGTTGGGCGAATTTGCCCCTACTCGCTATTTTCGGGGCCACATGCGCTCAGAACGAAGCACTTCTGTCAGGTAAGTTTGGACGCGGATTGAGGGATCATGGAAGTTTCGGCTAAGAGTCGCTATACCGGAATCAGCGCCCGCAAAGTGCGTCTGGTGATGAACGAAGTGAGGGGTATGCACGCTCTGGAAGCTGTGCAGATGTTACATCTGATGCCGCAGACCGCGGCTACGGTGTTAGCTACTACAATTTCCAGTGCGCTTGCCAATGCCGAAGAGAATTTCGACTTGGACCGCGACGATATGTATATCAAAACGGTTTACGCGGACCAGGCTCCCCTCCGCAGGTGGCGCCGCTTTGGCGGCCGGGGACGTTTCAAGCCGTGGATTCGCCATTCCTCTAATATCACAATCATACTGGACGAAAAAGATTCGTCTTTGGACGAATAAGAGCCTTCGGAGCGATATTTTCATGGGTCGTAAAGTTCATCCAATCGGATTCAGGTTGGGATTAGTAAAAGAACATCACAGTCGCTGGTTCGCCAAAGGCAAGGAGTATGTGGCCTTGCTGGATGAGGATCGGGCCATACGGAACACAATCCTTTCCCGTTTGCCGGACGCCAATATTAGCCTGATCGAAATTGAAAGGCAGTCTAATCAGGTCGAAGTGATAGTAGAGACCGCTCGCCCCGGGGTCATTATTGGACGTAAGGGCGCCACTGTGAACGAGTTACGGGAAACACTGCTCAGGATTACCGGTCGCAGCGTCCGCATCGATGTTAAGGAATTGAATAGGCCCGAACTCAATGCGACTCTGGTGGCGCACAGTGTGAGCGAGCAATTGGCCAGGCGTGTCAGCTGGCGACGTGCCATGCGGTCCGCCGGGCAACGCGCCATGCGTCAAGGGGCTCAGGGCTTCATGATCACGGTGTCAGGCCGCCTAGGCGGGAGTGACATGGGAAGAGTTGATAGTTTCCGCGAAGGGCAAGTGCCCCGGCACACCTTACGGGCAAATATTGACTATGGTACTGATGAAAGCAACACAACCTATGGGGTCATAGGCGTTAAGGTGTGGATTTATCAAGGCGAGATTCTGCCTGGGCAGGAATACCACACTAGGTACCAGGAAGTCTCCTAGGTAGGCACTTGAGGATAGTCAAGGGAAAGTGGCGACATGTTGATGCCAAAACGTTTCAAGCATCACAAGACCCATAGAGGGCGCATGCGGGGTCTGGCAAGCCGCGGAAGTTCGATTGATTTCGGGACATACGCATTGCAGGCGGTTGAGCCTCATTGGGTTACCAGTCGGCAGATTGAAGCGGCCCGCCGAGCCATCGTGCGATACGTGCGAAGAGGCGGCAAACTCTGGATTCGTATTTTCCCGGACAAACCCGTAACCCAAAGGGGTGCAGAGACGCGCATGGGTTCAGGAAAAGGCAACGTAGAATACTATGTGGCAGTTGTGAAGCCTGGCCGCATTATTTTCGAGATAACCGGAGTTCCTGAAGAACAGGCTCGGGAAGCATTCCGCCTGGCTCAACATAAATTGCCAATGAAAACCCAGTTCATTATGCGCCAAAGCGTTTAACTGGGAAAAGGGAACAGAGATGGCTGTACTGAAAGCTCACAGTTTACTGGAAAAGACGGATGCGGAGTTGGAGGAAATGGTGCGTGATTGCCACCAGGAACTCTTTAACCTGCGGTACCAGTTGACGACCGGCAAACAGCAAAACACAGCGCGGTCTCGCGAAGTCCGCAAAGAAATGGCGCGCATCAAAACAGTGCTGCGGCACCGTGAGTTGACTAGTGAAGGGTAGTGATATGAGCACAGGTAGTCGCAAGGTTTTAAATGGTACGGTGGTGCAGGACGCTAATAACAAGACGGTGGCCGTACTTGTGGAACGTTCCAAACGCCATCCTTTGTACGGCAAGATCACGCGTACCCACAAGAAGTACCAAGTGCACGACGAGAAAAATTCCGCCCGGATAGGGGACCAAGTTCGCATCAAACAATGTAGCCCGATTTCCAAGCGCAAGAGTTTTTACCTTGAATCGATTATCGAGCGAATTCCTGGCAAGGTCCAGGTTGAATAGCCTGAAAGCTGCCATAGCATTGCAACAAGACGAGGATGGAGCCCAAACATGATTCAACAGGAAAGCCGTCTGCGGGTTGCAGACAACTCCGGAGCCAGGGAGTTGCTGACCATACGCGTAACTGGAGGCAGTGTGCGCCGCCACGGCAAAGTAGGAGACGTTATTACGGCTTCTGTGAAATCTGCCACCCCTGCCGGGACTGTTAAGAAGGGAGAGGTTGTCAAAGCCGTGATCGTGCGCACGAAGTCGCCCATTCGGCGTAAAGATGGCAGTTTCATCCGATTTAATGACAATGCTGCCGTAATAGTGGATGATTCCCGGTTTCCGCGAGGTACAAGGATTTTTGGTCCAGTTGCCAGGGAATTGCGAGAACGGGGTTTCATGCGCATCGTGTCACTGGCCCCTGAAGTGCTTTAACCAACATTCCTTAGAGTGGTAGAAGATAGATGAGCCGGAAGATTTTAGTCGGAGATCAAGTTGAAGTGATCGCTGGCGCAGCCAAGGGGCAACGCGGGGCCGTACGCGATATCGTCCGGCGTCGAAGACGTGATGGTGCCGGGGACCCTAACCGGGTTTATGTGGTAGTGGAAGGTGTGAATTTGCGGATGAAGCATCAGCGAGCTACTGGCGGAACACAGACACAGCGGGGCATTATCGAGATCGAAGCTCCAATTCACGTAAGCAATGTAGCAGTCTTGGGGACCGACGACAAACCGACGCGCCTGGGACTGCGGTACGAAAATGAAGACAAGATTCGATTTGACCGGCGTACGGGCGATCCTGTTGCCCGACCCGCCGTCTAAGTCTGCAGCTCCAAATTAAGCCAAAGAGTGTCATGAGCAAAAAGCCCCAGAACGGCAAAGTCAAAGCTCCCGCCGAGCCCTTGTCTCCGCCGCGCATGCTGTTGCAGTATCGTGAAGAAATCGTGCCAACTATGATGGAAGAATTCGGGTACAGCAACCTGCTGCAGGTTCCCACCATTACGAAGGTGTCCGTGAACATCGGACTAGGCGAAGCCTTGACTAATGCCAGGGCCGTAGAAGCTGCCAGTAGAGATCTGGAACTGATTACGGGCCAGAAACCGATTGTGACAAGGGCCAAGAAATCCATCGCCACCTTCAAGTTGCGTGAAGGGATGCCGGTAGGTCTCAAGATCACTTTGCGTGGCCGCCGGAAGTGGGAATTTCTAGATCGGCTGATCCACTTGGCGCTCCCGCATCAAAGAGACTTCCGAGGAGTGTCTCCGGATTCATTCGACGGCCGGGGCAATTACAGTCTGGGGCTTACCGAACAACTGATATTTCCAGAGGTCGACTACGATAAGATCGATTCCATCCGGGGTTTGGAAGTTACTATCGTAACCTCCGCACATACGGATGAAGAAGGTCGACATTTGTTGCGATTGTTTAATATGCCTTTCGTGCGCACTGGTACACAAACCCGGTAGCCGCTCCGTAGGCTTGGAAACGAAGTAAAACGAGGTAGAGATTTGGCCAAAAAATCCATGATTGCGCGTGAAGCCAAGCGCAACAGCCCCCATCGAATTCGAAATCGCTGCCACATGTGCGGTCGTCCTCGAGCCTTCATGCGCCGGTTCGGCCTATGCCGTATCTGTTTTCGCGGTGAAGCATTGGAAGGCCGTATTCCGGGTGTAGTGAAGTCCAGCTGGTAAAAGGCAACCAGAGGAGACCAAAGGTATGAATATTGATCCTATTTCAGATTTCCTAACTCGGATTCGCAACGGACAGGCCATGCAACACGAATATGTGAGCATGCCAAGTTCCCGCATCAAGATCGAGCTGGCGCGGGTGCTGTTTGAAGAAGGTTTTGTTGCTGGCTACCGGGAACACTCAGTGGACAATCACGTTGAATTGGCAGTTGATTTGAAATATGACAGGCACGGTAGGCCTGTGATTGATCACTTGAAACGCATAAGTAAAAGAGGCCGGCGAGAATACGCCGGTTGGCGGGATATCCGCTGGGTTCGTAGCGGTCTAGGAATTCGCATACTGACTACTCCAAGCGGCATTATGACCGGACAGCAGGCGCGGCGTCAGAAACTAGGCGGCGAAGTGATTTGCGAAATTTGGTAAGCCACAAAACGAGTTGAAAATCCATGTCCCGAATAGGCAATCAACCCATTCCTTTGCCCCAAGGGGTAACCGTAGAGGTTTCCCCCGGTTTAGTGGTGAAAGTGATGGGTCCCAATGGAACTTTAAAGGAACGAATCTCCCCGCGCCTTTCTGTGGAGCAGAGCGATGGGGTTCTGGAGGTTAAGCGGCGAGGCAATGCACAAGATTTACGAGCGCTGCATGGCTTGTCCAGGTCCCTGATCAATAACATGGTGGTCGGGGTGACGGAAGGCTACACGCGAATTCTGGAGGTGCATGGCGACTTCTATCGTGCGTCCATGAATAATTCCACTCTTGTCCTCCAGGTGGGAAAGAGCCACCCAGTAGAGTACCTTTCCACAGACGAGATTACCTTGAACGTAGACCAAAGTGGACGGGTTATTACATTGCAGGGCAACTCTAAGAGAGACATAGGTCAATTGGCCGCTGAGATACGAGGAGAGCGCCCACCAGTGCCATATGGCGGCTCTGGTATTCGCTATCGTGGTGAGAGGGTCAGGTCCAAGGCTGGCAAAGCCGGTAAGGTAAATACGTAGGAAAATCTGACATGACAAAAGCACAGAGCCGATATCACGCCCGGGTTAAGAGACATAGGCGGTTAAGGAGTAAAGTGGCAGGCACTTCTGCTCGGCCCCGATTGAGTGTTTTTCGCAGTTCTGGACATATCTACGCCCAGCTGGTCGATGACAAATCAGGGCACACTTTGGTTTCTGCAGCGACAAATGAAAGAGAATTGCGGTCTAAAGTGGTATCCCAAGGCCCCATGGCCCGAGCCCGGGTCATAGGTGAAGTACTGGCCATTCGGGCACAGGAGAAAGGGGTGACTCAGGCGGTCTTTGACCGAGGTGGCTACCAGTTTCATGGACGTGTTAAGGCTTTGGCTGAAGGCAGCCGGGCACAAGGCTTGAAGTTCTAAGTGACCCGAGCCAGACTATAAGGAGATGAGCGGAGTGGCGCGACATAACGATCGAAATGATGAGCAGGGCGACGGCTTGGAAGACAGGGTGGTGCAGATCACCCGCACGGCCAAGGTGGTTAAAGGGGGGCGTTCATTCGCCTTCCGTGCGGTTCTGGTCGTAGGAGACATGTCCGGCCGAGTGGGTGTGGGCATAGGCAAGGCTCGAGAAGTGCCGGAGGCCATCCGCAAAGCTAAGGAAAAGGCCACGCGCAACATGGTGGAGGTACCGCTATGCGGAAAAACCATTCCGCATGCAATTGAGACCCGCTTTGGCTCCGCTCGTGTGCTGCTGCGGCCCGCCAGCCCTGGCACGGGTGTCATCGCTGGCGGCGGAGTCAGGCCGGTCCTCGAAGCAGCGGGTATCACGGACATATTGACCAAGTCCCTTGGCTCAAACAACCGCCTGAACGTGACACAAGCAACTTTTCTGGCTTTGCAGCAATTGCAGGATCATAGAGTGGAAGCCCAAGCCCGGGGGGTGGATGAGGCAAAATTGGCTCCTTTTTGGACACGGGAAACAATGTAATGGGGACTACAGTCAGATTTACGCTGGTGAAGAGTGGCATTGGCAGCCCTCAGCGGCAAAAAGATACACTTAAGGCCTTGGGTCTGCGGAAGATGCACAAGACGGTAGAGCGAGAAGACAATCCCGTAACCCGAGGCATGATGGCCAAAGTGTCCCATTTAATCAGAGTAGAGGAATAGGTGCGATTTACATCGTTCCCAAACGTGAGAGAGTATTGTCATGAAACTTCATGAAATTTCGCAAGGCCGGCAGGTACGTAGCTCCCGCAAAAGGGTAGGCCGCGGAACTGGGTCCGGAAAAGGCAAGACCTGCGGGCGAGGTACCAAGGGGCAAAATGCCCGGTCAGGAGGCGGTGTCCATCCTACATTTGAGGGCGGCCAACTTCCGCTGATTAAGCGTTTACCCAAACTACGTGGTTTTAAGCGTCGCCAGAAGGTAATTTACGCAGCGGTTTCCCTTGAAGACTTAGAAACGAGATTTGAAGACGGCGAATCGGCTTCTCTTGAAGATCTCCTTGACCGGGGCCTGACCCGCAGCGTGCGGGAGCCGATAGTGATTCTGGGCACGGGAAACCTCAACAAGAGACTGACAGTTCACGCCCACCGTTTTAGTAAAACTGCGCGGGTGGCCATTGAAGAGCGTGGCGGTACTGTGGAAATCGAAGCCTTACCGGCGGCCTGACCCATGCTGCAAGCTGTTCGCAGCGCTTTCACGTTGCAGGATCTCCGCAATAAGCTGCTGGTTACGATCGGCATTCTTGTTCTGTACCGACTGTGTGCACATATTCCCTTACCGGGAGTGGACGCCACTGCTTTGGGTCGCCTTTTTACACAGGATCCAAACATCCTGCTGAATATGCTGAATTTTTTCAGCGGAGGTGCCCTGGCCCAGATGGGAGTAATGGCATTGGGAGTTTACCCTTACATTACTGCTTCAATCATCATGCAGTTGCTGGTACCTATGGTCCCACAGCTGCAGGAGCTGAGTAAGGAAGGGGAACACGGCCGTGCGCAGATAAGCAAGTACACGTACTACATTACGGTACCTTTGGCCATCATTTATGCTGTGGGCCAAGCTACGTTGCTGAATTCATCTTTCGGTGGCGGCATCTCAGTTTTTACCAATTGGGGCTTTTCTGGTTCTAGCCTCTTACCTTCACTGACAATTATTATCGGCATGGCTTCCGGCACTATGTTTGCCGTTTGGTTGGGCCAACTGCTAACCCAACAAGGAATTGGAAACGGGGTGTCCCTGATTATTTTCGCTGGCATTGTATCCAGTCTGCCGCAACAGGTGCGCCAAATCATCGTGACGGGGCGATGGGATCTGTTGGTCATTTTCTCTATAATTACGGTTCTGACCATAGCTTTGATTGTGTGGGTCAATGAGGGGCAACGTCGCATTCCTGTACAGTACGGCAAGAGAGTACGGGCCGTTAGGGGAAACCAACAAGTGATGGTTGGTGGCCGTTCCACCTACATTCCCATGAAAATAAATTCCACGGGCATGATTCCGTTGATTTTCGCCCAGAGCCTGCTAATTTTTCCCAGTACCTTGGCCACCTTTTTTACAACCTCTTCAGGATGGATGGGCCAAGCCGCATCTGTGTTGGCAGCAGCTATGTCGCCAGCCAACTGGGCCTATTGGCTGGCTTACTTCCTACTGGTTGTGGCTTTTACCTATTTTTATGCAGATGTCATGTTTAGACAACAGGACTTGCCCAATACACTTCGAAACCAAGGTGGGTACATCATGGGGTTGCGGCCCGGACCCCGGACCGCTGAATACTTGCAGAGAGTGTTGTCGAGAATCACTTTTTTTGGTGCGATTTTCTTAGGCTTTATTGCGGTCTTGCCTTTCCTCGTGGGGCTGATTTTTGGAGGCGGTGCCGTTAGCGGGGGCTATAGTACGCTCCTAATCAGTAGCGCGGGCCTCCTGATTGTGGTCGGCGTTGTGCTCGACACTATGCGGCAAATCGAATCCCAACTGATGATGCGCAACTATGAAGGCTTCATTCGATAGCCTGCAAGTTTCTGCATCTATCTACATCTAGCTCTCATGAGATTAACTAGGCAGTTTGTTGTATTTCTGGGCGTACCTGGAGCCGGCAAGGGAACCCAGGTAAAACGCTTGGAGGCCACTAGCCGACTACCGCAGGTCTCTACTGGGGACCTGTTCCGGAAGCACCTGCGGGAGCAGACTGAACTCGGAGTTTGGGCGCAATCCTTTATGAATAAAGGAGAATTGGTGCCAGATGATGTGACTATCCAAATGGCCCACGAAAGGTTGTCGGAACTTGATTGCCTCCGGGGTGCTTTATTGGACGGGTATCCCCGGAATCTATTCCAAGCAGATGCTCTGGCTGCATTGGCATCTGGCGGGCATGCCGATATATGTGCTGTCTTTCTGGATTTGGCGGACGAGATCTGTCGCGGTCGGATAACTGGACGTCGCCAGTGCAAGGAGTGTGGCGAGGTGTATCACGAGAGCTTCAATCCTCCTTTCCGTGCAGGTGTCTGCAATATCTGCCAGGGTGAGTTGTACCAACGTCAGGACGATACAGAGGAAGCCCTAGCCACACGTATTTTGGCCTATTACAAAGAAACATCTCCATTGATCGGCTACTTCCATGCCCAAGAGTCACTGTTTACTTTGCCTGCGGACGGTACTCCAGATGAAACTGAAGTACTAATTCGAGAAGTCTTGAGTTCTCGCCTTGAAAAACTTTAAACGTGGTTCGTAAGCGTTTGGCCCCGCTGCCTCGCAAGAACAGACGTGAAGTGAACATCATGCGCGAAGCTGGACGTATCGTGGCTCGCGTGCATGCTGGCCTTCAGGAGGCAATTGCCCCCGGTGTCAGTACTTGGGAATTGGACATGCTGGCGGCGGAAATTATGGTCCAGCAAGGGGCGGAAAGTTGCTTTCTGGGTTACATGGGGTTTCCGGCCCATACCTGTGTCAGCATCAATGAGGAGCTGGTCCACGGTATCCCGGCCAAGAGTTGCGTGCTTAAATCTGGGGACATTGTTAGCGTCGATGTGGGCGTACGGTATAGGGGATATATTGGTGACAGCGCGTGGACTTACGCAGTGGGAGAGGTTAGTGAACAGGCGTCACATTTGATGGAAGTCACTAAAGACAGCCTGTACGCTGGCATTTCGGCTGCACATCCGGGAAACCGCCTGAGAGACGTGTCCAAAGCCGTGCAACAATATGTGGAGGGAAATAACTTGCACGTTGTACGCAAATACACCGGCCACGGCGTAGGCAAGGAAATGCATGAACCGCCGCAAGTTCTCAATTACGAAGTGGATTGGCCAGAGGCTCAACAGAAGATGCCGGAGGGCCTGGTTTTCGCTTTGGAGCCCATGGTTCAGGTGGGGACCTGGAAAACTCGTACTCTAGGTGACAACTGGACTGTGGTCAGTGAAGACCGTAGCCTGGCAGCCCACTTTGAACATACCGTTGCGGTCCTCTCCGACGGTCCCTGCATATTGACAGTTCTTTAGGTGAGGTGTAAGATGGCAATCTTGCGCGGCCGCCAATTCTGCGGTTTTTTTGAGGTGTGAAATGAAGGTTCGGCCTTCCGTAAAAATTATGTGTGATAACTGCCGTATAGTGCGGCGAAGGCGGGTTGTGTTTGTAATCTGCTCTAACCCCAAGCATAAGCAGAGACAAGGCTAAAGCAGCTTTAAGGAGCTGAGCGCAAAACAGGAGTCTGTATGGCACGTATTTCCGGCGTTGACATTCCCAGAGACAAGGCTGTCTTGTTCTCTTTGACCTACATCTACGGTATCGGGCGCACCACAAGCGGCAAGATTTGCGCTGAAACTCAGGTAGATCCGGGCGTACGGGTGAAGGACTTAAGCGAAAGCGAAGTGGGGCGCATCCGGGAATATATAGATGGTGGCTTAGTCGTGGAAGGTGATTTGCGACGAGAAGTGCAGATGAATCTGAAGCGTCAGACGGAAATCGGCTCTTATCGAGGGCAGAGGCACCGTCGCAATTTGCCTTCACGTGGGCAGCGTACGCGCACCAACGCGCGGACTCGTCGTGGTCGAAGGATGACAGTGGCTGGTCGTCGACGCACCGCCGGTCATTAGAAGCAATTTTTTAGGAGCGGAATAGATGGCTCGCAGAAGAAGCAGAACCGCGCGTCGGGATAGGCGCCAGGTCCCCTCAGGGCAGGTCCATATTCGGGCCACCTTCAATAACACCATCGTCACGGTTACTGATGCCATGGGCTCAGTTCTGTGCTGGAGCAGCAGCGGCTGCTGTGGGTTCAATGGAAGTCGAAAGAGCACCCCCTACGCTGCTGGACAGGCCGGTCTCGCGGCTGGCACCAGGGCTTACAACGATTACGGAGTAAGGGAAGTGCAGGTTTTTGTGAAGGGGCCCGGGCCAGGTCGAGAAAATGCACTGTCCTCACTGGTAGCCGCGAAATTGCAGTTAAAGTCCATCACAGATGTGACTCCACTACCCCACAATGGCTGTCGGCCGCCCAAGAAGCGGCGCGTTTAAGTCAATTCCTAACTCCCATTAAAGCCGCTTCTGGACGGCCCCATTTGAGGTAAGTATATGGCACGTTATACGGATGCAGTCTGTCGACTTTGTCGCAGGGAAGGGGAGAAGCTCTTTCTGAAGGGCTCTCGCTGCCTGGGACCCAAATGCGCGTTTGAGACCAAGGGGTATCCCCCGGGCGAACACGGCATTCGGCTTATGGGCCGCCGCCGCCGCCAGTCTGACTACAGTCTTCAGCTACGTGAAAAACAGAAGGCTCGACGTACCTACGGAGTATTTGAGAAGCAGTTTCGCCGATATTTCCAGGCAGCTACTCGTGCCCAAGGGTTAACCGGAGTGGAATTGATTCGGCTGTTGGAGACCCGTTTGGACAATGTTGTATTTAGGTTAGGATTTGCCGAAAGTCGTGCCCAGGCTCGGCAATTGGTGACCCATGGCCATTTTGAAGTAAATGGAAGGAGAGTAAATATCCCCTCCTACACCATAAGTGCCGATGATGTGATCACGGTCCGGACACGTAGCAAGCGAAACGGTTTTTTCTCGACTCCAGAGTGGCAGCCCACTACCATGACTCCAAGCTGGCTGGCGCTGGACGCGGAAAACTTGCAAGGCCAAGTCCTACATGTTCCGTCCACCGAGGAGATGGGCATTGAACTGAATGTTCAGTTGATTGTGGAATACTATAGCGCTCGCTGACCCCGAGCCGTTTGCGCCGGCTTTAACCGGAGGGATCCCCTTGCAAAGTCAGATTCTGCCCAAACTTCACACCGTCCATGAGGCCCAAAAATATGGCCAGTTTCAGTTAAGACCCTTGATGCGGGGCTACGGCACCACATTAGGTGTTTCGCTCCGACGGGTACTGTTGTCCAGTCTAAGAGGATCAGCGGTTACTTCCGTCCGCATACAGGACATCTATCATGAGTTTGCGGCCATTCCGAATGTCCGGGAAGATACTACCCAGCTGATCCTGAACATTCGGGAGATCGCTCTGCGTTCTCATTCTAACCATCCGGTAACCCTTACTTTGCACGTGCAAAGCGCTGGTGTCTATACGGCAGGTGACATCGGAGAGAACGCCGATGTGGAGATTTTGAATCCTGGGTTGTATCTACTGACTGCGGATAGCGACACTGATTTGGAAATTGATCTGGTGGTGGAACGAGGGTATGGATACTCCCCTCAAGAGGATCGGACAGATGCCCCTGCCAGCAGTTTGCCGATCGATGCGGTTTTCAGCCCCATTATACGGGCCGCCTATCGAGTAGAGGACCACAGAGTGGGCCAGCAAACTGATTTGGATCAGTTAACTTTGGAAGTGTGGACCGACGGGTCAGTAGGCCCATTGGATGCGGTGCAGGAAGCTTCCCGTATCTTAGTGAACCACTTGAAGGTCGTCATATTGGATAGTGGTGATGAGGAAGCTGTCGCGCCTAAAGTGGTGGAGAATGCCCCAGATGCCAAGTTACAGCGCTCCATAGAAGAACTCGACCTGAATGTCCGTACATACAATTGTTTGAAACGCGTGGGGATTGCAACGCTCGGCGAACTGTTCTTACTAATGGAAAAGGGCCGCGATGAGATGCTGGCTATTCGCAACTTCGGACAGAAGTCATTGGATGAGCTGTTGGCCCAATTGAAGAAAAAGGACCTTTTGCATATTCCGGGTTCTAACCTGGATGAATATTTGGAAAGTGAAGAAGGCTTTGATGAGGATCGCCCTGCCACCGAAGAATTGGAAGGCGAGGAATTGGATCCGGTCAAGTCGGACACGCCCACTGCAGTGTCTAATTGAAGGCAGGAATGGAAGCTACTAGGACGAATGTAGAATGAGTACGCGCCACCGAATTAAACACACACGCTTAGGACGCAATCATGGCCAGAATAATTCCATACTTCGCAATCTGATCTGTGGCTTGATTGAACACGAGCGCATAATAACCACGGAGGCGCGAGCCCGAGTACTACGGCCCGTTGCGGAACGTATGATTACGCAAGCCAAGAGGGGAATCGCCCGGGAGGCCAACGGTAGAAACGGGGCTAGAGTCCATTCCTATCGGTTGTTGATGGCTAAGCTGGCCCACAACCGTCCTGCTGTGGAGCGCCTTTTTTCCGACTTGGCTCCACGTTTTGAGTCCCGAAATGGCGGATACACCCGAATGATCAAGTTAGGAGCCCGCAGGATTGATTCTGCCCGTATGGCGGTGGTTGAACTTGTAGATATGGGTACTTCGGGTGGAAATTCGTAGATTCATGAGGGGTCTACCTTCATGCGCGTGGTCGGGGTTGTTGCCTATGACGGCACCCGTTATAGAGGCTTTCAGCGCCAAGACTCAGTTCCTACTGTGCAAGGCAATTTGGAGCAGGCCTTGGCGGCCTGTACCGGGGCTGAGGCAGCTGTGGCTGGCGCAGGCCGGACGGACTCAGGGGTGCATGCTACGGGGCAGGTAGTGGCTGCAGATGTGACTTGGCGGCATGAAGTGTCGGCACTGCGCCGGGCTTGGAATGCAAATCTGCCGCTTGACATTACAATGTTGCAGTTATACATGGCCCCCGCTAATTTCCACCCACGTTATGATGCTCTTTCCCGCACTTATATTTATAAGGTACTGCAGCACGCCGCGGCGAGGCCGGGAGATCGATGGCCATTGTCCGAAGGGCGTAGTTGGTATGTCCCACAAAGTCTCGATATTGCGGTCATGAATGAAGCGGCAGCGGTTCTGTTGGGAACGCACAGCTTCGCGGGTTTCGGTCCAGCACCGGGAGGTGGCCACACCATACGGGAATTGTTCGAGGCCCGCTGGCATACTGACGGGGTTATACCGGAGGCGCAATTATACGAACCAGTCCTGAGAATTGTGTTTACGATTACAGCCAACGCATTTCTGTATAGAATGGCGCGCAGAATAGTGGCGGCGCTTGTCAAAGTAGGGAAAGGTGAATGGAATTTGAATAATGTTCAGGCTGTGCTAAGGGCCAAAGACGCCAGTGCCAGTCCACCACCCGCCCCCGCCCAGGGCCTTATTTTGGGTAAGGTCACCTATGAGAAGCCGCTTTCGGAATTGAGGAGTAACTAGAGTAGTGCATACTTTCAGTTTAAGTGTACAAGAGGCACATGCGCAGAGGGAATGGCTTCTGATTGATGCCGAAGGGCAAACGTTGGGGAGGCTAGCCACAAGAATCGCGACGTTGCTGCAGGGCAAACACAAGCCTACCTTCTCTCCCAACGTCGACAATGGTGATTACGTGATTATCATTAACTGTGAAAAGATACATGTGACCGGTGACAAACTGCAAAACAAGTACTATCACAGGCATTCAGGCTATCCTAGTGGATTAACCAGCGTAAAGCTGCAGGATCAATTGGAGAGATTTCCGGAAAGGGCAATTGCCGGAGCTGTTAAAGGTATGGTGGCGAAGAATAGGCTTGGCAGGATCCAAATGCAGAAGTTGAAGGTATATGCGGGTGGAAAGCATCCGCATGAAGCACAGAAGCCCCGAATAGTGGAGGTTTAGGTAGAGCAAGATGGATAGGTACATAGAAGCGAATGGCCGTCGGAAGACGGCTTCCGCTCGGGTCCGACTATATTCTGGCACGGGCGAAATCCTGGTCAACGAGAAGCCTTTTAAAGTCTATTTTGGTCGCGAGGCAAGCCAAGCCAGAGTTTTGGCTCCACTGCAGTTGACTGGACAGCTAGAGACTTCCAACATTAGCGTCCAGGTAAAGGGTGGCGGCGAAGCTGGACAAGCAGTTGCCACGAGCCATGGAATTGCACGAACCTTGGTGAAACGCGAAGAAATAGGTTCTGACGGCCAGAAGGCCATTCAGACACTCCTAAAAGAAGCTGGCCTGCTGACCCGGGACCCTCGGAAGAAGGAACGTAAAAAGCCGGGCCTCAAGAGAGCTCGCAAGGCCCCGCAATACACCAAGAGGTAGTCTCCCTAGGAGGGTTCCGTACTGGTGTTGAAATAAGAGTTGAAAAGCGTTACTTACGAAGAAATTGTTCTCCTTCAAGGCAACCACTATTGGTGGCCATGTTGTTAGTACGAGTAGCCCTGCTTCATTATCCTCACTTTAGCAGGGAATTTAGCAGTCTGGTTCGGAGCCTATTGTGTTTTCCCGGGTTGTCTTTTGCTTACTTAGAAGACGGCGCGTGCGGAGGCCACAGGTATGTCATCGAGGAAAAATTACGGCAGGCCTGTGATTATGGCGAAACGGATTGGATTCTTACTGTCGGCGGCACGTGGCCAGCGTTGGGCCCTAGCGAAAGCGAAATCATGCCGCAGGCAACTGCCAGCGTTTTGGAACGGACCCTAACAGGCGTTACTGAATCTTTGCGTACGCAGGCTGTCCAATTGCAACCTCGGGCGATGTTGGACAATGGGGTGGCCGGCATTCGAGGAGCTACGTTTCTGTTGAATCTACCTTCAGATGCCGATCTGATTTCTGTTTATCTACAGACTTTACGGCCTGTAGCCCTGCCACTGCTTCAGGCGTTGCAGAATAGGGAGGCTGATTATTCGTCTTCAGGACTTGGCCCTGCTCCAGATAAAGATCAGGCAGGATTGCGGGTAAAGGACTTCGAAGCTTTCTTGAACAGGCGGCAAAGTGGCACTTCAGATGGAACCACAAATCCGGAGACAGTGTGACCGGAACCCATTATTCAGGTACTGAGTGACGGAGAAGCCCGCCGTTCGGAAATTGTCTCCAGCACCGTCAAGAATCGTTCTAGTTCATCTTCTGCCTGCAGATAATCTTCGTCATCCATTTTCTGGTGCAAGTCGATCCCCAATTGCGCCAGTCGGGAGAACAGCATTTGGGCCTGTGAATATCCTTGGTGAAGAGACACCGTAGCCTCTGTGTCGGCGGCAAGGTCCTGCAAGGCATCGAGTGGCAAGCAGCAAATGGTGTTGGGTCCAATCAGACTCCTAAAATAGGATGCGGTGGTACAGGCTTGGGTCTCTCTAAGATTCTCCCAAACCATTTGTAGAGGATTGGCGCGTTGGCGCTGCAAAATATTCCATTGGGCACTACGTGATCGTTGGGCGACGGCGGTAGCGGCCAACCGAGCTGTAGCAATTGCCGTGCGACCTTTCTTCTGCTCTAATTCGATCTGCAGCTCCAAATTGGTTTCGAATTCGATCGACTCATCTAGCAAGCAGTCTACGGCTTGGTCGATGCCCGAAATATTTATACCGGCAAGGCATTGAATTCCATCTAAAGGCAGTCCTTTCTCCGCTCTGTATTCCAAACCCTCGCGATAGGCGTCGAGAACCTGCGAAACGCGTTCCCGGTCTCTCAGATTAGTGATGTAAATGCTGACGTTGTCTGCTACCAGATCGGAGATTGCCGCTACTGTAGCTGGGCCTGAGGGAATCTTGACCACGATATTGCGCCTGTTCATGCTCTTGGCGATTCGACGGGCCTCAGCGCGAATCTGTGCAGGGTCATCGAGACCCAGGGGCAGGATTGGCACAGCCACCAACCCAGGGCTGTGACCTGAAGTCGCATACTCATCAGCCCACAAGTCCGCCAAGGTACAGCAGTCCTGTAGCATGAGCTGCTCACAAATGCCTCCAGCGTCGATGCCCCTGCGGTCTTCAATAAGACCTATTATGGCTTCATCGTAAATTTCTCCCGCATGCAGGGCCTCAGGAGTCAGAAGCCTGCAGCCTGCGACTCCGGAATAGCCCAAGCTAACAGCTTGCTGCACAGCTTCCTCTGTCAGATCAGAGGCTTCTGCAGCCTCCTCCAGCCAATAGCTCTGACCCAGCTGGGCGAGACGTTCAACGTGATTCATGTTGGAGGGGAAATACGGAGACTAGGATGGCGGCCAAGGAGGCTAAAGACCTGACAGAAGGTTGGGTTGGTGCCTTCCCTACCGCGTGGATTATATCATTCAGATTAATTTTAGAAACTTACTGCAGGGGTATCCGACTAACGGGAAAGGTGTATAATTCCGTTTCTGTGAAAGCACGCGAGGAAGAAAGAATGAGCAGTCCTGTAACGTTAAGCGATGGCGAATTCAAGGCGCAGGTTTTGGATGCTTCAAATCCTGTGCTCGTCGATTTCTGGGCCACCTGGTGTGGACCTTGTAAGATGATTGCCCCTGTCCTAGAGGAATTGGCCGCGGACCTGGATGGGCAGCTAACGGTTGGTAAATTGGATGTAGACAGTAATCAAGCGACTGCCCAGGAATATGGGGTGTTGAGTATTCCAACCCTAATCCTGTTCAAGAACGGGCAGCCTGTAGACCGAATCGTGGGTTTCAAACCTAAGGAAGCGTTGCTTAATCAGATTTCTGCACATTTGAATTAATTCAAGCGGACGGCGGGCTGGAGAAACTCAACTTCGGCCCACTTTTTTGGTCTTGGTGCGTCTGGCCTTTATCAGGAATAGGTAGAAGGCCAGTAACCCCAATAGCAGCACATCCAGCAGGGTGGCTAGAAATAGTAGGCTGTTAAGAGCTTGCAATGGCAACACTAATCTTGCCTGCAACCCGGGCCACCAATCGTACGTAACTTCAGCGCTAAGTTGCTCTACAACTACATATAGAACCATTCCAATTCCCAGATAATAGAGCACCAGTGAAAGAGATTGCCTGTCACTGGCACTGGGCAACATGCCATTGCTAACTGCAAAAACTAAATATAGCCAAGGGACACTGTCCGGGGCTGCCATGCTGACCTGGAATAGGGCCCAGGCTGCCCCTAAATGCAAGTCAAGGACCAGGATAATCAGATCCTGTAGACCAAAGACTTTGTTGATGATCAACGTGATGGCAGCCGTCCCGACAAACAGCGGAGCCAACCCAACCAGCGTCTCCCGCCAAATGCTGCCGCGTTTCATGGAAACACTGCCCATTTCGATGCGTGTGCCCTTCTTTACTGGCCAAAGAGTCAGAGTGGTAGGCTCCATGCGCAATAGAAAGGCTGCCACCCAATGAGAGCTTTCATGTAAGACGATGCCAGGAAGGAACAGGAAGTACAAGCCCAAGGCGGCCACTTGTTCCGAACCAGTACAAAGCAGTAGAAATCTATAGAGGGATTGATTGAGCCGTCGATTTAGCCAGATCAATAGGCATAGAAAAAGGGCCAGTAAGCCCAGGAAGAAGTAGCCCTGTTGGGCGTTCAGTGAATGAGCGAGGGCATCGGGCATACTTTCATTGTACGCCGCACCTGAGCGTCATGCGACGAGAGATACCATATCACTGTAATCTTTGCTTGACAGTGAAGCGCCGCCGATCAGAGCTCCGTCCACATCAGGTTGGGTCATGAATGCTTCAATGTTGGATGGGTTTGTGCTGCCTCCATACAGAATAGGGACCGTAACGGCCAATTCCGCATTATAGAGATCCGCTAATAGCAAACGCATCAAGTCTCCACACACTTCTCCCGCATACCTGTCCGAGGCGGCTTTTCCTGTGCCGATAGCCCAAACAGGTTCGTAGGCGAGGATCACTCTGGACGCCTCTTCGCAAGATAATCCATTCAGAGCCGTTGTTACCTGGCGGGTCACGACTGCTCGAGTTTCCTTTCCCGCGTTTTGGATTTCATCCTCTCCTACACAGATTATTGGGACCAAACCATGTGCCAATGCCGATGTGACCTTCTGATTGATATCGCGGTCCGTCTCCCCAAAGAGAGTGCGCCTTTCACTGTGTCCTATGATGACGTGCGAAACTAGCTCTTTCAAGATTGTGCAGGAGACTTCTCCGGTGTAAGCCCCTTGGTCAGCGGCATGACAATTCTGTGCCCCGGTTTGAATCTCGGTGCCCGCAACCGTGTCACGGACCGCTGCCAGAACCGGGAAAGATGGGCAAAGAATGCGTGTCACGGTTTTTGCGTCCGCCACCGACTGGCAAATCTCCTTGGCCAATGTGCAAGCTGCAGCTGGCCCCAAGTTCATCTTCCAATTGCCAACCATCATAGGACTTCTAGTCATTTCACGTTTCCTCTGTTTTGGGACTCTCGGTGGCCGTTTCGGTTATTCTCTGCTGAAACTTAACCGACTCTACGTCAAAAGCCGCGGCCTCCAACCACTTTCCGCCCGTAACTTCGTATTCCACTACCCGCCGGCGGCCGTCTAGCCAAATCTGTACTTCGCTGGAGTCATAGCAGCGTTGGGTGCCTGACGTAGACAGAACTTTGCGCACGAAGAACGTGACATCCTTCCGCCCCTCTTCAGCCGGACTAAGATCGTTGTATAAATCAATTTGGGCAGAGATAGGCTCGTTGCAGCGAAAATTCAGTATGTAGACGGACAGAAAACGCTGGTTCGCGCTAGAGCTCGGCTGAAAAAAGCTCTTGAGTGTGTCCAGAATGCTCATCTCAGTTCTCAGGTTGATTTCAAGATGCTTAGGCTCGGTAGAGTCTTGCCCGCAAGGAACTCCAAAGTGGCGCCTCCTCCGGTGGAAACGTGACTGAACGCCTCCGCCAAGCCGATGCGGCGAACGGACGCTGCACTGTCGCCGCCACCAATGACTGTGGTCACGCCTTTCAATTCCGCCAAGCATCGGGCCAGCATGTCGGTCCCTCTGTTGAAAGGGGGAACTTCAGAAAGGCCCATGGGACCATTCCAAAAAACAGTTGCCGCATTTCCGATTCTGTTGGCATAGTGGGCGACAGTCGCTTCACCAATGTCCAGAGCCATCCAGCCACGCGGAACTTCGTCGACACCAACAGTTTGGTACGCAGTGTCAAGTTCAGGGACGGCACCCACTTGCAAATCTGAAGGCAATTGGATCTGTTGTCGTCCTGCATCCAGAATCTCTTTGGCTAAATGCAAAGCGCCCTGTTCGACCAAACTGGACCCCATGTCATGTCCTAATGCCTGTAAGAAAGTATTAGCCATGCCGCCGCCAAGGAGAAATGCATCAACCGATTTCATCAGGTTTTGTATGACTTCAATTTTGTCGCTGATTTTGGCGCCGCCCATCAAAACCACCAAAGGTCTTTCAGGGGCAGAAGTCAGAGGACTCAGAAAGTGAATTTCCTTGGCTACTAGCAATCCGGCAACAGCGGGCAAGAATCGGGCCACCCCTAAGGTGCTGGCATGTGCTCGATGCATACTTCCAAATGCGTCATTGACATAAAAATCCCCCCATCGGCTGAATCGTCTGGCCAAGTCAGGGTCGTTCTCAATTTCGCCTTTATGGAAGCGAGTGTTCTCCAGCATCATTATCGCTTGGTCGTTTGGATCAGTGCTGTCAGGGTTAGCATCGATATCGGTTACCAGGGATACGTTTCGATGCAGTATTTGGGCCAATCTGTCGGCTACTGGTCGCAAGGTTAACCGTTCTCGATCTTCCGCTTTGGGCCGTCCTAAATGACTTACTAACACTAGTGATGCGCCTCTTTCCAAGAGGTACTCGAGGGTAGGCAGTGCAGCCCTGATTCGTATATCGTCAGTTATGCAGCCGTGGGCGTCCAAGGGCACATTAAAATCAACGCGCACCAAGGCTCTTTGTCGAGCCCATTCAACGTCTTTGACAGTTTTATACCGCACGAGGGCCCTGCTCAATCCTTCAGGGAGCGAGGGCCGCACAGCATAGGTGCGGTCCCTAAGACCGGCTAAAGTCCTCTTTGACCCAGATAATTGGCTAGATCAGCGACACGGGTGCTATAAGCCCACTCATTGTCGTACCAAGCGACAACCTTGACGAGGGTGCCGTAGAAAGAAGTGAACCCGGCATCTATAGTACTGCTGTGCTTGTCTCCCTTAAAGTCAGAGCTAACCAGAGGCTCATCCGTGACAGCAAGGATCCCCTTCATAGGTCCCTCTGCGGCTTCCCTGAATGCTGCCAACAGCTCCTCAGTTGTACCTGGCCTTTCGACTTCAGCCACGAAGTCCACTACGCTGACAGTGGATGTTGGGACCCTCATGGCCATTCCATCAAATTTGCCTTGCAGAGCCGGAATCACTAAGGACACAGCTTTGGCAGCGCCAGTGGAAGTGGGAATGATATTCATGGCCGCTGCCCGAGCACGTCGCAAATCGGAATATACCAGATCTAGTATGCTTTGGTCGCTGGTGTAAGCATGAACGGTGGTCATCAGACCCATCTTGATCCCGAAATTGTCGTTGACAACCTTAGCCGCCGGCGCGAGGCAATTAGTAGTGCAACTTGCGTTACTTAGTATCCGGTGTCTAGCCGGGTCGTAGTCTTCTTCGTTTACGCCAAGGCAAACTGTCACGTCCTCTCCCTTGGCCGGGGCGCTGATGATAACTTTCTTGGCACCAGCTTTAAGGTGTAGGGCAGCCTTTTCTCCGTCCGTGAAGATTCCCGTACTCTCCACCACCACGTCGATGTCAAGTTCACCCCAAGGGAGCTCAGCCGGATTTCTCTCTTTAAGGAGTCTTATGCGGTGACCGGAAATCACCAGGTCACCATCCACGGCAGCGACTTCTCCGTCATATTTGCCGTAATTTGTGTCGTACTTAAAGAGGTGGGCGAAAGTAGCGGCATCATCAAGGTCGTTCACTGCAACCAGGTTCAGATCATCTGGGTAGTAGTCCAGAATGGCCTTGGCGACCTGGCGGCCAATGCGCCCGAATCCATTGATGGCAACGTTGACTGGCATGTTGTCCTCCGACAAGCCAAAATTCCCTTAGCCCCTTTCCAATTCAGAATCTGAGAGGGACGCTCGAATTATAAGTTAACGCAACGGATATTCTGCAAATCCGCAGGAATGGGGAAATTCTATTGGGTTAGGAAAGGATTTGTTAATCAAAACTGGTCTGAGAGGGCCGCGGATTCAGCAGTTCTCGTAGCTGCCAAATCAGAATAGCCAATTTATCTGAATCGTGCCGCCAAGGGACCTTTTCGTCGATGAGATCCGCAGAGTGTAATTGGAAGGAGGATAACTGCGCCAGCTTATTAGCTACAATCCATTCCATTTGGGCCCAGCCACCAGAAGTCAGAATTCTGTTATTAACCAGCACGTGTTTAAAGTCCTGCAACTGGTGCTGCTGCAATTCGTGTAGGTAGTCCTGCAAAGTGAATCCACTGGTCTCCCCTATCTGATTCAGAATATTGGCTACAAAGATTTTTGGTGCTTGCGCGGCGCTGATTGCCTGGCGAATGCCTTGAATCAACAAGCTGGGCAAAGTGCTGGTGTAAAAACTTCCAGGCCCGGCGACGATCAGATCCGCCTGCAGAATCGCCTGTACCGCCCTTGGAAAAGCCTTGACGTTGGGGGGATCCAACATCACTCTGAGGATGCGTTCAGGTGCTACCCCTATAGTGCTTTCTCCTCGTAGCAGGGCGTAAGAAGGGGCATTCTTAGCGTCGTGCCCCACTACTTCCGCACAGAGTGTGACCGACTCCAAAGTACTGGGAAGCACTTCGCCCTTCACTGCAAACACTCTACTGGAATTTGCAATACCTGATTCGAAATTACCGAAGATCGCGGCCATGGCCGTAATTAACAGATTGCCCAGTGCGTGGCCTTCCAATCCTTCTTTCTGTCCGAATCGATATTGCAATAACAGCTGAAAGGTTTCCTCAGATTCGCTGAGAGCTGCGATATTGTTTCGGAAGTCCCCAGGCGGCAGAATGCCTATCGATCTCTGCAGTCGCCCTGAGCTGCCACCGTCGTCCGCCACAGTTACTATGGCGGTGATCTGAGAGGTATATCGTTTCAAACCTCGCAACAGGACTGGCAGTCCGGTGCCGCCACCTAATGCAACAACTCGGATCTCCCTTTCAGGAACTGTTGACATTTTCTTTGGTCCGGTATTTAGACTCATCTGGTCTGGCGAGACACACACTCAGAAAGGCTTTCACTATAATGGATTATTGCTTTCTGTGGGTCCCTGCAAACTGGTAAAAGCCCTTTTCTCGAGGGAATGAAGCAATCTTCTAGTGAAAGCTATGCGTGAAGTATGTATTGTAGGCAAAGGCCAGATTCCTGTGGGGGAACATTGGGATTTGTCCATTCGGCAACTGGCTTACGAGGCTATCTCGGCGGCCATGGCTGATGCCCAAATAGAATATGCAGACGCACTATACGTAGGTAACATGTCCAGCGGTCCCTTGTCACTTCAGGAAAATCTGGCAGCATCAATCGCGGATTTCTGTGGTCTGGAAGGCATAGAAGCTGTTAAGGCAGAAGCTGCCTGCGCTTCTGGAGGGGCAGCTCTTCGCATCGGCTTCTTGGCAATTGCTAGCGGCATTCATGATGTGGTTCTTGTCGCCGGCGTAGAAAAAATGATGGATGCCCAGGGCCCGGATGTAACAGCAGCGCTCAGTATGGCTGCTGACGCGGAATACGAGTCAGTCCAAGGGGTGAGTTTTACTGCATTGAATGCACTCCTGATGCAACGATACATGTACGAATATGATGTTCCGGAAGATGGTTTGGCCGGTTTCTGTGTCAATGCCCATGCACGTGGGGTCCACAATCGGTTTGCCATGTTTCAGCGGGAGATTTCCCCTGCAGAATATTCCAATGCCCGAGTTATTTCTTCCCCCCTTACTATTCTGGACAGCAGCCCGGTTTGTGACGGGGCTGCGGCACTGGTCTTGACCTCCACTGACTTGGCCAAGAATGTGCGCGATGACCAGAGACTGAAACCCGTCCGAATCGTGGGGAGTTCCGTCAGTACAGACACATTGGCCGTGCACGATCGAAAAGATCCCATGTATTTGGCGGCGGTGGAGATTAGTACTCGCCGGGCCCTGGAGCAAGCTGGTATGGAAAGGCGAGACCTGGACTTCTGCGAATTGCATGATGCCTTTTCGATTCTTAGTGCGCTGAGTCTCGAAGCAATGGGATATGCTTCTCGAGGAAACGGCTGGCGCCTGTCTAAGGGCAATCAGATTGGCCCCGACGGAGATGTTCCGATCTCCACTCAAGGAGGCCTGAAAAGCCGCGGGCATCCCACCGGTGCAACAGGTATTTACCAAGCGGTGGAGGCTGTTAACCAACTTCAGGGCTTGGGGGGCCAAAACCAGGTGCCGAATGCGCGTGTAGGACTGATCCAAAACATTGGAGGCAGCGGCGCATCCGTCGTTACCCATATTCTGGCTACCTGAAGTGAGAACGAAAAAACCTCCATAAGAAACACCTAAACCGGACGTACGTAGAAGACATTTACCACTTCAAGTATCCAAGAATGGTCTTGCTTCGGCTAGGAAACACCTCTCAAAACCTATCAGGTTTCCAATCGGGTAGCTATTGGAAGGGCCCAGCTCCTATAGTTGGTGACTTCAACACGAAAAATTGTCTCTATTTGGAAAGTCATCGATGCAGTCAGTACAGAACTGGAGAACTCGAAGTCAACGGTACAGGCTAACGGGAGAGATTTGCCCTTCTTGTTCTGAACACATTTTTCCGCCACGGGATGTTTGTCCCCATTGCCACGAAAAAGCTGGGCCCCATCATCGGTTGTCCGGCACCGGGGAGGTATATAGCCATACCACTTTGTATCATCCCCCAGCAGGCTTTGAAGACAACGCGCCTTATACTATCGCTTTGATCAAATTGGATGAAGGCCCCATGCTGACGGCCCAGTTGACAGATGTTGAGGCTAAAGATGTGGCAATGGGCATGCGTGTCGAAATGGTGACCCGCAAATTGCGCACTGACGGAGACGCAGGACAGGTAGTTTACGGATATAAATTTCGCCCTGTCTGGCCCTGAGGAAGCCTAGGGAACGCTCCGAAACCCAAGTTTCCTTTAGAATAGGTGTATGTTAGACATCGACTGCGCCTACTATCATTACGATTTTCACCGTGGTTGGGAAAACGAGAGTTGTCGTCTGCTGGAGGCGAGCCCGGATTCTGGACTGCCTTGGCACCGCACTCTTTGTAAGAGGTGCCCTGTACCAAGGCTGCTAGAGCAAACCAACTGCCAAGAATTGGTACTTGAAGGGAAAGCTAGCCGGCAATTTCTTAGCGCCAGGGTCCAAGTCACTTTTGCCATGTGTGGCGCTAGTCTTGAAGAGCTGCCGCATCCGGCCCACTGTCCCGCGTGTGCCCAAGAATTGGGCCCTTCCTCAAATGAAGAGTCTGGCAGTTCCACTAGCAATGATTTTTCAAATTGAATGGACAAGCATCTGTGCTATCATGAGCTGATTTTGACAGGGGAGCTTGCTGCTGCAGGCTGAGATAGTGGAAAGAGAACCACTGACCCTTGACCTGATCTGGGTAATGCCAGCGTAGGGAAAGCCGAAAATTCCCCAGCCTACCCGGTCAGGTAGGCTTTTTGGCTCAGGGGAGTTTTACACCATGTTTGTTTCCAGGTATCACTTTGCAAGGCTGTTAGGCAGCTTGCTCTTGGCCGTCTTTCTGGTAGCCTGCACACCCTCTGGCGGTTCCATGGTAGTGCCGCCCGCCTCTGAGGAACCGGAAGTATTGGTGCTGGCAAGCCACGACTCTTTCAGCATTTCGGAAGAAGTCTTGGCTGAATTCGAGACAGCCAACAATGCTGACGTGCAATATTTGGCCTTGGGCGATGCTGGAGAGGCGCTGAATAAGATGTTGCTAAGCAAAGAGGCTCCACTTGCCGATGTGATGTTCGGCGTCGATAATTCCTTCTTGAGCCGCGCCCTAAAGAGTGACTTGTTCATATCCTACGCTTCGCCCCAACTGGAAGGCATTGCAGATGACTTGAAACTTGATGCTAGTAATAAGTTGCTGCCAGTGGACTTCGGCTATATCAATCTGAATGCTGACCGAGAGTGGTTCCTAGCACAAGAAATACCGCTGCCACAGAGCTTGGCAGACCTTGTCCTGCCGGCTTACAAGGGACTGCTCGTAGTACAAAACCCAGCTACCTCATCGCCTGGATTGTCTTTCTTGCTGGCTACTATTGGCTATTTTGGAGAAGACTGGCCAAACTTCTGGGCAGAACTGCGGGCAAACGATGTGTTGGTTACCAGCGGCTGGAGCGAAGCCTACTTCTCTCATTTCACTGTGGGGTCTGGTGGTGTTGGAAATCGGCCCTTGGTGGTTAGTTACTCAACCAGTCCTCCAGCCGACGTGCTCTATGCTGAAGATGGTCGTGAAATTCCTGCCAGCGTGAATGTGAACCCGCCAGGGGGAACTTTCCGCCAGATTGAATTCGTGGGCATAGTCAGGGGGACCAAGAAACTGGATCTGGCTAGGGACTTTGTGGATTTCATGTTGAGTCCCATGTTCCAGGAGGACATCCCCCTTAATATGTTTGTCTATCCTGCCTTGGCTTCTGCAAAATTGCCAGATCTCTTCCTTGAATTCGCAGAAGCTCCAACTGATCCTGCCCAGATTGAGCCTGCGGATATCGAACAGAATCGAGAGGCTTGGATAGAACAGTGGACTGGCATTATGCTCCACTAGGACTTTCTTCGGCGTACCTCCCATGCTCCGGACACAGTCGGCCCGAGCTGCCTTAATGTGGGCCGCGGCACCTGCGGTGTTTCTTGCAGTGTTCTATTTTTTTCCTCTGGCCCGCATTTTCTGGGTTAGTTTCGAACCGGGTGGAGTGGGGGACACTGGCTATGCGCCAGACTTTAGTTACTGGGGCCGCATCCTGGGATTCACCATCCGCCAATCTGTGGTGTCTACAATGGCCACCCTCGCTACGGGTCTACCTATTGCCTGGTGGATCCATCATTCCAGTGGCTCCAGCAAGAAGTGGATGCTCAGTCTATTGACTGTGCCTTTCGTCATGCCAGCCGTGGTCGTCGGTGCCGCCTTCACTGCCTTGGTAGGCCCCAATGGGCTTTTTAATCAGTTTCTCATGTCCTTGCTGTCTCTGGAACACCCTCCTCTGAACCTTTTGCATTCCTTCACCTTGGTTGTTATAGCTCACCTCTTCTACAACGTATCAGTGGTAGTTCGAATAGTCTCCAATTTCTGGGATCAGTTGGATAGCCGCCAAGTTGCAGCGGCCAGCACTTTAGGTGCCGGGACGTGGTCACGATTGTGGTCCATTGAATTTCCGCTATTGTTGCCAGGGCTGCTTTCTGCGGCTTTATTGGTCTTTCTCTTTTGTTTTTCCAGTTTTGGTCTTGTTCTGATCTTAGGTGGATTGGAGTTCACCACTCTGGAAGTTGAGATTTACCGACAGGCTGTCAGCTTCTTCAACTTGCGTGTGGCCACAGCTCTCTCCCTGTTGCAATTGGCGGTTACCTTCCTAGTCATGAACTTGCACACCCGCTTGCAAAGCGAGAGTAGTCGGCCAGGTGTTTTGACCATGGAACCGGAATCTGAGCGCCTCACCCAAATGCCCAGGCCTTTGGTGCGATTTCTGTCCATATTTATGTGGTTGGCTATTCTGATTCTGCTATCGCCTCTGATTGCCTTACTCTTGCGAAGCGTTACGTTGGGACACTCTCTATTTTCACTGCAACATTTTGTTGGTCTTTTCAGGAATTCCGTGAACAACGCATTCCTGGCTTCACCTGCCACTGCTATCGGCAATTCCTTGAAATATGGCCTTGCGGCCGCGGCCAGCAGTCTGGTCTTGGGACTCTGCATGACCTTTACGGTCCACTGTGCTCCCAAGCGTCTGGGCCACTTGCTGGACCCATTGTTTCTGCTGCCCTTGGGAACTTCGACGGTCACGCTGGGCCTCGGTTACATATTGGCCATGGGTCAGATGCGCACTTCTGCCTGGCTAGTGCCCATAGCCCACTCCCTGATCGCGTTGCCTTTCGTGCTCCGAATACTGCTGCCTACTATTAGAGGCTTGTCTCCAGCTTTGAAGGAAGCCAGCGCGGTGTTGGGAGCAAGTCCCCTTCTTACGTGGTGGCGGGTAGAATTGCCTCTGCTTGTACCAGCGCTGGTTGTCGCCCTGGTTTTCGCTTTCCTGGCCAGTCTGGGAGAATTCGGGGCCACACTGCTGGTGGCTCGCCCACAGCATCCCACCATTCCCCTGATGATTTTTCGTGCTCTCGGCCGACCAGGACTGGCCAATCTGGGACAGGCTCTGGCGCTCAGTACAATTTTGATGGTGTTGTCAGCAAGTTCGATGCTTCTTTTGGACCACTTGCCCGGAGTTAGCCGCGAATTCTAGGCATGTCCTTCCTGATCCTCCGGGATATCGAGAAAAAATATGTGGTGGACAAACCGGTCCTGCGAGGCTTCAATCTGAATGTGGCCGCAGGGGAAATCGTTTGCTTACTGGGATCCAGCGGCTGCGGCAAGACAACATTGCTGCGCTTGTTGGCAGGGCTGGAAGTAGTGGATGGAGGGGAGTTGCGACTAGATGGCACGGACATTCGGAAGCAGGCACCTCATCGGCGCAGAATCGGGTTCATGTTTCAGGACCATGTGTTATTCCCCCACATGAACGTGGGGACCAACATTGCATATGGATTGCATATGCAAGGTTGGAGCCGAGACGTCATATCCGCCAGGGTGGAAGAGCTCCTGAAAATGGTGCGTTTGCCGGGCTACGCCAAGAGGGGGATTCACGAGTTGAGCGGCGGCGAGGGACAGCGGGTGGCCTTAGCTCGAGGCTTAGCCCCCAATCCACGCCTAATGTTGCTGGATGAACCTCTCGCATCGCTGGACCGAAAGCTGCGAGAGGAATTGGTGCAGGAGGTCAAAGAACTACTGCAGGAAATGTCAATGACTGCCCTGTATGTTACACACGACCATGAGGAAGCCTATGCTATCGCCGATCGAATTGCCCTCATGCACGGAGGGAAAGTCATCCGGGAAGACACACCGCAGGAATTGTATAGAGATCCAGGCAGCGCGTATGCTGCTCGTTTCTTGCGTATGGGAAACCTTTTCCCATGTCTTGGCTCCGACTTCGGCTTATTACCTAGCTGGCTGAAGCAAAACCTGGATTTCAAGGGAACAGAAGCTCACGTCTTGATCCGGTCTGATTCCCTCTTGGCCAGTCCGCTCCAAGGAAATCAGAGGAAAATAGAGGTGCCTATCCGAGTGGGTTCAATGACTTTCCGCGGCAGGTACTACGAAATGCAGCTTGATGCTTTTGATTTCTATACCCCAAACCGGTCCTGGCCTCTTACATTGGACTTAGCGGCTACTGATGCATCTCCGCTCTTCTTGGCCAAAATGGAAGCGAAAGGACCAGAAGCAGAGATCTTGACAATCTACTTGGATGTCTCGCGTATCCAGCTACTAGAGAAATGAAAAAAGGCAGTGGTTAGCTGGCCTTTTTTCATTTCTCAGTATGTTTTACGGGGCAGGTTCCAGATACCGTACACCATCTCCGCCATTGGCGGCCATCCAACCCTCTTTACCGTCGTCGGTACTTCCAAACCACCACACGATGGTGTCCCTCTGTCCTTCCTTCCAAATTGGACCACCGAGCAATTTCACCTGTGTGCCCTGCTTCAACCAGTGTATGGAGAAGTCTGCCTCAGGGCTCGCTTCCGTCTGTACTGCTAATGCCGTCGCACTGACGAAGGCCCTATCCAACAGGCTGAAATCAAAGGCAGAGCCGCTGGGAGCCAGGCTATTGGATTCGAAAGCATATGGATTGATGTAGGTCTCCGTGGACACAGTCAGGGAACCCAAGGTCTCTTCGACTGAAACCGTCTTGACCTTAGGCTCTTCAATAACCACTGTTTCCAATATAACTTCCGATTGTGGTTGAACTGGTACTGTGGCTAGCACATAGTTGCTGCCGGTCATAGCTGCTATGTATGCCGGGTCTGAAGTTTGGGAGCTGTCTTCTGAGCCCATGGTGAATATTGTGTTCACTTCAGCAGCCCGTGGCTCAGCAAGCGGATTCACAAAGGTGCCAAGACTCCCCTGCATTGCCAGAACACCCAAAGTAACAGCAGCAACCAAAAAGAGGGCAAAGGTGCCCAGCAACACTTGGTTACGCTTCAACCAGGAAGGGCTATCTGCTTGACTTAGCGCCATCCTTTCGTTTACGTTCAATTGCACTGTAAGCGTATCCAGGTCTTGCCTCGTGCGCATGACCCGCAAGGGAACTCTGCTTTCCTCTTCAGAGGGGCTCCAGTACTTGGTAATCAAGAGCCGATTGGCGTTGTGCAACGCGTCGTCCTGGCGACGACCTAAAGTATTGTCGTAGAGATGGACCTCTGCTCGCACAGGTTGCTGATGTCGATCTAACATCACCAGAAGGCCGGCAACGGGCCAACCGTCATCTTCAGTTAGGTTGTAATAGTCCGCGGCGATGGCTGGCATTCTAGCCACAGCTCCATCGCTCGCCTCAATGGTGGAGGTTGAAGTTCCTGCGAGTTGGCTGGGATCAACGGGGGCATCAATGGTAGTGTCAATGGTAGTCATGACGACATCCTCGATCAGGAATAATGGTTATGGGTGTTTGGGTTTATGAATTTCGGACCAGTGTGACTGTGCCTCCCAACTGAATATAGGCATCGGTGTAGAAAACTACGCGCAAATTATATCGCACACCAAGATCGGGACGCAACTGTCCTGACCAATCCAAGCTGTCGCCCACAGAGAAACTGTCGTAAGTTCCAGATTCTAAACCGGAGATATGGGCGCCACCATCCGCGTGGCGTCCAATATATGAAAGGGACGTGCCGGCTATACCTTCTCCATCAGCAGTGCGGATTAGAACCGTATAAACAGCACCGCCATTGATCTGTGAATTCCCTGGAACCGGATCCACTTCGCGAACTTCCAAAGAATAAAAGCCACCAAGCACTACTTCAGTCTCGGAAACGCGAATGACGCGGCCGCTGTAGGTGTAGACCGTCTGGGCAACTTGGCTCCAGGGACCTTCATACTTGACTGAATCTCCGGGCTTCAACGGGCGGACTCCCTCTTGCGCAAAAGAAAATTCAGCTGCTTCTCCATTTAGATTTAAGAGAGAGATGTCGGTCCCTGGCAGGAATTCACCGGGCTGCAAGCGCACTTGATCAATACCGCTAAAAATCACCTGGCCTTCGCCTGTAGTGGGTCGGAAAAAAGGGATGGGGCTTTCCGGCAAATTCAACCATTCTGTCTCGGCCAACCATCCATACCCAAATTGCAGGCCGCCAAGACCCATTAGAAGGATCAGGACATAGAATCCCCAGCGCAGCAGTCTGAACATGAACAGCGTAAATGCCGCGTAGGTCTATAGCCCGTATCTACTAAGAGTGCGTGAGAGGAACATGAGCACGATGAGAACAATAGTCGGGGATAGGTCCATCATACCCATGGGGGGAATGTGTCTGCGGGCGAAACCCAAGACTGGATCCGTCACCTGTAACAGCAATTGGATGGGGGCTAGAGAATGGTCCAGGTTCGGGATCCAAGTTAGGAGAATCCGTATGAATATGAGGAAGGCGTAGATGGAAAGGAAGCTGGAAAGGATTGGAAACACAGATTTCTCCAAAGTAAGATTCAATCAGCCGCCCAAGGCGCGGCTACGCCTAAAGGCAGCTTCAACCGCATTGACAATTGCGGCCCTCAAGCCGGCTTCTTCCAGTATGTGTAATCCCGCGGCGGTTGTGCCAGCTGGGGACGTTACGTTGTTACGTTGTACAGCTGGATGCATTTCCGGCCGGTCCTTTTGTAATTTGGCTGTGCCGTAGAAAGTCTCCACAGCCAATTGCGTGGCCACCTCCCGACTGAAACCGACATGCACACCTGCATCAATGAATGCTTCAAGTATGAGAAAGAGAAATCCAGGGCCAGATCCGTTTATAGCAGTAGCCCTATCCAAATCATCTTCGTGTGCTGTATACCACTGTGTTCCAATTGCATCAAAGAGAGTGCTCACGATCTCTCGATCCGCGGCATTGACATCTTCCGTACAAGTCCATACAGTCATGCCAGCCATTACTTGGGCAGGTGTATTGGGCATGGCGCGAACCACTTTAGCTAGCCCTGTCGATTTACATAGCAGGTTAACTGAGGTGCCAGCCATAATAGACACCAATAAGGTCTGGGGGTGAAGGAATTCCCCAATCCGTACTCCGATCTTGGCAAATACTTGAGGCTTCAGGCAAAGGACTGCCACATCTTGGTGCCCTGTTACATCCCCTATGTCTGGGAATCCTGTCAGTCCAAACTCGAATTCCAGTTCCTGTCGTCGGGCATCTATCGGTTCAACGACCGAAATCTGGGTGGGTTGAGACGCATTTGTATCCAAAAGGCCCCGCACAATGGCAGCGCCCATGGCCCCGCCACCAACAAAGAGGATTTTCGGTTGTTTTGCCATGTGGTAGCAGTACTTTACACGGTGAGACGGGGACCAAAAATGGCCGAGCCAATGCGAGCGATTGTAGCACCTTCCTCAATCGCGATTTCGAAATCCTGAGTCATTCCCATGGAAAGATGTAACCAGTTAATTTGGGGTAAATTGGAACGAAGAGCCTCCAAAGTAACTCGTGTGTCTCGGAAATACCTTCTCAAATCACTTTCTCCCGCCCCAAGAGGGGTCATTGCCATCAAGCCTTGGATCTCGATTCCGGACAATTCGGCGATAGAGGCAGCCAAAGGTTCAGCCGCCGTGAGCGAAACACCATGTTTGTTACTTTCCTTTGCCGGATTTACTTGAATCAGAATGGGGATTCTACGTCCTATTTGGTTTCCAAATCCCGATAGTATTTCGGCCGTCTTCTTCCGTTCAACGCTTTGAATCATGCTGACTGTGGGGGGCAGCTGTCTTACTTTACGGCTTTGTAATGGTCCTATCAAATGCCACTCCAGTTCAAGGTCCTTCAATGTGGGACTCGCCATCCGAGCGGCCAAAGCCTCAGGTCGATTTTCACCTAAACAAGAAAGTCCACTTTTTGCCGCCTGCAGCACCGCCTCGTCTGGCATGGTTTTGGATACAGCCACAAGTTTGACCTCTGCCAATGAACGCCCTGCTCTGCGGCAGCTTTCCGCTAATCGGTGCCTTACCAAAGCAGCCCTCTCTGGCAAGGCAGCATCCCCCAAATTACCCGCTTTAGGATCAGGAATACCTTTACTCATTCTCTTGGTCCCTTTCCCCTATGACTCACGCAACCAACACAACATTCCGAATAGTCCACAGCGGCCTTTTTCCGCTCGATGGGAGAAGAATACGTCCGTCAATTGCGCAGTGTCCATTCCACAGACTTCGGTTTGCGACGTTGGCACTCCGGCAGCCACCAATTGATCTTGATTGGCCTTCCACAGGTCAAAATACACGTGACCATTTCTTCTTGCGGGACGTAGCAAGCTTTCGGCATTTGGTAACTCGCGCCGGACTATGGCCATCACATCCGGCCCAATTTCATAACTCTCTGGTCCAATACTGGGCCCGATTCCGCACCGGCAGTCCGCGGGATCACTTCCGTATGAATCCGTCAAGAATTGAATGAGCTTACGAGCGATTTGAAGAGTAGTGCCTTGCCAGCCTGCATGGCAGACTCCCAAGACATGCTTGTTCGGGTCGTAAACTACTACAGGTACGCAATCGGCATACAAGGTCAGAAGGGGCAGTCCAGCTACGTTAGTCATCAGCCCATCAACCTCTTCGATGCGTCGACCTCTGTCGGACTCGGTAACAGGCTGAATCTTGCTGCCCCGGACTTGGCGGGCCATGACAAAATCGCCCCTATTAAACCCGCAGGCTTTAGCAAACCGATTCAGGTTTGTGCGCACATTCTGAGCAGTGTCGCCTCTCTTTACACTGAAGTTGAGTGAATTCCAAGGAGGAGGACTGATTCCCCCATTCCTCGTGCTGACCAAAACGCCAACCGACAATTCCCGAAATAACTCAAAACGATAGACCGGTAGGCCAGGCGTTATTTGAACCAAATTCATGGATTTGAGGCCTTTGGCGCAGAAGGAATGTTTCCTCTGCGGCTATATGCACCTTTAAGATTAGACATGCAGTATAAGTTCCTTCGCCTTGCACAGGCGGGTGGACCGTTACAAGATCTTGAATAGCGGTGGAAAGTCTTTCCATCCTCTTCCAGGGAATTGTACCCATTGCCCAAATTTGACATAACAACTCTCGGCGAAATTATGGTGCGGTTAAGCGTACCTGCCGGGCAGCGTCTTGAAATTACTTCCACTCTTGAGGTTCAGCCGGGTGGAGCAGAAGGAAATGCTGTGACTGCTTTGGCGCGCCTGGGTCGCTCGTGTGCGTGGGCTGGAGCATTGCCGGACAACGCATTAGGACGTCTGATAGCCAACCGCCTTAAATTGGCAGACGTGGACATAGGCAGCGTAAATTGGGTTCAGGAAGGGAGAATTGGATTGTATTTCCTAGAGTTTGCAGGACCTCCTAGAAATTCGGAAGTCATCTATGACCGGGCCGAATCCTGTGCCGCTCTCCTTACTCCAGACCAAATAGACTGGAGCCGACTGATGGACACCCGCCATTTCCATGTGAGCGGCATCACACCCGCGTTGTCAAGCCATGGCTTGGCCTGCACGCAGAGAGCTTTCAATGAGGCCCGCCTTAGGGGTGTATCCACTAGTTTGGATGTAAATTTCAGGGCCAAAATGTGGACGCCGGAAGAATCTCGGGCAGCACTACTACCCCTCTTGCCTCAAGTAGACATCCTCTTCTGTGGCAAAGAAGATGCTGAAACAGTGTTTGGCTATGAAGGCTCCCCGGTGCATGTATTGCGTCAACTATCCAATTTGGTACCTACTGGCATCGTAGTGATGTCGTCAGGGTCCCAAGGAATCTGGGCCCGGCAGATGGCAACAGAATATTTTGAAGAAGCTCTTCCAGTGGAAGTGGTGGATCGTCTAGGAGCGGGCGATGCAATGGCCGCTGGCGTACTGCACGGTTACCTGGCAGATGACCTGGTTCTGGGTCTACGCTATGGTGCCTTGCTGGCGGCCATGATTCTCACTCAACATGGTGACATGTTGGTATCTACCAACCGGGAAATCGAAGAGTTATTACATTCGGGCGGCGGCGCGTTGGCTCGCTGAGAGACGTGAACATCAATCGAAGTACCATCCAAGGAGCAGAATCGTGAGTAAGCATGCGTTGATGAACTGGGGAGGATGGGAAGGTCATGAACCTGAACAGACCACGAAGATTTTTGCCCCTTTGCTAGAGGATGCGGGCTTCCAAGTAGATATTGTCCATGACTTAGACAGGTACTGTGATTCCGACTATATGCAGTCTCTGGATTTGGTTGTTTCTACTTGGACTATGAGCGACCTCAGTAGGGATCAGGAGCAAGGTTTATTGCAGGCCATTCGCAGCGGTGTCAACTGCGCGGGCTGGCATGGTGGGATGTGCGACGCCTTTCGATTGAATACAGAGTACCAATGGATGACAGGCGGGCAGTGGGTGGCCCATCCCGGCAACATAATTGATTACCGCGTCCATATTTCGAATCGCCTCGATCCGATCACGGCTGGAATCTCGGATTTCGATATGCATACTGAGCAGTACTACCTTCATGTGGACCCGGGCAACCACGTATTGGCCACCACGTTGTTTGAAACAGAAGTGGCGCCTTGGGTAAATGGCACGGTGATGCCTGTCGCCTGGAAACGGCAATACGGAGCCGGGCGTGTATTCTATTGTTCTCTGGGCCACGTTGCCCAAGATTTTGAAGTGCCAGAAGCAAGGGAGTTGGTCCGTCGCGGCCTGCTTTGGGCGGGCGGCGCCCTTTAAAAAAAAGGAGAAACTACGCATGGCGAATATTCGATGGGGATTTTTGGGAGCTGGCAGCATTGCCACACGTTTTGGGACCGGTTTCCAAGAAATTCAAGGCGGCGAAATCCTAGCGATTGGTTCACGTACGGATAGTCGTCGCCAAGCATTGGCGGACTTATTTAGCATTCCCCGCCAATATGAGACATATGAGGAATTGGTAGCAGATCCTGACATTGACGTTATCTACGTTGCCACTCCCCACAACTTGCACTACGAAAATAGCATTTTGGCTCTAGAAGCTGGCAAGGCAGTACTGTGTGAAAAGCCATTCACCATCAATTTAAGAGAAGCGGCGGAAGTTGTGGCAGTAGCAAGGCAACGAGACCTCTTCTTGATGGAAGCAATGTGGACTCGTTACATTCCCTTGATCCGGGAAGTGAAGAGGATGGTAGTAGAAGGTGAGATTGGGGAACTCACCCTGTTGGTTGCGGATTTCGGAGGGCGCGCCGCTGGGCCCTACCGTGGCCGGATCTCGGATCCCGCTTTGGGAGGCGGCGCACTACTAGACGTGGGGGTTTATCCGGTTTCGCTTGCTTCGTACCTCTTTGAAACAGCCCCTACTCACATAGAAACTTTAGCTCACCTGCAAGAGGGCATAGATGTAAGGGGAGGCATGCTATTTGGATATCCGGCAGGGCAGATGGCCATCTGTTACTCTTCGGTCGGTGACAATACCCCCCAAGAGGCCATTTTGATGGGAACCAAAGGCCAGATCCGCATACCTAGTCCATTTTGGCTCAATAACACTTGTGTTGTGTCAGTTGATGGTCAGGAGACGCGCACTGTGGAAACGGATCTTATAGGAAACGGGTTCGCCCATGAAGCGATGGAGGTAAATCGGTGTCTCCAAGCTGGACTCAAAGAAAGCCCCGATATGATGTTGAATGAGACCTTGGACATCATGGGGACTCTGGACAACATCCGTTCCCAATGGGGCTTGCGTTACCCCATGGAATAGGAACCAAACCTAAAGAGGGACAACAGCCATGCAGTTTGGAAGCATCCCAGGCGTCGAAAAACAGATTGGCCGCATTTTGCAAGGCACCATCATGCTAAATTCAGATCGGCAGGAGGAATGTGATGCCCTTTTGGACGCCTTGTATGCCAACGGCTGCAATGCCTTCGACTCTGGCCACAATTATGGCGGGGGACGGGCAGAACGGGCCTTAGGGAATTGGATGGCAACCCGCAAAAATCGAGATGAGATTTTCGTGTTGACCAAAGGCTGTCACTTCAACGCTGATCGAAATCGGGTGACTCCCTTCGATTTAAGCAGTGACCTTCACGACTCTCTGACGCGACTGCAGTCAAACTACATCGATTTGTACCTGTTGCATCGGGATGACCCCGAGGTTCCCGTTGGCCCAATGGTGGATCGACTACATCAGCACAAGAAGGAAGGCAAGATATTGGCCTATGGAGGATCCAATTGGACGCCACGACGCATAGAAGAAGCCAATACCTACGCCAGAACCCATGGCAAATCTCCCTTTGTCGCCAGCAGCCCAAATTTCTCGCTGGCTCCCCAGGCAATTAACCCATATCGCGATAGTTTGACTATCAGCGGGCCTCAGGGAGAAAAAGCTCGGGCCTATTACAAATCCAACTGGATGCCTTTGTTTACATGGTCCAGTTTGGCCCAAGGTTTCATGACTGGCCTTTATCGCCGTGACAATCTGGACAGTTTCACGGATGGTTTTCAACGTCTAACTGTCAGCTCCTACTGCAGTGAAGAAAATTTCCAGCGGCTGGACAGGGCGGAGGCTCTTGGTCAAAAACTAGGTTTAACCATTCCACAGATAGCCACAGCCTACGTGTTGAGTTATCCACTCAACATATTCGCTTTGATAGGATGCCGCACGGCCTCGGAATGGCAATCGAACCTGAAGGCCATGGAGGTGGAATTGTCCCCGGAGGTCCTGACTTGGCTGGAAAATGGTCGGGGCGCGATGCCTTGGTGAATATGGACAAGCCAAGGTGTGGAGTGTGAATATGAAGGTTTGGAATATTGGTTTGGTAGGTTGCGGCACCATAAGTCGAAACTACATCCAGGGGATAAACCTGTACGACCATTTGCAGCTGACTTGTGTAGCCGATATCGATGCAGAAAATGCCCGGCGTGCAGCCGATGCGGCAGGCTGTCGGGCCGTAGAAGTGTCCGAACTTATGAGCCGGGATGATGTGGACATTGTATTGAATTTGACAATTCCCAAGGCTCACGCTTCTGTGGATCTCATGGCTATCGAGGCAGGAAAACACGTTTTCTGTGAAAAGCCCATGGCTCTCAGCCCCGAAGAAGCCCAGCAAGTTGTAGTTGCAGCCAAAGACCGAGGAGTCAGAATCGGCGTTGCTCCAGACACATTCTTGGGCGGTGGCATTCAGACCTGCCGCCGGTTAATAGATGAAGGCTGCATCGGCGAACCCGTGGCCGCCACCGCTTTCATGCTGGGGCACGGCCATGAGTCATGGCACCCGTCTCCCGTTTTTTATTACGAAAGAGGTGGCGGACCTATGATGGACATGGGACCATACTACGTTACTGCTTTGGTTTCTCTGATAGGGCCAGCTAACAGGGTCAGCGGATTCACGCGTACTACCTTTTCCGAACGGATTGTAACCAGCGAACCACTATCAGGCACTGTAATTCGGCCCGAAGTGCCCACCCATTACGCAGGCACCATACAGTTTGAAAACGGGGCCATATGCAGCATTATTCAGTCCTTTGACGTTTGGGGTGCCCAGCTGCCCCGCATTGAGATTTACGGATCGAAGGGTTCTATCAGTGTTCCAGACCCGAACACTTTCGGAGGCCCGGTGGCTCTCTTGAAAGGGGGTCAGAAAGAATGGCGGGATATACCTCTGACTCACAGCGACAAAGTGCAGCGCTCTATTGGATTGGCCGATATGGCCCATGCCCTGGGCGACGACCGTCTCGAACATCGAGTGAACGGAGACCTTGCTTACCACGTCCTCGAAATTATGTCCCTATTTGAGGACTCAAGCGCTCAAGGCAAGCACTTGGCGGTAGAATCTACGTGCGGTCGACCCCGGCCAATGCCAGCAGGCGGTGGCTTCTAGCCTGCGGCATCTATCGGCGAAAACCGCCGTCGGCCCACGTTTGTTCCGGCAGTGCGCCTGGCGACGTGTTGCATTAGTATGGCTTGGGTTCCTTCAGGGGCCGTCTCCTCTATACCGGAACTGTTGCTTCCGGGGCCAATCCCTTGCCGCTGTTTGTATCGTCCATCGGGCTGCATGTCCCAAGCGTTACGTTGATCTTCCAGGCATGTGTCCAAGATGAGTTGCAACTGACTCTTCATGGCCCTGGCCTCAACAGGGACCACGGCCTCCACGCGGTTGTCTAAGTTACGTTGCATCCAGTCGGCACTGCCAATAAAATACTCGGGATTGCCGGCGTTTGCAAAGTGGAAAATACGGTGATGTTCTAGAAACCTCCCGATTATGCTGACAACCCTGATGTTTTCGCTCTTGCCCGGGATGCCAGGTCGTACTCTGCACACGCCCCGGATGATTAGGTCAATCTGTACCCCGGCCTGACTAGCCCGATACAGCCGAGAAACGATTTCAGGATCGTCTAAACTGTTCATCTTGGCAATAATGCGCCCAGAGCCGCGGTCCTGGGCATGCTCCATCTCCCTCTCAATCAGGTCGATGAAACGCCTGCGCATATTTACCGGGGCCACCAGCAGCTTCTGGTACATGATGCGCCGGTTGTAACCAGTCAGATAGTTGAATAAGTTCATTACGTCAGTCACGATGGCCGAGTCCGTCGTGAAGATTGCTAAGTCGGTGTACAGGTTGGCGGTGGACTGGTTGTAGTTGCCTGTCCCGATATGTACATACACTTTAAGGCCGCTCGATTCTTCTCTCACAACTAGTGAGATTTTGGTATGGGCCTTTAGGCCAATCAAACCATAAGCCACGTGGCAGCCGGCCTCCTCCAACCGTTTGGAGTGATGGATGTTCTGTTCTTCATCGAAACGGGCTTTGACCTCTACCAGTACGGCAACCTGTTTGCCATGCTGTGCAGCAGAAATCAGTGCGTCTACGATAGGTGAGTCATCCGTAGTGCGATACATCGTATGTTTGATGGCCAAGACTTGTGGATCCCGGGCTGCCGCCAAGAGCCACAATTGGGTGGAATTGGCGAAGGATTGGTAAGGATGATGTAATAGGATGTCCCCTTGCTTAAGGACTTGGAAGACATCCGCAGGCCGAGATTCGCTAGTTAAGAAACTGAATTGGGGAGGTGTGCGCGGTTGCCATATCGGGAATTTCAGTTCAGGCAAATCAATGGACCGTGCCAATGAAATCAGGTCGGAAAGACCCAGAGGTCCTCGCTGCTGATACACATCCTGCTCGCTAAGGGCAAATTCATGCATCAGAATGTTCAGCAAGTGTGGGGGCAGGTCCGTTGAAACTTCCAGCCGTACAACAGGCGCAAACCGCCGTTCCTCCAGTTCTTCACTTATCATTTCCAGGAGATCGTCTGCCTCTTCCTCGTTCAGTACCAAGGCGGCGTTGCGTGTAATTCGGAATGGATGCACATGCAGGATTTCCATGCCGGCAAATAGCGATTCCAAATTGTTGACCAACACTTTTTCCAACGCGATGAAGTTGTTACTATGCCCGACCCGCATCCAACGGGGCCGATTGGCGGGCACCTTCATGCGTGCGACATGGGACTTCCCAGTAATGTGATCCAAGGTTTCGACCACAAGGTTGAGGCTCAAATTGCTAACGAAGGGAAAGGGGTGTGAGGAATCAAAAGCCAGTGGAGTTAACAATGGGAATATATCTTTGAGGAAGGTTTGCCTCAACTGTGCGGCTTCCTCTAGAGTAATGTCCTTGTAGTCCACTAAACGGACGTCATGTCTCGCCAGTTTGGGTACTATGTCACTTAAGAGACATTGCTCTTGTACATGGCCGAACCGGGTTACTACCTTACTTATCAGGTCAAGCTGGTAATCGGGAGACCAACCTTGTAGACGCAAATTACTGGCACCGGCAGCCTGTTGTCGCTTGAGGCCCCCCACACGTTTGCGAAAGAATTCGTCCAGATTAGATGCTGTGATGCCCAGGAAAGTTAACCTTTCCAGCAACGGGTTGCGGGGATCCAATCCTTCTTGCAAGACCCGCCAGTTGAAGTCAAGCCAACTGAGTTCTCGGTTGTATACCTCAGGCTGGCGACCTAATTGTTCATCGGTAAGGGCCGAAACATCGGCATCCACCAGCACCAAGTCGCTAGGCGGAATAAGAGTGGGCTCTTTCGGAACCGACTGGAGGCCGGAAGTTGAATTCTTTAATTCAGTTCGACGAAGGGACATAAGATTGGAGGTGCGGCATAGAGTCGGCTGTTGACCTCAATAACCGCCAGCGGGCCGCATTCGGCCCCTATTGCTTTTCCCATTATGGTTTTTTTAAAGTATTAAGGCAAATGAATGTTATGCAATCGACACTACGCAGGTGTGCGTCTTGACACAAAGTCCATTCCGCTGGTAGTATATGACCGATGAGCTGGAGAATGGCTTGTTTTTGACGGAGAATTGGACTGCCACGTGTGTGTGAATTTTGCGGGTGAGCCCCGCTCGATATTGTTGCTTCCCTTGTTGGTTGGCTTAGTAGGCCAGCCCATAGCTCGGCGCGTTGGTGGAGGATAGCCAAAGGCCCAGGGGACGCTCAAAGAGAACACCCAGATCCTTCCCAGTCGGGGAGGATTTTTTTTTGTGACCTTTCGGTGGCAGGCAAGGAAAAAAGTATGAAAGTACCCACAGTATCTCAGGAACGAAGAATTCTGGATTGCAGCACATCCAGACAATTGAGTGGATCGCAAATGATATGGGACGCTTGTGTCTTGGAGGGGGTTAGCATACTCTTTGGACATCCCGGCGGCGCGATACTTCCGGCGTACGACGCCTTGGCTTATTACGAACAACATGGGTTGCTGCATCATGTACTGGTGAGGCATGAACAGTGCGCTGCCCACATGGCGGACGGCTACGCTCGTGCTACGGGACAGGTGGGCGTATGTGTTGCTACCAGCGGTCCTGGCGCTACTAACCTAGTGACGGGACTTGCGACAGCCCAAATGGACAGTGTGCCCGTGGTGGCCATAACCGGTCAGGTGCCTACTGCTCTCTTGGGCACAGACGCCTTCCAGGAATCGGACATCGTAGGGGTCACAGAGCCCGTGGTCAAGCACAACTACTTGATTACGGATGTCAATGACTTACCCCTAGCCCTGAAGGAAGCCTTTTATTTAGCCAGGGAAGGACGTCCTGGAGTAGTGCTGGTGGATGTCTGTAAAGATGTGCAGGCAGCTGTGGGGGAATTCCGCTACGACATGGAAATATACCTCCCTGGTTATACGCCATACCCCAAATACGGCGAAAGCGAGCTGCAAAATGCGGCAGAAATCATCAACACTTGTGAAAGTCCGCTTATTATGGCCGGCCACGGGATTCATTTAGCTGGTGTATCGGATGTGCTGCAGAACATGGTGGAAAAAGCAGAGATACCGGTGGTAACCACTTTGTTGGGAACCGGCAATCTGCCTGAGACCCACCCCCTCAGTCTAGGTATGGGGGGCATGCACGGCGAGGCATTTGCCAACGAAGCAGTCCAAAGCTGCGACGTGCTCATCGCGTTAGGCATGCGGTTTGACGACCGCATTACTGGTCGGCTTGACCGCTTTGCAAAGCAGGCCACGATAATTCATTTTGAGCTGGATGTAGCCGAAGTGGGCAAGAATGTGCAACCGGATGTCACGGTCTTGGGAGACCTGGCGGCAACTTTGCCAGCCCTTAACGATTTGATCCTTCCCAACACCCATCCCGACTGGATCAATAACCTTGCCAGTCGAAAACTGGACAGTGCCCGCGGCGACATTCTGACCTACGAAGTAGACGAGTTGATCCCGCCCTTTGTGATTCGCCAGATTTGGGAAGGTACTTCGAAGGTCAAAAGGCCAGAGGAAGTGATCGTCACTACAGATGTGGGACAACATCAGATGTGGGAATCTCAGTATTACTTGCACGAAAGAGCCGGCATGTTGCTGACAAGTGGCGGCCTGGGGACCATGGGATATGGGCTGCCTTCTGCTATTGGGGCGCAGATGGCCATGCCCGATCATCTGGTCTGGGCAATAGTCGGTGATGGTGGCTTTCAAATGACATTGCAGGAATTGGCTACCATCCAACAGGAGAGGCTACCCGTCAAAATTGCAATCATTAACAATGGCTTTCTGGGAATGGTGCGCCAGTGGCAGCAGTTCTTCTACGACCAGAGGTATGTGGGAACTCCAATTCTGTCTCCGGACTATGTGAAGCTCGCCGAAGCCTACGGAATACCGGCTTTGCTGGTAGTGAAACCGGAGGAGGTCAATGCTGCGGTCAAGGAAGCCAATTCCTCCCCTGGCCCTTTCCTGATCGAGTTCCAGGTGAAAGAGGAAGTCAATGTGTATCCCATGATTGCCCCCGGCGCTGCAGTGGACGACATGTTCAGGCGGCCCACTTACAAGACCGTGCAAGGCCATGGTGGGGTCATGCCGGCTTTCTAAGCCCGGTTTACCTCAACCTGAAGAAATGCCCATCAGCCGCCAATCGCGGAGGGGAAGACATGAAATACGTGCTGTCCGCATGGATGCGTGACCGTCCTGGAGTTCTGCATAGAGTCGCAGGGCTGCTCCGTCGCCGCAATTTCAACATCGACAGTCTTCAGGTCAGTCAAAGCGAAGTGGCCGGCATCAGTCGTATGACTTTCGTCGTAGATGGCGACGAAAGGGTGGTGGAGCAAGTAGAAAAGCAAATGGCCAAATTGGTGGATGTGACACGCATTGAAAATCTGTCCCGGACCCCCTTGGTGGCCCGGGAGTTGGCAATGCTGCGTGTTGCCGTGTCCGGCCAGCAGCGCACTCAGGTGTTGCAGTTGGTTGAAATTTTCAAAGCGCAAGTGGTGGATGTGTCCAGCGAAAGTATGCTTCTGCAGATGGTTGGCAATCAAGCTAAGATCAATGCTTTAATCGAACTGTTACAAGAATTCGAACTGCTGGAAATGGTCCGAACTGGACCTGTGGCTATCGCTCGCAAAGGCGAAGTTGATGTGATAGAAGAAGACATTGCATTAAACGGTGGTCCGCACCAGAACGGAGTTGGGTACTGATATTTTATCTGTCCGAATCTTGAAGAATTTTTGAAAAAGGGAGCTGCACTTACTATGGCCACCATTTACTACGAGAACCAGGCTGATCTTAGTCGGTTGGAAGGACGCAAGATTGCCGTGATTGGTTACGGCAGTCAAGGGCATGCCCACGCCCTGAATCTGACTGATTCCGGGCTGGATGTAGTGGTGGGATTGTATGAAGGCAGTTCCAGCAAGGCTAAGGCGGAAGCCGAAGGCCTTACTGTGCTCAGTACTTCAGAAGCTGCCAAAGCCGGCGATGTAATTATGGTGCTGCTGCCAGATCAGGCGCAAGGGCAGGTTTTCAACCAGGAAATTCTGCCTGGCCTCGAAGAGGGCAACACTCTAATGTTTGCCCACGGCTTCAGCATCCGTTTTGGCCAAGTTGTGCCGCCTGAAAATGTAGATGTGTCCATGGTTGCGCCTAAGGCCCCGGGGCACCGGGTGCGGGAAGTATATAAGGAAGGATCAGGTGTGCCGGGGCTGGTGGCTATCCACCAGGATGCGTCCGGCAATGCATTGGCAGATGCGATGGCCTATGGCCGTGGTCTGGGTTGCACCAGAGCCGGCCTTCTAGAGACCACGTTCGCAGAGGAGACGGAAACGGATCTGTTCGGTGAACAAACGGTCCTCTGCGGAGGTGTTAGCGAGCTTGTTAAGGCAAGTTTTGAAGTCTTGGTGGAAGCAGGCTACCAGCCGGAGATCGCTTATTTTGAGTGCCTTCACGAACTCAAGCTGATCGTGGATCTTTTTTACGAAGGGGGTCTGGCCTATATGCGTTACAGCGTATCAGACACCGCTGAGTGGGGAGATTATGTGAGCGGGGAACGTATAGTCACAGAGGAGACCAAGAATACTATGCGGCGTATCCTGGCTGAGATTCAATCTGGTCAGTTCGCTGAGGAATGGATGGATGAATACCATGGTGGCCTGAAAAGATTCCGGCGACGCCGTCAGGCGGAGCAGTCACACCAGATCGAAGAAGTGGGTCTGACCTTGCGGCGCATGATGGAGTTTCTCGATTCCAAAGAAATCGAACTCGAAGGCTAGCCGCTGTCTACTCATCCTCTGATCTGTTTCCCAAGGGAGCATAGAAGTGGAAAACGAATCGTACGAAGAAATCGAATACAACGTATCTGAAGAGAACGTAGAAAAATATGCCATTGCAGACATGGCCGCCTATGCCCGTGAAATAGCGCACGGCCGTACCGTGCAAATCTTTGATACAACTCTGAGGGACGGTGAACAGAGTCCAGGGGCAACGCTTCATGAGCGGGAAAAAATGGAAATCGCCCGGCAATTGGCCCGGCTGGGGGTTGACATAATTGAAGCAGGATTCCCAATAGCCAGTGAAGGTGATTTCCGGGCTGTGCAAGAGATTGCCAAAAAAGTAGGTCGGCAGATTCGCACTGGTAGGGATGGGCAACCTCTACCGCCGCCCATCATCGCCGGCTTGGCCCGTGCCCTCGAAGGAGATATCCGAAGAGCTGCTGCCGCTGTGGCGCCGGCTGTCCGGCCTCGTATTCACACTTTCATTGCAACAAGTGACATCCACTTGGAACACAAATTACACATGTCCCGTAACCAGGTTCTGGAATCTGTTGGGTCGATGGTCGAATTGGCTTGCAGCCTTTGCACCAACGTGGAATTCAGTCCAGAGGATGCTGGACGCAGTGACGTGGAATTCCTTAAGCAAGTCTTGGCAGTGGCCATCCAAGCGGGGGCAACCACTCTGAACATTCCGGACACGGTGGGATACACCATGTCTTCAGAATATGGGTCTCTTATTGAGGAATTAGTTAACGCAGTTCCCGGCGGCCGGGACGTGATTTTCAGTACCCATACCCACAACGACCTTGGTTTGGCTACTGCCAATTCTCTGGCTGGCGTGAAAGCCGGGGCTCGACAAGTGGAAGTTGCAGTTAATGGTATCGGTGAACGGGCAGGAAATTCCAGTTTAGAGGAATTTACTATGGCCTTGCATACCCGATCCAGCTACTTTCATCTGAATGCCAATATAGTCACTGAAGAAATACATAAGACCAGTGAGATGGTCAGCCGATACACTGGCATGGTAATTCAACCTAACAAAGCGGTGGTCGGCGCCAATGCCTTTCAGCACGAAGCGGGAATCCATCAGGATGGAGTATTGAAGAACCGGGAAAATTACGAGATCATGCGCGCGGCTACAGTCGGCAAGGACCTGGTTGATAAGGGATTGCCTCTAGGCAAACACAGTGGACGCCACGCTGTGAGGGACAGGTTACAAGAGCTAGGATACAGCTTGGAAAAAGACCTACTGCAAGAGATTTATGAACGCTTCATGCAACTATCGGATAGGAAAAAGGAAGTCTCCAACGCCGACTTGGAGGCGATTGCAGGAGACATAATGTATCAGCCGGAGGAAACCTGGGCTTTGCAGAAAGTACAGGTTAGTTGCGGTTCCACCGTTATTCCCACTGCAGTCGTAATTCTCAAGAATCTGAAAACTGGAGAGGAATTCACTGATGCGGGATTTGGGACCGGCCCGGTAGATGCCGTATACAAAGGTATAAATCGAATCGTGAAAGTCGAAAACACTCTAACTGAATACCTGGTTCAAGCTGTGACACAGGGCATGGATGCAAATGGTGACGTAACCATCCGTATAGAGGTACCCAACGATTCAGACGCGCCGGAAACCGCCCAAGGCCGCCGCCGCCGCCGCCTTTTCAGTGGAAGAGGCGTGGATACGGACATTGTCACGGCAAGCGCGAAAGCTTACCTGCAGGCCCTTAATAAGCAGATTGCAAGCAATTGAACTAGTTGGCGGGGAATAGCCAGATTTGTCAATAATTCAGAGGAGCCAGCACTGCTGGCTCCTCTGAATAAGAACGACCTAGCGATTCAAATCCGTCCGAAATGGCTGACGATATTGAAATCACGAGGCCCATTGAACTAACCTGCAGGCGACTGGACTAAGTCAATTTCTGCAAATGGGGTTCAGGGCACTTCTACAGCAATTCATCCCCCCCTGTCTAAGCCTCGGGGCACTCTGTTTTCCTACATACCGCTTGTTAAATGCAAATTCCTGTCTGCAGGTAGGTGTAGCCGATTGAGGGTCCTCGGCAACGGATTTGCCTATACAGAAGCCCTGTTGGCTTTGTCCTACCGTCTGGATGTGTTCTGCCCAGGGCCTGAACACATGCAATAGCTGCTTAAGTGACTCTTTGGCGAATATGAACTCCTTGATGAATTTGGCAACCCTTTCGCTACGGCGGTGGCCTTGGAATGGCTACTGTCAATCTTTTCTCGATACCTTACATCTGAGATCACTTCGGTTTGGGCATAAGGTGCGCACGAAGGAGCCTGCAAAATCTTCTGTCTATTAACAACTGTGTCAAGTCAGGAAGCCTTAACGAACTCAGACAGGCGGATTGACTCCCCGGTTTGCGTTGGTAGTCGGAAGCCTAAATTACCCTCCTCGGGCTTGCCATTTATCGGTAAATGGAGCCAGAAACTCTCGAATTATGGGTTCTTTGAATTCATTTCTGACGATCCCTAACCCTTACAGTTCTAATTGATGGCCAATTTAGGCTAGTGAATCCTTGTAGACATTTTCAATTAGGGACCTCTTGAGTAAAGGTTTCTCCTTTCCTTTGGAAAGTTCGAAAAGGGACTTTCACGATCGCAGCGGATAGCCCAAAACCAGCGGGCCTAAGACCCTTCAACAACCGAACTTCGTGAACTGCACCCCCTACCTTTGCCCCTCCCGTCATAATGTGTAACAGCAAATGAAACCAGATTCCTTTAAGAATCATTTTGGTAAAAGCTCAGAATCTCTGGGGCGGCCCGGGGTACCTCAACTGGCATTCCTTTGTTCCTTATCGATTCTGTAGCGCAATAACCAGCAGCAACACTATTGCGTGCTGCGAGAGGGGAAATACTGGCCTTGGTTTCCCCTTTTACAAAACCAAGGAATTCGTCCACGATTCTTGGATCTGCTCCCCCGTGGCCTCCCTCCTGCGAATTCAGCGGAATCGTCACGTCCGCCTTGCTGTCGTATCCAGATCGTCGCCTATTCCACACCTTGAGCAATGTGCCGTCTTCGCCGTTTCCGAAATTCTCCAGCCGTCCTTCAGTTCCTATAAAGGTGTAGTTTCGCCAATAATCTGGGGTGAAGTGACACTGTTGATAACAGGCCAAGACCCCATTATCCAACTCCATTTGCATCAAACTGATGTCTTCAATGTCAACAACAGGATTGAGTCTCTTTTGTGTCAGCGGCGGCCAGTTAGCCAAGTCTGCTCTTGACCTAGAACGAGTCTTATCAATGCGATCCGAAATCTGTCCGTAAACCGTGAGTTCGCCCATGGCATTGACGATCCGCGTGTAGCCTCCACAGAGCCAATGCAAGACGTCAATGTCGTGAGCGGCCTTCTGCAAAAGCATTCCAGTCGAGAGCCTGCGATCTGCGTGCCAGGACTTGAAATAGAAGTCCCCTCCATGTCCTACAAAGTGACGGCACCAAGCAGTCTTCACTTCCCCAATGGATCCGGAATCAATTAGCTCTTTCATTTTCAGGACGAATTCCATGTGTCGCATGTTGTGTCCCAAATACAGCTTGCCGCCTCGGCCCATGGCGCACTGTAGTATGTCATCGCAGTCTCCGATAGTTATGGCCATAGGTTTTTCGAGATAGACGTCAAGCCCTGCTTCCAAGGCGGCGACGGCGTGAGTATGATGCAGAAAATCGGGAGAGCAAACAAACACAGCATCAAGTTCCTGTCTCAGTAATTCCTTGAAATCCAAAGTAATGAATACAGATTTTCCATATTTGCTCTTGCATTGTTCCAATACTGATTCCTGCGAGTCACAACAGGCGGCAATGTGGGAGCCCTGCCCCGGTTTATGGGCATGAGCTGCCAACCAGCCCCTACCGCCAGCCCCAATCACGCCTATTCTCAAATCACTCATTTGTCACTCCAATGTTAAGGGAATCGAAGCGGATGTTTCCCGTTGCTAATTCTATGGCCAAAGGAGGGAAATGACGGGTCCCCCTGTCGGTGTTGCATTTGTTCAAGAATCCCAGCTTCACGAGGGAGGATATCCAAAAATGAAGGGAATGCGTAAGCCCTGATGTTGTCCTCGCGATTATTTCATCTAGGGATAGGCGGAAATGAAGCCCCCTTTTTACACAACAGCACCAGTTTCTTGATTACTACAGATCGGCATTTTTCGCTGATCTTCACAATGACTCGAGAAGTGGAGGGGGATCCCCGCAAGGCTAAAAGCCAGTGCAGAAGGTAGGTCGGATGCCCGCACCTCAAGACGGGAAGTGGGCCCTCTACAAAAATGAACTCTGCTCCGCTTAGCCGCGCGCTCTTGACAGAGGCTTCTCTGGGTGCAAGGTGGGGATTGCCAAGGAAATTCCTGAATCCACGAAGACTGCGCATTCATGGAAGTTTCGTGTTTTCAGATTCTATCTCCGAACGATACTTTGCCTTTATGCCACGGCCAGAAACCTGTGAGCCGTCTGAAAGGAAAATGCTTGAAGGAAGATCTCCTAGATTGAAAAAGGGTTATTCAAACGTCCAATGAGGCGCCATACGGCTTGGGGGGCTTGTCTGGAGCAAGTGACTGCCGTTACAAATGGCGAAGTTCAAGCGGACCTCTTTTCAAGACAGGACAGGGCACTTAAGTGTAAGAATGCGTGAACCGTTGAAAAGGCTTGGAAATGCACATCGCAAACGGAAATTCCAGAGCCTCAAGCTGGAAATCCATGGTTGTTGTTGAGTTTTCTGAATGGGAGCACACCTACTCTTAAAGGCCAAGTCAGAAAATGTCTCTTACGCGCTCAATTCAAATTGTCGGTCGCACGCCCCGTTGCAATTGAGGTGAATTCAGTACTGCAGGTTTTCCTTATTATTGCCATCCGTCAGCCCAGAAAGTTCAAGTCTGTTCCCTAGTGAAAGTCTGGGCGCGGCGGCCCGATTCCCTTTTATCTAGTTGTGGACTCGGTAAGGCTGACCAGCTCAATATGGCTGCTGATTATCCCATTTTTGGTCAATCCTTGGTGGCTCCTCATTATGCGTAACTTCCTGAAGACCATCCCGGTCGAGTTAGAAGAAGCCGCATTGATTGATGGGGCCAACCCCTTTACCGAACTGATAAAGGTGTATCTGCCCTTGTCCATGCCTGCTTTTACCACCATTGGGCTCTTCTATGCAGTATGGCATTGGAATGGCTGGTTTTACGCTGCTGTCTTCAATTCAGATAGGAAACTATTTCCCATTCAGGTAATTCTGCGTTCAATTCTGTATATTGGCGACGCATCAAATTGAGGTGACATGAACTTTATGTCCGAATCGGAAACAATGCCTCCGAGTCAGACCTTCAAAGCAGCCATGATCATCGTGACGACCGTGCCCATTCTGGTTGTGTACCCCTTCATTCAAAAATACTTTGTCAAGGGACTGCTCATAGGAGGCGTGAAAGGTCAAAACTCTTTCAGCTGTCCTGCATTTCTTTCATTCTGACCTAGGGAATCACCCGGGTTCTTGGTAGAGGTATAATATCGGAAGTTCCGGCTGAGCGGTGGTGCTGTGCCGGTTTTTTTGGTATCCCCATTCAGGCGACCATTTCCGGTCGTGGCTAGAGAAAGTTTGAAGATGGACGCTAAAGCCCAATCCCAAACCGTAAGTGCCCTCTACAAGAATGCACCGGATGCGGAACGAGATTCGTGTGGGATTGGCTTTGTAGCGCACATAGAAGGACACAAGACCCATTCGGTGTTGCGTCTAGCATTGGCTTCATTGTGCAATCACGCACATCGGGGAGCTATCGCCGATGATCTTAAGTCTGGCGATGGAGCAGGAATTCTCACCGAAATTCCCTACGAATTCTTTAAAAGAGAACTGACACACCGGGGTCTTCCGGTTCCCTTGGTTTCGGACTTGGGTGTTGGCCAGCTCTTCCTGCATCGCCGCGACGCAGAGGATCGGCAATTGGCGAGAGACGTAATCACGGAGGAGCTGTCCAAACTGGGTTTGGAAGTCATAGAATTCCGCAGCGTGCCCGTAATTGAAGCCGTGCTGGGAGAACGTGCTATTGCTACACGCCCGTGGGTAGAGCAAGTTGTGCTGCGCCGTACCCCGCAGGCGAGCCAGCCAGGAGGTGCTTTCGAAAGGTTGCTGTATCGGGCCCGACGGCTTGTCCTCCGTCGCGCCAAAGAGCGTGGAGTTAAGCGGTTATACCTTTCCAGCCTAAGTAGTAGAACGATTATTTACAAGGGTTTGGCCTTAGCGGACATGCTGGGGCGCCTGTATCCGGATCTGCACGACCCCCTTTTTACGACAGGCTTGGCGCTCTTTCATCAGCGATACAGCACCAATACATTACCTACTTGGGAAAGGGCCCAGCCATTTCACATGATTTGCCATAACGGCGAAATCAATACCATTCAGGGCAACGAAAACTGGATGCGCGCTCGCGAACCTCAGCTGAGTGCACCGATGTGGCCTCAAGGTGTAGGAGATTTGCTACCGATTCTCGACACTGATACGAGCGACAGCGGTAAGTTTGATCAGCAATTGGAATTGCTGGTACACGGCGGACGTGACATTCGCCATGCCCTGATGATGATGGTGCCGGAAGCTTGGGAACGAATGCCTGAAGGGGATGTTACCCCTGAACGACGGGCGTTTTACGAGTATCACAGTGCATTGTTGGAACCATGGGATGGGCCGGCCAGCATCGCATATACCGACGGGCGCATAGTGGGAACCATAATGGACCGCAATGGCCTGCGCCCGGCCCGTTACGCTGTACTGGAAAACGGTTTGGTAGTAAGCAGCAGCGAAATGGGAGCGGTTCCCTACGATGAGTCCTTGGTGGTTCGCAAAGGGCGGCTCGGTCCCGGCGAGATCTTCTGCGTTGACACCAAGCTGGGAACGGTAATGGATGACAGGGAGATCACTCGGCTAATCTCCAACCGGCGACCCTATGGGCAGTGGCTGGCCGAAAATCTGATTTCCCTTGAAGACATCGTGCTCAAGAGTCAGCGGCTGCGCCGGTCTCGTGCTCTTCGTTCCCGGTCCTCAGTGCGTGCTGAGATTGGTCAGGCAAGTTTGGCGGAAAAATCTATTCAAGACGAAACATTGGTGCGTCGCCAAATCGCATTCGGTTTTACTTCCGAAGAGATGGTGGTGGTGCTGCGGCCCTTGTTGTCTAACGGCGCTGAGCCCGTTGGCGCAATGGGGGATGACACGCCGCTTGCAGCCGTGAGCAAACTGCCTCGTCCGATTTTTCATTACTTCAAACAGAGGTTCGCAGAAGTCACTAACCCACCCATTGACTCTTTGCGGGAGACCACGGCCATGAGTCTCCGTATGATGCTAGGTGAAAGAGCCAACTTGCTTTCCGAAAATGCTCGGGCGACACGCCTGATTGAACTGGCTTCACCCATTTTGCAGCCTGAACACGCATATTCTCTGGAAAGCCTTGGTTTGGGTTCCGCCGACTTCTGGCTGACTCCTTTGGCTATGACCTGGCAGCCGCGTTCGGTAGGGCAGGGGGATCTAACTTTAGGGGGCCAGCTGCGACAGGCTGTCCGGGATATGTGCCATAGGGCCGAGGAACTGGTCCGCGGTGGTACTAGACTGCTCATCCTGACTGATGAAGACGTGAAGGAAGACACTCTGCCTATTCCTTCGCTCTTGGCAACCTCAGCCGTGCATCACCATCTGATCAACACAGGCTTGCGCATGCAGGTGAGTCTGGTGGTCCGGAGTGGCGAGCCGAGGGAAGTGCACCATTTCGCTGCGCTTCTTGGTTATGGAGCGAATGCCATCTTCCCCTATCTGATTTACGAAACAATAACGGATCTGGTAGGCCGGGACAAGCATTTCGAACAATCTTCGGTGGAAGAAATCGTCAGTAACTTCGTTACCGGAGTTGAGAAGGGATTGCTCAAGATCATGAGCAAGATGGGAATCAGTACCTTGGATAGCTACTGTGGGGCCCAGGTATTTGAGGCCATAGGTATAGGCGAGACTTTGATCAATGAAATATTTATCGGCACACCCAGCCTGTTGGGAGGCGTGGGCTATGACACTATAGCTGAGGACCTGTCGGCTTGGCATGACAGTGCCTATCCAGACTCTACTGCGAAACGCAAAGCACGGTTGTCTTCTTGGGGCTTGTACAAGTCCAGGCGGGGCGGCGAGTTGCATGAGTGGTCTCCTGCAGTAGTCCATTTGCTTCAGGACGCCGTCACCAACAGTGACGATAAAAGCGCCTGGGCCTCCTTCAAGAAGCTGACCGCGCTGCAAGATGGTCAAATCCTGGCGCCTCGCCATCTGTTAGATTTTGCACCTCAAGAAGAACCTGTGCCTCTGGCTGAAGTAGAACCTGCGTCAGAGATTGTCAAACGTTTCAGCACTGCAGCCATGTCTCATGGTGCCTTGAGCGTTGAAGCCCACAAGACCTTGGCTATTGCCATGAATAGTTTGGGTGGCAAGAGTAATAGTGGAGAAGGGGGCGAGGATCCAGAAAGGTATGAATCTTTGTCGGTCAGCAAGATAAAGCAGGTTGCCTCGGGTCGGTTCGGAGTCACACCTGATTACTTGATTCATGCAGAAGAACTGCAAATAAAGATGGCACAGGGGTCTAAACCTGGTGAAGGTGGCCAGCTACCAGGTCATAAGGTGACCGAAAAAATTGCAGAATTGCGATATGCGACTCCCGGTGTGGCTCTGATCAGCCCACCTCCCCATCATGATATCTACAGCATAGAGGACTTGGCGCAGTTGATTTTTGATCTTAATACGGCCAATCCAAACGCCCTGGTCAGTGTCAAGCTGGTCTCTGAGATAGGTGTTGGTACGATCGCAGCAGGGGTGGTTAAAGGCTTCGCCGACATAGTACACATAGCAGGACACAGCGGAGGGACTGGCGCCAGCCCTCTCAGCAGCATGAAGAACGCAGGACTGCCATGGGAATTGGGGCTCGCAGAGACTCATCGGGCCCTTCTGGACAATGGACTGCGAGGCCAAACCATATTAAGAACTGACGGAGGATTGTCAACGGGCAAGGATGTCGTAGTAGCTGCGTTATTGGGCGCGGATGAATATAGCTTTGGCACCAGTGCCATGATTGCTGAAGGTTGCATCATGGCACGTGTTTGTCATAAAGACACATGCCCAGTTGGGGTAGCAACGCAGAACCCTGAATTGCGGGCTAAATTTACGGGGACTCCAGAACATGTGATGCGTTTCATGTTGTTTATCGCTGAGGAAGTTCGTGAACACTTGGCGGCCTTAGGTTACACGTCACTAAACGAGATCATAGGCCGACCAGAGCTTTTGGAACAGATCATCAGAGGTCGTGAAGCAGGATTTATGGACCTTGAGCCACTGCTCCAGGCTGTGGAAACAGAAGGCCCCCGGCACCACGTGGCGCAGAGAACCTGGCGGGCCGCCACTGATATGGGCGATCTGTTGGTGGAGCAAGTGACCGCGCGGTTAATGGCAGACCCTGATGCATTCATATCTCTGACTCATGAAATACACAATACTGACCGTACTGTCGGGGCCCGCCTTGCTTGCCGGTTGACTGCAGAGTTCGGAATGCATGGCTTGGAAGAAGAACAGATCAACATTATCTTTGTGGGTAGTGCGGGCCAGAGTTTCGGAGCTTTTGGCATCAAGGGACTGAACTTCGTTCTCATCGGAGAAGCCAATGACTACCTTGGCAAGGGATTAAACGGAGGCGAAATCGTGCTGCGACCCCACGAGGAGTCTAAATTCGTCCCACAGCAGAATGTAATCATGGGCAACACTGCACTCTATGGGGCTACCGGTGGTCGAGTTTTTGTGTCGGGTTTGGCAGGAGAACGCTTCGGGGTCCGAAACAGTGGGGCCACTGCGGTCGTAGAAGGTGTTGGAGAACATGGCTGCGAGTATATGACTGGCGGCACCGTGGTGGTTCTTGGTGAGACCGGGCGGAATTTTGGTGCAGGCATGACGGGCGGCGAAGCCTTTGTGTACGACGTTAGCGGCAATTTTGAGCGCCGCTATAACCCCGAATTGATACGCATTCGAAGGCTACCCAACGGAGCCCCGGAAAACCGTTTGAAGGCACTTGTACGTGCCCATGTAGAGAAGACGGGTTCTCAACGGGGAGCACAGATTTTGATGGATTGGCCCGTACAGCGCCAGGCCATCTGGCACGTTACTCCTCAAGAAGGCGTAGGGGCTATTGAAGCCCGCAATGAAGGAATGCGGATGTTTGAAAAGGAAGAGCAATTGCAATCTGACATTCCGGCTGAAAGTCGTACGGAACGGGAATTCTCCGGCTTTTACACTCGATAGTTTTTAGGCGTACATGCATATTGGAAGGAAAGATGGGTAAGACCCTGTTTGAGAAAATCTGGGCCAATCACGTGGTGGCAGATGAGCCTGGAGCACCTACGATTCTCTATATTGATGCCCACCTCATTCATGAGGTCACCTCCCCGCAGGCCTTTGCCGAAATCCGCAACCGGAAGTTGGAGGTGCGCTGTCCGGAACGTACCTTCGCCACTATGGATCATGCAATTCCCACGCGGGAAATCCCCCTTTGGCCTGAAGATGCAGCCATGCAAGTAAACACTTTGCGGCAAAACTGCAAAGACTTCGGTGTCACTTTGTGGGACATTGAAGGTGACGTCCAGGGCATAGTGCATGTGGTTGCTCCAGAAATGGGGGTTACACAGCCCGGGATGACCATAGTTTGCGGAGACAGCCATACGAGTACGCACGGGGCCTTTGGCTCTCTGGCTTTCGGCATTGGTACGAGTGAAGTAGGCCACGTCTTGGCATCCCAATGTCTGATGCAAAGTAAGCCGAAATCCTTCGCCATCAACGTCGAAGGGGAACTGGGACTTGGAGTAACCGCCAAGGACATTATTCTGGCCATTATCGCTGCAAATGGGGCCAGCGGAGGCGCCGGCCATGTGTTCGAATACCGCGGCGAAACCATTCAGAAATTGAGCATGGCCAACCGGATGACTATTTGCAATATGAGCATTGAAGGCGGAGCGCGGGCAGGACTGATCGCTCCGGACGAAACCACTTATGAATATCTCAGAGGCCGACCTTTTGCTCCCTCTGGGAACGATTGGGATAGGGCCATGGCCGCATGGCAGGAATTGGCAACAGATGATGATGCTGAATTCGATCGTTCATTTGGCCTGGATGTGACAGATTTGGCACCAATGGTGACCTACGGGACCAACCCTGGAATGGGAGGCCCAGTTACAGGCACCGTACCCCGGCTGGAAGACATGGAAAGCCCCCAGCAACGACAAGACTTGGCGCAAGCTCTTAACTACATGGGGTTGACCCCCGGCCAACCCATGGAAGGCCAGCAAGTTGACATCGTTTTCATAGGTTCCTGTACTAACAGCCGCCTGGAAGATTTGCAGGCGGCTGCGAAGATAGTAAAGGGCCAGAAGGTTGCCGACCATGTGGAAGCTTTAGTTGTTCCCGGATCAAAGGCCGTAAAGGCCGCCGCTGAGGCGGAAGGATTGGACCGCGTATTCACGGAAGCCGGATTTGAATGGCGCGGCTCGGGCTGTTCAATGTGCTTGGCGATGAACGATGACAAGGCTGGCGCAGGCAAATATGTTGCAAGTACAAGTAACCGTAATTTTCAGGGCCGACAAGGTCCTGGTTCTCGCAGTTTGCTGATGAGTCCTCTAATGGCCGCTGCCGCCGCGGTATCAGGGCAAATCGTAGACGTACGTGCTATGCTGCGTTAAGTGCAGTACAAAGGGAAGTAACTATATGGAACCATGGACAGTAGTTTCTGCCACCGCGGCCCCGCTGCGTTCAGACAACGTGGACACCGACCAAATCATCCCAGCCCGCTACCTGACAGCTGTTACCCAGGAAGGTATGGGAGACGGCTGCTTTGCGGCTTGGCGCTATTTGCCGAACGGCAACCTCAATCCCGAATTCGTCCTGAATCAAGACTGTTACCAGGGTTCTGCCATACTGGTAGGCGGAACCAACTTCGGCAGCGGGTCTAGCCGTGAGCATGCGGTTTGGGCCCTGATGCAGTTTGGCTTCAAGGTCGTAATCGCCCACACTTTTGCCGACATCTTTTATAACAACGCACTCAAAAACAGTTTGCTGCCTATTCCGTTGGATCGGGAGATTATTGAAATTGTCTGGAGCGTTATCGAAGAGGATCCAGAGACGAAGTTGCTGGTGGATTTGGAAACCCAAGTGGTGATTATGCCGGATGGCCAGCAGCATTCTTTTGAAATAGAAGCATTTCGCAAACGTTGCCTGCTTCAAGGCCTAGATGATATGGGCTATTTGCTGGCGCAGGATGAAGCCATCTCCAACTTTGAATTGTCCCACTCGTGACAGGACAGGTGCAACCGTGACAACGCCGACCCAAACAGACCAAGTTGATTTTGACCGGCAAGGCTGGTGCTTGGTACCGTCTTTGTTTACAGAAACGGAAGTCTCCTTCTATTTAGAGCATTTCATGTACATGCATGCCAATCGGGCTGAAGACTGGGGCTGGGAGAACTTCGACCCCGATTCCGACGACCCTTTGACCCGGTTTCCGCGGATTGGCATGATGCATCGATGGGATCGGCTCAGTGCAGAATGGTTGATCGATGCTCGATTTAATACGTGGCTGCGAGCTTTGCTGGGACAAGTACCCTATGCCGTGCAAACCATGATTTACTACAAACCTCCGGGAGCACGCGGGCAGGCCCTACATCAGGACCAATTTTACTTACAGGTAGATCCGGGAACCTGTGTGGCAGCCTGGCTGGCACTAGACGACTGCGACGAACAGAACGGCTGCTTGCAGATAGTTCCTGGCACACACGATATTCCTGTTCTTTGTCCTGTGGCAGCAGACACCACCCAGAGCTTTACAGATGTGACAGTGCCTCTGCCTGAGGGCTTGACACCTCAATCGGTACACATGCGGGCTGGCGATGTGCTGTTCTTCAATGGACAGCTAGTGCACGGCAGTTTCCCCAATCGGACCCAGGACCGATTCAGGCGTTCGTTGATAGGACATTATATCGTGGCAGAAGCTGAGCAAATTGCCCGCCACTACCATCCGGTGTTGCAGATGAATGGCGAACCATTGGACTTCGGGGTGAATACGGATGGTGGACTCTGCGGTACCTGGGTAGCTACCGAGCCCCCAACTGTCGAAATCTCAGACAGCCTTTCTGCCTATAAGAGCTGACTTATGCATTGCAAACTGGTAATGCTGCCCGGGGATGGTATTGGCCCCGAGGTGACGGCAGAGGCTGTCAAGATTCTGGAAGCTATTGCCCAACTGTTCGGCCACAGTTTTACTTTCGCCTTCCACAAAATGGGGGGCAATGCTATCGACGAACTGGGGACTAGCTTGCCAGAGGAGACTGTTGCTGCTTGCCTGGCCGCTGACGCGGTCTTCCTGGGTGCCGTGGGCGGCCCGAAATGGGATGACCCCAGAGCTCAGGATCGGCCTGAACGTGGGCTTCTGGCAATTCGCCAGCGCCTGGAATTATTCGCCAATTTGCGCCCTGTGAAGTTATCTCCTTATCTTGTTGAGGCAAGCCCTCTGCGAGCAGAGCTGGTACGGGACGTGGATCTGTTGGTAATCCGGGAACTGACCGGGGGTATTTACTTCGGAGACAAAGTAGAACCTGGGGAAAGTGCCGCATACGCCTCTGACCTGATGGCCTACACCGCGCCTGAAATCGAAAGAGTGGTCAGACTAGCCGCCCAAAAGGCCATGGAACGCAATGGTCGTCTGGTCAGCGTAGACAAGGCCAATGTTTTGGCCTCCAGTCGTCTGTGGCGTCAGATTGCCACTCGAACGTTGGCCGAATTCGAGGACTTGCAGGTGGAGCATATCTTAGTAGATGCCATGGCGATGCACTTGGTCAACCGTCCTGCCGACTTTGATGTAATTGTTTGCTCCAATCTGTTTGGAGATATCTTGACAGATGAGGCCTCTGTCCTAGGTGGTTCAATGGGCATGCTGCCGTCTGCCAGCTTGGGAACGAAGCGAAATTCCTTGGGTGAGCAGTTGGGGCTGTATGAACCGATACACGGCAGTGCCCCGGACATCATGGGACAAGACAAGGCGAATCCCCTGGCGGCTATTCTCAGTTGCGCTTTGATGTGCCGGATGAGTCTGGGGTTGAACAGGGAAGCTGACGCCATTGAGGTTGCCGTGGAAAAGGTCCTGGCCGATGGCATACGGACACTTGATATCGAGGCTACGGGCTCAGAGGTTGTTACCACCCAAGTTATGGGAGACTTGGTGAAGCGGGCTCTTGCCGCCGCCTGACACCGAAACTGAAGTTGAATAGGTAGTGCGCAACATGGCTTCTACCACAGGATCAGCCCAACTTGCTGCCTCCGCCGGAAGGCGCAAGAGCCGGATTCCCAGGTGGCAACGAGAAAAGCTGCAAAGCCAATTCAGAGAACGAAATGCTGCCGCTGGTGGCACATTGGACTTGAAGTCCAGTCAGGCCTCAGAAGCCCTCGCCGGTTCCCAAAGGAGCTTCAACGAATCTCGCCAAGAATCCCTTCGCGAGAATATTCGCATGTTGGTAGGACTGCTGACAAGCACTCTTACGGAACAGGAAGGCTCCGAGCTTCTTGAAATCGTCGAAGAGATTCGGTTGTTGTCCAAGGCCAGGCGAACCCAAGATATGCGAGCGGGTGAACGCATTAACGAAATCATCAACGAGCGAATGCATGACGTGCCTCGGATGATGGCCATTCTTAAGACCTTTGCACTTTATTTTCAGCTGGTCAATATCGCCGAGCAGCAACAGCGGGTAAGAGTGTTGCGCCGCAGAGCCAGATTGGCTCACGAGCAGGGCTTTCCCTCCCAAGGCAACATTTCCTACGCTTTGCATTGGATGTATCACCAGGGCATAACCCAAGCAGAAATAGAGAAAATAGTTGCCTCTCTTTCCATTGCTCCGGTATTGACGGCCCATCCAACTGAGGCAAATCGGCGGACAATTCTTTACAAGCACAAAGTTATTTCGGACATTCTGTCAGAGCTAGATGTTGTCGACATGGGGCCGAGAGAAGCCGAAAAGCGATTACAGCTGATAAGTGAAAATATTCACTCTCTTTGGCAGTCGGACGAAAGCAGGGAATTGAGGCCAACTGTCCAGGACGAGGTCAGACATGGTCTCTACTACCTCTCCACAACTGTTTTTGAACTTATTCCCGTTGTGTACCAGGAATTGGAAGAGCAGATTAAAAAGTACTACCCGAGTTTTGATAAGGCCTTACCTGTCTTTCTGCGTTACGGGTCCTGGATTGGCGGGGACAGGGACGGCAATCCCTTCGTAACCAGCACGGTAACGAAAAATTCTCTGGCAGCCCATATACAGAGCGTTCTGGAACTCTACTTACGAGAGATCGATATACTCTTTGCCCATTTGAGTATGTCAGTCAATCATGCCAAATTCTCTGACGAATTCTTGAATCACCTGAAAGAAAGCGAAGAAAGAGTTCCAAACGAAGAACAAGAACGACTTCGACTCATCCGAAGGGAGCCTTACCGGCAGATGTTGGCCATTATTCGTTGGCGACTGAAGGCCACGCTCGAACATGCCGCCAACCTGTGGGAAGAACGTGACCTAAGTCCTTTTGTTTATCAGAGAGCGGAAGAACTGATCGAAGACGTTAAGTCTATAGAGAAGAGCTTGCGCGGTTGCGAAGGGAAAGTACTGGCAGACGGTCGCATTTCCCGTCTTATCACGACGCTAAGGGTATTCGGTTTTCATTTCGCTTCGCTGGATATTCGGCAACATGCCGAAAAACATTTTTCCGCTTTGAATGAAATCTTCGGCAAACACAGCCCCGATGAACCTCGATGGGCGGAACTCACAGAAGATGAAAAAATCGGGTGGTTGTCGCTCGAATTCACCACTAGCCGCCCCCTCACATCGGAATTGGAGTTCTCAGAGGAAACAAACGAAACTGTGCGAGTATTTCGCACTATTCGGCAAGCCCGCCGTTTGTTGGGTCCTAGGTCCATTGATACCTACATCATTAGCATGACCGAACAGCCCAGCCAAGTGCTGGAAGTGTTATTGCTGGCCAAGGATGCTTCCTTGTTTGGTCAACTCGACATAACGCCTCTCTTTGAATCAATTGATGATTTGGGTAGGGCCCCCGATATTCTCTGCCGCCTGTTTAGCGTGCCGTACTATCGGAAGCATCTTGCAGCCCGCGGTAATCATCAAGCTGTCATGATTGGCTACAGTGATTCCAATAAAGACGGGGGCTACCTTGGTGCAACGTGGTCGCTGTACCAAGCCCAGATTTCAATACTTGAGGCCTGCGATCGTTTCGGAGTAAAGTGCACACTATTTCACGGGCGCGGTGGCTCTATCAGCCGGGGTGGCGGAGGTGTTGAACGCACAATCACAGCCCAACCATTAAACACAATTCGTGGCCGCATGAAATTGACGGAACAGGGCGAAGTAATCAGTAGTCAGTATACGCAGCCTACGATTGCCCGCAGTCATATGGAAAACTTGGTCAGTTCTGTGATGTTGCGGAGCAGCCCACGCGAGTCTCAGGTACTTGACACAAGATGGGTCGAAGTCATGGAGGAATTGGGACGTGTCTCCAGTGAGTCATATCTAGCCTTGGTGGAAAATCCCTTGTTGGTTCGATTCTTCTTGGAGGCAACTCCTGTGGACGCAATCTCTAGCTTAAATATCGGTTCTCGACCGGCTAAAAGGCGGAAGACCACTGGTGTAGCCGACCTGCGGGCTATCCCTTGGGTCTTCGCTTGGTCCCAGTGTCGGGTGAACTTAACTAACTGGTATGGGGTAGGTACGGCCCTATTGCAATTCACTGCCCATGGAACCAAGGCAGAAAGGGTTGCATTGTTACAGGATATGTATCAGGGTTGGGGTTTCTTCAAGGTATTGATTGAAAACGTGCAAATTGCCCTATGGAAGACTGATCTTTTTACTGCCAGTCAGTATGCCGAGCTGACGAACGAGGACTCCCGATTTGCATTCCGGTCTATAGCAGAAGAATTTGAATTTACACGGAAAGGGCTGATGCTAGTGCTGGGTCGAGACGATTTAGCTGCCTCCGACAGCTGGTTGTACCGTTCCATCCAACTACGCAACCCCTATATCGACCCATTGAATTTCATCCAAATAGCCTTGATGAAAAAAATGCGCCAAGGTGATATTAAGGAAGGAGAGCGCAGAATCATTGATAATGCTTTGAGGTTGTCAGTTAAGGGGCTGGCTGCCGGGTTACATGGAACCGGATAGAGCTAGGACCAAGGACATCAATAGGTTGGAAATCCAGCTATACGACACAACGCTGCGAGACGGGACGCAGGGAGAAGGAATTTCTCTCAGTGCCGGAGACAAGATCGCAATTGCCCGCAGACTAGATCAGATGGGTATCGACTATATTGAAGGCGGTTGGCCTGGCTCAAATCCCAAAGACATGGAGTTCTTCACTCGTGCCACCAGCGAATTGGACCTGCAGCATGCCAGACTAACTGCATTTGGTTCCACTTGCCGAGTGGAAGAGGACCCGGCGGAAGATCGCCAGATACAACTGCTGTTGCAGGCAAATACCCCTGTCGTTACTATTTTTGGCAAATCTTCATTCCTTCATGTACGGGAAGTCTTGAGGACCAACCCACAGGAAAACCTCCGCATGATCTCACATTCCGTGTGTCACGTAGCGGAAGCGGGTCGCGAAGTGCTATACGACGCGGAACATTTTTTTGATGGCTTCAAGGAAGATCCCACCTACGCTTTGGCAACATTGGAACGGGCTTTTGAAAATGGCAGCCGAATCATTGTCCTGTGTGAGACAAATGGGGGATGTATGCCTTGGGAAGTAGGCGAAATCGTGTATGCCGTGCGTAAACACTTCGGTTTCTCCCAGTTGGAGGCGCCGGGATCAAGGGGAACCAATGATCCCTTTACGCTAGGTATCCATGCCCACAATGACAGCGCGGTAGGGGTCGCCAATACCTTGGAAGCCGTCCGGCAAGGAGCGACTCATGTACAGGGAACCGTAAATGGGTACGGCGAACGTTGTGGCAATGCCAATCTGATCAGTGTAATTGCCAATCTGCAGCTCAAGATGGGACTACAGGTCTTAACAGATGAAAACCTGGTCTATCTAACAGAATTAGCAAATGTAGTTAGCGAGATGGCCAACCTTTCGCCAGTTTCAACACAACCTTTCGTGGGAAGCAGTGCCTTTGCCCACAAAGGCGGCACCCATGTCAATGCATTTAAGAAAAATCCGGCTACTTACCAGCACATAGATCCAGCCCAAATCGGCAATCGCTCCCGAGTGTTGGTCAGCGAATTGAGTGGTAAAGACAATATCTCCATCAAGTTGAAGGAATATGGCATCAAGGATCTCAGTATCGAGGAAGAAAGGCGAGTCCTCTTTCAAATCAAGGAACTGGAAAACAGCGGATTTGCATTCGAGGCATCGGAAGCCAGCGTTGTACTTCTGATGCGACGTGCCAAGACCGGTTACCGTCCTCCTTTCGAATTGATCGACTTCACAACTACGGTTGGCCATTCGGCGGCCAGGGGGTCCTTGGCCGAAGCCAGGGTCAAAATCAAGATAGGCGAAAAGATTCATCATGAAGTTGGAGAAGGCAACGGCCCGGTTAATGCATTGGACAGAGCCCTGCGAAAGGCGTTGGTGCCAAGTTTCTCCCAGCTGAAATGCGTCAATTTGACGGATTACAAGGTACGCATACTGGACGGACATGCGGCGACTGCAGCTCAGACTAGGGTGTTGATAACTAGCACTGACGGGAAAATCAGCTGGAATACAGTTGGAGCCAGTCCCAATATTATTGAGGCCAGTTGGCTGGCCCTAACAGATTCTTTTGCCTATTTCTTGCACCGTGAAGAAGTGTAAGGAGACAGGCTTTTTTTCTGCGGCTGGGGACAGTCTTGCAGCTAAAAACTAAAGCGAGGAGAAACCATGGGTGCAGACGGCAATCAACAGAATGACATTGACTCGATGCCTTTGAATAGATATAGCAGCCAGTTGACCCAAGTACGGTCTCAGGTGGGGTCACAGGCCATGCTATATGGCATTGGACTTACAGACGAAGACATGGCTCGGCCCCAGGTAGGGATTACCAGTTTGGGTTGGGATGGAAATCCCTGCAACATGCATTTAAACGCCCTGGCACAGAATGTAAAAAAAAGTGTCAATGCGGCTGATCTAGTTGGTCTGATTTTTCATACGATTGGGGTCAGCGACGGCATTTCCATGGGTACGGAAGGAATGAAGTGCTCGTTAGTTTCCCGCGACATCATTGCAGATTCCATCGAGACAGTAATGCGGGCCCAATATTACGATGCCAATATCAGTATTCCAGGATGTGACAAGAATATGCCAGGTTGCTTGATGGCTATGGCCAGACTGAACCGACCTGCACTAATGATCTATGGAGGAACGATTAGGCCAGGAGTGTTGGGGGACCGCAAGTTGGATATTGTTTCGGCCTTTGAAGCCTACGGGCAATGGATTGCTGAAGAGATCAGTGAGGATGAACTTCGGGAAGTTCTGCGAAACGCCTGTCCGGGCGCGGGTGCCTGTGGAGGCATGTATACAGCTAACACCATGGCTGCCGCTATTGAAACTCTGGGCATGACTTTGCCCGGCAGCTCCTCAGTCCCAGCAACTCATGAACGCAAGCAGGCTGAGACTGAAGATGTAGGCAAGGTAATTCGCGGGTTGCTTGAAAAGGATTTGAAACCCCGAGACATTCTGACCCGAACTGCTTTTGAGAATGCCATTACTGTGGTTGTAGCGTTGGGCGGTTCCACGAACGCAGTGCTGCATATGCTGGCTATGGCAAGAGCTGCAGAAGTCCCGCTCACGATCGACGACTTCCAGGAGGTTTCCAATCGGACCCCCCTTCTGGCCGATCTGAAGCCCAGTGGCAAGTATGTGATGGAGGACCTATTTGAAGTGGGAGGTGTGCCGGCAGTGCAGAAATTGCTTCTGCGTGAAGGTCTCTTACAAGGAGATTGCATGACTGTAACAGGTCATACCTTGGCTGAGAATCTGGAAGACACAGAGGACCTGCCAGCTGGGCAGACGGTTATCAGTTCTCTATCCAATCCTATAAAGCCGCGCGGCCATTTACAAATCCTCTATGGGAACCTAGCGAAAGAAGGGTCCGTTGCCAAGATTACAGGTAAGGAAGGCGATGTTTTTGAGGGTCCGGCCCAAGTCTATGATTCGGAAGAAGAATGTCTGGCCGGTATCGAAATCGGGGCTGTCCGGGCTGGGCAGGTTGTCATTATTCGTTTTGAGGGACCGCAGGGAGGACCGGGCATGCGCGAAATGCTTTCGGTCACCGCGGCCATCATGGGAGCAGGTTTGGGAGACAAAGTAGCTTTGATCACGGATGGACGATTCTCCGGCGGGACCCATGGTTTCGTAGTAGGGCACATTACGCCTGAAGCCTTCCTGGGTGGAAACCTCGCGTTAGTGAAAAACGGAGATCCAATCACAATTGATTCAGAAAAGAATCTGTTGCAGGTTTCTGTTTCTGATGAGACCCTAGCCCAGAGGCGCAGCGAATGGCGCCCACCAGCTCTCAAATACGAGTCGGGCGTGCTCTTTAAATATATGAAAACGGTTTCAACGGCTTCGGAAGGTTGTGTTACCGACGCCTGAATCCCCAATAAGGGGACCAAATGAAATCCAGGTTTTCATCAAAAGAGAAAAGGAATTCCTGGCTTTGGTTGACTCTAATGCCCATGGCGTGTCGGGCGCTAAATGCACCACGCCAAATATTAAAGGCCAATAAGGGAAGGGTCCTCTAAACTTAGGTCGATCTCTTATTGGCTTTGAATTGCTAACTTCAGCGACTTGCCACTTCTTGCAAGGCCTTAATAACCCTCTGGCCAGAACTCTGAAGCAAACCCACATCGGACTGGGCGCTCATTAGCCGAAAGCCCTCTTCAGCCCATCGGCAGGCGGATTCTGGAGTATTCATCTGGATTCCGGGAATTTTGTCGAACTTAAGACAGGTGTCTCGAGTACTCCGAATAGCATTCACCACTTCGGGGTGTTCCAACTGTCCGGGATGGCCCAAGGAAATGGACAGATCATTGGGCCCTATGAAAAGGGAATCGACATAAGGCAAGGCTGCAATCTCGTCCCTTGCTGCAAAGGCCTCCTTGGTCTCTATCTGTACTATCATCATGGACTGACTGTTCGCCCGGGCCATGACATCCGCCACTGGTCCGGCTCCGTACCCCACGTAGGCCCGACTCAAGGCGTTGCCTCTGCTGCCATCAGGGGGAAATTTCATCATGGATGCAATACTCTTGACTTGATCTACATCATAAATTCGAGGCAGTAGCAAGCCTTGACCGCCCGCGTCCAACGACTTGGCCACCCAAGTGTAAGTGTGGTCGGCAATGCGAACAATGGGAGTGATGCCCAAGGCAACGGCAACACGGCATATTGTCTCTGTAGTTTCTCCGTCGAACATACCGTGTTCGTTGTCCAAAATAAAGAATTCAAAGCCGGCGTTGGCCAACAAGACTGGCATTGATGACTGTGCGAAAGTGCCTACCATGGTTCCGAATGCATATCCGCCGGAACGCAATTGGGTCAGGAGGCGATTCTCAGGAATAAGTTCCTGCGTCATTATCTGTTTTCCTCAGGTTTTTGTATCTCGGCTTCTTCAAAGTCTTGCTCGAAATTGTAAACCAGGATATAGCAACCGGCCTCTATGTGACCTTTCTCTAACGAACTCCGAGTGGAATGGCAACCTGTGGACCAAGCAATTTAATTCTGCAAGAAACCAAGTCTAAGGCCATCCTTCCTGAAAGGAATCCTGCTGGGATGCCCCGCTTTCCAACTGAATATTTCAGCGAATTTCAAGGGACCGCCCATTTCTGAATCTTTACTGATGCCTTTCAACTTCAGAATGCCGCATAAGCAGGAGAGGCACGATCCCCAAGAACGAAACTACGATGCATACGTTAAAGACGACTGAAAGATCATATTGGTCTGCAATGAGCCCCAGGACCCAAGTGGTGGCTCCCCGGCTAAATACCCCCATGCTCATGAAGGTTCCACTAGCAAGGGCACGGTTTCGCGGAAAACGGGTCTGCAGAATAGTTAAAGTGACAGGCATTGTGGCTAGAGTAAAGAAACCTACGAATGGTAACACCCAATACACTAAATGAACGGGTGTAATAGTGAACACATATACCAATATAGGTGAAATCACGAATAAGACCAAAAGGATGAATTTTCGTGAGTAGTGATCACACAAGCTCCCAGCCGCGATAGCTCCCAGCACGCCGGCACCTTCCAGCAATGTAAGAGAGAAGGCACCTTCCACAAACTCCGCACCCAAAATGTCCCGCATGTATAGAGGGAGATAGGTGGTTAGGGCGACTTGGAGGAAAGTTCGGAAGGCAACCATGGCCCCCAGCAAACTTAGCAAACGCTTGCCGTCCGCCCAGAATTGCAGGAGCGATTGCGGAGCACCTTGGTTTGCGGGCTGGCCAGGAACTTCGCGGAGACGCCAATAGAGTACAGCCGACGCGATCCAGCCTAAGAACATGACGCGCCAAATGCCTTCCAGGCCGAAGAGGGTCACACTACCGGCCACAAGTAAGGGGCCAAGGGTTCGTCCTAATTCTCCGCTAGCCATGAAGAAACTCATGCCAAGGCCGACGCGCCTTCCCGATATTTGGCTGATCATGGCGGGAGCCGGGGCGTGAAAGCCGGCGACGCTAAATCCAGTAACGATGACTATCGCCATCAAAGGCCAGAAACCGGAAGTCAAGCCTATTAGGCTCATCGTTGTGGCAGTAACTGCCGGGGCGAAAATGACGAAATAGCGAACACTTAAGCGGTCGGCGAGATAGCCAAGCAGCAAAGTGGAAATAAAGGGAATTTGTAGGCCGAAGGAGAGCAATCCGATTTGACTGTAGCCTATGCCCAATTTATCCTGGATTTTAGGAAGCAATGGGGCAAAAAACGCTGAGAATCCATCGTGTACTGTGTGGCCACTTGCAACAGTAACGATCTGCCCAGTCTGGAATGAATCATTATCGGGCTCGGTTGTCGGTTCGCTTGAAGTACGGAACAAATGGCACCACCCTTTGTTGGCTATGAAGTAACGAAATCTGTTCTCTTGAGGTGGGAACTGTTCCTAACGTTGATCGAGTCTTGCCGACCCAGAGAGTAGATTTGCAGCAAGCCGCAGTACAAATCTGGAAGACAATGCAGTTGGCTTGCACCAACTAGACGTTGGGAAGTGGCCCCATCACCGGCATTTTCTAATCCCGCAGATCTTGACTGGCAGCTGGCCAGAGATTGTTTTTTACTAGATTTCATTCCAGGGCGAGCCAAGACCAAGATGAACTCGAGGATAACCATTACATCCATTGTGCATCAGAAAGACCGAAATCAAATCTCTTGCTCTGATGCAGAAGGCCCTGCCGATTAGTTTTGGGCCCAGTTACGCTTGAGCAGCTGTCTTGAGTAACGCACCAGCATACTTGCCCAAAAGTGGAATTCGAAAGAAGGGCCTCTCCGCCCCTGCATCTTCTCCTAGGGACAAGGGGGAGATGTTGGCTTTCGCACTTGGTCGATGATTAACCCAGTCTGAACCCCTTCCCTAAAACCTCAGTTTCCAGGCGGGGGTGCTTTATCTGCCTCAGTTTCCGAAAGTGATATGTGTGGGACAAATACGGGTTGTTTTCCAGCAATACTCAGAGAAGAATCCTTACCTAGGCCTGAGCCGAACTACACTCCCATTGGTAGAGGGGTGACTAAATCAATGGGACTTATATATTTGAGTACACAGACTCAAGCATACCGTGTTCACGGGTCGGTGAGGTCCCTAAGGGGAACGCCTCTCGCCGTGCAGTTGCCCCTGTCCCGCAGGCCACAGGGCGGACAAACCGCCCCAGAATGTTGAGTGCGGCATTGTGATCCGCGTTGAGCAGGAAGTCGCAGCGTTGACACCGGAACACCGCCTGTGTCTTGCGGTTGGCGGCCGCCACATGCCCGCACTGATGGCAGGTCTGGCTGGTGTACCGGGGGTCCACGGTCTCAAAGTGACCACACTTGTAGGCTAGCCGCTGGGCCAGCTGTCCCCAGTTGCTGGCCAATATGCTGCGGTTCAGGCCGGCCTTGGCCTGAACGTGAGTGCCGGGCTGCGCCTCGGCGCCCCGCGCCGACTTGGTCATGCCCTGGGTGTTGAGAGCCTCTGCCACCAGGGTGTGAGCCTGGTCAGCCAACGCCCGGCTGATGTGGTGAGTGTCATTGGACCGGATCCGTTTCTGTCGGCGCCGCAACTTCGTCAGCTGCCCGCCCAGCCGCCGCGCCCGCACCGAGCCCTTGCGCTTGCGGGCCTGCAGCCGTTGCTTACGCGCCAGCTGGGCCTCCAGGCGACCCAGGTCGGTCAGGGGGTACCGGGTGCCGGCGCTGTCGGTGACCTGGCCCACATTGCGATCCAGGCCCAGCACCCCGGTGGCCGCACCGCACCGCACCGAGTCCGCGGGCACCGCGTAGGTGAGATAGACATACCACTGGGGCCGCGCCCTTGTACCCTCCTGGCGGATGCGCGCCTGCACCGGTTGCCCGTGGGTATACAGGTTGCTGCCCTTGAGCCGCAGCCAGCCGCTGCGCGGCACGTACAGCTGGTTGTCCCGGACTTGGACTCTTTCGGGGAGGGTGAAGCCATCCTGGTGGTCGTGCTTGCGTTTGAACACAGGATAGCCGCGCAGGCCCTGGAAGAATGCCTGGTACGCGTCCGCCAGGTACTTCAGGACATACCGCACTGCAGTGAAGCTGTACGCCTGCAGCCACGCGTACTCCGGATCCTGCCTGAGGGCCGTGAATTCCTTACCCAGGCTGAAGAATGAGAGCTGGGGCTTAGCCGGTTCCGGACCAATCTTATAGTCCTGCCCGCACCGATAGGCCCTGTACTGTTGCTGTTTCCGGGCCAGAAAGTGATTCCAGACGAACCGGCCGGCCCCCGCCGTGCCGGCCAACTGGTACGCGACCGCCCGCGACCCCGGCAACAGCCGCAGCCGCACACCGCGGTGGACCAGTTCAGGCTGTGCTACATTGGACGCAGCAGGCATGGAATTCGACGTTCCCTGTCTGTGAGGGAGCGGTAGGCAGGTTAGATGGCCTATCGCTTCCGCTTATTGTACTCTCAGGTAGCTGGATACTCAAGTATATAAGCCCTAAATCAATCCAGGAATTGGTCCGGTCCAGAGTAGGCAGAAATTGATCCATCTCCGGGCGCTTCTACTTACTTGCAAAGGCTTCCATAGTATCGAAATCATAGACTATGCAATCGATTTCAAAGAAGTTGCTTCCCTAGCCACCCAGTCTTAACAACCAATAAACTCTATGGCAGAACGCTAGTAGATGGCCCGCTTTCAATGGGTACAAACTGGCCACAGCCTAGACCGGACCCCAGGGCGTGTTAGTAATTACATATCCGAAAAGGGGCCTAGCAGCGCGGACCGTGCCTTTGGGGCCGGGGACTTGAAACACGCTTGGGAAGCGCTCAGCTTGGCGCCTTTCAAAATTGCATGGGTTGAGCAAAGTGGTTTCCTTCAATAGAGTCAGGCTTAACCTACAGACAGGCTGGGCACCAGTCGGCTGGCAAGGCTTCCCCCGAAATCTGAAAGGTATGATATTTTTTCTTGCTAACTTGGGAGTCCCCTGAACAAAGGCAATCTTCCTAAGTGGGGCTTTCTAGCGACGGCTCCAAAAGAGACCGGGACTCCCCCAAGAGACCGGGACTCCCCCAAGAGGCCCGTGGATTATCGTCAATCTGCCCCATTTGAATTCTTATTTTTCCAAGGCAAAAGCGTACGGTCGCTCCCAGTTGACACTGTAGCCAAGACCTGGAATGCGGGGTGGATACAGAAGGACTGCTTTCGGGCGCTGTTCGACTTCAAAGTCCCTGGAGATTCGGGATCCAATGACGGGGAATCCGGCAAGGACTGTTCGTGGCACCCAAGACCATAGGGGCTTAGGCTAGCTTATTACACCTTCCAAGAAGAAGGACTGTCATTCTGGAATCCGAGTCACTGAATTCATCGGCTCGGCTTCAACAGCTTCACGGTTAAAGAAGCAAAGCTAGGATCCTCAAGACCCGGACAGCAAGTTTGAATTGGATTCCCGTGCAGGGCAATACGAAAAGGGGTGAAGGTGGCTGCCACCTAGTTACACGACTGGGCCATTATGCTGGATTGCTGTTTCGAAGTGTCTCATTGCTTCAAGTGAAATTGTGAAAGTCGGTTTTTCCTCCGATGCTACGATTAGGCTGAGAGTTTACTGATGACTCTTTGAAGTTGGCCGAATTGAGCTCCAGAAGCCGCACAAGGGGAGATTCGCTTCGCCTTGCAGCTGGATTACCGCCCGCGTTAACTAGCTTCGTATTTCCAGAGAACATTGCAGGTGCCACACTTCGGCAAGGGACAATCTGGGATAATGTAGTGATCTTCTTAGAAGGCCCTGCACGGTTATGCAGATAGGCTAAGAATCTAGGATCAGGAGTAAACGTTTAGGAAAAAAGCTCTCCGCGGTGACTGACATCGAGGAATACACCCACAAGGACTTCCGTCATTAACTCACAAGAAGGATTTCTGGAAGTTACCCGCGCTGGCCCTGCAGCTACTTGGCAAGCCAATTGCTTAGGTCCTCAATTCCTACTTTCCCGGACGTCCTCCAAGTTGTTAGACTCGACAGTCTGAAGTAGATAGGTTCTTCCTGCGACGCGGATCTCATCTCGTAGTGGAGTGGTGTTGGCTATAAGTAATAGCAACATCGGATCCCCTGGTAAGGGCAGGACTTCTGCTGACGGCACGGGGCGTACATCGCAAATCTGGACAACAAAGGCCAAGAACCCTGGATGGATTCCAAAGTGAAATGCAATGGTAACTAGAAACACAATGATCCATTAATTTAGAAAAATTCGTCAATCTTGAAGATCGAGGCTCAGAAGTCATTCGCGGCAAACTACAAGAAACAGCCATAGTAAGCGAATGGCAGAGCTTGGTATCCGCCTCCCGAGGAAAATGTTCTCTCTGTTCCGGTTGCGTCTGTAGCGAGTTGCCTAGTTGTGAAAAAAAATACTGAAAACATGACTCCCCGTAAATTCCAATCTTTAATGTCCTTCGAGGAAGCCTAATAGAGGCAATAAAAATGAACACAAAGGTCTGGGTAATCTCGCTCTGTTATGAGGAGTTGTTTCCGAGGGACACACGGAAGGGCAAAGAAAAAAATGACAGAAATTGTAGGAATCTTGACCGCTGAAGCCTCGGGTTACCCAAAGGGATATCTCAATTCGTTGGGAAAACTCCGATTGGACAGGACCCCCTTGTAGCTCCCCCATTGAGAGTAGCAATATTCAAATCCGAGGAAAGTGTTCTAGGCAGAGGCGACAAACTGGAATGAGAATTCCTAGACAAACAAGAATGAGTCATCAATGAATTCGAATACTGCCCCTGTTGCCGAACCACGAGTCCCTGAAGCCAACATTGTTCGCACTTTCACGTTCAAGTGGCAAACTCTCCTGATAGCTGCTTTGTTGTGGGGACTTCTCAATCTCGCTGTCGGTTTCTATGGTGGCTCTATGTTGCCGCCACAAACTTCACTTCCTTCTCGGCTTGCCGGTATAGCTCTCTCCTTAATTGGTCAGGAGGAGGAGGGCAGAAGAGCTATAGACTTTTCCCTCTTGAGTGAGGCAACGACTACGCTTCAGCAGGAGTTCGTGCGGGGACTACCGGATGCACAGGAATTAAACAATGCTGCGATCAAAGGCATCATAGAGTCATTGGATGACCCCTATACTTATTGGCTTTCTCCTGATTCCGCCAAATTAGCAGCAGAATCGAATCAGGGGCATTTTGGTGGCATAGGGGCCAGAGTGGAATGGGATGAAGATCTTTCCGCCGTTAGACTACTTGAGGTTTTTCCGGACAGCCCTGCGAAGGCCGGTGAGTTGCGGGCAGGTGACTTGATCAAAGAAGTCAATGGGGAATCAGTTTCAGAATTGGGCATGACGGCCACGATCATAAGAGTGCGTGGCCCCATCGATACGGAAGTTGAACTTCAAGTCCAACGTGATTCCGAGGTGTTCGAAGTTATTCTGATAAGAGCTATAATTGAAATGAATGTACTTGACTATAAGATGCTGGGACCTGAGGAGTCAGTAGGTTTCCTCCAATTCCATACTTTCGTGGATGGCAGTGGTGATCAATTGGTAGAAGCCTTGGACGAAATGTTGGCTGTCGGCATGGAAGCCCTGATCCTCGATCTGCGAGGAAATTCCGGAGGCTTTCTAACTGAGGCAGTGCAAGTGGCTGGCATTTTTGGAGGCCAGCAACTCGTGGTAACCCAGCGTTATAGGGATGGTGCAGGGCATGAACATTTTTCGGAGCAGGAAGCTCTGTTACCGGCCGGTATGCCTCTAGCTGTTGTAGTTGACTCTGAGAGTGCCAGCGCCAGCGAGTTAGTGGCGGGAGCCATCCAGGATTGGGGACTCGGCCCTCTGATCGGGGAAAAAACCTTTGGAAAAGGTAGTGCCCAGACTCGGCACCCTTTGTCGGACAAGAGTGAAATGCGAGTTACGTCCTCGTTGTGGTACACACCCCTGGACCGTACAATCCAGGATGCTGGATTAAGCCCTGATATTACAGTGGCAGAAGACTCCGAAAACCTGGAAAAGGGCGTCGATTTGCCCTTCGATGTTGCTTTGGATTACGTTATATCTTCATTGAAGTGACGGACGGCTATGGCTAAAAAGGGCAAAAGCCGCAATCAGCAGAAAGATAAAGTTGCCGACGGCTATAGGACTGTAGCCACCAATCGGCGAGCTCGTTTCCAGTATCATTTGCAGGACCATCACGATGCAGGACTGCAATTACAAGGCACCGAAATCAAGTCCATTCGTCTTGGCAGAGTCAACCTGCGAGATGGATTCGTGGCATTCCGAAGAGGAGAAGCCTGGTTGCAGGATGTTCACATTGCTCCCTACGAATTTGGCAACAGAGAGAACCACGATGAACTTCGCCCCCGCAAACTGCTGCTTCACAAACGCGAAATTATGACTCTTGAATCTGAAGTGGCTACGAAGGGACTTACAGTGGTGCCCGTCAGAATGTATTTGAACGGTGATGGAAAAGCCAAAGTGGAAATCGCCTTGGCGAAAGGCAAGAACCTCTACGATAAGAGGGCTTCGATCGCGGAGCGAGAAACTAAGCGGCAGTTGGACCGTGTGAAGAAGGAGAGCACATGGGATTGAGGGCAAAACAGAATCGGGTGGGATTTTGGATAAAGCTTAGATGTGGCCTTGTAACCAACGACCTTAACTTTCACCCTTAATTGCCGTCTCTGCTTTTGACTGGAAGAAAAGAAACTGATTGTTCGTTCGTTGCAGTAGCCTTGGAAAGGGACGCTTCTCCAAGAGAAACGGTCCTACAGTCTCGAACCAACTTAATCAAAGCTGTAAACTCCTAGACAGTGCAATCCTCAATCGTTACTTTTCCTGATGTGAGATCCTGCAAAAAGGTTTGAAACTCCGTAACTCGGGAAGCAGGCAAGCAAACCTGTAGCCGGACTTTCTTACCGAATTCCTGCATGGAGATCTCTCCTTCAAATCTGGGCAAGTTGTATTCAAGGCTTGAAAGTTTGGAGTACCCAATGGAGAAGCGTAGCTTCGAGACTTCGATTTTTAAGGAACTGGGCAACACTTCCAAGGCATTTTTTATTCCCTGGGAGTAGGCGCGAACCAGACCTCCTCTGCCGAGTTTGGTTCCTCCGAAATAACGGGTTACTACGCCAACGACTTCACCAACTTGCGAATATTGCAGGCATTTCAACATGGGTTTGCCAGCGGTGCCGTGAGGTTCGCCATCGTCACTGCAACCAATTTCTGCAGTCGAGCCTGGCGGGCCTGCTACAAAGGCCCAGCAGTTGTGACTGGCGTCCGTGAATTCTTCTCGTATCTCTTGAATGAAAGACTGTGCTGCTGCTTTATTGGGCGCGTGGCCCAAGGAAGTTACGAATTTACTCCGCAGCACTTCATGGTAAACGCGCACAGATTGTACGGGAATTAAATAAGGAACGTTCATTGTCGTGAGATACTGGGATTGTGCTTATGAGGGGATCTGGCAGGATTACCCGAGTCGACCAAGTTGGATTCTGGCACACCCAGAACGCCGCCAGCGATTCCTTTGCAGGTTGCCACGATCATGACTTGCATTTCTGGCACGGTTTTAGCCAACAATAACCAATGGAGGAAGAATGGACATTGCTATACACGGTTTCGAGAGATCCGAAACTAGCCAAATTGATGGCCATGCCCGGCCGAGGTTGGAAAAACTGGAAGCAGTCTTGGCCCAACCTGCGGGTACACGTTGCGAAGTTCATGGTCGGCATACACCTAATCCAGAAAGGGCTTGTCGGGTACAGATATCCATGCATGTCAGAGGCCGCACACTTAGGGCCGAAGTGAAAGGTCCGAATGTCTTGCGAGCTATTGACGCCGCCATTGAAAAAATGGAGAGGCAGATCGACAGGTTTAAGGGCCGATATCGTCGGAACAGACGAGCAAAGAAGGAAGCATACGCATCGATGCCCGTTTCCACGGAGGTAGTGGATGAGACGGATCTGGAAATGTGGGATGAAAGAGGTTTCGTTGTAAGGGAAAAGGAGTTCAAAGTCGCCGCCTTGCCAGTCGCAGAGGCTGTAGAAGCAATGGAGCAGTTGGAACATGATTTTCATGTCTTCTTGAATGAAGAAACAGGAGATCTGAATGTTGTCTATCGACGGCAGAGCGGAAATTATGGGCTGCTTAAGCCGCAAAAGGGCGGAGTCTGAGGGGTCTGTGGATGCCACTGGCTGTCCTTGTCCTGTAATCTATATGGGTCTGGCCCTAGCGCAATGAGAAAGGGGAACGCAGACGGGAGAGGATAAATGGCCTTAACTGAGATTTCAGTATTAGGTGCCAGAGAGCACAATCTTAAGAACATTAATGTAACTATTCCGCGCAACCAGTTCGTAGTTGTTACGGGTTTGAGCGGCAGCGGAAAAAGCAGTCTGGCCTTCGATACCTTGTATGCAGAGGGACAGCGGCGATATGTGGAATCTTTGTCTGCCTATGCCAGGCAATTCCTGGGACTTCTGGAAAAACCGGATGTGGACCAAATTGAGGGTCTCAGTCCCGCAATTTCCATCGACCAGAAGAGCACCAATCGCAATCCGCGTTCGACTGTAGGCACGGTGACTGAAGTCTTTGATTACCTGCGCCTTCTGTACGCACGCATTGGGCATCCCCATTGTCCCAAATGCGCGGCTCCCATTTCCCAACAGACTCCGCAGCAAATAGTAGACCTGCTGCAGGCAAAGCCAGATGGAAGCCGGTTGATCTTGCTGGCGCCTAGGATCAAGAATCGAAAGGGCCAGCATCAGTCAGAGCTGCGTCAACTAATGCAGCAGGGATACATGCGAGTTCGCGTGAATGGGGAAGTCCTGGACGTTGAAGAGGTGCCCGAGCTCGAAAGATATAAGAATCACTCGATTGAAGCCGTTGTCGACCGACTGGTGATCCGCGCTCCCAGTGGGTTGGATGGGGACGATGGTACGGACGTCACCCGCCTTACGGATTCGGTGGAGACTGCTCTCACCTTAGGAGATGGGGCCTTGACAATCTGCGATGTCACAGATCCCGACAACCCGCAAGAGCTGACATACAGCCGTAATTTCGCATGTGCGGAATGCGGGCTTAGCCTTGAGGCCATAGAGCCCCGGACCTTCAGTTTTAATAGCCCTCACGGAGCCTGTGCCAAATGCAACGGCATAGGCAAACAGAACGAGTTCGACATTAGACTGGTGGTCGATGAGAGCCGTACCATCAACCAGAACTGTATCTTGCCTTTCAGGCGCAAGAATGAGGATTCTGCAGACTCATTCAATTGGAGATTCGAAGTCCTGAAGACGTTCTGTAAGCAAATGGCCGTACCTTTGGATGTGTCCTTCGATAAACTGAGCCAACGCCAGAAGGACCTCATCATTTTGGGTCCGGACATGCCTAACCGAAACGTGACAGTGTTTCTGGAAAACAAAGACGGCAAAACCTATCCCTATGACACGACCTTCAAAGGGGTTCTGGAGCATTTACGTCAAAGGTATGAAGATACCCAGAGCGAATACATTAGAGATCAACTAGCCGCTTTCATGAGTTTCCGTCCTTGTCCGTCTTGTCGGGGCCAGCGCCTGCGGGCCGAGGCGCTGGGAGTGACAATCGCCGATATCAATGTTATTGAAGTAAGCCGCCTTTCCGTGGCCAACGCCTTGGAGTGGATCAAGGGCCTAACACCTGGGAACAATGCGCCAGTCACGGAGTTAAATGGACATGGCCCACTTGCAACACCGACCCTGACGAAGAGAGAGTGGGCAATTGGACAACAGGTACTGAAAGAAATTGAAGCTAGATTGACCTTCATGGTCAATGTGGGCCTGGAGTATCTTTCTCTGGACAGGGCTGCTGCTTCACTTTCCGGAGGGGAAGCGCAACGCATACGTCTAGCAACACAAATTGGCAGCCAACTGATGGGAGTACTCTATATCCTGGATGAGCCCAGTATAGGGCTGCACCAGCGCGACAACCAGCGGCTGCTGGACACTTTGTTAGGCATGCGGGACCTCGGCAATACGGTTGTCGTAGTGGAGCACGATGAAGAAACAATTTTGTCGGCGGACTGGATAGTAGATTTGGGGCCAGGGGCCGGAGAAAGAGGCGGTGAGGTTGTTTGCTCCGCTGCCCAAGCCGATTTTAGGAACCACGAGACGAGCTTGACGGCGCAGTATATAAGGCGCGAGAAATTAATTTCTATGCCCACTACACGGCGGCCAGGCAACGGCCAGTATCTCTACGTCAAAGGAGCTGTTGAGAACAATCTGCAAAATGTGGATGTTCGCTTCCCGCTCGGCACTTTAACTGTTGTGACCGGTGTTAGCGGCAGTGGCAAGAGTACGTTGGTCAACGAGGTACTTTACAAGTTTCTGGCGCAGACTATGTACCAAGCCAAAGCGGTCCCAGGGGAATGTGCCGGTATAGAGGGATTTCAGCATCTGGACAAAGTTATTGATATTGATCAGAGCCCGATCGGGCGTACTCCCCGCAGCAATCCCGCAACCTACGTGGGCTTATTCACACCATTGCGTGAACTCTATGCCTCCATTCCGGAAGCCAAAGTCCGTGGCTACAAGCCGGGACGGTTTAGTTTCAATGTTTCCGGCGGACGGTGCGAAGCCTGTAAGGGTGCCGGCATTGAAGAAATCGAAATGCAGTTCCTGCCCAATGTCTATGTGCAATGTGAGGAATGCAAAGGTGAGAGATACAACCGAGATACGTTGGAGATCAAGTATCGCGGTCTGTCCATTTCCGGTGCTTTGAACTTGACTATTGAGGATGCTTGCGAGCTGTTTTCCAAGATCCCACGTATCAAAGCCAAGTTGGACACGCTTATGTCTGTAGGGCTAGGATACATTCGCCTGGGCCAGCCAGCTACCACTTTGTCCGGTGGCGAAGCCCAGCGGGTAAAATTGAGCAAGGAACTTAGCAGAAGAGACACCGGAAATACCCTCTACATCTTGGATGAGCCCACCACAGGTTTGCATTTTGATGATGTTAACAAGCTGCTCCAAGTACTTCATTCTCTGGTGAACCGTGGTAACACAGTATTGGTAATCGAACATAACCTTGATGTGATCAAGAATTGTGACTGGATCCTTGACATGGGGCCGGAAGGCGGTGAACGAGGCGGCCAACTGATCGCCCAGGGAACACCTGAACAACTCTGTGAAGCCGTTCGCAGTTACACAGGACACTATCTCAAGCCTATAATTTCTCATAGCGAAAAGGAACTTGCCGCTTAGAGGCAATTGTCAATTCTTCGAGGCTAGTAAGGCGTTTCCCCATTTTTTGGCTGTGAAGACTAGCTGATGGGTTTTAAGACGGAGGTTTCATGATAGGTATCGCTGAGTTTCTCTCTGTACCGCGCAGCCCGCTGTGGGACATGGTCAAGCAATGTGGCGTAACGAAAGTAGTAGCTGCCTTGGACAACAGGCAAGCCAGTGCCACGCAGAAAGAAGAGCTGCCTTGGGGAATTCTGACGCTGGCTCGCACCAATGAGGCCTTCGTCGCAGAAGGCCTTTCGGTGGAAGTCATAGAGGGTCGACCACCGATGGACAAAATCAAGCGGGGTCTGCCAGGCCGGGACGAAGAAATCGAAATAGTCATCGAACTCATCCGTAATATGGGGGAAGTCGGCATTCCGGTTTGGTGTTATGAATGGATGCCTTACTTCAACTGGGTGCGCACTAGCCAAACAACCCCAGGCCGGGGTGGAGCCCATGTCACCGCATTTGATCTTGAATATATTCGCAACCTCACCACTGAAGCAGGTGAAGTTTCTGAAGCTGAATTGTGGGCAAATCTCAAATATTTTGTGGATTGTGTGATGCCTGTCGCTGAAGAAGCGGGGGTCAGATTAGCGATGCACCCGGATGATCCGCCACTGTCGCCGCTGGCTGGCATGGGACGCATCATGCGTAGTGTCGAGAACTTCCAAAGACTGGTGGATTTGCATCCCAGTCCCATGAATGGCGTCTGTCTGTGCCAGGGAAATTTCGCCTTAATGACGGACGATATCCCCGCCGCTATTCACAAATTCGCGGCCCAAGAACGTCTTTTCTTTGTCCATTTTCGAGACGTCCGAGGTACGCCTGAGAAATTTGTGGAAACTTTCCATGACAACGGAAAGACTGATATGTTGGCCTGCATGCGGGCCTACCAGACGGTCGGTTATGAGGGAGTGCTTCGCCCCGATCATGTACCGACTATGACCGGCGACGACAATGATCGACCTGGCTATTCCCAGATTGGTCGGCTCTACGCGTTAGGCTACATCAGGGGTCTGCGAGAGGCAGCTTACGCCTAGCGCCGCCATTCAATTCCAATATTCGAAATCTAGCTCTTCCAAGGAATGAAGGATGACTTCCATCGCGCTAATTGGATCTGGCAGCTTGGTGTTCACCCGCAGGTTGTGTAGCGATATCCTGTTGACTCCGGCTTTGACAGAATGTGAGATCCGCCTCATGGATATAGACCCCCTTCGCCTCAAGCAGTCAGAACAGGTTGTATCCGCCATCGTGGACCGAATGGGTGCCAAAGCCCGGGTCACAGCCACCCTGGAACAACGAGAAGCCGTGACCGGGGCAGACTACGTGATAACCACGTTTCAGGCTGGGGGATTGGAAGCCTTCAAGTTGGATATAGAGATTCCCAGCCAATATGGAATTGAACAATGTGTTGGCGACACGTTGGGACCAGGAGGTGTCTTTAGGGCACTGCGTACTATTCCCATCCTCTTGAATCTGTGTGCGGATTTGGATGAAGTTGCTCCGAATGCTCTCATCCTTAACTACGTCAATCCCATGGCAATGAATTGCTGGGCCATCGACAGAGCTACAGGTTGGCCTCATGTGGGTTTGTGCCACAGCGTGCAAGGAACCAGCGAAATGCTGGCGCGATGGATTGATGTGCCTTACGAGGAAGTGAATTTTGTATGCGCAGGTATTAACCACCAAGCCTTTTTCCTGGAATTCCGGCGTGGTCGAGAGGATCTGTACCCCCAAATCAAGGAATCTGTCAAGGATCCCGGCATCTATGGGTCCGAGCCCGTCCGCATCGAAATGATGAATCATTTCGATTGTTTCGTTACTGAATCCAGCGGGCATGCAAGTGAATATTTACCCTATTTCCGCAAAACGAAGGAAATGATAGAAAACCAGCTGGCCCCCAAGTTCACCGATGAAAGGCTGAGCTGGTATGACTTCGGACGCACGGGGGGCTACCTGCGTCACTGCATTGACCGCCTAGCCCAATACAATTCCGAATTCGATGAAGTCGTTGCTAGCGAAATGTTGTCCGAGCGCAGCCATGAATATGGGGTTGGCATAATTGAGGCGATCGAAACCAATGTGCCCTGCAAAGTGAACGGAAATGTGCCAAATCGGCAACTGATGGTTTCCTTGCCCCCCGGCTGTTGCGTGGAAGTGCCTTGCCTGGTGGATAGCAGCGGCATCCAACCTTGTGTGGTCGAGGATTATCCAGCACAGTTGGCTGGCCTAAATCGCACTAATATCAATGTACAAGAGCTGGTGGTCGAAGCCGCCCTGACGGGTAATTCGGACGCCGTACACTACGCGGTCCTCTTGGACCCTTTAAGTGCAGCTGTAGGCACATTGCCGCAACTTAACTACATGGTGAATGAAATGCTGGATGCCCAGTCTCAGTGGCTTCCTCAATTCTCTTAGAAGGGGATCAATCTCATGGCCGTCAAGATAGCCTTCATTGGGGCAGGTAGTCTGGGTTTCACTCGCAAATTGGTTCGGGACGTACTGACTTTCGAAACCTTGGAGGATGCAGACCTGTGGCTCATGGATGTTGATGCTGAGCGGCTGGACTTCGCCCACCGGGCCGTAAGCCGCATCGTGGAACTCGGCAACTACCCAGCGCGAGTGCACTCCACTTTGAAGAGAAATGAGGCCCTTAGCGACGCCGATTTCGTGGTAGTGACAGTCCTGGTAGGTGGTCCTGAAGTCTTCCGTCATGACATCGAGATTCCCATGACTTACGGTGTAGACACTAACATCGGTGATACTCGGGGGCCGTCTGGAATCTTTCGAGCAGCCCGCACTCTCCCCGTCATGATGGACATCGCCCGTGACATGGAGAAACTGTGTCCCAGTGCCCTTATGCTCAACTATACGAATCCCATGGCCATGCTTTGCCGAGCCATGAGTACGGAAACTTCCATAGAACTTACCGGTCTATGTCACAGCGTACAAGGCACGGCCGCAATGCTGGCGGGCTGGATAGATGCGGATCCTGCTGATATCAGTTATACATGCGCTGGTATTAACCACATGGCTTGGTACAAGGAATTTACTTATCGAGGCGAAGACGCATACCCCCTCATACACCAGGCGATAACGGAAAACGAAGAGGTTTACAGACAGGAGCAGGTGCGCAATGAAATGTACTTGGCTCTGGGTTATTACGTGACGGAATCCAGTGGTCACAATAGCGAATATAACTGGTGGTTCCGTAAACGCGGTGACCTCATCGAGAAGTACTGTACTCACGGAACCAATTGGAACCCGGGGGAGTATGCCTACGTACTGAAAAGGTATAGGGAACGTGCGAATTCCTGGAAAGAGGAAGCCAAAAGCTGGTTCGCGTCTGATGCCCCGATTGAACTTGAAAGAGGCCACGAATATGCCGCATTCATTATGAATGCCGTGATGGGAGGAGCACCCTTCAAATTCAACGGCAATGTGCTCAATACAGGGTTAGTGGACAATTTGCCGCCACAAGCCTGTGTAGAGGTTCCTGTCTGGGCTAGTTCCAATGGACTCGAAGCAGTTGGGGTGGGCACCATTCCGGCCCAGTGCGCCATCTTGACTGGACTGAGTGCGCAAATCGAAGAAATGGCTGTTGAGGGAATTCTGGCGGGGGACCCCACTCTGATATTTCAAGCAATCGCGCACGATCCATTGTCGGCGGCTGTTCTTTCCTTACAGGAAATCCGGAGCATGGTCAACGAAATGTTTACCGTTAATCAGGAATTTATGCCCACTTTCAAACATTACATTGCTTGAAGGGCCGAATCGGCATTGCGTTCGGAATATGTACTTGTATGCGGTCCCGAGAACAAGACTGTAGCAGAGAAGGAATCGAAATGCTTCGGGCAAAAAATCCCGAGAAAGTACACTACGGTTGTTTCTGGGAAGTTAGGGCCATTGGCGTCAACATTCAGTGCAGGCACCCCCAATAGTCCGCCCGACTAACAATAGAAGACGGGACGGGCCCTCTTTTGCAATTGTCGCACTAATTTACGTACGTTTTAATATTATCCTTGAGCCCCAATGAAGTCTCAAAAGCGCTTCCAGATCTAACGCCTTCAAGTTTGTAGAGGCCTAGAGGAAGGAAGAACCCGAAGTCGCCCGCCCAGCAAGGAAATTTCATAGGCCGGTTCGAATCGGATAAGGAAATTCTGCTCCTGTTCCCCAGCAGACAGCCAACGGAATTCCTTGGTGAAAAGGCCTTACTGCTCCATGCGCCCGCTTCAACTTCAGATTGGATTGCTTTTACCGTGGAATCGTAGGCCATTGGTTGTCACCTACCTTTAATAAAGTCTAACAACCACGCAACTATAGTTTCTTAACGGAAATTGGAATCTGTGACCTCTGTGCCCATTTCAAAGCTCGGCCGAGAGGGCGCTTCAGTCAAAAATGACAGCAGCAAGCCACCCATCTATCGGTTAGTCCTGCGGCAAAATAACAAATGCCCCCTAATTCGCGCCATTCTCCTGCCTAAATCCTAAGAGACCGTTCCAGAGCATCTAGGACGTCCACTAATTAGGCGTCCGCCTCTCATAACCATTCTTGCTTTGCCGGCCAAGCCGCAGTCTCCAACCTAGCAGAACCATGAACTCATCTGGCACTGCTCTGTAACTATTTGTTTCTGGATCTGGACTCGAATTCCTCAATAACAGACTTTGGGCAGCATTTGTAGGGAAATTCAGACCGCAATAGCCCTTCGGAAGTTCTTTCTATGCGCCGGAATCTGGTTCGACCCGTATGCCCCGGACCATCAGCCCTTTGGTCTGGGAGCTCTTGTCATACTCCACACTGCGCCGATTCCGAACAGTTGTTCCGCTGGCGATTACGTAGTCATCGGGACGGCGGAAGCGATGAACGAATGCTGGCCGTGGTACATCCGTGAAATTGGGTTTGGAGCCATGAATTGTCTTGACGTTGAAGAAAATGGAGTCTCCGGCCTGACCTTCAATAGGCAGAGCGGCTTCCCAAGGCCATTCATCTTCATCTAGTCCTAAATGCGAAAACGTATCAACGTGATCCAGTTGGCCCAATCTGTGACTTCCTGGAATGACATGCAAGGCACCCCTTTCTACACTGGTATCAACACAATAGGTTAAGACGCCAACGGGACCCAGGAATTTGTGTTCGAAATAGGCTGAATCCTGATGTAAATGCTTAGGATGGCCGCCAACAGGTTCCTTTACCAAGACCTGGCCCGCATTATACGTTTCAATATTAGGTCCTAATATAGCTTCCACCAGATCTAGCAAACCTGTATCCAATGCCGAATATAAGAGTGCGGCGCTACTGTGGTAATTGACTGCCACCACCATGATCTGCTGCTCTCGGTCATATCCTGGAGGGGCAGGAATAAACAGGGATCCGTCAGGAGTATTCCAGCCCACTTCGGAACGAGTGGCTCGATCCAACATGGAAATGGCTTCTGCTGTCTTCCGCATGACGTCACGCTTGACGGCAGGAATGTGGCTCTTCAGTAGCCCACGAACTACTATTGCCCCCTGTTCTGTAAATGTGGAGGCTGCATGGGAAAGGTCCAGGTTCTGGACATCAAATGACAGGTCTTCAACGGACACCTTGGGATCTACTCTGTCCACTTTTTCCTTCCTTTTCAACCTCGAACTTTTACCCATGTTCATAGATAGTCGCCTAGGCAATTATACCGATAGATGGAGTCCCTGAAATTCTGCCAAGGATTCAGATTCGGAATGATGCATAAATGGAGGGTGAGAGAATCTGCCGGGCCCGTTATCTAACTTCTCGGCTCGAGCAAATACCCCTGGGGAGACAGCCGTTGGTCATTGACCGGCTTGGAGTGGGCTGACTTGGGAACGCAGCTACATCGGTCAAATATTCCACTTCAAGAGACCGTTTTGTAGCATTGTTTTACCTTGATTACTGGGTTGGCTTGGCCTTCTGGAACACTCAAGAACCCAAGGCCAAGGCGGGTCCGTATGGCATGAGGGCTACCGTTCCATAGGGATTGAAAATGTGGTCATTTTCCTGTGCAGCGAAACTCCATAATGACCGAATGAGTTCACGGCGGGTGGTTTCATAACTTGGATCATCAATGAGATTAGTCATTTCGTGGGGATCTTGTTCCAGATCATAGAATTCGTCAAAATCAAACCCATTGAAGACATATTTGTGGGTATGGTTGAAGACGGCCCGCTGCGTATAGTACAGTTCCACACCGTTCAACTGGGTACACAGAAATTCACGCCAATCAGAAGGTTGCCGATCCTCAAAAAAAGGAACAAGGCTGGAACCCGAAAGTTCTTGCGAAGGCTGGACACCTGCCAAATCGAGGAAGGTAGGCGCGAAATCTGCAAGCGAAACCAATCTGTCCTCGGCGCGACCAGGATTACTTAAACCGTTGGGCCAGCGGACAATGCAAGGCACGTGGTAGGCTTCCCGAAAAGCGGGTACGCCCTTGAGATACAACCCATGAGCCCCGCAGTAATCTCCATGATCCGAAAGGAAGATGACTAAGGTGTCATCTGCTTGGTCTGTGTCGTCAAGGGCTCCTAGCACTTCCCCCAGCATTTCATCTTGAATCGTGCAATAGGCCCAATAGTGGGCGATGGAATCCCGGACTTCCTCAGTTGTCAGTTGGTCCCACAACTGCCGACGCTGCCGCTGGTAGATAGATGGCTTGTCCTGCATTCGATCGTTGTAACTCGGGGGCAGAGAGATTGAACTGGGGTCATACATGTCTTTGAAACGGGTAGGCACATTGAATGGGTCGTGAGGACCGATCGTTCCTACCCACAACATCCAAGGGGAGTCGTCTTGAACCGCTTCGGTCCTTAGCCAATTAATTGCCCTCTGTATAACTTGATAGTCGTTCAGACCTTCGTAGGCCCGATCCCCAACGTTGTCAAGCGTTCGATACAACTCGAAGTCTCCCCATCCTGGTCTCTGAATATGCCCGGATTGGCGAGGAGGCAATTCCTCCTCAAAAGGAATCTGGGACCAGCGATTTAGATCCTTGGAAAAACCGGTGTAGGGGTTAGGACTTGGGTCCAATTCCTCCCATCCCCGGTCCGTGGCAGACTCCTGAGCCGAAACATGCCACTTGCCTGTAAAAGGCATCCGATAACCAATTCTTCTAAGATGTTCGGAAAGGTTTCCACTCCTTTGTTCAGACCGAAATTGATAGCTGTTTGGGTGTTTACATTGTTGTGGATTCCATGGCGGCTGGGAAACAGCCCGGTCATGAACGTGGCTCGGGAAGGACAGCAGTGCGCAGTTGGACAATAGGTTGATGTAAAGCGAAGTCCTTCCCGAGCCAAGGCATCGGCGTTAGGTGTTAGGCAAGGATGATCCGGGCCTACCACGTCGGCCTGCTGCTGGTCTGTCATAAAGACAAGAATGTTCGGTCGCAACGGACCTCTCCTTTGCTGGGTTGGGGCTTCACCTGGGTTCGCCACGGAAGCCGTCAAGTCTAAAGTTGCCTTTCTGGATTCATTCGAATTCTATATTGCAGTGTCGAATCTGCGGCTATGCGAATTCCTGGCAGGGCATCACTCTGAATCGCAAGCCATTTTCCATTACAGACGAAAGGAGGTCTTTTGCTTTGTGTGGACCCGGTAGGACCAAAACAAGGGCGAAGTGGTCAGCCAATAGGCGCGGAAGCCATACCGGCCTGAACTGTGCCCTCTTCCTGTCTGGCATAGATCTGGTGGGCACGTTGGAACACCGGTTTATCCCATCGGGCACAGTGCAAGGCGTAATCCAGACTCATAGAGACATTTGGAACTTAAGGGTGGACTGAAATTCCCTTGGCCCTCAAGGTAATGGGTTCAACATTGGGAAAATGAGTGGCGAACCTTGGGGAACTCTATGGCAGTCAGCCCCTTAGGCTGAAGTCAAATGAGATTGGTCCGGCAGATGTCAGAATCGGCCATGGTAGTAAATCAGTCTGGTTGTTCAGAGGTAAGAAACTGGTGCGCCTGTAGAAAATTCTAGGCAGATCAGGAGCGTGCCAGGACGGCACTTTTATTGCCTGACTGTTGGCATTCCCTTCAATAAATCCGTTCGGGAAGTTGGGTCGATTCCGGTGCGCAACGATCATATGGTACGTATGGACTATGGTGCTGCGGAAAAGCGTGCCCTTGAGCAGGTTTGGTGTCATCTCGCCCTTCCTCAATAGCAGGACCTTGGGACCCCTACATTGTTATAGTCAAATAGTGCTCTTCACCTGTACGAGACCAGCTTAGCGACCTCTCGATGCAGAACTGTCATCCGCAGGCTCCATTGAGTCCGGTGCGGTGTAAGAATGTCCCCGAGAGCCGCCTTTATTGCAGTCTTGCGTTTTATGCTTACCATTCTCAAAACTTGCTTCAGAGTCCGTAATTGACGCGAAATCTTCCGTCGGGAATCCAAGGGTAAAACGGATGTTGTTGTCGCCGTCGATGACCACCTGGCCGAGGATCAGCTTCAGTATATCCCGTCGAGTTTCCCGCCCATGACGTTCCTCCAGTATTTCGTGATGCCCCGCTACCGGCCGGTTCCCTGTTACGGAAACGCTGCCTAAATGATGGCACGGCAGTTACCACAAAAACGGTGCCGGTTTGTCAGTTCGCGTTCTTCTGCTGGGCGGCCGCCTTGGGTGAGCGGTGAGTTCAGCAAGGGAGTGAACTTTCTTGCCGCCAGCCATGGAGACTCTGGACGTTGACCTGCCCCTGCATCACCGGCACAGGGACGGAGCGCGGGAACAATCCAAGCTCATGTGTACTGCGAGGGGCCATCCCTCTAACGGAACGTCTTTCAGGACCTGCGGGAGGAATACTCCGGGCGATGGGGGCAGGTGGAATGGAGCCAGGCGAGACTTGAGGTGGGAAGGGTCAGTCAGGCCAGCGAAGCGGAGGTTGCGTTCGCCCAAGGGATTCATTTCCGGGCAGTCAACCTGGAAGCCGGACTGGATGAGGCCCTGGCGTATGGCGATGCGACGCCCTCCGCCTGGCTAGGTATACCGCCCTTCTTGCGTTTCAACCCCGGCAGCTGTTGCCAACTCCCCGACCCGCGGCCTTCCTCCTTGGACTCCCGCGCCGGGGCGGGACGGCTGAGGCGGGGGTCTCACACCAGGCTGCGTCCCGGACGGTCCAGGCGGCGAACGCATGGCCCAGGCCCAGGTTGTTGGCCAGGTCCAGCAGCGCCATCTGGTGTCAGAAATGGGGCCGCACCCCGTTCTTCCGCCACCGCTCAACGGTGTGGGAATAGGTCTCCCGGCGGCGGGCCAACGTGGACATCGATTCGGGAACTGCTGCTTAAGCATCTTCGCTGTTTTCAACTCCCCCAAATAAGACGGGCTGAGGGGAGGTTTTGCGGGCCAGAACCAGCTAAAATTTTAACCCGGTGGGTCGTCTGCCCTGCGGTCGAGGCACGCGCCGTGCGGGGCTGGAGACACGGGTGTTGCCCCCGGGGCTCGCGAGCTGTCGCTCCAGGGCGGTGATGGCCTCGATCAACTCGGGTGCTTCGAATGCGCGATTGCGCCTGCCGACTGTGACCTGCTTTAGCACACCCGCTTCTATGAGCTGATTCACCGCTTGGCTTGCTGCTTGGAACGATCGCCCTATCAACTCCGCAGCGGTAGCGGTTGTGAGCACCGGTGCCTCCGGGAGCGCCCCGATAAGCAGGCGAGCCGCCGAGTCGCGACGGATGGGTCCTGTCCGATCACGCCAGAACTCTTGCAATGTGCGTACCCGCTCCTCGAAGCAGCTGGCGTCGTCCACCGCCCGGCGGCACGCCGCCGCGAAGAGAGCGATCCAGTAGTTGAACCCTGTGTGGGCCTCGGTGGAGTCTGGGCTGCCGACGTAACGTGTCCTGGTCAGGCCGCCGACATAGTCCCGAGACCACGTAGCGAGGATGAGGGAAACCGGAGGCAGGACGCGCAGTCCGAGCCCCCGGCGGCGCATGACCAGGTGAAACAGCGCCCGTCCGGTGCGCCCGTTGCCATCCACAAAGGGGTGGATGGTCTCGAATTGTGCGTGGGCGATGGCCGCCTGCGCCAACGCCGGAAGCGAGTCATCGTTGCAGAAGGCGAACAGGTCGTCCAGCAATCCGGCCACTGTCTCCGGTGGCGGCGGCACGAACTCGGCGGAGCAGGGGTTGTAATCACTGCCGCCAATCCAGTTCTGCACGTCGCGAATGCGGCCACCGTGTTTCTCTAGGCGAGTACCGGCCAGCAGGTGGCGGTGCATCTCCAACAGAGTGTCCACAGTCACCACGCCGCCGGGTTCCACGGCGCTCACTCCCCAGACCATCGCGTCGATGTTGCCGAGTACCTCTGTGGCGGTGACGTCCCTGGGGTCTTCACCCAGCTTCCGCGCGGCATCGGCGCGGAGCAACCGGCGTCCTCCCACTTCCAAGCCTTCAATGCGGGAAGAGGCGACGCATTCCGCGCGCAGCAGGAGCCTGGCCAGTGCCTCGGTGTCCGCCAGCGCGTATGCAGTGGTGTCAAGCCGTACGAGGGCGGCCTCGGCGTCGGAAACGTCTGCGGCAACGTCGCCGTCGAGAACAAACCGGCGTCCGGCCAACGCGTCAGGCAAGTAAACCGAGTAGTCGCAGGGGAGTCGGTCGCGCCTGGTTAACCCAACGGCGTGGCCCTCCCAGCGCCGCCTTTCCACATGTGCCACAAAAATGCCCTCCATATTCAAGGATAGCACGTATCCTTGAATATGGAAGTGGCCTGCTCAAGGTTCTGTGTGGACAATGGCGTTATCAATTGGTGGCACGCCTTGCCCAGGATGGTCACTACTGGTTACGCGCCGCCTTCAAACCCCGCCGCCCACGAGTACCGCGAATTGTGGTGTCTACTGTGTACTGCGAATATTGGTTCGAAGGTCTGTAGCCTTAGATCGGTTACTTTCACCCCTAGCCTGCTTCTTGACCGTAGAGCCAGATATCTGGCGTGGGCGTCTGGCTTTCTACTACTTTGTTTTGAAGTACTAGCAGTTTATCTGCCATGAAGTTGGGTTAACTGTCAGCATGCAATAGCCTTCTGGTTTCATCTCTTGCCCAGCAGCGGGCATTCACCTTGCCGTGCATTAATGCAACTGACGGCGCATCAGGAGTTTCTTTATCCACTACTCCAAAGCCTTAACAACCACTGCAGGTCTGGAAAGCGCAGATAGAACAAGGAATGATACGTTCCTCTACAAACATCCTAGCGGCAAGCTATATCGATTAGGTGCAGTCTTCAGGTCGGGGTCTGTTAGCAAGAACCGCTTATAGATTGAGCTCCCAAGGAATTCCCTCCTACACCCGTTCCTTAAATTGCTCGTACTCCCATGCTGAGATTTCTAGGACAGGGCACAGTCGGTGGTGGTTCCTTGAGAAGCAAGCAAGTTTGGACTTGATACTATCCCGCACTTGGCTCACTGCATCAGCCTGCCGCTGCAGTCTACTGCAGCAGTCGTAGACTCTAATCGTTGCCCGTGGAGGCATTCTCAAAGACCATTCCGCAGACCAGCCTCAATAGTGGCCAGGGCGGATAACTCCCTTCCCCGGATGTCGGCCAAAAGCTTTAGCCCCCGAGGAATGCTCGACGGATCTCACCGTTTTCCAGCAACGTTCGGGCGGAGCCCGCTTGGGAGTTGCGCCCCATTTCCAACACATATCCTCTGTGACTGGTTTCCAGGCCTTGGCGGGCGTTTTGTTCAATCATTAGGACTGTGACATAGGTTTCCCGATTCAGCCGCTGGATAGTATCAAAGATTTTACGTGTAATCAGAGGGTCCAAACCGGCACTAGGTTCGGCCATCATGACCAGTTTCGGTTCGAGCAATAACGCCCGACCTATCTCCAGTATTCGCTGTTCGCCTCCCGACATAGTACCCGCCATCTGGTTTCGCCTTTCGGCCAAACGCGGAAACAAATCCAAAATATCGGCAATACGAAGCTTTCTTTGCTTTGCATCCCGTTCTAGGTACATCCCCATATCCAGATTTTCCATGACAGTCATCTGCGGGAACACGCTCCGCAATTGGGGCACGATGGAAATACCACTATTCAAGATATCCTGGGGACGGAGATGGGTGATATCCCGTTCGTTCAATTTTACTGAGCCCTTGTGCACCCGGAATCAACCCGTAAATGCTCTTGAACACCGTGGACTTCCCCGCTCCGTTGGGTCCAATAACGCAGACAATTTCGCCTGGATAGACTTCCAGATTGATTCCCTTCAGGATATTGATACATTGATAGCCAGCATAGAGATTGTGAACAGAGAGAAGGGGCATTAGCATGATCAGGAACCAAAATAGGCGTCAATCACCGCTTCGTTCTCTTTGATTTTCCTGGGAGTGCCTTCCGCTAGTTTTCGTCCGTAATTGAGCACGTAGACCCGGGTGCAGAGGTCTGCGATGAAATTAATGTTGTGTTCAATCAGCAGAAAGGTCTTCCCTTGTGTGTTCAGAGCTCGAATACGGTCCTTGATTGTTTCGATTAGAGTGGGATTGACACCTGAGGTGGCCTCATCCAGGAGCAAGATATCGGGATCGGGCATTAGGGCCATACCAATTTCCAACAGGCGCCGCTGGCCTCCCGAAAGATGACCAGCCGGATCCTCGCTCAGATGCTCAATATGCAGGAATGCGAGAAGTTCCCGGGCCCGGTCCTGAATATCAGACTTGCAGGGCTGCAGCATGCCCAAGATCGTGTTGTTTTGCCAGGGACGGCTGACCAGCGTGTTTTCCTGCACTGTCATTTTGCGATAGACGCGAATCACCTGGAAAGTGCGTGCCAAGTCCATCCGGGCAATCTGATGTGGTCTGGTGTGTGTGACATCCATTCCCCGGAAAGGTATTTGGCCTCCGTCAATCTTCTGCAAACGGCTTAGGCAGTCGAAGAGGGTAGTCTTGCCACTGCCATTGGGGCCGATTAGGCCGACAATATCCTCGGATTAGACGGCGAAGTTAACCTGGTTGACCGCGGCCAGGCCGCCAAAGTATTTGGGTACGTTGCGCCCTTCCAACAAGGGCACTCCATCTGTCATCGGTTTCAGTCCCGCAATCGGAAACGGCCCAGGAGTCGCCCAATGGATGTACTGTTGTCTCCTCCCAACGTTCCGAGAATTCCTTCAGGAAGAAAGATCGCCAAAAGCACCATCAAGACCCCGAGAGCCAGCAAATGCACGCCGAACAGATGGCCCCAAACCACATCCTGCAGGAAGTATAAGACCACCGCCCCTAGAGGCGGGCCCCATACCGTCCCCAAACCCCCTAAAATGGCCATCATCACCATCTCCACTGTGCGAGCTTCGAAGAAGATCACGTCTGGATCAATAAAGGAGTTTTGCCATGCCCAAAAGCCTCCGACAATGCCCGTGAAGAATGCGGCGATCATGAAGGCAATTATCTTGTGCCAGGTGGTGTTGATGCCCCGCATTTCTGCTCCTATTTCATCCTCACGAATGGCTATAAGACTCTGGCCGAATTCACCGCGCCGAATCCACCACACAAGGGTTACAACCAGCCCCATCACCGCCAGCATCAGGTAGTAGTCCCCAACCGATTGAGGACAGGCGGCAGGCTTAGTCCACTACCGCCTCCTGTGAGGAGACGTAAGACGCGCACAATTTCGCGCATGGCCACAAAATTACCCAGCATAGCAATGGGAAAATAAGGGCCCTTGAGGTGCAGCGTGGGCAGGCCGATGAGAAAGGCAAAGGCGGCAGCGGCTCCACCGCAAACTGGCAAAGCCTGCCAAAAGCTCCACTTTGGAGAGATCAGAAGGGGGAAGGAGTTACCAGAATACCCATGACATAGGCTCCTATCCCGAAGAAGACGGCGTGGCCGAAATCCACGTATCCCGTCATACCCCCGATGAGATTCCAGTTGGAGGCTCAGGATACTAAGACGAAGATCTGGCTGCCCACAAAGAGAGTTAGGCGGGAGACACCCGTATACGGGTACAAGGCCAACAGGACTAATAGCGACAACCAGAGGAACAGCTGGCCCTTGCCATTGGCTTGCAGGCCCAAGCTCCGAGCCAGGGCCGCCATCACTCAGCCTCCCCCTGGTTCGTCCGCAATCCCCCCAGCAGCCCTTGGGGCCGCAAGACTAGAATCACGACCAGCAGCACAAAACTGGTGGCCACACCCAGATTGGTGCCAATCCCCGGAACAAAACGGGAAACAAAAGTCTCAGTAACGCCCAGCACCAAGCCACCAATCAGGGCGCCGGGTATGCGGCCCAATCCACCCAAGGCGGAAATCGTGAAGGCTTTCAGAGTAAAGGGCGGCCCCATGAACGGAAAAATGGCTTGGGTGGGACTCATCATTGCCCCTGCCCCTGCCGTTAGGGCAATGCAATTCCCGGCCGTCAACCCGTACACATGGTTGATGTCCACCCCGACAATACGGGCAGCGGTCTTATTCTGAGCCGCTGCCCTGATTGATTTACCGAGGCGACTCCTCTGCAGAAATAGGTGCAGTCCGAACATGATCAGAAGAGCCAAGAAGAAAATGAGAGTCTTGACTAGGGGAAAAGTGACACCCAGCAAATCTATTGACCCGTTATAGCTCACTGCCACATTGCGGGGATCTGAGGTGAAAAGGATTTTGAAGAGATTAGCCAGTGCTATGGATACCCCAAAGGTGACTAACAGCACCATTAGATGAGGCCGTTCCACCAGACGGTTGATCAGCAGCCACTGCAGCAGATAGCCGACCCCAAACATAAGGGGCAGTATCACGACCAACGAAACGAACGGGTCCAACCCAAATACATGGAAGAGACCCCAGGCCAGATATGCCCCGATCATTAAAAATTCCCCGTGGGCCAGATTGATGACTCCCATCACACCCCAGATGACAGAGAAGCCCAGCACCATCACCGCATAGAACCCGCCCAGCAGCAGCCCGCTGAAAAGGGCTTGCAAAATCTGTTCCATGAATCTTTACAAGGAGAAAGGGAAATCTTCTAGCGATCTTTCCACGAAGGGGCCGGATATCGGACTGTAGCGACCGCGGAATTCTCAGGTGCTACCACCAGAATCTCACCGTCCTGGACCTGAATGGCCCCCATCGGCTTACCCGCATTTTTGCCTGTTTCGTCAAAATTGATCGGTCCGTAGAAGGTGACTACATCAAGGTTTTACAGCGCTTCCCGAACTGCCTCGGTATCCAGGGCACCGGCCGCTTCGATAGCCAAATGTAAGGCCAAGGCCGTGGCCGTCGACTCCGCTGCCTGATACGTAGGCGAAGCACCCCATTTTGTCTTATAACGCATTGCATATTCGGTCGCAGTGCCGAGATATTCATCGGCATAGTTCATGGAAGATTCCCACTGAGTTGGCCCCATAACGTATCTCGCGTCCCCGCCGACTTCCGCCACCAGTTTCGGATTGCTCGGACCCACCGTAATCACCATGGCCTTGGGGTTGAAGTCCAACTCCTTGGCCGCCCAGATGAAGAGGATTGCGTCGTTGAAGTGCCCCCCGCCAACGAAAACATCCGGATCTAGGGCCTTGAATTTGGCCACAATGCCACTGACATCCGCCACATTTAGAGGGTAAGTTTCTACTCCCAGTACCGCCAGGCCATATTCAGCGGCCCACTTTTGGGCGCCCTTGGCTACACTGGTAGGGAATGCGGTGTCTTCATAAGCTACTACTACCGTGTTGGCGCCCTGGCCAGCCAACATCTGCAGGGCGGATTGAGTGTAATTACCCGCGGGTGTGAGCACGGCAAAGAGGTTCTTAAACCCCCTTTCAAAAAGGGTCTCAGAGGACCCATTGCCTTCCACCATAATTTTGTTGTACTTCTCCGCTATGGCGCTAGTGCTTTGGGTCAGGCTAGAACTGTAGGGGCCCAGCAGGAAGTCAACTTGATCTTCATTGATGAGCCGTTCCACTAACCGCGCCACGGTATCAGGGTCCCCCTCGTCGTCGTAAATCACCAGCTCCACTTGGTAGCGACCTCGCCCACCTTGATCCCGCCGTATTCATTGTTCACCCATTCCAGCCAAGTCACATAGCCCTGGCGGGTGTCTTGGCCTTCCCTGGAGTATTTCCCCGTTTCACTCACGGCAGCACCTAAGAAAATGACTTGCTCGGCACCAGCGCGATCCCGCTGACCGGAGGGAGTTGGCAAAGGAAAAGAACAGGTGGCCAAAGCCAAACCGGTTGTGGCCTCACCGGAAAAGTGCAGGAAGCGGCGGCGGGAAATAGCGTGCCTGAACATGTGGCTCTTAACTCCTCAACAATGGATCTGAATGAATTGTATAGGAGCAAGGGACCTCTGAATCCGCACGTCTTGACTCTTGCGACCCTCATTGAATGGGGGAACTATGGCATGAATCATCATGTGAACTGAATTCTTAGCAAAGGAGTTCCACATCAGTGGACTGAGACTATGTGGAGACTGTGACAAACGGTGTGAGTTTGGAAATACCAGTGCCGCTTAAGACCGTGAAGGTAAGGTCTTAAATGAAACCGCAATCATCATTCCTGCTTGTTCGCCAGTCCTATGGATTCATGGGGTCTCCCACCAACGGGTAGCTTCCGACCTGATATGAGTCCCAACTCATACTGACAGGACCGAGTAAAGATCATTGTACGGGCAACGGCTATTTTAAACATAGTGACTTGAAGAATGACTTTCATCCTCTGCTTTGCCGAAGGAATGTATTAGTCACGCCGGCGGTGCTGGCGGAACCTACCAAAGTCACACTTTCCGAGTGCTTGAGGCAGGGCTTTACTACCCAAAACATCTAAAAAATCTGGGAAGAGTGGGATTCAGCTTTCAAGGAAGGTTGTCAACCTAGGGGCTAATGGCTTATACAAACCAAAAGTGACGGCCCTTCTCGGATTTCTCGTCTGCTACAAACCCAATTGAATTGAGCTGATTCTGGCTACAAGGTGGAGGTCTCGAGCGACACTGGGCCTTGGATTGTTGGCCGCCCTGTACCTCTGTAACCCCTGGAATTCTGTTGGCACTTCCATTTGCATTGCGGTAGGCTGCCCGGTTCCCTCTTCCCAATTCTCAGTGTCAATTGTCAACGACGTGAACGGCTGGAAATTTGTAGATACACGCAGCCGTGCAACGCTGACCGTTTCCGTATGATCTGGGTACGCTCAGAAACGCGTCCAATTCCTATGGATTTCTACTTTCGTTTGCAGGTACCCTTAACGTTCTAGTCAGGATACCCGAGCATGTACGCCGCAACACACCTTGGTTAAGCCTTGATGCCGCTTAGAGTTACTCCTCGGATGAAATAGCGCTGTGCGGAAAAAAAGATAATGAGAAGAGGCAATACCGATACGATGGAGACCGCCATAACTTGATGGATATAGATAAACCGGCCTCCTTGCATCATTCTCAGACCTAGAGCCAGCGTGTATTGGTTGATATCGCTCAAGTAAATGAGAGGGCCCTGGAAGTCATTCCAGTTGCCTACAAAGGAAAAGATAGCCACGGCGGCCAACGCTGGCTTGGAAAGAGGCAACAGAATCCGGAGGAAGATATGAAAACTATGGCAGCCATCTATACGGGCCGCGTCATCTAGCTCATAAGGAATAGTGGTAAAGAATTGACGCATTAAGAAAATAAAGAAGGGCCAGCCGAACCAAGTGGGTAGCATAAGTGGCAAGAAAGTATTAACCCAGCCAAGACGTGAAAACAAGATGAAAAGGGGCACGCGAGTCACTTCAAACGGAACCATCATGGTTGCCAAGACTAGGATAAAGAGATAATCCTTGCCTGGTGCCCGCAGGCGGGCAAAACTGAATCCCACCAGTGCGGATACTACTGTGTCCATTAGGGCGTTGTGTCCAGTGATGAAGACAGTATTCAGGGAAAAGCGAGTGAAAGGAAGCCTTTGCCAACCTTCTATGTAATTGCGGGGTTGAAAGGGGTTGGGCAAGAGCTGGGGTGGTTGCGTAAAGACCAGCTCCGGAGCCTTGAACGATGTACTAAGCATCCATAGAAAGGGAGCGGTAAAAAGGATGGCTCCCATTACTAACAAGGCATAAATGAAAAAGCGCCGCAGTAGTCCGCCTAGCGTCCACATTACTTCAGATCTGGCGGTCATACACGTCCCCGAACGTCTCCTTCATAGTAGACCCAGCGGCGGGCCCCTACCAGTTGAATTACGGTAAGGACCAAGATAACCAAGAACAGACCCCATGCCATGGCCGAGGCAAAGCCCATTTTCAGGTATTCAAATGCGTTGTTATATAGGTACAGACCATACATGAGCGTGGACCAGCCGGGTCCCCCCTTGGTCATGATATAGACGTTGGTGAAAGTCTGGAAGGAACCGATTATGGAAGTGACCGTTACGAAGAATATGGTAGGAGTCAGCATAGGTACCGTGACATGCCAGAATTCTCTCAACTGGTTGGCTCCATCCATCTTGGCCGCATCATACAGATGCTGGGGCATTCCTTGCAGCCCCGCCAGAAAAATCACCATGCCGGTTCCGATAGTCCAGAGGCTCATCAGCACCAAGGCCGGTTTGGCCCAGTTAGGATCTTGTAGCCACGCTGGTCCCTTGATGTGCAAGAGACCCAAAGCTAAATTGACGAGACCAAATTCAGGATTAAGTAACCAAAGCCAAAGGAGTGCCATTGCCACGCCGGAAGTAATGGTTGGAAGGTAAAACAAAGTGCGAAACCAGTTAGAACCCCGGACCCGCTGATTTAGGAGGAGTGCTACGAAAAGACTGGTAGCTAAACCAAGAGGCACGCTCAAGCCTGTATAGAAAATAGTGTTACCTAGGGATACACGTGTACCGTCGTCCTGAAACATGCCGATGTAGTTCTCTATGCCAATCCATTCCGGCGGGCTGAGAAGCCGCCACTTCGTGAAGCTAATGGCGAAAGAAGCCAAAATGGGACCCCCAGTAAAAAAAACCAGGCCAATAAGCCAAGGTGAAATCCCAATATAGAATTCGATTGCTTCTTTTCGTTCGCGGCGAGTCACGGCAAGTATTTGCTCAAACGGATTGATTTGGTTGGCTAGCCTGAAACAGGCTTCGCTGGAGGAAAAGGGACAGTTTGTCTTGGATTGACCTAAGTCTCCCCCAATTGGGATATCTGCCTCCAGGATGAGGGGGAGATCTCCCCCTCATCCTACGGTACATTCGTGAGGAACACTATCGACTGTAGATTTCCGCATTTTGAGCCAAAATCGGATCTCCGTCCTCCTTCATATCCGCCAATGATTCTGCTACGGGTTTGAGGCCATTGTTGATCAAGTCCATTTCTCTGTCGCGAATGGCCGTGAATTCTGCACCATAAGGGCTGACCGGCCGACCTATGTCCATGTAGGTTTCCATGGCATCCAAAAATGCCGCGGAGTTGGGGGCGATGCCCGGTGCAGAGAAGTAAACATCAAACACCGATTTCCGGGGAGGGGTAGAGGCTCCCGTGGCAGCCCAGACAAAGGCCAATCCTTCGCTTGAGGTCATCCAGCGCAGCCATTGCCAAGCTGCTTCAGGATGTTCCGTATTCTTGGTGATGCCATAACCACTGCCTAGGCCAGCTGTCGATTTAGCCACAGGACCTGCAGGCCAAGCAGCCACATCCCAGTCGAAGTTCGCCAGAGCGTTCCAGGTTGGTGCCGTCCAAGGTGCAACTGTCGTCATGGCTACTTTGCCGGAAACAAAATCGCCTCCTGCTGTGGCCAACACTTCTGACTGGGCGGGACTCGGGATCGCCTGGTGTTCAAAACGTAGGTCGACCCACCATTGCAAAGCTTCAATGGCTTCTTCGGTATCAACCGTAACTTCCGTTTCGTCTTCGTTGAAAAGAGTCGCTCCCCAAGGCTTCAGGTAACTTGGTTCCAACAGCCAACTGCGCGGCATTCCGCTGAATCCCCACGTATCATCGGCTTGGGAAAACTCTATGGCCGCCGCGCCCAAATCGCTGAATGTCCAGTCATTTGTAGGCAAGCCGACTCCCCGTTCCTCGAACAACGTCTTGTTGTAGCCCAGAATGATGGGGCCGTGGTCATAAGGCAAGGCATATGTCTTGCCGTCCCACTGATAGTAGGGCATGACACCTGCAAAGAAGTCATCCATATCGAAAGAGTCGTCCATGGAGGAAAACTGGTCGATTTCCAGGAATACGCCCTCGATTATCCACAACAGTGAGCGGCTGGCTTGCACTTCAATGAAGTCTGGCAGTTCATTGGCCGCGGCCAGAACCAGCATCTTGCTGTGATGCTCTGACCAATCAACAAATGCGAGGTCCACAGTTATTCCCTCGTGAGTTTCCTCGAAGAGGTCTCTCCACTTTTCGATGGTTTTGTATTGAAGACCGTAATCGGCCTGGGTAAAGGCGATATTGGCTTGAATGTTTGCCAATTCTGGTGCGGCTCCGGCATCACCGCCAGGCAAGGTTGTAACTGCACAAGCTGCCAGCGACGCCGCAGCAATGCCTGTCCCACCCAATTGCAGGAATCTTCTTCTCGTAATTGCATACATATCCATGCTCCCTGAAGTTCAATGGTACCGCTACAATTAATGTTTTCGGTGGCACCTAAAAATTAAGACTTACCTCCGAATTATAGAGAATGCGAAAATTCACTAAGAGTTACCGTTTTCATATTCCAGCCAGCACAGGGAAGATATTCTTAACCATCAGGTCCTGAACTAACATGAGCCGCATTGAAGAAATTGAGACAATCAATTTGCTCTTCCGCTATGCCTCGGAGCAGAGATTTCGCTATGGAGGAGGAGTCTGCACAGGTAGGCTTACCACACTTGTGCTTGTCCATCTCGAAAATGGCAGAACGGGGATAGGGTCTGCCTACACGCATCCTGGCATGGCTTATTTGGTGCTACAGGATCAGTTGGCTCCCATGCTAAGGGGTATGGATGTAGATGGGGTCGAAGAGATCTGGGAACGCATGTATGGCTTGACGCGTTGGTACGGACGCAAGGGGGCAGCCATGTCCGCCTTAGGTGCGTTGGACGTGGCCCTTTGGGATCTTCGCGGCAAATCTCGCCGGGAACCAATCTGGAGCCTTTTGGGTGGCACATCTTCCCGTTGTCCAATATACGGAAGTGCCCTACTATGGAAAGAACCTGAGGCTCTGGCTATCGAGGCGGCCGGACTTATCGACCGGGGCTTTCGCCGCGTCAAAATGAGGCTGGCCAAAAGTGAAGAATATGATCGTGTCGCCACGCAGGCGGTAAAGACCGCGATTGGCGCCGACAACGACCTGATCGTTGATGCATCCATGCGTTATCACCTAGAGCTTTCTGTACGCCTTGGGACATTCTTCAAGGAGTTAAACGTCTACTGGTATAAAGAACCCTTTGCACCCGAGAATATCGACGACTTTGCCGCATTGCGCGCCAGAGTGGAAGTTCCACTGGCTGCGGGAGAGAACGAATTTGGGTATCAAGGTTTCAGGGAACTGATTCGAGCAGGAGCCGTTGACATAGTTCAACCAGATGTAAGCCGTTGTGGAGGTATAACTGAAGCGTTACGCATCGCCAATTTAGCTCAAGAACATAGGATAGGGGTAGCTGCGCACAGTTGGAGCGATGCAATTGCAATTGTGGCCAACGCCCATGTGATTGCGGCGAAGCCCAATGGGATTACGGTTGAAATGGACTGCACAGGAAATCCACTGGTCGACAGTCTTCTCAAGACCTCGCTCAAAGTGCAAGAAGGATACTTCGACTTGGGGGAGGCGCCAGGCCTGGGCATCGAACTTGATATGGACGTTGTAGATCGATTCCGCATGCCGAATCCTCTGTCTTGTCCCGACGGCGTTTATTCAGACATGATGTTCGGTTCCGGCAATTTCCCTGAACAGTTACCTTATTTGGAGGCTGTATGAAGGTTTTTCTCAAATTGAAATTTCAGAAGCATGCAAGCGATAGGGGGTGTCATGGATAACTATCTTGTTCCCAACAGACTGACTGATGAACAGTTTCGCAGATTTATCACTGAAGGATATCTGCTCTTGAAGACCGGAGTCCCCGACGAAGTCCATACATACATTCGAGACCGTTGCGAAGAAATCTTCTCCGACGACGGTAATCCAGGCAACGAAATCCTGGAGTTAAATCCGGCTCTCAGACTGATTTTAGCCGACCCCACGGTTCGGGGGGCACTGCAAGGAATCTTGGGACCAGATTATTTCCTGCACCCTCATCGACACTGCCACCAGAATGTTTCCGGCACAAAAGCGCAGAACAACCATAAGGATTCCTATGAGGATGACACAAACGTCAGGCACCATCGCTCGCGTTGGGCAATGCTTATGTACTACCCCCAGCGGGTGACCCAAGACATGGGACCAACTGGGGTAACGCCAGCCAGCCAATATTTCAGCGAATCCACGTCGTTGGACTCTGGGAACGAGATAGGAGTTACCGGCGAAGCAGGCACCATCATTCTGATTCACTACGACTTGTGGCATCGTGCCTGGGCGAATTCTTCAGGTCGCAAACGATACATGTTGAAATTCCTTTTCTGCCGGGCCAAAGAGCCAGAGATTCCGGCTTGGAACAATCATTCTGAGGTTTGGAAAGCTCCTACAGAACGGGCAGGAGACTCGCTGGAACCCCTATGGGATGCTATGTGGCGTTGGCATCGCGGGGAAGACATGGGCCAGAAAGCGAACTTCAGAGATGAGAGTGTTGTCCTGGAAGACCTGCTGACCGGCCCAGAGCGAAGTCGACTCAGAGCGGCCTATACAGTTTCTCAGAATACTTTTGAAGGAGGTGAACTTCCGGCCCTCTGGAGAAGAGAGGCCGACTTGGCAGAGCAAAAGGCGAGTTCCCGAGCCCACACTAACCCGTGCGAGCACGTCATTGGCTATGCTCTTGGCGCATTAGGTGACAAGGCGCTGGACCAACTGCAATCAGGTCTCAAGTCTGAGGATTGGCGAATCCGCGGCTGCGCTGCCGACGTGGTTGGTGATATTGGGCGGGAAGCAATGTTCCTCGCCCCAAGCGTAGCAGGGCTCCTACATGATGACTCTGCTTGGGTACGCCGCAACGCCACTGAGGCATTAGGCGTAATAGGTAACAACCAGGAAGGAATCGGCGACGTCTTGGGAGAGGCTCTAACCGATGAAGACTATTTAGTGGGCCATAACGCTGCACTTTCACTGCGTAAGCTGCGGTTGGCATCCCCTTCTGCCCTTCAGCATCTTTTCAAGGCCGCTGTGCATGCCGAAGCGTACCGGCGTCTGAATTCTCAAATGGCCCTTGATGGGCTTCTTAACCAGCAGTAGGTCCACCGAAAGTACCAAATAGGAGGGGCTTTGATCAGCAGTATACCTTCCAGGCCAAATGGGAAGATTCTCTAACATATGAGTGCAGTAGAATCGCCTTAGGACTTAAGAGCAAGAATTGGAATTCGATCCCACTAAGGGGTGTTTCAATTTTCCGCTTTTGGGCTTTGACCAATTCCCTTTTGCTACCATACTAATCGCAAATAGGGGAACAGATACCTACTCGCTTTCAGCTTCAGGAACTGATTCAGTCTTGAATCTCTAGATGGGGGAAGGCTCGTTCATCGTGCGGCCGAATCCATAGGACCGATCGATCGCCATGGGCAATTCAAGCGCACTTGCTCAGCCGTTTTTGGACGGAGAGTTTGATTCTAGAAAGCGACAAGGCAGGACTGCATATACTTTCTGAGGGAGAACGGGCCCTCCTTTTGTAGGTTCAATGCATCTGAAAAACCTGGGTCTTTATTCATGTGCATGTATGAGAACATACCAAGGGGTCTGCTCCCAAGGAATTCTGCTCCTGTCTCGCGAGCTGCCGGCAAGCCAATGCTGGCAGGCCCTGATCTAGACGGTGCCGTTTCCTCATGTGGCCCTAGAGTGATAGCGCCCTCTTTTTGAAACGGATTTCCCAAATTCAGTCTGGGCAAACCACAGGTTCGACTCGTTCTCTCAAAGAGTGTCTCGCAGGCTTGGGCTGGGAAGTTCCTAGAAGGGCTGCAGACAATGCATGAATCCCCCCCAATTGAAATAGGGTCCCGCTGCTGCCGTTCCTGGGTTAGTTCCGCCACATGAAGACCGGCAACTTAGACCAGGGGATATAGGAATTGATGAGGACAGGGGAGCCTCTCCTTCTGGGTCGTCTCCTCCGTACTGTCGTACTCTAAATTCCCAACATTGGGATGTGGATGCACTTACCTATTTCCTGTCAAGCTTGTACCAACTCATTACGATAGTGTTGGACAGTTTCCGGTATCCCAAAGAGAGTTAAATTATCCTGAATCAGACCGACAGCGGCCCACCTGTCTATATGAAATCAAGTGAATACAAAGGTAGAAGGCACAGTAGTTGCCCTCAGCATATTGCGGATTTATCGGCCTGCTTAAGGGAGTCTCGATAGTAGGCCACTTGAAGAAGCAATTGTTGAGTAAAAGATCAAAATTGAAAAAGAAAAACTCCATGAAAGGGTTTGATTGTATAAGGATTCCTCATCCTTACGGCGAATTCTCTGTACTGCCAAGTAGGGGACGCGTCTATGGGTTAACACACCATGGGGAAGAAACGATCTGGAGACCTAAGATGATTGCCGACTGGAATATCGGCGGGGATCGTCTTTGGATCGCTCCCGAGAGAGACTGGCATTGGACCGATGTCTCCGTATTTGACCTATCCAATTACCAGGTTGCGGAAGCCATCGATCCCGGGTCTTGGAAATTGGGGGAGTGGCAGGGAGACAGAATCACAGCGGAGCTATCATTTACTGTTCAACACCGCCATATTGAGAACTTTATACAAGGAAAAATCAGGCGTCAATTTAGTTTCAACGAAGCGCTGGGCCGCTCAATCCAAGAGCTTCAAGATCCGGTCAGTTGGACGACCGTCGATACGTTGACGCTGGAAGATGGCACACCTGGTCAAGGGATTAATCTGTGGCGCATTATGCAAGTGCCTGTAGGAGGACAGATGTATGTAGCTTCCTCTACTACTGGCTCCTATCGACTGCATTTTGGGGACGAGACAGGTTTAGTCAAAGCAGATGATGGGAAGTTGGAAGCGGAGATTACTGGGGATCAGATGTATAAGATCGGCATGTTGCAGCAGGGAGTCAAAGATCTAATTGCTTTTGCCCGGCCTTTGTCTGGTGACTCGATGCTGGTAACTGCCCGCTGGTTCCGGGTGCCTGCTGATGCAATTTATCTCGATACACCTATGGATGAACCTAGGACACCAGGTGACGTAATCCAGATTTTCAACGACAACGGTTTCTTTGGCGGATTTGGCGAACTTGAAATCCATGGTTCAGGGATACAAGTTCCTTCCGGCGCGGCTAATGGGGACATGCCTCAAGTCAGCGATACGCTGGTAACCATGATTGGTACCATGTCACCGTCAGAGTGGGAAAACTGGAAGGCACGTAATAGTGGGAGCTAGAGGATGAACATCGAAAACAGGCGACCCAAGTCGCAGCTTTTGTTCAAAAGGTGTTATTGGCCCCGTACCTGACTATCCGTTCTGAGCCAGAATTCGTTTCCTTTTCTAGTTTGATGAACTACATTCTGTACACCTTGGCTGGCCGTAGTCTCTTCCGCGCTGGGGCGAAGATGAATAGGCTTGTACTAACTACAAGCAGAACATCAAGATTGAGGCCATTAGCTTTATTCAAATGATCGGAAACTGGAAACCACAATCAGGTAGGTCCTGGGTCTGGTATGAGGGAAGGGATACTTGGAATCTTCGGCGCGCAACCGATGAGAAAGTTCAAAGGTTAAAAGTGGATGCGGACTAAAACCCAGAACCGTTTTAGACATTGATTTGGAGTAATTTCAGGCCTGATTCCAGAGCAGAATCATATGCTGCCAACGGCCGCGGCGCTGGAACTCTTCCCAATATACTTGCAGGATGAAATTCACATAGGCAGGGCCGAACATGTCTTAGAGTTCGGCCATACACCTGTGAAAGAGGGATATGTAAGTGCCTGGATTGATGGTGACCCCTTAAGCAAGAAGTCAATCCTGCCGTAGATCCGGAAACCTGCAACGGCCTAGGGATTTCATTGTGAATTTGGTTGCCTGTGGCCGAAAGAAAATCAGTTTTCGACGATAAATTAGAATTCGGTCTGGTTAAGAGCCAGGAAAGTTGCAGCGCAAGGATCGAAAGTTGGAAATTTTGATTTCGTCGTCCGAACTAAAAGCGAGGAGATTGGGATGTGCCAAGTTGAAACTTGCTGCACAGTCGGTCAGAGAAGAAGGATATGTAATTCTGGCCAATGCAGTCAATCGTGATCACTTGGACGTTTTACGCCCTCGCATGCACTCTGACTCTCTGCGCCTCATTTCGATGCGAAAGTGGGGAGGTGCAGGCAGGCTTGAAGGGCACTTACAACAAGGTCCTCCACCTTTTGCCCCATTTGTTTTCAGGGATGTGGTCGCAAATCCTTTTGCCATGCAGGTAACCCATAGTCTCCTAGGGGATGGCATGTACAACCGTTTCTACAATGGAAACACGAACTGCCCTCAGAGCCAGAGGCAGCCATTGCATGTTGATGCCGCTCCTCTGTGGCCAATTTCGAAGGTTCCACATCCTCCAGCATCCCTTGTAGTCAATATAGCTTTGACGGATGTCAACGTAGGCAACGGCAGCACAGAATTGTGGCCTGGGACACACCTCATTACCTCTGACAAACAGAGAATAAGTGTGGAGGCCGAGGCCAAAAGACGCCTTGTCATGCCGCCTGTGCGGGCTGATACAGCCAAAGGCAGTCTCCTGATCCGAGATGCCCGTCTCTGGCACCGAGGCATGCCTAATCCCTCCGATGAAATCCGCCACATGATCGCCATGATTCACAATATTCATTGGCTACAACGACCCCAAGAACTGCTTTTTGATTTCCGTTGCCAAGACCAGTTTCCCGAAGACTCCAGATTGGATCACAATGCCCAATTTACGGATCGGCAGATTTTCTATCTCTTCAGCCGATTTCCGACTTTGGAAGCCGATGTTTCTTAACCTGAGCGTTTTGTCGCGGTAGCCAGAATGTGTTGCAAACTTTCATGTTCGCTGGTTGCAGGGCATGCCACCTGCGGTGCAGGCAGAGAATATTGCTTACTTGCTCCGCAACTCGATACCTTTGAATTCGCTAATGCGAAGAGGAGATTTCGGAATCATTTCATTCCAAGACCCAATAGACGATTAGGGCCATGGAAAGTGCCAATGGCCTCGAGAATTGAAAGTCCAGCGTCTTCTGGCAGCTTACTGTTGAAATTCACCTTTTACTAAATGCAATTGCCGGAGTGATTTCTATGTTGACGTTCGCGTTGAAATTTCCATATGTGACCTGGCTATGGGAGTAGGAGGTGATGTGGAAAGGTAAGTGCCTAGGATAATCGGATCATTTCAATTCCAAGGTGACGAACACTGTCTTGGCTTTTTTGGGCTTCTTACCAGTCAAGTGCGTTGAAAATTCTTTGCCGAAGTTCGGTCGATTTGCAAAATTAATTGAACAAGAAAAAACGCTGAAGGTGCTGGCGTGGACCTGAGGGGGTCCCATATTGGATAGCAAGTCGTGACGCTATAGGCATATTCGGCCTTCTCATGCGCGAAGCATTTTGTTCAGCCTTATAGGGTGCAGCGCAAATGCGAGCAAGGGAATCCCGTGGTTCCCGAAACGTTCGTGAAAACTATGCCTTTGACTTTCGAAGATCGACGGAATATAGGCTGGGTCTTCGAGAGGACGTGCCCATAGGAAATCCTCCTGAATTGTCCCTTGGGAATGGCGAAGTGAGGCCGACTTTTGTAAGGAAACCAAGGAGCATCGAGCCAAAGCCTGAACAGACAAATGGAAGTCGACAATGGAATGCGCAGAAACTTTGGACGCCTCTACGGTGCTACGCACTTTCGCCACACATTTTCGATATTGAAAAATTCTTCCTGATGGGGCAGAGTCACCATCCTGCAGCGTATGCGGTGGTGCGAGGATCCGCGCCTCCTGTACGCAATCTTGATATTGGATCGACAGTTATGGCGCATACGCGGCTGACATTCCCGCTCCAGTCTCCATCATCTTTCAATATGTGTCCCTTCCTTCGTAAATTTGACTCAACACTGTTCGAGATACGCGTTTCCACAGTAACTTCGCCATCAAGGCTAATGTGTGGCCAAAATGAATTTGGGAAACTATGTGAAATCACACGGGGGGCTTCTATAGCCGTCTGGACATCCATTCCGAATTCAACGACGTTCAGAAAAACCTGGAGCATGCCCTGAACCTGAGCATCGCCTCCTGGGCACCCAAAAGGCATGAAAGGCCGACCATCTTGCAAAACCATGGCTGGATTTGGAGTTAAGCGAGGCCGTTTTCCTGGTTGAAGAGAGGAGGCATGGTCCTGATCCAACCAACTCTGCGTCCCTCTGTGAGAAATGGGAAAGCCTAAGCCGGGCACGACAGCACTTCCTCCAATCCCATCAGAAGGTGTAGCGGAGAAGGCATTGCCTTCTCCGTCAACTACACAGAGATAACTGGTGTCGCTCTCCCAAGGAATTTTCATCTCGTTAGGGTTAATGCTCTCAGAGTTTCGGGAATTTCGGTTAAGAGAGCCGTTCTGTTTAGGCTCGAAGGACCACGGGTCGCCGCAGGCAGGCATGCTTGGAGCTGCAGCCTGGCCATCTATCTGGTTTAGCCGCACCTGGGCGTAGTCAGGGTGAAGTAGCCCCTTCATAGGTACACGGACAAAGTTTGGGTCTCCAAAATAGGCATCACGGTCCGCGAATACCAACTTGAGGGTTTCCAAAAGCACATGCAAGTAATCCGCAGAATTGTGTCCCATTGTCTTGAGTTCCAGATTCTCCAATATTCTCAGAGCCATCAGTAGTGAGGGTCCTTGACACCAGGGACCGCAACTGAATACGTTCAGGCCCCGGTAGCTAATAGACTCCGGCCGTTCCGCGAGAACAGAGAAATTGCGGAGATCTTCATAGGTTAACAGGCTTCCCATGTGGGCGTGAAATGCTGCGATTTCCCGTGCAATCTCTCCCTTGTATATCAAGTCTCTGGCACTTCGAATCCCTTTCCGTCGGCCTCCATTACTCCCACGTTCGGCTGCGATCATGCGGTGGAATGTGTTTGCCAATTCGGTCTGTTTGAACAGTTGGCCCGGTGGCACCGGCACTCCTTCAGGAAGGAATGTGGCAGCCGTAGTTTCGTATGTCTGGATTGAGGGATGCTGTAGAGCCTTGTGAAATCTCTCATCCACAGGCCTACCTTTCTGGGCCAACTCCAGAGCGGGCTGTACGACCTCCTCGAAAGTCAGCGTGCCCCATCGAGCCAAGGCGCTCAGCCATGCGTCAGGCGCTGCGGGAGTAACCGTACGAGGGATACCCTCTGGCATATCCCCGCCATGGTTTTCCTCGAAATGCCGAATGCTAGCCGCCATGGGCCAGCGGCCCAAGCCACTGATGGTTTCGACGGCTCTGCCGTCAGCGGAACCGTAAATTATAGGTGCAACTCCACCGAAGTTTGCTGATTCGGGTACAACAACATTGAGGCATAGACCAGAAGCCACACCTGCGTCGGCCGCGTTGCCTCCCTGTTCCAATACTCTGAGCCCCGCCATGGTTGCTAGATAGTGATCCGTTGATATGAGGTAGCCATTGCTACGAAAAGGGGGCCGAGTGGTTTGCATGGGAGTTCCTATTGCAAATAAGCTTTCATTTCAATGTCTGGATTAACTCAGGATTCTGGGCATAGAGACAACCTCCTTGGATCTTGGGCCAAGAGGCCATATTGCTATCGGCGGCCCCTGGCAAAAGCTATTCCTGCATCAAGCATACTTCTGTTTAGGCTCATCTCAGATACATTATTCAATTTTCGAACCTGAAAAGCCACAAGGATACTGCCTTGTGCTTCCCCAGCGAACTGGAAGTAGCTTTCGACCTCAGCACTGTGGAACAGGACCTGCGCCTTACGACGAGGCATCGAAGGACTTCGCGTGGTTCTGACACCCCGTCGCGGTCAACAAGACCGCAGGCCCAATGCCCGTCCTTCCAAGACCGCCAATGAGACAACCATTGTGTACTGCAGTAGTGACAAGCAGACCGCCGAAGGGGCGCATGAAACAGAAATAAAAAAACTTCCCAGCCCTCTGGAGATACTCAATAAGGCAGGGCCTATGACACCAATTCGGCTAGGTGGGAAGTGTCCATAGGCGAGACCTTCTGGGTCCTATTTAGCTTCGTCTGGCGGCGCGGCTTGATCGTCATCATTCAGTGATTGGTTGCCGGTCCGTGCCTCGTCTTTGGATATCTCTCCAAGGAATTCAGGTAGTTCGATGCCAGCCATCTTCGCCACTTCGTGGAATGGTGGCAGTGCTTTCGTGAGACCGCCGAGGAAGTTACCTACAGCGTTGCCATTGCCGCTGTCGTAAACCACCACCTTCTCAAAGTCGATATTGCTGATGGCTTGAGCCTGGATTTGGGCGATGACCTCCATCTTATCGACGATCATCAGCCGAGCGGCCCTGTCTGGGTCGCCGCCTGCTGCAGCGACGATCTCACGGAAACCATCCGCCATTTTGGTGAGAATCTCCATGCGGCCTAGAGCTTCGCCGGCCAGCTTGGCGCTTAGCGCCTCGCCTTCAGCTTCGCCCGCGAGAACGTTCTTGCGCTTTTCCCCCTCAGCCTCAGTCTGCACCCGGTCCAATTCAATTTGGGCTGGCACGACGATGTTAGCGAATTCCCGCGCACGATCACGCTCGGCGCGAGCAATCTCGGCTTGTTGTTCGGCAACATAGCCTTCTTGCCCCGCGGCAGCCTCTTTCACCGCCTCCGCCGCATCGCCGCGACGCTGCGACTCGGCCTGCGCCTCACGCAGATCGGCTAGGGAGGCTGCCTCCACAGCCTTGGACTGGTTTTCGCCTGTTACCGCCTTGGCGTTTGCGTCGGCGACGCTGACGCGCCGTTCCTGCTCCGCCTTGGCGGAGCCCACTGCGCCGTCCCGCTCTTGCTGTGCCACCTGCACTTTCGCTTTGTTCAAGGCCTCCGCCGCTGCTCGCTGACCCAAGGCTTCAATGTAGCGGGATTCGTCGGTGATATCCGAGATGTTGACGTTGATTAGCTGCAGACCGATTTTCGTCAACTCGGATTCGATGTTCTCTAGTACCCGGGACTCGAACTTCTCCCGATCCCCGTTGATTTCTTCGATGTCCATCATGGCGATGGTTGCACGAAGTTGGCCATAAATTATGTCCTTCGCAGTCTCTTCTACTTGACTAGCGTCAAGGGATAGCAACCTTTCGGCGGCGTTGTTCATCAATTCCTGCACTGTCCCAATTCCGAAGGTGAATCGGGATGGGACATTGACACGGATGTTCTGCTTGGAAAGGGCGCCCCGTAGGTCAATGTCCACAGTCATCGGGGTAAGTTCCAGATATCGATATCCCTGAACGACGGGCCAGACGAAAGTGGTGCCACCGTGGATCGCCTCTGCCGAGCGTTCCCCTCCGACCTGGCCGTACTTGACGAGGATCCTGTCCGATGGACAGGTGCGAATACGTCGCACCACGGCAATGACCATAGCCATAACAAGAATCACTAACAGGGTGACGACTATGACCGTAAAGTTGAATGACATTTCGGCTGATCTCCTTTTTTACCTTTTTCTCACGATTGGCCTATTGGAATGACAATTCGTCGATGGTGGATGGTTCATCCAGTTTAGATCATTCTGGCACCCCGACGATGAGTTGACTGCCGGCGACGCCAAGCACGGTGATGGACGAGTTGCGAGGAATCGCCTTGCCGTCTGTGATGGCATGGAATTCCAAGAGTCGGCCCTGCACAGAGACGCTCACTTTGCCGACCCCAGTTCTAACTGCCGGCACCGCCAGCGAGACCTTGCCCGGCCTGCCAATGCAGTTCGTAATGTGTACGTTTCCTTTGTGCTTGAGCAGGGACACCAACGCAAAGAGGCCCATGTTGATGGCGACGAAGAAGGAACCTAGCGTAAGGCCCACCACCATTGCAAAAAGAGTATGCGTCAAACCCCAGTCGTAGGCCATGAGCCCGCCCCAAGAAAAGCCCATGAGAAACGAGACACCGTTGCGAATAGTGAAAACGTCGCCAAAAGGAATGCCGCCTTCGCCGCCTTCAATGAATCCGGCCTGACCGGGATTGGCACTTCCGAATTCCAGATCGTCCACCTCGCCGATCCCGAACAGGCTGAACATTACTTGCAACGCGAACACTAGGGTGGAGAACAGGGCAATTGCGAACAACGTCTGTTGTAAAGCCGAAAGCGCGTCAAACCATTCAGTCATCTGCGTCCCCCATTCTTTCTTGTGTGGGTATGCTTTGTATTCGTTGCCAAGAGGAGGGCTCCGCGTGTACAGTTGGCCTTTCTGGATCTGAGCCCATGCGAATTGGGCGGCTCGACTTTCCCAAGAAAGATGTACTTTTGTACAAGCCGACCGCCTCCACACCGTCCATTGGGCCGGGCTGCAAGCCTACTTTCGGCAGATCATTGGCAGTTACAGAGCTGCCAAATGATCTTGGAGCACAATACCAAGTAGCATGGGAATCAATGCGGTAGCTGGATTTCCATTATACAAACTGTTCAGGAATTGAAATGACAGAAGTTCAGAACAGATCTCACTCTATAGGTAAGGCGTATTGGGCTGATTTTCTGCCTCTTTGCCTACAACGAAGCATTAGATTGAAGTTCGCGCTTGTTCAGCCCTCGAAAAGGTGCACAAAGTAGGCAGTGAAAGCCTATCTTCACAATAGGCTCCACGTGAAGAAAGCCCAGCTTGTTGGTCGGGTAGACACAGCTGCTGACTGCTGTGGAAGCGACCCCGGGCAAGTGTGATAGATGAAGGACCTGTCGGAGCTGGTGCCCCTGTACATGACATAGTATCTGGCACTCGAATTGAGTTGACCCGCTGTTTGGCCGTGAATCTAGCCAAGTGTCCGGAAGACCTGAGTGGGCGGCGTGATAAAGTCCGTCTGCGGCGGCTCTGGGGGTCAATCTGCCGAGGTCTACAGGTGCTAACGCCGTGCAACTGGAAGGCAATGGAAGTGTGACGGGCTGTGAGTGGCGTAGGACTATTCCCAGTCCCGGTGGCGGCAACTAGCAGCCGGGGAGTGGCTATGTAGCAACTTCGGTCTGGACACCTGCGCCAGCCGTGAAGCATGCGGATGAGGCTGAGCAACGTGTGGAATGCTGCCTATAGTTGTTGCTAAGGGCCCCACATGGACTGGGCTTTGAAGTAACTTGAATTACCCCTACTGGCAGGGAGCTCGGTGCAAAGAAGGCGATTTCTGGGCCTCTACTTCCTACTGGAAGGGGCAAACCATAACCTCAGCTACCCCACTTCCTGGCGGCGCTGAATTCCTGGGTGGTCAATTTCCATGATTCGCAAATTTCGCAGACCTAGGACTTGCCACACTTGGTTCTAAGGGGCACAGAGGGGTACTTCGCGGCTAAAGCGCCTGACCCAGGACAGCCACCGCCGCATTTTTGACGCAGCACCAAGTGTTGCGGGGCCGCCAAGCATTGGTACAGCGCTTCTTCAATAATCAATCAGTACATTCCAACTTCAACATCGCAGATCAGGCTCGCACATCATGAATCTAAAGCGAAAGTTCTCAGCCGAGTTCCATTGGAGACCGCGGCTCTTCGTGCTCCTGCCACGCGTCGTGACCGTGGCCCGTAAACGAGGCTGCGTCCTGGCAAAGGAATTCTCACTGGCGGCCCCGTAGCTCTTGGTCCACGTAATCAAGGATGTACTATCTCTTTCCGGGCCGGTCTAAAGAAACCTGTTGATTCAGCGATTCCCTCTGCCCGGCGGTTACCTGAATACTTGCATCTGTCATGCCCATATCAGTTGATCTCTTTCCAGGAAATCAAGCGGCAGTAAGATTACTTTTTCATTCAGGGACATTCCGCTGCTCAGAAGGTAAGGCAGGCAACCTCTGCCAGCGAGATTCAATCATGGCCGACATCGCCAGTTCGCTTCCGAGTGTTGGATAACGTCATCTTGATGACCTTCGTGTAAACCACGCAAAGAGGGATAGAATGTCTGATTGCCGGTTTTGTCTTGCTCGGCAACGATCTGCCGTGCTGGCACCTGGTTGTCGATAGAGGTTTGGGAAAGTTCAAAGCAGCGGGATTGCGTTCCTTCCGGGACCTTTCTGGCGGGACCTCTTGCCTGGACACGCAGGGCCAGACCTCAGCGACGCTGTATGGGGTCTGTTTTCAAGCCAGCATAGGAATCGGGCAAAGTGTTATCCTCCCTCCAAGCAAGGGCAATTTGAGGCCAATGATGGCAAGACCTCGTGCCGCACGCGGGACCAGTTGAAATGCTGGCTGTCAATCTGGTGAATGCCTGGTCTCAGGTGAAGCCCCGCATAACGGAGGAAGTGCTGGCACAAAAAGCTGTGGACAATCGTTTCCACGAGTTGGCAGTTATTCCTGATTTGATCCCGATGTTCGAGCAGGAGGGCTTTTTGTTCGCGCTTGAAACGGGTACCTCCAAGAGGCGTGTAGCTAGAGGCGATAGAGCAACAGATCCGAGACTCGGGGGCCAAATATGCACTGGCGGCGGAAGAAATCTCAAATCATCTGTATGTGCGGCTAAAGCAGAACTTGCCCTGTGATATTGCCGAGGATTCTGCCGGCTGTCCCAGCGACTAGCCCTGCAGCTTGTGGAAAGACCATGTCTGCATCGAAGCGCGACATTTCTGGCGAAGGCGGATGTTGACTTCTACTATTAGCATGTACCACGAACAGAGGTAGCCGGACCTTTAGGACTGGGTGACTGTAGATTGGCGCGACTACACTGGCACTGCCATGACCCAATATTTTATCCCCAGTTAGCTCCCGCAGGACCCTTCCTTAACTTGAAGCAGTAAGAGGTAATTAGGGCGTCGAGAAATCCATTTGCTGAGTTCGGGACCTCTGTCCAAGAGCTTTTCAACGTCACCTTCCCTACTTGCCAAAGTCTTGGCTGCGAAAGAGGGAAAATAAACGTCTCGAAAAGCAGGCCTCCTGAGGAGACTTTGGGGGTGGTAGAATGTAGCGTTCATACTGTTCGCCTTTTCATTTTGCTCCGAATACCTCGCTGAACTTGGTTCATACTTGGCACGAAGCATAGAGGGGCCCATACCAATTGTATTCATTTTGACTTCAACAGAGGTGAGTTACATATGTCTTACAGACAAAAATTTGAGTTGCGAATTGGCTTTTTCGTAGCAGTTCTCCTAGTGGTGGCTTTGGTCAGTGTCGCTTGCCAGCCTGCCCCTCCAAGTGAAGCCGAATCCACAGCGGGCGAAATGGAAATGGAGATGGGTCCACAGAGTGGCGGTTCTCTGGTAGTGGGAACCACAGATGACATCATAAATTTCGATGCGTTCTCGCTCGGATTTGTCAGCTATCCCATGCAGAATCAATGCTACGACAGCTTGATTATTTACGATAAGAGATTGAATGCCGTTCCTCGCTTAGCTACGTCGTGGGTGACCAACGATGAAGGCACCTCCATTACCCTTGCCCTGCGTGACGATGTAGTCTGGCATAACGGCCGGGCCTTTGTAGCAGATGATGTAGTCCAGAATATTGAACGTGCGCTGGTTCCCGATACGGGATCAAACGTGCACGGAATGGTGCAAACAGTTACAGGTGCGGTGGCGAACGATGATCACAGTGTGACGATCGATTTTGCCGCGCCCACCCCCAACATGTTTGACATTCTGAATGTAATGCGCATCATGGCACCGGAGTCTTTCGATTCTCTGACCAATTCCTGCATAGGTACCGGACCATTCAAGCTCAAGGAATGGATCCCAGGAGACATCCTGACTTTCGCTCGTAATGAAGACTATTGGGAAGAGGGCCGTCCTTACCTGGACGAAGTATCCTTCAAGCCCTTCGACGATCTTGAAGCTTTGGTGACCGCGTTGGATACCGGGATCATAGATGCCGCTATAGCTGTCCCGCCTAAGGACTATCAGCGTTTGCTTGACTCAGGTATTGAAGTGGAATTTGGGCAAGGCGGTTTGCTTTATTCCATTACGGTGAACCCGCCAGACCCGGACCAGCCGGAAGGAGCTCTTAGTGACAAGAGGGTACGGCAGGCAGTATGTTGGGCCATTGACCGAGACGCCATTGTGGACCAAGCCCTTTTTGGGGTTGGAGGGGCCACAGTAGTAGCGTTTCCCGATTATTCCATTGCGTACTTCGAGGACTTGGCCGACCATTACAGTTTCGATCTTGAGAAGTCAGCAGCCCTGCTGGACGAAGCAGGATGGGTCGACAGCGACGGAGATGGATTCCGGGATAAAGATGGTGTCAAGTTGGTCCTGAATACGATCACTATTGCAGCTTTTCCAGAGACCACTGATATCGGCACCATTTTGCAGGCTGACTTGGCCACAATTGGTGTGGATGTAGATGTTGAGCCGCTGGACAGCGCGACTTATGGACCTCGCCACTTAGGTTCCCCTGAGACCAATGGCAGTGCCGTGTTCGACCTTGATGTAACTTTCGTCGGAAGACAGCACCTTGATCCGATGGGGCTGTTCGACAACAGCCCGTACCGCCCTCGTTCAAGTCCCATATTTCCGAGAGGGGATTTCCCGGAAGGATATGTAGAGAACCTGCAAATCGCCGGTTCCACTTTTGTCCGAGAAGAGAGGCGTGAGGCTTTCCGGCAAATAAACGAAATTATTCTTGACGCTTGCGTCGACATTCCAATTTCGTGGAAATACACACTCTTTGCTCGACAGACCAATGTGCACGGTTTGGACTGGACTGTCAATGACGAATTGATGGTAGGGAACGTCTGGATCGAGTAGAACTCCAAATTCTCCTTAGGGTACGCTGAAGCCCCCTGTGCCAGGCACTGTTTGGCCGGCGCCTTGCAAGCCCTGCAATCCCTATTCAGTAGAATGCCCGAGTCTCTTCTTCTCTTCAAATGGAGGAGAGACTCAGGGCGGTAGCGCACCGCCCTAAATGTTCTGACCGTCAAGGTTGGTGGTCGGTGGGCGGCGAATTTTCCCAAAATTTAACCGGTCTTTAGGTCCACATGGCCACTTATGCCTTGCGTCGACTGGTGCAGACGATCCCAGTCCTTCTTCTCAGTTCGATCCTGGTTTTCAGTCTGGTTCGCTTCATACCCGGCGATCCGGCCATGCTGATTGCCGGTCCCGATGCACTACCCGAACAGATCGTGGCTGCCCGCGCCCGCTTAGGCCTGGACCAACCGATTTTTCTGCAATACGTTATCTGGTTGGGCCAAGTGTTGCGTGGGGATATGGGTGTGTCCATCTTGAACGGTTATCCAGTATTCGATCTGATCAAGCTGAAGTTCATGGCCACACTGCAATTGACCGCTGGAGGCCTATTTGTTGCATTGATCTTGTCACTGCCCTTGGGCATATTGTCAGCGGTCAAGAGAGGTGGCTGGTTTGAACGCGTGACATCCCTTGTGGTTGCGCTTGGACAGGCAATCCCGACCTTTTGGTTAGGTATACTTCTCGTGCTTGTGTTTTCCCTTCAACTCAAGTGGTTACCACCGTCCGGTCGAATAGAGTTTAGCCAGAAACCAGAGTTGGCTCTGCGCCTTATGGTCTTGCCTTCTATTACGCTCGGCTTCTACTCAGCTACGGTGCTTACACGATTTCTCAAGAATTCCATGCTAGAAGTGCTTGAGATGGACTATGTCCGTACCGCTCGAACTAAAGGTCTGGCTGAATCTGGAATTCTTACGCGGCATGTATTGAAGAATGCCCTGATTCCCGTAGTGACCATACTTGGTTTGCAGTTAGGCGCGTTCTTGGGAGGCGCCGTTGTAACGGAGTCTATTTTTGATTGGCCAGGATTGGGGCGACTGATGCTGCAGGCAATTGGGACTCGAGACTATCCTGTCCTGCAAGGCACTGTGTTATTTGTGGTGGTTACTTTCGTATGTGTGACCTTAATAACGGATCTGACCTACGGCTTCCTTGATCCTCGGATTCGATATCAGTAGCTACATCTGTGTAGAGACCGATTTAACCACTTTTGCTTGGCGATTACTATGCCGGAAAGTCGAATGGAAACTGTTGAAGATTTAGAGAGATCAGAGTCTTTCGAGCCTTTAGCCGCGCCAGAAGAACACATGCGGGCTCGCATGTGGCGTAAGTTTAGGCAACATAGGGGTGGAGTGATCGGTCTGGTGGTGGTTCTGACCATGCTTTTCGTCTCTGTAGCGGCTCCTCTCCTCTCAACCCACCATCCGCTTGAAATTAGCAAAGGCAACCAATTTCTGCCTCCCAGCCCTGTTCATTTTTTTGGTACCGATGAATTCGGCCGCGATATTTACACTCGAACTTTGTATGCAGGCCGGATTTCGCTATTGGCTGGAGCCTTCGCCGCCCTTTCAGCAGCTGCCCTGGGAGTCCCCTTGGGTCTCGTGAGTGGTTACGCAGGCAGATGGCTGGACTCGGTCATTATGCGAAGTATAGATACGCTTCTAGCATTTCCGGCTCTCTTGCTGGCTTTGACAATCGTTGCAGTTATAGGTCCGGGTTCTATCAATGCCATGATCGCTGTTGCCATTGTTGCTTTGCCGGGCTTTGCACGATTGGCACGGGCCAGCATTCTAGTGCAGAAAGAGATGGACTTTGTGTTGGCGGCACGAGCAGGCGGGGCCACCGCCCGCAGGATCATCTTCAGAACAATTCTACCCAACTCTTTGTCGCCAATAATCGTGCAGATAACTCTAGCCGTCGCTTTTGCCGTCTTGGTCGAGGCGGCCCTCAGTTTTCTTGGTTTGGGCACACAGCCGCCGGATGCATCTTGGGGGGCTATGTTGTTGAGTGGCCGAGGACACTTGCGCCGTGCATGGTGGTACGGTTTCTTCCCTGGGCTTTTCATCACCACACTCATCCTTGGACTTAACAGTTTGGCAGATGCTCTGCGCGATGTACTTGATCCCACTATGGTCAGCCTAGGATCAGGCGGGTAGTTTCACCGTCGCAGGAAACTACATTTTCGAATGAGCTTTTTTGTATGAAATGTTAGTTCAATCTTTTAGCTGGTCAGAACTTCCAGGAAGTTCGCCCGGCCTGAAGTCACCTCCGAGGAGGGGTTAATGTTAACTGGTGCCCAGCAGGTCCTTTATTCCGATTTTAAAGTTACCGATTATGCACCGGGAACCAAGTCCCGTTTGCATCTGATTCTGAATACTTTGCCCTCTGGCGAACCACTTTATTGTGCGGTCATTCTCGCCCGCGGAGCACAGCCCGGTCCCATTTGCATGGTGACGGGGCTTGTTCATGGGGACGAATTTGAAGGTCCTGTGGCTATTCAGGATGTTTTCTCTGATTTGGATACTTCCACTATGAGTGGCACATTCTTCGGCATTCCTATGGTAAATGGGCCCGCTTTTGCCAGCGGAACCAGAGAAGGAGGGTGGGATCACTTGAATCTTGCCCGTATTTTCCCCGGCAGTTCCCAAGGGTTCCCTACCGAGCGCATTGCCCATGTGTTTCAGGAATATCTCGTGGTCCAAGCCGACTTCTTGCTCGAAATGCACGCCGGCGGCAACCTGTATGCTTGCAAGGATATGGCCGGCTATCAGGTGCAAGGTGGCCCCGCGGGATCCCGACTTCATGAAGCCGCCATAGCTTTTGGCTTCGACTTAGTCTGGGGCACAGAGGCTCTACCTGGGCGTTCACTGTCCGCGGCAAGGGAAAAAGGAGTGCCTGCCATTTATGTAGAGAATCGGGGTGAAGGTAGGTTGCGCCCTTCGCAGCGCGCTTCTGCTGTGCAGGGCATTAGGAACGTGATGGCCTTCCTGGGTATCGTGGAGGGTACTTATCCCACTGCAGAACCAAAGTTTAGCCTTCAAACTTTAGGGGAAGAGGCCGGCCACCTTCAGGTGAATTACCTTAGTCCCTATTCCGGGCTCTTTGTGCCTGTAGTAGACCTTTGGGACCCCGTCTCCACAGGACAGGTTCTCGGTCACGTACGCCATCCGGACGGCACCGTTTTGGCAGAAATACTAGCCAAAGAGACGGGCCGCGTCATGTTCCTGCGAACTTTCGCGAAAGTCTTGGTGGGCGAATGCCTAATCTATGTTCTCGAAATGGAGGAATAGGCTGGGCACTTGAGCGGCTGCTAAACCCTCTGCATTCCCTGTGATGACGGGGGACTTTGGAATTCCCTTCAGTTTAAAATGATGAACGGTTCATCACTTAGATCTGCAGGTCCCCGGCATGGCCGCCGTCGGCCCGTAGTGGCTGCAGCTGGGAAGAAAAGCCGGCTATCCGTCCCAAGACCAGTTTGGCCCTATTCCATTCTTGGAGGTTAGTTGGGTGCGCTGCCGCCAAGAGCCAGCCTTGAGAATCTTCCAAGAAGGGCGGTATAGGGTATTTCAACTTATCTAGCAAGTGTCTTACCCGCTCGGCCCTCCCTGTTTCGACGTTCTTAGGCTGTAATTGTCAATGGAGAAATACAAGTGGACCGATATGAAACTGATACCGTAGTCTTGGGCTTAGGAGCCATGGGCTGCGCGTCGCTCTACCAGTTGGCTTTGCGAGGTATACCTGCTATTGGCGTTGAGCAGTTTGCTCTTGGGCACCAGCGGGGAAGCACCCACGGCCCGACGCGGGTCTTCCGGCCCTTCTATGCAAACCCGCTTTATGTGGAAATGGCCCGTGCAGCTCAGGCTGAATGGCAAAGCTTGGAACAAAGAACGGGAACTAAATTGCTAAGACTATGCGGCCAATTGGTCCTTGCGAATCCTGAGAATAGCTTGTACCAGGAAGGCTTGGCAGCCCTTCGCAAAACCCAAGAAGTTCATGAAGAGCTTACCAAGGCGCAGTTGTCAAGCCGTTTTCCTATGTTCGGGCTTTCTCCGGGACATGTTGCCTGCTGGGTCCCCAGAGCAGGATTCTTGGAACCCGATCGCTCACTGCAAGTATTGGTCTCCGAGGCCCGTAAGACGGGTGCAACGGTCTTGAGTTCTCAAAAGGTAGTGGGTCTAAATCCGAAAGGCGGCTGCTTGGAAGTGGCAACTCAAGACTGCATGATAACGTGCCAACGCCTAATCTGTACTGGAGGTTCTTGGACAGCCGCGCTGCTGCCTTCTATGAAACTGAATCTCAAGGTCACGCGCCAGCAGAAATTTCACTTCAGAAGTCCGGATGTAAATGACTTGCAACCAGATCGTGTTCCCGTATATGTTGATCATGACAAAGGCTACTATGGGTTTCCTGTGTGGCGCGGCATTTTAAATGTGGCTGACGACAATCTGGGTGACTCTGTCCAAGCCGATGAAGTTGACCAGGAACCAGACCCTGAGGTGAGGCAGAAGCTCACTCAGTGGGTCGAGGCACTGTTCCCAAAGCGCAAATGGGAGCATGTGCATACGGAAACTTGCCTCTACACCAATACACCTGACGATGATTTCATCTTGGACCGGCATCCCGAATTGTCCAATGTAACTATCGGAGCTGGATTCTCGGGCCACGGCTTCAAATTCACGCCTATTATAGGGAAGCTCTTGGTCCAACTAGCCCTGGAAGAAACTCCTGAACTGGATATCCGGGCGCTGGCAATGCAGCCAGAACGAAACTTGAGCCGCGGTGCTTGAAAGCACTCTGTACGCTGGTCCGTGTCTCTTGAATTCAAGGGCTATGAGGGTCGCACATTGGGAATTATGGCTACGAAAATGTCGGGATATCGCCTGCGGGAATGCACTGGGCGGAGAGAGGCTATACTGCAGTTATAGGGAGGGAAACCATTTCTATCTTTGGATTTCCCCTTCTTGTTGCCCAAGGAATCTTCAAAGGCAGAGCGGGCTGCTCGTCTAAGAGCAAGGGGCTCCATAGCCTTCAGATGGCTGGAATCCCACCACCAGCCAGTGAAACAAAGGCATGCAAGACTCGACGGAATCTCGTTCTGAAGGCTTCAACAACATGGACAGAGGGATTTATCCTAAGTTGCCTTGCCTTGCTGGATCAGGTTGGGAACTTATTTAGTATGTGGTCTCGGCATCAACCGATTGGGGCTTCTTAATGAGTTCGATAGTCAATCGGGAAAGTCGACCACTGGCCTGTGATATTACATTACGATGTTTGCCGGCATCATCTGGGCTAGAGCCTAGCCCGAACCTAAGCGAACACCTAAACTTCCTTGAGACGTTTGGATAAGAAAAGGCTATTAACCGCGTCTCAGATCTAGGAATCACTTAGAAAAGATTTTGGCTTCCAATATTGGGAACTGTTGTGCCGCCAGGCACTTCAGACAGTACTTGCAAACTTGCTAGAATTCGTGTTCCTTCAGGCCACTGTAAAGAGAGTATCCAGGGTAAGGAGGGGGTTAAGGCTCCTGTAAAACTGATATGCAACATGCCAATGAACCTTGATCAGATTTCCGAGGTGTCAGCAATAAGCATATTGGTTCTCGCGGGTGCTGAAAGCCTCTTGGAAAGTTTTTACATCTGAATTCATCAATTCATGAGCTCCACATGCTTTATTCTTTTTTTCTGGTGGGGCTCCTCTGGTATTGGACCTCAAGATCTAGAACAGGGGCTGTTCTTCCGTCCTTGATTGCTTTAAAAATAGCAGAGAACATATAGATAATTCCTCTTGGGAGAGGCCACTTCAATAATGAGTTTCGAGGACGGTAAAGGATTAACATGATTTTCGATACGCTAATAAGAAATGGTTTGTTGGTAGATGGCACTGGGGCCAAAGCGTTCAAAGCCGATGTAGGAATAAAGGATGGGAAGATCGGAGGAGTAGGAACACTTGCGGAAGCTACCGCGCCTACTGAAATCGATGCCGATGGGCAAGTAATCGCCCCAGGATTCATAGACATTCATACCCATTCGGACCTAACCCTTTTGGCGGAGCCATTAGGCATGAGCAAGGTCATGCAGGGAGTGACTACGGAGGTGACGGGCAACTGTGGGTTTAGTCCTTTTCCGGTTTCAACGGAACGCACGGAAGAACTGCGCGGAACTCTTAGCAGTATTTTCGGAGATTCCGTACCTTGGACTTGGCAAGATCTTGGGGGGTATCGAGAGGCTGTTTCAGAGATAGGGACGAGCTTGAATATTGCCCCATTGGTGGGCCATAGCGCGATCAGAGGCATGGTTGTAGGATTTGAGGACAAACCTGCTACCGCCGATGAAATAAAAGCCATGCAGTATCAGATCGAACTCTCTATGGAACAAGGGGCGGTTGGTTTTTCGACCGGACTGACTTTGCCACCCAGCGCCTATGGTGATACGTCCGAAGTAATCTCGCTCACGAAGGCTATGGCTCGCTGGCCAGGCAGAATCTACACAAGCCACATTCGTTGTTGGTCTGGATACCACATTAAGGGAGTACAGGAGGCCATTGACATCGGAATTGCCACGGGAGTACCTGTGCAAGTAGCCCACATGGCGGTCAATGACCCGCGCCATTGGGGGGAAGCGGATTCAGTGATCAAAGTCTGTGAAGATGCAGTCTTGGCAGGGCATGACGTCACTTTTGACGTATACCCATATGCAGCCAGCAGTAGTGGTTTCAGCCAATGCATTCCTACGTGGGCGCAGTCTGGCGGGCCTAAGGCCTTGCTGGAGCGCATTCGGGATCCCCTTTCAAGAAAAAAGATCCGCGAAGACATGCTGCGAGAAGGTTTATTTAGGGGTTGGCCTTGGCTGTGGGACAGGCTGTTGGTCAGCACAACACATACCGAGGCGGCAAAGCCATATGAAGGAATGACCATTGAGGATGTGGCCCACGCCTTGAATATGGATCCAGTAGATGCTTCCTTAGCTCTCATGGACTTGGATGAAGCGCGACTGGGGGTTATTTTCTTCTACCGTACCGAAGAGGACATGAAGGCTTTCCTGAGACACCCCCTAGGCATGATGGGATCTGATGGGTACGCTTTAACGCCTGGTACTCGCTTGAATTCTGGTAAGCCTCACCCAAGATCATATGGTGCCCACGCCAGAGTCCTAGGTCGTTATGTACGCCAAGATCCGATATTGTCCTTGGAGGAAGCCGTCTACAAGATGAGCGGCCAAGTAGCTGCGAGATTGGGTTTAACGGATCGAGGGTTCTTGCAAGAAGGATGTAAGGCCGATATATCAATCTTTGATTTAGACACCGTCTCGGATCAAGCGACTTTCGAGGATCCCCACCAATTTGCAACGGGTATCTCCCATGTATGGGTAAATGGCATTCCGGTTGTAAGACAAGGACAACACACAGGCGAGCGGCCAGGGGAAGTGCTGTCACTCGCCTGAAGTTGGGCAGGCTCCCTTTGAATTTGAGGTGAGGATTCTTGAGAATGTTGCTGGCCGTCCCTTCGAGGACGTGAAGTGAGGCGCTTGACAGTAAGTTGCCAATTTCCAAAGCAGAGGATATTTTCTACTCAAGTTCAGTCGCTGCAATGGAAAGGCTCTAAAGTCGATCTAAAAGGAAAATTTCAGATTGGAATTGCAAAGGCCAATAGTTATCAGATCCAACTTTGGATAGAACCTTCCATTTAGACACGCATCAATAACAGAATTTAATTCTAACTGCAGGCGGAATTGGACGATCTGTCCGTTTCGTGTCTTATCTCATTTGGGCGACTGCCGGAGAAGGCATAGCAGAATACACGTTGCCGAAAATCTTCCGATCTGCCATCCTCATCCGGGAGAACCAATAGTTCTTTGGACAAACGAAGTTGGTAGTTGTGTCTAATCGAGACTTCGAGTTAAAGACCACTGAAAGGTGACATTGTTATCCCCTCCCTGGCAAATCTTCCTCCTGTTGCAAGCCAGTCTGACTGAGAGCGTCTCTTAGTCAGAGGCCTGTACAAAGGCAGCTGGAAACGTGGCTACGTAGAGTGAGCTTTGAATAGCCTTTCCTTTATCTTTGTACCTAATGCCCTTGTTTGGGGCTCCCAGAAACGAACGACTACCCTTTGAAAGAGCCTAGAACTCCCACTGCTTGTTTAGCTGTCTGGGTGGACTTCAAGAAGGTCCTGCCGAGTCGCCAAGACCTCTGAAAGTTCGTGCAGCACCACTGCAAGTGCGATTCTCTGACTTTGCGTAGCGACCGTTTTTTCTCCCAAGGCACTGTGACCAATTCAAGTTTCCATTGGAGTCTAGAGAAACTTTGCTTCTGTCTGCAAGAATTTGAACAGAGGAGACGGAGTGTCACCGTCTTCTCTGGTTCCTCTAGGCACCTTGTGTACTTCCTGAACACCTTGTACTTTTCGCGAAAGTGTCCGGTATTTGTAAATGATGTTTTGATCATAGCTAGACGCCTCCAAGAAATAATCTCGGTGACTCTATTCCCGCCAGGTCATCCCGATTCTGTGCCAAAGTCTATGTAGGTCCATGCAGTTGTAGTTACGTAACTATGCTGAAGTGCCTGAGAAGATCAATGGGCTCTAGCACAGCAGAATGTTTGCACGTTCCATTGCTCAGTGACAGACGGACTGGATAATTTGCCGCCAAGCGTTTACTTTCCTGCACAGGTAAGCCGGAAATTGGTGCTGAAGGTTTTCATACTCGAGAGCGTAGCTCGCCGCTGGGTTGAATCGTCTGGCCGTTTTCAAATGGGGTGTAACCTCGCAGTGTTTGCTATACGAGGCACCACAGTAGGGATTGATGTGACCCCGGTTGGGAAGTGAGCATAGGAGTTGGCATTGGTCGCGGCGAGATTCAATAATCTCCTTTCGCCTGCTAAGTGAAGACTCTAATGGCGCTTTGTTCAATACCGAATGATGACAACCAATGTCGATCCCGTTGAATTGGTAATGGCCTGGACCCCATGCTCTTTGGCCTTTCGAACAGACTGAGCCGAAATTTGAACGATGGCACCCGACTCCCTTTAACGGGCGCCGAAATACGTCTGGCACCCTCCAAGAATAAAAGCTCGGCTTACTATGTCTGGGAAACCAATGGAACAGGCAATTTGCCGACGATGGAAACTGCAATGTAGGCGCTACGGATTACTATCAGAAAGAGGGAAAGATGGATTTCTAGGTGGCACCGCCAGATTAAATTGGCTGACTTCATCGAATGAGCCTTCTTACGATAAGCCTGTTGGACACGCCCACCATGTACGCAATTTCAAATATTGATGAGGGGTCGAAGTCCCTTGCTAAGAAAGCCGAAAACTGCCACTCCCAAAGTTCCAAATGCGTGTTTCAACTGAAGAAAGATCCCGGTTTCTCAGAAAATTGCTCCGGTGATAGGATTTTGACAGTCCCAAAAAATATTCGGGATTGTCCAACGAAAGTGTCTCCAGGGAGAAAATCATGTCCCTTGATATGAAGCATTTGAGCAGACGCGAATTTGTTACTTGGTCTGGGGCCATAGGCAGTACCCTGTTGTTGGTCGCATGTGCTCCGCCTTCAGCCCAGTCGTCGGAGGAATCCGCTGCAGCTGTACCAAGGGAAGAACAGGTAACGATTGTGGCCAAAGCTTGGCCGGGCAGCCCATTCGAAACGGAATCAATCCTTGCCGCCATTGATCAGTTCCACGAGGAATACCCAAACTACGCAGTTGATTGGCAAACCGAACCGGAGAGCTACGGGCAGAAAGTACTAACCCAAATTGCCGCTGGCACTCCTCCCGACACCATGTACGCGGGATCAGGCGATTTCTTCAGTTGGGTTACGCAAGAGGTTCTATACGATATGACTCCATTCGTGGATGCTCACACCGGTTTCAGTAGCCCTGAATACTGGACTCATTATGAGGAAGAACTAAAGCGTTGCACATGGGAAGGCAAATGGTATGGCTTGGGATCCTGTTGGGTTTGTCCCCATCTATACACTAACTTGGACGCGTTTGAAGCGGCTGGCATTGCTCCGCCTAGTAACAACCCGAATGAACCTTGGACATGGGACGAATTCTTGACTATTGCCAAGGCGTTGACCATTGACGAGGGAGGTAAGCATCCTGGTGAGGTGGGATTTGACCCCGAGAATATCGAACAGCATGGAATTCAGTGGCCCAATTGGTTTATTCCGTTACACGCAGCTGTAGGTTCAAATGGGGGCCAGTTTACTGCTCCTGCCCCTGATGGCCGCTTTCTGCTCGATTCCCCGGAAGCCATGGAAGCGGTCCAAATGGTCGCAGACTTGGTCACTGAACACAGGGTTGCCCCACATGGAGCATTCTTTTCCGAAATTGGCATGAATAACCTTGAGGCCCTGGGTTCGGGGAGGTTGGCTATGATCGCAGATGGATCTTGGAATCTACTGCGAGTCCAACCCTTGGATTTCAACTATGGTACGGGGGTCCTGCCGTTCATGCAGACTCCTTACACCGATATTCAAGCCCATAACCAGGTGATGGCAGCAAATGGCATGCAGCCCGAGGCTACATGGGAATTTGTGGCATTCCTATCAGGCGATTTCTACCAGCAAACACTTTGCCGTGGTGGACTTTGGCTGCCTACCCACACGAGCCTCGCCAGTCCCGAAGGTATTGCTACATGGCTTAATCCCAACGTGCATCCTGAGGGCTACGAACTCATAGCTCTTGACTACGTCAATCAATACGGACACACAATGTATCTGGGCCCTGGATTTTGGGAGGCAAACGGTATTGTTTACAGTGCTCTAGACGATGTCTGGATCGGAGAAAGACAGGCTGCTGAGGTGTTGCCAGATGCTGTAAGTGAGGCTAACAAGGTCATTGAAGATTGGAAAGTCTCCGCCTAGTAGCTGGTACCGGAAGTTGAACAGTCATGGCACCGAATGCCAGTGGACTGACTCAAAAACGGGGACATAGTTCCTATTCCCGGCGGGAGGTGTTATGGGGTTTCATTTTCATCTCACCCATTCTGTTGGGTATAGTCCTCTGGTTTGTATTGCCGATGCTGGCTGCTGTATATGTCAGTTTGACAGATTGGACACTGCTGAAGCCGCCAAATATAGTAGGGGTTGACAACTTTGTAAGGCTTTGGCAAGACAAAGTCGTTTGGCAGTCGCTCGAAGTTACACTCATTTTCACCGTAGCGGCGGTGCCATTGAATTTGGTTGTAGCCTTTGCTACAGCTTTGTTACTGAATTTCAGTCGTTCTAAGACAATGTACGTCATGCGCGTACTCTATTATCTTCCGGCTTTGGTGCCTCCCGTGGCCAATGCAGTGCTGTGGTCCTGGTTGCTGAATTCAGAGTATGGGCTCATAAATTGGGCGTTGCGTACCATGGGACTTCCCAAAGTCCTTTGGTTGCAAGATCCCAGCATCGCACTGCCTGCCCTGATTCTGATGTCGATATGGGGATTCGGCGCAACCATGATAGTTTTCTTGGCCGGGCTCCAGGGCATTCCGATCGAATTCTACGAGGCAGCCAAGATTGACGGCGCGGGATGGCGGCAAAGCCTCTTGCGTATCACGATTCCGCTGATGACGCCCGTCATTTTTTTTAATTTTGTAATAAACATGATCGGTTCTTTTCAGGTGTTTACAGCCGGGTACCTCATTACGGCCGGCGGGCCTAGGAACTCAACCTTGTTCTATGTTCTGCATCTATATCGCAATGCTTTCGAGTATCTCAAGATGGGTTATGCAGCCGCGATGGCTTGGATTCTCTTTTTCATCATTCTTGGCCTGACCATTGTGGTCTTCCGCTATTTTGGGCGGGATGTTTTCTATTTGGGGTCGTAGAAGGTGGTCTAATCCAGAGTACGGGACCCCAAGTGAGTGGGTATTCGCTAGATACAATCCAAAAAGGGCTTGGCAGTCGTCAATCGGCTCAACGCCAGGTCCTGTTCAACCATGTCCTCCTGTACTTGGTTCTCGTGATTGGAGCAGTGGTGTTGACCACTCCTTTCCTGTGGATGTTGAGCAGTTCGCTAAAAGATGAAGCCCACATCTGGCTCTATCCCCCCCAGTGGATCCCCAGTCCTTTCCAATGGCAGAACTATTCCCTCGCGATGCAGACGCATCCATTCCATCTTTTCTTCCGCAATACCATTTTCTTGGTCATTGTTAGCGAAATAGCCATTGTGGGCAGTGCCTCCATTTGTGGATATGGTTTTGCCAAGTTTCGCTTTCCAGGCAGAGAGATGCTGTTCGGATTCACGTTGGCGACGCTGATGTTGCCCCAAGTAGTGCTGTTGATCCCCCAGTTCATAATTTTTCGTTTTCTGGGCTGGATCGACAGCTATTTACCTCTGCTTGTTCCACTCTTTTTTGGCGGAAATGCATTTTTTGTCTTTCTGTTTCGACAATTCTTTCGAACCATTCCTGATGAACTCTGCGAAGCCGCCAACATCGACGGCTGCTCAGAATTGAGGATCTATTGGAATATCGTATTGCCCCTTTCTAAGCCGGTTTTGACTACAGCTGTCGTCTTCACATTCATTGGCACTTGGAATGACTTCGTAGGTCCCCTCATCTATATCAATACTCCTGCCAAGAAGACGCTGGCGTTAGGCCTGGCTCATTTCAAGGGCTACTACGGGACCCAGTGGCACCTGCTAATGGCGGCGTCCGTGGTAGTTACCATACCAGTTCTAATCGTGTTTTTTGCTGCCCAAGGCTATTTTGTAAGGGGGATTGCATTCAGTGGCCTAAAGGGATGAATCCCCAATCGTTTTCGCCCAACAGGAAGGCCCTTTCCACTTACCAGATGGAATTGGACCGCGGACAGACACCTGGTAATTGCCAAATGATTTGCCACATCAAAGAGATAGTGGCTCTATACAAGGGATGGATTTGGAGTAGATATGAATCATCAGTCGAACCACAGAATAGATGTACCTAAAATTGCAAGCCAAGAGCAAGTTTCCTTCTATGTAGATAATGGTTTTTTGGCTGTTCCTGGATTGGTCAGCCCCCAAGAATTGTCCGAACTGAAGGAAGACATTATAAAAGTGGCAAGAGGAGGATATCCCAATGAAACCATCCAACCCGTCCCCGACAATATGAGCGACGAGGAGGTTCTCTCCAACATACTCGCCATACATCAGCCCCACTATGTCAGTCCAGTTATGGAGAGATATACAAGGCATTCAAAGATTAGTGGAGTATTAAGCCAAATTGCCGGTGCACATCTGGCTCATTGGTCGGGCAATGTGAAGTGCATGCAATCCATGCTTTTCATAAAGCCACCCGGTTTCCAAGGGCAATCCTGGCACCAAGATGAAAACTATATTCCTACCCGAGACAGATCGCTGTTGGGTGCATGGATCGCAATCGACGATGCAAATGTGGAAAATGGCTGCATGTGGGTGATACCTGGGTCTCAACAAACAGGCTATCTCTATCCCACCCAAAAACACGGTGATCCAGATGAATTCGACACCCATGACGACATGGCATATGGCTTTGACGAGGAGCCTCAGATTCCAGTGGAAGTGGAGGCTGGTGGAGTCGTTTTCTTTAACGGTTATCTCTTGCACCAATCTCTAAGGAATCGAACCGATGCGTTCTACCGGCGAGTCCTGGTGAATCATTACTTGAGTTGCGAGTCTTTGCTGCCTTGGACCGACACCAAAGAAGGCAAGCCAGTGGCACGGGCTGATGTTCGCGTCGTCTTTCCAGTGGCAGGAGTCGATCCGTATGCCTGGAAAGGATATGAGAAACCCTCTGATACTCGCCTCTATATCCGAAAGGCAAGGTATGACGAGGATTGAATGGCTACTATCTCTCGGCTCAAGGTGAGGAAGTTAGACACAAAAGCAAGCATACTTTTAGACTTTGCTTAATTCCCCTGCTAGACCCATCTGACAAGAATCCAGGTTGGGGATGTGTTCAGCTGTCTCTTGTCCAGAGCAGAGTCTCCTTCGGCGACTAAAGATGTTTCCACCGCTGACCTAGTTCGAAAAGCTTGCTCTCCATTGGAGAGGAGAGCAGAAAGCTCATTTCTGCCAACAAGAGGCAAAATTTTCCAGGAGAGTACACAAAGTTGACTGCTATGCAGCCCACTAACAACTCACTTAAAAAAACTATGCTTTGGGACCGGGACGTTTAATGCTGAATTTGAAAAGCCACCAGCTGTAGCGTCATTCACTTTCAATTGGATACAAATCGATTTCTCTAGCTCTTGCAAGACAGTCTTCCACAGGATTCCCCTTTCAGTTTTGATCAAAAGTTGGGTACAAATTCGACCGCGCGCCTAGTTTGTCTTGTGGTTTCCCCGGTACCCACCACCCGTTTGGGGAATTGGACAAACTAAGTAAGTCATAGGTTCAAGGCATAGAGCGGGAATCTCCACCTCTAACTCCCATTGAAGTCATCGGGTTTAGGGAACTGAGAAAAGGCGGAAGGAGCAAGACCAAAGAGAACAGGTTCAAAAAATCATATTGATCCTCATTTCTTCAGTTTCTAACCAGCGTCTATGCCGGGATACTTTTAATGTGGAGGTATTGGCGACATTCCAACCCGATTGACTATGTCCATCCAAACGGCTAGTGTAACTGGCTCTGATTCCGACGATTCCGGCACATACAGCAGCCCCTGAAGGAATTTCGCCAGATTCCAGAGGTTTTTAAGGAAAATGCATGTTTCTTGGCTAACGCCACCGCCACGACCCGTATTGATTGTCCCCAATTGGGCATCTTGTCTAGAGACAGAGGCGTATCACAATTGATATCTCCAAATAGGTATACGAAGGCGGACATCAACACTGGACGTCGATCCTCCCAACCCACCCAGGAAAGTCCCCAGAGGTGAGTCTCACCACCTTAATATCAGGTGTCAGCGGAAGTGTTGAATGACGGGAATACCTCCATTCTGCAGGTGAATAAGGTTGAAAGCTTAGGCCACAACGCATCATTCCTTCACTAGAATGCAGGGAGAATCTTGGTCTCTCAACCTTCCATTGCATTCCCTATTTGTTGAAATCGAGTTGTATGACAGCCAAGAGACAAGCCATGGGAAGTCTGCCTTTCCTGCAACCGGCCTTGGGCTGAGGTGGAACTGGTCAGGCGGACTCACGCGGCGGCAACGGCTCCTGGAGTAGTGGAGAAATTCCCAAAAACCCAATGAACCAAGGTTACTCTGTGGTCTGAAACCATTGTTATGCAGTAAGGCAATGTTAATCGGCAATGCCAACAGTGCTATTCTGTCTGAGGTCTCACCCTTGATTGGAAAAGAGTGTTGTAGGTGCCCCATTGGGACCGATTTCGAGAAGACAATTTCTCAAACGCGTTCGCGAGAACTGCCAAAGCTGGCGTAACCTAGCAATTCTTAGTGCGGCTGTTCACAATTGCCCCTTAATCCTGACTTAACAAGGCACTTGACGATGAACCGAATCCACGAATTCGATATAGCGGATCTTGAGCTCCGTTCCAAAGGGCACTCCTTTCTATCAATTGGTCCGCGTTTGGGAGGTGGAAATTGGCAATTTCCCATCCTGTTCGCGACTGGAAGTGTGAGAGAGCCGGTCCTAGTTGTTACGGCCGCGGTCCACGGCAGCGAATTGGAAGGTGTTCTGGCCATTCCCCAAGTCTTTCAAAGGATTGACCCATTTCACCTAAACGGGACCTTAGTGATGGTTCCAACAACCAATGTGCCCGCCTTCGAAGCAAATACCAGAAACAGTCCTGTAGACGACCTCAATTTGGCTCGCGAATGCCCCGGTAGTCCTGACGGTACCTTGACCCAACGCATAGCCAACGTGTTGTGCCAGAAACTGATTCTGCAATCTGACTTCTATATCGATTTGCATAGCGGCGGTCCTGACACGGACATTGCGACGCTGGTTGGCTATATTCACGAAGAGTCACCTGCAGGACGTCAAAGTATGGCCGCGGCGAAGGCCTTTGGCGTACCCGTAGTCTGGGGCCATCCCCCTCCAGTCCCGCCCGGCCGTACCATTTCCGTTGCCTACGAAGCTGGAATTCCCAGTCTATATACGGAGACTCCCGGAGGTGGGCGCGCCGGCCCTGTTGCTATTGAACATTATGTACAAGGAGTGTCCAATGTAATGTCTTTTCTAGGAATGTGCCCTGAAGCAAAAAGACCCCAAGGGCCCACCTTACATCTATTGGGTGACGGGAACCTTGATTTTCTCATTTCCGCAGCTAGTGCAGGTATGTTCGAAAGCGAAGTAGCCCTGCTCGAGCCAGTCAAGAAAGGGCAAAGATTAGGGGCCATTCGGGATGTATTCGGTCGGGAACTCCGAGCCGTAGAGAGCAATCGGGACGGAATTCTGTTACTGCTTAGAAACAACCCCTCTGTAAACGTCGGTGATGGAGTGGCTTTCGTGACAGGAACCTACGGGTAGAATACGCCCTTTTCAAAAGATGTTTGGTTCTGAGTGCAATGCAGACATCATTCAAATTGGCCGCGTCAAGTAAAGGGAAGGCCGACGGTAGGCCCAGGTCGGCAATCTGGGAGTTAGAGACGGAACCTCCTGTAGGTTAAGGAGTTGGGAGTTCGATGCTAAGGCGCTTCCCAGTTTCGCTGGAGGCATAAGCCGCGTCAGTGACCCGTGCCACTTGTAAGGCATCCTGCCCAGTAGTAGGTGGACTGCCTCTTCCCTGTGCAGCTCGAATAAAATCTTTTATAAAGTGCTCACCTCCAACGCCTCCATAAGCAGGGGACTGGGCAGTTTCGATTTCGAAGACCTGACGAGGAGCTGCAGCCCAATCTGGGTGAAGGCTTTCAACATGTAATCTGGATGAAGGACTGTTGCCAAACCCATTGAGGTGAAGTCGTCCTAAACGCCCGTTGAGACCCAGATATATGTCGTTACCCCCGGGATTGTGATAGCCCTGGCCGCTCTGGGCCAGGACGTAACCTAAATGAATCGAAGCTACAGCTCCTGATGCTAGCGTCATGGAGACACTGGCTGTATCTTCTACGTCAATATCTTCCCCGCTCCGAGTGGCAACTTGGGCTACCACTGTTGTAATTTCTTCCCCGGAAATGTAGCGAACCCGGTCAATGTCATGGCACCCCAGCCAAGAAAGGATACCGCCTCCGGCGATTTTCTTATTGAATAGCCAGTGGCTCGGGTTTCGTTTGTTTACCTGCGTGTAGATTCCGCGGATTTCCATGGAAATGAGAGTGCCCAACAAGCCTTGCTTTACAATTTCCCTCATTTTCAGATAGACCGGATTCCTTCGCCCCTGGTAACAGACGGAGAGCAGCCTCTGAAATTGCTGGGCAGTCTCTATCACTGTGAGAGTTTCGCTAGGGTGGCGGCCCACCGGTTTTTCTGCCATCACGTGGATGCCTGCTGAAAGAACCTTCTCAAACATCCTTGGCCCTTTGTCATTCCGGACCGCCACGATTGCGAAGAATGGGTCCTGTTGGCGCAGCATCTCATCAAGATCGGAATATGCCTTCTCCACCCTTAGACCTTGACCATGCATAGTTTGGTTTATGGCTGCATGGCTTTCTCCCCATAGGAGTATCGAATCAACTTCTGGGAGTTGCTGCAAGGTGGCCAGGTGGGCCAGCGAATGAGGGTGTTCCAGTCCAATTAATGCAGCCTTCACTAGAGGTCTCGGATCCTCCCTAGTAAAAGCATCTTTTCAAAGTGCTCAATTGACTGAATCTCGACGGCAGTGCATTTAGGCTGCCAAAGCGGCAACATTCGAGTGGACAGGACCCTCAATTCTACGGGCGTCCAGCTGCGCCAGACTGCGTCTCTTGTAGGCCCTCAATTCCTCCAACCCGTATTGCCGGGCTAATTCCCTAACAGAAATATCCGGGTTCTTGCCACGCAGCACAAACCATTGTTCACGGCCGAGCCACTGTTCCATTTCGACCAAATCAGAATGATCCGCCAGTAACCGGTCCCGCTTATCCACATTGAAATTTTCGTGATAGATACCACGATCGAGATCAAGCGAAATCCTGGTGATATTTATATCCTCTGACTTCTCGTAGAGGATTTCTTCGCCCGTAATGTCATAGACAATACAGTCTCGATTGTATGTGGAGGTAACAATATAGTAATGATGGTTTATGGCATGTGCCTGCAGCGACCTGCCGGCGGAATAGGCACTGGGCCAAACCACTAGTTCTGCGTCCTGATCTGCCAGCTCCTGCCACACGTGGGGGAAGTTGACATCAAAACATACTGCCATGCCCACGCGGCCGAAGTCTGTGTCGACAACATGAGGTGTCGAATGAATGACGTCGACCGGCGGCTCAAGGTCAAATTCTGACCAGTAGGGGTACACCTTGTCATACACGCTGGCAATCCGTCCATCGCGATCGAGCATGACCGATGAATTCAGACGAAAACCGCCCTGGGAACGGTCGATGGGGCAAACAATATAAGTACTATAACGCTGGGCAAGTTTCGACATTGTGGACACGGTAATGCCGTCCAAGAATTCTGGCTCATTCTTACTTTGCCAATTGAATGTCTCGGGAAGAGCAATAAGATCTGCTCCCCGCTTTCCTTCTTCCTCAACCAATTCGGAAATGTGGGCCAAAGGCTCGTCATAAAAGCTGAGGCTGACTATACGTACTTTGTGTGGGTTAGTTGCTGGAAAGTCCATTTCTGCCAATACCTCTCTGAATGTAATTGAAAATATTGCGAGATCTTCGCGTCTCTAGTCCTAGGTTTCGAACATACCTGTGGACTGAATTCAAATCACTGAAACTGATGCCTGCTGTCTTGCCTTGAGAAAGAAGCGCCCGTATCTGCCCACATCGCGAGTATGCACCTCTTCATCTAGATTTCCATGCATAGAGTACATCATTGCGGCATACAAGATCTTTACGGAGGGATGCATGGATGAAGGGGAATAACCCCCTAATCTAGGGATTTAAGGGATGCCAGGCCAACGCCCGGACGGGGCAAGGTTTTCTGGGATAAAAGGTACTGAAAGCAATCCACCAGTTCGTTCTTAGTCTTTCGGGAGAACCAGGCTAAGCGCTTCACTCTTTGTAGGTGTAGGAAAGGAACTCCCGATGGCACTTTGAGAAAAAACTGCCCTTGATGGATCCTGTAAAAGCTTGTCGGCATACTTTAATTCTTCCTGTGCCTTGCGCATCGCGTATCCATATTACCCTTTGTCAATAACCCGATTGCGGCGGCATATCGATCCAAGCGCGTCTCTGCATCCGGAATGCTGGGCACGCCGGTCTCTGAATGCTGGAAGTTTGGCTCCCTTGTGGGGCCAAGGGTTTCATTTTGGGGCCGAAAATGCCTCCATTCTGACTAAAAGGTTTTCGGGCGGGATAAGAACTGACCCGAGCGGGACTTAAATTCTTGAAGCAAGGTACGAAATGAGCTGGCTTTGATCCTAGCACCAACTTCAGGCTCTCTTTTTGGGCATACTAACTTCCACTTTCTATTTTCGGCCAACTCCCGCCTCATTTCTTAAGACAAAAACTCAGTTGATTTCCTCCAAGTTGCCACGGCCTATGCGACTGCAATTGAAATCCAAAGAGGAAGTTCATTCGAGGCCTTTTTGTATATGGAAAATGACGTTCGCATCCTTTGGACTCTCTAAGGGACAGAGAAAGCCAGGAACCTAGGAAAGAACCTTGAACGCTGGGCAGGGCCCGAGAGGGCAATTTGCATTTTCGATATGCCCCTACCAAATCTCTTTGCTGGACAGGCCTGCTAGCCTTCCGGCGATACATGAAACAGAGCCCCTAAATTGTCGCATGACAACGCGCTTCACCATTCCAGTGTTGACTTTCAGGATATCCCTTAGAGACTGGACGAATCGGTCGATGCACGCTCTAATACCCGCAGGAAAAGGCGGGACGTTCTAATTTAAACTCTGAAAAGCAGTGTCATCTCCTTTTCTTGCTGCAGGCCATGCCACCGCCAAGCCGAGAGTTCCTCTGACGATCTGCTTCTTCCATTGTTTCAGAAGAAGGAAAACATTAGCGGTGCTCTTCCTACATAAGAAGGTCTTCTCTTGCCATTATTGAAACCTTCTCCGTGGATGCGCACATTGCTGCCAATCGGGGGAAGGGATTACAAGAGTCCTTCCAATCCTGTCTAGAGTTCTAATCTTTACTTACAAATTCAGAATCCCTTTACCTGAAACCTCTGGCAGTGGATCAGTCCGCTGAGTTTCGGGACGGTCCCTTTGCGGGGCATCGGAGCCGAAGGCAGAACCCCTTGGAGCTGAGAGTGTCGAAGCTCGCCGTTGTAGATTCGATGCTACTAAATTGGCCGCACCTAGTAGCCAGAAAATGATTCAATTGGGAATCGGTTTTTCTTCTCCCCAGCCAAGAATTAGCAGAGCCAACAGAACCAAGCAGAAAAAGGCCCCTGATGCGGCCAAGTAGGCAGTGCTGAGCCCGAATCGAAGCGCCAGAGCAGAGCCCGCCACAGGAGCAATGACCCGCGCTACAGACCGCACGCTATTTTCCACTCCAAAGATGGCACCCTGGTGGCTTCCCGCGGAAACTTTGCTCAATAGGGCAGCCATAGAGGGAAAGATACCTCCCACAGCTACGCCGGCCAAAGCTTGCAATGCCAGCAACTGCCAAACTTGCCCGACGAACGCTTGGGGCAGAAATACCAAACACGACGCCCCGGCACTCAGGATCAGGATCAACTTGGGTCCGTAGCGGTCGCACAGTTTTCCAACTTTGACGGAGGAAACGGCACCGGTGGCGGCGAACAGACCGAACATGAGCCCAGTTGCAGTAGCTGCGGGAACTAACAGATGGTCAGAAGCTGCAGACAGTTCCCTCACATACAGTGAAGCAACAGGCAGAGTGAACGACATAGGAATATGCACAAGGAAAACAAAGAGATATAGATACTTTACATTCGAACCCTGAAATAGAAAGCCGAACCCACGAAGAAGCGGTGCGCGACCCGGGGTTGGAACATATTCCCATTTTTCCGGTAGCCAGAAGAGGATCAGGAGGCCCGCGCCCAGCATGAAAGTACCATTGAACCAGAAGCTGGTTCTGATTCCCACAAGGTCACTTAGCACGCCCCCGATCAAAGGCCCACTAGCAATACCAATCCAGCGCGCAGTTGCTACCCAGCCTAAAGCTTCTCCAACATGACGACGAGGGACGTTGGCAGATACGTACGCGCTTGATGCCGAGACCACTCCAGTCGTAAGCCCTTGCACAAGCCTCAGTAAAAATAGTTGCTCCACTGTTTGCACAAAGGACATGGAAAACATGACCAGACCGCCTAATAGAGTGGCGCGCAGAAGCATCAGTTTTCTGCCGAATCTGTCCGCCACCAGACCCCAAATGGGAGAAGCAACTATCATTGTCAGCGGTTGAGCGGCCAAAGTGAATCCGATCCAAAGAGTGGGGTTACCAGTTGTACCCACGGGAAGGTTCTGAATATAGAGTGGTAAGAATGGCAGGACAATTGTGAATCCCACGTTAGTCAGGAATTGGGCCAGGCAAACGATGTATACCTTGCGGCGCCAATTTTCCAAGGTCAGATTCCCCCCTCTTCCCTTTTGAATAGGAACATCCCGCTATAGGACAGCTCTATTTCTTCAGGGCCGTGCCCAATAATGGGATGGAGGGAACATGATTGGCCTCGTTGCGATCGGAAAACACGCCCAAAAGATCCTGTTCGGGGGTGACAAGGGAGAATTGCAATTGACATAAAATCAGGGTCGGGACCTCGTCCCAAACTATGGCATCTGGAAATTGGATCCGGAGTGAAAAGCCTGACAGCCACTACCTGGTCCCCTCCTCAGCAATTTAATCTCTTTGAACCCAGGGCACGGTCTTGCCAATCTTATTGTCCCGCAAAGGCGAGATGTCTCTCTAGAGACCCAGATTTGATTACATTCTGTCTGGATGAGCTCAGACTGATTCCTATTAAATCGGATACTTGCAGTGCCAACTAGATCTTTCCCCAGGGCAGAAAAGTGTTACCGCCCAACTTATTGGAAGTGGCTAGCTCAGCAGTTCCAAATGCTACAGAAATTTGCAGGAAGAAACCATCTCCTTAGGAAATAGAGTTGTGGGTTTTGGCGCAAGACCGAAGTCCCTGAGCTCCAGTTGCCTAAATTGTGATTGGGACACTGTCTAGTCTAGATATTTGCTCCCTGACCTTCCGATAATACTCACCCCGATTTGGTCGCTTCTAGCGGGATTTAAGAAAAGCTTGAGCAACTGGCCGGCTGTCAATTGAAATTGGTCCACCTTAAAACGCATGGGAGAATCCCTTGCGTCTGGCCTCAGTCCTAACTATTCCCGATTTCTAGACTGACCTTATTCGGTCCCTTGTTCTCCTTCCGGGAAATTAGGTGGCTAGCCATCGCTGAGGTCTCCTAGGAAAGTGAACTATCCCGAGCAAATGTGTTTTCCTGCGTTCACAGAGTGTTGTCATTGGAAGTCAGACCAAGCCCCAATAACCATTCCCTCACGCGGATCTGTTGGTCTGCGGCTAAGGCGGCATCCATAAAGGTTGTTTCCAGCGATAGTATCGGGCCAATTGTCTTGACTGGCTTCATCTGAGAACGAGGAATCGAACCGGCAGCGAATTCGTACTGCAATTCTTGGTCCAGATGGCCGGGATGTCGACTAGCAGAACTGGCCCTCTCTTGAAAGCGCTGATGCAAGACCTCAGGTTTAGCCCAGATGAAAACCTGCCATACATCGAAATCTAGCGTTGTTTTAAGCAAAGCAATTTCCTTCTCAGCCTGTTCCGCCACAAAGTTGGCCTCCAGCAGACAGGAATGACTTTGAGACAAGAGACTGTAGGCGTACTCATACAAAAGCTTCATGGCTGCCTGGCTCAGTTTCCGAGACCAGTTGCGGTCTGTCCAACCAAGGCTGTCATACAGGCTTTCCTTCAAAGTGTCCTTAGACATTGAGGGCAACCCAAAGGAACTGGCGATAAATTCCAGCAGGTGAGTTTTGCCTGCGCAGGGCGGCCCGTTGAGTAGGACTAGCTTCGGCATTGGGGCCGGGAAGGATGACAACAGTTGTTAAGACACGTCGAACCCATCAGAGCGGAAGCGAAGTCTCCTCTATTGAAAGGGTATATTCCCTTTCCAAGGGCGGCTTGCTATAGCTTCTTCGTTCAGTTCGACGCCCCAGCCAGGCCCTGTAGGAACCTGCAAATAGCCGTCCCGAATTTCTGGTAACTCAGTCACGTATTCGTCTCTCCAAGGACAGGAGTCAACGTCAGTTTCCATGATCTTTAGGTTGGGCAGCACTGCACAAAGATGTGCATTCTGAAACGTGGACAAATGGCTGTAGTAATTGTGAGGGGCCACCTCAATCTCCCTCAAAGCCGCCTGGCGAGCGATCTGCAGGCTCTGCCCCAGTCCCGTCCACGGCAGATCAAACATGGCGACATCCATGGCACGCAGATCCAGAAAGCGCTGGTATTCCCTCAAGGTGTTGACGCTCTCAGCTGAACATATAGTCAGAGAAGTGGAATCCGTAATCTGCCGAATAACTTCCGGTTCGAAGGAATCGACTTCCAGCCAAAGCATTTTGAATTGCTCTAAAGCTCTGGCTATTCGTACAACATCAAGAGTTTGAAAGTGGAAATTTAGGTCCAACGCGGTATCGAAATCCGCTCCAGTTCCATCTTTAAAGGCACCGATCAGTTCAACTACTTTTTCTACTACGTAGTGGGAGTTCTGACCATCTGCAGTACCTAAGGTGCGGGAGGGGTTTCCCGGGACGACCACATTTGTCTTCAAGGCAGTGTACCCGCGTTCCCTGACCTCCCGACCTAATGCTGTGATGTCGGCATAGCTTTCCAAAGGATTGCCGTAGAGCTTGGGGTACCGCGCTCGGTAGGTGCCGCAGTGGGACCAATACACGCGAATTTCGCTTCGTAACTTGCCGCCCAGCAGTTCGTAAACAGGTTGGTTCAGGGCCTTCCCTTTAATATCCCACAAGGCACATTCCACTCCGCCAATGGCTCTCTGGATAACGCCGCCAGGTCCCTGGCATGTCAAGCGGTACATATCCTGGCATCTGGCCTCAATATTCAGTGCGTCCTGGCCCGTCAGGATGGTTGCCAGATCCTTGACTCCTCCGGCTACGGCCTGGGGCATGCGCCAATCGGAAACCTCCGCATAGCCAGTAATACCCCCATCTGTTTCGACTTTGACGAAAGTGTAAGCAGCCCAAGCTGCATCGGCATGGATAGGTTTTACAGAGGTGATCTTCAATTCAGAACCCATAAGTGCTTACCTTACTGGTGGCTAAGAATTTGGTGACATCAAGCCATGCCCTTGGGCACTGATTCCAAAACCGGTTGCTTATGAAATCCAGCTCGAACCGCTCTCTAAGGAGCTGGTTTAGGAAAACTATATACGCCTGGAGGGATTCGAACCCCCGACACCTGGTTCCGAAGACCAGTGCTCTAATCCGCTGAGCTACAGGCGCCCTTGGAGCAGAATCTTAGCAGAACACGACACGGTTCCTCTCAACCTCCCTTGCACGACTAACTAGGAATGAATTGTCTGCAGTTGTCATTCACTCTCTTTAAGGCAAGGTCTGGTATCTGTTTCTGATTAAATTGTTTTGTTTGCGCAATGCTGCCTCAGCGTTTACTCCGTCCGATGCAGCTGACTGCACTAATTTCCATAGTTCTCTGCCCAGCTTTTCTTCAGTCCAACTTCCATCTTTATCTTCGGTGTCACATGCGGCTAGTTCAGGAAATACCATGCCGTTCTTTCTGGCCTTCGACAGGATTTCTTTAGTCGCCTCCAACGCAGGCAAGCCATCGGGAATAGTATCGAAAGGATGCTGAGTCTGGTTTCGACTCGCCTTCTCTGCCTTCTTGATAACGTCCCACTGAGACAGTACAGATTCGCTGTCCGGTAAGCTGATGTCTCCGTAAACGTGAGGATGGCGGCGGATCATCTTCTTACAAATACCGTTTATTACGTCGGCCAGCTGGAATTTGCCGTCTGTCAAAGCGATATGGACCATGAATAGGGCATCCATAATCAAGTCACCCAATTCCTCTTGCAGATTCTCTTCATCCTGCAAGTCTATGGCCTCGATGACCTCATGTACCTCACTGAGGATCTGTATACGCATTGACTCCAGAGTTTGCTCTTGGTCCCATGGACATCCTCCAGGTGCGCGTAAGCGGGCTAATATGTTTGCCAAATAGGGGATGCTGGATTCCTCGTCCAAAGGGGGTACAAGTAGAGCTTGACAGTCCGCCGGTAGTTCCTCAGATGCCAGCATCGATAACACAATGCTCTGCCCGGGCCCCAGACTGCAGCCTTGAATCCAATGAACTTGGTGGTCACAGGGATACGCCTGGGCCAAACAGGCGGCGATGCGTTCCAAGTGCGCCTGTGCGATGCCTTCAACGAAAAGGGGTAAGGCAACGTCCGATGGGGGGTGCCAACGGTCCTGGAAGATCTCAGCTTGTATTACCTGGTACCCTTTGGAACCAATTCCCAATGCCTGCAGGATTTCCAAGGGCTGCAGTCGTCCCTTACTGTTTGAGGACATGGCGCTAAAAATGAAGGGTACGCTGGGCCAGAAGAAGCAACACAAATTGGCGAAACAGCAACTCTAGGGACCGCTTTTAGATTGTCCGCCGGTTGCGCAAGAAAGTTTCAACCAAAAGTGACAAGAAGATCACGGTAATAACCATGGCAAAGTCAAGCAAATTGTAGAAAGCTAGTAAGGCCAAAATGCAAGCCGCAGCACCAGCCAGGACACCTTGGCGCAGTCCCGTATTTTCTTGAGTTCGCCCCATCAATGCTGGCCACTTGCTTCGTAACTGGCGCGAGAATACCGTGAATCCTCCACCGGCCAGCAGAAACAGGCCGAGGAACATAAGAGTGATAGCTTCAACGTTATCCTGTCCGTTTTCCAGGAAGGGAGGTACCTGCTGCAACAGGAACGAACAGATTCCCAATCCACCTAGGAACATGACGATACCGAGAGTGTCTGTCAGGCGATTCAATTAGAAGTGGCTCGTGTCAAGGACAGCAAATAACAGGCTGAACCCAGTCTAGCATAGGACTCCCAACAAAATTTGAGAACTGAAGCCCGCCAATGGGCGGACACATTCGCTGCAAATCGCCTTCATAGTGGATAATAGTATTGCTGCGCACCACGAGTCAGCAGTGTCAAATGTTGCGGTAAATCTCAATGGCTAAGAAGTACAGGCAGAATCAACGTACTTATTCCAAAACCACCAAATGGGTGGTTATCGGTTTCAGCTCTGTAATCATACTTTCGATGGTGTTAGGCGGAATATCCGCTGTCTTTCGTTAGTCGACCTTTTTGGCATCCCATTTATGGAGGCCCCTAAGCAAGGAGGGTATCTCTTTGCTGGGCTGGCGGCATTCCTTTTCGGTACCAGTCCCATCTTCACGCGCTGGGCCACCGAAACTCTGTCTTCCTCTGAAATCGCATTTGGCCGCCTATTTGTGGGAGGGCTGACCGTGTTGGCCGTGGCCCTTTGGCGCCGCGAACCTCTGCGATTTGGCAAGAGCCCTGCCCTTTACGGATTCCTGGGTCTGACTATATGTATTCATTTCCTGACATATGTCGCCGCTATTCGCTTAACGACTCTGGCGCATGCCTTGACTCTAGTGTACGCATCTGTCATTTTCATCGCGTTAATTTCACGGCTTACCCTCAAAGAAGCAATCTCTCGAAAACAATGGTTGGGAATTGGAATCGCTTTGATCGGCCTAGCGCTGCTTACGGGGTTCGAACCCAACATGACCAAGTCCATGCTGTTAGGAGATTTGCTAGCCTTGGGCAGTGCATTGACATTCGCAATCTACAGTGTTGCGGGGCGCCACCAAAAGGAACGCACAGGTCTCTTTGCCTATGCTGGAACGATTTACCTGTTGGGGTCGGCTTGTACATTGCCTTTTGCAGCATTCACTTTCTCCCCTCAGGGATATACATTGAAGGCAATTGTCAGCGTGGTGGGAGCCGGCCTTATACCGATGGGAATCGGCCATACTCTCTATAACGCTGCCTTACGCCGACTCAGCGCGACTGTAGTAAACCTGCTAGCAATGCAAGAAGTAGCGATTGCAGTTGTGGCTGGGGCTTTGCTCTTCGCGGAGCAACCCAGCGGCAATACGGTAGCTGGTGTAGTACTGACCATAGTAGGCATCGTCTTGGTTGTCCGTTAGAACAGGGCAATTCAATGAATGACATAACAGAAGTAGGAAAAGATGGGCTGCGCCGTTGCGGGTGGGCCTATGCTGGCTCAGCCATGGTTTCATACCACGATGAGGAATGGGGCATTCCAGTGGAATCCGACCCTGAACTATGGGCAAAACTAGTGCTGGACACCTTTCAGGCGGGACTTTCCTGGCGCCTGGTTCTGGAAAAGCGAGAAGGTTTCCTGGCCGCCTTTGACGGCCTTGACCCGGAGGCAGTGGCCGCCTATGATGAATTGAAAGTCGAAACTTTGATGGCAGATCCGGGGATCGTGAGAAACGAAGCCAAGATTAGGGCGGCAATCAGCAATGCCCAGGCCTATCTCAAATTAAGAGCTCAGGAAGGCAGTTTCCGTCGTTGGCTGTTTCAATACGTCAATTACAGACCACTTGTCTGTGGTAATTGTCCCAAGACCACCCCCGAGGCGCAGGCCATGGCTAAAGGACTGAAGCGGGCGGGTTTCAAGTTTGCCGGACCCATTGTCTGTTATGCCTTCATGCAGGCAACCGGCTTTGTTATGGACCATTCCCCGGGCTGTTTTAGAGTCGCAGCTTGCACGGAAATGCTTCGTTTGTCACCGGGCACCAAGCTCTTCCCTACAACGACTTGCCCTTAGAGAAGCCGAGTCAGCAAGTTGTATTCTCGAATCAAGGCATCCACTTTATTCTTATATGCAAGCAAAGATCTGCGCCCTTCGACTTCCAAGGGAGTTCGGGATTTGAAAGCAGCAAGAGACTGGCTTAAATCCTTGTCTTCTTCCAATTCGTGCGGCGGTCCTGTGCGCCATTGTTGTATGAACTTGACAGTCTCAACGTCAAATTGACTGATGTCATTGTGTAGTTCCCTTAGTCGTTCACAGGAAACCTCTGGAAAAGGTAGTTCGCTCAAGACTTCCCAAGCCCGATTGAATCGCCGACGTTGACGCTGTATTTCCTCGCCCATCCCGATTGGCACCCCTATTTGCGGAGGATTTGAAGGTTCCTTGATTATAGATTTCTCTTCCATGGCTAGAGAAATCTGGTTCTCGATTCCTTCCGCCCAATCCCTCCTTTTTTGATGAGCCAACTGTTTACTTTCAATATCCAGGCTCGGCAGGGGCAGGCCCGGAGGGCCACTTTTCACACGGCCCACGGTCCAATTGAGACCCCGTGTTTCGCCCCCGTCGGTACGCAGGCCACAGTAAAGACATTGGAGCCGCGGGATTTGCACCAAGCAGGATGTGACCTGATCTTGGCCAACGCCTACCATTTGTATCTGCGTCCAGGTCATCGTCTCATTCAGGCAATGGGCGGATTGCACCAATTCATGCATTGGTCAGGTCCCATCTTGACAGACTCAGGGGGGTTTCAGGTCTTCAGCCTGTCGCATCGGCGCACGTTCGATGAAGACGGTGTATCGTTTCAGTCCCACCTTGATGGCAGTTGGCACAAATACACTCCTGCACTGGCTATGGAGATTCAGGAAAGTCTGGGATCTGATATCGCCATGGTCTTGGATGAGTGCGCTCCTCCGCATGACCGCAAATACATGTTGGATTCGCTGGAACGCACTCACCGTTGGGCAGCAGAATGCAGGACCGTACACACCTGTAGGGAACAGGCCTTATTCGGCATAGTGCAGGGCGGCATCCATGAAGACTTGCGTTTGGCCAGCGCCAGATTCCTTTCTGAATTTGATTTTCCAGGTTTAGCTATCGGAGGACTGGCGGTTGGCGAAACGAAAGCGGAGATGTACCAAACTTTGGCTTTTACATGCCCGGCGCTTCCCGAGACCAAGCCTAGATATTTGATGGGAGTGGGAGCTCCTGAAGACATAATGGAGGCTGTTCAACTGGGGGTGGATATCTTTGACTGTGTAATGCCTACCCGCATCGCCCGCAACGGCTCCGTTTTTCACCCGAATGGGCGTTTGAACTTGAGGAACGCAATTCATGCCACCGATGAAGCACCGGTGCAGCATGACTGTTCCTGCTATACCTGCAGGCACTTTTCACGGGCCTATTTGCATCACCTCACCCGTTGTAAAGAGATTTCTGGATTGCGTTTATGCACGATTCACAACGTAACTTTCATGCAGAATCTGATGAACACTATCAGGCACGCAATTGAATCCCAAACCTGGCAAGAATTCCGACAGAATTTCCATGCCCGTTATCGAATCCCGGACCAAACAGCGCGTCATATTCAGAGGTCTCTGCAGCAGCAGGGCAAGGTCAACCGATCTTTAATGGACCGGAACAGCTGACACGAAATATGTTTTCGGATGTATCTGAACTGTACCAAGCTCTGATTTTGGGCTTGGTGCAGGGCTTGACTGAATTCTGGCCAGTTTCTTCTAGTGGTCATTTGGTAATTCTGCCTACTTTGCTGGAATGGCCTCAGCCGACGCTCCTTTCAGCAGTGGTGGTTCATCTGGGTACCTTGGTTTCAGTTTGCTGGGTGTTCAAGCGAGACATTCGAAAGATGGCCCGGGACATGTGGCGGACGCTGATAATCAGGCGTTGGGCCAGTTACCAGGCGCGTGAAGGTTATTTCATTTGCTTGTCAGCCATTCCCGCGGCTGCAGCTGGAGCCTATTTGCGGCCTTTACTTGCTATGGCCATGTCAAGCCCTCTTATCGCGGCTTACGGACTCTGTACTACCGCCTTCTTGCTGTTCGGCGGGGAATTGGTGGCCCAATTGCGCGGGCGATATCGATATTTCGAGGAACAGACTTGGCTTGACTCATTGCTCATGGGAATGGGACAGGCCTTGGCACTGGTGCCGGGCATCAGTCGCAGCGGGGCCACCATGGCTGTAGGAAGGGCACTGAATCTGGAACGCCCGGGAGTAGCCCGCTTCAGTTTCCTGATGGGAATCCCCGTCATGGTTGGAGCTGGCTTTCTGGAATTTCGTAATGCTCTAATGGCAGGCTCATTCGAATGGGCCATAGTTGGCTTGCCTCTAGTGATTTCTTTTCTGGCCAGTACCTTGTCTGGAATATTGGCGGTCCGATTCCTATTGAATTTCGTTCGAAAGCGGGGGCTGCTGCCCTTCGCCGTATATTGTCTGGCGTTGGGGTCGGGATTGCTCTATGTGTTGCAATCGAGGTCCCTGGACATTTGAATAAAGGGCGACGTCCCAGCCGACTCCTGCCCCCAGATACCCAGGTTCGTGCTTCCAAAGGACCTTGACGGCCAGAGTCGGTTTTTTATCTTGGCATCTTCCAGAATAGGTTATAATTTCTGCGCTGGGAAGCGCCCGGGTTTCGGCCCATGTGCAGCCCCCTCAGGCGCAAGCCCGAGGTGTGCGGAGTTGGTGACGCAGAGTGGGAATTCCCACTTTTTGTTTTATTAAGGGGCGGACTCAAGTTTCAGCCGCTGAGGCAGACAGGAAATGAATAAGGAACTGGTAGTAGGAATCAAGGCAGTGGCCGCAGAGCGGGCCTTAGATACCAACGTTATTTTTGAAGCGATCGAGGCAGCCCTGGAATCCACCTACCGGAATCGCAATGGCTTGCTGTCCAACGTGGTGGCCAAGGTCGACCGCGTTACAGGCGAATCCAGCCTTTTCGTTGAAAAGGAAGTCACGGATGAAGTGCTTGACGACCGCACGATGATCACACAGGAAGATGCTAACGAAGTGGATCCGGAGGCAGAGGAAGGAGATCTGGTGTTAATCGGAATCCAGCCAGAAGATATCAGTCGGATTGCCGTCCAGACCGCCAAGCAAGTCATCATTCAGCATATACGTGAAGCCGAACGCAATATCATTTACCAGACTTACAAGGACCGGGTCGGGGAAATCATTAGTGCCCAGGTCCGCAGTGTGGACTCCATGTCCAACACGGTTACTGTTACCGTTAATGAGCGGTCAGAATTCGTCCTCAAGAGGGAAGAACAGATTCCCAACGATCGGCTTCGTCGTGGAGACTACATCAAGCTCTACGTGGAAAAGGTGGAAAAAGACAATCGTGGTCCCTACGTCAAACTGAGTCGCACTCACCGCAACCTGTTGCGACGCCTGTTGGAGCAGGAGATTCCCGAATTGCGGGAAGGCATCGTGGAAATTAAGAATATTGTGCGCGAACCCGGGGCACGTAGCAAGATAGCAGTGATTGCTACGGTTGACAATGTGGATCCCGTAGGAAGTTGCGTTGGCATGCGAGGCGTCCGCATTAAGAATATTGTCAGTGAATTGGCGGGAGAACGCATAGATGTTGTGGAATGGAGCGAAGAGCCCCATATATACATCTTGAATGCCATCAGCCCGGCCAAGGCGACGGGAGTCGTCTTGCATGAAGATGGGGTCAACCGCACCGCTACAGTAGTAGCCGCAGATGACCAACTGAGCTTGGCCATCGGACGTTCGGGCCAGAACGCCCGTCTGACAGCCCGCTTGACTGGTTGGCGCATTGACATTAAGAGCGAGACTGAAGCCAAAGGCGAAGGTATAGATATCTTGGAATTGCAGCAAAATATGATCAAGCACGATCAACTGGCAGTGGCTAGCCGGCGGCTGGCCCGCACCCAATCCGAGTCTGCCGATACTCTACAAAAGGCCGCTCGCATTCTGGCTGGTCGTGACAAGGCGTCGGCGGAAGGAGACCCAAAACCGGATGTCCTAAGCAATGTGTTACATGATGCTTTGGGGAAGCCGGCTGCTTCAGAAGCGGAGGAGAAATGGCAGTCTGTAGCCCAGGAAGGAGTGGCACCAGAAGAGTTTGTGCCTCCTTCCCCTGTGGACGAAGCGTTCCGGGAAGCTGCCCAACAAGCTTTGAAGCAAATGTCCTACCAGGAATTCACTGAGAATCTTCAGCAGCAGAGTGAAGCTGCCGCGGCGGAAGGTCAATTCGGTGGAGAGGACAATCAGAATGAGGAAGAATTGCCGGCCATCATTACGGCAGATATGCTCAGGGCCCGGCGAGCCGCGGCCCAGGAAAGTCCTCAAAGCTTGTCCGACATTGAAATCCCGCCGGAATTACTGGCGGGTTATGAAGCAGTACCGGCTCCTGATGAACAGGCAACGGAAGAAGGCGGGGATGAATCGGGCAAGCGCCGTGCGCCTGGGGCAAAAGCTCGAAAGCGCAAGGATTCCCCGAATGCAGCCCGTTTCGATGAGTTGCTGGACGAGAAATAGAGGATATGGCCAGCTTGTCACCGCACTTGTCCAAACGGTCCCCACAGCGAACCTGTGTGGCCTGCCGCCTAGTGCAGGATAAGCGGTCCTTAATTAGAATAGTGCGCAGTGCCAGTGGAATCCTGGTCGATCCCACTTCTAAATTGTCTGGGCGAGGGGCCTACCTGCATGCCAATGAATCTTGTTGGTCGGCTGGGTTGGGATTCTCTCAGAAAGGAAAGGCCAGTCGCCGTTTCTCACCCCTCGAACAAGCCCTCAAGACCAGGTTGACCGAAGAGGAAATTGGAAATTTGCGAAGCTATATTGAATCTCTAGGAGAAGCCCCCCAAGTAAAACAGTCCGTGGTCAAAGAGTTGACAAGCACCGGGCCCACGTAGGGCTTACTCCCATTCAGGCAGTTGACAGGTTTACTTGGCCACCCTCGGTGTCATAGGGTGCTGCCGCAATAGGCAAGGTTCGATAGAGGATTTCAATGAGCGAAGAGATGGCTGAAGTAGCAGAGAAAGAAAGTTTGGAAGGGCAGGAGACTGTCTACATAAATGCCCCAATTTCGGTTGGGGATCTGGCGGTGGTAGTGGGCAAGAGCCCAATTGATCTGCTGCGTATTCTGATGAGTTTCGGATTGATGGTGCCAATAACTCAAGCCATCGACTTCGAGACAGCAGAAATTGTCTGTCATGAACTGAACATAACGGTAAGACTGAATTCCGCGCAAAATGGTGAGAAGGAAGAGGAACCACAAGAAGTAGTTGAAGAGAGCACGCCTTCATTGATTCGGTCCCGGCGCGCCAACATTCAGGGGATCATTAAGTCAGACGGTGATGCCAGTCTGCATCCTCGCCCTTTGGTGGTAACAGTATTGGGCCATGTGGACCATGGCAAAACCACTCTACTGGATACAATCCGCAAGACAAGCGTGGTAGACACAGAGGCTGGCGGCATTACGCAAGGCATGGGGGCTTACCAAGTCGACCATGAAACTGACGGGCGTTCTCAGACGATTACATTTATTGACACCCCGGGTCACCAGGCATTCACGCAAATGCGGGCTAGAGGGGCCGAGATCACGGATTTGGTCATCTTAGTGGTGGCTGCTGATGACGGCATCATGCCGCAGACTCGGGAAGCCATCGAACACGCTCAAGCGGCCGAAGTACCCATTGTGGTAGCGCTGAATAAAATCGACCGTCCCAACGCCAATATCAACAACGTGAAGACTCAGCTGTCCAATCAGAACCTCATTCCGGTGGACTGGGAAGGAGATACCCACGTAATCCCCGTCAGTGCGCTGCGAGGGGACAATATCGACGATTTGCTAGACACCATTACCTTGTTGACTGAGGAGATGGATCCCAAAGCCAACCCTGAAGGACCGGCAGTTGGTACTGTGGTAGAAGCCCATGTGGACCGTAGACAAGGGGTCACTGCTACGCTGCTGATCCAAAACGGTTCATTGAAACAAGGGGACTTTATTGTAATCGGTGGCAGCTGGGGTCGCATCAAGGCAATGCGAGGTCATGAAGGCACTCGTTTGACAAAGGCGGGGCCTAGTACGCCGGTGCAAATACTGGGAATGTCGGAACCCCCTGCGGCGGGCGAATTCTTTGAAGTTGTGCCTACCAAAAAGTTTGCGATGAACCAGAGCAAGAAGCAGTTGCAGAAGAGCGTGATTCCAATTTTGACTGCTCCAGTGACTGAGACAGACGTAAACAGCCTGTTCGAAATGATCCAGGGGGAAGACGCCAAGGAACTGCGGATAATATTGAAAGCTGACGTGCAAGGCAGCGTAGACCCTGTTCTGACCTCACTGGACGGTTTGGACCAGGAGGAAGTGGCGATTAAGGTGTTGCGTAGCGCGGTTGGCGACATCTCAGAAAGCGATGTGCTGTTGGCGGAAGCGAGTCAAGCCATCATAGTTGGATTTAATGTCGCCATTGACAAGAGCGCTGAGATGCGGGCGGAGAGGCAGAATGTAAAAATTCGGCTTTACAGGATCATTTATGAGTTAATCGAGGATATCGAGAGAGCGTTGAAGGGTATGCTCGATCCGGAATATGTGGAAATAGTTGTGGGACAGGCCGAGGTTCGACAGATGTTCCCAGTTAAGAATGGAATGGCCGCAGGCTGCGTGGTCATTGACGGAACAGTTAAGAACAATGCCAGTGTCCGTTTGGTTAGGGCGGGGGCTCAGAATCGTTCCACCCGCATCACCGAAGTTCGGCGCTTTCGTGACAAGGTTGAGCAAGTGCGTATGGGTCAAGATTGCGGAATAAGCTTGGCGAACATCAATGACTTCAAGGAGGGAGACCTGATTGAAGTCTTTGAGTTGCAAGAAGTGGAAAGATAAGTGGGATCCATTCAGCAGGAGCGAGTATCCCAACTGCTTCTTGAAGAGATTAAAGCCATTGTTGAACAGGATCTTCAAGATCCCGTCTTGGATTCTGTGCAAGTTTGGAAGGTCACGGTTGGCGCAGAGCGACGAAATGCCAAGATATTCGTGTATCACCATGATCAATCGGTTTCCCGTGGTCAAGTCTTGAAGGCTCTGAACCGGGCCAAGAATTATTGCCGGCAGCAGCTTGCCCATCGCAACGTCTTGCGACGAGTGCCAGATTGCCATTTTGCATATAGCGACGCTGAACGTTCAGCGGCACGGGTTCAAAATGTGCTGGATTTACTGGAGCTGGAAGGCGATGGTACCTGAGCCCGTATTGAGTGCCATTCAAAGTGCAGATCGCATCCTGCTGATCAGCCATATTGAACCTGACGGTGACGCTTACGGCAGCATGTTGGGAATGAAATGGATTCTTGAGGGAGCCGGCAAAAAGACTTGCACCGGTATAGATAGCAAGAGTGACAGCACGTACGCCTTCTTGCCAGGACATGGCACCGTAAGACGGCCCAGTGAGGTGAAGGGACCCTTCGATCTGGTTGTCATAACCGACTCCTCTTCGATAGACCGTTTAGGGGAGTTCAGGTACCTGCCTTTAGTACAGCAGGCGCCCTGGGTGGTTATTGACCACCATCCGACAAATACACGATTTGGGGGTCGCGAACTGAATTGGGTAGCCCCTGAACACATTTCGGCCTGTAATATGGTTGTGCATTTATGTGAACAATTGGGATATGAATGCAACGCTAAGGCTAAGAAATGCCTAATGACCGGCATGGTCACTGATTCCCAATGTTTCCGCGTCTATGCCGCCGATGAAGAATTTATGAAGGACGTGCTGGAGGTGATGGGTCCTGATAGCTTTAGACTTTATGATGTCGTGTCCCAGACCTTGGGGGCTCAGTCCTTTCCGGAGCTGCAAATGTGGGCCAAAGTGCTACCATCCCTTCGGTTGGAAGCTGGAGTAGTTTGGTTAACGATGCAAGAGCACCGACTAGTCCAACCTGGAGAGCGGGTCAAGACCGGAGGACTCATTCAGAAATTGACAGAAGTAAAGGAAGCCGAGATTTCTGTCATATTTACCGAGCGTACCCAGAATGATGGCCGACATGGAGTAACTTGCAGTTTCAGGTGTCGACCTCAGTTGGATGTGAGTGAATTGGCACATCGCTATGGGGGTGGCGGCCATCAACTGGCGGCTGGTTGCTTCATAGAAGCGCCGCTTCTCGAGACCGTGAAACAGGTAGTATCGGAATTGAAGCAAATAATAGCCGACAGCAAGGTTGAGCCTGTTCCCCAGGCGTAACTGTCAAGCTATCCTTTCTTGCCTATCGGCTCAGGGAGTGACGAGTGACCCATTCCCCTGAAGGAATATTGTTGCTCGACAAGCCCGGTTTGGAGGCACAGAGGGTCATGGCGGGGGACCTAGAATCTAGGTTGCCCACTAGCCATGACATGGTGCAACTGGTTCGAAGAACCCTCGGTTTGCGCCGTGTGGGGCACACGGGTACTTTGGACCCTTTTGCCAGCGGCCTTCTGGTGATATGTGTGGGAAGGGCCACCCGACTTGCGGAATACTACCAGGCACTTCCCAAGACCTACATTGCCAAAATCCGATTCGGGGCTGAAACTGATACGGGAGACATTACTGGACAGTTTCTGCCTGGAAAGGAGCTCGCAGATTGGGATCCCTTGCGTATCGAATCTGTTCTACCAAATTTTGTAGGTCTACAGATGCAGGTGCCGCCTGCATATTCTGCCAAGCGAATCATGGGCAAAAGAGCTTATGAATTGGCCAGAGCGGGAGAAAGGGTGGAACTGAAAGCGCATGAAGTGCATGTCTATGACATTACAATATTGCCGCTTCAAGCGTCCCGGGAAATGACTTTACAAATTACATGTGGGGCTGGAACCTATATACGCAGCCTAGCCCAAGACATCGCGCGGAAGGCCGGCACCCAGGCTTGCCTTTCTGAATTACGGCGAATTTCCCTAGGCGTTCTCTCTGTAGAGGATGCTTGGAAACCGGATGAATTGAAATCTGCTTCAAAATGGGTTCCTGACTCCACCGCCTGTTTGAGAGCCGGAACTGGTCTTCCTTGGCCCCAGCTAGAGTGTGCATCGGAATTGGCGAGGAAGCTGGGCCAGGGCCAAGAAGCCTTGTTGGCAAGACCTGGGTTTTCACTTTCTCTCGGCGATAGGGCTCTGGCAGTGGACCCGGAAGGAGACTTTCTGGGCATTTTGGGCTGCATAGGAACTTTCCCGGACCAAACGGTGAAAATTAAGGCCGAGAAGTGGCTGGCCCCGTCCAATTAAACAATTAGTAAATACCATGCCTATTATCAGAGACCTGCAGAACCTGACCCTATCTGCGTCCTCGGTTGTAATCATCGGCAAGTTTGATGGAGTGCACCTGGGACATCAAGCCATTCTGCAGAAAGCAGTGAAGATTCGGAAAGAAATGCAAAGGGCTGGAGATGCGGAAACCCAAATCGTTGCTCTGTCCTTCGACCCTCTTCCGACTACATTCTTCAACCCGGAACAGGACGTCAAACTGATCAATACTCCCCTTGCTCGAAACCTGCTGCTGTTAGATGCCGGAGCTGAAATCTGTGTACTGCAGAACTTCAATCAGTGTCTCGCCGATCTCTCTGCCACTGACTTTGTGACCTTGATCAGAAGACACCTGAACATGAAGGCGTTAGTAATCGGCAAGGATTTCGCGCTTGGTAAGAGCCGTCGCGGAACTGGTCCTATACTTCAAAGTTGGGGTCAGGACCAGGGCTTTCGAGTCTACATCGTAGGGGATGTGAGGAAGGAAGGTTATGCAGTGCGCAGCAATACCATCAGACAGCTGTTGCAGAGGGGGGAAGTCAAGAGGGCAAGTAACCACTTGGGAAGGAACCACTTTGTAGCGGGACAGGTAAAGACTGGCGTAAAGTTGGCTCGAAAACTGGGTTTCCCTACAGCGAATCTTTCCACCGACCAAAGGGTCTGTTATCCCCGGAACGGGGTCTACGCTACCTGGACTTGGATCCAAGATCCATTCAACATCTACGCCAGTGTGACCAATCTGGGTTTCAGACCGACTTTTGAAGGCATTGAATATCGCGTAGAAACGCACATTTTGGATTACTCACCAAGTATTCCCAAAGACCATTTATATGGGCAGCAGGTGGCGGTTTCTTTCGAAAAACGCTTACGTCCTGAGAAGAAATTTGAAACAGTGGAAGAATTGGCAACGCAAGTCCAAAGGGATATCCTCATGGCGCGAAGTCTACTTTCCGAGAAGGAGGGTGATGGTCTCTCTGACCGTACTATAAAAGCCCTCCTGTCCGAAGAAAACTACGCCTGTTAGGTTTCCAACACAACTCGACTTCCACGTGGTCCTGCCTCTAGCCGTACTACGTGATCCAAATGCTCCTCGAATGTATCATCATGGCTGACAACGAAAATCTGTTCTAATCCACCCAAGTTCCTCAAATTGGAAGCTAGCTGGCTTCTTCTCTCTAAGTCCAAATTGCTAGTGGGCTCATCTAAAAATACGAAACGGACGTTGGAAAGCCTACGGAGGAGGGCCATGATTATAGAAAGAGAGGCGGCTGTCTGCTCGCCACCTGAAAGCTGTCGAAAGCTTCTTTCTTCCCCTTTGACGTTTAAGACAATACCGAATTCCGAGTTCCACTGCAAAGGCTTGGTATGGTCTCCCATCATGGAACAGAAAAATTCATTGGCAAGGTCGCTGATGTTCTGAATTAAGGCCGAAGTGATTCTTGGCAATGCCTTGCGCATCAGTTCCTTCATCCAAACCACCCGGTCAGCCCTAGCCTGTAGGACTGTTAGGGTCTCGCTCTCCTGTACTCGACTCAGGGCCAACACCTCCAGTTTTTTCAATTCTGATTCAGCATTGGCCAGATTTTGCTGTTGAGCCTTGAGTGTTGCTTCCTTGCCCGCCAACTCAGCATTCAACTTGTATGCAGTTTCCTTAAGACTTTCATGTTGCTGACGGTCATACTTTCTATCCAGAATTGCCTGCTGGCTCTCGAGGTCTGCCAAACTCTGATTCAACCGGGCAACTTCGATCTCAAGTTGAACGGCCTCATCCTCTAGGCTGGACAATCTCTCTGCCGCATCAAAGTGGGTTACGTACGTTAAAAAACCCGTTTGGTTATCTTTCTTCTGTTGACTCAGCAATCTGGCTGTGTCATGCAGATACTCCGCCAGTTCAGCGGTGTGCTCAATCTCGGATATTGCAGCTGTCTTGTTCCTATGTTCCCTTTGGAGTTTTTCCAAGTTAGCTTGCAATTGGGACCTAGTCGCCAAAATTCTGTCTATTTTTTCCCATTCATCCAATGAATGTCTCAGCCCCTCCAATTCATCCAGCGCGGCATTCCTTGTGTCTTGAATTTGCACGGATATTTCTAATTCTTGAGTTTTCTCATCAGCTTCTTTTCGCAAACGTTCTATATCAGAGAGGCAAATTTCCAGATCAGATTGGCTACTTAGTCTTTCCTTTTTCCGCCACAAGGCTTCCCTTTCAGTTTCCATCAAGCTCTGCGTTTCCGCGTTGGCTTCTATTTCCTTTAGCTGTTCGTTCCCAGAAATGGATTTTCCTCCAATTTCAGTTTCCAGCCGTTCCATCAGTGATGCCACCAGAGAATGGCTGAGTTCTTGCTCGCAAACTGGACATTGAGCCAGCCTGAAATGGTCTTGATTAGCTTTCCGGAGCGACACCAATTGTTGTTCCAGGGACACCAATTGGGTTCTTACGCTGTTCCGCTGTAGTTCCAGGATCTGTCTGTTGTTTGCCTGCACAGTCAGTTGAGTTTGGACTTCATTCAAGAGTTCCTCTGTCTGGTGGCGCTTGGCCAATTCCTCTCTTATGGCCTTTTTCCTCGTACCGTTCCATTCCAGATTCTGCCGTAGAGAATTCAGTGCTCCTTGTAATGCAGTGATTCGGCTCTCGTGAGAGGGAAACTGTTCAAGTTTTGTTCGCAGCGCGGCCGCTTGGCTTTTGGCGGGCTCCAGCTCGTAAAGCTTCTGCTTAAGTTTATTGAAGCTTGCGATCTGTTGTTGAAGTTCCTGAATCTGCTTCTCCAGCAAGCCTATTTCCCCCTGCAACTTCATTAGCTCGAGTTGGTGCGCCTGTTGAGACCGAATCTTCTCCTCTACGAGTGCTAATTTGGCGTCTGCCTCTCTAAACAAGCGGTAGGCTTCCCCCTGTAACTCTACCTGCCGGGCTGCTTCTCTAGCTCTGGCCAGTTCCTTTTCCAGCGACTTTGTTCTATCTTCCAATTTGGAATGTTCCATATGAACTTTCGATCGCAAGTCCCGGTTCGCTTGTACCTTTCTTTCCAATCCGTCAAGTTGCTCTAGTTGACTAAGGTTCTCGTCTCTGGCTTTTTTTCTCCGGTCCACTTCCTGGTCCAAGGTCCCTACTAATGTCTGAATTTCGGCGTACCTTCGGGACAAACTGGGCAAGGGTACGAGTTGGCCATCTAATCGGTCTAGCCGGGCCTGGGATTCAGTTAAAAGGGTTTGTGCATAGGAACGGGTGTTGTTGAGATCTGCATCAATGCGGCGGTACTTCTCAATGCCCAACAGAGGTCCAAAGTGGTCTTTACGTAGGGCAGGCCCCATTAGAAAAGGGGCCTGGAAAGTGCCTTGATCGATCCCTACCGCATCTCGAAAGAGGGTTTTCATATCTAGGGCGCCAAGTGTACCCAAGTGCTCCTGTACGAATGCTAGGACATCTGTGGTGCCTTCAATAACCTTGAAGCCTTCGTCACAGTTGTAAACGTAACTTTGGGCACCCCCACCAACGTTGCGGTATATGTCGTAAGTCAATTGGTCTCTGGCACTTCGCATTCGCACGCGGATGGATCCTCGAGAATATCCTTCTCGAGTAAAGTCCTTAACTGCTGGGCTGAGGTGATTGAACAGGGCGTAGCCAACTGCCTGCAGAATTGTGCTTTTGCCCGAGCCATTCTTTCCCAACAAGCCGTTAACGCCGGGGCCAAAGCAAATTGTTGCCTCTTCAAAGGCCTTGATGTTCTTTAATTCAAGTTCAAGCAGTCGCATCAGGAGTCTGCTTTGGTTCACTCAATTTATTGCTGTCAAAAGAACTGAGAGTCGTATAAACCAATTCGGGTTCCGCTCTGGCCAACACTAGCTCCGAAGTACTTTGAACCGCGGCCAGCCAAGTGTCTGGGTCTTTGCCATAATATGGATGTTGCGAAATCATCTCCCGCAGAATGCGGTGCTCAATTTGGCTTAAAGACTCGTTGGCGGCTTCAGGGTCGCCGACAGATAAATTAGGGTGATCGGTCAGCTCGATCTGGCAAACAAGCGGATGGCAAATCCGCTCTGCTCTGTCCACCAGATCCAGTAGATTCAATTGAAAGGAGTCAAAGCGTAGCTCACCAGTAAGCAATATACGTAAAATGGGCTGATTGTTACCTACGGCAACTGCATGTTGGTCATTCCATCGATTTTGCATGTAGGTTTCGAATTGTTCCCCTAGTGCAAACGGACTCTCGGCTCTGCTTACATCAAATTGCTCCCCTATGCGAGGCCTGATGGGAGAAGCCAGGTGAGTAACCTGATGCTTGGGCACCTTATCTGTATCGACCTCCACAAATTCCACACCTCCAGGTCGATTGGGACTGTACTGGTCCCATCCTGTAACCTCAAGGCTACCCGGATTGAAAATCCAGTCGTCCAATTGAAAGGGTTTGTGGTAGTGACCCAAGGCGACATAATCCACGATGGAGGCGAAGGGTTCCAAGTCGTCAATACCGAGAGTGTCCTGGATATGTTCGGGAAGCTGTCCATGTAGCCCAGCATGAAGAGCCAACACAGAGTACGTCCCCTTCTGGCTGATCTCGCGCAAGGGAGAAGCTAAATCATGTAGCGTAGTTCTCAGGCCTGACCCTTTGTAACCAACGCCAAAAATAAAAACCTTCTCCATAACTTCAACGTAGCTGCCGGGCGAATCGGAGTGGGCTTCATCCAACTTCCCTGAAGAGCCGGGAACGAAATTTAGCAAGGTAACCAAATGGTGTTGGGTTAAGTATTGGCACCAGGTAATACCGGAATCGCGATATAAGGGGCGGTCATGGTTGCCCTCGATCATGACACAGGGGATTTCTGCCTGCTTCAATAAATTGAAGAAGAATTCAGCCTGCGCCAATGTTGTAGGCTGCAGGTTAGATCTCTTGTGAAACAGGTCTCCGGCGACAAGCACAAAGTTTACAGATCGCTGGACTGCTTCTTCTGCGGCCCAGATAGCGGCCTTGGCGAAGTCGTTGAACCTTTGGTCGGAATTGTACTGGTAGTATCCCAAGTGCAGGTCTGCCATATGCAGAAACGAAAATTTCATGTGAGCAATAACCTACTGACAACGAGCTACTTAGAGGAATAGCAGCGATTAGTGGGGAACTTCGGGGGAATGCCGGCTCCTTTTTGATTCCGGGCGGAGCAGGCCTATGAAATCCGACAGCGCATGGTTTGGAGCACAGAAGACTTTCTCAGCCCCCAATCTGCCAGACACTCTATGGCCTCTAGATGATCAGCGTCTACCTTTATTTGGATTTCCATGCCTTGGCGCGAGTCCAGAGACCCTAGAGCAGCGTACACCAGATCCGCCTCATAGAGGCCGTATAACTGTGGTCGGGTCCACAGTGAAACGTAATGTCGGCATTGCAGAAAATGGCTTTGCACGATGGCTGCGGCAGCCAATTGCCCTGCCTTTGTCTTGACCCCAAATCGTTGCACTTGCCCCAGATTGAGGAATCTGGCAACATCCTCCGTGATTTGCTGCGGCCAGTCGTGAATGAAGTCTCCTTTCTTGAGGGGACGCCACCATTTGAGGTGATGTTCCATCTGGCGTTGAGCCAAATCGTATATTTGTCGCCATTCTTGGCCTAAGATAGGGCGTGCCGCTCCCCGTTGGTATTCCCCCTTTTCTTGCAGTGGCGTAATTCCTTTCAGCTCTGCCACACCACCCATATATTCAAAGCCGTGTTGAAGATAAAGGCCTTTGGCTATGTCATTGTTTTCACGAACCTGGAGAACCGCAAATTGGGTCCCTATTGTCCGCAAATGGTCCTTGGCTGCCTTCAGTAGGGCCTTAGCAATACCCCTGCGCTGATGTGTTCGGGCCACAGCCATATTGGCAATCTGCCAACATTGGCCGTAGGAATCGAGCCGTTGCAAAGAAATATTGCCTACAACACGCGATTGCTCAGTCCAGACAAAACCGTTCAGCAAACTGAAGGCACTACTAGGACCTAGCGCCCCCAGTCCCAGCAGCTCAAAAACTTTGCCCCAAACTCTCAGGTCTCGTAACGCTGAACGGCTTTCGGCGTCCAGTTCGGAGGCAAATGCTTCGCTAACCAGCGCGGCTACTTGGCTGAGATCTTTCTTAGCCTCAAAAGGTCGGACTCCAAACGCGATTTCCCGGTTGGAAGTGGAGAGCGGTAGGGTAGCCAGGAAACGCCTCCAGCTGTTATTGGGCGATGCGCACCATGGCTGGCCGGATTACTTTCTCGCCCCGCTTGTATCCTTTCCGAAGCGTTTCAACAATGAACCCACTTTCGTGGTCATCGCTGGGAACCATTTGCACTGCTTCATGTTGGTTTGGATCAAATGCTCCACAGGTGTCTACGGGTGTGACATCCTCATCCTGGAATACGCTGATAATCTTCTCTCGAATTTGGGTTACACCTCTGAACCATGTATCGTGTGCCGGGCTTAAGTCGGTCGGTACATTGGATTCTGCTAAATCCAAGTCATCCAACACGGCGATCAGCTTTGTAACCATGCCTTCCTTGGCGTAGGCCACTTGCTCTTGAGTCATTCTGTCCAGCCGTTTGCGGGCGTTCTGAAAGTCGGCAGCCATCCTCAGAACTTCAGATTCTGCGGCTGTGGCTTTGTTTCTTACATCTGCTAGATCCTGCTCCAGATCTTCGCGCTGCTTTGCGGACTCGCTGAGAGCCTCTATCACGTCCTCTTTCGTCCAATCTGCATAGACGTCAGTGGGTTCCTCTTCAGAGGAAACCGATTCCTCCGCCGTGTGAGCTCCCTCTAAATCTGCCTCGAATGTTTCTGTTTCCTCCTGCTCTTGGAGGTTCTGTTCGCTTTCAGTCATCTATTGGTCTTCCAGTCAAAACGTTAATGTGGTTCAAGCGGCAACATCTGTTGCCAAAGCCCGAATGGGGCCTTCTTCCAAGTAAACATCTCTTACAAAGGTACTCATTAAGGTGGCCATGAAGCGCACGGCTCCAATGTTATACCCGTAAGCCATGCGCACAGGGCCCACTATACCAACAACCCCCGTAGCCTGTCCGGTAACGCCGTACCTGGACAGGATCATGCTGACATCGGCGAGATCGGACCATTCCTCCTTGCCCTCGCCAGCGATAAAAACATGAACTTGGCCTGGCGCATCCGTGCCAAAAAGAATTTCATGCAACAGAGATTGCGAATCAAAGATTTTGATAAATCTCCGTGCTCTTTGGCTTTCGGCGAATTCCGGAGCTTCCAACATATGGCTGAGTCCCCGCTGAATCACGGCAGGTAGTCGGGAATCGCTTCGAGTGCTGGGCATGGCTTGCAGAATTACTTCTGCGAAAGTTCGTGCTGAAGGCTGCAAGGCGGGGACTCTTTCTTTCATTTCAATTAGAGTGTAGCCTCCCAGCGTCTCATTCAGCATGTTGCTGACTTCCCTCAAGGAATCCTGGCTCAGTCCTTGTTGCACCTCCAGCATTTGTTGCTGGACATGCCCTGCCTCCATCACCAACACCATTAGGACTTGCTTTTCCTGGACGGAAATCAGTTCAATGTGCTTCAGACGTTGGGTTACAAACTGCAATTCGGTGGCCAGTGCCAGACTGTGGGATACAGAGGCCAGGGTCTGAGTGGCATCTTGTAGCCAATTCCTGGAGTCTCCCCGCATAACTTCAAACTGATCTCGAATGCTCTGCCTTTTGGTAACAGACAGTTGCTGTTCCCCAATAAGGCGGGAGACGTACAAGCGATAACCCAACAAGGTAGGAACGCGGCCGGAGCTTGTGTGAGTCTTGGACAACAGGCCCAATCTCTCAAGGTGAGCCAAATCGTTGCGAATTGTAGCCGTACTTACTCCCAAGTCCCAGTCCCGAGCAATTTTCTTGCTGCCCACGGGCTTGACCCGGGACACAAATTCTTCCGTAACGATTTGCAGGATTTGGCGCTGGCGCGGCGCCAAAGACCGCAAAAGGTCATCTGCAGGAAAGTCCTGGGGTAATGGAGTTGCCAATGCGGACTTCAGACTCATGCTTCTAAATGTAAGTTCTGCAGCTCCACCGACCCATAGTAGCAAATGGCCGAGCCAGCAGTCAATGTATTTGGAATGGAAAAACCCAAAGCCAAAGGCGGAATGCTAATAGGCGGCAGGATCTGTTCGAAAAAGAATTTTCCAAGCTGTAATGGCCATGATTTTAAGATCCAATGCGATGGACCAGTTCTCGATATACCAGAGATCATATTTGATACGCTCTTCAATCGAGCAATCCCCCCGCAAGCCGTTGATCTGAGCCCAGCCCGTAATGCCGCCTTTCTCCTTGTGTCGTTCCATGTAGTTGGGTACCACTCTACGAAATTCCTCTACAAAAACAGGGCGTTCCGGCCTGGGTCCCACGATACTCATGTCGTTCATCAGGACGTTGATGAAATTGGGAAGTTCATCCAGGCTCTTCGACCTCAGAAATCTGCCCAGGCGGGTACGTCGCGTATCGTTGGGGGTTGTCCAGCCGGGTCCCTTTGCTTCTGCGTTTGTCTGCATCGATCGGAATTTGAGCATGTGGAATGGAATTGCATCCAGACCCATGCGGACCTGTATGTAAAAAACTGGCCCCGGGCTCTCCATTTTAATGAGCAAGGCATTGAGGAGGAACCATGGACTGAGGAGTATAAGGGCCACTAAACTGAAAACTACATCTATGGCTCTCTTGGTCACGAGCTTCCAGCCCTGCATAGCCGAGTCCCGCACGGTCAACAGTGGCAGCCCCGACAGATCGCCAATTGTTACTTCCTGTGCCATGATTTGAAACAGGTTGGGCAGGAGACGGATACCCACTCTCTCTCGTTCGCAATAATCGACGATCCGAACCAGTTCGGCAGGTGACGCCTCAGGCATCCCTACGATGACTTCGTCGATTCCATGTATGCGAATCAATGCAGGGATGTCGGAGAGCCTTCCCAGCCAAGGAACTTCCTGGAAATGGTCTTCTTCGGCATGATCAGACACTGTTCCGACAACGACATGTCCCAACTTGGGCGTAGCCATGACCCTCTGCAGAATTATCCGGGCAGTTTCCCCACTGCCAACTACCAATACCTGGTCTACTCCCCACCCTCGACTCTGTATTGCCCACCGAATTCTGGTATGTAGAATTCGGCCCAGCGTAATCAGAAAGGATGTGAAGGCCCAGGCAAAAACAATCTGTCGGCGGTACACATTTATATCCGGGATTAACAGTGTAAGAATCGCCAACAATATCAGGACCAACACACCGTTGACCAGAAGAATTTTGATTGCTTCGTCCAGGTTGCCGACCAGCCTTCGGCGTTGGTACATACGCTGCGCCATGAAAGCCCCCACTAACATAGGCAGATGCACGGCCGGCAGTACAAGCCACTCGGTAAAGGAGCCCAAGATTACTTCTGGTCCCAACCGTGTCGCCAAATAAGCAAGATAGTGGCCCAGACATAAGAATCCGGCATCAGCCAATCCCATAGTCAGCAAGAACAGAATCTGGACCCGCGTCAAATTGCCAGGACGGGCACTTCTATCGTCAGGCATTGGGGCGGAAGGAGCTTCCGAAGCGGAAGAACTGTGGGGAGACATAGGTAAAGACAAGGGATGTCAAGGGGGGCACTTATTGGTTGGCAAATCCACGCACTCCAAACCCAATGCACTTGTGTTTTAGACTATGCCTTGGTCCCTTTCTTTTGGTAGTACTATATTCTACCCTTGCTGCCGAAGAACTTGCGTTAGACTGCGGCGGAACAGCCCCACAATGAAATCGACATCCTCTTCAGCAGGCTCACGGTCCCAAACTGGGGACACTTTGCGAGAGTCACGCTGGGACTCGTTTGTCGGCCGTCACCCAAACCCCCATTTTTTACAGACTTCGGGGTGGGGCAAGTTGAAGAGTCAATTTGGCTGGCGCAACCATCTTGTCGTCCTGGAAGGGCCGGACGGAAACTTGATTGCAGGCGCACAATGCCTCTCCACCAGCCGCTATGGATTGACCATCGGCTATGTCCCTCGGGGCCCACTGGTCGATTGGCAGGATGTGGGTTTGGTACGGGAATTCAAGTCGCGACTCCTGGAAACTGCCCGGAATCTGGGTTGGCACTTCGTCATGATAGAACCCGATTTGGAAGACCTTCCTGCCAACCGGGAGCTTTTACTGAATCTGGGTCTGCAGCCCAGCCAGCTGTCGATTCAGCCCCGCAGTACTATTCGAGTTGATCTCACCGTAACTGAAGACGAGCTGCTGGCTGGCATGAAGAGCAAGTGGCGATACAACACGCGCAAAGCTTATCGCTCCGGCGTGCGTATCAGGATGGGGACTACGGAGGACGTAGGTCTTTTCCAATTCCTTATGGAAGAGACAGGGAGGCGCCAAGGATTTGACACTCACAGCCTAGCCTACCACCAGACTGCCTTGGATTCCATGGGAAGTTCACATCTAAAAATGTTCCTGGCCGAAGTGGCCGGAGATACCGTGGCCGCAATTATTGTGGCCCATGTAGGCAAAGGTGCCTGGTATCCCTGGGGAGCCAGCAGTTCTCGCCAACGCAAAACGATGCCAAACTTCGCCTTGCACCATGCCGCCATGTTGTGGGCCAAGTCTCAAGGAGCGATCTATTATGACTTATGGGGTATACCGAATCCACTGGGGGAATTGGCCCTGCAAGAGCGGCTTTACGGTGCCTCCAAGGCTTGGCCCAAGAGCCTTCCTATAGCACTGGAACGACTGCCTTCCAAAGACCTCTGGAGCGTCTACCGTTTGAAACAGGGCTTTGGAGGCCAGATCATACATTTGGTAGGGGCATGGGACCTGCCGGTGCAGCCATTTGCCTACCGCTTATATGTTTTAGGTGCGATTGCCCAAGACCGATTGGGCCAACTGCAGGCCTCCCGGGGAGCCCAACTCCCGACCTCCCAAGTTAAGCCCCGGGGTAACGGAGACTTTGAGGGCTCTCTAGAGTGGCGGACTGAAACAACAGGTGAAGGATGGGACGCCACTGTTGGTTCGCATGGAGAACCACACTTCATGCAAAGCTGGGCCTGGGGGGAGCAATCGGCCCAGAGGGGCTGGAAAACAATGAGGAAGCGGCTGGTTCTGGATACAGGAGAAAAGGCAGGAGGCGCCCAGCTATTTATAAGAGATATTTGTCCCGACCTCCCATTGAAGATGGCACATATACCTGGGGGGCCAATCTTGGACTGGGAAGATAGTAGTCGGGCGTTCCTATTCTTGGAGCAACTTGAGGGGATGTTACGGCAAGAAAAAGTGGCATTGATGTGGATAGCGCCGCCATTGTGTCGAGACCGGGCCGCCGGACTCACGGTGTTGGCACACTTAGAAGAGTCTGGATGGCAATTTTGTAAGTTTTCGTGGCTTCAACCGGACAGGATAGTCACCTCTTTATCAAACCCAAGTAGTGGAGCACAAGCCCCAGCTAATGGTTTAGTTACTGGCTTAGACCTTGGCGGCGAGCAAAAGAGTGGAGTCATTCGCTACGGGAGTGCGACTGATTTTGACCGCCTTTTCAAGCAATCAAGCCCGAGTTGCAGGGGCGCCTTGAATTCGGCAGAAATCCAGTTCTGTCTGAATGTCTTGGCCAATCCCATGAAAAACGGCCCGGAGGATGTGAATCATCCTCATAGTGTCTTGATCTTCGCCGAAGGTCCACATGAAAAAATTGTTGGAGCAGCCCTGGCAGTGGCCTGGCGAGGGAAGACCTGGTACTTCAACGTTCCCTTTAGTCAAGAAAAGCCTCCTACTTGGGCCGTGGATGGTTTGAGAAGGCAGGCCGCTACATGGGCCATAGCCCAAGGTTGCACTTGCCTCGACTGGGGACCAGCACATTCCGATACGGCGCTCAGGCAACGTTTAGATGGGGTAAGCGGAATGGAAACTTGCTTCCTACGTCCTTACATTGGCACCTGGGGCCGATTGCTGTGGCCCCTACCAAACCGAATTTCTCCCTCCGTTCAGCGATTTCTAGAAGGTGCAATTAGGCCTGTGCCACCTATAAACGCAAGTCTCCCCGTATAACTTGACAGTCCGCCACGTACCGGACCTCAGGGCTGTCGTTGGTAATTTTGACTTCTCCTTCCAGTCTAATGTCGCGTCCGAATACTACATTTCCCACAACTCTCAAGGATTCGCATTTGACCAAGGATGGGATGCCCTGGGGGAATCGTTCCTTCAAGTTGTTGTAGGTGGCGAAGTAACAAGGATCAAGGGTGACTTGAGGTGGACGCCGTGGGGGTGCAGCAGTAAGCCTTTTAGGATTCATGATGAGCCGAGACTGAGGATTGACTTGGTAGACATCGGATTGCATTACCAAGAGGTCTTCGCAATGTTTAACCGGAAGGAAGCGAGATCGGGGCACCCGGATGGCGGTTGCTCCGGGAAAGACCGAAATTGCCGAACCCAAGGCGCTCTCCATCTGAATCACCTGTCGTCCTAAGGGTGCATCTGGGTCAAGGGGCTTTTGATTGAAGATGGGGAACAAACGCATGAAGCCATCCTGCTGGGCCAGATAATCTCGCAAGGAAGGCAAATGCAGCCAAATGTTGTTCGTGTTGAAGAAAGGGAAAGTACGAATATCCTGAAACTGGTCCAATTCTGCAGGAGGGCATTGAGCGAATTCTCTAATTACCAGCTGGCCTTCTCGACCTTTGGAAAGATGTCCGCCTTTGCGATCTGAAGGCGTGCGGTAGGCTGCTTCCATGAGCATGGGCACCTGGCACTCCACCATATAACCCAAAATTCTGAAATCCAGAACCGCACCCAGATTGTCTGCATTGCTAACGAATGCATATTCATAACCCTTTGCAATCAAGGAATCCAGAAGCCCTGAAGTACGCAGTGAAGCATATAGATCCCCATGGCCAGGGGGGCACCATTCCTGCGCTGGTTCAGTTCTGCCTGTTACCGGCTGCATTGACTCCGCGTCGATCTTGGGCATGCGGTGCTGTTCGAATTCCAGAGGTAACCCGTTGCTTAGCTGGGGGAAGTGATTCAGGGCCTTAACTGTGGCTGCTCGGGTATGAAAACTATTCATGAAGAGAAGGGGCAAGTAGAGATTGAGTTGCTGGCGCAAATGCAATACCTGTCTGACGGCGATTTCCAGGAAAGTCATACCATTCTTAACAGGTACCAGGCAACGCGGTACCTTGAGCCCCATGGTCGTACCGAGACCGCCGTTGAGCTTTAGCACGACAACATTCTCTACTGCGTTGTGTCCGATAAGTTCGAACCCGTCCAACTCTTCGTAGTCAGTCAATATCTCTACAGACTCCACTTGCTTGGAGTCGATGAAGCCCTGTTCTCCCAGGGCAAGCAGTCTGAAGTAGTAGGAAAAAGCCTGGATGGCCTCTTCAGGTTGTCCCTGGCCCTGCATGAGTTCCTGTCCCGCGGCCAGCGCTGAAGCGAATCCGGCAGATTCTTGAGAGTTTCGGGAGGTGTGGGTAGCTTTCACTTGTTGCGATGTTGGGCTGCTTTCAGAAAGACTTCAATCAGATGTCCAAGTATGAAGTTTAGGTTACCATCCCGCGGCGCAACCATCTTTTCGGGAGTCGGAGCCGGCTGAGAGGACTCCGGAAATGGGATTCCTACAAATTATTTGTCCCCCGCCAAAGCCGCCGCGCGCAGCTCCCCTTTTGACGCTGACTTGGTGTCCGCGTCTGATAAGTGATTCCAGAGTATCCTGCTGAAAGCCTTCTTCCAATGAAACCTGTCCACCTTTGCTTTGGGCTCCCAATGCCTTCGGATCGCCCATGACGGGTCCCCCCAAATGCCAGCGTGGGGCATCCAATGCACGTTGCGGCGACATGCCATGGTCGTAAAGATTGGCCATCATTTGAAAGTGTCCTTGGGGCTGCATGAAGCCACCCATTACCCCCATACTGGCAAGAAGATCCTCTTCCTGGGTAACCATGGCTGGGATGATGGTGTGGTAAGGCCGTTTATGTGGTGCCAGCGCATTGGGATGGTCTCCGTCCAATTCAAATAGGGCGGCCCTATTCTGCAAACTGATGCCTGTGCCAGGGACTACCAGGCCCGAGCCAGTCGCCATGTATAGGCTATTGATGAAGCTACAGGCATTACCTTCGCCATCGATGACGGATAGATATACCGTGTCCGAAGTCATCAGGGGCAAACCGAAGGGAACGTCGAGAGCCGCGGCTGACATGGATATTAGGCCGCGACGATGATCTAGGTAAGGCCCGGACAGCAAGAAGTCAATGCCCAGCTCGGTGTGCTGCGGATCACAGACATACCGTTGCGCATCTGCAAATGCCAGACGCATGCATTCCACCATTACGTGCACCCGGTCGGCTTCGGACATGCTGGCCAATTCGAAGCCCTCGGCCAGCCCAACCGCGATGAGTGCCGCTAGGCCCTGTCCGTTGGGGGGACATTCGTGCAGGATTCGGCCCCGATAGCTTTGCTTCAGGCCTTCCTCCCAAGTACTCCGGTGGGCTGCCATGTCCTGTGGGGTAATCCAACCCCCATATCGTTGTACATGGTCTGAAAGATTTTGGGCGAATGTACCTGAGTAAATGTATGCAGGTCCAGCGGCAGCAATGCCTCGCAACGTGCACGCCATTTCCGGCATAGTCATCAGTTCCCCGAGAAGAGGCGCCCTACCCTCGATCAATAGTTCATGTCCGCTGGGCTGGAGGGGCCCGCGATCCAGATCCGGAGACTCCCAGTCGGGGTCTCTTCTCAATTTAGAAACCTGACTGTCCCATCCCCGCGCAATCCATTCAGAAACGGGAAACCCTATCTCAGCGTAGTGAATCGCCGATTGCAACACATCGGACAGGGAAGTGTTGCCATGCCTTTCAAGAAGATCATGCCAGCCCGCCACTGTGCCAGGGACGCTGACAGAGTGTCCGGTGAACTGAGGCATTCGGTTGTAACCCAAGTCCCGCAATTCCTGAATGGAGGCACCGGCGGGTGCTCTGCCCGAGCCATTGAGGGCGGTGATAGCAGCCGTATTGGAATCGAAGTGCAGGGCAAAACAATCACCTCCGATGCCCGTTGAGACAGGCTCCACCACAGAGAGTACTGCAGCTGTGGCCACCGCCGCAGAAGCGGCATTGCCGCCCTGGCGCAGAATGTCGAGTCCGGCTTGAACGGCCAGCGGTTGGCTAGTGGCGACCATGCCTCGACAGGCATGCACGTCACTGCGGCGAGAGTCGAAAGTGGGATTCAATCTGAACATAATCTCTGTGTTGTTTCTCCATTAACCATTCTTAAGATCATAAAGGAGAATAGTCAGAAGGCTTGTTCCATCCAGTGCAGGGGCTAAAATGGGCGCACTTCAGAGTGGAGACTAGGCATATTCACTATTGGCACCGAATCTCCTTCGTCAGTCTAATATCAACTTCACATAAAAGTAAGTTCCAGGCTTCCAGATTCCGGTTGGCAGCATGAATTTGATAATTGAGTACGTTTCTAGTCTGGCTCCTTGGATCTACGGACTGTGCGGACTGATTGCACTGTTTTACCTTTTCAGAGTGAGAGCCATTCGATTGGAACGGCGACAGGCCATATTTAGTCTGGAAAGGGAGCAGGCAGCGCAGGTATTGGCCAAGATTACATATCGGGTCGCCGCGATAATTTTCATTATGGTAGTCACCTATACTGTGAGCGATGTCTTGGGCCGTGCAGTGGAGATTGAACAGAGTCTGGGGCAAGGAAACAGGCCTCAAGTAGGGGCTGAAGAACAGCCAGCACCATCTGAGACTCCAACCCCTACACCGACTCCTCTTCCTGTTGCAAACGAAGTGGAAGGACAGGTGGAGATCCGCTCCGTCCCAGTTTGTGACAACGACAGTGCCATTATTCAGTATCCGGGCGAAGGACAGGAAATTGCAGGCGAGGAAGTTGTGACCGGCACAGCAGCCCACGAGGACTTCGCACAATACCGCATAGAAATTGCGCCAGGCACTGAACCTGCAGATGATGACTTCACCTTGTTGGGAGTGGGGCGCAATCAGGTGCGAAGTGGCGAGCTCCAAGAATATGATGCTTCAGCCTATATCAAGGGTCCTTACATTCTTCGCCTTCAAGTTCTGGATAACACGGGAACCTTAGTAGGTACCTGCCAAGTTAACGTTCGGGTGGTTTCCAGTTGACAGCTCCCTTCTTACTCGACCGGTGGGAATAAGTGGGTATCTGGTAGAAAGGCCGCCCAGGCGAACCAGAAATGGTCAAAAGCCACTTGGGGTTTCAGTGCTTTGCCTTCGAATTCACCCGCTGTAGCTCGTCCGCGGATGTTCCAGGTACTGTCCGTAAGAGAATCTTTGAAGATTCCATTTTCCGTTGCTTCGAAAGTCAAATGCTGGCCTTCCAGGGAACTGGCAAACACGCCTACGCTTCCGATATCACGACCCTCACCAATGTCTGATTCCGACAGAGCTGATGACATGCCGAATTGGTGAAAAACGACAATGTCTTCCCCCGTGCTTTCAGACGTATAGTGAATCACTCCTTCTTGGCTGACAGCTTGGAATGGAATCGCGACACTTGAGCCGTCAAGAAGAATGCCGACGACCCGTTCCAGTGGCTCCAGGCGCTCGTCTTTGACTCCACTGAAGAGTACCAAGCTTCCGCCTCTGCTTAGATTGCTACCGTAGGTGTCATACAAGACATAGGGGTTGGAACCATACTGACGATTGAACAGGTCAAGGGGTCTTTTTAGCACCTCTCCTTCAGGGAAGAGTTCGCTGAACTCCTGGAAGGCAAGGACCTGGCTGGCTAGGAAATTAAGTTGAGTGGAAGTTAGTTCCCCAGCAATGGCCTGACCTGTGAATTGTTGCCACCAGCTTTCTGTCTGGCGGTCATACATTACCAGATCGCTGTTCCGTAAATTTCCAGTAGTGCCAAAATCTAAAATCTGGTCGCCCACTCGACGGTCAAAGACGATACTGGCATTGCACAAAGGGCAGAAAGTCACTGTTATCGGTCTGCCCGCGAATTCGTCATTGACAATCTCGTGCCAAATCAGTATTGCCAGCGGATATCCGCGCGCCCGACCCTCGACTTCAAAGACGATTAGAGGATCTGATTGCGTAAGCCATCCGCCCGCATCCTCAATGGATTCGAAGGTTGGTTGGTCCAAGGACGGGATTCCGTCCTTTGGGGGGCCCCCCGATCGGATTTCACTGTAGTCTACGGTCCGCTTGGTGAAATCTGTTTTCCACGCTCTTTGGGAAAAAGGTAAATTGCCTTCGATGGGCGCGCTCTCCACCGTGCGGGCTTCGGCGACTGACGCTATCGGCAGAGTCACTACGGGCTCTACTTGGAGCACTTCCTCGGAAGGAGATTCAACTGAAGGGATGGTGCAGGCTGTCAAGACTAGTGCCACCGTCACCAATTGCCACATGGACTTCAGAATACGGCTTTGCATTTCGTTAACTCCAGAAATGTTGGTTTGATTGGCCGATCTGATGCTTTGTGGTCAGTAGAACGCGTTTCCAGCTGGAAGTCCGTCGCGAATATAGCAAAGCGTCAGTTTGCAGTCTGAAAGATGACCAAGACCTGGTCAAGGTCTTTCGTAAGATGTACATGGCGAGCAGGTCTGTACTCTTTTCGATTTGAGTCGACAGTGACCGCAAGGCTCCTCCCAAAGCCCACTATTGAAAAAGCAGTGATCTACGGAAGCCCTCCACGGTTTCAAGCGAAATTAATTCTAGCAACTGATAGTACAAGCAACCGATGAGAGTCCCCAATTCCGAGGAAATCGTATCCCTACTGCGCCAGACTGTCACCGTCATGACCCCTGAATGCGAGGCCATGACGGCATTTAACGAATCCAATCTGGTCATTCGAGTGCGATTCGATGACACTCCAGCTCAAGTTACTTTCGATGGACGTATGGGGGAAGTGTTCTGGACGGAGACGCCTGGACGCGCCGATTTGGAGCTGAATCTGGCTGCGATTCGTCTTCATGAAGTGATGGTTGGGTCCCGTTCGTTACGGGAGTCCATCACAGATGGCACCATTCGGATTAAAGGCAATATTTTCCGGGCTCTTTCTTTTGCAGAACTTCTGCAGGCTGCCAAGCCCTTTTATCAGGCACAGCTAAAGGCCACCAACGACGTCTAGGCACTCCCGCTTGAAGTCAATTCCGAATTTGAAATGAGTGATATTCAAAACGTCAAAGATGCCTCCAGCATTGTGGACGTAATTGGCCGATACGTGGAACTGCAGCAGTCCGGCAGCAGTTACAAGGGAATTTGCCCTTTTCACCAGGAACGTACGCCCAGCTTCCATGTTTGGCCAGATCGTCAGTATTGGAAGTGTTTCGGGGCCTGCAGTGAAGGCGGCGATGTAATTACCTTTCTGATGAAAATTGAGAATATGGACTTTCCGGTAGCCTTACGATCTTTAGCTGCCGAAAGCGGAGTTGAAATTGCGTCTCGCGCCAAGCCAAAGAAGCAGGACGAGTTTGAGCCCTTGTATCAGCTCTTGGGTCAAGCCGCTGCCTATTTTCGCCAGAACTTGGCGAAGGGTAAGGAAAAGGAAGCCAGCAAGGCCCGGGCGTATTTGGCCGAAAGGAAGATTTCGGCCGAGATTTCGGAGGATTTTCAAATCGGACTGAGCCCCCGGAACCGGACAGGCCTCCTGAATTTTATGCGTTCTCAGAATTTTGAAGTCGAAGATCTCCTCACAGTCAATCTGGTTATAGAGCTGGAAGACGGTGCTATCAGGGATCGCTTCATGGGCCTATTGATGTTTCCCATTCGTAACGCGCGAGGGCGCGTGATCGGTTTTGGTGCCCGTCAACTGCCACCAGAGTCTGACCGTTTTGGCAAATACATCAACACCGCCCGCACGCCACTTTTCAACAAGAGTGAAATCTTGTACGGCATAGAAAAGGCCATGGAGTCAATCAGGCGAGAACAGCAGGCTGTGATCGTGGAGGGTTACTTTGATGCCATCACGGCCCATCAGTATGGTCACACCAACACCGTAGCTTGTATGGGTACTGCGGTGACGCCCGAGCATATCCAGCAACTGCAGCGAATAACTTCCAAGATTACCTTCGCACTTGATGCAGATACAGCCGGCCAAAGCGCCACCATTCGAAACCTGGACCGATCCCGACAGGCCCTGCAAGCTGTCAATCAAGAGAGTCGGCGCAGATCAGGAGCTAGAGATGAGGTCCAACTGACCATCGTCAAAGTGCCTCCGGGACAAGATCCGGACGAACTCATAAGGACAGATGCAGAGGCATGGCCTCGCCTGGTCAAGGACGACATTTCATTGGTGGACTTCTACGCCGAATATCTGCCGACCGCGTATGACTTCAGCCAACCGGAAGAAAAGCAGAAGGCAGTCTATCGGATGGCGACTGTCCTGGCGGGATTCCAGCAACCCGTTACCAGAGACGGTTACATCAATAGCGCGGCAGGGAAACTGCAAGTTTCCAAGGGCATTTTGGACCGCATGGTGCAAGAAGCCGAACGCAGCCAGAGATCCTCAAGGCGCAGGGCAATTGACCGGTCCCAACCGAGTGTGAGCAATGCACAGACCCAGATTCCGCGGCGTGAAGATTGGTTGCTGGGCGCCCTCTGCTGGAATCCAATAATTGTACTGCCCCAACTCAAACATGATCTGGAAAGTATTCGACTTGAGCCCTTGAGCAAGGAGGACTTCAGCAACTCGGAAAACATCGTAGTGTATGAGGCGTTGCAAAATCTTTCTCAAGATTCCGAAGAATGGCATCCGGAAGCCCTGCGGCGTCATCTTGACACAGGGCTACAAGATCATTTCGGGCTCCTGGAAGGAATAGCCAGAACTTTCAGGAACAACGATAGCCAGGAGGTGAGCCAGGTGGCCTTGGAACACCTGCTGTCAGTTCGGACACGGTCCGTAAACCGCAATCTGGAGCTCCTCAACATTGGTGAGGACACGTCCAGTGAGGAAGGCGCAATTCGGACTCAAGTCGAACGTAAACAACTGTATGCAGAACGCAGGTCTTTGGATGAAGCCAGAGACCGCGTGCAACACCAACTAGTCAGCGAATAAATTACTGTCAACATCGGGAATTCAGAAACATGTCATTGCACCCTCTTTCCCAAATCCACATGGGGTCCGCAGGCTCCGACTCAACTTCAATAGCGGAAGCTGAGGAACCACAAACTACTGAGGAATACGGTCCCGACCCGAGGGGTTCGGTCGAACCTTTGCAAATTTACATGCATGAAGTAGGGCAGCATCCCCTGCTTACCAAGGATCAGGAGGTTGAACTGGCGACAGCAATGCGAGACGGTGAGAAGGCCGCCGCTAGGCTGGAGGAGGCAGAAAATCTCGATGAAAGAGACGAATTGGCGCAGCAGATCTTGAATGGCAAATTGGCTCAGGAACGGTTGGCCAACTCCAATTTAAGGCTGGTCGTTAGTTTGGCCAAACGGTATCTAAACAGCGGCCTCAGTTTCCTTGACTTAATTCAGGAGGGAAATGTGGGGCTGATGCGGGCTGTGGAGAAATTCGACCACACGCGAGGTTTCAAATTCAGCACTTACGCCACTTGGTGGATTCGGCAAGCCATCAGCCGGGCCTTGGCAGATCAGTCCCGCACTATTCGTTTGCCCGTTCACGTTGTGGGTACTATCAAGAAATTGCATCGTCTTACGAAGCAACTCTCTTTTGAGAAAGGCAGAGATCCTTCCCACTTGGAGCTTTCCTTGGCAATGGAATACCTTGAAGCAGAATATGCTGAAATGGTGCCCGAGTATGTAATCGAGGAAGATGCATACCAGTTAGTGGAGGATGAAGGAGTTAGCCAGCATTTGCAAGAAGCAGTGGAAAAGATCAAGAAACTGCGCAATCTGGACGTAAATCCCATCAGTCTCTATTCTTCAATTCAGCACGAAGAAGACAGCTACTTCCTGGACCTGGTCGAAGACGTGGAGTCACCGGAGCCGGCAGAGCTAGCCAGCCGAAACATCATGAAGGAAGAAGTGGAAAGTGTGGTGTGGGAATTGGAGGAACGGGAGCGAGATGTACTCTATTACCGCTACGGCCTCCAAGACAGCGCCCCACAGACTCTGGACTCGTTGGGCAAACACTTCAAGATAACTCGAGAGCGCATTCGCCAAATTGAGATTGAGGCTTTACGCAAGATTAGTGAAGATGACGGGGATCGTAGACTGCGCGACTTCCTGGTCTGATATTGACCGTATTTGAACTTGGCGTTGCCAAGATCTGCAACCACAGGGAAAAGAGCCCCCTCTCCAAGAGAGGGGGCTCTTTCAATTTGAGGCAGAAAATAGTTTCGGCAGCTAATCCCTAGCAACTTGCCGGAACCATGGCAGTAAAGGGGATTTGTCCTTGTAGGCTGCCAGTCAGGGACGGGATTAAAGAAACTGTGTCAATCGATCGCTGCGCACAAGCTTGTACCATTCGGTCGTCTAAGTCATGCGTCGGGCGAACAACTGGCATCCTGGATAGAGTTTCTGGGCAGTCACTATAGGTTAGGGAATTGATGAGCTTTAGGAAATCCCAAGTTCCTTGTCTTAAATATTGAAGTCCATATTCGAACCAGCGGGAATGGGCCCCTGCCTCGCGGAACCAGCATTGGGGATTGTAATTAATTAATTCGCCGCTGGCCCTAACACTACGGATAAAAATCAGAAAGGGCCAGACTCGATATTCCGGTCCTTTGAGACTATGGTGGCCGATTCGTGCCATTACAGGGCCGGAGAGTCGTCTTAACTTCAGTAGGGCCGACTGTTCAAGCAAACCTATTTCCTTTATTAATTTTCTGCGGAGAGTCGACGGTCCGGAGCTTCGGGAAGACTGCTGTCTACCACTTTCCTATAGGCACTAATGTCGCTTGCGGATGCAGAGTCCGCCCCATAGAGTTACCAGTCCCAGAGCGACTGCATTCTTCGGAATTGCTCCCCTTCTTCGCAGGTTCAGTTTGCCCGCTCAAAACGGCCGGTAACCAGCAAGCCGCTAAACTTTCCTACATCTGTAGGACTTCCGGTTTCATGAAGCAATGGGACTTACACGCGGCTAGGCGATGCTGCCGATTCGTGTAGATGGCTTGCTTATGAGTCGGTAACCTTTGCCGCGAGCTCTGTGTGAATGACATTCCCAGTCACTGGTAAAAGCAATCTGGGAAATGTCTGCATCATCTGGTCAGACGTCCAAGGGTTGTGGATCGCTCCTACGGGAGAGAATCTGTTCAGGCGACCTAAGGACGGTTATTCCCTTGAAAGAGGTCTGAGTGTCGCACTTTATGCCACGGTTTGCTGGCGAATTTGGGGCCCAGACCGCGTACGATTTCTCGCCATTTCTTCTCTTCATCTGGTGTGACGAATGTGAAAGCCCTTCCTGCACGCCCCATGCGCCCTGTGCGTCCTACTCTATGAGTAAAAAGCTGTTCCGAGTCCGGCAGATCATAATTGATGACCTGGTCGATGCCTTCAACATCCAAGCCTCGGGCTGCCACATTAGTAGCCACCAAGATTGAAACCGTTCCTGACCGGAAGTCCGCCATCACTCTTTCCCGTGCGTTTTGGCTCAGGTTTCCTTGGAGCGCGTCTACAGGATAGCCATTTGTATCCAGCTGTCTTGCTAGCTTCTTGACCCCGTGCTTCGTCCTGCCAAACACCAAGACGGGTCCGCCGGACCGCTGGTCCAGCAGTGTCCTGAGTGCTTCCATCTTGTCACTCCTCTGGAGGGTAAAGACTTGGTGTTCAACGGAAGTCGGCGACTGAACGTTTTTATCTATTTCCACCGTAACGGGATTTCGTAGTTGATTCTTTGCCGTGCGAGAAACCCACTTCGGCATGGTGGCAGAAAAGAGAGCCGTCTGCCGTTCGGAAGGCGTTCGGCTCAGTATTGCTTCTACATCGTGGGCGAAGCCCTTATCCAGCATTTCGTCCGCTTCGTCCAAGATGACGTATCCAACGTCCTGCAATTTGAGGGAGCCCTGTCTGAGATGATCCAAAGTGCGGCCAGGAGTCCCAATGACTATCTGGGCGCCGCCTCTCAACGCCATGTACTCTCGACGTAAAGAGTGGCCGCCATATAGGGTGATTACACGAAGCCCCAGGGGCCTAGCCAGCGCGCTGACAACCGTAGCGACTTGAATCGCCAATTCTCGAGTGGGGACCAATACCAGAGCCTGTACCCGTCTTAGCGTCGGATCGGCCCCTTCGGTCATGGGAATAGCAAAGGCCAGCGTCTTGCCAGACCCGGTGCGTGCTTGGCCGATTAAGTCTCGACCGGACAGGAGCAAGGGAATAGTTTCAGCCTGGATCGGCGTGGGTTCCGAAATCTGCATCTTGGAAATTGCGATCCGAGTTTCAACTTTTAACGCCATACCTGGAAACACGGAATCTTCATCGATGTGATGGTTGTCGCTAGCAGCCTCGGTAATGGCAGTTGTGCGCCTTAAGGGGCCGTTGGATGGTGAGGCATGGATGTTGCGGCGACTCTTAAAGCAGGGATGACAGTAAACCGGTCTATCCGGACTCGGCCGGAACGGAATGGTTGTCAACTTGTTGCAGCTAGCGCATTGGGCTTCGTAGCGCCTTGTACGACTAAGACTGCGTGAATTCTTAACTAAAGACTGCGATGGCATATGGGAAGAAACCCTCTGATTCAAAAAAAATACGCCCTTTTTTACACGTTGAGAGCAAGACACACGTGACAGATGACTATCGGTCCAATGCTGCTTGAATACTCAAGGGGCAAAATAAACGCGTATATCACCATAACAGACAAGTAGGGGACCAGGCATAGTTTTTCTCCTACAGTTGACGATAAATCGCTGGAAAGTTCTTCAATCTGAGCCCTGTTAAACCTCTTGTAAGGCAGTTCTTGGGCCATTTCACAGTCGAAATAATTCAGAAATCTATCAGGTACCTACTCAATTACGCTAGCAAGGGGAAATTCGACTTGGAGATCTCCGCCCACTCGGGATCTGGATGTGCCGGATTTCCAATGTTTCGTATTTAGAGGACCACACGTCTTGTTGGGTTTCAGCGTCGATCTTGGCGCTACGGCGAAAGAGGACGACCTGATTTCCGGTTCACGAAGTGTGGCGCTCTGGCGTACCCACATCGGACTCCAATGTGGGCAGCGATGGCATTTTCGCCGCTTGCCATTTCCGGGGGCTGATTACCGGGGACAATTTTCTGGCCGTCATTGCTCTTCAAAAGGGAGACGGGTAGGTACGTATAGCCGGAAAAGAAGCCAGTTTCGGTAGCGTGCCCAAAACTCTGACTGTCCCTAGATGAACTACACCCAACGGCCCAGCGGAACAATTCGGAACAATCGGTACAGTTCGATCTAAGTTGGGGATTCCCTGATTTCATTGAAGGGTGATTTCTCCAGGCACCTTTTCTACCTGAAGCACATATAGAAGCTGTACGTCGCTAGCAGAGTGACACATTGCAATTACACTGGAGATCAAGAATTAGCCTCTTGACGGGACGCTGCTCTGTATCTGAGCACTATGTCACCTGCTAACGAGGGCATTCTCAATGAGTTATGAGAAACCATTCGAGAGAACAGAATACGAGCGACGCGTCAGAGATGTGAAGAGACGCATGGAAGGGGCAGATTTCGATCTCCTGATTTGCCAGGATCCGGCCAACATGAGCTGGCTTACTGGATTCGACGGTTGGTCCTTCTATACCCCCCAAGCCGTTCTCTTACACCTGAAAGAAGAGTCACCGATTTGGTTTGGCCGCGCTCAGGATGCAAAGTCGGCGCACATTACAACTGACATCCCATCCGACAACATCGTCGCTTTCTCGGAGCCCTTGGTGCATAACCAGACACAGCATCCGTATGATGAAATGTGCGAGCTGATAATTTCACGGGGCTGGGGCCGGGCGCGAATTGGCGTTGAACTCGATGCCCACTACTATACCGCTCGTGCACACCAACATATCGTTGCTGGTCTGCCGGAGGCATTCGTTTCTGACAATCAGGGTCTCGTGAACTGGGCCCGCTTGGTAAAGTCGAAAGCTGAACTCGCCTACATGCGCGAAGCCGGGCGCATCGTTACAGACACCATGAACAAGGCGCTCTCAAGACTCCAACCTGGGGTACGTCAATATCAAGTAATCGCCGATGTTTACCACGATCAGATCATGGGCTTCGATGACAATTATGGCGACTACACTGCCTTTTGCCCCCTGATCCAGGTTGGTGAGGGTACGAGTACACCCCATCTGACCTGGAGTGCAGAACCGCTGCCGGACAGTTGCCTTGTCGTGATGGAACTCGCCGCGGCTCGACGGCACTACAATGCACCGTTAACAAGGACTGCGCATATCGGTCGTCCGCCGAGTAACGTGATTAGACTGGCCGAGGTAATAGTGGAGGGCGGCAACGAGGCTCTCTCGGCAGCCAAGCCCGGTGTGACATGCGAAGAAGTCGAAGCCGTGTGGCAGGCAGTCCTCAGGCGCAACGGCTATCGCAAGGATAGCCGAGTGGGGTATTCGATCGGCATCGGCTATCCCCCTGATTGGGGTGAGCGAACGGCAAGCTTGCGGCCCGGTGACACCACCGAATTACAGCTTGGAATGTGCTTCCATTTTCAATCAGGAATGTGGCTTGAGGATTTTGGCGCTGCCATTTCGGAACCTTTTGTCGTAAACGACGCTGGTGGCGAGCGACTGTCCGATGTCCGTCGTGAACTCGTCGTCATCTGCTAGTCGAAAGATGGTTGCAAACATCGAAACACAGGTGAAGCGAAAAGTACGATATCTGCCTCGGACAGCAAAACTTGCGCGTTCTCGGAAGTACTTGGAAGGGCAGAAACAGGGACTCAGTTTGGATCTGGGACCATTGGGGACCCCTCTGCAATTTCCCGCGCCTCAATAGGGCACGCCTCTCAACTGGAGTGCGTCAGAGCCTCCTAATTCTACAGTTGTATTTGTTGGGTATACATCAGGCCGTAGTGTCCTGGCGTTCCGGATCCCCAATGTTCTTCTCCGCGGCAGCCTCCGCTAACGTTCCCCACCCCGCGCCTGTAGACTTAGCCACCGTCACCTCTTGGCTATCCCACCAAGGGGAGGTCGCCCAGCGTCTAGGTGCCGGACTCGAGTAGAAACTCGCCGGCTCGTCCAAGCCTACCTAAAGGGTCTGTTCAGTGGGGCCTAACGCAAGAATGGCTGCAAGCAGGCCGAGGTCAGCGGCGACGCCACGCCCTGTAGCCTGGGGGTGCCGTCTGGTCGGCGAACGAGTCATGCGCGGCCTTTTATGCAAATGTGGCTGCATATCTAGGTGATCCCGAAAGGGTGGTCATCATTGATTAAACGGGTTTCGTCAAGAAGTGCACGAATTTTGCAGGGGTGGCCTGACGGTACAGCGGCCTGGCAGGAGGATGAGGATGGAGCAGAGCTGGCGGCTTTTTCCTTCAAGGGTTATCTGCTTCACCAATCCCGCAAGAATCGCACGGAGCCCAGTGTTAGTCAACTATTATTTGATTCTTGAATCTCTGCTACCCTGGACTGGAATCCGGGAAGGTGGCCCTGTGGCAAACGCCGAAGTAACCGGGGCCTTTGTTGTCGCATCGATCCCTGTGCCAGCAAGGGTTATGAACAGATGGAGGACACCTGAGATACCCGCCTCTGCACTTGATTAAGATAGCAAGCAAGTCCCCTTCGCAATTAGGATTGCCGGACCTCAAGAAATCACAAGTTGAATGGGCCAAGGACAATTCACTTCAGTCCAAATATGCTCAGACATCAGGTTTCGGTAGTGTCTACAACAATCCAGGACTGTCCTCAGGAAGGCGAATTGCATTAAGTAGCACCCCGAACAAGCAAAAATACGCCTAAATCGCTGGAATTGTCTCTAAGTAGGTTGGCACCAGAATTTCCTTGACGTCTCTAATTTAGTTTCAGGCCGTGACCCTGACAAGCGACTAGTAGAAAGATCTCAATCATGGATAGCCCCTTTGTGAATATCTCAAAGCTTGAAACTAAATGGCGCTGCCACCACGCTCAGCGCCAATACCGCCAACTTTACGATCTGCTACTACATTAATAGGCCAGCAAGACCGGAAACAGCTATCCACTGGATCAGATTGCCTCGTTCGCGGAGATCAGTCCTGCACTTGGCCTGAAGGTCCATGTAGTTGTCGATTGGTTCGCCAAGACTCTTTGCTCACGGGACGTCAGTCCGGAGGAAAAGACATGGAACTCAGGTATCTACTTGCCTATGGCGTCACCAAGAAAGGCTACCTCGCTACGCAAGCCATTCCTTCTTCGAAAAGGCTAAAGGGACACAGCTCAAGTGGTACTATCTCGAAGGAAAGGAGGAGACCTAGTGCTGACTTGGGGTTGCCAAGAGGTGCCTTCTAGATGGTGAAAGTAGGTAAGGTCCAAACAGATGAAATCGCCCCATCGACCAGTCGCGAAAATGGAACTCCTTATTCGTAAACCTGTTGCCGATGTTTTCGAAGCTTTTGTCAATCCGGATGCAATTACGAAATTCTGGTTCAACAGAAGCTCTGGACGTATAGAGACCGGCACAACAGTTACCTGGTATTGGGACTTGTATAACGCTTCTTCTGTCGTCAAAGTCTTGGAAGTGGAGAAAGAACATCGAATCTATATTGAATGGGACGCCGACACTGACAATCCATCCAATGTTGAGTGGAAATTTGAAGATCGCGCGGAACGCGGCACTTATGTTAGCGTCGTCCACAACGGTTTCGATGTCGAAGCCGAGGATTTCATAGAACAAATAGTTGATTCCACAGGCGGCTTCACTCTTGTATTGGCTGCGGCGAAGGCTTACTTGGAACATGGTATTGAACTGAATATCGTGGCCGATCGATTCTGAAGTAAGTTGGATCTCTGACTCAAGAACCTCTACTTCCAAGAAGACAACTGCGGGTGAAGTCCAGAGCTAGGGCGGTCCTTCAGTACCCCTGGGGCACAAGCGTTGGCCAAACGCATTGTCGCGGCTAGGCACCTTTGAAGGGCAAGTTACTCTCTCAACCTGACAGGCATGATATTAAGTGTTTCTTGGAGTGTTAGTTGGAGACATGAATATTTGTGGGTGGGCCTACCAAGGACGAAGAAGTCTCCGCAACGGAAGTAGAAGTCGAAAATCTGACTCTGAAACTACGTTGCAGGATGGCACGATGCACGAGTCAGAGATTGCAGCTCTTCGAGACCTGAGTCTGGCCATCGGTAGTAGAGTTCACCTGACCCGTTACAAGCCAGCTGGTTAGATATAACAGGTCTAAGGCCACACTCCAAGCAAGTGTAGATGCCTCGCACGATGACAGGTTATACAACTTCGGTGCTGAAGCCCGAACAGATCCGATTGTTAGTGGTGAAAGTCGTGACCTGTTCTGATTCAACCAACTGACATCGAGACCTCACTCTAAGTCACATAGCGTTTTCGTACAGTTGGGCTTCTTACGAGGCGTGCCAGTCCTGGCATTGCGGTGGCCGCTGGGAAGTTACAGTGAGCCAAGTTGGTAGTGCGGCCCGAGGGTTTTCGTTCCAGTCCAGCAGTGTCTCGTCATTTCCTGGCAGATAGGAAAAAAGCTGCCAGTATCCTGAGTCCTCGGCGGGGCTCTCCTTGATTCGCTTCAGAATGAGTCCTGAAGCCGCCAAGGGATTGAGAATCTCGGCGAGCGTCCAGTTGAACTCGAAAGTGCCATCCTCTTCATCCTGGAATGGGCCAGTTTCCCAGTAGGGCTTGCTAACTTCGATCGGTGTGATTTGGTCTTTCCAAGGCCGCTGGAATGGATGGACATCATAGAAGATGTAGTGTCCGCCCGGACGTAGAATGCGAAAGATCTCATTGAAGACCTCGTATAGTTCCGCAATCCATACGAAGAAACCATTGGAAGAGCAGACCAGGTCGAATTCCGCGTTACCGATAAGCTTCATGTCGGCCGCATCAGACTGCACGAAAGTAATGGGCAGTCCCAATTGCTTGGCCCTGTTGGAGGCCACTGCCAGTTGCCGAGCAGAAATGTCTATCGATGTAACATTTGCTCCCATTCCACAAAGAGCAAAGGCGGCGTAGTTATCCCCGCTTCCAACGACGCACACGTCTTTGCCCGACAGTTCATCGGCAACGTTGCGAATCATTTCAAGTGCTCCGCCCGCGAATCCGAATTCTGGCTCTTTGGGCAAACGTTGCCACAGTCCGTCCTGGTCACGTAGGTTCTCCCACCACTTAGAGGATTTGTCCCAGTGGCGCCTATTCGATTCATGCATTTCGTTCATGGGCATCTCACCGAAGTACATAGAATGGCTCCGCGATCCCACTGAGAAATGGAGGACCGCACCCAGTTCCCTCTCCTCCCGCAGAAGGTCGCAATATACAGAGTCAAAATGCGGGGCCGCAGGTTATGTCTCTTTTCGGATTTTGCAGTCTTCCCTTTCCGCGCTAAAGAGTTCCTCTCAATCATACGGCAGAGCGGGACCCGTTGGAGGTTGACACAGGCGCAGGCCCACCCAGCTGCCGCTTCTGTGAGTGTCTAGCAAGCACGACCCCCAGTTTGAGTGCGGCGCACGTTTTCCAGCCCCTAGCCCGGTCCCAGGCGGGCGAGGTTCCAGTCAGGACTGTGATGCCCTGGGTCACGACCATGTAAGCCCCCGGTCCCTGCAATACACGGAAACCAAACTTGAAACCGAAAAGTGGTGCCATGTCGCACAACAAGGAACCCAAAGCGAAGATCACCCGTCAGCAAAGAAAGAATATCTTCTTGCCCCGCAGATCTCCCAGTCTCCCCATGGTCTTGAGTAGAGCAGCGACCTTCAGCAGATAGGCGAGAATCGCCCATTGAGCAGCCACAAAGTCGGTATCCAGCTATTGGACCAGGATGGGCAGGGACAGTTTGATAATGCTGCTGTCCAGGTTATCCAGAACCAGGGATATGCACACGGCTCTCAAGATCCTCCATTGCTGGTCAAGTGGTAAGGATACGGATGCAGCAATGGAGTCGGTAGTTGCTGTCACTGTTCGATCTTGGACATCATGAGGAGCCTGGAAGCCAGTCAAGGCGTACCCAGTTCTCTCAATCCCGAGAGGAAAAAGAAATGGCAATGATGAACAAGGCCGCCTACCAAGAGCTTACCCAAGCCAATATGCCCGAACCGCAAACGCAAGTTGCTGTTTCGTACATCCGGGACTGGTCGCAGTTTGCGACGCGGGATGAACTGAGCCGGCTGGGAAAGGGTATGAGCCAGCTGGAAAGCCGGCTGGTGCGGCGGATGGACGGGATTTTCCAGGCCCTTCTGGCCCTGCTGGGCGGGTTGGTGACAATAGCCCTCAATGTCACGGCTATCGTCAGTGCCTTGCAGAACTTCCAGTCTGCTGTGGAACCGGCCTCTGGCTGGTTCCACAGCCTTTCTTTCCCTTCCCGTCAAAACCTGAGTGGGGCTCAAGCCTGGCAGTTTTTCAATTCTGGATTTGCACTACAGAGCGATTCCGGGCTTTCGACGCCCCGGTCCGGAGCAGGAAATGCCGCGCGACGCGCTGTAAGCCCTTTTTCGCAGTGAGGGTGGGGCCTGCTCCTCTTCTAGCAGGTGGCCAACATATCGGCCAGTGCCGCCCGGTCACCATACGCACTAATTGCTTGGAGGGTTGGACTGATGTCACGAAGTAAGGTCAAAGTGGCCAGGTGATTGGCCCAGGGCTGGGTACCCAAAACTGTGATTCCCAGCTGCTACATGGTATGCGTATGCGTATGCGATTCCGATCCGTTGGACAGAAATGGATAGGGTCCCCGAGACCTACGGGTTCCCTGTGCATGTCAGGTCCTGTGTTCCTGGTTCGGTTCAGTCAACCTGATCCCGCAGTACTTTAGCTACTTCAAGGTTGTCTCGGACCACGGCCACGTCCAGCGGCGAAAGCCCTCCTTTGTTGCGGAGGTCAGGGCCGGCCCCGTATTGCAGCAAGAGGCTTGCTACATGGGGATTTAGAGTGCTGTGTAAGGGGGTGTTGCCCCAGTCATCGCGGGCATTAGGGTCGGCCCCGTGCTGCAGTAAGAGGCTCGTCACGGTCAGACCGGGCCCGCCGTAGTGATGCAGGAGGGTCTTACCCCAGACATCGCGGGCGTTAGGGTCGGCGCCGTGGCGCAGCAGCACCCTTACCGCCCCCGCGCTCTGCTCGCCCCCCGCGTAATGCAGGGGCGTCTGATCCTGGACAGTGCGCGCATTGCGGTTGGCCCCCAAGGTCGCCAAGATCCAGGTCCCCTCCCTGGAGCTGGCGGCCACGGCGTAGTGCAGCAGCGTTCTTCCATAATCTCTATGGGTCATCCGTAGGCGCGCGTAAGTAGCCACCCCGCGCAACTGCCATACTCCCCGGTCTCCGCACCAGGTCATGCCTTCCATCAGAACTACCTGAACCGTCTCACAGGTACGGTTTCGGACTCCGTGTTCTGTACAAGTGGGGACACACACCTCGACCCCTAGTATGACGAGCAGACCGGCAATCCCCAGAATCACAAACAAGGATTGTCTGTAGAGAGAAGAAAGGGCAAGGAATTTCATCACGCACTACCTGCAGTGGGCCAGTGACCTTGACTTTATGCTACAGGATAGGGACCCGGCTAGATGCGGGGGAAATCAAGCTTGGATACTTGGAAGGACTGATACCTTCCAAGTATCCGGCTATAGTAATCTGATCTGCACTTCCAACTTATCTAGCCCCTTTCTGACAGGGTACAGCGAGCCTCTCTTCCTCCGAGCTTTCCGTCTGGTGTCCCCAGAAGATTTAAATCCGGTCAGGGTTGGGTTTTCTCTCTGGCTTCATCCAAGCTATAACTGTCCTGTCTGAAGAGAACAGACATTCGGGGAGCGAATTTGTGGTGAGCCTGGGGCTCAAAGATCCCGTTGTCCATACTTATGGAGAACAAGGGGCCTCCCACACATTGCACACACCGATGCAAACCTGGTGCGCGAACATCAAGTGCGTCGACCATTGGATTGAACAGGGGTTCCGGGGCCTGAAAACCGTAGGCTGGAAGTGGCACAAGACGCGCCGCCTGGACCCCACGCGCGTGGGCCGGCACTGGCTGGTGCTGGCGATTGCCACCTTGCTGGCCGTGGCCTACGGCACGCGCCGGGAGGAAGCGGAAGCGCGCCACCTGGCACCCGGGCGCCTGCGCCAGGCGGACCCCGGCGGCACCTGAACCTACCCGCATCGCACTCCTCCATCGCTCTCTCCACTCCTCCATCGCTCTCTCCACTCCCCGGCCGCCTGCGATCCTCCGTACCCCGCGGCCCGCCCCACAGGCATTTCCGCCCACCCTGGGCCTTTCTGACCTCAAACTGCCGGTGACAGTCGCTCCCGCCGTGCCTGACCCAGCCACACACGGGGCGGGCCCACCGATCCGGACGCCTCCACCGATGCCCGCCCCGGAAATACCCTTGTCAACGGGTGCCCTTGGGGCGCGGACGCGTCAGCAGGGCCCCCTGCACCGGGTCAGCGCCTAGGCGACGGCCCACCGGCGGGTGCGGGCACAGCCGGCGGTGGACACCAAGGCCCACGAAATCACGGCCATCCCCGCCCTGCTGCAGAGACTGGCCGTGTCCGGTGGCATCGTGACAATGGACCGGGTACCCCCTGGGTGGGGGTGCCAGCAGAGCATCGCCCGCCAGGTGATTGACCAGGAGGCGGACTATGTGTTGGCCCCCAAACAGAGCTCACCCCAGTGGTACGACCCAGTGACCGAAGTGTTCACCTATGAACGCAGTACGGACTTTCGGAATTGTGCTCATGGCTTCCACCAGACCGCCGAAAAAGGCCACGGGCGTATTGAAACTCGGCGCTGTGGGGCGGCGACGGAACCCGAAAACCTAAAGTACGTGAACGACGGCCAGAGCTGGCCCCACTGGCAGAGCCTGGTCAGGGTGGAAAGCACCCGGCGCCTACCGGAGCAGACCACCCGCGAAGTCCGGTATTTCATTTCCAGTCTGCCCCCGAAGGCCCCAGCCCTACGGGCCGCCACTCGCCTGCATTGGATCCTGGATGTCGGCTTCCGGGAGGACGACAGCCGCATCCGCCGTGGCCATGGCCCACAGAATATGGCGCGCCCTGAGGGCACCCGGCGCCGGCGCGCCCTCAATCTGCTGCGCCAGGAAACCTCAGTCAATTCGGGAATCGCCGCCAAACGCAAACTTGCCGTTTGGGACATGGATTATCTCTATAAAGTCCTGGTCCCATAAGATGCAATTGCCCTGGCGCAAGGCGGCGAAATGATGTATGGTAGACAGGTATATCATTACTCTACCCTGTGAAGGAGGTACGGTGAGCCTCAACATCAAGAACGAAGAGACATGTCGGCTGGCTGGCGAGTTGGCAAACCTTACCGGTGAAACCATGACCGGCGCGATCACGGTGGCTCTCCTTGAACGCTTGGAGCGCGAGAAGAACGAACGCAGCACAGAGGCCCGTGTCCAAAGACTTCTCGCCATCGGAAGACGCTGCGCAAGCATGATGGGCGACGGCCCGTCGGCAGTCGAGCACGGCGATTTTCTCTACGACGAGCGCGGGCTACCCAAGTGATCGTCGACACGTCTGCGGTCCTGGCGATCCTGTTCCACGAGTCGGACGCGGAGCGCTATGCCAGAGCCATCACGATGGCATCGCCCCGACGCATGTCGGTCGCTACCCTTTTGGAAACAACATTCGTCCTTGAGAGTCGCAGCGGCGCTGCCGCCGGCCATGAGCTAGATGCATTCCTGGAAGAAGCGGCGATTGAGCTGGAGCCGGTCACCCCTGCCCATGCGCAGGCTGCGCGCAGGGCTTGGCGGCGATTTGGCAAGGGCAACCACCCGGCGGGGCTGAACTTCGGCGACTGCTTCGCCTATGCGCTTGCGGAAGCAACGAGGGAGCCCCTTCTGTTCAAGGGCCAGGACTTCGAGCTTACCGACATTGAGGTCGCATGACGCCGGACGCGGCCATCTAACCGTCATCTCCACGCATGGGTGAATCAACGCGATGGGGACGCGGGGGCCGCTTGGGGAGAACAGCTCCAGCTGAGAGACGCCAACAAAGGAGGCAGTAATGGCGAGAACCACCGATAGGAAAACGGAAATGAACCGGGCGGCCATATACGCCCGCGTTTCGGACAAGAGCTAGGACGGGGAGGACAAGACCTCCATCTCAGAACAGATAGGCGAGATGGAAGCCTACTGCGAGAGCAAGGGACTGACAATCACGGCCCGCTACCATGAGGTCGGAAACAGGCGTCAGGTAATTGCAGGAAAGTACGGCCCTTTCTCCCCTTAGGCTGCTTTTGACAAGATTCGTGGGGAGGGACCGGGGAGCTCCAGTTACCACCCGAGGAAGCCTTTAGCCGCCCCAAAATTCCAAAGTGACCTGAGAACCCTCTGGTGGATGCGAAACCGCTAAGCTATGAAGCCGATCTCACGGCTGTCCGGCTATGACCGCGTGACCGCAGGTCACCGTCTTGAAACGCTACTGACTACCGAGAGGGTCCCGTTCTTCAGGCCGCCCAGCGTGGCCAAATACCGGAGGCCGATTCCGGTGAGTACTCCGAATCCAGACTCGTCTTCGTAGCGCTCAAATACGACTATGAATCCCATCTCAAAGACGAACCGCCTTTCCCATGAGGCCGCCAACGCGATGAGACCTATGGCCAAGACCACGAAGGCCCCTAACGCGAGGGCGACGAGCTCCCCAACTATCGATTAGCGAATGGATATCGATATCCAAAGGAGCCTATTCAACATCGTGGGTTACCTCCCCGCCCAAATTTGCATGAGTTGGTATTGCTTTCGCGAGGATTTCTGCGACGTTCGAGGTCCCCTCTGTCTGCCTAGCCGACAAACGGGGCAGCCAAACTCAGTTTGGATCGGGTCAACGTCAGTTTCACGGAGCCCCTCGATCCCACCGGTGCGAGGATGGTCTTCAACACGGGCGAGACTCGAAGCGTCACGCTAGTCTACAGGGACCCGGCACGAGTGATCACTCTATACTTGACCTATCCGTGAAGATCGGCAAGGAGGATTCCCAATGGAATGGAAGCAGAATGAGACAGTGGACGTCATCAGCACACCCGCCATGCACGAGGGGAAGGGAGCGGTAACGCGCCGTAGATTTTTCCGGGACAACACCAAGCTGCCGGTGAGCATCGAGGTCTGGGAGCTTCCGCCTGGCTCCAGCGAGGGCTCTCACGTTCACGAAGGAGAGGGGGCCCTCGAGGAGTTCTACTACTTCATCGCCGGCCGTGGGGTCATGTGGATGGATGGCGAGGAGCTCTCCGTTGGGCCCGGAGACGCCGTCATGGCGCCCCCGGGAGTCGATCACGGGTTCCGTAACACGGGGGAGGAGCCGTTGAAGCTGATAATTGCCTGGGGTGACCCGAAAACGGCATGAAGTGTCCGCAAGGAAGCTATTCCGAGTCTCCGAACGTCATAGAGCGTGTAACCCAGCATAATAGGCAAGGAGACCGGCTAGCTTGGTTCAGGAGACCCCGGTATCATCCGCAGCCGTACTCGCGTTCTTGGGCCCTTGTATGCGGGACCTCACACCTTCCTCGGACGAGCGAGGGCCGGAATGCCATACCGAGCGAGCCCAGTCAGAACTGGACAGGAGCCAGGCGCTGGGGGAATGCATAGGATCTCCCAACTACTCGTTCGAGTCCATGAAGCTGTACGACTTGCCCAAAGCCGAACCGCCAGATATGGAGCGGGCCAAGACCTTCGATGCCATGTTCGACAGGTTCAAGATATTGGGGTCTTCCGCCAAGTACGACGACACTCTGGGCCATTCAACCACGATGGTCGAGTGCAACGATGGGTCCCCCACGATCAACCATGCGAGGATCCTTGCCTACCAGGTCGTCAACACACCACCACCGCCGGCTCCGACTGCCCCACCCTCGGGAGGAGTTGGTCAGGAACTTAGCGCCGTGGGAAGCCCGGGGTTCAGACGACTATTGGTTTGAGTTCCAGCGGTCCGGCATGTGTCCGCTGGAGTACCACATGCCTGCCAGGATCACGGTCAGGGACGGAGCGGAGGATTCGGTAGCCTTCACTGGGCCCGCTTTGGTCTGGGGTGAGCCCTAGGGAAGCTCCAAGGAAATTGAGTACCCGGCGGACAGACCGCTGCCGCCCGATGTGAAGGAACGGTGCAGCACCATAGACGGGCTATTCGACGAGACTGGGATTGGTAAAGCCCGAAGGGTTAGAACAAAGTACGGCCCCGGCTTCGGCTATCCAAACAGTGTCTTCTTAGATTGCCAAGAAACGTGGTCGAGGAGGACCTATCGTTCGGCGTCAGCCACAACGGGGCACGCGCTGCAAAAGACCCCACTCCGAGGGCTGGCACCAACTACATCACAGAAAGGTGGGGAATCGGTGGATCAAGGGTGACGAATAGTGGCAAGTACATCGCACCCGAGCTCGGGTGGGTCATCGGCGAACGCACCGAGGTACGCCTCAACCCGACCGACATCGGGGCAATCCCCGACTTCGCAGGACCGGAGCCGTCCGACGAGCACGGGTCGCAATTGGGCGACTTCATCGACGGAGCCGAAGATCCGGACCGGACCGGGCTCAACCGCGCCGAAGTAGCAGAAGAGGCGAAAACTCACGCACGGCGCGCGGACCGCGAAGGCCGTTCACATGCCCGCGAGGTCAGGAAGCAGCTCCGCCCGGAGCATGCGGCCCGCGGCCGAGGAGCGGCCGGCGTCGTCTAACCCGTTTCATCAGCGCATCGAGCCCGGAAGTGCTGTAGGAGAGGCATACAGGCTGGCCGCGGGGAGATTCCGGAAAATGGTATGACCAGCCGGAGGGGACAGAGTGGCGCCCCGGGGCCTTTACGGCATCCATCCTTGCCACGGAGCGCCACCGATCGAGAATAGCGACATGCCAGCCACAGTAATCAGCATGACCAGGAGCGGCCCTGCGCCGGAGAACCCCGACGACTATGCCGCGGCGCGCGAGTTCGGCCGCGGGTGCAGTCAGGTCACGCTCTCGAAGTGGCTCGCGGGGCAGCACAAGGGCGACGTGGGAGCGGTGACTGCGCGCGCGGCGCCGGTCTCGATCGGTGTGTGCAGATCGGCGCCACCAAAAATGTGCGCCACGCGCAGCGCTGCGGGGAGGCCTAGGCCGATGTCGCGTGCGTGCCCGGTCTGAGTGGCGTCGGCAAGAGCACGGCGCTTCACATGTACACCGAAGGCTACTGGGGCCACCCACGTCGCCATGGCCGTTGCGGTGCGCACTCCCTGCCGGGATGCTCTCGCGCGTTGCCGCTGTCGTGGGGGTCGGCGAAGAGTATCGTTGTATATTCGCGGCCGAGAACGCCGTCATCGAACAGATTCGGGACCGCGGCACACTGCTCATCGAGGATGAAACGCACCACCAGTCTGCGGCGCTGATCGGCGCTTCGATGTTGAAATGTTGGCTCGCCTCGCGGCAGGCCATGCAGCGCTTTCAACAATTCCCACGGTAGGCCCTTCTCGTTCGGCGGCTCGGGGCGCGATCCGCGTCGGCGGCGCGGTCGCCAAGGATTCGGAGAATTGGTGCACCCGTATCGCGGGCACCACTCGCCGAATCCGATTTGAGCCTACGGTCGTGTGTGGGGGCTGCGTTCCGGCTGGCGGCCGACGTCGAATCCGATTTCGCGGTGACGGCTGACAGAACCCGCTCTAGTACCCCAGCACACTGAACTTGACCGGTTGGTATGGCGTCAAGATGACCGGAGCGCCGCTCAGCTCACTGATATTCAATCGATCATGTCCTCTGTGCAGGGGGGTACTAAATGGTGGAAGGAATTACGCACGCCCCGACCGCTGACCGCTGCAATGCCGATTCCACGACCTCAGCGAACCACGGCGCGGCATGCGGCGACACCACGACCTGCTTTACTAGGATGTCTAGATCCACAGCCACGTATCGGCCTCGCCGTCCCGCCACGTCCGGATCGAGGCGAATAGCCCCCACGTTTGGATCAAGGAGAGCGTCCCAAGGCGGCCCCGGCAGCACCGCGCGTACCTCTTCCTCTCCGCGGTACTCGGTCCGCTTATGAAAAAGCGGAGCCAACCCAAACCTGGGCACCTTCTGTTGGGGGTATTCGACGTACTTGACCTGCCCGAAGGTCACCGGATGTTCGGCACCGGAGCGAATTGACTCCTTCAAGTCCTGGAAGGTGGTACGGACCGCTACCCCTCCCGCGCCGGCGTACGTATTCCACATGAGTGCGGACTCATGGTCGGATTCTGTCCAGCAATTTACCAAAGCGGTCCGTGCGATCTTGTGCAACACATCGACACCTACGGACTCTGCTTTTTGGAGACGATTCGGGGGTTGCGTAGTGGTGGGCAAATGAATCCCTCGTACCTGTCCTCCATATCGCCGACTAAGGAGAAAAATAGCTCCCAACGTTCCAGCAGAGAGCAAAGCTTCGCGAAGCTCATGTACCGCCAGAGTATGGCGGTTGCATCCGTTTCCGACGGCTCCCAACGAGTCTCCCAAACGGCGTCGTCGCCTAAAAACAGCCGTTGATCGCCTAACGCCATCCCGATCACCGGGTTGCCATATTCGTAAGCCACGGCTCGTAACCTCCCATTAGGCACGACTGTGCCGCACCATAGTGCCTTGAGCATCTTGACGGTTCAAACTTCATGCTCTGCCTAGCCCGTTATTCTGCTCCCAATTTGATGGGCACGAAGACTTCTGCCCTCCCTTCTGCACGATCGAGGATAGCAGATCTAGCGTGGGTGAAAATGGAGCCGGGGTTGATTGACGCAAGATCTGTTCCGGTCGCCGGCTCATCGCCGCCACGGGCGCTTCAGGCGCTGTCATGGCGCCTTGAATTGACTCTGAGCACGGCACCGTGTAGCCGCACGGCCCGATCAGCACTAAAGGTAAACTCCGGGCTGCAATTGATACAATTGCGATGTGATTTTGAGGGAGCATTACAACGTGGCAAACGAAGGCGACAAGTCAGGTGAGGGCAATTTCCTGATCGGCGGGAGACTCGTCCCGGATGGACGGGAGGGTAATGTCGTTTACGCTCGGACCCTCCGACGAGGTGAAGAGGATACCGGCGAGAGTGTCCACGTTGGACCCGGAGAAAGGCTCGAGATCCGGCCTGGTGGGTTTGTAATCGACTCGCAGGACATCGACGAGTACTTCAACCCGATTGGCGTAGGGGGCTACCGGCCGGTGGCCAATACCGTCTGGACATGGCACCAGTTCGCGAAGGAGGAACCGGGCTTTTTCCTCTTCTTCTTCGCCCTCGCCCGGCGGACGGACGCCGCCCATGCACTTTGGGTGTACGCTATTGAGGCGCGCGATGAAGCAAGGAAGGGAGCCGGAATTCTGCACCGGCAGGCGCACTTCAACGCGCTCGCGGCGGCGGAAGTAGCGATCATTGCACTTGGTCGGTGCTATCGGATGGTGCGCATTCTTGTTGAGAAATATTGTTCGGGTTTGGACCTTCCGCACGGCGTGACAAAGACCGAGGATGCCGTGCTGGAAATGCGGAATGCATTTGAGCACATCGACGAACGCGCTGAGGCCAAGGTCGGTAGGGCGGAGCTTGATGCAGACGCGCTGACGATATTCAATCAGCCGGATTTCGTTTCGGCATCGATCCTCCGATACAAGAGTTTCGAATTGAATTTCGAGTCGGACGTGATCTCCGCGCTCATCGACTGCCGCGGATTGATAATGGATGCGATTGACGAACGGGCAAAGCAGAGTTCTGGGGGCAATACACAGTAGACATAGAAGTATCGTGGTCAGCCGCGCTGCTCGGCCGTCCGTGCATCGCGGAACGCCTTGAGCGAATTCCCGAGCATCGCGCACGGATCGCCCCCGGGGCACCCTGGACGGCGCCTGACCGGGCAACCGATAGCCTCGCCACGGACGGATCGGCGCTCAGAAAGCCTCTGAGGCGCTCTCAAGGGCAACCGGGTGGGGTTCAAGATGGGTATTGAGGCGTTTCGTCCAAGGTATCCCGGCACCACGCCGAGTAGTGAGAGGTGTGATGCCGGTCCGGCCGTAATGTGAAAACACCTTACAAAGATACCAGCGCCGCCGCGGCAGCGGCGCGGCTCGAACGCGATGTCCGTCGCGACGCGCGGTGCGACGCGCCTGCGGTAATGGTCGTTGGTGTCATCGTCCCGCCGATTGGCCTTGCAGGGCTCGCCGCCAATGTAAGTTTCGTCAGCCTCGACAATGCCCTGTTGCAGGTCGAACCTCGTTCGGATGCCATCCGCGACCGGATGCGGTGCTGCATGTACTAGGCCGACTTCTGGTTCAGTTCCAAGTCACGGACCAATTGGCAGTTGGGCAGGCTTTCATTGGCGTCGACCATGAGGCCAATGGCAAGAAACCACTTCTGAAGCAGTATCCTGGTCTTTTCCATGATGGTGCCCGGCAGAACATTGAAGCTGATATGACTGGCATTGCAGTTCCAGCGGCCCACGCGCGCTCTGTCCACCTTCCGTACTACACGTTCACTGTGGCAATGGGGACACCTGGGTCCTTCGCCCCAACGTACGCGTTCCAAGTGTTCAATGCAGGCTTCCTGATCAGGAAATCTGGTGACGATGCAAACGATATTCATGGCTGATGATGCTTAGCGGTCAATTGCTACACTGGACCACATTCAAGCCCATAACTACCTATCACGTTTTTGAATACATCGACTGCAGCCCATCAGCATCCACCTGTCCTAAACTAAATAACAGCTGTTGAATGCCAGCGGAAGAAAACATCTAAAATGGGCTCGTATAGTTTCTACACGACGGAATCCCGAGAACCGACGAAAGAAACGAACTTGCTGACTCACTCAGAAAACTCCGATCCACCCTTGTAGTCGAAAAATCTCTCAGCTTGCTAGTCCATTTTCCAAGCGTAACCTCGAGCAAGCAAGGCATCCTTTGTTTTCAGTTATATTTCGACCAAACCGGGAACCATTCTGCTGGTGTTGGAGTTTCCACTCATTGTTTTTTCGTCGCAGAAGGCCATCCGCAGCCTCTGACGCTATTCGTTTCCCACTGATTCCGACCAAGTCTCCACGCTCTTTGACGCATCCACATTCACCAGTCTTCAGTAAAAGCGCTGCAGCGTTCTGCTGACGCGCTGTCGATCAGCGCTGGCAGACTTGCCGAGTTGTTCGTCGACGTAAATGGACTGCCTTGTGTGGTCTGATATCGGTGCATTCATCGGTTTGACCGCGCTTTCAAACTGGTGCGTCACCATAGCCGTATAGGTGCGCTGCACGTGGTAGCTCCTGATAGCCTCAATCGCAAAAGATTCCACGTGGTAGCCCGTCAGCTGTTGTTGCTTAGGAAGCTTCGCTATGATTGCCTTCGCCACCTCTATCGCGGGGACCAGATTCCCGTCCTGCGCTTGGTTGGCATGAGTCAGTTTCTCAGCAAAAGCGCGGGGGTTGATCCTGGACCAGTTTCGTCCATTGGGCGCGCCAATCCTAAACTGTTCGCCTTCTCGAACTGCCGGTAAGAGTTGGACTCTTTTCTCTCTGACGGTGACAGTTCCAGCGAGGTCCCCAACTGTCACATTCTCGTCCCCGAAGAGCTCTATCAGCCGATTCGCAAAGCGGTTCTTAACGTGATCGGGGGTTTCGCGGCTTATGTCGGCCGGGTCGAGGACTACCAAGGCATCCGTGTCACTCAGACCTTCGAGGTAAGGGTGACGGGAAACTGACCCTCCAAAGATCAGGTTTATAGAATCGCCGATCTCATCTACCAGTGCCTCCTCTACCTCATCCAGAATCTCTCCTGTTCCCTGCACATCCCTATTATTGAATTCCTTGAGAAAATTGCCAAGTAGTTGGTGCACTTCTGATTCGTAGCGCAGGGTCAAAGTCTGAGCTTCCTAGTCTCGTAGCTTTCGAGTCAGTTCGCGAGGTTCTTGGCGCTCTTTGGAATATTCTCCCCCAGAACCTTGCATTAGTAGCCTCCTCTAAGCGAACTCGCATTTCTTCTGTAGTCTTCCTCGCAAAGGCCCAGTTGTCCAAGAACAAATCCCAGTCCCCCGTTTCGGAGAATTTTCGGAATGGCCTTTCCAACTCATCTAGACTGCGAATGTTGTCTTTGATGGTGTGGACACGGGCTTCATCGTCGGTTACATCGATTCCATAGGTCATCGCCGCACCATTTTGGATATAGATGCACTGCCCCCTCTGGTATGCTTACTTTGTCCATGCCAGCCAATCAAATACCTCGGTACCAGCCAAAAAATAGAGACTGACCGAAAGTGGATCGAGCGCTCCGAATACGTGAATGGGTATGCACATAGAAGCGTCATCAAGCGCCCGCCAAAGCCTACCAATAAGTACCATCCTCTCCAGGAACGAGTTTCTAATTTCCTTTTCCGTTACTCCGATGAGTTGAAATCCTTCGAGTTCTCCAAGCTGCCTGCCTAGGAGTTTGCGCTGCAGAATCCATCGAGGGCAAGGATTCAGGGATGGCAGCAGATGGATACTCAGTGCAGACCGGGCAAAAGGAGAGAGGGCGTGTGCATCACGTGGGGGTGCACGGTGTCGGTGCGGCCTGGGGACCGGGGGAAACTGGCGCCACCCGGGTTAATTCCGCAACAGGCGGTTCAGGCGCTTGACGTTTAGAGCCAAACACACCAGATCCCACTCGCCTTGCACGGGACGCAGGCCCCGCAGGCCGAATTGGCGAAAGCCCAGAATACGCTTAATCCAACCGATGGGCGCTTCCACCAGCCACTTGCGTTTGGCGTAGGTGTCATGTTCGTGGGGGGTGTCCAGTTGGTGCTGCATGCGCCGGCTGGCCGTTCCCCGGAGGCGCCGCCCTGACGCAGTGCGCCCCTCCCGGCCCAGGGCCACATAGCCATCAATGCCCCGGCGTTCCAGCTCCTGCAGGTCCCGTTCATTGCGGTAGCCGGCATCGGCCAGCAGTGTGGTGGGGCTGTGGCCGTAGTGCGCCTGCACCGCATCCAGCAGCCGCGGCAATTGGCCCTAGTCGCTGGCCTGGGGGGAGACCGCCGTGGTCACAATCAGCTGACTGTCTCCGTCCACCACGATCTGGGCGTTGTAGCATTGCTGGAAGCCGTCCTGGCTGGTCTTCATGATGCGGCTTTCGGGATCCGTGAAATTGTATTGGCTCTGGGGCGCCGCCGGACTGTCGGCCGGGGTATCTCCCGGGCGGTTGGGGGGCGTGTCCGCACGGGCCCGGTCCTCCAGCGCTGCCTGTGCCTTCCGGATGGCGGCCCTCCGACTCTCCCGCTGTTCCAGAGCCGCAGGCACCTCGTCTCCCCGCAGGTCCACCCCGAATTGGGCATCCTCTGCTGTATCCAAGGCCTCCGCCGCGGCTTGCAACCCCTCAATCTCCGCAGTCAGCCGCGCCTCCTCCTGCTGCATGCGCCCGTAGCTCATGGTCTTGCGCTTGCTGGCATTGGCCCTCACTTTGGTGCTGTCCGGCACCAAGGTAGCCAGCGACACCAGGCCTAGGTCCCGCGCCAGCTGCACCACCGCCACCAGCACCGCTCCGGAATCCGCGCGGTGCCGCCGCCGAAATTCACAGAGGGTGCGATGTTGGGGCCGATTCCCCGCCGCCAGCACCCGAAAGGCCACATCCTCTTCCAGTTTCTGCGCCAGGCGCCGGGACGACAAGACCCCCGTGGCATAGCCGTAGACCAGGATCTTCACCATCATGGCGGTGCATAAGGCAGACTCCCAGACCCCTGCTGCGCGTAGGGCGCATAAAAAGCCGCCAGATCCAGCGCGTCCACCCGTTCGCTCACCGTGTACACCAGGTGATCCTCAGGCAACCAATCCCGCAGGTCGGGGGGCAACAGCAGCGGTTGATCCGGTGGTTAGGGTCGAAAGTGGTGTGGCATGCCGTAGCTCTCCTGCTGCCCGCGGAATGTCCCGGTCAGGTCCTGACTTTACCCTTATACCATAGGCCCTGTAGGAGGTTCTACGGCGCAAACTCCTAGGAGCCGAGCGAGATGGAATGCCTCTTGCAGTTGCGGAGGTAGCCCTGGGTTAGTATCGAGGCGATATTCGCGACGACATCGTCAAGAACGTGGGGGTCAAGTGGATTGCCCGTCATCCGGTTCTCCTCGCGGGGCGCCACTTTAGAGGAGGCGTCGTGGATTCCGTGGAGACCGAACGGTCGCTACGAACCCTTGGATTCCGCTCGAAGGCGATGTCTATGGAATCCACAACGGGCTCCGTTATCCCGGCCACGGCAGCTCCTAGGCCATCAGCCGGATCCCCGTGGCTCGCCATCCGATGTATACGTACCCGGTCGTGTTAGTTAATGTCGAAGTTGGCGGCCCGATGGCGAAAGTAGCTGTCAAACAACGCAGAATGCAAAATTGAGAATCGGAGAATTCGGAGGCCAGATCCCAAGGCGGGCGTCCGCCACCCCCAATGGTCGCAGGTGGCCCCCAAGTTGAATTTACGAAAAGGAGAATTGAGGAGCATGTAGGAAGGGACGGAAAACCTTGGAAAAGCGCCAGATACGACGAAGCCCCGGAGGGTAACTCCTCCAGGGCTTCGCGTTTGATATCGAGGCATTGTAGTTGGCGCTCGAAAAGATGGCTCCTCGGAGTGGACTCGAACCACTAACATCACGGTTAACAGCCGTACGCTCTGCCGATTGAGCTACCGAGGATCGCTCTCTGGCAATGTTACATCGTGTGACTCATACGATCAAGAAAGGGAGGCCTAAAGATTTTTGCAGAAGGCCAATCTGTTGCCTAACACTTAGTTTCATTTGCCGCGATTTTCTTTCGTTCCAGGCGTCGCAATCTGTGGCGCAATTCCTCCTGTATCTGGTGACTCCTGCGAGGAACTGGGGAAGAACTGTGAACGTGGATGGCCCAACGTGTATACACCTCTGCTTGCAATAGGTCCCTCGTCCGCCATTCGTAGTATTTGGCCAGCTCTACGTATGGGTCAACACTGTCCTGTACGGTAGCACTTAACCATTCCTCCCAAGTCGCCTTAGCGTTTTCCCAGTGCCCCCGCCTCTTGTAATGAAGAGCAAGTTCCCTAAAGGAGGCTGCATGGTGTTCGCTGCCTCCGAGCTTGCGCGTGGCGAAAATCAGCAATCTTTCCGCGTCAGGCCACCGAGATTCCCTGAGCAACAACATCCCCATAGACAGAGCTTCTTCTCCGCTGAGCCTTTCCAGGGAGGTTGAAGCGACTGATTCAGAACTTCGAATCAAGGATTTCAACAGATAAGACATGGAAACAATGTCTTGCCGATTGTGATAGAAGACCCTAGCTAATTCGTCGGCCTTGCCATCGTGAAGGTACTTCATGTATATGCCAGGTATTTGGGCGCCAGCTACATCGGCATGTGTGCGTTTTAGCCCGAGAATTCGGGCTTCACAGTTGCTGAGGGCGCAACTACCAATACGTTTGCGCCAGATTTTCCTTGCTAAGGGCAGCAAATCCAAAGACAGGAGATTTTCATCCTGGAAAGGGTCTTCCAAAGGCAATTCCGGAAAGTGGAACATGCTTGCCTCAAAGCGGGCGCGGATCAAAGGAATGTCAAAAGCATCCCCGTTGAAAGAAACGCAGACGCGTTTTCCCGCCAGTAAATCCTGGAGGTGTTGCAGAACTGCACTCTCCTGGTAAGGGTGATGAGCAAATAGCTGACGTACTACGAAGTGGGTCGGAATGCCCTTTGGCGCGTCCGCCTTTGAGGGCTCACTGGGTAATGATGAAGAGGATTGGCTTGCCCACTTGTCTTGTCCTTGAGCTGCATGCTCTTCGAAAGTTCCCACGCCAATCATGAAAGGCATGGCATTAAAACCGAGTCCCGTGGTTTCACTGTCCAGAAAAACGCAATCTCCCAGGACCAGATTGTCGAAACTTGGTAGCTTTGGAAAGACTAACCCCAATCGCCTGAGAGGCAGAGCTGGATCGTGTGTAAGGTCTTCTGGTTGGCCAGGTGCACTTATTGGATAGGAACGCATGCAAACATAGACGCTTCCGCAATCGTTCCAAATTAGGTTTCCCGGAATGCACTCCAGCAAAGAGGGAGGAACCTCATGAAAGGATTCTTCTCCCGCGAATTCCTGCTCAGAATCCAGCTCATCCCAAATGGTGCCGGCCATTTTCAATTGGTCTTGCGGATTCAAGAAGGCTTGCAGTTTCCCGGCCCGCTTGACTGTCCTAGAAAAAACTTTCTTTAGAACAGTAATTCTAAATTGAATTAGCTACAATTCAAAGAGAGCCTGGCCAGCCTTCTTGAAAAGAGTCAGTCGTCCAAGGGATGCAGCTCTATATCTCCAAAGGGTCGCTCTTGTCGGGCTACAACGTATCGTCTTCCCACGAGCTCCAAAACGGCCATGAATGTAGAGATGACTTCAGCTTTGTGGCTGCGGGCAGAGAACAGGGAAAAGAATGACATAGGTGCATTCGCTGTCCGCAAACGCCACTGCCTTAGCGCGCTACGCACTTTTTGGATTTGCCCTTCAATGGGGAAGAGAGGCTTGGGAATGACAGTTACAGGCTTCACTCTGGGCAGTTGAGTGGCTATCCGCCGCAAAGCTTTTAGGAGAACAGCAGAGCTCTCCATTGGCCCTGTATTTTTTGAACGAAGAGCGGACAAGGGCACTTGCCTTCTGTAAGTGTGTAATGCAGCCTGATCCCGTTGTGACAATGCTTCAACAGGTGCCATGAATTTTTTCAACTGCTCTAACTGGTCCATCAATGACTGATCATCTTCATCTTCCGGGTCCAGTTCCGGCGTCTGTTCTTCCGTAGGACGAAGGAAGCGGGCCTTCAATGCCATAAGCCGAGTAGCCACATCTACGAAATCGCACATGGATCCAGGGTTGAACCGGCCAACTTCCTTCAGAGCGAGCCAATAAGAGGAAGTGATTTCTACCAAGTTGACTTCACTGATTTCAAGCTGTTTTTTTTCTAAGAGAGCTAGGAGCAAATGCAAGGGTCCGGAAAATACTGCCTGCCGTACAGGGTAACTGGCACCCAACAGGTCTTCCTGTAGGTTACGGGGCCAGGTGGCAGGGCTGTCAGTTTTGCCCCACAAGATCGGGGCAGCAATTGGCGCGGCCATCAGCGGATGTAATGAAGAAGAGATTCCTTCCATGCGCGGCCTTGCGTCCACTCCTCACCAGGACAATCAGTCTCCTCACCATCAATGTCCTTGTGTCCCTTGATGTCCTCAATATTCAGAAAATGCTCTCTCATAAGCCAGCTAATCAGTGTTGCCGCGCTTTGTAGCTGATCAGGAGTGGGGTTTACGGTGTCTGTAAATTTTCCGGCCAAGGCAACGGATATGGCAAAGTCGTTTTCATTCTCGGTCCCCTGACAGACTTCCTCCAGAGATACACACTGATCGATCTGTCCATCGGGATGCACAAAAAAGTGGTAGGGCAGTCCATGGAGTGGGGAATCACCTGCGCTCTGGTCCAGGAGCAAGGACTGGGCTATTTGCTCTGGACCCACTATGCCAGGAACGCTGGTATGGTGAATGCAGATTGAATTAATCTGCTCCAGCCGTCTCTTGGGGGAAATCACTTTAGGATGGATCGCCATCGTTCCTATCTTGTTGAATAGGCGGGGCACGCTTTCTGAAAGTGAGGTTCGGGGGGCCGGAATCTCTCCGGTTTCCGACCACGCTTTCCCCTTGGCTTGAGAAATTGGAGCTGGTGCATCGTCTGGCTCAGAGACGGAGGAAACGGTATCAAGTATCGAGCTGAGGTCTGTGTCTTCCGAGAGTCCCTTTTCCTGATCCTCCAGAATTTCGGCTAATAAGGATGTTTGATGCAGTACCTTTTCACGCCAATCGTCCTTATGGAGCCAATGTTCTGTCCCAATCGTTACAGGTCTAGTTCCTAAATCCACTTGTGCCGCGAGCTGCTCTTCCTTTCGCGCTAGCCTAGCCAGGAGCAGAATACAACCCTTAGTCTGAGCTTCAGGCGGAAACTGCTGTTTGAAATCACCTTGTAGCCCAATGTGCAGGCCTCCACTCAGAGGTGGCATAAGCTGTTCGTCGGGTTTGGGCCCCCTGTGAGTTTCGAAGACCTGTCCATCGGAAGCAATCACAAAGTGATAAAGAATATCTCCGAATTGCAATTCATGGAGGCGGTTCAATTGTGTAATGGGTACATCATTGCGACTTCCAGTGGCCCACAAGAAGACGGAGGTCTTCTCCCTGTAGGCAAACTCAATGTGGCTCGAACCGTTTGATTGCAGGTCTATAGGTTCCTGTGACAGACGAGAGGTAAGGGGGGCCCACAGAGGGGCCTCCACGGCGGGTAGCTCCGAGACATCTTCTGAAACTTCCTGTCCCAAATCAGCCGCCTGGACTGCCTCAAGACCTTGGATGCCATCGAAATAAGGATCCGGCTGTGCTGCTTTAACTTCCCTCTTCCGGTCCCCCTCCTTGGCTTCTAAAGGAAGGGCAATAGGCGTGAGTGCCAACTGGGCTTTTGACATGCCCAACAGCTGCCACTGTTCATGCATGGCAGCCCCCATTTCTTCCAGATCTTCCAGTGTCAAGTTACAAAAAGGGATTTCCCCATCTACAGAATCAAGGCCGATTTCCCAAGAGGAGGACACACCATATGGCGCTTGTGCCTGCAGGATAGAGGCACAGAACCTGGCGGCTCGATGTAATTTCTCTTTGGCCTCTGCCTGGGAATTGGCTCTCCCTTCCAAACCCAACACCATGGCCGATGCCCAGTTTTGGGAGTAAGAAAGGGGATTCGTGGTTAGGGGTAGCAATTGAAAGACTGGACCGTCATTCTCAATTAGAAAGTGCATTGGCAGGCCTTCCAGCCCCAGTTCAACAAAGTGGTCTAGATAGATGTCCATGGGTGTGCTGGCTGGAAGTCCAGCCTCGACGAAGACTATGCGGTTCAGGGATGTAAGCAGCCTCTTTGAAACTTCCGCCTTGCCCGCCGAGAAAAAAGCCGTGAGGTCATACACTTCGAATTTCGTTGGTGGGGCTAGGTCTGGAACGACTTTCTCTAGAATTTCCGGTTCTTTGAAGTCTCCATCGGTGGAACTGGACAGGTGTGTGTCTTCCGAATCTTCACTCGGCTCTATGGCTGCCGGCCACACTGCTGGTTGCAGAGGTTCCGTATTCGGGGTGCTCAAAGTACCAGAACCAGAAAGCATAGATGGCGCCGTCAAAACTTCGTAGCTGTTCTTCAATGGCTTCGAGACTGATTCCACATCCACAGATTCTTGGACTGAAACAGTGCAGACGAGTGCCCCTTCCAATCCTGCAGAGGACCAGACAAATTGGGAACTTACAATGCCGACATACAACCTATAGGCTCCGGTTGTAGGGGGTGCCTGCAATACAAGGCGGCAGGTCTGAGCCGCCCCTACCCCCACATCTTCGGGCAAGGGATAACGCAAATCGGGAACCGATTCTGCAATGGAATCAGAGCTGTCAACTGCCTGGAATAAAACAGCCAATCGGGCTGGATCGTCGCCACTACAAGAGAGGGCATGTTCAGAAATGTTGGTAAAGGTCACAGAGGTTGTGAAAGACTCGCCTTTGACGCATGCCTCTGGCATCTCCGACCCCTCCCACACGACTTCACACAGGGCGGACTTGCGAGACTGGTCGGCCAGCATGAGTAACGTGTCCCGGATGTCCGATAACAAGTAACTCTTGTTCCGGATGGACCAGGGCGAATCCGTTCCCCACTGATACAAGGCCAAACAACGAATGGGGGAATTGGTTCTGGCTCTGTTATGGGTCTGGATCAATTCACAGGCGTTGAAAACCCAGCCGTCATTGGCGTCTAGCCAAGGTTGTAGCTGCGAAGTCTCAGTAATGAAGAACGGGAGTCCGCGATGTTGTGGAGGTACCGCAGCGATGTAATCTTCAAAGCAGCGAAATCCAGCCTTGTGGTCTCCGAAAGGGAAGGACAGGTTCTGGTCAGTTTGCAGAATATCCGGATCAGGTCCCAATGAGGCCGTGTGAAGGGCAAATCCCTCGCACTGTCCCCCTTGCAAAGCGGACACTATGGCGGTGAAATACTGGATCCAATCTCCACTAGGGTTTTCTGCGTCTTTGGCATCGGTGTTCCAGGGGGCCACAGCCCCAACTAAAACAAGATCTTGTTCATGTCCGCGCAGTCCCTTAATACATTCTCTCACCTGAACATAACACTCAACATAGTAGCTGGGAGAGACAGGAAAATGACCCTCCTGTATCTCTGCACCAGGACCGCCAACTAGCAAAGGGTAACGGTCAGGCCTATAGCGGGGATCCATGACTTGGAAGGAGTCCCCCCGAATTGAAATGCTTTCCGTCCTGCGGGCAGTTAGGGGCCAATTAGAAATTACATTCATTTCGTTGCCAACTATCCAGACATGGCAGCCGGAGCTGGCCTCTACATAGCTCTGGCACCGTTTCAGGAAAGGCCCGATCAGACCTGGCGCCGGGATAGTACCGCCCTCCCCTTGATCCCACTCCAAACAGCAGATGACTCCTACATTGGCGTCGGTGTATTGACTGTAATCATCCCCGCTATAGACCTGCCGGTCGCGGGCCATGCTGCGGTTAAATACTACCCAGCCTGGCAGCTGGCCCATTCGGGAGTTGAGCGCTTCAACTCCGTCGTGACCAAGATTGACCAAACCCAAAATATTGGGCCAAGTGCGAGGCATCAGCAAACCGATTCCGTCTTTACAGTGACCATGCGAAACTCAGGTATGACTTGAGAGAAAGCCGTCGGATTGCTTAAAACCCAAGGCATCGCAATGTGCCCGAACGGCAGCAACGATGTTGTCGTGTTGTGGTCCATTGGAAGCTATAAAGCCCCGGATTAACCGAACATCAGATTGATTGAACTCCATGGGTTCTCCCCAGCAATCCGTTAATCTGGCTCCAGCACCCAAGAGGACAGCGGCAGGAGCACACATGTCCCATTCCTTCATACCCAAAGAGGCAAAAAAGTAGCAGTCGGCACCTTGCTCGGCGATCAATGCAGCCTTAAGACCTGCACTACCCATCCGTACCGCGCGGGTAAAACCAATAAGTTCAACAATCTCTTCCATGAACGGAGTTAGATGTCGCCGGGTCAGGACCACAGGCATCTCCTGAATCTTAGCTCGTGCACTGACTCTGAGTTCTCTGGATTGGCCATGGGCGATGAGAATGGATCCATAGCCAGGTAGTCCCACATAGAGGCGTCCCGATCCAGGCTGTAACAGGACTCCCAACATGGGGTCGCCGTCGATACTCAGGCCAATCATGATGACGAATTCCAGAATTCCCTCAATGAACTCCTGAGTGCCATCCACTGGATCAACGATCCAGACCCGTTTCCGACCCAAGCGTTGAGAATCGTCAACCGCTTCCTCGGAAAGAATACTATCTTTTGGGAAGGCCTGCCGCAGGGCCTTTACGACTGTTTCCTGGCACTCCCGATCAGCTTGAGTGACAGGTTCAAGGCCGTTCTTGTATTCCACCGGACTCCCTTTGCGATAGTACTTGAGCACAGAGGGACTAGCGGCACGCGCCGCGGCCATGGCGACTTCGGCCTCGTGTATCAGAGGGCAGGACGCAGGAAAAGGGAGGATCGGCATATTCTGTAAGGCGGCGATGCCCCAGCTGCAATGTGTACGTAAGCTCCCCCATTATAAATACATCCGTCCGCAAGGGCTCTGTCGCCCCTATTTCCTCTGCATCATGGAAACTAGAGGGGGCAAGCCATCCGGACTGGCTCCCAAAGCAGAGGAAACCGATAACGGCATGGCTATAATGGAAATTGCATTTGCACAACCGGGTTTTGCCAAATGCCCCTTTGCGTAAAAGGTCTATACCCCCTAGCCACCTAGCTTCAAAGAAACCGCATAGACACGTAAAGTGAGTACCATGCACAGTCGCCGCGCTTTCCTCCAGACTGCCTCTTCAGGTTTGGCCATTTCGCTATTGGCAGCTTGTGGCGCCGGTCGGGGTCCTCTAAGTCGTTTTAGAGCCACACCAACTCCGGAAATGCTAAATCTCCGCTTTCTGATCGCCTCCGAATACCAGTTCTTATACGAATTGACAGAATTGAAGCGGCCTTGGGAGGATGCATTCCCGCATTGGCCGCTGCAATTTGTGGAGGGGGGTTTCGGGGACTTGGCAGAGGAGGCAGCCAATGATATTGCTGCCGGGCAAGGTTCTTTTGACGGCATTTTGGCTATTTCCTTTCCGTTGGAGTCGGGAGCATGGATTCAAGAAGGACTAATTCAGCCATGGGACCAATATATTGCAGACAGCAGCATTGAAGGATCCGAGCAAGTTTACGAGGTACTGCCTATATCCGTTCGTGATGCGGTCAGTGATCAGGGAAGAGCAATGGGATTGCCCATTACCGTGAGCTCCATTTCTTTGGCTTGGCTTAAGGAGCCTTTGGCTGAAGCAGGAATAGCTACGTCGCCTTTGACTTGGGATGAGACCTGGATCGCGGCGCAGGCTCTGAAAGACAATACGAATCTGTTGCCTTTTGATCGACTGTTCAGTCCGTTAGGTGATTTGGTAGCCATGATTTGGGGAGCCACAGCAGATCCCTATACAGGTGAAGGCACAATTAACTGGGAGAGTGAAGAGGCTATCCTTGCCCTTCAATGGCTGCAAGACATGGTCAGTGCAGAATTAATGCCACTGCAAGAACAGGGATTTAACTCCTGGATGGGAGGGCGTACAGGCATGGTGCTGGGGGTGGACCTGCATAGCTCCCTGACTAAATTCAATCTTGGGCCAGATGCGGCTGCAGTAGGCAAGAATATTCTCCGTGAAGCGGGTCGGGACCAGGCTGGCACTCCTTTTTGGGTTCAGTGCATGGCAATATCTCGACAAGCCCTAAATCCACAGGGAGTGGCCGATTTTGGTCTATGGTGGCTCGGTCCGAACAATGTGGCTTATCAGCAGAGGATTGCGGATTACGCACCTAAACCGGCCTATTCCTACGTCTATGATCATCAGCTCATGACGGGGCCCGAATATGATTGGCAGCGGCAAGCAATGTCTGACATCGCGGCATCTGTGCCTCTTCCCAAATCCTCTCTTTTTGCTGCCGAATCCCAGGTGGTCGCGGGTTGGATGGCCCGTGCTCTAGACTGGAATGAAGGCATCTCAGCCCGGGACGCACTAAAAGCAGCTATGTCCGAAGTACGTTCACTTCACGTCACTGGTTAGTAGATAATTCTATGGCGGAGCCTTTACTGTCGTTGCTGTAATCTGAATGCCTGCCAAATTGTCCTTCGACCCCTAGTTTTTCCAAGAGGCCACAAATGGCTACAGTCTCTCCCTATGGATCCTGGCGTACTCCCTTCACCTCCCAAACTTTGGTGGAACGGATGGTGCGCATCTCAGACGTAAGACTGGACAATGATGAAGTTTTCTGGGTGGAAATGCGCCCCGAGGAAGAAGGCCGCTGTGCAATTATGCGCCGGGACCGCCGCGGGAAGAATCACAACCTGGTCCCTAAGCCTTTCAGTGCCCGCACTCTGGTGCATGAAATGGGGGGCGCCCCTTACGGAATTGAAGGCCGAGATGTGCTATTCGTAAACATGGCTGACCAGCGTTTGCATGTCAGTTCCCGGGGAAAAACTTCCCCGGTCTTGCCTCCAAACAAATGTCGCTATGCAGACTTCGCTTTTAGATCCGAGTCCAGACAGGTGGTTGCAGTTCGGGAAGACCATTCTGTGCCCAATTCAGAGGCTATTAACTGCCTCGTGCTATTAGACCTGGCTTGGATCGGAACTGAAGTGGTCTTGGCCTCAGGTTACGATTTCTATTCGTCGCCTGCTCTTAGTCCGGACGGTTCCAAAGTGGCTTGGTTGTGTTGGAATCATCCCCACATGCCGTGGGACGAAACTGAGCTTTGGGTTGCCGATCTGGATGATGAGGGGAGCCCCGAAAACAGTCGATGTCTGATTTTTCAAACCGGAGTTTCACTGTGCCAACCCCGATGGTCTCCTACCGGAGTGCTGCACGTGATTTCCGATGAAACTGGTTGGTGGAACCTTTACGCAGTAACCGAAGAAGGTCTGTCACCTTTATGTCCGCAGTCCAAGGAGTTCGGGGAACCTCAATGGGTTTTGGGCCAATCCAGCTACGCCTTTATAGATGATGCGCGAATACTCTGCTCGTGGCATAGCGATGGGGGGCAGGAACTAGGGATACTCGACTTAGAAGACGGCTCTCTTACGCTACTGGATACTCCTTACACCGAGTTCAGCTATATCCAGGCAGAAGGAAAGAATGCGGCGTTTCTAGGGGCTAGCCCCACGAGATTCGGCGAATTAGTGCTCATGGATCTGGAAAGTATGGAACGCAGAGTCATTCGGAGGGCCAGCAGGGATGGTATTGACGATTCTCAAGTGTCCACGCCACAGCCTATCGAATTCCAAACCGAAGGGGGCGAACGAGCCCACGCCTTCTATTACCCTCCTTTCAACCCCAATTATGCCGGCCCTGAGGATGAATTGCCGCCGCTATTGGTCAAGAGTCATGGAGGACCCACTCACTCTACTGGCTCATCATTGAATATGGAAATCCAGTATTGGACCAGTAGAGGATATGCGGTCGTAGATGTGAATTACCGCGGAAGTACGGGATTCGGCACTGCCTACCGTCGGCGACTGGCCGGTAACTGGGGGTTGGTCGATGTACAGGACAGCGTCCATGCAGCCCGCCACTTGGTAACTCAAGGTATGGCAGATCCTGAGCGCAAAGCGGTTATGGGGGGCAGTGCCGGAGGTTTTACAACACTTGCATGTCTGGCCTTTACCGATGAGTTTCAAGCCGGAATGAGCCGATACGGGGTAGGTGATCTGGGAGCATTGGCCCGAGACACTCATAAATTTGAGTCTAGGTATCTGGATTCTCTGATTGGCCCTTACCCTGAAGACATCGTCGTCTATGACCAGAGGTCTCCATTGAACTCCGCCCATCAAATTGCATGTCCAGTGTTGTTCATTCAGGGGCTGGAAGACAAGATTGTGCCTTCTGAACAGGCTGAACGAATGGTCTCAGCGTTGAGGCAGAACGGTATCCCTGTTGCTTATTTGGCGTTCCCCGGGGAGCAGCATGGTTTCAGGATGGCCGAGAACATCATGGCAGCGATAGAAACGGAAGAATTTTTTCTATCCCAGATTTTCGGAATCGCGCCGGCGTTTCCCCCCAAAGTCATTGAAATCGACAATTGGGAGTCGAAAGTCCACGAAGATCAGGCATCTTAGTCAATAGAAGAATTATCGGATCGAGCTCGAGCTTGAGTTAAGGCTCTACTCAAATCCTCTTCGTTTCTCAGATCTTGTACGGTTTTGACGAATTCCTTCAAGCTAGGAGACAAGGACCGTAAAGTTTCCATTTGCGGTCCGATTTCGCTTGTACTTCCGGGCCCTGTGGCGTAGGTACCGTGGAAAGCGAAATAGGCTTGATTTAGTTTTCGCAGGTTGTAGCCTTCTGCATTAATCAATCGTCGCCGCTCTTCCATGTAGGTTTCGGCTTCTTCCACCAGGCCTGCCTCCAGCATTGCATCCACTTGCATTCGAGTCTCGCGCAAGGCAGCTTCAAAATCGAAGGTCTCTCTCTGACTTGCGGTGGCCAATTCCAAGAGGCAAATACTAGGCTGCACCTCCTCCGGAGGGTTTTCCGGGTGTGCGTCCGGAAGATATAAGTCCCGATAATGGCGCAGCATGAGCCGTCGGGAGATCTCCTCACCCACGATTGAGGCAGCGGTCTCATTCAGAGTGCGATGGGAAGTCGACTTCAGATATCGGACACCTAAGGGCTTGAAAGTCAGATAATTGTGAATCCATTCGTGTGCCACTACTTCGAATAACGTTTGTAGCGTAGGAATGCTTGCTGCGACCGTAGTCGGGAAAGTGGCAACTCCGCCTGTCTTCTCCACAAATGCACTAAGATTTTGATGCTGCAGCACATCCTTTTCAAAAGCTTCTATCTTTGCCATGGGAGTATCCTCCCGCAGAAAATAGGAGGCAACTGGCTGAATTTCTTCGCGCGGGCTGAAAGTAATCGCCAAAGGAGGATGGGCGAGGCGGAACCAGACGGGAGGCAACGGGCCTCCTGGTCCCGCGATTCCAGATCGCACTATTTCGCCAGATACTTCTGCCTGCACAGCCCTTTCGGTGGCCCATTGTGTTTCTCGAAGCTTCTTTTCTGCTCGTTGAAAATCCACTCTAGCTTCTTCCATGCTTAGAAAAGCCATCAAATCAGAGGCCAAGATATAGGCCTCTGCAGCCTCCTGCATGTCCCTCTTGTTCTGTTCAAATTCGCGTATCAAAGCCTGGCTCTCAATGCTGGAGGGCGAAGTCTCGAGGGCTAGAAGATCGCGCCGCAGAACATGGCTTAGGGCGTCATATTGGAATTCCAAAATGGAGTAGTGGAATGGTTCTAGATCGGCGAGTTCAGGCGCTACTCCAGTTTGGTCCCTGCCAAGAGAATCCAATGTCGGAATCAGTGTTCCCGCTAAGGACCAAATCAGATAGGTGGCAAAAAAGAAACGCACACAGCTGGACCACCAAAGGATGGCCACTTCAATCGCCTTTCCCGAGCAGGTTAAGAGCCTGGCAAGTGCCGGCATTGACTGGACCCGGAGCCCGACTCAATCGGCTGGAGAAAGGGAATCTAGACAGTTCTGAAGTTCAATGGGTAAGGGCGCCTGGAACTTCACCAATACATTTCGGATGGGATGGACGAAACTAATAGCATAAGCGTGGAGGAAGTGGCGCCTGAGCGGCAAGTGGGGCTTTCGCAATCCATAGACTGCATCTCCTACCACGGGGTGCGAAAGGTAAGCCATATGAACTCGAATTTGGTGAGTTCGCCCCGTATAGGGCTCTAGTTCCACCAAAGTGAATGGATAAATCTCTTGGGGAGCACGGCTTTGCAGGAACTTGCTTACCCGAAAGCTGGTCGATGCTGATCTCACACCACGCGGTAAGGTTCGTTCCGCTGCGTCCAGAGGAAATGCCGCTTGTCGTTGTCGGTGTTTGGGATGTCGGCCCAAGGGCACTTCAACCACACCTTGCATAGGGGAGAGAAAGCCTTCAATTAAGGCTATGTATTTCTTAGAAATGTGACGGTTCTTGAATTGCTGTTGTAGGCCGAACTGGGTCGCCGTGGACTTTGCAATAACCACCAGCCCTGAAGTGTCCTTGTCCAAGCGATGAACGATGCCAGGACGGCCATCTTCCAGCCCTGAAGGCAGGCTCGGCCACCGATATGCTACAGCATTGGCCAATGTTTGGATTGGGTGACCTGGAGCAGGATGCATAACTAGATCCGCAGGTTTGTTTACTATTGCCAAATCCTTGTCTTCGTAGACTACATCTATTTCCAGCGGATACGGCTCAACTCTGGATGCGACTCTCTGTACGGGCTCGGTCACTATTATTTGCTGGCCCCGTTTGAGTCGGACAGCGGCCCGCACCACAGCCCCATCCACGGTTACTTGGCCCCCCGAAATCAGGCGCTGCAGTTGTGCTCTACTTAAGGCAGGTATGTGCCGGACCAGCCAATGGTCCAACCTGGGCTTGGAATTCGCTTGTACTGTGAATGTCCAGGTCTTGGCGGCGGGCATGGCAGCCATCCTGGGAATGTTACTTAGAGTTTGAAGAGGCCAAGCTCTCTTCCGGTATTGTTTCTTCTTCCTCAGGCGCTACCGACTTCTTTGAGTCAGCACTCCAAGTCAGGATTGTCAAGAGGATTACACTGACCGTGATGCTGGCATCGGCTACGTTAAAATTGGGCCAATAGGCTTTGCCTGGAATTCCAAATTTCAGAAAATCTGTAACGTAACCTAAAGTCAGGCGGTCTATGAAATTGCCGATGGCTCCACCCAAGGCCATTCCCAGTAAGATCAGTAGGAATCGCTGGTCGACTCTTACAAAATGAATGCCGACCATTATTGCGACAGTGACCAGCAATGACGTCACCATAAAGAACAGACTGGCATTGGGCAGAATACCAAACGCTGCTCCGTAATTGGGCACATGTTCAAGGTAGAATATTTCTCCCAGCCAAGCCAAAGGCATAAATCCTTCGTAGAGGTCCAAACTATCGCGTATGGACTGTTTGGACCACTGGTCGAGTAAGACCACGACCAAGGCACAGGAAACAGGTAGCCAAGCTTTGGCCAAGTATCTTTTCAGCACGTCTCTAGATTATCCTAGCTGGCAGTATAAAATCGAAGTTCACTACAGGCGAGCGGTCCTCTTCCCGAGGTTACTGGAGGTTTTGATGTTGCCGGCGATGAGACATGATGACCTTGATTGCTAAACTGAGTCAGGATTATATCCTTCGTGAAAACAATTCACGGTTATCGGTAATCGGCGGCTGAAACGATGACGACGCCTCATCCCTGTATGGCTTGTTCCGATTGTTTTCTACCCGATTTTTCGCACGGGCCCTCAGGCCATATTGGGGAGCCCTCGAAGCTTAACAGCGAACTTTGCCATGAGCCCTAATGCGAACGGAATGAGTTATGACCGAACTTCGCGGCAACAGACTGAAGTGTACGAGTCAACTCCAGAGGGCAAGATATTTGCAAGGCTTGTAACCCATTTCAATTCCATAGGTCAGCTTGAATTGAGCCAGGAGCAGTGGAAAACTGATCCGGATTCCTTGGACTATGTTTGCGTTGATACCCAACGTATGGTTATGGAAAAGTCTCGTTTCGTGAGTCGGGAATCTGGCTTATCTGGGGTTCGGGTTCGCTTCTGGCTCAAGGAGCATACGAATGTTGTTGATATGTATTTCACTCCTAATTTGGAACCTGTTGGGTGGTTCCTGCCGGTTACATCGGGATTTGATGTAAGCAAGTCCCCCTTTCGTTCAGAAATAGGCTTTCTAGGTATGGTGGTCAGTGTCAAGCGAAGAATCGTTGTGACGGGAGAAATCGCTCTGTCCGAAGCTCTCACAAAGGCAGAGGTAACCGAACAACAAAGCTTGGCTTGGCAAGAAAGACTGCGTCATATTAGATATGAATTCATGGCCCGGCGCTACCCTCCCGCTATAGTACGGAACTTCTCATTGGTGCACTGAGGTCCCATCAGAATAACCATGTCCATTGCAATCATCGACTATGGCGTAGGAAATCTACGTAGCATCAGCAATTCTTTTACCCACGTAGCCAGCCACTTGGGATTCGATGTTGAAATACTAGACACGACTGAGGATTTGACCCAATGGAAGGCAATCGTGCTGCCTGGTCAAGGGGCCTTCGGGAGTAGCATTGAGACCTTGCGGCAAAATGACTGGGTTTCTCCCATTCTTGAGGCGGTGGCAGCCGAAGTACCCCTCTTTGGCATCTGCGTGGGTATGCAATTGTTGCTCGATTCCAGCGAAGAGATGGGGCAGTATGCAGGACTTGGGCTAGTCCCAGGGCATGTAGAGAGATTTCCTGAGAATACTTTGGACCCTCTGGATGGTGATCGGTTTCTGCGAGTGCCTCAGATTGGCTGGAACCAGTTGGAATTCAAGAAAGAGGATCCTTTGCTAGCAGACCTGCCCAATCAAGCCTACGCTTATTTTGCTCATTCCTATCGCTGCATGCCCGAGGACGAAAATGTGATTCTGGCGACTACTGATTATGGCGGACCATATACTAGCATTCTGCGGTCGGGCAATATCTGGGGAATCCAGTGTCACCCTGAGAAAAGCCAACATGTAGGCTTGACTATTCTGCGTAACTTCATGCAGATGGTGGAGAATCAAGGATTGGTCGAAAGAAGCCAGCCTATTTCAGGCCAGGAGCAAATCCTTTGATTATTTATCCCGCCATAGACTTGCGCCGCGGTAAGTGTGTTCGTCTGCGTCAAGGCGACCCGAATGCTGAGACTATATTCGGTCATGATCCTGTAGAAATGGCTCTGCATTGGGCAACTCTAGGTGCGCAGTGGCTCCACATCGTCAACCTTGACGGTGCCCTTGGTGATGAGAATCGGGATGCAGATGTTCCAGTCAACGTAAAGGCTGTGAAAGCGATTCGGGCGGCCGTAGAGCTGCCGGTCCAATTCGGAGGCGGCATTCGTACCCTGGAGGACATCAATTTCCTACTGGAAGCCGGTGTCAACCGTGTCATTCTTGGGACTGTGGCGGTAAAAGAACCTGCACTTTTAAAACAAGCCGTGAGTGAATTCGGGGCGTCAAGGGTAGTTGTGGGATTGGATACCCGTGGAGGGATGGTAGCTACTCACGGTTGGCAAGAGCAAAGTCAATTGACAGCCCTGGAAGTGGGTGTGCGCATACGAGATCTGGGGGTGGAACTGGCAATCCACACTGACATAGGTCGGGACGCCATGATGACTGGGGTTAGCTGGAAAGAATCCGCTGCGTTGGCCAGCCATACAGAAATGCAAGTAATTGCCAGTGGGGGCGTGTCGGGACTGGGTGACATAGAGCGGCTTCTAGAGTTTCGAAATCAGGGCATCGTTGGTGTGATTACAGGCCAAGCTCTTTATACCGGCGCATTGGATTTGCCCGCGGCTCTGGAACTGGTAGCCGCTGGTACAGGGGCTGGGGAGTAGCGCCCTAATGCTGGCGAAGCGCATCATTCCGTGCCTGGATGTCCACGAAGGGCGCGTAGTCAAGGGTGTTAACTTTCTTAATCTGGTGGATGCTGGCGATCCCGTGGAACAGGCCGTGGTATACGATCGGGAAGGGGCTGACGAGTTAGTTTTACTTGACATAACTGCAACACACGAGAGTCGGGATATCGTGACTCAGATGGTCCGGCAAGTGGCAGATGCGATCTTCATCCCTTTTACTGTTGGGGGCGGTCTGCGTACACTTGAGGATCTGAGAGCCATTCTGCTGGCCGGAGCTGACAAGGTTTCCGTAAACAGTGCCGCCATAAGTCATCCAGAACTGGTTCAGCAGGGAGCGGAGCGATTCGGCAGTCAATGCATCGTTGTAGCCATTGATGCCAAACTCCGTACCGGCTCGAAGGCGGTGCCGGCTTGGGATGTTTATGTTAGAGGGGGTCGCCAGAATACCGGTTTGGATGCGGTGGACTGGGCCCGGCGAGCGGAGGCTTTAGGTGCCGGCGAAATCCTCCTGACTTCCATGGACGGGGATGGCACCCAAGAAGCCTATGACATCGCCTTAACTCGCACCATCAGTGACGCCGTATCAATCCCGGTGATCGCCAGCGGAGGCGCTGGACATGTATCTCACTTTGCAGAAGCAGTAACTAGCGGCGGAGCCGCGGCCGCATTGGCGGCTTCCCTGTTTCATTTTCGCCAATTGAGTATCAGAGAGGTCAAGGAGTACATGGCGGCGCAAGGAATTCCGGTGCGTTTGGACGTATTTCAAGACAGGGAAAACGACCATGCAAGTGACTGAAACCCTAACCACCGCGGGATTTCTGGAATCAATATCATTTGACGAACAGGGCCTACTGCCCGTAGTGGTTCAGGATGCCTTCAACCGTGATCTCCTAATGGTGGCCTGGATGAATAGGGAATCTCTACTCCTGACTCTTGACAGGGGCCAGGCAGTTTTTTGGAGCCGTTCTAGGTCGGAGCTCTGGCATAAAGGAGCGACCAGCGGAAATTTCCTAGACGTGGAATCTCTTCACATAGATTGCGATGGAGATACCCTCTTGCTCTTGGCTCGACCTCATGGCCCTGCGTGTCATACGGGAACAAGAACCTGTTTCTTCAGGCGTTTGGATTCGGAGAAGGCAGGATAGTGCAATGAGCGATGTAATTACTCGGTTGGAAGCTACAATCCAGGAAAGAAAGCAAAGTAGTCTAGAGAATTCTTATACCGCTTCCCTGTTTAAGGAAGGGACTGCCCGCATTGCCCAAAAAGTGGGGGAGGAAGGTGTAGAGGTAGCTATCGCCTCACTGGTCGGAGATGATCCCCAATTGATATCGGAAATGGCGGATCTGATTTACCACAGTCTGGTGCTGTTGGCGGACAGGGACCTCAGCTGGCAGCACGTCGAAAAGCAACTTGCTTCCCGCTTTAAGTAAAGACTCAATATCACTTTCCCTATTTGTAATATAGACAATGGGAGAAGCCTTTCGATTTGAAAATGAGTCTAGGCGATTCCTGGATTTCCTGGTCAATTCAACCAAACTCCTGTTAGACGTAAAGGGCCGCTATTGCCCTGAAGCAAACTGCACCCTTGATTTCTCCAGATTTTCAATTGGAAGGAATGGTTTGGAACGCAAGATTTCTTTTCAAACACAAGAGATTGTTAAACCATTTAGGTAGGAAATGGGCTATCTGACCAAAGGTGGCCAATCGAACAGCACAATGCCCCAAAACCGGTTCATGCAGAGATGAAATGGGGCCCCTTGTTGATAGCAAGTGAAAGAGCTCTTCGTCTGGTCATGCAGGTATGCTGAGCACGGATTAGTGAATTCAAACCAGCGACCGCAAGGGTCCTGTAAGGTGTTGCATTCCCCTTAGACTATCGGCCGAAGGGATCGCCAGCTGACCATGTCTGGGAATCAGGTTTTTAGGTAGAAATGGTCCATGTTGTCAGGTTCCAATTGGGCGCGGGGTTCTGGCCTACTGGGAACCTACGGCTATTGTCGCTTCCTGTTGGATCCCTCCGTCCCTTCACTTTCTGAAGGAAGTCATCCCTTCCAGTGACTGACCTAATTCCAGAAAGATAGGGCCAAACACCAGGCTAAGGTCAAGAAGCTGGCAGGAAAGGCAACCGGAATGCGCGCTATCACTGGCTCCTACGTTTAGTTGTTACGCAGGTTAAGTCCAAAGCTTTTCCCTTGGGCCGACCTAAAACTTTTAAGTCTGAACCCCCGGCGTTAGTTCTCGGGCGAGTTTACGGGAGGGGTCCTGGTCGCCAAGGGTTCAATGGTCTTACTCCTTAGTGGTCTTTATCCCATTGGCACTTAGGGTTGGCTCTTGTAAGTGGGCATGCGGTTTCCTCGGCAGAGTCGTCAGAACAACCATCTGAAATCTGGGATGATGCTCTATTGGGACTGAGGTGACTTCCGGGAAGACACCAATGGGCCTTCAAATGCCAGTCCTGACAGATCTGATTCCACACGGGTATTACAGCGATTTTAGTATGGCAAAGTTAATAAATCCACGGTAACTCCGCCAACGGCTGGGGCGATAAGTTACTCCCACTATTGAGGTGGGAAGTGCCATTTTCGGTTTGCTATTTATTCCTAAACGCTAGCATCTTCTTGTCCTCCCAAACCTGCAACTTTCGGATTGTTTTTCAATTGGCGCTGCAAGGCATTCTCCCTGAAACGGGCTCAGGCGTTCTTCAATCGAGAATGCCAAATATAAAGCCTTCAGATTGGAGGACCTCACTTGAAGATGTGTTTGGACTTGAATTACTTTCTTCTAGTGCAGAGACCTGCTTGCGCAGAGGGATACAGGGATTGTCGTCTGATGTAGGTGTGGTCGGTAGTATGGTGGGGTCCATCTGTCTGTATGTGAGTATGTTGCATAGCGGCGAACTGAGTGCACAGCATCTCCGTATCGGGGATGCGCAGAGAACGAGCCAGGCATCTGACGACATTGATCTGGATCTCGGTGATGCGGAGCTAACTGACATGCTTGGGGGTGTGGACCTTTTGCGGGTGGCCGGGGAATGCGCGGGCGGTGGAGGTATCAAAACCTTCGGGGAGTTACCCGATTCTGCGCGTGTTGATAAATGTTTCAGGCTAATTTGATGTGTACTGCCTCGGGATAGTGCATGTCCAAGAGAACCTAAAAGATCTAGGCGAAGTCCCGCTGGGTGCTCCGAGCGGTCAATTTCGCATGATGGCAGCCCTCATAGGGCACTGTGATCACTTGCTGGATAGCCCACGGGCACGCCTATGCGCAGAGGCCTGGTGGACGGGCTTGTCTGGACCAGGTAGGAGCGCAAAGCGCGCTTCCTGTTGCAGGATTCGGGAGATTTATTCCACACACGCAACTGTCTGGTCGGGGTCTAGGGGGGCTGGTTGGCGCCTCAGAACCAATTCGTGGGGCAGTCAGATTCGCCCTCCGGCTCCGATTTCAAGTCCTCGCTGCGCCCTTTCCAAGGCTGGATCTGCCATTCATGTGAGCGGGGCGTGCGCTGTTTCCAGTCAAACGCTTTCAACCACCCGCAGTTCATCTAGCTGGTACCCCAAAGTTGAAGAGTCCATCTCGCCCGAACGCCCTGCGGGCTTCGAGGAGCAAGCCATTTAGGCCATCTCGGCCAAGTCAGCCTCGCCCGATCCGTCCAGACTGCGCGTCGGTCGGCAATGATCCAGCACGAGCGGGTCCCAGAGACGCTGCCAGGCCCTTTTGCTAGAAGGCTAGGCGCGTGTGCTCGTCGGTAGAACTGCCTTGCCTGCGGTCAGCCTCTACGCGGTCTCGGTATTTTATTAGTCATATCCCCAAAGGCGCCCTTTCAACTGAAGAAAAAGATTTGTGTCGAGCGGCACGGGAAAGCCAGTCTGTTCCCACCGCGCAATGTGCTTTGGAGAAGGCTCCCTCTGGCTTAGTCGAAGTCACAGCATGGCGTTTGGCGGATTTGATGAAGGGGGTCGCCCTAGGATTCCGACGAAATGAAAATGTTTCAAAAACATACTACATTCAAAGTTCCAAATAGGAATTCTAGTTTGTGCTACAATAATTGCATGAATATTGGTTATGCTCGCCTAGGTAATGGCACTCGGGATTCCGCCAATCATGTGGAGGTCCTGCGAAGCGCCGGTTGTACAAGGATTTATGCCGATGAATCTTCCAGTTCGGCACCCAGCACGGTTCAGACTGGCTTTGTCATGGCCCTTGAAAGTGCTCGGCTTGGGGATACCTTAGTCGTGTCCAGACTGGATAGGCTAGGTAATTCGCTTAGAGACCTGATTGCAAAGCTTACAGAACTTCAAGCCAGGGAGCTTAGTTTCGTTTCACTAAATGAAGGAATAGACACTCGGTCGGACGAGCACGGAAACTTTTTTTCCTTTGTCTCCATGTTGGCCAAGAGCGAAAACCATTTGAGAAGCGCAAAGATCCGAGAAGGCATTAGTTCCGCCCGGGCTCGAGGGCGCCTCGGAGGCCGACGTAAAGTATTGGAAGGCCAAAAACTTGAAAATGCCATGAATTTAATGGAACAACGTCATATTCCAGTACAGGAAGTTGCGGATGCTTTTGGAGTATCTCGTAGTACCTTGTACAGATATGTACGGCAGGAAGGAAAAAGGAAGTCAGGTCTTCCTAGTGCTCAGATTCAACATGCTATGGGAGCAAAGCAAGCTCCATTCCAACTGGATTCAGCGATTAACGAAGCAGAAAGGGAAGACGAAATGGCGCAAGATCTTATCCCCATGGCCATCATTTATGATTTCGATGGCACACTGGCTCCCGGCAATATGCAGGAACACCAGTTTATTCCTGATCTGGGAATGGAGCCTCAAATGTTTTGGAATGAAGTCAAGAGCTCCGTTCAACAACATGAAGCCGACGAGACCCTGACATATATGATGGTTATGCTGGACAAGGCAAGCCAGGCCAGGATCCCGGTTCGAAGAAGGGATTTTGAAGGCCATGGCAAGAGAGTTACTTTGTTTCAGGGATTGGAAGACTGGTTCGACCGGATCGATGCCTATGGACTTTCCAGAGGCATTCAGATTGAACACTACGTTTTGTCTTCTGGTAACGCGGAGATTATTGAAGGGACTGGGATAGCACAGAACTTCACCCGGATTTACGCCTCTAGGTTCATATTTAACGAGAACGAAGTGGCCGTTTGGCCCGCACATGCAGTTAGTCCTACAAATAAAACCCAGTATCTTTTCAAGATCAACATGGGCTCCCTTGACTTGAGCGATGGCAACTCCATCGAAGTCCCAAGTGGAAATGAGAAAGAGAGAATCCCATTTAAAAACATGATCTATGTTGGTGACGGTTTGACGGATGTTCCTTGTTTCCGCTTGATTAAAGAGAGGTGCGGCTTGTCAATAGCCGTCTGTGAAGGAGAACATACCAATGCTTCTCAAAAGTACAGGGCTCTGTTTGACTTATATTGCAGCGGGATCGTAGATGCTGTCTTACCAGCCAATTACAACGAAAGTGAGGAGCTCTGCCAAATTGTCTATGACAGAATTAGGGCTGTTTCCGCAGAAGAAGGTTATCTGGTTGCAAAGAAGCATCTGGATAGGCGACTGGAAACCGCAACTTGGCCATTTGTAGGAGTCTCCTTGGACTTAGAGGGGGTAGATAATGGTGTTAAGGAGCTCACCCGAATCCTAAATGAAAGGGGGGCGCAGATGGCCGAGACATTGAACCTTGGAACAAGCGCAATGAAGCCTCAAGTTGCAGAAATGGCCGAGACAGCGGACTTGGCCGCGAAGGCATTTGAACCTCAGGTGGCGGAAATGGCAAAGACGGCGAATTTGGCTGCCAAAGCACTTAAGCCTCATGCGGCTGATGTGGCAAGAACTGTCAGCTTGGCAGCGAATGCTCTTGAAACTCAGGGGGCCCAAATAAGAGAAGCTACCCGCCTAGCTACTAAGGCTCTTGAACCCACAACAAGAGGGCTAGCTGAGGCGGAGAGAATGGCGAAACTCGTAACTGAAGCTTTCCGACCCCATAGTAAGGCTTTTTCTCAGATGATACGTATCCTCAGTTCCTCGAAATTCCCCTAATTAGAATTGGTAACCAGTGGGCAAGCAAGGGTGGCGGATAGACATTTACTTTCTGTAATTCTCCGTAGTTCCTCGCTGACCCCTGTATACGCCGACTTGTTTTCCTCAATGCTGCCGGCCTTCCGCCCTAAGCTAGACAGAATTAAAGAGGTTGAGCCACCTGAAACGTGGTCAAAAATGTACAAAATGATTCAATTTGTACTTTAGGTCTCCAAGAGAGGGAAGTTTACTACCCGATACCTAGCTCACTGAGAGCGACTCTGCTTCATTTCATTTCAGGCATTACAGTTCAGGTTTACGATGGGACTTCCCACCGCTGTTTTTTGGAAATGCTCAGGGAGCTCCCGCGGGAACTGAGCAAGTAGAGAGTCCGGTCCTATACACAGATGCGAAAGTCGAGCTAAATTGGTAAAGAGTTAAGAGCAATAAAAAGCTTTGACAACCGCGCGCTAGATTGATCTAGGAGGGGAGGACGAAATCAAAGAAGGCTAGTTTCCTTTGATTTCGTCATTATGCTGGCAGGGGCCCCAGCCCGCAGTCTATTGTCGGAAGGCGGAGCATGACAAGATTGCATTTACGACAATAACCAAGAAAGTTGGGCCCTTAGGCGCGTTGGACTCAAATTGAGTCTTAGAATAAGGATCTTCAATATAGAAGCCTATTCTTGAACGTCGTTCCCTACTGACCGAAATCACCAACTACCACAAACGTACTTCAATTATCTATTTGACCCACAGAGACCTGCGAAGACTTGGGCTTCAGGCCTTGCTCGAAAGCCATGAGCCGGGGATTGAGAGTCTTGGCTCATGCGCCATGCCAAGACGGCTTTACGCCCTTCTTCTAGACTTAAGATCCATCGGTATCCAGAATGAAAGCGAAAACTGACTCATCGAATTTACCCAGTTTGTCCCGCCTCGTCAAGCAGAAGTACTACTGTTACACATTACTTCGGTTCTTAATTGAACCAGCCCCCGATAGAGGAGAGAACTATCTGTGATGAAGCAATGGTTCTCTGCCGCAAAGTCTCCCAGGAAGAACATATATGTTTTTGTATTTCTCCCGAGCCATCATCTGCCTTGCGGCCAAATCAATGGTTGGAACCGTGTCGAACATCCACATAGTCAAGAGCAAGGTACCTTCATCCTTCAGCGAATTCGCAATTCCGCGTTCCGCGCCCGCGGCATCGAATTGGTTTCTGGTTCGCTACTGGGCCAAATAAGGTGTCAGGCCCAAAGTACCTATCCCTTGTGCAGAAAAAAGACTTCCGTGAGAAGCCAGTCCGGATTTAGATAAATGCTCAAGTTGCTTCCGAGTTTGTATAGATAAGAATGCCAACAGGCGTAGCCCGAAATAAAGGTGTTGATTTTTTATGTAAGAGTACCCCATCGGCATTTGGAAGGAGATCCAAGTTACGCCTGTGACAAAAGCCAGTTCAACCAAAAACAAATGTTGGGGAAGTGATCCGCCAATTGCCAATTCGACCTGAGCTGACGCGCGGCGGGACTTTCTTCATTTTACATATCAAAAGCACGATCAAGGAAAGTCTTCCGATACCATGAAGCAGGAAAAGCCGCTGATCCGAGGACTTGACCACCAGGAAGGTGAACTATGCTAAGAGAGTCTCTAAGAGCACCAGAACCAGCAAAATAAATCAATAAGAGGGAGGTGTATCCTCTGCATCCAGATGAAGTCCAATCCTCAAGGAATGCATGGACAAGTTCAATGGAGTTAAGTCTGCAAAGAGTGCAATGGAACCAAGGAAGAAGGGCTGCTGAAACTTCGCCTCTGCATGGTAGTTCTTCCAAGGAGGATCCCAAGAGAAGCTTTACATTCGATGTGTTGTGAATCCAGCCGGAGATTGACAGTGAGGATCAGGTCCTCCGCGAGGAGAGTTGAGCATTGAAAGCTGCTGAATTGAACGTTCATACAACCGAATTGTTCTACCACTTCGGACAGCCATAGAGCACCTATGTCCTAATACTGCAACGAGATGTAGTGTATCATAAGTAGGGTTCCCTTTACCGCGGAGCCCGTCATGCCCCTCGTCGCCGCTACTACATCCGTGTTTACCGCCACCGAACTGGCCTCCCTGCAGTCCGACCTGGACGCCTACCTCGCCCTCTACGCGCCCCTGTTCCAACGCAGTGAGCAGGTCGCCAGTGCCCGCCGCTATCTGCAGGGGTTGCTCTGCGACGAACCGCGCAAGTCGGTCGAACGGATGGTCCTGAACCTGTGGGGTGCGGACGGCAACCTGGTGCGCTCGCTGCAGCAGTTCATGGGTGAGAGCCCCTGGTCTGACAGTCCTCTGCTGGTCCGTCACTGGCAGGAGGTGGGTCAGACCCTGGGCGAGGAAGAGGGCGTCCTGATCGTGGATGGCAGCGACTTCCGCAAGCAGGGGCAGGAGTCGGTCGGTGTGGCCCGGCAGTGGTGCGGGGAACTGGGCAAGAAGGCCAACTGCCAGGCCGGGGTCTTTGTGGCCTACGCCGGCAGTCAGGCTGCCACCCTGGTGCATCGGGCTCTCTACCTGCCCAAACCGTGGGCCGAGGAGCCGGACTGGGCGGGGCGTCGGCAACGCTGCCGCGTGCCCGAGGCAGTCTCGTTCCAGACCAAGCCGCAGCTGGCGTTGAACCTGTTGCGGGAGCTGGTGGCCAGCGAGAGCCTGCCGGCCCGCTGGGTCACCTGTGATGAGGCCTACGGCCAGGACCCTGCCTTCCTGGATGGCGTGGCAGAGCTGGGTCTGGGCTACTGTGCCGAGGTGCCCCACAGCACCCGGGTCTGGACCGAACGGCCTGCCACCCATGTGCCGCCAGCCCCCGCCCACGGGCGACCGACGACGCGGGTGCGGCTGGCGCCGGGTGCACCCCGCTCACAGGAGGTGAGGGCGGTGGCAGCCCAACAACCAGAAGGCGCCTGGCAGCGTCTGACCCTGCTGCGGGGCAGCCACGGTCCCTTACAGGCTGACTTCACCGCCCTGCGCGTGTTCGCCTCCCGCCAGAAGCTGCCCGGTCCTGAGGTATGGCTGCTCTTGCGGCGGCATCCCCGTACCCACCAGCTCAAGACCTATCTCTGTCAGGCCCCAGCCGACATGGCCCTGCCCGACCTGGCCCACCTGGCTGGCTGTCGTTGGCCGATCGAGACCTGTTTCCAGGAAGGCAAGCAGAACCTGGGCCTGGGTGACTACGAGGGTCGCAGCTGGGCGGGTTGGCACCGGCACATGACCCTCTGTATGCTGGCCCACTTCTTTCTCGTCCGTCAGACCGTGCGGCTCAAAAAAAAGCGTCGGGCCTGACCGTACGCCAGGTCGGTGATGCGCTCAGGATCATGATCCGACAACCTAAGACCGGCCTGCGCCTGATCCAGGGGCTGATCCGCTATCGAGCCGCGCGGAACGGGGCTGCCACCCGCTCCCACAGGCGTCGTCGTGGTCAACCGCCTTAACATCTCGTTGCAGTATTAGTTGCCAATCATTCTTGAGTTGGAAACCTTGGCAACCTGTGCCATACTGAACATTCACCCCTAATCCACGGAACCTGAGGCACCTATTAAGGCCTCTAGAGACCTGTTGCCATGATCGATGACAGAGGGCCTGAAGTGTTCTCCAAACCTCCGGTCCTGCCCGCGCACTGGGATACGCCCCTGAAGCGTGGGATCCTGCTCCTGATATTGATTCTGGTGCTATTCCTGTTGTGGTTGGCGCGGCCCGTGCTCCCACTCGTGATATTGGCAGGGATCCTGTCCTACCTGCTCAACCCGGTTGCCAATCTCATCTCGCGTCCTCGTTTGCCACGCGGGCTGATGACCTTTTTGTTGTACCTGTTGCTGTTGACGACAGTTTTTCTTGGCCTGTACGCCATGCTACCGGTCCTGGACACACAATATCAGACTGTACTGCGCATTGGGGGTGGGTTTGTGTCTGGCCTGCTGGTTCAGGTCAGCCAAATACCAGACACGGTCCATTTTATGGACCTGCCTTTTGAGACCGCCCCCCTCAAGCAGGTGTTGGAACCCTGGTTGGGCGGGGCCTCGGTGGATGGATTACCGACTTTGCAAGGGGTTCTGAACCGAATCAACGATGCCTTAACAGCGTCTTCCAGCGTCTTCCGCGGTACTTTGAATTTCGGGCTGGGCATCATCAATCAAGGTGTCTCGGTGCTGCTTTCGGCGTTGTTTGTCTTTGTGGTCAGTTTTTACTTGACCAAGGACGCGCCGCGAATCCGTTCTTTTCTTGAAGGCAACTTCCCTAGCAAATACAAATCTGAGTGGCAGGAATTGATCCGCTGCGTCGGCAATGTGTGGCGGGCCTTCTTTTTTGGTCAGATTATTCTGTCCTTCACGATCGGCATTGCGGTGTATCTGGTCTTGCGCCTGCTGGGTGTCCAGGGTGCGTTGGTGCTGGCCTTGATCGCGGGCTTGCTTGAGGTCATTCCCAATTTAGGCCCAATCATCGCCTTGATTCCGACCTTGCTTGTTGGCCTGACGACAGGCAGCAGCACATTCCCGGACATGAACGTGGTGGTGTTCGCCCTGATCCTGGCCGCCACTTACTTCGTGTTGCAGCAAATCGAAAACACGATTGTGGTGCCTCGCTTGATTGGCAGGTTTGTGCATATTCACCCCACCCTAGTCATCATCGGAGTCACGGTAGGGTATTTGTCTAACGGGGTGATGGGAGCATTCCTGGCCGCTCCCTTGATGGGTAGCGCTCGGGTATTGGGTACCTACATCTTCGCCAAGCTGATGGACTATCCGGTGTCATTTCCCAAGACGGAGTCCAATCATCCATTCCGTCGCACAGAAATCTCGATTCAGGTCCACAAGAATGGTTTCGAGGTTCCAAGTCCTGAACCAGACAAACCCCCCACAGCCAGAGACCAAGAGCAGGCCGAACCTTCAGAGACCAAGCGGCCAGGAGATCGATCTACCGGTATCCGATTCCATTTTGGACACGTCGGCTCAGTCGGCCTGAAACATATCAACAACCGCACAGCCTGGTTTTTCACCTTTACCGGCAGCGTTTTTTGCAATGGGGGGGGCTATACGGTATGACTCGCACTGGAGTGATCGGCCTGGGAAACATGGGTCTGGGCATGGCTTGCAATCTCGTGGCTGCCAGGTTCGACACCTATGGATACGATTTGAGCCAGGAGCGCCGCCGCATGTTCGCCGAGGCGGGGGGAAACGTAGTTGATTCGGTGGCTGAATTGGGACGCACCGTCGATATCGTATTTCTGATGGTGCTCCACGGTAGCCAGGTCCTCGAAATTCTGCAAGGCGCGGACGGGCTTGCGTGCGCAATGGAGAAAGGTTCCACGGTGGTAGTAAGTGCCACCATCAAACCCGCGGAGTTGGAGGAGGCTGCGGCCATTTGTCATGATTCTAGCCTTCATTTGCTCGATAGTCCTGTCACCGGAGGTCAACAGGGCGCACAGGAGGGCAATCTCACCATGATGGTCGCGGGCCCAGCCAGTCTCCTGGAGGAACATGCAAACGTATTTGCCGCGGTGGGCGGAAATGTGATGCATGTTGGTGTCCGGCCTGGACAGGGCCAGATAGTCAAGGCTGTTCATCAGGCGGTGATCGGGACGACGTTTGCGGGTGTATTTGAAGCATTGGTTTTGGGCAAACAGGCCGGAGTGGATGATCGTGTTGTGCGGGAGGTGCTGCAGTCCAGTAAAGTCGGCAGTCCTTTGATCGACAATACAGTGGAGCTAGTGCAAGCGCGCCGCTTTACAGGTACGGGCAGTAATGTCGCCACCATTCACAAGGACTTGACGATCACCATGGATCTGGCATTGCAACGTGGAGTCTCAATGTTCACCACCGGTGCCGCTATGCAGTTGATGCAGGCTGCTTTGCACTCCTTTCCAGGGGAAGACAACTGGGCCGCGGTCAAGGTGGTGGAACGAATGGCAGGTATGGAGGAGGTGTGACATGCCTTACCTGATTTGGGGGCGAATCGACCTGTTACAACCAGTTTGCAGCCTCAAATCCTGGTTGCTGAACCTGGTCAGGCCAGCCGGGATGGCGAAGCATGCAAAAATATATCGCTGACACTGTTCACACTATTGGTATAGGTGAAAGATCCCAATTGTCTCGTAGAGTACTTTAGTGGCATTGTCTTTTATCTTTGTACGTGAAGGATTCGTACGGTAGGCAGTCATATAACCTACCAAGGAGAAGTGACATAATGTCAACCCTTAACTCCATGCCACCGGTCATCGTTTCTGCTGCCTTGGTTGGATCGCAACCAACCAAGGAAATGAATCGGGCAGTCCCCTACTCACCGGCTGAGATTGCAGACAGCGCGGTAGCAGCCTACAGGGCAGGGGCAGCTATAGTCCACATTCATGTACGCGATCCCGACACGGGTGAACCTTCTTCAGATCTGGAGCTTTTCAGCGAAACTGTCGACCGCATTCGAGTAGCCTGTCCGGTGCTGATCAATCTCACGACAAGCGGCTTAAATCTGGGTCAACAATCGATTGAACAGCGGTTGGCCCCATTGACACTCAAGCCTGAAATTGCCTCACTGGACGCTGGGTCCTTCAATTTGGGCGATCGCATTTTCCTCAACTCAACTTCCTGGGCCAGGGAGGCTGCTCAGTCCATGTTGGACATTGGCGTGAAGCCAGAGTTGGAACTGTTCGATGTGGGCCATGTCGACCAAGCCAATACGCTTGTCCAGGCTGGCCTCATCGCATCGCCGCCCTGGTTCCAACTGTGCATGGGCATCCGCTGGGGTATTCCCGCCACGGTCGAAAATCTTGTATTCCTGCGCCGCAAACTACCACACGGTGCGGTCTGGTCTGTCCTAGGCGAAGGCCGTCATCAGTTAGAAATGACCACAGTGGCTCCAATCATGGGCGGGCACATCCGTGTTGGATTTGAAGACAACATACTCTATTCTCGCGGGGTGCTTGCGAAATCCAACGCCCAATTGGTCGCCAGAGCAGTGAAGATCTTGCACTTGCTAAACCTGGAGCCGGCTACGGTGTCCGAAACAAGAGCCATTCTCGGCATACCGTCTGGCAGTTTGGGCTGACAGTAATTTCAACAGAGTCGTGTTCAAAACTGAAAACGCTTGCCTATGAATTTGCACGAATATCAAACCAAGGAGCTATTAGCGCGCCAAGGGGTCATGATCCCGCAGGGGGCCGTGGCTTCAACCCTGGAGCAAGTACGCCAACTTGCTGCAGATTTTCAAAGTCCAGTCGTCGTAAAGGCGCAGGTATTGACTGGTGGCCGCGGCAAAGCAGGTGGCATCCGCCTGGCCAGCAATCCAGATGAGGCAGAGCAGGCAGCCGCTGCGATTCTGGGAATGGACATCAAGGGCCACACCGTGCAACGGGTCCTGGTTGAACAGGCTGCAGACATCAAAACAGAATTGTATTTGGCAGCTCTGATCGACCGTGCCAGCCAGAAAATCATGGTGATGGCAAGTGCTGAAGGTGGTATGGACATTGAAGAAGTGGCAGCCACCGCACCAGAAAAGATTTGCAAAATCTACGTTGATCCCTTCATGGGAGTGCGCAGCTACCAAATTACCGATCTGGGTCGTGAAATCCATCTCAGCGAGCAACTTTGGCCGGCATTTCGAATTTTCGTCACCAAGCTGTACCAAACCCTTGTCAAATATGATGCTGAACTGTTGGAAATCAATCCCTTGATCGTTGACCAGCGCGACCAGTTGATTGCCCTGGACGGCAAAATGACCCTTGACGAGAATGCGCTGTTCCGACAAGCAGAGGTGGGTTCTGAACGAAGCAACGAAGACCTTCACCCAATCGAAATAGAAGCACAAAAGGCTGGCCTGAATTTTGTCTACTTGGGCGGCAACGTAGCTTGTTTGGCAAACGGCGCGGGCTTGGCTATGGCAACTATGGATGCCATCAAATACTACGGCGGTAGTCCTGCCAATTTCCTGGACTTGGGTGGTGGTTCATCCCAGGGCTGTTACAAAGTCACGTTTGGGAGGGTCAGCAAGGTACCCAGCGGGTGCCTGGCCCCAGCCTGAGCACGGCATGGGGGCAGGGTCTGCATGTGTAATTTCAAATATCAATGCGGAATTGATCTAACTAAGTAAGCCAATGATCATCATTAGCGGTACCAGCCCGTAAACCACCTGCGTAACAAAGAGGGCCGTTCTGCGTCTTAAAGGGCAGGTAATCACCACCAAAAAACGCGTGGCAGCCTTCATGACCAACATTGTCCCACAACTCAAAGCCCTGCCCCTCTCCCTGGTCCGTCGTCTGCTGGCAGACCTGCTGGCCGACCTGGAAGCTATCCCTGACCACCGGGCCCGCCGCGGTCGGGTCTATCCCCTTTCCAGTTTGCTGTTCATCCTTCTGCTGGCCTCTGTCGGAGACGGCAACGGTCCGGTGGACGCCGCCGACTTCGCACGCGACCATAGGCTCTGGCTACGGCGGCTGGGTCTGCTCGGTGCGCGTGTGCCCAAGGCCCAGACTCTGCGCCGTCTGCTGCGCGACCGGGGCTCAAACCTGCTGGCCGAGCTGCAGCCCAAGGTCGACCGCCTGACCCGGTGCCTGGAGGCCCAGTGCAAGGCCCATGGGGCGCGCACAGACGAGGCGGCAGAGCCGCTGGCCGCCTGCGCCATCGACGGCAAGACGGCCCGCCGTTCGGGCGACGAGACGCGCGGGATCCCCCGCGCCCACATCGTCTCGGCCCGCCTGGAAAATGGCCAAGTGGTCGGTCAGGCGGTTGTGGCCGACAAGGCCAACGAACTGACAGCCATCCGTCAACTGCTGGCTGACCTACCCCTGTCCGGGCGGGTCGTGACCCTGGATGCACAAGGCTGCTACACCGAGGTGGCCCGCACCATCGTCGAGGCGGGCGGTCGCTATCTGTTGGCTGTCAAGGACAACCAGCCCAACCTGCACCACCGCCTGCAGCAGGCCTTCGCCCACCTGGACCGCAGCGGGAACGGGGTGCATGACCACAGTGAGACGGTGGAACGGGGGCATGGTCGCCGCGAACGGCGCACCTGCACCCTCCTGAGCGCAGCTCACGGTCTGCTTGACGCGCTCGATCCCGACCAACGTTGGAAGGGGTTGAACAGCGTGGTGCGGGTGGTGGCCGAACGCACCGCGCACGGTCGTACTGCCCGGTCCGTACGCGACTACATCAGCAACCTGCCCCTGACCACCGGGGCTGCAGCCATGGCCGACCTGGTACGCGCACACTGGGGCATTGAGAACAAGACGCACTGGGTCCTGGATGACACTTTCCAGGAGGACCGCTGCCGTCTGCGCACGGGCTCCGCAGCCCGAAACATGGCCGGTCTACGGCGCCTTGCCTTGAACATATTGACCATTATTCAACGATATTTTTGGCCCTCAATGTCCATTCGTCGCTTGCGTAAGATGGTGGCTCGCAACCCCGCTCAACTGGTGCCCGTCAGAGCCTCATGACGACTTTGTAACAGCCCTGCCCTATGCCCCCGCCGGTCACGGACGCAGAGGATAAAGAACGAATCACTCAGATGCTGCAGGGGTGCCTTGCCCGCGGCATCTATCTGCCGCCGAGTCATCCGCTCTTCCTTACTCTCAGCCACACCCCCGAAATCATCGAGGAGACTTTGGGAGTGGTGGCGGAAGCCGCTGCCGCTGTGAACCAGTGAATCAGAACGGCGGCCACAGGGCCGCCGTAGTCTTAGCTCCCTTGAGAGCACGTACGCGGCCTGGCCGCGTACGTGTGCGTCAGCCTGCGGCAGTCGCGTTCCCCATGGCCGCGCCGTTGCCGTGGGCCGCTTCGGCTGCCCGTCGATCCTCTTCCGTGGGCCACCTGCAGCCGCCTTCCTTTTGCGGCCGCACATGGGAGAAGAAGATGGACTGATCTATGCCCTTGTAGGCATAGGGATCCTTCCCGGCGACCATCACGATGTCGCGGACATCCGCGGTCGCCATTGTGTAGGCCTGTGCCGGCGGCCGCTACGGCAGGAGGGACTCGGCGCTCATGTAGTGGTGGACCAGGGAGCGTCGAAATCCCGATGCCGCGTAGTTGGGCAGAGATCGGTGCAGCAGGTATCCATTGAAGAACACGACGGTGCCGGCCTTGGCCGGCACCATCACGCCGTCCTCATCCGTATAGGGGAAATCCACTGACCCTTGGGCGCAGTCGTATCTGTCATCGTCGATTTCCGAGGTGGGCCAGATGATGCCGCCGCCGGTGGGATCCGGGAATGACCCAGAGACATCCGTTTTCCGATGTAGCATCATCCATGGCGATCCAGGCTGCGGTAAGCGACCGGTCCCGGGTGGGAATGAAGGCTTCGTCCTGGTGCCAGGCCTGACCCGGCTTGCCCGCGCTCTTGATAAAGAGCATGGACTGCATGCAATTCACATTCTCGCCGATGATTTCCTTCAGGTGCTCCACGATTCCGGGCTGGGCCAGCGCGTCGTGGAACGTATCCGAGACCTTATGCGGAAAGTGCACGCAGATGGTCTTGGCCATCACGTCCTCGTCGCTCTCTTCCGCGGTGAAGGGCGGCAGGCCGGCCACTAAGCCGCGCCGGCCGCGGCAGATGTCCACGGTTTCCCTGTTCAGGACCTCCAGCTCGTCTGGCGTGATCAGGTCCTCCACGACCAGATAGCCGTTTTCGTGGAAGAATCCGACATTTTCCGCTGAGACCGGCGGTCGCGTGATGGTCCGTGCGTCGGCGATCATATTATGCTCCGGATGGAATGGAAAGGCATGCGAGCATCAGTGGAGGGCTTTGCGGCCTTACCTGGAGACCGCGCCCGCCCCATTCTAGCAATGCGGGATCAGCGCCCGGCCAGACCTGTGAACTGCGCTCCCTGCACGAACTGCCGCTGGGCGACAAAGAATATAGCGACCACCGGCGCAATCGTGATCATGGATGCAGCCATCACCAGATGCCAGAAGTTGCCAAAGCGGCCCTTGAACCAGAGCAACCCCAGGGGCAGCGTGAACATCTCGTTTTCCGAGAGGTAGATCAGGGGCTCGATGAAGGCGTTGTAGTGATGCAGGAAGGCGAAAATGGTGATCGTGGCGGTGGCTGGACCGCAAAGCGGTGCGACGACCTGCCACAGAATGCGAAAGTTGGATGCGCCGTCCATTTTGGCAGCCTCGTCCAGCTCCAGCGGCAACGTCAGCATGTATTGGCGCATGAGGAAAATGTAAAAGGCGAATCCGAACCAGGCCGGCACCCACAGCGGATTGAAAGTGCCCACCCAGCCGATTTCCTTGAAAATGATGAATATCGGAATCATCGTTACCACGCCCGGCAGCATCATCGTTGCCAGGAGCACGGTGAAGAGAAGATCCCGGCCCGGCCAGCGCAGGCGAGACAGACCGTAGGCCACCGTCAGGGAACTGAAGATGACGCCTAGTGTCCCCAGGATCGACACATAGAACGAGTTGCGAATGAAGAGGTGGAAGGGCAGTCGTCTAAACACCTCAATGTAGTTGTCCCACTTGGGATCGGTTGGAATCCACTCGATAGGAGTGATAAATACAGCCCCGGGCAGTTTCAGGGATGTGCTGACCACCCACGCCAGGGGCATGACGAAAGTGCCCCCCAGCACAATCATCGCCAAGTGCAGGATCAGGCGCCTCGCCTGGACTAGCCGCCTGCTGCCGTAAATCGGACCTGGACCTGCAGACGCGGTCTCCATTACAGACGACCCTCGTAGTAGACCCAGCGGTTGGCGAACAGGAACTGCACAGCTGTGAAGAACATGATGATCAGAAACAGCACCCAGGCCAGGGACGCCGCATACCCCATGCGGAAGAATTCAAAGGCGTTTCTGTAGAGATAGAGCACCATGAACAGCGTGGAATTCTGCGGTCCGCCGTCGGTCATGATGAACACCGCGGTGAACACCTGAAAGCTGGCGATAATGCCGATGATCAGGTTGAAAAAGATTATGGGGGAAATGACCGGGATGGTCACGTTGATGAAACTCCGCCACGGAGTGGCTCCATCTATCTCCGCGGCCTCCACTAGTTCCTGCGGCACTCCCTGCAGACCCGCCAGGAAGATGACCATCTGGAAGCCGGTAAGCCACAGACTCATGATGATGAGGGCAGGCTTGGACCAGTTCGGATCGAACAGCCACTTGACGGGGCCTATTCGAAACCACCCCAGCACCTCGTTGAGAACGCCGAATTCAGAATTGAGGATCTGCACCCAGACGACGGCGAACGCCACCGCCGGCGTGATCGAGGGCAGATAGTAGACAGTGCGGTAGATCCCCAGCCCGCGGATCCGCTGGTTGAGCATTACCGCCAGTGAAAAAGCCACCAGCAGCTGCAGGGGAACCCCGATAAAGGTGTAGAAAGCGGTATTGGCCAGAGACTGGCCCACCAGCGGATCGTTAAACATGCGCTCGACATGTCCCAAACCGATAAACTCGGGCGGGACCAGCATGTTCCACTTGTGCATCACCAGATAGAGCGAATAGATCATCGGCCCTACCCATAGAGCCAGCACGCCGAAAATGAACGGGCTGGTGAAGAGCAGGCCGTCACGCAGGTCCCGGCGCTGGCTTGCCGCCATGCGGCGCCCGGCGCCGGGCTGCGTCTGTATGCGTTGCGGAGGAGCCGCTGCGGTCAAACAGTCACTCTCCATCGTGGCGGGCCGGTCGCCCGGCGTCTACGCCTTGTCCGCCCAGTACTGATCCACATGAGCCTGAATTGCAGGTTGCGCCACTTTGAGGGCTTCTTCCGCCGTCTCCGTCTGGCCCAGCAGCTTGTCCCACAGCACGGTGATGGCGCCGCCGCGGTAGGCATCGATCTGGGAGCCTTCGCCGAAAATCACGGAGATTGTACTCTCGGCCATGGTGTTGGCGAACGCGTCCGTGTTGGAGAATCCGTAGACTTCGGAGGCGATATCGCCCCAGATGCCCCGGATGTTGTCCGGCGTGCCGCACATGCGTCCGCCGTTGGCGATGATTGTCTGTCCCTCTTCGCTCAGAATGAAACTGACCACGTCCCAGGACTCGTCCTTGTGGACCGACGGCTCAGTGATCACATGGCCGTGAACATGGCCGAAAGTGAAGTTTCTGCCGGCCGTGCCCGTCGGGGCCTCGATCACGTCGAAGTTGATCCCGGCCTCGGTCGTGGCCAGCTCGCCCCGCAGGCGGGGCATCGCCCACGGTCCTTCGAGGTACATGGCCACACGCCCCGTGTCCACTCCGACTCCGCCGCCTTCCATAATCTCCGGCCCGGGGCTCCAGCCGTTGGCAATTGCGTCGTAAATCAGGAATTGCAGTCCCGAAGCGATATCGGGATGGTCCCAGTAGGCTTCGGTCGGCTCGGTAATGCGGTCCCACTCTACATGGCCGTTGCGCCGCATGAAGTTTGTATTCCGACCATAGGATCCACTCCAGCCCTGGCCTTGGCCCCAGCCATAGTACCTTGTGCCGTCTTCTTCATGGGTCAGGTCCAGGATCATCTGCTGGAATTCCTCCCATTTCCATCCAGCATGGGGATATGGCACGCCCTGCTTGTCAAACAGGTCCTTGTTGTAATAGACCACCAGGGAACCCGTATCCGTCGGGGTCATGAAGCGGCCCCCATGCCAAAGGGTCTGGTTCTCATAGTTCTCGCCGCCTGGGAAGTGAGCTTCGGCGCCGTCCCGGGCGACGTAGTCGTTCAGGTCGTGAAGTACGCCGTTCTCAGCGAAGGCCTGCCATTTCCAGCCCTGGATGTAGAGTACGTCTGCGGAATCGTCAGCGGCGAAATTGACCTGGATCTTGTCGTAATAGCCGCCGGGATACTGCTCGACGGTAACGTTCACGCCTTCGACTCGCTCATGATACGCATTGGCCATGTTTTCATAAACGACAGCATCCTGCACGTCCGCCCAGGCGGACAGACGCAGATCCACCATTTCGGCGCTGGTCCCCATGGCGTCCCCCTCGGATGCGGCAGGCGCTGCGGGAGCGCAGGCCGCGACCAGGGCCAGTCCGCTAGCCCCGGCTGCAAGACGCAGAAAGCTCCTCCTGTTCAAAACGTTCCATTGACCATTCATGTGTGCACCTCGTGCAATTGGTGGAAACCGGCGCGCAAGGCTCGGCTCTCTTATTGGAGTTCCCCTGACGCCGGACTATCCATGTGTGGGACTCACCAGCTGTCAAGGTGACTTGCGAGCCACTTACCCTTTACAGGACTCGAACCTGCGCTCCGGGTCCAGAGGCCGATGCTCTATCCAACTAAGCTACGAGCGCAGAATCCGACTCATTATACATGAAAAGACGGGGCAGCCGAAAAAGGGAAGTACACCCACAGCTATGGTTTGGACAGTTTTGAGGTCTGGATCGTATTGCCAGGCTGATTGAGGGGTGGTGTTCAGGGGCCGGCCGGCCCCGGTTCGAGAGGGGGTGCGCGCAGCCACAGGCATTCCGGCGGGATGCGGCGGCGGTCGGCCTTGGATTTGGCGGCGTTTCGGCCCGCGGCCGACCAGGCGGCAATGCGTCGGTATATTTCTGATTCGAGGTTGTGGCGCTTGAGATGGCACAGGGAAAAGGGGCCGAGGGGACGCTCCGCCCGGGCGCGGGCCTGCAGGCGGGCCCAGAAGAGGGCGGCGAAGACGATGTTGAAATGAAAGTGCAGTTTGGCCTGGGACCGGGCCTGGCCGTGGTGGAGGCCCAGGTGCTGCTTGGCGTCGCGGAAGGCAAACTCAATTTGGAAGCGGGCGCCGTACAGCCGGAAGAGGCGTTCCGGTGCCAGTGCCAGGTCGGTGCTGTACAGGAGCACCCCCTCCCTCGTCTGCGGGTTGGCCCCGCGGGGCAGGACATACACCACCTGCAGCCAGCACTGCCAGGCCTTGCCGTGCAGGACCGCGTGGTACAGGTCCACCTCCTCGTCGTCCAGGGTGAGGCAGGCCAGGCGCGCCAGGTCGCGGCGGTCGAAGCGGCCGTCGAACTGCCGGCGGCGGCCCGGACGGCGTTCGTGGGGGCCGGTGTAGGGGAAGCGCAGGACCGCGTCCTTGCGCAGCCGCCCCACCGCGTGCAGCTCCAGCGCCCGCACGCCTTCCACGAAGGTCCGGCTGGCGTAGCCGCCATCGGCCGCCACCCAGCGCCCCCCGAGGCTGTCCCGGGCCCCGGCGGCGACCGCCTCCCGCAACAGGGAGAGCCCCGTGTCAACGGCCGTCTCCCGACCGGTGGCAGCCCCGCACGTCTCCCGACGCGCGCGGACCGTGCCCGGGGACTGCCGGGCACAGAGGGGATAGGCGCCGCCCTCCTCGACATCCACGGCGGCCAACAGCGTGACCTCCAGCCCCCAGCGCGAGCCATGCCGCTCCAAAACCAACCCGTGCCCCAGGTCCCGCGACCGCTCTTGGACACGAAGCTGGTGTCCAGGACCAGCAGCTCCCCCAGCCCCTCCGACACCCGCGGGTGCACCGCCCCCAGCGCGGCCACGGCCAAGCGCGCGAAGGGGAAAGGCCGCGCAAACCAGCGCGCATGGGTGCGCGCCGACCGACCGCCGTAGTGCTCGAGACCGGTGAAGTTGAGGCGGCCGGGCAGCCACTGCAGCAGATCCACCAGGTGGGCGAAATGGGTCGCCTGCGGTTTGCCGCAGGGCGCCAAGGCGAGTATATTGCGCAGCAGTCGCACGGAACACCTCTGTCGATGATGCCTGAACTACATCAACGATAGCAGGCTCCGTGCGATGACCTTTGGGGGCCGGAGTCATCCCCCCGACTTAACTCTTTGTCATGCCGGATGCGTCGCAAAGCCTGAAAAGGAAGCGCCAAACCGACTCAAAACTGTCCAAACCATAGCACAGAGGACCTGTCGGCAATCGATTTGTTCCTGTAAAGTAACTTGCTGTGCAATGCAACGAAAGAAATAAACTGAAGTCTCGCAGGCGCTACACTCTCGTCCATCTGCGGGGTGACGGGCGGGGCGTTCCGGCGAACGCGTGCCGCCGGAGTCAGACTGACGGCCTGGAGCGGCTCCGTATTCGGGCACGGCCCTGCACGTTGCCGGCTGCAATACAGGAGAGGCTGACATGGCGGCATCCTCGTCGGCATGTGGCTGCTGTCCGAAAACCTCAAGGCGCTGGCCGGACCCAGGCTGCGCACCCTGGCCGGTCACCTGGCCAACAACCGATTTGACGGCTTTGGCCGGGGAACGCTGGCGGGAGCCATCACGCAGAGTTCTCCGGCCGTGACCTTCATCACCATCAGCATGCTGCGCTCCGGGCTGATCTCCGCCCGGCAGGGATACCCCATCGCCTTGGGCGCGCAGTTGGGCGTGGGCCTGATTCTCTTCATTGTTACAATAGACATCCGAGTGGTCGCGTTGTTCGGGATCGGCATAGGCGGCATCCTGATCACACGACTGGGCCATTCCACCTATCGCGAAATCGGAGCCATGCTGTTCGGCATCGCGGCCTTGCTGTTCGGCCTTGTTCTCATCAAGGAGTCGGCCGGCCCTCTGGCGGAGCAGCCCTGGTTTCAGGCCGGCTTGGACATTTCCGCGCGGTCTTTGCTGCTCGCCCCGATCCTAGTACTGCAACGAGAGATCAAGTATCATAAGTAGGGTTCCCTCTCACCCGGAGCCCGTCATGTCATCCGCCGCCGCCAGGCCCGTGTTGAGTACCCGCGAACTGGCCTCCCTACAGTCCAATCTGGACGCCTACCTCGGCCTCTAGGCGCCGCTGTTCCAGCGCCGCGAGCAAGTGGCCAGTGCCCGCCGCTACCTGCAGGGCCTGCTCTGCGATGAACCGCGCAAGTCGGTGGAACGGATGGTCCTGAAGCTGTGGGGTGCAGATGGCAATGCGGTGCGCTCGCTGCAGCAGTTCATGGGTGAGAGTCCCTGGTCTGACAGGCCCCTGCGGGCCCGCCACTGGCAGGAGGTCGGTCGTACTCTGGGCGAGGAAGAGGGCGTCCTGATTGTGGATGGCAGCGACTTCCGCAAGCAGGGACGCGAGTCGGTCGGTGTGGCCCGGCAGTGGTGCGGGGAGCTGGGCAAGAAGGCCAACTGCCAGGCTGGGGTCTTTGTGGCCTACGCCGGGAGCCAAGCTGCCAGTCTGGTGCATCGGGCGCTCTACCTGCCCCAGACCTGGGCCGAGGAGCCGGACTGGGAGGGGCGTCGGCAACGCTGCCGCCTGCCGGAGGCCGTCTCCTTCCAGACCAAGCCCCAGCTGGCCCTGAACCTGTTGCGGGCGCTGGTGGCCAGCGGCAGCCTGCCGGCCCGCTGGGTCACCTGTGACGAGGCCTACGGCCAGGACCCCGCCTTCCTGGATGGTGTCGCAGAGCTGGGTCTGGGTTACTGTGCCGAGGTGCCTCACAGCACCCGGGTCTGGACCGAACGGCCTGCCACCGCGGTACCGCCCGCCCCCGCCCACGGGCGACCGCCGACGCGGGTGCGCCTGGCACCGGGTGCACCCCGCTCCCAGGAGGTGCGCGCGGTGGCGGCCCAACAACCAGAAAGCGCCTGGCAACGGCTGACCCTGCTGCAGGGCAGCCACGGTCCCCTGCAGGCTGAGTTCTGCGTCCTGCGCGTGTTCGCCTCCCGCCAGAAGCTGCCCGGTCCTGCGGTTTGGCTGCTCTTGCGCCGGCATCCCCGTACCCACAAGCTCAAGACTTATCTCTGCGATGCCCCGGCCGAGATGGCCCGGCCCGACCTGGCCCACCTGGCTGGCTGTCGTTGGCCGATCGAGACCTGTTTCCAGGAAGGCAAGCAGAACCTGGGCCTGGGGGACTACGACTGATAGGGGTAGGTAAAGCAGATCCGGGCATGAAAAACAGATTGCGGAAGCGGAAAAAGCATGGTTTGCGGGTAGGCTGTTCGTGTTTCCACACACCCAACAGGCCCCGGTTCCATGCTTCTTCCGACGGCATTCTATCCCCTGTACGACCAAATCCAAAGGCATCTGCCCCATCTTCGTCCGGCCCAGATGATCGGGTTGGCCCTGTGGGTGGGGGCTACGGTGATGGCCCGCAGCGGTTGCCAGAACGCGGTGCTGGGAGCCCTGCTGAGCCTGGGTCTGGGCTGGCACACGACGCGCCAGTACCTGCGGGAGTGGCTCCATGACGGGTCCGACCGGGCCGCCCCCTGCCGGGTGCAGCTGGACGCGGGGGCCTGTTTCGCGCCCCTCCTGCGCTGGGTCCTGGCCTGGTGGCAGGGCTCCGAGCTGACGCTGGCCGTCGACCCCACGGCCAAGGGCGGGGCGCTGGTGGCCCTGGTCGTGAGCGTCGTCTACCGGGGTCTGGCCATCCCCGTGGCCTGGCGCCTCCGGACCGGTGGCCAACCCGGTCCCTGGATGCCGGACCTCTGCGCCCTGCTCGACCGCCTGGGGCCGGCCGTGCCGTCGGACATGACCGTGCGCGTGCTCTGCGACCGGGGCCTGCAGAGCCCTGATCTGTGGGCCGCCATCCGCCGTCAGGGCTGGCATCCCTACATGCGCTACGACCGCCACATGACCTTCCAGGCGACCACCGGACCGCGGTGGTCGGCCTGGCGCTTCGTGGCCCGTGAAGGGCAATACACGGTCACGGCCGGGAAGGCCTTCCGCGACCGCAAGCGCTCCTGCACCCTGATTGTGCTCTGGGTCCCCGGCCAGGAAGCCCCCTGGGTCGTGCTCACGGACGAAGCCCCCGACGACGTGGCGCTCGGCGCCTACGGGATGCGCGTCTGGATCGAACAGGGCTTCCGCACCCTCAAGCGCATGGGCTGGCAATGGCACCGCACCCGCCGCCTGGACCCGGCCCGCGTCGACCGGCATTGGCTGGTCCTGGCCGTGGCCACCCTCTGGGTCCTGGCCCACGGCACGCGCGTGGAGGAGGCCTGCCTGCGCGGTCTGGCCCCCGGACGCGTGCGCACGCCGCCCCTGCAACCGGCCACGGTGTCCCGCCCCCGACCGCTCAGCGTCTTCCAGCTGGGCCTGGCCCGGGTCCAGCGGCTGCTTGCCCGCGGCTATGGCTGGGCCCGGGTCTGGCTGCAGCCCCTCCCCGGACCGGATCCGCCCTGGAAGCTGCGGTGGGTGGGCCCGCCCGGACTGGAGCAAACGGTCGCACATTGACCCGGCTCCTGATTTTACCTACCCCTATCAGGGGGACTACGAGGGGCGCAGCTGGGCGGGCTGGTACCGGCACATGACCCTCTGTATGCTGGCCCACTTCTTTCTGGTGCGGCAGCATCGGGGGCTCAAAAAAAGCCCCGGCCCTGACCGTACGCCAGCTTGGTGACATGCTCAAGGTCATGATCCGGCAACCGCGGTCCAGTCTGCGCTCGCTTCTGTTGCTGCTGGCCTACCGGGCCCGCTGTAACGGCGCCGCCACCCGTTCCCACAGGCGTCGCCATGGTCAACCGCCTTAACATCTCGTTGCAGTACTAAGAGGTAGTATTAAACGCCTCCCGGACTGCAGTATAAGCCTAGAGGAATCTGTAATTTGCACAGCAAAAGGGTTGAATGGAGAAGAATAGAAAAAGATAGTATTCAGGTCAAGTTTCCAACTGATTCCTGGAGCGAGGCTGCCTGATTTAGGGTCCTAAGTGAAAATAAATTCTGGCCGATGGCTACTTCCTAGTAAAGCATCAAAACTGGGAGCTGGCACCGCCCTGCCAAGTTCGCGTCGACTTAGTTGTATGGCAAGTTCATACTGCCCATGAGCGTTTTAGTTAGTGTCCACTTATCTCGAGTTACAACTTGCTGGGTATAAGAGAGTCAACGCCTGCTTCAAAATTCAACTTAGTTGCACATGTTTCGCTAGGAAAGCTACTTGGGACCTAAGTTCTAGCTCGATTGTCCCCGTCCTTGATTTTCTTCATGAAGGAATTCTTCATCAGAAATGCCTTCATAAATTTGCATCTGTCCTGCTGAAAAGATGACAGTATTAAGTGAGCCCACGCTAACTAGGGTCCCAATCTCACTTTGGTTACTACTACCAACGGATCACCGCAGAAACATCACTTTCACTCTTAAATGAGAATGTATCGTGAATCTTTTTCCAGATCTAGCATGCTACCGACATAAAGCATCCGTTCCCACCCAAAAGCCACCCGGTGTAGACAACATTGGTTACCTATAGGCCTCGCACACTAGCCGCTCAAGAACTTCAAACCGACCTATCCTTCACCCCGTAAATCCAAGAGGAATCTTTAGGACTTGCAAGATTATGCGAAAAGTTAATGGACTCAAATATGACACGCAGTTTGCTCAGTAAGAAAAATTGAGGAGCATAGGACTTCCAAACGGAATGCACATTTATTCTAAATTATTAGGAACGCAAAATTCCGTGCGATGTTTCCCACTGTCCGCTTCCAACGAAAATGGTTGTCGGTGCCCACTATCCTTATGATTTCGAATCTCTATTTTGTAAATAGCTCCGCACTTTCAGAGATTCTCAATCAAGTTCTTTGGGTTCTAATATTACAAGCTCCTGATGGGCGTCTTCGAAAAAACTTTGAGTACATCAAGGGGCGTCAACTTCTCCTTTGTAATTTCTTGTACTATTTTCTCTTGGATTTCTTCTACATTTGCGTTGCTGGAGGAAGCCATCCGAATTCTCGTCAGAATAGATGAAATTCTCTCGAATTGGGACACTATCTTTTCCAAGGTAATATGGCAGACGGACGTCGCATGGATTGTTGCCCCATTTGACACTTTCGTTCGAGGAGTTTCAATGACTGGAAGAATGACTGTCCTTTCTTCGCACGAAAACTTGCTTCTTATCCAGTTCTCGTGCCCTTGGGCCTGCAAAATGTCTTTCTTGCCAATTTCGCCATCCTTGCTTTGTTCCGATTTTGCCTCATGAACAATGAACACTTTATTTTCGATTGACCATACGCAATCGGGAGCCCCTGCTTCATTGGGAATAGAAGCTTCAAAACCAAGCATCATTCCAAGTGAACTTAGTCCCTGTTGGAAACATGTGTGTTTGCAATCTTGAATATGCGATCTGGCCTCATTGACTTTACCTTCAAAACGCTGGCCGAAAATACCCCAGTTTCTCAGTAATTTGCCGATGTTCTCACTTGCCTTAGCTGTTACTCCGTCCGAGATGTTCGTCGAACTGTCTGCTTGTATTTCAAGCGTTATCCGGGCAAGCCAGCTATTTCCGATGCATTGCTGTCCCGCTCTCTTTATAAATTCTCTAGCGCTGTCAATTAGTTCTGGGTTTCCGTTTTTCTCAAATTGAGCTATTAAAGCGTCAGCCACAAGGTAATACCACCAACCTTGATACCCCTTGGTCCCGATTCCTGACAAACCGTCAGCTGCTTTCCGAGCCAGTATGGACGCTGATTCGTATTCACCATTCCAAAGGGCATATTGATAAGCGATTTCGTGGGAGACTATCTCTTGCAGACGTACAGACACTCCATCAGTTTGCTGTTTCTTCTGTTCACGCTTTTCCACAATGCTCTGTTCTGCTTCTTCCCAATTTCGATCCCGTTCCTTGAAGGATCGCCAGAGGGACTTAAAATCCGACCCTCCGTCGCTGTTATCTATACCCAGTTCGAGTTCGGCCTGAAGCTCGGCATTCAGCAAACACCGGTTATCTTGCCTGAGAATATAGTCCTGAAGAGATCGATCCCACAGCAGAATCAACGCAAAGTCATTGTCTGATCGAGTGCATCTTCCTACGCCCTGAGTAAACCGCGTTAAAACCCGATCCCGGAGCAAAGTCTGAGCTGACATTCTGGACCAAAGAAATTCTTCTTGTAGGTTCGTTCCACTCGGAAGACCAGCCATTATCAGCAATCTACAAGAGTCATCTGGCAAGTCCAGACCGTCATATCGACTGAGTATCAAAACAGTCCTTTCTTCACTTGTAAAACTTTGTAAATCGTCTTCGATGTGGCTAGCCTTGAGAATTGTCCGATCGGTCGCTTCTAGGCTTTCTTCTATGGCTTGCGCATCATAAGAAGTGGGCGCGAGCACCAGACACCTAGGGAAGTCTCTTATAGCTTCATGCATTACCTTCTTCGCATCTGAGTTGTCCATAGCTAATTGGGGCAGGAGGAATAGACGACGGCCAGTTCCTCTGCCCGCCCACCCGGCGGGGATTGGCAACCGTTTTATTGGTTTAATTCCTGTGATTCGTTCTAACTCACCCCCTGCTCCCAAGGTGGCTGACATGTAAACTCTTCGGCTTGCATTGGCGAATGCGTTATGTGAAAGCGTTGGAGGTATGAATGGACGAATCAGGACCATATCGTACGAAACGAAGACACAGCAAGCTTTGATATTTCCCTTTAAGAGGTTCCATACAAACCAAGGAGACGAACGTGGTTTTAAGCGGTCATTGAAGAGGCCACGAAGGTTGTCTTCGCACTTTCTTATCTGTTGGCCAGACACAAGCTCCGTAGTGTCATTTAATCCTTTTGTTCGGTCGCCTACTCCGCTCGACACATCTTCGTAGAAAAAGTCTGGCAATCCTTCTCTTAGCAAAATAATAGTTTCCTCAAAAAGATCCTCATCGACATCCCTTCTGATTTCGAGAGACCACATGCTGGCAATGTAATTCTCAGCCGCGTGGGCATCGTCCAGAATGAGGATCTGGGCATCGTCTATGCGGGGTTTTGAATTGAATACGCCGCTGTATGTAGTCACTGCAATTGTTTGGCCGGATTTATAGTCACTTATTGCTTTTTCTGGGTAACCCCTTTGAGGACCAATCAAAACACTAACGTCAATTCCGTACTGCTTGGCCTGATTTCCAACTTGCTTCGCAAGTTGACGTGTGGGGCAGAGATAGGCAGCTCGCTCGCCATGGCTATGTCGCCTGAACTCAGCAAGCAATAGCCCAACTAATGTTTTGCCGGCCCCTGTTGGCAATTCAATTGCTACGTTGCTTCGATGTTCAGTGTTGTTGTTGTAGGAACGCAGTAAATCAGCTTGATGGGACCATAGATGCGGTATGTCAGAGGAACGAGTGCGCAAGTCTCGGAAGAGGGATTCTGGATCTGCTGGTCTCGCTATTCTTGACTTGCTGGTAATGAATAAGCCCATGGGTGATTTCCTAGAACTAAGTATGAAAGGGATCCCCTATGTTTGGTTAGATCAGCCTTTCAGGGTTGAATAGGTCTAGCCATAGCATCATTTCCCAACCAAGTTTCCTCTTCGCATCTAGCTTTATTGAGAATTGATCTGAAACGAAATGCCGGCTTACTGCAAATACTACAGCCCTAAGGTATTCAAGATAGTATCTGCATTGAAACCGATGTCCCATGTTGCAATTCTGTGCTAATCGATTCTAAAGGAAAGCCCCAGGCCCTTTCTTGAATGAATGGACTTCTCTTTTGGCCTGAACAGACACAGGGCGGTAAGGGATTGTACTAACGCCTGTTTGTGAATTCCGATTTCCTGCGCTGTTTGGAAAGAGAATCTCGGGATTGTTAACTGAATTGCTTTTACTTCCGGTCAGAAAATCCCCCGTTGGTTCGCGAGAGAACTATCGATTACTCATCTTGAAGTATGCAGGACGGATGGGCTCCTAAATGCTAATCATAAATAAAAGAGGCCATTTCAGTGCGCAATATTCCCACCATAAAGGGCTGACTTAGCAGCTTCCGATATTTGGCACGGTGTCTCAACTGGAATGTTAAGAGTGCCTCTTGGCTGGAGCCCCTAGCTAATACTAAGTGCTTTCTCACCGATAGGTGACTGTGCATACAGGTCCAACAAGAACTCTTTATAGAACTGATGACTAGCCGAAGGGAGATTGGCTGAATCTTCTTGAGGTAAACACAAGAATGGTGAACTTTCCAGTGGGGCTCTCAGCGACCTATGCGTTGGAGGACCGAACAAGGCATCAGTTATCGGTGTTGAAGTGTTCAATATTCAGCTAACTCCTTCTTCTAGGAGAGAAAATATCAAAAAGGGACTTGAGAAAGATAGCTAAGAATCTTGGGATTTGTCCTGTCGGTCGAATACTCCGTTCAGAATTGGAGAATCCCAATGCCGTCATAGTGTTTCGAAGGGCGGCAAAACGCTGTCAAGAGAGAAATGAGACGATCTGTTATCCGACATTGATGCCAGTGAGTCTTGTCGGTTCGTGGCTGGCTACTGGCAAGATCCCAATTCGCTGAAAGGCTGCGAATCTTCAACCAGAAGGATTTCAAGACGGTACTACCTATGAGAACATGCCTTTTCCGGAAACCGGAGAAAGCGCTAATAAAGGCAGTCTTTAAGTTCCCAGCACGACTCATGGTGAATGATTTGCTTCCAGTCAGCGTAGTAATGGCCGGTCTTGCCTCAGTATCCAATGGATAATCCCCTGTCTCAGATCAATAAGTGAAGCGTGCCAATCATTTTCTAAATTGCTGAAAGTTGTAGTCTGGCATCCACAGGGATAGGTGATGGGCCCTCTGGGTTCAGCAGGGCGTTAGCAGACACTCTCTTCCCAAGAGAACGCTTCAGTCGCGTTAAATTGTATTTTGTAGACCCTGGAAATCCCAAAGGCCAAGTTTCCAAGGCTTCGATCTCCGCTTTTAGAAAGGAACAAATTATTGATGTAGCAACCTGTCAATGATGGAGAGTCATAGAAGGTCTATATTCTTCTCTCGCGCCAACCTCTGTCATCATGCCTGCCGAACGATTAGTTTTCACATTGACTGAGCCGGAATGGGCCCATTTTCAGAGCCTTGTACGCAGAGGTCGCAAACTGGCTTATCACCGCTTGTAGGCGTAGGTTGTTAGGTAGGTGAAAGCGGTGCTTGGGGGCCCTTGACGCACAGACCCCTAGATCGGACATTTGCTGTTCTTGGGCAGGTCTACCACGGAGGGCTCCCAAGGCGCTTTCCAGTGGCAGTGCCTATCGGCTAGCCTGCAGCCGAATGCTTTTTAATAATTTCCGCCTGGCGCGCAAACTGGACTGTGTTGGCAAGGCCGGGGGGCGGACTATATGGACCCTTGGCTTGTTCGGCGGCGCAGGCGCCGCCCCATTGGATCTTGCTATTGCTATCCGAACGGCCGGTAGATCTGCAGGTGGTGGGCGCCGTCGGCCGGGAGGCTGTACGCGTCGCCCTGAAAAAGTGGTTGCAGCCGAGGAATGTCTGCAGTTCGTGCTTAAGACGGAACACGGCGAATCTGTGTACGAGGGCGCCGGCACAGACAAACTGTTAATGATCTCGGTGCCCTGTGCGGGCTGAAGGAAAGTGAAGGTGTCCGCGCCAGCGCACCGAAATGGAATTCCCCCAAGGCTGTAAGGCTTCATGGACGTACACTTTCCTTAAACGTATGGCGTCACTTCTGTCTGCGACTTCCTCAACAGGCACAAGCGCACGATGTTGAATGGGCGCTAGGGCCTTGGCGCCAACGCCCTGTGTGCGCTGTCAAGGCGTGAGCAGAACTATATAATCAGTTGGGTTCCTCTTTGAATTGGCCCCTCACTACCTATGGCACTCACAGCAATCTGCGGTCCCAATATTCTTCAATTTGAGCAGGCTGCTACCCTAATCTTGGGATTCGTCTTATTCGTCGAAAAGTGATAGGGGTAACTGGCCGGTCAGTGCTGCTTCGTGGCGCAGGATAGCTGCTTTGCGGGATAAGCCCCAGCGATAACCCGTTAATCTTCCATTCTTGCCTGTTACTCTATGGCAAGGAACGGCTAATGCCACAGGATTGCAGGCACAAGCCCCCGCCAGTGCACGGGCTCCAGTGGTTCTTTGCATGGACACAGCTAATTCGGTATAGGTAACTGTACGGCCCGGTTCAAGGTGCTGCAGAGCCACATACGCCTCAAGCTGAAACTTGGTCCCTTTCAGGTCAAGTGGCGCATTCAAGGGCAAGATCGGATTCTCGATGTAAGTTTGCAACATCTGCCACCATTCCGACTGTTTTGTAGATGTAGGTTTGGAGAAGGCTACTCCCTGCGATTCAACCTGCTTCTGAAGTTCTGCCACTGTGTCGGCTAAGTCAATGGATTGGATGCCCTTGTGAGTGGCCTGCATGGAAACTGCGCCATAGCGGCACGTATCAACAAAAAAGTGCAACGAGTTCATTGTCCCAATCACGAGGCCCTTCAGACACCATCCCTCTGCAACCGACCAATGAGATCTTCGCATGCCCTCCGGCACAACGCCATCATTGTCAAAGTGGGATTGATTCCAGGACAGCTGGGAAAGACACCTCCGCTGAAAACGAAAAGGCCGGGAGTATCGTGAACTTCCAGATTGGGATCAACCACTGACAAACTGGGGTCAGTGCCCATCCGGATGCCTCCCACGTCATGACAGCTGCCAACTCCTGTGAGACGGGGTCCCCTCCAAGGATTCTGCCCTCCCATAGTCTTCAGGATTTCTTCGCACTTGTCTTCGGCCCAAGCCAACAGGCGGTGCTCATTTTCCCTTAAGTCGTAAGTTATGCGTATTACGGGAATTCCTAGGCCACTTCGGTCGCGATGGTGAGGATCCAGATCTACAAAATTGTTTGTGTAAGAGAGAGTGTCAGGTTGCATGCGCAGCACGCCCCATTGCTGCCATGTCTGTAAATGCTCTTTGTACTTGTGTCCCCAGGGAGGCACTTCGGGAGGAAGAGTCTCTCGACCAATGTTTAGTGGCAGAAACTGGGGTTCTGCACTAATTGTGGCCCCGCCCAGGAAGCCACACTCATCGGCAGGAAAATCTGGATACAGAGAATCCTCCACGATCATCGACTGAGAAGCATTGGCGCAATGACTATTGAAATAGGTACCAGGAAATTGGGCCAAGACCTGGCTAAACATCTTGGTCATTACATTGCGACCTAGCTGGCCATAAATGTTGCCTAGCCCAGCCGGGCTTCTGGCATTGCCAGACAGAAACATGAGGCGAAGATTTTCCCAGATGTAAGCACCTAGAATCACACACCTGCTCAGTTGCACCTGAAAATTGCCAGCAGCGTCCAAGTAACGCACTCCTTTGACATGACCGTGGTCATCGGTCAAGATCTCAGTTACGCGACACTTTGTCTTAAGATCCAGATTTCCTGTGGCCAATGCCTTGGGCACGCATTCTGCGGCTGGGTGCCAAAGGCTGTCGTCGAATGTTCCGAATCCACAGGTCCAACAGGAAAACTTAGAAGCGGGACGTCCACCATACGGTTGACTGTTGACGCCGGCAGGTACGGGATATGGGTGCAGACCCAATTCCTCCGCGGCGCCACGAAAAATCTCCCCCATGCGATAAGGGGCCAGAGGCGGCATAGGTAATTCCCGGCTCCGCGGTACAGGCGGCTGATCGCTAACACCGGAGATTCCAATCTCCCACTCCAGACTGGTGTAATACGGTTCTAGATCATCGTAGGACACAGGCCAGTCGGCAAGCGTGCTGTTGCGTGGCAACAGATGCTCCCAACCCTTGTCCTGAATGTGAGCACGAGTTCTGAAGTGGTGGGGATGAAACCGCCGCATCCACCCACCATAATGAAAAACGGAGCCCCCAACGCCATTCAGCATGCGGCCTAAAGAAAAACTGCATGGCCGCGTAGGTTCCCCTTCATTGAGTCGCCAACGCGGCGTCTCTTGGTTAAATTTTGGACCCAATTTGGCGCGGCCGTAGAAGGATTGGCCCAGTTCGTCTGGTTTGTAGTCCAACCGGGACCTGTAAGGGCCCGCTTCCAAAGCAACCACGCGCAATCCAGCTTCTGTCAACTGAGGTGCTATCACGCTGTTTATGGCCCCTAAGCCAATGAGAACTACATCGGCTTCTCCTTGCGGCGGTTCCATACCGCGGTCAGCGTCAAAGTCTGGTGGAATTGCGGCACTTCCATCGGGTCGTTCTTGGATGAAGTCTTCCAAATCCTGGATTGATCGATAGTTGCCTCCTTTGTCCTCCGGCACCTCGGACATCATCTCCGCCTGGCTGTTTTCAAACCACACGCCAGGATGTCTCAGGAACTTCCACCCTTTCTTGTCGCGATTCCCTCCATACAAGGGATCGGCGAAAAGCCCCTCCTGCATGTGAGCAACCGCCATTTCCATGAATTCTCGTTGTTGCCCAGGACTACAGGTATCCAGTTTCCCCTTCTCCAGTAGGTTGACCAACTCCTGTTGCTGGTCGTGACTGCAATCGGCAAAAGACTTCCCAAATTTCCCCTCGGCAGCTGTTTGCAAACAGTCCAAGCCCTGCCAGTAATTCTCCTGGAGGTCCTGTCCGTAACCTGTTAGCAAGTTCTCCACGTAATCCAGAACCCCAATATCTACGGCACCGGGATGTATTTCATCTTCTGGAAACAATGTGGAAAAAAGGGCGGCAGCCGTGGACCTCTGTTGGGACGTGAAGACAAGTGAATTAGTAGGTGCAGTCATTGGTTCCCTCCTAATGGCTCTGGGAAAGCATAAGACGGAGGAAAACAGGTTTCCTAATGTCCTATCAGCGGATGATTGCTAAGGTCGGAGGATCATGCATCTATTCCAATTGACGACCAAGGCTTCGGGTTGGTCGAACGCCGGAACCAGTTGGGTTCCTACAGCATGATTATGCTCAGGACCAGCACGCGCCCTGCCCGGATTCGCCCTACTCCGCCGGAATTGGTGAAATTCGGAGGGCCGAGCCGATCTCGTTACTCAATGGGGTTTCCGTTCGTATGGCCAGTCCTCCATTCTGGTTAAGGACCTGAGCAGGTACAGATTGTCCTAAGACCTCCACTTCAGTATCAGGCGACACGGTCAAGCCAGGAATTAAGAACTCCTGAGCCTGGCCGCCCCCTAGCAAGATAGCGAATAGGCTACGGCCGTCCTGTGTAAAACGGACTTCAACTCCTGAATCAGTCTTGGCCTCAGCTCGGTTCCAGGGTCGGGTATCAAAGATGGCGTTCCCATTGACATCCAGCCAGTTTCCCAGAACCGTTAATCGTTCTCGTTGCATTTCCGGGATAATTCCCTGGGCTGTCGGCCCTACGTTTATCAGAAGATTGCCATTCTTGCTTACGATATCCACGAAACTATGGATGAGTGATTCAGCCGAAAGGTACTGCTCCCCGCCTTCCAGTCGGTTGTAGCCAAAAGATGCCCCAATCCCCCTGCAACTTTCCCATTTTTGCAATTGGATGGCGTCATATTGCTGATATTCTGGTGTGGCGAAATCATAGTGGACTGGAGCCGTGGACTGACGCCCGCTGGCATCAAAGAACTGGTTGAAACGGTTGTTAACCACCCCTTCCGGCATCTGATTGTAATAATCTGCGAACAGTAAATTCGTGTTCGTTTGCTGGGGATAGGCGATGTCATTCCACAGAATGGCCGTCTCGTATTTAGACATCAATTCATACCAATGTGCATTGGCGTATGCCACATATTCGTTACTCTGTGGGGTGGCCCTGCGCAAGTCTGGAATGCTGCGCACAACCTGAGGATTGAAAGTCCAATCTACGCCGCCTGAATAGTAGTAGGCCATTCTCAAACCTTGAGCCCTTACGGCTTTGCCGAGTTCATCTAGCAGGTCTCTCTGGCAGAAATAGTCTGGGTGGTAAGGATTGGGGTGGAGACTGGGCCACAACAGGAAACCGTCGTGGTGCTTGCTGGTCAGGACTACGTATCGGGCGCCGACACTGTTGAAGAAGCCTGCCCATTCATCAGGGTCCCAGGCCTCGACTGCTGCGTTGAACATGGGAGCGAAATCGGTATAGGCAAAGCCATGGCCGTAGGTGTCAAAATGATGTCTTTGCGTCGGACTCCCGGCTATGCGAACTGTATTGGCATACCACTCGGCGTAAGGATTCTGAGCGAACCAATCTGTCCAGTTTCCTGTCTCCTGAGTCTCCCCCAGGTTTCCGGAATTGTGCGCCCAGGCCGGTACGGAATACAGGCCCCAATGGATGAATATGCCCAGTTTGGCATTGTCAAACCAAGCCGGGACCGGGTGTTCAGAAACTGACTCAAGAGTTGGGTGGTATGAATGTGTAGACATCAGAGGGCACCGCTTCGGGAAACTAGCGAGAATCTAGAAGGTCGAATCTGGAGTTGTGGAATAACACCATCGAGAGTTCATCAGATGGTCACAAGCCAAGCCAAGGGCTTCAGGCGTTCCAATCTGGCGCAAGGCTTCAATGCCAAAGCCTCGCACATATCGATTTTCGTCCTGGAGGCAAGCGAAAAGAGCAGGTGCCGCAGAGGCAGCTTCTCTGCCATAACGAGCTAGAGCTAGTGCACTATTGAATTTGACCTGGTCATCTTCGTCCGAAAGGGTCTGGGTGAGAGCAGGAACTGCTGTTTCAGCATCTCCCAGCATACCTAACGTCTCTACTGCAGTGCGCCGGACCCATGGAGATTCATCGTCAAGCAGGTTGACTACGTCAGAGCTAAAGGGAGCTGCCTTGGGTCCGTGCTCACCTAGAGCAAAGACAGAGAAACGACGCACTATGTCCGATTCAAGATTGCAGGCTTGGACCAGCATTGGGATTGCCTCGGGGGAGCCTGCGCTTAAGCCGTAGGCGGCCCGGCGCGTGGCATGTGGGTTGTCGCCTCTCAACAGGTCATACAAGGGGGCAAGGCCTTTGTTGCCTTCAGTCGCCAAGTCATAGGCTGCTCCGATTCCTTTCGGCTCGTATTCACTTTGTATGCTTGCGATCAAGTCCGCATGGGAAACTGTGGGCACCATGTCCAATGAATCCAAAGTGTGGGGACGACCTGACATCCAGTTCCATTGTTCCGTCCACAGCGAATTGTGTGAATGGGCCGGCCCTTCCCCATTCAACGACTTCCACTCCACGTTTTCGTTCTGCCAGGTTGGGGCTTGTGGTCGCGACACGCGGGTAAATTGGAATTTGATCATGGCCCGGTTCTGCTGGGACTGATTGGCTCCACCGCGATGCCACAAGTCATAATGAATCAGTGCGAATGTACCGGCGGAGCCTTCCAAGTAAAGAGGCTGCTCCGTATCGTCTCCCGGCCGTTTGTCGTAGAAATGAGTACCGGGCAATAGTCCTGAGGGTCCCATCTCAGCAGTGACATTCTGAGGATAGTAGAAAACCATCGCCCACCACTGATGGTGATTGCGAATCCGAGCGTAACCCCAATAGGAATCCTTGTGCCAGCTTTGAACTTTTCGCCCCGGCTCCGTGTAATGACAGTGCCGGTGCGGTTGCATGATGTAGTCCTCTCCCAAGACGCTGCTAACTGCACCAGTAAAAGCCGGGTGTTTTACAACCTCCTGCACTTCTGGAACTCTAGGCAGTATGTTGTTGCCAGGATTCCCTTCCCTTTGCATGACAGCGGCGATTCGGGCATTCAAAGCCGCGTGAAAATCCTCCGAAAAATCCGTGTGCAAGACTACGTAGCCGTGTTCGATGAAATGACGCATCTGTTCGTCGGACAGGAGCTGGGGCACTGCAGACATATTGGGCCCTCCCACTAGGCAGGATTAAGTGGCGCGCAAAAAGGGGTATTGAGTTGGAGAATTCAAAGGATTTTGCTGCATTCGAATTATAAATTCTGCTCGGGCAGGGGTCAACTCGGGCCAGCCGACACCGGGCACGTAGAGTTCATAGACCAGCTCCGCACCCACCAGCAACCTGAGGACTGAAGGGCCGGGCTTTCTGAGTCATTATCTGTTGGTTTCTACCCAAATGTCTGGAGCGGTGTCCACTTGGTGTTTGTCAAAGACCGCTTGGATTCGGTCCAAAGTCCCCTCATCCAATGACCAATCCAACCCGTCTAAATTGAGCTCTACCTCTTTAGTTTGCCGGAAACCGACTAAGGCGACTCCCACCAAGGGATTGGACAAGACCCACCGGAGGGCCAATTGGGCCGAGGTTTTACCAAACTCCGCCGCAATTTCGGCCAGCTCCTCCACCACATCTACGTTGCGCGGTAACACGTCTTCGCTCCACAGCGGCAGACTAAAAGCCTTGCCACTGTGTCGCCAATCTTCCACAGGAAATTTGGTGTCACGGGTGAAGGCCCCTGTTAGTAATCCGTGCGCCAATGAACCGTAGGTCATCAACCCGAAATCGTGCTCCTGCACTGTTGGGAAGACAAAACGTTCAAGTCGCCTATCAAACATGTGATATCCGTACTGCACCACGTCAATGGCACCGCCTTGCATAGCCTGTCCAATTTGTTCGGGTGAAAAGTTGCTAACTCCAATGAATCGGGCCTTCCCCTGTTCTCGCACCTCCTCCATCACAGCCATGGTTTCTTCAAAAGGATGATTCGGATCTGGCCAATGGACTAGATACACATCTACGTAGTCGGTCTCCAGAGCCCTTAGGCTGGATTCGATCGAATCCATGATGCGTTTGCGACTTGCATCCCTAAACCATTCCCCATTTTCTCTATAAATGCCTACCTTGGTAACAACCAATGCCTGGTCCCTCTTGCCGCGTAAGGCTCTGCCTAACAAGGATTCCGATCTGCCAAAGCCATATCCCTCAGCCGTATCGAATAGGGTAATACCTTTTTCCAGGGCGAGATGCACGGCATCCACGATGTGGCTTTCGTCAAATGAACCGTAGTCACCGCTTGACTCCCAGCAGCCAAATCCGATCGCGGAAACTTCAATACCTGTCTTGCCAAATCGTCTGTACTCCATGGTTGTTAACCTCGCGGTTGAAAATCGGTTTGAGCAGCGCTGAAGGTCAACTGCCAAACACTATTATGTCCCTATAGTCGTATGCCTCCAAGCCGTCCTCAAGACTCAGCTAACACATGCTCACTGACAAACATTTCTGTCATTTGGTCTAAGATCAATACGTACTGAATGTTAGAGAGAGACTGCAGTCCAAAAGGCAATCCGCCGCTCGACTCAATACGGGAAATCCCGATACATCAAGGAAACAAAGCAAAATGCAAGATGCGGCCATACAACCGGACCGTGGCCAGCGCTCTGGCGCGGCCTCTGACCCCCGCCTTGATTGGTGGCGGGCTGCCAAATTTGGGCTATTTATTCACTGGGGACTGTATGCAATTTCTGCGGGACGTTGGAAGGGCCGGGACGTAGACGGCATTGGCGAATGGATTATGCGTTTCGCCAGAATTCCCATCGCTGAATACGAGCCACTAGCCCATGAATTCAATCCCCATGAATTCGATGCTAAGGCCTGGATCTCTATAGCTAAAGCAGCTGGTCAAAAGTACGTTGTTATCACAAGTAAGCATCATGACGGCTTCTGTCTTTTCGATTCCAAATACACAGAATACAGTGTGGCTAAGAGCAGTCCGTTCGCCCGCGATGTCATACAGGAGTTGGCGGACGAATGCCAAAGACAGGATATGGCGCTGGGTTTCTACTATTCCCAGACACAGGATTGGCATCATCCCAATGGGGACGGCAACGATTGGGACTTCGATCCTACACAGAAGGACTTCGACAGTTACATCGAAACCTATGTAACCCCTCAGGTCACGGAGTTGCTGACCCAGTACGGTCCCGTGGCTCTGATCTGGTTTGATACTCCGAAGGGCATAACCCAAGGCATTTCTCAGCAGCAGAGTCAGAAGCTGTTGGATCTTTGCCATAGGCTCCAGCCTGATACGTTGGTTTGTGGTCGTCTGGGCAACGCCCTGGGAGACTACGCGACTACTAACGACAACACCATTCCTGATGGCGCATTACTGGCAGGGGACTGGGAGACACCGGCCACCATGAACGACACCTGGGGCTACAAATCCCAGGATGACAATTGGAAGAGCCCCACGGAGCTGATTCAAAAGCTAGTGGACATAGTGAGCAAAGGTGGAAATTATCTGTTGAATGTGGGGCCGACTGCTTCTGGAGCCATGCCGCCCGAAAGTATTGAGAGGCTCGAAGCCATGGGTGACTGGCTTTCTGTATACGGAGAAGCAGTATATGGAGTGGGTCCCGGACCCATCCAGGACCAACCGGCCTACCGCACAACTAGCAATGATCTTGCCGTTTTTGTTTTGTTATTCGATTGGCCAAGTGGAGGAAAAATTCAGATTCCCGGAGTCCGGGCTAACAAAGCAAGAATCCTGGGGAGCTCTTCAACAGAGGTCTCACTGAAGGTCGAAGATGGGCTCTTGTCTCTCGGTCTACCACCTGTCGCGCCGAATCAGCACTGTTCAGTCATCGAACTTACCTAGGCCTATAAACTGCCTTGTGCTTAAGGAGTCCTAATTTTGTGACCAACGAAACAATATTTACGTTAGACACTTCTGCCGTGAAATTCGGTTTTGGGGCTATGTCTGAAGTCAAGGAAGACTTGGAAATCCTGAATGTCCGCAAGATTATGGTGTTATGTGATCCGAATCTGGTCGAATCCTCGCAATTCTCAAAGCTGCAGGAATCCCTTAATTCAGATTCCCTGGAGTGGCAGCTCTTCAGTGAGATCCGTACTGAGCCATCCTTGGAATCGTTTGAGGCCGCGGCAGAATTTGCCCGCCAAGGAGAATTTGATGGCTTCTTAGCATTCGGAGGCGGGTCCACCATTGACACAGCCAAGGTTGCCAATCTGCAAAGCACATATCCAGCGGATATATTTGACTATGTGAATGCCCCAATTGGAAAGGGCAAACCAGTACCTGGGCCGCTCAAACCACTGATTGGTATTCCAACCACAGCCGGAACTTCCAGTGAGATCACTGGCGTAGCTATCTTCGATCACAAAGAAAAGAACGCCAAGACGGGGATCGCACATCGTTTCATGCGCCCTTCACTGGGAGTCCAGGACCCATTCAATACGTTGGAATTGCCCCCTATGGTTACAGCTTGTTCGGGGATAGATGTGTTGTGCCATGCAATTGAGGCTTTTACCACTCTTCCCTTCGACTCCCGTGACAGGGCTGAGAGTTCTCTGCAACGACCAACTTACCAGGGGGCAACTCCGGTTAGCGATATCTGGGCCAAAGAGGCCATAGGACTGGTGGCGGAAAATTTGGTTACTGCTATTCGGGAACCGGATAATCTGGAAGCCCGTCAAAAAATGATGCTTGCCGCTGTTTATGGTGGTATGGGATTTGGAAATGCCGGTGTACATCTTTGTCACGGCATGTCTTATCCAGTGTCGAGTCTAGTGCGTGATTACCACGCGCCAGACTATATTACTGATCACGCCATCATTCCCCATGGCATGTCTGTGGTACTCACCGCACCAGCGGTCTTTCGTTTCACAGCCGAAGCGGATTTCTCTAAGCATATGCTGGCAGCGAAGCTCTTGGGAGCCAATGTAGTGGGAATACCTATGCGAGAGGCGGGAGAGCTTCTGGCTCAGAAATTCATGGAGATCATGAAAGCTACAGGAATGCCAGAGGGTCTCGAAGCCGTTGGCTACGGTCCCGCTGATGCAGAAACATTGGCGGAAAACACATTGCCGCAACACCGAGTTACTAAACTTTCACCCCGGCCCGCTTCCGGAGCTGAACTAACTCGGATGTTCCTCGAATCTATGCGAAACTGGTAAGTTGAATTCATGCTAGGCGTTATTACCGCATCCCCATGCCCAGAACTGTAGTCATAGCAATCATATCCGCGGCAGTCGCGGTGATGGTCAGTACGGGAACTCGTCAGAGCTTTGGCTTGTTTCTGGACCCCATCACACTGGAACTTGGAACAGGCCGCGAAGTTTTTGGTTTCGCCATGGCGCTCAGCAACTTGATATTCGGACTGCCTTTCATAGGGTTTCTGGTTGACCGCTTTGGCACCCGACTGGTCCTGATGGGGGGAGGAGTGGTTTATGCCAGTGGCCTTCTGTTAAGTACGGTTTGGACCACTTCTACAGGGCTAATAGTCTCCTTGGGCGTTATTGTGGGACTGGGGCTTGGAGCTACAACTTTCGTAGTCCTGCTAGGGGCATTAGGTCGCCTTGTAGCTGCAGAGCATCGTTCCAAGGTTTTCGGCCTCATGACCGCCATGAGTTCAGCGGGCTTCCTGGTCATGCCGATTTTCAATCAATGGCTTATTGACACTTGGAGCTGGAAAACGGCTTTTCTTGTGGGCGCAGGATTGGTTTCCTGTATTATTTTGCTGGCCTTTGGTATACCCGCTCGTAAGGATCAGGACGGAGACTCGCCGCTTGAAGAGGCTCACGTGCCGGTATGGCCTCGGGTGAGCCAAGGCTTGCAAAATCCCAGTTTCTTGTTATTAATAGCTGGTTTCTTTGTTTGCGGTTTCCATGTAGCTTTCATTGGAGTCCACTTTCCGGTTTTCTGGTCAGACCATGGGGTCGGACACATCCGCGGTCTGGCCCTAGCCATGATCGGGACTTTCAATTTAGTAGGTTCGGTTGGCTTTGGCTGGCTAGGTGACCGACTCCCAAGGAGATACCTACTTAGTTTCATTTACGGTGTGAGGGGGCTGCTGCTGTTGGCCTATTTCATGCTGCCAATCACGGTAATGTCTACTCTTGTGTTCTGCTGCCTCATGGGATTAGTTTGGCTGGCTACTGTACCTCTTACCAGCGGAGCCGTTGCAAATTTTTTCGGGCCCCGGTTCCTTTCCACCATGTACGGTTTTGTCTTTTTCAGCCATCAGATTGGATCTTTCCTAGGATCCTGGATGGCTGGCCGTGTATATGACCAAACCAATTCATATGATCCAATATTCTGGATTTGCATCGGTTTGGGTCTCTTTGGCTTCTTGGTACATTTTCCAATCAAGGAAAATGCCATTCCTCTTCGGTTGGCCCCTGCCAGTGCCACTACTTCTTAGCCTAAAAACACCGGCCTTAACGGTGAAAGTACAGGGAGTAACCCATGCAGTTTCTTAGTGTTCCTGAGTCCGTCCAGAAACTATCCCGTCTTTGGCAGGGCTCGCGTCTGGCGGATGGACGTCCCCAAGTCCCTGTGACCGTATTGGAACGTATGGCTCAAATCACTACAGAAGAGGCTTGGGCATACCTTCGCAAACACGATTACCATGATCAATTTGAAGGGAACTGGGTGAATACCAATGTGTCCCGACCGTTTGCAGGTAGGGCAGTCACAGTTCGGATGCTGCCAAACAGGCCCGATCTACATGCGATGGTGGATGAGGAGGGGAAAGCAGCGGGCCATAATGGCGGCCAGAATTCCTGGCCTATTGACAGCCTGCAACCAGGAGACGTACTGGTGGTCGACATGTACAGTAAAGTCGTGGATGGTACCTTCATTGGAGACAATCTGGCCACAACTATTCAGTCCCGAGGTGCCGCCGGGGCCGTTATCGATGGTGGAATTCGAGACTTTCAGGGCATCGGCCACATGACTGATTTGACAGTGCTCTGCCGGGGAGTGGATCCCTCTGCTATCAAGAATGCTGTCTTGGGGGGTGTAAATGTACCGGTACGAATTGGACGGGCAACAGTATTACCTGGAGATGTAGTTCTCGCAACCGTTTCCGGAGCTATATTCGTGCCTGCCCATTTGGCCGAAGACACCGTAGACTACGCCGAAGATGTTCAGAGCCGGGATCGATTTGGCAAGTTAAGGATAGGGGAAGGCATCTATTCCGCTGGTGACATTGATCGCCAATGGGAAGATCACATCGAAGCAGATTACAAGGAATGGGTACAGACGCAGTAGTGTTCTTCTTTTTGCATCGGCTTTGAGGGAAAACGAACATGAAAATCGAGTCTTTGCATATCACTCCGATTGCGGTGGCGGACCCGCCTCTGTTGAACGCTGCGGGCATCCATGCCCCCTATGCGCTCCGCCTGATAGTGGAGATAGTGACAACCGACCAGGTTTCTGGTTTCGGTGAAATACCTGGCAATTACAAGACTGAGGCAGCCTTGATTCGGGCCCGCCAGGTAGTGACAGGACGGAATCCCTTTGCTCTCAACCAGATTCTGCTAGATGTAGAAAATGAACTTGCGGAAGCTGAAGAAAGCAGGGGCAACCAGCCATGGGTTAGTCGCCAATATGTTCATGTGCGCAGTGCCCTGGAAGTGGCTTTGCTTGACCTGCAAGGAAAACTGACAGGCAGGCCCGTTCATGAATTGCTCGGAGGCAAGGTACGCGACAGGGTCGAATATTCGGCATATCTCTTCTACAAATTGGAGGGTGCTGGTGGCAAGTGGGGTATGGGTAAGGATCCCGCTGCGAGCGGCTGGACTGCCGCCCGCCAGGAGGCTGCAATAGACCCTGACGGTGTCGTTGCACAGGCCCAAGCCATGTGCGCGGAATTCGGATTCAAATCGATTAAGTTGAAAGGAGGCGCCTACCCTCCCGGCGAGGAAGCCGCGGCCATTCTGGCATTGAGAGAAGCTTTTGGCCCTGAAACGCCTCTCCGCTTAGACCCAAACGCCATTTGGAAAGTCGAAACGGCTTTGGAAATAGGTCGACAACTGGAAGGGGTATTGGAATACTTCGAGGATCCAGTCCGCGGTCAAGAGAACATGGCTGAAGTGCGCAGAGAGTTATCCATGCCTATGGCCACCAATATGTGTACGACTTCCTTCGCTGATCTTCCAGGTAGCGTAGCGACACATTCCGAAGATGTGATCCTAAGCGATCATCACTTTTGGGGTGGGCTGCGTCCCAGTCTGGAATTGGCTGCCTTCTGCCGGGCTTTTGAACGCGGTCTTTCGATGCATTCCAATAGCCATGTAGGCATATCCCTTGCGGCGATGACCCACCTCGGTGCGGCCATGCCCAACCTAACTTATGCCTGCGACACCCATTATCCTTGGCAATCCGAAGAAGTCCTCGTGCAGGGCCGATTCACCTTCGAAGAAGGAGCCATAGAGATCTCAGATGAACCAGGGCTTGGAATTGAAATTGATCGAAAAGCGTTGGCAAAACTGCATGAGCAATACGAAACCAGCGGACTCAAAGAGCGCAATGATGCCATTGAGATGCAGAAAATCTGTGCCCAATGGAAATTCGAGGCCACAAGATATTGAGGCTCTCTTTGTGACTTGTCACGATGGTCCTTACTTTCTCCTATAGAAAGCTCTCTCAGTTCCAGTTTCTTCATTCTCCTGCTAGCGAATTGCCGATAGTTTGAGTACGGACTTCCACTCAAGTCTGCAACGTTCTTCAGGCCTTAAAGATCGCAAGCTAACAGCGGGTCGTTGATGTTATAGTCAGGGGGCTCTAGCGACAGCTCCAAAAAACTTTCAGTGCCAAGACCAAATGGAGAATTCATGATGTCCAGAACAGAGACTCTTGCCAAAAAGGACCAACATCTGATTCATCCTATGCATCATCGGGATGCATACGAAGGGGCGCTCTACTTCGAGAACGCCGAGGGCATTTATTTGCACACCACCGATGGCCGCAAAGTCATTGACGGCATGTCGGGTCTCTGGAATGTGAATGTGGGTCACGGTCGCAAGGAGCTGGCGGATGCGGCACACGCCCAGATATTACGAGGAGCCTTTGTCTCCAATTTTGCGGGCACTGCTTCGGACACTACCGTGGAATTGGCGGACCGCCTGGCAGGCTTCGCCTACCCTGATCTCAACTCCACGTATTTCACCAGCGGAGGAGCCGAATCTAACGAGGCTGCCTTCAAAACGGTTAGATATTATTGGAAGGGCTTGGGTAAACCTGACAAGACCAAAATTATAGGCCGCTTGCGGGGATATCATGGCCTGACGCTGGCAGCCATGAGCGCCACCGGAATCCCAATGTACTGGAATCTCTTTGAACCCCGTGTGCCAGGCTTTCTCCACATCAACATGCCAGACCCTTACCGTTTTGCTGGGGAGATCAGGTCCGGGGAGACCGTAGGCACAGCCGCGGCTCGAGAACTGGAAGAGCTCATTCAACAGGAAGGAGCCGATACCATTGGGGCCTTTATCGCCGAGCCCGTTGCAGGTGTCGGGGGCGTTGTAGTGCCTCCCGATGACTATTTTCCCCGAATCCGGGAAATCTGTGATGAATATGAGGTTTTGTTGATTGCGGATGAAGTCATTACAGGTTGGGGACGGACCGGCAAATGGTTTGGTCTTTCTCATTGGGGTGTTCAACCTGACATAATCTCTTTCGCCAAGGCGATTACGAGCGGCTATGTGCCTTTGGGAGGCATTCAGGTGCATGATCAAGTTCGCGAAGTCATGGACAGTTACTCGATAGCAGACCGCTGGGCACATACTTACACTTATTCAGGGCATCCCACTTGTTGCGCCGTAGCCTTGGCAAATCTGGATATTATGCAATCTGAAAATTACGCCGACAGAGGTAGAGATGGCGGCAATCGACTCATGGGCGAATTGCGACATCTTGAAGAGAATGACAACGTCGGCGAGGTCAGAGGCCTAGGTATGATGATGGCCGTGGAATTTGTGTCGGACAAATCCACAAAAGAACCAGCCCCAGCACTGGCAGCGAGCGCGCAAGCGGCCTGTCTGGACAGAGGTGTCTTGACTCGATTCACTGGCAACAACTTAGTGCTTGCCCCTCCTCTGTGCTCTTCTTCTGCCGAACTTGATGTGATTTCCTCAACCATAGCTGAAGCCGTGTCAGTGGTAACTCAAGGCTGACATCTAGTCGGCAAACTGAGTAAGGGGGTTCGATGGTTACCGAAATGGCTTCTTCGGCTTCGGCGCCATCCCAACTCCGTATCACGGATCTGCGAATCGCTAACCTGACTGGGGTCCCTTTCAGATCCACAGTCTTACGCCTTGACACGAACCAAGGCCTCTCTGGGTATGGAGAAGTAAGAGACGGGGCAAGTGCCACTTATGCACTGATGCTTAAGAGCCGCATCCTGGGGCAGAATCCTTGCCAGATTGAAAATATTTTTCGGGATTTGGAGCAATTCGGTGGGCACGCCCGGCTAGGTGGCGGGATCTGCGCCATTGAAATGGCGTTATGCGACCTCGCCGGAAAGGCATATGGTCTGCCGGCCTATATGCTAATTGGAGGCAAACACCGAGAAGAAGTGTTGGTATACGCTGATACGAAAAGTAGTTCAAACTCGCAGCAGATGGCCCAGAACTTGCGCGATCGCCTGAACCTAGGCTTTCAGTTCCTGAAGATGGATTTGGGCATCGATTTATTGCGCAGGAATGGCATCGAGGGGGGTCTTTCCTATCCTCCAGGCATGTTAGACACCACAAATCTGATGCATCCCTTTACAGGTATAAGGTTGACACCCAAAGGCATCGATTTTCTGACTGCCTATGTGGATTCAATAAGATCGGAGGTGGGCTATAAAGTAGCCTTGGCTGTAGATCATGTCGGGCACTTGGGTATCGAGTCCTGTATAGAATTGGGACAGGCCCTGGGACCTTTTGCTCTAGCTTGGCTTGAGGACCTCATTCCTTGGCAGCTCACGGATCAATGGGCTCGAATTACAGGATCCCTTACGACGCCGACCTGTACCGGCGAAGATATTTATCTTCGCCGCAACTTTGAACCCCTTATTACCAAGAGGGCGGTCAGTGTTATCCACCCTGATCTGGCAACCGCCGGCGGCATTCTGGAGACCAAGAAAATTGGGGCTCTGGCTTTTGAACATGGCATTCCTATGGCACTACATTCCGCGGGATCCCCCATCGCATTCTTGGCAGGCGTCCACTGCGCCGCGGCTTCAGAAGGTTTCCTGGCCTTGGAGCATCACGCTGTGGACGTGCCTGGCTGGGAGGACTTGCTAGATGGCATTCCCAAGCCATTGGTCAAAGGCGGTTACGCTCGAATTCCTGAGGAGCCCGGCTTGGGTTTTTCAGGCCTCAATGAGGCTGCAATGGAAGGATTTCTAGACCAGAAATACCAGCGGACTTTCGATATGCCAACTGTCGAATGGGATCAGGAATTAGCGCACGACCGCCTTTGGAGTTGAAACCGCCGATTTACGCGATTTCCCCAAGCCTGGTCTGATCTTGAAGGAACTTGATCCGGCACGCGGCCTCCGAGAAGGTCGTACGCGTGAATCTGGATTCGATTCAACTGGCCAGCACTCGCTGGAAGGGCACCAATCGCGTGAGTAAGAGGCGGTGCCTATTGGGGAAAAAGAATGGAAAGTCTAGCTGATTTCGTGGCGCAGTCTCTTTGGGACTTGGGGATTCGCAAAGTCTTCGGGTTGCCGGGAGGTGAGAATGTCCACCTGGTGGAAGCCTTGAACCAAAAGGGCTTCGAATTCCATTTGGTACGTAACGAATCCAGCGCGGCGTATGCTGCTGCCGCTTGCTACAGACTTAGCGGAAAGCCTCAGGCCTGCCTGACAACTCTGGGGCCGGGCATAACCCACGCTGCTGCAGGTTTGGGCCATTTATGGTTGGACCGGGCCGCGGTGGTGGTATTGACTGCCCGCACCAACGAGAATGCTGGTCCGCTTCACACCCACCAGTTGTTGGACCTCACGGCACTGGCAGGTCCAATGGCCAAGACCTCATTCGTAGTGCAACCCAAGACTGCCCATCAAATTCCAGATGTTCTTTCCTTGATGCTGGAAGGAAGGCCCGGCCCAGTCCATTTGCAAATGTCAAACGATGCCGCAGCCCAGCCCTGTTTGGCATTGGGACCTGATGTTAAGGGATCCAAAAAAACGGGGAAGCCATTCACTTGTAGCCGTAAGCTTTCAGCGGCTACGACCCTCATTGGAAAGATGAAGAAACCTGTCATAGTCGCCGGCCTCGGGGCGATGGGTGAAGAGGCTTCAAAGGGAACCGTGTCTCTGGCGGAGGCGCTCAAGGCACCTGTCTTGGTTACACCTAAAGTAAAAGGATCGATTTCAGATCGCCATGAATTATCAGCCGGAGTAATTGGCTTGACGAGGACAGATCCCGGTTACGGAGTCCTCGAGGCTGGAGATGGCGTAGTAGCGGTCGGTTTAGATGTGGTGGAGCTGGTTAAGCAATGGGATTGGCAGGGGCCATTGGTATGGATCTCGAAATGGCCCAATTGGGATCCCGAAATATCATCTACCGTGGATCTGGTCGGGGACCTCAGCAATTTGTTACATCTCTTGTCAGAGCAGTGTGAGATTGGCTCCGAATGGAATTCTGTAAGAGTAGGGCCCAATAGAAAAAAGCGAGGAAACGATGGTCATGCACCAGTTCTAACAGGCCGTATATCACCTCAGCAAGTTTTGACTGTATTAAGGCAGAAGGCACCAGGTGAGGCGTTGATGACAGTTGACGTTGGCTCACATAAGATTTTTTTCAGTTTGGAGTGGCCCACTTACCAACCTGAAGGCTTTCTCCTGTCCAATGGGTTGTCCTGCATGGGGTATGGTTTGGCTAGTGCAATCGGCGCGGGTACGGAAGCTCCTGAGAGAACTGTCTTGAGCATTATCGGCGACGGCGGGATGGCCATGTGTGCGGGGGAATTGGGTCTTCTCAGGGAAATCGCCAGCAATACAAAGGTCATCGTCTTAAAGGACAGTGCCCTCGACCTCATCCGCTCTGCCCAAGTCCGCCTCGGCATGTTCCCCATAGGAACTGAATATCGAACAGAGACCGACCACGTCAAGCTTGCTGAAGCCTTTGATATACCAGGGACTCACGTCTCCTCGTTTAGCGAACTGGAGGATGGATTGGAGGAGGCGTTTGCAATTAGGGGGCCATACTTAATAGAGGTAGAACTGGATCCTTCGTCATATCCCACCACGCCGCCTGCTCTTGGGGAACAAGCTTGATTTTCTTCAAGACAGGTGCGAGGGTCTATCACCTCTTTCCAATGGGCCATCAGAATCGTGACTGCTGTGAACAGCGGAATACAGAAGTTGACCCAGTAAACTTTGGGAAAGCTGCAAGAAACTGTTGAGGACCGGAGGGCCTTTAGCGAACGAAATGACCGGGCTGCCATGGCCCAGAATATGCTTTATATCCAAGCGTGTAGTAGATAAAAGCAATTAATTCCCGCTAGAACGCCAAACGTCCCCCTAGTTCACAAATCGGTCGCCAACGTCTAAACGAAAGACACTTTGCTTACTCGGTAGTTTCGCTTTGGTCCAACCGGATCGTCATCACAGGGGGAGTATCAAAGCGCAGCAGGGCGCCCAGCATGTTAAAGAATTGGGTAATGATCAGTGGGCTTTTAATCCGCGCTCAGCTTTGTATTGGCTAGCAGTTGTATGTGCATTGTGGGCCCTTAAGATCTCTTCATGCGAAGGAAAACACATCCTTATTAAGTCCCAGATTTTATCTTCGACATCCATCCGACGGACGTCCCTCCTCTCTTGACTAGGACGCTTCCCCACTATTGCAACTATTTAGCTAGGAGAAATTAAGGCATCAATGCGTCTATATCCAGCGGGGCGCCATTTGAATCGGAGGCGAAACTGCCGGTTTGGATATTTTCGACCCAATCTGCAAATTTCTTCTTATGTTCGGAAGCATTTGGATTCCCAGCCGAAATTAATCTCTTGACAAGGCAAGAATCGGCACCAATGTAATTCCTGGCACGTTCTTCACTTCTCAAGAGATCTTGGGGATCTGTTGCTGACGTTTCTTCCGACATCAAGTCTAAATTGCCTTCATTTCCTGGACGGAGGCAGAGCTTGCGAAATATTTGATTAGCATGCTGAAAAATTTGGGATCCCACATTGAAGGGGCCGCCGACCCGTCTCTGGAGGATTCAGCCAGATTCAATAAACAAAGACTGCCGGTTCTGACGGCATCAGACCGAATTTAGCTGAAGTGGTTGTTGTCAGCGGGTCTGTATAGCAAAGGCAAAGACTTAAGAAACATTAAGGAAAGACTTCATCTAGTACTGGCAAATGCACAGACCAGTCAAAGTTTACCGAAACAAATTTTCTGCTCTCTCTTACTAACAGTTCAATATCTACTTGCTCCGTCCATAAACTGTTTATTGCCTCCACAAATTCACCTGCATCTTCAGCCAGAAGGCAGTGTCGACCTTCCCCTAGGCTTATGCCGGAAATGCCCAATGCGGTAGAGACCAATGGGACTCCTTGCATAATGGCTTCAAGTACTTTCAGGCGCGTGCCCCCTCCATGAAACATTGGCAGAATCGCAATAGTTCCTGGCGCGTAATATGGGCCCAGATCCTCTACGTATCCCGTTACAGTTACCCTGTCCATGGAACTGAGTTCCAGAATCTCGGGAGCGGGATCTCGCCCCACAATACAGAGTCGAACTTGGGGTTGCAACGCCTGCAATTGAGGAAACACTTCGCTACAGAACCACTTCATAGCTAATACGTTAGGGCGGTAATCCATTTTCCCAATGAAAGACAGTTGAAATGGCCTGGGCGCCTGAGAAGAAATTCCCTTCGTTCCACCTTGGGCTTCCACTCCATTGGGAAGCAGTAAGACTCTGTTGGGCTCTTTTATGCAAAGAACTTCCTGTCGGTCAGCTTCGCTTACGGTTAGAACGTGGGTAGCGATCTTCCATGCTGCTGTTTCTTCTCTGCGTAACTTGCGAACCTGCAAGGAATTGAAGAGCCGATAAGGAATACTGGGCGGAATTCCAAGGCGGCTCTCTCCCAGGGATTGCTGAAGACGAAATTCAATGTTGTGTTCGTCTAGAACTAATGGAACGGACGCCCCTGTTGCATTTATGATGGCGGATGCACAGCCGAACATTTCAAATCCAGCCACATGCATGCGGCCATAAGGCTTGCTGCTACTGAGCAAATCCCTCCCTTCGTTTATCAGGTCTGGATTGAAATGAGCCTGCCAGAGATCAGGCCAGTTGCGGGACAGTCCAATAACTCGCCTCCACTTGCTGCGAACCGGCCAGGGGAAAGCTTTGAAACTGTCCCAGAGGCTTTCGACTTCAGACGGCCAGGTTACTGGCATTTCCTGGCTATAACCACATAGAACGTCCAACTCGTGCCTTTCAGCAAGATACTTGAGAATCTGGTAGTTTCGGAGACTACGCCCTTGGGTCAATGGCCAGGGAGAGTGACCGACCAGAAATAGAATACGCATTCGGCTAACTTCGTGGACCTAGTGGGCCAGTATCAAGCCAATACAGAGTGATAGACAGCTAGGGTGGCGGCGGCAGTGTGCTCCCAATTGAATTTCGAAATGTGAGCTATTCCCCTCTCGATCTGAGCCTGTCTCACGGTCTCATTTTGAAGTAAATCCAATATCCGGGCAGCCAATTCTTTTTCATCAGTTGGACTTGCATACAAGGCTGCATCTCCGGCGATTTCTGGCAAGCAGGAGGCGTTGCTGGCGACGACCGGAGTACCACAGGCCATACTTTCCAACAGAGTCAGACCAAAACCTTCGTATAGGGAAGGATGGACGAGGCACAATGCGAGCTTGTAAGTCTGGCGCAGGGCCGCTTCAGAAAGATGTCCAGGAAAGACACAAGCCTCCTCCAGTTCCAATTTCCTGACTAAGGAGTAAATACCTTCATCACGCCAACCCTTAGCGCCTGCCAAGACCAAAAAAAGATCGGCAAACCTGCTGTCCTGCCGGATAATGCCAAAAGCTTTGAGCAGTGCGGGGATGTTTTTGCGAGGCTCCAGCGTTCCTACATGCAGCAGGAACTTAGGTGGCAAGTCCATGCTAAAGGCAGAAGGCCCGTTTTCCAGATCCGGATTTCCCAGAAAATCCGGGTCCACTCCACTGTAGATTACTTGCACTTTACCCCTCGCTTGAGGTACCTGTTCCAGCAGATCGTCGCAAGTGAATTGGCAGGGAGTAATCACTGCTGAAGCGTGTTCCACAGCCTGTTCCAGCTGTTCGTAATAGACTCTTGCCTCGTTCGTCACTAATTCTGGCCAATGGTGAAAGGCAAGATCGTGGACCGTGATTACGGATGTCTGACGAGAACTATAGGGTCCTATGAAGTCAGGGAAATGAGCAACGTCAGGGTGAAACCGTAGCATTTCAATTTGCAGCATGCGCTGCTCCCATGCATGGTGAACCGGACTGAATAGTACTCTGCTACGCCAGTTGGGAGTTTCAAATTTTACTTTCGGCTGCCGGTAGTGACGCCATTCAATGAAGGAATCAGCGTGTGCAATCCTCTGAAGGGCCCTTACAAGGTTGCGGGTGTATCGAGCTATACCGGCAAACCGGTGAAATGCCAACCTGTTATCAATCGCGATTCGGGCCACTTGTCTATATACCTAAGTTTTGCCCAGGAATGTTGTTGAACTGCCCCCAGGCATTACAAGCTACCATTCTGCCCTGTATCAGGATTCATGAGGATCTTTTGAACCTTCTGCGAGAACTGGAATGCAAAGGTGCCGTGAGTGGCAAAATAGGATGTGGCCGAGGGCGCTTTTGTGCCACGGAAGCCCAAAGCAATCATACAGGGAAGAATTCGGAATATTTCGTGGCCCGGATCAAGACCTCCTTATTTCACTGAGACGTTGAGGCTAACATCATGGACCTGGTGCAACTGGAACAGATCGTCAATTGGCTGGACGAAGAGCATCGGAGGAATCGAAACGAAATTGTGCGACTGAGCCACTTGGTTGAATCCCAGGGCGCGGACTTGGTGGATCAGAACAAGCAAATTCAGGAGTTGGAGACCATCCTGTCTCGTTCAGGACAACAAGGGCAGCGAATGCAGCAACTGGAAGAGGCTCTAGACAAGACCCGGCAGGAAATGGTGGCTCTGCTGGAGCGGGAAGAGGAACAGCGGCAACGAAATCAACGGGACCAAGAAAGGGCACGAGCAGGGGAAAGGGAAGGCTGGCGTCGAGAACTCAACAACCTGCAGAGGGATTTATCCCGCATTTCCCAAGTTGAACAGTCGCTTCTGCTGCGGGAGGAGGATCTGAAAAGAGTGCATGAAGGACTGCAGACTTTCGCTGCGCAGTTGGAAAGTGCCAAGGCTGCAATGGAAGAACGCACTGAGCACGTACCTTACCTTCTGGAAAACAAGAATTCGGAACAGAAACGATTACGGCAACTGCAAGAGGATCAAGTGGAGTCCTTCCGTAAGATGGAAGAGCTTGTTCAGGAATTTGCACGTTTGGGAGCTGAAGGCCGGAAGGTGCGCTCAGAATATGGCGCTCTCCATGCTTCAAACGAGAAGACTCAGCGCGATTTGGATACATGGAGGGAGCAGTCTAGGAGCGAAGTTCTGGAATCGGCACAGAAAATGCGGGCCCTGGAGGCGACTGTGCAGGAGTTACCTCCTCGTTTCGAGCAAGTTAAGACCCAGATTAACTCCCTTGTGCCCTTCCAAGACAGTGCCCAACGGTCCTTGGCAGAAGTACAGTCCTTAAACAAGAGGCTGGACCAAGGCCTGCAGCAGATGAGGGAAGAGAGCCGCGTTTTTCAGACAAAGCTGGAGAAATCCTTGGCAGATTTTCAAGCGGGGTTGAGCGAAAGGGATCGCAAAGGCCGTATGCGGTTGGATCACCTTTCTCAGTCTCAAACAAAATTCGATTCACTCCTAAAGGAAAACATGCAGGCTTTACAGCAAAGCCTGCGTCTGCATGATGAATTAATCAAACATCTTTGGTCTTTACAGGAGACTTATCCACAATTGGCTCTCAAGGCGGCTCAGGAAAACGTGGACAATATTCATCAGGCCATGCGGGAACGGGACCAAATTCTCCGGTCCATGGAAGACGAATGGAACAAGCTGCGGCGCAACCAGGAGCTCTACGCTGACAACGGCCAAACCCCACTGGAGCCTGTTCGTAGCGGGCAATAACGGATAATGTTGGTTTTGGGAACAGCCGGTCATGTAGATCATGGTAAGTCGACCCTAGTCCGAGCTTTGACCGGCATCGACCCGGACCGTTTGGTTGAAGAGAAGCGGCGAGGCTTGACAATTGATCTCGGCTTCGCCTGGATGGCTTCGCAAGATGATCTCAAATCCGGGCACATCGGCCTGATTGATGTTCCCGGGCACTTGGACTTCATACGCAATATGCTGGCTGGTGTATCCGGAATTGATGCCGCTATGTTGGTAGTGGCAGCCGATGAAGGAGTAATGCCCCAGACACGTGAACACTTAGCCATTCTGGATTTGCTGGACATCGAAGTATGCGTGCCAATTCTGACTAAGGTTGACGCTGCGCCGGACCAGGAATGGCTGGCTCTTGTCGAATTGGAATTCGCCGAGCTGTTAGAAGGAACGAAATTTGCCCGTTCCCCCATATGGCAGGTTAGTGCTGAGAGGGGCACGGGACTGGAAGAACTGAAGGCCCATCTCCGTTCCCTGCCAGCTGACCGGCGCCAAACCATGCGGGATGGACCAGCGCGTCTGCCTATCGACCGAGTTTTTACCTTGAGCGGCTTTGGGACCGTAGTGACTGGAACTCTTTGCTCAGGTCAACTGAACGAAGGGGATATCGTCGAAGTACTCCCAGGGCGGATTGAAGGCCGCGTGCGCAGCCTTCAGGCTTACCATCAAGATGTCAAAGAAGCATCAGCTGGAACGCGCTTGGCTGTGAACCTGGGCGGAGTCTCCCACCATCTAATTCGGCGAGGGCAAGTCCTAAGTCAGAAGGGAAACTTGCAGGAATCGGAAACTTTGGACGCTGTCTTTCGACTGTTACCCGACGCGCCCAAGCCAGTCGTACACGATATGACCGTTATGCTGTTTCATGGCTCCACTGAAGTCACAGCCCGGGTAAGGCTGCTCAGAGACTCCATGATCTTGCCGGGAGAAGAAGGATTTTGTCAGCTAGTCACAACCCGTCCTATGGTGATTGCTCGCGACGACAGATTCATAATACGAATGCCTTCTCCCAGTATTACATTGGGCGGTGGCATAGTGCTGGCCGCACCCTCTATACGATATTGGAAGAGGTTTGACGATGAGACAGAGTCTTACTTCTCAGATATGTCCTCTCAGGATTTGCCCACACAATTAACACAGATAGTGACCGCCAGTCCTTTCCAAACGTTCGCATCCTTGTTGAAGGAATTTCCCATGGAAAATCCTTCAGAATTAAGAAATGCTCTGAGCTCCTGCCTCCGGCAAGGAATCCTGCTGGAAGTGCCCTTTTCCTCGCACGAAACCTATGCATCTACCGAAGATGAAAGCCATTGGCTTGGAATGGCAATTTCCGAACTGGAAAGTTACCATGACCAGTATCCTCTGCGCCAAGGTCAACCGCGTGAGGATCTTCTTTCTCGACTTGCACTGCAAATGCGACGGAAGCACAAGAAGGAGTTCGAACCTTCGTACCTTGCCGCCTTGTTGAATTATTGGACCAGTAAAAGTTTGCTTCAGGTTGAAAAAGGCATCGTTTCGCTAGACGGACATGTGGTCCGCTTTTCCGAAAAGCAAGAACAAGCCGCGGCTAAATTGGCCAGCACCATGGAAGCCAATCCCTTCAATCCACCGACTAAATCTGTCATGCTGGAGCAACTTGATAATGATGAAGCTTTATTGGAAGTGTTGTTGGAAGAAGATACCTACATAACTGTCAGTAACGATATTGTTTTCAGTGAGTCTGCCTTTGCTGCCATGCAGGACAGAATCATGCAATATCTATCGACTCATGGCACGGCAACTCTGGCGGAATTGCGCGATTTGTTGGGAACCAGCCGTAAATATGTTCAACCCCTGCTCGAATACATGGACGCAAGTCTGATTACACGCCGAGAAGGTGAAACCCGTACGCTTACGGAAAGAAAAAAGAAGGAATTGCAACGTGATTTATAGAAATCTAGGAACATCGGGTCTCAAAGTATCTGCGTTAGGTCTTGGCACCATGCAATGGGGTTGGAGACTGGATCAAGCCGCTTCATTCTCAGTAATGGATGCCTTTCTGGCCGCTGGCGGCAATTTATTGGATACAGCTAACATCTACAGTGCCTGGGTACCTGACCTTGGTCCCGGTTCCAGCGAGAACATTATTGGAGAATGGCTGCAGAAGAGAAAATGCCGTCAAGACGTGGTGTTGGCTACGAAAGTCAGGGGCAAGATGTCCGATCAACCCAACGGCGAGGGCCTTTCTCGAAAGCATATTCTTGAGGCAGTTGACGCTTCATTGCAGCGACTGCAAACGGACTACATAGACCTCTATCAGACACATTGGTTTGATGCAGATGTCCCAATAGAGGAAACCATGGAAGTCTTGGACTCTCTGGTCCGACAGGGGAAAGTCAGGTATGTGGGATGCAGCAATTATCCTGCGTGGAGATTAATGCAGGCGCTTTGGGCCAGTGATAAGGGGAACTGGAGTAGCTATGTCAGCATTCAACCCCATTACAACTTGCTCCATAGATCTGAATTCGAGCAGGAACTGGCTGAAGTCTGCACTACGTACGGATTGGGAGCTGTTCCGTACAGTCCAATGGCTGGGGGCCTTCTGACTGGCCGTTACACCAGAGAGAAACATCCTGACTCACCGAGGGCGCAGGGAAATCTTGCCAAGTATGGAGGGAACAAGGCGTGGCAGGTATTGGAGGCAGTTAAGGATATTGCTGTTGCCAAGGAAACTTGGCCTGGAGCCGTAGCACTCAGTTGGATTATGGCTCAACCAGCAGTGGTAGCACCCATCGTAGGCGCGAATTCAGTAGAGCAACTGGAAGCTAATTTGGAATCCCTTGAGATTTCACTGGATGAGACGGAATTGGCCAAACTGACCCAAGTCAGCGGCTAGGTTTCCATGCAAAGGCAACTGCCATCCGAATCCATAGGCCATGGATCCAGGCGAATTGGGAAAAGTCTTTGGAAGCAACAGTGGAATGAACCCTGTCCGTCTCGTTTGTTTCAGCTCTGAAGTCGATCCGCAGCCTCAAGACCCTCTCAAAGGTTCTAGACTCTTGAATGTTTTTTGAACAGAGTCCTTCCCCTGCTTGTCTACAGGGCATATGCCATATGAAAAGGAATCTGAGCGGAAAGTTGCAGCCTTAAACTCTCTTAACAATCTCTTCAATTTGTTTTTGGTCCCGCAGAGACGAGGCGAGTTCTTTGTTACATTCTCCAGGTGCATCAACAGGCAGTGGCTAGGCTGGCATTACTGTTCAATCCGCAAGCATTCTAGTGGTGTGAACTCGGGGCCACTGGTCTGACTAGGAATTATCGCAATCAATCCTGACTGATATTCTGAATGGTGAAGTCAAGTGGTCACTTCCCTTGGCGAAGACAAGCTCATTCTGAAGTTCTTCTCAATCTGTTTGCTTGTCTTAAGCCCCTTGACTAGGCGAATTTGGAGGAGATTTATCTAGGCATTTTGCCTCTTAGGAATTATTTTCAGCCCGTTGTCGAATTCTCTAAATCCGAGCCCACTTCGGGTCAAATTGTTTTACTTCTGTACCAGGACAATGAAATCTTCCTCAGGGAAGCTGGTTGACCTGGCGGAAGTTAATAGAGAAATGGTCCCAACAAAATGGCGCGGATACCTGGCTTCTATGCTGAAGGCATTCCTACATGGTTGAGGGATAGTCAAGAAGTGTCGTTCGGCAAACAGTTTGGGGTTGCAAGAAGCTTGAGAGCTTCCAGGTTTGAAAATCAAATTTCGTACGTGTGTTGTCAGGTGTCATTTTAGAATTGGGGACTTATATTCCTAACTGACAATGTGTAGTTCGGGTAAATAATCCCCTTAAGTTTATCCACGCTATATCGCCTCTGAATGGTGAATGTAGTGTGGAGCTACCATGCTTCATTGCCCTGAGGCGGTCCGAAGTCATGTTTTGAATTCAGGGCTGCCGCAGTTATCTGAGCTAGCAGGTGCTTTAAATCAAGAGATTTTATACGAAATAGGTTCTGCTCGCCTTGAGGGATAATCTCAATAGCTGAGCCTTCCAATACGCCCCCACTTTTCTGCAGCTGGTTTGGGGATGCGGACAGCCTAGCTGGAATACAACTTGAAATCATGAGATCTTACGCCCATCCCAATCATCGCCTTTCGTATCTGTATATAAATAATTATCAATGTATTACTAGGCTTGCCCCAGTGGATTCAACGAGGCACCAACTGATGCGGGAACAACCTATTCCTCTCTGACAGCCCAACGGTGACATGCCCTGCCTGGCGTTCCTGTCTCTCATCCTGTTCCACCCCTAGGTTGGCGGGAAGAAAATCAGGGCCCAGGCAGTGACAGTGACTTTGCCAGAGGCTCACCAAAGGATATAGTTCCCAGTTGATACGCCGGATTGGAATGCTTAGGATCAGTCAAGTTCACTACTATGTCCCTATTAGCGAATGTCAATACCGACGATATTCCCGAGGCAATCTGTCTGGGATGCCAAACCATGGGTCAGGTTTTCAATCGTGACGATGACCTGAGACCTTTCTTCGGCTCCCGCGTATGGCCGGATCCAGAACTCTCCTTCAGTCCTGTTCACAGTGAATCCCATGTACCCGGACGCCATCTCAATGCGCTACTGAACGCAGAAGACATCCTCGGATCCTCGGTGCCACTGGATGAAGAGACAGTACATTTGCATGCCCAAGCGGCTTTCTTCTCGTACAGTGGAGCTATTCCTCTGCCTTTAAACCGGGAATTCCTCGATGGCGAACTCATAAACCTAAGTCCGCACAATATTCGTGAAGGTTTTCATGCCTTGCATGCCCTAATTCGATTTCGGGATTCGGAAGAGGCAACTTCATTAGCCCAGCGCAGTATACAGACCATCATGGAACACTGGTCTCCCCACACGGGATGGGACCGAAACTACCTTGAAGGCGAACTGGGTCTGAAAGTTCGTTCTTCTACTTTTATCGTCGGACTGGCGCGGGCGCTAGGGCCATTGGTCAAACTGATTCGGACGACTAGCATGGGTGATGCTTGGGAACTGGCACATCTTATCTCCCAGCAGGCTTTGCAAGAGTGTTTCCCTGAGGACGGACACTACGATCCCCAAGTGCATGGATTTCACACCCATTCCACTACTTGTGTCATGTCATCATTGGCCCAACTGGCGGACTTGACTGCCGACATGCGTATGCTGCAAAGGGTAAAGGCGTTCTACGACCGCGGATTATGGGAGATTCGCAACGCAATTGGGTGGTGTATTGAGAGTTCCCATCCGGATGCCAGTTCGGATCGGGGCGAGGTCAATAATTCTGGCGACATTCTGGAAACAGCCCTGATCCTGGGAAAAAATGGATGGTCCGAGGCTTATGCTGATGCGGAACGCATCCTGCGATGTCATATTTTGCCTTCCCAACTAAGGGATGTGTCATTTATTCCCACTTCTCCGGATCCTGCGCCCCATGACGGCCGACGGAATGTAGCCGAGCGCCATCTTGGAGCCTTCGGTTTTCCAGCTCCGTATGGCCATGCGCCGCTGGGAGATCGATCCATCTCGTTCAACATGGATATTGTGGGGGGCGCAGTATCGTCCTTGTGTGAGGCCTGGCGCCAGGCTACGACGTTTGAGCCAGGACGGGGCCACCAGGTCAATTTGCTGTTTGATCGGGACACCGAAACCATCAAGGTGGAATCGCCCTATACCCAGGGAGTCCTGCAGGTGACGCTCAAGCAGGAAGGCCCCTTGTGGGTCCGCAAACCCTCTTGGGTAGAAGGAGAAGAGATGAATTTGCCCATAGGATGCCAGATATATACCACTGACAAAGGCTACTGGTTCATTCCCAACCTACCAGTCGGCACTCCCATGACCATTCGTTTCCCACTGCGAGAACAGGAACTGGTCCTCCAGCAACGCGCCCGTGACATTCCTATGCGACTGCACGGTGATACCCCCGTCGCCATGCAGAACCATGGTGCTGACCTGACATTTTTTATGAACATGGCCTGACCGCCCCCTTTCCTGTCAGCGGGCTGCCATACTTCCCGTTGGGAAACTCCATTCGGCAAAGTCACGTTTTAGTACCCTTACCTACCCTATTCGAATTCCGAGCATCGTTCTTGGCCGGATTCGAGCTCCGCATAAGGCTATTTCCGATACATTCTTGCTAAGCAAGCCACGTTTTCACACAGATGGGGGGTACCTCCCAAAGCGAGCAGGGAAATCCCGCGTGCGCCATTGATTTCCCGGTCCAGGTACACGCCATCCGATCCGGTTTGGGTCCGGCGGCCCCCGAAACTGTCAATTATTTCGCCCAACCAGCTACAGGTCCTGCTCGCGTAGGATTTGTTTACGTTCAAGACAACCTTGCCATACTGCCAGGTCTCCCAACGCAGGAATTGCCGGAATCGGAAGAGAGCGAAGGTCAGTACATGGTGGACGGTCTTGGACCGTATCTTGCGCCCGCCGCAGATTACCATGTCCGAGGTCGCGAAAAAGACGGGCAACAGGACAGTGTCATAGCGGACTGCCAACCAACGGGCCGCCTGGTAGTGCAACTTGTCAATCAGAGGGCGGACCTTCCTCTGTATACGCGCCGCCGCCTGCTGCAGGTGTCGGCGCTGGCGCGAGGGACATCGACGGTCCCTGGACTGCAAATCGACCAAATGCTGACACAGGTGCTGGCTACGACCAATGTTGCCCAGCCCGATATGATCGCGGTCCGTCTCCGATAAATAGGTCAGGAAGGAGCGTACACCGGGATTCAAAGCCACCACGCGCCATTGGGTTACGGGGTGATGGGTGTCGGCCGACGTGGAGACTACCAGTTGATACAGCCCCTGCTCCACGGTCAGACGGCTGTCCCGAACCAAGGCGGGTAACGGTTCGGCCATACGCAGCGGCTCCAGCAAGGTGTGATACACACCTTGGACCGTAATCGCCACCTGCGGAATGAAACAGGGCTACTTCCGGTTCTTGCGGGTGCGAAACTTGAGTTCAGCATGAGATCCCTCCCGGCGCCAGCACCGGGCTTTTTCGTGCTTGAGTTAACGATTGTTTTTTAAACGCCGACATGGCGCGCCAGGAATTGCGCCCGGATATACTCTAAATCTGGTTAGGCACGGGCTTCATGCGCGCGGGTACCGGGTGTATCAGCTGCGCCTTGATCGCCTTCCAGTTCGCTTGCGCCCCGTCTTTCAGCAGGGTTACAGTCTAGCTGTAGACGTAGCAAGCGGTGCCAGTCCACACTCTAATAAGGGCCTTCTGTGCGGTCTCTGGATAGACTCGGATTTTGCTGGATTTGGTTGCGGCGGAGGCCATGCAGGCCAGCGGAGAAGCTTTACATGATGGCGAAAATATCCTCTGTGAGCCCCGCTTGGGGCTGTATGCCGACTCACGTAGAACCACGATTTCGCACCCATTCTGCAGGACCCACCATTCGATGAGTTCAATGGCAAAGCGGGCGGGACGGTCCCGGTGGGCAACCACAAGACGGAGCTTAACGCAGCCGTACAGTCGTTCCAGTAGGGCGAAAAGTTCTGGCCGTTGCTAGTTAAGGCCAACCCCGATGTCGGCGATGATCTCGGCCTCTGGATAGCAGTCCTACAGGAAAGCGATCTGTCGCTGCAAGTCGTTTCGCTGCTGGTCCGAACGGACACGGGCGTAGCCGACGAGCTCGGCCGGCTCCTGGCTTCGCATGTACGCATCAATGTCATGGCGTCTCTGGCCCGATTGGGTGCGATAGTTAGGAATTTGGCCGGCGTTGGCATACCGTCTCATGATCCTGAGATGTACCCCTAGCACGGCGGCCGCTTTCCGGGCCGGCACTTAACGGCTCATGCACGCTTTGTATAGGAATAATACGTGTTGGTCACTAATCAAATGTCTGTCGTTAAACCTCCTGATTTACTTAGGAACTTCAAAGTTACCTGCTTGCTTCGGGAGCAGAAACTCAGGATTTGGCAACGAATTGAACAAATGAAAAAAGTAACTTCCTGTCATTCGTTGCAAGGTTCTTCTTGACTCTGGCTACGCCAGGTTAGGCAATATCCTTCACACAACGGAAGCCGATAGTGCCGCAACGGTCGAGTCCGGGGTATATCAGTAGCATCTTCTCGTGGCAGTCGTTGGACTGTGCGCCGCTGGCGTTATACCAAATGCTGCCTTCAACCTTGAGGTAACTGCCACCACGAATGATGGCGTAGCGGGTATGACCATCGTCTCGTTCGCTTTCGGTCCACTCCCACACATTGCCAGCCATGTCCAGACACCCGTAACAGCTGACACCTCCCGGGAACTGATCCACCTGTGTAGTATCGTCAGACCCACTGTTGCACAAGGAGGGGTCGAAGCGATCCCCCCAAGGCCATAGTGAAAATCCTGCTGCGCGCTGCCACTCCTCCTCGCGCGGCAAGCGTTTGCACGCCCAGCGTGCAAACGCCCGAGCGTCATCCAAGTCTACCCACACCACCGGATGTCGCTCCTTCCCCGGCGGCACTGCCCAAGTCCAAGGCTCCTGCTCCTGGCCTGTTGGGTGCGGCCAGTGACAGAGAAAGTTGGTCAGATCACGCGGCAGGTAATGTGTCTCCGCCAGGAATTCATGGTAGGCGGCGTTCGTCACCTCAGTTTGATCGATCCAATAGTCGGCTATCTCAATGAATTGGGGTGGATGATTCTTATCCAAGTGGTGGTCGACACCCCCATAGCAGGCCCCTTCCATTACGGTCGCAGTGCTATGGCGGACGACGAATCTGAAAAGCCCGCTTGGCACCTGGCACATGCCTTCAGGCGCTTCCCCACTGGAAGCTGGATCCGACCTAGCTACTGGACGCAGTGATAGGTCGGCCAGGCCGACACGGGCGCGGTCAATACCAGTGCCGTCTCGCTCTTGCGGCACGGTTGTTAGCGTGGGCGGAAATGTCATTGCTATATCGGCTGGCGCAGACACGACGCAGCCAGCTTCGCCTGGCCGCAATGAAAGGGTGAGCAGATGGGAATCCCTGTGTACCTCTGGCTGGATCTCTGTGCCCTGCCAGACGTCGTAGTGACTGAGGCTAAGGCCACCAGTCGTTGTCGACGTTGCTGTCAATACAGGCGCGTCAACCAGACCGCCTGACACGTTGAGCAGCGTGTGTACGGTGGTGTCACCTGAGTGCCAGCGGTGGGCGTATACACCTTCTACATGCGTGGCAACGTAGGGCTGCCAGGCCGGATCTTGAAATGCCTCCGCGTACTCACGTAGCAACCAAACACAGCGGCGCACCAAGGCGCGATCTGCTGCGGACCAGGGGTTCCACCAGCCGAAAATGTTCTCCCACACGACTTGCCCGCAGCCGTGGAAGAAGGCCTCCTGTATGAATTCACGACGATCGAGCGACATCCGGTCGATGGCCCGAAACGAGAAGCGGGGTTCTAGCCAGCGAATGGTCAATAGCCCGGGCGGCACTAGTGAAATTTGTTGTAGCCAACTTCCTGTGATCGAGTTGAGCGCGTCAAGCGGGGGTACACCTTCCGGATTGAAGACAATATTCTGATTGGCGCGTTCGAGTGGCGCACGGAATCCCGCATCGTCGGAAGCCATCGTATCGAGGAAGATCCCATCGGCCCCGATTTTCTCGATCACCTCTGCGAGCGCTTCTGCATCGGCTATGGCAGGTGCTCCTTTGTCTGCGAAACTAAATCGGTATCCACGCGGATCATTGGATGGCCCAGCGCCTACCTCGCGACGGGTGCCAATATCCCAGGGATTGTAATTCACAAAAACGCGTACACCCCGTTCGTGAGCGCGTTCGGTCAGGGCACGAAGTCCTGGCAGACCACCGGGCATGTCGCGGTAGAAGTCGATCTGGTTACGCCCATCAATGCCCAAGCGCGGGTATGACTGCCACAACAGGATGACATCGTAGCCGCCGAATTCGCGTTCGCCGTCATCGAGAATCTCGTCGATTCGGTAGCGACCCGCTTCGCGATCATAGAAGAAGGTATCGTACATGAACAGGAAGGCCTCAACATAGGCCCGGTGATACCAGGCCGAACCCTCTCGGTCGAAAATACGGTCATCCAACCTGCGGCGCAATTCCTCACGAATCTGCTCCAGCTCTACATCGACCGCCTCTTGGCGGCCAACATAAGCGGAGAAATCATTGCACTTAATGGTCGGATCAATTGATTTCATGTTTTCATCCTTTGGACATAGGGTGATCGGGATTCAGCAACCATTTACAAAAGGCGTTTGACCCCTTCATCGGTAACCAGTTTCAACAGAAAAACATACAAATTACGTGTTATATAGGGCGCGGCTACGGGTTACTTTTCATTGCAGGTCCATTGCTCTTGGGCATTACCTGTATACCCTCTGATGCAATTGATCAGCTTGGTCGCGATAAGCCAGGGCTGGAATGACGCCAAGTTTGTCGCAAGCCAATCGGCCAGTACAGCAGGCAAATTGAACCGCTTCTTGCAGGGCCTTCCCATGGGCCAGGGCAACTGCCAGACCCCCGTTAAATGCATCTCCGGCTCCAGTTGTGTCCACGATTTCCTTCGACAGCGTTATACCGGCTACTTCAAACATGCCCGTTTCAGACAGGACAAGGGCCCCCTTTTCTCCCTGGGTTACAATCAGATTCTTCACGCCCCTCGCTTGTAACTGTCTGGCTAATTCGAGGGTTGGTGTTGGATCATCGGCTGGCAGCCCCTGCAGAATGCGCAGTTCGGTTTCGTTGGGCGTTAGGTATTCCACATTGCGGAGCACGGTCTCATCGAGATGAGCAGCTGGCGCGGGGTTTAAGATGGTTCGCACGCCGTGTTTCTTGCCCTGCGCCATGGCCTGAGCAGCCGCTTCAACCGGGATTTCCAGGACCGACATAACCACGTCACTGCGGGAAATCTGGTCTTCGAGCTGATCGACGAACGCCGCGTCCATACGTGCATTCGCGCCTATATCCAGAATAATGCCGTTGTCTCCAGCCTCATTCAGAATGATAAAGCCGACACCTGTAGCCACCGAACTCGTCCTCTGTAAATAGGTTGTATCAACCCCCTCCTGGGCGTAGAGGTTGGTGGCAATTTCGCCCAATTGGTCGGCCCTAATGATGCCAGCAAAGACTGCCTGGGCACCCAGTCTGGCGGCGGCCACTACCTGATTGGATCCCTTACCGCCTGGCCCCATGTCAAAATCGGAGCCCAACAATGTTTCGCCAAAGATTGGCATGTGCTGGGTTCGTAAGGTCATACCCACTAAAAAGCTGCCGACAACTGTGATGAGGGGTTTGGTCATGGGTATGTCCTTTTTTCTTGGGGTATGGGAAAAATCGATCCTTAAGGAAAACCTGGCTCAGAGCAGAGGTCAATCTGGCTGTTTCCCTCCACGTCGGTCGGTCTTCGCAAGGGATTGGGGTCAAGTCTTCTTGTGTGCTTTCGCAAAGGCTTTATCCCTTGATCGCTCCTGATGTGGTGCCTTGGAGGGATTCCCGCTGCAGATGATATTGGCCAACAGCATCGGCAAGAAAGAGATCAGAGCCGCAGCAAAAAGGTGGCCCAAGTCAATTGATCCGTAATCGCCCTCCAAGAGAACGACTGCCAGGGGCAAGGTTCGCGCATCTGGCCGGGTCAGGAACAGGAAAGAGCGAACAAAGTCGTTCCACGACCACACCGAAGCCAGTATGGACAGTGAAACGACACCGGGCATGGCTATGGGGAGCATGACGCGCCGGAAGCGCTGGAATACGGTACAACCATCCCCTCGGGCGGCATCCTCAATTTCCTGAGGAATATCGGCAAAGAAGGTCCGCATCATTAACACACGCACGGGTATTGTGTATGCGTTGACGCTCAAAACGACTGATAACGGATTGTTGAGCAAACAATAGCTCCTCATCCGAAAGAAGAACGGAACCAACATAACTTCGCAAGGGATCATCAATCCGAGAATTAAGACAACAAAAATGGCTTTCCGACCGGCGAATTGAAGGCGCGGCAAGTCATATCCAGCCATGGGGCAAACTGCGACCACCAATGAAGTTGAGGAAACTGTAATAAGCACGCTAATGCTAAAGGCTGTGTTGATGCGGCCCCGTTTGCCAGGCAATCTGGTAATTGCTCCATTTAGGCGGGATGGGTAGCCCCAAGGGGGAAGAGGCAATCGCGTTTTTCTCTCGAAGACTTGACAGGATTTCCTATAGCATCGGTACCATCGTGATGAACAGAGTCGCTACCAGGACAATGTAAATCATAAAGCGTCCCAGCCAGCCAAGGATCTGCGTTTCTGTCCGCACTCCGCTGTCTGTTCAATCCTTAGTAAGCGTATCGTTTGTCTCTCTGGCGCTCACGACACACCTTCCCAAGCCCCTGGAAGTCGCATGAAAAGCAAAGTGATTACGAACATCAACAGTGCCAAAACAACCCCGGTCTTGGAGCCGTAAACGAGGTGAAACTGAACCAAACCTTGTTTGTAAAGCAGGGATGGAAGCACTTCGGTCGCATAAAAGGGGCCGCCCTCAGTTATGGCCCACACCACACTGAAGGGACGCAGGCTGGCAATAAGGGCCAGCGATTGGACCGTGGTATGGACGTGAGTCAGGCTCGGCTAAGTTACAAACCAGAGGACTCGTATCTGGTCAGCACCATCCACGTAGGCTGCATCATATAACTCCCGGTTTATACCCTGCAGCCCTGCCAAGTAAAGAATAAACTGGCAACCGAAAAGATGCCAGGCCCGGGCTACGATGATCGTAGGAAGTGCCACGTCGGGATCCCCAAGCCAGACCCGGGTCAGAGCATCCGGCCCCAACAGCTTCAAGAAACTGTTTGCCAGACCATAACTAGGTTCGTAGAGTCCTGCCCAAACGCGGGCGGCCACAGCGATCGACATTACGTGAGGAATAAAGAACGCAGACCTTAAGAACTACTTTCCATGTATTCTTCCGCCCTCAAAAAAAAGAGAGTAGCAGTGCTACGCCGACCGTGAGGGTAATCCCAAGAACCATCCAGATGAGGGTATGTCTCAATGACAACTAGAAATAAGGATCGGAGGCCAGCTGTCTATAGTTCGCCAGTCCAACGAAGATTCGTGGGACTAGGCTGGTCCATTTAAGGAAGCTCAGCACAACCGTCTCCCCAAGTGGAAACGAGAGGAAGAGAGCGTATATCAGAACGGCAGTCAGAATAAATAGCCACCCAACGAAGTGTCAACGTTGGCCCAATCCGGCAAGATTAGCTGAGATGACTCTATTGTCCAGATCCACCCTCCAACTTTTCCTTGAGATTCAAACCGATTGCCCTAGATGCCTAGGTTGCGAAGCCCCCTTATGCCTGAACGGTGCACGGTGCCGTCATCGTTCAGGCGGCGAAAGATTGGGTCTAAGGATTAGGTAAATTCAGCCTCTTCTTACTAGCTTCACCTAACTCCATGGGCCAATGCGGAAGTCCACTGAACCCGCGTCCAAGTTAGGGGCAGCGGATTGTAGGAATTCGAATGACCAAGCCCGCGTGCCTACCAAGGGAATTGACCTGACTCATTGAAAACCACCATGGACTTGGACGGCTTCCCTTTCCCGGTCTGTCCGTGCGCTCGAGTCTCACGCGGACCGCGCTTTCGAGGAGAGGAAGCCTTCGGCTATGCCGCGGCGCGGAAACAGATCTACCATGGCTCTCGGGTACATGTCCTGGAGACGCGGTCTGGGATCAGCATCCGCTTCCACCTCGTCCCGACCGCTGTCCTTGAGATTGCTGCGGTAGTGCCTGCGTGGTTCCATGGATGACAAGGCAACGTAGGGTCGACATATGCCGGCCCCTGCCAGGAGGCCGGGCGTGATCCCATGCTTGGGAGAAACGCGATACAATGCCGCTTCCGTAAGTGGAACGACTTGGCGCTCGGTCAACTCGCGGACCTCTACCTCAGCCGGTGGGTGCGGGCCGGGGACATAAGTCCTTTGAGGCATCGGCCCCCCAGAAAACCGCTCCGTCACGCCATCGCCTTTCTGCTCAATAGGGCTCAGGGCCATCCTCCTGGGCCGAACTCGAAGTTGGTCAACTGAACATAGACTTGCGCATCGGGTGAATTGATTCCCAATCCCTAGCGGATAAGTTTAGGGAGACCGTTTAACGCGGAATCTGTCCGTCCGCTATACATTTCTCCCATCCCATTTGCATTCCTTCCAGGTAATCCTCCGGCATAATTTGCCCACCGATCAATCCTCCTCCGCCCTGCAGGAAGAAATCCAGCAATTCAGCCGGAATACTGTGCGGCATCCAGAAACCAATGCCGTCCAGTTCTTGGCCCATTTTGAACTGCTGAGGCGTCAAATTGGAACTCGCAACGTCGGCTTTCGAGGGCGGAAGGGCTCCTATTTCCTCTACCCACGTGCGTACATTTTCTTCGTTGAATGTGAAGTCGAATACGTCAGTCGCAAGATCAGCGTGCGTTGAGCTGGCGGCATTCGAGTAGTCTTGCCCAATGCCACCTGGTTAGCGAAGCGGAATAGACGTATCCCAAGGGGGTACGGCCATGATGCCAAAGTTGTCAGGGCCCCCCAACTCCTGCCCAATGATGCCTAACCCCCAAACGCCGTCAGTCCAGGTCGGGTTCTTGCTTTCGCTAGGACGGCCAAGCGCCCCGGTGTAGTCAAGTTCTTGACAGTCAGGGTCCAGATAACCCTCTGTAGCCAAATCAACCATGCGGTGAGTCGCCTCCACGTCTGGAGCGTCGGTCGCCCTGCCATCTTGGGAGATAGCATCTTCTACCCCTTTACGGCCAAAGGCCGCCCGAACAAATGGTGCAAAGATGTGTTCTGTCTGGCCACTCACCCCGCGCCGACCAGAGATTTTGGGTTTCTCATTCCTGTCCTTGAGAACCTGCAAGATCTCTGTAAACACATCGCAGGTCTGCGGATCCTCTTCCTCGGTAAGACCGTGCTTCCTGAAGATCTCGGCATTGTACATGTAGGCGATGAACGACTGATCGTTCGGTATGAAGAATGGCGTGCCTTCGAAGCTGGCGTGGCCTTTGCCGTAGTCGCTGAAGCGGTCAACCCAGTCAAAGTCGGCCCATTAATCCTCAAGGGACGTGAGAAGTCCAGCCCGAGCCAGAGCGTCCTTCTCTGACCACTCCGGGTTGCCCGCAAGAAAGTCAATGGGCTCTGATTCAAGGCCAAGTCTTGACATCTAGAAGCGCTCTTCTCCGCCCAGGGAATTCAACTTGAACTCGACGTTCGGATGTTCTGTCGCGTATCTATCAAAGAAGACTCTGAGATTGCTAGTGTCGCCACTGCCACCCCATGCCGGTAGCGTTGTCTTCTCTGCCAGAGGTGGCGCTGTGATCGCTTCAGATGTCGACGAGACACAGGCAGCCAGGAGCGATCCCGCTGCTGCCCCTGCGGACAGGGGTATGAACTCATGATGGCTTAATCTTCTCCTAATCACTTTTTCTCCTTTTCTATGATGGCCGCCGCAGCAGATCCTCGCGGTCAAGCGCGGCAAGCGAAAATGGAACGGCAAGTATCGATTTCTGCTTGGGGGAGTTGTGCTGAATTAAGAGTTTTTGCTCGGAGCGATTGCATTTTTATTGCCCTGAGTAGTACCTCCACCAGTATGATCCGGTAGTTCAGATACCAGGCCGCCTTTAGACGCTTGTTGGCGACCCCCGGCGTAGCGATTGTTTCCTGTTTCAGGCCATTGAGGGAGACATACGGTTAGATGGCCATATTGTGGGGAGACTGGTCCCGGCGGATGCACCTGTCATCTACGCGGAAGGCCACATCCAGAATCCAGTGCGGCGACTTTTCGATACGCCAGTGGTTCCGCACAGCAGCCCATAGCGTTCGGGCATCAGGTGTTAGGCTGTGAATGAAGTATTGCACCTGTGTGGTGGCTGGAAGGCCGCACCGTCGTTCCGACTTAACCTTGACCAGCCTCTGCAAATCGGTCCACACCTGTTCCAGATTGACATTCTGACAGCAATCAGGCGCGCCCATCACCCAACAGCGCCGGGTTTCGATGCGGCCATGATCCTTGCCCACAGTTTCGGTGTCGTCGTGGGGACGGCCGGGAAACCCCTGGGACTGATCCCAGGCGAACGTACCCTCAAAGCGGTCATGCAGGTGTTTCTGGTTCTCCTTGACCGTCAGCACGTAGTCCGCTCCCTGCTCTCGGATCTGTTGGGTGATGGCATTCTGACACCCCCACCCACAGGGCTCCCGATCCGACGTCACAATGCAATCTTCCAGCTCCAGCATCTGTAACAACAGGGGAATGGCCGCAATCTCATTGGACCGGTCCACCACCGCCTGCTTAGCAAGGACCAAGTGGTTAGTTTAAGCCCAGGCACTGGCTAATTGCAGGGGCGATTGTCCCTGACATGCATCGCGTGCAGTGACGCACGCTCTTGCATTCAAAAGCTACCAGTTGCCTCTGGGTCAGCGCAATAGCCGACTGCACCCAGTTCAGAAAACTGGCCTGCATCCAGCCGCGCTAACACCCGACGCACTGTGTCGTGGGAGGGAATCCCGTTCGGCAAGGGCAGAAAGGTCTAGAGCCAAGCTGGGTTGGCTAAGCCAAACACTGCCATGGCGAAACTGTTATCCGCCGCGCAAATCGTCGCCAGCACCCTGATTACCAGAATATCAAGTAGCTCATACCGCTTAGCCCGTTCGTTGTGGGGATTTTCCACTTGTTCCCGACACGTGACCAAAGGAGAGACATTGATGTCGACCGAAAGCTAAACTACCTCAGAAAGAGTGGATCTCCTCGGAGTCTAACCGAACGGAATTGACCCTATAAATGTGGCTACACAACCCATCCGAATCGATATTACTCTCCACTCTTTTGAAAAGGTTAGAAAGACCTGCCTTTGGTCGTTCTTACCGTACAGAGACAATAATTAGGGATCTTTTTTTGCATTTACAGTTATTCACATAAAGTAAAACCGTAGCAACGAACACAGGAATTCACATCCATGACCTTACCCAAGCAACTCGCGATTGCCGCAAGAGAAGGCGACCTCTCTAAGATGCAGCAATTAATCAACTCGGACAATGAACTGGCTACCACTTGGCAACCCATTATGGAAGCCTGTCTTTTCGGCCAAGTTGATGCTTTGAAAATCCTGCTTGAAAATGGTGCCGACCCTAACATAAAGTCTCGCTCATCGCATCACTATCGTCCATTGCATCGCACGGTGGAACACAAGAAGACTATGCCCAAACACGAAGGACATCACCAGGTGGTTGAAATCCTGCTTCGTGCTGGCGCCGATCCAATGATGCAGGGCAGCTCTTGGTTAATTAGCGCAGTAGCCCTTTGTGGGACGGGCAATTCTACAGAATTCATACCGGCGTTATTGGCATATACACACCAGCCTCTGGACATCTTTCATTCTTCCCTGCTTGGCGATACCACCGCAGTTAGCGGCTACCTGTCAAAGGACCCATCACTGGCCCGTGCCTATCACGAAGGCACCAGAATTTGGACGAACAAAGATGGTTGGACGCCTTTGCTCTATTGTGCCCGTTCATGCATGGGAAGGAATGATGAGAAGAAAACGCAGGATTTGGCAGAGGTTGCCCAAATCTTGCTAGGGTACAAGGCCGACTTGACTGGATGTGTTGAACAGGCCATCTATGCGAATAACATGCCGGTCTTTGAAACTCTCCTAAAAGCCGGAGGTGGGATTTCGGATGATGACATGCTAAACCACGCCGCTTGTGACGGCCAGTTTGAGGTACTGGAACTGCTCTTGAAGTACGGTACGAAATTAGATGGAACCCGTGGCACTGAACATCATGGGGGTTGCACACCATTGGGCTGTGCCGTGTCCTGCCGAAGTCTGCAGGGCGTTCAGTGGTTCTTGGAGAAGGGGCAGGATCCCAATCGAATCAAGAGTCCGACGGAAGAAAACTGCCTTCATGTGGCTGTCCACTATGGGGCCAGCAACAAACTTATTCAGCTTTTGCTTGACTATGGAGCCGACATGAATCAGAAGGATTCTTCGGGCCACACACCACTGGCCAGGGCTCAAGAAAAGAATCGCGCCAAGGCGATTGCATTACTGGAGGCCACAGCAGCCGCGACTTCGGGCAGCAGGGCTTGAAGGTACATATTGAATAATGTTAACTGTTGGAGTCAAGGTAAAGGAATAAGCGCGGGGCTTGTTGAGGGAATGTAAAGCAGTCCCTCTTGAAATGTCAGAGGTGAATAAATTCGCTGTAGCGGGTTCCCCGAAAATTGGAAATAAGAAACCATGGCAATGCAAGATAGGTCCCCGATTCTGTGGTCCGCGTAGTTGACATAAGAACCTCTTCTCCTGCTGACTTCGGCACACCGCAACAACCCAAATATCTGCCTTTCCAACTCGGGCGGGCCAAAGCCGGCAACCTAGCATAGTAGAGAGGACTCTGTTGCCTGAGTTGGCGCAGAATTCATGAACAAGAAACAAAGGCAAGGTCCCTTGTCTGGAGTCAAATAGTCGGACTTTAATTGGCTTCCGGCCGGTGAAGTCCATCCAGCTTTGGCTGGGATTGTGGAGCACCCGTTAAGAGAAGCAGTAGGCGAGAACTATTGATACCGCGCGGCCAGCTGTATTAACCAAGCACTGTTTCCTGTAAGAGAGGACAACTTGGTGTAGAGGCGACGCAGGAAACTTCCCGAATCAAGTGACTTAACGGACTTTCGTTAATCTTCGGCAACAAGCCAAGGAGCAGCAATTGGCCCGACTCTTGTAGGCTGCAAACGAGGCTCTCCAGACTTTATCTACAACGGCTGTTTCAATCCAGGGGATGTGATTTTCCTTATCTGTCAGAGGATAGCAGTCAAACTATAGACATTCTAAGAAGCCAAAATAAAGTGCATAGGGCAGAATTAAGAGTGAGGTGGCAATACGTTAGCAATCCGGCCTTTGACTCCCGGCCACAATACATATTTCAAATTTCCTAAGAACCCAAATTAAGGACGCACCCATGGAGAATCCATTCAGCCTCGCCGGCAAAGTAGCAATGGTGACCGGAGCCAATGGCGGCATAGGCCGTTCCATTGCTCTGTCCCTAAGAAAGGCAGGAGCAACTGTCATAGCTACTGGTCGCAATCCGGAAAAGAATTCCGCCGTGGCAGCTGAACTCGGTGAAGGCCATCGTGTCATTTCTCTTGAAGTAAGAGACGAAACTGCTGTGGAAAACGCGGTTAGCGACATACTGGCCCAGGAAGGACAACTCGACATTCTGGTCAACAACGCGGGCATCGCCCGCAGGGGGACAGTGTTGGAGAGTCCGACCCAAAACTGGACTGACCTGTTAGATACGCATTTGACAGGTGCTTTCAATTGTGCCAGGGCCTTGGCGCGGCCCCTTTCCGCAACAGGTGAAGGTGGGAAAGTCATCAACATCGGTTCAATGTATTCCGTTTTTGGTCCTCCCAATGCCGCAGGTTATGCCGCCGCCAAGACCGGCATGGTGGGCTTGACACGGGCATTGGCTGTGGAATGGGCTGAGTACAACATTCAGGTTAATGCGATATTGCCAGGATGGCACGTAACCGACCTTAATCGCAGTCTGCTTGAAACTAGAATTGGTGAAGATATCCGCCGTAAGACTCCGGCGCGCAGACTTGGCAGACCGGATGACTTAGGTGAAACAGCAGTATTTCTAGCCTCACCAGCAGCAGACTTCATTACAGGACAGTGCATAACTGTGGATGGGGGTTATAGTGTGGCGGATCGCCGGTGGGACGAGAGTGTTTAATCTGCCAGTTGCCTCCAACCGGACTGTAAGTTTCCTTTGTAGGGCAGAAACTACAGGGTAGAATTGAAGGCGTCTACTCTGGCAATCTCCAGTTGAGGAGAAATCTTCCTTTATGAATAAAGTTGATCGTGTGCGCGCCGCGCTAAAGGGCGACCATGTGGATCGTACTCCTGCCAGTTTTTGGTTGCACTTTCCGAAAGATGTCAACCAAGGTAAAGCGGCTGTAAAAGAACACATGCAGTTTATGGCAGATACCGGTGTCGACTTCCTAAAGATCTTTAACGAACACCCCTATCAGACCAATATCACAATCAAGGAGCCAAGGGACTGGAAGGACGTCCGTCCTGCGCCCCTTTCCTCGCCTTTTTTTCAAGGTATGTTGGACGAAGTCAAGGCAATCGTGGATGAGAATGGCGGAGATTGCCTGACTGTCACGACCATATTTGGCCCCTTTGGCGAAGGGAATCACGCCACCGGCAGCCTGGTAACTGAACACATGCTGGCGGACCCAAAGAGTGTCTCGCAGGGCTTGGGGGCTATTTCAGACAGTTTGGCGGAAATGTCCCTGGCCTTGCTAGAGGCCGGTACCGATGGAATTTACTATTCGGCACAAGGGGGAGAAAGGAACCGTTTCACTGAGGAACTTTTCTTGGAATGCATCAAGCCCCATGATATTAATGTGCTGGAGGCCATTTCAGGCCAAGCGGAATTCAACTTGCTACATATTTGCAAGGATGACATTCGTTTGGAACATTACTTGGATTATCCAGCAACAGCTGTCAACTGGGCTGCGGCCAAGAGCAATTGGAGCATGGCAGAAGGAGCAGCTAAGTTTGACCGCCCTGTGGTTGGAGGGCTTCACGACCGCGGAGTGATCGTAGATGGGTCTCCCGAGGATATTACGGCGGCTGTCCATGCCTGCATCGCCGAAGTCAATTCGTCCCGCTTCATTGTAGGAGCGGACTGTACCTTGCCTACCGACAACGACCGGGCTAAAATTCGAACTGCCGTTGAAGCAACCGCTTCTTACCAATAGTTTTTTCATTCGCTCTGAGCAAGACTGGCGTCGGTTAGCGCTGATCTGCCACAAGATACTCGCAAGACATTGAAGCCCAAGGAGTAACAAATGTCCTCACAACCTGAATACAAAGTGATCGGCCGAAGGCCCATTCGGCATGACGGAGTGGACAAAGTCACAGGGGCGGCCAAATATGGCGCCGACACCCGGATACCCGGGATGCTTTACGGGGCAATCAAACGAAGTCCTCATGCCCATGCCCTCATTTTGAGCATTGACACAAGCAAGGCCGAAGTCCTACCTGGAGTGACTGCCGTCATGACTTCCGATGATCTGCCCCAGGTTTCCCACGAGATTGTGGAAATGGGCGAAGATTCGGTGGAACAAGACTATCTCAGCTCCAACGTCATGGCCCGCGGAAAGGTCCTCTTTCATGGCCATCCTGTGGCAGCAGTGTCGGCCACAGATGCCAGCATCGCAGAAGATGCCTTGGACCTTATTGAAGTCAAGTATCAGATCTTGCCGCCGGTCTTGGATGTTGAGTCCGCCATGGAAAAAGATGCGCCCATACTGTGGGAAGATTTGCGCACGGACGAGTTTGGTGAAATGGGTAAAGAACCCACCAATGTCGCCAAGCACGTTGTACATGAGCGAGGCGATCTCGAAAAGGGCTTTGCCGAAGCTGATGTGATCGTAGATCGAACTTTCAAAACTGCCATGGTGCATCAAGGGTATATAGAGCCCCACGCCTCCACTTGCATTTGGCGAAAGGATGATCGGATCGAAGTTTGGACGTCGACCCAGGGGGCTTTCCAGATCCGGGACCAAATGGCCGGTCTGCTGGAGGTTGACGTTTCTCGAGTCAAAGTGACGCCCACCGAAATCGGGGGTGGCTTTGGCGGAAAGTTCACTGTATATACCGATTTGCCTGCCGCTGTTTTGTCTCGTAAGAGTGGCAACCGCCCTGTCAAAATTACCATGTCCCGCACAGAGGTGTTTCAGGCCACTGGTCCTACCTCCGGCTCTGTGGTGAAAGTCAAGATGGGTGCGAACAAGGACGGCAAGTTAACTGCCAGCCACGCCACTTTGATTTACGAAGCTGGAGCGGTTCCCGGCTCGCCGGTGGGGGCCGGTGCAGGTGTCATTCTCGCTCCTTACAAGCATGAAAACGTGCGGATTGATGCGTATGATGTGGTTGTGAATCGACCTAAGACAGGCGCCTATCGAGCTCCAGGGGGCACCAACGCGGCATTTGCCTCGGAAACTGTCATTGATGAGTTGGCCGAGAAGCTGAACATGGACCCGTTGGAATTCAGGCTTAAGAATGCGGCAACTGAGGGCGACCGAAGGCCAGACGGTCCGATCTACCTCAAGATTGGATTTAAGGAAACTGTGGAGACAGCCATTGATCATCCCCATATGGCTACTAGCCTTGAAGGCCAGCACCGCGGTAGAGGAGTTGCCTCTGGTTTCTGGTTCAACGGCGGCGGACGATCCAGCGTGTCCGCCAATGTGAACGCCGATGGTACGGTGAATTTGGTGGAGGGTTCTACTGACATAGGCGGGTCCCGCGCCTCAATTGCGATGCAACTAGCCGAGTCCCTGGGCATCACTGCTGAAATGGTGAATCCGCAGGTAGTGGACACCGATTCGGTAGGGTACACCGACGGCACTGGCGGCAGTAGAGTTACGTTTGCTACGGGGTATGCCGCTTATGAGCTTGGCCAGCGTTTGGGCGAAATCATGTGTGAAAAGCTAAGTGATGTATGGGAAACCGAAGGCAGCAGCGTTAAATTGGAAAGTGGTGTTTTTTCGTATAATGGAAAGTCTGCCGATTTTGTAGAAGCCGCTGGTATGCTGGCTAAGAGTTCAGAACCGGTTGTGGCGAGCGTATCAGTAAACCCATCTCAACCAGGACCAGCCTTTGCTACGCACATCGTGGACGTAGAAGTTGACGTGGAAACCGGGAAAGTCGATGTACTGGGCTATACGGCGATACAAGATGTGGGCAAAGCCATTCATCCCAGTTACGCCGAGGGGCAAATTCAGGGAGGAGTTGTCCAAGGCATTGGCTGGGCCCTCAATGAAGAATATGTCTATAACGATGACGGACAGCTCGTAAATGCCAGCCTGCTCGACTACCGCATGCCAACATCATTGGATTTGCCCATGATTGATACAGTCATGCTTGAGGTGCCCAATCCTGGTCATCCGTATGGAGTACGCGGCGTTGGTGAAGTGCCCATAGTACCTCCGGCTGCAGCGGTGGCCAATGCCATCTATGATGCAATTGGCATTCGAATGACCGAATTGCCTATGTCACCTGCCAAAATTTTGGAACAGATCTGGGCTCAAAACGGCAAATAGTCCAAAAAAAGTCTCTGCAAAGGGGTCGGCTGCTAGCAGCCGACCCCTTTTTGTTTCTTCCCAACCTGTGGGGTCAATCCGGAAACATTAGATGGACAAGCCAGGAGGTTGGCTTCCTTACGACTTAAGATGCCTTCCCGGGTCAACTCGCAAGACCAACTTTTTCCACTCTCAAGTATCGGCATGCCCTTCGCAAGCTGGATATGGACCCCTTGACTTACCAAACCTCGTGGTAGCAAGCACATGGGCTATTCCAGCAATGGCGCGTGGAATTGGAATAGAGGAATAGCGCCAATTCCTGGAAGGCCAGTCTGCACGGAGCAGCGCACTTCTGCGATCGGACTACAACATGCAAGCGTGCTGGAAGCCCCGGATTGAAACGAGTAGCCGATCAGAGGGTCCTGGCACTTTGGCAGAAACCCCCAAGTGGGGCCAGCTCGGCAGTCAAGAAGCCTCCTATCCCTAGGGAAAGGAGGCGGCTGCACAGACCTTCTAGTTTCCGAAGGGCGCTTCTGCACATTGTTTCGTGAAAGAGAAGCAGCCTATAGAGTGGAACACCCGATAGTTCTGGGCTGCTAAGGGGCTTGAGTGGATGCGCAGCTATATTTCTGCTGGCAGATGACTAAACCATGAACTGCAAAACGGGCAGGAACATCTGCGTGTGGATAGTCGTCGCTCTGTACCCCGAGAATAGCTTTGACACGAGTTGCCGGTGATCATAGGGGCTGGCTTGAGGACGGCTTTCCCCTGGATCTTCGCAACAGGCCTACTGCCCTAGGCGCAGTTTTCCGCCTTCTGCTGCATGGATCCGCTTGTCTGCTTGGCCGAAACCTTGTCTTGTTGGCTTTCCTTCATCTGTAGCCCCTTAGCACTTGAGTCTACTCAACTATGAAGTACTGAATAAATGATGCTTAAGGCTTCAGACCTTCATGTAATTGCTTAGTTAAATCTTCCAGTCTACTAATGGCAGCCCAAACCCCCATGAACCTAATAGGATGAATACCTCGAATGCGTCCCCACGCCAAATTAGACACCTTAGGAGTGGGCCCAGCTCAGAAAGTCAAAGAAATTAGAATCCGGAGGAGAACCCTGATGAAGTTGTCTTAAATAAGGCGGTGCAAACGCAAGCCGAACCACCTCTGAACTGTCAAGTTAGCGTTCCGCCCCTAGCGCTGGCCTGTCTACTGCTTAGTTTTTTCTGACTGCATTCTATGGCATTGACAGTCGGCTATAACAGCAGTCCTTGACTGCTCACGAGGTGACCGATGAATCCAATCTTTTTTATCACTCACTTCTGGCAACATACCCTCTCTCATTGCCAGAGTATCCTAGGAAGTTTGAATCATTGATTTGAAGGATGACGGGCCGCCGCACCGTGGCAACTGCCAGAATTTTAGAACGTTGTACAAACGGCTTTGATTGAAATGATTGCCACCTGGCTATAGGCAACAACTACTACATGCACAACAGTGTGCCAAGGTATTCAGCCAAAAAGACTGATAAAGCAGAAGTCCTCCCCTTTCCTTCGAAGCGACATGCTTTGCGGGTTGCGCACTAGCGATTCTTCAATGCCTGTAGGGCATTTCGCATCAGAATCGCATTGGTCAAGGGGCCGATGCCGCCCGGTACTGGCGTATAGGCTGACGCTTTCGCTGAAACACTCTCGGAATCACAGTCTCCCTTGAGGCCCTCTGCCGTATAGGTAGTCCCGAAGTCAAGTACGGTTGCACCGTGCTTTACAAAATCGCCAGTCACCAAGTGGGGTTGACCTACGGCTACACAAAGCAAGTCTGCCCTAGAAGCTACAACCGAGAGACGCTCAGTTCGGCTATGGGCAAGAGTAATCGTACAGTGTCGCTGCAGTAGCAGCAGTCCAAGGGGTTTGCCCACTGTGAGGCTTCTTCCTATGACCACGGATTCCATGCCCCTGAGGTCCAGACCGACCTGGTCCAGTAAAGCCATGCCGGCAGCAGGTGTAGCTGGTACTAGCGCTTCAGATGAATCTGACATGAGTCGACCCAGGTTTTCCGGGTGAGTACCATCAATATCTTTGGCGGGATTTACATGCCAGTGCAATTGAGCCGCGCGCAGATGAGCAGGCAATGGGGTTAAAAGCAGGATTCCCGCTACTTGAGGGTCTTCATTTAACTCTCGAAGCATGGCAATGGCATAAGTTTTCGAGGAATTTGCAGGAAAATGAACGTTCCTATAGTTAAATCCTGAGCGGTTGGCGGCCTTTTGCAAAGCGCGGGCATACGCCTTTGCATTTTCATTGTCTCCAATGCTCACGACCGCAATACAAGGCGGCGTGTCCTCGGGCACACCTATCTGTCCAAGGGTCTCCCTGATTTCTTCATAGATTTCATTGGCTAGTTTGCGCCCTCGTAATTGGATCGCGCTCAAGTCGGTAACTCTAAACGGGATTGACAATGTTCCAATATACGCATAGTGCTCACTTCCACCTTTTTCAGAGAATCCTGCATCGACTCCAAGAAATCGTCTCGCCGTTGGGAATGCGAAACTGACTTTAAATTGATCTTGATGTTAGTTTCACAACCGTAAGCTGCAGCACGCAACAGATGTGTTGCTACCATAACGTCGCTAAGTACTGTGCGGTTCCCAAATTTACTTATAGTGTTCGCTTTTTTAAGCAGCCTTTGGCAAATGTGAAGTAATTCCAGAGGTACATCCGCGGCCTTGTAAAGCGCCTTCTCTAATTGCAGGGAGCGAACTGCTTTCTCCTCTTCAGTGTTCTTAGGAAGGTCATAGCAGTGAATGACCGCCTTGAAGGCCACTGCGTCCCTGTCCGCACAGCAAAGTGTTTCAGGCAACAGGGCCTCACACAAGGACAAAATGGGGCGCAAGCATTCGTCATGTTCCCGGAATCGACGGCGGCCAACAGTCAGATTAAGCACCATGCACAACAAGGCGACTCCCTGGCTGGCTGTTATGGCTGCTGCCGCTCCGCCACCAGGCGTGGATTGCTTGTCCGCTAGTTCACTTAGGAAACAATCTAAAGTCATTTTGGCGATGATCGCCATGCAATATCACTCCTCATTTAACTTCCCTGAATTATATGATTCGGTGCTAAATTCCTAAGTAACCCACCGTAGTTTAGTCAATGTGGCTTGTCCTGAGAAGCAATGTTTGAATCGTGTTTGAAGCATCCGATCCCGGCTTCCAAGTATCATTTATTGTGATAAAATGACTGAATCAAAAAGTGTTGAAATGTGCGGAAAAATACAAGGAAACTTTTCCTAAATGGATGATATTGAAGAGAGAGGCTCGGGCGATACGGAAGTCCTTTACGAGTCAGAGGAACTAAAGGCGATAGAGGAAGAAGAGGAAGTTGGGGAGGAGAATTACGCCGATAACCTTCCTGTCATTTCGTTAAGGAACATAGTGGTGTATCCCGCTATGTGGATTCCGCTAACCATGGGCCAGCCACGTAGCCTAAGGATCATAAAGGACAATATGCCAACGCAGAGGCATGTAGTACTGGCCACAGGCAAGACTGAGGAAGACGAACCAGAGCCTGACCAGATTTACGATGTAGGCACGGTAGCAGCCATTCATAAGGTGATGCGGGCCCCTGACGGCGTCTTGAGGGTCCTGGTAAAAGCCTTAGATCGCTGTCGTATTGTGAAATACACGCAAACCGAACCGTACTTGCAGGCAGACATCGAACGAGCGCCTGAGGTAACGGATGAAGACCCTGAGAAAGAAAAGGCGATGGTGCGCCTAATTCGCACAAAATTCCGGGACTATGTGGAGTTCGACCGGCAGACCCCCAATGAAATTGCCGATATTGCCCTCAATACCAAGTCCACGCTTCAGCTAATTTATGTCATTGCTGGAACCCTACCTTTGGATATAGAGCAGGGACAACAATTGCTGAGCGTGGATAGCGTAATCCAAAAGCTGCAGCACTTATTAAACATGCTGGAAAGGGAAGTTGAGATACTGGAACTCGGCCGCCAGATCAAGTCCCAGGCCCAAGGAGAAATGGAAAAGACCCAGAAAGAATTCTATTTGCGGGAGCAGATCAAAGCTATAAACAGGGAATTGGGCAACGACGACGATCACCAGATTGACATAAAAGAACTGGAAGAGAGCATTGTCAACGCTCAGATGTCGGAAGTGGCAACCAAGGAAGCAAATAGGGAATTGGATCGACTGCGTCGTATTCCCGTTCAAGCCGCCGAATATTCAGTGATCAAGTCATACATCGAAACTCTGGTAGGTTTACCTTGGGCTGTAGTGTCACCCGACAGCTTAGACCTGCGCCGGGCACGCAAAGTTCTCAATGAGGACCACTATGGGCTATTCGACATCAAGAATCGTATTCTGGAATATTTAGCGGTACGTAAACTGCGCCAAGTACGCCAGTTTGATAAAGAAGGCGGCGATAACCTCTGGGACAAGGTCCGACGCGAGAGGGAAGGTGTAGTACTTTGCTTCGTGGGCCCCCCGGGTGTGGGCAAGACCAGTTTGGGTATCAGCATAGCCCGGGCAGTGGACCGGAAATTTGTACGGCTGGCATTGGGTGGCATCCGGGACGAAGCGGAAATTCGAGGCTTTCGGCGCACCTATGTGGGTGCAATGCCTGGGCGAATTATTCAGAATTTGCGACGCTGCGGTACGCGAAATCCAGTTTTCATGTTGGACGAAGTGGACAAACTGGGCAGCGACTTCCGAGGTGATCCCAGCAGCGCCCTGCTGGAGGTTTTGGATCCGGAGCAGAACAGAGAATTTAACGACCACTATCTGGATGTTCCATTCGACCTGAGCAACGTCATGTTCATCACCACTGCCAACATGGTTGAGGCGATTCCGGGGCCCATGCGAGATCGCATGGAAGTGATCCAACTCAGTAGCTACACGGAAGAAGAAAAACTGAATATTGCTAAGAGCTATCTGGTTCCTCGCCAGATCCGTGAGAATGGATTGCTGCCCGAAGAGGTGAGTTTCACTCCTGGGGCCATTCGATCCATCATTCGGGACCATACCAGTGAAGCCGGTGTGCGAGAACTGGAGCGCATGATCGCTAAGTTGTGCCGACAAAGCGCGGCCCAAATCGCATCAAATTCAAACAGCCAACCCTTGACCAGGATACGCAAGAGTTTGGTTCCCAAATTTCTGGGTCAACCCAAGTACCATAGCGAGCAATTGTCGCAGCGTACGGACATTCCTGGAGTTGCAACAGGCTTGGCTTGGACTATGACTGGCGGGGACGTGCTCTTCATTGAATCCATAGCTATGCCGGGAGATGCCGGTTTCACTATCACGGGACAGCTAGGGGATGTTATGAAAGAAAGCGGCCAGGCCGCTTTCAGTTATATTCGCAGCCACGCACATGAAATGGGCATCGATCGCGACATCTTTGCCAAGAACTCAATCCATGTTCATATACCGGCCGGAGCAATTCCAAAGGACGGACCTAGTGCAGGGATCACTATCGCAACCTCACTGGCTAGCATGCTTACTCGCAGGGCGGTCAAGAAACATGTAGGCATGACTGGCGAGATCACCCTGAGAGGCAAGGTTTTGCCGGTCGGAGGCATCAAAGAGAAAATACTTGCAGCTGACCGTTTGGGACTCACCACGATCATCATGCCCCGCAACAACAAGGCAGATCTGGACGAGATTCCCAGTGCGATCCGACGTAGGATGTCCTTCAAACTGGTTGACACAGTCGACGAAGTCCTAGACCTCGGACTGGATCCGGAGTTGGAGATGGACCAATGGCCGAATCATATTAGAAGGTTGGGGAAAGATGTCCCGGACCCAAAGACACCCGCCGTCGAAATTGGAATAAGGGAATCCATATTGGGGTCCCCTAGCCAGGAACAGTAGCGGGAAGCTGCCAGGGAATCGATTGAGATTAACAGGAGCGGCCCCCAAGGGGCCGCTTGCCATGGGGGTCTCTCTCTTGCCTAACTGTCTGATTTGAGAAACTGAGGTTCCTCGCCTGGAACCGGAGAGTTGTTAAAAGCACCGCGTTCCACCACAGCAGCGCGGCCTCCGTTGTCATGGACTAGCTTCTCCTGTTCTCTGTGGGCTTGGTGATTGATCTCGTCGGGGTCCAGTATTGCATTTAGTCGACTTTCACTTTCTTGTAATACTTGCTTATATTCGGGGTCTGACGCAACGTCGTTACATTCAAATTCATCCAGCTCCATGTCAAAGAGCTGGGGCGCATTTCCCACGTAGTGAATGTACTTGAATCGCCGAGTCCGGATCATGTAATGTGCATTCAGAGATCCGACAGCGTGATATTCACTGAAGACAGTCCGATCGGGTGGCGGGTTCTGCAATAGGCGAAATAGCGAATTTCCTGGTAGTTGCTCGTCATCTTGGGTCAGCTCTATGCCGGCTGCCCTCAGAATAGTGGGATAGCAATCCAGCAACGATATCGGTGTTGATTCCCTGTGGTCCGCCGAAATGTCCGGGCCGCTCATTACAAACGGTACTGCGCAGGCATCGTCATACATGGTAAATTTGCCGTACAACCCTCTTGCACCGTGGCTTTCTCCATGGTCACTGGTGTAGATAACCCGTGTTCTGTCTACAAGCCCCAAGTCATCTAGCTTGTTTAGCACTTGTCCTACCTGACCATCCAGGAATGTGATGGCGCCAAAATAGGCAGCCATCATGTTTAGCATGGCTGCCTCCCCCAAGTCCTGACTTAGACCAAAAAATCGCCGAAATTCAGCTAAAGCTGGATGATCTGGCCACGCAACCATATCTGCTTGCGGAGGCTTGGTAAGTATTCCCTGTTGATACATGTCAAACTCTGCTGGAGGGGCAATATAGGGAGGGTGAGGACAGACATAGGAAAGAAAGAGAACCCAGGGTTCTGAGTCCTCCCCTCGTTGCTGTAGCCAATTCAATGCTTGTTCTGTATTGAGGCGATCATAGTCCAGATACGTAGAATCCCCACAGCCCGCGTTCAGAATGCCTGGACGGTTGTCTCGAGTAGGAGCATCCTTGCGAATGCAACCCAGCAAGTCCCCTTTACCTCCCACAATGTGGAGAGGGGTGATTTCCTCCGTAAAACCGTTGTCGTCTTGTTGACTGCGAAAATGGAGTTTGCCAATGGATGTTGCGTTAATGCCGTTGGTACGCAGCCGCTTATGCCAGCTTTCCATCTCACCATGAAAAGGGAAGGAGTTGTCCCAAGCACCTAGCCGGTGTACGTACTGTCCAGTAGCCAAGGCTGCACGGGCGGGCACGCAGATCGGACAAGGAGTATAGGCTGCAGTGAAAGTTGTGCCCGCACTGGCGAGAGCGTCCAAATTCGGTGTGTGCACCTGTTCATGGCCCATGAATCCGGCATCCCGAGCACAATGTTGATCGGAAAGAATGAAGAGGAGATTGGTTGGTTGCACGGCCATCTGAATTTCGTCTAAACCTGAAAATATATTAAGTAAGTCGCAACTGAGAAGTAACCTAGCAGCCCTATCAACATGGGCTTCCGCCGGTACCACAAGAGATGAGGCCGTTCAGCATCGTGATCAACAAGCACTATCCTAAGGTAATAACCGACCAGGTATATCGCTAGAGGGGTGGTGGCCCATGGCCAGACGCCCGGAACGATGCGGGTATCGGCAAAGAATGCATAAAGTACATAGGCCGTGGCTAGCCCGAATCCGCAGATCCAGATTATACCGGTTAGTGCCTCACCTCGAATGCCTTCTAAGCTGGACCGATGTTTGGGCGCGTCCTTGCCCAGAGCCATCAATTCTGAATGTCTCTTACCAACACTGATAAGAAGGGCCATCAGAAAAGCACACACATAAAGCCAGGGACTGGAATTGGTTACGGTCGCTGCAAAACCTCCTGCAGCGATCCTCAAGAGGAATCCCAAGGAAACCAAGGCGCTGTCTACCCCTGGAAATTTCTTGGCCCAAAGGGAATACACTGTGCCAGAAAGCAAATACAAGGCACAGCATATCAGTATGGGGAAAGGGCTCGAGATCAAGAAGCAGATCCCTAGGGAGGCTACTCCCAGCAATGCGAAAGCCAATCGGGCCCTAAACGGAGTAATTCTCCCAATTGCTACCGGGCGTTGGCTCTTGTGAGGATGTAACCGATCGGCTTCAGCGTCTTGCGCATCATTCAAGGAGTAGACGGCTGAGGCTGCTAGACAGAAGACCAATAAGACAATCCAGATATCCGGCCTTGCAATAACTTCCGACAGTCTTCCGTCAAAAAAGGGGGCCAAGAAGACTAACAGATTTTTGGACCATTGACTTGGCCGGATCAATACAAAATATGCCCACATATCATTGCCATTGGGCGCAGACCTAGCCAATGACTTCGCCTTAGTTGGGAAGCCAGAGATACGATTCAGGCTTGGGTGCCCGGTCCGGAATCTGCCGTGTGCCCTTCTAAGGCAGGTTTACCGCTTTGACCTGAAAGAATTCTTGGAAGGCAGCACGGATCTGAGGGCGGTCTGGCATCAAGACCCACATACCCTCGTCAGAATAGCTTTCCACTCCCATGTTACTGTCTATAACCAGCGTAGCCCCGATTTGCGGCACACCACTTACTTGCCTAGCTAGCTGTAAAACTTCTGCGATTGTGAGATCGGACTGGAAGCTCAAGCTAATTGAACGCAATATGTCCGGAGCGGCCAGAAGCAGACGAGCAGAATTGGCTGGGTCTGTAACCTGGCGAATGAACGCATAGACTACATCCTGTTGACGACCGATGCGGTTGAAGTCCCCATCTTGCGTCCGGGTGCGGGCATACTTCAGTGCTGTGGCTCCATCCATAATATGGTATCCGGCGTCCAGTTCGAAAATTTCGTGACCGTAGTCGGCCGTCGGGTATTTCTCATCGTTGATGGCCCAAGGCACGTATATGGGAATGCCCCCGATCTGATCAACTATGTTGATGAATCCGTCAAAGTTTAGCCAAAGATAGTGGTGTACAGGCTGATTTATAAGTGCTTCAATAGTGTCGATAAGCAAAGTCACCCCTCCACCCCATGATTCATGTTCCCCAATAGAGTAGACAAGATTGATTTTGGTAGGAAATTGCCTAGGAACCGGTACCCAAAGGTCACGTGGCAAAGATAGGAGGTCCACGATATTGTTCTCACGGTCCCAGCTGAGCAGCATCAAGGAGTCTGTTCTCGGAAAATCCTGTTCATCTGGCCTTCCGTCAGAGCCAAGCAATAAGACATTCAGCCGTTCCGCTGTCTGAAATTCTATGAATTGAGGTCCCACTTCCAAAGGGGGATAAAAAATGGGCTGGGGGGTAGGCTGAGGTCTTGTCGCAGGTGCTGCATATTCTGTGATCTGGAGAGACTCCACCATTGAAACTGAGTTGAAACCTAGACTAAAGGTCCTTTCATAGAGACTGCGGAAGGACAGAAGAATTAACAAAGTTACAGCCGCACTGGCGACGACAATCAGGACGATCCATTTTTTCTGTCGCCGTAGGGAATCAGTACCGGAAGCAGAAAAATCGGCATTGTTCATGTCTTTCGTTAGTTCTTGCTGTGTCATGGGAGGAGTTTCTCTTCGAGTTGCCCCTGTGGGGGGTGCTGGCAACTTTCCTTTATGGTCTGGGGTGATGAGTTGTGCAAGTTGACCCGATTACAGTCTTGGAATTCAGGGAGCAAAGCTGTGTTGGTAAAGAGATTTACTGGTCAAAATGTAAATCTGATCTCGATGGACGTAAACGTCCCGCAATTGGTCGAAATCTCCTCCTGCACCTTCAGGGGCCGCCAGCTGATAGATATAATCCCCCGTTTGTTTATCAAGTACCAGAATACTCTGTTGGCCAGGATCAGGCAGCAACAAATAATTGCTTTGGTTGGACCCAGTTTCCAAGTCCACAAAGTGGCTTTCTAAGGCTATGGCTGATTGCAAAGCGAACGGTTTTTGAATGTTGGCCGGATTTAGCGGATCTCCATCGCTTCCGTATACAACTATGGAGTTATTGTCTAGCAAGAGCCATATCTGTTCGTCAACCCGCATGCGGATTGCGGAACTCAGGTTGGTGCTTTCTGAGAGCCATGTTTCTTGCTGCACATTTGTACTGTTGAGGTTGTATCGCCAGATCTGCCCAGCCCCGGCATCCAGAACGTACATCCGATTGGAATAGAAGTCGATAAGCAACGGCCTTTTCCAAGTCAACTCTTGTCCAAGGTCGACCACTGATACATGATCCGTGTCGTTGTACTGGAAAATATTCAGCTGATCATCCAGCAAGTAAAGACTGGGTTTGTCACTATGAGCCGTCTTGTCGGGCTGAAAGGCTATATCAACAATATGGCCAACGTGGACCCCTTCTACCAGATCTCCTTCTCTTAGGATCACTTGTTTGTGGTTTGGGTCCCCCGACCCGATCAGGTCCAATCTGTGCTTCACTACTTGGCTACCTCGATCTTCTTTTAAGAGATAGAGATTCTGGATGTTCACGATGACTTTTGCCGGTTCCTCCTCGCGCCCGAAGGCCAGCAAGGGTTCCGTGAGACCGACCAAGGGCACAATCCTGAACGCTTCCCTCCACAGTGCATCTAATTCATGTTGCAATACTTTGGAACTGGGGGTAAGCCCCCCCTGATCCAGTTGTGTCTGAATTAAATTTCTGGCTGATTGCAATACCTGTTGTGCCGATTCCAGTTGGCCTTGCAAGAGGTAGGTTCGAGCCGCGTCCAATTGCTGCTGTGTCAGATCGGCTACGTTACTGGCATTGCTGGACGCAGGGACTTCTCTTACAGAGTAGGCAATCCAAGTAGCGAGTGGCACTACAATCAGGAGTAAGAGTAAGGTCATGCCAGCCCAAGAGCCCGAATTTTCCCCACTTTGCACGTTCTTCCTTTCAAGATTGGTCTTGTAACGCTCCCGTACAGTTCGCAACACTTCATTTAACGAATTGGGATCTGCTTCCACAGCAGGAGCTACCAGTGACGAACTGTCCTCTACCGAAATTCGATTCACGATGGGAGTCACAGGAGGCTTGGGATCCTCTTTAGGTGAAAGTGGAACTTCAGCAGGAAAAGGGCTTACTTCGGACTGCGGATCAGGGAATACCTCACTGAACCAACGGGTCAGCCTGTTTCCGGTCTTGCCGACAGCTCTGCGCAGAAAATACGGGACACCTGATTCCTTCGAATTAAACTCGTCCAAAGCACTCTGCAATTCCAATCTATCTTCGGGCCCTGCTATGGTATGACCTTGTGCAATCTCAAGGTCCCCTATCCGCCCGGCGGTGAACGATGCTCCCGCTGTGCCTTCAATTTCTGTGGTATCAGTCTCCAGTCGTTCTTGAGGTGCAACGAAAGTGGACTTGCCCTTGGGAGCTTCCGTCTCGGCAGGAGGAAGTACCCCCATGAGCAACCCAGGCTTCAGTTTGTTCTGGTTTCGTTTCTCGAAGGGCCGGATATTAACTTTGCTATTTTGATCGATGGCACCCGCCACAGCCTGCACCAGTTCCTGTTTGAGGACGGTTTGGGCTTGGACAGAGTCTCGGTATCGATACCAGACATCGGTACCAAGGAAAAACAGGCCATTTTTGGATAGCTCTGCCTGATATCTATGAAACTTGGCTTTCCTAGGACAACCTATCAAGGCCGATTCATGCATTCTCTGGGATGGAAAAGTGTCCCCTTCTGTGTACTTTGTAACTACATTAAAAGTGTGGTCACTATAGACCACATAGATCATAGAATCCTTGACCTCTGCCAATGTCACAGCGCCCTGAATTGGATGATTTCGCAAGCTATTGTCGTTCAGAAACTGAACGTACAAATGCAGCCCTTCCATAACAGACTGCAGTGCGTTAAGACCTCGGTCCGCAGACTGGAAAAAGCTCCCTTGAACATAATTGGTAATGCTTTCTAGCAGTCCGGCAGAACTTTCAGGACCCTCATAAGTAGCTAGTGCTGGGAAGGAAATGACACCGCAAAGCGTGCCTCTGACCGCGGATGATTCTGGTGCGCCGTGAGACACAACCACCGCCATACCGTCATCCGCGCGGTCGAATGGGTCTCTAAATGTATAAAGGACTCCGATCACGGCGTCTGCGTCAGGTCCGAACGCACTCAACATCGTAAATGCAGCCCCCGACTAGCATTGCAATAAAAGCGCCGATGTGTGTGAAATGCCCCAGACGCTGTAGGGGAAATACTGAAATGTTGGGACGGCGACTTCCGCCGTCAAGCTACAGACTTCAAGGTCCGAGCAAATATGTCTTCCTGTTCCTGGTTAGAATCTGACTGTGACTTCTTACGTTTTCTTTTCTTGGCACTTCCATCTGATTGCTGAGCTTTGATAAAAGCCAGCTCCATGGCACTCAATGGTGGTCCCATATCGATAGACAAATTCTCTTGCTCTTCTTCTTCGGGCGGAGGCTGCAACCTTTTCAGACTAACTTCCACATGTCTGCGACGTGCGTAAACACGCAGAATTAGCAGTTCAAGTTCCTGTCCAATATTCAGTTCCTCAGAAGCGTCCTCGATGTAATCATATGCGATTTCACCTATAGGCAGGAGCGCCTCCTCACCAACGTGAATGTCAATTAGCGCCCCTTCTTTCTTAAATCCAGTAACCTTTCCCGTGATCTTGGTACCGCGCTGCAAGTCATCTATAGTCTTTATTTCAGGTGGAAGGCCACTAACATTAATTTGCCATTTCTTGCCTTTGGGCATGCGGACTTCGGAAATCCATACATCGACCTCATCACCCTCTTTGATTACACGATGAATGTCGGTGATTTGCTCTTGGGAAAGCCGGGATATGGGCAGCAAGGCATCTTTATCGGAACCGATATCCACAAAGGCCCCAAAGTCTAGGACGGATTGGACATATCCATTTCTCTTTTCTCCGACCTGCAGTTTTTGGATGGGCTTGAAATCTGGCCTTACCAAAGTGAGAATAATGTCGTTCTTGTCGCGGTCCAGATTGTGGATCCAGAATCTTCTTTCTTCTCCTTCTTTAATGTACTTGGAGGCCTGAAAGCCTTCCAGTTTGGCCCCGTTGAAGCGAAACTGAGGTCTAAACTGTCGTTTGGGCAGGAACCCGTCTTTGCCGACTCCAATATCTACGAAGGCTCCCTTTTCTTCCAACACCTTCTTAACCGTACCTACGCGCATATCTCCTTTACGGAGTAAGACTACGGTCTTTTTGGGTTGCTTCAGTTTGGCAGCGTCAGTTGGAGCTGCATCACTTGGGGGCACAGCCTGCACAGTCTCCGTCACGATATTTTCCTTTTGGATCTGGGATTCCTGAGAATCGGTCTGGGCCATTCTGCTGTTACTGCTCCTTGGCACAAGGGGTGGCCGCCACTCAAGGGACCGCCCACTTCTAACACATTATACGGGTTTGGCTGGCACTACGGCCAATCTGTGAGGGATTCCCTGAATGTCTAAGACAGTTTCGCTTTCGGAATCCTGTGCCATAATGAGCTGAACTGTGGTGTGAGGCTCCCAGTTGGCCCCATAGAACTCCGGATTCCTGAATGGAACTTTGCGGTGCCTACGTTTTTGTCAGTGGCGGCGCGTTACGTCTCGGCCGCGAAGTCTGCTTGGCTCTTGCAAGGGCTGGTGCCCATGTGTCCTTCAGTTATCTCCATTCTCAGGAGGCGGCCGCGGCTACTTTGCGGGAATTGCATATGTTGGGAAGCGAATCGCTGGCGATTCGTTGTGATGTTTCCCTTCTTGCGGATGTGCAAGAAATTCAGCGGGCCTTATGTGTATCTACGCCAAGGCTCGACCTGTTGGTCAACTCTGCAAGCCCCTTCATTAGAGAAAGGCTACCTTTTAAGCGATATGAAACCTGGCACCATGTCACTAGGGCTTCAACGGACGGATGTTTATATATGAGTCAGGAGTGTCTTAGCCTGCTACAGGCGGCACCTGACGCCACAATTCTCAATCTTTTGGATCTGACCATCCGAAAGCCTTTGGCCGGCTATACGGCTCACGCGGTGGCCAAGTCTGGTCTGGAAGCATTGACTCGCCAGTTGGCCTTGGAACTAGCTCCGTCAGTCCGGGTAAACGGGATTGTGGCAGGTCCTGTCTTGCCCCCCGATGGTCTTTCGCGAAAGTCACATCAACGCATAGCGAGCAGAACCCTCTTAGGGCGATGGGGGACGCCGGAGGATGTAACCCAGGCTATCAAATTTGTGGCCGCTGCTCCCTATATGACTGGGACAATGCTGTATGTTGATGGGGGGGAGAGTATTGGCCCGCCGGCGAAGGTGGTAATTTGATCGACCGCAAAGGCCTGGAAAGTCGAGAAAAGCAAGTTCTCGCTCCGTACGCAATGTGCAGTCAAGATTCCCGAGGTCGCATATACGCCGAAAAAGAAGACTCCTTGCGCACAGCGTTTCAGAGAGATCGAGATCGGATTGTTCACGCCAATGCCTTTCGCCGGCTGGCGGACAAGACTCAGGTTCGTACGCAGCCTCGGGAAGACTCATACCGAAGCCGCCTTACCCATTCTCTGGAAGTAGCTCAGATCGGACGGTCCATGGCCAGGACTCTGGGTTGCAACGAAGATCTGGTTGAAGCCATTTGCCTTGTCCACGATTTAGGCCACCCCCCATTTGGGCACTCCGGGGAGGATGCTTTGAACCTCCTCATGAGCAGCGCGGGGGGTTTCAACCACCAGGAATATACCTATAGGCTAGTCACCGATTTTGAACTGCGACGGCCTGGACAGCTGGGCTTGAACCTTACATATGAAGTTAGGGAAGGTATACGCAAACACAGCCCGCTTTTTGCGCCTTGGGAGGTGCTGGAGTATCACCCACAGGAGCGAGCTACGTTAGAGGGGCAATTAGCAAATATTGCTGACGAAATTGCGTATTACAGCAGTGACGTAGATGATTTTCTTAGAAGTCGTTTGGGCCAGAATCTTGGCCAACCTCTGGACGGCCTGGCAGCTCTTCGTTTGTTCAAAAAGTTGCTAGAGCAGCCGGACATCGCTGCGTTGGAGCAATTGGACTTGAGTCAAACCGTGAACCGCAAGAAACTGATTTCCGCGCTTGTCACTTTTCAGATTTTGGATTGCCTGAAAGTTACCTCTTGCAAACTGGTGGCAGCCAACGTGAACTCGGTGAATGACGTACGTACCCAACCAGCAAACCTAGTGGACCACTCAAGTGAAGTTCATTTTATGAAAAGGGAACTCCGAGGCTTTCTATTCCCCAATTACTTTGAACAAGATGAAGTACGCTGCTGGATTGATGAGGGCGTCGAAGTCTTGGTCAGGGTCTTTAAGGCGTACCTTAATGGCCCTTTAGAACGAGTTTCGGTTTTACCAACTTGGCAGAGCACCGATGTCCCACCTGAAAGAGCGATTGGCGAATACTTGGCCGGCATGACGGAAAGCTACCTCTACAGAACTGCCGTCAAAATTGGAGTCCTGGAGGCCCTGCCAGACTGGTATCGGGGTCCGGTTACTTGACGTTAATCTCAAGACAAGGATTTATCGACTGACTCGAAGTGGCCGACTTCGGTAATCACACGATTCGAACTTCCGGCCCATCCTCCTCTTCTTCGTCAAATTCTTCTACCTCCAGATCCGAATTAAAACGAACCGCGTTTGGTATCGCTTCTTCCTTTGGGCTTATCAATCGATAGGAAACCCAGCCAAGGCCTCCGATCAAAATCAGAATACTGACCCAGGTAAATAACCGGGCAAATTGATTCCTGCCCGCCGTGCCTTCAGGTAGGGTCAAAGGACCAACCGTCGTCGGCAGATTCTCTGGATTGGTCAATTGGGGAGGCTGGGCCAGAATGGTTTGTAGAAACAGCAGGTTGCTGATAACTGTATCTTTTTCTTCTGGCTCATAGGATAGCTTCAAGTCCTCACTCTCCCTCAAGGAAGTAAGCACCTCATTGACAGCTCGCAATGAGTCCGATCCTAGATAGCTCAAGATCTTTTCGGCGCCGGGAGACAGATTAGATTGACCAAAGAAAATCTGATCCTCCGCCACACTGTTGGCGATCAAGACCTTGTATTCAGGCAGCAATTCTGTCGGTTCAGCCCCTTCCCAATGCACGGGCCACACTAACCAACCCATAACTAGGCCCATTGCTAAACCCAATGCCCCTGAAGCCAGATAGCCAATATTGCTTTTTGCAAACCAAATGATGCGGGATACCGTGTATTCCATCAAGTTACTCCACTGTGGCCCGTTGATTTCAGCTCTGTAATGACATCCTTTACATATTGCATGTGATTGACATGCCCTACTAGCAGGGCATCCGGGGTGTCCACGATCACTAGGTTTTTGACCCCTACCATGGCGATCAATCGACCGTTGGCGCACACCATGTTTTTTTCGCTGTTGACAGAAATCACGTGGTCTCCGATAACGGCATTAGCCGAGGTATCTTTCTCCAGAACTCGGCCCAAGGAATCCCAGGTCCCCAGGTCGGTCCAGGCAGTCTGCAAAGTCAGCACAGCCAGATCCGCAAGTTTCTCAACGATGGCATAGTCGATACTGGTCTTTTCCAGCTTCATCCAAGCTTCATGGGTGGGATCTGTATCTGCTGCAGCTTCAAGCATTTCTGGAGCTAAGTCTTCAAAGGCCTGCCTCAGATAGCCAATACGGGCTACGAACATTCCACAGTTCCAGAGATAACCCCCTGAAGCAACCATCTCGCGCGCCGTTTCCAGGTCAGGCTTTTCTCGGAAGTGATGGATCTTAAAAGCAGGGGCTGCTCCGTCGAAGTCGATGGCTGGTCCCTTGCGTATGTAGCCGTATCCTGTGTTTGGTCGATCCGGGGTAACACCGAGCAGCACCAATTGATCCTTCTGGGCCAACTGGGCGGCACCTGCGAGAGTACGACTGAGGACTTGACTGTCTGCAACCCAATGGTCCGAAGGCAAAATGGCAACCGTGCGACCGTCCTCCTTTTTGGGGTGTCGTGACAGGAAATATGCGATGGCTGGCCCAGTGTTGCGGCCAGCAGGCTCAGTTAGGATCTGGTCCGGTGCTACTTGCGGAAGTTGAGTCTTGACCAGATCGGCCCATTCTGAACCGGTAATAACCCAAATATCTTGGGGCGCGACCAAAGAAGTAGCATGCCGGTAAGTCGACTGGAGCAGTGTTTCTCCCTGCTCTAGTAGGTCATGAAATTGTTTCGGGGTGCGCTGACGGCAACGCGGCCAAAGCCTCTGGCCACTGCCACCAGCCAAAAGTACGCCAATCATCGAAGCAGGGGATCCTTGCAGCGTAAGGTGGAGGCTACGTTTTTTCAGTTATTCAGTTAAAGGTTTCCACCTCTTCCCATTTCGCTGATTAGGCCGGGCATTAACCTCACGATTAAAAGACCCGCCTCAATGTCAATCTTGCGGATAACTTCGGAAATAGCCGGCAATAAAATTGCAGAACTCACTCCCAGTGAAGAATCCGGCGCAACCTCATACACATCATTAGCTCCGGTCCTCAAAATCTGGGAAACCAGCCCCAGTTTTTGCCCGGTTTCGGTTCGAACCTCCAAGCCGATTATATCATGCAGCCAATACGAATGGGGAGCAAGGGGTCCCATTTGGCTTTGCGGAATTTCAAGTAACGACCCTCGCAGGGATTCCGCCGCCGTACGATCCTTGATTTCCGCGAACCGCAAACACAGCGATTCCCTAACTGTTCGGCAGGAAATTACCGTGAACGGAACAGGGAAACCTGAAACATGGCACTGGTTCCCAACCGCAAACCGACCTGCGACATCTGAGAAGGGCCTTACTTTCAGCTCTCCCTTGATACCATGGGGGGCTACGACTTCACCCACTATGATGCGGTCTGTTTCCGAACCAGGTGCAGGATTTTCGGGCATCCGGATACCAACTATTCTTCTGCGGGTTCGCCGTCTTCCGTTTCCTCGTTTAAGAAATCCGGTTTGCCGTTTTCCTCATTGATTTCCTGCCAAGAATCGATGTTTAGAATTACATGCAACCGTGGATCTGTATGGGCTGCTTTGGCCAGGGCCCTGATTGCATGCGCCACTCGTCCTTGCCGACCGATTACCCGGCCCATATCCATCTGGTCCACGACTAAGTTGACCTCGAGTTCCCGTTCATCCAAATATGTTTCTACTTTTACTGCATCAGGCTTACGAGACAGAGTTATTGCGATGTATTCGACAAGCCTGCCGACGTTCTCTTCTACTTCCATGGGGATTACTGGACTGGCTCCTCTTCGGTCTCGGCTGCTTCGGGGTCTGACGTCTCGGATACTGAGTCCGCGCCAGCTGTGCTCGCCATGGCCTGCCGTATGGCTCCTTTTTCGTCGATAACGTTTTCAACCCTCAGAATTCGGGCTACGGCGTCGCTGGGCTGGGCCCCTTGAGAGAGCCAATGCAAAGCACGGTCGGCTTTCAGCACGATCGATTCTGGTTCTGTTCGGGGATTGAAGTGACCGATATTGTCGATGAACCGGCCTTTGTTTGGGGATTTGGAATCCGATACTACTATGCGGTAAGTGGGTTTATGCTTTCGCCCAACACGCGACAATCTAATCTTTACCATCTGGCTGAATCTCCTCTAAGAGTGTGCTTATCGCCCTAAAGTCTCAAATATATTATGCATTTGTCTGCTGCCTATGCTACGCCTATTCTTGCCCAAAAACCCCATTCTTTTCATCATCTTTTGGGATTGCCTAAATTCCTTGAGCAGCCGATTTACTTCCTCAACCGTAGTGCCACTGCCTTTTGCAATGCGTTTCTTGCGACTGCCATTTAATAGCTTTGGCACCCGCCGTTCCTGTAGGGTCATACTGCTAATTATGGCTTCGCTCTGAGCCAATTTGAGGTTGAGTTCTTCCTCATCAATGTCCTGCGTCAACCTCTGGGCTCCTGGGGCCAATTTGAAGAGATCCATCAGACTGCCCATCTTCTTCATTGATCGCATCTGGATCAAGAAGTCTTCGAAATTGAGGCCCTCGCCTGCCAGTTTTTGCACTAGCCGCTCAGCCTCTTCGGAATCAACCATGCTTTCCGCCTTTTCGATCAAGGCCAGCATGTCCCCCATACCTAAAATGCGCCTGGCCACACCCTCGGGCTGGAAAGTTTCTAGCCCGTCCATATGTTCACTGGTACCCAGGAATTTAATCGGTATGCCGGTGCCTTTGCGTAGACTGAGTGCCGCGCCGCCTCTGGCATCTCCATCGGTCTTTGTCATGATGACACCAGTCAGGGGGATGCTCTGGTGGAAACCTTCCGCCACATTGACTGCCTCTTGTCCAGTCATTGCATCTACTACCAGAAGAGTCTCCACAGGCTTAACCTGCTCTTGTATCTCCTCTAACTGGCCCATCATTTGGTCGTCAATTTGCAGACGGCCCGCAGTATCCAGAATGACAACAGTAAGGGCTCTCTCTTTAGCACTCGCCAAAGCTGAATTGACTATCTTAAGAACTGACTTGCTTTCGACATCGCTATACACGGGTACGCCTACTTGGTGCCCCAATGTCTCTAACTGGGTTATTGCCGCTGGTCTCTGGATGTCCGCCGCCACCAATAAAGGGGAATGTCCTTTGCGCCGAAGATGAACAGCCAGTTTAGCGGCCATCGTGGTTTTTCCAGCCCCCTGCAGTCCTACCAGGGCCAGTACATGTGGCGCCTGGCCGCTGAAAGTCAAAGGGGCTGCCACCCCCAGCAGACGAACCAACTCCCGATTTACGATTTGGACTATCTGCTGACCAGGAGTCAGACTTTGCTGCACTTCAGTGCTGATAGCCTGAGTTCGGACGGCGGTTATGAATTCCTTTACAACCTTGTAGTTGACGTCTGCTTCCAGCAGAGCCATACGAATGGCACGTAAGCCTTGCTCAATATCCTTTTCCGTAAGCCGGCCCCTGCGGCCCAACTGGTCAAAGGTTTCCTGTAGCTTCTGAGAAAGTGTATCAAACAAAGGGTGCGGAATCTTCCCTAATAGCATCCAGCGACATCGCAGGACTGAGCCTTACCAATCGACCCCGCATTATACGGCCTAAGCGCTATTTGGCAGACAGTGTCCAAGTCCCTAAGGATGCAAACACTGGTTCAGCAAATCTGCAGACAACCGGCCGAGGCGTCCGCGAACCACTTCAATCCTGGCTATCCCGTCGGGATTTTTCGATAACTTCTGGAGAATCGCTACGGAAATCCCAAGCCTCGGTTTCAGGGTCAAGATCCGGGTACAGCGCCGCCAAAATGCGTGCCCAAGCAGTGCCTGTCAAAGGGGGAGGGCTTTCACTACCGGCCATGCGCAAGGCATTGGCACAGGCTAACGCAGAGATCACTTCAGCGCTGTCCCTTGGGTCTAGCTGATCCAAGAACCTGTCCAAAGCCGAAGCATCCTCGGACAATCTGTCCGCATGGTCAAACAGTTCGGCCAGCCGCAATTCTTCTGCTGTAAAGGCTTGCTCGTTCTGAGGCACTAGTTCGCTCCAACTGCCCAACAGGCATCTGACTGCATTCTAACCGATTTCCCTGGCCATGGATTCCCTGAGCACTTTTATCCCCCGAAATTGTAGGGCCCGGACCGAAAGCTCAGTTCGGTTCAGTATTTTGGCCACTTCCCGCACACTGTACTGTTCCAGAAAGCGAAGACTAATTACCTCGGCTTGAGTGTCTGGCAATCGGGCGATTGCAGCCCGCAACGATTCAGCTTCTAGGCAACCCTGAGCGGAGGCCAATGGATCCGGCTGTTCCGAAGGTAAATACTCGTGCTGATCTATGGATTTAAACGTGAATTTACTGTCCCGTCGCTGGTAATCAATGATCTGGTTTCTTGCAATCCTATAAAGCCACGAAGTGAACGTGTAATTCCAGGCAGTGCCCTTTTCGATAGATTGGTGTACTTTCAGAAATACTTCTCCTGTCAAGTCTTCAGCCAACTGTTGGTCCCTGACTCGAGAAAGTATGTATCTGTAGATGTGAGGAAGGCAAAGCTCAAAAAGCTCTTCACAAGCCTCTGTGTTGCCTTCCAAAGCTCTGTCAAGCAGTGCCTTTTGGATTTGTTCTTGCAATTCGGGTTAGGGGGCGAAAAAAGTGCAATGGAACCCGTGGTTCTATACTTGCAGTCTAGGCGAATTCAATGTCTGATTCAAGGTAAGTGACCGCCAGTTTGAGATTCCTGGTCGGCCACAAGAGCCATTCTTTGCCATATGGTGATAATCAAGAGCAATACAAGAGGAATCAAGACAAAGTCCACAACACCGAAACCCATTGCGATGCCCAAGACCGCAATACGTTCGCTTCTCTGCATCCAACCTGTCTTACAATCGAATCCTAGGCCCTCCGCCCGGGCTTTCACGTAGGAAACTGCCAAGGAACCGGCCATAGTTGCGTAAACCAACGGTAGGCTCCAAATCAGGTCGAGGTGCAAAGGTCCAAACCTTTGCAGGAACACCAACAGCCCCAGCATCACGATCGCTTCGGACAAGCGATCAAAGGTGCTGTCCAAGCAACTGCCGAACTTGGTAACGCGTCCTGTCTTGCGGGCTAACATTCCGTCCAAGCTATCAATTGCCGATGTCAATAGAAATAACAGGCCTCCAGCACGGAGGTGGCCGTCAGCTATTATGTAGCTTGTAGCTGCAGCCAGGAATAATCCAATTCCCGTCAGCACATTCGGAGTCAGGCGCAGGGCAACGAGAAATCCCACTAGTGGTTCTTCTATTCGCCCCAGCAAGTGGCGACCTATTTTTTCAATCATGTTTCTTCTTGGAGATCTTACCCTTACAAACACAATCCAGTGTGCTTTCTGTGAACCGTTCCCAACCAATGGCAGAGATGACGGCTTGGCCATGCATTAAGGCCTACTACCCGGGCCAAAAATTGCTTGCTGGTGTTAAATTCAGGCAGATATCTTTTTTGGCGTTTTCAAAGGAAAATGGCATAACCTTAGGCTGGGTTGGCAGAGCAGCGCATTGTCTCGGGACCGTCATGGGCTTGCCTCACCGGGAATTCTTACGGCCATTAAATGCGAGAAGGAAAAATGACTAAGCCTATCCGGGTTGCGGTGACCGGCGCGGCCGGGAACGTGGGTTATTCCCTTGTCTTTAAGTTGGCTGGCGGAGAGGTTTTCGGCCCAAAGCAGAGAATTGCCCTGACTCTGGTAGAAATTCCACCCGCGATGCCGGCCCTTGAGGGAGTGGCGCTGGAACTAGAAGATTGCGCTTTCCCTTTGCTTTCCTCAATGGAACTCACCTCGGATCTACGGAGTGGTTTTGCCGATACCAACTGGGCAGTCTTGGTGGGATCCAAACCCCGATCCAGAGGGGCAGAAAGAAGTGATCTAATCAAGGAAAATGCACCGCTATTTGTTGCCCAGGGGAGGGCTCTGAATGATTTCGCAGCCAGAGACGTACGAGTTACCGTAGTTGGTAATCCTGCTAATTTGAATTGTGCAGTGGCTTGTCAGAACGCACCAGATATTCCAGATGACCGTTTTTCAGCCCTAACACGTTTGGATCATAACCGGGCAGTAGCCCAGCTGGCCGCGAAAGCTGAAGTTGGCACCGGACAAGTTCGCAGAGTGGCCATCTGGGGAAACCACAGTTCGACCCAGTACCCCTGCGTCTCGCATGCCGAAATAGATGGCCACCGCAACTGGCCCGTTTTTCGAGACACAGTTTGGATCCGCAATGTGCTAATTCCGGAAGTACAAAACAGGGGGGCTGCCGTCATTAATCGGCGGGGCCAGAGCAGTGCCGGTAGTGCCGCCAAAGCCGTGGTTGACCATATGCGAGACTGGTATTTCGGCACTCCCAAAGGAGAATTCGTCAGCATGGGCGTTAAGGGCGGGGGAATATACGGGACTCCCCAAGACGTATTCTTCAGTTTTCCCGTGACCATTACCGACGGCGAAGTGACCATAGTGCCGCATCTTCCCCTGGACCGGTTCGATCGCAGTATGATTAGCGCTTCTGGCGAAGAATTGGTGACAGAAATTGTTACTGCCAAAGAAGTGATCGATTGAACAGTCCTCGACAGAAAGGCGTTTCCCTGGAAGGGCTTTTTGGTAATAGTGGCTCCAAGGTGTAGAGTGTCGCACATGGAAAGCAAAGTTAGCTTTAACGCGTTGTCCCCCGTTTCGGGCAGATCCTTGGTTGCGTCGAGTCTGTTCACTGGTCACTCAGAATTTACGTGGTCAGGAAATTTCTATTATTTATTTTCATACGCAGGGAGTGCCTCACAGCCCTAAGATGAACTGGAGACCATAGGTCAACGTAAATCTGAGTGCAGTGAAGGCGGTCCGGGCGGGAACGCCTTTTTTTGTGCCTTGGGGAACCTCTGGGGGAAAAGAAGACAATGGGTACCAACATGAATCGGGGCATTCGCGGAGCCACCACGGTAAGCTGTGACGACGATCAGGAAATCTTAGCCGGAACGAGACAACTGCTGGCTTTCATGATTCGTCTCAATGGTATTGCATCGGAAGATGTCGCATCCGCCATTTTCACGACTACGCCCGATCTCTGTTCTGTCTTTCCCGCTACGGCAGCCCGCCAATTGGGTTGGATGAAAGTACCGCTCTTGTGCGGACACGAAATTCCTGTTCCAGGCGCCTTGCCCCTGTGCATCCGCATTCTATTGCACTGGAACACTACCAAGACCCAAGACGAGGTCCACCATGTCTACTTAGGCGAAGCCGTGAAACTTCGGCCAGATCAGGGAGAGCTGCCTCACGTAGACCTTGACCAATTGCATGAGTGGGTAGAGGAACAGATGCGTCGGCAAAGGGGACCAAGGTGAAAGTAGCATTTCAAGGGGAACATGGCGCTTATTCAGAAGAGGCTCTGCGCCAGCATTTCGCAGAAACGCCAGGACTAGAAAGCCAGCCGTGCCGGAGCTTGCCAGAGCTATTTCAGTGTGTTGAAGAGAATCAGGCGGACTGTGGCATGGTCCCGCTTGAGAATTCGCTAGGTGGATCCGTAACGGGAGCAACTTCGCTGCTTCTGAATCACAGTCTTGAGACTACGGGCGAGACTTACTATAGTGTGCGCCACAACCTTTTGGTCCTGCCCGGCTTTAAAGATCGCGTGAGAAATGTACGAAGTCATCCTCAAGCATTAGAGCAGTGTCGTGCCTATCTGCGGAGCCGAAACTACAACCCGGAAGATTGGTATGACACGGCTGGCGCCGCCAAGACTCTGTCGGAGAAGCCGGAACCTGAATATGGCGCCATAGCCAGTACGTACGCTGCAGAATATTATGGCTTGGAAATAGCTGAGTGTGGCATTGAGGACCAGCGAAACAATCAGACCCGTTTTCTAGTTGTAGGGGGCAATGAACCTGATCCTGGCCCCAACAACAAGACTTCGTTACTTTTCTCCGTCCCAGATACTCCAGGGGCTCTTCTAAGAGCGCTGCAGGTTTTCTCGGATTCCGACATCAACCTTAGTTGCATCAGTAGTTTTCCAAGCAGAACTCGGCGCTGGACCTATGACTTCTACATGGATTTTCTGGGACATCGCAAAGATTCAAGGGTAAGAGATTGCCTTTCTCTACTGGAAGAGTGCTCAAAGTACGTAAAGGTTTTAGGAAGTTATCCTACTGCGGCGGGTAGCAAACCTGACCTATCCGAAAAGTGATTCTTTGTAGTTGGTGTGAGTATTTGCTGAACAATTTTCCATGAGCCAAGGAGTAGTTGCCAAGTGATAGTTGTAATGAAGCAGGGCGCCAGCGAGGAAGAGACTTCGCAGGTGGCCCAACAAATTGAAGATCAGGGATTCAGTGTGCATATCAGCACCGGCGAAGCAAGAACAATCATTGGCATCATAGGCGCCGACGAACACAAATTAGACAACAATGCCTTTGAGGTATTGCCAGGCGTAGAGAGGACAGTTCGGATCATGAAGCCTTTCAAAGCGGCTAGCCGGGACTTCACTGAAACTGACAGTGTAATCACTGTTAATGGATTTGAAATCGGAGGCGACCGCATTGCTGTCTTCGCGGGCCCTTGCAGTGTAGAAAGCCAAGAGCAGATTTTGGAATGTGCCAGAACCGTGAAAGAAGCAGGTGCCCAATTCCTGCGCGGAGGGGCATTCAAGCCCCGTTCTTCCCCTTACAGTTTCCAGGGCATGGGCGAAGAGGGGCTTAAGCTTCTCGCTGAAGCTCGTGACGAGACCGGATTGGCCATCATTACAGAAGTGATGGGCAGTGAAGACATTCCTTTGGTCGAGGAATACACTGACATCTTTCAAGTAGGTGCCCGAAACACCCAAAACTATACGCTACTTAAGGCTCTAGGCAAGGCTAAAAAGCCAGTCTTTCTCAAGCGAGGTATAAGCGGCACGCTTGAGGAATTGCTCATGAGTGCTGAATACATATTGAGTGCTGGCAACATGAATGTGATGCTATGCGAACGCGGCATTCGCACCTTTGAAACCTACACTCGAAACACCTTCGATGTGAATGCCATTCCGGCATTACAGCAGCTTACCCATTTGCCGGTTATAGCTGATCCCTCCCACGGAACAGGCAAGTGGGATCTGGTTGCCCCTGTCGCCAAGTCCGCCGTAGCAGCAGGTGCGGACGGAGTAATGATCGAGATTCATCCCGATCCTGCTTCGGCCTTGAGCGATGGTGCCCAAAGTCTTACTTTCAACAAATTCAGAAAATTGATGGGTGAAATGCGGGCTGTGGCCAAGGCCATCGGTAGAGAATTATAGGAATCCCGGTTTCCCTAAGGTTAGTGGTTGGGAGTCTGAAAACAAATTGGCTCCCGCCATTTTGCAGTTTGACAGAAGAAAGCAACCTTACAAACAACCTGTCATTCAGATAACTGAGAGTCTACGGAAACCGCAGGCATTCTTGTGAAGGTGAAGACTTTGACAAATGGAAACACCAATTTGCCTCGGAAGCTGGCTGACTGCCGCGTAGCTGTAGTTGGTCTGGGTCTGATCGGCGCCAGTCTCTGTATGGACTTGACCCGGCTAGGGGTGTGTCGAGAAGTGCGCGGTATCAGCCGGTCATCTCAAACCGTCGCTAGAGGTATTCGCAATGGCGTCATCGACCAAGGAACTACGCGACTGCTCTCAGGTGTCGCAGGGGCAGATATCGTCGTATTGGCTGCCCCGGTGCGCACTGTGATCCGCCAGATCGGTGAGATCGGCAATAACCTAAAGGACGGAGCGATTGTAGTAGATGTGGGAAGTACAAGCAGAGCGGTGACGGTAGCTATGGCTGAATTGCCCTCTCATGTTCAGCCAATTTCTACCCACCCTATGGCTGGCAAGGAGACAAACGGATTTGACTCTGCGGAAGCCGGCCTCTTCGCAAACGCCTTCTGGGTCATTACCCCCTTGCCCCGCACCAGTCAGCTGGCAGTAGATATCTTTTCACAGTTGGTTCACTCAGTTGGCGCCCATCCACATGAATTGGACGCGGAGACCCATGACCGAATCGTATCGGCTATCAGTCACGTTCCTTTTCTTCTTTCCAGCGCCCTAGTGCGTACAGTAGCGAATGTGGGCCAAGAAGAGCCAGGCGTCTGGGAGCTGGCGGCCGGAGGCTTTCGGGACACTTCGCGGGTGGCCGCGAGCGAAGCCAGTGTCTTCCTAGATATCTTAATGACCAACCGGGAAAACATTGGGCAACAGCTAGATGTGTTTGTTAAAGAAATAACCTATTTGCGGCAACTGCTGGAAGCACCTGATGAAGAGGAATTAGTAAAGCGATTGTCCGAAAATCGGAAGTTCCGCAAGGACTGGTATGCGGCTTATGCTGCAAGGAACCGACCTTCCTTATGAGCCACCTGATTCTGGGAGCAACGAAATCTTTGCGAGGTACCGCTTGTGTGCCTGGCGACAAGTCCATTAGTCACAGAAGCGTGCTGCTGGGGGCTTTAGCGGAGGGCGATTCGCATGTCCGAGGGTTCCTGGATGGCAGAGACTGCCAGGCTACGATCAAAGTCATGACCGAACTAGGGGCCTGCATCGAGTCTGTTCGACCCCGGGAGATCAAGATTCAAGGTGTAGGCCTGCGCGGTCTGCTGGAACCAGATCAGGTGTTGGATTGCCAAAATTCAGGCACTACCATGCGCCTACTGGCAGGAATCTTGGCGGGCCAGGAGTTCCAAAGTGTGGCCTCGGGCAGCAGACAGTTATGTAGTCGCCCCATGGGCCGAGTACTTACCCCACTACAAGCAATGGGCGCTCATATTCACGGACGGAGCCAAGACAGGTTCGCGCCCCTGACTTTCGTACCTGCGTTTGGAGGTCTCCAAGGCATCAATTACTCAATGCCTGTTGCCAGCGCCCAAGTAAAGAGCAGCATCCTCCTTGCAGGTCTGTTTGCCGAAGGCGAAACGGCCGTCGTGGAACCTGGTCCGACCCGCGACCACACAGAAAGGATGCTGCAGGCAATGGGCATGGAGCTTCTAATAGAGGAGTCTTCTGTACATCTCGTAGCCCCCACTGCGTTGCGGCCCGTGGATTTGCACGTTCCTGGAGATCCTTCTTCCGCTTCGTTTCTGTTGGTAGCAGGTACCTTGGTACCGGACAGCCGTTTGATTCTGCCGAATGTCGGATGCAATGAAACTCGTGCCGGATTAGTAGATGCTTTATGTGAAATGGGTGCATCCATACAGCAGAGAAACAGGAAAATGGAGGCTGGCGAGCCGGTCTCTGACTTAGTCGTTGAAACGGCGTCTCTCAAGGCTGGCGAATTTGGCGGAAGTGATATTGTCCGCATGATTGATGAACTGCCTCTTTTGGTGCTGGCTTGTACACAGGCTGAAGGCACCTCAACTATCAAGGATGCACAGGAATTGCGAGTCAAGGAGTCGGACCGGATAGCGGACACTGTAAGTCAGCTAGAGTTGCTGGGCGCTGATGTTGAAGGACGTCCCGATGGCTTTGTGATAAATGGTCCCACGCCGCTGCATGGTGCTGCAGTGCATAGCAAGGGGGACCACCGTCTGGCCATGATGTTAGCTGTGGCGGGCATGCTAACTCCAGAAGATACCACTGTTCAGGAAAGTCAGGTCACGGCCGACAGTTTCCCAGGCTTCTTGGAGGTGCTGCAAGAACTGGGAGGCAGTGCCAGGGAAGAAGAGTCCTGTGACTAGCCTCATTACCACCACAACCAACAAAGTGGGTCTGATCGGATGGCCTATCGAGCACAGTTTTTCACCACGCATGCACAACGCCGCCTTTCGGGAAGCTGGGTTGGACTGGGTGTATTTGCCCTTGCCTGTCAGCCCAGATGCGGGTAATCTCGAAAGGGCTTTACCGGGACTGCCTGCATTGGGTTTCATCGGGGCCAACGTGACGATTCCACATAAGCAAAATGTGGTCCCACTCGTATCCCAGATTTCTGAAGTAGCCAATTTGGTAGGGGCCGTCAATACATTGACAGTGGGTCCCGATGCCTCCATCGGTGGAGACAATACTGATATCTACGGATTTCTAGCCCCTTTGTTGGGATTGACAGGGAATCTGGCGGGCTGTTGTGCACTCCTCCTTGGTGCAGGTGGGGCCGCTCGTTCTGTTGCATTCGGGCTGGCTCAGGCCGGTTGTCAGAATTTGGCGGTTTACAATCGGACGGTGCTTAATGCAGAACGGTTATTGGCTAGCCTTGGTCCGGTCACATATGGAATGAAAATTAGTGTGCTGACCAGTGTCGATCAGCTTCGGGAAGTGGCTGCTGAAACTTCGTTAGTGGTGAACTCGACTTCCGTTGGCATGTTTCCTCGTACAGCTTTCTCACCAGTACCGGTGGATTTTCCTTGGCGCCAATCCATGATTGCCTATGACCTTGTATACAACCCGAGCGAGACCTTGTTTCTGGCTCAAGCTCGAGCTTGTGGCGCCACTTGCATAGACGGATTAGAAATGCTGCTCTTTCAGGGGGCCCGATCCTTTGAAATCTGGACGGGCATGAAACCCCGTATCGAAATAATGCGCGGCCAATTACATCAACATTTTGCGGAGAAGTGCCAATGTCCTCAGCCGTAGCATCTGCCTTTTCGGCGGAAACATATAGTGAAATCCATCCAGATTCCCGGGGTCGATTCGGTCCCTACGGGGGTCAATTTGTGCCTGAGGCCTTGATGCCGGCTTTGAAAGAGCTGGAGGAATTGCACGTGGCAGCTGCTCAAAATGAACAATTCCAGTCCAAATTTCAACGGCTGCTGCGCACCTATGTAGGAAGACCGACGCCCATTACTCACGCCAAGCGGCTTAGCGAACACTTGGGGGGAGCCCAGATCTACCTCAAACGTGAAGACCTGGCTCACACCGGCGCCCACAAGATTAACAATGCACTGGGCCAGGCCTTGATGGTCAAGGAAATGCTGGGCAAGCAGCGGATAGTTGCCGAAACCGGAGCGGGGCAACATGGCGTAGCCACCGCCACCGCATGTGCTTTGCTCGACTTGGAATGTGTCGTGTACATGGGGTCAGTTGACATGGCTCGACAGGCTCCCAACGTGTTCCGTATGCGTCTAATGGGAGCTGAAGTTAGGGAAGTGTCCAGCGGGAGTAAAACCCTCAAGGACGCGATCAATGACGCAATTCGCGATTGGGTTACGAATACGGAGACAACTCACTATCTGGTAGGAAGTGCCATGGGACCTCACCCCTATCCCGTGATGGTCCGGAATTTGCAGGCCGTCATCGGGACAGAGGCCCGAGCTCAAATGCTGGACCCGGAAATTGGGCCAGGGCGCCTGCCTGATGTTCTGATGGCCTGCGTGGGGGGCGGCAGCAACGCCATTGGGCTCTTTCACCCTTTTATGATGGAAGCCAATATCCGCATGGTAGGCGTGGAGGCCGGCGGACTTGGGATTGAAAGCGGCAAACACGCTGCCCGGTTTGCAGACCCCAAAAGGGGACGTATCGGAGTCCTGCACGGTGCCAAGAGCTACGTGTTACAGAACGATGATGGACAGATCGCCCTGACTCACAGCATTTCAGCGGGACTGGACTATTCCAGCGTAGGGCCAGAGCATTCCCTCTTGCGAGATCGGCAAAGGGTGGAATATGGCTTCTGCACTGATGAACAAGCGTTGGCTGGCTTTAAAGTGCTATGTGAATTGGAAGGAATCATACCTGCACTTGAGAGTGCCCATGCGGTGGGCTACGCCTTGCATTTTGTACCTACTTTAGGTAAGGAAGAAGTGGTCCTTCTGAATTTGAGCGGTAGGGGGGATAAGGACCTGGATGTAGTTATTAAGGAGTTGGGGTGAAATGGGGTTGCAAGAGGAGTTTCCTGCCTTGAAGGCAACAACTGGGCTGAGCCGAATTGAAGAGGCCTTGCAGCGTAGATCAGGGGAGGGTCAAGCAGCATTCATGCCATATCACGCCATGGGTTATCCTACCCGGGCTGATTCCATAGAACTGGTTCGAGTGATGGCTCAGGCCGGGGCAGATCTCTTTGAAATCGGTTTCCCGTTCAGCGATCCCATAGCCGATGGACCTACAATCCAGAGTGCAACCCAGCAGGCCTTGGAAGGGGGCACAACCACCAAGGATTGTCTGCTAATGGGAGCCGAACTGCGCTCCTCTGGTATCACGCAACCATTCTGTGCCATGACTTACTTCAATCTCATATACAACTATGGATTGGAATCCTTCGTCAGGGATGCTGCAGAGAGCGGATTTGATGGGCTGTTGGTGCCGGATTTGCCGCCAGAGGAAGCGGGAGAATTAGCCAGTTTGTGCCGAGAGGCTCGGCTGGCCTTACCATGCTTTTTTACTCCTACAAGCTCTTTGAAAAGAATGCAGTTGATAGCCGCGCACGGAACTGGTTTTGCGTATCTCGTCAGTGTGTCCGGTACCACCGGGGCCCGAACTTCAACGCCGTCTTATCTCAATGAATTGGTGGCGCGATTCCGAAACCACACCGATACACCTGTTTGCGTCGGTTTTGGCATAAGCAATGGGCGGCAGGCTTCAAAAATTGCGCAAATCGCGGAAGGAGTGATCGTGGGATCTGCCTTGATCAATGCTGCAGGACAAGCTGACTTCATCACCGCAGTATCCAAGTTGGCTAAGGAATTGGCCAGAGGTGCCCACGGGGAAAAAATGTAAAGAGTTGTGATTGTTCACTTTTACTACTTAGAGCTTGCTTGTTCTGGAACGCAAAAGGGAGTACATTCCAGTAAATGCTTGGGGCCAGGTAGGTCCTTAAAACTAATAGTAAGAATCTGTAGAATCCCCTCCCTTGGTTGGGAATGTAGTCGTTTGTATATTTAATTTATTCTTCTCTTCAATGGAGATTGCCCTGTGACTTCCCCAGCGGTCAAATTCACTTGTGACCTAATTAATATCGCCTCTGTGTCCAAAGACAGCAATGAGGAGATTATTTCCTATTGCGGCAAGTGGGCCGAAGATCGGGGCTTGGACGTGGAGTACTTGAATTACGAAGATTCCCAAGGCGTAAGAAAACATAACTTGGTGGCACGTTCGGGAAAAGGCGAAGGCGGATTGGCATTTCTGACCCATACCGATACTGTTCCAGGTTTGCCAGGATGGAATCCCTTCGTAGCTGAGGTGGAGAGAGATCGCATTGTGGGCCGAGGTAGTTGTGACATGAAAGGACCCATCGCCGCGGCAATTACCGCGGCCGACGAACTTGGCTGGGCTAATCTTAAGAAGCCTTTGTACTTTGCATTCTCAGCGGATGAGGAAGTGGGTCACAAAGGTGCAGATCAAATCGCGGAAAGGTCTAATCTGTTACGAGAAGGGAAGCCAGAATTTGGAATCGTGACTGAGCCAACTCTGATGGAACCTGTGTACGCCCACAAGGGAGGTGCTTTCTTGGCTGTTACTTCACATGGCAGAGCGGCGCATTCCAGTACGGAGCGAGGGGAATCCGCAACTTTCCGATTGGCTCCATTCATGGCCGAAATGACGAAACTAAAGCGCATTTTTCTTCAGGACAAACGATTCCAAAACGATGAGTTCGACCCACCTACCAACGGATTTAACATGACCGTTACGGATTTCGATACGGCCACCAATGTTACGTCAGAAAAGGCCCGATGCTCCGTTTCAGTCCGAAACATGCCGGATTCTGGATTTCATGAAGCAATGGCTTACATTGAAGGTAGGGCTGCAGCGTATGGACTGGAGACTATGCGCATGGACATCGGCTACTTTTTTGGACAAAAAGAAGGCAAACTCATGCAGCTCTTGTGCAGGCTATCAGGAATCGATCGGGCAGTGTCTGTGCCTTATGGAACCGAAGCTTCAGTGTATGGTCCCCTGATGGAAACGGCAGTATGGGGACCTGGCAACATTGCCCACGCACACACGGTAGGTGAGCACATTGCCCTATCTCAACTGGAGCTGGGGCAGCGGCTGTATGGGAAATTGATTGAAGAAGTCTGCAGCTAATGTCTGACCAGCACCTTCGCACAGAAAAGAGCGTCTGATTTTCTCTCCAATTTCGAAGAGAAAATCCGGGAGCAAGAGTTATGCACCATCCAGATTCTGTGGGAACCAACCGGAAAGCAAGTCGCTGACAAAAAGCCGGATGTCAGCTCCCATGATGAGCAAGATCGACAGGGCCACGATTGTGATCAAAATGATCATCAACATGAGCTCAAGGAAACTTTGTGTTTGACGGTGGGGTCTAAGGCGGGACATGGCTCTTTTGCACGATCTTTCTGTGGACCGGAATTCTAATGGAGGTATTCCTCCAACTGCGCCCCAAATGGTCCTATAGGAGCATCTGAATTCAGAGACTCGAGAAGCCGGTCAGGCTTACATCATGCCCCATTCTGCGGCATTCCCTTATGGGAACTGTGTCTTCCTGCCTTGTAAACTAACATAAAGCCACAAAGACGGCCAGCACCCAAGTGATATAATAGCAACTTGAATTCAGACGAGGTCACGGGCGTGTCAAACAATACAGAAAAGTTGTATGAATTGCAACAAATTGATCTCCGTCGCTTACGAATTGTCAAAGATGTTCGAAAGTCCTTGGACGAAATCAAGGAGCCTCGCATTTTAGCGGAGCTGCGTGCCAATGTAACGGGTCTGCAGGAAGAGCTTGATGGGCTTCGTAACAGTCAGAAGGCGGCTGAAGCCCAGGCTGATAATATCAAAGAAAAGATTGCCGCTAACCTGAATCTGCTTGAAAATGTGGGCTTGACCGATCCGAAGGATATCGCCGCCCTTCAGGCCATTATTACGGAGCTGGAAAGAGAAAGAGCTTCCATGGAGGAGCGGGCTCTGGCAGCCCTATTGGAGTACGAAGACAAAAATAAGGCTTTTCAGCCGCGAATAGAAACACTTACTGAGCGAGATGCCGAATGGCATCGTCTCAAGGATGAGTTTGGCGAACGCCAGTCGTCTCTAGCTGAGGAATTGCGGAAGCTCAATGCAGAGCGGAAGACGCAGGCGGGAGGCGTGGATCCGAAGACACTTGAGGTTTATGAAGATTTGCTTAGACGCAAGAACGGTATAGCTGTCACTACCATTTCCAATTCCTTTTGCGATGCTTGTTTCATGAGCTTGCCGACAAGCGTTTCCACGGCACCGCAGGAGAATGGACGGGGGTATTTATTCTGCCCCAGCTGTGGACGCATTCTTGTCCGTATCTGATTGAAAAGGGCAGGGAATTTTCCACAGGGCGTGCCGCCAGCCATCTCGTCCATCGCACCTTAAGGTCTAGGCGTGTGACGCTTGGGTAAATCCGTCCGTTTTGGGGACGGGGGCTATGTGGACTAACCAATATCGTCCCGACGCATATCCTGTGTCCTTTGGGAATATTTGGAATTCTTGGTGCAAACGCCTTGTTGACATTAACAAGGATCTCGACGTTTCGGCGGCTGCTTGGATGCGCCTAGAGTGGTCCACTGGTACTTTAGAACAATTAGCACAGTATTGAGCCCGAGAGTGTTAAGTATTTCAACTGCTCAGCATGAACACGTTTGTCTTCCGTTAGGTTCCCTACTGAGATGAAAAGTGGCATTTAACAGATCGGAGCACGGTGTTTATGGGACTTCACTTGCCAGATTCTGCAATCATCTTCAGCAGGTCAACGGCAGAATTGGCAAATGAAGCAAACAACACACGTGTCAGTGACGTTGAGGCATTCCTCTTTGTAGTGTCTTGCGTATACTTTCTGGAACAGTGTCTGGCCTAGTTGGCTGTTGAATGACCACATATCTGGGCACGAGGTAACACAGAGCGACAGCTTCTTCTGGAGGGCGGCATGGAGCACATAAATGCGGTGGCAGAGCGGCTGGGAATCCGCCAGCGACATCTCATACCGTATGGCCACTTCAAAGCAAAAATCAGTCTTGACGCTGTCAAGGCTGACCAGCAGGCAAAACTGGTAGTGGTCACGGGCATAACGCCCACCCCCGCTGGAGAAGGTAAGACAACCATGGCAATCGGCTTAACTCAAGGCTTGGGGAAACTGGGATATCGTCCGGTTGTCAATCTGCGGGAACCGGCCCTTGGGCCCATATTCGGTATCAAAGGCGGGGGGACGGGCGGAGGCATGGCCCGCATCGTTCCTGAAGACGAAATTAATATTCATTTCACGGGTGACGCCCACGCCGTAGGATCCACTCATAATTTGCTGGCGGCCCTGGTGGAAAATGCAGTCCATTTTGATAAAGCCGGTGATATGGCACCAGAAGGCATCTGGTGGTCACGAGTCACAGATGCCTCTGATCGGGGACTTCGCCAGATTGTGACTGGCCTGGGTGGAACGGTCAATAGACCACTGCGGGAGACCCGTTTCGATTTCGTGACTGCCTCTGAAATCATGGCAGTCCTGGCTTTGACCACAGATCTTGATGACTTGCGGTCACGGTTGACTAGGATGGTGGTGGGTATCAGCCGAGGGGGCACTCCGATTTCTGTTGGGGATCTGGGTCTCGCTGGCCCGCTGTTAACGGTGATGCGCCATTCCATAATGCCCAACCTTGTACAAACGTTGGAAGGGCAGCCAGCTCTTGTCCATACAGGGCCCTTTGGCAATATTGCCCACGGATGTAGCTCTGTAATTGCCGACCGATTGGGACTGGGTTATGCCGACCACGTGATAACGGAAGCAGGCTTTGGGTCTGACCTTGGATTCGAAAAATTCATGCACATCAAGGCCCGGCAGAGCGGCTTGCCGGTAAGCGCCGCAGTTCTGGTCGCTTCTATCAAAGCACTGCGTTGGCAAGGAGGCGTAGGTCGACGCGCCTTGGGCCAGGCCAACCGAGCGGCGGTTGAGGCGGGATGTGCCAATTTGGTCCACCACTTGGGGATCGTTCGCGGCTTTGGTATTCCGGTTGTAGTCGCTCTAAATCGTTTCGAAGGGGACAGTCCGGAAGAGATAAAGGCAGTAACAGAAATCGCCGCGGAAGCAGGCGCTTACGCCACTGCAGAGAGTTTTGGCTATGCTCGAGGAGGGGATGGAAGTGTCTCCTTGGCCGAGGCAGTTGCTCAGTGTGCCCAACATTCCTCCGAAACTCCCGACAAAATAAATTATGCCTATTCCCTAGGTGCCACGATTGAGGAAAAAGTGTTGTCTCTGGCCCACAGAATTTATGGTGCCGAATCTGTCAATTGGTCCGCACAAGCCCGTAAAGGAGCTAAACTGTTCGGCGAACAGGGATGGGACAGATTGCCTATATGTATGGCTAAGACCCACCTATCCGTTTCCCATGATCCGAAACTGCGGGGCAGCCCATCTGGATACGCCTTTCCGGTTTCGGATCTACGCGCCTCAGTAGGTGCCGGATTCCTCTACGCCTTAGCTGGCAGGATTGAAACATTACCTGGGCTTCCAGGTCATCCCCGGGCACTCGCTTTGGACGTTTCACCGGAAGGCGAAGTGCAAGGACTGATGAATTAGATCTGCACTCTTGGGCCAAGCTTCTTCCCAGCCTTTCAATTATGCTCACGACATATGACACACGAAAGAATCTCTGGGAAAACAGCCCGAATTTAAAGAGAGCCTTGTTGAGTTGAATTCAACACTCAATCTGTCTATGGCTTGTACATTCTGATCCCCATTGGGGAAGCCCAATCCGACGCGCCCGCTTCACATTTCTAAGACCAATCTGGAAGGAAGGAATGGCTAAACCGGTCTAGTCCCTAACATTACTCTCTTGTGAGTGCAACTTTCCAAGGGTGACCACGTCAACCATCCTGTGTTTCAGCGTCTTGGTCAAAGTATTCCAATACCTGCCTTAAGAATTCTGTCCGGCTAGTGTAGGAGGGAGTCTCTTTTATCTGCTCAAGACCGAACATAGTGAATACCGTCCGACCATGTGCCGGTGTATAGGCTAGATCCAAGCTCAAGTCGCTGGCAATGCCGGCTACAGTAGGGTCGTTTAGCTGATCTGCCTGCAGGGATAGGAAAGGCACTTGCCCTTCGGATCCTGATGTTGTTGTCAGGCTGTAGATTGGTCCCCCTTGTGAAGCGGCGGGAAGCGGAAGATTTATGGAAGGGACTTGCGCATCCAGGACATCTGTTAGTGAACCCTCAATGCTTACTGCCAAGTGCAATTGCCCCTGTGCACGCGCTGCCTCTAGCTGCTCATTTAATTCCAGTCGCCCTTGCCAGAGCCAGGTACCGAACACTGGCAGCACATGCCTTCCTGGCAGAAGGTCTTTCACTTTAGTTGGATTTTCCTCATGGAAAGTGAAGAACCAAGCATCAGAGATACTAGTCCCTAGAGGAGCAGTTACTACTAGGTTGTATTCCAGGAACCTAGCAAGAGGGGATGCTTTGAAAGTTGCTCGGGCGTTAATTTCATCCGTATTGGCGTCCGACGGCCGTTGGCTTTCGGATTGCGGCTGCAGATCTACCGTCTCCCTGCTTTGCAGGGCTGTCCTTAAATCCAGATGCAGTCCTTGAAATTCCGCAGGAGCTTCCAGGCTCGATTGAGCCGTCAAACTCGAAGCGTCAATGGTTAACTCGGGAGACACCCGAGCAGTACTCTTACCAAGTAAGAATGCCTGTAAGGGAGCTGAATTGAAGTAGCTGGCGGCTTCCCGGCCCATAACCAATAGAGTGCCTCCCGCAGCTACGTAGTCTGCTAGCCGCTTGAGATCATGAGGAGCAAAAGGCACAGGGACACCCTGAGCCTTAGATTGAGTTCTGCTACTGTCCCCTGTGAAAATCAGGATGGACTTGGGAGGTTGGACCCCTTTTACATAAGGTGGAATTTTTAGTTCCTGCCGGGAGGCGTCCCAATAGCTGTAGGACACGTCCAATTCATCAAGGACTTTTGTGTACCAAGGGGCATAGTCTGGATGTGAAGGGCTCATATCAGCATCCAACAGGAGAACTTCAGGGGTCGGGGATGGCAGGTCCAACCAAGCGAACAAAGGGGCATGTAGTTCTTGAGTCCCACTACGCAAAACCAGATAGCCTTGTACATAACCAGACGGGATATTCGCCTGGTCAGGAAGCAAAGTCACAGTCACTCTTGCTTTATCTCGAGGCGGCACATTGATGGTCGAGGGTTCCACCTGAAATGCATGCAAAAGTTCTCTTCCTAGGCCCACCAGCTTTTCGGCCGAAAGATCATAGGTAAGCGGTTCCTCATTTGCATTAAGTATTTCGATTACCTGAGTTCGGGGTCCCTCGAGCCCTCGGACACGCCCAAAGGAAATCCTAGGAGGTATCAGAAAGGCTTCTGGCGAGAGAGCGCGTTCAACATCTACTAAGCCGGCACCCATGTCAGTTGGTTGTGCAACAGAGCCATCACTGTTACTGATGCCTTCATATTGGGCTGTGGACATGATCGCCGACGTGATCATGTCGTTAGTCCAGTGCGGGTGTTGCTCCTTTATTAGGGCCACGGCCCCAGCTACGAAAGGGGCAGCCATAGAAGTGCCAGTTTCCTGCCCATATCCCAGGTGCTTTTCGCTGTCCAAGGATCCGGCTCCATAGCCTTGGGACAAGATGTGGACTCCCGGAGCCACCACATCTGGCTTCAGTCCCCCATAAACTGTGGGTCCTCTCCCACTGAAGTCCGGGACTACAAAAGGCTGGTTACCAACTTGCTCTGGCACTGCTGAAACATGCGCGGTCACTTGACTTGAAGATTGTCCTGCAAGCGATTCCAACAGTAAACCTGAACCGTGGCCTACAAAAAGGGAAGGCAGAGGCGTGTCGAATTCAGCTTGCACTTTGACCATTTCAAGGAGACGATTACCACCGACCGCGTGGTTGTATACGATTACCGCCGCGGCCCCTGCCTGGTTGGCGTGCGCGACTTTCTCGGCAAAGGTGCACTGTCCCCGAGCCACCAATAGCATGTTTTCGTCTAATGAACCGGGTTCCCAGCTCTGGCACCCTTGAGCATTTGCTGCATTGAGAGAAAGGGCCGAGACCATGGAATACGTTGTCACTGTTTCAGGAGGAAATGATGGCCCAAATCGAGCAGGTGCATATTGTAGTCGGGCCAGCAGCCTGTCGGGTTGCGCTGGGTCCGAAATACCCAGATGTCCCTCCCAAAGGTAGCCGCTTGTGGAAACGGCACCCACTGTCAGATATTCGTCAGAAGGATTGGCCACGGAAAAGGGCAAGGGTCCATAGTTTCCAGCAGCCATGACCACATAGACGCCTGCTCTGCTGGTGTTGATAAGTGCGGAATCCAGGAAGTCGTTAGGTGTGCTGGCAGTGCTGGGTCCAATGCCCCAAGCACCAACCAATACGTCCACACCATCCACAACCGCATCTTCCAGAGCCAGAACTCCTTCAGCAGTAAAAAAAGTATGATCGGTTTGTTCGCTCTGGTACATGACCCTGTAATTGCCTAGCCAAGCTCCCGGAGCAATTCCACTCAATGGATCCAATTTCAGCCCGTCCCATACTGCCTCGTCCACTATGTTTCCCCCCGCAATGGCACCTGTGTGAACGCCATGCGAAGTACCACTTCCTGGCCAAGGGAAGTGATCGCTGGCCACTGGGGGATCCCAATCTCGAAAATAGGTCCGGGACACCACTATCTTGCCGTTATTAGCCCTTGTGATGCCGAGTCCCTCTTTCGGCATCCATGCTGGGTACTCAAAACCTTCTCCTGAGAACATGGGAGCATCTTTATGCAAACCTGCGTCAATTGAGGCGATCAAGACACCTTGTCCGGCACGAGCGCGTCCACCTGTAGTGTTTTGCCAGGGCGAACTGACATGTATCAAAGCAGGCCCTGCATAAAGTTGGGGGTATACCGGCAGATCTGAATGCACAAATTTAACTTGGGGCATTGACTCCAACCTTTGAAGTTGCCCAGGGCTCAAACGCACTGTTGATTCAATCACCACAGCGTTCTTGATGAGATCAAACGCAAACTCCTGTCTAGAGCCTGCCTCCCCGGAGAACTTTCCGGCCAGCTGGATGGGCAGATCATTGGGCACACTTCGGCGGAATGCTCGATGCTCATTCTGTAGATGCAGGGCGTATGACTGCAGTTCTGGAGAAACCGCCCCGAAATAGGCAATCTGGGGCTCTAGACTACTCCTGAGGGAATAGGCTTCAGCTAGAGAGGGGGAAGTCAGTTCTACGATAAGACGGAAACTTGGTTGGGGACTCCAGAATGCCCCCGGACCAGATGTCTGGGAACTAAAGGGGACCGATCCAGCTTCGGACTGCGTTTGAGCAGGCACAGGGACGGCAGCGGTGGCCAAAATTGACCCTACTGCAAGGGCGAGCCCCAAAAAAGCCAACAATAGGCGAAAGGGACTGCTCTTATGCAGGAAACCCAAGGGTTTATTTTTCTTCATGGGGATGACGGCCTTGAGGGAATACATGCATTGAAGGAAATGAAGGATGGCGGCTTCCCAACCAATCAACATTATGCCAAGAAAGTCCTAGCTTCAGAGACCTCTCTTCCCCCTGACACAGTTTCTGGTATCTACCGAAGGCTCGCCGCGAGCTGCGACAGGCAAAGCCCAGACCAGAGTTGTCTTGGTCATTCCTCAACGGAGTAACTGCGAAAGTTAATTGACATTAACTTATGTTATTATGGACAACAAGAAATATTCGCAGATATGTTGATTCCATGAACGGACCCAAAGCTTCCCGAGTTCAGGAAGACTTTCTCAAAGCCACCTACCTGCTTGCCAGCGGAGGCAAGGAAGCCACCAACTCCGAGATTGCTGGCGCTATGGAAGTATCGCCAGCCGCGGCTTCGGCTATGGCCAAACGTTTGGGAGAGCAAGGATTGCTCATTTATCACAGATATCAAGAGATAGAACTGACAGAGCGCGGGCGCATGATCGCGTTGGAGATGTTGCGGCACCACCGCCTCTTGGAACTGTTTCTTACGGAATCCTTGAATATACCGTGGGAGTTGGTCCATCAAATTGCTGACAATTTCGAACACGACCTAGATGAAGTGTTAGAGGATGCCATTGACACCTATTTGGAGGGTCCCAGCACCGATCCTCACGGCGATCCCATTCCTTCCAAAGAAGGGATTATGCCGCCAGCCTCTACAAACCTGCTGGTCGAACTCCCTGAAGGTACACCGCGGGTCGTGACTCGGGTCCTTACTCAAGATAGGGAGTTGCTCGCCTATTTGGGTAGTATCTCCTTGCGACCTCAGACGCAAGTGACGATCCTGGAACGCAAGCCCTTCAATGGTCCTTTGCGGCTTCTACTCAACGATTCCGAAGATCTCATCAGCCACGAAGTGGCCTGTCTTATTGTGGTTTCAGAGGAAGATGTCGCTTAGCCTACCTGAAAAACGCAGACTTTTCCGTCAGAGAGTTTCCTGTTGGGTGGCCTTGTTCTGGTGTAGGGCTAAGTGGACCCTACAGATTGCCCTGCTGTTGGGCTTGCTTTTTGCACTGTCAGGATGCGGGTCTCAGCCTGAGGTTCGAGGAAGGGATTCGAGCCAGGACCCTTGCGACGCCCGCTTTTCCCCTGGTGAGACTGTAAGAGTTGTCGCTACTACAGGCCAGATCGGGGACGTGGTATCCATGGTTGCCGGTTTGAAGCCCCTGGATTCAACGCTTTGGACTGTGTCCGAAATTACTCGCCACTCCTCTTGGAATCCAGGCGACTTTGAGCCCTCTGTTGCGGAGTCTGCCGGGAAGCCCCTGATCGAGCTGGCAGACTTTTCTATCACGATATCCACAATGCTGGGGCCAGGGACAGATCCCCATCTTTTTAATCCTTCCTTGCGCGACGCCGAATCATTAGACAAGGCTGATGTCATTTTCTACAACGGCTTGCATTTGGAAGCCCAGATGTTGAAAGCCCTAGGAGAACTGTCGCGAACTCACTGTGTGGTTCCTGTTGGAGATGTGCTGATGGCCCGTCCTGAACTCCAGGGACTTTTTATACACAGTGGCGAAGGAGTAGTCGACCCTCATATATGGAACAGTCCGACGCTATGGGCCGCTGCAGCAAGGGTCATGGCTGAAACTCTGGAACGAGTCTTACAAGGAGAACAGCCTGAATTACTCAGCAATTCGGAAGTCATATCGGGACAAATCATGAATGCAGAAAGCATCATTGTAGAAATGTTTCGACCCGAAAATCTGCCCGTCAAGTATTTAGTGACTGCCCATGATGCCTTTGGCTACTTCGCCCAATTGACAGATTTGGAAAATATCGGGTTGCAGGGCCTAAGTACAGAGTCAGAAGTCAGTGCTTTCGATGTTCAGTCCATTGCTTCGCTCATCGTGGAAAAGCAAGTTCCAGCTATGTTTGTTGAATCTTCTGTATCAGAAGATGCTATTCGAGCAGTTCAGGCCGCGGCTGCGTCCCAAGGTTGGGATGTGAAGTTGGGCGGTGAGCTCTACAGCGATGCCCTGGGGCCCCAGGGCAGCGGAGGAGAAACTTATCTGGGAATGCTCCAACACAATACTCTGACGATTTACAACGCGCTAGCACAGAATCCTGAAAAATGAATGAGAAAACGTATTCCCGCACAGCTTTAGAAGTTAACGATCTTACGGTCGCCTATGATGACAAACCGGTGCTGTGGGACATCGACCTAAGTGTGCCTGCTGGCGTGCTGATGGCCATAGTTGGCCCAAACGGTGCAGGCAAATCCACCTTGATTAAAGCTGTCTTGGGGCTTAAAAAGCCGGTGGCGGGCACGGCGATGATATTCGGCCGCAGAGTGCAAGAACAACGCAAGCTAATCGGCTATGTGCCGCAGCGCAGTTCCGTTGACTGGGACTTCCCCACAAGCGTCGCTGATGTCGTAATGATGGGGGCTTATGGGCAAATGGGTTGGGTGCGCCGCCCCAACCAACAACACCGCCAGTTAACTATGGATTCTTTGGAGAAAGTCGGCATATCGGACTTGGCAGATCGCCAGATAAGTGAACTTTCAGGAGGGCAACAGCAGCGAGTCTTCCTCGCCAGGGCTCTTATCCAAGATGCTGACATTTACTTCATGGATGAGCCTTTCCAAGGTGTAGATGCAACTACGGAGAAGGCCATTGTGGATGTCCTGCGCAATCTTCAAGCTGAAGGCAAGACCGTGGTTGTCGTCCACCATGATCTTCAGACGGTGAGAGAGTACTTTGATTGGCTCACGTTGCTGAATCTTCGCAAGATTGCCAGTGGTCCCATGAATGAGACTTTGACTCAATCCAACTTGAACCAGACCTACAGCTTACCTTCATATGGAAGTCAAACATAAGAGATCGGCTTCTTTCAAAGAATTTTCTTAGCCAATTCCCTTCCAGGCGTTTCAGTGGACTGGTCTTTACTGAGTTGGAGCGACTACACCTTTAGAAATGTGGTGCTGGGCACGGCTTGGATAGGGGCTGTCAGTGGCAGTCTTGGGTGTCTAGCCCTGCTGCGCCGGCAGAGCTTGCTAGGGGACGTAGTCAGCCATGCAACCCTCCCAGGGGTGGTATTGGCCTTTCTGATTTGGAATAGCCGAGAAATAACTGTCCTAATGTTGGGTGCTGCCATTGCGGGCATGGCTGCCACTCTCTTCATTTTCCTGTTAGACAGCCATACCCGAATTTGGCGAGACGGTGCGATGGGTACTGCTTTGGCTTTGTTTTTTGGAGTGGGTGTGTTTCTGTTGTCGCTTACCCAAAACATGCCCACTGCGCAAAAGGCTGGTCTTTCAAAGTTTATTTTCGGTCAGGCTGCTGCACTAGTGGCCTCCGATGTGCTGGTCTTGGTCTGGACAGGACTGCCGGTGCTGCTGGTTCTGGCAGTGTTCTGGAAGGAATTCAAATCGGTTACTTTCGACCCTGGTTTTGCATACAACGCTGGCCTTCCAGTGAGGGGCTTGGAATTGCTGTTGACTGGTCTGATGGTGATCACCATAGTCATGGGCCTGCAAGCAGTCGGCGTAATATTGATGAGCGCATTGTTGATCGCCCCGGCCGCTGCAGCCAGGCAGTGGACGAACAGAATGGGTGTCATGGTGCCTCTGGCGGCATGTCTGGGGGCTCTCGGCAGTTCAGTTGGAGCAGTCGTTTCCACATTGGGGCCAAATATACCTACAGGCCCAGTCATAGTGCTTTGTCTTTCAGGAGTGACGGTGTATTCCATGCTGTTGGGGCGCCAGAGAGGCCTTGTCTGGAGGTGGTTCAAGTCACGCCAAAGCCATTTCTTGGCTCAGGAAGAAGGAGTTCTGGATACTATGCAGTCTTTGTGGGAGCAACATGGCAGAACGAGACACGGCCACAGTCTGGAAGTTATTCAACTTGCTCGGATTGGCCGAGGCAATGCTCGTCCAGCATTGGAACGATTAAGGGCTGCCGGGTTAGTTCAAGAAGAGGGTGACGGGACTTGGTCTTTGACCCAAGAAGGGACAGCTTCCAAGTCTGAGGCATCCAAAGCGGGACAAAATTAACATATCTCCTCTAGAATTTGAAATTCTGCTAATAGCCTTGGTGGTCGGTGCCGCTTGTGCCCTGCCCGGCTGTTTTTTGGTACTCCGGCGCATGTCGATGCTGACAGATGCAATTAGCCACACAGTCCTGCTAGGTATAGTTCTGGCCTTCTTGGTAGTCTCTCAATACGACCATCCGCTGTTAGTGTTCGGGGCGGCGGGAGTAGGAATTCTGACAGTGGTTCTTATTGAGTTACTAAGCCGGACTCGTCTTATCAAGGAGGACGCAGCAATAGGCATTACGTTCCCGGCCCTCTTCAGCCTTGGAGTGCTTCTGATTTCGCTGCTGGCGAGAGACGCCCATCTGGATGAACACACAGTATTTCAAGGTGACCTGGTCTATGCAGTATTTGAGAGATTCAGAATAGGTGGGTTGTCTTTGGGGCCCTTGGCTCTTTGGAAGCTCGCGGCTATTTTGGCTTTGAACGCGACTCTGATCATTCTATTTTTCAAAGAACTCAAGATTTCTACGTTTGACCCAGATCTGGCCTTTGCCTTAGGTTTCGCTCCTGCACTATTGCATTACGGGCTTGTGGCCATGACTTCGGTTACAGCAGTGGGTGCCTTTGATGCTGTTGGATCGATCCTAGTGATCGGATTTATGATTGTGCCCCCGGTTACAGCTTCCCTGCTTACAGATTCACTTTCCCGCATGCTCTGGTTGGCCATCGGGATCGGTCTCCTGAGCGCTTCTTTGGGATTTTGGATTGCAACTTTGGTTGATGCTTCAATTGGGGGTGCCATGACGGTAGCCATGGCTGGCATTTTCGGGACCGCATTATTGGCAGCCCCTCGTAAAGGCTTGGTTGCTGCCACTGTACGGAGGCGGCGCCAGAGGCTATCATTTGCGATTCGCATGCTGTCCATACATCTTTATCAGCACTTGGAAGCAGGGCCGGAAAGTGATGAGAATAGAGTTGACCATTTACAGGTGCATTTGGCCTGGCCCGTACCGTTTGCCAATCGGATTTTGCGCATGTCGCAAGAACAGGGCTTAGTCAAGATAGAAGACGACACTTGGATGCAGTTGACTGAACAGGGGGAGAACCTCGCCCGTAGTTCTTTGACAGCCTAGTTTTCTACCTAATCGAATTTACATAGTTGCTCTCTGCAAGCACTCTTGTACAAAGAGATTCCTATATGCATTTGCCAAGGACCTTGCAGACATTCCCGCGATATAATGGGCGCTGGGTTTGCTACTACGGTCGTGAGTGGCCTTTAAGGACAGCGATGCTAGCATGGAACGGGATTCCGAGGTAAGAAAATGAACAGTGATGTATTGAGAGCCACGGCATCGGCCTTGGTAGCGCCAGGCAAAGGCATTCTGGCAGCGGACGAGAGCTCGGGCACTATAAAGAATCGATTCGACAGTATTGGAGTGGAGTCTACGGAGGAGAATCGTAGGGCATACCGAGAGCTGTTGTTCACATCCCCACATATTGAAGAGAGCATTAGTGGCGTTATTTTGTACGACGAAACGATTCGCCAAATGGCTTCAGACGGTCGTCCATTGAGTGAGGTGTTGAGTTCGCAGGGCGTGATTCCAGGCATTAAAGTGGACGGAGGAGCACACCCTCTGCCTGGTTGCCCTGGGGAAAGTGTGACGGACGGATTGGATGGTCTCCGAGAAAGATTGGCAGAATACAGTCAGCTAGGGGCCCGATTTGCCAAATGGCGAGCCGTCATAGCAATAGACCATGTTCTGCCTTCGCTTCGCTGCATTGAGGCCAACGCCCACGCCTTAGCCCGCTACGCAGCTCTTTGCCAGGAAGCTAACATTGTGCCTATTGTCGAGCCAGAGGTGCTGATGGACGGAGCACACACCATCGAACAGTGCGAAGAGGTGACGACTCAAGTCCTGCAATACCACTATCACGCTTTGCACCAACATGGCGTGGAATTGGAAGGCACTCTTCTCAAGCCCAATATGGTTATCCCGGGGAAGGCCAGTGGCACTACGGCTACCCCTGATGAAGTTGCCGAGGCTTCGGTCAGAACCTACAACCGATCGGTGCCCGCAGCAGTTCCAGGAATCGTATTTCTCTCGGGAGGTCAGTCACCTGAAGAAGCAACACTAAACCTGAACGCGATGAATGCAATGGGTGCCCACCCTTGGGAGTTGAGTTTCTCATACGGCAGAGCGCTTCAACAGCCGGTGCTGAAAGCGTGGATGGGCTACTCGACCAATCTTGAACGGGCCCAGATAGCATTTCTGGGCGTTTCCCGCGCAAACAGCCAAGCTCGCTACGGCACGTATAAGATGGCTGCCTGACTCTTTCACAAGAAGCTTTCAAAAGGGGTTCCAGTCAGAGAACCCCTTTTTGCGTCTAAGGTTCAGGGCTAGCCTTAAGCCGGGCCGGACAGAAAGAACCCCCTTTCAGGCGAATGGGATTTATTGTGGGGAGTTATATACCTAACAAGCAATCAGGAATTTGCCTTACTTATGGCATGTGCTGCCACCCGCGGCAAAGCTTGGACCTTGTCCTCTGCGACCGCGGAGAAAGGAGTTGTCGCTTCTTCTGGGGCCAGCTCCAGCTTGATTACTTGGGATCTCTCTTCTAGGGAGACTTCTGTAAGGCCTAACAAGAGGTGTTGTCTCTTGAAAGCCATTCCGCTGCCTGCAAAGAGAGCAGATAGCAAACCAAAATAGAGCGCTGGTTTTGCGCACTGTGAAGACAAGCCAGCTTTGCCTGTAGGACGCATTCCTCTTAAGAAAGCGATGAGTACCATCATGTGGTCACGAAGTGGTTAATCATTGACCACAGTTTTGCGATGAAATCGCTGTTCGCATCACTTTCTTAACCATCCCTACTTTCGACTTCAGCGGTGGTGCTGGCTTATGGAACCGAAATGGTGGCAGCAAGAGCCCACGAGGCAGAGGCGATGATGCGGTTGTCCCGGGGGAGGAGGAAGTAGCACGTTGTGTCCCATAGCTGAGCCGGACAGGGCGGTGCTGGCGGCATCTGCGGAAGAAGTGGTACTACGCTGGGTCGACAAAGCGTGTCAAGAGGTCAAACTAATGAGAATCCCGGCTGTACCTCCTCCAAATGAAGTGGGCAGATCATCCAACACACCTTGGCCTATGTGGTCATCGCCGCAATGCTGATAATCGTGCAGATGCCTCTGGCATGGATGTTCAGCACCTCCTTCAAGACGGTGGAACAGTTACGGATCACCATCCCCATCCAGTGGCCCCCGCACCTTGTTACGTTTGAAAATTTCGTCCAGGGCTGGGGGGCGGGCGAATGGCCGCTCGACCTGCGCAACACGCTGATACTAGCCGTGTTTGTCATGGTCCCCACCATGATTTCGTGCACCTTGGCCGCCTTACGGCCTTTGTGCGCATGAAGTTCCCCGGCAGCAAAGCTCTGATGCTCCTCAATATCAGTCTGATGTTGATCCCGGACCAGGTGACGCTCGTGCCCCGGTTCGTGATGATGGCGCGCATGGGCTGGGTCGGGACCTGGTTGCCGGCGTTCATCCCCTCTCTGATCGGCCTCAACACCGGCATGATCTTCGTGCTGCGCCAGTTCTTCCGCGCCATCCCCAACGACCGGCCCGCATTGACGGCTGCCGCGAATTGGGTATCTTCTGGCGCATCATTCTGCCGCTTTCCATGCCGATTCTCGCCCTGCAGGTCGTGTTGATTACCTCCTGGGCCTGGAACGACCTACTTTTCTCACTCCTTTGTCTCAAGGCGAGAAGCGTGCAGACGCCGACCCTGGCGATGCAGGGCTTTATCGGCCTCCGCGGAGACACGGCTTGGGGCCAGATGATGGCCATGTCAGTACAGATTTTGTTGCCGATGATGGCTCTTTCTTACTACGGGCAGCGTTACTTTACCGAGGGCTTTACCATGAGCGGGATCAAGGGCTGAGAAGAAGAGCCGGAGGTCGCGTCGGCATAGGTTGGGGCGTATTCATCCCGACAAACAGTTGAAGGGCATGACTCTCTGCACTTCCCGTCGAGAGCGACGCCTTTGGGGCTGGACGGTGACAGTTTTGGTGGTGATCTATTCGACTCTCGGCTTGGCGCGGCCACTGACCGGGTATCTGCGTTACCGCCGCCTGCTGGACGGCCTTGTTGTCCTCGGTCTGCTCTTGGTCGGCGCCACCATCCTTACGCAAGGGCTGCTGATGCGGCCACTCGGAGCGGGAGTCAGTGTTGTGTTGGGCATCATGGCCGCCTGCAATCTGGTATTTACCCGCAGCATCGCGAGCGCAGAGGAGCACACCCACCTAATCGAGTGCGGGTTGGTGGACGTATTCATTTATGAAGCGTTGACAGAGCGGACCAGACAAGGTCACTGCGTCCCTGTGCCCGGATTGCTCGCGGTCCTGGCGACGGCGGCTGGTCGGCCTGCTCGACGAGAGCATCCAGTACATTCTGCCCACCCGTTTCTTCAAATACCGCGATGTCCTCTTTAATGTGCTGGCCGCGCTGATGGCGATCGCGGCCAGCGTGTGGTGCTGGTGCGTGCGCGACAGTGGCGCAGTAGGGGTCAGCCGGAGTGAGGGGAATGAGTGCAGGTCTCGATGCACCCCATTCCTGGGTGCATCGAGACCTGCAAGTTGCCGATTCCAGTTAACATTGCCGAATGTTAGTTAGTCCGTTGTGAGAATCCCTATTCAGGCACTAATTTGAGTCGGTAGACTTTAGAATTCCAGTTTGGTTACCGAATTCACCCTTCTGCCTGCAGGGCCGCTGCTGCTTGTACGGTAATTTCTCCGGCATGGGTTGACTCATGCCACAACAAGAATTCGATAATTGATTTGGCCGGAGTGAGTTTGCCTCCAAAAAATTCATGTTCACCTGGGAATTCAGCCAAGTCTCTTGTACTCAGGGCCGCCTCCATCAGGTCCTGGGATTCCCGCAGAGTTGCCAACATCGTCTCCAAAGTGGCCCCTTGGGCCGCCGCTTCCGTGGACTCTGCGGCTTCATGCCCGGTGTCGTACGTATCCTCCAATTGCTTGGACCAATTGAGGCTTTCGTTGCCCAGCGCCTTCAACATAAATTTGCGGTACTTAAGAAGATGGCCCAAGGACCAATTCACACAATTGTGATCGAAAGACATTGGAGCCAAACTCTGTTCCTGAGTCAAATCCTTACAACTGCTTTCTATTAACCTGACATTGTTAGCCAAACACATTGCGGCGATTTTGTTGTGCTCTACAGACATAATTAAATTCCTTGTTGATTGAAAGTTGCTTAGGACTGGTCGTAGTCTTCCATGTTCGTTACAACTGGAAGATGCTAGTTGAAATCAGACAAGACTAGCACGTGGATTGTCGAAACACTCACAATGGGTAATACATTTCTTCTAGTCTGGTAGTTGCTAGCTACTCGTTTGGAAAGAGAAGCAATGATAGGGTAACAAAGAAATCGACTCTAAACGCTCCGTTTGAAGATACAGTGCTTAGCGCTTAAAAAACTGGAAGGACAAGAGGCCAACAGAGAGTTGGCGATGGCACCTACATCTAGCCATAGTGTCAGTCCCATGTCGGAGGCAGATGTCCAACTCTCGAGACTCCAGTTCAATAACTCGTATCTGGTGGAATTACGGACCAACCAGCTTTACCAAAGAATCAATGTTGTCTCTTTTTCCGTAATCTTAACTATCGTCCAACGTGGCCCGTTGCAAAGTGAATCGCAAAGGCTGGTGTCAGGGCCTGGTTGTAGATGTTGCAGAGCAGAGACTGTGTTTTATGATGGATTGGGATGGGTCAGGTATGAATTGACCTTTCTCGACTAGTCGACAGCAACGCACAAATTGAAGCAAATGTGAATCACATTTCTTCGACGACCTTTGATCATCGGTCTAGTGAGCGCCAGTTGCGGTTTGTCGGGTAACGATGTGAGACGATGGGCACTAGACTGCAGGACCAGAGCGGCAGCAAGGGGTACGAGCGAAGTACGAAACAGGTAGAGGTGTCCAATATGGTAAGTAGTCACCAGAGAACACTGTGGCTCAGGTAGGCCGCCATCAAAAGGTCCCGGCAGCCAAAAAATGCAGACGGGAGTTAAAAGAATCGGTCATGGCATGGAAATATTGAGGGTAAGGAGAAGCGAAGGAGCAACTGCACAAGCATCGAACGGAATTGACAATAAACGGGTTGAAACCGCCAGCCCTGGCCGTAGGCAAATAGGCCCACGGGCGCCGAACATGGATTTGGGTCAAGGCAAAGATACTGGGTGCGGCGTCAGGGAATCCCCGCTACAGAATAGTTCCGGACTGGTTTGGTCTGTTAGCAACAAAAGGATTGGGACTCGGGCAAAGCCCTAGATTCGCGGACTCTCGGAGGTAGCCACCAATTAGCTTGATGTCACCACTGGTACCCCTTCCAATGCGATTTCCTTCGAGAAGTGGCAGGCTACAAACTGACCTGGGGGAGTCAGGTACTGGTTCCAAAGGCGGAAACTCTTCTTCGCACAACGATTGGCGATAGGGACAACGCGGGTGAAAGTGGCAACCAGGCGGAGCGGACAGGGGATCTGGAGCCTCACCGGTCTGAACTAGCTGTGTGCGCCTGAACCTGGGGTGGGGCTTGGGCGATGCGGACAGCAGCGCGGCTGTGTAGGGATGCTTCGGGGTTTCAAACAGCGTGCGGGTCGGATCGGTTTCGACTAGACGGCCAACATACATCACAGCCACCCGGTCACAGATGTGCTGCACTACTTCCAGGTCGTGGGAGACGAACCGGTAGGTCAACCTGAATTCGGACTGCAAGTCGCTTAGCAGGTTCAGAATTTGCACCTGCACGGAAACATCCAATGCTGACACCGGTTCGTCTCAGATAATCAGTTTTGGGTGCATCGCCAGTGCCTTGGCAATGCCTTTACGCTGGCGCTGGCCACCGCTAAAAGCATGTGGATACTGGACCTGATATTCGGGTCGCAGCCCGACGGATGACATGAGTTGTCCAACTTGGTCCTCGAGGTCCTTTCCTGCTGCTACATCATTAACTTTGAGAGGCTCGCCGATGATGTCGCGCACTCGGTGGCGGGGACTGAGGGAGGAAAAGGGATCCTGAAACACCAGCTGAATGTGGCGCCGGGCGACTTTGAGTCTTTCCCGGGATAACTTGGCCAAATTTTGGGGCTGGTCCAAATGGAAGATGACATCGCCGTCTGTGGGTTCCACCGCCCGGATTACGGACTTGGCAACCGTGGACTTCACGCAGCCGGACTCCCCGACCAATCCGATTGTCTCGCCGGCTCTGATCGTGAACGACACATCGTCCTCCATCTCGGCAATCATGCCCATGTCGTGGGTAATGAAGATGATGCTGGTGCTGGTGTCGCGTTGCAGTAACCGCAGCAGATCCAGGATCTGGGCTTGAATCGTCACATCTAGGGCGGTGGTCGGTTCATCAACGATCAGGACCCGCGGGGCACAGGCCAAGTCCATGGCGGTCATGGCCCGGTGCAGCATGCCTCCGGACAGTTCGAACGGATAGGTATTGAGACGCTTTTCGGGATCGGGGAATCCGACCTGCCCCAGATGTGAGACGACCCGTTCCTCGGCTTCCTTGGTGCTCATATCCTCATGATGAAGGATGGCTTCTCTGATCTGCCACCCGATGGTGTGAACCGGCGAAAAGGCAGTCATCGTTTCCTGGAAGATGATGGCGAACTCTCCGCCGCGCACATTGCGCAGATCCTGGCTGCCGACGGCCAGGGCTGCTAGGTTGACCACCTCCCGGTCCCGGTGCAGCAGAATTTCCCATCCTTGATCGCGCCGGTGGGGCCCACAATCTGTAGGATCGACTGGACCATTACGCTCTTGCCGCACCCACTTTCACCAACGACGCCTAGGGTCTTGCCCCGGTCTAGGGAGAATGTGACCCCGTCCACGGCCTTGACGAAGCTCTTGTCGGACTCAAAGTGGGTGAAAAGGTTGCGGATCTCCAGGACCGGTTCCGCCTCGGACGTGTTGTTGGTGCTGTCAGTTGGCATAGGGATCTACGGCATCACGCAGGCCGTCACCAAGGAAATTGAACATCAGCACAGTCACGATTACGAAAAGGCAAGGTATGAGTTTCCAGGGATGAAGTGCCAAAGTCACCACGTTTTGGGCATTCTGAAGCAGGACACCCCAACTGACTGCAGGTGGCTGCAGACCCAAACCCAGGAAACTGAGTGCTGTCTCACCAATGATCATGCCGGGTACCATCAGGGTCAGGGTCACGATCAGGTGACTCATGAATGAAGGCAGTAGATGGATGGTCATGATGCGCATCTCGCCGGAACCCACGAGACGCGAAGAGGTCACGAAATCCTCTCCCCTAAGGGACAGGAACTTGCCCCGCACCTGGCGAGCCAGCCCCGGCCATGAAATGAGGGACAGAATCAGTGTGATGGCGAAGTAGGTCTTTACCACCGACCAATCTCGCGGCAGGGCCACCGACAGGGCCATCCACAATGGGATCGTGGGCAAAGAGACAATGAAGTCGATCACTCGCATCGAAATCTGATCTGTAATCCCTCCGAAATAGCCTGCGGCACCGCCAATAAAGAGACCCAGCAAAAAACTGACGACCACACCCACCAAGCCCACGGACAGAGAAATCCGAGCCCCATATATGGTTCGGGTAAAAAGGTCGCGGCCGAGCCGGTCTGTACCAAAGAGAAAAACCGGGGCGCCATCCGTACCGAACAGATGTCGGTCCGTGGGGAACAACCCCCAAAGTTCGTAGGCGAATTCGGGGTCGCGGTGCAGGAACCGGATCGGGTGTGGTTCGCCACCCTCAACAGGTGTGTACACTTTCAGGAAAGTGTCCATATCCAGATTTGGCTCAATGTCCAGGACATAGGGTCTGGTAAACGAGCCGTCCTCGGTGCGCACGCGGATGCGGCTGGGAGGGGCATCCAAATAACCATCGAAGCGGAAAAGCGTCGCGTAGGGGCTCACAAACTCGCAGAAGATGGCAAGTAGGTAAAGGATACTCACGACCACCATTCCGATATTGGCTGCTCGGTGTTTGCGAAATGCCCACCAGATCAGCTGCCATTGCGGGGCTCGGTAGAACTCCTCCCCGGAGTCCTCCGTGACTTCGTGGGTGGCGGGTACTTCGAGTTCTGCGAGCGTCATTCCTCAACATTCCCAAATCGGATGCGAGGGTCAACCCATACCAGGAGTAGATCGGCAATCAGGTTGCCGAAGATCACGAGTAGGGCCAGAATCAGGGTGATGCTGCCGGCCAGGTACATGTCTTGGGCTAACAGGGCGTTAAATAGTACCGGCCCCGTGGTTTGCAGGTTCAGGACAATGGAAACCAGCACTTCACCTGCCACGATCCCGGGCAGGATGAAGCCGATGGTGCTGATTACCGGGTTGATGGCCATTTTGACCGGGTAGTAGAACAGGACGCGCATTTCGGGAATGCCCTTGGCCCGGGCAGTAACCACATATTGCTTGCGCAACTCGTCCAGCAGATTTCCTCGCATGACCCGCATCAGTCCGGCTGTGCCGCTCAGGCCGATGAGGATGACCGGGAACCAGATACGCTTCATCAGGTCCAAGACCCTTGCGGTGCTCCAGGGCGCGTCAATGTATTCGGGTGAGAACAAGCCGCCCACACTCCAGTTGAACAGGGTGAACACACCCCACATCAGGATCAAGGCCAGCATGAATGGGGGAATTGAAATCCCTATGAAGCCCAGGAAGGTGAAGAAATAGTCAAAGAGGGAATACTGGTGGGTGGCAGAGAAGATACCGATCGGAATCGCCACTGCGAAGACAAAGATGGTAGATGTCAGGGATACCGCGACGGTCAGGGGTACCCGTTCCACAAGGATATCTGCGACGGGCTTGTTCCAACTGAAGGAGCGTCCCCAATCTCCTTTCGTCACAATGTTCCGTATCCAATAGAAATACTGAACGGTGATTGGACGATCCAGACCGTACTGTCGGCGCAGAGCCATAGCCGATTCGTCGGAGACCGCCATGCCGGACGCTTCAAGGTTGGCAATATAGGTGCTCATGAAGTCGCCGGGTGGCAACTGGATAATCAGGAACACCACAATAGAAATTGCAAACAACATCGGGATCAAGAAGATCAACCGACGTGTGATGTAGCCAATCAAGAGGAATGGTCCCCCAAAAAGTAATCCGGGAGCATAAACGCCCCCGGACTACGTTTCTCAAGATGCTTTAGAAAGGAAGGATCAGCTTGGCGTTACTCGTCGATGTACCAATTTTCCATACTGTACATAATTATGATGCCCATTTCATCAGTCTGGCCCTTAGGGACGTTTTTGATGCGTACGCTGGTGCTGGTTGGGTAATAGGACTCTTCAACGGGGTTGAAAGTCCAGAGATTATCGTGGATGTTCTTGTATAACGCACCCAGCGCAGCGTCTCCTTCGGGAGTGCCGATCGGTGCCTGCAGGAATGCCTTGTGAAGTTCGTACAGTTCCTGCACCTCTGGGGGTGGCTCTTCACCCAGTTCGCCACCGGATTTGCTATACCGTCCCCACAAGATTCCCCAGCCTCTTTGAGGTAGGTAATCGTCCCAGCCTGCTGAGGGCCAGATATCCTCGTGGATCCACAATACCCAACCAGTGACATCGTTGGCTTCTTTCCGTTCCCAGATTAGACCAAAGTCACCAGCTTTGAGCGAGGTATTGATACCCACTGCCTTCCAATGTTCGGCGACCATCTCGGTCGCGGGTATGTGATCCTGGGATACCGGGCCCGTCTCGAAAATGATCTTGAATGGTTCGCCATCCAGACCTAGACGGAAACCATCGTCACCGCGAGCTGAGAGCCCCATTTCATCGAGGAGAGCGTTCGCCTTGTCTGGGTCGTACTCCGAGATGCCGGATTCATAGGCGGGTACGGCAAATTGACCAAGAAAAAAGGTATCAATGATCTCTTGGTTGTTCATTGCGTAATTCATTGCCTGGCGAAACCGCAAGTCGTTAGCGATCTCACGATATTGCTCATCTTCATAGGTGAGGTTTAACGTCCAGTTTATGGGCAGCCTGTGCATTCTTGGAATGAACACATTCAGAATGCCATCGTCCTCGGCCTTCTTGAGCAATGGCAAGTTCTGTAGGGAACTGCGTTCACCCAGGTAGTCATATTCACCCGAAAGGATCTTGAGGACAACCGTCTCTCGGTCCTGGGTTAAGACCATGTGGACATGGTCGATGTACGGCAGCTGATTGCCGGCCTCGTCCACCTTGAAGTAGTAGGAATTGCGGTCGTAGTTCCAGGAACCCCCACCAAAGTCCGTCATCACCCAGGGGGTCAAAGCTGGATGGCCGAATTTTCCATCGGTGGTTAGTTCCCACAGTTCGGTGTGAACCTGTTTGGAATTAAAAAGGTTGTACCACTGGCCTTCCTCAATCGACTCTGCCTCCATCTTGGCAGCTAGTTCGTCCGCGTCCGCATAGTCAGCATGGAACTGCTTCAAGTAGTGAGCAGGTTTCAGGAAATCCTGATAGCCACTCCAACGGGCAATGGCTATCTGTGAAGGGAAACTTCCGTACTGATCGTCGAAGATGACCTTAAACGTGTAGTCATCTAAGATTTCAACAGAGGCCACTGCGTTGCCCGCACCTGATGCGGTGCGCAGGTAGAGTGGGGGGGCTGGCGTGATTTCCTCGTTCAGGATCACATCGTTCCAGCCGAAGTCAACATCCGCCGTGGTGAGGGGTTCACCGTCCGACCATTTCATGCCTTCACGCATATGCATGGTGAAGGTGCTGTAGTTGTCGTTGGCTTCCCAATCCCTAAGCACGTTGCCGTGGAGCCCCATGTCGTAACGGAAGCCGCCGGGCGCCCAGATCAGGGGTTCGTTCATTCCAATGAACAAACTTGGATCTCCACCAGGACCCTCCTGGGGCAGGCGCATCGTTCCGCCATACTTGCCAATCTCCGTGTCGTAGCTGAGGACCAACTGTTGGTTCGTCACCACGTACGGTTCGTTGGGCAGACGTTCTTCCACAGGTGGCAGGGTTCCGGCCGCCACCATTTCAGCCAGCATGGGCGATTCGTTGTAGGCACTTTCGGCCATGGGTTCTTCGGCAGCCGGTTCTTCGGCCATGGGAGCCTCTGCGGCCGGCATTGCCGCAGGCCCGCCGCAGGCCGCGAGGGCAAGCGCCAGCATGCAGGCCAATGCAGTCCAGGCCAGCCGGGTTAACTTGGAGCGATAATTCAACATAGTACCTCCTCAGGTCCTGTTGTCGAGTTGGATTGAACATTTTCGACGTAATGGAGCGATGTTAGGAACCTTGAGTATAGATGTCATTTTGCTGTATGGCAAGGCGCCAATCATGACTTGGAACCCGTCCTACCAACCTTAAGATCCCAAGTATTTGGAAACACACTATCGACTTAGGGATGCCGAAGGCCGTAGGTATCGCACGGACTATGGGACAGCTGGAGGATTGACAGGCGGGGGTTATGAATTTGAGAGGAATGGCATCACAAAAACATGGCGATACCCCCAAACACGAATGCCCGAACTGGACGAGATGGGCAGGTTGCACTACACCCGGTACAAATAGCCCCGAATTCATTCGCTTCCTTGATGAAATGCCCGCCATTCCCTTGCAAGACGGGTGGACAGACATTGCCCCCATCAATTCCCAGGCCAAGGAACGCATGGGCTACGCCACCGAGAAGCCCCTAGCCCTGTTGGAGCGCATCATCAAGGCCAGCAGCAATGAGGGCGATGTGGTTCTGGACCCCTTCTGTGGCTGTGCCACTACCCTTAAGGCAGCCCATAATCTCAATCGTCATTGGATCGGCATTGACATCGCCAGCCAAGCCATCAAGCGGGTAGCTAGGATTCGCCTGCTTGATCGTTTGGGGTTGGAAGAGGGCCGGGAATTCACCATTGAAGGCATCCCGCGCAATACGGAGGGGGCCCGCGACCTGTGGCAACGAGACCGCTATCACCTCCAGAAGTGGGCGGTGGAACAGGTGGATGGTTTCGTGACCACCAGGCACACGGCCGACGGGGGCATTGATGGGAGGCTTTACTTTGATGTTCCGGGCAGCCTCTCGCTGGAAAGCATGGTGCTTGAAGTCAAGGGCGGTCGGAACGTGAATATCCGTGATGTGCGGGCCCTGTACGGCGTGCTGGAGGCGGGCAATGCGAAGATGGCCGGCCCAATTGTGCTGGAGCCCTTGGGTAAGCAGAAGCGCAAGAACTTCGATACCTTCATGGCCCAGGCCGGGGACTTGGATATTCAGGGTATCCAGTACTGCCGGATGCAAATACTCACTGTGGACGAAATTATGGAAGGCCGGCCGTTCGTCACACCGGCGTTGGTGGGCAAGACGGAACCACAGCCCGTCTTGCCCTACGGGTGATGGGTGCGCTATTTCTTGAACAGCTTGATAGCTGCCCAGATCACGATCCAAACACCGGCTATAAAGATCGTCAGTAAGACGTGGACTGGCCATGGCATAAGGTGTCCCCTTGTGGCCACGAACGGCGTTTGCCACAACAACCGAACTTCATGCACCAACCAAGGGGGGCGCGTGACACGCCATTCGACTGGTGCGGAGCCTAGGGGCCGTATTCGGTTGTTGTGGCAGGATCTCCGTATCACAGGGGCAGCGAAGTTCCAAACTGGAATCCACTCAAGCCCATAACTATCTATTCCGAAAATCTGTCTATGGAAAAGAGATTCTTTTGTAGTAGGGCTACATTAGCATTATTAGGTGGACGTCGCCTATGCAGCCAAACCTGTCATGACCAGCGACCATGACGAAGCGGTAGGTATTCGTATTTCCAGATAGGAGAGCCAGCGTCTGGAGTTGAGCCAATGGAGTGAATGTTACCCTGCAACAATCTCTCTGCTATCTCTCGGTTCGCCATGGCCCGGCCTGCGTTGGGAAAGCAACTTTCGCTTATTATGGCAGCCAAGGGACGTAATATGCATAGGCATCCGCCATCCTGAAATTGAACAACTTCGCGGCGCCCGTCTGTTGCCTTGCGTCCTTGTTGGGCTGACCCCAGGGAGATTGGGCTGTGGCCCGGTCTTCACATAACGATGCCATCCACCCCAAGTCGCGTTCAGGAACCGGACATAACGTTACGTTACGAAGTCTGGAATGCACAAGGCCGTTCGTACGAATGTGATGTCATGGTCACGCGTCCTCCACATGGGCAAAGGCCTGCCCCGTCGAAAACCACCGTTCGTGTTCAGAACTTAATTGTGGCAATTCAGTCTCTGGTTCATTCAGCCTCTGGCCACTTTCCTGTTTATAACTCTCCTTGGCAAATCTGTGCTTTTCTTTTCCCCATGTCTTGATGGGTTGCCAAACCGTAATCTTCCCAACTTGATCATTCTCTGCAAGTGTTCCATCCATCCGAATCTGAGCAACACGACCTCACTCCTTGACATGTCTTTTCACCTCTCAAACCACCTCTTGCCCTGCTGCCCTGATTTTCGAACGATGGCAATCCCTGTTTAGTCTGAAACAACGTAAGGGATAAAATTTCAAGACAAGAATGCTGGGGTGGTAAATCGATGGTTTTGGCAGGGCAGCCAGGCGGAGCAAGAACGGTTCTTGCTCCCGCGAGGGGGGCGTTCCTAGCCGAAACTTCTGCCATTGGATATGCTTTCATGGCAAGGGTAGTTTCCATCCTGCGAATGTCCAGTTTGGCAGGATGTGTCGTCCGCGCCCGCCGCTACGGTCTCTGGGATAATCTCCTGGGCCCTCCCGCCTTCTGCCCAGTGATCCGCCTCAACCCGCGGATCGCGGACTACGCCGCCGCTGACTGGGCCCAGGCCTGCGTGGAGGAGCTGGCCGCCTGCAGTCGACCGGTGTACCAGTGGGTACTGGCCCACCTCTACCTCTCCGAAATCCACTATTCCTGGCAGATCGAAGGTTAGGTGCCCAGACCCAACCGGGCCCAGCGGTTCGTCCAGATGCTGCGCCAGGCGGGCCAACGGGATTTTCTGTCCCATGAAGGTCTGTCCGAAGTGGTTGGTACCATCCTGAACAGCCGGGACCCGACGGTGTGCAAGTAGCGCACTCGCCAGAATTTCGTGGGCTCGGTCCTCACGCCGACGGCTTCCAGCGTGGACATGTTCCCGCCTCCGCCCGAGGCCGTGACCGAGTTGATGGAAGGTCTGGTGACGGACCACCGGATAATGCTGGAAAGGAACGTCCTCCCCGTCGCGCATGCCGCAGCCGTGGCGTACGGGATGGTGTACATCCATCCCTTCATGGACGGGAACGGCCGCACGCACCGCTTCCTGCTGCACAACATTCTGGCGCAGCTTGGAGTTATTACAGACGGCATCATCTTCCCCATTTCCTCGCACTCGCTCAAAGAGCATGAACTGTACCTGAAGGCCCTGACAGACTGGTCCCGCCACATCGTGGCCCTGACCGACTGGGACTGGGGACCGGGGGGGGGGGCCTTTGACAAGGGTATTCAGCACAACAGTGCAGTAAAATAGTACACTGCATGCCGGTTCGTATATAGGCGGGGGTGGTGCCGCGCAAACCCGGCACAGGGTGATGCGGGAGGCCGGGTGGGACGTTAGGCAGACGCATGACCGGCAGGTAAGCTAAGGGTCTTCTAACCAACACCACAGCACCCGAGTGTGGCCATGCGTCGACCTGCTGCATTGTATGATATCCGCCACCTGTTGACAACGCAGCTGCCGCAGCTGCCGGGCCGCCTGCGGGCGGTGCTGGCCCTGTGGGTAGAAGGCACGCTGCTAGGCTTGAACGGCTGTCAGGATACGGTGACCCTGGCGCTGGCGCACGGCCTTAGGGGTCCCCACAACCCGCACACGCTGCGCCGCCTGCAGCGGGAGCTGCTGTATGACGATGCGGATCGCATTGACTCCTGGGGTCCGGGTCAGGAGCTGGAGGTAGAGGACTGCTTCGCCCCGCTGCTGCGCTGGGTGCGCAGCTGGTGGGTGCCCACGGGCGGGCGGGAGCTGGCGCAGGAGCCGCGGGTGCTGGCCGCGGATCCCACCTCCAAACAGGATGACCTGGTGGCGCTGGTGATCAGTGTGGTGTATCGCCAGCACGCCATCCCGGTGGCCTGGCATATCGTGGGAGCGCAGGAAAGGGGGTCCTGGATTGACCATTTCTGCCGCCTGCTGCGCCAGCTGGCTCCCGCCGTGCCGGCTACGGTACCGGTGCATGTGCTCTGTGACCAGGGGCTGTGCAGTCGTGACTTGTGGGCGCAGATTGTGGCCTTAGGCTGGCATCCCTGCCTGCGCTACCCGCCCCACGTCACCTTTCAGCCGCGGGGCCAGACCCAACGTGTACCGGTGCGCACGCTGATCGCGGGACCGGGCGACCTGTGGGTGGGCATCGGGCGAGCCTTCCGCGACCAGCCTCTAGCCGGCACCTTGATTGTGTGGCACGCCTACGGTCAGACGCAGCCCTGGGTGCTGCTGACCGACACGCCGGTGGCGCAGACGGAGCCCACCCTGTATGCCTGCCGCAATTGGATTGAGCAGGGGTTCCGGGGCCTGAAGACCGTCGGGTACCCTCTGGGTGGGAAGTGGCACAAGACCCGCCGTCTGGACCCCACGCGGGTGGGCCGCCACTGGCTGGTGCTGGCGATTGCCACTTTGCTGGCGGTGGCCTACGGTACGCGCCGCGAGGAAGCGGAGGCGCGGCACCTGCCGCCCGGGCGCCTGCGCCGGCCCCCCGCCGGGGACCCTCTGGGTGTGGACGCGGCCCGCCAGGAGGTCATCCCGCCCCGTCGCCATAGCCTGTTGCAGCAGGGCGTAGCGCTGCTGCGCCGCTTGCTGCTACGCGGCTATCTGTGGGCCTGCGTGTGGCTGCGCCCGACGCCCGGCCCCGACTTCAGCACGCGCCTGCGCCGGGTGCACCCCGGCGGCACCTGAACCCACCCGCGCCCCCGGCGCGGGACCCACATCGCACTTCTCCATCGCTCTCTCCACACCCCGGCCGCCTCGGTCCTCCGCATCACGCGGCCGCCAGACAGGCAATTCTGCCTCTCTGGCGCAGGCCCGACCTCACACTGCCGCTGACAGTCGCCCCCGCTGCCCCTGGCCCTGCCACACGCGGGGCGGGCCCACCGCTCCGGCCGCCTCCACCGATTCCCGCCCAGAAAATACCCTTGTCAAGGGGGGACACTGGAGGTGCGGCAGGACAACGCCCCCCTCTTCCGGTATATCGATATGACCACCTAGACGGAAGCCCGGTACCGCGGCATCGAATATACGCTGCACGAAGAGATCCGGATGGAACGCGACTACCTGGTCGATCTGCCCAGCCCCGAGGTCTCCCGCCTGATTCGAATTTACTACCGGAACGGGGGACGGCTATCCCGGCGGAAGCGCCCCCAATTCCCCGAGCTGACCGCCGGGGAGATAGAGGCCTGCAAGGAAATCGTCCGCGCGGCCTTCGCGCTGGAGTCCCCCGCAGCTCCCAGCTAACAGGACGACCGCTATCCCAGCATGCTGTAAGAGGTAGCCCCTCCGGCCGCCTCACAGAGCATCAGCTATCTGGGTTAGACCGTACCGGCGGCAGATGCCGGCGTTGGGCCCATGCCCCGGGCAGGGATGGAGTCCGTCTCCAGGTCGTCCAACTGGCGCGCCGCACAGAAGACACGAGGTTACGCGGTACTATGACCTCAACTAGCTGTTACCACACCAATGTCGACCCACCGTTTAACAATTGGACATGCCCGTGAATCACGTCAGAGCCAAAGGCCGGAGCTGGTCCGGCAAGAATAGTGGCTTGACACCTAAGCACAGACGGGGGAAGGCATTAACAGCCTCCTCCCATCTGTGCTGATTACGGCATTTCGAATATAGACCGTGTGTTTACTCGTCGATATACCACTCTTCCATGGAATGCATGAATACAATGCCCATCTCTTCTACCATCCCCTTGGGCAAGTTTCTGAGGCGCACGGAAGTGCTTGTGGGGTAAAAGGAGTCCTCTGCCGGGTTGAATGTCCAGTAATTGTCCCTTTGATTGGAGTAGATTGCTTGCAGAATGTCCTCGCTCTCCTGTGTACCGATGGGGGCTGACAGGTAGGCATTGTGCAGGTCGTAAAGTGCCAACACTTCAGCGGGGGGTTCTTCTCCTGATTCTCCCCGTGATTCCATGTATTGCGCCCATTCGCGACCCCAGAAATTACTGGGGAGATAATCGTTCCAACCTATGCTGGGCCACATGTACTTGGCATTCCAAAGCGCCAGGCCCTGGGTTTCATTCGCCAGCCATTTTTCGCGGATTAGGCCCCATTCTCCTGATTTTACGGATGTGTTAATGCCTACCGCCTTCCAGTATTCGGCGATCAGTTCCGTCATGGGAATATGATCCTGAGAGAGAGCAGCAGGCTCGAAGATGATTTCGAACGGTTCACCATCCGGTCCCAGCCGGAAACCATCGGCTCCCCAGGCTTCCATGCCTATTTCGTCTAGAAGCTGGTTGGCCTTTTCCAAGCTAAATTCAGGATAGTTGGTGTCTGAAGGTAGACTGGCGAATTCTCCCAGATAGAAGGTCTGGATAATCTCTTCCTTGTCGATGGCCAGAGTCAAGGCCTTGCGGAAGCGGACATCATTCGTAACCTGCCGATAGACGGGATCGTCATAGGTGAGGTTGAGCATGAAATTGATGGGCAGGCGATGCATGCGCGAAATTACGACATTGAGGACACCTTCCGCCTCTGCCTCTTTGAGTAGGGGCAGATTCTTAAGCGAACTGCGTTCTCCCAAATAGTCAAGTTCCCCCTGAAGGATCTTCAAAACGGTGGTCTCTCGATCCTGCATCAGCAACATCTGGACCCGGTCGATGTAAGGCAACTGATTGCCGGCCCTGTCCACCTTGAAATAGTAGGGGTTGCGATCAAAGTTCCAGGCACCCCCACCAAAGTCCGTTAACACCCAGGGGGTCAAGACAGGATGGCCGAAGCCCTGTTCGTTGATGGCCTTATACAAGTTGCCGGCCATTTGTTTGGCATTAAACAGGTTGTACCATTGACCTTCCTCCATGGATTCATCGGCCACTTTGGCGGCCAATTCCTCCGGTTCAGCGTAGTCAGCGTGGAATTGCTTCAGGTAATGGCTCGGTTTCAGGAAGTCCTGATACCCCCGCCACTGGGCGATGGCCAGCTGGGCCGGGAAACTACCGTAAGGCCCGTCAAACGTGACCGTGTAAGTGAAATCATCCAGGATCTCGACTGTTGCAAAGCCCGCTTCTAGGACCTGTCCCGTGTACAGAAAGGCTGGCTTGGCAGGAGTGACTTCCTCATTCAGGATGACATCGTTCCAGGCAAAATCTACGTCGGCCGTGGTGACCGGGTTACCATCCGACCATTTGAGGCCTTCCCGCATGTGGAACGTGAATGAGGAATAGTCATCGTTGGCTTCCCAATCTAACAAGACGTTGCCGACGATGCCCATGTCATAGTTGAAGGCACCGGGAGCCCAGATCAGGTACTCATTCGACCCGATATAGAAGTGGGGATCACCGCCAGGACTGTCCTGCGGCAAGCGCAGGGTTCCTCCATACTTCCCGACCTCAGTGTCGTAACTCACGGCCAACATGCGATTGGTGACCACAAATGGCTGGAGGGGCAAGCGTTCCTCTACGGGAGGCAGCTCTCCCGCCGCCACTCGCTCAGCCAACATTGGGGACTCACCATACACTCCCTCCTCCGCTATAGCTTCTTCGGCGGGGGCGGGTTCCGCCATCGCCTCTTCCGGTTCTGCTGGCGCGGCCGATTCTGCCGCACAAGCCACCAAGGACACAGCCAGGAACAAGGCGAAAATCAACGTTAACAGTCCTCTCAGGGACCTGTTGCTTTGTATAGCAGTCATGCCCAATCTCCCTTACGTTCTGTTGATGTACGACTACATCGAGCTGATTATAATTTGGGAGGAGCGCCACCGCATCCTGCTGGAATCCGTCAAGGTTATGGGGCATGTTGGACTGTCAGATTCCTGTCGCAGAACCTTGGCTATGCCTGCGTCTCGCGTCGGTTCAGGTCGGACCGTAACCGGACTCCTGTCCTTTCCAGCGATACTGCCCCAAATCTATACTGCCGTCCTGACTAAGAATTACACCTTCTTCTTCCAGACGCTGCCGCTGGAGTTCGCTGCCGATTCCAGCTCTTGGGCTGATGCGGCCCCTGTGATGGATGACGCGATGCCAGGGAACATCCGAATCGAAGGACAATCCCGCCATTGCATCCCCACGTGCGGGCACTGCATTGACCGACCAGACGTGCGATCTGTCCGTAAGGAATCCGGCGTACGGTGGCATAGATGCGCCCGTACGGCGCATCTTGATCCTGAGATAAGGACGCTTGTGGGGCTTGGTAGTCATGGACAAAGTTCGGAGATCTGGGACAAGAGAAACATGAAAAAAGACAGCCTCAGTCAAGGCCTGGGACCCGTTAGCTTGCGACCCCCAAAAAAGATCAGCTTGGGCCTAGGCATTCCTTTCCGGTTGGCGAGAGGCAGCGCCTGTTTTCTCAATAAGGATTGGTGCGCTTGACTTCCGTCAATGCTACATCCAGTTCACAGTTCCCCCCTTCAGCCCAATAGCTGACGTAAACGCTGTCGTTGCGGGATGGATAAATGCGACGCATGGCCTGAGTTCCACAGGCAAAGGCTTCCACGATAGAGTTGCTGACCAGAATGCGCAGAAAATGCCAATCCGCCCCGTTTTGTTCAGCCCTTTCAGGCAATGGGGCCCCCTCCACCGTCTTCCTGCCTGTGACCATGCTAGATGAGGAGGTGTCAACGAAGAGAGTACGAGACCGCAAGTCGATGCCAATCACGTTTTCTTCCTCACCCTGGGGTGACTTGCAAACATTGACACCGTAGCGATAGGTGCATTTAAGCATGAACAAGGCACAAACGTCCAGGGAGCGGTGGGCCACTCCTGCGACGGTTACTTCATCACCTGGACCCAGCTTGACATACCGGTTATCGCCTCCGTAGGTGATGGACTGCAACTCTTCTATGGGTTTCAGGCCGATGCGACCGTTCTCTATCACCATTTCGCAGGGAAAAGAGAAAGTTCCGGACCAGCCACTGGCCGGTTGTTCCGTCTCACGATCCCTTTCGTCGCGGGCCCACGCCCACATAATGCGCCGTCCCTTGTCGTCCAGCAGGCTTTCGGGGGCAAAAAACCCATTTTCGACCCAACTCATCTGTTCGTGATACTCGGCGTGGAACTGCTCATTCTTCCACTCCCCCACATAATAGCCGCAGCCCAGGGCATGGCTGATGCAAAGCATCACCCATTAATCACCTATCGGAAAGAAATCCGGGCACGAAATGTCTTCAGGCAGGTCGACATCTTCCAGGGGATGAGCCAGAAAATCGCCTACATATTCCCGGCGGGAATGCAGGGAAGGGGCCTCGAACACTCAAGGGGTCAATCCGCCAAAGATACCGTAGTAAGAGCCGTCTTCTGCTCGCCAGCCATGCGGGTCCTAGGAGGCCCAGCCTTGTGAACCCGGCTTGTTGCCCACGTCATCCTGAACCGGCACGATGGGATTGGGCGGGGATTTCCTCACATTCTCCAGCCAGTAGTCAGAGGCCGTGGCGATGCTGTTTCCGGCCTTGGTGCCATGGTAAAGGAATACAGCCTCTCTATCCCCATGAAAACAGTTACCGCTGAAAATACCTTCCTCCGGACTGTCCGGGGTAGGAAACAGCCAGGGTTTGTGGTTCTTCCAATGCAGCCAGTCATGGGAGGATACATGACCCCAGAAATGCTTGCCATGACGCTGGTAGATGTAATCCAGATGGACTTTTCCTGCCAGAAAATAGCACCGTTGGGATCTACGGGGTGGGCCAGTCCTTCAGGCACCACGAAGTGGTACGCAGGCCCGTGGGGGTCGGCTAGGAGGTGTTCCCGCACATCCCCTGCGATTCTGACTTCAGCTTGAGAAATCTGATAGGAAGACATGTCTACGATCCTGCCAGATGGTAAATGGAATCTCATTGTTATTTGGAAGAAAGCCTCGACTCCCGAACACTGTAAGGAACGCATCCTCTAAACCCACATTTCCCAGATCTGCCGCGTGGGTGCGTCGTAATACGGTAAGAATGCTGCCTATTTGAGCCGCTTACATGGGCATCCTGGCCAGTGAGCGTGCTAGACTGACCGAGATAGCAGGATGTTGTTCTTGATACCGCCATCTCGCTGGAGGCACCCAATGGGTGAAAGCTCCGACACCCCTTTGAAACTCCAATTCGACCGCAGAGTCCGCCTGGATTTTCGTGGCGCTACCGTCACCTCTGACGCTGGACTCCTGGCATGCCGCGAGCTTGATGCCGCTCTGGGACTGACAGAGACAGCCAACGATTATATTCATGAAAGCCGTACCAGCCGCAATGTGCAACACCGGCTGTTGCCCTTGCTCAGACTATCGTTGTATAGCCTTCTCGCTGGCTACGAGGACACCAACAACGTTGAACGGCTTGCCCAAGACCCGGCAATGCGTGTCATCGTCGGGTGGCAAGGTACTGATAAGCAGGCAGCCAGCACCAACACTATGAGCCGATTTGAGACTGAGGTGTTAACCGAAGAGGAGAACCTGGATGGGATTACGCGCCTGAATGTTGAGTGGGTGGACAAGGCCATGGCCCACACATCTCACCAGCGAGTTATCCTCGACATGGACAGCTCAGAGAGCCCGGTCCATGGGCAGCAGGGAGGAGTCGCCTATAACGGCCACTTCAAGTCCGTATGCTATCACCCACTCTTCCCGTTCATCCATTTCGGAGATTGCGAAGGTGCAATGCTTCGACCGGGCAACGTCCACAGCGCTGAGCGGTGGCGGGAGGCTCTGGAGCCAGTCGTGGAGCGATACCAGGAGAAGGGAGTCCGGCTCCTGTTCCAGGCCGATGCTGCCTTTGCCAAGCCCGAGGTGTACGAGTACCTGGAGTCAAGGGACATTGGCTACGCTAAGCGGCTTCCGGCCAACGAGGTATTACAACGACACATCCTGCACCTACTGAAGCGGCCCGTGGGCAGGCCGCATAAGAAGCCCGTCGTCTGGTACCACGACTTCAAGTACCAGGCCAAGACTTGGGACCAGTCCCGGCGTGTAGTGGCACCAGGGTGAGCTATTCCCGAGGGTCGGGTTCGTCGTCACCAACCTGAGCCTGCCAGCGGTAGGCGTAACCCACTACTACAACGGGCGGGGCACGGCCGAGCAGTGGATCAAGGAAGGCAAATACGCCCTGAACTGGACGCGGCTCTCGTGTCACAGGTTCGTTGCTAACCAGGTGAGGCTATGGCTGTTTGTACAGGCCTACAACCTGGGCAACTTCATGAGAAGGCTGACTTTGCCAGAGTCAGTGAAACACTGGTCACTGCGAAGCGTGCAGACCAAGCTCATCAAGATGGGTGGACGTCTGGTGCGGCATGCCAAGAGGTTGGTGTTTCAGCTTGCTCAGGTAGCCGTACCCAAGGAAGTGTTCCGGCAACTGCTGGAGCGTATCGCCGGGCTCCATCCAGCACCAGGGTAGCGAATATCCTTGAGGTCATCAGAGGTGAAGAGAGGCAACCAAGGGCGAGGTGCGTGCCTGAAGGAGTTCGAAGGGAGTGCAACCGAAGTGACAGCCACCTCCGCTGCCCATCGAACGCCAGTTCAAGAAGACGCCGGATGGTCTTGTGAACTTGATTCGGTGGTTGACGGCGTTCATTAGTTACACTAAGATCGCTCTCGTCGAGGATGGTGCGTCGCTTGGGTCCAGGCAGCTTGATATGGGGAATTCCGGTGGAAACGGGTACTTTGATCGCTCTACTTGCACCACTAGTAATCATCCAGCTCGGCCTTCTGGTCTTCGCTCTGAGGGACCTGCTGAACCCCGAGCGCAAAGTCAAGGGCGGCAACAAGCTCGTATGGGGGTTGGTGATAGTCTTCATCAACCTCATCGGGCCTCTCGTCTACCTCGTCGCGGGCCGCGAAGAGGACTAGCCTTGGAAGCCGCGATCCGCTGCGAGGGGCTTGTCAAGCGCTTCGGCGATTTCGTCGCCCTCGACGGCCTCTCCCTTGAGGTGCCCGCCGGCACCATCTTCGGCTTCCTGGGTCCCAACGGAGCCGGGAAGACGACGACGATCCGCCTGCTGACCGCCCTTGACGCACCCACAGCTGGGCAGGCCTTCGTCCTCGGCCACGACGTCCAGCACGGCGGCCTCCCGTTCCGACGGCGAATAAGCCATCTCGACCAGAACCCCGGGCTTTACGACTGGATGACCGGACGCGAGCTCCTCGAGTTTGTCGGGGGACTGTTCGGCATTAAGGGTCAGGACCTCAAGGCCAGAGTCGACCAGGCCCTCGAGGAGACCATGCTGACTGCCGCGGCCAAACGCCGCGTCCGTGGATACTCCGGCGGGATGCGCCAGCGGCTGGGCCTGGCGCAGGCCCTTGTCAACGAACCCGACGTCCTGATCCTGGACGAGCCCGCGAGCTCCCTCGACCCCGCCGGACGGCGTGACGTCCTCGACATAATCGCCAGGATGCGCGGCCGCTCCACTGTCTTCATGTCCACCCACATCCTCGCTGATGTGGAGCGCGTCTGCGACGCCGTCGCCATCCTCGACGAGGGGAAGCTCCTGGTCGAGTCGTCGCTGCACGACCTGCAAGAACGCTACGCCCGGCCGGTATTCATCCTGGAGCCCGAGTCGTGGCAAGAAGAGAAGGTCGCGCCGCTAGTCGAAACCGTCCGACAGCGCCCGTGGAGTACCGGCGTGACGGCCGAACACGGCGAGATAAGGGTCAATGCCAGCGACGCCCAGGCGGCCGGCGTCGAGCTCCTCTCCATAGTGGCGGAGGCGGGAGTTCCGCTCGCCCGCTTCCAGCGCGACCGCCCCAGCCTCGAGGACATCTTCCTCGAGTTGGTCGAGGGCAACGGGGGCGCGGAGTGAGCACCTTCGTTGCCCTTCTCCGCAAAGACGTCCTGGAGCAGTGGCGGACCTACAAGCTGCTTAGCGCCGTACTCATCCTCCTGTTCTTCGGCCTGATGTCGCCCCTGGTCGCCAGGTACACTCCGGAGCTCGTTGAAGGCTTCGCCGGCGACCTGGAGATAACAGTGCGTCCTCCGCAGACCTCGGACGCCATCGACCAGATCATCCGGAACCTCGGCCAGATGGCGCCCTTCGCCGCCATTCTCCTCGCCATGGGGGCCATTGCCACCGAGAAACAGCGCGGGACCGCGGCCCTGGTCCTGGTGAAACCCGTCACCAGGACGGCCTTCATCGTCTCCAAGTTCGCCGCCCTTTCCGCGACCTTATTCGCTGGCGTGGCCCTAGGATGCATCGGGGGCTACTTCTACACCGTGGTGCTCTTCGAGGCGCTTCCCGTCGCCGGGTTTACCATGTTTACCCTCTTGATGGCCCTGGCGATCATGGTCATCGCCTCGTTCACATTTCTGGGGAGCACGCTGTTTCGCTCGTCCGTGCCCGCGGCATGCGTCGGACTTGCCGCCTTCGCGTTCATGGCCGTACTGTCGGTGATACCAGGGTTAGGTGACTACATGCCCATGGGCCTCTACTGGCCGGCCAGGGAGCTGGCCCTCGGCAACGACCCGGGCGCACTGATCGGCCCCGTGCTCGCAAATCTGGGAATGCTGGCGGGCACGCTCCTGCTCGCCTGGCTCTCCTTCAGACGACAGACCCTGTAGCTGACCCACCTAATGGATTGTCATTCCGAGGCTTCGCGAGGAATCTAGGGCGTGATTACGCAGCACATCGCAGGTTCGACCGACCATCCTACACTCAACATTCGGGCCATTATGAACCCTCGTTGGTCCAGAAGTTAGGCAAGTCAAAATCTTCAGGGCAAGATCCTCACCAGCTCTAACGCCAACCCTCAAAGACGAGAACTGGCAGATTCCGTTGATCGGATCGCTAGGAGGCAGGAGCACGTCACCAGCGAGGAGCGTTTCGTCGGCAGGCTTTAGATGCAGCGCTAGTCACGCACTAACTTGGACGGCGCGCGAAGTAGTCTACATCGCACGAAGGGTCACAGGTTGATGAGCCAATGGTTGGCTAAGATTCCAACGTTAGGGTCGGCCCTTGAAACGCGGAATCCACTCTCAAGAGTAGTCTGGGGCGAAAAAGGGGGCGGTCCGACCGGCAACTCCAGCCAAGGCAGGAACAAGCACTCAAACAAGACCTCGTACTCCACGGATTCCACGCGAATCGCAGTCGGGCCTGCCGCGAGAGTCACTTCGACATGAAAGATGTCGATACTTCGGCCTGGGGATGCCGATCCTTCTGACAAGGCTGAAAAGGTCAGAGAGGGTGTCCATCGTTTCCCTTCCCTCCCTTGTGTTTTGCTCACAATTGATGCTCTGGTTCAACCGCGCCTCCGCTCTCTAGAACACGTTTGGGGAAAGCCATCTAAAGGGGCAGAACATGACCGATACCTGAACCCAATATTCCTAGCGTCCTTGTTTGTGTGCAACCTTGAGTTGAATTTGAATATGCGTTGCCAGTAGGAATTGTGGCGAATTATTCACATTTCCTTACGGGTTTCGTTCGTTTTCAAGTGACGGGTCACTAAGTCTCAGTGCCAAAAGCATCGTACAAATTAGGACCGGGGCTTCTCGGTGCCGCCATCACTGGAGTAATAGACGCTTTCTCTTGGGGGTAGGCCTGGGCAAAGAAAAGATCTCTAACCATCTGAGTTCTCGCTCCTCGAGTTCAGATTTACCTTTGAGTTTGAGCCCCGTCTGAATGTGAAGCGAACTGAAGGAATTCAAGGAAAGGCCCTGTCGGGAGGCCAAAGTGGCCCGCAACCCAGGCTTCTTCAAAATGCGCTATTCGAATCTCAGCCTTGCAGGGATAATAGGGTAGTGCCTAACCAGAGAATGCCCTCGATTCGATGAGCCTTTTCATCTTCTTAGGTTCTAGACTAGAGGCCAGAATGACCAAGAAAAGAGAGGAATTCCACCATGCGAATTGATGCTGTTGATACATTTTTAGTAGACAATCCGCTTCCCCACGCGGGCGGTCCTCGCTGGCTTTTTGTAAGAATTAGAACTGACCAGGGCATCACGGGGGTTGGAGAAGCCACCTATCACACGCGCATGGACCATACAGCCTTACCCCTGATCGACTCAATCTCAGAGCAATTTCTCCTGGGTCAGGACCCCACCCAAATTGAATTGATTTGGAGTGCGATCTATGAGCAACGATTTGTACGTAGAGTGGGACCGCTGACAGCCCCCGTTCTAAGTGCCCTCGAAATAGCTCTCTGGGACATTACGGGCAAAGCTTATGGTCAACCCATATACAACCTACTGGGCGGTAAGTTTCACGAAAAGCTACGGGCCTATTCCTATTTGACCGGTTGGCGAGCCGGAGACTCTGCAGAAAAGGCGGCTGAAATGGCGCTTGAATATGTAGATCGGGGTTTCACTGCGGTGAAATTCGATCCAGTAGATCCACGCACCAGCGACCGCTTGGAGGGTCTTGGATATGCAACGAATGTTGTACGGAAAGTTCGGGAAGCTGTGGGTGACAGTTGTGACATCCTGATCGGCACACATGGCCAGTTCACCCCCCATAGCGCTATTCGTTTTGCCAAGCGGGTTGAGGAATTCGACCCGCTCTGGTTTGAGGAGCCAGTCCCACCTGAAAACATTTCAGCCATGGCATCAGTGGCTCGCGCCACATCCATCCCAGTGGCAACAGGGGAAAGGTTGCTTTCCAAGTTCGAATTTGTGGACTTGTTGGCACAAAAGGCGGCTGCCATCCTCCAGATGGATTTGACCATTTCTGGCGGCATTTTGGAGGCTAAAAAGATTGCAAGCATGGCGGAGGCCCAATATGTACAGATCGCGCCGCATCTATACGGCGGACCCGTAGGAGCGGCGGCATCTTTCCATTTGGATGTTTGTTCTCCAAACTTTCTTATCCAGGAAGGGATCGGAACTTGGGATGGATTCCATGCTGAAGTCCTGCAAGAGCCTTTGGTCTGGAAAAATGGATACCATGAGCCATCTTCTAAACCTGGACTAGGGATCGAACTGAATGAGGAAGTTCTTGATAAGCATGCTACGAAGGTGGTGGCCAGATCCAGTCGCAAGTCTGTTGCAGGAATTGACTACTACACACGGTTCTGACATAGGAACCCAGACCACTTGATTAGGGCAGAGAGGAAAGTGAAACTGTGAAGCTATTGGTGACGGGATCCCGTTCCCGTTTAGGACGTCATGTGGCCAGGAGCTGGGAAAATCGTCCTGACCTGGAATTGGTGCTTACTGATTGGGATAAACCGCCTGCGGTTCAGGACGGAGCAATCCAAGCTGTGGATTTCTCCAACCCTGAGGAATTGCAGGATCTGCTGTCTGGCGTGAATCACGTTCTACATCTGGACGCGTTGACTTACCCTGTGGAACAGTCGATCGAGTGCAGTGACCAGCTGTTTCGAAGTCTTTGCGGACTCTACAACTTGGTTCTAGCTGCCCAGGTGACAGGGGTCGAACGCTTCATACTAGGCAGTACATTGTCTTTCTTTGATCGCCTGCCAGAAAGCTGGCAGGTCAATGAGGTGTGGCGCCCCTTGCCTTTGCCTGACCTTACAGAACTGATTCCTTGGTTAAGCGAATTATCTTTGCGAGAAACCGTGCGAGTTGGAAGAATGCTGGCAGTTTGCTTACGTTTTGGTCCGCTGACTACCTCTTCTGAAATGAGGAATTCCGAGTTTGACCCGCGATGGGTGCATGTGGATGATGCCCTGCATGCGGTCGACCGTGCCATCAATTTTGACGCCGTAGCGATGCGGAACTCAACACGCCCAGATTGGCACCTTTTTCATATTGCAGCCCCCGGCCCTTTTTCCAAAATAAAGATTCTGCATGAAACCGGGGGTGAACAAAGGGCAATAAGTGCCGCGGAGCCTTTCTCATATAAACCTCAGCATGAAATTAGGCCCACGAATTCGTCTGGCACATGGAAGGCGCGGGATTCTTTTTCTGACTGGCCCCATAGTATCGTCCGTGGAAAAGCAACGCCGAGCAAAAGTGTACGTAAGGTGGTCATTTTTGGGGCCGGCGGTCCTATGGGTGCGTCCACCGCATTGGCCATGCAGCATGGCTTTGAGCTACGGCTTTGCGACTTACGAGGAATCGAGGAGATCAGGTCCACACAGAAAGGCCAAGAGACCGGGAGACCGATTACACCGCATCTCCTCCCGCCTCATGAACACCGTATAGTGGACATGTGCAATGCCGATCAAGTGGTCGCGGCATGTGCGGATATGGATGCCATTATTAATTGCTCTGTGCTAAGGCCAAGGCTGCATGAGGCCTTTAATGTAAACGCCGCCGGTGCATTCAATGTCGCTCGTGGCGCTGTACAACACGGCATTCGTCGCATTGTGCAGACTGGTCCCTTCCAACAGATGGATCCTGGTTACGGAAGCTACGTTTGGGATTATGATGTGCCAGTTGAAGCTCCGGCCCGGCCTCTGGCATACCTGTATCACCATACCAAATACCTTGGGCAAGAGGCTCTGCGGGTCTTCGCAGAACACCACGACTTGGAAGTAGCCGTAATGCTGTTTTGGCGCTTGGTAATTCCCGGAGAAAGGCACCAAATACCGCCTTTCGCAATTTCCTGGGAAGACTCGGGTAGGGCCTTGCGAAGGGCGGTAGAGGCTCCAGACTTGCCCAGCTCATACGAGGAATTTAACGTCAGTGCCGACATGCCTCACCGCAGGTTTCGGCATTCCAAGCTGCGGGACGTGCTGGGATTTGAGGCACGGGACAAGCTAATGGAGTTTTGGCAGGACTGATACGAAGGTGGCTGCAACTACTTCACAAATAGGTATTGCCTCATGTACTGTTTGCCAAGGCAACTTCCACGTGAGGCAGTACGCAGGCATCAACATCTCTGTCACTTGCTGGGGTGGGGACCCCTTCGAAAAGGTGCCATCCTTCTATTTGGGAAGTGGACGCGCCAGGCGCCACGGCTGTCAAAGGGCCAAGGGATTCGACCTCCAGAATGCGGTTGTCTGTGAAAATTTCTGCATTGCAGCCGAAGTCCGGATAAGTGGCGGACCTGTCAAAACCGAAAGTCTTGATTAACAAAACAGAGTCCAGAAGATAGCCGGCCCAGCCCTGTCCGACTTGCAAACCCAGTTTCTGTGGATGTCCCGCCAAAGAGTCTTGCTGTAGCAAAACGTACTTTTTGCCGATAGACCATCGGGGGTCTGTCAAATCCGTGTACGCCCAGAGTACGAGTGGGCTGACGGGGGCCAGATTCTCTGCATGTGACCCGTACGCGGGCAAAGGAACAATGGCCATTCCGTGTAGATTCATTACAGACAAGGCCCATGGTGAGAATTCACGGGAAGTTGAACCTTGATTGGTTATGGTATGCACTACTTTGACTCCGGGACGATCCTGGGCCAATTCAATTCGCATCTCCTTCTGCAGCCCAGTGTTTTTTTCAACAGGAGCGATTGCTTGAAATACATGATCCGAGATCTGCCGAAATTCGACAGGCACATTGTCTGGATAGTAGGTTTCTTGTGCATTTTCCGGCGCTGCCCACAACCTTTGTCCCCCATACAGCCGGAATTCGTCACCACCCGTTTGACCTAGATCCTCTTCCAGATTGCGGAAGAGATTGTGGCTGCCTTTCAGGCCCAAATGCATTATCCGGGGCCCTATTTCCGTTACCATCACTATTTCCAAGTGATCATTGCTGATTAGGTATGCTTGTTTCCAACCCCCAAAGGGACGCTTCTCGCAAACTGTCATAGGTTCCTCTCCGAAGAATCCCTTGATGTAGAAACCTGCTTGAATAGAATTTGGTACTTGGGATCCTAGTGGGCCTCACGTTCAAACAGGCATATTGTCCAGTAAACAAAGAGACCCTCACCAAAGTGAGGGTCTCTTTGTCGTGCGGATAACCGGCTTCTAGCTAACTAGAAGCGAGGTTTCCATGCACGAACGACTACCGTCATAATTGTCCATTGGCATCACCTCCCAGATGAATATCAATACAAGCTCGGGGAGCGATCCGTGCTCCATAGATATTATAAAGCAACGCCCCTGCATGGCAAAGGGAACAGATGAGATTCAGGCAGCGATATACCAATAGATCTTGGAGCCGGCCGGCCGTGTAAGGCGACATCCCAGCTGAAGTTGGGATCCGCTTTTCGCCCAGCGCATCTTCCAGGCGCGGGTATTAAGATAGTATTTCTTAGAGTCGCGGCGGAAAAGCCGCCGCGCCAAAATGGAAGGGAGAAACGAATGACTAAGCCTGTGACGATTGGAGTGATTGGAGCCGGATTCCTCGCGGAGACCCGAGTTCGATGTTATGCACAACTTCCAGGGCAAGAAGTAACAATCGGGGCTGTGGCAGCCAGCAACGCGGCAAACGCCCGGGCCTTCGCAGGTAAACATGGCATCGCTGATTCATATGGCGACTACCTGGACATGTTGAAGAACCCAGCGATCGACATCGTCGATCTGTGCATCCCCAACTATCTGCACCGTTCAGTGAGCGAAGCTGCGGCCGCGTATGGTAAACATATCATCTGCACCAAACCCTTAACAGCCTATGTTGGGCAAGACCTGCCGGATACTGCTTTGGACTCTGACATTTCTGGCAGGGATCCCGCCATCATGCTTGAGCAAGCAGTGGAAGACGCTACTGCAATGGTGGAAGCGGCGGACAGAGGGGGAGTCCAACTGATGTACGGAGAAAACTGGATTTTTGCTCCAGCGCTACAAAAGGCAAGAGCCCTGATTTGTCGCTCCAAGGGTTCAATTTTGGAAATGAGAGGAGGAGAGTGCCACAACGGCTCTCACTCTCCTTATTCCAAAATCTGGCGTTACACTGGTGGCGGGGCTCTGCTACGTTTGGGAGCTCACCCAATCGGCGCCATGGTCTATTTAAAAAATCAGGAAGGCCTTGCCAGAAGTAGTAGCGCGATTCGACCCGTTTCTGTCACAGCCGAAGTTGGCGATCTTTCCGAGATTGCGAGCCAACAAGGAGCTGAAAGTCAAGATATCGCGCAGGGCTGGCAGGATGTAGAGACTTGGGCCACCGCCATCATTTCGTTTTCGGATGGATCCAAGGGTGTGGCTTTTGCCTCAGACAATGTCCTTGGCGGCATGCAAAGCTGGCTAGAAATCTTTCTTTCAAATAGCCGTGTTCAATGTAACTTCAGCCCTCATAATCTAGTGAATTTGTACGCCCCTTCTCAGGAAGTCTTCGCAGATACCTATCTCAATGAAAAGGCAAGTACTACAGCAGGCTGGAACGCGGCTATTCCCGATGAAGACTGGAGCTCTGGCCACGTGGCCATGTGCCACCATTTCGTAAACGCGGCCATGCAAAATGAGGCGACGAGTTGCGATGGCCGATTAGGTCTAGAAGTAACGCGCATAATCTACGCTGCCTACCAGTCCGCGAAAGAAGGGCGGCGGATTGAACTGTAGGGAATAAACCTACAAGAATAGAATTCAATATATAAGCCTGGAACGCCACAGCCCTGAAGGAAGGCCTATGACCTCAGCTCTGTGGCCAAGGCATCAGAAAGTTTCTGCAAGTCTGCAGCGTTGTTATATTCCTTGACAGATACCCGCAAAGTGTCAAATCCTGAGCCGCCGTTAAGAATTACGACAATCTTGTATTTTTCCCACAAGACCCGGCCCAGTTTTGCGGCCGTTCCAGCGGGAAGCCGCGTGGAGAACATCAATGTCCACCAATCTGAATCCTCTGAGCATAAAGGTTCCGTATCAAACTGATCAGCCAACTGCAGACGAAATGGAGCCGCTAAAGCATGAAGGTCATCGCGCACCTTAGGCCAATCTATGCTTTGAAGGTACTCAATTGCCTTGGGTATAGTCAGAAATGAGCAGGGATCCAAGGTACCTTGCCAACTGAAGTAGTCGTGCAAAGGAGCCCTACTTAATTCGTCCGGGTCCCAGCCGTGGCTGACGATGAGTGGTTCGACATACTGTTGACAACGGGAATCGACATAGATAAAGCCACACCCACGCGGTGTTGACAACCACTTGTGGCAATTGCCTGTGTAAAAGTCAACTGCACAATCCTGCAATTGCAGGTCCACATGTCCTGGGGCATGAGCTCCATCACAAACAGTGAATATCTCTTCGGCCCGCGCCCGGGCACAGATTTTTTCAATAGGGAACGTCAACGCCGTCGAAGCTGCAATGTGGCTAAAAAAAATTGCCTTAGTCCGTGGCGTGACTCCCCGCCAAAGGGCTTCAACCCACTCTTCCGGATCGTGGGCCGGCACAGGTACATCCTGCACCACGTATTTAGCTCCTTTCAATCGGCAATAGTAAATCATTGCCTTCTGGGTCGCGCCATACTCCTGATTGGTGGCCAAGATCTCATCTCCCGGTGCCAGGGGGAGAGATCTGGCAAAAGCGTTAATGCCATGTGTTGCATTGGACACGAACCCAAGCTGCTGAGGCTCCGCCCCTACGAACTTTGCCAGGGCAAGAAGGCTCTTGCCCAAGGCCACTGGCGCGAGCTGCCACATGAAAGCCACAGGATTTGATTCCATTTGCTCCTGCCACTTCCGAAAATCCTCCTGCACAACCTTGGGAACAGCGCCGAAACTGCCGTGGTTCAGGTACGTCACATCGCTGGCAAGTGTGTAGTTGCTATGCATAGATCGTCGGAATTTCCTAAAAAAGAGTAGGGGAGGCTAGCCCGACTAACGGCCTGCCCCACGAATAAGGAAAGCAGCTTGAATCGAATCCGGGGAGAATTAAACGATTGGTGGATTCGTAAATTCAATCAGAGAGATTGTCACAGCCTGGCCAGTCTTTCCACATATTTTCCAGGGGCGGCTTCGCCCGGGCTTCTTCTATATCACTTCGCCTGAAATCGTAAAGAACGGCAAGGCGAATGTTGGTTGATTGGTTATGTCCAGCCATGTGTGCCAAGCGATGATGCCAGAAGACAACATCTCCAGCCTCCCCTGTACATTCAGTGGAGGGCTGAGTCTCAAAGAAGGCCTTTGTCTCCCCGTATGCTTCCGGCCTACCCCCTTCATACTGTGTTTCGTACTGGTAGTAAAACCTACGATGACTTGTGGGCCAAACCCGAAAGCCTCCCCCCATTGGGCCCACTGGGCCGAGATACGCGACAACTCCGAGGTTAAAAGGGTGTTCGTCCACATGCAAGTGATTGGCAAGAGGAGTCTTATCTCGATTGGGCAATGTGGTGTAGATTCCTCTGACTCTCTTGGGGGGACTGAGATTGGGCCCCAACAACTGAGAAGCCATGCCTACGATATTGGGATCGTTGGGCACCATCTTGAACATATAGGGCTCTGTGTCAATCGAGCGGAAATTCCAGCGAAAACCCTTTCGAAAACTGTGTCCGTCATCTATTTCGTATTCCTCTTGAACAGGCCCATACCAGGTCTCAGGATCGTCCCGCCTCATGTAAGGAGGTGCGTTTTCCCAAAACACGCCTACGGCTTTTGCAATCAGGTCCTGATCTAAGACCTTTCGTTTGATCAGAAACCCATTGTCTCGGAAGAATCCCAGTTCATTTTCAGTAAAAAGAATGGCCATGAAATTTTGCCTCTCACACAGTCTTGGAAACCGACTCTTCAGGATCAGTCAAGTAGTAAGCATAGAACGCATTGTACGTGTTTCTAATCCACTTTTTACGGTGAATCAGTGTATGTGCCAATGCCCTTTAATCAAAAAACGGTTTGACCCAGGCATCTTCGATGTCCATGCCGAAACCAGGTGAGTCATTTGGAGTAAGCCAGCCTTTTCGGGGCCTGGCTTGACCCGGAATCCCTGCAGTATCTGTCGGATCTACACCAGGGTCGGTTCCCATGAAGTACTCCAGTAACGGGACGTTTCCGCGGGCGATACTGAAATGCTGGCCAAACGGAGTATTGCCTCCGCCATGTAGGATTACAGAAATGCCGGCCGCCTCCGCGATTGCAGCTATCTTGAGGCAAACAGTCAGTCCACCACACCAGCAAATGTCAGGCTGAAATATGTCCACAGCCTGATGGCGGGCCGCCCACTGAAAGGGCACCGAAGTGTACCAGTGTTCTCCGGTAGACAGTGTTTGCCAGGGCAGTCTTCGTCGTAACTCAAGGTGGGCGTCCAGATCCTCAGACAGTAGGCATTCCTCTAGCCACCTAAGGCCATAGGGCCGCAGTCTGTGAGCCAACCGACAGGCGTAATCTACGTGGAATGCCATCCAGCAGTCCAACATCAGTTCCCTGTCTGGGCCAATCAACTCTCGGGCTCCGCGAACCAACTTCTCATTGCCATTCAGTCCTTTCAGTCCATCCACAGGACCATAAGGACAGGCTAACTTAAACATTTCAAAACCGCAATCCAGATACCAATCAACATCGTTTCCAGTCGCATAACACTGTATGACGTCTCTTTGGGCTCCTCCTACTAGCTCATATACTGGCTTGTTCAGAGATTTCCCTTTAGCATCCCAGAGTGCCAAATCCACCGCACTGATGGCATAAGAGGCGAGGCCAGGAGTACCATATGGTTTGGTGAGCCGAAACATCAAGTCAGAAAGTCTCTCAATTGCGAAGCCATTCTGTCCGACTAAGTTGGGAGCCAAATGATCGTCAATAACTGCTGCTGATACCCGGCCATTGCTCGTGCAGCCCAATCCCCACGACCCATCTTCCAGAGTTACCTTGCACCAAGTGGCTTCCCAAGACGGCAGCCACAAACTCCGATGCTTCTTAACGTGTTCGAATCTGGACATTGGGTTTGCAACTTCCGCTGTATGGAACCAACCTCGCCGGGCTCCTTCAGAGGTTGTCGTTGACGCTGGCACTTCAAGGCGGACGGCCTTCAGGTCCACTATTTTCACGGTCTTTTTTACCTCAAGCTAATTCACGAAATGCCTAGACCGGTTCAGGCACCAACAAGACTTTAGACACGTCTCCGGGCTTATGAACCAAGCGATCAAACCACTCCCCGCCTTCGTGCAAGGGGGCCTCCACAATCCATGGCTCAAGTGAGATTTCTTGGTCGTTGAGCAATTGCAATGCTTGGCGGAAGTTGGCCGGCGAATATGAAAATGAACCTCTCAAAGTAATCTCGCGGCGAATGACGTCCGCCGCAGGTATTTCACTTACCTCTTCATGTAGGCCGCTCAGAATTACCCGGCCCGTGGTCATTGCCGCGCCAATACACTGAGTTCGCGTCATGCCTGTGCCCACAGCGTCCACGCTTACCGACACGCCCTGCTGGTCCGTTTCAGCCAGAATGTGGGCTACGATATCAAGAGCACGAGGGTTGATTCCAATGCCCCCATATTGCTGACCCATGGCCAGCCGTTGCTCATCAAGGTCCGCCACGAAAACTCTTTCGGCTCCCAAGCGGCGCAGAATCTGTAAAGAAAGCAGTCCGATGGGACCCATCCCGATCACCAGGCAATCTTTTCTTTCCACGTCTCCGGCAAGTTCGCCGATGCGGACCCCGCAGCCTACTGGCTCTGTTAAAGCGCCGATCCTGAGGGACACATCGGGCGGCAGCTCGTGAACCGTGCTAGCAGGAACTTTAACGTATTCAGCATATGCGCCTGGAACATGGGCTCCAACCAATCTTCTGGTCGGGCACAGATGATCCAGTCCGCGCTCTTGCAGTTCAGATTTACCGGCACAATAAAGTGGGTTCACGGTGACGCGCGCACCTTCTCGCAAGTCGATACCATCCCCAACGGCAGCCAATGTACCGGAAAACTCGTGGCCCATTACTAGGGGAGGGACCCGCAAAGCATTGTGGCCAAGATATCCGCTTAACTCCGACCCGCAAATGCCTGCGTATGCCACTTTAATCAGGACCTCACCCGGGCTAGGCACCGGCAAATCTTGAGACCTCATTTTCATTTCGCCGGGCGCTTCCCAGACCAATGACTGCATTTCAATGTCTCCTCTCTCTTAGTATGCAGAATTGCAAGCTGAATGTAGGGATAAAAGTTGGGCTAGGAAATGGCTTCAAGACCGTACCTTAATTCTACAAGCCGGTCCTGGGGACCAGAATGTTTACATAAGACGCTTGAATACAAGATATTTGAAGGTGCGGAGAGTCTTCCCTAAAGGAAGGCCCGGATAATTGTAGAATGCCCACAACGGCCCCAGACCGTGGGCAGTGTGTATTCGACCTCAGACCGTGCATATCGCGGGTTTTGGAAGGGGACAACGCAAGGAAGTGAAAATGAAGCGAAATATTGTTGAGGGAGACTCCCCTGCGCGGCTCTTTATCCCCGGGCCCGTAGATGTCCCGGCCGATGCTCTGGCCGCCCAGACTGAACCTCTAATTGGACACCGTTCCTTTGAAATGGATTGTCTTTTTGACGATTTACAGGGAAAATTGCGAGCAGTTTTCTGTGCCGCTAGCCGTGTGTATATTTTTGCTAGTTCCGGTACAGGCATGCACGAGGCCTGCATCCGAAATGGAGTGCGCGAAGGCGGCCGGGTGTTGATGTTGATGAACGGCGCCTTTTCGGAACGTTGGCATAACGTGGCAGTTGGCTGTGGGCGTAAGGCAATCAAAGCGGAAGTGCCATGGTTCAAAGAGATTAATCCAGATTGGGTCGCTGCACAGGTGATCGCGGCCGGCGAAGTGGACGCAGTCTGTTTAGTTCACAACGAAACCAGTACAGGTGTTCTTAACCCCCTTCAGCAGATTTCTGAAGCAATTCACCAGGTAGCCCCGGATGCCCTTTTCTTTGTAGATGCGGTGTCATCGCTGGCCGGAGCAGAAGTGCAAGTTGACAAATGGCGGCTTGATGTTTGTCTCACTTCTTCCCAAAAGGCCTTGGCAACGCCTCCTGGCCTGGCGTTTGCAGCTGTCAGTGACCGTACTTTGGAAAGGGCCGGCGAGATTCAGGGCAGAGGCTGGTATTTTGACTTCTTAAACATGGAGAAGAGCCTGTTGCGAGGTTTAATTCCGGCCACCCCGGCCATTACTTTGCTCCGGGCGTTGCAGGTTCAATTGGACCGAATTCTTGCGGAAGGCATGATCGAACGATGGAAACGACATGAGATTCTGCGGGACCATGCTCGGAAGTTAGCCACGAACCACGGATTCAGTCCATTGGTAGACCAAGTGTGCAGTTCGCCGACTGTCAGCACCTTGAAAGGACCAAAAGGGCTTGACATAAATCAATTGATAGAGTATTTGAAGGGGTACAATCTGATATTGGGTAACGGTTACGGCCCACAGAAAGGAAAGTCCTTGCGCATTGGTCACATGGGCGAAATGCGGCTTACAGACCTGGACCATTTGTTCTGCGTCATAGAATCATTTAGTGATTAAATTGAAATGCCAGGACTTGAGAAATGATTCCGGTGGGACTCTTTCTTTGGTGTCCAGTCCCATTGGCAATCTAGGCGACATCACTTTCAGGGCGGTGGAAATCCTAGCGGCTGCGGATATTGTAGCCTGTGAAGACACTAGGCATAGCTCCCGACTACTGGCGCACTATGGGATTCGCAAAACATTGGTTTCTTTCCATGAACACAATGAATTGTCGGCTTTGGAGCGAATCAGAACTGAATTAACAGCAGGCAAGGATGTGGCTTATCTGTCTGATGCTGGAACGCCGGGCATAGCCGATCCCGGTTTCCGGCTGGTTCGAATGGCCTACAGTAACGGCTTGAATATACAGGTTCTTCCCGGTCCCGTGGCCTTGATCCCTGCACTGGTGCAATCGGGATTACCCTTACACAGCTTTACCTTCAAGGGCTTCGCTCCCCGCAAGTCAGGCGGCCGTCAACGAGATTTGGAAAGTGAAAAAGGCAGTCCCCACACCCTTATTTATTATGAAAGTCCAAACCGCGTGGGAAAGTTGCTGGGAGATATGCTGCTGATTCTAGGTGACCGACCAGCCGCTCTGGTGCGAGAGATTAGCAAGATTCACGAAGAGACTCTGCGGGGAACCGTGTCATCGTTGCTTAATCAAGTGCATTCCAGAACCCTAAAGGGAGAGTGCGTGGTGATTGTGGGTGGAGTGACCAAGTAACAATGTCCTGTGATTAGTTTCGTACTCAGTGGTGGTGGGTGCAGAGGTGCCCTTCAAGCTGGAGCTCTACTGGCCTTGCTGGAGGCTGGCATACGTCCGGACTTTTTTGTGGCCACCTCTGTTGGTGCGTTGAATTCCCTGTACTTGGCTTCCCACGGAGTCACCGTGGATACCGCTCAGTCTCTCCAAAAGATGTGGCTAAAAGTAAATAAGCGGGATGTCTTTCCAGGAAATGCTCTAACCGCCGCGTTTCGCTTTCTACGCGGAAAAGACAGTTTGTACGCCGGTACTGCAATGCGCGCCTTCATGTCTAAGCAATTGCCTTCGAAGACCATCACTTTTGGAGATTTGGAAGTGCCCTGCTATTTCACGGCGTCGGACCTCAGAACCAAACGCCTTTTCTTGTTTGGGGAGTATCCTACTTTTCCCTGCTTGGAAGCGGCAGTGGCAAGTGCCTCCATCCCGGTGATGCTCCCTCCCTTTGACTACCAAAATTTGCAATTAGTTGATGGCGGAATCATTGAGAATGTTCCTTCAGACATAGCCATGGACAAGGGGGCCACAACCATATATTGTCTCAATGTGGGTTACGGAGGCCAACGCCTGGCGCCGGCTAGCGGCATAGTAGACATTTTCAACCGGATGATGGGCGTGATGATGGCCCAGTCCCTGTTTCAAGATTTGGAACAAGCCAGATCCGACCCTGCTATTGAGTTACATCACATTCACTTGAATGCCCATCAGGATGTGCCAATTCTGGACTTTTCGCGTTCAAGGCAAATGTTTGAGTCTGGATTGCAGATGACGAGGGCCTATCTTCAGAGTCCCTTACCTTTACGGATCCAGAAGACTGAGTTTCCCGAATTTGTGACAACAGCCCGTATCCCAGGTGGTAGAGAATGGCACTCTCCAAACCGCGCTGAAATTGACTGATGTCAGTTTCTGGTAGGACTGGCCGGGGACGGGCCAAGGTGTCCCTGTCCGCGTGCGTGGTAGGGATTCTCATTATGGGGGATTCCTTCCTCTACAGTGCATTGCCTGTTTCGGCAGATTCTCTGAGCTTGACTCTTTGGCAAGTGGGCCTGCTCTTGAGCGCAAATCGTTGGGTCCGACTGCTTTCCAATTCCGTAGCGGCGACTTTATTTTCCCGCTGGCATATTAAGCCGTTGTTTGTAGGGGCTACGATTCTAGCCTTGGCTTCCAGTCTCGCTTTTGCCCAAGCTTGGTCGTTTCCATATTTGCTAGTGGCACGGTTGGCCTGGGGATTCGCGTGGTCGATTTTCAGGCAATCGGCGTATATGGCGGTCTGGACCCATTCTGCCGAAACGCATGGAGGCTTGCTGGGAATATGGTGGGGCCTTGTAAGGCTGGGCAGCGGAATGGGAGTCTTACTGGGTGGATGGCTGCTAGACCGGACCCGCTTCGCGACTTCTATGGGTGTGATTTCGGCCCTCGCTGGCATCGGTTTTTTCCTGAGCTTCCTACTGACCTGGCCTAAAAGCAGTGTTAGCTCCATACAGAAACCTGCCGACAAACCAGCGGGTCACAAAGAGGCAGCCAAGAGCATTTGGCAGTCGTCCCACCTAAAGTGGCTCTTCAGCCTCGGTGCTGGGTCAACCCTAATTCTTGCACTATTGGTGGCCTTGACATCTTTGTATTTACAGGAGCGTGGCGGGGCTATTTTGCAAACACTAGGCATAGGCCTGGCCACAGGCCTTATTCTCGCCTTGCATTGGATTTCGCAGATTGTGGTTGGCCCGGTTATTGGGGCATTCTCAGACAGGTTTGGCAGGACGCGCATAACATTGGCACTAGCCATAATCCTGGCTAGTGTCATTGGTATAGCCGCCACGGCCCACGGGACGACTGCTCTGGTCTTGGCCGCCCTATTCATGCTATTTTTCTCAGGCCTCCGTATCGTGATCGAAGCAGGGGCCAGCGACGGGGCAAGACTTACCACAAGTCCTCGGGAAGTCATGGGGTACTTTACTTCGGTTGACGATCTAGCCGCGGCATGTGGCCCCATAATTGGTTTGGTGTGGTTTCAATCAGGTGACTTGACTTACCTGCTTTGGGGTAGTGCCGGCCTCCTATTGTTCCTTTCGATTGGTCTGGCTCGTAGTGACTCCGCGCTTTACTCAGGAGGTACTGTCACTTAACCAAAGACTTCGATAGTTGAAAAAAGCTTGTTGGACTAACTACTGCCCTACCTTTGAGAATCCTAAGGAGGGCCTAGCCATTGACCCACTTTCATCTGGATTGGCTTGCTCTCTCCATTTGAATTTCTTGGCGAAAGGATGCTGAATGTTTTCGACCCGGTCGGCAACAATCTCACCCAGAAGTGGGGTAAATTTGAAACCGTGGCCACTACCCCCGCAGGCGACAGTCAAATTTTCTATCTCTGGATGGCGGTCAATAACGAAATCGAAATCCAGTGTGTCGTGGTACAGACAAACGCGAGAATACACAATGGGACACTCGGAAAGTTCGGGGGCACACCTTTTTAGCTGGCACCGAAGGTGAGTGATTTCCTGCTCTTGCACTATTCGATCCGAAAGTTGAGGATGGGCATCGCGGCCCTGTGTGTGGAGACCCACTTTGATCACCTTCTCTTCGGGATGCAGAGGCATTGCGTAGACACCAGTTGTTTCGGTGTCAAGAAACGCTACACTGAACCGTGGGGAGGAGTAACGTTTCCAGTCCTCTATTAGAAGATGAAAAATAGGTTGAGCTGTAACACTCGCCAAACGAGATACAAGCGGCACTAGTAAGCCTGTCCATGCCCCCGCTGCAACCAAGACATGTTCGGCTTCTAGTCGAACACCGTCGGCCAAGACAACCCCCAAACACCGCCCCTTAGCCAGTATGAGGTTTGCCACTGACTTTCCAATGTGCCACTCCACTTTGAAATGATGGAGTTCGTCTCGCAAATGCTCCAATGCCCTTCTAGCCTCTACAAAGCCGCCGCGAGGGTTGAAAATGCCCCTTTGGAACAGCTCTTGATTGAACATAGGCCATCTTTCTTTTATCTCGGTCGCGCCCAGTATTTCCAATTCGATATTGATTCGCCCGGCTATTTTCAGACTTAGGCTTTCGAATTCTGCTGCAGCACTGTCTGAAGACAGCCAAGCTATGCCCGTGTTGTGATACACCTGTCCCCATCGTTCATTGAGTTGGATCCATTGGTCTATGGATTTCTGAGCCATCCGGGTGTATGTCAGATCCCCACCGTACTCGGACCTGACAACTTTGCTGATGTCCCTTGAAGCGGCCAAAGAATGAGGAGTGGGACCCGTAGGGTCCACTATGACTAGCTCAAAACCCCTTTGAGCTAGTTCCCAAGCCGCAGCCAAGCCGAACGCCCCCGTTCCGACCACGATTATTCGTTTTGCGGAAATAGCCCCTCCTGAGTATTTCAGATGCAGTTGCGAATCTCAGCCAGTAACCTGGAAAAGCCTCTAATCAGCTGTTCAGTTTCTATACTACTACTTGAAGAATTAAGCCTGTTGGAGGCATTGAAGGATCTTCATGAGCGTTGTTGTATTTGCAGACGACCCCACAGAAGGGCGAATAATCAGTGTGGCGCTGAGAGAATTCGGATTGGTAGTGGAATCTGCAGACTCCCTGGCAAAGAGAATGGCCGCCTGGCATCTGGACCCAGCCGATATTATTATTTTGGCTTGGAATCGGGAAGAGATTCCTTGGGCAGACGTGCGGGCAGTGAGAGGCCTGACTCAGGCTCCGGTTTTGGTAATGAACGAGCATCTGCCGGACACACAGGAGTGTCTACTGCTGGAAGAAGGCGTAGATCTTGTTCTGGATCGGCCAGTTTCCTTGCGACTGTTGGCCAACTACGTGAAGGTGTTGACCCGCATCTCTACCTCGGTACCCAATACTGTTTTGAATACCATTGACATGGCCCACATTGCCTTGAATACGGCCGACCGGACAGTAACTGTGGCCAATACTGATCCGGTCAGACTAACGCAGCTAGAATTCCGACTGTTGTATTTGCTAATGACCAACCCCAATACTGTGGTGACCACTGATTCAATCGCCAGCCGCGTTTGGAATTACAGTGATGGGGGAGACCGGGATTTGGTGCGAGGCCTTGTTTCCCGTCTTAGGCGTAAGATTGAGCCCCGAGACGACTCTCCTACATTCATCGAGAATATTCCGAGCACAGGCTACCGATTCCACACTGAGCCCTTCTCCTCCGGAGTTGCTTCCCACTGATCCCATCGTCCTACAACTCCGCAGGCCCACTTCCTGCATATCGGGATTTGGCAATTCCATGTTTGCTCCTACGGTTAATTCGGCGGGAGCGGGAACTTGCACAAATTCAAATTGCTTCCGTGGTAGCGATTGTTGTTACAACGCCTCCAATAGACGAGGCAACGCTTCCGCGCCCTAGAGGTCACATCAACGAAAATCGGCCCAAGCACCTCTCGCGCTTTCTTGAGGTCTGTTGCCGGTAGTCAAACTCCATTGCAACAAGGGAGTAGGCCAAGATTCAGGAGCAAAAGCCCGGCTAGTTCGGTCGAAATAAGCGGCGAACAAGAAAGGAAAACCTGGCCGCAATCATTAAGGGACCGCGGCTTGGTGCCCCCTATGGCTTCTTGATGAATTGGCCGGTCTCCACTGGATTTTGTGGAGTTTCCCGTCAATCTTGATAAGCAATCCACATAGCCGGGGGCATCCCGCGGTTTTCTATCAGCTGACGCGATTGGGTCGGTGAGCAGGGGACCATTCGCAGATTTCTGAAGCTTGAATGTAAGGCCGGAAAGGCTCTTTCAATTCCCATTCTCTCTCCTCCCTTCAGTCTGTGTTTGCGAGTTTCTTCTTGCATCAGGATTAAGTCAGTATTCACTCGGAAACCGTCCCAACATTATTCGAAGAACTTTCAAGATGTAGACTGAACTGAGGCTGTTGAGCAACCGGCCTGGTGGAATGTTTCTCGTGTCCAATGGGAAACCGAATTGAAATAGGGAATGCCCCCCTAAATATCTCTTGGGAGGTGCAAAGCTCTCTCTAAGAAGGGGGCCGGAATTGAGCACTAAGACGTATTGAACAAAATTGATACAGTTACACCGCGATTCATACAAAGGATGAACAGATATTGCCCTTCTATTCAACACGTAAGTTCCATACTCATATCGTTATATTCCGACATTGTTCGGGAGGATAAGAAACATGACTTATATGGAACTGTTTTTGGCAAATGCGTTATACCAGGAGCGAATTCGCAAAATTGAACTCGCCTACAGATTTCGGTCCCTGCGGCCCAACCCAGTTATCATCTTTTCCGGGTTCAGGAACTTTCTCGGAAACTTGCTGATTGGTTCTGGCCAACGCCTCAAGGGATCTGGGTATATTACCTATGTTGGGACCTGAATGTCGAGCAACTCTAACTGACTACTGAGCGCAAGTTAGCGCATTTCCCTACGGCGGCTCCGAATTTCGGAGCCGCTGTCTTTTGCATGGTTTTTAAGGAATAGGGCACGTACAGAGCTCTGAGTACAGGGAAACCTAGTTCGAGGTGTTGCTGGGCAAGACCTCGGGTTCCTCTTGCAAACCCTTTACCTTCTGGTATCGTGTGCAAGAGGCCTTCCATCGAAAATAGGGGCAGCGGCCTCCCTTGTTTGGAAACTCGGAGAAATCAAAATGCAGACTGAAGCCGTGGTAGTGCCGGAAGTCGGCAAATTAGTAGTTGAGTCGGTGCATTTGGAGCCACCGGGACGCTTTGAGGTTCTTGTCCAAAATCACGCCGCGGGCGTATGTCACTCAGACTTGCATACTTTGCGTGGGGAACTGCGCACTACTCCGCCCTTGGTTTTGGGCCATGAAGGGGCTGGCGTAGTAACTGAAGTAGGTGCCGACGTCACCAGGGTCAAGGTCGGAGATCATGTGGTATACAACTGGCTTCCTGCTTGCAACCACTGTGAGAGCTGCCTAGCTGGTAGAGCTAACTTGTGCGAACGTTTTCCGGAAACGATGTTACAGGGCCTGCTTCCCAACAAGAAGTCCCGAATTCGTTCCCTTAATGGAACTGTATACAAGCATTATCTTGGGGTAGCAACCATGTCTAAGTACATGGTTGCCCATGAGAGATGCCTGATTCCTTGTGCTCCTGAAATCCCCAAGACAGTAGCCGCCATCGTGGGATGCGCTGTCATCACAGGGGCAGGAGCAGTCTGGAACACTGCTAAAGCCCAGCCGGGCCGAGCTCTGGCTGTGATTGGGTGTGGAGGTATTGGTCTTTGTGCCGTAGTTGGGGCAATGGCAGCAGGTTGCAGCCCTATCATCGGTGTTGATCTGGATGCCAAGAAACTGGATATGGCCCGAGCTTTGGGTGCAGACCTAACTTTAGATACTTCCGAACACGACATGATTGAAGGATTGCAAGAAATGACTGGAGGAGGACCGGAATACATCATCGATTCGGTAGGTTCCAGCTATACGATTGGTGCCGCCCTGACCGCGGTCCGACCGGGAGGCAAAGCGGTGATTGTGGGAATGCACAGCCTCCTATCGAAGGTGGAAATTCTGCCGGTACAATTGGTAGCCCAAAACAAGCAATTGCTGGGATCCTATGTCGGCAGTAGCCAGACCTATGTAGATATCCCCCGGGTCTTAAAGGCTTACCAACTGGGTCGGTTGAATTTGGATGGTCTGATTTCCAAAACCTATCCGCTGCAGGAAATTCACACAGCCTTCGCCGATATGGAAGCAGGGAATGTGGCCCGTGGGGTCTTGACGATGGTATAGGTACAATTCAACTGAGCCGGAGGCAAAATCAACCTCATGTTCGACACAATCATTAAATCCGCGACCATAGTAGACGGTACTGGCGCTGAACCGTTTATTGCAGACCTAGGTCTGATAGCAGACCGCATTGCAGGTGTAGGAGACTTGTCCCAATCTGTGGGCGGCCAGACTGTGGATGGTCACGGCAAGTTGCTTACGCCCGGGTTTATAGACGTACACACCCATATGGATGGATGGTTGTTGAAGAATCCGCTTATCGAAAGCAAGCTGCGACAAGGCTTCACTACCGAAGTCATAATGTCGGACGGCATTTCATATGCTCCAGTGTCGAAAGGAAATGCCCATCAGTGGATTCTTTACTTGAGGGGCCTCAATGCGTTGGAACAATGTGATTACACCGGTTGGGAATCAATTTCAGAGTACATGGACCTGCTGGACGGTCGCAACGCACAGAATGTCCTGACACAGATCCCCTACGCCAATGTCAGAGTCTTGACTCAGGGCTGGACAACCCAACCACTGGACGACTTTCAGCAGTTGGAATTGAACCTGAGAATCGAGCGGGACATGGCCGCTGGTGCCTGCGGTCTTTCTACTGGCATCGACTATATTTCCCAGTGTTTTGCGACCACGGAGGAGTTACGCTCCGCCTGTGAACCTGTCGCGGCAGCTGGGGGGCTTTATGCAACTCATGTCCGCTATAAGAAGGGGACTCTGATAGGGGTTAAGGAGGCAGTTGAACTGGGTCGACAAACCGGAGTGAAAATTCACATTTCTCATTTGAAAGGAAATTCCATTGCTGAGCGCGATCAGCTCTTGGCCTACATCACTGACGTAGCTATGCACGAAGTGGACTTTACTTTCGATGTTTACCCTTATGTGCCTGGTTCAACCATGTTGAATTACTTGATTCCTTACAGCGTTTATGGCCAAGGACCTGTACAGGCCCTGCATGCATTGCGTTCGCGCCGAATTCGAGATGCCGTGTCTTTCATGACTGAGTCCCAAGTGGACCTGTCCCATATCAGTATTGCCTGGGTGCCCAGTAAGGTCAACACCCATTGGCAAGGGCGTACGCTGCAGGAATTCGTGGAGGCATCACCCTCTTCGCCAGGAGATACCCTCTGTGATTTTCTTATTGAAGAGAATTTGGCTGTGCTTTTGGTGTTCCATCGGGGCGACGATCTTTTGGTAGAGGAATTCCTACAACATCCAGCATTTCTCCTGGGAACAGATGGCATATATCAAGATGGAGGACACGTACATCCTCGCCAATTCGGTAGCACAACTAGAATTCTGGACACATTGGTTTCGAAAGGGGTCCTTACTCTTCAGAAAGCTGTACATGCCATGACTGGCAAGTCTGCGACCAGGTTTGGTATGAAGGACCGCGGGACCTTGAAAGAAGGCAAGTTTGCGGACATGGTTCTCATAGAGCCCAACGCTTTCAAAGAGCAGAACAATTTTCAACAGCCCGCAATTCTGGCAAAGGGAGTGGATCACCTTTGGGTCAACGGTACCAGCGTAATTGCTGACGGGAAGTTAATGGATCCCTTGGCAGACAGCAGTGGTTACCCAGGCCGCTCACTCAAATTCAAGGCATAGGGCTTGCAGTGCGAATTACTGCAATTCGGTTTGTGGGGGTCAAGGTCAATCGTAGGGGAGACTGGATCTTCCTACTAGTTGACACTGACGAAGGACTGACTGGGCTGGGTGAGGCTAGCCATAGCGGCAGCGATGCTCAGCTCTATGGTTTGATTCCGGATCTGGAATCCCAGCTGGTTGGCCGGGACCCAAACAACATCAACGCATTGCGATTCTTCATGAAAGGGCAACGTATGGGCAGAATCGGAGCTACTGCCTGGAGTGCTGTGGAACAGGCCTGTCAGGATATAAGGGGTCAGGCGCTCGGCCAACCCATATGTAATATGCTCGGGGGGCCGATAAGAGATCGAGTGCGCCTTTATGCCAATATCAATCGGCATGTGGAAGATCGGACTCCTTCCGAATTCGCCCGGGCCGCCGCGGCCGCGGCCGAAGAAGGATTCATGGCCGTCAAACTTGCGCCTTTCGATGAAGTAGCGGCTTCTGATCGCATCCGTAGCGGTCAAGCCGCGGAATGGCAAAAGGGATTGGAAAGGGTGCGTGCAGTAAGAAGTGCGGTGGGTCCCACAGTGGAAATAGCTGTGGATTGTCACTCTCGATTCGACTTAAAGGAAGCGCTGACTGTAGCCCAGGCACTCGAAGAAATGGAATTATTTTGGTTCGAAGAACCGATTGCAGTGGACCGTTTGCAAGAACTGTCCGAACTTTCGAATCGTATTCGGCAACCTTTGGCCACGGCGGAAAGCCTCTTTGGGTTAGAAACATTTTGTAGAACGCTAAGAGCCAACGCTGCCGATGTAATAATGCCGGATGTCAAACATGCCGGGGGCATACAAGAAACGTGGCAGATTGGCCACTTAGCAGAATCCTTCAATGTCGCGTTCGCTCCTCATAACCCTTCGGGGCCCGTGGCAACAGCAGCGAGTGTGCACATTGCTGCCTGTGTGCAGGCTTTCACTATTCTCGAATACGCATGGGGCGAGGTGGATTGGCGTCCCGCCCTGCTGCATCCCCCAGAAGAAATACAGGACGGACATATTCGAGTCTCAAATACGCCTGGTTTGGGACACAGTCTCAATCCAGAGCTATTGCAGCGATATGGAATCGGAGAACCCAGCAGAACTGACTCCTCCAAAGCCAGAGTCTGAGACCTGATGCCTAGGGAGTACTCGCCCTGCATGGGAGAGATCTCAGTACCACCCCGTAAGTTTCTTCAAATTTCCCCTCTATCGATCGCAGGTCAGCCTTTCTTTTAGACCCTTAGCTTCTTCGGCCTTCTCGCCCAGGCACTGCTGAAAGGGGCGCTCCTCACTGGAAAAGGTCATCGCTGTTATTGAACCAGCTCCATAGTATCGCCTTCAGCCTGCAGAAATGCCAAGCGCTGTTCTCCGCCCTCAGCGGACCGAGAATGCGAGAGCCGCAGGCAAACCCGTCCGGCATGTGGTTGTCTTTAGAAAATGGATTAGGAGGAACAGCCTTTCCGCAGAATGCTTTGAAGAAAATGCAAGAATCGGTCCCCAGAATGAGAGAACTTCTAACCACTAAGCTATAGGCAACAAGAGGTCAACTTTCTGCTTGAAGAAGGCAGATAATTGGAAGGACGTACCTGCCCTCCTGGGAATCTTGAATTAGAGCATGTAGGCCTTAAGTTCAAGAACCCTAGCGGTCTGCGCTGGGAGGCTTGGGCAAGTAGTTCATACAACTGTCTATCCACCTATTTGAAACCACTTAGAGATTGCAGCGTCTTTTTTGAATTGCTGTGGTTCAAGTCTAGTCACATGTGACTGGCTGAACGCCTTGGTTCTGACTTCGTGGTAGGAAATGTTAAAGACTTCCTTGCAGGAATTGCAAGGGAAGGAACCTGAGCTGCTATCTGTACGCGTTGCCTGGACCTTGCCGGTCCGGATCCTAGGCCACAAAATCTGTCAGTTTGAACGTAGCGTCTGAAACGGATTTCTGAGTTTAAATTAAGAAAAATACTGAGGCAGTCTGCCAACCGGATTCCGAGAATGTCGCATTTTCCAAATTCTTTGGCCAGTAGCTTGGCCAATTTCAAAACAGGAAGACCCCGAAGTTCCTCGCACAGTTCAAGCTTTTGGCTAATTCTTGGCTCTCGGGGTATTTTCTCATGAGTTGTCTCAACCAATCCCTCTCTGTTTGCAAAAATAGACTTGGTGGACTCCACTTTAGTAGGCTGGATCAGCCTTGCACAAACCAAGTTTCTTGTCAGGGCATCTGATCCAAGAAAGGCAAACAGGACAGTAACGGATTCTAGTGTCTCCTTTCTGCAGCGAAAACTAACATCTTTGTCTTGCGTGGGAGATTCCTTTTCAATCGGAATGCTGTCCAAAGCCTACGACTACCTGAACGGTGTAAGGTGTTCATCGTTGCTAAGTTACTTCCAGGCTCTAACAGAATTCTGCCTTCTGTTTACTTTTGAGTGATGCTGCTGTAATGCCCCTGTCCTCACTTCTTCGGGCTTTGCCACCCTACAGATTGCTTTCATTATGGGAAGGCAGTCAAAATTCAGGTTAGCCGCAACAGGCATTTGGATATCAAGACGGACTTTCGGCATCCTCCCTTTGTGGCTAGAAATTCCGGTATGAAGTTTTTCTAGGTTGGTAACATGGAAAGTCGGAAGGGGTGAGTTTAAACTCGTGATCCGATCGCGGGTGCCAACCGGTATAGAATCAATAGTCAGACAAGACAATATTCATAAGGAAACAACCCTTTAAATTGGGGCGACGAGCAAGATGGGAATCTAGGAAATCAGATTGGTGTCCACTTGTCTTTTTCTTGTTGTCCAGTTAGTTTCACATCTAAACCTTTTTTGGTTGGTTAGGAGACCCGTAACATGACGAATTCAATTCCTGTACAGATCCAAAGCCTGCAGGGGAATGTTCGGACACGCGTGATCGACTGCGATGTTCACCACAGCACTCCGTCCCATGAGGTGTTGCTACCCTATTTGCCTCGGCAGTACCAGGAACAAATGTCAGATTTTGGAGGAATGGCACCTGCTGTTGGCTATACCAACATGCCAGGCAGGGGTACACGGCACGACCTATGGTTCGCTGAGGATGAAGAAGAGAACCCAAACACCCGTCCGGAAGCTCTGATAAAACATCATCTGGACGCCTATGATCTAGACCTAGCCGTCCTGACAGGAGGTCCGTATGCCTATGCGGTACATCCTTCGCTGGATTTTGGTGCAGCAGTATGCAGAGCCTTCAATGACTGGACAGCGGAACAGTGGTTGGAAAAGGACGATCGGATTAGAGGGTCGATTCACATTGCGCCCAACGATCCCTTGCAAGCAGCGGCAGAGATTCGGCGTCTCGGGTCAGATCCACGATATGTACAAGCGCTCATGCCTGCCGGAGCACACTTCCCTTACGGCCATCGCATGTACCATCCTATCTATGAGGCTTGTTCAGAATTTGGTCTGCCCATGTGCGTCCATTTTGGTGCTGAAGGCGCTGGAACTTCCTCTGCTCCCACAGCAGCAGGATTCCCAACCTATTATCTGGAAATGCGGATGGCTCGGCCCCAGATCGCGATGGCTCACACTGCCAGCCTGATCTGCGAGGGAGTTTTCGAGAAATTTCCTGACTTCAAGTTCTTGTTCATCGAACATGACGTTTTCTGGGTGCCGGGGCTCATGTGGCACATGGATAGCGACTGGATGAGTTTGCGCGATTACACGCCTTGGGTTCGCAAATTGCCTAGCGAGTATCTCAAATCAAATATCCGATTCGGCTCCCAACCTATGCCGAATCTTCCCCAAGAAGAAGATCTGGAGACATTCCTGCGATGGTTGGACGCTGGCCAGGTGTTGGTCTTTGCAAGCGACTATCCTCACTGGGATTGGGACGAACCAGCCAGTTTCTTGCTGGGAGAGGAACGGGATTTGCGTGATCGCATCATGTATCGGAACGCCGCCGAGCTGTACAGAATTGAAATTGAAGACTGAAAGGCTACCCAGAAGAATCGAAATTGGGGTTCCAGACGACATTCCAGATGGAACTCGCAAGATAGTGCGCATCGCAGGACGCTCGATCGGTGTCTTTAATCAAAGTGGCGAATTCTTTGCACTACAAAACGTTTGCCCGCACCGGGGCGCGCCCGTCTGCACGGGACGGTTACGCCCCCGGATCGAAGGAGGGGACAGTCTTGAGTTTAGTTACTCACCTCAGGATGAAGTGCTGAAATGCCCTTGGCACCAGTGGGAGTTCGACCTTCGATCCGGCAGGGCCCTTCACGGAGACCTGGCTCTAACTACCTACTCAATTGAAGTGGAAGAGGACAGATTGATTCTCTACTTCTGAAATGAAGAGAGTCCATCAAGAAAAAGGTAAGAAGCTGTGTCGCTATCTGAAGCAATTGATTCGGCTTGACAATCCGCGATTGATCAAACTTGGTGAATGACTGCCCGACGTTTCTATCGAACCAAGATAGATTTAAGAAAGTAGCCTCTTCGAAACCACAGGCCATTGAATCAAGAATGCCCCCTAGAAAGGATTCCTTGAGTTCTTATGTTCGTTCTTCGCCATAAGGTCGAGTGCAATACGGTACGCGCACGTGGGACCTTTCAACTTTGAATCAGCAGTACGGCAGTTCAATGACCCATCTCGCCTGGAGGTAACGGTAAAGGGCGATTTGTTGGCTAAGGCTGGCTACCAAGGATTCGAGCAAGAAAGCCAGTCAATTTTCACTCTAACAATAAGGTCAAGGTCAGGCGGAAGGCCACTTGTCGTGCGAAGGCTACAAGCACAGAAAGCCAAGACCGGAGGAAAGCTTATCCGTCACTGACTCCTGGTTTTAGAGATACCTTTTAGGACAATGGCGTGAAATGCGGAGTCACTGTAGGCCTTTTTGGGGCAATTCAATGTTCAACCTGGAAAGTATGTCCTCGGGGATCTTCCGAAAACGGGGTTACATCACTAGTGACCATCAATTTATCCAGAAGCGCCTGTTGCAACTGTCTTTGAACATCAGCGTAATCATCCATGTCAATCAAATTGTCTGTTTCCAGGGGATCCGCCACGAGGTCGTAAAGCTCGGAAGTATCCCTTAAGCGATAAATCAGTTTGTGGGTCGCCGACCGCACTGTTAGGGTTCGACAGACAGATTCTGGGGCGATCTGCTGAAGTTCAAGCTTGGGCCAGTAGGGATTTTCCATTCCCCATTCCTCATTGCGCCCTTCGAAGCAATGGAGTTCGTGGGGATCATATCCCCCCTCTGTAAAGGCCAACCGCCCAGGATCTCCGGCTGCGCCGCCCAGTTGAGGAGCCAGGTCTACGGCAAAATGGGTATGGGTGGGGGTCACATCCGCCAATCCCAGGATGGTGGGCATAATGTCAAACAGTTCTACCAATTCCGATACTGAGTGGCCAGATTTTCCACCTGGTGTGCGAATGATAAGAGGGACTCGCGTAATGACATCCTCAGCGGCGTTGGGCCACTTTTCCACTAATCCATAGTCTCCAGCATAATCGCCATGGTCTGAGAGAAATAGGACTGTGGTGTCATCTTGAAAAGAGGATTTGGCTAATTCCTCCAGCAGCATGCCGAACAACCAATCGCTAAAGGCAGTCATGCCCAAATAGACTGCATTGACCCGAGCAAAAAGTTCCTCTGGGCAAGAATCCAAACGGCGCAGCGAGCGCGTGCCTTCGTGAAAGGTAGGCTTGCCATGTAGGCCCGGGGGTCGCAACATGTCCTTCACTTCTTCCGGCGAGAAGCGACTATGCCAGGGTTCAGGTGCTGAATATGGGCAGTGTGGATAAATCAGAGGAAGGTATAGGACGAAAGGTTTGTCCGATTGAGGTGGCCGCTGCTTCAGGAATTCTATGGCCGCTTGGACATTGGCATAATCTGAATGATCATCAAGTGGAGCGGTCCACGGTTCATGTAGAAAGCTATAATATTCCGGGTCGTCCTTTGACCATGTAGAAGGTCCAAAAGGGTACCCGCGCCCTTTGGAACCTGCTTCATTCACGCTGGTAGCGAAGCTATCGGGGCTGAGCGTGTCGTTCTTGCCGAACCAATGTACGTCGTAACCGGACTGTTTTAGGTATCGAAACATATTGGGTTCATCTGGCCGCAAAAGGTGCCAAAGGGTGCGGTGTCCTCTCACGTGGGGGTACCAACCCGTCAGCATACTGCAGCGGGAGGGCGAACAAACTGCATGTTGTACGTGACATTGTTCAAAGAGCGTCCCTTCCGCAGCGAAAGCATCAATGTTTGGGGATACGTCCAGAGGATGACCGTAACAGCCCAGGCTCTCGGCACGCAACTCGTCAGGCATGAAGACTATGAAATTCATTTGCTAAGATTTCTCCTTTCCTTGGCTCTTCAATTCTGAAGAATCGCACGTGAGCTGTTGCAGCAAGTTCTAAGGCGAAGTCTCCCAACACAGGCAAGCCCAAATGGCCAAGGCAGTGGCGGAAAACAGTATCGGGAAATACTGGGCCGTGTTAGACCACGATTCAACTCCTTACAGTTGGCGAACTGACGAATGGGTGATAGGTCGCCTCTTCTAGGATGGGAAACAGCGCTGTAGGGAATATCCGAGCGAAGTCTACTGGAGACTTCCTCGGCAAACGGAGCTCCAAACATTGATTTCCATGATTACCAAAACGTAACCGGCAAAACAAAAAGGGAGCATTTGTAGGCGAGGGACACCTCCCGGTGCCTTTGTATTTTGGGAAACGTCGAATTAACTGTAGACCGGCCCTGCCAGCGTCCGCGCCCGTAGATCCGTCTGAAATAGGAATTCTAATGGGTTGCCTGTCAAAGGTAGGTGGCCAATGGAGACTCAGTTAAATTACCTACATATTGACCTTCTGGTTCTTATCCGCCTTTCTGTACCTGAGGGAATTCCCTTCTTGGGAGCAAGGGGACAGACTTGTAATGCGGGGCTTCACCAAACGCAACAATCTTCTACCATTACAAATTCACAGATGGTTTTGGCACGTAGCTGAACACACCTGTCCACCAACCCTAGGACGTCCTGAGAAGTCGGGAAATACGGTGAAAGGAACCATGTATCAAGCGAGAGAAACCGACTTGAAAATAGGTCAGAGGGAGCTAACTTTGCCGGTAGCAATCCAAGTTGAGTGCATTGCGATGCAGTTTAGGATTCAAAGCCGCCCCCCTATGATTCTGGACCACAGTTCATGAGGGGAGAACTAGCCAGTCACCAAGGACTGTCCTCCATCGATCCACATTTCAGTCCCTGTGATGTGGGCAGACTCTTTTGAAACCAAGAAGTGAATCAGGTCCCCACATTGCTGTATGGTGCCTGGCACGTCCACGGTCAAAGGAATGTTGCCCCCTTTCCATTCTGCCCGCCACATTAGTTCCTGATTACGCAAGGTGGTGTTGTCTCCGATTTCCGTAGTGATGGAACCAGGACAAATGACATTGATGCGAACTCCGTCGCGTGCGAGCTCCGGTGCCAGCATCTTGGTCATAATCAACTGACCACCTTTGGAACAGGCGTACACCACGGCACCTGTATTGCTGAACATGCGGGTCCCGTTGACCGAAGACACCACTACAATGGCACCACCTTGTTTCTTGAGCCAAGGCTGAGCGTATTTAACTGTCATGAAGGTGCCTTTGAGATTGATATTCATGGTGTAATCCCAATCTTCAGACGTAATTTCCTCGATGGGTGCCCACAATCCATTGACCCCTGCATTGGCGACTACAATGTCAATTCGGCCACAGGAATCCCCCAGAGTGGCGAATGCTTCTTGCAGTTGGGAAAGATTCGAAACATCCGCTACTAGGGGAATGGCCGAACCGCCGGCCCCCTTGATTTGATCCACAACCTCCATGAGTTGGGACTTGGTACGACCCAAAGCGCCAATACAGGCTCCTTCGGACGCCAGTCTAAGGGCGGCCCCCTTTCCTATACCAGAGCCGGCTCCGGTTATCAATGCAACTTGACCTTTCAAAGACATATACAAGCTACCTCTGTTTTGATTGCCATGGGATAAGGACAGATTCAGGGCTCTTTCTGGCTCTCCCTCCAAATTTCGTATTCCCGCCAGCCCTGTTCAGACAACGGATAATACACTTTGAGGTCTCCTCCTTCCTGCAATTTCATGCGGCTGAACACTTCCCAGTCTTCGTGATGAAGGGTGTGGTCCAGCACGTCTTGAATCATCTGTTGGGGCACCATTACAGCTCCGTCGTCGTCGGCAATGATTACATCCCCAGGGAGTATCGTCACCTGGCTACAGGCCACTGGTACGTTGAAGGCGAAGGGAAACAATCGCGACTGGGAGGCATAGTTGGGTGTGAATCCGCGCGTCCACACTGGCACTTCCAAGTGGCTGATTTGGGGCCAGTCTCGAATGCACCCGTCCACTATCAATCCTGCGCCCCCGCGCCCCCCAAAATATGTCGTCAACATTTCCCCTACACAGCCGGTGTAGGGATCTCCGAAGGCCTGAATACACAGAACATCTCCGGGTTGCACAGATTCGAAGACAGCCCACAGAGCGCTACGTTTTTCAGTTTGTTCCTGGCCAAGCCCTGATGCAATGTCTTCCCTTTGGGGCATGAATGCCAAGGTAACTGCTGGTCCCACAACCTTACTTCCCGGTTTGCGGGCTGTAATCCCAGCCATAAACGAATTCCGCAGTCCCATTCTGTGAAGCATGGCGCTGGCTGTGGCACTACTAACCCGGTGAAGGTCTGCCAGCAAACCGGCATCAGGTCGAGTAACAGGTCCTCCATCAATAGGTAAAGTTAAGTTCTGCGGAGCCGTCAAGGCGAAATCACTAAAGTCTGGAGTAGCCCTCTTCATTGCAAATCCTCTTTGAATACTGGTGCGCGCTCCACCGTTAAGGCATAGTGGCCTTCGATGTAAGGATACTTAGCTTCTAAGTTGGCGGCCAAACGGACCCCTAGACCAGGCTCGTCAGGAAAGCGAAGGAATCCCCGGCTCAGGATAGGCGGATCCTCGAAAATGCCCCATTGCAATGGTCCCTGTATCATGCAGACTTCCAGCAATTCACAGACAGGCAAAGCAGCTACAACGTGGCCATTGGCCATGCCCATGAGGCCATTATGCCAACTGTGAGGATACAGCTTAACTCCCCGTTCTAACGCCATGGCGCCGATCCGTAACATCTCCGTGATGCCGCTCAGGCCCGCGTCGGGTTGAACCGTTGCATACGCTTCCATGTCCAGGTAAGGCTGCAGCTGGGCCAAAGTCGCAAACGATTCACCTCCAGTAATAGGCAGATCCACTGCCCTGTTCAGGCGCGCATAGGAGGTTGGGTCCTTCCAGGGCATAGGCTCTTCGAACCACGCGAAGCCCAATCGGTCCAATTCTTTAGCTACAGCCAATGACTGGTCTTCGTCCAGACGACAGTTGCCATCCAATGCCAAATCCATGCGCCCATCTACAATGCGATGCAGCTCCCTTACATGGTCTAGAAACCTGTTTACCGTGATGCCATCCCACTTCCATTCTGTACCTAGGCGGAATTTCATGGCTGGAAAACCGCGCTCGATATAGTCTTCTGCCTCAGAAAAGAGCTGTTCTGGATTGAATCGCCAGTCGTAGCGACATCCGCTGGAGGCATAAACTCTTACTCCTTGGGACTGATGCCCGCTAATCAATTCACAAATGCTCTTTTCCGCCACCCGTGCCCGTAAGTCCCACAGGGCGCAATCAATACCAGCAACTGCTGCATCGTGCGCTCTGTTCAATCCGTGGGGACTAGGAGCGATTCCCGGGTCGGTAGGGTCGCAGCCTATGAGGATTGGGGAAAGGAATTCCACCCATTGGCGTATTTGCAATGGCCAACCGTAGGATGTTGCTTCTCCGATCCCGATCCTCCCATCATCTGTATGGACGATTACAACGGTGCAGTCGGCCTTGATGGTTCGGTATCTGGTCGTTACCCACTGTTCCCGCAGACTATGCATTCGGGACAAGCACAGAGTTTCAATATGTGAAATTTTCAAGGCATCCTCCCGGCACCTAATCGACTTGATAAGTGTCCATTTTTTCTGCAATTCCAGTTTAGCCTGTTCAATATTATGAAATGGGTATCACATTCGGAACCAAAGGAAGGCTTTCCCAACGAAGATATGAACCTCCAAGAGGCAATTCCCTTTTGAGGGATTCTTCAACGCGCCCCCCGCAGTTTCGGTGATTGGGCGACCTCCGGCGCAAGATCTTCAGTCTAATCTGACTTTCTGATTGTTACCTCTTCCATCGTTCAAGAATTACAAACCTTTCGAATCGAGCTACCCTTTCACCATGAACTTTCCCGCGTCGACCTGATTTACATGGTGGAAATTTCATTGGAAGCCGAACTACAGGCTCTGCGCGAGAGGCCGACAATGATTCCTTGTGAACTCCACATTCAACAAGGGTCCCTTTTGTTGAAAGCCAGAAAGTGGAGAAAACCCGCTAGGAGGGCTGCTTCAGAAATGATGGCCCTTCGGAAATTGAAGTTGAAAGATTCGTCAACTCTCCTAGGACCTAGGAATTCTCCTATTTCCTACGTTACGAAAAACAGTGATTGAGACATATTTCCTGGTGGGTGGAACCTAAACATGGGGGTGACCTGACGGCTAATTTCAACAAGCAGGGCCAGCCAAATAGGTGCAATGCGTTGCAACAGTCTATTGTCCGTTCTGCCTTGATTCGGTAGAAGCTCGGATAGGACAACAGGAATTCCCGTCTTGCGGAACAAACGCTGGTTCAAGCATCGAACGAGCAAGAAACTCCACTCCACTGATCAAGGGGCTATCCCAGATGCTTTGATCGTCTCCGCACCTCTGGTCCCGCTTTCTAGCTACACGATAACCATCGGGAAAAGGAATTTTTCCTTGGAACTCTCCAACAGAAGTTTCCGCCAAACCTGCCCATTTGCAGCAGTTATTCACTTACATATGAGAATAAACTGGAGAAGCGAAGACGATTGGGGAGGCAAGTAAAACACGACCCCACAAGTATCCCTTTGGCATAATTTTCTCAGTCGGAGATCGATGGGCATCAAAGTTACTTCCCAAAGACATCAACCGCTGGCGTTAGCGGTCTCTTTGTGCTTTCAGAATGTCCTGGGTCCCGGTCAATTTCCATATGTGCTATGAAAACGGAAATGTTGTCAAGACAGCCGCAACCCAATGCATCATCTTGAATCCAGGAAATTCATTCCTGGTTCTAATTGCCAACGAATAGTGTCTTGAACTTGAGTGTTCTCACCCCACTTCTCCAAAAGGCTGTTGACGCTGCCCAATTCCTCCATTTTTCTCGAAACCAGGTCAGGACTCCAATCCGCCATTAGGATGGACTTTAGTTCTGAAACTGTATTGGCGAGAAGTGGATCTTCTGCCAGATTTTCCAGTTCCGCTGGGTCTCTTGCCAGGTTAAACAGCATATCTGGCTGTCCATGGAAGTATATGTACTTCCATTCCTCTTTTCTCACCATGCGTTGGTAACAACCTTCGCCGGGAGCGAAAAGCGTTGAACTATATTCCGAGAAAGCCAAATTGTCCCACTCCGAGCGTCCGGGGTCCTGCAGTTGGCTTGCGAAAGAACGACCGGACATTCCGGGCAAGGGAGGCGCTCCCAGCAATTCCAACATAGTGGCCGTCACATCTACGCCACTAGCCACGAGTGAGGATCTGGTGTTTCGGGGCAGGTGTCCAGGCCATGACATGATGAGAGGAACTTTTACGGACTCCTCGTAGAATGTGTGCTTCCACCAAAGTCCGTGTTCTCCCAACATGTCACCATGGTCGGACGTGTAAACCACCAAGGTGTTTTCCAACTGGCCGGCATCTTCCAAAATCTGGAGCAGCTCGCCGATCCATTGATCCAGGCGATATACGAGCGCCCAATAGGCTGCCCTGGCCCTGATCTGCTCTTCTACGGGAACAGTCTCTATGTCAGTATGGCTTCGCCACCACTGCAAAAATGGGTGGGTTTCGGTGTTACTCTCTTTCTGTTTTGCCGGCAAGGTCATCTTTGAACTGAATCGCTCGAAATCCTCATATCTGGCTACATATGGCGGATGCGGCAACATATACCCGACTGTCAGGTTGAAGGGTTTTGAGGGCGACCCAGATTGCTGCTGTTGACATGCGTTCTGTAAGAATGCTACAGCTTCCTTCTGAACTTCCTCGTCATGAACTTGATAGGCGCTCTGGCCGGCTCCGGATTTCTTCAGACTGATGCGATGAGGGCCAGCCGTTCCTTCCAGGGACCCCCTGTCTATGGCCGGCCCGCCTAGCTGATTTGGACAGTGATCTCCGACGAGTCGACGGCTGTACCCGCGTAGCTGATCCGGTCCCATGGCATGCATGCGGCCAATTAAGACCGGGTCATAACCCGCAGCTCCAAAGGAGTGGGCCAGAGTGGGAGTACGACTGTCCAACTGTTGCTCGTTGGTCCAGACTTCGTTTTCAAAAGGCCGGCGCGCGGTTAGCATGGACATTCTAGAGGGGACACAAATCGGGGAATCACAGTAGATGTTATCGAAAACGATTCCGCTCTTCGCCAACCGGCCGAGGTATGTATTCTGTAGGAAACTATCGCCGTAACAGTCCAGTACCCTTTGGGCATGTTGGTCCGAGTGAATATAGAGAAGATTGGGAAGCTGCGAATCCATTGATGAAAGTCCGTAATTTCTTTATGGTGAGTTTAGGCTGTCAAGGAATGCGTGGTATTTTGAGAACGACTTGGCCAGCGACCGCCCGGGTTCGCCAACTTGGCAAGGTCTTGGAAAATCCAATATGCCCCTTGATCGTAACTGGGAGACTCATATGAAAATCACAGGCATCGAAGTTCATGTTGTGAACATGGGACACAGAAACATTCCTTTCGTGACCGTACAAACAAATGAAGGAATTTCTGGCGTTGGAGAAGCCTATTCCTGCGGCCCTGATCTTGCCACAGTAGAGACCGTAAAGGATTTTGAACACTGGCTGTTGGGGCGCGACCCTAGAGACATAGAAGGCCTGTGGCAACTGATGTATGCAGGCACCAGATTCCCAGGGGGTATGGTCGTCAACGCGGCCATCAGCGGAATCGAACATGCCCTTTGGGACATTGCTGGCAAGTCTGCCGGTCTGCCGGTCTACCGACTGATCGGTGGCAAGGCCCGGGATCGAGTTCGAGTGTACCAATCTGTGTCAGGCGATGCCCCGGCCGAACTAGCAGAACGGGCCCAGCAGCTGATTTCAGACTTTGGTTACACCGTATTGAAAATGAATCCCCTGCCGAACGAGTGGCAAGAAATGCCTTGGAATCAGGTCCTGGATGCTGCTGAGGCCAGAGTTGGTGCCGTACGCCAAGCAGTTGGCTTGGGGGTGGAAATAGGCTTGGATCCCCATGCCCGAATCTTTGAGGTGGGTAGAGCCGCTCAGCTCTGCACAATTGTGGCTCCTTTCCGCCCCATGTTCGTGGAGGAGCCGTTGAGGCCCGAGAATCTGGAGGCATGGTCCGCACTGAAGAATCAAGTCTGTGTGCCTCTGGCGACAGGAGAGATGCTTTATACCCGTCACCAGTTTCTGCCTTTGCTGACCCAGTATGCGGTTGACTTCATCCAGCCGGACATCTGCGTGGCAGGTGGCATTTGGGAGATGAAGAAGATAGCCGCATTGGCCGAAGCGCACTACGTCAGCGTGGTGCCTCACAACCCGTGTGGACCAGTAGCCAACGCGGTAAACGCCCATTTTGCACTTAGTACCCAGAATTTTGAAGTCCTGGAATATCATCCCGACACGGAAGGCACGAGAAGAGAAATCCTCCAGGAGCCAGTTCCTTTAGTTGACGGATTCCTGGATGTGCCGGATGTTCCCGGACTGGGAATTGAACTAAATTGGGAATTTATTGCAGGCCAGGAATACACACCTTGGCATAGACATCAACCGTATCGAACAGATGGCTCGCTGGCCTATCAGTAACCCGATTCGGTCTGTCTTAACGTTAGCTTCCTTTTTCCTAGACCTCTTGGGCGGACGGACGGTTGCTGGGAGTCCTGTCTAAGACGCCTGCCAAATCCACGCCGAATGTCCAGGCAGCGTCTGAAGAAAGGGCTTCTAATTTGTTCTCGTCGATATCAATGCCTAGGCCTGGCCCAGATGTACACAGCAAGTAACCTGCCTCATAACTGACATTCTCTGTTACTACGTCGTCTTCATACAGAATTGGGCCGGTGCTGTCGCCAGGGTAGTCCAACACGCGGGCAGCCGCGGCCAGATGAGACACTGCGGCTGTGCCTAGGTTAAGTTCCTGCGTTGTTCCTATCAAAACACTGGCCCGCGCGCTTTCAGCCACCGCGATCACGCGTTGACAGGCACGCAGACCTCCTAAGACATAAGGAGAAACATTGAGAATATCCACCGACTTGTGGGTTAGCAGCTGCCAGGCATGGGGAACATTCACTACATGCTCTGAAACAGGTCTATGGGACCGGTTCCGGAACTCGGCCAGTCCTTCCAAGTCATAACGGGGGGCGGGGCTTTCGATAAGTAGGCAGTCGCCCCACTTTCGCAATTCTTCCAATTGGATGAAGGCGCGCCTCCAATCCAGGAGATTGGAATAGTCCCAGGACTTGATAGTGACTCTTCCCTCGAATCTCTTGGTAAATCCCTTCAGAAATTCCACATCTGCTTCGTGGTTTGCACCCACATATAGTCGAATCAAGTCAAATCCTCTAAGTAACATTGATTCGACCCGTTGGAGATTGGGCTCTACTTCCTGAATCGACCGCATTCTAAAAATGGGATAGCAGACCTTCATACGGTCTCGGAGTTGTCCCCCTAACAATTCGCTCGCCGGAATACCATAGAAGCGTCCGACCAGATCATGCAGAGCCAAATCAATTCCTTGTCTGACCAGTCCAGAACGGCTGTACATGTGCCCTTCATCAGGGAAAAACTTGATCAGGTCATCTTCAATGGCCACAAGATTACGTGCATCTTTGCCCTTACAAAGTTCGTTCAACATTCGTTCCAGTTCGGTTAGATCCAATTGGTACATGGGAACATGGGAAAGGTCGCTCATTTCGCCCCAGCCAAAATAGTCGCTTTCAGTGACGATCTTGACGATTACGTGTTGATTGGCAATCCCGGTATGACGGGCAGTCGTAATAGGGTGAAGCGAAATGCGGGCTATCTTCATGGAAATCCTGTTGTGAATTTTTTTCAATAATAGTAATTATGGTCCAGGTAACGAATTCAATACCATAGGACGGAAGAACGCTGGTTGGGATTCCCCACAATCCTTCTAATTTCTCGATTCTCTGTCGCAATTCTGCGGTGTGTTGTCGGTTTTCTTTTTTTCCATTTCAAATGGAACATCGCTGTCAAAAACAGTTCTTCTCCCTTCTATTTCGAAGTTGCGATTAATCTCAGCAGTTTTCCATGTTCCTACAATTTTCATCAATGGCCGGCACAGGAGAGAAATCCCTTGTTCAGGTGGTGGCCCTACGCCATTGTCGTTCCCATGGCCATCACTTTTCGGCATCTTGGCAACCGAATTCACACCTTCATACAGATTTCGCCCTACAAATCCCCATTTAGCCGACACTACACAGACACCCTTATATATAAACGAAACTTCCGGCAATTCTCTCCCGGTTTAAACATTCAATAAACACCGTAGATTCGCAAAGTCGTTGTCCGTACAACCTGCAGATCCCAGACCCCAGATTTTCTGCCGAAATTGTTGAGAAGCTCCTTAAGTGACCTGGTAGACCGGAGTTTCAAATGACCTACAAGCTGCAAATCCTAGGTATCCAATTTTCTGGTGGCGTTCTCTTCCCCTTTGGAAGCAACTCAAATTCCTGAGTCCAGTCTAGTTTTCAGGTACAGGGGCTCTCTCCCACGCTTTCCGGAAATTCATCCGACGAAAAGCCCAAAGTACCCCTGACTGAATCTGTATGTAGATTCGGTTCAAGTCAATGGTGAAAGACCGAATGCAAGTAGCAATTCGGCAATAATGCTTCTTTGGTGGGCCTCCACGGGAGCGAGAGGAGGCCTAACCAAGCGGCTGGCATACCCCATCTGGTGCATCGCTTCCTTGACCACACTTACATTTAAAGCACTCTGGTCCTTTGTACGAAGCAGCTCAAAGGGCCTTATCACATTCCAGACCCTCATGGCCTCTTTCCGGCATCCTTGACGCAACGCCTTGAGAAGCTGCATGGAGTAGACGGGCGTAACATTTACCAGGCCGGAAGTGAATCCTTGAGCTCCTGCAGGCCAGAAAAAAGGAGCCCAGGTCTCTGCAACACCGCAGATCAAAGATAGTTCACTTCCATCCAGAATTCGAGCAGCCTCAGCAAAGGCTACTACGTCAGGCACCGCATATTTGATGCCTACAAAATTTGGACACTTTTCTGCCACTTGAAGTATTTCTTGGGCCCTTATCCCCGAATGTCTAAGGTAACAAACGACTGCCATTTCGGGCACAGAGTCTGAAATCTGTTGGTGGTAAGTCACCCATCCGTCTCTTACCATGAATGGGTGAACAGGCTCATGAACCATCACGGCCTTGGCCCCCGCCTGGTAGGCATCCGCCGCCATCGCACATGCGGTCCTAAGGTCGTAACCAATTCCTGGCATCACAAGGGCTCTCCCTGCTCCAATGTTCAAAGCTTCTTTGCAGATCTGCGTTGTTTCCTGAGGGGTAAGAGAAAAGAATTCACTGGTATTGCCGTTAGGGGTAAGTACTTCTATACCACTGTCAATCTGTCTATCGATGTTCGAAGTGAAAGCTTTCCAGTCGATCTCCGACGGATCATCGGGATGGAAAGGGGTTACCGGTATTGAGATAACATTACATAATTGTCTGCGAATTTCATGAAAGTCCATGCACTTGCACTCCTGCGGGGGCCTTGTTCACTCAATGGAAATGGACCTTTTGAAACGGATTGGCCCAGATATTCAGGAAATACTCGTCCCAAGGTTCAATTCATCGATGGATGTCGTCAACGAGAAATAAATGGCTCTTGGATCGCCCTTCAACTCACAGCTTACATCGGATCACGATTCTGTCCTTTCCAGTGCCGACTTTCTGTTATAAGGTTTGTACTGGAATCATTCCCAAGAAGGATTTAAAGCTGATATGACTAAGACGGATTCTATGCCTAGTCTGGCAATTCACGGCGGCAGCCCTGCGGTGTCTGAACCACCACCTTCCATGCTGCCAGGCATCATGGCATATGACGAAGAGGAGGAAAACGCAGTTCTGGAGGTAGTACGCAGCAGGAATGTGTATCGATTCGGGAATGTCGAAGGCAGCTCCCAGTGCGAACAACTGGAAGACCTTTTTCGGGAGAGCACGGGCCTGAAACACGCCTTGGCTGTTACCTCTGGAACCGCAGCATTGCTCTGCGCTCTCCAAGGACTTGGTGTGGGGCCGGGTGATGAAGTGATTGTTCCGGCCTTTGGCTGGATTGCTTCGATTTCGGCCATACTGGGAGTAGGTGCTGTTCCAATCATTTCTGAAGTAGATGAGTCACTGACTCTCGATGTGGAAGCGGCTCGTGCCAACATTTCTCCATATACCAAAGTCATCATGCCAATCCATATGCGAGGCGTTCCCGCAAATATGGGACCACTCCTCGAACTCGCCAGGGAGCATGATCTACAGTTATTGGAAGATACAGCTCAGGCCAACGGGGGATCGTACCAAGGCCGCCAACTGGGCTCTTTCGGCGACGCCGGAGCTTTTAGTCTGCAAGCCAGCAAGATCATCACTTCGGGTGAAGGTGGCATGGTTGTTTCAGACCAGGATGAGGTGTATTCACGAGCCGCCATGTTCCATGATCCCTTCTCAAGTCGACTGGTAAATCTGCCTGAGAGCGAAGCTATGTGGGGTCTCAATTTTAGGATGACAGAGGTAACGGCAGCGATCGCCCGAGTGCAATTCTCAAAACGAAAACGCATTATTGATGCCATGCGAGTCCGCAAAGCGTTGATAAAGAACGGAATCGCAGATCTCGCCACCTCGAAGTCGGTCTCTTTCCGTCATTTGCACGACGAGGCCGGGGACACCGGTTTGGCCATGATAATGTTCATGCCTGATCAAGAGGCAGCCAGTCGGGTTACCGCGGCTTTGCAAGCTGAGAATATCAGTTGCAACCAGCTATTTACATTGGACAGCACAGACCAGCATGTCTACGCTTCCTGGAATTCAGTGCTGAACAAGAAGCAGTGGTCTGACCAAGGGGGACCTTGGACTTGGGCATCCAGAGATGTGCAATACAGCCGAGACATGTGCCCACGCACACTGGACCTTTTGACCAAATCTGTGCAGATCCACATTTCTCCCATCATGTCTAATGTAGGAGTTGAGGAAAATCTGGACGGCATCACGAAGGTGTTCTCGGAGTTGCTGTAGCCCGTATCGGAGCCATTTCTTGGAGGCATCCCTTTGAAGATTACTGCTATAGAAACCTATCCCGTTTGGAACGGAAGCCGAAACTGGCTCTTTGTGGTCTTGGATACGGATGAAGGCATTTGGGGAGTTGGTGAATCTGGAATTAGTGGGCGAGAAACCGCTGTGATAGCCGCGGTCAAGCAGCTGGGACAAAGTTTGATCGGACAAGATCCCTTTCGCATAGAGCACCATTGGCAGACCATGTTTCGGGGCGGTTTTTTCCCCGCTCAACGCATAGTCTCTGCTGCCATATCCGCCATTGACATTGCCCTATGGGACATCAAAGGCAAAGCTCTGGGTGTTCCTATATACGAATTGCTGGGCGGCAAAGTCAGAGACAAGGTTGTTTGTTACCCCCACAACAGTGGGCACAGCATGGATGTGGCTTCATTAGTCGAATCCTGCCAGGAGACCACGGCAGAGGGATGGAAATTCGTACGTTGGGGGCTACCTCAGGATGGCGAAATCCTGGAACCCAGGCCAGCGGTCATGGCTGCTCTGGAACAGATGGAAGCAGTCAGAGCTGCATTGGGAGATAGGATCGAAATCTGTTTCGACGTCCATACCCGTTTGGATCTACCAGACACCATGTGGCTCTGCCAGGAAGCTGAGAAATATCGGCCTTTTTTCATTGAAGACCCACTTCGCTGCGAGAATCCGGATTCCTTCAAGACTTTGCGACCGCGGACGACAGTTCCCTTGGCGGCAGGTGAACAGTTCAGTTCGAAATGGGAATTCCGGCAGCTGATTGAGGAAGAGTGGATAGATTACGCGCGCATCGATCTTTGCATAGCTGGCGGTTTTACGGAGGCGCGAAAAATTGCCGGCTGGTGCGAAACTCATTACATCAAATTGGCCGTGCACAATCCACTCGGACCCGTTTCCTCAGCCGCGTGTCTGCAATTGAATTTGGCCACTCCCAACTTCGGTGTCCAGGAGCAGCCAACCAAACCGGACGCCATGCTTACGGAGGTAGTTCCAAACCCACCCGTTTGGGAAGATGGCTATCTCTTGCCGCCAGAAGGACCAGGCTTGGGTATCGATTTCAATCGGGAGGCGGCGAAATCCTTGGAAGGTCATGTCTGGGGAATGCCGAATTTACGACGCTTGGATGGTTCCTTTACTAACTGGTAGGGGCTCAGATTACTTCCAACACATTGGAATCGGCCAGTCGTGGGAACGGCTGGTGAGGTTCGGACTGGAACCAGATTACTGTGCTGGATATGTCATCCTGTAGCGGCAGATAGCGGGACTGGCCTCCTTGGGGAGAACGCCAACCGAGGGCCTGCATTGTTACTCGCAGATCGGTCTCGAAACGGATGGGATCCATGATGTGCCAACGGTACATTCCGAATCTGGTCTGGCTTTGGTTAAAGCCATCTGGCGCGAGAACCTGGTGGAAACCAAGGAACGGAGTTGAGAATTTTCCGTATTCGCCCTCTCTTTGGCCTTTGAATCCCCATGCACCCCCGAAATAGTCTTCTGTTCCGGTGCCGCAGATTGTTGGCCAATCCATGTCTCCATCCAAATAGAATTTCAGCTCTCCTTCTCCCCACCAGCCGCTGTTGTTCGAACCCCAAGCCACGTAGACTCCGGCATAGTGTCCTTGACCGGAAACGCCATCGACCAAAGTTACGACATCCAAGTAAGGCAAGGGATTAATTCGACGCCATTGAGCGTGGAAATATCCCATGTCCTCGGGCACATTGGTCAAGGTGTAGTCGATCTGATAAAAGAAATGGTTGGCTGGGTCGGGGCTGAGATTGACGATCTCAACCCGAGCTTGCTGGCGGAATGGCATGGGCCAGTAGCTGTTGAAAGCTCCCGATGGATTTACAGAAATCGGCAAGGAATTGACATTTTCCGGCTTGCCCCATCCATTGCAAAAGAAATCTCCCAACGGCACTTCTACTGAAGGGCTGGTTTCGTTGTCCCAATAGGCCCGCAGCACCAACGAGCGGTAGAAGGCCGGACGGCAAGTAATCCAGATATGTTGGATCTGGCCTGGGCCGTCTATTTCTGCCAAAGTTGTAGTTGAATTGGCAGCCAGATCGATACATGGGGATACTTTCCATGTCTGACCCAGCTCCCGGGCTGGTACCGCCCCTGTACCATCTGTGGCCATGCCGCCCTGGCCTTTGCCACCCTTGAAATTCTCGGCAGAAATTGATCTACTTTGGGCTTTGGAAAGCCTTGCGATATTCCCAAGTCCCTGATTTAATCCGTTATATCCCTGCATCATTTTCCTCCCATTATGTGTAAAGAAACCGACTCAGATCTCATTGAGAGGATCCTTGACACTTTCGACCCACCTGACTTAAGCATGGCATACCCAATTCTCCTATCTCCCAAGCCTTTCCCCTCCATCTGGCTCTGAAAAATCTATGTGAATTTGAGGTTTTTGGCTTTTTGATTCTCTGTCTTTCGGAGCACTTGTCAACTTTGTGCCTGTACTCCCAACATGTAAAAAGCGGCTTCCAACAGGAAGCCGCCGCTGAATTCATAGCCTTGAAGAAAGCTCAGGCCTGGCTGGATCCTGTTTCCATTATTTTCAAGGCCAACCGGGAATTGGCTCTTACATATTTCAAACTGGATTCTAGGGCTAGGGTCAGATCATCGCGAGCAACTTGGGCGTGGCGAGCCATTTTGCATAAGGCCAGCGATGCATTCTGGGCAACTCGGGGCGCAGTTTCCTTCAGGTGCTTTCCCAATTCCGATGCACTGAAACCTTCATTGTCAAGAACTCCCAAAGAGAATGCAGCATTGCGCCGCACCCATTCGGAACTGTCCTCCAATGCATGTATGAGTGCGGGAATCGAATCTTGAGCAGGTATGCCCACATCTCCCAAGCGATCGGCCGCACTAGCTCGAATCCACCAGTTTTTGTCGCCGAGAGCATTTTCCAAACGAGGCACCGACATACTGCCGGATGCCGTTATACCGTGAGTGGACAGCATTTCACTAGGGTTGCGGTATCGTCCGCTTAAGTTGGCCTCCAGCTTGTTGACTGCCTCCTCTGGCCAAAACCTGAATAAGGCTTCGGCGCCCTCTTCCCCAGACGCTGCCAATTTGTAGGCAGCATTCATGGCCAAATGTTCGTCTTCATCCGACAGCATCTTCTCCAGGTCAGTTGCACGCTCCGTTATCTGACCGTTGCCGCCTGGCATTCCTCGATGCCAATCCCAGATGGAGTTCCAAATTGGGGCCGCGTTGCAATTGAATCCCCAAGACATGGGAGGCCACAAACTCTCACTCTCGTTTTTCCAGGTAGGCGCCGTGGGTTCACTGGTCCGACAAAAAAGAAATTTATTCATGAACCGGTTTTTTTTGAGTGAATTCGTCAGGTCTCTGTGCCAGACGTCGTAATGCACAATTACCAAATCCCCCGCAGATCCAACCATGGGAATCTCATCATGTTGTATAGCGGCTGCATGGGAGAGGTAATTCTGGCTGCCCGGCCTCACTCCAGTAGGTCCGTAGGCCATCGTTGTGTCCTGGGGGTAGTAAAAGGCCATGGCCCACCGACATCTGTGTTGGCGCACGAAAGTGGTCAGCTGGAATGCTGTCTTTGTGATCGTGCTGGGCCTCTCGCTGTGGTGGGGTCAAATGGCAATGCCGATGCGGGTACATGAAGTAGTCGTCGCCCAATATGCTGGTAAGGGCTCCCCGAACCATGGGGTGACTGAATACCTCATGCAGGAGAGGCACTCTGTCATAAACGTCATCGCCGGGATTCTGGCCCTCACCGAAAACGGCCTCCGTATCAGCAAAGACTTGTACATGAAAGTCTGCCCCCATTGGGAGGTGCAATTTCAAATAGCCTTGCCCAACGAAAGCACGCATTTGCGCGTCATCGAGCAAGAAGTCCTGCAGCAACCTCATGGTGAATTTCTTTTTCCTATACCGTTTGCCTATAACTTCTGCAAATTTTAAAACGAGAATCGATAAAGGACTTCTTTATGGGTGGTTTTGCGTCAGAGTTGGTGAACTGCGGTGAAACTCGAAGGTGCTCCAGCAACTAAAATGGAGGTCCATATCGTGGCCAAGGTCTTACAATGGGCACCGCCTAAGACAGAGCATGCAAGTTGTGCATGCACAGCAAGTAGGAGCCTCCTACTAGGTTTCTTTGTACGTTGTTGCTATGGGACTCTGTAGTGGTGGCTGCGCCAACACGCCGAAATTCAAATATGCACAAGGAGATTCTCAAGTGAATCGTGGATTATCAATTCTGATCGCCATTCTGTTGGTGATATTGGGAACCGTGGCCTGTGGAGGCGCGGCTCCGGCATCTGATGATGTGGATCCTGCGGCCGAAGCAGGAGATAAATCCAGGGCCGCAGAAGCCGATATGGACGAATCTCAATCTAAAGAGACGGGCCTGATGGCAGTCGATGGAGCTCCTTGGGAAGACTATCAATTCAGTTCCCTTATGGTCTATGCCGAAATGACTGGCAAGACCATTGACAGTTTCAACGAGGCGCCAATGCTGACCGCATTAGTCGAAGCAGGTGAATTGCCACCTTTGGCTGAAAGACTACCTGAGAGTCCGTTCGTAATCAAACCTCCATTCTATATCGGGGAATATGGCGGACAGCTGAACCTAGTGGGTTTCCCGAAAGCGGGGTCCCTATTTACAGGTTTCACCGAGTCAATGGCGCAGAGCTTGTTTGTGGGCCTACCCAAGGCAGGCCCAGATGCCAACCAGTACTTTGCCAATGTAGTTGAAAGCTATGAATTGGTGGACGATGCCACCACTCTGACCCTTATCTTGCGAAAAGGCATGAAGTGGTCAGATGGCGACGCCTTTGATACAGCAGACTTCTCCTTCTGGTTTAACCACATTCTCCAAGACGAACGGTTATTTCTCGGCGAAACTTCGATATACGAGATTGATGACGAATTCATTGGTATGGAGGTCATCGATGACTACACCGTCCGCTACAACTTCGCCAAACCTTACGAAAAGGTCGTCGTAGCGTGGGCAGACGACTTGCCCTTTGCACCTTCTCATTTCCTGGGGACTTTCCATCCCGCATATGACGAAAACGCGGATGAAAATGGCAAGGCTTTGGGTTTTGACGACTGGGTAGGCGCATTCACCGACAAGAATATTCGCAAGAGCTATTCGGCCCGTGCCGAAAGGCCCCAGATTAATCCTTGGATCCTGAAAGAGTGGGGAAGCTCATATGGCACCTGGGAACGAAACCCCTATTACTGGCGGGTGGATACTCAAGGCAACCAGCTGCCTTATATTGACTCTATTGTGGTTACCACAGTCCAGCAGGGCGGCGATCCAGAGGTGCTCAAGTTGAAATTCATGAACAAGGAATTTGACTACGGTCCGTCCCAGATAAGTATTACCGACTTGCCCATTCTGCGACGCAATGAAGAAAGCGGTGACTATAGAGTCATCATTACCGAAAACGCCGTGACGTCGAGTGCTTTGGGTGTAGCATTCAACTATTCCACGGCCGATCCCTTTAAGAGCCAGCTATTCAACGATGTCAGATTTCGTCAAGCCCATTCTTTAGCCGTGGATCGTGATGACCTCTCCGAGACTATTTTCATGGGTACGACTAAGCCTTTCACTTCCCCTGTATCTTCGATCTGGACGGGCTACGAAGATTGGATGGGTACTTACTACGCCGAGCATGATGTTGTTCGAGCCAACGCTCTTCTGGATGAAATGGGATTGCCTTGGGACGAAAACAACGAATGGCGGGTAAATCCTGACACAGGTGAAACTATCTTCATCCTGGGCGAATACGCCACAGATTGGCTGGGATATCACGATGAAATGATGGAGCTTCTTGTGGACGACTGGAAGCAGATCGGCATTCGATGGCAACCAATATTCGTTCCGGAAGATACGCTCATGTCCCGTTACGTGGCTAACGAACACGATGTAGGAATTTGGAACACGGACGAAGGTGGGGAGCTAACAGCCTACACGAATTACCCCATGCGCCTCATTCCTCCCTGGCATTGGCAGTCTTGCTGTGCCATGAGTTCCTATGGATGGCGCCAGTGGTATGACTCCAAAGGTGAGCAAGGTATTGAGCCGCCAGAAGAAATCAAATATATGTTGGATCTTGCCTTCGAATGGCTGAAGACAGAGCCTGGCACTGAGGATTATGAGTCCACGATCCGGGAGCTGATCCGCTTAAACGTAGAGAATTTGTATCTTTGGGGAACTGTCAGCGCTCCCCCAAAAGTAGGTGTAGTCAGTAACAGGGTACAGAATGTGGCTGGTGAAGAGGCTTTCGGGGGCGCGGCACCCGGTGCTTATCCCAATGATGTAGTTTTCATAGTTCAGTGACTTCTGTCGTCATTTCTTGAATTTGAAGTGCCTTAGCTTCGGAACCTAAGCCGGACCCAGGGCCCAATTTTTCTACACATCGAGATGACTTCGTACCTGCAAATACGTTTTCTCTAAATGATCCTGCTGATCGTGATCACCAGTGTAGTCTCATTTGTGATCATTCAGCTGCCTGCGGGTGACTACATAACGACTTTGGCGGTCCGATACGCCGCCACAGGACAGGTAGTTGAACAAGCTACTCTGGACGGCCTGCGAATTCGCTTCGGACTTGATCAGCCCGTCTGGCTGCAGTACTACAAATGGTTTTTCAACGTGTTGTAGGGAGATCTGGGCTGGTCTTTCCAGCAGGTCAAGCCAGTTTCCGAAATTATCGCAGAACGCATTGGCATCACGGCTCTAATATCGGTCATGTCCTTGCTGTTCGCATATACGGTAGGAATATTTATTGGAGTTATTTCAGCCGTCTTCCAGTATTCCTTCTTAGACTATTTCTTTACTACGGTTGGATTCTTCGGTCTTGCTTCCCCCAACTTCCTCTTGGCTCTAATCCTAATGGTGATAATTTTCAATTTGGGCGGCACAGTGGGGGGACTCTTTTCGACAGCATATCTGGACCAACCTTGGTCCTGGGGCAAGTTTGTAGACCTCCTGAAACATATTCCGCTGCCCATGATCATCGTGGGTACAGCAGGAACAGCCGGAGTTGCCCGTGTAATGCGGGCCACGCTGCTTGATGAACTAGAAAAACAATATGTGATTACAGCGCGATCAAAGGGGGTTACTGAAGCCCGTTTACTGTTGAAGTACCCCATTCGGTTGGCCCTCAACCCCATAATAAGCACCATTGGCTGGGAATTGCCCGCGATTGTATCTGGCACTGTGATTACAGACCTAATGTTGGGTCTGCCTACAGTTGGGCCGATGCTCTTCAGCGCCCTGGTGGCTGAAGACATGTTTATTGCCAGCAGTCTGTTGCTTTTCTTGACCTCTCTAACAGTGATTGGTACCTTTATCTCCGATGTGCTGTTGTATTCACTGGACCCACGCATTCGCATGACCTAGGTAAGCAATGGCTACAGGTCCTGTCAAAGTTGCAAAAGTGACCTCCGCCACTGGCGCGGCGTCCCATGAGGCCCAGGAACGTTATTACCTAGCCTCACAGTGGACCCTTATACGGCAACGTTTCAGTCGTCATAGATTGGCCATGGTTGGGATTGTGATTCTGGCCTTCTTCTACCTTATGGCCATCTTCGCAGAATTTATGGCTCCATACGAAGTCAAGACCCGTTTTGAAGGCATGGAATACCATCCACCTACCCAAGTGCGATTCTTCGAGAATGGCTTGAATAGGCCCTTTGTCTATGCAACCAAGCAGGAAAGGGATTCATACACTTTGGAAAAAGTGTTTGAATTGGATGAATCTGTTCGGTACCCCATCAGATTTTTTCACCGCGGCAATGCTTACAGATTTTGGGGGTTGTGGGAGACAAATGTCCATCTCATCGGTGTTGATGAACCGGGGCGGTTGCTCTTCCTAGGCACAGACAATATTGGGCGGGACCTTCTGACTCAGGTGATTTACGGCGCGCGCGTGTCATTGACCATTGGATTGGTAGGGGTATCAGTTTCATTCACAATAGGAATGATTTTAGGAGGCGTCTCAGGTTACTTCGGAGGTGTGACAGACACAATCATCCAGAGGGTTATCGAGTTTCTGATTTCAGTACCTACAATACCGCTCTGGATTGCTCTCAGTGCTTCCTTGCCTCCAGACTGGGGGGTAGTCAAGAGCTATTTCGCGATTGTCTGTATTCTGTCCCTGGTGGGTTGGGGCGGCCTCGCGCGCGTGGTACGAGGAAAACTGTTGGAGTTGCGGGAGCTAGATTACGTAACAGCAGCAAGAGTTATAGGCGTAAGCGCGGCCAACAACATTCGGATGCATATGTTGCCGAAATTTCTAAGTTACTTGATTGTGGCTCTTACATTGGCTGTACCCGGCATGATCTTGGGGGAGACAGCTTTGAGTTTTCTTGGTTTGGGCATACGCGCGCCTGCTGTCAGCTGGGGAGTGCTGTTGCAACGGTCCGGCAATCTCAATGCGATTCAATTGTATCCTTGGGTAGTTTCGCCAGTTCTATTCGTTGTGGTTACAGTGTTAGCTTTCAACTTCCTGGGAGATGGGTTGCGAGATGCCGCTGACCCCTACAAGCAATAGCATGGCAATGTCCCACCTGCTGGAAGTGCAGAATCTTAGAACCCACTTCTTCACCTCAGAGGGAATAGTGAAGGCTGTGGACGGAGTCTCTTTCAACGTGGCTCCCCGGGAGACATTGGGTTTGATCGGTGAGAGCGGGTGTGGCAAAAGTGTCACGGCACATTCCATCATGCGGATTGTCCCTAAACCAGGCCGGATTCTGAGCGGCGAAATCCGACTTAATTTGGACGAAGGGATTGTAGATCTGGCTGATCGAGGCATGTCTGGTTCTGAATTGCGAGAAATTCGTGGCAAGGAAGTATCAATGGTGTTTCAGGAACCCATGACCAGCCTGTCCCCTGTGCATACGATTGGCAATCAGATCAGGGAAACCATCTATTTGCATCGCACCAGAAACAAGAAGGAAGCCACGGAAATAGCCTTGGACATATTGGCTAGGGTGGGGATTTCCAACCCAGATCAAAGAATCTCTGAATATCCTCATCAGCTCTCCGGTGGCATGCGGCCAGCGCGTCATGATCGCCATAGCCCTTGCCTGCAGGCCTCGCCTGCGAATTGCAGACGAACCTACAACGGCTCTAGATGTAACTGTGCAAGCCCAGATTCTGGAACTCATCAAAGAACTGCAAGAACAGTTTCACATGGCAGTTCTTTATATAACCCATGACTTGGGAGTCATAGCTGAGGTCTGTTCAAGAGTGGCGGTAATGTACCTTGGGCGTATTGTTGAATATGGGACCGTGCGCGACATTTTTAATAACCCTTTACACCCTTATACGGTACGCCTGCTTCGTTCCATCCCCAAGCTGGGACACAGCAATAAAGGAGAACCCCTAGCAGCAATTCGGGGCTCAGTACCCAGCCCCCTTAATCTTCCAGAATTTTGCGGTTTCTTTGACCGCTGTGAAGAAGCAATGGAAGGGAGTTGCAACCGCCATATCCCTGCCTTGAAGGAGGTCGCTGGGGGCCACTATGTGCGCTGTTTCCTACATAGCGAAGCCGTGGAATCAGAAGGGCTGGAACTGACTGATGCGGCTTTTGCATACACGACGATTCCGGTGTGACTGTGGCTGCCGACCATGCCCCCCTGATTGAGGTTCGCAATCTCAAAAAGTACTATCCCATCGAAGTGGGCATGTTCCGGCGTGTACATGGCTATCTAAAAGCAGTCGATGACGTAAGTTTTGTGATCTTTCCTGGTGAGACTCTTGGCCTAGTTGGCGAGTCCGGCAGCGGAAAGACTACGGTAGGCCGGTGCATGTTGCGCGCTGTCGATCCAACTTCAGGGGAAGTCTGGTTTCATCATGAGGGGAAGAGCTGGAATCTGGCGGAACTGACTGAAAGGGAAATTAAGCCTCTCCGACCTTACGCACAGATGATTTTTCAGGATCCATTCTCTTCTCTGGATCCGCGAATGCCCGTTTTTGACATAATCTCAGAACCTCTACGAACTCACAACTTGGCATACGGCAGTGAACTAGAAGACCAGGTCAAAGAGTTGGCAGGCCACGTTGGGCTAAATATTGAGCATTTACGAAGATATCCCCATGCTTTTTCTGGCGGGCAAAGACAGCGTATCGGCATTGCTCGGGCCCTCGCAACACGACCCCAGCTAATCGTGGCAGACGAACCTGTTTCAGCCCTAGACGTTTCCATTCAAGCACAGATACTCAATCTGCTTCCTCAACTGAAGGAAGAATTTGGCCTTACTTTTCTTTTTATCGCCCACGATCTGAGCGTGGTCGAGTATGTCTCGGATCGAGTAGCGGTCATGTACGTGGGCCGGTTGGTTGAGACTGCTACAACCGAAAAAATCTTCAGGGCGCCAAGCTATCCCTATACGGAAGCTCTATTGTCTGCTGTTCCAAAGACTTCGCCTGACGAGGTCAAGAAAAGGATTGTGTTGCACGGGGAAACTGCCAATCCTGCCGAACTACCTACAGGGTGCTACTTCCATCCCCGATGCCACTATGCAGATGAAATTTGCAGGACCGAGACGCCCCCGTGGGTCGAGATAGAGCCGGGCCATTTTTCGGCTTGCCACTTTGCTGAAGAGCTGACGCTTACTGGCGCCTACAGTAAAACTTGAATTGGCTTGATTGTCCTTATGCCGGCAACTATCTTACAAGTCGGTATGATAGCCGTTCCTATTTCCTGTCTTGAATTCAGCGACTGAGTTACTTCTGGAATTCCAGTTAGTCGTTCCCCTGTAAAGCCTTTTTGAATTTTCCTAAGATTTCGAATATTCAGGGTCCGGAAGTACATATCGCAAGTAACATTGCGAATTAGGAATCGAAACGGCCCTGAGCTACTCCATTGGGTGTCAGAGGGCTATAGCTTGGGCTGCCCACAGAAATGGAGTCTAGACACGAGGCTGCTCTCTTGATTTGGTCATCAAGCGGTCTTAGCGACTGTAGGCTCCTAACTAACATGGAGATCGACAATTCTAATTCTTCGTTTGGGATGAGTGTTACATCACAACATTACAGAGTTACTAAAGGGCCCTTCTGTAAATGCGCTGAGGGCGTTCACACATGTCCAGAATTCAAAGTGCACGACAAAGGAGCGGAGTAAGAGACTCCTGACTTCAACTCCTCCAAGACGTCAACGAGTTTAACGGAGTACCAAGAGATGTGGAACCGCGTCCCACTACACATTGGACACGCGGTCCACTTGATAGGGAATAGGTAACCCATGCTGGGCGCACACAGCCTTTGTTGCACCGCGCCCTAACCTCAAGAGGTTGTCCTTCGCCAAAGCCAACCCCGCGGCCGCTCCGCTGATGAAAAGATATTCCCACGAAACTATCATGCTTTTTTCTTTTGGGTTACAACACCGGATCGTCGCGTCTAGGACAAGGGATGGTTAGACCCAATGACAATCTGAAATTAGCACTCAGCCTACAAATTCTTCAACCAGAGTTTCCCTGCCCATAATGCGGCCACTCCCAAACGCAGAATCGAGGAATTGCATTTCTGCAAGACAAAGGTGCGCCAGGGGAATACAAACTGACTGCCCCTTGCCCATCCTCATTCGCCTTGGTTCGTAACCTAGTTTCGGGATAGACCCGAAGTGCCTAAACATCTTACCTCTGTCTATATACACCCCAGCACGGTAGTCCACGTATCTCCTTTTGATTGCCACCTTCGCTATTTCCTGTTTGAATTGGACAAAAAAGAGGAGGCAGGGTCCCTAAAAGCTCTTGCCATAATTTCTTTGGGCTGGCTTCAAGGGCCATTTCACACAGGAGAGATCTGAAGAGTTTAGGCAATCTGTAGGTTTCTACTGAGAACCTCCCTCAGTTCTATGGACCGCGTGGAGCCCTTTAGATCTCTATTGACGGAGTTCAGCCTTGTAGTTTCGCCTCAATGTGTAAGCTAGCCTGAGATTTTTTGATAGTGACAGCGGGGACTAATCAGTCTGGGAAACGCTGCAATGGAAGGCTGAGATAGGAAAAGCCCCGTAGGCATGGCCCCTGGTCAGGTCTCGGAAACACCTTTTGCGAGGAAGTGGTCAATGCAACTTTAGACCAGGCTGCCGCTAGCCTTGCCAGACTTTGATAGAAGGCTGACTGGCAGGATTACAACCTTCAACCTTGGATTCGGTAGCACCGACTTGTCAGCAGTTATATCAAGAAGGCCCTTTGAAGGGCCTTCTTGCATCAGATCCGTAATGTTTCCGCCATGAAACTCAGTTGAGAGATTCGCAAGGAATACAATCTTTGTCCCGATCATGACTGGGATAGAAACTCCCGCCAAAATATTGGTCGAATTCGGCCCTGGAAGAAAAATGATTGCATCCTTTGTGGGCATTGGCTGGTTTCGGTGGAGGCTGATACGGATCGACGGTGCACTGATAGCCGGTCTGTGAAGTTACAGGTAGCTGTGCCACTGGCGTGCTAGTGGGTGTAGGAGGTATTGGGGCCGGCGTGCTGGTAGGCGCCGGGGGCAGTGCAGTTGGCGTCGCGGTAGGTGGAGGTGGAATAGGAGTCGGCGTACTTGCACCTGCCGACGGGGCGGCCGCAGTATTCTCTGTGGGCAATGGCGTTGGCGTAAGAAGCGGGGCCACAGCAGTCGGCGTTGGCAGCACCTGCGTAGTTGCCAGAGAGACAAGGGTTGCACAGTTCGCAGGAATCCAAAGCCGGCTGCCCACGTTGATTACGCTGGGATTGCTGATTTGGTTCACGGCTATCAGCACCAGAGACTCGCATCCTTGCGAAGAGGCGATCTTGCCCAATGAGTCACCGCTAACAATGATGTACCAGGATCCTTCGCCAACTCCCGGAATGGGCAGATTGGAGGCCTGGGCTGGGCTCTGCTTCTGAGGGGGTTCCGGCTCAATGGGTTCTTGAGGCTCGGGTGTTACTGTGGAGTCCTTACTGCCGTCTTCGCATGTGGATAGCATGTCCTCCAAAGCCCCTTTTTCTAGCGAAGTAACAGTCAAACTGTACGTGTACTTTACGTCTACCCAATCCTGGGCGTAGACACACCAAGTCTCTCGCAAGGGTGGTCGCCATTCTTCGGGTCCTCTGGCCCCCTTTTGCCGGTTGTAAGAAGCTTTGGTTGCCTGCAGGGCAAAAGCTAATGCCAAGTCATTGGCATATGCTTGTTTCTTACTAGCTGACCATGTCGCGCCACCCGACAGGTGAGCGTTGAACAGAGGAACATGGTGATCAATATCTAGATCCCCAGCCAAAGTATGCTGTTGTCCTCCCCATGGCCCTACCCAGAGGCCAGAGTGAACGGTACACGGGTTGTTGGCGCGGAATGTTACAGGGGTCAGAGACTCCTCAATCAGCACTTCGGCTCTCGTATTCTGGCAATCTCCATCAGAATCAACCCAGTGCCGCCAGTCATCTCTGTCGTAGAGATAGCCTTGCAATTGGGGGGAAACAACCAAGACCTCTAGTCTTTCCGTGTATTCTCCGGCCCCAGCTGTCGCTGTTGGGGTAGGCCCCAGCGTGAGAACCAATTCTAAGGCGACTGACTCCGTGGGACCCACGTTGGAGCCCAGTCGAGTTCTGATCAGTCTATCCAATGTAATCTGAAGATCTTTGATCTGTTCGGCAATGTCCTTGAGGCGGGCCTCAACTCGTTCGAGGTATTCTTCTTCGGAGAAGAGATCCTGTTCTTGTACCCATCCGGATTGTCCATCTTCAACCAGAACCGGGACCCAATCGACGAGAGACAAGGTTTTTGTGGCTATTTGGCAGGCAAGAGAACCCCATGGCAGCGGCGTTGAAGCGGCGAAAATATCGGGTTCCTCATATAGCTGTTCGTTTTCGTAGTCGTCGTAGAACCAGACGCTGCCAGCGCATTCTAGTGGGAAGGAGAAATCGGACATACCCGCTTCTTCATCGTCTTGCTCCGGAATGGAGTCCGGTATGCATAACAAGGAACCGACGATAAGGTCGTCCGCTAACATCATGTTGTTTACGAGAGCGAGAATTGCGGCTTCAATTCCATTGGCAATCGCAATGGAATCCCAAGTATCCCCATTGGACACTGTATAGGGTTGCAGGCACTGGGAATTTGCAGCACCTTCTTCCTCCTTCGTTGGTAGAGGAACTTGAATCGCAGTGCCTACAATCAGATTGTTTGGGTCGGAAATTTCAGGATTCAGCTGTAACAGTTCTTCAAGAGAGATTCCGTGGGCTGTGGCTATCGAGCTAAAAGTGTCGCCGGTACGTATGTAGTAGGCAGTCGTCTCTTCAGCCAAAGAGATTGAACTGAATATCCCAAGTAGGAGACCAGCGAATGCCAGCCACTTGAGAATCAGGCTCTTGCTCAAATTCGTCTCTCGCACTCTCATTGAATTGGTACCTCTCGAGTACTTAGGAATAACTTCGGATTCGGGTAACGCCGAACCTCTCTTGTGGGCGCGACCAATCCGGACCTAACACCCCAATCATCGCTTTACTAGGCAACAATACTATTTGCCAAGGGGGTCTTTATTGGCTCGGCTGATGTCCCACAACCCGCGCAATCATGAACTTGACCGACAAGGCAAACTGCGGTCCGTGAGGATTCATGGCCAACCTATTTCAGGGTCTCTTTCTTACCGGCCCAAATTTCGAATCCGAGTAATCTCATTTGGGAATAGCCGATAGGATTCCAGACACTAGGCCGTTTTAAGCCGAGACCGACAGTGGTCGGCATGCACCAGTTCGAAGAGCTAAACATCACGCTTAGAAGCTCCCAGAACCCGATTATGCGTTGCATTGATCCGTGGCAATCAATTACAGGGATATGCCGCTAGGCCCGCGTGTGATCTGGAAATCCACGTTTCCGGTCTCCATGGATTTGACCTGAAGTTGCCGGGAAAGCACGGACCCGACTGTGTCGAACAGCTGCTGTAGGTTCTGCTGGAATTCAGCCGTACGATTCAGAATCAAATCGACATCCATCGAACCTTTACTCAGCGGCGTTGGAGATGTGGTGAATTGTAGGGCTGGTATAAGGGGATGGCCTTGCACAGGATGTCTGTCCACATGAACCAGTACAAGATCAACTCCTGTAGCTCCGAGGCCAGAGAGAGCCTCTACCCAGTGCTGTGTCGGGCAGTCCATCAGATGTACACCAGGTATCTCAGCCTTTTGTGCATAGGCCAAGGTCGGACCCGTCTTACTGTTCTGAGTAAAAAGACTACCCGTTTCGGTTCCGGCCGCAGCCACAGCAATTCCTCCCGCATTTGCCACGGCCAAGCCACAGGCTTTCAAGAGGCAAGCTCCCTCAGGGCTGAGATTTCCTTCACTTGCTAAACCGATGCGAAGATCTCCCAGACCCAATTTGGCATCTTTGAATCTTTCAGAGGCCACATCCGCGATCTGGGCACTGAACCAAGAGTCTATCTTGTCCAAAACTCGGGCGATTCCCCCATCCAACTGCACACTTGCCCAGCCCAGATGGGCAGTAGGCACAGAAGCGTCTTTCAGAGCCTGGCGCATGAAGTCATTGTGAGTCTTTTCACAACCATGTTCCAGTAACAAACAATGCTGCACGTGTGGATGCTGTATGTAGCCAGTCAAGGTTCGGGTATACAGTTCCTCCGAAGAGCCACTGGAAACACCACACCCTTCGGTATGAACAAGAGTGGCAAAGTGGAGACCCTTTTCTTCCACCTGGGGATGGGAGTTCCGGAGGCGCCGTACCGCTAGACTGGCGATCTGACCGGAACAAAGGCTGGTGGGCACGATGAGGCAAGTCGGATTAGGAATTGCCTGGCCCCGATATTCGACTCCCTGACAATTGAAATTCGGCAGATTAGAAGCGGGCTCTATCGAAAGTGGTTGCCCAGCTAAAGGAGGAGCAGGATGTCTCAAGTCTGTTTGTCCAGCTTCCAAGTCCCAATTGCGCCACAACTGAACTTGAGAGTGTCCGGCTCTCTCGCCAAGTGTCCGTTGCCCTTCGGCGACCTTCAGCGTGAGATCAAAGAAACTGCGGCCCAGGACCTCCATATCGGTCCCATCCAAATACAGTCCGGCATTCACATCCATGTCTTTCTGCAGCAGGTTATATCTGTCTGTGGTTGTCACGATCTTCAACGTGGGCACAAATGGAAAATTCGTTATGGAACCGTTGCCAGTGACGAAGAAAATCAAATTGCATCCCGTAGCCACTTGTCCCGCGATGCTTTCCAGGTCGTTGCCCGGACTGTCCATGAAATAGTAGCCAGGCCCTGGGAACAGTTCCCCATATTCGAGGACACCGTCCAGTCGCACATCGGGATTCCGTTTCATGGCGGCCCCAATGGATTTCAGAAATATGTTGTATAGGCCCCTGAATTTATTGCCACCGGACGGATTTCCTTCCGCTGAATGGCCGTGGCGAGCAGCTCGTTCCTTGAAAATTTCGCTCACTTCGATGAATCGCTGAGCCGTCGGCCAATCCTTGACACTCTTTAAAACATAGGATTCTGCGCCAATCAATTCATCGGTCTCCGCGAGATTGGCAGCTCCCCCATGGCGAAGGACTTCGCGCGCCACCCAAGCTGCCAGGGGATTGCCCGATACGCCCGAAAAAGCATCTGAGCCACCACATTGCAGTGCGATCCTCAAGTCGGAAAGGGGTCTTTCCTGCCGTGACACCGCATTGACTTGAGAGAGCCATGACTTCACAGTGGTAGCAGCGACTTCCAGCGCCTCACTAAATGAAGACTGAATGGAATGGAAGCCGTGCGGAACCTGGTGTAAAGGATAGTTGTTGGCCTTAAGAAAGTCTTCGAGATTGGAGTTTGTGATTCCCTCGGTACCGTAGTCCACGGCCAAAATAGCTCCCGTGTTGGGATGGACCATATACCCAGCCAGCGTCCTAAGCACCGTTTCCCTATTATTGGGGTCGGGAATCGCACCCTCGGTGTGGGCCACCGCCACGATTCCGTCCACATTTTGTAGTTCTGCAACTGCCGGGCGCAGCATTTCCTCCAGGGCCCTGACGAAACCGCCCGTAAGTGAGGAAGTCCCCAGCAGAACAATGTAGTTCCGAGTACCTGTGCCCCGTCCGACCGGACGCGGGAATCCATTAAAAGTGCCTGGACTCGCAAACAGGCCTGTCGGAGATCCCGGTAAAAAATCCGCTTCACACAGCTGGAAAGGTGGAATTTCGCTTTCGAAATTTGGTTGAGACGGTAATTCAATTTCGATGTCTCTGCCACGCAAGGCTTCGAGAATATCGGCATTGCAAATGTATTGGCCGGGCTGAATGTCAGAAATCGCAGTTCCAAAAGGCAGATTCCAGGAAAGCACGGGCTCACCTTTATCAATAGGAACCAAGGCGAACCTGTGACCCTCTAATACAGTTGCGTTAAGTTCAAACGTGTCGGTTTCAGTTTCAATTCTGGTGCCCCGTTCCAATCGACACGAGACAATGGCGACATTGTCGCCGGGCAAGGGCAGACGAGCGACGTCAGCAAATCTCAGGGCAGCCATGTGATTGTCTTTGGAAAAGTAACGGGTTCAGATGTTCAATTCAACCAGCATCTTGCCCTGGTTGGAGCCGGAGAAGAGCCCAATGAAAGCCTCTGGTGCATTTTCGATGCCACGAAAAATACTCTCTTGCCATTTAATGCGGCCTTCGTCTTTCCACAGTTTAAAGTCTCGGTAAAACTCCTCAGTTTCTTCTGCGAAGTCTGAGACAATGAATCCCTGCAGTCTGAGCCGCTTGCCTACTATCAGGGTCAAATTATTTGGCCCTGGCGCAGGCCCCTGATTGTTATATTGGGAAATCATCCCGCAACATGGGATGCGCCCAAACATATTCATGTTGGAGAGGGCTGCCTCGAGATGGGCGCCTCCTACGTTTTCAAAATAGACATCCACCCCTTTCGGGCACTTAGCTGCGATGGCCGCGCTCAGATCTGATTCTTGTTTGTAATTGATTACATCGTCCACCCCGGCCTCATCCAGCAACCATTGGGCTTTTTCATCTGAACCTACGCTGCCCACGACACGGCAGCCCTGGATTTTGGCGATCTGGCAGACCATGCCCCCCACCGCGCCTGAAGCGGCCGAGACAAAGACTGTTTCGTGCGATTTGGGTTCGCCAATTCGCAGAAGCCCGAAATAGGCTGTTTGGCCCGGCATTCCGGCTACACCCAGAAAGGCTTGCATAGGAGCTATGGATTCATCTATTTTGGACAAGCCTGTGCCACTGGAAATGTGGTATTCCCGCCAGCCGTTCATATGCCGTACCACGTCTCCTACGTGCCAGCCAGGGTTATTGGATTCAACGATTTCGCCGACAGCTCCCCCGTTCATGACTTCGCCTATGGCGAATGGGGAAGCATAGCTCTTTCCCGCCCGCATGCGGCCCCGCATATAAGGGTCTACAGACATGAAGCGATTCTTGATAAGAATTTGGTTTCCTCCTAAGTCCGGTAAAGAGGTTTCCCGAATTTCGAAGTTTTCTGCAGTAGGAGGGCCTTCTGGCCTTGACTTGAGAATTACTTCACGACTTAAGATGGAACTCATAGGTACCTCTGGTAGTGGTTGAAACTCGCCACTGGCTGTCGAATCCAGCCAAGCAAAAGTCTAACACTGAGAAGACTTTCTTCGATTATGAGTGAGACCTCCATTGCGCGTATGTTGAATGCCGACCCTGTAACATACAGTGGTCAGCCAGTTTCACTCAACAAAGCATAGTTGGCCGGCACCTGCCAAACCTTTAGGTAGAAAAAAATAAGCAGCAAGTCAGTTGGAATCGTTCAGAGGGTCAGCCACTGTAAATGGTGATGTCTACCAAGTCAAAAGAATAAGTCAGTTGGAGGCTCTCCAAGCCCTGACTCTAGGATTTTCCATTTGGACTTTCAAACAGGGAAGGGAAGTGCCGATGTGGGTCCGCTGGAGAATTGAATAGAATTTTCTGCCTTTCTGTCAATTCGACGTCTGCCGGCAAATCTACACGATCCGCGGTCCAAGCCATTTGAGAAACACAATACTTGTAAAGTAAAGCACGACGCTCATGTTTACCTGTCCAAGCAGCAGTTCCATGGGTCAAGGACTCAGTGAAGAGCACGACAGAACCTGCTCCTGCCCGCGGCAAAACCACATAAGGTGAATTCTCCGGGGCTTCAGCAACTTGCTGAGGGAGCCTGTAGCTACTCTTGTGGCTACCGGGAATGCAACAGAATCCACCATGCTCTGGCCCCGCCGGAGCCAGATTCCAGGTAACAACCATGAATCCGTTGACTAGCTCATTTTCCGGTGGATTGTAGATTTCCCCTGGTTTTGCCCGGGCATGCAGCGCGGTGGCTCCATAGTCCGCATGCAAATGGCCCCTTGGCATGCCTTCGCGCATGTACATGCCATATAGACGGTCTAGACGAAAACATTCTCCCAATCTGAACCGCAGGACAGGCATGATGCTGGGATGGTCCAACAGATTGCAGAACTGGGATCCCCAATTGAGGAATCCGGATCCGGTTGGAGCGCTGCCGAAACGTTCGAAAGTTCCAGGCGTAGGCAAGTTCTGATCGTCAATCAATCTATTGATCTGGGCAACTTCTGCGGGGGACAGAACATTTTCCAGAACTAGGTATCCTTGCAAGTCGAAGAGATATTTCTGCAATTCCAAGTCGTACATAATTTGCTCCCGAAGTCTGGTAGATTCTGCCATTGCAAGAGGGGAAGGGACTTGCCGCCCCTCTCCCTTGCCCAGCCCCTGCGACAGCAAAGAGTCCGGGCAGCCAATCCAATCCCGTTGGTGTCCCAGATTCTAACCTCTTCACTAGGACTGGACAACGTCTTAGCTCTGCCGAACTGGACCCAAGCAGAAAGGGGCTAGGCACTCCGCCTAGCCCCTCCTATTGGAGTTGAGGATTCAGACTCAACCGGTAGACATATACCTCTCGCCCAAGACCACCTCAAGGTTTTCGATCTCTCCTTGGCGCCAGACGGAAAAAGAAACGGCGTCTTTTGGTTCAAAGCCCATGATTAGGCTGGTTGCCATATCCGCGAAACTTCCCACGGGCTCGCCATTTAATTCTGTAACTACATCACCAGGTGTCATACCGCTGCTGGCGGCAGGGCTTTCCGGACTGATGGCCGTAATGAATGCGCCGCTACGTAAGCTAGGAAGCTGCAGTTCCCTGGCCATTGATACTGTCAAACTGCTACCTGATACGCCGAGGTATGGATAGGCATAAGTTTGTCCATTGGACAGCACGGGAGCTAGGGTCTTGACCACATCTACGGGAATGCTACTGTTTAATGTTCCCCCGCCGAATAGAGAATGGCCGCTCCCCAGGTTGACTCCAATCAACTCTCCGGATTCATTGACCAGCGGTCCCCCGGTCATACCTGGCAAGACCAAGATGTCGCTCTGAATGGAGGTGGGAAAGGAATAGCCTTGTCGGCGTAGAGCAAACGAAGAACCATTACGACCACTGACAATTCCTTTCGTCAGGGTGCCATCCGGACTGTCAGCAAAGCCGAACGCATATACAGTATCTCCGATGGTAGGCAGTTTACCCTGGGCCATAGGCAGCCCTTTAAGACGGTGGTCATTTCCGGAAATCGAAAGGACTGCGAGGCTCGCATAAGGGTCTGTACCCACTACCTCTGCCTCAAACCATCTACCATCGGCCAAGATGATGTCGATGCTACTGGCACCGTTGACATTGCTGAGGTTGGTCAAAATGTGACCCTCTTCATCAATTGCAAAGCCTGTACCTCCTCGGCCAGATTGCAAGGCTTGAGTACGAAGGGCACCTTCATCCAGGCTCTCCGGTATGAATTCATTGGGCAGTTCCCAACCCGCTTCGATTCGTACAACACTTCCGGCTAAAGCCTGATAAAGCCCAGTATCCAATGGAGCTTGGGAGCTATTGGAATTAGCCCCCAATACCGGGTTTCCAGAAGCTATCGAAAGCCACACGAAACTAGCTAGCAAAATTGCCAACGACATAAGAATCCAACTGGGATTCCTCCTGAATTTGGATAATGTTTGTACCATGATTCCTCCTAGGAGTTGTTTGTAAAGCGAGTCCAATGAACCGGCTTAGGAGAACGTCGGACCTAAGTACGACTTCGAGATGGTACGGGATTCAAAATCAACGTTTCGTAACTGAATTGCCAAAAAGATTAAAGCTGTATAAAACTTGGAAACTGGGATATCAGGAGGTACTGAAGATGAGAGGGTCCCACACATAAGAAGCCAGGTGAACGGGTCCCCTTTATAGGTTCAAACTTCAAGGGAGTAGCCATGTAAAGCTGGCGGAGGAAAGTCCATCTTGCGGCTTCTACTTGCGAAGGCGATACTGTGCACGACCTCAATCGGCTCAAACATGATTGTGGTTGAAGCCGAAACTTAGCAAATAAACTGGAAAGAGAAAAAAAGTGGTGGACCCAAGTAACAGTACAGATTCATCTAAATCAAACGGATCTCGATTGAGAGGAAGTAAGAGGTTCATAACACTTGCTAGTTGGCGGGACACTCATGACTTCCAACTCGGCAATAAGCATTAGACCCAAATCACGGTCTATCGCTTTTAGTGATCGTGGTGGCCGTCAATCTGAGACTTCTGCCTGTCCAAACAAAGCGAGATTTGGTGACCACTAATCAAGTCATTCAGGAGAAACATATAAGCTATTGTCCGCGTACATGGATCTCTAAGAGGATATGGCTGAAAAGGACCGAAAAATCACCGTTCAAATGTTGTAAAGGGGATTTTCCAGTGTTATCACTTTCACCTACCAAGATTAAAGAGACAAAGGGAGTTTTTCTTGACTTCGAGGCATTCCTTACTTCCATTGGGGCATCCCGATTTCTTGAAGTTGCCCAATGGAAATCCTGCTTGCCATTCCATCTGCCTTGAATTGACATAACGCTAAGGCAGATATAAGGCCCTCTTACTTGTGGCTGATCGAAGGAGGCACTAAACCTTGTGCCAACAGCATTTCCTAAGCTGGCTATTTGCTTTGAATTGGGTGTCAGAATCGACTTAAATACAGTACAGATGAAGATTCTCTAGTTTTCGGCCCGGAGACAGGGACAGTTTTGTCCTCTATGAAATTGAAGGAAGTAACCGTTCTAACGTTCGCCTTAAGGCATTCAGTTAAGCAAGTCTAGCTGACTATTTAGACAGTTTTTTCCACTTGTGGCTAACTACCCTAAAATTTCTCCTAAGCTAGTAGCTTTCCTGCAGTGGGGAATTGGCCGTAACTTAAGCCATGCGTTGAGCACACCTTTGACCGATGATCAGCGATTTTGACGCCAATTGGGCGGAGGTCACGCGATGTTGGCTTGGATTCTTGTAGCCCGATTCTAATATCAGTGTCCTTTTACTTTCAGTAAATTCAGAAACTATCCGGCGCAGTCACACTGAGCCGAGTCATGCACGAGAGGCCAATTGGCGGTATTGAAATAATGTAAACTCGCATGCAATCTGTATCAGACCACTTCCTCGATACCTTGTGGTCTCCTCTGGGAAAACTGCGAGGCAACGCCCTACACTGCCTTCCTGACCGTCTACAACCCTAGGAGATTCATAGTTACCCAATAAACTTCGGCTTGCCATACTAGGATTTGGTTGTCATACGCGTGGTCGCATTGTGTCGCCTCAAAGGCAGATTGTGACCACTTCATACACATGTTGGTACCGTAGCAGCATCAGAGAACCTACCCGCTACGCTGCGCGTACGGGCCACAAGGAATTCAAACGTGTCGTCGTGTAATCCGAATTAGCGAAATTAAGGCATCTTTCACATTTAGGAACGAAGACCGAGGAGAGATCTGTCCTGCCCGCACCATTCTGGGCGTTAAAGGCCAGAATTCTCTTGAACTCTTACAAGGGCTGAAAGTATCTCCAACGGTCTCAAATTGTTCCTAAAACTACCAATGCCCGCGTGGCGCCAGATTTATTTCAGTAGGTTGCGGCCAGAGTCCCCATGCCAGTCTAGACAGAGCAACAGAAGGATTCTGGCGCTCGAAACAGCCTTGATAGTCGTCTTAGATTGTGTAGAAGAACTTTCCGCCGCACTTTCCCTCAGTTGAGTTCATTTGCAAGGATCCGATATCGAAAATCGGTCGACTAGGCCAAACGCATGCCATCGCGATAGGTTTGCTGGACACGGCCCATAGCCTGAATATCAATTCGCGGGTCTCCGTCCACGACGATTACATCGGCCCTGTTGCCTACGGTAAGCGTTCCTAACTCCTGATCTAAACCGCTTAGTTGTGCCGCCGAGCAAGTCGCGCTGCGTACCGCGGCATAATTGTCTGCCACCACGCCCAATTTCACCATGAATTCCATTTCGGGGGCAATGATATCGTGCCCCACGACGGGACTGCCCGCATCGGTACCGAATACAATCGTAACCCCTGCTTCTGCCGCATCAACAAGGCTTTGATAGCGTGACTTGTCACTTACAGCCCGTTGCCGTTCCTCAATTTTCCATTCCGGAATGTCGTACTTCCGAGCTATCTCCGGCTGGCTTTGCATTAATACGGGTGCGAAGGTGGTAACAATGGGAATTTCCTTTGCCACAAGCAGTTTGATGGTCTCGTTTGTCATGCTGCCACCATGCTCTACCACATCGATTCCAAACTGGGCTACGCGAAAGATTGCGTCATTGTAGGTGGCATGGGCCGTAATGGGCAGACCGTTACGGTGCGATTCATCAATGACGGCCTTTAGTTCTTCATCAGTGAATTCCAACGTATCATGGCAGGCCATGATCTTTATGAGGTCTGCTCCGGCTCTTACTTGCTCTCGCACAGCCCTGCGCATTTCATCGGGACCACTGGCTTCCCGACAACACCAGTAAGTATGGCCTCCCGTCTGTACAATCGCCTCACCGGTTATCAATAAGCGAGGTCCCGGAAAAATCTTCTGTTCAACGGCTTGCTTTGCATGAATGTTGGCTTGGTTCATGCCGAGATCACGAACTGTTGTCACCCCTGACCGTAAGCTAACCAGCATATTACCGGCAGACTTGTAAGCACTTATTTCTGGAGAATCATCCAAAGACTGGCGGGCCAGGTCATGAACTCCGTCCCAAGCTAAGTGGGCATGACTATTGAAAAGACCCGGTAGAAGTGTGCCACCCGTATCAACGAGTTCTGTGGCCCGCACCCCCAATTCTTCCACATTACCCACGGCAGTAATCTTGCCTTCTTGGAATTCTACGAATCCGGCTGGTATGGCTTCATTCCCATTGCAGGTTAATACTATTCCCGCCAAGACAACATGCTCTTGAGGAATATCGACCATAGGCTTTATCAATTTTTGAAATCGCCACGGGGCTTGTTCAGGCATTGGGGCTCTCCTATTTCAGTATCTAAGTAGCTGGAAACAGTACATAACAAATGAGACCCGAGAACGACCTTTAGCTGAAGCCATGCAGGACACAGCAACCTTTCCAAAGGAAACTTAAGAGGGTCTTGGAAATGTTAGCAAGTGTCAAGAATAACTGTATTTGTGCCGCAAATGGTCCTGTCAATTTGGCACTTGTTCACGAATCCACAGGTTCAAGTGTGCCAGCTGATGCTAATCCAAGTGGGACGCACTTTCTGACTGGGCTGAGAGATAGCTCACTCTTATATACATTAAACCCCCCAGCGATGGTTTTGAAAAAAAGCACAGGGCTTGGATACGAAATGCAGGGCTGGTTGTATTCCCAAAACTGGGTTATGTTTTAGTCACAACACACGCCATTCATCTTGTTATCTCGACCGGTATTTAGAATGCCGTCCATGAAGTAAATGCAATAGTCGAAGATCTGAAAGAGACAAATGGCAATAGTGGATATCCTGATGGCCCGAGAATGCACGATTGCTAAGGGAGAATGAAGACAAGTCTAATGACGTGGAAAACACAGCAAGTTTCTCAGAAAGGGCAAGGATGGCTAGTTGAATTCCTTGGACAGTGAAAGGGAAGATAATTCCTAACAGACTGATGAGTGAGATCCCGTAGCTTTCCCGACCGACCTTATCACCAGTTCCTTGAAAGGCACCATCGATCCGGGAGTCCCTCTTATTCCCGCAAATTATCGCAAGAACTTCGGAGGAATCAAGCGAATCTTACTCCCGTCGACCTCATCCTGCTTGGCGGTAAGGCCCATCCAGCATGAGGCTGGGCAACTCCGGCACCACTCTTATTTCGCTCCTATGCTTGTGGCCCCATGCATTCATGTGGCAATACGGGAAAATGAACTCTCTCAGTTCAGCCGCGTTCATCCTGTAGCTGATCCAAGATGCATTTCTCCACTTTTTCGCCGACGATGAGTTCTCTCAACCCTAATTTCGACTTTGTAGGAATTTAGGGGAGGAAGACCGAGTAAAGGCAGCAAATGTGTTGAAAGTCAAGTCTCTAGCCCAGGCTGGAGGGGACCTTGCAAAGGGATCTGATCCCGCGTAACAACTTTGGTAAGAGTTAACAGTTCTTGCATAGCCACGACCAGGAACCTTCCCCGGCCAAGTGGCGCTTCACCACGGCCGAAGAAGGCATCAAGTTGCGCCATCTCCACCCGCCATCTCAAGAGATGACAAGCACTTGGATGGCATATATGACCGAAAGCCAAGATGTTTATCATCATGCCATTACTGGCTGCCTCTAATATTTCTCTGCTGCAACCTTTTGCGTCGCATTTCAATGCACGCTAGTGGCGCAAGTTCCAGCTCCTGTGGATAGAATGATCCTGGCCCCAAGCCGGCGCATCGTATCCTTACCACTGCAGGTGTTGGGCCTGCATGAAGCCGGCGGCATAAAATGCCGCTACGTACCTCGTGTCAACTAATTCGCTGACGACATGCTTCCGATGGTCTTGGGAAGCCACGCGTAGGTCCTGCATCAGCTTTATGCACTTGTCTGGTCATGTAGAGGTGGATTAGGTCGCCACTCAGAGCGCCTCCTGAAGCAGTACGGTATTGCCAGCCATGGCCGTGTGATCGGGTAATGCAACACCCGGGTCCTCCCACCACGAGACCTTTGTCCGTGTTGGGCACCCGGAATTCCGGTAGAATTAGAGACTCCCAAGACAGGCGCGAAATAGGAAACGTATGAACAGTCCAAAGATTGATGGGGAACGACTCTGGGCCAGCCTCATGCAACTCTCCTCCATAGGCGCTACCGCGAAGGGGGGAGTGTGCCGCCTGGCACTCACGGATCTCGACCGGCAAGGCCGAGAACTCTTTGTTCGTTGGTGTAAAGAAGCCGGATGCTCGGTTGCGGTTGACCAAGTTGGTAGTATTTTCGCGCGCAGAGCTGGACTGCGTTCGGAGCAGCCCCCCGTGCTGCTGGGGAGCCACCTGGATACCCAGCCCACGGGCGGCAAATTCGATGGAACTTTCGGGGTGCTGGCTGGACTTGAGGTCGTTCGTACTTTGAACGACTACGACTTGCGTACGGAGTCCCCAATTGAAATCGCGTCTTGGACAAACGAAGAAGGGGTCCGATTTGGGCCGCCGATGCTGGCTTCAGGGGCATTCGCCGGCGCGTTTGGTCTCGACTTCGTGTTGAGTCGTACCGACGCCGACGGTAAGACGCTGGGAGCCGAACTGGAGCGCATCGGCTATGCCGGCTCGAGGCCGGTACGAGGTCAAGAGGTCGCAGCCTATCTGGAGGCTCACATTGAACAGGGCCCGATTCTAGAAACGGCGCAGAAAACGATAGGGGTGGTTACGGGAGCACAGGGCCAGCGTTGGTATGAGGTTACCGTCACTGGAATGGAGGCCCACGCAGGACCAACGCCTATGGGCCTGCGACATGATGCTCTGGTCGGTGCTGCACGGATGGTAGAAGCCGTGAATCGAATTGGTCTTCGTCATCCAGAAGCCCGCGCTACGGTGGGCAAGCTGCAGGTATATCCCAGTTCTCCGAACACGGTCCCAGGAAAGGCCTTCTTTACCGTAGATCTCCGGCATCCAGAAGAAGAATATCTCACCCAGATGGATGTCCAGCTCAAGGAAGACTGTGAGTCTGCCGCTAATGGCCTCGGCCTCAAATTGCAGATAGAACAGATCTGGCATTTTGAGGCCACCCCTTTCGACAATAAATGCATTACTGTGGTGCGCGGAGCGGCCGCTGGTAGTGGGATGGCACATATGGATCTCGTGAGCGGAGCAGGCCACGATGCTTGCTATCTGGCTCGGGTAGTGCCTACGGCCATGATCTTCGTGCCCTGTAAAGATGGCATTAGTCACAACGAGATCGAGAGTGCGACTCCTGAGGACCTCGCCGCCGGCTGCCAGGTTCTGCTTGACGCGGCATTGCGACTTGCTGGCCTCGATCTCCTGGCTAGGGGAGGAGAGAGGCATGCGAATTGAAGGAAGGACTGTAATTGTCACTGCAGGGGCCGGCTCTAGCGCCGACCTCTGCCAGCAGTTTGCTGCCGAAGAGGCCGGTGTGGTGTTGAACGACGTGAATGAGCAGGAAGGCCTCAGTGTCCAGAAGGAAATTCAGAACGTGGACAGAGTAGGCAGATTCATGTAAGGGGATGTGACCTTGAAAGCCGACGTGAGCCGCTTACCGGTGAAAACCTGGATCTCCAAGGTTGACTGGACATCGTAGTCAAATGCGCAGGCGTACCCCAGCATAACGATCCACAGGCTTACGTAACCGATGCGGAGTTTAATAGGATTTTCGCCGGCACCGTCAAGGAGGTTTTGTGGACGGCCTGGCACTATGTCCCAGTCATGCGCTAGGGGATAGATGCATAATTAATTTGGCCTCGACAGCTGCAACCAAACCCCGCCCCTTACTCCTCTGGTAAAACGGATCAGAAGTAGCCGTGGCTAACTCAAGGAGTCCATGGCAATTAAATTCGCCTCTGATAAAAATCGGGTAACCCCGTCTGCCCCGTGGCAGGTGACTTGCAGATGTTTGGCGTATTCATCGGAATTGCTGTTAGTGACGAGATGTAGGTCCAATTCGCCTGTTTTATTCCCTTGAAGCGCCTGGGCCAACCCGACATTGCGAACAATCCCCCGCGCCCACATTCGCGCCCTGTTTCAGCTTGTCCATGGACCGCATAGATGGGGTAGATGTACCCTCTTGGGCTGAGTCATGGTGCCTTCCTGCTTGATCCAGGCCTTCTAAAGGGTGCCTCCAACAAGGGGTTGCTGCCTTTGAGCCTTAGCCAGCCAATTCGGGGTATCAAGAATTGATTGTCTTGGACCTTCACATTGTCGGCTATGGTAAGGCCGTTATCCGTGTGATGCTTGCTCTTGAATTTGGGATAGTCTCGCAGAACCTGAAAAATGCCGCATGGGCATCGGCGAGATACTTCGATACGTGTTTCACTTCGGCAAAGCCGTCCACCTGCAGCCAACCGTAAGTGGGAACGTTACGCGGGGCGGTGAATTCCTTGCCCAGGTTGAATAAAGTGAGACTGGGGAATGCCTCTCTCATATTCTCCCTTTATTACTCATGTGCAATTGCTTGCGCGCCAGGAAGTGATTCCACGCGAAACGGCCAGATCCGGCCGTGCCCGCAAGCTAGTAGCTTACTGCCCTTCTCTCCAGCAACAGGCGCATCCCTGCGCTGGCGTGTTCAAATTGGGATTCTGGTTATACCACAGTGGAGGCGTCAGGCTTGGAACCCACTTTTCATTGTCATTGCGAAAGTGTTACCCAGGTCCAAGTGTGTATTGGATTCCCAAAAAATGTAAAACTGTTCTTTTCTTAGAGCTTTTTCGCATGTTTATTGCTTTTGTAATTCCCATTCGTTGAGAGAAACTTAAGACGTTCGAGCCGCTGAATTGCGCCAGTGAGTAAGGGTGTGGCGCGCTTAAGCTTTATCAAAAGATGCGAGGCATGGAGAGATCGAGTTGATGAAGAAGCCTGAAAGGGGTCAAGCAACATTGTCAAGAACTGAGCAATGATTGTTCCTCCTCGCCTGAGAACCTTCAACCTGGTCGATCAATTCGCTAGCTGACGAAGGTGTTTCGGCATCAGCCACCAATCTAGAGTTGCAGGTCCAAGACTAACATTCTCGCAAGTGAGCTTGAACATTCCGCCCTTTTTCAATCGTAGGTCTAACCTTAGGTCTCCAGCTAGTAGAATCGAGCCGATCTGGGAGAGCTGGGGCTCATGACCAACTATGAGTACTGAGCAGAGCCCTTCTGTACGCACACGAATCTCGGTGATGGCATCAATGGCCTCGACATCGGCTGCTAAAGGAGGGAATAATTCCATGTAAGTTGCAGGGCGGAGGGCTGCAGCTACAATTTCTGCGGTCTGTCTGGCCCGTACGTATGGGCTCGAGATGATCAGGTCAAAATTGATCCCCAGGCGCGCAATACCTTGCGCTCCAATGCGCATTTTCTCAACGCCACTTTCCTTGAGGGGCCGAAGGGAATCGTCGCTTATGCCTGGGAATCCTCGTTCTTCCGATATAGCGTGTCTGAGAAAAGTCAGCTCCACTTGCATTTCATCCTATGTTGTTAATTAATCCAGGCTCTGGTTGAACGGTTTCAATCTGCTCGAGCGATAGTTCGGCGAATCACAGCGCCATTTCCTCCGTAATATGAAGGGAATCCGGAACAATTGACCTTTAGAACCATTCCCGAGGCCGACTTGCCCGCTGCCCAAGGATCCTTACAATGTTGACATGCTAAAGGGTTAGTATGACATGGCTATCTGAATCTATCGAAGGTTTCAGAAGACAGAGAAAGTGAAAGCTTAGCTTCTCAAATTTCTCTAGTTGGAGTCCTCTCAATATCATCCTGTTGGTGAGATTAGCCGTTTGGGTTTTCTGGATACGCAATGACGAATGCTATTTTCACGCGTGCTCGGAGGCTTTTGCGACATGTTCAAAACTGCGACAGCTCCTAGTTTTCCATGCATCGAAGGGAATGATCTAGGCAGATTCCTGTTCCTTGAGTCAGATGGGGCGGCCACGATTGATGCTAAGGTTACAAATGTGGTGATGGACCTTGAGTCACAATCCATCGCTATGGTGCCAAAATGCAAGGCAACACGCCGTCGTCCACGGGAATTAGAAAGAGAGGGCGCAAGGTTGTCTCGTTCGCGAGAACTTCTCCACTGGATTGAAGGTTTCCAACCAGAATAGGTACTTCACGCCCGATTTCGCAGCTGAGGTTGGCACTCCCGGCAGATGTCAAATGGCATTCTTCTAGGAGATACTGAAATATCCGATTGAGCTCTCCTTGAGGCGAAGTCAGCCCAGACTTACATGCACTTGTATTCTGGTGAATTGAGCCAGACTCGGACGTTTCGGAAGAGGGCCAAGTTCTTTCAGATTCCCACAGCCGTTACAAGCATCCAATTCGTGGCGGCACATAGGTCAAACTATCTGATCAAAATCGAAAACATGTAGCCGAGTGTGCAAGCAAGGAAAGTGAACGGGTTGAATTGGGGCGTTTAGCAGACCTACAACGGCGTCAAATAGATTCGAGTTCTGGTTGTAGCCGCAGTTATTGTTTGCCAAGTTCTTGTCACATGTTCTTATTTCGAAGCCGTGCGTAGATATTGCCCACACGGTGAACGGTCGATGCCGGGGCAAACCATCCCTTGTAGTGAACATTCTCTGGAGTAACGTCATAGTGGTAATGACCTCCAAGAGAAGTATCGAAAGGGTGGAAGAAGTGTGTATGTTCTCCTGTCGGACGCAAGTCCAATGCGCCCCCTGTAGGATCACCAGTCCACAAGACCGAAAAACAGAGCAGACCTGGGCCTATAGGCTCGTAGTATTTTAGAAATTCGCGTGTAATCCTTTCAGATTCTTCATCGTAGTAGTGACAAACTATGCATTCGTAATCAGGCATCACGTGGCAGCGAATCTGACCGCTTACGATTTGGAAGACTCCACCAAGAGAAATCGCACTTTTTTCCCGCTCTGCCAAAGGCGCCAAAGCAGCTCGCATAGCCTGTGGAAGGCTACCTTCCGGTCCGGTGCGATGACTTACTTCCACTTCCAATACTCGTCCCGGCAGGCCTCCACAGACGAACAGATTGGCCAGACCAGCGAATTGGCCGAAAGGATAGGGTTCCACGATACAGCGTCCGTTGATACCAACGCGTGCCACCCGGGAGGCATCACGTCCCTCGGTGTCCAGGTTTGCGATTACTTCGCCGCAGTGCCCATCTATCGCTGCAGGCCATGCCATCCCGGCTCCAAGAATCTTGCCTGAAGTACCCTTGGTACATTGCTGCAATTGGTGGACCTCGAAATTCACGTGGCGAAAACGAGGGTTATGGGCGTAGGGTTCACCCCCCACTTCTACGATGCAAGATGTGCCTCCAAGCCCTGGCCAAGCACAGCCAATCACACGCAGGTCGGGACAAGGCATCACTCGTACGCGTACATCTTGGTAGGTTTCCCCTAGTCCGGCCGCCAGATGGGTACAGAGCAATTCCATTGGTGGTACGTATAAAGAAGCACTACCTGTATCTAGGTAATCGAGGGAGGATTCGGCAATCAATTCAATGTTGAAAGAGAAAAAGCAAGTCTGATTGGGGCGTTAGTTCTCAATTAGAGCCTTTTTGGTTTGTTGACCACACAAGGAATCCTGGGCTTTGTAACGTAAGAAAAAAGACAGGTAATGATTTGTGGTCGTCCTTGTTTCATCTTACAGCTTCGCAGTGGTAGCTCGCTGGCAAATGCTCGTGTCAAGCAAAAGGACTTCCTTCTCTTCTCGCCTCTAGGCACTACTTTGCCAATATTTACAGGTTACCCTTGAATGATTTAAGCGCGACTCCTTGACTGGGCTGAAGGGGAAAATCAGGCAATTCTAAACTAGCTTTGGCTCAGAAATTCGCAATTTTGAACTACAGAGCGGAAACCAGTGTTTTTAAAGTTTTGTTCCCGGCCGATTGGCTCTTTGGGTCGAAGAAGCGTAATCTAGTCTAAAGCCTAGCGAATGTTTTTTCAACCTATGGATCTAGGTCAAAGCAAGGAAGCGATATAGGGAATTTTCAAGAGAAAGGGGACGAAACTTACGGATCTGAAACAGACAAGAGGAGAAACCTCCTGCTTGCCTCAACTACCTTAGCTTTTCAACAAGCAGCTTCTTGGTCAATCGATGGAGGCGCAGGGCCGCGGAAACTGATGATAACCTGTTCAACGGGACCAGCTTCGCCGGAGCTAACAGCTTCGCGAAGTGCACCGTAGGAAGGGCCGAACCTGCGTTGAAAACCTTTCATCACTGGTACAGGATGTCGCCGCAAGAGTTTGGTGGCAAGTCTCGACTCTCGATATCTCTAATCCTATCGGTTTCTCTCAAAACACGGCATTGCCCTTGGTAGCTGAGGCGCACAACAGCTGAATATGAGTTAAAGATGGCAAACTTATTATCACGGCATCAATAACAGGATCCGCCAGCGCTTTCGCAAACATAAAGATCTATGGAATGAAAGCGATTCCCGAGGTCGGGGATGTCGCGCTTGCCGCACCCGATGAAGTGTTGGCCGTTTCCCAGGCGGAGAGTTTCGATTTTACTCTCGAGGAAGCACGCGAAGTCCTCTTCAAATTCGTAGCTGAAGACGGAATTGGAAACAACAAGCCAAGTATTTGTGCAGACATTAACAATATGCGACCAACTGAATTTGAGGTTATTAACGGCTAGGTATATTCCCAGGGTCAAAGGTATGGCATCCCTACCCCGTTCAATCAGACCCTGGCAGCGGCAGCAAAAGGGGTAGGAGAGCCATTTTGTCTATGGTTAGAGTTGCTGCACATTGCCCTTGTAAGTTACTGTAGAGTCGGCAGCACTCTTGCGTCTGGTTTCCCAACCTACGCGAAATCAGTCAAAGTCTAAGAGGGTGTACGAAAAGTGCCCAATTGCGTAGATCAAGGTAGGATGCGGATCTTCATCACCCACATAGCAACCTACATTACGCAAGGTGATCCGATGACTCGACCCTCCTACCCTAGTGATTTGACGCATGCGGAATGGCAGCTGCTGGAGCCGGAAATGCCGGCCCTCAAGACGGGCGGCCGCCCGCGCAGTGTGCCCTGGCGTGAAATCGTGAATGGCATCCTGTACGTGCTGCGCACAGGGTGTGCCTGGCGCAGTCTGCCGCATGATCTGCCCGCCTGGTCCACGGTCTACCATTATTTCCGGTTGTGGCGCCGGAATGGCAGCTGGACGCGGTTGCATGACCAATTGCGGGAGCAGGCGCGCCCGCAGGCCGGGCGGGCTGCCTGTCCCAGTGCCGGTGTGATCGACAGTCAAAGCGTGAAAACCACCGAGCAGGGGGGTCCCAGAGGGTACGATGCCGGCAAAAAAGGTGAAAGGGCGTAAACGACACATCGTGGTGGACACGCAGGGCTGGCTGCTGGCCGTGGTGGTGCACCCTGCGGATATCCAGGACCGGGATGGAGCCAAACTGGTCCTGCAGCGGATGGCCGGTTTGTTTCCCGACCTGCGCCTGCTGTGGGCTGACAGTGGGTACGCCGGAGCCCTGGAAACCTGGGTGGCGGAACACACCCCCTGGGCGCTGGACATCGTGCGTAAAGACCCGCAGGCCCAAGGCTTCGCCGTGCTGCCCAAGCGCTGGATCGTGGAGCGGACTTTCGCCTGGTTGGGACCGGTGGCCTTCCAGGCGCGCCGCCTCAGCAAAGACTACGAGGCACGGCCGGACACCTCCGAAGCTTGGATCTATGTGGCCATGATCGATCGCATGTTGGAACGCCTGACCGCATCGATTTGAAGAGTTTTCGTACACCCTCTAAGATGTCCTAAGGCCCGTGAGCAAGGAGTAAAAGGTGTCGTTTGCAGGGCGCCTAAGAAGGAACCAAGAGGATGTCTAGGCTTCAAGTTGGGTAGATTCAGGTTTGAACGACTCATCTTATGACCCCCGTGCTTACCAGATTATCCCGGCTATTCCAGCAGGATTGCCGACCACCTGTATGAGGCCTATGGACAGAGATTCCAAAATAGCTAGTCAGGCTGTGGCCGAAGCAAAGAAGTAGGATCGGCCAAAATTGGACGCAACACACCAAGAAGCCACTGAGGAAGGCCAGCGTTTCTTCTGTCTTAGCAATGCCCTTTTGGCTTTTCTCAGGATTGGCCGCGGAAGCTTGTCTCTCTTACCCCCTCGGTATGCATTGAGAGGTTACAGAACCTGAACGTCAAGTTCATTTCAAGCCAAGTTCTGTCAGAGCTTTCCCGGCCCCATCTAAACTTGACAAGTTCATACCAGCATAATTGGGTGAGAAGATCACCCCGCGGCCACCTGCCCTGTACGTGGCTTTGACGCACCGATAAACATGATCTGGTGTGCAGACAGCCTGATCAGCTTGAACCCGCGGGGCATCCACCCCAATGCCCATGTAGACAGGTACCCGCCCTTTGACCGCTTTCACTGTATCCTGGCACTGACCAAATACATAAGTATCGGGATCGAGACCGGTCTGGATTAATTTGCTCCAGGGGGCCTCGTCCAAATTGAGAAATTTGAACATGATCGGTGTCATTTCACCAGGGGTCACATCTCGGAAAATGGATTTATGGAAATCCGACATTTCTTTGTGATAAATCTGGCCAGATTGGTGTGCATAAGTGATCGGCTTGACCCAATCTGCGTAAGATGTCTGCTTCGCCCACGGCCACTGGGCTTTTCGAAATGGATTGAAATGGTTGCGGTTCCAAACGTTAAGGCCAAATTCCAAGTCGGGATTGCACCACTTGACTATTCCATAAAGCTCCTTGTCCAAAGCTTGATTTCGCTCCAACCAGAACCGTTCGTACAAGAGGATTTCAGGATGCTCTAACACTACCCGCAGGAATTCAATAAAAGCCCCGTCCGCAAAATCCTCGCCCGCACGGGCCGCCTGGAAATAGGCATATACATCGTCGAACGATCTCCGAATCGTTTCAACATCCAATCCCTTTCGCGTGGCTAAACGAATGCAGTGTTCGCAGAAACAGGCCGGGGCTTCTCCCGAAATCATCTTATCTAGGGGGCTCTTACGTTCGTTGCACCACATGATTCCATCAATGGAATAGTTGCGAGCATGGTCCTCCATGATTGAGTGCCACCAAGTGCGATAGTCGGGATGATTGAGACAGGGCTCGGAGCCGTAGCGTCCGAAGTGGTCTACCTCTAGGCACTGGGCCATCCCGGGAACAGACACTTCAGCCGCGGAACCATGTCCCGAGTATTTAAACACCGGCTCCATCATCTCGGGCATGACTTTCATGCCCCGCTTTTGGGCTTCGGGAATGACCATTTCAAGAATGTCTTCAGTGCCAAACTCAGAATCGTGGGCACGCACATCCTTAATAAATGTATTCTCATAGTACTCAGGGTGGGTATGCAGGTAGGAACCCCCGCGCAACATCATGGGGGCCTGCACCCCATGGTCCGGAAATCCTTCGACTTCCCAGGAGATGCGACGCCCCACCTTGAGGCCCAGCCAAGAAATGGTTCCGATCATTAAGACATTGACTCCGATCCGTTCTTGCAGAGTGTCCAGTACCCCTTCCACTCCTTCATCCACAAAACTGATGGGACTGATCTGGATGCCTACGAATTTCGAATCCACATTACTCATGTACTTGAGCCTCCACGGCATTTTATGGGGGGACTAACCAGCGCTAGTAGGCTTATCGTCTTCCCCTGGAACGGCATAACAATTCTTTCAGACTCTTCTTGGGTTGACTGCACTGAAGCAGCCCTTACAAGAACAGTATTCATCCTACGAATCAAAGATCTTTATGGGTTGGCCGACGGGGCCGCCCGTTCTCCGGACGGCGTACTGAACACGGCATTCTAGGTATACTACTCTCGGGGATTTGGCTTCATCCACGTATTCTGTTAGTTGTCGCGTTGCCATGTTGCCGAATCAAGATCGGCGATGTGGGCAATGTAACCTCCCGGATTCATGGGAAGCCTGACACGACGTGACACTACTATGCCATTGACTGGCGATTCACACCTCTCACGCACTTCGCTTGTGACTGGATCGACAACTTCACCCAGGAACTGTCCCTGGCTGACAGTGTCTCCCAACTTAATACTGGTATCCGGAATATAGTACCCACCTGTCAGAGAACGATACACCGCATAGTTGGATACCATAACTTGACGCGAAGGCAGCACCAAGTCACCCTCAATCATGTTCAGGTGACGGGCAATATTCAGCAGACAGACTGCCCCATCGTCAACGCAGAAGTCAAGTGCGCAGGCACCACCCGCTTCAACAACCAAAGGGACGATGCCATGAATGGCACAGTGTCCCGATAGCATTGACGGATTGATGGAGTTTTCACGCCACCAGATAATACGTGACCCAAACGCTTTGGCCATGCCTTCGATTTTGCCATTTATTTCATCCATACGTTCCCGCGTGAGTCCGGTTTCCTCGAATGAAATTTCGGACCCAGTACCGTCGGCCACTCCGCCCGCCAGTGGAGGCTGTCCTTCTGGAGGGAAGGCGTGGGGAAAGGCCACAGGCAATTCCTCACAGGAACCAGTCCCGTCGTGCATGTCCACAATGTAGTCGCAGTGCTTAACCGCCTGATTCCAGATAACATAGGCAATCTGTTCTGTAAGCCAAGCATTGCGCTCCTTGCCCGGCCATACCTTATTGATGTCCAATACGTCTCCAGGGTTGACCCGCATGCCGGAACTCTCGACCGTGCCTCCAAATTCCACGGACATTGGCACGGCTAGAGGAAGACATACAATGGTGCCGCGCAATTCCTGCGGATCGATCTGCAGCATGGCCCGACGGATAATTTCGGCACCGACCGGTTCCCATCCGTGCATGGTGGATTCGTAACAGAGTACAGGTCCTTCCATGGCTCCGTGGATGACCTGAAAAGGAACTGTCACTGGAGTTCCAGCAGCTAAGTAGCCAACGTGCAATTTGCCGAATTTGCGTTCACCAGGATGAATTTCAACGTCGCCTAATACGTAATTACCGGCCATGGATTGCTTGCCTCACTAAGTAATGATGGAACTGATTAAGTGAATTCTGGAAAAGGTTAACCCTTTCCAATCTCTCCGAGCCAAAACGCGTAAGGGGGCGCAGTCCAGAATCTCAGGCCTTTTGCCTGTCAAGCCTTTATTTTTTGAAGCCAAGCTATATATTCCGCAATGCAGGTACTGAGACCCCTGAATTGAAGTTGGGGTAGATCCGTGCGCAGTCGAGACATGTCCAAAGGCACGCGTGTATCTGTTGCAGTGAAACAGAAGTCTGCCTGTTCGGAGCCTATTGAGTCGTGCCAACGGAATCCCGGAATATATGCCTGGATAGCTCTCAACACTTCATTGAGCGGGTAGGCAACGTCAGAGGACAAATTGTAAATGTTCCAGCGGGGCTTGAAAAGCAGTGCCAGTTCCGCCAGCGCTGCGCAGGCATCCACTACATATATGTAGTCGCGCACGACTTGCAATCCCTGCGCTTGTAGCGGCTGATTGGGTTTTTCCAAGGCCCAAGTGACCAACTGCGCGATGGCGGACAGGCGCGTGCGAGAGTGGCTGGCCCGTTCCCACGGTCCAAATGCCGTGCCCAACCTGGCGCTTATCGCGGATATGTTGCAGAGAGCATGGTACTGCTGGCAAAGACCCTCACTAGCATCTTTACATAAGCCATACAGATTCGAGGGTGGTAACGCCTCTTCCTCCCTAGCAGGTCCGTGGTCGATCTGACAACCACGATATAGCACAGAGGAACTGACGAAGAGGAACCGCTTGACCCGTCCTATACGTGCTGCTTCAAGGGCATTTAGGGTCCCGCCGAAATTGACATCTACAACACGCGTTGGATCATTTTGCTCGATGTGCTGAGAGGGGGTGACCGCGGCAGCATGCACAATCCGGGTTACGCCACGGTTTCGGACCAGGTCTATCAAGGCATCTCTATCCGTTACATCGCACAAGACCCAATCCACTTTTGCGTCCTCTGGCACCGCACCGAGGGAATCAGGAGGACGTCTACTGGCGGCCAGGACTTGAACGCTTCGCAGTGCCAATTGCTGTACTAGATTGAGGCCAACAAATCCATTGGCCCCTGTGACTAGCACCGTTTCGGCTTCAAGGTCCTTGTTCCGAACATCGGAAGAGCCCACTCTAGGCCAATCCTTGGTCACGCAAGGTCTCTCGGTGGGCAATGTAGCTCTCAACGGTGGGCGAGGTCCGGGACGATGCGAATTGGGTGCTGCGCACTAGCTCAACGTCCCGTGTATCATCCAAAAGGCGGCCTAAAGCAGCGATAGCATCGGGATCATCGTCAATGCGTAGGTCAAGAAATGGGGATTCTTCTGTGTCGACCACATAGATAGCGGCAGATTGCTGTCCCCTTTTGTCCCCACCTGCAGCATGGCCGGCCTGCAATGCCCCTACCAAACGTTCAGGCAAATCCAAATCTGGTCGTGACTCAAAGAAATCTGTCATAGATTGGGCTGTCTCGGGTCCCACCAACATGTTGCCGGCGCCGACACACTGAGCTCCAATACTGTGGCCACTCCAGGCTACAGTCTCTGCCCCTGTGAATCCCACCACATTTCCTCGACGATCTACTAGGCCCACTTGCCGCCATTCCTTACCAGGATCGCGGTCTAACACGATTTCCAGGGCCTCTGGCCCTTCCATATCTGGATTCTCGGTAAGCATTCTCAGGACATCGTATCCAATATATGGCTGTGCATATGCCTGTACGGCCAAGGCTGCCACACCGCCACGGACATAAGGCACCCGCGCACCGACCGCCCAATACCTGGTGGCTACGGCAACACCCATTTTGTGGCTCTCGTCATATCCGGTGATGGAAAAAGTCATAGGTCTCTTCCTCCCAATTCTTCTGCAGCCTTTTATTTCACTCGCGCAATCTCGGATCTAGAACATCCCGCAACCAGTCTCCCCAAAGTATGAAACCCAACACCGTGACAGTAATGGCTAAACCCGGAAAGGTAGCCAGCCACCAGGAAGTAGCCAAATGATCTCGGCCGTCTGCAAGCATGATGCCCCATGTAATAGTAGGTGGCTGCACCCCCAACCCCAAGAAACTCAGTGACGCTTCGGCAATGATCACGGTGGATATTTGCAGCGCTCCCAGAACAATAATTGAGGCCATGACATTGGGCAGAATGTAGCCCAGCATTATCCGCCAGGATCTCTGGCCAATTGCCCGCGCTGCCTCTACATAGTCACGTTCCTTTACTGCCAACACCTCGCCTCTCACGACCCTCGTGAAAATGACCCAGTTGGCCAGGCCCAGCACCAGTATTAATCGAAGCATGTTGTTTCCGCCTTTAACACCCAGCACCCCGATCACTGCCAACGCTAGGATGATAAAAGGAATAGCTAGAAAAGTGTCCAAAGCACGGGACACCAGCATGTCCCACCAGCCTCCCAGAAATCCACTAGTCACACCCAGGAATACTCCCGTGAGCATAGCCAAAGCTACTCCGGCGATGCCTACCAGCAGTGAGATGCGTGTACCCAAAATAATGCGACTCAGAACATCCCGGCCCAGTTGGTCGGTTCCGAGAACGAATTCTGTGGTGCCGCCATCGGCCCAAATCGGAGGGGCCAAACGTTGTTTTAGATCGATTTTCTCAGGGTCGTGCGGAGTGATTACAGATGCGAAGAGAACCACAGCCATAACAAATAGCACGATGCCCGCTCCGAGCATTCCAGTGGGGCTCTTTCGCAAACGCCACAGCCAACGCTGGCCCCGTCTCCGCTGATTATCCACCGAATCTAGCGTCGGTCTACGGTCATTCAATTCAATACTCGTCATGAGCTGTAACGGATGCGCGGATCTAGAGTGGTATATAGGAAGTCCACTATAAGGTTGGTGGCCATTACTACCAATGCGAAGACACAGACCCCAGCCATAACAACCGAAAGGTCCCGGACTTTGACGGAATTCAACAGCAGCCGCCCCATGCCCGGCCAAGCGAATACTTCCTCTACAATCACTGATCCGCCCAGTAGCCAAGCCATCTGTAAACCGAAGACCGTAATGAAGGGAATCAAGGCATTCCGAAGGCCGTGCCCCATAATCACAGCCCAGCGGTGTATTCCCTTTGCTTTGGCAGTTGTCATGTACTCCTGCCGAATGACTTCTAGCATGCTGGAACGCAAGATCCTGGCCAATGAGGTAGCGACACTCGTACCCAAGGTGAGTGCGGGCAACACAATTGAGGTGGATTCCAAACGCCCAGACACCGGCAACCATTCCAAATACACTGCGAACAACAGAATCATCATAATCCCGATCCAGAAATTGGGCATGGCACGGCCCAGGGTCGAGCCCGCAGTAACCGCCAGATCCAGGAGCGAATTCTGATAGATGGCTGATAACAGGCCACTGGGAATGGCGATCAGCAATGCCACAAGCATTGAAACTAAAGCCAGTTCCATCGTGGCAGGCAGTTTTTCCAATACCAGCGGCAAAGCAGGCGACCGGAAACGGAAGGATTCCCCAAAGTCACCGCGTAACATCATCCGCAATTGCTTTAGATACTGCTCATGCAGGGGACGGTCAAAACCGTAAGCCGCTCGGATCTCGGCAATTTCCTCTGGTGATGCTTCCGGATGTGCCAAGTGCATCACCGGGTCCCCGCCCAATCGCATGAGCACAAACAATACCACCGACAAGAGAAAAATAGATGGCAACATCTGGAGCAAACGTGAAGCTAGGTAGGTGGTCATAGTATCAAGAGGATTGGCATAGAGAATTAGTCAACCCGATACCGGGCCAACTTGTCCATATCTAGTTCTACTCCAAAACCAGGCTTTTCGGGCACACGTAATAGCAATCCCTCAGGTTCGAAGGGTTCAGATAGTATGGTGTCATTCAAATATGTGTATGGAGAGGGCCATCGTGCACAAGAAATGGCTGCAGCCAGGTGTGCGGCTGCGACGGCAATGATGTCGTAATAAATGGCGATAGACAATTCAAGTCCGGCGGCCTCAAAAATGGATGCCATTTTCCAGACGTTTAGGATTCCCCCGTGTTTCGTAATCTTCATCAATGCGACACTGGCAACTTTCTGGCGTACAACCTCAAGCGCATCAGCTGGCGGGTAAATGGCTTCGTCAGCCATCAGAGGAGTAAACAAGCGGCGGGACAGATTGGCCATGTCGGCCCACCGCGCTACAGGTTGTTCTATGATCCCAAGGGCTCCGCAGGCTTCCATCTGGGCCAGAGTCGGCACAGCCTGATCAAGGGAGTATCCGGCATTGCCGTCGACTTGGATGACTGCCTGGCCCTTCACCGCTTCGGCTACTGCAGAGTAGCGTTTGACATCGTCCACAGCTTCCATTCCAATTTTCATTTTCAGCACGGGAAAAGGAGTCTCCGCTAAGGTGGCAGCTGCCTCGGCAGCCATAACTTCAGGAGCGTCGTGATGGACGAATCCCATCAGATCAACTCCTTCGCGCACCTTGCCACCCAGTAGCTGGTATACGGGTACTCCTAGGGCTTTGCCCTTCAGATCCCACAGGGCGAGTTCCACCCCAGCATGTGAAGACCAATGGTCCGGCAGGGCCCGCTCCATCTTCTGCACCAACCGGTCTATGTCAAACGGGCTCTCGCCCACGACGGCCGGGGCCAGATGGGCTTGAATATTGGCCTGAATACCCTCGGCAGTCTCCCCGTAGGAGCGGGGCGCCACAGCTGTCTGGCCGATTCCCGTTAGACCTTGGTCAGTCTGTAACAGCAAAACGACCGTCGTCGCACCAGTGGCAGTGGAATAGGAAGTGGTCAAAGTATCGGTCCGCGGCAGGGAAACCACCACGGATTCGAGATTCGTAATCTTCAACGCAAGTTCCCGTCCCTTCTTTTTGTCTTAAGTGTCCCACCGGCTCGCAGAGCGCACTAGGCGCAGGCGTGGGTCCAGCATACTGCGGAGGCCATCCCCCAGAAGATTAAATGCCATAACAACTGTCAGTATGGCCAAACTAGGAAAAGTAGATATCCACCAGGCCTTTCGGAAGACGTCGCGCCCCTTGGCCGCGATCAGTCCCCATTCTGGTGTGGGTGGTTGCGCCCCCATGCCGAGGAAACTGAGCGCCGAGCCGTAAATGATTGCCTGTCCAATTTGTAGTGTCGAAAGCACAATCAAAGGGGCCACGATATTGGGCAAGATATGGCGAAAGATTATGCGCGCTACTCCGCTGCCCACGACGTGCGCTGCCTCGACATAAGTCAACTCGCGGATGGTTAGGCATAAACTACGTACTAGGCGTGCATACTGCGGAATAATGGCAATTCCCACCGCAATCATGACATTTTGGATGCTAGTCCCCAAAGCCACAATGACAACCAGGGCCAAGAGGATGCCGGGAAATGCCAATAGGGCATCCATCACCCGCATGATGACTCCGTCGATCCAGCCACCATAGAAGCCAGCCACCAAGCCCAATGTAGACCCGGTTACCAAACCAATGGAGACACTGATAAAACCCAGAGCCAAGGAAATATGTGCGCCAGCCAAGATTCTGCTGAATACGTCCCGACCCACTTCGTCGGTTCCAAACCAGTAGAGGGACGAAGGAGCTTGGCGGGCGGAAGAGTCGTCTATACGCGCTGGTGGAAGGGCTTGGGTAAGGGGATCGTAGGGAGTTAACTGACTCGCCAACAGGGCTATAACCACCCAAGTCAACAACAACAGGAATCCAATCATGCCATTGGGATGTGTTGAGAACACCTGAAGGTTGCGCTTAAGCATTACCCAATTCTGCATGCTGCTCTTAGCCTTCCACCGCGTAGCGCGATGAACCGGGATCGGCCTCAAGGTTGGTTCCAAGAATCAAGACGGTACTGTCAGCGAAATCTGATTCGCGGGTCCAGCCAAGCATAGGAAACATCCACCAAGAGATTGGCAGCAAGGAAGAGAATTGCAAGAAAGAGAATTATGCCTTGAGCCAGGGGATAGTCCTTCCAAAGAATGGCCTGAACCACAAGTCGTCCAAGGCCGGGACGGGAGAAAACAGTTTCAGTCACTACAGCACCTGCCAACATACCTCCAAACTGTAGTCCCACAATAGTAACAACGGGAATTACGGCATTCTTAAGCGCATGCCGCTGCACAATCAGGCGGTGTACCAATCCCTTTGCCTTTGCGGTTCGAATGTAATCTTCTTGGAGAGTTTCCAGTAGAGATGAACGGGTCAGCCGACTAATAGTTCCGGCTGACACGAAGCCGAGCGTCACGCTGGGCAATATCAGGCGGTTAAGGCCTTCGGATCCCGAAGGTGGGAACCACTTCAGCTGGAAGGCAAAGAAAAAGATCAACACTAACCCCAACCAGAAAAGGGGCATTGACATGCCAATGTATGACAGGACACTGAAGAGAAAATCGGACCAGCTGTTGGGATTGAGTGCAGATAGTATGCCTGTAGTCAGGCCAAGCAACAGGGCACAGAAAAGGCCCCCTAAACTGAGCTGGATGGTGAATGCAAAACGCTCCAGCACAATGTCTGTTACTGGAGCGCGCAATCGAATGGACTTGCCCAAGTCCCCTCGCAAGGCCCCCCCTAAGAACCGACCATACTGGACCGGCAAGGGATCGTTGAGGCCCATGGCTTCTTGCAATTCCTCTATGCGTTCCGGCGTTACACCTCCCCCTTCGGCCCCTGCCAACATGAGCTGAGCAGGGTCCCCAGGCAACGCGTGGAGGATCAAGAATACGATAAGAGAGATCAAAACTAGTACCGGGACAAGCTGGACCAGCCGTCCTCCCAGGTAGGCAAGCATCTGTTACTTACCAGCCCTGGGTTCCCCAAAATGCCCCGAGGGAACTAGAAAGTGAAGGCAAGGGGAGGCCTTCGTTTGGCAGGAGTTAGACGCATGGCCCAACTCCTGCCAAAAGCAAAGAAAATAAATTTACTGGTGACTACTTCTAGTTATTGCCCGTGTAATCAATGTTTCCCAACCAGATGAATCCATCCAATGGAGGATCCCATGCAAAAGCCTCGCTCAGACCAATGGTATCTCGCATCTGGTAAAGATAGATGTAGGGCATATCAGCCGCAATAAGCTCCTGGATTTCTACATATTGTTGGCGACGCGCTTCGGGATCCATGTTTACTGCAGCAGCTCGGATCAACGCATCTGCGGCGTCTGCATTTGGCCCGTTCCAACCAGATCTTTCCCTCCGACTGGAAAGTTCAGAAAGCACCGTAATCCAAGGATCGAAGAAGGAATTACCCAAAGCAGTCATATAGATTTCTTCATTCCGATTCGGACGGTAAACCTGTTCGTTGAATGTCGTCACGTCTAGCACTTGGAGATCCACATTCAGGCCAACAGCTTCCAACATCGCTTCCAAGGCTTCAGATACTTCCTTCTGTGCCAACCAGCGGGTGCTGGAATGGAACGTCAGCTCTTCGCCATCGTAGCCGGCCTCGGCCAACAACTCGACAGCCCGCTCAGGATTGTACGCTCCTGTTTGGCCGATGAACTTTTCATCCCAACCCAGAGTGGGTGGGGTGACGCGTGAAAGGACAGGGACGCCCATGCCGTCTATTAAACCCAACAGAGCTTCACGATCTATGGACAAGCCGATCGCCTCCCTAATTCGAGGATCAGATGTGACACCTGACCAATCGGGCATTGGCTCAGAAGGACCGACACGCAACGCCAACAGCATAACGCGGGTCGTCAAGAAGTCGACTACGTTCGTGCCTTCATTGCCATTGACACGTTCCCAGTCCTGAGGAGGTACGGCGACAATCATGTCTACGTCACCGGTCAGCAAATTCGCCACGCGAGTGGACACCTCGGGAATGTTACGCCAAGTTACAACGTCCACATCAGCCTTGCCTTGCCAGTAATCTGGGTTGGCTCGTAGTGTAATGCTGTCATCTTTGACCCAACTGTCAAACATCAAGGGTCCCGTACCAACTGGCATGTACTCCGCACCGCTCTCGGCTTGGGCACGTCCGTGAACTGGAGCTTGGATGCCACAACCCGTTCCAGCCATCTTGCTCAAGAAAGCCGGTTCAGGAGTTGCTGTCACAATCTCGATGTTGTAATCGTCAATCACGTTCATCTGGTCAATGAACAACCATTGGTTGTAAGTGATGAACTGATCACGGGAAGCTTCAATAATGCGGCTGTAAGTCCAGACTACGGCGTCCGTAGTGAAAGGTTCACCGTTATGGAACGTTACATCCTCACGCAGCTTCATGAGCCAGGTCGTGTCATTGATGTTTTCGTAGGATTCAGCTAGCCAAGGTTCGAAAGCCGCAGTCTCGCGGTTGCGCCAGACCAAGCAGTCGAATATGTTTGTGTGAATCCAGGTGGCAGCGATTGCCCAGTCGGTTGGGGGATCAAGCGACGTAACCAACTCGTTCATGCCGATGGTCAGAGTTATTTCACCCTCATCCATCATTTCTTCTTCCGCCATGGGCTGTGCAGCGGGCGGCGCTACAGCACAGGAAGCCAACACCAACACCAATAGCATTAGTCCGGCTATCGTCGATAAAATGCGCAAATACTTCATACGGAGATCTCCTTGGTCAATTCAATAAACTACGTAAAGACTATAGTCAAAACATCAAACGGATATTCTTTCTCTCATTCAATATAGGTGTTGTGCAGGAAGAAGTAAGGAGATTCTGAAGACAACTCAAAGTTCTTGACTGAGGAATTCAAAGCGTAGAACTGAGGTTGGCTCAGAGTCGGCAACATTACAGCGTTCTCCATGATGATGCGCTGGGCGGTATGCGCCAAGGCACATCGTTCTTCAGGGTCAGCAACTTGCAAAATCTGTACTACGGCTTCATCTAGCTCAGCATTGACAAAGCCCGTCCAGGCCCAACCACCTTCCACATCATTAGCAGAGTTCCATACCATTTCCAGGATCGCCGGATCAGGTGTGCGTTGCCGCTCATACATCAGATCGAAGTCACGTGCGTTGCGTAGCTCAAGTTGTATTGGTCCAGCTACTTGCTCCAGCTTCAATTCGATGCCCAATTCTCGCCACTGACCTTGGACTACTTCTCCAATTTCCGTGTGGTGGAGAACGGTCCAGCGCAAACTTAGAGGGGTGCCGTCTTCAACGCCGGGCACATTATGTGCTTCTCGGATGCCGTCACCGTCTTCGTCTGTATAGCCAACACTTTCTAGCAGTTCCACGGCCTTCGCCGGATCATGGCCGTATATGTCCGCTGCTCCTGACCAATAACAAGGGTGTACAACATTCACCGGTCCATCGGAAACCAAGTACAAGCCACTATAAGCCAAATCATTTATAGCCGGCTGATCCGTGGCCCATTGCAAAGCCTGGCGGACTTCCAGAATGTTCAAAGGTGCATTTCGAATATTGATTACCATCTGGAGGCCAGTTCCAGCCTGGTACCCCGTGATTAGTTCAAAGCCTTCCCGATCTTCATAATCTTCTACATTTGCAGCCGGCAGTTCACGGACAATGTGTACATCTCCCGTTTCCAACATGGCGGCCCGCACGGCATCTTCACCGATGAAACGAATCGTAATGCTGTCAAGATAGGCAGCGCCTTCATGATCCTGGATACCATTCCATCCACCGTAATCTTCCCACTTACTGAATACGATGCGGTCGTTGGGTACCCATTCCTCCAACACGAAAGGGCCAGCTCCAACAAGAAAACGATCGAACTTTTCCAACCCATGCTCTTCGGCTGCGGTCGGGGACCAAATTGGCATGCGGCGCAGAGCATCAAGGAGATTCACCGAAGGTGTCTCAAAGTGAATGGTGACAGTCATATCATCCACCAACTCAATTTCAGCTATGTCGCCCAGGTCTGCCGCCATTTGGGCTGAGGCCGTCTCAGGGGCCAAAACTCTTTCAATGTTGTATTTAACTGCTTCCGCGTTGAAAGGAGTCCCGTCCTGAAAAGTGACACCGGGTCGCAGATTGAAGGTCCAGATAAGGCCGCCTTCCAGCGATTCCCAGCTTTCCGCCAGCGCGCCTTGGTAGGTTGCGTCTGGAGCCAGAATAACCAGGGGGTCAGCTGTAAAAGAATCAAACAACCAAGCCGATTGATAAGGGTCGATGTGCCCGTCCAGCGATGCTGGCTCACTATTGGCAGGGAAGGCTATTTCCAAGTCTCCGCCCTTTGGGGCCATCATGTCTTCGTCGCCTGCCGAGGCGGCCGGAGCCGGCTGCGTGCCGCACCCAGCCAAAAGAAACAGCATGGCGAACAAAGTCACCAGAAAATGAATGCGTCGCATGAAAGCTGTTCCTCTGAAATTGAAAAATCTGATCGCTAAAGTCTGTATGATACCTATAGCGGCGGAAAGCACCAATTGGGCAGGCCGCACAATCCGGATTGTGCGGCCTGCCGTACATCTTCTCAGCTGTCTTTGGAGGCTTCTCTACAGATCCTCATTGCTTGCGTCTACATTTGCGTTTCTGGAACTAGGTTATATGCCCAGTTGTTGTCAATACCATGGCGTTTCTAGTTTTATCTACTTAAGCATTGACAACCAACGAGGTCCGCGGCAACGTATCTAGCACGGGGTTCTGTTGCAATTCAAGACTGAAATCGGGCTTGGGCGGGAAGCTCTGATTAGGATGGCGGGATTTCTCTCTTTTTGCTTCGGATGTAATCGGCAGAGAAATGCCATTTAACCTGGCGATTAGGTTTTCCTGGAAGTTGGTTTCGGTTAGGTGAGAGGATTGACCACCTCCAACGGATCATGGGCCTCACCTGTGGCGAGTCCGCTCCTTTCGCAACGATAAGTACACAAGGCTGGCCGCAACTGAACGTTAGCCGCACAGACAACTGGCACCTGGACCACCTTCCGCGGGTGACTTGGACATTCCGACTTTAGTACTTCATGTGCTACAACATGCAAGGGAAAAAACTGTGCCCGTCCTTTGTCGCAGCAAGAGGTTTGGTGCCCTTCCCTATTGAATGTAACGGGAAATGAAGGTCGGGCTGGAAGCAGGTGAGCACCGATGCTCCTTTTTCTGGCTCCCATGCCATTATTCTGATAGAAGAAAATTCTTATAAGGAAAGCAATTTAATGTTGCATGAAAGAATCATCCAAGGTCGTGCCCGATCGCAAGGTAGTCTCCGATCACGCATGTTGGCAATGGCCTCCGAACTTGACGATGTCATCACTTTAGGCAGAGGTGACCCCGACTTCGATGCGCCAGAGCATGTTGTCAAAGCAGCCCAAGTTGCGTTGGAAGCTGGAGACACCCACTATACGCCTCCTGCCGGCTTACCAGAATTGCGTATGGCAATTGCCCGAAAGTTGCGGATTGAAAACGGTCTGGACTATTCCGCGGATGAAGTCGTGATAACCAATGGCTGTCAGGAAGCTCTTTATCTTCTGATCCAAGCACTGATTGGACCGGGGGACGCCCTGCTCCTACAGGAACCTCGCTACAACGCGTATGACCACATGGTGAATTTGGCTGGGGGGCAGATAGTCTCGGTACCTACTTTCCAGGAGGATGACTTCGCACTGACCGCGGACGCAGCTTCAGCCCGCATTACCCCACAAACCAAGGCAATGGCTGTGGTAACACCTAACAACCCGACTGGCGGAGTCATACCACCTTCTCAATTGGCTGCTTTGGCGGATATGAGTGTGGAGCGCGATCTAATCGTTATTTCCGACGAGATATACGAGAAGCTCATTTACGACGGTTTGGAGCATGTCTCGCTGGCAACATTCCCCGGTATGCGTGAACGCACTATAACTGTAAATGGATTTGCCAAAGCCTACGCGATGACTGGGCTGCGCGTCGGCTACTTTGCTGCACCCCGGGAGTTTGTACAAGCCGTGGTCGAGATTAAACACACGATGAGCATTTGTACTGCAACGCCCATGCAGCAGGCGGCCCTGGCAGCTCTGACAGGGCCCCAGTCAGCCGTAGAGAAGATGCGACAGGAGTACGACCGGAGACGAAGGTCATTAATGCAGGCCTTGGATGACATGGATCTGACTTATGGCCACCCGGGCGGCGGCATGTACATTTACGTCAACGTATCATCTACTGGTCTAGATTCCGAGGAGTTTTGCCTGCGCCTGTTGCAGGAAATGGGGGTCATGATATTTCCTGGTACATTGTTTGGCGATCCGAAGACTGACCATGTACGAATCACGTTACTGCAACCCCTTGAAGATATCGCCCGTGCAACGGCCCGCATGAAAGATTTCATTGCCCAATGTTGATGTCCCGCCTTTCAAAGAGAATCCCAATATGAAGATCACTAAGTTAAATGCTAGGTTGCTGAATATTCCGCGCACGGATACCCTGACCACGTCCTACGGTTCCTGGGATCAAGCTCCTACTATCCTGATCGAGTTGCAGACTGACGAAGGTATCACCGGGATCGGCCAAGCTTCGGTTGATGCTCCTTTCTATGGAGAGACAGCTGTGGGCATGCTGGCCAACATCAGACATCACTTGGCCCCTGTGGTTAAGGGTGCGGATCCCATGCAAATCACGGCACTCAACCGTGCCATGCGCGCAGCTTTGCCCCATCACTTTTTTTCCCACTCTGGTGTGGAGATGGCACTTTGGGATCTAAAAGGCAAAGCTTTGGGTGTGCCGGTGTACCAGTTGCTGGGTGGGAAAGTACGGGATGGAATTACTCTCATGGGGTTCGTGCACCATGGAGCTCCCGCTGATATGGCAGCTAATGCCAAAGAACAAATAGACGAACATGGCTACAAAGTCCTGAAAATGAAGATCGGCTTAGATCCACAGGAGGATGTCGAACGTTATGGGGCTGTGGCTGAGGCAGTGCGCGGCCGAGCAGTAATCCAGGTCGATGGCAACATCGGTTATTCACTCACACAAGCCTTACCCGCTCTTAAAGCTATGGAGGACCTTGGTGCCCTGGGAGCCATTGAGCAGCCCGTCGAACGCGTCGAGGATATGGCCGTAATCGCACGACGCCTGCACACGCCTGTAATGGCAGACGAAGCAATATATGGCCTTGCCGATGCAATGGACGTTATTCGGCGCGGTGCTGCAACTCTGGCTCTTATGAAAATTGGCAAACACGGTGGTTTGCAAACTGTCCAACAAATTGGCCATTTGTTTGAGGCCGCCGGTTTCAGCCTGTCAATTGCAATCTATTATGACCTTATTGCTGTCGCGGCGTGTCATCTGGCTTCTGCGCTGCCCTGTGCCACTTGGCCATCTCCGGCTACTGACTTGGCGGACACTTTCGTTGCCACTCCACGTGATCCGATTCAGGGCTTGCTTCCTACCCCGGATGGGCCCGGCTTAGGTGTGGAACTGGATTGGGACAAAATAGAACGCTTTACTGAGGACGCCTGAAAGTCTTACCTTGGCCCAAGGGTTTCGGAATGCGCCAAGGAACCGGTCACAAGTCCTTATGGCTGGGAATTATGTATTGGAAATACCAGGTCTGAATGGAATTCAAGACACTGAAATGTCATGGCTTCTCGGAAGGCACGATTTCGACAATGGCATATGAGTGAGTGTTTTCGTTCGCCATGCTTTGTACGGCTTCAGCCGTAACCTTCCCTATACTTTCGACAAACTGCTCCGCATTCTTGTGCCCAAGTCCTAGGAGCTCGGCAGCTCCCATGGCAAGCGATTTATATCCAACCCGCTCATAGTCGAGCAGAATTGAGCCTATTTCTCTTTGAATGGACACATCAAGTTTCTCCCGGGAAGTCTCATTCCCGGCAATGTCTATCATTTCTAAAAGCACTCCTTTAATGAATTTTGTTCTGTCTGCGGGTAGTAGATGACCATATAGGGAAATAAAACTGTCACCCATTAGACACATCAAGAAAGAGCCTGCATCATAGAGCGCGCCGTTCTATTCTCTGAACAAGGAAAACAGTCGGCCGGAAAAGCCGCCTCCAATATCGCTGTTCATACTTGCATTGATGCATAGTCATCGCTTCCAAGACTGAGTCCCGAAAAGCCCATGGTTATCCACGCGAAAAGCATGTCCTTTTCGATCGTTGTTTTCTTGGAAGATTCCAGTAAGATTCTGGGCAGACGCCCAGCACATTGTCGGCGCTAGGCTCTTTCCAACATTCAATCTAGGGAACATCTTATTAGGGCGAAAGTTACTTGGGCCCCCTTGATAAAGACTTCAGCAGCTTCAAAGTGATCCAGCTTCAGACCGCTTAGCCTATCCCGTCTTTTTACGCAAGCGTTTTTCCCTCAAGGACTGTGAATTTCGGATCGCTGAGAGGAATTCGTATGTCTCCTGGACGACACCGTCATGCCCTTTACTCCGTTCCACTTGGGCCCTGCTCTGGCAGTCAAGTCCGCTGTTCCCCGTTACTTCAGCCTGCCAATATTCTGGGTTACCCAAGTAGCCATAGACTTGGAGGTCTTGGCTGGCTATTTCATTATTGGCGACCTGTCCAATCATGCCGTGCTGCACACCTTCGGTGGAGCAACGCTGGTCGCCCTATCGATACTTCTGCTATCGCGCCCTGTATTTCAGCCGCTTTTTCGGCTATGGAACCACTTGGTAGGCACCAAACTGGGTACCATCTGGCACATTGGAACGCCTGTACCATGGTCGGTCTCTCTGTTGTCAGCGCTTGGTGGTGGTTGGAGTCATGTCCTGTTGGACGCCATGTTGTATCCAAACAACACGCCGTTTGCGCCGTTGAGCGACGCCAATGTTTTTTTTGCCTCTGTCTGGACGCTGTCGGTAGTTCCAATTTGTGTGGCCTGCGGTGCAATCGGCGGTGGCGTTCTGTTGTGGAAGCATTTCCGGCGGCCTGCCAGTTGAGTTGATGATCATAAAACTGCTGGCCTCCATTCCCAATCGGATCGACCCTGTTCTGCCTATGACATTCCCACACTCCCTAGTCCGCAAAAATCCAGTTGAGCGCCGAGCCATCTTCTTCAGAATATTCCAAAAATGGGTTGCAGAAGCGAGGAGCAATCAACCTACGTATTGGGTGTTTGAACACCTGGGAAGAAAATGCGAAAAAAGTGATCCCCGTTTCCCTATCCTTGTTGTCAATTCCCGAATGTGATACATCCGGAAACCAGATTTGACAGTACCGGTTCGAAACGAGCCATTCTCAAATTAAGGTTGTGCTGCATCTACGTCCACACCATAATCTTCTAGTGCACCGTCGCGGGTAATGTAACCTCTGCGAAAGTCATCTATCACCGCCGCTCTCGCCCGTTTGGAGACAGGCCCAAAACCGCCGCCGCCAGGCATTCGCAATTCGATTTCATCTCCAGTTTTCAAGGGAATAGGGGGAAACCGGTCTATGGGGTCGCCGTTGACCAACACCGTACCTACACGGCCCACTGAACCACCTGCCAAACCCGGCGGTGCACAAAACATCTTGTCCGGCCGCACCCGTGCGGTAAGAGTGCTTTTCGCAATGCTCTGGAATGTCATACGCTGTCCTATTCCGCCTCGGCATTCACCTGGACCGGAGGTGTCCGGCAAGTATTCCTTCTGTTTAATCAGCACTGGTGAACGCACCTCCATTATCTCAACTGGAGTGACCGAACTGTTGTGGGGGAAAGCGATTGGAATCATGCCATCCATCGACCGCATGGCCCCACGCCCGCCATGAGGAAGGATGTGAACTGAAAAGACACCAAAACCTTCCTCTTCTCCACGCACCGAAAAGGGCCAAATGGAGCCGCTGCCAGCCTGAGCGTGCTCTCCCAATATTGGCCACACCGCTCCAAACAGTACCTGGTTGATGTTGTTGGTAGTCTTAGCGCGGGCGCGCACGGGAAAAGGGTATTCGCAATTGAGGATGCACCCAACCGGCGCCGTCACATGAAAAGGGCGAAACAGCCCTTCGTTGTTGGGAATTCTGCTAACCAAGGCACATTTAAACGGATACAAAGAACTTGAGTAAGTGACGTTGTAAACACAATTGATAGACCCGTTGCGGGTTTGTGCCGAGGTGCCGGTGTAATCGATATAAATGTCAGTGCCTCGGATTTCCACGGTGGCATGCAAATGGACCAATTCAATGTAGCCATCAATATCAAGTCCGAATTCATGGACACCGTCAGGCAGGGCCTCGATTCGTTGCCGCATCAATCGTTCCGAGCTGTCATGAATAGTGTCGGAAAGCAGGCGTATGTCGGAAAGTTCATAGTCCCGCAAGAATTCCTGGAGGCGTCTGGAGCCCAGTCGGTGGGTACCTACGATGGCCCTCAGGTCCCCCAGAACCAGATCTGGGACCCGGCAATTGCCGCCGATGATGTCAAATACCAGGGAATTCGGCACTCCCGCCTCGTAGAGTTTGCATGGAGGCAGACGCAAGCCTTCGCTAAACGCATCGTAGCTGTCGATGTCACCAGGATGTCCACCTGTATCTGCCAGATGCGCAATCGTGCCGATGAATGCTACGACTTGGTTCTGCCAGAAAATAGGGGTGATCACTACGTAGTCCGGCAAGTGCCCGGCGCCAATCCAGGCGTCATTAGTGACCAGCACATCACCTTCCACCAGAGTGTGTTGGGGAAATGTCTTGAGGATATGACGCGTCGTGCGGGGAAGAATGACGCAGAAGTCTGGCGGGCTGAAACTTGATTGACAGATGGAATACCCATCCTGATTGACCAGAATACAGGCGAAGTCCCTGCTTTCTCCGACAATCGTGGAAAATGATGTTCTGACTGTGGCGTCGTCGATTTCGTCCATCAAACTAATCAGACGCTGCCACTGAATTTCGAGTGTAATAGGGTCAACGTGAGACTTGGTCATCGATCTGAACTCACTGGCTGGGAGAGTGGCTTACAAAGGATACTGTTGGCAGGTATATGAAACTCTATCTTTAAAAACTGCGCAAGGCAATGCCTAACTTCAGATTCTCTCCTCGTGGAAGCAGAACTGGTGGATCTTCCTCAATCCAGTTTCCGCGTATTTAAATCTGCTGTGTATCCTTGGAGGGACTGCAATTCCCGCAACCAGGGGTAGCGGCTTGGGACGATAGTTCCAACAGCACAATCTGGCTCGGATTTCAATTTCCTGGCTTGGAGCGAAAAAGGAAGCATGGGTGAAAACAGAACTCTACGTTTTGGATTTGATATCGGCGGCACTTTTACAGATTTTGTACTGATTGATTCAGAATCGGGGGCCATCACCACACATAAAACCCTGACCACCCCTCATGATCCAGCCATAGCTGTGCTTCAGGGCTGGCAAGAATTGGTCCCATTGGAACTCGCGCCCCGCGTGGAGTCTGCCATTCACGGTACTACCCTCTTCACCAACGCCCTGATTGAACGTAAGGGGGCCCGCACCGCATTTTTGACAACAAAAGGTTTTCGAGATGTGTTGGAAATGGGGAAGGAGATGCGTTACGACATCTACGATCTCCTGTTGATTTTACCGGAACCTCTGGTAATTCGCAGCCTGCGTTATGAGGTTGAAGAACGTCTGAACGGTAGGGGCGAGATTGTCACTCCTCTCAACATTTCCGAACTTGATGCAATCGTGAACTCGCTGGCTGCGGAAGATGTGGAAGCCGTAGCGGTATGTTTCTTGCATGCCTTCACAAATCCGGAACACGAACAGATGGCGGGGGAGATTTTAGCCAAACGATTGCCCCAAATTCAGATTTCCCTATCCCATGAAGTGGCCCCGGAAATCCGTGAGTACGAACGGATGTCCACCACTGTTTGCAACGCCTACGTTCAGCCCCTTGCAGATACTTACCTACGCCAACTTAAAGTCCGTTTGCAAGAAGTAGGCTTCGATCAAGAGCTTTTTCTCATGCTCTCCTCGGGTGGTGTCTCGACCCTGGATACTGCAGTCAAGTTTCCCATTCGACTGGTGGAGTCTGGTCCCGCCGCGGGAGCGTTGGCCGCTGTTTTTTATGGGGAACTCCTGCACCAACCTGATCTCGTTTCTTTCGATATGGGAGGTACAACCGCCAAGATGTGCCTTATAAAGGACGGGCAGCCAGCCATGTCGGACGACTTCGAGATCGCCCGCGTACATCGGTTCAAGAGGGGTTCTGGTCTGCCCATCCGTGTTCCTACCATCGAGTTGATCGAGATTGGAGCCGGCGGCGGTTCCATCGCCCGCAAAGATGAATTAGGATTGCTGAAGGTCGGACCAGATTCTGCTGGTGCTGATCCTGGCCCAGCTTGCTACGGCCAAGGAGGCGACCAGCCTACAGTCACAGACGCAGATCTCATGTTGGGCTATCTCAATCCCGACTTCTTCCTCGGCGGTCGAATGACCCTTGACCGCGAGGCGGCTGAAACCGCGATCTCCTGTCTGGCCTCGGAGATGAATCTGTCAGCGGTGGACACAGCCCATGGTATTTTTCAGGTGGTAAATGAAAACATGATTTCGGCCACCCGTGTTCACGTCGCCGAACGCGGCGCGGATACGCGGCGTCTTCAACTGATGGCTATCGGTGGTGCTGGCCCCGTTCATGCTTACGAAATCGCTCGGGCCCTGAAGATGCAAGGATTTGTGTGTCCAGCTTCAGCAGGTGTCACCTCCGCGCTAGGATTTCTGACAGCGCCCTCCGCCTTCGAGTTTGCTCGAACCCATATTGCCCGATTGGATGCCACAAATCTGAAGGAACTCGACCGCATATATGCGGAGTTGGCAGAAGAAGGCCGGCAGGTATTGCGGACCGCCGGAGTCAACGAATCCAACATGGTCTTCACACGCAAAGCGGATCTTCGACACGTGGGACAGGGTCATGAAATCGTTGTTTCCCTGCCTTGGAATCTCTTGTCTGAAGTGTCTCTGGAAGAGGAACTTCGTCCCCACTTCTTCGCCCATTATGAAGAGATCTATGGGCATGCCCACACCCACTTGGATTTGGAAATTACCACATGCCGCTTAAATGCCGCGGGCCCCAAACCACGCATAAGCCTGCCCGAAGCCGCACCTGGGCCGGACCCTGCACAGGCCCGCAAGGGCAGCCGACCAGTCTACTTCACTGAATTCCGAGACTTTATTGAAACACCGGTCTACGACCGTTACAAATTGGGTCGCGATTGCACTCTGCAAGGACCGGCCGTGGTTGAAGAGCGTGAATCCACTGCTGTCATCGGTCCCAGCGGCGTAGCCACCATCGACCGCTACGCCAATCTGGTCGTTGCCCTAACAGATTGACGGCGAGATTCACGCCTTCAGGCTTCTAAATGACCTCAGTTCAACGCGGGAGACATCCAAGGACTTATGTCACGATTTAGACTAGGTTTCGACATAGGCGGCACATTCACCGATTTTGTCCTAATAGAGGCCGACAGCGGTCTCATTTATAGCCACAAATTGTCTACTACAGTGCGTAACCCAGAAGTTGCGGTGCGCGCTGGTTGGCAAGCTCTCTTGGCGCAAGCCGGCATTTCTGGACATGAAGTGTCCAATGCTATTCATGGCACTACATTGATAACTAATTGCTTGGTCGAACGCACAGGGGCCGTAACACTTTTGATTGCCACCCAAGGGTTTAGCGATGTATTGGACACCCAGCGCGAGATGCGCTATGACATTTATGATCTACATGCCCCACAAGTGGAACATCTCGTGCCGCGTCCTCTACGGTTTGAGGCACGGGAGCGGATAGACGCCTTCGGTGCAGCTATCGAAGATCTGGACTTGGATAGCCTGGAGCAAGTATTTCAACGCCTCGAACGCGCTGGGGTTACTAAGGAAGTGGAAGGGGCGGCGGTCTGTTTTCTTCACGCTTTTACCAATCCGGATCACGAACAAAAAGCAGGAGCTTGGTTGGCGCAACGAATGCCCCACCTTCGGATTTCGTTGTCACATGAGGTGGCTCCGGAAATTCGAGAGTATGAACGCATGTCCACCACTGTCTGTAACGCCTACGTGCAGCCCTTGGCCGAGACCTACCTACAGCAATTAAGAGAGGTTTTGGAGGAAGTCGGGTTCAAACAGGAACTGTTCCTCATGCTCTCTTCAGGAGGGGTATCTACTTTGGAAACCGCGGTTAAGTTCCCCATTCGATTGGTGGAATCGGGACCCGCGGCTGGTGCCTTGGCGGCCGTTTTCTACGGTGAATTACTGCAGCAGACAAACCTTGTTTCGTTTGATATGGGAGGCACCACTGCCAAGATGTGCCTCATCAAAGATGGCCAACCGGCCATGTCTGATGACTTCGAAATTGCTCGCGTGCATCGGTTCAAGCGAGGTTCCGGGCTGCCTGTGCGTGTACCCACAATTGAATTGATTGAGATTGGTGCTGGCGGAGGTTCTGTGGCTAGGGCAGACGAACTGGGTCTGCTCAAGGTCGGTCCCGAATCTGCGGGCGCTGACCCAGGCCCTGCCTGTTACGGCTTGGGCGGTGGACAACCCACAGTAACTGATGCGGACCTTCTGCTGGGCTATCTCAATCCGGAATTTTTCCTCGGCGGGCGTATGACGCTCGATCCCGTTGCGGCCGAGTTGGTTATTGCAGATCTAGCGACCAAGATGAATATGTCGCTAATAGACATGGCGCACGGCATCTACCAGGTAGTTAACGAGAACATGATCTCAGCCACTCGAGTACACGTGGCCGAGCGAGGGGCGGACCCTCGAAGGCTCCGGCTAATGGCCTTTGGCGGCGCGGGCCCCGTCCATGCTTACGAAATTGCCCGTGCCCTCAAGATGCAGGGCTTTATCTGCCCGGCCTCTGCTGGTGTGACTTCGGCTCTAGGATTTCTGACTGCTCCGTCGGCTTTCGAGTTTGCCCGTACACACATTGCTCGCCTCCATTCATCACACCTAGCCGAATTGGATCATATTTATACCGAACTCGAGGAGGAGGGTAGAGAAGTTCTGCGGGCTGCCGGTGTAGCTGAGTCAGATATGGTGTTCACACGCAAAGCCGATTTACGCCACGTGGGACAAGGTCATGAAATCATAGTTTCCCTGCCTTGGGACCAATTGGCCGATATCTCACTGGAAACAGATTTGCGTTCCCATTTCTTTGCCCAATACGAAGCGATTTATGGCCACGCGCATACACACCTCGATCTGGAGATTACTACCTGTCGCCTGAATGCTGCGGGCCCCAAGCCACAGATTGCATTGCCTGAGGCTGAGCCGGGACCTGACCCCATCGAAGCCCGCAAGGGTTTTCGAGACGTTTATTTCACGGAATCTAGAAGCTATGTGGAGACTCCCGTTTACGACCGATACGTTCTCGGCCGCGACTGCACCATTGAGGGGCCCGCGATAGTGGAGGAGCGTGAATCTACGGCTGTTATAGGACCAAGCGGGGTAGCTACCATTGATCGCTACGCTAACTTGGTCGTTTCCCTGCCTGAGACTTAATCTCCTGTAGGTCAGTCAGAGATCAACCTCTAGCCAATAGGCTAATACGGTTTCACAGGCCAACCTACACCCAATTCGCACCATCCCATTAGATTTCTTTGGCTCCATTCAACCAATCCCAATTAAACCCATGCAGCTGAAACACGACCGCTATCTAAACCATGAATTATTTTCTGCCGAACTACAGAAGCTGGTGGCTACTTTTCCAACTCTGGCAAATCTGGAATCGATTGGCCGCAGCTATCACGGGAGGGAGATCTGGGCCGTCACCTTGACCAACCAGTCCACCGGCGCTCATCAAGACAAGCCTGGATTCTACATAGATGGCAACAATCACGGTGAGGAAGTCATAACTTCAGCCACTACCCTCTATTCAATCGATCTGCTTCTCAGCGAATATGGGCGGGATCCCGACATTACACGCTTGCTGGATACTCGCGCGGTATACGTCCTTCCTCGCGTAAATCCTGATGGAGTTGAGCTCTGCCTGACTTCACCATATCGCACAGTGGGCACAGGTCGCTACCATCCCTCAGACGAATACCCTACTGGTTTACACCTGGAAGATGTGGACGGTGACGGCGAAATCCGCCAGATGGCTATTCCTGACCACCGAGGGGAATGGAAGCGCTCTTCCCGCGAGCCACGAGTACTCATTCAGAGGCAGCCCTGGGAGGCGGATGGCGAATACTTTCGCATGCTTCCGGAAGGTATCATGAGGGCCTGGGACGGTGTCACGCTTCCAATTATTCCGCCGCGCCACGGCAATCTGAACCGCCAGTTCCCAGTTAACTGGGAACCGGAAGGGGGAGAATACGGTTCGGGTGACTTTCCGCTTAACGAACCCGAGGCCAAAGCCATGGCGGACTTCGTTTTTTCTCACCCCAACATAACGGGAGCCCAGGCATATCACAGCCACGGAGGTTTGATTTTGCGTCCCTCGGGATTCAAGCGGGATGCGGAATTGCCCGCTACCGACTTGGAAATATTTAAGGCTTTAGGTGCGATCGGTACTGAGGTAACCGGATATCCTCTGATTTCCACTTACGAGGACTTCACCCCCAATTTACGCAGTCCTCGCCATGGAGTGTTTTCAGATTGGCTCTACGATCGCTTCGGCATTCCGGCACTATCTAGCGAAGTGTGGGATATCGAGACAGAAGTGGGTATGTCAAAGCCTCAGTTCTTTTCCACGCGCCCACATAACGAATCCGAACAGATTAAATTCTTGCAGTGGGCAGACACTTACAGTCCCCGGGCTCACCAAGAATGGCGTGAATTTGACCATCCCCAGTTTGGAACTGTGCTGTTAGGAGGCTGGGATCCTTTTTATATCCAAAGGAATCCACCCCCGGAGCTGATCCCCCAGGTGGCACATCCCAATACATTATTCACAGTTCGACATGCACTTTCCTCACCTTTATTGTCTCTTCGCGATTTCAAGGCACAGCGAGTTGGCGCTGATCTGTACATAGTGCGAGCACAAGTAGAGAATCAGGGGTACCTCGCCACTCATCTTACCGAACAGGCTCGAATCTTGGGGAAGAACTGTGATGTGACGATATCCCTAGAACTTGAGGTAGGTTGCGAATTACTTTTGGGACAGCCACTGGTCATATTGGGTGACTTAGCTGGACGGGAAGAAAGGCGCATGCCCTACGATCCTTGGCGGCGGCCGTGGGGAGAATCCGCGGCCCAAGCGGAATGGCTCGTGAGGGGTCCTGGCAATGCGCAGGTTTCCATTGAAGCCCGATCCCAGAAAGCGGGCTCCTGCCAGGCGCGTTCTTCACTGGATAAACTGCAGAAACCTCAGGAGTAATACCCATGCCCCAGCAGTCGCCAGATTCAGTTGCCCCCATCATCGACCCGGTCAGTCTGGAAATCCAATGGCAGAGGTTGATCTCGATTATGGACGAGATTGATTTTGCCACTGTGAAGACTTCCTTTTCCACAATCGTGGGGGAAAGCCGAGACTTCGCATGTATTTTGGTGGATCAGAATGGGGACTCCCTATGTCAATCGCGTTTTTCACCACCCAATTTTTGTGTGGTGCTACCGCGGACGGCCCGACGTCTCCTGCAAGCCCATCCCTTGGATTCCCTCAAAGAGGGTGATGTGTTGTGTACCAATGATCCTTGGATAGGCACCGGTCATCTGCCAGACTATGTATTGCTAACACCGGTCTTTCACCATGGAAGACCAGTCGCATTTATGGGAACTGTAGCTCATCTGTCCGACGTGGGTGGTCATAGGGGCGATATCGAAGCCTATGACGTATTCACAGAGGGCATTCGCATTCCCCCCAGCAAGCTCTTTAGCGAAGGGCAACCCAACGAATTCCTTTTCGAAGTCATCGGTAACAACTGCCGCGTGCCTAATCTGGTTCTTGGTGATCTGCGCGCCATAGTAGGCACCCATCAGGTCGGCGTTCGACGCATGCGGGAATTCCTGGACGATTACAAGATGTCCGACCTTGCCAATCTCTCCGAAGTTATTCATACTCGATCCGAATCCCTGATGCGTAGCCGCATTCGGGAACTGCCCGACGGCACCTATGAGTTCGGCCTCGACATAGATGGCTATATCAATATTGTGCATCTTCATGCCACTGTTCGAATTGAAGGCGATGACATCTACGTAGACTACTCCGGTACGTCTCCACAAACCAGGGCTGGATCAATCAACTGTGTTTACAACACTACTTTCGCCTCAACAATGTATCCCTTCAAGTGTTCCCTTGTGCCTCAGATTCCGAACAATCAAGGTTTGTTCCGGCCCATTCATGTGACGGCACCTAAAGGCTGCATCCTGAATTGCGATAACACTTTTCCTGTCCAGGCAAGGGCCAAAGTCACCAACAATATTAATCAGGTTCTGTTTGGCGCCGTATGGCCCATACTGGGGGAGCACGCGCAGGCTGGAAGTGGTTCGATCTGGCCTTTTTCGGTGCATGGCGATATGGAGGAATACGGGTCCTTCTCAGTGAGCTGCCTGCCGCACGGCGGCCGCGGAGCCATGCAAGGATTAGATGGCATGCCCCCCATTGCATTCCCCCACAACAGTTCAGTGACTCCCATTGAAATCATGGAGACTCAGGCACCGATTCTAATTCTGCACAAGGAGTACAGGGTGGATTCAGCTGGTCCTGGACGGCAGCGCGGGGGCATCGGCCAACGACTGACATTCAGGAACATTGCAAAGGGCCCCATCCAGGGGCGCGTAAGGCCGGATAAGATGTTTTGTGCTCCCCCCGGTCTCGATGGAGGTGAGCCTGGCATTGTGGGTGAAGTTAGATGGAACGGTCAGACGATCACCCGCTTTCCCCCCCTGGACTTGCAACCGGGTGATGAAATCGAACTACTTATGCCAGGTGGTGGTGGCTTTGGGCCCGTGTCGGAACGCTCATCTGACCAGATCCAAAGAGATCTACAGGCAGGCTTCATCACCGAAGAAAAGGCTCGTAGCGACTACGCGTGGATGGAGGAGTGACAGCGATCGTTTTCTGAAAAGTTCCTGGAAATTGCCAAGGTGAATGCCAACAAGGTAAGGGCGGGATCAAGTCAGTATGCAGTATTCCATTGGACGATATCCAAGCCGCAGGCACACTGACTACACTCCATCCTAATGTGGTTTCCGGTGTCCCCCGCTCTCAACGAAGTTATTCCAAGGAGGGCACCATAGGCTAAGGGCTTAGAAGCCGTAAGGGACATTTTGCCTCAAGGCGTTCTCTTGGTAACGCATGATTCCAAAGTGCTGGGAGAGCGAAGCACAAGTTAATCAATTTTGAGATTTTTCCTGGCGCGAGCTTAGCCGAGTCCGCCTCCGTTCATGAAGACATTCATTCACGAAAAGATATGACACCCCTAATGCATCTCGACAGTCCCAATGAAATGAATGTCCATGACAAAAGTTCATTGAGAGTAGAAAGCAATTCGGACTAGCAATGTAGTAATGGGTCAAGAGCCATCATCAGGCGGAATGCAACGGAAGCGCGTTGGTATCTAATAGACGACAGGCGAAATGGAAAAAGTTAGAATTGTGGAGCCCGAGGGGCTTACCTCAAGTCCAATTTGATATATGGAAAGTAATTAGCCTTCATGCTTAGACAAGACTCGAAAATCAAGATTGATTCCATATATATTGGCAAGCCGAAGACCTATTCTGGGCCAGAAGGAGTATGGCGTTCATCAATTTACCGTAACCGAATCAGTGGACCCATTCGTTTGGAGTTTGGGGGATTGGAAGGCGACGAGGTGTCAAACAAAGAACACCATGGTTGGCCTAGCATGGCGGTCTGTTGCCACTCTCTGGATCACTACGCCTTTTGGAACAAGGGTTTGGAATTGGACCTGCAACCGGGGGGCGTGGGCGAGAATTGGACTTTGGCAAATGCACCGGAAGACGAAATCTGCATCATGGATGTTTACGACGTAGGGACCGCGCAAGTACAGGTTTCCAAGCCACGTACTCCCTGTCAAAAGCAAGGGAAGCGCGTTGGACGCAGTGATTGGGTACGAATGACCATTCAAGAATTACGAACAGGTTTCTATTTGCAAGTCTTGCGGGAGGGCATAGTTCAGGCTGGAGATGATTGGAGGCTCGTGGAAAGGCCCCACGCAGGTGTTTCCCTCAAGGCTGTCAATCGCTGTGTGTATCAGGAATATGATCCATCTGTAGCAGATCAGCTTAATCAAATACCAGAGCTAGATGTCTTTCTAAAAGACAAAATTACGCTTTCGCAAGCTCGAGCTGTCGCCCCCTAGTCTGGTTGTATCCGAGTTCATTGGCTCAGTTAAAGTCATTTACGAGATCACGACTCTGAGACCCAGTCCAGCCCGGAAGCATAAATCTAGAAATTGTGCGATAGCTATTGATTGAATTCGAGTTGCCTCTGGGCATTCTAGGCAGTTGAATGCAAAACTGGCACGTTTAATTTAGTCCTGTCTCTAAGCTGTCGCAGTTCCGAAAATTCTCCTCCCCCGGCGGAAGCCTTTAATCCGCTAATTGGGATTCCTTTGCCTGGAATCTGGTCTGCACCATCCAAAGAGGCTCGGTATGACCAGGTACGTTCTGAATGAAATATCATGAAGGAATACGCCTTCAAACCAAGAGAGACCTCAAAAACCACCAATGCGGCTGCTCAATCACGGTGGCGTCATTGAAAGGCAACGTGCAAAAGGAAGAACTCATGACACGGGTCTTTTGTACGTACGGGCGGAAGTGCAACAGAGAAAAGGAACGCTGTTCCTCCGACTTGCAGGTAGGTTCTGTCGCGTTCCCTGTCGTGACAGTAAACAGATGGGGTGCCCTCAGCCTAGTAAAGAGGCAAGACTCATGGTGTTGAGGCACGGGAATGGGGCGAGGTATTGAAGCGCCTCGATCTTTCCATTTCCCTTGCAGTGGAAGGCAGTCCTCCCACTACTCCAGAACGGGCATGGGACGTCGTTCCAGAATTCTTTCCTTACATAGATTACATTGCTCTTCATGACTATTGGCAGGCCGAAGATGGACCCGAATCCTGGCCTCTGGTTATGGCTGGCCCGCACCGCACGAAACGTGCCATCAAGGATGTCGCGACGGTTATCGATCCGCAGCGCTGTCGTACAGGATCTAACCGGGATTTGAAAATCGCGATCACGGAATGGAATTGTTCACCTCCGAGAAGGATTGATGAAACATCATCCTGAAATTCTGTCATTTGAGCCAACCTACGCTCTGTGGGACGCTTTGGCGGCGCTTCTTTCTTACACGTAATGCAGCGAAATTGTCAATCCGTGACCTTGGCCAATATTGCTCAGACCTTGAATGTTGTGGGTCTGATCATGGTCAATACCAAGGGCGTCTGGACCGAACCTGTCTATTGGCCTTTGTGGCTGCTCCGTCACCAACGTGGAACGGTTGCATCGGACACATACACAGAGCGTGCAATTTCGACGCTCCAGTTGAAGGTTTGAACGGTTTGCCCATGCTGGATGTCTCCGTAAGTTTGGATCCTGACGAGGGCTGTCTGTGCGTTTCGCTAGTGAATCGATCCCAGTCCCAAGATCTGGAGGTACATCTGTCCATTGAGGCTGGCCAGGCAACGGCTAAAGGAAAGCAAATGCTTTTACATCATGCGGATCCAGTGGCCATGAATTCCGCTTCCAATCCAACGAATGTCAGACCCAAAGTACAAGACCTAGATCTGCATCCTTCAGACCTTCGACTTGAAAGTCCGGCTCACTCTCATTGGGTGGTGCGTTTGCAGTTACAGTCTTAGGAAGTTCCAGTCCCAAAGAGAATACTGTCAGTTGGAAGTAACGCGCCTACTGAAAAGAGTAGAAAAACAGATTCCTTTATGAAATGGAACCAGAGAACTTAGCCCTACGCCCGATCGAGTAGTCGCTCTGGCCAAAGAGCTGTCAGACTCCCCACACCTCCAATCTGAATTCTGCTTAGCAAACTTTGTCTAGCTGCCACTGAAGGCCGACTCTCAACTCTGGTGGGCGTCGGAAGCCGTTCACATCGTTACTTGGCGGACAGGTAACAGGAACTGTTGCACGTCAAACTCTTTGGGGCTTGGTCAAAGACAGTCGAAGCGATTAGGTGAATCTCTTGCCGGGCCCTTCATGACACTAATTGACTTTTCTGCCAGACTTGCTGTCAATCGCTCTCATTCTCCTGGAAGAGCGTCTTGCGTTGCAGGCATGTTGCTCCCTTTAGCCAGAAGAGTACTTTGCAATCGTCACGGAATCTTGTATGAGACTGACGCGCCTCTTCCTTTACTGCGACATTGGTAAGGAAAGCCCACTCTTAACAGAATAGCCTTGGAATAAACTCGTCCAAGAGATGCCGGCTGTGGGTAGCCCCTCGCTTCAAAGGTCACTCTTGAGGCCATAGGAACCCTTTCCATTAGCGTCCAGATATCGTTGTAGATTTCCAACTTGGATGAAATCGCAAGAGAAAATGGCGACGTACATGGCCAAAAATAGGATGAATCGGATTTGAGTCTATACTCTCGTGAAATAGGGAACCACGGGGACTTTTTCAACACCTGAGACTGTCAGCCAAAGTGGCAGAAAGCTTTCACTATCGCGGTACCTTCAAAATTGAGGTCCCCCAATCACGTGAATGATCTCAATGTTGAGTACCGTTCAGTCTGCGGGAGATTCGCAAAGCGACAAAGAAAACCACGATTCTGCAGGAAAGAAGAAACTTAAGTCCCGCCAGCTCTTGTCTTTGCCCCGCTGGTGATAAGAAGGCTTACGAAGGATGTGAGACAGCTGTTGCAGCGAGAGGAGAACTGAAGTCAACCTCGTCATAAAGTGGAACGACCCTAGTCAAAACGGACTATGAATTCAAGGCTATGACTGTGGTGCCTATCTGTAGAATGGTCCCCCCGTTAAAAGAGAACCTAGAATTCGCGAATTCGATCTTGACTGTTTCACCGGGCCCAGCAAGTGAGAATCGGAACTCCGGTTCTATTGATCAGCCAACACATCGATCGTGTCTGCCACTTCCTGTAATTGGGACTTGCTCAAAGTCCAACCAGTGGCGCGGATGTTCGATTCCAACTGGGTTACATTGGTCACGGCATTTATCACTGAGGTTACTCCGGGTTGGGCTAACAGCCATGCCAAAGCCAGATCCCCCACGCGATATCCGTGGTCTTGTGACCACATGTCCAGAGAAGCTATTGCTTGCAAGCGTACAGGTGTCATGTAGGCGCGAAAGCGAGGACTGGTGTTACCGAAAGCCCGAGTGCCTCTTGGCGCGGGTTCGTCCGCCCGGTACTTACCTGTGAGAACTCCCTGAGCTAGCGGGGAATAAGGCAATAAACTCAGTTTGTAACGTCTGCAAGCAGGAAGCACTTCTCTTTCAATCTGGCGGTCAAAAAGATTGTAAAGGGACTGACTTGCCATAAGAGGAGTGTAGCCACGGTGGGCAGAAATCTCACTCATGGCTGCTATCTGCCATCCGGCAAAGTTGGAACAAGCCACATAGCGGACCTTGCCCATTTGTACCAGGTCATCAAATGCGCGCAGCGTTTCTTCCCAAGGGGTATGGGGGTCTGGCTTGTGGGCGTAATATAAGTCGACATAATCTGTGCCGAGCCGACGTAACGTACCGTCAATGCCGTCCATGATGTGTCCCCGTGACAGGCCGGCTTCATTGGGGCCCATTTGGTAACCGGTCGAGATCTTGTGGTTAGGTTCCCACCCAACTTTACTGGCGACAATGAACTTGTGTCGCTGTCCTGCCAGAATTTGTCCCAAGAAGGATTCCGAATCGCCTCCGGTATAACTGTCTGATGTGTCGATGAAATTGGCGCCTAGGTCCAGGGCCCTAAATACGATCTGGGCCGTTTCTGATTGGTTCGTGAAGTGCGACGTTTCTCTCTGACGCCCGAAAATATTGCCTCCCAGGCCAAGGACAGGTATTCTGAATCCGCTGCTGCCCAGATGCCGATATTCCATTCTTAAGTCCCTCTTCTAATAGCTACTCATCTTTAACAATCAATTGCGGGTTGCTTCGTATCAGTGGCATCCCATCTCCTAGTGTGCCATACCGAAGCCCCGTCTATTCAATGGCCTCCATTACGAATTTACCCAGATCAGTAGTGTGGTTTCCATATGAACTTCGATACCCAAGTAAATTCCCGACAAGGCTAGCTTCTTTACCTTAATTCTGTCCATCAATTTCCACCTAAGAAGAAATTTCCCCTTTCAACGGAGCCAGGCTCTCCAGGTTGCTACTGTCGCTTTTGGAGGACAAACTGGATACGCTCGGCTCCCTCAGTGCACTAAGGATCGAATTGAAGAGAAATTTTTTGAGTTGGGCTACAGTAGGCATTTACGATCACAATGTCGATAGTGCTGACTCTTAATATGCTTCTCTGCATTCTCCCAAATCGACAACTGGTGATTTGGCGATGAGTTCCTGTTTCAGTATTGCCACTATCCAGCACGGCCCTTCGAATTCTCATTTGTCTAGGATCTGCCTGAGTCAGTCTTCGAAGCGATATCCGAGAAGGAACCATAAATTGACGATAGTCCTCGGACTACCTTGACTTGTGCAGTGCCATGAACGAATACTTGCGAACTGTTCAGGAAATTCGGATCCGCCTCTTGCTCATGTCTTGATTCCATTGTTCTGGTATCGATTTCGCCGGTGCCAATCGGATTCTCTGTACTTAGAACCGTTGTGTCTTTGCCAGACTAGCTGGGATCACCACATCTGATTCAAAGTGATTCCCAGTTTGCCCTTGGAAAATTTCGATTTCCCTACTTCACTTAAGGCACGGAATTTAGACGTTTTCAATTCCAACTGCTGAATGTATGCCTTGCCTTGCAACCTGTTCTGGACTACTGGCGCTTCGTAAATTTCACCAATCATCGGCTTCATCGAATTCTCGTTTGCCTGCAGCGAAAATTGGCCAGTCTTATTGCTTTCCTTGGTCCACGGACCTGGAAGACGTTTTACCATTTCATGATCTACTTCCTGGAGACTCCAGCCATGCTAAAGCATGTGCCATCTTGATTGCCGAAGGCTGAACCACGGTGTGGAATTCCGCTGGCGTACTATGTCCAATTTTGGTGCTGCCAGACCTCTTACAGCTGAACGGCACTGGAAGATATCAGGTTCATGGGTCGCCGCACTAGATTCAAACGAAGGGGAACCTGCAACAAGGTTCGGAGCTGGAGCATCTAGGCTATTGACCCTGGCTGTGCAGTTTCGGCAACTCTATTGCGCCTCGAATGGATTTCACTGGGGCTACTGAGCCATGTCTGTTCTCGTTATTCAAGTTTTTACAAGAATCGGGAGCCGGTCAAGGTTGGATATCGGATTCATCAGCGGCTCCGCAACCGTCTATATCGCTTCCCTGCCTGGATTCCGTGCGAATCCCCAACGCTGACCAAGATTTCGATTATCAAGAGATCGCCGAGAAGGTCTGAGCGGCGCTTTTGAGGCTGTCGTTCGGTCTAACCTAGCTTGACTAGGGCCACTGGGAATTCAGGAACTACAGCTCTCGAGTCAGCAGGAATACTATGTGCTAATTTCATGCCAGCGCAAACGGTATTAGGGGGTGGGGCTTTTGTTCTCACAAAAGGGCAGGGCTCTTTCCTACCCTCGTTGGAACTTGGCAAATTGGGAACTACCAGCACCACGTCGGAAGTGGATATACCGAAACCTGCGTGTTGAGAGTTGCTGCAGCTTCGGAATAACCGCAGGTACTGGCGGCTGCAAGATCAATCCAGGGGGGTGTACTAGCTACAGGTTTCTCAGAAACTTCAGTTTAGTTCGAAAACGTCAAATACAGTCGTATATTGCCTGGCAAGCTTCCAACGCCGTCAACCCTACCGCGCCAGGAATAGGAGAGTCCGTATCATTTAGTATGGCATTGACGAAAGACTCGGCTTGGCGCTGGAAATTGTAATGTTCGCCTTTTTCCTCCCCAATCCCCCTAACGTCTATCCGCTGCGTTAGTTGGGCGCTGGTGATTTCAACATACTCGCGGCCATGGATACGAACCACTCCCTTAGTACCAAAGATTTCGCTCCGCCAACCAGTGGCCCCGTTCGGATACAAGGGGCAGTTTACAGAAAAAGTGGCGAGGGCCCGATTTTCGAACTTCAGGAGGGCTGCTACAGCTTGTTCAACTTCTGAAGAAGCTGAAAAACTCCGGACCGCCGCTTGCACTTGGTGTAAAGGTGAATCAACCAGCCAAAGTAGGCGGTCGAGAGCGTGGATGCCGGTGTAAAGTAAGGCGCCTCCCCCGGCGAAATCAGGAGTGTTTATCCATGCTCCTAAATGGGGACCTCGGGGTGAGCTTATAGACACCGTACAGTTGACAGGCACTCCTATTTTTCCGGATCCAATCCACTCGCGAGCCCATTCCGCTTCCGCCCGAAAACGGTGAACAAAGCCTATCATTAACTTGACTCCAGCCTGATCGCAGGCCTCCACGATCCGGCTCCCCTCTGACGGTGTCGTGCCCATAGGTTTCTCCATCAAGACATGCAGTTCGTGCGCCGCTGCCAGACAGGCCGCTGCCTCGTGCATATGGTGGGGAAGTGCTACCACTACGGCGTCCAATCCAGTAGAATCCTCAATTACCTTCTGCCAGTCCCGGTATGCCGTTGCTCCGCAACGTGCTGCTTCTTTGCGCGCCCGTTCGGGGTCCGCATCTGCTACGGAGACGATCTGAACTCTTTCTAGGTCCTTAAAACCCGCAATGTGACGCGAGCCTGCTTGGCCAGCGCCCAGAATGCCAATTCTCAAAGTCATCTTGTTTACCTCATTACCCGCCAGCGGTGGCTCCAGTCTCCACTGAAGGTTAGGGCACCCGTGGGAGTTATCCGAATGTCCTCATTAATTCCCGTACTCCACGATGGGCCGTCCACTAGATTGCGCCGTGGATGGTAAGAGAAGACCATACCGGTTTCCAACGGCCAATCCTGACTAGATCCCCAGCTAGCGCCTGCCGAATACCAAGGATACTCGATAGTGTCCATGCCTTGGCCATGGAAATCAAAATGTGAAGTCGGTAGCCCCAGTTGCCACCCATGTTCCTGCAGAGTTCCGTCGAAAATGCCCGCCAAGTCGCTCAAACGCGCACCTGGCCGGGCCGCAGCTCTAATACGTTCGAAGGCAATGAGTTCGCTGTCCATGAGTCTGAGTTCCTGCGAGGTGGGTTCGCGGAAGGCGCAATTAACGGTAAGTTCGCACCAGTGACCACTGGGGCCCAGAATTTCCATGTGATACCGCACGATGTCGTCACACCGCATAGGAATGTCCTGAGGGTGTTCGTGTTCACCGGGGCGTTCGCCTATGAACACCAAAATATCCCGCGCGCCGCCTGCCCAGGCTACACGACAAGCTTCTGCGGCCAAATCCCTCTGCGTTCTTCCGGGTTGCAATACTTCGACAAAACGTTCCATGGCAGACTTGGCCAACATCCACAGCTCGGCTTCCTGTGCCATTTCCAGATCACTCTTTTGAGCCCTGATCTGGTTCAGGAGTTTATCTGCAACCACGAATTCCGCTTTCGGCATTTCGGAAGTCAAGAGTTCGAGAGTTCCAGCCCCCAAAATAAATTGATGACCCGCGATGCCAATGCGGCCTTGGCCGTAACCCCTTGCTTTGCATGCAGCCGCCATGTGGGGCGCGATGTACACATCGCCACGTACATCGGCAATCCAGCCCCTGGCGCCAATGCGCTCAGCTACGGCAGGGGAACTGAAAGTCAGAAAAGGTTCGCCTTCAAGCGGTATGAAGATAAGGCCGTCGTGACCCCAAATGTGGAAGTCTGTGAAATACCGAAAATAACCGCGCCCTGTCCACCAATGGCCTTTACCAGCCACGAGCAGACCGTCGAGACTTGCCGCGGCCATGGCAGTTCTTACTCGGGCCAAGCGGCTATCCCTTTCCTCGAGACCTGGAATTGTGACCATTTTTTCCCCGCTCTTTCTTTGCCTATGAATGGAGATTATATATTCACTTACCTTGACATGAATCTACCAGTCCTGAATCTCTTAATGGAATTAGGTGAAAGGAACCAGGCATCCATGAGGACAGAGAAGCGGGACATTAAGAAACAGGAAAAGCCTCAAAATAAGAACCAATATGGAGCATAGCCGGTCCTGGATGTTACTAACGCGTTCGGCATTTTCAAGTGTCATTGGAATTTCTGTTCCAAGGACAAGAGGGTCCAAAGAAATGCCTAGCGGCCTTCGGCCTGACAACGAAAACCAAGACCTTGACTTGAAATCCTTTTGGCTCTGGCAGAAACTGGAAAGCCACTTTTCTGCCCCTGTAAGGGCCGACACCTCCAGTATCATTAGGTACTGGATTTTAGCGGATTGAAAAGGTGAAACCCCTTGTTTGGCCCCGCCGGAAGGAATTTACAGCACTTCGAACTCAAATTCGTTGCCCTCCGATTCGGAATGGGTCGCCGCCCCTACCTACACTTTAATCTGAGGAATTGGAGTCCGGACTTAATATACGAAGGTGCAATATTGACATGTTGATTGTCTCAACAGACCCATTCTCAAAGCTAAGCGGGGACAATATGCAGCCGCTTCAAGTGCATTGTTTCTAACTAATGATAACCTCTTTTGCGGGCCGCCATAATCTCTGCAGGGTCCTTGCGCCAGCGAAAGGGACGGGCATACTGGCGGTTGTGGGCCTCCAGATATTGGTGCATGGTATCCACCAGATCCTGCAGGGAGGCGAAGTTGCCCCGCTGCAGGCACCCTCGTGCCCATTTGGCGAAGAGACCTTCCACCGCATGCATCCAGGAACTGGAGGTGGGTATGAAATGAAAGTGCAAGTCGGGGTGCGCCTCCAGCCAGGTATGCACATCAGCGGTCTTATGGGTAGCGTAGTGGCCCAGGATCGCAGGCACGGGGTATCGGCTTGACAAGGTTATTCCGCACAACAGTGCGGTGAAACAGCAAACCGCATGCCGGTTCGTATATAGACCGGGTGGGGCACTAGGCAGACGCATGACTAGCAGGTAAGCTAAGGGTCTTCTTACAAACACCACAGCACCCGAGTGTGGTCATGCGTCGACCTGCTGCATTGTATGACATCCGCCACCTGTTGCAGGCACAGTTTCCGAATCTGTCCAGCCGCCTGCGGGCGGTGCTGGCCCTGTGGGCGGAGGGCACGCTGCTGGCCTTGAACGGCTGCCAGGATACGGTGACGATGGCGCTGGCGCAGGGCCTCAGGGGTCCGCGCAACCCGCACACGCTGCGCCGCCTGCAGCGGGAGCTGCTCTATGACGATGCGGATCGACAGGGGGTCCCCGTTCCTGTTGACAAGGGTATTTTCTGAGCTGGAATCAATGGGTACGGCGGGATGGGTGGGCTTGGTCCGCGCGGGGCTGGGCCGTGTGCGGCGGGGTCGACTTTCGGCGGCAAAGTGAGGTCGCTCAGGCTCCAGTATGGCAGCTGTGCCCGCAACAAGCGGCGGATGTCATACAATGCAGCAGGTCGACGCATGACCACACTCCGGTGCTGTGGTGGTTTTAGTTGACCCTCAGCTTACCTGCTGGTCATGCGTCTGCCAAATGCCCCACCCGGCCTCCCGCATCATCCGGTGCCGGGCTCGCGTGGCCCCACACCCGCCTAAATGCGAACCGGCATGCGGTTTGTTATTTCACTGCACTGTTGTGCGGAATGCCCTTGTCAAGACTGGAGATCCAGTAGCGGGTCTCCGCGGTGACCTGCGAGCCCTGCCGCCGTCGGGCCTCAATCATGACCAGGCTGTGCAGGTCGGGCCAGATTCCGTCGGGGTCCACATATCGAAGGTACTCCGGTGTGCCGAGTGCCCAGCAGCGGCGCGTCTCGATTAAGACGTGGTTCTTGTTTACGGTCTTGTGGAAGTCGTGGTCGCAACCTTCGAAAGCCTCGGCCTGCTCGACGGCGAAGGTCTTGACCACGGCCTCGTCCAACTGCGGCTGGTTGCCCTTGAGGGCCAGCACATAGTCGGCGCCCCGGTCGCGGATCGTCTCTGCAATCCGCTTCTGGCTGCCCATGGCGTCCATGGCCACGATGCAACCCTCCAGCGCCAGCGTCTCGAGCAGTGCCGGGATGGCCGTAATCTCGTTGGACCGGTCGTCCACCTGGCGCTGGCCTAGCACCAGCCGGGCCTCGTCCGCCCTGGCTCTGACCAGGTGCAGGGGCGACCCGCGCCGGGCCTGGTCGTGCGAGGGGATGCCGTGCGGCAGGTCCAGGAAGGTTTCCAGCCAGGCCTGCTTCTGGAGACCGAAGAACTCGACCTCGGTCCAGTTGTCTTCACCGCAGATGACAGCCAGGGTGGCGATCAGGAGAATGGCCTCCATGTCATGGTGCCGGGCCTGGAGGCGACGGGGATCGTCGGCCTCGGCCAGCAGGGACACCAGGGGGACGGGGGCTTAAGGGTATTAGCACATATATTCAAGGGGTCATGGCCGTGCTATGGGCCCAATACGGGGGAGGGCATAGGGCCGGCATCATGGCTTGGCCGGTTCCAAACAGGCCTTTTGATTAGACGACATTTTGTGCAAATACCCTTAACAACCATCCTACCCAGGGTCGGCGCAACCCATATTAGAATGTGATTGCCCTGACCAGACCTGTATTACCCACTCCTTCGGTGGATTCGGGTTTAGACAAAACTGCCATAGTCTGATACACTCGGCCGTCCAAGAGATTGACCGGATAGGATTAGCAGCCGAAGAGGGTAAAGGGGAGGTCACCATGAAAGCCGTCGTGTACCAGGGTCCGTTCAACGTTGCCGTAGAGGAAGTTCCCGATCCCGAGTTACAGCATCCGAATGACGTAATCGTCAAGATCACTTCGAGTTGCATCTGCGGCTCCGACCTGCACATGTATGAGGGTCGAACTGCGGCCGAACCGGGCATCGTCTTCGGACACGAGAACATGGGTGTAATCGTAGAGGTCGGGTCCGCTGTGAAAACATTGTCCGTAGGCGACAGGGTCGTGATGCCGTTCAACGTCGGCTGCGGCTTCTGCAAGAACTGCCAGCGGGGGTTTACGGGTTTCTGCCTCACTGTCAACCCTGGATTTGCCGGCGGCGCGTATGGATACGTGGCAATGGGACCATGGCGCGGCGGGCAAGCCGAGTATATCCAGGTGCCTCACGCGGACTTCAACTGTCTGCCTCTTCCAGCCGGGGATGAGTTCGAGTGGGATTTCTCTCTTCTGGCGGACATATTCCCCACGGGCTATCACGGCACTGAGCTTGCCGACGTGAGTCCCGGCGAGAGCGTCGCCGTGTGGGGCGCGGGACCGGTCGGCCTGATGGCCACATATAGCTGTATGATCAGAGGAGCGGCGGAAGTCTATTCCATCGATCACGTGCAGGAGCGGCTGGACACGGCCAGCGAGATTGGCGGTATTCCCATCAATTTCGATGACGGCGATCCGGTGCAGCAGATCAGGGACATGCGCGGGGGCGACGGTGTGGACAAGACGGTCGACGCCGTGGGCTATCAGGCCGCTGCGCAAGGATCGTCCGCCGCCGGAGGCGAGCAGGTCGAGGTTCCCAACGTGGTCCTGAATCAGATGATCGACCTGATCAATCCCACGGGGATCATGGGCATCCCAGGCCTGTACGTGCCATCGGACCCCGGTGGAGTGGACGAGGGCGCCAAGAGGGGTGCTCTGTCCATCAACTTCGGGAAGCTCTTTGAGAAGGGTCTGAAGCTGGGGACGGGTCAATGCAACGTGAAGCAGTACAACGCCTACTTGCGCGACCTCATCATATCCGGCAAGGCCACTCCCAGCTTCGTAGTGTCCCACGAGGTGTCGCTGGACGCCGCCGTCGACGCCTATCACAAGTTCGACAAGCGCATCGACGGGTACACCAAGGTCATCCTGAAACCATAAATGGAACGCGCTGTTTCGTTCCCGGTCAGCACGTACGTAAGAAGTAGGGGATGTGGGTGCGGCATCACACCCACGGCATCCCCCCGGCCCGCGTGTGAACACTCGTGCTGCGAAGCTTCTCCCTGCATGTTCGGGAACGGTAGGCGCGCTTCCAGCGCAGGCAGACGCTAAGATAGCTGCCCTTGAAATTCAACTAAGGCAATGTCGAGTACAGGAGGTTGTGTCATGCGGGTAGGAAGCGAAGAGTATTCATACAACTGGATCGACAACTGGGCCAAGATTCCCGAGAGTAACAGTTCACGCAAGGGGTGGGCGCATCCGGGCATCGTGGTCACGGGATCGGGAAATGTTGTGACCTGCCACCCCGGCGACCCGGAAGTGATGACCTTCGACGGGGATGGCAACCTGATTTCCTCGTGGCGCGGCGACTTTGCCGAGGCGCATGGGATCACCATCGTCAACGAGGGCGGAGTCGAGTACCTGTGGATTGCGGACCACGGCTCCAAGAGTCACTACCTTCACGGCTACAAAAACCCTCCGGGCGCGGCCGATGCGCCCGGTAAGGTGTTCAAGACGACATTGGACGGTGAAGTGGTCATGAGGCTAGAGACGCCTCACCTTCCCGATTACAAAGACACACGCTACTCCCCCACAACCGTCGCTGTGAACGAGGAGCGATTCGGTGGCAATGGCGACATCTGGGTGGGCGATGGGTACGGTGCGTACTACGTCCACAGGTTCACGAAGGGCGGCGCGCATGTCGCCAGCGTCAACGGCGAGGAGGGGGCCGGGCCCTACGATTGCCCGCATGGCATCTTCATAGATTATCGCAAGTCCGAGCCGGAGCTCTACGTGGCGGACAGGGCCAATGCCCGCGTACAGGTCCACGACATGGAGGGTGGATTCAGGCGGTCGTTCGGTGAAAATTTTCTGACCACGCCCTGCGGTTTCGCGACACATGGCGATCTGATGATCATCGCCGAGCTTCGCGCGCGACTCACGGTCACCGATATGAACGATGAACTGCTCATGTACATCGGCGACAACGAGCAGGTGTGCGACGTTGAGGGCTGGCCCAACAATGTGAACGCATCGGGGCAGTTAGTACCCACGAGCCTCCTGGAGGTGGGCAAGTTCAACAGTCCTCACGGTTTGGCTGTGGACGCCAACGGTAACCTGTATGTGGCCGAGTGGCTCATTGGGGGCAGGGTAACCAAGCTGAATAGGTCCTAAGCACCCTTGGGACGCTCTGCGTCGCCGCCTGACAAACGAGAGGAAGCCACACATCCTGCCGGAATTCCAGCACGGTGGCAAGGGGCGCCGGGCGTTCTGGAATGTGCGGCGAGACACTGCCCATCCGCAAGTCGGATGGCAAGCCCATCACCTTTCCGCGCCGCAAGTCCAAGCGCCGGACCTTGGACGGCTTCACCATCCCCCAGAATGTACGCCTGGACGGCACCCACCTGCACATCCCGAAGAATGGATGGGTTCGGTTGAGTGGCGGCTAGGCGCGGCAGGTCCGGGTGGTGAAGGCAGAGACCGACGCACGTCCGAAGTGGTACGCCCATGTGAGCTACGCCGTGACTGCGGACCGCGTGAAGCCACCGGCGCCGGCGGCCGCCTTGGGCCTTGACCGCAAAGAAACTGCTCGCCGTTTGCTGGCCGAGTTCCTCGGTACATTTTTGCTCATCTTTGCCTGTACCGGTGCCGTAGTGTTGGCGGATCTGGGGATCGGTTCTCTAGAAGTCCAATCGGAAACCCCTGCTGGCGACGGTTCAGATATAATCGGACGGTAAGCCAAGCCACGACCGAGGGCACAGCATGTTAGGCAGGAGATCAGATCAGCGCGGCCTGTTTGAAGCGGACCATCTGTACCTGGATCTGGTGGGTCGGGAGAGTTTCTACGGGCGACTGGCGGGGTTGCGGGGGCAGTTGTTTCGGGATGAAGACTGCGCGGCCCTTTACTGCCGGGACCATGGCCGCAGCAGCGTGCCGCCCAGCCTGCTGGCCACGGCCCTGCTCCTGCAGGCGCATGACAAGGTGAGTGATGCGGAGGCGCACCGCCGGGCCACGGTGGACCTGAGCTGGAAGGTGGCTTTGGGGGTGGAGGTGGAAGTGCGCCCCCACCCCAAGGGTCCCCGTTGACAAGGGTATTGCGCACAACAGTGCAGTCAAACAGAAAACCGCATTCCAGTTCGTATATAGGCCGGATGGGGCATTAGGCAGACGCATGACCAGCAGGTAAGCTGGGGGTCACTTAACCAACACCACAGCACCCGAGTGTGGCCATGCGTCGACCTGCTGCATTGTATTGACATCCGGCACCTGTTGCAGGCCCAGTTTCCGCATCTGCCCAGCCGCCTGCGGGCGGTGCTGGCCCTGTGGGTGGAGGGCACGCTGTTGGGTTTGAACGGCTGCCAGGATACGGTCACCATGGCGCTGGCGCAGGGCCTCAGGGGTCCGCGCAACCCGCACACGCTACGCCGCCTGCAGCGGGAGCTGCTGTATGACGATGCGGATCGGCACCCAGGGGGTCCGCGTTCCTGGGGTCCCGGCCAGGAGCTGGAGGTGGAAGACTGCTTCGCCCCGCTGCTGCAGTGGGTGTGCAGCTGGTGGGTGCCCACGGCCGGGGCCAGCCACGGTGCCGGTGCATGTGCTCTGTGACCAGGGGTTGGGCAGCCGCGACCTCTGGGCGCAGATTGTAGCACTCGGGTACCCTCTGGGTGGGCATCCTTGCCTGCGCTACCAGCCTAAGGTTACTCTTCAGCCCGAGGGCCAGACCGCACGCGTGCCCGTGCGCTCGCTGATCACGGGACCGGGCGACCTGTGGGTGGGCACCGGGCGGGCCTTCCGCGACCAGCCTCTGGAGAGCACTCTGATTGTGTTGCACGCCTGCGGTCAGAAGCAGCCCTGGGTATTGCTGACCAACACACCGGTGGCGCAGACAGAGCCCACCCTGTATGTCTGCCGCAACTGGATTGAGCAGGGCTTCCGGGGCCTGAAGACGGTCGGGGACCCCGGCGGCACCTGAACCTACCCGCGCCCTCGGCGCGGGACCCTCATCGCACTCCTCCATCGCTCTATGCTCATCCCGGCCGCCGCGGTCCTCCGCACCACGCGGCCCGCCAGACGCGGCCCGCCAGACCGGCAATTCTGCCTCTCTGGAGCCTGAGCGACCGCATACGGCCGCTGACAGCCGCCCCCGCCGCCTTCGGCCCGACCCCACGCGGGGCACACCCACCGATCCAGCCGCACCCATCGATTCCCGCTCAGAAAATACCCTTGTCAAGCACCCGGTCCAGGGCGAGTGGGATCTGGTGTGTCTGGCCCTGAACGTCAAGCGCCTGCACCGCCTGCTGCGGAATTAAGCCGCCGGGGGCCCGATCCGCCCCCGGAACCAGGCCGCACCGCCCCTGTGCACCCCCACGTGAGGCACGCACCCTGGTTCCGTGCAGTCCGCATGCAGTCCGCCCTCGGCCGTCCGCTGGACTCCGCCCTCAAAGCCTTCCTGCATACTTTCTGTGGCGCAGACTCCTAGTGCATAGTTAAATACTTTGGATCCAGGTCTTTGGCATGGCGGCGGACCTGTAAGATGCTGTAGGCACCTCATCATGCCCCTGCATCGAGACCCCGCCCCATGCCCCGTCTGGCCCACTTTCAGGTGACTCCCGAGGATGGCCAACGCCTGCAGGCGTGGGTGGCCGGGCTGGCTCCACACCGCTGTCGGCAGTTCAAGCTCTCTACGGACCCCCACTTCGCCCGTAAGGCGCGGGAGGTGATGGGCCTGTATATGGACCCACCGCGCACGCCCTGGTGCTGTCCGGAGAGGCAAAGACCCAGATTCAAGCCCGGCCGCACACCCAGACTAGCCTGCCCCTGCAGCCGGGACACCCCGCCACGCACACGCACGCCTACATCCGACATGGCACCACCACGCCCTGCGCCGCCCTGCACGTGCAGACCGGACAGGTCACCGCCCAGACGCAGGCCCGGCATCGCCAGCAGGAGCTTCTGGCCTTTCTGGATCAACTGGCCGCCGACAGCCCCGCCGATATCCCCGTACACGTGATCCTGGACCACTACGCTACGCATAAGACCGCCGCGTTGCATGCCTGGCTGGAAGCACACCCCGACTGGCACTTTCACTTCATCCCCACCTCCAGTTCCTGGATGCATGCGGTGGAGGGTCTCTTCGCCAAATTGGCACGGGGTTGCCTGCAGCGGGGCAACTTCGCCTCCCTGCAGGATCTGGTGGATACCATGCACCGGTATCTGGAAGCCCACAACCGCCAGCGCGCCCGTCCCTGCCGCTGGCGCAAGGACCCTGCAGAGATGATTGCGGCCCGCAAACGAGGGCATCATAAGTTAGAAACAATGCACTAGTTACTTAGCGAAGCCGCCTGCTTGCCCTCTTCTGATTTGCGAATTCAACAGGAGACCACTCGATATTTCCTCCAGGAATACGATGAAAGATAATCCTATAAAGTGGCAGGTTGGCGGCAGCAATTACGGGCGGGCCCCCATTGCTGCTGCAAATCTGTCCCTTTTCCTTACCCAGATCCAAACTGATCTTACTTCGAGGCCTTCTTCCTCGACGATATGGCTTGGAGGAATTTGTTGGTCAAATTGAAAAAAGCAATCTGCCGGCAAAATTCGTTCTGTCTGCCTGTTCAATAGGACTGGTCTAGTGAAGTCATTGACCCATCAATCCAAGACTTTCTATGGATTCACCGAGCTGTCATGTAATTCGACTCGCCTCGAATATTTCACTAATGAAGCAACAGGTCACTTGCGTTGTATTCGTCAAAAACATTAGATAAGTCCACCCAAGCGCGATTTGTACCCGATGTAACGCAAGCCTGCAATATGGCCAGTGTCATCAAGTGATCATGCGCTGAGGTTTGCAGGGAATTGCCTTTCCTTATCGAACCTAGGAATTCCTCCAGAAGGCCCCGGGTATCGTCAAAGAAGGGCTGCTGGCGGGGGAGATTTACGGGTTGCAGGATTTCTGCTTCTGAAGGTTCCTTGAACCGAGGACCAGTCAGTCCCAATTCCGGTTTGAAACTGCATTCCACCATGTCGCCAAACTGTTTGTTCTGCAAAACCATGCCGTTTTGGAAATCGCTACGCCAAGAGAAAGCCATGCCATTCCAGCCAGCCGTCCAAGTTCCCAGATAATTGACTCGTGCTCCAGAAACCATTTCAAGTAAAACAGAAACGCAGCTTTCATGTTTGTAGACACTGCCCGGGGGATTCCAAGAGTCTGCGCACAGCCGCACAATTTCCTCGCCGTAACAATATCGTATTAGATCAAGGTGATGTACCGACTGCTCCAATAACATAGGGTTTCGCATCGTAAGGCAATAGGTATTCAAATCTGACCGCCGCCCGTCTCTCTGCCGGGTATAGTCGAAGCGTCCGAAACCCAATGGTCCGAATCGTTCTTGCCGCACTGTCTTGAGCAAGTATTGGCTTGACTCCAGATAGCGGAAATTCATACCCACCATTAAGAGGCGTTCGGCCTCTCTTGCCCTGCGAACCAGTTCAATCGCCTGTTCGAACTCTTCAACCAAGGGTTTTTCACAGATGACATGTAAACCGCGTTCAAGACAAAACTGAACTTGCTCGAAATGCAATTCCGGTGGAGTAGCCAGGACAACAAAATCCCAATGTGTAGCCTTGGTTGGTAATTGATCTAGACATGCGATCTCCCCACCCAATTCCGCGGCCAGTCGTAGCGTACGTGTCTCGTCGGGATCTACCAGAGCAACCAAATCCAAAGTTTCATGTTCTGACAGAACTCGGGCCCAATACGAGCCGCGGACACCGCATCCCACCAAAGCACAAGAAAGTCTCATGACCTGCTCTCTGAAAATGAATGGCTAGATCGTAACCAAGCGCCACATCCTGGTCTGGCGGTAATAGCGCCTTCCTGATAGACTATTCGGCCTCCAACAACAGAAGCGTGAACAGTCCCCTTAACGGGCATCTCTTTATACAAACGACTGGCTGCAGCGCCCTTCGTCCACCAGTTCGCTCCTTCCAGTGTTGTATCTTCGCGCGGATCATATAGGCAGATATCGGCATCTGAACCTGGACGCAAGACTCCTTTACGAGGATAAATGCCAAAGCTGCGGGCAGCGTTGGACGCCATTAATTCCACGGTCCTTTCTAATGAAAATGTGTCATTCAACCCCCAAGTTAACAGGAGGGGAACAAGTGCTTCCACGCCCGGGTGCCCCGGAGGCGCATCCAAAATTCGTCCCCAAGTCGCCTCTTTTTCTTCTGCGGTGAAGGGGGCATGATCTGTAGCAATGAAATCGAAGACACCGTTCTCCAATCCCTGCCACAAGGCATCTTGATCTTCCTGCGTGCGAATTGGTGGATTGATTTTCCCGTAAGGACCAACCTGTTCCAACACATTCTCGGTAAAGAGCAAATAGTGAGGACAGGTTTCGGCTGTTACTGGTGTCCCCTGTTGTTTCGCCGCTTGTACTAGCTCTACGCTGGCCTTTGCACTGACATGCACTATGTGAATGGGGGCCTGCAATTCCTGGGCCAACTGCAAAACACCCGCAATTGCGGCTGACTCCACTACTGCGGGCCTTGACATCAGGTGGCGCTTCCAATCGGCTCCTGGTTTTTCCCGTACCTGGCTTGTATACCAGTCAATAAGGCTCTGATCCTCGCAGTGGATTGCACAACGAAGTCCAGTGTCTCGAGTCAGTTCAAGCGCAGCCCCAATTGTCGCTAAGTCAGGTGCTATTAGGCCTTCAAACTCATCCTCCCGGCCTGGTGGCGCCTCAGTCATAAAGAGCTTGAAAGCAATTGCCCCTGCTTTTGCCATTCCCCGGACTTCCCCAGCATCCAGCAGACCTGGAGCCCCGTAAAGGGCGATGTTTACATAAGCATCTCTTTGAACTAGCTCTCCACGTGCAACCAGTGCGCCGGTGGTGGCCACTCCAGGATTGGAGATGGGCATCTCGAATATTGAGGTAACTCCTCCTGCTGCCGCTGCCCTAGACTCCGTGGCGAAATCGCCACGTTGCGGGAACGAAGGGGCGCGACAGTGAAAGTGAGGATCGATAGCACCTGGCAGGACCAACATGCCGGTTGCATCAAGGGTTTCCCGAGCCTGTGGCTTATCAACTGGATCGAGAACGGCGCTGACTTTGCCCCTTTCTACGACCAAGGTACGATGGCCAGAAAGATATTCCAATTCATATGTGGGGTTGACAATCCAACCGCCGGTGATAGTCAAATCTACCGTCATGCCCCAGTCCTGCGGGTTTTCGCCCGGACCTGTGTTACAGCCTCTCTCAAAGCTGAATCCTCCAACTCTGTCGCCGACTGTTCGACGGATACGCCATAGACTTTACGGGCCTGTCCTGCGGAAACCAATCCCAAGGCCACATCCCTGTGCACGTCCTCTCTTCTTCGATCCAAGGGTGAACCGTATCCCCCACCGCCTGGCACACGTAAGATCACTTCGTCCCCCTTTCTGAACTGGTGAGGCACAAAGCGACGCATGGGTTCACCGTTCAATATGACGTCGCCCGCACTGCCGCTTTTTCCACCTCTTAAGCCTTCAGCAGGATATTTCATAAGGTCGGGACGAATAGTTAAGGTAGTGCCCTGTTCCGACAATGCCCGCAATCCGATTTCCTGCCCCGGTCCGCCCCGAAATTGGCCTGGCCCACCGGAGTCCTGGATTAGGCTCTTGTGAGTCATGAGAATAGGGCATTGGATTTCGATTAATTCGGTAGGAGTTACGGTGCTGTTGTGGGGATAGGCGGTAGGTAAAAGTCCGTCGGCATCGTGGGTGGCCCCTAATCCTCCGTGCGGCAACATGTGAACAGCATGTTGGCCGAATCTCTCATCTCTACCAACGACGTGAAAAGGGAAAATCCCACCTGCAGCTGCGATAACGGATTTCGGCATCAAGTCTGCCAAAGCACCAAAAATAAGAGGCGGAATGTGCTTTATGACCTTGGCACGGGCTGCAACAGGGGCTGGGAACGTACAATTCACAATGGATCCTTCCGGCGCCGTCATCCGGATGGGGCGGATGAGCCCATCGTTGTTGAAAATGTGCGGTGCCAACATAGCCTTAATGGGATACACGGCCGTAGCGTAGCTGATGTTGAAAGCAGCATTAATAGCGGAGTGCCACTGTTGGGCCGAAGTGCCTTCGAAATCCATATGGATTTCATCGTCTTTAATGGTTAGCTGCACATTCAAAGTGAAGGGCTCAAGATAGCCGTCAGCAGTTACCGTGTAGTCTGATTGGCCGTTGGGCAGCGCTCGAATCTCCGCACGCAGTGCCCGCTCGCTACGAGCAAGAATCTCCGAGGCCAGCTCGTCCATATCTGCCATCTGATAGTCTTCAAGGAATTCCTGCATACGTTGAATACCAATGCGGTGGGTCCCCACAATAGCGTGCAAATCACCTAATACCATGTTGGGCACCCGGCAATTAGCGGCGATGAATTCCTCGACGATGGGCACCACTTTACCTTCCGAGTAAAACTTATTGGGCATAACCCGAGTGCCTTCCATGAACATGTCCTGGGCCTCTAGATCCCCCAAGTGGCCTCCCACATCTGAGACATGGGCTACAGTACCCAGGAAGGCCACAATTCGACCTTTGTAGAATACCGGCGATATCAGGTTGTAATCCGGCAAGTGGGTGCTACCAATCCATGGATCGTTAGTAGCCAAAACATCCCCTTCCTTCAAAGTGTTCACGGGGAAACGCTGAAGCATAGATTTAGTGGTGCGAGGTAGCATGGTACAGAATTGGGGCGGACTCCACTGTGCTTGGGCCAGTCCGGAACCCTCTGCATCCATTAGGGCACAGCCGAAATCATGGCTCTCGCCCACAATGGTTGAGAACGAAGTGCGAATCACCGCATTGTCGATTTCATCTACGATGTTGACTAATCTCTGCCATTGAATTTCCAGAGTGATGGGGTCAAGTGCCATGGATGACAGATCTCCTGTTTGATGCCAGGAAGTCTTGGAGTTGAGCCGCCGGGCACTCCACTTCCTGTTGAGAATAAATCCAAAATCTCTGTAAATTTTGGAAAATGTTGGATCGTACTGAGGGCACAAGGTCTTGCTGTCCTTGGTATGACTACAACACCTACGATGATGGAGTGACCCCCCCTGCTGCCCCATCGTACTGCCATCGGTGTCCATGGGCAAACCCCAGTCCCAAGTCTGTGAACCTGTTGCCCGCCCTGTCCGTGTGCCAGTCCGGCCCCACCGACTACGGTGATCTTAGTTTTCACAACGAGAGGTCGGCGCGCAAGAACACGCACGGGTATGATCGAGAACTGTGCTCTTCCGCCAAAGGCTGACGGGTCTACAGGCCATGCTGTAAGCCCCCGTCAAAGATACGGCCCATCCCGAAACACTTTTCTCCGAGTCAAACTGTAGAGGCAATTCTACCCATTCTGCAGTCAGGAGAACCAAGAAAGTGGCTTAACGATTAGAACTCTTGGCCATCCCTCATCGCAGAGCAATGTTTTCAACAAATCTGGAATCCAATAGTTAGACATCGGTTCCATTACAGCAATGGTCTTGCACTCGGTTTTCCACATCCCGTTACAAATATAACCAGATGCAACCCAAGACCAACCCTATCTTGGGACAAGACAATTAATTCAGACTTGCTTTATTTCTGACTTTCCAGTTTCCATCGAGTGACCTTGCCACAGATCATATGCGATTGCACCTTGAGACTGTCGCGGGGGTCTAATGTCAAGCAGGTGACAGAGCGTGGGTACTACGTCAACGGCCTGTATGAAACCCAATTGGTCGGTGTCCCGTTCATATCCTTGTTTCAGTCCCGGTCCTCCCAGGATAAATGCCCCGAAACTTGATGAAAACCCATTATCGGTAGGCAGAAATCCACCATGATGGGCCCCAAATTCTAGGGGCGCTCCTACATTGCCACCGCCCTGGATTCCTTTCCACTGAGGATAGTAGCCGCTGACATAATCATGGTCATAAACAAACACAACATCTCCGCACTGCTCTCCCCATTGCCCCAGAATGTAGGCATCGCGCTTGGGTAAAGCAATGGCAACCACGGTCTGGCCGGTTTCATCATCCGTCCAAGTGCGCAACGCTGTTAACAATTTCTTTTCAATAGCTTGGAATTGTTTGGAATCAGGCTCAGCATTAATCTTTATGTCAAAACCACGTCGAGGTAAATAGGCTTTGGTGCGATTCCAGTCAATCTCTGTGTGTGGAATGCGATCCTGATCCTGGGCAATGCATGCTTCTCCATTCTTGAGGACCAAAAATCCTGTGTCATACAGGAACTTGCGTACATTGACTACGCGTACATCCGGATAAGCTCCGTGGTCCGCCAATACACCGACAAAGAACTCATGCTGTCCATGCTCCCGCTGGGATTCCTGCATGCGCGCGACTATCCCATCCCCCACTTTATAGGCTTGTCGAAAGAGATCCATCGCTCCTTCCTGTCGACCTGGATCGAATCCAGGACAAACTGGATCTACGTCAGCTAAGTGAATGTGATTTAGGTAATCAAAAAGGTGCCAATGACAAGTGAAGTAGGTGCAGTCCCGCTCAGTAAGCATGTAATGTCCTACTTGGGCGAACCAGTTACCTTGATATTCACACTCTTCCAAAGCCGTTTCGAAATCGGTCATGCCTGCGGTATAAGGGATCATGGAGGCATGTTCCAGATAGGGGCCAAAACGGTCAATCAAGGTCTTTTCCAGTTCGTTGTTCCCGTAACAAAAACCTTGGGTATAGGTAATCTGACTGCGGTAAAGTTTGAGATTATTGCCGCCTGGGTCCAGATTCATTATCTTGAATCGCAAAGCAGCAGTCACCGTTTCGTCAGGCTGCACGAACTCATCCGTGAACCACGCTGTCCACTGAGATGACGAGGCCGAGGCCAAGGATTGATGTCCGTTCTTTCGACGGAAAAAGTGCACCAAGTCATATCGGTCCCTGGAAGCTGTAACCAGAATATGGTAGGTCTGCGCGGAATTGCCAAAGCGAGAGGTAATTGTTAGTTGAGTTTCTAATGGTGGCTTATGGCTGGCGGGTAGGTTCTCCCAATCGACAGCTTGCACCAAACTGGGAATACTTTCAATGCTGCGAGAGCCGGGCACGGGGGCACCATCATGACCAATCATGAAGTCATTTCTGCTGCCTGGGCCGGTTTCGTACGATTGACAAGCAGCGACTTCGAAATCTGAGTGGGCGTGACCAGGATGGCCCAGCCCATCAATGACTGAACTGGAGTTGTATCCGGAAGGATGTGCCCCAGGGTAATGCAGAGCTGCCCCTTTGAGACCAGCGCGTTCAAGCGCATTCCACATGCGTTCTGCCCGGTTGCTCCGACCGTCAAAACTGTCTATGTCGCAGTTGGCTGCCAGGGTCGTTTCCCAAGTGGATACTTGATGAGTCCCTGTATGGGCACCAGTAGAGAGCGTCGCCCAATTGGTAGGTGTCCAGACCGGAAGAGAGCAATAGGTTTGATTACTCGTGCCATCTTTGAGAAGCTGCGCAAAGGCCGGCAGTGATCCTTCATTCGCAAAATGTCTCACCATAGGTAATACAAGACCGTCCATTCCATAGGCATAGATTTTCTTGGCCATGCGGCCCTCCTTTGTAAAGTCACTTCTGATTCTGCAACGACAGCCCGTTACAGTGCACTTCTCTTAGTTACTCAATCCAGTTCCACCATCAACTTCGAAATGGGCTCCCATAAATATGGATACTTCGTCTAATACAAGAAACAGAAAGGTCTGTGCAATGTCTTTCAACCCTACATAGCGCCCAAGGCGTGCACTGTCAACAAGTCTTGGAAAGCTCTCTGGCCTGTAAGAGCCTATTGAATCGCTAGTGGGTCAGTGCGGAGAGTTGCCCCTCAGTAAAGGCGTAACCAAATGGCCAATTTAAATGATATTGCATGGAATCTACTCCAAGGCAATGTCTTGAGCTCTTCTTTCTGTAAATCCGTACAGGCCCACTTAACTGGCTGCATATGCGGCGTTTCTCTCAGATCTAGCCGGTTGCTCTGGAATTCGCATTGCTGATTGAACTTGATCCAAGTCTATGCTTCGAAGGTACCACAACTCTGATTTCCAGTGAGGCCCACGTCAATGCAGTCCATACATTGAAATACCAGTCTTCCTCTGTTCTTCAATCAAATCTATGCCCCTTTTGGAACCTGCAATCCTGAGCAGAATGGAAATGGGTTCCAACGCTACTTTTTCCTGCTATTCAGCTTGCTTCCAAGCAGCACTAGGCTTATATATGCCCTCAGATAAGAATTCAGCAGTCGGAGAGAATCAAGCCCCGCCCAAACAGTCACACCATCCCGGTTATCGATGTCTGCGATCCAGATACGAGTTCCTTCGGGCACGGTAAGAAGAGCTCTTGCTTGGCCCATCTAACTTGCGTTTCAGGTATTAATCGCTACTTTGTTGGAAGACCCTAATTGGAAGTCCTCACTTGCAGTAATTCACCTGGAACCATATGACTGGTGCATTAATGCCAGTCAAGAAATCGGGTGGACTTGTGTGCTGTAACAATAGGTCAGGATAAAGAATAAACTGGACGCTTGAATAATTGGGGCAAGGCCACAATCCAACGGAATCCAGCTTCCGACTATACGATCTGGTCCGTCTACATCGGTGGAACCCTCTATTTTTTCCACCAATTCAGAATCCAAAAGAAAGATAGTGGCAAGTCAAATCGGGTCTAGACCAGCTGTCGTAAAAGCCGCAGACACCAAATTTTCTTGGCTGTGGCGGCAAGACGAGCCTCTCTCATCGCGATTTCTATGCATTGGCGAGCCAGCTCCTGTTTCCGGCAGACGTCGGCAACGACTTAGATTCCCATGGTTAGCGGTTTCCACTCTCGCAGACCCATTTCCAGCCAATTGCACCCCGCAGGGCGGCTGCTGGGCATACCAATACGGCCTTTTCCCTATGGAGAATTGCTCCAGGATCAAAGGACTGAAGGTCAAAGAAATGGACATGTGTGTGCCTTTGGAATCAGTCGGAAGACATTCTGTCGAGTGCTATTGTCTTTAGAGACAGAGTTGGTGAGGGTGTAATCCCGCAACAGGAGGAAAAGCCTTCCTGCAATTAGCGCGAGCGAAGGCTTTGGGAGAAGATGTAGTGTGGGCAGCCACTCTGAAAGTCATGGGAGCGGACAAGGTTTTTGCTTCTGTGACATTCTTTGACCCGAAACAGGAATTCAAAACATGCTTGATCCAAAGTACTTAGGTTGTGGACAGATCACTTGGCGTGGCAAAGATCCAAGCAGAGTCTTGGCAGAGATCTCACAGGCGGGATACGCAGGAGCGCCTTTCTTAGAATCCGATGCTGACACACCACAAGCTCTGAAGTCACTATTCGACCAGTTTCAGTTGCAACCCGCGCCCGGTTACTTCAGTGAAGCATTTTGGCAAACTGAAAGGGAACGAGAGATTTTGGACAAAGCCCACCGACATGCCGCTTGGGCTCAGGCACTGGGCTTGACCGAAACCTTTGTCGCGGCTGCAGGTACATCGGAGCCAATGCCTTCAGGCCGGACCCGTCGGCAGGCAGCTGGCAACGTATCAACTCTGGATCTTCTTCCTGATGCAGATTTTCAGCGTTTGGTAGACATGATCAATCGCATAGGCGAAATCAGTCTGCAGTACGGGGTGCGTTCCTGTTTTCACAACCATGTTGGCACTCCAGTAGAAACAGAGGAAGAATATGAACTTTGGATAGAACGGTCAGATCCGGATCTGGTATTCCTGGGGCCTGATACTGGCCACTTGTATTGGGGGGGCACTGAGCCCCTTTCTTTCATGGAGCGGCATATCCATCGCATCAAAGCACTTCACATCAAGGATGTGGACCGAGAGGTGGTTCGCAAAGGGCGTGATAACAACTGGGATTATGCGACCACTACGGGGGCGGGTCTCTGGCAGGAACTTGGAGAAGGCTGCATAGACTTTCCCGCTCTGTTTACCGCGCTGGGGGCAGCTTCTTACGACGGATGGATCATTGTGGAGACAGATGTCACTCGATTGGCTACACCGCTGGCCAGCGCAATTACGAGCCGCCAGTATCTACATCAATTTGAAGTGAGCTCCACAACTTAGGATCTGGAATAGGCTGTCAAGAAGCATCGATCTTAAATGCCAAATTAAGCGGGAATGGCAAATTCAGCCTTTGTGGTTATAGCGGGGACGAGGAGTTCATTTCAGCGGACCCGATCAGACATTTTGGGCGAAAGGAAGCATACCGTTATGTTTCCATTCCCCTTGCCCTTGAATTTGGAAAATTGTTTACTGCAATTTGCACGGTTAACGGCGCTAAGGGGTTCAATCAAGGAGCTCCTAAATCCTTGACCGGTGCTTAGAATTCGGTCAGTTCCAGGAAACAGCGACAGATCTAATCTCTCTGCCCCAATTCTGGTGCCTTAGCATTTTCCTAGTAGCCGCTATACAGAGGTTAAGCCATGCTTTCCCCCTCCGCCTTGTTGGACAGGAACTCCCCCAGCACAAGCCGAGGACTTACATATATATATACGTAGTTCGGAGACATCTGGCCCCATTCTTCCTACAAGTGGAAGGCCTTGTTGTTGTCCGCAAATATGAGGCCGGCGCCATGCTCTGAAAAGACTATCGATTTCCTTCGCAGTCAATGCCTTCACCAACAGCTCCTTTGTGAAGCCCTATTCGTCCAGAATTCGCTCGACCCGCATACGTTCAGAGGGACATTGGACGTGAAATTCCCGGTTTGCCTAAGGAGCATCAGGCCGGAACCAGTGGAATATCCAATATCTGTGCAGCAATCTTTTGCGGAATCAGGACGAAATCGATAGCAATTCGTACCCCAGGCAAAGCGAAGGAATATTTAGGCGGATTGAACCAGATCGCTCTGGAACGGACCCCCATTTTGCGAGATGGAAGTTGAGATTCCCTTCAACAACTATTGCCAGAAAATCCTCATCCGCTAGAGCATGGGCATGATCAATCTTGTTGGAATGCAAATCGGTAATTTCGGTATTTAGAACACATTCAATGTGATGTAGGAAATACTCAGGACTGGCTTTAAAGCCATTGGAATTCAATTGGTCTTTTTTCAATTTCAGCCCTTCCGTCATCTTCAACAGAAGTGGAAACGCTCCATCCAAATACATGGCGGAAGGGCAGCCTCAGAACACGTATTAGGGCACAGGAGATTCCCGAATTCAACATATCCCTCAGGTCGCATCGGCCTCGAGGCAGTGGACAATACTGTGTTAACATAGCATGGTGATCGCGAGGCAGATTTGAGCACTTTAGCCCTTACGGGATTTTCAACGCTGCGTGATGCCATGGTTGGTAACGACTTTGGTTCCGGCAATATTAGCAGGCCTTTTTTGGCGTGTGGGTGCCGCCCTTGCGAGTGTCCGTGTTGTCAGAGCCGCTAGGGCAAGGTGAAGGGCCGGCTTCGTCACGGAAAGTTCCCTAAGGGATAAACCCGTTGGTGAAATGAATAGGAACGGCCCGGTGCCAGCAGCGGGCCTTTTGTTTGCACGAATTTTGTGTCAGGTGTTGAGATGCCAGACCATGATCGCAAACTGTTAGTAAAGTAGTTGTTTAGTTGGATCAAATTCAATACTGGCCGGCGGTTCAGACCTCGGCGCCATATAGCAGGTTAAGGAGATTCTTCTAGTGGAGAACATTAACTGGAAAGACAGACTTGGATCCCAAGTCTCAAAAGCCTGGGCTCAAGAGATTGATACCTTTGAAGGTCAGATGGTGTTAATCAATCGAGGTGACTTGGATGAGAAGGTCTTCGCCGAAACGCGGCTGCGGCGGGGTGTTTACGGGCAAAGATACGATAACGGAAAACGGCATGATGGCATCGCTGAGCGGGAATTGTCCTACCCCGCTGGAGAAGCCACCAAGGGACCTGAAACTTTGTGGGACGCTCCCGGCATGCAGCGTATCAAAGTACCATGGGGGGGACTGAAACCGGATCAACTAGAGGTTGTCGCCGAGTTGGCAGAGGAGTACGCGGACGGCATTCTTCACATTACCACTAGGCAGGACTTCCAGCTGCACTTTGTGCATGTTGGTGATACTCCCAATCTGATGCGTCGCTTGGCCGCCGTCGGAATTACTACTCGTGAGGCCTGTGGCAACTCGGTTAGAAATGTGACGGCTTGCCCCTTGGCTGGCGTTTGCCGTACAGAAGTTTTTGATGTGACCGCGTATGCAGATGCTCTGACTTTTTTCCTGTTGGGTCATGATGACGTACAGGACTTCGGTCGCAAATTCAAGATCGCTTTTTCAGGTTGTGAGCACGAGGGTTGCGGACTGGTGGGTCTACATGATCTAGGTTTCGTGGCCAGGGCCAAGGAAGTAAACGGTCGCCAAGTTCGAGGCTTCGACATGTATGTAGGCGGGGGGTTGGGAGCAATTCCTCACCAAGCCAAACTGTTGGCCGCGGACGTTCCGGAAAACGAGATTCTGCCGCTTTCTCAAGCAGTTTGCCGTGTCTTCGCCCGCCTCGGAGAAAAACGTAACCGGAATCGGGCTCGTATCAAGTTTTTGGTTGCAGAATTGGGGATCGAAGAATTCAGACGTATGGTCTATGAGGAGCGCCAAGTAATGCCCTCCGATGAGAGATGGGATGAGTTCCTAGATACTATCGATTCCTTTGCAGAACGGCCCTTGCACCAGCCCATAACAATCGAAGCTAACTATGATGATGCTGGCTACCAGAATTGGTTGAAAACAAACGTGTATCAGCAGAGACAATCAGGATTCTCTGTGGTCTACGTAAATTTGCCCTTGGGGGACTTGACCACTTCACAAGCCTTTGGACTGGCAGATGTTACCCGCCAATATGTGGGCGAGCATCTTCGCACTACTGTGGAACAGAACCTAGTTTTGCGGTGGGTTGCTGACCAGGACTTGAAAGAAGTCTATGATGAGTTGGTCCGCTTAGGCGTTGCCACACCAGGTGCGGGCACTATCCATGACATAACTACCTGCCCAGGAACGGATACCTGCAAACTGGGAATTGCCTCCTCCCGGGGCTTAGCAGGGGAATTAACGACGCGTTTGGCATCGCAGCGTGATGAACTTCCGGAGTCGATCAGTGGCCTCAAGATCAAGATCAGCGGCTGCTTTAACTCTTGTGGTCAACATCATGTGGCTGACATAGGCTTTTTTGGGAACAGCCGTCATCGAAACAAGCGGACTGTTCCTCACTTCCAAGTGGTCTTAGGGGGTCAATGGAGAAACAACGCCGGAAGCTACGGGTTGCCCGTTGGTGCGATCCCGTCTCGTGCCGTCCCGGAAGTTCTCAAGATTCTAACGACGAAATTTGACGCGGAGCGTTCCGAGAACGAAAGTTTCCAGGATTGGGTGCAACGCTTTGGTAAGAAGGAGATTCGAGGCCTGATTAAGCCTTACAGCACTATTCCTCTGTATGAGGACGATGCTTCCTACTACAGCGACTGGGGGGATCCTCGGGAATTCACTATCGGTGATATTGGGGTTGGAGAGTGCGCCGGCGAGGTGGTCTCGCTATTCACAATGGAGGTTTCAAGAGCTGAGGCCGAGGCTCTCGATGCCTTGGTGGCACTTGATGAAGGGCATGTCAGTCTGGCATATGAGAGGGCAGTTCAGGCTATGGTGCTGGCTGCTAGGTCTCTGCTACGTGGTCAGGCCGTTGACATCGGATACAACGAATCGGAGATCGTGCAGCAGTTTCGGGAGCTATTTTTTGAAACAGAGCTATTCTTTGACAGATTTGCCAAAGGCAAATTTGGTCAATACCTTTTCAAACACCATAGACAACGTATAGACAATCCCTCTCACGAACGTGCCCACGAAACTATAGAAGAGGCTAATCTCTTTATTGAGGCTGCATATGCCTGCGATGGTCGCCTAGTCGCCGAAGAAGCATCCAAGGGAATTCAGCTTTAGGAAAGTTTATGCAGGAACCGCAAAGACTTAAGATACGGTTTGGCATTAGTCAGGCCACGCCCGTGGATTTGGATAAAGTAATTCCGATTTTCCACAGCTGGATACAGAAAGAGAAAGCCCCCGCCACCATGATTGATGTGGCGGATTACAAGCATGTTCCGGCAGGCCCAGGTGTAATGCTTGTGGGACACGCGGACGACTTAGGATTGGATAACGGCGCCCGCATTGGTGAAGTGCAACAAGGCTTCTACTACGTACGCAAGCATGGGCGCCTGGAAGACGAGTTGCCTCTGGCTGAGCGTCTGCAGGAAATTTGGCTACTGGCCATTGAAGCAGGGCGCCTTCTAGAGGCAGAGCCAGGTCTGGACATTGCAATTGACCCGTGCCATTGCGAAGTCTCCCTGCTAGATCGCTTGCTGTATCCGCCATCTGCCGCAACTCTTGGTGAAGCAGAGTCGGAAGTCAGTTCTTTTCTGTCCCGATCCTTGGGAGGGTCAGACTTTACTCTAGTGAGATCAGATACGGATTTTCGAGAATCTTTGTCTTGGCTGGCGAAGTCGTCTGAGAGAATGAGCCTGGACACTCTTGCTGCCCTGGCGGCAGTTTAATTTCAGTTTATAGGTGGCCAGAGGTGTTTGCCCCCCAATTGGCAGGTTCCAGAGTGGAAGGACTCCGAACTCCAGTACTAGATCGGGACGGCTTCAGACCCTATGTGCAGGCGTTGGGTCGAGGTGAAACCCTGCGCCGCAATCTAACCCAGGAAGAAGCCCAAGATGCATTGGACAGAATTCTGGCCGGTACTGTATCCGGGGCACAGGCAGGAGCCTTTTTCATAGCCCAACGGGTCAAAGGTGAATCAAGGGACGAAATTCGAGGATTTGTCAAAGCGGTAAGAACCCGTTGGTTTAATCCGGTTGAGACGAAACGGGAGGGTCTGCTGGATTTAGCCGTTCCATATGACGGTAAAGTTCGCTCTGCTCAACTGGCGCCAGCTGTGGCAATTGTATTAGCTACTTGTGGCCAACCCGTTTTACTGCATGGCACCGAGGAAGTCCCCACCAAAGGCGGTGTCACCCCAGGCAGAGTATTGTCCGAGCTCGGCGTTTGCACAGACTTAGCGCCCAGGTCAGCTGCGAGGATCCTTGATGAGACCGGCCTGGCCTTTTGTGATGCAAAGGAATTCATGCCTGCCTGGTTGCAGTTATTGCCACTAAGGTGGGAATTCGGTTTGCGCACTGTTCTCAATACCGTGGAAAAACTCATCAATCCGGGTGACGCCGACTATCAGATGTCCGGTTTCTACCACACGAAGTACATCGATGAGATGCGGACCATGCAGACCGGCGAAATTGATAGCTGGATCGTCCAAGGCGAAGAAGGTTCTATCGAGATGAGGTCTGGGCGCAAGACTAGAATCTTTGGCAAGAGCCCTGATTCTACGTTGGCGTTGAATCCTGAACAGTTGGGCTTTCCTCTTCGTGAAGCGGTACCTGCAGGTCGGGAAGTCACCGAACATGCCCGCCTGAACTTGCAGGCTCTAGACGACGTTAACTCGCCGGCTCGAGCCCAGGTCAAGATGACAGCGGGTGTAATTCTGTCCCTTCTGGGCCGGGCAGAGTCTCCTGAGGCAGGCATTGCAGCTGCAAACGAATGCCTTTCGTCAGGTTGTGCCAGTGCCCTTTTAGATGAATACCGCAACGCATCGCTAAGCATTTGATTCACCAAGGAGCCGCGCAATGGCTTTCGCACCATCATCCTTCTTTGCCACCAATTCGGGCCGTCCTGAGTTCATAACTACACGTTACCTGGAAGCTCTAAATGATGAGTTCGAATCCGCATCCGTGGAGCGTATGCTGAAATGGTGTATAGACATGTTCAAGAGTGGAGTGTCCTTGGGCACATCGTTTGGACCCTCTGGACTGATGATGATGGATATTGCATTGAAGATTAACCCCATAATTGATGTTTACTTTCTGGATACAATGTTTCTTTTCAAAGAGACTCACGCCCAGATTGCCAGGGCAGAGCAGCACTTTGGTCGTACCTTTCGGCAGATCAAACCATTCATTTCAATTGAGGAACAGGAAGCCCAATACGGTCCCAACCTTTATTACAAGAACCCTTCGGAATGTTGCAAATTACGTAAGGTGTACACTCAGATTCATGCCCTGAAAGACAGCAGTGCTTGGATTACTGCGATTCGGAGAGACCAATCCCCAACGCGCGCCAATACACCTTTTGTCTCTTGGAATGATAGGTTCAATGTAGTAAAGGTTTCTCCAATGGCTAGAGTCACTGGAGAGGAAGTTTGGAATTACATTCGGACGCACCAGTTGCCATACAACGAATTGCATGACAACGGTTATCCTTCCATCGGATGTTGGCCTTGTACTCAGCCTGTAGCTGAGGGTCAAGATGAAAGATCGGGCCGCTGGCAAGGTTTGGACAAGACCGAATGCGGTCTGCAGGTCGAAGAGGCAGAAAACCCAGCTTCAACAGTTGAGAAGGCCGTGTGGAAGGTCTCCTTATCGTAGGCCATGGCAGTTTGCGCCCCAATAGTGCGACGGGCATGGAGAGGGTAGCAACTTGCCTCAGGGAACGTTCGCCGAATTTCGCCATCGAAACTGGTTTTCTCAACTATGGTAGGCCCAGTTTTGCCGAAAGCGCCTTGGCCCTGGCGGAGTGTGGGGTGCGCCGAATCTTTGTACAGCCGTACTTCCTGACCTTTGGACAATACGTACAACAAGATTTACCTAAGCAAATTAGGGACCTGCAGGAGACTTCCCCTGTCTTACAATTTCGATTGGGACCAGTCCTTGGCGAACATTCATCTGTTACTGGGCTGCTGTCTTCCCAGATAGAGACATGGCGCAAGTCTAATACCCAAGGTGAATTCGCAGGAATTGTGCTGGTGGCCCATGGCTCCCATTTTGCTCAGTCTGTATGCCAGGTTCAGACTATTACCGCCCGTCTGCAAGACGCGTGCCTCCCTATACCAGTGGTTGCCAGTTATCTTGAAATCAATCAACCTGACCTGGAGACAGGTTGTCGCAGGCTCTTGCAACAAGGTACTGATAACCTAGCAGTTTTACCTTACTTTCTCCATAGCGGGAGACACGTCAAAGAGGATCTGCCTCGAATTCTGGCTTCAGTGTCAAAGGGATTTCCGGACCGTGCTTTCACCCTGTTGGACCCCCTTGATGACACCCGAGGAATCTCAGAAATAATCCTGAACCACATGTCCGATCCAAGAGCAGTTGCTGTCCCAAAGTAATTCCTGTTGATTTCTGATGGCAGGTAAGGCCTTTTTGGTTGGGGCCGGACCAGGTAGTCCGGACCTCATCACTGTGCGTGGTCTTCGTCTGTTGCAGTCTGCAAATGCAGTAGTCCACGACCGATTGGTCGATCCCCAGCTAGTTGCGTTGGCTCACCCGCAGGCTGAAATCTTCGATGTGGGTAAGGTATCAGGGGGCCCCAGCTGGTCCCAAGCAGATATTAATGGTCTGTTGATAAGACTCGCACATAAGGAAAAGAAAGTAATTCGCCTTAAGGGCGGAGATCCCTTTGTCTTTGGACGCGGAGGAGAGGAACAGGCCGCGCTTCGCAAAGCCGGAATCACCGTGGAGATAGTCCCGGGTGTCAGTTCAGCTACAGGCGTGCCTGCAATCCTTGGCGTCCCGCTTACTCACAGAGGCATCGCGAAAGAGTTTGCAGTCCTTACAGGTCAGAGGTCAATGGAAAGTGCCTTAGACCCCCCTAATTGGGAAGCATTGGCCCAGTTGGATACATTGGTGATCCTTATGGGTTTCGGCGCGGTCTCTGAGATTCGGAATGGCTTGGTGGCTGCTGGCAGAAACCCCGACACACCAGTTCTTCTGGTTAGTGCCGGAACATCTCCGACACAAAAGACCGCTCGTACCAATCTGGAGAATCTGGAAAGAGCTGTGAGCCAGGGCGAATGGGCCAGCCCTAGTCTGATGCTTGTAGGCAAAGTGGTTGAGCAATGGTCCGACACGGCGGCTAGTCCAAAGAAGCGAAATGTCGTTGTGGTTGATCGACAGGAAATAGGACCTACGGGGATTTACCCCCTTACTCTTTCCAATATGCAATCCCGGACTGCTCTCGTGGTTGGAGGAGGTCCCGTCGGTACCAGAAAATGCCGCATTTTGCTGCGTTCAGGGGCAAAGGTTGTCCTTTGTTGTCCCACTGTTACAGAAGAACTAAGAGCCAGAATTAAGAACAAGGAAATTACCTGGCTGGATCGTGATTTCCGCGCTTCAGATCTGAAAGGTGTTTTTCTGGTATTCGCTGCTACTAATCACCCTCAACTAAACAATGAAATCGCCAATTTAGCGGCGCAACGCCACATTCTGTGCAACGTGGCCACGTCGCTCAATCATGGAGATTTTCGGGTACCTGCACTTGCCCACTTTGGCGAATGTACAATAGCTTTCAGCTCTCTGGACGGGCAGCCTCGAACCGCCCAGCAACTGCGAGACCAGATTGAAGGTTTTTGGTTTTTAGGTTGTTAGGTCGAGGCCGGGACTAAAGGGTCAGTCTCTGAAAAAGGATCTCGGCCCTTCAGGGCCGAGATAATGGCGTCCACATCGTATACACATCCGCCCCAAGTACCTCCACTGACATCTTGCAAGGCAGCCCATAACCGCGTGTCGTCTGGAAGCTGCTCATCGGAAGCTAGATCAGGGTGCGGTAGGCGCTGACGGAGCATTGCATCGCCCCCTTCTATCAGTGATGCCTCGTTGTCACCGGACCCTAGCAAGTCAACTGTGCCAGTTAGGTTGACAGTGTCTACCACAATGCGGATTGGGTCCCCATCTCTGACTTTGGCTAGCGGGCCTCCTGCCAATGCTTCCGGCCCTATATGACCAATACAGGCCCCTGTGCTGACCCCGCTAAATCGGGCATCCGTTATGAGAGCCACTTCTTTGCCCCACTCCAAGTAACGCAAAGAGGAGGTCAGTTGGTATGTCTCCTCCATGCCACTGCCTACAGGGCCTCTCCCCATCAGCACCAACACGTCGCCTGGTTTGATTGCAGAAACATCTTGGCCCTTGATGGCCTGAATGGCTGCAGCTTCGCTGGTAAAAACTCGTGCAGGACCTGTAATAGCGTAAACCCCATTCTCATCCAAGACAGTTGGATCTATCGATGTGCTCTTGATAACAGATCCCTGTGGGGCCAAGTTGCCCGTGGGAAAGGTTACCGTGCTTGTCAACCCTTTTCCTTTGGCCTCCTTAGGCGCCATGATGACGTCTTCGGCTCGAATTCCATCGCGTTCCCACAGAATTTCCTTTAATCTCTTTCGCCGGTCACTGACCTCCCACTGGGCCAGATTTTCCCCAAGGCGTAGTCCAGTTGCCGTTTGCACTTCCAATTTGAGCAGTCCAAGACTGCGGAGATGCAGCATCACCTCGGGTACGCCTCCGGCCAAGAAGGCCTGGACCGTGACGTGCCCCACTGGTCCGTTGGGCAGTACATCCACCAGACGAGGAGTCTCGAAATTTATTCGCTTCCAGTCCTCTACGGTCGGTCTGGGTAATCCCGCTGCGTGGGCCACTGCCGGAATGTGTAAGAGCAAGTTTGTGCTGCCACCGAAGGCCGCATGTACAACCATGGAATTCTGTAGAGAATCAGGCGTAAGCATATGTTGGGCATGAACGCCTTGCTTCTGAAGCGTTACCAGACACTGGGCGGATTGACGTGCCAATTCCCTCCAGATCTGTTGTCCAGAAGGAGCCAATGCAGAGTGTGTGATTGAGAGACCCAGGGCTTCAGAAACCACTTGGCTTGTGCCGGCTGTTCCTAGAAACTGGCAGCCTCCCCCCGGGGAGCCGCAAGCCCGACAACCCAATTCGGCTGCTTCCTCGATAGACAACTTGCCATGCGCAAAGCGAACGCCAATCGTCTGAACTTTGCCAGCGTCTTCGCCGCGTGAGGGCGGCAATGTTACGCCGCCTGGGACAATGACCACAGGCAGGCTATGCTGCGAGGCCAAAGCAACCATCATAGCCGGCAAGCCCTTATCACACGTGGCTACACCCAATACTCCCTTGCGAGTGGGCAGAGAACGTATGAGACGCCGAAACACTATGGCCGCATCGTTCCGATAGGCAAGGCTGTCAAACATTCCGGTTGTGCCTTGCGTTCTACCATCACAGGGGTCGCTGACAAAAGCAGCGAAGGGCGTACATGATTGTTCAGACAGTGTCCGGGCCGCCACCTCCATCAACAATCCAACCTCCCAGTGTCCAGTGTGGTAGCCCAAGGCTACTGGCGTGCCATCTGGTGCGCGAATGCCCCCCTGCGTGGAAAGGATCAGGAATTCTGGTTGTCGGAGGCGGGCTGGTTGCCAACCCATGCCCGCATTCTGGGTCAATCCAAAGAGATTCCCGCTTGGAGCATGTCGAAGCATATCTTCATCCAAAGGCAGAGCCCCTGCAGGCCCGGCACCCGACGTAGCAATGTTGTATATATCTTCGCAGTTGTCATCTATGGCGAAAGCCATATCCAATTTTCCTTTGTGCTTCGCCTATCCTTGAATTGGAATGCAGCTATTTTCCAACCACAGTAACAATTTAGAACAAGCATCTAGAAAACTCTATGATGTGTATCCAAGCCATCGCTATAACTCTACCTCTGCGACCTTCTTCATGGAATCCAAATAGTCCCATTCCGTTGCATGGGGCACCATGGGTTGGTCAAAAATCAATGACAGGGGTCCCTCGAAACCGCTCTTTTTAAGTACCTGTATGCCACCAGCAAGGTCATCGGGAATGATCCTACCGTCCTCCTCATATTGGGCTTTGGCATGCCCGGAAGAAGCCCATGGCGCAATCTTGGCGAATTCTGTATATCGATCGGGGCCTTTGAAATTGCCAAAATCAGCGCAGATCGAAATCTGGCCATCGCAGAGCTCCAGAATTGCAATAAGGTGACCTGCTTTCAGTGAAAGTGGCCTGAAATTCTCGGTAAAGACCTTCACACCCAATTCCTGCCCATAGGCGTACAGAGTCTTCAGCTGTCTGGCACTCATTTGAATACTAGGATGGTCAGATAGACTCTGCGTGCTTGGAGGGACTGCATCTTCGCCTGCAACCACGCGTGCCGCTTTTGCTCCCAAGTCACTGGCTGTGTCAATCCATCCCCGAATCCAATCCAAATGGACTTCCCGCTCCTGCGAATCGTGAGCAGTAATGTCTCCATCATCGATTAGGATTGAGAAAATTTCTACTCCAGCGTGGTCGGCCTCGCTGGCTAACTCGGCTAAGTAGCCGTTCTCACGAGACGGAAAATGGAAGTGGCAAATCTCCAAAGTGTTAAGTCCATGTTGAGCTGCCAGCCCTGGAAGTTCCAAGAGCTTGATAGTGGCCTCGTTACTGGGAGGTGTCTTCTTTTCGGCGGTAAAGTCATCCAGCCACACGGAACCCAAGGCTCGGTGCAGGCTCCATGAAGAAACGGAAACTCGTGCGGTCATGGGGGAACTCCTTTGGACTTCGATCCTAATTTATTTCTTGGGCAGTCATTAAACTGAGTACATCTTCACGGGAAGGAAGTCCATTTCTGGATCCTACGGTCTGGCAACACAAAGCTCCGGTGGCACTGGCGAATCGTAGCAGATCCTGCCAATCCATTCCTTCGGCCAATGCACCAATATAAGCACCGTGAAAGGCGTCTCCTGCTCCATTAGTATCTCGCACTTCCACATCATAGGCGGACAGGGAACCGGTTTGTCCATTCTTGGCCCACACCAAACCTCTTTCCCCCAACGTAACCACTACTGTACCTGCCAGATGGGACACACCCTCTAGGGCCTCCGGCAAAGTAGTGGCCCCAGTGTAACCATAGGCAAACCGTTCTGCAGCCACCAAGTGATCTACTTCAGATGCCAAAGCGCGGCTGTGAGCTGAATCCGAGTCTGCGTCCAAGACCGTGGGAACGTTTCTTTCTTTGGCCTGCCGGATTACGTCTTTGGAAACTGACTGTTGATGCCCGTCAACCAGAATTGTATCCGGTTGAATTCTGTCTAAATCCAAGGAGTCTTGCGGATATTGAGGTTGAATTCCCCTGTAAGCCGCAAGCGTACGGCTTCCATCCGGCTTAACCAATATACCTGATACCCCTGTGGGCTCTTCAGACCGGAGTAAGAGCTCTACCGAGACCCCCAAGTCTACAAGCTCGCGGACATGAGCCTCCCCAAAGATGTCAAGTCCCAGATATGAGGCTAGTATTGAGTGGTATCCCAGAGCTCCCGCTGCAGCAGCGGCATTGGCGGCAAGCCCTCCTCCACAGCTCGTAAAGTTGCTGGCATTGGCTTTCTCGTCCGCTCCCAAGTGTTGCTCCACTTCGAAGGTCAAGTCGTAGCAGGCATACCCAATCGCCAGGACTTTGGGCCCTGGTTTCGGAAGCCTGTTGGGAAGGTCGTGAACAGCCATTATTCGATGAGATTCTTACCCATACATTTCAAGGGGGGGGATCATACACGTCGGCAAACGTTTTAGTCCCCATACCTTCCTCTGAGCGCATTATATCTTTGCATTGGAGACGGCATAGAGAACTGCATATCAAGGTTGTAGCCTTCCCCTTTTGAGGGGATTGGCTCACAGGATATACGAATTTGGAACGAATGCTGGTTTTCCAACGGCTTCCCCAAGCAACGTCGCTTTGGCATTGACCAGCAAATCTATACGGAGTCTCTAGAAGATGTCTCAATGCCCTCTAAGGTTGGCTTACTGAAACGGTCCAGATGGTCAAGTTTCACTGCTGCAACAGGTAAGTCTTAAAGGGCTAAGACAATCCACTGCATAGATCCTTAATGAAAGTAAAGTTCAGGCATTCAAATGCTGTTAGTCCCTGTTCCTCTTGCTGGCGTTTACAATTGAAAACATCCTCAAGTCAATGGTTCAGATCCTTGCTTCATGATGCGGCTAACGGCTGGGGAACCATTCAATGAGAGTTGCCACCGGCTATTCCAGTTCATCCTGTTTTTTGAAGAGAAATTTTCCTATGAAGACACTGCTATATTCCGCTCCCTGGCACATGCAGGTCACAGAGGCACCTCTACCCAAACTTGCCGCAGACGATGTCTTGGTGAGTGTTAAGGCGGTAGGGATTTGTGGGTCCGACGTTCACGGCTACACGGGAAGAACGGGTCGACGAACTCCTCCTATGATCATGGGCCATGAATTCAGTGGCACAGTTGCCGCGCTCGGAAGCAATATTAAAGGCGTGGAAGAAGAAGATGAAGTAATAGTCTCTCCTTTATTTCCCTACCACGGGATAGGACAGCGAGAAGTACTCGGTGTTAACACCCAGGGAGCCTATGCTGACCTGGTGAGAGTTCATAAGTCCATGTTATACCCCAAGCCTGAAGGCATGACCTGGCACCAAGCAGCCATGTGCGAACCTCTTTCAATCGCGATGCATGCGTTATCCCGTACTCCTCTGAAATTGATGGATACCGTCGTAGTAGTTGGCGCTGGAACCATTGGCTTGTTGGTCATGTTGTGCGCCCGTTTGGGTGGCGCAGGTACTATTGTCGTGACCGACATGAGCGACCACCGGCTGGAAGTTGCTCGAAAGGTTGGTGCAGACGAAACCATTAACGTCAGAAATGAAGACCCCATTGCAAGAGTCATGGATATGACCAACCAAGTAGGGGCGGACGTAGCCGTTGAAGCAGTGGGCTTGTCTAAGTCTGTTCAGCAGGCCCATGCCATGGTTAAAGTGGGAGGGCACGTCACTTGGATAGGCAATAGTGACCTTATGATTGATATCAATATGCAGGAGGTGGTGACACGGGAAATCACTATCTCTGGAACTTATGGCTTCTCAGATGAATTTGAAAGGGTCATCCAGTCTATTGCGACTGGACGCATCAATGTAGCACCCTTGATCGAGCAAGTTTCTCCGCTCACCGAAGGGCCCGCCATCATTGAGGGGCTGGCAAGAGGAAAGCTGGACTTGATAAAGGTCATTCTGGAGCCTTGATCTGGCCATGCGTATAGCTGCCTTTCCCAAATGCTATCTGGACGACATTTGTGTCCATCACACGATGGATGTATTCGATTGGATTGGCATGGCGAAATCCTTGGAAGTGGAAGGCTTGGAACTGTATGAAGGCTTCTTCGCTTCCTTGGAAAAATCCTACTTGGACTCCATTGGTGAAGCTCTCAGTTCCGATGGCTACGAAATGCCGATGCTCTGCGTTTCCGCTGACTTTACTCATCCGGACGCCGAAATGCGCCACAAGGCAGTCGAACATCAAGTGGCTATGATGGAAGTCGCAAGATACTTGGGAGGTGAAGGCGTAACCTGCCGGATTCTTACTGGTCAGAGGTATCCTGACTTATCTATCGACCAGGGCCTTGAGTATGTTGAATCGGCGTTTATGGAAATCCTGCCTCAAGCCGCTGAAACAGGGGTTGTATTGGCGATCGAAAATCATTATAAGGATGGATACTGGTTGTATCCGGAATTCGCTCAAAAGATGGACGTTTTCATGAAGGTTCTGGATCGGATTCCCGAATCGAAGTGGTTCGGGGTACAGTACGATCCTTCCAATGCCCTGGTGGCAGGTGATGATCCGATCGCCTTGTTGGATGCCGTTCTCGATCGCGTTGTAACAGTGCACGCCAGTGACAGATACCTGACGGCAGGAGCAAGTTTGGAGTCACTTAAGGGGCAGGACGGCAGCATAGGTTACCTGGATGCGCTCCAACATGGAGTTACTGGCCAAGGTCTGAACGACTACGAAGCCATCTTCAGCCGATTAGCTCGCCGAGCATTCAATGGCTGGGTGAGCATAGAGGACGGGATGGATGGCATGGACGAAATGAAGAGAAGCGTAGATTTTCTGAAAGAGATGCGGAATAAGCACTTCGTTTATTAGATTGGAATCCCAGGGAACAGAATGGAAGCATTAATCAAATACGGTACCGGGGACAAGGAAGTTGAGATTCGTTCGGTAGACGAGCCTGCCGGTGCTTCGGACAAAGTGGTGATAGAAGTGAAGGCTGCCGGTGTTTGTGGCAGCGACATACACCTTTGGCGCAACCAACACAGTTGGGAGATCATCTTGCCTTTGGTTCTTGGGCACGAATTCAGCGGGGTATTAGTGGAGGTGGGCCGAGACGTGCAAGGCTTCAAGGTTGGTGACCGAGTCGCTTGCGAAACCGCGGCTTCAGTGTGCGGACGATGTACCTATTGCCTGAGTGGCAACTACAACATGTGCCCAAACCGCTTAGGATATGGTGCCCTAACACACGGCTCCTTCACTTCCTATGTTGAGGCCCGGCCGGAAATCCTGCACCGCGTGCCCGGCCGCGTTACATTTGAACAAGCTGCCTTGACCGAACCAGGGTGCGTGGCATACAACGCATTGGTGGAAAAGACCACAATACGGCCTGGCGACTTGGTGGTGATTCAGGGCCCAGGTCCAATTGGGATCATGGCTTTGCAAATGGCTCGAATACGGGGCGCTGGCACGTCAATCGTCTTGGGCACTAGCGCTGACGAGCATCGACTCGAAGTGGCCTCAGAGTTGGGTGCAGACTATGTCCTGAACATTGATGAAGAAGATCCCCAGGCATTGATTGGCGCATTAGGCGACGGGGCAGGCGCCGACTTGGTAGTTGATTGCACTGGAGTCAGCCGAGCACTGCAACAAGGCATGGCTTTGGCCCGTCCAAATGGTCAGATCACCAAGATCGGATGGGGTCCTCAGCCCTTGGACTTCAACTTGGATCCTTTGGTTCAAAAGGCCATTCGCTTGCAAGGCTCCTTTAGCCATACCTTTGGCACGTGGGAAAGGGTGTTGCGTTTACTGGATACTGGGCAAATCAATGTGGGTCCAGTTGTAGGTGGCATATTTCCTTTGAATGAATGGCATGAGGCCTTTGAACGAATGGAGTCTGGCCTGAACGTAAAGTCTGTATTGACATGGAATTAGGAATACACTTTACATAAGTGACACTGGAAGTCATGCCAACAAATCCCACTCCTATTATCCAAGTCTCTTTGGATGTCACCACCATCTCTGAAGCCTTGGATATGGCCCGTGCGGCTCACGAGGCAGGAGTGGACTGGTTGGAAGCTGGAACTCCTCTGATCTTGGCGGAGGGACTGCATGGGGTAAGGGCTTTGCGAAAGGCGTTTCCTGAAGTCCCACTCGTCGCAGACCTGAAGACTATGGACGGTGCAGGGCTAGAAGGAGAAATGATGTTCCAGGCTGGGGCGGATATGGTGGTTGTGATGGGCCAAGCCCACGATGCCAGTATCATTGCTCAAGTGGATATGGCTCAGCGGTACGCGAAAAAAGTAATGTGCGATGTCATGCTATGTCCCGACAAACCGGAACGGGCCCGCCGCGCTGAAGAGTTAGGAGTGGATTACATCATTGTGCATACTGGCTTTGACGAACGAAATCTGGAACCTGAACGCACACCGTTAGAGGATTTGGCTGCTGTAGTCGATGCAGTGTCCGTTCCTGTCCAAGCCGTTGGCGGACTGAGTGTGGAACAGGCATTGCAAACCTTGGAAATGGGGGCGGAAATCGTAGTGTTTGGGGCGCCTCTAGTAATTGCCAGTGATGCCTTTACAGCGAGTACGGATAATTTTGGAGGTCTTATGCAGGAAATAGTTACCCTTGTAAAAGGGTAGTAAACCGTTGCAGTGGGATTTCTGATACTTCAGGAGTAAGTGAAACGATGCAGTTGTTGGAACAAATTCAGAACCTAGAGTTTCCGGCTCCACTTCCCGATAGGATACTGAAAGTTCGGCAGACTTTCAATACCAATAAAGTTGAGGACTTGCCGGGACGCGTGCAAGAGGCTTGGACAGAGAGCGGTGTATTTAACCGAATGAAGTCCGGCGCTGTGGTTGGGGTGGGCATCGGTAGCCGTGGTATAGCCAACATTCCGACACTGGCTAAAGCCAGCGTGGATTGGCTGCGAGGGCATGGTTTCCAACCTTTTGTCTTTCCAGCCATGGGAAGTCACGGCGGGGCAACTGTAGAGGGCCAGAAGCTGATGATGGCGGAGCTGGGAGTTACAGCTGACAGTGTAGGGTGTGAAGTGAAGGCCACCATGGAAGTGAAGCCCATTGGCGAAATCGAAGGTGGCCCTGTGCTTTTCCAAGGCGTTGAGTCCATGAGCGCAGACCATTGCGTTTTGATCAGCCGCATCAAGCCACACACTGATTTCAGGGGTACGTTAGAAAGTGGACCCTCCAAGATGTCGGTCATTGGTCTGGGGAAACAGCATGGTGCTTCAATCATGCATGCAGGCGGCGGGGATAATTTTCAGAAGTATCTTGCTCCCGCAGCTCGCATCTATGAAAAAGAATCAAATCTGGTTGGGGCACTTTGTCCGATTGAGAACGCATACGACCAAACGGCCCGCATAGAATTTTTGAGCGACGCGGAGATTGGCACGACAAGAGAGGAAGAACTGCTGGTTGAGGCCAAGGAGAGCATGGCCAGTTTGCCTTTTGAGTCCATTGACATTCTAGTGGTCAAGGAACTCGGCAAGAATATCAGCGGCACTGGTATGGACACTAATGTCGTGAGTAGGCTTATGATTCCGCGGCAACCTGAGGTGTTCGGAAAAGTGGATGTGGGACTGATTGCGGTTCTGGATCTGACACCTGAAACCCACGGCAATGTGTCCGGCCTAGGCTTGGCCAACGTGACCACGGCCCGGGTAGTCGAGAAAATTGACTGGGTGGCTACATACACCAATGCCATTACGGCTGGCATCTTTGGCATGTTCCGAGTCCATTTACCTATAACGATGCCTGCCGATGAACAGTCCTTGCAGGTCGCAATTCGAGGATGTGCTAAGCCGCCCGAAGAGGCTCGCATGGTGTTCATTAAGAACACCTTATTTGTGGACGAATTCTTCGCAAGTCCAAGCTTGTTGGAAGAAATTGGGGCCCATCCGCGGCTGTCAATCACCGATGAACTTCCCCTTTCCTTCTCCGAATTTGGAGTTATGGCTAGTCCTTGGCAACTCATTTAGATATGAAACGGAATAGATGCAACCAAACGCGCCCGACGATTTACTAAGAACCGACTATCGTTGGGGCCGACCTGCCTGATGGCTCAGAAGACCAGCATTTCTTATGGGGCAGCATTGATTCCAACAGAGGATAGCTTCAGAATTAATTGTTGCTGCCACCGATAGTTGCACTGGGGTCAAGAACAGATCCTTTTCTGCTTGCCAGGCAATTCACATTAGTAAGAGAGTTAATTCATGCAACTCAAAGATAAAGTAGTGCTAATCACTGGCTCAACTACAGGCATTGGAGAAGCTACGGCTAGAGCCTGTGTCGCGGAAGGGGCTTCAGTGATGATTCACGGGCGGCGGGAACATGCCGCTAGGGAATTAGCTCAGGAATTGGGAGAAAAGGTTAGGTTTGTAGTCGGAGACATTGCTGACCCGAATGTCTGCAGCCGGATTGTGGATGTTACTGTCGCAGAATTTGGAAAGATTGATGGAGTCGCGAACAATGCGGCTATAACTACAAGGGCGACTTTGGAGGATACCGACGCTGAAACCTTCGACCAACATTACCACGTAAATTTGCGGGCTCCCCTGCTGATTATTCGGCAGGCGGTCCGACACTTCCGAAACCAAGGCGAAGGCACTGTGCTGAATATCGGTTCCGTAAACGCTTGGTCTGGTCAATCTGACCTTTTGCCTTACTCTGCATCGAAAGGTGGCTTGCAGACCATGACACGAAATCTTGCGAATGGATTGGCGGCCGAGAATATTCGCATCAACCAGCTTAACGTTGGCTGGTGTACCTCACCAAATGAGATTGCACTAAAGATTTCGGAAGGACTGCCTATTGATTGGTATGAAAATGTGCCCAGGGAACTTGCTCCAACTGGCAGGCTCCTGACGCCCGAACAGGTCGCTTCACATGTAGTCTTTTGGTTGTCATCCGCTTCCAAACCCGCGAACGGCTGTGTATATGAACTGGAGCAATTCTGTATCCTCGGTCGTAGTGTTGAGAGGGAATGGAATTGAGAAGTGAGTCTTTTTTGGAGAAAAGTGGGTGCAATAAGCTGAGATAGGGAAGCAATTGCTCCGCCTCTGCCTAAGGTAGAAGTGTGACCTTTACGGATTCGCTGCCGTTGGCAACCAGGTCAAATCCCTTCTGAAACTCTGATAAGGGCATTTGATGAGTCACGATGCGGTTCATTGGCAATAGACCATCTACCAGCATCCGAATCGCGACAGGATAGGCGTAAGGACTTAGATGAGCACCATGAATATTAAGGGACTTGCCATCTCCAATAATTGTCCAGTCGACAGTAACTGGCTCTCTCATTACGCTGAATTCGACGAAAGTGCCCAGTTTGCAAATCATTTCAAGGCCTTGCGGTACGGCCAGCGGCTGTCCCGTGGCTTCTATATAGATATCGCAGCCGTATCCTTCTGTGAGATTCAGGACTTCAGCCACAGTATCCACTTTGCTAACGTTAAGTGCTAGGTCGGCACCACAGGCTAAAGCTAATTCCAGCCTCCTGTCGTTGAGGTCCAGCACTATTAGCTGAGCTGGGTTTTTCATGCGGGCTGCTGCCACCATGCCCAGTCCCAGGGGGCCAGCCCCTGCAATTACCACTGTGTGATCCAATTCGATCTCTGCCCGCTGCACGGCATGAATGCCGCACGCCAGTGGCTCCACATAAGCGGCCCACGCTGGAGGTAAAGCTTCAGGCACTTTGTAATTCAACGCATTGCCTGGCAACTTCACGAATTGCGCCATAGCTCCAGGCGTATTCTTTCGAAAGCCATAGATGTCATGGACCTGGCACATCCAGTATTGTCCTCTCCGGCAGTACCGGCACTTTCGGCAAGGAACTATCTGTTCTGACACCACCCTGTCACCAATACCGAATGGTTGTGTCTTCTGGGCCTCGAAACCCATTTGCACTACAGTACCTGTAAACTCATGTCCTGGCACGATGGGTGCCTGACAATATCCCGGTTTCTCGGCCGTGCCCCAGAACATGGGAGCCCCCAAATAGCACTTCAAGTCACTAGCGCAGATGCCTACGGCGTCGACTTGGAGCAGGACTTCATCTTCCTTCACGGCCGGGACCGGCAACACCTCCAAACGATAGTCCAGAGGAGCGTGGCACACCACGGCTGTCATTTCTTTGGGCAGGGAAGAGTTGGTCATGAATAAGGCAGGAGTTCAGTCAGGTCGACTAAATTAGAACGGAATTCTGGAAGGCCTTGCGAGATTCCCGGAAGGCGGAACAGAGCTCCCGCTGTTTCCCCATTGTATTTCTTGTCGTGCCCGCCAGCGGTAGTTACATACAAGTCAGTCAGGTTCTGACCTCCGAAAGAGACAGAAGAGACTTTCAATGTGGGAAATGGTATGGACTGCAAAAATTCTCCCGATGCGTCCAAATGGACGATCCGAGATCCATCCCAGTGAGCGATCCACAAATGTCCGTAGGCGTCTACGGTCATGCCGTCAGGGCGCCCTGTCCCTGGTTCCTTTACAGCCGAGTACCAAACTTCAGGACGTGATCTGTCAAAGTCCCCTTTCGAGTCCAACCACGGGTACCTGGTAATTTTCCCTGTCTTGGTATCTGTGTGAAAGAAATACTTCCTGTCCGGTGTAAATCCCATTCCATTTGATGTGCCAATTCCTCCCATCAATTCCGTAAAATTGCCGTCAGGGGAGAGTAGATATAACAGTCCGTCAGCTTCCACCTTCCCAGGAGTAGACATGGTGCCGCAAAACACCTGACCTTGGGGACCGGCTATCACATCGTTAAACCTATTTGCCTCCTGGCCTGGGATTCCTTCAATGAAGACAGTGGGCTCATCCTCTTTAATTGACATGACCCGGCAACCTTCCATGAATAATAGTAAATCCCCATTAACCTGTATAGTAAAACCGCCCACTGAACGGTCCGCCTGGTAGACCAAATCTGACTTGCCTGAAGATGGTCTGAATCGATACAGTTCGCCGTCGGGGATATCCACCCAGTAAACGCACTCGTGTTCTGCATGCCACAATGGACCTTCACCTGTATTGCAGGCGAAATCTGCAATTAGTTCTGCATTCACTAGTTCATACGCCTTATTACCATGTAAAGCTGTCCCCACTTTCTTTCTTCCAACCCATCGCCTAAATCAAAATTCTTTGCCCTCCGGCAACAGAAAACAATCCCTCGCCTTCGCACCCATATATGCGGGGCAGGCCACCGGATCTTAGTAATCCAGAAGGATCTCTTTGCCCGCTTCCTGGCTCTTGTAAATTCCATTTAAGATGGCCAACACTTGCAGCGAATGCTCGGATGGCACCGGTGAAGGGGCTCCGTCCGTGATGGCTTGGGCAAATTCGACACATTCCTGGGCATGGGGTTCCAAGTCATCGCGAGTGATCTTCAGAGTTCGGTTGTACAACTGTTTAGTCTCGTAATTGGAAGAGAGGAATTGGGCAGAAGGAAAATGACAACCGCCTTGGTCCCCGTACAGCCAGATCTGCATGTCTTCACCTTCTATATCGTGGTGCAGTAGCCAGCTGGTCTCAAGAACTAGTGTTCCGCCGTGCTCGAATCTTACAAAGCCGACTGCGTAATCCTCCACATCCCAAGTCTTAGGCATTGATTGCCCGGGCCGCCATGCCGGAAACTGTCCTGGAATATGGGCCAGAGGAGCGCCTGCTACTCCAGAAACAGCAACGGGTTTGGGGTTGCCCATTAACCAAAGAGTGAGATCAAGCACGTGTACGCCCACGTCAATGCTAGGCCCGCCGCCACTATGCCTCTTTTCAACGAAAGATGGGGAAGGAATGAATGCATTGCGGCGCAACATCCAACTTCGACCGTGGTAGACGTTGCCTAGCGATCCGATCTGGATCTCTTTCTTCATGGCTTTGGAAATACCAGAGAAACGGAAATGTTGGGCCGTCATCAGGAGTTTGCCTGACCGGTCTCGGGCCTCTATCATTTCTAAGATATCCTCAGCAGTGGGAGCCAGTGGTTTCTCACAGATGACGTGTTTGCCGGCGTTAAGACCGGAGATAGTTAATTCCTTGTGGTACATGTTGGGCGTACATACATCCACAATGTCAATGTCCGGGTCAGCAAAGAGGTCCTTGGCTTTGGTGTATAGCCTGTCTATTCCGTGGGTGCTGCCCCAGGATTTCAATGCTGGTTCGACTACATCAGAACCAGCGATCACTTCAGCATGTTCAGACGCTGACCAGCCCGGCATATGCGTACGGGCGATTCCACCTACGCCAACAACTCCGACTTTTAGGGTCTTACCCATGTCAATCCTTCGTCTGGTTTCGAGAAATGGTAATGAGTGCTGCCGATCCAATAAACGATCCGCATCAGGCTGAATTCTAGCCGAATATTGCTGGTCCTTTGCAAGATGGGATCTTTACGGTGCTCTTCCAGTCCCCAGGCATAGTGATCCGAAAAGCCCACAGTCTAGAGGGGTCCAGCCGCATTTCCCTAGTACAATTAGCGGGCCATTACAGTGTGAACAGCGTGCCCCATAAGCAATGGTCAATCTTGTCCTTGGGCCTAGTCTCTACGTTGGGCCAACTTGAGAATGGATTTTTGTAAGGACAACCTCCGGTAAAAATGAAGTACTTAGCTTTCGATTTGGGAGCCGACAGCGGACGAGCCATAGTGGGCAATCTATCCTCTGAGGGACTGAGACTGGAGGAAATACACCGTTTTTCCAACCAACCCGTAATGGTCCGGGGAACGTTATATTGGGACGTGTTGCGTCTATGGCACGAAATCCAAACTGGCTTGGTTCGTTCGTTGCAAACAACCAAAGACTTAAAGAGTTTGGGCTTGGACGCCTGGGGGTGCGATTTTGCATTGCTGGACTCCAACGACCGTATGATGAATACCCCGGTGCACTACCGGGATGACCGCACTGTAGGTGTTATGGATGAAGCCCTGGAATCAGTTTCTAGAGAAGAAATATTCGATCTTACGGGCACCCAGTTCCTGCACGTAAATACAATTTTTCAACTTTTGGCAATTCAGAAGGAAAGCCCAGCAGACCTCGAACGGGCCAAAGCTTTTTTGACAATTCCAGATCTCTTCAACTTCTGGTTTACGGGACGGAAGCTGAATGAATTCACTAATGCCACGACCACTCAGTGCCTGAATCCCCGCAGCATGCAGTGGTCGCACGAAATCCTAGATGCCTTCAGCCTTCCCTCTGACATTTTTCAAGAAGTAGTTCATCCCGGTGCAGTGGTCGGCTTAACTCAATTGGCCTCACTTCCCGAATTGGAAGTCATCGCTCCGGCTTGCCATGACACTGGCTCTGCCGTAGCTGCGGTGCCAGCTGCCAATTCAGATTTCATTTGGATTAGTTCAGGGACTTGGTCCATTATGGGAGTTGTTGTTCCGGAAGCCATACTCAGTCCAGAGGCCTTGCAGTACAACTTTACAAATGAGGGTGGGGTAGGCCGGACCTATCGCTTCTGCAAGAACATCATGGGGCTGTGGTTGATGCAGGAATGCCGCCGTATTTGGGCGGGGGGAGGCATTGAATATTCGTACTCTGAATTGAGTGAATTAAGCCGAGCCGAAGATAAAGCCACTGCCATCATTGATCCAGACCACGGCTACTTTCTGGCACCCGGAGATATGCCTAAGCGAATTCAAAGATATTGTCTGGCCACGGGGCAAACGGTACCCGAGAGCAAGGCCGAGATTCTACGGTGCATTAATGACAGCCTGGCCTTGAAATACAAATGGGTCTTGACGCGCATGGAAGAGACCTTACAGCGCACACTGAATCCCATTCATATTGTGGGTGGCGGTTCGCAGAATTCCGGTCTTAATCAGGCCACTGCAGATGCGACTGGTCGGTTGGTCATTGCGGGTCCGGCCGAAGCCACCGCGACAGGTAACGTGATGGTGCAGGCCGTGGCCAGTGGGGAAATCAGTTCGTTTCGGGAAATTGGGGCTGTAGTGAGGGAATCCGTATCAACGCAGGAATTCGAACCCATAGGAGATACATCTGTACAGGAGTATTGGAATGACAGATTCCAGCTGTTGCTGGACCTAATGGAGACCCCACCCTCCCTATGATGTGGGATTAAGCAATCGACTTATGTCATTGCCATTCTGAGAAAAAGGAACTTGCATTGAACAAGGATTTAGATTCATACCGCCTACTGGCTGACGAGTTGACAGACTGCGGTTTCGATGTGGAAGCCATAAAGGAAAGGGTCAAGAACCATCACATTGAGACACCCAGTTGGGGCTATGCCAACAGTGGGTCCAGGTTCAAGGCTTTCCCTTGGCCAGGGGCTGCCACGACCACACCGCAGAAAATAGATGACGCGGCCATGGTTCACCGGATGACTGGAATCGCTTCAACGGTCGCATTACATATACCTTGGGACAAGCCGGCAGACAATGACTACGATGCCGTCAAACAATATGCCAGCGATCGTGGTATTGGTATAGGAGCCATTAACCCCAATGTGTTTCAAGAGAACCAATATAGATTGGGTTCGCTGGGAAACCCAGACCCCGGAACGCAAGAGTTGGCTTTGGACCACGTTCTGGAATGTTGTGAGATTATGCGCCGTACAGACAGCGACTTGCTAAGCCTATGGTTTGCTGACGGCACTAATTATGCCGGGCAGGACTCGCTGCTGGCACGGAAGAGAAGATTCGAGCAGCACTTGGGAACGGTGTACGCGCACCTGCCGGCCAACAGCCGCATGCTGATCGAATACAAATTCTTTGAACCAGCCTTCTATAGTACGGACATTCCTGATTGGGGCACGGCGTTGGCCTGGTCGATGAAACTTGGGGACAAAGCCCAAGTGTTGGTTGACCTTGGTCATCATGCTCAAGGAGTCAACATAGAACAAATCGTGACTTTCTTATTGGATGAAGGCAAGCTGGGAGGTTTTCATTTCAACAACCGCAAATACGCCGACGATGACCTTATTGTTGGTTCCGTGAATCCCTTTGAGTTATTTCTTATCTACACCGAACTGGTGGCGGCCGAGGACAGCGTGGACGAACACATTCGCCAGGGAGCCCGCAGAATCGCCTATATGATCGATCAAGCCCATAATGTGGAAGGCAAATTGGCCCCCATGATCCTGTCTGTTCTCAACTGTCAAGAAGCCTATGCCAAGGCCCTACTGGTGCCCCGGGGGGAGTTGCAGGCGTTGCAAACGGAGGGCGAGGTCCTGCTGGCTCACAAGATGTTGGTGGATGCTGGCCGTACGGACGTCAGACCTCTGTTGGCCCAAGTGCGCCGGGAACTTAACGTCCCGGAAGATCCTGTAGCTGCTTATCGGGCCAGCGGATATGAAGAACGGATTAGAAAAGAGCGTGGGTTATCTGATATATCCGGCGGCTACCAATAATTTTGGCTTTTACGCCTCACCTTCAGGAATTCACCTCCCTATGAACATTATGCGTTATGGCAGTGATGTCACCGAAACCCATTTGCGGGCCGCCATCGTAGAAGCAGGGCGCATCGGCTATGCCAAGGGTTTCCTTTCTGCTAACAACGGCAATATTTCAGCCCGTCTCCCCAACGGCGATATTCTCATCACCCCATCCGGTCTGTGCAAAGGGCGCATGGCGGAAGATGATCTCTTTGTTCTAAGACCTGACGGCACTACGAGATCTTCCGCCCTAGATCCGGACCTGCGGACCTCTTCGGAAACCCCCATGCACCTGGAGGCTCTTGCTGTCAGGCCCGATGTTCAGGCCGTTTTTCATGCTCATCCCCCTTGTTGTATTGCCTTGAGTGTGGCTGAAAAGCCCCTTCAGCCTCTGATGGTCCCTGAAGTCGTAGTAGCCCTGGGGAACGTTCCCACCAGCGAATTCGGGATGCCGTCTTCAGCGGACGATGCTCGCATCATCCGGGATCTTATCAAAGACCACAATGCCTTAATACTGCGAAATCACGGTAGCCTGACAGTGGGTCGGCATCTCGATGAAGCACTGATACACCTGGAACGTATGGAACATGCCGCCGAAGTGCAAGTGATGGCGGAACTGCTGGGCCACGTATCTCTGTACCCCAGTTATATGTATGCCGGTTTGCAGGCGTTGAGGCACTAGTGCGACCGGCAGATCTACATTCTTGATTCTTCCTCAATCATCTCTCCGGAGAAATTCATGCCTGTAAATTATTGGAGTGAAATTGATGCCGCAGCATTGACGGCTTTGGATGGCCTGGTTTACCGGAGCAATCTCTTAGGACAGGATCGGAGTGTATGCAACATCTTTGGAGGCAACACCAGTGTCAAGCTGATTGAGACTGACCACTTGGGTAGAGAAGTGGAAGTACTGTGGGTAAAGGGCTCAGGTAGCGACGTCTTGACCATCAAGGAAGAAGGTTTCGCCGGCCTCCGGCTTGCAGAGATCATGCCCTTGATGGGCAGGTCAGAAATGAGCGACGAGGAGATGGTGGAATATCTGTCCCATACCACTCATGCCTTGAACCGTCCCCGCCAGTCAATAGAGACCTTGCTACACGGATTCACCCCTGCCAAACACGTGGATCACACCCATCCGGATGCCGTAATCAGCTTAGCTTGTCTTCCTCACGGTCAGGAAGTTTGTCGGCGAATCTGGGGAGACCGTATGGTATGGGTGGACTATATTCGCCCCGGATTCACGTTGAGCAAGTGGATTGGAGAGGGCTTGAGAGCCAATCCCCATGCGGAATGTGTGGTAATGGGTAAGCACGGCTTAGTCACTTGGGGAGAGACCGCTAACAAATGCTACGAGAATACTCTTCGCATCATTCAGGAAGCCGAGGATTTCATTGGTTCGGCTAGCGGCAACAAGGGCACCCACACTCAGAATTCAGAAGTCAACTTTACACCTGAATTTCTGTCGAAATTGATGGCTGCTGTTAGAGGCATGGTCAGTCAACGGCGACCAGCGATCCTGAAATTGGATCAGAGCAAGGTTATCTTGGATTTTCTGGCACAGGACGGCATTGCAGAATCAACTCAGATTGGCGCCGCATGCCCTGATCACTTGGTCCACACCAAGAGGCTGCCTTTATTCATTGATTGGGACTCTGGTCAAGGGGAAGATCTAGAAGTACTGTTGGATTGCATTCGGCGCCGCATGGAACAATATGTGACAGCCTACGAAGCCTATTTCTGTCAGCACAGCTCGGCAGGTGACAAAATCACAGATCCATTCCCTCGAATTATTCTGATTCCTGGGTTAGGAATGATAACTACGGGTGCAGACGCCACTGCGGCCGATATCAGCAATCAGTTGTACCATCGTGCAATCCCTGTAATCAACGGTTCTCAAGCGGTAGACAAATTCATCAGTCTCACCCCTGAGGAGGCCTACGGTATTGAATACTGGCCCTTGGAGCTGTACAAACTCTCTCTGAAGCCGACTCCAAAAGAAATGGCAGGTCGAGTAGTTTGTGTTACAGGAGGGGCTTCAGGAATTGGTCTGGCTACAAGCCGAAGGCTAGCTTCGGATGATGCCCATGTGGCTATTCTGGATCTCAATGTTGAGGCTGCCCAAAACGCAGTTTCCGATCTGCGTTCTGAATTTGGTTCCAAACGAGCGTTGGCAGTCGCTTGCGACGTGACCGACCCCAATGCTGTCGACGCTGCATTTCAGAAAGTGGCTGCATTTTACGGAGGAGTTGATATTGTGGTCAGCAACGCCGGCATAGCTATTTCGGCAGCTATCTCAGATACGACGGATCGAGACTGGGACCGCACCATGGACATATTGGTCAAAGGCTACTTCCACGTAAGTCGCGCTGCCTTTCGCCTTTGGGGACGTCAACAGATGGGGGGGAGCTTAATCTACGTTGTCAGCAAGAATGCATTGTATGCAGGCAAGAATGCAGCGGCATACAGTGCTGCGAAGGCAGCAGAAATGCATATGGCACGCTGTCTTGCCGAGGAAGGCGGAGGCATGGGAGTGCGGGTAAATTGTGTCTTGCCCGACGCAGTAATCCAGGGCAGTGGAATCTGGGATGCAGGTTGGCGAAACGCTCGGGCTTCTGGCTATGGAATTGAGCCGGACGAATTAGGTGAGTTTTACCGTAACCGAACTACTCTGAAAGTGAATGTTACTCCTGCAGATGTGGCAGAGGCCATCTCCTTCTTGGCTGGTCCCCGAGCCTCTAGAACAACAGGTGGCGCAATCACTGTGGATGGTGGCGTCGCAGCCGCCTTTGTCAGGTAAACGCCAAATTTCGCTTATTTACCGGTCGCAGCAAAGAATGATTAAGGATAGGAGATTGGCATGACCCGAGTCGGCTTCTTGCTGAAAGTCAAGAAGGACAAGATTGATGAATACAAGAAACACCATAAGGATGTTTGGCCCGAGATGAGATCGGCTCTCAGCAGGACCGGTTGGCACAACTATTCGCTATTTATGCTAAGTGACGGTTTGTTGTTTGGTTACTTCGAGACTCCCAACAGTTTTGAAGATGCCTTGGCTGGTATGAGCGAGGAAGAGATAAACAAGAAGTGGCAAGACTTCATGGAACCCTATTTTGAAGGTACTGGCGGCCACGCAGACGAAATGATGGTGGCACTTGAAGAAGTGTTCCACTTGGACTAATCTTGCCCTCAAAGTTGAACGGTAAGTGGACTCATGAATCACAGTCAACACAACACTGTGAAAGTGGGTATCTTTGGTATCGGCCTGGCAGCATACTGGCCGCAGTTTGCTGGATTGAAGGAACGGCTGGAAAGGAATCAGGACTATATTGAACAAAAAATCGCCGGCCCCGGGATAGAAATTTGTTCGGCAGGTCTGGTTGATACGGCGCCTCGGGCTCAGGCAGCAGGAGATTTCTTTGCTCAGCAAAACGTGAGTCTGATCCTTTGCTATGTCGGCACTTATGCAACCTCTTCACAGGTCTTACCGGTAGTCCAGAGGCACAGGTGCCCTGTGCTAGTTCTGAACCTTCAACCAAGTCCGTCCTTGGATTACCCCCGTACGGATACGGGGGAATGGCTGGCGAACTGCAGTGCCTGCAGCGTGCCTGAGATTTCAAACGCCTTTGCACGGGCTGACATCCAATTCAATGTGGTCACTGGCCTGCTCAAGCCAGTTGGGTCCGAATTGGATCGCTTTCACCTAAGGGCCTTTGAAGAACTTCATGACTACATTTTGGCAGCGGGCATTCAACAACAGCTTTCTTATGGCAGATTTGGGTTCTTGGGCCACACCTATCCCGGCATGGTGGATATGTATTCCGATTTCGGAATGTTTCACGGGCAGCTAGGCCTTCATGTGGAAGTGTTGGAAATGGATGACCTGCATGAAAGAGTGGACCAAGTCTCAAAATCGCAGGTTAATGCTAAGGTCCTTGAAATTCAGGAATCCTTTGAATTCGTGGAGCCAGGCAAGGACCACATCTCCAGGGAAGTGACGGATGAAGGGCTGAAGTGGTCGGCCAAGGTCGCTTGCGGATTGGATACGTTGATTGCAGACTTCGATTTGCAGGGCTTGACCTATTACTACCGCGGCCTTTCCGGAAATGCCAATGAGGAACTGGGATCCAGCCTCATTGTGGGCAATTCGCTGTTAACAGCACGCGGAATTCCCGCTTCCGGCGAAGGTGACCTAAAAACTTGCGTTGCGATGTTCATTTTGGATCGTCTGAAAGCGGGGGGATCCTATACTGAGTTCTATGCCATGGACTTCACCGCCGACCTTCTACTGATGGGGCACGATGGGCCCGGCCACATCGCAATCAGCGATCGCAAACCCTTACTTAGGGCTCTAGGTCTTTTCCACGGTAAGCGGGGATACGGTTTGTCAGTGGAATTTCAAGTCAGCCTGGGACCGGTCACGATTCTTTGTCTTACACAGACCCGGGGTGGCAATTTCAAATTGCTTGCCGCTGAAGGGGTCTCACAAGCGGGTCCCATCTTGGAAATCGGCAATACTAATTCACGGATTCGGTTCCCGCAAGGCGTGACCCGTTTCATGAATGAATGGCTTCAGGAAGGACCCACCCATCATGTAGCTTTAGGAAAGGGCCACCAGGTAGTTCGCATCCAGAAGCTGGCCCGACTCCTGGATATGGAATTGGTGGTCATCTAGCTGTGACTTACTTCCTTTCAGAGTAGGGGGGGCAGCGATGCACTGGCGACGTCTAAATAAAAGCATGATCTAGACTCTAATCTGAATTAGCTTAGAATCCCTTGTTGAACTTGGGTTGTCAAATGCGGCCTTTGAGATGTAGAGTCTTTGAAGGCTGAAAGGAAAAAGCGGAGAAAGCCCTATGGAGTATGTGACGGATTTCCACAATTCGGAACTTGACATTCAGGACGCAGAGACTTTGCGTCAACGCATGGATGAAGATGGATATTTGTTCTTCAAAGGGAGAATCCCTAAATTGGATGTCGAAGCTGTTTATGACGACATCTGGCAACTTTGCATAGAACATGAATGGGTGGATGATGAGGGGAATATTTTGGCGGAACCCCCTATCGTCGAAGGAGAAGAGCGCTTCTTTGAAGTTTATGATTCCCTGCAGAAACTGGAGAGCTTCCATGGACTTGCCCATCACTTCAAAATCCTTGAGCCATTGGCGCTCGTCATGTCGGAACCTGTTTTTGTACATCCCCGAAACATTGGGCGCATTAGTTTCCCACAGGCAGCATACTTTGCAACCCCTCCTCACCAGGATTTCCCCTTGATTCAGGGTGCTACCGAAACTTACACAGGTTGGTTTCCTCTAATGAATTGTCCCCAAAAACTGGGCGGCCTGACTGTTCTCAGGGGTTCTCATAAGCGGGGTCTCTACAAGGTTCACGACGCACAGGGCGCCGGCGGAATGCGCATCAGCACCGAAAAACTTGATTACCAGTGGGTTTCAAGCGACTATGAAGTCGGAGATCTGCTCTTATTTCATTCCCACACTGTTCACAAGGCCTTACCTAATGTTACCAAGAAACAGATCAGGATCTCTGCGGATTTCAGGTATTCAGCTCTTTCTCAGCCAGTAGTGGCGGACGGCCTGGAGCCCCATTTTGGTCGTCTCGATTGGACTGAAATATACAAAAATTGGACTAATCCAGACCTACAATACTATTGGCAGCGTATGCCGATCACCGTATCTGCCCGAGATGAGCAATTGAGGGCTGCCCTGGCTGAAGGCGCCCCTTAACAACTGTAACTATGGCTAGAGTATCTTCGAACGGGTTCGATTTTCTGAGGGATCCGCTGACATGACACCTCTCACAACAGCAGGTGCACTAGCAGAAAGTTAACTATTTCTTTCCAAACTGGTTCAACCTGTTTAATTTCTTTCCAAATTTCCGTGGCTTAAACGGAATTCTGACAGTAGCGCATTGAGCTTCTGCAACCAACACCTATACTTGACATAAACTTAGAGTTCACTGATTCTGGAATTCTAGTTCCTCGCTGTACGTCAGATGGGGTCTGAAGCCAAGCCTCTTGGCTGAGAGGGGCAGGAGAATTCAGTTGAAATTGGAGGATACAGTAGGCCCTATAATTCCAACTGTGCCGGCATATAAAGGGTCGGCCTCTACTTTCTTGGGGAGTTAGGATGCTCGACATCGCATGGATGAGGGAAAATCAGGATGTTTTGGCAGCGGGAATGACCAAACTGGGGGCTGGAGATGCTCCATGGCGCGAAGCCTTGAATTTGGACTTTCTTCGTCGGCGAACCTTGGTGGAAGTTGAGGAGTTGCGTCGGCAACGCAACGAGAAGTCGAAAGAAATCGGAAATCTCTTCAAGTATGGCCGACAGGAGGAAGGCAATGCAATGCGCAAAGCCGTGGCGGCAGTGAACGATCAGATTGTTGACTTGGAGGAATCTCTGCGCGGTATTGACACCCAATTGTTATCCGCCATGCTTCAAATTCCGAATCTTCCAGAACCTGATGTACCGGTCTCCGAAAGCGAAGAAGACTATGTAGTGGTTAAGGAGGTTGGAGCGCCTCCTGTGTTCCCTTTTCCCGCCAAGTCTCATTGGGAAATTGGTGAGCAACTAGGCATTCTTGATTTGGAACGAGGGGTGAAAATGTCGGGCAGCCGCCAATACATCCTCAAGAATGCTGGGGCTAAACTTCAGAGAGCTCTTAGCTCTTGGTGCCTAGATATATTGACAACCGAATTTGGTTTCGAGGAAGTGTATCCCCCATTCATGGTGCATGAAGGGAGCATGGTTGGCACAGGCAATCTTCCGAAATTTGGGGAGGAACTCTACCGGGACCAAGAAGAAGGCCTATGGTTAATCCCCACAGCTGAAGTACCGGTAACCAACATGTATCGAGAAGAAATATTGCCCTACGGATCCTTGCCCATCTCTCACGTGGCTTGCACTCCGTGTTTCCGCAAAGAGAAAGTCCACGCCGGTCGGCATGCCCGTGGAATCCAGAGGGTACACCAGTTTCAGAAGGTCGAGATGGTCAAATTCGTCGAGCCGGAACAAGGTGCCTCAGAACTGGAAAACCTGACGGTGGCGGCAGAAACTATGTTGGAAAGACTCGGACTCGCCTATCGACGCATCCTCATACCGTCAGGTGACCTGTCCTTCGTAGCCGCTAAAAAGATCGATCTAGAGATCTGGGGAGCTGGCAGTGCAGAATGGCTGGAAGTAAGCTCTTGTGCCTGGTTCAGGGATTTCCAGGCTCGGCGGGCGAATATTCGATTCAGGCCGGCCGTAGGTGAAAAACCAAGGTTTGTCCACACTCTCAATGGGTCGGGACTGGCTTTGCCCCGCATCATCATAGGGATTTTGGAATCTTTTCAGCAAGAAGACGGATCAGTAATTTTGCCTGAGGTCATTCAGCCCTATATGGGTGGCATCGAAAGGATTTCACTGCCTGCATGACCCTTTTCGAATTCAGGAGGGCCCTCCTTTCTTGTACGGCCGGCGTCCTAGGGTTATACTCTTGGCTACTGGATAAGGCGGGTTTCTTCTGTCATTTTCCTACTCGTCTAAGGACACCAGGGAGGATGGCCGAGTGGACGAAGGCGGTTGTCTTGAAAACAACTGTGGTGTTACAGCCACCGGGGGTTCGAATCCCTCTCCTCCCGCCAAAGTGCCGGAAACAGTTTTGTGTGGGGAGGTCGCATAGTCTGGTCTAGTGCGCCCGCCTGCTAAGTGGGTTGGGGTTTACGCCCCTCGAGGGTTCAAATCCCTCCCTCCCCGCCTGTGTCTGGCAAAGGCGAACACAAGCCGAGGCCCCGTAGCTCAGCGGATTAGAGCATCTGGTTGCGGTCTAGAAGGTCAAAGGTTCGAATCCTTTCGGGGTCGCTTTAAGAGTAAAGGCCGGTTTTCATAGGAACCGGCCTTTCGTTTTCATTGAGGTTATTCGGTTTCCTGCTCTTCACCTGATACCCGAGCGTCCAATTCCTGTAAGATAGCCTCCAACTGCACAAGTGCCGTTCCATAACTGGCCCAGTCGCCGCCTTGCTGCGCTTGAATAGCGGTCACATACGTGTCATTCGCCTGCTGGATCAATTGTGCTAGGTCGCTATCTGCAACATCCACAACTATCAAAGGAGCTGCAGGCGGGGTTTCCACGACACTTTCTTCGGGAACTGCTGTAAGGAATCTGCCTGAATCATGTTCGCCCAACAGTGAAGCCAGCAGATCATCCTCAAGGATGCCGGTCCCGAAGACTTCCACTAAAGCCAGACCCAGATTCTCAGCCATTACTACCCTGTCATTGGCTGCCACGATAACTCGTTTAAGTTCAGGAATTCGCCCGGAGGCCGCTTGCAGATACAAGGGCTCTACGTACAACAAACTGTTGGCCAGCGGAATGACTAGCAGATTACCTCGTATAACTTGACTGCCTTGCTGGTTCCACAGACTCAGCTGGGAACTGATGACCGGGTCTTGGTCGATCCGGGCCTCAATCTGTTTGGGGCCATATACGAGCGAGTCTTTCCCGAAAGTAAATAGTAATTTCTCTCCATATTCTTCCGGATCGCTCTTGGCTGCCAACCACGCGATCATATTTTCACGGGTGGCTGGTGTAAACGGCAGAATCTGGATGAAATCCAGTTTCTCGCTACCAGGCAATTGCATTAGTACGTAATACGGTTCCATCTCACGGGACTCGTCTTCGAAGAATTCCTGAGGCCATTGCCACACATCTTCCCGGTTGTAGAACTCGCTCGGTTCCGTCATGTGGTAAATGGTCAGGACCCGCGCCTGAATGGTAAACAAGTCCTGAGGATATCGAATATGGGAACGTAGCCCGTCCGGCATCTCGTCAAAGTCATTAAAGAGATCGGGGAAAATGGAAGCGTAGGACAATGCAATAGGGTCTTCCTTACCCACTAAATAGAAATTCACTGAACCGTCATAGGCATTGACCACAACTTTGACAGAATTCCGAATGTAGTTGACAGGCAAACCACTATTTAATGTAGCGCTCTGGCTGTAGGGGAAAAGCCTACTGTAAGTGTAGGCATCGATAAACCAATAAAGGCCCCCATCGTCCCCGATCACGATATAGGGATCGTTGTCATATTCCAAAAATGGAGCGATCTCATCCAGCCGTTCATAGATGTTACGTTTCCATAGCAATTTGCTTTCTGGAGTTATGTCTCCGTTCAGTAGCAAATTCGTGTCAGCAAATCTCAAGGTGAAGGCCAGACGTGTCAGCAGGTTGCCGATTCGAATACCGCTATCACCTTCGAAGCTTGTGAAGACATTACCTTCTTCGCTGGGATAGTCGAATTCTTTTGTATCGGTATTTACAATCACATAGTTCTTACTTACTTCGCTGAAGTAGATTTGTGGACGCTCAATATGGATAGAACCTTTAGGGGGAAGATCCTGCAGAAGAAAAGTAGGTAGGCCGTCGAAGGTGATTTCTGCCACAGGTGAGGCGGCGGCGCCATAACCGTGGGTGTAGACCAGACGCTGGTTGACCCATGTCTGGGCCTCTCCACTCAATTGGTCTGGAACCAGTTCTCGGGCTGAAATCAGTACCTGTTTCTGTTGGCCATCAACCACGTACCGATCAATATCAATGTCTTGGAACTGGTAGTACTGACGCAACGCCTGGATTTGATTGTAGGTAGTGCGCATGGGCCGATAGTCCCAAAGCCGAATATTGGCGATTGTTTGATTTTCGGCCACCAAATCATCACCTGTGAGAGCCCCACTGGCGTTATACCCAACGGAGTCCAATTCGTTCAAATCAAAGGCCAGACGAGTGAAGTCAATGTTGTGCTTAATAAAGGGCGCTTCCCGATTAAATTCGTTTGGCGTTACTACGAAACGCTGAATGATATTAGGGAGGAAGTTTCCCAGGACCAGTGCAACCAGAATCCAGAGGCCCAAGACATACGCAATTGCCTTCAGAGCCACACTAAGAAAAATATTGACTAGGACCAAGAGAGCGATAACCAGTGTCACAATCGCCATGATCCTGAAAATCGGCAACTGAGCGTAGACGTCTGTGTAGCCTCCACCGAAGACTGCTCCTCGAGTGCTGTACACCAGTTCGTATCCCTGCAGCTGATATTGCCAAGCGATGAGTCCGAGAATCCCCACTAACAGCAGGCTAAGATGGGTCTTGACTTTGCGATTTTCAAACCAAGACTTCCAATCCAGGCCCGAAACCAGGACGGCACCTATCAAAGAGAAAATTAAGGCAGTTAATAGGAAACTGCGGATGGACTTTAAAATTGGCAAGGTGTATATGAAGAAGCTGACATCTCGGTTGAATATTGGATCAAGGACCCCGAACTCGACTTGATTCAAAAACAAGAGTATCTCGTTCCATTGAAAACGCAATGCTAGGCCAGAAAAAATGGCCAGCAGAACAGCTCCTGCAAAAAGAACAGGGGTAACCCGAAAACCCAATGTTGAAGTTGCCAGCGTATCAAGTGGAGATGTTCCGCCTCTGTTATTCAAGCGGGTAGCCAGTAAGATATTTCCAGACAAGATCAGCCAGAAGGCTACCGCCCCTGCCAGAAAGGTGACGCCGGAAGCAAAAATTCGTGTAAAGTAGACTGAGGTAAGGTCCAGACTGTCGAACCATAGCCAATCTGTGAAATAGGAAAGCAAGCGAGTACTCAAGAAGAACAATAGAAAAGCCAATCCGATCCAGTAGAGACCTGAGCGTCCACCGCGAGGCCGTTCTTCGTTTAAAGTAGCACCGTTTCCGATGCCAGCGTTGCCGTTTCCAGCTTCGCTCGGAACTAGGGCATCGCCATTCCGCTCCTGCATTTGCTTAATGAAATCTCGAAACGGATCTTGCCCGTTATTTGACTCAGCCATTTTTGTTGGTCCTGAACACTTTTGATTGGCTCTATTCTATACCGCGTCCCCTTACTATGTTCCTCCCCGACGATGCAATCCGCATCTCACCGCGCTGAAGGCAACGGCTACAACGGCTTAAGTCTCGGATAGAGTAGGTTGATACTGTGCGAATCGTCTTTGCCTGTCCCTTTGGTTTGGGACTTAAGGCTACAGTCTGGGCCAGAATTCTGCCCTTGGCTGCACATCTAGCTGGTCGCGGGCACGAGGTTAGGGTTGTGGTTCCCCCGTGGGACACTCCAGAAGAGGCTGATAGCCTGCTTCTCTACAAGAATGTAGATGTTTTTAGAGTGGACTTGCGCGGTGGTTTGTTGCCAACTCTGATGCGCATGCAATGGCGGATTCAGGAGTTTAATCCAAACATAATTCATATCGTGAAGCCGCGCGCTCACGCAGGGATTATCCAGTTTCTTTCCTCTATCAAACGGTCACTTACTTTTTCAGGGCGTCCTCTGTTGGTATTGGACGCAGATGATTGGGAACAGGCCTGGACGCCCGGACTTAATGCGCATCCTATTCTGGCCCGGTTTCTGTCTTGGCAGGAGGAGTGGGGATTGCGCAATTGTGATGGATTGACAGTGGCCAGCCAGTGGCTTTGGCGACGAGCCGGGCAGATCGCACCTGAACTTCCTTGTCTCTATCTCCCAAATGGAGCCGAAAGAGCACCACAGCCGTCAATGAAACCTCCCACGGCAAAAAAGGAGATTCTCTGGGTTACTCGGTTTGTGGAGGTTTCGCCGGCATGGATCAAGAGGTTTTGGAAGAGAGTTAAAGAAATTGAACCCCTCTGCCTCTTGACTGTAGCCGGTTCTCCCATAGAGGCCGGTTTAGAGATTCACTACCAAACGGTCCTCTCCCAATTTGACCACAACGAAGGGGATGTGCAGTTTACGGGTCATTTGGCCTATAGTGACCTGCAATTGCTCTACGCACGCAGTGCTTGCGTAATTGCTCCGGCCCGTGAAGAGGCAGCGAGTCTGGCCAAATGCAGCGTAAAGTTGCTGGACAGTGTGCGTTTCGGGTTTCGTTGCGTCGCCAGCGCAGTGGGGGAACACGTTAGGTTTGAGGAACTGTCCACTGTAACATTCTTAGGTCCCGAGGTCACGCCGGAGGAATTTGCCGAAACTGTGGTATTGGCACTGCAATCGCAACCGGCTGTGCCTTCATTTTCTTCATTACATGCGCAGGGAACAATAGTGCCGGATTGGGCTTTCCTCGCCTTTAAAATGGAGCGGTTCTACGGAAAAATGCTTGCAAGAATTCATTAGCCTGCTCATTCTTCCAATCTTTCACTTGCTTCGGAATCTTTTCTCTGTTTGGCCTTCTCCCGGTATCTCGCTTCTGCGGCTTGGCGAGACTTGTATTTGAGGCGTTGAGTGGACAGCCATCGTTGAGGGTCTTCTGGGTCTTCGATGATTTTAGCGGAAACGATAAATCCAGTGTGGGCAATCATGCGGTCTTCCGGTCTCAGACGATCTGGAACAGGCTTGTATTGCCGCAACAACAACTCCTCGATTCTTATGTCTACGCAGGCGGAATGTTCCATATGGGTCAACAGCTCGCCGACCTGATTAGTGGTGGGCAAGAAACATACTATCCTGCCGCCGGGCTTTAACAATTCTTTGACCTTGGGGAGACACCGCCAAGGCTCTCGCATATCCAGCATCACTGAGTCGACTTGAACCGAAAGATCGATATCTTCCAGGAATCCCTGGAGCAGTTCAACTTGTGCCAACAGTCCAAAGCGTTCCAAATTCTGGGCTGCCAACTGTTGCATTTCAACATTGGCATCTACGGAGATGACTTTACCAGTGGGGCCTATGGTCCAAGCCAATGCTGTAGTCAAGGAGCCGCTACCAGTGCCTGCCTCCAAAACTGAACTGCCGTTTCTCAGCCCAAGCCTCTGTGTAATCAGCGCGGCATCTTTCGCATAAATAATTTGAGTTGAACGTTTTATTCTCTGCATGAGGTCGCTCAAATCTGGTTCTAACAGCAAGTACGGCTTTCCGGCCAGTGACCAACCGACCGTGCCAAAAGACTTCCCTATTAGACTGTCGTGTTCTACCACTCCAATGTGACAATGCAATCGCTTGCCTTTACTGACTCGAATCAAGTACCGCTTTTCGCCTTCAGTCATTAATAGGACAAGGGAACCAGCTGTGGCCTTGGAGGAAATGGTGGGAAGCATCGGAGTGGGGTTGGAGTGACTGAACGGGACCATTTACCCTTTCATCTTGGTTAAGTTTCTGAACACTCGAATTGCACCAACGCGCCATTGAAGCGACTATAGGACATTATGAGGGGGTTTGGTATAGACTAGGAAAACTAAAAATAGCTTACTGGGAACAAGTGAACAGCGAGTCCAAGTGTCCAAAGTCGGATAGCTTGGTAGTTGTTGAAGAAGCTTTGTATTTGTCAGGCTGAGTAGGCATAGCAACCATCATTCAAATAGGAGTAACAAATGAAGAATCGATATCTAGTATTGGTGTTCATAGGCATTTTGGGGCTGATTGTTGCTGGCTGTGCTCCTCGTCCGGGCGGTGGCGCTACAGCTGCGATAGCTGGTGACGAGGAGTTAGTGGTAGATCTGCCTTCACTCGTTATTGACGTTGCAGCAGATGGTTCCACCAGTATCGGCGGATTTGATTTGGAGGAATTGACTGGGCAAAGTGTGGCCTTTCCTGCTGATTCTGTAAACAATCTGACCGATCTAAATGTGCAGCATATCGGTATAGACTTGCATCCTGCTGGAATGACTTTACGCGTAAACGGGCTGCCATTCTTAGGATCTATGCAATTTGACAGCGATAGCCTGGGCAGCATTTCCAGCGTTATGGGTGATTTGGCTCAAGGAACTGCGTTAACTGCCTTGGGAGATCTTGCTCCAATCGTAAGTGCTTTGACACCGATTCTGGACAACTTGGGCATTGGAGTCATCGTTAAGTTTCCCGTTGCACAAGGTTCTGATGTCTTTCCCCTGATTATGGAACCCATGGCCAGTGAAGGAATGGGTAACGTCGAAGGTTTCCTTGCGAGTGTGGAACAACAGCCACGTATTTCAGTACCTATTTTCCTTGCCGAAGACGGCAGCTGGTCCGTTGGAGATTTGAATCAATCATTAGTTGAGGGGTTGCTTGATGCTCAGGGATCTCTTGGACTGCCTCCCGCAACGGTATCCATGATGTCGGATGGCGGAATAAGCGAACTGCAGATAAGTACGACTACGGATGGTCTGGCCATTTCTATCAACGGTTACGGACTCCCTGTCTTTACCTGGAATAACGGCGAAATCGAAAGCTTGATTGCTCTTCAGGAGTCTTCTCCTTATCTGGGAGGAGTAGGGGAGGTTCTTGGATTGGTCAGCAATATTTTGCCTTTGCTGCAAATCTCGGATGTGACAATCACTTTGGTCTTTCCCTAATCGATAACAATAGAACTGAGAGGTAAGACCATAACCAACCGGAAGAAGTGGCGTTACTAGAAATTGAACATAGTAGAGTGAGACGATACTGAAACGTCCACCTTTCTCAATAAATGTCAAAACGGCCCAGACAATGCTGGGCCGTTTTGCTTTTCCAAATGTCAATTCAAAGGGATGGATAGGCAGGTTCTTCCTGTTGAATCCGGAGTAAAGCGGGAACGCAAAGAATGGCTCCAGACAGAAAAAATAAGAGATTAGCAGGCAGTACAACCAGTCAAACCGTGGAAGTTTCCTTGATTAGATGTCTGGGATGGGAAACATTCAAACCCTTGGTCAGTCCCATGTACATGACTAGCAGCTGACAGGCAACCATGGCGGGAATTGGCCACAGGTAATCAGGCAGTCCATTTGTCTTAGGTAGTGACAATACTCTTGTTGCGTCCGGCCATCTTTTTGGACAGTTAGTGATCACAAATACCTGACATCCCGATTCTTTGGCTTGCCTATTTATTTTTTCAAAGTGTCCGTTGTACTGCTTTCCCGCATCGATACAGAGCAAAATCCCTTGTTCGTCCAACAGAGCGATGGGACCATGGAGAAAATCTGCAGTTGTGAACGGCAAAGCCCGCACGTAACAGATTTCCTGCATTTTCAATGCGGTTTCCGCAGCCAGCACGTGATTGAATCCACGTCCGACGACCAGCAAGTCATTTCGGGAACCCAGCTCTCGCCCGAGTTTCTCTATCTCCTGTTCCTTGTCCAAAATGGCTTGCGCCACAGAAGGGAGTGAAATCATGGGCCCTCCCGCTTGCTCGTTACCCAGCAGGGCATTACTGAGCAGGGCCAAGGTCACCATCTGATTGACAAAAGACTTGGTGGCGGCAGTAGCAATCTCGGGCCCTGCATGGATTTCAAGCATATGGTCTGTAAACAAATTCATTCTGCCTGTAGCGGCGTTGGTTACTCCCAAGGTGAGGCAGCCTGCTTTTTGGAATTTCTCCATGACTTGACACAAGTCCTGGCTAGAGCCAGATTGACTAATGCCTAAAACGCTATCGTTTGCACAAATGGGAATTACATTTAGAAAGGAGGCGAGGCCCAATTGCATGACTTGCACCGGCAGCAGATTTTGGCTACCTAGAAGGTACATTCCGTAGAGAGCCGCGTTTCGGCTCGTTCCTCTGGCAACAATCGTCACGTGTTGAATGTTGCGACTCTTGAAGTCCTTTACATAGGCTTCCAGTCTGTTAGTCGGCTGGGAAATGCAATCTCCGATGCGTTGAGGCTGCTCTCGGATTTCTTGACACAGAATGTTCATATGGAAAAAGAGTCGGTTTCTGCACAGAATCAACAAACAACTTGCTCTTTAGAGCGTAACAGTGCTGCAGGATCTACTGAAATTACCGTGCTGAAGTTTACAGATCTAACCTTTGTATTGTGCGCTAGTCCAAAAAACCCTACAATGATATGCTAACTTTCCAATCCAGTTTTCCGTTTCCGCCGATCCGCGTGGTGGTAGAACGAACAGCATAGCCAGGAGCTGTGACACCGATGGCCTTTGATGCTACCCAAATCAGAAACATTGTGTTGCTCGGACATAGCGGTTCCGGCAAATCCACATTGACAGAGGCGCTGCTTTTCAACGCCGGAGCCATTGACCGGATGGGGAGTATCACAGAAGGCTCAACTGTCTCCGACTGGGATGAGGAAGAGAAGGTGAGAGGAATTTCCTTACGCCTGAGCGTGGCACCCTTCATTCTTGGGGATGTCAAAGTCAATGTAGTGGACACCCCGGGAGGCCCTAGTTTCCAAGGTGAGGTCATATGTGGATTAAACGTTGTCGAATCCGCAGTCATATTGGTAGATGCCGTAGCAGGAGCCGAGGTAGGTACTGAATTGGCCTGGATTCGATCCCGAAAGTCTGGCAAGCCTTGTTCGATCGTAGTAAACAAACTGGACCGGGAGAACGCTGAATGGGAACGCGCGTGGGATAGCCTTCAGGGTGTTTGCACGGGCACAACCCTAGTGCCGGTAACGCTGCCCATTGATGAAGGCCCAAGCCTCCAAGGTGTCATAGATCTTGTTACGCAGAAGGCTTATCTGGGAGAGGACAATACAGAAACGGCGATTCCTGGTGGCTTGCAGGACATTGTTGATGAATATAGGTTGCAGCTAGTTGAGTCTGCAGCAGAAAGCAATGACGAGCTAATGGAAAAGTATTTGGAAAACGAGGAGTTGACCGCCGAAGAGGTTCAAATGGGATTGGAGGAAGGTATCGCCGCCGGAAACCTGACCCCCGTATTTGGTGTCTCAGCATTGACTAACATCGGCATGAAGGTTTTCGGGTCATCCTTGCATTGGGCGGCGCCGTCGGCAGACAAGGCCATCGCCCCCGTGGCGGAGGAGGAAGATCTGGAGAAAATCGGAGTTGAAGGTCCATTGGCTGCTCTAGCGTTCAAGACCATCATTGATCGTTACGTTGGACGCATCAATTATTTACGTCTGTTCAGTGGTACTCTCACAAAGGGAGGCAGGGCGAAAGTCTTAGGCACGGGAACGGAGGAAAAGGTCGTCAATTTGCACTCCGCGTTGGGAAATAAATTGGAAAATATCGAGGAAGCGGGGGCAGGCGACATTTGCGCCGTTACGCGTTTTTCCGATTTGGTTACTGCCGATTCACTGATTGACCCGGAAGAGGAGTTGCCACTTACGGCCATCGAATTCCCAAGGCCACTGTTCAGTTTAGCCGTAGCACCAGCCACGAAGGCGGACAGTGCCAAGTTAGGTCAATCCTTAAGTCAGGTTGCGGAAGAGGACCCGACCCTTACCGTGGCTCATGTATCTGAGACTAAACAGACACTCTTGCAAGGCATCGGTGACATCCAAGTAGACGTTGCTATTAAGAGACTGGAAACGAAATTCGGTGTCAAAGTTGACACTTCCACCCCCAAAGTGCCATACATGGAAACGGTGCAGAGGGTGGGTTCAGCCCAATACCGACACAAGAAACAATCGGGAGGAGCCGGCCAATTTGCCGAAGTTCACATGCGTGTTGAACCCATGGAACGCGGTGAAGGCTTCTCGTTCGAGAGTGAAGTTTTTGGGGGATCAATCAGCAACGCCTACCTTCCATCTATCGAGAAGGGGGTTAACCAGGTAATGGCCGAAGGTGTTTTCGCCGGTTTTCCTGCTGTGGACTTACGGGTTGTGGTGTTTGACGGTAAAGAACACCCTGTTGACTCCAAGGATATTGCCTTTCAGATTGCAGGCCGGGAGGTCTTCAAAATGGCGGTGAACCAGGCAGGTGCTACCTTGTTGGAACCCATTTATGCCCTGACAGTGTCTGTACCAGAAAACAATATGGGAGACATAATGGGGGATTTGAACAATCGCCGGGGTCGTGTCTTAGGCATGGACCAGGTAGAAAACCGAACCATCGTCAACGCCGAGGTGCCTTTCGCTGAAATCATGCGCTATGGCACGGACCTCCGGTCCATGACTCAGGGCCGTGGTACATTCGAAATTGAATTCCTGAGATACGAAGAAGTGCCAAGTCATCTGATCTCTAAGATAATTGAAGAGCATCGGGTGAAAGAGGAAGCAGAATAGAACACCGATGGTCACCGGCTCTACTTAGATTAGAGCCGGCTTTCCTAGGCCGGCCAGTCTCGTACATTCGAAATTCGCCGTCTCCCTCAGAGGGCCGGAAGTTGATGCTTCATTTTGATTTGCCTATTTGGCTATACAACCTTTCCGGTGCTGTTTGGACTCTGCTGGCCCTGGCATTTGGTCTCTTTGGGTGCAACTCGTTTTGGATGGTGTTGAGAACTCTGCGAATGCGGGAGAGCGGGAAATTCCTCCCCCAATCTAAAACGTTGCCGTTGCCCGATAGTTGGCCCCAAGTTACAGTCCAGCTGCCCTTTTACAACGAACTTGCCGTCGCTGTACGCATCATTGACGCGTGTGCAGTATTGGATTATCCCCCAAACAAGCTGGAGATCCAGGTACTCGACGATTCCTCGGATGAGACGCAATATTTGTCCCGTGCGCGGGTCCAATACTGGCGAAGTCAAGGAATAAACATCCGCTATCTTCATAGAAAGCAGAGAGTGGGATATAAGGCCGGAGCTCTGCAGTGGGGGCTAGAACAAGCTCAAGGCGATTTATTAGCAATTTTCGACGCGGACTTCCAGCCCGAACCAGAGTTTCTAAAACAGACAGTGGGCTATCTCTCCAGACCCGAAAATAGTAATATCGGATTCCTCCAGACCCGTTGGTACGTGGTAAACACCGGGGATTCTCTTGTCGCGAAGTCTCTGAGTTTAGCCATCGACGGACACTTTGCGGTGGAAGTCCTAGCCCGCAGTAAGTCAGGACTCTGGTTCGGCTTTAATGGTTCCGCCGGTGTCTGGCGTAAGGCATGTATCGTGGACCCTCAAGTGGGGGGTTGGTCTGGATCTACCTTGTGTGAGGATCTGCATCTCTCCTATTTGGCACAGTTGGCGGGTTGGAATGGGGAATATCTAGAGAATGTGACCGTCAAGTCTGACGCCCCTATTCGACTGGCAGAACTGCGTCTGCAGCAGTTTCGATGGGCTAAGGGGAGCGTCCAAGTGCTGTCCCAATTACTTGCACCTTTGTTACGCGCCCAGAAGATCGGATGGGGCTGCCGACTTCAGGCAATTTTGCATCTGAGTTCCTATTTGCAACAGCCCATTTTGCTGTGTTTGATCATATTGGCATTGCCTCTGACACTTCTACATATAGAGCCTCCCGTATGGGCCAACTTCGTCATGATCGCGGGACTCGGGCCAGTTGCTGTAATTGGCTTTGGCCAATGGCGCCTGTACCCTAACAACTGGGGGCCAAGTATTCCTACTCTTGCGACTCTGTCCCTTGTTGGTATCGGCTTTTGCCTAGCAAATACTTTTGCAGTGTCCGAAGCGTTGAGGGGTAAAGTAAGCCCTTTCCAACGCACTCCTAAAGGGACAAATTGTGTTCACGCCAAGAGCAGGTATTTGCAGGACACTCGCCCGCTGGAAGACCGCGTTCTGCCTTGGGAATGGTTACTGACGTCATATTGCTTGCTTACCTTGATCATTTCTCTGGATCATCCTATAGCTGGTGTGTGGCCCGTTTCACTGGTCGGATTGTGTAGCATTGGGCTGTTGGCAATTTGGTCTCATTGGGATAGGCAACTGCACAAGAGCTTTCTTGGCACTCAGGAACGAAGTATGGCTCCGACCGAAACGAAGCAAGTTCCTTCTTAGTAAAGCAGGTGGTATGGACAAGAAATACGATTATGTGACCTGGATGCAAAACAAGGGTGATGTCATCACCTTGGTCAATAAGTCAACCCGTAACTTCATACTGGAGATTCCCACAGGGCGTTTGCGGCTTGATGCCGGTCGCAGTGTCCGGACCATGGCCAGCCTGGCCAGCGAACCCAGGATCAAGGAATTGGTCGCTAAAGGTGAACTGGCCGTCGATCGGTAGGTTTCCCGATTCTTGCCATGAAAACCTGTGTACTGATAGATGGGCACTATGAGGCCTATCGTGCGTATTTCGCAATGGCTCAGGCCGGTCTGACTGCGCGCCATACGGGGGAGCCGACAGGAGCGGTGTTCGGCTTCTTGCGCCAGCTGTTTTCATTGGTAAGGGATTACAAGCCGGACTATATGGTGGTGGCATTCGATCCCGACTATACTTTCCGCCAAGGCAAGTTTCCAGATTACAAGGCTACACGGGAACGCATGCCGGAAGAACTCCATAGCCAAATAGAACACATCCGGGCCCTACTCACTGCGATGGGGGTATCTCTTGTCACACATGATGGGTACGAAGCCGACGACGTAATAGGCACGTTGGCTACCAGGGCGGCAGCTGAAGGAATGAAGGTGTTCATTCGCACTGGAGACCGGGACTTGTTTCAATTGGCGACCGATCAAATCACGATCGTCTATGGTTCTTCAGGCAGATACTCATCAGGAGATCGAGAATACGACCTGAAGGAAGTGAAGACCCGATTTGGAGTGGATTCCGAACAATATATCCAAATGAAGGCGCTTCAAGGGGACAGCTCCGACAACATTCCCGGCGTCCCTAAGATTGGTGAAAAAACTGCGGTCAAACTGCTTCAGCAATTTGGAAGTATTGAGGGAATCTATGGTCATCTAGAAGAGGTCAAAGGGCCAAAATTAAGAGATAACCTGCGAAATTTCAAGGAGCAACTGCATCTCAATCTGGAGTTAGTCCGTATTGTTTGCGATATGGATTTCCCCTTTGATTGGGTTCAAGCCGTACCATTCGAACCCAATCATTCAATGGTTGCAAAGTATTTGGGCGAATTGGGACTGAATTCAACCTTATCGGTCTTCCATGAATTGTTGGAGGAGCAAGGGCAGAACGTGCCTGCTTCCATTCTGGAAGACGAGACGGGAGCGGAAAGCTTGTCTGTGCGTGTGGATGGCTACAGGACAATTCAGACTTCCGACGCGTTGATGGACCTTATGGAGGAGCTTGAGCAGTGCGAAGTCCTGGCTTTTGACTTCGAAACGACCTCGACAGATCCCATCCATACCAAATTGGTAGGTATGTCAGTTTCATGGGGGTCTGGTACAGGAGCCTACCTTCCGGTTGGTCACCAGTTTGGAAGCCAATTGCGCTGGGAATTGGTACTAAAGTCGTTGTCAACTGTCATGTCGAATCCGCAAGTGGAAAAAGTGGCTCACAACGCCAAATTTGACCTGTTGGTTGCGCGGCGATACGGGTTGGTTCTAGAGGGCGCCCTTCATGACACGATGATCATGGCTTGGGTACTGGACCCCGGTCGCCGCCACTTGGGATTGAAGTCTCTAGCGCTCTCAGAACTGGGTGTTACTATGCAGCCAATCAAGGATCTGATAGGTACGGGCTCCAAACAGCTGACAATGCGCCAGGTTTCCATTGACAGTGCGGCCCCCTATGCAAGTGATGACGCGGCCCAAACCTTTGAATTATTTAGAAAGTTCGAGTTGGAATTGAAGGATGCTAAGCTTTGGGACCTTTATTTCAACCTTGAATTGCCTCTCATTCCAATACTCGCCGACATCGAAACTAAGGGTCTGAGCATTGACGAAGTTTATCTTAGAGAATTACAAGAGGAATTCGAAGGCAGATTGACTGACCTGGCCAACCACATGTACGACGTTGTAGGGAAAGAATTTTCCCTACGTAGTACTTACCAATTGAGTGACGCCCTTTTTGGCGAAGGGGGATTGAACTTACCCACAAAGGGCCTGAAGAAGCTGAAGAAAGGGAGCTACAGTACTGCGGCCGGTGTGCTGGAAAACCTGTCTGCCAGGATCACGGGGCTAGATCTGCGCCAAGAAGAAGCCCTACAGACTATTCTAAAATTTCGCCAGCTGGATAAATTAAAAAATACTTACGTCGATAGTCTGCTGGAACTTAGTGACTCAGAAACCCACAAAGTACATACCAGCTTTAATCAGGCGGGTGCGGCCACCGGACGCATGAGCAGCAACAATCCCAATCTGCAAAATATCCCGATTCGGACTGAGGAGGGCAGGCGCTTGCGCAAGGCCTTTGTGGCGGCCTCGGGCCATTTCCTGATAGCAGCCGACTATAGCCAGATTGAACTCCGGGTTTTGGCCCATTTGGCTGAAGAGCCAGGTCTCATTCGTGCCTTTGAAGAAGACCAGGACATTCACGCCATCACGGCCTCAGAACTCTTTGGCATTCCCTTGGAAGAAGTGGACGTGGCAAAACGGGGCTTAGCCAAGACCATCAATTTTGCTACCATTTATGGAGTTACGAAATTCGGTCTGAGTTCCCGAACCGAGATGAATCTAGAGGAAGCGGAAGAATTTCTTAACCGGTACTTTCAGACCTATCCCAAAGTGGAGCAATTCATTAAGGCTGTTGTCAGTCAGGTAACAGAGCAGGGATACGTGGAAACAATTACAGGGCGTCGAAGGTATTTTCACGAGCTACAGAATGACAAGCTGCCAAGTATGCAGAGAGCAGGCCTGGAACGTGCAGCTATCAATGCACCTGTCCAAGGTAGTGCAGCAGATATACTCAAGATGGCAATGCGGGATCTGAATATGGCTATGGCTCTCAAGGATTCCAAAATGCAGGGCTGGATGGTAGTCCAGGTGCACGATGAACTAATCTTGGAGACTCCGGCCTCCGAATTAATGCAATTGGCCTTATTAACTCGCCAATGCATGGAAGGTGCATTTCGATTGAAGGTGCCTCTAAAGGTCGACGTGGAATACGGGACTAACTGGCAGGAATTGGCCCCTGTTCGCTTCGCAAATTCCTAATTGGAATGCCAACTTTAATCTCTCTCGTTCGGCGTGAAGTGCTGTCTGCAATGCAGACTTGCGAGGCACGAATGGACTGGCCCGAGGTAACCGGCACAAGTATTGAGGTGATGCGACCCAAGCGGCAGGGACTTGGAGACTTCAGCACCAATGCAGCTATGGCATTAGCGGCCCAACTGCGAAAACAGGGGATCCGTCTGCCGCCACGTACCGTGGCGGCCCATTTACTAGAACACTGGCCGCCTTGCAGTCTGTTAGTGGCCAAGGACATCGCTGGTCCGGGTTTCATAAATCTGACCGTGAGTCCAGATTGGTACCGAAGACAGATAACCCAGATCGTGATAGAACCCGAACAGGTTGGAAAATTGGATCTAGGCAAAGGCCAGAGGATTCAGGTCGAGTTCGTAAGCGCCAATCCGACAGGGCCCCTTCACTTTGGCGGTGCTCGCAATGCTGTGCTGGGGGACACCATCGCCCGCCTCCTGGAAGCTACTGGCTACAGAGTTCAGCGAGAATTCTATGTGAACGATGCTGGTTCCCGTTTTGATGTCTTTGTGGAGAGCTTACATGCCGCCTATCTGATATTGCACGGGCGCCCAGCCCAAGTGCCGTCCGACGGCTACAAAGGCGACTACATGCATTCCTATGCTGTGGCTTTGACGGAAAGGGTCAAGGAAACATTGGTTGATACAACGCCCGGTGACATCATGCCCCACCTGCGGACAATTGCTCTGGAGATTGTACTGGGGGACGTAAGAGAGGAAGTTGCGTTAATAGGTATCGAATTTGACCGCTGGTTCAGCGAACAAGCTATGCATGATGCCGGCGAAGTTCAGGCAGGCATTGCACGCCTTACGGAATTAAATGCCACATATGAAAAAGATGGCGCAATTTGGTTCGCTGCCAGCCGATTTGAAGGGATAGACCAGGACATAGTGCTGGTTCGTACTAGCGGGGCACCCACCTATTTTGCTGCTGATCTGGCGTATCATCGGGAAAAATTTGAGGAAAGGAAATTCGACAAAGTTATCGATGTGTGGTCTGTCGACCATCAGGGCCACGTGCCAAGGATGAAGGCAATGATGCAGGCCTTGGGATTGGCTCCTGAGCGCCTACACATCGTTCTTTACGATTTGGTGAAACTGGCCCGCGAAGGAGTGGAAGTCGCCATGAGCAAGCGCAGTGGCCAGTTCCTGACTTTGCGTGAGGTTGTCTCAGAAGTCAGCGCGGATGCAGTCCGCTTTATGCTTTTGATGCGAGCCCCGGAAAGTGTAATCGAGTTCGATCTTGCGGAAGCAAAGACTCAAAGTCAGGACAATCCGGTTTACTTCGTTCAATATAGTCATGCCCGACTCTGCTCAATTCTGAAACGGGCGGCTGTGGTTGGTCTAGAAGCGCCAACTGATGTTGCAGGTATCCAGGAATTGGTAAAGGGGCAGCTGCAACACCAAACCGAATTGGACCTGATGAAAGTGCTTTTGAATATGGACGAAGAGATAGAACAGGCCGTAAATCGGCTCTCACCCCACAACCTGACTTATTTCGCGGTTCGTGTTGCTTCCTCTATTAATGCCTTTTACCGGGACTGCCGTGTCTTGGACAAACAAAGTCCTGAGTTGACCAGAGGGCGACTGCTACTGTGTACCGCTGCCCGTATTGTGTTGGCCAGGGTGCTTTTTCTCTTGGGAGTAAATGCCCCCGCGGCTATGTAAACAGTTGGAACGAAATTCGTTATGTACACAGTATTAGTAGCTGACAGAGTCTCTGCGGCTGGCTTAGAGCCGCTCTTGAACGATCCTGAATTCGAAGTGCATGACTGCCCAAATATTTCGGCGCCGGAATTGCTTGAGAGGATTTCTGCATTCGATGCCCTTATAGTTCGCAGTCGCACTGAAGTGACCAGTGAAATTATCCAAGCTGGCAAGAGACTTCAAATCGTGGCCCGCGCCGGCACAGGAGTTGACAACATCGACCTGGAAGCAGCCACGGAAAGGGGGGTGCTAGTTGTAAACGCACCTACAGGCAATTCCGTCGCAGCAGCCGAGCACACACTCGCCATGTTGATGGCCATGACTCGGAATGTACCCCAGGCTGACGCAGATCTAAGACGAGGGAAATGGGAGCGAACCCGATGGATAGGACACGAAGTTCGTGAAAAGGTCTTTGGCACGATCGGTCTCGGACGGGTCGCCCTTGAGGTCGTAAACGTAGTGCGTGAACTAGGGATGCAGGTTATTGCTTCGGATCCATTCATCGCCGCAAATTACGCAAGCCAGCGCGGGGTAAGGCTGGTGGACTTAGATACTTTACTGCGGGAATCGGACTATATTTCGATCCATGTTCCGCTAACGGAGGCCAATACCCATCTGTTAGGGGCCGCAGAGTTAGCCAAAGTTAAGGCTACAGCGCGCATTCTCAATGTAGCCAGAGGCGGTCTGGTTGATGAAGTCGCTCTTGTGCAGGCAATCACAGAAGGAAGACTGTCTGGAGCTGCTCTTGATGTCTTTGAGGAAGAACCGCTGCCCGCAGATAGCCCTTTACTGAATAGCCCCTGTATCATATTGACGCCTCATCTTGGCGCCAGCACTCACGAGGCACAGGATCGAGTGGCCCGTGACGTTTCGGTCCAAATACAGGAAGTATTACGTGGTGGGCAAGCGAAATATGCGGTGAACGCGCCGATTGTGCCACCTCGCGACCTGGAATTCCTGATCCCCCACATTGAATTGGCCACTCTCTTGGGCCGTTTTCTCATGCAGGTCGATATGCAGGGCGCCAATCAGATCGAACTCACGGCCCATGGACCAATTGCCGATATCGACATGTCTTACATTGTGGCCGGGTCCGTCCAAGGCCTGCTAGCAGGTGTCTTGGAGGAAAGGGTCAACGTGGTGAATGCAGAACGTCTGGCTGCACAGCGGGGCATGAACCTAGTTAAACGGAAGCAGTCCCAACATAGGCGCCGCTATGAAAACATGCTAACGATGTCGTCCCTTACAGAGGAAAAACGGTGGACAGTGCGAGGGGCTTTGCTGCATGGAATCCCCAATATCGTGGCTATTGATGATGTCTGGGTGGAATTTGCAGCCCAGGGCAATATCCTTCTTACCTCTCACATTGATCAACCGGGCATGATTGGTAGAGTTGGTACCATTCTAGGTGAGGCCGACGTTAACATAAGTTTCATGCATGTAGGCCGTAGGGCTCCTCGACAGCAGGCTATAATGGTCATCGGAACGGACGAAAGGCTTTCGCAACCTGTGTCCGATTCCCTCCGTAACCTTGCGGAATTCACCTGGGTAAGAACAATCGAACTGTGAGTCAGGCTGCCCCCCGTTGGCCAAGGACCTCCGGTACTTTGTCTTGGTCCACTGCGGTTAATGTCGGAAAGTGGCTAGGATTGCTGGCCGCGAGTCTTGCCATTCCTATTTTGGCGTGCGGAACCTTCACTACACCGGAGCCTATTGACCCAGGTCAGTCTGCGGGAGTGGAGCAGGGGGAGCCCCGGGCCATTCCTACCAGCACCCCGATCACAATTCCTACACCGTCCAAGGAGACCGAAGAATCTCAAACTGGACAGGGATTGGGCGGTACAGCAGGCCCAAGTAATATGGGTTTGACCGTAGCAAGTTCCAATATACCTTTGGTGATAGGGGAGAGAGCGAGTGTCATTGCTAACGCCGGGATTAACCTCAGAGAATTTTCTTCCACCTCTTCGGCCGAAGTTTGGAAGCTTTCCCAGGGCGAAGTTGTCGAAGTGTTGCAGGGCCCCTTTACTAATGAAGACCTATTTTGGTGGCGGGTCAAGACATTAAATGATCTTTATGAAGGTATGGTTGCAGAGGGAAAGGACGGAGTGAATTACTTGTCGCCGGCTGCCAACACGCTGGTGCCGCTGGACCGGAATCCCATTGAGGATGACATCGTGAGGGTCTCGGAAGCACTCAACATGCGTCGGGACCCGGGCTTGTCCAGCCCGGTTATCCTGACTCTGGAAGAGGGGCAGGAGCTGTTGGTTGTAGATGGTCCCGTTCACCAGGGAGAGTACGACTGGTATGAATTGCGCAACGAATCGGGTTCCCTCCAAGGTTGGAGCGTCTCCGCTATAGGAGGACGTCGTACACTTTGGCCGCTTGAGTGATATACTCGCCAGCGTCTCCACTCTACACGCCAGCTATTCATGAAAAAAATCGTCGTTACAGGACTGGGTGCTATCACTCCCATCGGAAGCACTGTTGAAGAGTTTTGGAATGGGCTGGTTGCAGGGACGAGTGGCGCCCACAGAGTGCAAGCTTTCGATCCTGAGGACATGCCTTTTCAGTTCGTCTGTGAGGTCAACGATTTCGAACCATCTCGGTTTATGGCTCGGAAAGTCATACGACGGACTGCCCGGCCCACCCAAATGGCAATCGCAGCAAGCCAAATGGCACTAAAGGACAGCGGCCTGGAAATCACGCCCTACAACAGCGAACGCGTGGGTGTGGTAATTGGAACAGGAGCTGGCGGCATCGTGGAGGTGATCGAAGCCGGCAAAAATCTGTCGGAGGGAGGTTGGAAGAAGATCCAGCCCATGCTAGTTCCTTCCAGCATGAGCAACGCTGTCAGCTGTCTAGTGTCCATTGAGACGGGGGCCCAAGGCCCGGCCATCACAAGCACCGCTGCCTGTGCCTCAGGAAGCTACGGATTGTTGGAAGCTTTTCATGTATTGCAAAGGGGGGAAGCTGACGCGATCATTTCCGGTGGCTGTGAGGCGGCCTTGGAGAAGTCCATCGTTACTTCATTTGGGCGAATTGGTACCTTGTCCGGAGACCCTGACCCGCAACAGGCCAGCAAACCATTTTCGTTAGACCGGGATGGCTTTGCCCCTGGAGAAGGCTGCGGCGTTTTGATATTGGAAACAGCTCAACACGCCGAAGCCAGAGGGGCGAAAGTCTACGCCGAGCTATTGGGCGGTTATCTGACCAGTGATGCTTACCATATCACGGCTCCAGATCCTTCAGGCAAAGGAGCATATCGCGCAATGCACAATACATTGTGTTTTACTGGCATAAGTGCCGAGGAAGTGGACGTTATCTTCGCCCACGGTACCGGGACCGTATTAAATGACCAGACGGAGTGCCGAGCCATTCTTCGGACTTTCGGAGCGCGCGGCAAAAAGATACCTGTCACCAGCATCAAGAGCATGATTGGTCACTCTTTAGGAGCCGCAGGCGCACACAGTGCTTTGGCCGCGGTAAAGGCCCTTGAAACGGGTATCATACCGCCCACAATAGGGTATACACCGGACCCAGAACTAGAATTGAATGTAGTTGGCAATATGGCCAGGAAAGCTGACTTGAAAGTAGCTCTTGTCAATGCCTTTGGGTTCGGCGGCCAGAATGCGGTGTTGGCCTTCCGCAAGCAATAATAGTTGCAAACCTAGATGCCGTCAGGGGTGGAGTATCTGCCAGACTCCGACTATGGTGAACAGGCTTGAAAGCAGGTAATAAGCGAAACCCTCTCTGACTCTGGTCTGTTCTTCAGTGGCCAGCTTCATTTTCCGATTTCCGTAACGATACATGATCCAGACTGCCGTCATCAATATGGGATGACGAAAGGCTAACAGCGGTGGGGTTCCTTGCCACTGCTGTCCTGTCAACCAAGATAGGACACCGAGAAGCCACTGCATATCTAGTGTTACGAGGAAGACGCGGTTCAATTGTAAGAAGAAGGCGGGCAAAGGCAGTCTTGCCAGTATCGAATAAGCAAGGACTGCAAATGCCGAGATCGCGAGCAGTCCAAAAGGAAAGACCCACAAGCGGTGGGCTGTAGCCAGTCCAGAAAGCCACGGTTCAATCATGATCCCAACCATCCAGTGATGCGGATCAAACCCAGGCCCAAAATTATCATTGAGCCCACCAACCAGATCAATGCGAATCGCAATTTTTTCTGGTGCTCTGTGGCAATTTTTACCTGCCTATATCCAATATGAAATAGCACAATGGCAACAATCATTTGGAAGGGATGTTCATAACTGCGTAGAATGTCATTTCCTGTCCATCTTTGTTGAACTGCGTATAGCACTATGCCCACCGTTAGCTGCAGATCCATCAGGATCAGCAGGAACAATCCCCCAATCTTCTGAAAGGTGCCATATTCTCCTTTTTTGATTAGGGCAATTACTAGGGCGCTGGCGTAGAGAGCCGCCACCACAACTATGAAGGGCCAAATGTAGTCGGTATGAAGGGATCTGAGAATTGCCATCTTTTGCTTCCAGGTTCGGGCAGTATTCCGGCTGCCCTCGAGAATCTCACCAATTCAAAGAGCAGATTTTGCTCTCGTGATTGCTACAATACCAAAGATGGCCTTCTAACCTATAGATTGCAGCCCTTTGATTCTGCTTGGCAATCGCGCGCAAAGGCTTAATTCGGTTCATGTCCCGCCCCAACATCATTCTTATCATAGCGGATGATCACGCTCCCGCTGCCATAGGCGCCTATGGTGCTTCGCACAACCGTACACCCAATCTGGATTCCTTGGCTGCCGCAGGTCTGCGCCTAGACCATTGCTTCTGTACCAATGCCATCTGCACTCCGGCTCGGGCTTCCATCATGACCGGAATGTACAGCCATGCCACTGGGGTCAAAACTCTCAACGATGTTATTGACCACGATAGAGAAACCACTCTGGGAATGCACCTCCAGGCCGTCGGCTATAAGACCGCTATGATAGGCAAATGGCATCTAGGGCACGGAGCAAACTCGGATCCTAGAGGATTTGACTATTGGAATATCTTGCCGGGTCAAGGCAAATATTTCGACCCTGAGACTTTGGAATTTGGCAGCGTTAAACGCAATGTAGGATACGTTACTGATGTGCTCACCGACTCTGCCCTGGAATGGTTGCGGATGCAGGAAAAGGGAAGGCCATTCTTTCTCTGCCTGGGACACAAAGCACCGCACGATCCGTTCGAACCGCACCCACGACATTCGGAAGAATACAGCAGCTCGATACCCGAACCATCAACTCTTCGGGACAAACACCAAGATAGAACGCGTTCGGCGGCAATGTCCACTGCCCGAGTTGAGGACATGCATTTGAAAGGACACTTGCCGCAGGCGGCGGAGGTGTTCGACGGAAAGTCGGAAAGGGTGGCTTGGAATTTCCAGCAATTTATCCGCAGCTACTACCGCTGTGTGCAGGCTATTGACGAAAATGTAGGGAGAATCCTTCGTCAACTAGAGGATGAGGATCTGGAGAAGGACATGATAGTCGTTTACACATCTGATCACGGTTTTTTTCTGGGCGATCACGGATGGTACGACAAGAGGTTCATGTACGAAGAATCCATCCGTATACCGTGTCTGATCAGGTATCCTGCGGCTATAGCACCGAAGACGGTTCGTCAAGAGATGGTCTTGAATGTAGATATTGCTCCCACTCTCTTGGAATGGGCTGGAATCCAGACTGCAAAGGAATGTCACGGTCGATCCTTCGCACTTATTGCAGAGGAACAGAAATGCCCTGACTGGCGTCGAGCTATGTATTACCGGTATTGGATGCATTTGGCCCACTTCAAGATTCCTGCGCACTACGGAGTCCGAACGGACCGTTTCAAACTCGTCCACTACTATGGTCGCGCTTTAGGGGCAACCGGAGCCATTGATATAGACACCGATCCCGAATGGGAGCTTTTTGACTTGGATTGTGACCCGCAGGAATTGCACAACCGTTTTGGATTGCCCCCTTATTCTGAAATCCAGGCGGAATTGATGAGCACGCTCGACGGGCGGCAAACTTCCCTGGGGGATCATCCCCAGCACTAATTATATTCAGCTGGGTCACCAAATCAACTTCTTGGAAACTGGACATGTTACAGAAACCGAATGTGATTTTGGTCATTACAGATGACCAGGGGTATGGAGACCTGGGTTGTCTTGGAAACCCAATAATCCAAACCCCTTGCCTGGATAAATTTCACACTGAGAGCATCCGCTTGACCAACTATCACGTCGGGCCGACTTGCGCTCCTACCCGCGCTGGTCTCTTGACCGGGCGTTACGCAAATAGCACGGGTGTTTGGCACACGATTGGCGGCCGCTCATTGTTGCGGGCCGACGAATATTCGCTAGCCGATGCTTTTCGTTACAACGGGTATGTTACCGGTCTCTTCGGCAAGTGGCACTTAGGAGACAACTACCCCTATCGACCTCAAGATCGAGGATTTGATGAGGTTGTGGTTCATGGCGGGGGCGGTGTGGGAAATACCCCTGATCACTGGGGAAACTGTTATTTCGACGATTCATATTGGACAGGTGAAGCACACCACAAATTCCAAGGTTACTGCACCGATGTCTGGTTTCAACAAGGCTGTGCCTTTATTGAGCGCCATCAGGACCGACCCTTTTTCTGTATGATCTCCACGAACGCTCCGCATAAACCCCATTTGGTCGAGCCCAAATACAGCGAAACATACTTAAAATCAACTGCAGATCCCGAAAGGGCCAAGTTCTACGGCATGATTTCCAACATCGACGAGAATTTCGGTGCTCTACGGAAAACGCTGGAGAAATGGGGACTTTCACGAAACACGATCCTTATTTTCACCACTGATAACGGCTCGGCGGGAGGACTGGAGACAGATAGCGACCACTTTGTAGTCAGCGGCTTTAACGCAGGCATGAGAGGACAGAAGGGGTCCCCTTACGACGGTGGACACCGCGTCCCGTTCTTTCTCCATTGGCCAGCAGCAAAAATGGACAGGGGACGCGATGTACCGGAATTAGCTGCCAACGTCGATGTGATGCCCACTCTCTTGGACTTATGCGGACTGAATTTGGCACAGCCACTGGATTGGGATGGCAGCTCTTTGAGTTCCCTTCTCATGGGAGAAGCAAAAGAGTGGCCAGACAGAGTCTTGGTTACAGATTCCCAACGACTGGTCTATCCAGTGAAGTGGCGACAAAGCTCGGTCATGACTCAACGGTGGCGCCTTGTAAATGGTAGGGAACTGTTCGACATGCATTCCGATCCCGGCCAGACCCAGAATGTCATGCATGCAAACCCAGAAGTGGCCATTCGCCTTCGAGAAGCCTACGAATTCTGGTGGGAAAGGGTGTCGCAAAAGGCTTTGGCGGAAGTCCCAATCACAATCGGCAAACCCAATATTCCAGAGCAAGTCGTAAACAGCCACGATTGGCGAAATCTGGACTGTGAATGCGTTTGGAATCAGAATCAGGTGAGAGCTGGCCTGCGTTTCAACGGGTATTGGGAATTGCATGTTGCAGTTTCAGGTCGGTATAGTTTCGAGTTGCGCCGGTGGCCCCGGGAAGAAGAACGCCGCCTCTGTTCGGGCATCCCAGGCAGGCCGCTGGCCATGTCAGAGATGACACATGATTCTGGTTACGGCGGCGGAACCGCCATTGAAATTAGGTCAGCCCGCATCCAAATCGGCTCCCAAAGTGCTGAAGCTGAAATCAGCAGAGAGGCGAAAGGTATTTCTTTTGATTTCGAACTTGAGCAAGGACCAGTCCACCTGCAGACCTATTTGATGCCTAGTACTGGTACCCAACTGGGTGCCTATTATGTGTACATAACTAAAGAAAATTGAAATGAGTGTTAGGGAGCGAATCAATGTTGCGGTGGGGAGTAATAGGATGTGGGCAGATAGCCTTTGACAAGGCAATGCCAGGAATAAACAAAGCTTCCAATGCTCAATTGGTTGCTGTTTCGGACGTAAGAACCGAACGACTGGACATGGTACAGGAAAGATGGGGGACAGGTGTTTCCGTCTATACCGATTACCAAGATCTACTGAAAGTGGATGACCTGGATGTGGTTTATCTGGGTTTGCCCAATGAAGTCCATATGCCCGTCTGTCTAGACGCAGCCGCCCGCGGTAAGCATGTCCTAAGCGAAAAACCCCTTTGTATTGATGCCGGCGAAGCTCGACAGATGATCGCCGCTTGCAGTGACAACGGTGTACGCCTGATGTGCGCCTACATGTCTCGATTTGGGGATTCCTTTCGAGAAACCAAGAGGCTCATCCAAAATGGCACACTGGGCCAAATCGCTATGGTCAACGCCAGTTTTTCATTTTCTGCCTGGCGCGGATACACCCTTGACAAAATCGGTTCTTGGCGGTGGACAGGCCGCAGGGGAGGACCGCTGTTGGACGCCGGGATTTACTTAGCCTTTGCCATCCGTGAATTGCTGGGCTCTCGGGTTGCCAGGGTCTCTGCCCAAATGTCCACTGTGGTTGCCAAGGATTTCCCCGCGCCGGACACCGTAATGGGTTGGTTCCAGCTGGAAGATGGAGTGCCCGGAATAATTAGCACTTGCTATTCGCATAACGACAGCACGTTCGCAGTTATGGGCACTGAGGGCAAAGCAGTCGTCTATGACTGTTTCGCACAGAATCCCGGTGGTCATGTAATCTGCAGGGCGGGTGGGTATGAACTTGACTTCGAGTCTAATCTGGAACGCTTGGACCACTTCAACAACTACTGGAAGGAAGTAGAGTACTTTTCGGCAGCCATCCTTTCCGATACGCCCCATTCTCCAACTGCCCTAGAAGCCTTGGCCGATATGATATTCTTGGACGCGCTTGAGGAAGCAGCCACTTCAGGTTCTGTAGTGGAACTGGCTTATTAGTCCCGAAATTCACACAAGGAACCAAACATGAAGATGGCACTCAACGGGCAGATGCTGGCCCGCGAACACTCCTTGTCTGAGGCATTAGAATTCGTTAAGTCATATGGTTTGGATGCAATGGAGATTTGGCCCCAGAATCTTGCTGGCGGAAGTACTCCTGAAGAAAAGGAACGGTACGAGACCAAAGATGTCGAAGGAGCAAAGGCTACATATGCTGCTGCAGGTATGAACTGCGCTTGTGTTACTTTGGGGTTCAATGCCATACGAGTTTGTACATCTTCGGGTGGCATAGCCAACGCCACTGCAGCCTTGGCCGGAGCGGTGGACACAGCTGCTGCCTTGGGGGCACCCGTCGTGAACTGTTACTTAGCCCACATGCCTCCGGCGGCATTCATAGAAGCCATGAAACCGGCTGCTGAATACGCTGGGACCCGAGACGTGGTTATCGTGTTAGAGAATGAAGCGCACGACGAATCTGGCCTTGTGCCGGACGTGCTTCGAATCTTGCAGGCAGTTGCATCTCCCAATTTTAAGACCCAATACGACCCATGCAATTATTACCACGCTTATGAGGAGCCGTACCCCTACGCCTACGAATTGCTAAAGGACTATATTGGCTATGTTCATTTAAAGGGGAGCATTCATTGGAGTGAAGACTGGAAGTGCTTCAAGGGTGGTCTGATGAGAGGGCGGCGGGATGCTTGGATTGGATACGTAGCATTACCAGACGCCGCATTCAATGTGGAACGCATTCTGGAGCGAATCACGGCCGATAGGTACGAGGGATACGTTACCTTGGAACCCCACGTGCCATCAACTGCTCTGCGGGACATTTTCGACATAGAAGTGCCGTACCTGAAGTCTCATCTAATCTAGCCTGGCCGCCAAGGTCTGCCTAACTCATTTTCTGAGGAGTATTCCCCATGACCCTGACTCTTGGTATTCTCTCCGATTCCTACCGCAGGCAATTGCGAAGATCGCAGAACCGGCCAGTCATTGACATTGTCTTAGACAAGGTCAGTAACGTAGCCAAGGAACTGTCCATCGAGCCCATAGGAATCGACTTTGGAGTGGGTGCCTTGCCTTCCACCGAAATCGGTTACCTGAAGGAACTGAAATCCCGCTTGTCGGACTTAAATATGATACCCACAATAATAATTGGTACCCTGGGCCTTCACGCGGACGCGGACTTCGCAGATGGTCCCTTAGCCAAGAGCATTCGAAATCTGGAAGTTGCCCATTATTTGGGATCTCCACTTGGTCTCTTCTATTTTGGCTACGGTGGCCGTGTCAAGAGGGATGGCCGTGTTCGCATCGCCATTGATCAGATTGGGAGGTTGGCTGAGGCTGCCCAAGAATATGGAATGGTCGTTACCACCGAGAATTACGATTTTTTCAGCAGCGACGATTTCCTTGAGATTTTCCAAAAAGTGGGTGCGCCAAACGTAGGGTTACATAACGATACTGGAAATTGGTTTATTTTGGACGAAGATCCCCTCACAGCCACCAGGAAGCTTGCAGATTACACTTATCACGCCCACGTACGGGATTACCGTATCGTGGATGGGGTGTGCAGTTCCGTCCCGATTGGTATGGGCGATGTGGACTTTCCGCCTGTACTGGCTGAATTGAGGCGCGTTGCAGACGGCAGGGAACGATTCGTGATGGCTATGGAAATGGATCTGGATGTTGGGGATGCCGCTGCCGAAGACGAATCCGTCTTGGAATGTGCCCATTATATGAAGAAATGGTTGGACCAAGGCTGCTAATCAACCAATTTGGATAGTCAAGTCATTTTAGAAAGACATTTTTGCACTCTGACTAATATCCAACCCCTTTTATTTTTTTCTTAGAAGGTCCTGGCAAAAGGGAATTGGGGCTGTTACATATTATGCTAGATAGGGGAAAGGCCAAGCCTTTGACCGGCTGTTGGCCTTTCACTTTACGATGCAATCATTGAGGAAATGAGATGCCAGATACGCGAATTGCAGTCCCGGTTGAAGGTAGCAAAGTTACATTCGACGGCATTGCCCTGCTAGTGCCCGACAATCCCATAGTGGCGTTTATAGAAGGCGACGGTACTGGCCCGGACATCTGGCATGCTTGCCGATTGGCATTGGATGCGGCAGTGGAAAAAGCCTATGGTGGTACTAGGACTATTGCTTGGATGGAAATCTTCGCAGGCGAGAAATCCTTGAATGTATACGGGGATTCAGTATGGCTGCCAGACGAAACTCTCGATGTGATCGATGAGTATCTAGTGGCGATTAAAGGCCCACTGTCCACGCCCGTAGGTGGAGGCATTCGAAGTATCAACGTGGCTTTGCGCCAGAAGTTGGACCTCTATGCCTGTGTCAGGCCAGTACGCTTTTTTGAAGGCGTGCCTAGTCCCGTGCGGCAACCGGAATTGATAGACATGGTGGTATTCAGGGAAAACACTGAAGACATCTATGCTGGAATTGAATGGGATGCAGGCACTCCAGAGGCCAAACGCATAGTCAATTTCATCCGAACTGAAATGAAATCTGAAAAAATTCGATTTCCAGAGACTTCCAGCATAGGTATCAAACCAATCAGCCAGGAAGGCACCAGTCGCCTGGTCAAGGCTGCCATTAAATACGCCCTCGCAAATGATCGCAAGAATGTAACACTTGTGCACAAGGGCAATATCATGAAGTTCACGGAAGGGGGCTTTCGCAACTGGGGTTACCAAGTGGCCAAACAGGAGTTTGGAGGAGTTGAAATTAATGGGGGTCCCTGGTTGGAATTGCCTAATGGGCTGATAATCAAAGATGCAATCGCTGATGCCTTCCTGCAACAAATCCTTACTCGTCCCTCTGAATATGATGTGATCGCAACCATGAATTTGAATGGGGATTACATAAGTGACGCATTGGCAGCTCAGATCGGAGGCATCGGAATTGCTCCTGGAGCAAATATCAACTATGAAACCGGGAGGGCCATTTTTGAAGCTACTCACGGAACAGCTCCCAAATACGCAGGATTGGATCAAGTGAATCCTTCATCAATGATTCTGAGTGGGGAAATGATGCTGCGACACTTGGGTTGGACGGAAGCCGCTGAAGCTCTGATTTCGGCAATGGGCCGCACCTTTGCCCAAAGGACTGTTACCTATGATCTGCACCGCCTGATGGACAATGCATCTAAAGTATCCTGCAGCCAGTTTGCGAGAAATATTGTTGCCAATTTATAAGAGGACTCCTGCAGCAGGTAGCCAATTCCATTGATCGGACTAGAGACAGGATTCTCAAGTGCTGTTCCGCTCTTCTATCGGCAAGAAAGTCATCATGTCCGTCACGGGACTGATATGGATAGGCTATCTGCTGTTACACATGTATGGCAATCTCAAAGCTTTTGGAGGGCCAGAAGTCTACAATCACTACGCAGAGAGTCTCAGGCTGTTAGGTGAACCCCTGCTAGGAATAGGACATGCCCTTTTCTCCGCCCGTGTGATATTTGTGGGTTCCATCGCCTTACACATTTGGGCGGCCATCTCATTGAAAGTAATGGCCGTCAGAGCGCGGCCTCAAAATTACGATACATACAGAATTGTGGAAGCCAATTACGCAACAGTGACAATGCGTTGGGGAGGAGCGGTGATCGGTGCTTTCTTGTTGTACCACGTGGCCCATTTCACTTGGGGTGCGCGCTTTTTGCAGCCAGATTTCACACGCGGTGAGCCTTACCAGAATTTAGTAGCCGGCTTCAATAACCCCATTCATCTGGCGTTATATTTGTTCGCTCTGATTGTAGTGGGCCTACATCTGTACCACGGTGCCTTTAGTTTTTTCCAAACAATGGGCTGGCGTTCTGCATCATATGAAGGCGGCATGAGGGCCTTGGCCACAATTTTGGCTTTGGCCATCCCCATCGGTTTCGCAGTATTGCCCTTGTCTGTGGCGTCAGGTCTCTTAAGGTAGACAAATGGCTGGGCGCAATGTGGAGAAATTAGCTCCGACTTGGGAGAGAGGTGAGGACTTACACGGTCGGGTGCCTGAGGGCCCCATATCTGAAAAATGGGACGACCTCCGCTTTAATATGAAGCTAGTGGCCCCTGCAAATAGGCGGCACTATCATGTAATTGTTGTTGGCTCAGGTTTAGCAGGCGCTTCTGCAGCCACAGCCTTGGCTGAGCAAGGGTACCGGGTATCCTGCTTTTGCTTCCAGGACAGTCCCCGTCGGGCCCACAGTGTAGCTGCTCAAGGCGGCATCAATGCGGCCAAAAATTATCGCAACGACGGCGACAGCATCCGACGCCTTTTTTACGATACGGTCAAGGGAGGAGACTTCCGGGCTCGAGAGGCAAACGTGTATCGCCTAGCCCAGATAAGTACAGACATCATTGATCAATGTGTGGCTCAGGGTGTCCCGTTTGCTCGAGAATATGGGGGTTACCTTGACAATCGCTCTTTTGGCGGTGTCCAGGTAGCGCGGACCTTCTATGCTCGTGGCCAGACTGGACAGCAACTGTTACTAGGAGCCTATCAATCTCTTGCCCGGCAAATCGCTACTGGCCAGGTAGAAATGCATACCAGGTCAGAAATGCTGGACCTTATTATGGTGGAAGGGGTCGCCAGAGGAATTGTTGTTCGAAATTTGCTTACTGGGGAACTGAAGCCTTTTCTGGGTGATGCCGTGTTATTGGCTACTGGTGGGTATAGCAACGTCTTTTACCTGTCCACCAATGCAAAAGGCACCAACGTCACTGCAGTTTGGCGGGCCTACCGGCGAGGTGCCTACTTGGCAAACCCATGCTACTCCCAGATACATCCGACTTGCATACCGCCGGCAGGGGAACATCAGTCCAAGCTTACTCTGATGAGCGAATCATTGCGGAACGACGGACGCATCTGGGTGCCTCGCACACAGAATGACAACAGGGCCCCTCAGGAGGTCCCTGAAGCCGAACGATATTACTATCTAGAAGAAAGGTATCCCAGTTTCGGAAACCTGGTTCCCAGAGATGTGGCATCTCGCAATGCCCAGACCGTTGTAGACGAAGGCTTTGGAGTAGGGCCGTTGCGGAACGGAGTTTACCTAGATTTCTCTGAATCGTTGGATCGGCTAGGGCGCGAAGTAATCGAAGCCCGCTACGGTAATCTCTTTGACATGTACGAGAGCATTACAGGGGAAGACCCGTATACACGCCCGATGCGTATATACCCCGCCGTTCACTATACGATGGGGGGATTGTGGGTCGATTACAACCTGCAAAGCAACCTGAAGGGCCTTTTTGTTCTGGGAGAGGCGAATTTCTCTGATCATGGTGCCAATCGCCTGGGGGCTAGCGCCCTCATGCAAGGCTTGGCCGATGGATACTTCATAGCCCCATACACGGTTGGGAATTATCTGGCCAGTGCTAACATAGCCGACATTTCACTTGATAATCCTGCCGTCCAGCAAAGTATGAGACAGGTTGGGGAGCGAATACATGCATTGATGTCAATGCAGGGCAGTCGGACAGCTACTTCGTTCCATCGGGAATTGGGACGCATCATGTGGACCAACTGCGGAATGTCTCGAAACGGCGAAGACTTGATTAGTGTTCATTCCCAGCTCCAGGATCTCAAGGCCGAATTCTGGAAGAACCTGTACATACCTGGCAACGCCGACACCTTGAATCAGAATTTGGAATTGGCCGGAAGAGTAGCGGACTTGATTGAACTGGGTATATTAATGGCACTTGATGCTTTGCACCGGGAAGAATCTTGCGGCGGCCATTTCAGGGCGGAGAGTCAGACTGCCGACGGAGAGGCCCTGCGGGACGATGCCCGTTTTGCCTACGCAGCAGGTTGGGCCTTTACAGGTGATGGCCAGATTCCGCGCATGCACAAGGAGCCTTTGGAATTCGAGGAAGTGCCCCTCAGCCAACGCAGCTACAAATAGGCGGGCATGGCAAAGGACTAAGCAGTAGCATGAAATTTCATTTACGTATTTGGCGGCAATCCACAGCTGACCGAGCGGGCGTCTTTAAGGAATATGAGATTGAAAATGTGAGTCCCGATTCCTCTTTCCTGGAAATGTTGGACCTGCTAAACGAACGTCTGATGGACGGACGGGAAGACAATCCGATCGCCTTCGACCATGATTGCCGCGAAGGCATCTGCGGCATGTGCGGCATGGTAATAAATGGTATTGCCCACGGTCCGTTACCAGGCCACACCGTCTGCCAGCTGCATATGCGCCATTTTGAAGACGGCGCCAGCATAGTAATTGAACCTTGGCGAGCCCGTGCCTTCCCTGTCATCCAAGATTTGATAGTCAATCGCGGTGCATTCGACCGCATTATTGAATCTGGCGGTTACGTCTCCTTCACGACAGGAACGGCCCCCGAAGCCAATTCAATACCCATTGCTAAAGACATGGCTGACCAAGCTATGGACGCTGCTACCTGTATAGGCTGCGGTGCCTGCGTGGCCGCTTGCCCCAATGGCTCAGCCATGCTCTTTACGGCTGCCAAAATAGGACATTTGGCCAGTTTGCCCCAGGGCCAGCCGGAAAGATCCCAAAGGGTCGTAAACATGGTGACCCAGATGGACACTGAGGGATTTGGTGGCTGTACTAATATGGGGGCATGTACAGTAGTTTGCCCGAAGGAAATTGGCCAAGACTTTATTTCTCAGATGAATCGAGACTATCGCATCGCGGTTCTGCGCCGAGTCAGTCCCAACTCACTGTAGTCTGCAAACTGTCTTCTTGCCGAAGGCAACGATGCCTAAGAATCTAGTTCTTTGTCCCGTTAGACAAAGGGAAAACTGCCTCTGTAACCCAATGTGTCTAACGTGAACTGCGGATCGCTCACGAACATGATGCCTGGAAACATGGGTGTTTGCTGGAAATGGAAGACGAGATTAGCTCGTATTTCTTCGCCAGGGACCGCTTCCCTGATTTTGGCCCCTTGGTGCGGAATGTGGCTATAGAAGACTACCGCATCTCCTGCTTTAGGATGGAGATTCACATGTTCCTGGTTGTCACACCAAACCTGAAAGACATTCTTGCGGTCGTCCGTGTATCCAATGTGTGGCAATAACTCATCAGGAATGGGTTTCTTTAAGTAGCCTTTGAGAAAGGTCAGGCGGGCCACTCCCGGTTCATTGTCGGTTAGATAAAAGGTTTGATTCATGCACAACGCTTTGGTGGGATTCAAGGCATTGGATTTTCCTTCCTGATAATAGTAGTCCGAAAAATCCATGTGCCACTCTTGCTTGTAGGAAGCTGGATTCACGTGAGCCCGAACGCTTCGCAATTGACACTGTTTCCCCAATATGGCTCTTAGATATGTAGTGGATTCTGGCAAGGTTAAGAGGGGCATGACCATATCTGTAACTTGACCGAGCAATTTATCGAAGTAAACGTTGCCTACGGAATTCGCGCCGCAATATTCTTTCTTTTCGTATTTCTCATATAGGACCTCCTTCCATTTGGCCACGGTCTTGGGCTCAAGGGCATTTCTGATGTGTAGGTACCCGTCCTTCTGCAAGCTGTCCAGGTTCTCCTTAAATTGAGGTATCTGACTCACGTCGCCTGTCTCCTTGTAATTCCCATCTTCCTTGGCTGTTTCTGCCAGCTCTGTCCCAATTTTAGAGCAGCCGGCAGAATGTCCCAAGCATCCCTTTAACTCCACCAATAGAAAAGCCTCTCGGCATCACCGAGAGGCTTTTCTATTGGTGGAGTTGGTCTATCAGACCAACTCAAACAAAGTTACATGGGACCGGACCCCATCAGTCTTTGAAGTTATAGGCTGCCATGCCGTGCTCCGGCATATCTAAACCGGACGCCTGCTCTTCATCTGAAGCCCGCAGGCCGATTCCCGCCTTAATTAGAGCAAACATTATGCCGCCACCAATCAGGGCCCAAAGCATTATTACTACTCCACCTAGTGCTTGAATTCCAATCTGACTGAAGTTGCCCGCGATTAGACCAGAAACACCGGCATATGAACCGTCTGCAAAGATGCCAACGGCTAACACCCCAAAGAGCCCAACGACTCCATGAACGGAAACAGCGCCCACAGGATCATCAATCTTCAGCGTCCTTTCAATGAATCCTTCGCTCCAAAGCAAAACGATACCCCCTAGACCACCGATGACCATTGCGGCCCATGGCGCCACAACTCCGCAGGGCGCTGTAATGGCCACCAAACCAGCCAATGAGCCATTCACAGAACGGGTAAGACTCACTTTGCCTGTGCGAGCTAAGCTCTGGTAAGCCAGAACAGTCGAACCCGTGATGGCTGCGAGCATTGTATTGACCACAATGACGCCCATACGAAGATCCGTCCCCGACAAGGTGCTTCCGGCGTTGAAGCCGAACCAGCCTACAAACAGGATTAGGCCACCCAGCACAATATAGGTGGCGTTGTGAGGCGGCATTTCATTTGGGGTTCCGTCCTTGTTATATTTGCCATTTCGTGGACCGACCATTCTAGCCCCAATGAGACCAACAAATCCGCCTACCATGTGAACTACACCTGAACCAGCGAAATCATGGAAACCTAGACCAGCCAGCCAGCCGCCCCCCCAGACCCAGTGGCCACTTAAAGGGTATACAATGCCGCTCAGCATGAAGCTGTATGCCATATAAGCTGTAATTCGGGTTCGTTCAGACATGGCTCCAGAGACAATCGTCGCTGCAGTGGCGGCAAAAACCATCTGGAAGAACCAGTCCCTGGCATGTTCAACATCATAGTAGTCCCCAAGCAGCAAGAACCCGTCACTCCCGATGATACCGGCAATGTCAGTTCCGTACATAATGCCGTAGCCAAAGAAGAAGTAAGCCAAACCACCAATGCAGAAATCCAGATAGTTCTTGGACCAAATGTTGACGGTGTTTTTCGACTTTGCAAATCCTGCTTCCACAAGACCGAAACCTGCTTGCATAAAAAACACTAGGACGCCGCAGACTATCATCCATACAAAGGTCAGGGCTATCCCATTAGGATCGTCGGAACCTGCCATGAGGTCCGCCCCAGTTGGGTCGGCGGCAAAAACAGAACCGGTCGCCAACAATCCGAACATGAGAACTAGCAGTATTACTGCCGTTCCCCTGCGTCTCATCCATGTTGCATTCATTTGCTTTCATGACCCCTTTGTGGCTATGTGAACGAACATTGGAGGGATTGTAAAGGGCCTCACAAAAGCTGATTATTGGGCAATCTATATGAATGTTTGCAGCAAATTCTGTCAGTTTGCACAAATCTAGGCTTCGTGATTCAGGGACCAAAGAGCCTTTTGGGAGTTGCTTTGTGCAAAAGGTGCAGAAATCCGTATTATTTAATTGCTTAGCCAATGCCTCCTGATTAGGGATTGGCCGTGAATTTCATTTCCCTAAACAAGAGAGTGCTCTTCCATAGCCGGAATCTTGTACTCCTTAACCTATAATCGATTCAATTTGATTTGCATTCCGTGAATTGCTCCGAACCCCTTACTCCGATGCCGTATGCCAAATCAGAAGTTCTTCATCCCCAAGGATTCATCCTTTGTTTGGATTCTGTCATTCGTGGTGCTCTACTTCTTTCAGAAGATTTTCTATCGCATCGAAGTTGAGGGAATTCAAAACATTCCCGCCATGGGCCCGTTGGTGTTGGCTTCAAACCACACCTCAAGCCATGACATTATCATCCTGGGTTGTACCAGCACACGCCAAATTCACTTTATGGCCAAGCAGGAACTGTTTGATAAGAATGCCTTACTGGCGGCTTACTTTCGGGGAGCCGGAGTTTTTCCCGTGCGGCGGGGCCAGAATGACAGAAAGGCGATTGCTGTCGCTCTAAGGTATCTGAAACGGGGCAAGGTTCTTGGGATGTTTCCTGAAGGCAAGAGGTTTGCCGCTTTGGAAAGAGGCAAGACCGGAGTGGCTCGGCTTGCAATGAAGACGAAGGCTGAGGTGGTACCCGTCGCTATCATAGGAGCCCGCCAAATCAATATGAGTCAACGGCTCAGACGATGGCACCGCACACACGTTGTGATCAGGTACGGGCAGCCGTTATCCACTGTCGAGGCAGCAGAAGAATTATTTGCGGACACTCATGATCCGGCCAGAAAGTTGACTGATGAAATCATGTTAGCCATAGCTCGCATGCTTCCTACCGAGATGCGGGGCGCCTACCCTGAAAGCATATAGAATTGGCGGCGCCGCCAATCAAAACTCTTTTCACGGACAGCATATGGACTGAACGACAGCAGCCAATGGTTCAAGAACCAAACATGTAGGCTTTGTTGATTTCCTCCAGTACTTCCGAGGAAGGTCTCAACTTGTAGGCAGGAAGTTGAGCTAGCGGCTCTTCAGTGAGATCCAACAGTTCAATCAGATTCTCCTTCTCTTCGTCAATATAGATTAGCCCGGTCACAAATTTGCCGCTCGAGTTGGCTTCCTCAAGGAGAATGGTGGCCGCCTTCCTGCTTGTAGGATCGTGTTCAGTGCCAACTTTCTTCAGGATGATCCAGCTGCCGTCATGCATTTGGACCTCGATCTCGTCGTCGTAGTCTGAGACTTCAATTTCTTCGTGTTCAGGTACGAAGTCGATACTGTTGATAATGACTTCGTTCTCTCTTCCCCAAGCATAGCTCTTGGTGGACCATGCATCGTTGTTAAAGGTCACGCACGGACTGATAATATCTATCACGGAAATGCCGCGATGTCGAAATGCAGCACCCAATAGTCCTTCAAGTTGCTTGGGGTCCCCAGCGAAACTGCGGGCGACAAAAGTGGCATTTGCGGCCAAAGCTTCAACGCAAATGTCCAATGGAGGCAGCTTGTTGATACCTTGGTACTTTAGAAATTGGTCAGTATCGGCTGTGGCACTGAATTGGCCTTTGGTAAGTCCGTAGACTCCATTATTTTCCACAATATAAGTCATCGGTATGTTCCGGCGTACGGCGTGCTTGAACTGACCTATACCGATTGAGGCCGTATCACCGTCTCCGCTTATTCCAATCACTTCAAGGTCTCTATTAGCAATGACAACGCCAGTACTAAGAGCCGGCATGCGTCCATGCAAGCCGTTAAACCCATGACTGCCCTGCAAGAAATAAGCTGGAGTCTTGCTGCTGCACCCTATGCCGCTCATCTTGACGACATTGTGCTGGGCAAGTCCTAGTTCCCAGGTTACGTTGATGATGCGTTGACTGACGCTGTCGTGCCCGCAGCCTTTGCACAGCGTGGAAGGTCGTCCTCGGTAATCTGTCTTCGGTAAGCCGAGCGGATTGAGGACCGTCCCCTTGCCGCGCCGGCCTGTTTTGTCGGCCGCTGACCTTGAAACTGCCATAAGTTTTTCCTGTTTTCTTGTTATCTGGAGGCGATGCCAGTTACTTCAGAGGTAATCCAACGGGCTGTCAGGGGCAAGCCGTTGCATCGGCAGACAGAGATCAACTTAGATTTAATATCCCCTAATTCCAGACTCAGAATGCTGTGCAGCTGCCCGTCGGCGTTGTTTTCAATCACTATGTTGATTGTATGATCCGCAATAAAATCCAGCACCTTCCCGTTGATAGGTAGGGCTCGAATTCTAAGGTAGTCCGTTTCAAGGCCTTCTAACCGTAGCCGGTCCCTTGCTTCTTCCACGGCGGGATCATTACTGCCCATTGAAATCAGGCCAATGTCAGCCCCAAGTGGGGCATCTATTATCGGGAAAGGAACTGCGTCCCTAGAGGCATTGAACTTTCGTCTGATTCTTGCCAGATTAGCTTCCCAAACTTGGGGATCTTCCGAATATCGGGAATTCTCGTCGTGACCTGTACCTCGTGTGAAATAGCCAGCCCATTTGGATGGAGTACCGGGAACGGTCCGGTAACCAACCCCATCACCATCCACATCTTTATATCGTCCCCACTCGGAAGCCAGAGCATCAACTTCGGCACTGTTTAGAATCTTGCCCCTATTTATTTCCTCTGCAGGATATTCAAAGGGATCACTAATCCAGAGATTCATCCCTAAGTCCAGGTCACTGAGCACAAAAACCGGTATTTGAAACCTCTCGGCGATTTCAAACGCCAAATGTCCGAATTCGAAACATTCCTTTGGTGATCCTGGAAATAACACGACGTGATGGGTGTCACCATGCCCAAGTGTGTAGGCACTGAGAACGTCTCCTTGGCTTGTCCTGGTGGGCAAGCCGGTACTAGGTCCCATCCTTTGAATGTCCCAGATAACGGCCGGAATTTCTGCAAAATAAGCCAACCCAACGAATTCGGACATAAGGCTAATGCCCGGCCCGCTGGTAGCAGTCATCCCACGGGCACCAGCCCAGCCAGCCCCGATAGCCATGCCCACCGCGGCGATTTCGTCTTCTGCTTGTACCACGGCAAAAGTTGGTTTATTTGTGTCTGGGTCCATTCTGTACTTGGGTAGAGCGGCAGCCAGAGATTCAGCCAAACTGGATGAAGGGGTTATGGGGTACCAAGAAACCAAGTTGACGCCGCCAAATACCCCTCCCAGTGCCGCGGCCTCGTTGCCGTCTACTAGAATGCGACCTTCGTTGTAGCCGGACATGGGTCTAACTCTATAAGGGCAAGCATGCACGTGATTGACTTCACAATACTCAAAAGCGGCCTGGATGACCCCCAGATTCAGTTCTATCGCCTTTTCCTTGCCCTTAAGCTGCCCAGAAAGGGACCTCCTTATCTCGTCTAAAGGCAGGTCGATCAGCCACGCAATTGCTCCGACATATGCCATATTTCCTACGTAGGCCCGTAAGGCGGCAGGCACATTGAAAGGTTTGACCAATTCCTTCACGGGCAGAGCATGGTATATCACTCCTTCCTTTATGGCTGCCGGCGTGATTGACTCATCGTAAACCACAATGCCACCTTCTTCCATCTCGGCCATGTCTTCAGCAGCCGTGGCGGAATTCATGCAAATCAGGATTTCACTTCCTTCCCGTCTCGCGAGATAACCATCTTTTGACAGACGAATGGTGTACCAAGTGGGCAAGCCCTGAATGTTGCTAGGAAAAAGGTTCTTGCCAGCAACTGGAACACCAATATTAAAGAGTGTTCGAAGCAGGACTAGATTGCTCGTCTGGCTTCCAGTTCCATTGGCGGTGGCCACTGTTAAGGCAAAGTCATTGATTACCTGCTCGGACACAGCAGCCGTGAATTGTGTCTCCGTCCTCAAATGAGCCATTGTTTGGTATTACCTATGCAGTCTTAGAATGTTGAGTTGGAACGATCATAGGGAACAGGAGCAACAGTTCCTTTGGGCTGCAACGACCCGTGGACTAGGCTGCGACGTTCCTCTAACAAACGCATGTGCCTGACATGCTGCTCTCGGCTCTTGGAAATATCGCCTTCTTTCAAGGACTCCACAATTTCTGTATGTCGCATCCAAATCTCGCGCAAATGGGCGAGATCCTCATAAAATTTAGGAGCCACTCTCTGATAAACGTCCCAGTAAGCGGTTAACAATGCCAGTACAAACGGATTGCCCAAATTTCGGAAAATCGTCAAATGAAATTCCCTGTGTTCCTCTCGGGGGATCTCTGTCGGCGTACCATTTAGTTTCGCATAGGCAACCCGGCACAAGTCCTCCAGTTGATCCATTTCCAGTTCAGTCATTGAGGCGACAGCATCATCCCAAAAGGATGATTCCAGGCTCATTCGCAAATCAGCAAACTCCAGGAAACAGCTCTCATCCAAGGCCATTCCAGCTTCCAAGCTGGCCCTCACAGCCGGCAGAAAATCATAGCCTAGCGTCTCAATGCCACGCCGTGGCGCAGCGTCGATCAATCCCAAGGCTCTCGCGACGGCCATCTGTTCCCGCAACTTTCCAACCCCCAAGTGGGTCTCCTCACTGATCTTGGACAGCGGCGGAAGCCGTTTATTGCCATGACGTTCGTGCGTGACGAGGTAGTCTATAAATTCAGAACAACTCAAGAAGGGAGCCTCTGCATATTAATCCGATCATTCAGTTTATTGGTATTATTGTACCTTGCTCTCGCTGTGGGCAGCAAAGTTTCTTGACCAAAAATTCGGTTACCAATTTAGACAATGCAACTATCTTCATGATTTCCTGGAGTAGAGGGGCTGGTGAATGTCGGAAGACGCCTCTCGCCCAACGAGAAAGCTAGTCTTTCCCGACTGCCGTGGAATTGAAGCTGCATTCTCCAGAAAAATAGAAAGAATCGAATAAGGTTGGCAGAGAGACTTGGGTCAGTCGGCCTTACAATGGGTGGATGTAATTCCTGAGCGAGTTTGGGGACGGATATGGATACTGAACCACAAAGGCCCGTACAGGCACGGGCCACGGCACCTCTCTTGTCTGTGCAGGCGGTGCAGAGAGCAGTGTTGGGCAAAGCGATGCCTTTGCCAGTGGAAACAATCGAAACTACGGAATCAATTGGTCGTGTGGTTTCGCGGAAGGTACTTTCCGTTGGGCCCTTCCCCCCTTTTCCCGCTTCAACAATGGATGGCTACGCCGTCCGCGCCCAAGACGGGAAAGGGCTGTATCCAGTGCAAGGGTATGTCTTTGCAGGTCGTCCTGTGTCTTATATCCAGGATCGTGGCAGCGTTAGTTACATTACAACCGGTGCTCCACTGCCAGAGGGTGCCGACGCAGTAGTAAGAGTTGAAGACACAGAGCCAGTCGGGCAAAAAGTCAGGATCAAGGTAGGAGTTAAATCGGGAGAGAACGTAAGACGAAAAGGGGTTGATCTTTCTGTTGGTCAGACGCTCATTCCGGCAGGAAGTAAGATCAGCCCAGTGGCCTTGGGTCTCTTGATGACAGCGGGGGTTTCACAGGTCGATGTTCATAGCAAGCCGCGGATCGCAGTGTTGTCAACCGGGGATGAGGTGTGCAGTGCAGAACAGGATCCTGCCTTTGGACAAATTAGGGACAGCAATAATCCCACACTGACCCAGATTCTGCTCAGAATGGGTGCTGATGTAAGGGGAGGCACCCATATAGTTCAAGATAGCAGAGAAGGACTAAAGGAAGCATTGGTCGCAGCTTTGGGTTCAAGCGACGTGGTGATATCTACGGGAGGAGTTTCGATGGGGGAATTGGACCTGCTTCCTGCGACGCTCAAGGAATTGGGGGCCGAATTGCACGCCGAGAGAGTCAATATGAAGCCTGGAAAGCCTTTTGTCTTCGCAACGATCCAGGCGGACAATAGGTCCAAGTTGATATTCGCATTGCCTGGAAATCCGGTAAGCGCAATAGTCACCTTTTACGTGTTTGTAACACTGGCGATACGCCGAATGCAGGGCATATCTGTCTGCCACTGGCCTCGAATTGGGGTAGTGGTGGAGGAAGCATTGCCCCGGGACAGGTTAAGGCCAGAATTCCATAGAATCTCCATAACTTGGGATCCTGACTTGCACGGTGGAGTAGGGGGCTACCGGGGCATCTCAACCGGCTCGCAGGCAAGTAGCAGGTTACTTAGTATGCTAGACGCGGATGCATTAATTGAAGTCGGGCCCGGCGACGGATATGCTTTACAAGGCACCGTTATTCCGGCCTTAGACCTCCGACAGTTGTAGGAAACTGAGGGATTCCCGGAATGTCCTTGACCCATATCGACTCCCAGGGCCGGGCCAAAATGGTAGACGTGGCCGGTAAGGATGTCACCTTAAGGGAAGCGGAGGCTCAGGCCAAAGTATCTGTCTCGAGCAAAGTCATGTCTGCAATCCTTCTTGAGAATTTGCCCAAGGGCAATGTTTTTGCCACGGCACGTATAGCGGGAATACAAGGCGCCAAGAAGACAGCTGACCTGGTACCACTGTGCCATCCTTTGTCACTGACCAGTGTAACTCTTGAATTTGCACCTGACCAGGACCTTCTTAAGATCATAATCCTGTGCAAAGTAAAGTGTACAGGACGCACGGGTGTGGAAATGGAGGCCCTGACAGGCGTTTCGATCGCAGCACTAACCCTGTATGACATGGTCAAAGGTCTAGATAAAGGGACTGTCATTCAGGAAGTCAGGCTCCTGGCTAAGAGCGGCGGCAAGTCCGGAGATTGGTTAGCAAGTGAGGAGGCATCTGGCAAATGAACATTACTCTCGCTTTGTTCGCATCTCTCCGGCAAAAGGCCGGTTGGGCCAAACGCACGATTCACATACCCAATAAAACGACAGTAGAAGGGCTCCTCGATTGGATAGAACAGGAGTATCCTGAACTCAAGGTACGACAGATCCCTCTGTATGTTGCCGTAAATGAAGAATATGCCGAAGGCAGTTGTGAGTTACATGAAGAGGATCAAGTGGCCTTCTTTCCACCAGTTTCAGGAGGCGTATGCTGAAGCCTGAAGAATTGGCCGACAAGTTTCATTTTCGGCTCACAGAGGAGCCGCTGTCGCTGGACCGATTGATGCTGGAAGTTACGGTGCCGTCTGCTGGTGCTGTGGCGACTTTCGCTGGAGTTGTTCGAGGCACAACGGCCGTAGGTAACCGTCGATTTCATACCGAATACTTGGTATATGAGGCTTACGCCATCATGGCCCACAAACAATGCCTCGAAATTGCGAATATGGTTTTCGCCCGCTGGCCAGAGGTGAATCGGCTGGCCATGGAACACCGTACGGGCTGTTGTGCGGTTGGGGAGCCTACTGTTTTGGTAGCTGCCTCAAGCCCACACCGAGGGGACGGCTGTTTCGAAGCATGCAGATTCGCAATTGAACGTCTTAAATCTTCAGTTCCAATCTGGAAACAAGAAAATGAGGCGGACCGGCAAGACTGGGTTGAAGGCACACCGGATTCCAATCTAAATATTAATTCAGACTGAGATCCTAGGTTGTGGAGCTGCATGCAAGGCAGTCTCAGCCATGTAACTTCGTTCTGCTATTGATCTTGGTCAGTAAATGGCGGCTTTTTCGGTCAATGTCAGAAATTGACACATTTCGGCTTTCCATGCGGGCGCTCCGCGGAAACGCGAAAGTCAAGTGAGAACCTTGAAGCGGACTTACGGTTTTGTGGGCGACAAAAATGATGCACTAAGCGTATCGTACGATGCAATTTTATTGGTCCACTATGGAACATTAAAGTATTCGCCTGGCCCACTACACTTTAATGCCTCTAAGCGAAGACTCTAACTGGGAAGTTCCTCCGGAAGAGGGCGCCTTGACTGGAAGGGCCATGAGAAGAATGTAACTGTCATTCAGGGAGAGCACGCAAGAGATTTTGCATACCAATTGCTGATAAGTAATTGGTCGAATCTGATCAGTACTACCGTTTAGGGAAGGCGACTAAGCAGGGATTTACCAATGTACTTTCCAAGAGTTGACCTGAAAGAGCTTATAGCCACGGAAATGGATTGCTCTTGATTAGTTACAAAGCAAAAGCGATAGCCATACAGTAAAGTTGCGGCGATCATTTTGTCCGACCCATTTTCTGGAACTTAATGCATAGGCAGGGCCAATCCCCGTAGCTTCATTTGCCGACTGCCGAATAATAAAGGTTTGTAACGGGATTTTTAATTTGAACTTCTGAAGTACGTCTCAGTACGCGATAGGGTGCCCTGTTGGCAAGAAAACCATTGTGGAATGCCTGTATTTGGAGTTGAAATTGACTCTACCTTTGGCAAGAGGCTAAAATTGATCCCTTGGGCCCGGTGTCTGCAGTTTGCAGTTTCTGGGAGGCATGTTAACAATGCAACAGGTAGAAGGCTGCCGCTGCTGATATTGCATCAGTAGAGGAACTTCCCGACTCCCACCGAAAGGATTTTCGGAAGGTTGCCTCACGAAACCGCAAGTGAGGGCAATGCAGGGACGGTACACCGTTTCAGTATTGACTACAACCGCAGCAGAGAGCAGACCCGCATGCAGGATTCCTGAGTGTAAGGGGTGAAAGGGTGGGGTAAGAGCCCACCAGCGTATTCAGAGATGGGTGCGGCTGGGCGAGCGTGCAACTGGGTGCAAGGTGAGTGGATTCTGCTTTGGCAGAATCTCGCCGCAGCTGATTGAACAGGTTTCGACGTAGATTCTTGTTAGCCAGGTGGGTAATGCCCGCCTGAGATAGATGGCAGCATGTGTCCTTTCGGGGACATGAACAGAATCGGGGGTATATTCTATCTGTAACTTCAATGCGGTCCGCCGCAATGACTGACCAAGCTGGCGCCGACGTGGCGGAACAGGTAGACGCGGTAGACTTAGGATCTATTGCCCTAACCGGGTGTGGAGGTTCGAGTCCTCTCGTCGGCACTTGACGGTGTCGTCTCGGCATCCTCGGGGGCCCGTGGCCTAGGCTGGTAAGGCGCCTCCTTTGCAAGGAGAAGATCGTCGGTTCAAATCCGACCGGGTCCATTTTCAGACATTGTTGTGCGGGTGTAGTTCAGCGGTAGAACGTTTCCTTGCCAAGGAAAAGGTCGTGAGTTCGAATCTCATCACCCGCTCTGTTTGCCGAGATAGCTCAATCGGTAGAGTATTGCACTGAAAATGCAGTGGTTCCCAGTTCAAGTCTGGGTCTCGGCACCTGTGAAGGGGGATCGTCTAAGGGCAGGACAACGGTCTTTGGAACCGTCAATCGGGGTTCGAATCCCTGTCCCCCTGTCACGTAGTCCGCCGCGCGGCGATCATAGCTCAATTGGCAGAGCGCCTGATTGTGGTTCAGGTGGTTGTGGGTTCAAGTCCCATTGGTCGCCCTCTTAGGGTCTGATGTTATAGGCACTCTGGAATCAGGGTGCCTTTCTTCTTTCACAGAGGGAAATAGACCAGCTAGGAGCCCCTAGGGAGGGGAACAAATGGATAATAGTAGGAAGTTGCTAGTTCAGGATCCGACAATTCCGTCTCGCTAGTTGGCGTATCTTGAATTTCTGACCCAGAAGACGGAAGTTCCAAAACTGAATCAACTTCAGTAGTTTGATCCATTGCATCCCCAATCCAAGCCTCAAAGGGGTGCAAGTCCGTGTAAACACCGGGCTGGCCATTTACCGCGCAACCTATACCCCAGCTTACAATTCCTATCTGCACCCACTTCGCGAGACTGGATTCCCAATAGAGCAATGGACCTCCACTGTCCCCTATACAGGCATCCTCAGTGAACGTTGGAGAGCTGGCACAAAGCATGCGTTCGGTGATAGCGAAATCTTTACCAGTCCGAAGGCGCAAGGCCTCCTGACAAAGGTCCCCATTGGTCAATTGAAGATCTGCCTTTCTTAATGTGAAAGGATAATTCGCCTGTTCCGTGGTAGACGCAGTAGAACCCCATCCGATAACTGTTACTGGGGTATTGACTTCAACCAGTCTTCGGGGGTCGAGGAAAGGAATAACTGCACGTTCATATTCCAGTTCGCTAGTCAGACGAATCAGTGCGATGTCGAAGTCCCCTGTTTCCACATCGAATTCAGGATGGGGCAGCACTTCAGCGATTTCTACGAATTGGCCTGAATTTCCAGAGAGATCCCCTTGGCCAGCAAGGACTCTCAAAAAGCCAAGACTTATCAAATTCGCGCCGTCGAAGACACAGTGGGCTGAAGTTAAAACCCACTCTTTTGCTATGAGAGTGCCTCCACATTTATGCCCTGAATAGGCATCTGGAGCCTGACTGGAGTTTACTGAAACGACCCATGGAAATGACTGGAAGTCAGCTTCCGTGCCACCAACAACACTTGGTTCAAGGACTTCGCTTTTAACTGATTTTTCTCGGTTGGGCGAACCTGCCGTTTCAATGGTGCCCAACATTGCGTCCCCCAAAGTAACTGGGCGAACTAGGACTGTAAATAATGTGATGCCCAAAATGGGGAGCAGCCTTGCCAATCTAGTCACCTGACGAGACTCCCCTGAAAGGGAAACAAGGTATTGCTATATCGAAGGTAGTCCAGAATCCCAGCCTGCGTTAAGTCATTGGCTGCATATAGTTCTGTCTTGTCTAGGCAAGCCTTAAAAGAGCAGACAGCATACAGATCAACGGAATCCAAGAAGAGCAACACTGAGGTCACTGACACTCACTTGGGTGTACAGGGTATCGGCTCTGTCAACATAATAGACAGTTCCACAACCCTCACCAAGGAATAGCCGGATTCGGCTGAAAGGCAGAGGGGAGGCGTTACAGATTTGGTAGTGCCCCCAAGGGGATTCGAACCCCTGTAGCAAGCTTGAAAGGCTTGAGTCCTGGTCCTCTAGACGATGGGGGCATACCCGCTTAGCGCCAGAATGCCAGTATAGCAATTGTAGGGACAGCTACAAAAGAATTTACATCTCAGCTCTTCAAATGGATCGCACTTGCTATATTAGAAATTCTGGACCTATACATTTTCCCTTGCAATTTGGTCGCGTGATACTACGGCGACTGAAAGAGTAGACACGCAGATTAATTGCCCTTCTTCATTTTCAATTTGGATGTTCCATACCTGAGTCTTTTGTCCCAAATGAATCGGCCTCGCCGTCCCCAAGACCCGTCCCCGTAGCGCTGGGCGGAGATGGTTGGCGTTTATCTGCATACCGACTGCTACATTCTTGCTAAGGTCTACACAAAAATTCGCGGCAAGACTTCCCAAGGTTTCAGCTAGAACAACCGAAGCTCCTCCATGCAGGATACCCATGCTCTGGCGAGTACGGTGGTCCACAGGCATACTGCCTTTGAGATAGTCATCGCCCACCTCATCGATGGTGATCCCCAGGGTGTCAACCATATTCGGACGTATATCAAATGCTAGTGCCTCGCGTGCTGGCGTTACGGTCCAGATTTTCACTCTTGTATGCGCTCCGAACGATGCTGTGTGATGAATTCAATAATTTTGCGGCTTACTTCCCTTGGTCTGTCAACCTGGGCCCTGTGTCCGGCACCAGGAATAAGCTCCACTCTGCAAATGGGCAGCCTACATTGCATTTCTAGTGCTAGTTGAACGTATCTTGTGTCCTTTGAGCCGCAAATGAGCTGGACTGGTGAATTCAGAACAGGAAGACATTCCCAAAAAGAAGGTTGAGCTCCCGTTCCCAGAATGGACAAAGATCTGGCCACATTCAAGGGTCGACTACGCAGGTCCATCTGGTCTAGTCCGTTTCTCGAAGTTGCCGATTGCCCGTTTGCGAAGAGAGGCAACCGGCGCCAGTAATCTAAGAATGCAGCCATGGGCACCCCCACCATGTAACTGGCCAAATCAGAATCGTAGGCCAATCTGAGACGGCGGGAATCAGAATTGGCGATACCGGGGGAAGCACTAATCAAGCACGAAGTCTTCACCAATTCCGAATGTCGGCAAGCCATGGCCAATACTAATCTCCCTCCCATAGAGTACCCAACACAATGGGCTAAGCTCTGCATCCGGGTCCTTACAATTTCGGCAATGTCATCAGCAATCTGTAGGAAACTAGCATTCAGTGCAGTTGGCAGCGTTGTATTCCCGTGCCCGGGCAAGTCAAGACTGATGATCCTGAAGTACCCCTCCATTTGGCGCAGGAAATCGGGATATGCCGCGCTGTGCCCAGTGAAACCGTGCAGGAACAAGAGTGAGTGTCCTGCACCTGACTCAAATCCATGGTATTCGATGCCGCTTGACGCTCGATGGGTAAATCTAGTCTTTTTATTCATTCCAAAAGGCTTTCGGCTAATACTATCGCCTGTTCTCGCAACACTTTGCCGGCGGTGGAACGAGGAATTGAGTCGACAAAGCGGATTTCTCGGGGACATTGCAATGCCGAAAGGGACTTGCGACAATGCAGAATCAGATCTTCCACTGTGAAGAAATACTTAGTCCGTGGAACAACCAAGGCTATTAGCTGCCAACCCCATTCCCTATCCGGCAGTCCAAGCACCCAACAATCCAGAATTCCAGAAAATTGTTCAATGACCTCTATGGTCTCTAAGGAGTAGACAGTTTCTCCCCCTATGTTGTAAACGTCATATTCTCGTTCGAGCACAACAAGGTTGCCTCGTCGATCCAGATAACCCAAGTCTCCCGTACGAAGCCATCCATCTGAATTCGTATTCCCGCCTGAGATCTGGGGCCCCCTGACCCAAATTTCACCCCTTTGCAACGCCCCCAGTTTTTCGTGCCTGCTATTTCGAATGGTAATCTCGGCGAACAACAGGGGCGGACCCTCTCCCTTGATACTTTCTCCCCTGAACGGTGATAGGGCTGCAATGTGGGAGCAGGTCTCAGTCATTCCGAAACTGGGTACTATGACAATTCCATGTTCCTTGCATTTATCTAACAATGAGACCGAGACTTTCGCACCACCTATGAGGGCAAACCGAAACGGACTCTGTCCAGGTCGGATTCGAAGTTCTGCATCAAGCAAGCGTACCAGCATGGTAGGCACGAAAGATGCCATAGTGATGTTCCTATCCAGGATTGCCCCTTTTACTTCCTCTATGTCAAAGCCAGATGACAGATGTAAACTGAATCCGAAGAGAAGGGCTCGAAACAAGAGCGCTACGCCGCCAACATGGCAGAGAGGCATGCAGTGCAGCCAACAATCACCCTTTGCGTAACCGAGGCGGTAGGCGGATGCAGTGGCACTCCAATAGTGATTTGCGAAGGTGAGAGGAATAGCCTTCTGGGCCCCGGTTGTCCCCGAAGTAAAGACATACCCTTGTAGTACATTGAGGTCCCCTTCCGTCCAATTGACCTGATTCTGACAGCTGCTCTGGGAATAGGCAGATTCCAAAATTAGGGAAAGTTCCGTCTTGATACGGCCAAGACCTAATTCACGTTTAATCTGTTCTGGCTCTAGTCTGCTGACTAGAACTCTTTGCAAGTTAAGAATTTCACATTGATCCTGTATCTGCTTGTCGGAGAGCCTCTCATTCAGGACCGCTACTGGCCGGCTTAGCCGCGCCGCCGCTAATACTAGGATGCAGGTCAACATTGGATCTGCAGCAAGTATTCCAACCAAGTCGTTTTCCGTGTGGGGTCTGTTGGATTCGATTTCTTGACAAATACTGCTGACTAGCTTGTCAACTTGCCCAAACGAATAATTGCTATTTCTATAACTGAGGCAAAGGTCCTCTGGATTGCTCCTAGCTCTCAACCCCAACCAGTCAGGTGCCTTTTTCATGGCCCTCCGTATTAAGGGCGCCACGGAAACTGACGAAAATCGGGTTCGCGTTTTTCTAGAAAAGCATTCTTACCCTCGCTTCCTTCCTCTGTCATGTAGAAAAGCATAGTGGCATCTCCTGCTAGGGCCTGCAGGCCTACCTGGCCGTCGCAGTCCGCATTGAATCCCGCCTTTAAGAAACGAATGGCCAATGGGCTCTTGGACAGAATCTCTCTTGCCCATTTGATGCCTTCCTTCTCCAGCTCATCAAGTGGCACTATGGAATTTACAAGCCCCATCTCCGCAGCTTCATCAGCACCATACTGGCGGCACAAATACCAAATCTCACGGGCCTTCTTTTGACCTATGATGCGAGCTAGGTAACTGGCCCCAAATCCTCCATCAAAGCTGCCGACGATGGGACCGGTCTGTCCAAAAACGGCGTTATCAGCCGCAATGGTGAGGTCACAAATCACATGCAAGACATGACCACCCCCAATAGCATATCCAGCCACTAGTGCTATGACTGGCTTCGGTATTGTCCGAATAATACGCTGCAATTCCAAGACATTGAGCCGAGCCCTGCCTTTTTCATCCTGATATCCTGCGTGGCCTCTAACTTTCTGATCTCCTCCCGCACAGAAGGAATACACTCCATCTTTGGGAGAAGGGCCGTTGCCAGTAAGCAAGATCACACCGATCCCCGTATCGTCCCAAACGTCTCGAAAGGCTTCAATCATCTGGTCAATGGTCTCGGGCCGAAACGCATTCCGAACTTCAGGTCTGTCAAAAGCTATGCGGGCTATGCCATCTGCTTTCTGATAAGTAATATCAGAGTAGCTGGCCGCTTCTTGCCAAAACACGTCCTGTGTAGTCACTATTTACTCTCCTAAACTCTTGGCAACACGATTTACGAGGTCCTTTGCATGCCGTAAGTCCTTTCTCCAATTGGTCCGAACTTCCAGCACACTGGACTGCGGTTCTTTCAAAAGCATTCGTAGGGATTTTCGGAAATCTCGAGTGTTTCCAGCATGCATGTAGGGCAGTTCAAATGCATTCGCTATTCCTGCAAAATCCATGCCATGAGGATTTATAAAGAGCTTTTCAAAGGGTCCCTGGATTTCGGCCACGGGCAACCGACCGAAGATGCCACCACCATCATTGTTCAGTACGATAATCAGCACGTTTTCCAATTTCATTTGCCTTAGAGCCAGTAGCCCGCCTATGTCGTGCAGGAGTGACGTGTCACCTATCAGCAGGACAACTTTGGAAGAGGAACTGTGGGCAATTCCCAAAGCCGTAGAGACCAAACCTTCAATTCCGCTAGCCCCCCTGTTGGCGAAGATAGCTAGACTTTCGGTTCGCACTGCCCCCACCAGGTCGAGGAGGCGAATCGGCATGCTGTTTCCGGCAAAAAGCAAACAGTCAGCTGACAATTCCTGAAGCATGACTCCAACATATCCTCCGTCCCAGCTCTGTTCCAGGGCTATTTTCTCAACGATCTGATTGCTAGACTTGGCGGCATACTCCAACCAACGAGCCAACCAGGTCCCCGTGGACACTTGAGCGCCTGCCATAGAGACTAGCTGACGGCACAGTTCGAAAGGATTGACCTGGACATAATCAGTTACATCCGCCTCTTCATCTGCGATGTTCCCAGCCTGATTGACATAAAGGTGATGACCTCCAGGGACCAGAGCCTTTCGAAGGAAGTTGGACAGAAGGGCGGAAACTGGCAGATTGCCAAAGCGGATTATCAAGTCGCAATTCCAGTCTGACAGGACCCCCGTTTGAAACAAGGCTTCATATGACAAAACAACGTTCCCACAGACTTCCCCTTGAATTCCTCTGCAGCCAGAAAGGGGATCGACCAAAAGAGGGATGGAATAGGCATTAGCTAGGTCTTGCACAGCAGCTGAGAATTCCTCCTCCATCTGATTTGGTCCCACTACCACAACTGGGGTCTTGGCAGCTGCCACTTTTTCCTGTATGGACCTCAACTTCTGTTCTGACAGACGTTTATGACCACGTCTGGTTGGCCATGGCAACGGAAAGGAATTGGAGAACACCTTGTTCAAAGAAGGAGGCTCAAAGGGCTTTTCCATTTGCACATTAATGTGCAAGGGGCCGGGATGGATATCCCTCACAACGCCCATCATGTCGGAAATCCTTTCGCGTAGGCCTTTCTCGGACAGCCCAAGGAAGGCCACCTCTTGAACAGAAACCTCCATGCGTTGAATTACATAAGGATCAAGGATGCCGTTCTGGATGATGGTTTGATTGGCCCCAGTGCCACGCAGGTATCTGGGACGGTCAGCACTCAGGAACACAACTGGAATTTGACTTAGACTCGCCTCAATGGCTGCTGGCAGCAATTCAGCAACAGCTGTACCTGAGGTTGTAATGATGGCCGTAGGCCGCTTAGTCTGGAGAGATTTGCCCAATGCAAAAAATCCGCCACTACGTTCGTCATGGTGAACAGTTAGAGTATTAGATTGCAGTTTCCACGCGGTCAGGGCCAGGGCCGTAGAACGAGACCCTGGGCAAATACAGAAATGATTAACCCCGCCCGAAGCCAGCTCAGACAATATTGTCCATGCAATCTGGTAGCTGGCAGGGCTTCCCGCCATGCTGCAAACTACTGGGGCCGCCAAGATGTTAGGGCCTCTTGCATTGGTTGGAACTTCCAAGCCGTTTCCGACCATTCGATGCAAGGTCTGCTGCCTGCTACGATTCCTGCACCCGCAAAAAGCCAGGCCCTCGAACCTGAAACAACGGCAGAGCGAATGGCTACCGTAAAAGTACCATTGAATTTACTGTCTACAACGCCGAAGGGGGCCCCATACCAACCCCTGGGCTGGCTCTCCAAGGCGTCAATCCATTGTATGGCCACATCCCTGGGCTCGCCGCCCAATGCAGGTGTGGGATGAAGTAAAGACGCCCACTCTAATGCGTTTTCAAAAGGCAGACTAGTACCAAACAAAGGAGTATATAGATGGTGCACATTGTTCAATGAAAGTATCTGAGGTCCTAGAGGCACTTCTATAGTCCCCCCCTGGGACCGCACAACTTCCACTATCGAGTCGACTACGAATTGGTGCTCTCTCTGATTCTTGGTTGAGTTGAGAAGGTCTTCTTTCTTCCGCTGGTCTTGTTTCTTGTTTCTTAGGCGTAGTGCAGTTCCTGCCAGCGCAGCTAGTTCCAGGCTGCCTTTTTCCGTTTTGCACAGCAATTCAGGAGAAGCTCCCAGAAACGCCGTTCCTTTGCCTGGCCGGAACAAGAAGGTAAAGCAATCTGCATAGGTACAGAGCAAGGCCTGCAATGCCGTGGGGATGTTGAATCCATGCTGACACTTCAATTCTCGAATCCTGGCAAGGACTATCTTCCTGACTTGCTGAAGCTCGATCAATGCCAGCGCTTTTTGGACCGTCTCGGTCCAGTCCGATTCGGTAACAGGTTCTGTCACTTCGTATTTCCTACATTCCTCTTTAGGCCCTGGACTTAATGGGGGTTCCTGTCCTTGAGCCGATAGGTAAGTCTCTACAAAGAGGTCTAAGGCTTTCCCACAAGCCACTTTTACCTGCTCCGCGTCTTCGTCGTTTTCCGCCCAAACATTGATTCGCAGGAGGCTTGATTCACCTTCCCTTTCAAGTTGGAAGTGGGGCAAAATGAAGCAGGCAGGTAAGAAATTCTGCCACACACGATCCGACAAATAATCAGGAGTAAATGCAAACCCTCCAACCAACTGAGGTCCCCTACCTGGTCCCTCCATCAAGGCATTAGCAAAGAGTGCCATGCTGCCTTTGGCAATATCTTCAAATCTAGTGGAATAATGGCCTTCCAGAAGATGGGCAATTCCCAAACCCAGAATTTGCCTGGACCCTTCGGGCTCGCTGAAGAATACCTGTGCCTCAAAGTCGGGAGACAACAGCAGACGGTCTAGAGACCAGGCAGAACAAGCACGGGCCACGGAAACCAAGCGTTCTTTGCGAACCCCTTTCGCAGGAGTTGCCGATATATGGTTGGTGCGCATGGAAGAATTCCCAGTTAACCTGACGCCGAATGCTTACCATCTGGCCGATACTGGACACTGTTTAGCAACATGGGTACCAAACTGGCCGCGATTCGCTCTCGATTGGGTTCCCCGGCTCGAATCCAGGTCATTATAAGGTGGTGAATTGCACCTATCCAGGCTGCTGCAATGACTTCTGTGTCCACTGCTGGTATCTGCTCTAAGGCAATCGCTTCATCCAGGAAGTTCTGGATATGGCGTGAGAATCTGGTGCGAATTTCGTATTGCTTGTCCTGGAAGGGAGCTCCCAGAGCTGCAGCGGGGGATAACAATATCTTGGTTTGGCGCCAATGTTTAGCAAATGCTTCAAGACAAGCGTTCAAGGCGGCTTCAACCTGCAACATGCCTTGACCTTGTTCTTCAATAACCGCCAGAAGCTTGCGTTCCACAGAATCCGCAAACCTGTCCATCAATGCCAGGAAAATTCTTTCCCTACTCGGAAAATGAAAGAGCAACGCGCCCCGCTGTGTTCCCGCAGCCAGCGCGATCTCCTCGATTCCCACTTCGTCATAACCCTTACGGACAAAGATCGCAAGGGCTGCATCTAGAATGCGTTGTCTACCGGAAACAGTCTCTGACATAGCTCTTTGGTGGCCCGTTACTCTTAGAATCTATTAGACTGAATAGAGCCTTGGCAGTATAGCAAACGGCACCCAAAACCAATTTTCGTTTGTATGATTGGCGAATTACATTGGTCATGTTGTTCCAACGCACAGTTAACCGAGATCTGGCCCTATTACTGTTCGCGAAGTTCAAAACAGGCAACCATCCAACATGTCGATTCTGAAGAAATTCTCACTCTCTGGCAAGACTGCTTTGGTGACAGGGGGCGCCAGTGGCATCGGGGAGAGTTTCTCCTTCGCGTTGGCCGAAGCAGGCGCTCATGTGGCTGTGGCAGATCTTAACCAAGTACGGGCCACCCATGTAGCAAATCAGATTCGGAATCTTGGCGTCGAATCAATAGCAATAGGCGTAGATGTTACTCAAACAGAGCAGATCCAATCAATGATGACAGTGTTATTGGAGCGATGGGGCGTCTTGAATATTGCCGTTAACAACGCTGGAGTAGCACTTCGGGCTCGAGCAGAAGATATGTCAGAGGAGTTCTGGGACCGGACGGTCGATGTAGATCTCAAAGGGGTTTTTTTCTGTTGCCAAGCGGAAGCAAGGCATATGTTGCTACAGGAATCAGGTAGCATCATCAATACAGCTTCCATGTCGGGTCAGATTGTGAACCGACCACAACGGCATGTCCCTTACAACGCGGCCAAGGCCGGAGTGATGCAACTAACACGTACATGTGCCGCCGAATGGGCGGACAGGGGAGTCAGAGTAAACTCAATTAGCCCTGGGCATACCCTCAGCCCCATGACCGCCCGCAATCTCTCGAACGCCGCGGCTCAAATGTGGGTTTCCAATACCCCAATGCAAAGATTGGGCTTGCCTTCAGACCTTCAAGGGGGTTTGATCTTTCTCGCTTCAGACGCATCGGAGTACATCACAGGACATGATCTGGTGATTGATGGCGGATACACCATCTGGTAATGCCCGTTTCTTGCAACTCCTAATCGGGCAAATTGGTCCGGTTGTGTTCTTCCATTGCGGTTACTAACTTGACACCCTTTCGTCTTGCTCTGGCAGCAATTGCATTTGTCATCTTTATTGAGACTGTGGACTCCAGCATTGTGGCCATCGCATTGCCTTCTATTGCTTCAGACTTCCATGCGGATTTCGTCCTTACGCAGTGGGTCGTCCTGGTTTCTGTCCTTACTCAGGCCTCTCTCAGCCTGGTAGTAGGCTGGTTTGGCAGCGCTTTTGGAAATAAGAAAATACTGATTTCTGGACTGGTGCTGGTTGCGGTCGGAAACATTCTGTGTGCTATGGCCCCCTCCCTTAGCTGGCTCATCGCCTTCCGCTTGCTGCAAGGCATTGGGATGACAATGATTGGAGCTCTGGTCCTTGCCATCACCACAGAGACTTTTACAGCTGACAGACGTCCCCAAGGTTTCGGCTTTGTTGGCGCTATGGTCTCCATTGGCATTGTGGTGGGACCTCTGGCCGGAGGCGTAATTCTTGAGCACTATCACTGGCGAATGATTTTCGTTTTTGATTTGCTGTTTGTAGGGGTTACATTTCCTTTGGTCTTACGATATGTGGAGAGTCGAAGCGGGTCAGGCCGTAGAAACTTCGACTTGGTCGGAGCAGCCTTCTTCTTCGCTAGCTTATTGACCTTCTTGCTGGCAACTTCCTACAATTTTGGAAACATGGGCAATTGGGTAGTGCCAGCTTTGTATACAGTCTCGGGACTGTCACTGGCCTTATTCATACGGCAGGAATTCCTTTGCAAATATGCTGTTCTGAATCTGAGTCTCTTCAGAAACGCCAGTCTGTCGGTCTATCTGGCAGCCCGCTATCTTTCTTTTGTGGTCTTCGGCGGCATTTTTCTCATTCTGCCGTTCTATTTGGAAAACCTGCTCAATTTTAGCCCCGATACTGTAGGTATGCTTTTTGCTATCCAACCTCTCTTCTTTGGGACCGCATCCTGGCTTTCAGGAAAACTAACGATTCGTTTCGGTTCTCGCTTCCTCGTAATCTGTGCTTTGACGATTCTTGCTACGGCATATTTCTGGATGAGCTTCCTTTCATCGGAGCTAATCCTGTGGCAGTTCGCTTCCCAAATGACCATCTTGGGGATCGGTTCAGGTCTTCTCAACGCACCCTCCAATCAACTTATCTTTGGTAGCGCTCGCCCAAATAACTTGAGTATGATTTCCAGCCTTACAGCTCTGACGCGTATCCACGCCCGTAGTACTGGAATTGCCATCCTGGGTAGTCTGTGGGGGACGCTTGCTTTGGCACGTGCCCCAGGTGCCCTGACTGGTTCAGCTATGTTTGCCAACGCGCAAATCAGCAGCCTGGGGACAGTCTGCTTCTTTGGTACTTTAATTCTGCTCGGAGTGTTATCGGTGTGTCTAGTCGAAACCTGGTTCCACGTTCGTCAGAACTTACTTAAACTGTCCTTAACCTAATTGGTACGTTTAATCGCAGAAGTCAGAGATACTAAAGAGGCAGCAGGCCGGCATTCATTACGTAAATGACAGCGGCTAAGGCGGCAACTGCAACGCCAGACCCTACCAAAAACCATATAAAATACGTCAAGCCTTGCTTTCGCATGCCTTGTAGATCTTCACGCAGTTGGACATTCCGGATAGTAAGGTCATTTACATCCTGGGACAAAGTGTCTATCTGGGTCTGCATAGTTACTTGAATTTGCATGGCTTCCGCAATAACCCCAAGTCTCTGGTTCATCTCAGGTAAGGCGGCAAGTTGCGCCTGCGTGGCTGCCACAGCATCTACCAAAGTCAACATAGATGAGGTCACTTCATACATTGCAGGCAGAGCATCATCCTCAGGCTCTGCCACACTTTCAGCTGGAATTGTCGGACCGGGTTCATTGAAGTCCATCATAGAAAGGACAGCCCGAACTTGGTCGAAGTTCTTGCCCGAACTCATCTGTTCTCGAGCATTCTTCAGCATGGCAATGTCGCGTTCGTCAAAGGAACGGGCAGTGCCTCTCTCTGGACTGGCGGCTGCGGAAAGATATAAAGAGAATTCGTTAGCGTATCGCCGAACAGTGTCGGGACTGCAGTTGAGTTCATCAGCCACTTGCTTGACGGTCCGGCGCAGGTCGGTGGCAACACCAATAACACTATCCATGAATTCCTCTCCTCTGAAGTCATCCTAGTCTGCGCAACTCGGTTCCCCATTGTAAGAGCAATAGGTTATTTGCTCAAACCGGCCAAGCACTTGATCAAGCCCCTTACCGAGCGGAACCCATTTTGCCTTGGCTGGCAAACAAGACCAGTGAATGGCCAACACATTTCGCCCTCTGGGATAATATCAACTATGTTGGAAAACCCTTGATCGACCCTTGCCAAGAAGGCCTATGGCAATGATTATAAAGATTGGAACGCGTTCCTCACTGATGGCTCGCCAGCAGGCTTTCCAGATTCAGCACGACCTTTCTAACTTGCATCCCGAAGTAATTTTCAATCAAGTAGTTGTTTCGACGCGAGGAGACAGGGACAGCCAAAGGGACTTGGCCGAATTCAAACGACCGGGAATTTTCACTACAGGTCTTGAGCGGGCGTTATATGAAGGGCAAGTGGACCTGGCGGTTCACTCTTTCAAGGACTTGCCTACCGAACAGCACCCTGGCCTCGTAATCGGTGCGGTTACAGCCAGACAGGACCCTGCAGATGCCTTGGTCACTAGGTCTGGTGAAGGCCTAAAGCACCTCAAAGATGGTGCACTTATCGGCACCTGCAGTCCACGGAGACAACGTTTGCTTGCCTCGCTGGGTCGGCACTTTAGGTGTGTACCTGTCAGGGGAAATATCGATACCCGAATACGCAATATGGACGAGAATTTCACATGCGAGGCCTTGATGGTCGCTTTCTGCGGCCTGGAACGGTTGGGTCTGTCGGCAAGGGCAACCCACAGGTTTGAAGCTACAGAGTTTCTAACAGCACCAGCACAAGGGGCGCTGGCGATTCAATGCCGAGCTTCAGACGCAGTGTTGCTGAATCTGCTTGCCCCACTTGATCATGCCTGTACCCGCCTATGTGCAAATGCAGAGAGAAGCTTGCTCATCCAATTGGGAGGCGGCTGTAGCCTGGCAATAGCTGCCCTGGGCCAACTCATCAATGGGAAGATTGAACTGCAGGGGGCTGTCCTTTCTGCCGATGGCCACAGGCGCATTTACGGTATGGCAAGAGACGAGAATCCAGAAAAAGCGGCGGCCCAGGTGGCGGAGGACATGATTGAGCAGGGATGTCTTTCATGGCTGTAAATGGAGTGTCTCCTTTGCAGGGCAAGAAGGTGGTGGTGACAAGAGCCCGTAGTCTTGGTTCCTCTTTTGAAGATCGCTTGCACAAAAATGGTGCTGTTCCAGTCCCTATCCCAGCCCTTGAAATCGTCCCTTTCCGAAATCTCTCAGAGGGAACACTGCCGAATTATTTGGCCCGTTGCGATTGGCTGTTCTTACCAAGTCCAAGCGTGATCGCCGCTTGGGGAAGCCAGCCCAGACTGTTTTCTTCGTTAAAGGGAAAAGCAAGAATAGCGACTATGGGGGAACCTTCCGCCAAGGCCTATAGAGAAAGTTCGGGTCGACCACCACATTTTGTGTACAAATGGAACTCTTCGAGCAATTTGGAAGAGCAGTTGAAATTAAGACCTTCTGATGTCTTGCTTGTTCTCGGATCTAACAAGGGACCCGGTCCGGTCCTCGCAGAATTACTATCCACACATGCCAATAGCGTCTATCAACCTGTCATAGAGGTTGCATGCAGCCCTTCGCTCTCAAGTGATCTGCAGTTTCTACGCGAAGACGTCCAAGCCATAACCTTCACCAGTGCCTCCGGGGTACATTGCTTCCTGCAAGCCGCTCTTGCTGAAGGCCTGGGTAAAGTTTTTCATGAGGGAGTTTGTATCGCATGTATAGGCCGCGCAACTGCAGCAGCCCTTAGAGAATATGGAATTGACGCCCAAGTCGTCTGTCTGAATCCTTCGGAAGTCGACTTGATGGCGAACATGGGTTCCTGGTTCGTTTCTTGGTCCAACCTATAGGCGGAAATCGGGTATGTATCATTTTTCTAAGGCCACGCGGCCACGCCGCCTCAGGGCGACCGCATCGATTCGATCTTTGGTCCGGGAAAACCACCTCCATCCGGGATTGCTGACCTATCCCATGTTTGTGGAGCCAGGCTTGGGAACCAAAAGCCCCATCTCTGCTATGCCGGGACAGTACCGATATACCGTGGACCTCTTGGGGAATGAGGTCCAACATCTCTCCTCTTTAGGCATCAGGAGTGTGTTGCTTTTCGGACTACCCGATTCTAAAGATGACCGGGGTTCGCTCAGCTATTCTCCAAGCGGAATCGTGCAGATGGCGTTAAAGGCCATAAAAGATGCCGTCCCGGAATTGCTTGTCATTACCGATGTTTGTCTTTGCAGTTATACCGTCCATGGCCACTGTGGATTGACAGATAGGCAAGGGCGCATATTGAATGATGAAACCTTGGAAATCCTGCAACTGATATCCATGAGCCATGCGGAAGCCGGGGCTGATGTGGTAGCCCCCAGTGGCATGATGGACAATATGGTACAAGCGATAAGAGTGGGACTCGACTCTGGTTCCCACGAAGACGTATCAATACTCTCTTATGCTGTTAAATACGATTCAGCCTTTTATGGGCCATTCCGAGAAGCAGCGAAAGGAGCTCCTCAATTCGGTGACCGTAGCACCCATCAAATGGATCCAGCAAACCGCCGTGAGGCTTTGCGGGAGGTGCAGCTGGACCTAGCCCAAGGCGCAGACATGGTTATGGTCAAACCGGCACTGTCTTATTTGGATGTCACCCGGGAAATCCGGGAACGGATTCCCGAAACTCCCCTTTTTAATTACAATGTAAGCGGAGAATATGCAATGTTGAAAGCTGCGGCCGCACAGGGATGGTTGCACGAAGAAAGAGCAATCCTGGAAATGCTAACTTCCATGCGACGTGCTGGGGCTGACCACATCGTCACGTACCACGCCAAAGAGATTGCGGAGAGGCTATAAACCTCATACATAGCCACTCTGAGTGGCCGGAAGTGACCCACATGAAAATTGGATCTTGTCAGACAGCAAGTGAAGATGGATATAATTTTCAACGTCGCACACTTGCTCTAAGCATTAAATTGTTGGCGCTACAAGGATACTGAAACGGAGCAAATCCATGATCTCTAGGCGGTTTGGAACTTGGATCCGAAATCTCAGATTCGAAGTAAAACCTTTGGACGAGCGCGCGAGACTTCTGCCAAATGGCGGAGAGGCCCAACAGTTTTATTTGATAAAAGATATGTTTACCGTTCGCGATAGGGATTGGTCAAGCAGCGACCAAATGGGAGGTACGGAAGATTGGGCCCGCGACAGCTATCTACAGGAGTGGCGACTTGCTTTTGAGCATGATGAAGCGGGAGCGTATCCCCATATATATACTCGAGTTGAAACGCCACAAGGGTTGCCGATTCGTAACAAGTCTGTCTTTGCCTGGAGCGATCACCACGACCGGATCTATGAATCTGACTTCCAAGAATATATTGATTTGGCAATGGAAACTGTTGGGGGTTGGGGCCGCCTAGAATTGAATAATACTTCCATCTTTGACCCAAGATTGGAGAGGGGCCGATGGTGCATCAAGCCTCGGGGTTTCTCTGAAAGTGTCACTGGAATTGGACTACCTCTGGCTTCAGGTATTTCTTGCTTTGTGGTTTGGGTAGAATTGCCGATATCGGAGTTCACAGCCAACGGCGGAGTTCAAAGGAACTTAGACAGGTTGGATGCGGAATTGGGTTCAGAATTCCACAGGCGTATCGGGGAATTGGCGAGAGTTAATCAGTTGATTTTCTTTAATCCACAGGCAACCATTCAGCACAAGATTATCGAGGATGGTTTTGTACCTAACAGCGGAGAATTCGAAATGGAATTCAAAGAAGCCCGCTTTGTAGGACAGCAAGCCCAGCATCTGACGACCGGAGAAAGCCGGGTTTATTACGTGAAGAGAAACCAATGGCACAAAGTACAATGGATTCCCGCCGAGGTGACCTGAGTCTTGCCCGTTGTCACTGTAGACTTTTAGCAGTTGGCTTGTCGTCACATTTTCTGTAATCCGTCGGGATTTCCTTGCGGACCCAGTCATCACGGAAAGATTTCGGCTTGAATTTCAGCAGGATATTATCTGTGCAGAATCGCTCCTTATTAGCAGAAATGAAGGGAATCAAAAATGCCTAGGGAACTTATTGCCACTGCGGAGGGTGTTGCCGAATTCAGGGATTACGTCTTACCGCCACTGGCGCCTGACGAAATACGGGTTCAAACCAAATTTGCTGCAGCAAAACATGGAACCGAGATGGCCTTTTTTAAAGGCTATGGAATCTCCCGCGGCAGGTACGATGACGAATACAAACTTTTTCGAAAAGAGGCAAATGGGTTCAAATTCCCCTGGCCACTCGGAAATACTTCTGTGGGCACAGTAATAGAGGCGGGCCCAGCAGTGTCTAGGTTCACAGTTGGCGACACCGTGTTCGCATACGGTCCGTTTCGGGAAATCCATACCTGGCCGGAGAGAAGGGCACGGCTTAAGTCAGACTCGGTGCCGTGGCAGTCGGCCTGCTGCTTGGATCCGGCTGATTTTGCCGTTGGCGCAATCCGTGACGGTAATGTTCGCCTAGGTGACCGAGTCGTGGTCTTTGGTATGGGAGCCATAGGCATCTGTGCCCTCCAAGTAGCACGTGCTGCGGGAGCCCACTTTACTATTGCTGTGGAGCCGGTCGCTAGTCGGAGAGACTTGGCATTGGAAATGGGTGCCGATGTGGTACTGGATCCAACTGCGGTGGACGTAGGTTTGGAAGTGCGCCACTTAACAGACAAACGTGGGGCTGACGTTTGCATAGAATACAGCGGGCACTATAGCGCACTCAATCAGGCTATTCGGGCTGTCGCGTACGGCGGAACTGTCGTAGCGGGGGCTTTTCCGGGGGTTTATCCAGCAGGACTGGACTTCGGCGCGGAGGCCCACCACAACAGGGTCCAGATTGTCTTCAGCCGATCCTGCAGCGAACCCAATCCCGATTATCCCAATTGGGATGAATCAAGGTTGGTCGATGTTGCGTGGCGTCTCCTGATGCGGGGCCAAATCAACGCCGAGGCAATTGTACAACCAATAGTGGACTTTGAAGACTTGCCCCAAGAATATCCTAAGATAGCTTTTGACATGGACAACTATCTTAAACTGGGGGCCAAGATAGGTTAGAACTTTGAAAAACACGAAAGCCGCTTCAGCGGCTTTCGTGTTTTGCTGGGTCAAGTGCTGCGACGCAAAAGTATGACGTTTAGCCCAACGCTCGGATTATAGCAGAAGGCCATCCTCATTACAAAATGTACTTTGGTACAAACCAGCTGGAGGAAAATGATGAGAAGCATTCATTGGCAGAGGGTCTTAGGTGCCTTGGAAGGCACAAGCACCGATGCCATCCCTATCAGTCTGTGGAAGCACTATCACCTTCAGGACAGAGCACCGCGGAATCTGGCCCAGGTCACTGTAGATTTCGCTCGGCGATTTGGCATAGATCTCATTAAGTTGACCCCGAGCGGCCTTTATGGTGTACAAGATTGGGGAGTTGGTTTGCAATTTGGCCAAAACGATGCGCAGGCGCCTAGCGTGATCAGTTCCCCAATCGGGAAGGCTTCGGATTGGCTGGATTTACGGCCTCTTTCCCCGACTACTGGTGCGCTCTGTCGCGAAATTGAGATGTGCAGTCATGTTGGGCAGCTCTTACGAGATGAAGTCCCTTTCATGATGACTCTGTTTAGTCCCTTAACACTTGCGCAAAAGCTGGCGGGGGACCAAGTGTATGATCACTTAAGGCAAGAACCTGCCATCTTGCACAAAGCGTTGAAGGTAATTCGGGACACAGTGGTCACCTTTGCCAGGTCTTGTCTTGAAGCAGGGGTCCCAGGATTCTTCTTGGCCACTCAACAGGCCAGCCATCGGCTTCTTACAGTAGCACAATTCAAGGAATTCGGCCTGTCTTACGATCAGGATGTGGCGGCGGTAATAGAGGATGCACCAATCCGCATGCTGCACATTTGCGGAGAAGAAATAATGTTTGCGGAAGCCAGCGAAATAAATGTGAATTGCCTCAGCTGGTCAGCCGGAAGCACAAATCCAGATCTAGCTTCGGCCCGTCAGCTTTCGAAAAAGACATTGGCGGCCGGGCTCTCACTTGAAACTTTGGCAGGGGCCAGCAGTGAAGATTGCCGATCCATGGTGAGTTCGGCCAGAGATTCTGACCTAGAGCCCGGCCTGATACTGGCCCCAGACTGTGTGGTAAGGCTTGAGTCACCGGATGCCAATCTGGATACGGTTGTGGAGGCGGCTCGGGCTTAATTTCCCGTTACAGGTCATATTCCACGTAGTCGGTCTGTTGACTGCGGATCCATTCCCAATTCAAGGTTACTCCCAGCCCGTTACCTTGCGGCACTGGTACACAGCCCTCCGCGTCTATGGAGGTTAAAGTGTCGGTATAACCATCCAGATAGATTGGTGAGGCTCCTGAACTCGGTGCTTGAGGGTGAACCAATCCCATTTCATAGTAATTTGTGTTTCGAATTGCGGCCAGGCAGTGTCGTGCAGCGGGTCCCGGACCATGAAATTCAATGTCCAATCCTATGGCCTCACAGGCGTGGGCCAGTTTCATGACTCCGGTTATGCCATCGTAACCAATGTCCCCTCGAATGTAGTCTGTGGCATCAGCTAAGGCGAAGTCGATGTGGGGTTGTAGAGTTCGTACATGTTCGGTCATGAGCAAGGGAGTTGTAATTAATTGTCGCAGTTTGCGATGCATGAACTGCGAAATGCCTCCGTCCCTGCCGGGGTCTTCATACCAGAAGTAGTCATTGCGGTCGCAGGCCCTACCCACTTTGAGCACATCAGCGAAAGTATGGAATTCACAAGCCGGATCCAGCATGAGGTCCATACTGTCCCCGACGGATTCTGCTACTTTCTCCACATTTGCCACTTCCCTTGAGATAGGAGCTTGGCCCCAGCCATGAATCTTGAAGGCCGGATACCCCATTTCTCGACATTGAATTGCAAATTCGGCATAGGCCTCTGGTGAATTCAGACCGTTTCTCTGTTCGTCCCCGTGGTAAGTGCTTGCGTAACAGGGAACCTTGGCTTTGAAACCTCCCAACAGTCGATACAAAGGAACTTCATGAGCTTTGCCTGCAAGGTCCCAAAGGGCGCAGTCCAAAGGCGCCAAACCAATTCTGGCAACTTGCCTTAAGGCCCTTGAAATATCAGAATAGAATCGTTCTCTTTCCAAGGCATTTCGGCCCAGCAGGTACTTTGCGAGCTTGGGCAATTGTGAATAGTCTGCCTCCTGGCCTCCTACGAACTCCCCCTTCAGGCCTCCCGCAGTTTCAATGGTCAGGACGTAACCACCTGCTTCGAGGGTCGCACCAGGTTCGTATATTAGATTGAAACCGTTGTAATCTGTCCCCAGATCCTTCTTGACAAAACTGTACTTGGTAAGCGTTATCTTTGAAATCGTCAGATCTGACACGGTAACTCCTTTGAAGAATAGATTGTTGAAGGATCAGCTCAAACTGCTTAATTCCATGATGCAACTCTCAAGTGTTTGCCTGCCAAGGTTAACATTGCCATTGGTGTAGCATGACTAAGGTATTAAGAAATTGAGTTAACTAGACTCAGGTACATTCATGGCCCCTATATTTTCTAAGCCTGAAGAGCAGGAAGAACCTCTGAAATTATCCCAATCCAAGGCAAAGAAATTGATTGAGGAATTGACAGAGAGTTCTTTGGGAGAAGAGGAGACTGAAGAAGGAAATATTGCCAAGTCGTTTCTTCAAGGCATCTGGCATGGCAATGCTGTGCCGCGTACCCCAAGTCAGAAAAAAAGAGAAGATGGAGACATCTAGAAAATGGATTCAAGAGAATCGGACTCGGTGTGATTCAACTATCGATCCATGAATTCCAAAAGTAACACGAGACTATTAACATGAACAACCAGATGTCAAGGATTACTCCAATAGTTCCCACCAACGACATTGAAGTGTCAGGCGAGTTTTACAAGAACCTGGGTTTTGCAGTAATCCACGAGCACGGCAACTATACGATCCTACAGAGGGATAACATCAGCCTACACCTCACTTGGAGCGAAGGATGGTACATTGATCCTAGGACCAATAACACTCAGTTTCGCATTCAGATTGGCGAAATCGAATCATTCTATGTTCACTGCCAGGAATTGGGCGTCGTACACCCGAATGGTCCATTAGAAGCGAAGCCATGGGGGTCCAGAGAATTCGCAGTATTGGATCCAGACTCTGCCTGCATCACTTTTTATGAGGAGACGACCAGCTAGTTGCTTCCCCAAGAAAATAACTATGCAAACTGTCTTCGTTGACTTTCTTTGCACCGGCTCCCGCTAAATCCGGATCCAGGTTAAGGATTTCAGAGGCCGTAGTGTTGGCACTCGCCAAAACAATTCTTGGTTTCGGCTTGGCTGGCCAAGACGTGAAGTCGTGTATCGTGAATTTTTGCCCCATTTGAGCAGAGCACCGATTATGCCCTCAGCGTTGGCCTATCAATGACCGAGTCTTTTCTCCGCGGACCCTAGGTTATGCGACGAAGCTTCCGAACCGCGCCTGCCGCCATTTGAATTCATCCAACAGGAAAGAAAAAACAATAGCGGGCCCTCAACCAATATTGCCGTTGCATCAGTGACGCCGCGCTCAACCTGTCGTTTCCATTAAGTGGCAATGTCCCTGTGCTTGTAACCCAGGATCATAGAAAGGTAGAACACAGGAACATCGGCTGCCAGATTTCAAAAGAATGCGAATTCCAATCTCGGTGCTAGAGGGTCGACTAGGGCTGTCAAGTATATTCATAAAACTACTGCCTCCAGAGTCCCGGCTCTTTCTACATTAAGAGACCAGATTGCCAAATGGCGCTACACCCAAGTAAAGAATATAGGTCGCTAATATGTCCACTCCCCATACGGATCCCTTCAAATGAATCACGTTTTCCAGAAAACCAATAGCCTTCCTTTGGCTGAGCCATTCCAAGTCTGATTGCCAAAGTATCAGGTTCCAGAGGAGGGAGAAAAGGAGAACATACCTGCGATTAAGCGAAGTTCGGCTGAGCCTACTTTGTACTTGCTGCCCCAAGGTAGGATCGACCGCGTTGTATTCCATTGTGTTGCCAGAATTGAAAAAAAACACTTCGGCAGCACTGATAGTGATGAGAGAGGCACCGGTTATGGTATTGAGCGGGGAGGCCAGAACCAAGTGAGTCAAGGTCATTGCAAAGAAAGCGTATCCCTGCTGAAGATCAAAACGCGAATCGCGCCTCCCTTCCAAATAGGCAGCAGCAGAACCTACGTTGGAAATAAAAATGGCGAGAACGACCCCATACCTGGATGGCTAGGAACCTATTGCACAGTCCCGTAAGTCCTTTGGATGTGTTCCAGCTGACCCAGAATAGAGTCGGCAGAGGCCATCCAGCGTTGGGGGTGTCGGTTCGTGGTTGCGCACATAACGGGCCATCGTAGCCTGCCACATCTTTATCCCGGCCAATGAACCCTGTGCCTTGGCGTGTTGCTGGAAGGCGCTAACCGCGTGTCCGATCCCGTTGAGCCATGAGGAAGATGTGGGCATAAAATGGAAATGGAAAAGCGGACGTGCGTCCGGCCAGGCTTGCTCTTTGTGGTGTTTGTTCTTGGCATTGTGGTCGAGGAACAGATGCAAATTTGGGGTCGGGACACGCCGGACCCACTAGCGCAAGAAGGCCAGAATTTCCTGTTTTCGGTGTCGAGCCTGGCAGGCGGAGTAGACCTGCCCCTTGCGGAGGTCCAGGGCTTGGAGCAGGGAGAGGGCGCCATGGCGCCGATAGCAATGGGTGTTGGCGGCAGCAGGCCCTGACGTCACGGGCAGACCTGACTACATCCGTTCACTAGCCTGCAGCTATGGCTTTGCATCCGCGGCGAGCACGATTTCATGGGGTGTTTTATTTGAATAGAAGTCCAACACATCCCGCGGTTTTACCTCAAACGCGGAGTCATTCGACCGCTTAAAGGTACGCGGGGATGGGGTTGGACTTGTGCTGCCGACCGCCATCGTTACAGCTAGGTACGCGAAATTTCCATGGCCTGGGCCATCAGGCTCCAGCGGATAGGGACAGCCGGCGGTGGCTCCTGAATTTTCTGCCACTAGGCTTCCCAGTCCGCCTTTGGGTAGGCACTAGGACAGCCACTCTGCGGTAGATCACGCGACCCCGCCAGTCCTTGTGTCTGGTACCGGTCCCGCCAAGTGGCCACCGCAGCCTCTGCCGCACCGACAGTGGTTAACGACCGCCCTCCCGCCAGCGCCAACAGCGTGCGCGCCCGCTGCACATGGCGATAGGACATGTTATGGGACCGAGCTCACCGCCCCCATTTCACCCTGGCCGCTTCCTTGAGTATCAAGTTTTCGATCTGTCCCCTGGTTCTGTGTTGACTGCTGCGAAGACAAGATATTCCTCATTCTTACCCAAAATACATCCGTATGCTGCTCTAGGGTGGGTTTAGCTTTCTGATGATCAGTTTGGGTGGCTTTGTATGGGGTGCTGTCTGGAGAATGCCCCGGGCTTCAAGATCTTGTTTGACTGCTACCGAATACCATACAACGGAGCCTTCAAAGCTGTCGTCGATCCTCTGTTCGATGGCATTCGCCATTTTCATAAAAGGCAGAGATTCATCCGCCAATAAGGCGAATATTTCCTTGCGAATCGCTACGTATTTCTTCAAAGAAATTCGTACCCCTTTCTTCCCCGCAGGATGGAGCGAATCAATCTTTTCTTCAGGCATGTTTCAAATTGGAATTACGTTGGAAGGTTTTGTTTACACTCTATTGCTTTCGTTCTTGGGCTTCGTCAATGCCTCAGGAGTTCAGAGCCTTGCCCTGCTTTGGAGTAATTTCACCTGTTTCGAAGTACCCATCGAGCAACTCGGCTAGATGGATCGCATCTCTGTTTTCGAAGTGGCTGATCTGTTCCCTGCAGCTGAAGCCACTAGCCACCAAGGCCTCTCCCTTTGGGATATCCCGCACGGCAGGGAGAAGGCGGTCCTCTCCAATGGCTCGACTTACTTCATAGTGTTTTGCTACGTAACCAAATTCACCTGCCATGCCACAGCAGCCACTGTTTATTTCATTCGGGGAAAGGCCAAATTTACTTAGTACCGAAAGCGTCACTCGATTTCCAACCAAGGATTTGTGGTGACAATGACCGTGCAACCAGACTGGAGTCTTTGTTTTGGCCTTTTCTTCCGTTATGTTCCATTCATACTGATCAAGAAATTCTTCCAAGGTGAAGGAATTAGCAGCAATGATCTCTGCTAGTGCCCTGTTTTCCATGAGGTCCAGATATTCGTCCCGCAAAGTGAGAATACAGCTTGGCTCAACACCGACTATGGCGGTGCCAGATTCAACGTGAGATTTCAGGGCCTGTCCCAGCCGGTTGGCCTGTTTCTTGGCCTTTCTTACCTGACCTCCGGAGATGTAAGGTCTCCCACAGCAGGGCAGGGAATTGGAAATCTGGACTGTAAAACCGAGTTTGGCCAAAAGGCTGGATGAGGCCTTAGCCACCTCCGGCGCGTAGAATTGTGCCCAAGTATCTAAATACAACAGAACCTTCCTGCCCGCCACATGGGGAATCGGCACCCCTGCAGCAGTACTAGGTAGGTAAGCGGAAATCCGGGGCAGCCGACGGGATTCATGTATACCAATCTTGCCCATGAACCATCTGGCCATGCCTGTAGACAGCATCCAATTGCTGAACGGCAGAGCCCATGGTGCAATCTTCACCCCCAGTCTCAAAAGCTTAGGCATTTCTCCCATGAGCCGATTGAAAAGCGGTAGTCCCCTGCGATCATAAAAGCCTTGTAGGAATTCAGCCTTTATGCGGGCCATGTCGACCGAAGATGGACACTCGCTCTTGCAGGCTTTGCAACCTAAGCAGAGATCCAGGACGTCATACATGCTCTCTGACCACAATTCTTGCTCAGGGATCCGGCCTGACAACGCGTTCCGCAAGGCATTGGCCCGGCCCCGTGTTGAGTCCTTTTCTTCGCGGGTTGCCATGTAACTTGGGCACATGGTGCCAGATTCGATTTTTCGACATACCCCTGCCCCATTACACATTTCGATGGCACCTGCAAAGCCATGGTCAGTGCGCCAGTCAAAAACTGTATTGATATTAATGGTCTCGTAATCCGCGCCGAATCTGAGATTTATATTGGGCTCTTGAGCATCAACAACTTTGCCGGGATTCAGTCTCCATGAAGGGTCAAAGATGCTCTTTATTTCTCGTAATGCGTTGTACAGAGCAGGGGTAAAAAGGGATTCGTTGTAATAGCTACGTGCAAGTCCGTCGCCATGTTCACCGCTCATTACACCGTTATATTTTCGGGCTAATTCCAAACTGTAAGCCCCTGCCAACTTCAGGTTGTTGACTCCCCGGGGTGTGTGCAAATTCAAGAGGGGCCGCACATGCAAGCAGCCGGCAGAGGCATGCGCGTACACCGCTGTAGAAGGCACATCTTCCAAAGTGCCACAATAATTCAGAATTTCTGATAAATAGTCTGCTAAATGTTCTGTAGGGACGCTGACATCTTCAATGCCCGGAAAAGGCTTGTGCTGTCCCCGTTGACCCATAAGCAGATTTAGGCTGGCTTTCCGTAATTCCCATACCGAATCCTGCTGCAATGGGTCCACAATTTCAGTAATCGGACAATTCCATTTGCGGCGCCTCAAATGATCGGCAAGGTGGGCCAACTGGAGCTGTACTTCATGCTCAGTATCTCCGTAAAATTCGGTCAAGAGCACTGCTGCTGGGTCTCCCTGTACAAAGAACAATCGCTGATCCCAGCCTGGTTGGGCCCGGGCTAGATCCAAAAGCTGCTTGTCCAACAACTCTGAGGCACTGGGAGCCACCTCTAACACATCCACAACGGCGGCGCAGGCATCAATGACGCTATCAAAGTGCAGGATTGCCATTCCTGTATGTAGTGGTAAAGGAACCAGCCCCATTTTCACTTTGGTAACGACCCCGAGTGTTCCCTCGCTGCCCACCATAAGATTACTGATATTTAGGTGATTGGACGTTCGATTACGTACTACATCAGGCACTAAAGGCGAGTCCAAGTAAAGCTGGTCGGGGTTTATGTCCCGGTACAAAGGCGGAAGCAACCTATCTAGGGCATATCCGCTTGTCCGTCGCCAGTGCCGTGGCCAGTGCTCCAGAATTTCACTCCGGTTGCTCCGCACCAAGCTGATCAGACCCTCGTAAATCCGGGCCTCCAATGAACCAGGACTCACTAACGCGGGCAATTCCTCAGGCTTTATATCCCGAAAATGGGCTTTTGACCCGTCCGCCAAGAAGACCTCAGTCTCTAGGACGTTGTCTACCATCATGCCGTACAGAATACTGTGACTGCCCGCCGAATTGTTACCTACGCATCCACCGATTGTGGCCCGATTAGCACTGGCCGGATCGGGTCCGATCATGTGCCCATGTCGTTTCAGCTTTTGGTTGGTACTGAACAGATTCTTGCCCGGCTGAACTTCAAGCGTGCCTTCCTCAGCGTTGAGATTCAGAATTTCATCCATATGTCGGCTGAAGTCCATGACCAAGGCGGCTCCCACGGCTTGTCCAGCCAAAGAACTGCCGCCACCACGGGGAAGGATTGGCACATCGAATTCCACTGCATGTTCCAGAACACATTGCACATCGTCCTCATTGCGAGGAAGAACTACACCCAAAGGCATGATTTGAAACACACTGGCATCGGTGCTGTATAGCATCTTTGTATATTGATCGAACCGTACATCGCCGTCAACCCGATTCTGGAGCGATGCCGCGAGTTGGTCCAGTTTTTCGACTTCGTAAGAATCTGCATCGTGCAGATCGGCAGTGTTTTGCAGATTTGTGGCCATCGGTTTACCCTTGGCAGGTGGCGAGTATCGTATTACACGCAGCAAAGAGGAACAAAGGTCATGTCCTTATCTATTACGGTCTACAGCACCGCCTGGTGCCCAGACTGCATCGCAGCCAAGGCCGTGCTGAAATCCATGAATGTAGACTTCGAAGAAATCAATATCGATGAGACTCCCGTTGCCGAGAACACGGTTATTGAACTTAATCACGGCAATCGTACCGTCCCTACCATAGTTTTTTCTGATGGCAGCGTCTTGAGTGAACCCAAGATCACCGAACTAAAACAGAAGATATTGTCCCTGTCCTGATTACAAGCTAGCCAAGGCTAGTTTGAAGTCCTGCAGAAGATCAACTGTGTCTTCAATGCCACACGCGATCCTGATGAGACCTTCCCGTATCCCCAAAGCTTCTCTTTCCTGCCGGGTCTGATCATAATGGCTTAAGAGCCAAGGTTGGTGAACCATGGTTTCAGTGGCGCCCAAACTGGCACCGATATAGGCCATTTTCAATCCGTCGTTCAAGAGGGCTGCATTCTCATGGTCGGCCATTTCTACGCTGACCACACCCCCGAAGCCATCCATCTGACTCTTCGCGATTTCGTGGTCTGGGTGTGAATCAAGACCTGCATACCAAACTTTTTCCACTTCCTCCTGATCTGACAGCATTTGGGCGAGTGCCAAGGCGTTCGCATTGTGTTGCGCCATGCGCAACCCGAAGGTCTTGAGCCCTCGCAAGATGTATGCACTGCTGTGGGGATCGCAAATCGCCCCTAATTGGGTTTGCACAGAGCGCAATCCTGCCATGGCCCACTCCTCCCCAATAATTGCTCCGGCCATCACATCGTTATGACCGGAAAGGTATTTGGTAACGCTATGAACGACATAATCAATGCCGAAAGTCAAGGGTCGGCAATTGAAAGGAGTTGCAAGTGTACTATCAACTATGGTAGCTACCTCGCGTTGCCGGCCGAGGGCTGCCAGCTCTCTGAGTTCTATGCAAAAATTTAACGGATTAGAAGGAGTTTCAACAAGGATTGCTTTGGTATTCTCCTTTAAGGAGGTCTTAATGTTCTGAATGTTGCAGGGATTTACAAACGTGACTTCAACCCCATAACGGGCCAAAACATCCGTTGCAAACATTTTGGTGACTCGATAGATGGTGTCGCTGACGATGACATGGTCACCAGCGGATAGCAGGTACAACAGTAATCCGGATAAAGCGGACATGCCGCTTGATGTCAGGATTGCATCAAGGCTGACTTCGTTTTCTTGGCTTCCTGCCTCCATGGCAGCAAGTTTGGTTTCAGCAGCCTTTCGTGTGGGGTTGCTGTGGCGACCGTAGTCAGGGCGACTTGCCGAACCAGAGTATTTCCGTTCCTCTACAAAGTCGACCATTTCCTGTGTATTTCCGAAGGGAAACATCACTCCAGTCACAATAGGTTCATTGACGCTTTGTGAAGGGCGCGTTCTGGGTTCCCCCGTGTGTACGCTGGCTGTGTTGGGTCCGAGCGTGTGGCTTTTGTTCAAAATCATTACCTTCTTCATGCTAGAGCAGGCCACTGGAATTATGCTACAGACTCCGTCTGCTTGAATGGGTCATGGAATCAGTGCCAATTCTGTTCCGACTGCCACTTCTTCTCATACAGTATGCCTTCAGCGCGCATCTTGCGAAGGGCATCAACTTACCCTCTGTTAGAATTCGCTGCGGCGAATGAGCCGACGTATATTGTATGAGCAGGGAATGACTGAGTCCCAGGAGCGGTAAACCTATGGCTGTGCTTGAATCGGAATTAATTGACGATGGTGGTCTTGAAGGCTACGGAGCAGACCTTTATCAATTCCATGGATTGGCTCAGACCGTGCCCAAGTTGGCAGATATTGGACCGAAAGAATTAGATTTCTTCGCCACTAATGGTTATCTGGCAGTCGAGAACGCATTTTCAAGGGCGGAGATCGAGGCAGCGTTGGCAGGCCTGATGTCTTTGCTGGCTGGTGACAATCCGGATTTCCGGGGCGTCATGTACGAAAGGGCTTCAACTTCAGTCGACATACATAAATTTTCTGTTGAGAAGAAGCAGGACTATGTCCGCAAATTCATGCATTTTGTGGAATACCAGCAAGATCTCTTGAATCTGGCGGAAAATCCTGACCTACTGAGAGTGGTTTCCAAAATCGTTGGAGGCAGTCCGGAATTATTTCAAGATATGGCTTTGCTCAAACCCCCTCGTATCGGTCGAGAAAAGCCATGGCATCAAGACCATGCCTATTTCAACTATGAACTGCAGGCCCGGGTTGTCGGTGTGTGGATTGCCCTAGACAAAGCCACTACTGAAAACGCTTGTATGGTGGTCTTGCCAGGTTCCCACCTAAGGGGTCCGGTAGTTCACTTTCGGCGCCGTGACTGGCAGATCTGTGATAAAGATGCCAATCAAGGTAAAGCAGTTGCCGTGCCTCTTGAACCCGGGGGAGCTCTCTTTTTTTCAAGCCTGATGCACCATGGCACGCCAAACAATCAATCAACTATGCGCCGTCGAGCAATTCAATTTCATTATTGCCCAAAGGGAACGATCAAGGTATCCCAGGAGGAGCGCATGGCTGTATTCGGTGAGGAAGGCAAAAACGTGACCTGCTAAATGGGAGGTCACGTCAGTAGCCCAGATCTTTCGCCGCCTGGCTTCCAAAGGTTTTCGGGTGTTTTGCTCGTAAAATTGGCTAGCCTTGCCCAAACGAAAAGGGCATCAGAAAGTCTGTTGACATAACGTAGCGGCAGGTCTCGTCCGCCAGTTGTGGCGTGCAGTTGGACTAAGTTGCGCTCCGCTCTGCGACATACGGTACGGGCAAGATGAAGCGATGCCGCGGCCTCAACTCCGCCGGGAAGGATAAAGTTTTCTAAGCTGCCAACTGTTGCCGTAGTTTCCTCGATGGAGTTCTCCAAGTCCTGAATGTGCTGGTTGTCGAGCAGCTGCAAATGGGGCGCTTCCCTTTCCACATCTTGAAAACAGAGTTCGGCTCCCAGATCAAACAATTCATTTTGTATCCGGCTTATAATGGCCCGGATTCCTGAGGGCAATTCTTGGCGGCTGATAACTCCCAGCCAGGCATTCAGTTCATCAAGGTCACCCATTACTGAAACGCGCACATCGGTCTTGGAGACTGTCTGCCCCCCTCCCAGCTGAGTCTGGCCGCCATCACCCCGCCGAGTGAAAATTCTGTTCAATCTGGGCATTGCGAAAAAACCACCTCATTTTCTACGTATATGCGGCTAGAATTCTTGAATGGGCCAAAAGGGGAAGGGGAGAAAGCCATCTGCCGTCTGAATTCCTTGAATGGCCACTTAAGCAATATAATGTTGTGACCGTTTGCCCTGATCATCTGAATTTTGTAAAGTCAGGTCCATTTCGCTGTGAGTGCACGTAGAAGCAAAATCCTAGTATACGGACTCATATTGCTGGCCGCGGCAGCGTTTCTCTTTAATTTCTCCGTTCGGCTACGAGATGCCCAAGAGGAATTAGCGCTGAGTTCCTTGGCGGAAAGGATTACCAGCGGCTCCGTGGCCCAGGTCCTAATTAGAGGCAACCAAGTTCGAGTGACCAGCGGGTCTCAAGGGCGGATTCAACTTGCCCGCAAAGAACCTGGGATTTCGCTTTCTGAATCTATGAACCTACTGGGGGTTTCTCCCACGGCCTTGCAGAGCGTGGAATTCATTCCTGATTCTCCCAGTTCAACTGGTACTTGGTTAGGTGTGCTCTTTAACATCCTTCCCATACTTTTCATCGGAGGTTTGTTCCTTTTTATATTTCGCCAAAGTCAAGGGACAGCCAACCAAGCTCTTATGTTTGGCAAGAGCAAAGCTCGCATGTTTACAGGGGAAAAGGTGGACATTAATTTCCAAGCTGTGGCCGGAAATGATGAAGCCAAACAGGAATTACAGGAAGTTGTGGAATTTCTAAAAGAACCCCAGAAATTTCTTGAGTTAGGAGCTCGAATTCCCAAAGGTGTGCTCATGGTTGGGCCGCCGGGCACAGGTAAGACCTTGATGGCCAAAGCCGCTGCCGGGGAGGCCAACGTGCCCTTTTTTGTAATTTCTGGATCTGAATTCGTGGAAATGTTCGTTGGAGTAGGTGCCAGCAGAGTCCGAGACCTCTTTGAACAGGCAAAAAAACAGAGTCCCTGCATCATATTTGTGGACGAAATTGATGCCGTGGGCCGATATCGTGGCACAGGGTTGGGCGGCTCACATGATGAAAGAGAACAGACACTGAACCAAATTCTGGTGGAAATGGACGGATTTGACACGGATACGGATGTAATTGTATTCGCAGCTACCAACCGACCCGATATTCTCGACCCAGCACTTCTGCGACCTGGCCGATTCGATCGGCGCATAGTCATGGATAGACCGGACATCAAGGGTCGAAAGGCCATCTTGGATGTGCATATCCGTGGGAAACCCGTTAGTCCCGATATGGACTTGGCAGCGATTGCCCGTCAGACTCCTGGGCTAGTTGGGGCGGATTTGGAAAACTTGGTTAACGAGGCTGCAATTCTAGCTGCTAGAGCAGATCGGAATTCCATCACAATGGAAGATCTACAAGAAGCCATGGAACGGGTGGCTTTGGGCGGTCCACAGCGGCGTAGTCGGCGGATTACTGAGGAAGAAAGACGAATATTGGCTTACCATGAAGCTGGTCACGCTATAGTCGCCAGACTTTGCGAGAATTCGGACCCTGTGCACCTGGTCACTATCGTGGCGCGGGGCATAGCGGGGGGCTACACCCTGGTGGTTCCCGATAACGATCGCTTCTTGATTCCCAAGACCTGGTTCGTTGATAGATTGGATATGTTACTGGGAGGCAGAGTTGCTGAAGAAATCGAATTTGGCACTATTACCAATGGTGCTTCCGGCGATATTCAACAGTTGACCACTATGGTGCGAGCCATGGTTACAAAGTACGCCATGGCCGACGATATGGGTCAAATGCAATTCGGTCAACAGCAGGAATTGATTTTTCTTGGAAAAGACATGTCCGAGCAGCGAAACTACAGTGCAGCTACTGGAGAGACAATAGATTCCCGAATCCGCAGTTTGGTACACGAGTCGCACAACAGAGTAACCAAGCTACTGTTATCCCACAAGGATGTTTTGGATGCGGTGGCCAGGGCTTTGTTGCAGAATGAGACTTTAAATCAAGATGAATTTGAAGTCGTTTTCAACGGTGGGACTTTAGAGGTAGAGCCCTCTACCTAGCTGTCTTCAAGACATTCATACCGGTAGTAAGACTTTGCAGGCTAGGCTAAACCTGTCCAGAGACTGGGTCTACACCAGCGCTACTTAAGTAAGCTGTGGTAGCGTGGATCTTTTTGGCTCACCATGGTTTGAACCTTTCCAAATGACCACCGAATTGCTCCGCTCACCTATCCACAATCTTCATTTGGAATTGGGAGCTCGCATGGTTCCTTTTGCGGGCTGGGAGCTTCCAGTCCAATATCCTGCCGGCCCAATTCAGGAGCATCTCTCTGTCAGACATGCGGCGGGTTTATTTGACATAAGCCACATGGGGCGACTCCGTCTGGAAGGACCTGGTGCCGAATCCTTACTCCAAAGAGTGATGACTCGAAATATGTCCAAAATCCGCCAGGGCACGGCGGTGTATGGTTTGATCACATATGCCGACGGCACAGTCGTAGATGATGTGATTGTAGTGCATCGAGGCACTTACTGGCTGCTTGTCACCAATGGCGTCAACAGGGTCAAAGTCTTGTCTTGGCTGCGAGCCCACACTGCGGATGGAGAGACTACGATTACGGACGAATCACTGGAAACTGCCATGCTGGCTTTGCAGGGACCGAAGGCATGCGAAGCATTGTCGAAGTTGCTTGACACAGATTTGGGTGTGGTTGGGCGTTTCCGCTGTTGGGACGGTTTCTACAGCGGCCAAAGCATCCTGTTGACCCGGACCGGCTACACAGGCGAAGATGGTTTTGAAATCCTATGCAATAGTATAGCCGGCCCCCAACTGTTCCGAAGTCTCTTGGGAATCCGCGACGTTTTGGGCGTACAGGCCTGTGGTTTGGCTGCGCGGGACAGTCTGCGCCTTGAATGTGGATTTCCACTTTACGGGCATGAGATAAGCAGCAAAATCTCTCCTTTGGAGGCAGGGCTGGGCTGGGCAATATCATTTCGCAAGAAGAATTTCATTGGTCGCGAAGCGTTGCTGAAACAGAATCTTGAGGGAACGCCGCGGAGGCTAATCGGCTTTCAGATGGTGGAAGGTGGCATGCCGAGGCCAAGTTGCGATGTATACCGCGGAGACTTAAGAGTCGGGGAAGTCACATCCGGCAATAAGAGTCCTACGTTGAATAAATTCATAGGGCTAGCACTTTGTTCTTCTGACTTAGACCCGCAGTGTGCTATAACCATCGAGATCCGAGGTAAGCGCCGTCAGGCCGAAATAGTGCCTGTGCCTTTTGTTTCACCACATTACTAGACTTTGGAAGAGCTTCAATGGCCTCAGCATATGACCCCGCTGAATTGCGGTATACAGCTACTCATGAATGGGTACACATAGATGGAGGTTTGGCTACTGTCGGATTGACAGATTTTGCCCAAGATCAATTGAGCGATATCGTCTGGGTGGAGCTGCCTGAAGTGGAAACCTTAATTGAGGAGGGAAATATATTGGCCACAGTCGAGTCTGTAAAAGCTGCCGGTGAAGTATATTCCCCTGTTTCAGGGAAGGTGGCTGAGGTCAATGAAGAACTGACGGAGAGCCCAGAACTCGTTAATCAGGAACCATACGCTAGCTGGATCTGCCGGGTCCTGATTTCGGAAACTACTGGTGTAACGAAGCTCCTAACTCTTTCTGAATACAACGCGACTGTAAACACGGGATAGAACCAGCCTCAGAAGTCGGAAAGCCCTTAGCCAGAACCGTTGCAATACGGGTCGCAAGTGCCTCCAGAACCCTCCTATTACGACATTCTAGAGGTCCATCGGGAATCTACGCCTGAGGACATAGATAGAGCCTTCGCCCGCGAGAGTTCCAAATTGCGGGCCTACCCATCTGATTCTCAATCCCGCCGGAAGCGACTAATTGAGGTTGAAGAGGCCTATCACATTCTTTCCAACGGACCAGCCCGTGCAGCCTACGACCGTCAACGCTTCAATTCGGGATCTCGCTCAGCAGGGCCTCCATCGGAATCAAATTCCGAAGGGGAAACAGTGCCCTATATTCGAGCAACCGCTTATCAAGGTGCTTTGAAGAGGGAGTCTCCGTATAAGCTTGTTTTGGCAAAGGCTCGGCGAACCGATCAAGGCTTGGAAATTGAACTTGCTCCGTCTTCTTGGAACCGCACAGCCGTAGCTGAAGAATTGCGGCTTCATATTCCATCAGGCTACTTACAATTCAATTCCACTCGCAATTCTTGGACAATTGCTTCCATATATGAGGCTGCACTGCGGGAGCTATTTCTCAATTTTGATATCGCTTTGAATGAAGACAGTAGGGAGGATCCCGAAGTCTTTTCTCTCCCTTCTTTTGTGGATTCGCGCCGATCACCTTACCAAGGTTCGGGTCCGATGGAAGCGGAGGTGCTGGACATGCCCGATACGCGCCAGTCCCGTTGGACGGCCACTTTAAATGGCACTACATTGGGAATTGTAGGCATAGTACTGCTTATCGGTTGGAATCTCTATGTAGCTGGTTCCCAGAGGCAACAGGAACCAGATGCGCAGGTCGTCGACATCCGCCCCCCCACCCGCACCCCCATTCCCACAGCCACCCTTGTGCCGACTCCAGTTCCTACACCCGTCTCTTTACTCATTACTACAAGGTTTCCTCGTGTACACCTGCGGGCAGGCCCAGATCAAAATACAACATCTCTAGATTTCCTATTGGAAGGAGAGGAATTTACTGCAGTGGGCCGTACACCGAACAGTGATTGGATTCGAATTAAGAAGCAGGAATTGACTGGCTGGTCTGCCGCTTGGACTCTGAACATGCAGGAAAGGTTCGAAGAACTACCAGTCGTCGAGCCTTGAATTGTTATAGGTAGCTAAGAATAATACCTAGACAGAGAATCTCCATTCCAATTCCACTCCACCACAAAGTAAGAACCAGATATCCTCTTCTTTCTTTGTCTGCCATTACCAACATGCCCCCAGCAAGAAGGCTGCAACACCACATCAACAGTCCAAACATCGGGAATATCCACAGGTTAAAATTGGTCTCCTGGTCTGTGGCCATATACACCGAAACTGTGGCTGAGCCCCTTGTAATTTGAACTAAGAGCGTACCCAGAATCAATATCAGCAAGCCTATGAAGCCCAATGCGATCGGTTGGCTTCGTCCGGGTCGCCGCAAGGATTGTCTCAGAATTGAGCTCAAGGACATGGAGGTCCGCCTTCGCACCTCAAGACAAGATCAACACTAAGACAAAGCCGTTACTGTTCGGCATTTACGTGAAGCACATATACATAAACAATCGGGGTCCTAGTTTCGTTGCCTGCCCCATCAAAAACTCTAATCTGGATGCTATTGCGCTCTAGATATTTTCCCTCTGAGGTCAATATCGCACCAGAACCGTCTGCGAACTCCCTGATTTGGCCACGAGATAAGTCAACTTCCTCAGATTCAAAGTCGGGATACCAATCGTTTGTCACCTCGAGCAGTTCGGTGTATTCACCCACCGACTGACCCGTTCGTTCGTCCACAATGGGGACCTTCTCAAACACGGGGCTGGCCGAGAACCTGTTATACGGCAGATCCTTCATTTGAATTCGCCACCTTTCATTGTAGGGCGGCACCCGGCTGCTGCTAATCAACTCATCATTGAGCCAGAATTCGACCCGGGAAACGGAACCAGTGTCTGTGGCCTCAACATGTATATTGATCTGTTCATCTTCCTCTAAGAAGAAAATCTGATTGGCTTCTGGGAACACCAGTTCAGCTACAGGTGGCGTGTTGTCAACAAACACATTACTGTTAAGTGACTCTATCGAGCCATTTTGGTGCTGCACCACTAAGCTCAATACGTAACGGCCATCCGCAAGCATAGTGGTCGTTAAGGTAGCCAATTCATTTGAGTGAGTGGTCCCAGTTCCTTTGGCAATTTCAATGGGAACTGAACCAGGCTCGGCAGATTGCATTTCCAGCCGCCAGCTGCGGGTTCCAATTTCCTGAATATAGCCTCTGACATCAATATTAAATCTCAAATGCTCCCCAGTTGTTGGAGAAAGCAAGCCGATGGTGCCCTGCACATTTTCGGCACCACTATACAGTGTGCCGATGGGTGGCTGCGGAAATCCTGTTTCCTGGATCCAGTCTTGGGCTTCAATCGGCAATATTTGGAAATATTTCGTCTCTCTGTTTTCCGGAGGCGTTGCAGGACGGGCCAAATCGCCAGTAGTTCTGTCGAGTACGAACGGCTGCCATACGGTGTCTTCTTGCACTGGCTGTGTGCCTTCCACAAACCATTCAACTTTTGTGGCCTGGCAGTTACTGGACGGCAGTTGTCCACTTGGTGCACAAATACGTTCTCTCACAACCGTATTGGGCCGGTTGTACCACTCAACTGGCTTGTCCCTATGAAATTCTTGCATTACCTGATTCCAGATAGGAGCCGCCCCTGATAGACCCGACAATGACTTCATAGGGGTGTTTTCAGTATTTCCGACCCAGGCGCCTACTGCCAATTGCGGGGTGTATCCTAAGGTCCAGGTATCTTTTATGTTGTTAGTCGTGCCTGTCTTTGCAGCTACAGGCCTATCCTCAAGAGTAAGAACCGTATCGAAGCCGAACGCAGCGGCCCGCTCACTATCGTCGGACAGTATGTCCGTAATAATGTAGTGCACACTTTCTGCCAACACTCTGTCCTCCTGGGTGCTGGGCTTTGCCCACAGTACCTGGCCATTGTTGTCAGTCACTTCCAAGATGGAAACGGGATCTAGCTTACGAAAGCCGGTTTGCTGGAAACGCGGCCTTACTTGCTGTCCCGCCATCACCCCACCATTTCCTAGAACGCTGTATGCATAGGTATGATCCAAGAGGGAAATCTCGCCTCCACCTAGAACTAAGCTCAATCCATAGAATTGGGTGCCTTGGTCGAGTCCCCTAATGCCTAGTCGCTGGGCTACGCGGATGGCGTTTCCAACACCGACTGCGTCCATGACTTTGATACTGGGAATATTGTATGAACGTGCCAAAGCGGTACGGAGAGACACTGGTCCGTGATAGGACCTGTCGTAATTCTCTGGGACATAGATCGAGCCGTTTTCCAGAGTGAAGGGAGTCCGGACATCCAACAGCATATCTGCCGCTGTCATCCCCTGTTCAAGGCCAGCAATGTAGACATAGGGCTTGAAGCTGGATCCCGGCTGCCGATCGGCTAGAGCAACATTCACTTGGCCATCGATGGTTCTATCTTCGAAGTCAACCGAACCAGCCATGACAAGTATTTCGCCCGTTGAAGGTTCGATTGCAACTACAGACGCGTTTGTTGCTTCTTTGCCGCTGGCCTTCAGTTGACCCACGTGGATGCGGGCGGCGCTTTCAGCTGTATTGTGCAAATCCAAGTCCAAAGTGGAACGGACTGAAAGCCCATGCCTCCAAATGAAGTAGGGGTCATCCACTGTGTTGAATTGTTCTTGCAACTGATTCAATACATAGATCCCAAAGTGGGGGGCTATCCTAACGTCGAAGCGGCCCGAGACGTCCGAAGCAAATTCCAAAGGCTCTGCGAAGGCGATATCAGCTTCTTCTTGACTGATAAAACCCACAGCTGCCATTCCATCCAAGGCAATCCGTTGCCGTTCCTTGGCTTTTGCCAGCAAGTAGAAAGGGTTCATTGCCTGAAACTGGGGTATAGGCGCAAGCATGGCAGCCTCCGCCAATGAAAGATCCGAACTACCCTTTCCAAAATAAACGCGGCTAGCAGCTTCGATACCGTAAGCTAAGTTACCGTAGAAATTGAAATTCAAATACCATTCTAAGATCTGAGACTTGTCGAATTTACGAGTCAGTTCTAAGGACAGGATCATCTCCTTCACCTTGCGGGCATAGCTTCGCTGAGCACGCTCCTCGAAGGGAATGGCTATATTCTTAATAAGCTGCTGGGTAATGGAAGATCCGCCTTGCACTTCATCCCCATTGAGGTTGGAGAGGAAAGCTCGGCCGATGCCCCGAATGCTGAAGCCGGGATTAGACCAGAAACTGCGATCTTCCAAGGCGATTGCTGACTTCCACACCCAAGGAGACATTTCATCAAGCGATACATATGTACGATCACCGGTAAAAGGCCGAGGGTCCAGACTGAATAACAATAGATGCTCGCCAGTTCGGTCATAAATACTTACTGTTTGGAATTCCTCTTCCCAAACTTTCAAGGACTCAATGTCAGGTAGTTGGCGCGCGTATACGGAATACATTTTCAATCCCGCTCCAGCACTCAAGGCACCCGCTGCCAATAGGATGCTTCCCGCAATGCCAACCAATACCAAGAGTAACTTCGTTGCTAGTCCGAAGTGCCGAGGTTGCGCCCGCTGTTGCCGACTTCGCTGGCGCCTCTTCTTCAAAATCGTGGTTGTTCGAGAGTGCATATTTTAAGTGAGGAACTGGAAGGTGGGAGATCCCATTTAAGCACTGGGGTGCTCGCCAGGATGTTTGACCTAAACGGCTTCCAAGGACTGCAATATTAGGAAATGACTTATTCCCAAGCTACGTAGAAGGGTGTCCTCGGACAGGCTACGTGCAGCTTTCAGGACTCTTGCTGCACGGGGATTCCTATTCCCTAACGCGTCGAAACCAGGCCATATCTGTGTCCAGTAAACGACTTTAAGAGGCAGATTTCGTTGCAGAGACCAGATAGAGGAAGCGTCATAGGTACGCACATGGGGTGCGAATCCGTCTCGCCAGGTGCGAGGCATGTAATTTAAGAAAGGGATATTTCCCCAATAGTATTGCTCATCAAGGAAAAAGCCATGCGTTTCAAAAGGAAACCAACGGTTTGGCACAAAAAGCACTATGTGACCGCCGGGCTTGATCACCCGAGCCATCTCGGCCACGGCCTTGTAGTCATCTTCTACATGCTCCAATACCTCGTGAGAAAAAATCATGTCCATACTTCTGTCCGGCAAAGGGAGATCTTCGCAGGCACTTCTTATCAAATAGCATTCCGGAAAATGCTCTTTAGCCGAATCTAGGAATCTTGGCTCAATGTCGATACCTACTACATTTCGGTAAAAGGGGGCCAGCTTATGAAGATACTGGCCCGTCCCACAACCGTCAATTAGCGCCCGTTCCTGACGGCATTTATGAGAAAGTTTTAAGTGCTGGATCACCATTTCCAATCTTCGTTGCTGGCCTGGCCCCCAATTCTGGCTGGGCACTCCTCTCTTGAAAGCTAGAGCGTGATCCATCTCTTAATTTCCCTCCCTTTGAGGTTTGGTGCCTATATGGATGGATACAGTGGCCAAGTTATGGGAATCGAATGATGTATCTGTCAGTCCTTGGGCTCGCATGAGTTGCAATAAGGCAAAGGGTGATGGATAGTCCAAGGTGCTGGAAGGCAAGTAACTGTAGGCAGATTCGGATCCAGTCACCATTTGACCCACGAAAGGGACTATTCGAAAAAAGAAAAATCCATAGAGCTCTGGTAACAACGAGTACTTGGGAGAAACGATGTCCAGAAACACAATTTTGCCACCAGGTTTTAGAACACGGATCTGTTCCGTCAAAGCTTGTGCCTGATCGGGTAGATTTCGCATAACAAAACCGCTTACAACAGCGTCGAAACTGCCATCTGGAAAAGGCAGGATTAAGGCATTGGCTTGGGTAAAGCCGATTTCATAGGCATTCGGCTTCTTACGTCCCTGGAACATCATTGCAAGTGATATGTCCAATCCCACCACTTGAAACTCATTCGGAAATTTGGTTAATTCAATTGCCAGTTCGGCCGTTCCTGTACCCAAGTCCAATACGCGGCTACCTTGCTTCAAGTGGCAGTGCCGAATCACCTCCTGGCGCCATCTCTTGTCCAATCCTGCAGTCATCAGTAGATTCATGCGGTCGTAATTAGATGCAATCTCAGAGAACATCAAACCAATTCTGGAAGGTAGTCGCTCCTGTAATGAAGGGAAATCCAAATTGTCCATCAAACTGGGGCTGTTCATCCTCGAAAAAGATTAGAATGTTCGTGTCTGGCGGTTCTATTTATTAACTTCCAGTTGCCAGAACTGTGTTCAGGACTCTGGCTACTCCTCCAGTCAAATTGTCTGAAGTTATGAAATCAGCAGATTCCTTCACTGCATCAACTGCATTGGCCATTGCGATTCCCATGCCGACAGTGGCCACCATGCCTGTATCGTTAGTGTCGTCTCCGATGGCTAGTGTTTGATTCACTGACAACCCCTTGGAACTGAGCCACCATTCTAGAGCCACAGATTTATCCGTACCATGAGATGCAATTTGGACTAGATCGTACAAGCCTGATCGCAGCCAGGTAGTACCTTCCGGCCTAATTTGCTCGATAAAATCCAACTGACTTTCTTTCATTGAGCTGGGTTTCAAGACAATTTTGTAGGCAGGTCTCGCCAAACCCCTTAAATCACAGATTATGGCAGAACGATAAGGGTCCTTTTTGGACATGTAGTAGACGTCATCGGATTCAATACCCATCCACAAATTGGGAAAAGCAGAATACATTTGCACCATGAAATGCTGTGCGGTTTTTGCTGGGATCGGATTCCGATATATCACCTGCCTTCTGTGTTCCAGCCAGGCCCCGTTATAGCAGATCCTTGGATGTTCCTGGAGAAATTCCGGTATCGCACGAGCTAAGCGCGGTGGCCTTCCCGTAGCGATAACTATCTCCCGACCTGTATCCAACCAAGCCCGCAACGCTTCTTCGGTTTCTGAGTCGATTTCCTTTGCACTTGTCAGCAGCGTGTCATCCAAATCCAAGGCAGCCACTTGAAGGTGCTTTGCCCTAGATTTCCAGTCACCAGAAAAAACAGATGGCAATGACTTGCCGTATGAACATTCGGCCTTCATGAAGCAGTTACTCTCAGCTGGAGGAGGAAAAATGATGACGTTCTGTTGACCAGAACTGTAAGCATCCGAGTTGTGAGAAAGTAGAATTCATATCAAAACCGGCAATTTAGCGTTCTTTCCACAGCCTCACTCGCGAAATCCGTGTCGTTCTTCATTCTAACGTTTGCTTCTTCAATCAGCTGGGGATGTGAGCGGAAACTTTCGATCTGAATCAAGATGGATCAATGTTGATCCATGCAACCTGATCCCAACTTCGGGCCTAGAAGGTAAGATCTTGGAACGCAAGCAGAGCCAGCAGCAAGGTTTCCCCTTCAAGTAGTCCAGACCTCATCTACCAATTGGAGGCCCATCAAAATGAAAGCTGCTGTCCCTTTTTCGCAAATGCTGGAATTAAGCAAGTCTGGAATGACTCCAAGGTCAGACTTGGCTAACATTGAACCATGCCTTTAAGTGTGGGATTGATCGGCCTGCCGAATGCTGGCAAGAGCACAACTTTCAATGTGCTGGCGCAGCAGACAGCTGCCCTGACTGGCAGTTACCCTTTCAGCACAGTAGAGCCTAATCGCTTGCTCATAGACGTGCCAGATCATAGGCTGGAAAGTTTGGGTGATTTAACTAATCAACCCGCAAGAATAAAAGTCAAGCTGGAATTGGTGGACATAGCGGGCCTAGTATCGGGGGCATCTCTAGGAGAAGGACTTGGCAATCAGTTTCTCGACCAGGCCCGGCACTGTGATGCCCTTGTACATGTCGTTGCATGTTTTGGTGAAGGGATAGTATCCGACACCGAAGCAACCACAGGAATTGTTGCCAGTTTCAATACTGTCTATCAGGAGTTGATGCTGTCAGATTTGGCCCTTTTGGAAGGCAAGATTTCCCGATTAGAGCAGGAGGTAAAGAATGATGCGAGCTTGAAATCCCAACTTTCGGTTGCCCGGATTTTGCATGTAGATCTGGAGTCCGGTGTATCGCTGAGGCGTAGTTCTGGGTACCAAACCGAATCATTCAAAACCCTTGAACGAGAACTCCGTTTCATCTCATCTAAACCGGAATTGATCCTTCTCAACCTTGATGAGAAGCACCTGTCAGATTCAGCTTCCCTAATTGAATCCTTGGCTACATCTGTTGCAAAGGAGCAGCATATTACTGCCATTTGCGCCCGAATCGAGGAAGAAATGCTTGAACTTTCTGCCGAGGAGCAATTTGAGTACCGGGTGGCTTACAACTTGCAGGGCACAGGGTTACAAAGAATTGTTGCCCGCTGTTTTGAACTGCTCGAATTAATTCGTTTCTACACCTTAGGAGACAACGAAGTCAGAGCATGGGCAGTTCAGGCGAATTGCAAAGCGGTTGAGGGAGCAGGTCGAATTCATACAGATTTTGCCAGAGGATTCATTGCCGCAGAGGTCATTTCTTTCGACAAGCTGCTTAAATTGGGTTCCGAAAAAGAAGCCCGGGCCTCCGGCCAACTCAGAGTTGAGGGGCGCAATTACACTATTCAAGATGGTGATGTAATTCGATTCAGATTCAACGTCTAGGACAGTTCCTTCAGCAAATGGGAAACTGCCGTATTCCCCCCACAGCCAAGGAATGAAAATGCCGGTTCAACCCAATATCGTAATCTTGATGGCCGATGACCACAGATTTGGAGCTATCGGTTCAAATCAGGAGTTCCAAGTCCAAACACCTGCCATCGAGCGACTGATGGCGGAAGGTACCAGTTTCGAAAGGGCATACACCATGGGAGGTCTCACGGGCGCCGTTTGTGTTCCTAGTAGGGCTTGTCTGATGACTGGAGCAGATACTTTCCAAGCTGTGCGTAGCATGCAAGTGGATGACTTGGCTGGTCTGCAGGCTTTGAAGTCCGAATTGGTGCTCTTACCTGAACTGTTTCGAAACTCAGGTTACAGCACCTACGGGATAGGAAAATGGCACAACGACCGGCCCAGTTACGAGAGGTCCTTTACAGGTGGCACAGCCATTTTCTTTGGTGGCATGGGAGATCATTTCCACTTGCCAATCCATGAGTTTGATCCTACCGGCAAATTTACATCTTCACCTGAAACGACAGCAGGTCGGCACGCCACCGACGTTTTCGCCGACGCTGCCTTAGAATTCCTGGCCCAGCAAAGTCGAGGTATGCCTTTTCTGCTGTATCTGGCATTCACGGCGCCGCATGATCCTCGAACGGCCCCATCTTCATTCGTGGAAAAGTACAACCCAAGAGAAATTTACATAACAGGAATTCCCAATCTCTATTCCGAACATCCCTTCGACAATGGTGATCTGAGGGTGCGAGACGAGCTTCTTGCGCCGCTACCCCGGCAGCAATCAGAAACCCAAAAGCACATAGCTGATTACTATGCGATGATTTCCCATATGGATGCCAGGATAGGCGATGTCTTGGATCGTTTGACCAGCACCGGATTGACCCAAGACACCATTGTGTTGTACCTCTCCGACCATGGTCTTGGTCTCGGCCAACATGGCCTGATGGGCAAACAAAACATGTATGAACACAGCCTTCGCATTCCCTTTGTATGGCGAGGACCCGGAATACCAGCCGGGCTGAAATCGGACCGCTTGGTGCAGCACCGAGATGTTCTGCCCACTCTTTGTGATCTTTGCAGGATTCAGGCCCCGCCGGGGACATCTGGCCAACCCTTGTTTGAAGCGGGTTCGGAATCTCCGCTGGACAACCGAAACTCTATCATGGCCGCTTACAAGGACCAGCAGCGCTGCGTAATAGAAAGTGATATGAAACTTATCCAATATTTTCAGTTGAAAGAGGGCAAGTCCGAATTGGTCTATGAGCAATTGTTTAACCTGGACTCCGATCCGTTTGAGACCCGAAACCTGGCATTCTCGCCTGCCTTCAAGCCTGAGCTTTCGCGCCTCAGGGAGGCTCTGAAGTCATTGCAGCAGGAATGCCAAGATCCCCTACTGCAGTAGCCTAATCTAGCATCGGAAACTTGCTAAGGCAGGAAAAAACATGATTCTCACCATTGGTTCTCTCAACATAGACCATGTTTACCAAGTCGAAGAGATCTCGCGACCTGGGGAGACTATCCATTGTCTGACCTACAGTCGATTTTGCGGCGGCAAGGGGCTAAATCAGTCGGTTGCGGTGGCACGTGCCGGCGCCCAAGTAATCCATGCCGGTTGTACTGGTGCAGAAGGTCTGTGGCTGGTTTCTCTCCTGGCTGAGGAAGGTGTGGATGTGTCTCTAATAGAAACACTAGATGTGGCCACGGGCCACGCGATTATTCAAGTTAGTGAGCAAGGGGAAAATTCCATTGTGGTCTTTGGCGGGGCCAATCAATGTCTTACGGCAACACATCTAGACGAGTGCTTCAAGAACTCTCGGCGACCTCAATACCTTCTACTTCAAAACGAAACTAACGTGGTTAGAGAAGCCATGATCATGGCGCACGCTCAAGTTATTCCAATTGCATATAACCCCGCCCCCATGGACGATGACCTTTGGTCTGAGTTTCCAATGGAATATGTCGCTGTCCTTTTTGTAAACGAAATCGAAGGGGCCACACTTGCTGGTTCCCATAAGGCTATGGATATATTGGACAGCATTAGTACAAGACTGCCGCATACAAAGATAGTCCTAACTCAAGGATCTCAGGGGGCGATCTGCCGACAGGACAATGACACTTTCTCAGTGCCGGGAATTCCAGTTGGAGTAGTCGATACGACAGCTGCCGGGGACACTTTCGTTGGCTATTGCCTAGCTGAACTCGCTAAGGGAAGGGACTTGCGACAAGCCGTTTCTATGGCAAACCGAGCCGCTGCAGTATGTGTAACCCGTAGAGGAGCTGCCCCCTCAATCCCCTACATTTCGGAACTGTCAAGTGGGAAGATCCCGAATTCGGATATATTTGAATCAGGTAGATAACTCGACATAGGAGGACATACACATGCGAAATTTCGGTCTCCCCAAGCATTGTCTACGCGACTGACAGAGGGCCAAAATTTGTTGGTTTGCGACCAGATAGCAGGCAAGGCGGCCTCAGCCCGTGAAAATGGGTGGCTCCACTCTTCCTGTAGCACGTCCTGGAATGTAAATGGAGCCAGGCGCAAAAGGCACTCATCGGCAGAAACGATTCCATCTACGACCAATTGGATTTCATGCCAGATGCTTGTCATGGCGTCGCAGAAGCGGTCCAACTCCTTCTTGTTTTCGCTCTCCGTCGGTTCTATCATCATAGTGAAGGGCACAGGCCATGAAACCGTAGGGGCGTGAAAACCGTAGTCCATCAATCTTTTTGCGACATCTTCCACGGTTAGCCCAATAGGCTTGAGCCATGATAAGTCGATAATGCATTCATGGGCTACATGCCCGCGGGTTCCTTTGTATAGCACCGGATAAAAAGGCTCCAGTCTCTTTGCAAGATAATTGGCATTGAGAATGGCAATCTGAGTTGCTTCTCTCAGGCCTGCCGCACCCATCATGGCAATATAGCTATGTGAAATTGGCAGAATGGAGCCACTGCCAAAAGCTGTAGATGCTACAGCAAATCCACTGACTGCAAGGTCCCTCTGATTGGGGTCTGCCGGCAAAAAGGGAGTCAACTCTTCTGTAACGCAAACAGGACCCATGCCAGGACCGCCACCGCCATGCGGAATGCAGAAAGTCTTGTGTAAATTCAAATGGCAAACGTCTCCGCCAATTTGAGCGGGGGAAGAGAGGCCAACCATAGCGTTCATATTGGCCCCATCAACATATACAAGTCCGCCTGCTTGATGTACTAGCTCATTCATCTCTTGGATCTCTTCTTCAAAGACGCCATGAGTGGAAGGATAGGTGACCATGAAAGCAGCTAGGCGGTTACTGTAGGTTTCAATATTGGCCTGCAGAGATTCTCGATCTACGTTTCCTGAGTTGTCACATGCCACAACAACCACTCTTAGACCTGCCATTTGGGCACTCGCTGGATTGGTTCCATGTGCAGAACTAGGGATAAGACAGATGTCTCGGTGTGTTTCACCCCGGGCCACATGAAAGGATCGAATCGTTAGCAAACCGGCATATTCTCCTTGCGATCCAGCATTGGGTTGCAGGGAGACCCCTGGCAATCCAGTGATGGCAGCCAGCCATTCTGAAAGCTCTGTTGACAGCCTACGGTACCCTTGCACATTGGAAGCTGGTTCATAGGGGTGAACGTTGGCAAACCCGCTCCAGGTAATCGGTTCAAGTTCAGCTACAGCATTCAGCTTCATTGTGCAGGAACCCAGCGGGATCATGGCATCAGCAAGGGACAAGTCTTTCCTCTGCAAAGCTACGATATATCGCAGCATCTCGGTTTCAGAATGGTAAGAAGAGAAAACTGGATGAGTAAGTATGGGGGAGGACCGACGCAATTCTGGATTTAGGTCCTGGAGGGGGTGGGCAGATGTTGATCTGGAGGTAGTCCTGCCCAGGAGAGAGAGAAGGATGTCCAAGTCCCCTTCTTCTGTGGCCTCGTTGAGGCTGATTCCCAGGCCACCGTCAGGATATCTTCGTAACGAGAGGCCTTCGATCTGCGCTTCCATCCACAATTCTCCCAAGTCCCCGTTCGGTGAACTCAATACTTTCACGGTATCGAAAATGTGGCATCCCAATACCTTACAACCAGTTCTGTTCAATTCAGACTGTAATTGCGAGGCTTGGGTGGCAATTTGCTGAGCAATGCTGCGCAATCCAGTGGGTCCGTGGTACACCGCATACATGGATGCTACGATTGCAGGCAAGACTTGGGCTGTGCAAATGTTGCTAGTTGCCCTTTCCCGCCGTATATGTTGTTCCCGGGTTTGCAATGCCAGTCTAAGGGCTGGACGTCCAGTCTTGTCCCTGGCTACTCCCACTATTCGGCCAGGCAGGAGCCTTTTCAGTTCATCTTTGGCCGAAATAAAAGCGGCATGCGGGCCGCCCCAGCCCATGCCCATGCCCAGCCTCTGAGTAGTGCCGACCGCAATGTCTGCGCCACGTTCTCCTGGAGGGGCATAAATTGCACATGCTAGAGGATCTGTAGCAACAACAACCTTTGCACCAGCTTTATGCAACCCCTTGCAGATAGGGGCAAGGTCCCATATCCTTCCATCTGTATCTGGATTCTGCAACAGAGCTCCAAAGGTAAACTCATCACATTGGAGTTCGGACAAGGGGCCCACCACGGTTTCAATTCCCAGAAATCTGGCCCGGGTTGCAACAACGGCCAAAGTCTGAGGATGGCATTTGTCTGAGATTAGAAACCTGTTGGCAATGGAACTGCGGCTCCTGGCTCTATAACAGACTTGCATTGCCTCCGCCGCAGCAGAAGCTTCATCTAGAAGAGAAGCAGTAGCCACCGGTAGGCCCGTCAAGTCGGAGACTAAGGTCTGGAAATTCAATAGGGCCTCTAGACGTCCCTGGGAGATTTCCGCCTGATAGGGCGTGTACTGCGTGTACCAGCAGGGGCTCTCAAGAATGTTTCTCCGAATTACTGCCGGAGTTAGACAGTCGTGGAATCCTTGCCCGATAAAACACCGCATCTTTCGATTCTGAGCGGCAATTTCACTTTGCATTGTCAGCACCTGGCTTTCGGTACAGGGCTCAGGCAGATCTAGAGGTGCAGGCAGTAAGATACCTTTTGGCACTGCTGCCTTGGTCAGGCTTTCCAAAGATGACTGATGGAGAAGATTCAGCATTTCAGTCTGTTCAGTTAAAGAGGGTCCAATGTGTCGGGTTTTAAATTGAGTTTCAGGCCTTGAAATCATGGTTGGGGCTAGACCTTGTTAAATAGATGGTTGCAGTACATTCGTAGAATGGAGAAATCCTGCACTTTGAGCCGATGTAAAGAAGTTGAGAGAACAATGCATTAGAACTTATTTGTCCCGGAACAGATCGCTTCTGATTCTTTTCCTGTTGGCTTTTGCTGTCTTGAGCTGCAGTGGTAGGCAAACCCAGCCATCAAATTTTTCTGGAAGTGCAGATTCACACATAGGTCTTCTCTCTAGTGAAGGCGCTGATGGGTTTGTGAGAGTAATGGGACCAAGAGAATTTGTCTTCCCGCCAGACCATGGATTCCATCCTGAGTTTCTCTCCGAATGGCTGTACTTTACTGGGCTTGTTCAAGGCACTGGCGGGGAGGTTTATGGATATCAATTGACCTTCTTTCGCTTTTCCTTGACTCCTGCGATTTATGACACTAACCTATTCGATTCTACGCCATTCGCACGGTCAGGAATCCTAATGGGCCACTTTGCTGTTACTGATGTGACAGCCAACAACTACTGGTTCTTTGAAAGATTCAGCAGGGAGGGAGCCGGCATTGGAGGCATGAATGCAAATCGGGGAGTACAGATCTGGATAGATAATTGGACTGTAGTTTATCGACCTGATGGAATGTGGAACCTCTCTGCCAGTGCCGGAGAAGGTCCAGATGCAATCGCGATCAAACTAGAGTTGAAATCAGATTCCGCCCCCCTTTTACATGGAAATCAAGGCTACAGTCGAAAGGGTCCAGAAGAAGGCCAGGCTAACTATTACTACAGCATTGTTAATCTGAACACTAACGGTACTTTCTTCAGTGGGGAGCAGAAAGTAACCGTAGAAGGCATAAGTTGGATGGATCACGAGTGGGGAACATCCGCATTGCCTGCCAACAGTACAGGATGGGATTGGTTTGGTCTCCAGCTTGAAGATGGTACATCTCTCATGACTGCCAAGATAAGACTGAAGGGAGGAGGTTCGGAACCTAGTTTCAAGAGTACGCTGTTAACCGCCGACGGCCTATCCCACCAATTGAATCAGTCACAAGTGGCTATAAGAACCAATAGCCACTGGCAGAGCCCTAGCACAGGGACAATTTATCCTGCCTCTTGGACACTTTCGATCTTTGACTTCGATCTGGAATGTCAAGTAGATCCTCTGGTTTCAGATCAGGAATTTAGAGGATCGTCCATCTATTGGGAAGGCGCTGTTTCGGCAGACTGCTTGGTGGGCGGAAATCTCATAAAAGGTTCAGGATATGCAGAGTTGACTGGATACGGAAATGAAAATGACCACTAGCCTCTGTCAGATCATGACCTCGGACCTCAATGACAAAGGGCAGGATTCCTAAATCCACTTTTAAAATGAGGAGCGCACTGTTTGTCCCGCTCTCTTGAACATAAGTTCAGTAAGACCGACTTCCATGAATGATTCTCATTGTAGGCACCTCTACACCCATGACGCGGAATCCCAAAGGCATCCCCATTGCTCTTGGAAATCGGCACCATCAGGCCAGACAATTTATGGGACCTTCGGCTCGCTGTTTGGCTTTGTTGATTCTGTCGTAAGAAGGCTTTCGGCTGGAGCATTTGGTTCTTGCCGCTAAGAAATACAAGCAATAGCGTTGGTAAGGCAACAGAATTGACAAACTTATTTCGCATAAAAAGAGGGGAATTCCTCAGCCCTCGCTTCCAGGGATATCTTGCTCCTAGTGATTAAGTCCAACAGCCTTGTTGTCTTCTAAAGACTCGTCTTCCTCAAATAGGTGATGCATCCAGCGCTCCCACGGGGCAATCTCCCAAACCATGCCCAACGATTCCAAAACTGGTCTGCTAACTTCCATGTGGGCGGCACTGAATGTCCGGATGCGCGCCTGGCCGGCATTTTTGGACAGCTGGGTACAGAAGGAGGTCAAGACCAGCTTTTCAAATTCGGTTCCCCAGAACTGGGGCTTCAAGGCATAGATGAACCGCGCCTGGTTTTGGTGGTTAGCCCCTTGTACAAAGCCGACAGGTTCTTGTGCCAACCTGATTTCGTATATTTCTGCCCGTGAGGGAATAGAGTTATGAATAGAGGCAACTGCTTCTGCCAAGCGTTTATTTTTATATTCAACAGCAATCCATTGCGTTTTTGCTTCAACGTATTGTCGATCGGTCTGACGGGCTAGTGACAATTCAAGGGTGCCCCGTTCTGTGCGATTCTCTAGAGGAAGGCTTGTAACCAATTGTTGATTCTGATAGTCAAGCAGAAAGAAGTCCTGTTGAGACACAATTGAACTTACAGGGCTGTTCCCCTTCTCCATGCCGAGGACAAGATAATCTGTTTCTCCATTGTCATATGCAGAGTCAAGGATACCGTCCATCAAGACAAGAAAGGCTTCCTCTGCCGCACCATCCCAATTAAGTGCCAGACCCCAGTCAAATACACTGATGGTGTTTCCCTCCTTCTGCAATCCTACATACCCGCAGAGCCCTCGATCAGTTTCTATAACGAATGTATCCATATCTTGTACGAAAATCCGGCGACCAGCCACGTGTTTGAACAATAACCGCTTCCACCAAGTGTCAGCTACAGAAGTGATTGCTACCCTGTCACTGGATATGCCGGCCATCCACATTTCAATAACTTTGGGGTAGTCAGCCGTTTGGGCTGAGCGGAAGCGATACGTTTCTGACATGTAAGTTTCCTTGAGCGAGGTCTTCAGAACCACTTCCGTCGCCTGAAGTAGATGAGCATGATCAGGGCCACGAGTAGGCAGAAAACTATAACGGCCGGGTATGCCCAGTACCAATGTATTTCCGGCATATTGCGGAAGTTCATGCCGTAGATGCTAGTTACAAAGGTCAAAGGGATAAAAATAGTGGCAATCATTGTCAGTACTTTTATTACTTCGTTCAGTCGGTGATTCGCCAAAGTCAAATGGGTAGTCATGGTACTTGTGGCGAGATCGCGTACGAATGCCGCCTTCGAAACCAAAAACACGACCTGGTCCTGTACGTCCTGAAAAAATATTCGAGAACCGGCGGGAATGACGGCAAAGTGGGAACTTCCTAGCTCAGCCAAGACCTGAACCTGGGGTGCCAACATCCGGTGGATGCGTAGAGCGGCGCTCTTGGTTGTAAGAATTTCTTCCATAAGCTGATGCTGGCCACTGGGGGATAAATTGCCACTAAATATCACGTCACCAAGGGCTTCCAACCGATCTTCGAAGTCTTCGATATGTTGGCGACTTATCGCGGCTTTTCTGTCTATCAACCTATAGAAGAGACCTGTTGGTCCAAGTTCCTCTTTAACTTCTACATGTTGCCTTTGGCTTAGCTCTCCAGCCTCACGGCCAAAAAGCGGGTCTGGGTCAAATCTAACTGTTATCAGATGCTGACGCCCGACAACTGCTGTGTATTCCACCATCCTCAAATCCAAGGGCCTTTCGCCGACTTCCAAAGCATGAAAAACAGCAACGACATAGTCCCCAAAATTGTCGATCTTGGAGGTTCCTTCTGCCTGTCGTACATCGTCCAGAGCTAGGCTATGGATGGAAAAAGCACCCCTAAAGACGCTTTCTATTTCCTGTTCGGTGGGCTCTGCCAAGTATATCCACGCGTAACTACCACCATCCAGAAGATGATATTCCAATTTCGAAAGTGGAAAGTCGTGAACAACTTTGCCGTCAGGACTGCACAAAATGACTTGCAACATTGAATCCTTCTCCAACTGTCATTCTTCTAGAAAGGTTGCGCCTGCCAATTCTATGGTATGGATTGCATCTCTAACAGTTTGTGTCTGAATGAGTTAGCACATCCAGCGACTTTCCTCCCCACTGTCTTGACTACAAGAAAACATGTACCTTCGATCGAAAATGTTTTCGGATAGTTTTCTCAATGCCAATTGACAGGACTGTAGGGCCCGGTTACAATTGGGCAAGGAACACATGCAATTCGTTTAAACCATACATTGAAGCCCTGCATGGCAGCTCTCCAAATTCCCTTTCTTACGCGAAATACATCGGAAGACCAGGACAGAGTCCTGATTGTCAATACCGAAGAAGCCTTTCAACGTTTGGAGAGGGTGCTTCAAACTCATTCTTTGATCGCTCTTGATACAGAGAGTAACAACTGTCACAGCTATGCCCCCCGCATTTGTCTGATTCAAATCGCTGTAAGTACCAGCCTGGGTAATGGCGCGGACAGTACGGGTTTCGTCTTTCTATTGGATCCGCGGAAGCTGGACTTAAGGCGGCTAAGCCCCTATTTTGCAGACTCCAACAAATTATTCCTGTTTCACTCCGCTGCTAACGACTTGGGGCAACTTTGGCAGGAATATCGGATTACCATAGCGAATTTATTTGATACTCAGGTAGCTGCCCGCCTAATTGGCATGAAACGTACGGCTCTGTCCACAATACTGGAACTTGAATTTGGGATTGAGCAGAGCAAGAGCGCACAGACTTCCGATTGGGGCAGGAGGCCCCTAAGCGATGCTCAGATCAGGTACGCAAGCCAGGATGTATTTCACCTAATTCCACTTTATCGGTCCCTCCTGACTTCCCTCCGTGAAAAAGAGAGATTATACGAGGGATTGGCAGTAATGGAGGAGATCGTTCACAGAGACTATTCTCGGTTTGGTAATTCAACCAAGACATTCTGGGATTATCACGCCACGAAGCGCGTTCCAATTCATCTGATGAACGTATATCAAAGCCTGTGGAACTGGCGTGAAGGCGAGGCTAAAGCATCAGACCTGCCAAGGCACAAAATCATTGGGGACAAGCCATTGCTCCTGCTTACACGAGAACAGCCGACTAATCTGCTTCGTCTGCGAAAGTGTTCCGGGCTTTCCAGTCAAGTTACTAAGATATACGGCAAGAAGATGCTGGCCGCAATCGAGGAAGGGAAACGAAAAGGGAAGCCCAAGTTGCCTGAGAATCATGTCGTTGAAGAACAAAAGGGCAACTCCTCCGAACAACAGAGGGATCTGTTCCAGCAACTTCGTAAATGGAGGCAAGAGATTTCTCTCAATCGAGGAGTGGATTCCGACTTTGTTTTGGGTAAACATATTTTGCAAGTGATTGCGGAAGACGCCCCCGCTTCTCTGGATGACTTGGCAAACAGCAAATTGCTAAGTGACTGGAAATTCCGGCACTACGGAAGGGATGTGGTGCAAATCGTGAGAAATGTGGTTCTGTCCAAGCCCTGAAATAAATCTTTCCAAGGCCGCGAATCCCGCCGGCTGTCTCGAGGCCTTCTCTCCAATTTGTATTCTTAAAGTGCTTGCCGTCTTGGCTATATATGCTTTTTGCCTGCCAAGATTAACCCCAATGACGCCTCGTTGAGAGTGATAACAATGCTTAGCATTCGACACTTCAAGCCTACCGAAGCCGAATATGAGGCTTATATTGAAATTCTGAATAAATGTTGGCCCGACGAGCCCCCCGGCACCATTGAAGAGATCCAATTCGGGGATAGAGAGTGGCGAAAAGACAATCTGTTTCAGCGATTTGTACTTGAGGCCGACGAAGAAATGGTGGGGGTAGGAAGCTATTTGGAACCATATTGGCTAGATGTCAAGGACAAATACCAATTTCAATTCGATATATTGCCGGAATTTGAAAAGTGTCAGGTCCTAGGCGAACCAGTCTGCACTGGCGTTGAAGCCTACGTAACAAATGAATTGGCTAGCCGCAAAATTCTGGCTTTGGCCACCAGTGTGCGCGAGGACAAGAAACAGCGTTTGGACTGGTTGAAGGAACGCGGCTTCACCTTCCTGATGCGTTATCCCATTTCTAAACTGCAAGTTGCAGACTTTGATTTCAGTCTCTATAGTGGACACATTGAAGGTGTGGAGAAGCTTGGATACAGAATTCTAGGCCTCGATTATTTGCAAGCCCACGACCCCGATTGGCATCGGAAGCTATACGAAGCATGGGTAGAAATTGACCTTGACGTACCAAGCCCTGAACCTCTTAGACCAGTTCCTATTGAGGAATTTGACAAAATGTTCCGGCATCCCTCTTTCACTGCAGAAAGCTGGGCGGTCGCCGTGGTAGCAAACAAGAGCCAACCCGATACTTTAGGTGATTACGCTGGCGTTTCAGCCAACAACGCACCAAATTCCAGACCGGATATGTGGTCAATATGGTTGACCGGTGTATGCCGGGCTCATCGTCTTAAAGGATTGGCAACGGGCTTGAAACTGAAATCCATAGAGTGGGCCAAAGACCGCGGTGTCAGAGAAATCGAGACGGGGAACGAAGAAAACAACCCCATTTTCGAAATCAACATGAAGTTTGGTTTCAAGCCTGAACCAGCTTGGCAGGACTGGGAAAAGATTATTGAGAAACAGAAATAACCCAGGAGAAATGCGAAATGGCTACCGTAATTTTTAACCCTGATAGGTACTACAGCACTATAGGTGAACATCCGCCAGCTATTTCCATCAGGCCTGGAGTACGTGTAGAGACAACAACTGTTGACGCCAGGGGAGTAGACGGGAATGAACATGCATTAGCCCGAGGTCCCAATCCCATGACCGGCCCATTCTATGTGGAAGGCGCCCAGCCCGGCGACACCCTGAGTGTCAAGATCTTGAAGATTGCGCCAAATCGCTCTCGGGGCTGGACCCGGAAAGTCATAGCGACTAATGTATTGGAACCCGACTACCTGCGCGAAGTCTTTGCAAGGGAATCCTCTAATGAGTTAATAGACTGGTTGGTTAACTTGAATTCAGGGACTGGCCAAGTTCAGCATTTGGAAGGAAATTCCGGCTTCCCTGAAGTTCAATTGGACCCCATGATTGGTTGTCTCGGCGTTTCTCCCTCCAATGGAGTGGCCACTTCTACTGCCACTTCTGGTCCTCACGGAGGCAACATGGACTATGTAGGGGTGAGAGAGGGAGCTACTCTGTATTTCCCCGTTGCAGTACCTGGAGCATTGTTTTTTCTTGGCGATGTCCATGCCTTGCAGGGACATGGAGAGATAACGGGCACTGGTATCGAAATCTCCAGCGACGTGGCATTTCAATTTGAGATTGTTAGGGAGTGGCATCAGATATGGCCACGAGGTGAGGACCCCGAATATCTGTTTGCTATGGGAAATGTCCGTCCTCTAGACCAGGCGATTCAGCATGCAACCTCTGAAATGTCTCGTTGGCTTTGTGATGACTTGGGGGCGGATTTGCTCCGCGTTCATACGATGATGGGGCAGTGCGTCAGATATGACCTAGGGAATGTCTACAACCCTGCATATACGATGGTGTGCAAGATTTCTCGGGCCGATTTGAGGTCGTGGGGTATTCTCATCTGAATCCCATCGAGAAAGGTCCAGTTTCACTCCCCATTGAGTCAAGAGCCTCAATTGGGGATTAGGCGGCAGTTTTCTTGTCCCAAAACCTCAGGGTTCACCAAATTTGCAGGCCTCAGTCCTGAAAGTACTTGTGCCACGTTTGTGGCACCTTTGAATGCTAGTTCCTGAAGCGACTCTGCAGACAGGAATGCAGAATGGGGAGTCATTAAAACGTTTGGGTGATCACGCCATGGAATTGGGTCGGTAGGTGGCTCCGAAACCAAAACATCCAAACCCGCCCCTGCAATGCACTTCGAATCCAACGCTTCCATCAGTGCTAACTCGTCTACCAAGCCACCTCTTGCCGTATTTATCAAGAACGCTGTTGGCTTCATGCAACTCAAGGCTGCTGCATCAATGACTTGCCAAGACTCCCGTGTCAAGGGAGCGTGCAGAGAAACATAGTCCGCCTGTTTCAGCAAATCTTGAAGCGTAGAGGCAAGTTCAACTCCTGGCAGTAAGTCTTGGTGCCGCAATCTTGGAGTGTACGCAAGGATTCGCATGCCGAACGCCGCCGCTTTAGAGACTAGAACTTTCGCGGTATTACCGAACCCAACCAAGCCAAGAGTCTGTCCTCGGAGCCTTCGCATTGGAGGCTCGGTATCTCGATCCCACTCGCCCGCCTTAATTCTTTCGTTGAGAACTGAGATCTGGCGGGCATGGCAGAGAATAAAAGCCATAACTTGGTCAGAGAGTTCATCTTGGCAAAATTGCGGTACGTTAGTGACCAGAATTCCAAGCTCAGTGGCCAAGTCCACCGGAATGTTGTCTAGGCCGATTCCATAGCGGCCTACCACTCTGCAGTTCGCGGCTGCATAGAGAGCAGCTTTCGGTACTTGGTTCCAACAGGTAAGGATGGCATCTGCCGTAGCAACGCATTCAAGCAGGCTCTCTTCCGTGTATTCTGGAAGCCATTCCAAGTAAGCCCCTACAGGTTTGAGGACAGATAACTCTACTTCCAACGAAGGCCAGACGAAATCAGTTACGAATACTTTGAATGGCGAGTTCATAGACTTTCAGGACGATTCTGCACTCAAAGAGTATAGCTCAGAATTATCTTTCACTGAGTTTCCTTAACTCCCTGCGGGGCACTGTCGCACCAGCGAAACTGTTGTTCATCGTACAGCTATTGGGCAAACAATATAGCTTCTCTACATTGTCGGTTCCAAAAACATGCGCCGAAGAACTGAAGAAAATTCTCTTCAAAGCTTGTGGCAATGAGCGAGCATACAGCAGAGTATTGTTTATCCTAGGAAACCGGGGCCTGAACACGAACCAGTCCGAATCCCTGTGCCCATCTGACCCCCTTGCAGACGAAGACTGGTAACTGATCACACGAGGTGCATATGGGAGTGGTTCTTAACAGTAAATACAGATTTTCACGGATCTGTAGTAGGTAACATCCGTTTAGAGAATCTTACAGTAGGAATCCGGGGTCTTGAGAAAAGGCTTTGAAGAGAGTCGCTGTTGACCTGGGGAAAATTTTTACACGAAGAAAGTAGACAGACTAAACATCGCAAGCTGTTTCTAGGCTTCTATTCAAGTGTAGTGATTTTTCCCCAGTCTAAGCAATCAAGGTTTCTCTGATTTCTATGCAAGTTGAGGAAATCGGTCACATCGCAGGTTTGGTATGGGCTTGCGAGCTATCGAATGTTTTCATCATGGGTACTCTCGAAGTATTGGTGAAGTCTTCCGAGTATTGAGAATTCCCTCCTTTAGGTCTGGCGACGTGGAGCAATTCCTCCACCGTCGCAGGATTAAACAGGGGAAGTAGTGGCAATATGGAAATCTCTGGAAACTTCCCTCAAAGAAAATTTGGGACCTGCAACGCTGATGGTGGAAGGTCACAGTATCAAAATGGGATTTTAAAGTTGGGCCCCTGTCTCCACCAATAGGGTAATGGGCACCCCGGGCAGAAATTTACCTGTACAGGAAAGTAGCACTAGGAATAGAAAGAGAAAACCGAACACTTGTTATTCCGATAAGCTCCGCAACCGAATTTTGACTTAGCGTTTCGTTGTTATGTTTCATCTGTCTTTCGGGCCACTCCTAATGTGTCAGAAGGCGACCTCACTGGCAAACAGAATCGTATAATTCTCGAAAGGCAGTGGGAACACTGCAAAAAGGGGCAAGGCAATTACCTTTATATATTTGCCTTCCGCGCCGAAAAGAGGCTAGTCGGTAGGTCTTGGAAAGCCAATGGTAGTAGTTAAGGTCGGCGGCGGCAAGGACCTGAATATAACCGCAATCGCAGATGAATTGTCGAATTTGGTGTCTCAGCAAAAGAGAATTCTGCTAGTGCATGGAGGTGCTGAATACACCAATGAAGTGGCTTCAGCCTTAGGGCATCCCCCTCAGTTTGTAACCAGCGAAAGCGGTGTGACTAGTCGCCGTACAGACCGGCGAACCTTGGAAATATTCTGTATGGTGTACTGTGGTCAACTCAACAAAATGTGGGTTGAAATGCTCCAGGAGCGAGGTGTAAACGCTGTAGGTTTGAGTGGAATGGACGGGCGAATTCTGCAAGGACGCAGAAAAGACAAAATAAGAATTCAGAAAAACGGACGACGCATGGTCATTCGCGACGATTGGACTGGTTCGGTCGACACAGTCAATCCACTCCTCCTAGACCTTCTCTTAGACAATGGATTCCTGCCTGTCTTGAGCCCTCCCGCTCTATCCCATAATCACGAAGCCATTAACGTGGATGGAGATGCAGCTGCTGCGCTCCTGGCCGTTCACTACAACGCTAGTGTACTGCTGTATCTCAGTAATGTGCCTGGTCTCCTCTCCAACTTTCCTGACGAGAATTCACTGATCGAACATATTCCTGCTAAAGAGATCGGAAGGTACTTGGGAGTTGCCGAGGGACGCATGAAAAGGAAAGTGATGGGGGCCGGTCAGGCTCTGCAAAAAGGTGTGAGGTCCGTCATTTTTGCAGATGGCAGGCTTGATACTCCTATCAGTAGGGCACTGACAGGAGGCGAGGGGACCTACATGGGTGAATTGGAGGCAAGCATATAGTGGAAACTTCACCTTTAGAATTAGCCGCCGTTGAAGATCTGATGCTGGGTGGGGTCGTTGCCAAACGCAACCAAGTCATATTCCAGAGCGGGGAGGGCATGTACCTCATTGATGTTGATGGCAGAAGATACCTCGATCTCACCTCTGCCCAGGGAATTGCGTTCCTCGGGCATTCTCATCCTGTTATGCAGCAAGCCTTAGCTCGACAGGCTTCCCAACTTACTTCGTTGCCTTCATTTCTCTATGGGGTGACGCGTGGAAAGTTTCTTCAAAAGCTTGCCGAGATACTTCCGCCTCATCTTCCACATGTTTACCTTTGCAATAGTGGTTCGGAGGCGGTCGAAATAGCCCTGAAGTTCGCACGTCTTGCCACTGGGCGAGCCCCGTTGGTCGCGACTAGCAAGGGATTCCACGGTCGCACTGCTGGTGCCTTGTCTCTTACCTGGTCACCCAAAACCAAAGATCAATTCGCCCCTCTCTTGCCTGATGTGACCCACACGCCATACAACGTTCCAGACAGATTGGCTGACGCGGTAACTGAGAAAACGGCGGGCCTATTTCTGGAAGTGGTACAAGGTGAAGGAGGGGTCAACATTGGGCAGACTGAATTCTTGCAACGAGCTCAACAGGTATGCAGAACCCAAGGAGCCTTGCTGATTATTGATGAGATTCAGACTGGCTTTGGACGCACGGGCCAATGGTTTGGGTTCCAACACGATGAGCTGCTACCGGACATAGTTTGCATGGCCAAAGGACTCGGAGCCGGATTTCCCATGGGTGCCGTTGCATTTACAGCGGATGTAAAGGAAACCCTCTTCTTAGGCGCCCATGGCAGTACTTTCGGTGGCAACCCCCTGGCATGCGCCGCAGGTTTGGCGGCTCTTACGGCCTATCAGGATTTGGACACTGTGGGAAACTCACACCGTATGGGAGAGTACTTACTGAGAGGCTTAAGAGACCGCATTGGCAACCTAAGAATTGTGCGGGAGGTTAGAGGCAGAGGGTTAATCCTGGGCTTGGAATTGCGTACGCACGTCAAGCCCTTCCTGCAGACATTGATGGTAGAGCATGGGGTTTTGGTTTTGAATGCCGGGCCACGGGTCCTGCGACTGTTACCGCCACTCATCATTGAACGGGAACATGCGGATGCCGCCATTGACGCAATCTCTTCAGTCCTAGAGGCAGCCTCATGATTGACGTGCTCAGCTTGGACTTCAGAGATTTCAAACAGGTAAGGCGCGCTCGGAAAGATAGAGGGTGGCCCTTTGTGATTGGCCACCGAGGTGCTTCAGCCTCCGCACCAGAAAACACTATGGCAGCTTTTGAATTGGCAGTCCAACAGGGCGCTCACATCATAGAGTCAGATCTTTGGTTTACTCGTGACAATGAAATTGCCCTACATCACGACCGTACTTTGCAGAGGACAATGGGACGACCAGAAACTGTTGGGCAGCTCACCCAACCGGAACTCATGCGGTGTACCTCTCTTAGGCCGAATCCGACCAGTTTGGGTTCTACCACCATACCTTCGCTTGAGCATCTGTTGGAAATGGCAAATAGGAGAAGAGTGGGGCTACTTCTCGAATTAAAGGATCCCCTGTTTTCACTGCCAGGGTATGGCGAAATCTTGTTGGGAAAATTAAAGGAACATGATCTCCTTTCCTCTTGCTTTCTGATTTCATTCGCACCAGTCTGCCTTGAAGCGATGCGGGCTCTGGACCCTCACATGCCCTTGGGTTTAGTTTCCCTAAAGATGGGGCTGCCCTCGGGGTCGTGGTCATTGTCGGGGCCCATGTACATAAACTTGCTTATCAACCCTTTATATCCGGCAATCGCCCACAGTCAAGGCACATTAGTAACTCCCCTAGATCCAAGCCCCCACTTTCGAGTAAGTCTGTACAGAAGAATTAGCGTAGACGCCATTCTGGCAGACGACGTGGCCCAAATAGTGTCCTTGATGGAGAACGGATCGTGAGTGAGTCAAATCCAACCTGAAATTGAGGTAACTGTGGCTGAGGATGGAAAGGAGGGCAGTGTCTGGGTCCTTTTTTTCTCACACCAAACTGTGAATGCGGAAGTCTGTGAATCAGCGAGGTCTCATTGGGGTCCCCGGGTCGACCTCATGACCAACTCCCATGGGAAACCTCACTTTGGGGAGGACAGCCCAAAGGTTTCCGGAAAGACAAAGCCTGTTTCCGAAATCTCGTGCGGCTCTCTCCCATTTAGGAATTGGCCGAAGACTAGACGCAGGTCTACTTTTCTCTGCATGCAGAAATGCTTGTTGTAACTAACGGTACGATTGCAGCTATGTACTTGCTCTAAATCGGGGCCAGCGACTCTTTTTTCTTCAAGCGCTACATGCAGTTTTAGACGGGGTGGAGCCCTGGGAAAGAAAGCCCTTCAGTCTCTTCCCATCCCAACATGATATTTACGGCCTGTACAGCCGTGCCCGCAGCGCCCTTCATCAGATTATCCAAAGCACAGAGGGCCACAACTCGGCCGGTTTCCTGGTCCCATGCAAAACCAACATCTGCGAAATTACTACCGGCCAGTATCTTGGGTTCTGGCAGTCTATAGATGCCTCTGGCCCCCTTTACCAACCGAATAAAAGGCTCAGAACTGTAGGTCTGGCGATAGGCTTGCCAAATGTCTCGCTCTTGCAGAGATTTATCCAGGAAAAGGTGGGAGGTCGCCAAAGCTCCACGGACGTTGCCAATGGCAGTGGCACTCATGTGTACGGTTGGAGACTGGGCCCACGGCTCAAGAACTTGCAATACCTCTGCCGTATGCCGGTGTCCTACAGGTGCGAAGCTACGCATAGTCTGCGCTCTCACTGGATGATGGGAACCCGCGTTGGGCTTGTTGCCGGCTTCGCTACTTCCTACTTTGACTTCACAGACAACTTCCTCTCGAGTGAAGGGCAGACCGGCCTTGAAGAGAGGAAGCACGGACAATGATAGAGCTGTGGCATTGCAACCCACACCCGTCAGTAGTTTGGTGCATTTAATCCGTTCTCTGTTGACTTCAGGAAGTCCGTATACAAACTGGTCAAGAAGCTCAGGAGAGCTATGGTTGTGCCCATACCATCGCCTGTATGATTCAGCCTTGTTCAGTCGAAAGTCAGCGCTGCAATCAACAAGGTACTCACTTAGAGTCCGAAACGCCTCAATCTGTTGCATGGCAGATCCATGGGGGAGGCACAGGAACAGTAACTCCGTAGGTTCCAGATCCTCTACGCTGCGAAACTTAAGCCGGGTCAGACCTCTTAAGTTAGGGTGGGTCAGGTGTACTAGGGAGCCCTTTTGTCTTTCACTGGTTGCCTGCAACAGTTCGATACTAGGGTGCTGCAGAAGAACCCGCATTAACTCCCCGCCGACGTAACCTGAGGCACCTACAATCGCGGCTCTAATCTTTTCCGACATAATTCACTTTCTGGAATGTTAGCCCGGCCTTAGAACTGCAAAGGGAAGAAAATCCAACTGGGAAAGCATCAGTATTTCCGGAAAGTTCTTCCACAGTCAAATGGAAAAGCCCCAACCCGCGTCCTTATTGGTTGTCTTGGGCGATCTGAAGGGTGTATTCGGCTATCCGTACGGGAATGTCAACTCCGGTCGGCTTAACACTGTTTCGAAATTCCATCGTGTGATTCACTTCATTGACTAGGAGACCTCTCTCCTGATCTTCTAGAAGATCAATCGCGACTACACCACCGCCCACAGCCAAAGCCGCGTCTACGCAAATTTCCTGAAGTTCAGGAGTAACCGGACAGTTGCTTGATGCACCGCCGCGGGCCGTATTCGTGATCCAATGTGGTGAATCCCTATAAATGGCGCAGATGGTCTCGTTCCCGACCACGAAGGCCCGTATGTCTCGCATAGGTTTGGCGATATATTCCTGAATGTAGTGAATCTGATGTTGGTAGGAACCTAATACCTCTTTGTGCTCCAAGATGGCCTCTGCCGCCTCCCGATCGTTGACTTTGCTAAGCAGACGTCCCCAGGATCCAACTGCTGGCTTTAAGACAGCAGGATAGCCTATCTCCTCAATTGCTTGCAGGGCAGTCTCGGTAGTAAAGGCCACAGCGGTGCGGGGAGACGGCACTCCATGTCGAGTCAAAGCCAAAGTTGTCAGAATCTTGTCGCCGCAGGATTCCACGACCTGACGTGTATTGACGGTCCTAACCCCAGCGGCTTCCAGAACATACAAACTATTCAGTGTTCGACTTTGAGAAACGCTGCGCATCAGGACGGCGGAGTATGCAGAAAGGTCCTGAGGCTGTGATGAAATATCTGGCGCTACTTGAAATCTCAGTTTGCGATCGTCTATGAGGTCGAATTCAACCTTCGTTGCCTCGAATGCTGCCATTAACAGCTTCTCTTCTGCCCGAATGCGGCTAACTAGAATTCCCACGCGCATGGGTTGCTTTCCTCTCCGCATCCTTGGATTAGGTTATCTTATTCGCCATAATCCTCTTCATCTTCGTCCAGCTGCTCCAGAACCAACGGATCCAGGCCCACAACCTCGAATTCAGCTGCACAATCATCGCATTCAACTACTTCATTTAATAAGACATTGTCCAGAACGAATTCTGCCGAGCAATTCTGGCAACTGACAGTGCCGCTGGTCATGGACATATTTGTAACCATGGAAAATGTTCCCCACTAAAAAATACGAAATTGGACTCTTAAGTCTGATTCAGTTGCTTCTTGATGAAGGAAACCAACCCCCCTGCCTCCAATAGACGGATCACATCCGTACTGAAAGGTTTGAAAGCAAAAGGCTCCAGTAGTCCTTCTAACTTGATGGTGGAATTCTGCAGAGAAATGGTGGCCGCAAGCCCAGGCAGGGCTTGTTTCACAAATTCTGGACATTCAATGGCTAAGAGTCCGTTGTTCAGGGCATTGCGGTAGTAAATACGGCTAAAGCTCTTGGCTACAATTGCGCTCACCCCTGCGTAAACCAGGCACGTAACGGCTTGTTCTCGACTGGAACCACACCCCCAATTGGTACCGGCCACGATTATGTCCTTGGGCTGTACGCGGGATGCGAATTCAGGTTCCAAGTCTTCCAATGCGTGGGCGGCAATATCCGAAGAATTCTTCAATGTATACGTGTACTTGCCAGGAAAAATGACATCGGTGTTGACATTATCTCCAAAGGTCCAGATTCTGCCCGTAATTGGTTCAGCCATTTGACAGAATTTCCCTAGGATCTGTGATGTATCCAGTGACGGCACTAGCTGCCACCACTGCAGGGCTACTTAGATAGATGTCTGCCTCTGGCGTGCCCATGCGGCCCTGGAAGTTTCGATTCGCGCTGGAAATGATTACTTCACCGGGTGCCGGAATTCCTAGATGATTGCCCATGCAAGGCCCACAGCCTGGCACGCCAAGCATGGCTCCGGCACTGACAAGAGCATCAGCATATCCCAATCGCATACTTTCTTGGAGGACCTCGCTGGACGCTGGAATGACCAAAAGGCGAGTGTGTTTGGAAATGTTCTTACCAGCCAAAATTCCTGCTGCCGCCGCGATATCTTCCAAGCGTCCGTTTGTACATGTACCTATAAACGCCTGATCCACGCGTACCTGAGTCAATTCGGAAATAGGTACTACGTTGTCTACATGGTGGGGACAGGCTACGTAGGGCTCCAGCAATTCTGCTTGATAGAAATGCTCCGCTTCCAATTCACATTCAGCGTCAGGGTAAAGACAGCCTGCTACCAATTCCTCGCGTATTTGCTGGCTTTGGTCTGGCGAGGCCGCATGTCCGAAACGACGCCGAGTCAGTCTGGCAGTGCAATATGCCAAGGTGGTTTCGTCGGGACAAATGAAGGAATTCTTGGCTCCTAATTCCGCCATCATGTTGGGGAGAACACTCCGAGAATCAATGCTCATGGCATGTACAGTGTCGCCAGCAAATTCAACGGAACGATAGATTCCTCCATCAGACCCCAGGTCTCCAATGATCTTTAACGTGAAGTCCTTGGCAGTAACGCCTGGAGGCAAAATACCGTTCAGGTGAATACGAATGGTACTAGGAACTTTCAGCCACAAATCGCCCTGTGCCCACAGCGCGGCCACTTCACTGCGTCCGATTCCAGCCCCGAAGGCACCTAGCCAACCGAAATGGGGAGTGTGTGAATCGGCTCCCAAAATCACCTGGCCAGGTTTCACTACGACCTCTTCAGAAAGAACCTGATGGCAAATGCCCCGTCCTGCTTCGAAGAAGTTGACAATTCCTTGTTCCTCAGCAAATGACCTAATTTCTCTGTGATTCTGGGCATGTACAGAGGTGGGTGCAGGTACAGCGTGATCCAGAGTTATTGCCAGTTTGTGGGGATTCAGGACACGTTCCTGTCCAAATTCTTTCCAGACCTTGCGGATCGCTGCAGTATTGTCATGGCTCAAGATTACATCTGGAGTCACATCCAGAATTTCTCCGACCAAGGCATGTTCACGTCCGGCGGCGCGGGCCAGAGCTTTCTGGGCGAAGGTCTGCCCCCGATTGTTACTGTTTACCATTACTTGCTCCCCGGCTTATATTGCAAGGCTTTCTTGGCCCAAGTTTGCGGCATCTTTAAGTAGCTGATCTACGTCTTCCAAGCTGATCTTCATTTGGTAACTCAGATCCTTTATCCGGTTGGTAACTGCTTTGACCTCCTCGTCAGACAGATGCAAATTGAGTTGACTAGCCCTTTCCTTTATGCCGTTCCAGCCTGCCAGTCGGTTGGTGATATCGATATACCTTTGTAATCCAAAATCCTTAGGGTCTAGGATTTCGTAGGTCTTCGGACTATTGATCATGGCCTTTGCATGAATGCCAGCCTTATGAGTAAAGGCAGTCGCACCAGTAATATAGTTGCTAAAGGGGACACTGACTCCTACAATGTTGGCCACATAGCTGTCTATACCCACGAGCAACGGCAAATCATATTTTTCCTTGACCAGATCGGGATTTTCGGCGTAGAGGCGTGCCACCAAGCCTCCTAGTGGGGTGATTCCATTGCGTTCACCGATGCCCAGCACTGAAGTATCAACATGAGTAGCGCCAGCTTCCAATGCACAGTAGGAGTTGGCAATAGCACAGCCAGTATCGTTGTGCCCATGAAATTCTATGTCGCAACTCACCATAGATCTCAAGACATTGACCAACTCGTAAACTTCCAAGGGGCGAGCCACCCCAACTGTATCGGCAATGCCCACGCGATCGACACCTAGGGCATCAACCGCCCGATAAACGGTCAAGAGATCTACTAATTCGCTCCGAAAACTGTCTTCGCTACTGAAACGCACTTCCAATCCAAATGACTTGATATAACGTATTACATCCTGTGCACTCTCTACAATGGTTTGGATGTCCTTGCCGTGCGAAAACTCACGCAAAATGCTGCTAGTACCAAACAAGATGTCGATGCCATCAACACCTGTTTCGACGGCCAGGCGAGCATCATCCATATGACACCTCGTGTGGGTCAGAATCTTAGCGTTCAAGTCCAGACCACAAATGAATTCAATATCTTTGTGACTCTGGGGGTAGGCAGCCGGAGAGGTCAATTCCAGATATTCAACCCCGAAGTCATCCAGTCGTTTAGCAATCTCGCCCTTCTGCTCCTGCGAAAAGAAGGCATTTGCAAACTGTTCGCCTTCCCGCAAAGTGGATTCGATGATGGAGAACTGCTGGATACTCACGACTAGCTTCCTTGCTGCATATCTGATTAATGGGCCACTAAAAAAATAAAACCGGCTGGGTCAGCCGGTAACAAGGCCTGCACAACAGCAGACTTCCCTGACCCAAAGCAGCCTATATGGGACACTTGCTTTTTTTGCTTTGAAGCGACCTAGTTGGACCGAGCGAATTCATGCCCGCATGGTAACACATTGGGGCAGCAGCCACATACCTCTGTATCAGGTAAGGCTTAGTCTGAGATAGCAACCTGCAACCTCCGTCTTTGACTTTCAGAATGCTTACAGCGGCCGAGCAACTTCCGATTTGAAATGGCCAATTCATGACCTGTCACCCATGGCCCCTGGCTACCAGTCTGAAGGGGAAGGACATGGGCTAGTCTTTGCAGATCTCTTCATCTCACTCCACGTTTATTTGCTTGAAAATGAGACATGAAGGTTTGTCACAGGTAGGAGCGTCGTTAGGTCACCGAGGGATTCGAAGAATCTCTGGGGCGGACTTGGCTCCTTACACTGCCTGAAGTCGGTTGTAAAAATTTCATAAATCGACACAACAAATTGCGTAGCTCTGAATTCGTCCTTTCTACGAGAGTTCAGAAGTACTTCAGCTCGACTTCAAAGCAAACCTTCCGTGGCGCAGACCCAGGGTAATGTGAAAAATTAATTTGACCTTTTTTATTGCTTATTCCGAACCGTAGGTAGTCTGCTGAACTTCGGCCCTCGGGCATTCGAAGTCTCTGCCATGCACGATTCGCTGTGTGTGAATTACATGCATGAGTTTTAGGCAGGGCTTGTATACGACAATCAGCTTTGGACCTTCTTTTCCTCAAGTATCAATTTGGAAAATTGCTACAAAGTCAGTTGTGTCGCTGTCACCCGTTGGGGTACATCTCAATGTGCCAGAGATGCCGTCGTAACTCTGGACACCAGTGAGGAAATCACGTATTCCCTGCAATTCGATAACAAACCCCACCTTAGCCGTTCTTCGATCGAAGAGCTCTTGATTGCGTTTAATTAGGAGGTAGGCAGCGTCGAAGGCTTGAGCATGATAGGCCGAAGGCGGGAGTCCGCCATGCATCTCTTTCCACTTGTTCAGGAATTCACGGTTCTGCTCGCCCTCGATCAGGGGTCCAGGCGCCAAGACCCCCGTGTGAGCCTTCGGCTCCTGTACTCAAAACGAAGCCTTCCAGCAGTTTGTCCCTTGCCAACAATCCAGAATTCTCCAAACCGCTTATTTGCTAAGACTGAATTGTAATCAGGCTCAGGTCCGTCAAAGAGATAGGGTAGAACAGGACGTTGGCGACATCGTTGCCATTTCAGTAAGCAGAGGCACAGTATCGGCATCGCCAACATGGACAGCCTCTTGAAACGTGGCCTTTCCACCCAATTTGAAAAATTTCTCTGCGGCACTTCTCTTTGGAAAATGTAAACGTAAGCACTGCCATCATGGACAGTAGCCAAGGTGCGGACTTCCCAATCCCCTATACATGTAATCTGCGGCACTTGGTCCGTGCATCCCATCGTTATGAATTGTTCTGTAATCGCGTGGCTGCCAGGTTCCTCAATTTTCTTTGTCAGGATTTGTCAGCGTGGAGAAGTATTGGCAGGAGAAATCATTTACCGACCCGATTCCGAAATTACCGGTAGGGCGGCAGTTGTGGCACCGGAACTGACGGGACCAACTATTCCAACCACCGGCGCGTCAGAAGCCAAATTCCGGGCCGCCGTTTGCACTCCTTCGGGACTACAAAGGGAGGTCTTCCTCCAAGAGCCTTATATCGTAGCCTAAAACACTTACATGGTCGGCCAAGGCAATTTGGACCTCTCCCTTGGAGTCAACTCAATAGGCGGCATTAGCCGCCAGAAAGAACTAAAAAGGCAGCGATCGTGATAGGTTCATCGGCACTAACAAGCACGGAACGCAGCACATCGTGTCATTCGGCAGATTCCACGGCCGCACAACCCACGGCTTGAAGCAACCGAGCTGCAGCGATCAGAACAATTAACGTGCATCTTCCATTCCTTAGCATCGCCGGAACATCATCTTTATAGGACAAAATGAACTGGAGACCTTTAGAAAAGGCGCGTTGGGAAAAGTTGTCGATGTCAAAGCTTGGTGGTGGCCGTTTCGTCCGCGGTTAGTTAGAACGTTCTGGCGGAAAGACAACCAGGGGCGGCCACACACCGTCCACGTTTTCTTGTTTAAGCATATAAATGGCTAAGGTATCCCGGGAAGCACAGTCCCCAGTTTGATTGCAAGTCAATAGTCCAGTCACTCCTACATGCTCTTCCACGGCATTCAATTTATCCCTGACGGCCTGCAAGCCAATTGTGAGCCTGCTATTCTCATCCACTTCGGTCGCTGCCAAAATGGCGTCCAACAGTAGGAAAGTCGCATCATACATATGGGCGTGATAGCCGGCTGGTGGGGTGCCTCCGATTTTCTCTTCCCATTTGAGCAGCAATTGGTCGTATCTCTCGTTGCTTATGCGTGGAGAAGCCAAGTACATACCAATTGCACTGGCCCCAGAGTTCACGGCGAAGTCACTTAGAAAAAGACCTCCAGCACCTACAAGGTACACATCCTCGAGGCCGATAACTTCCTTTGCTTGTACTGCAATGAAGTTTCCTTCTGGCTGGAAAATGGGGAAGAAAATTAGTTCAGGTTCATATGTAGCAATATCTGTGAGGATTGGATGCATTTCTGTTTCGCCAACGTTTACAGAGCCTACATAGCTGACCATGCCTCCCAGATTTTCGAAATCCTGAGCCATGGCAGCCGTAAGCTTCAAGGCATAGACACTTCCATCATGAATCGTCGCTATCTTGCGTACACCTAGTTGGTGGTAAGCGAAATTCGCGACGAGCTCTCCTAACAGGAGACTTGTGTGAGAGGTTCGGTAATATCCGGGAAGCCATATGCCACCAGAATCTCTGTTAGGGTCGGTCAAGATAGGGGAGGTATTTGAGGCAGCAATCATGCTTAGCCCAGAGCCCGCAATCACCGGTAGAGCCGCGGTAGCCGCACTTGAACAGGCTGTACCAAGTACCCCAGCAACCGTAGGGTCAGCAGCGATTTTCAGGGCGGCCGTCTGGCCCCCTTCAGCGTTACATTGGGAATCTTCCACTGTCAATTCAATTTCATGTCCGAGCAGGGGGCCATAATCTACCAACGCGATTCTTATCGCCCCCAACTGATCCTCTCCCAAATGGGAATTCGCACCAGAAATTACAAGCATTGCGGCGATTGAAACAGGCTCTCCTGGTTCCACTATCACACAACGCAATTCATCCATACATATAGTTTGCTCAGTTGCACTGGAACAGCCCGCCAACAGAAGACCAAAGGAGAGAACAAGATTCGAGCAGAAAAAATGAATCCAGCGGTTCTTAGTCATGATCCCAGAATCTCCTGGGGGATCGTATAAGTAGAGGCAGCGAGCATATTGGTTTAATGAACAGAATGGACTGCAATCTGGCTTTGCGGACCATTCCATACCAAGGAGTAAGACAGCCTCAAACATGAAAACCTCGCTCTGGAAAATTGTCAATTCTGAATCCAATCGCTTCTTGCCAACTACAAATGGATATCCCCCCAATATTGTTCGTGGCTGAACGGGCTAAGCTACATTCAAGGGAAAAGAATTCAAGATTGGCTAGACTCCATTCCTCTGGTCGGCCTCTTTGCCATTGATGGGCATTGAGAAGTGCAAAGTGAATCCACATCCATACAACACCAGACTTCGATTCTTACGTATTTAGCGAAGCACAAGACCTTAGAAATCCTCGGGCCTGACATGTAAAGTTTGTAGCGTTTCAAAGGGCAAAAACAAAAAAGTTGCTTTTCTTTCAGCCCAAAAAGAAAGCCACGGGTGTCGCCCGCGGCTTTCTCTATTAGCTAAGCTGCCCGACTCAGATCGGACAACAATTCTCCTCAGACTAAGGCTGGAAAACCAGTGCAGGTGGCCATTCACCTGCCAATGTTTCTTCTGAAATCATGAATACACCTAAGGCTTCACCCGTAGCGCAGTCACCAGTGGGACCACAAGTCAGACTACCCGTAATTCCATCGAAGGCCGTTACAGAATTTAAAAAATCCCTGATGTCCCCAAGTCCAATCAGGAGATTGCCACTATCGTCGGACTGGGCGACTGCAGATATGGCGTCCAAAAGCATCACGGTAGCGTCATAGGCATGGGCGTGGAAAGCTGAGGGCGGTGTGCCACCGTGCATATCAGCCCACTTCTGCAAGAGTTCGTTATAAGCCTCATTCTGAACCATTGGGGCCGTAAGATACATGCCGACAGATGCATCGCCAGTATTTTCTGGGAAATCTGCAGAAAATAGGCCATCAGCCCCCATCAGGCCCATCTCTTCCAGTCCGGCTATTTCGCCAGCTTGCACTGCAATGAAATTGCCTTCCGGCTGAAAAATGGGGAAGAAAAGCAGATCTGGTGAATCTGAGGCGATTTCCGTAAGTAGAGGACGCATGTCTGTGTCACCCACGTTTACGGCTCCCTGATAGGTGACAGTTCCGCCCAGTTCCACAAAAACGTCAGCCATTACTTCCTGTAGCTTGTCCGCGTAGGGGCTGCCGTCATGCACAGTGGCCACTGTGCGGGCACCCAATTCGTTGTAGGCATATTCCGCCGCCAACTTGCCCTGAAACAAGTCATTGTGGGCTGTACGGTAGTATCCCGGCTGCCACACACCTCCGGCGTCCCGATCTGCATTGGTCAGTGTTGGGGAGGTGTTGGAAGCAGAGATCATACTTAGGCCGGCTTCAGAGATAATGGGCAAGGCCGCAGTTGCAGCGCTGGAACAAGCAGTACCTAGTGTGCCCACTATGTTCGGGTCCGATGCAACCTTTTGAGCCGCGGTCTGTCCTCCCTCTGCACTGCATAGGGCATCCTCCTGCCGGAGTGAAATCTCGTGTCCATGGATTGGACCATAGTCCACGATAGCAATTTCGATGGCACCAATCTGATCAACACCTAAGAAGGCGACGGGACCAGAACTTACAATAATTGAGGCAATGTTGACAAGCTCGCCTTCTTCTATTTCAACGCATCGAATGCTGTCGCTGCATTCCATCATTTCCGAGGCGCCAGGAGCAGGAGTAACGGCACAACCCACTGCAACAAATACCGCGAGAACAACCAAGGCCAACCGCAGTACAGTAACTTTCATGAATAGGCTCCTTATAGGCTTCAATTGATTCCGAGAGTCTTCGACGAGAGAGAACTCGCTTAGAAAGTACTTTGACTTATATCACATTTCGAAATCAACCATATCCGATACTTCCATGTGAAGGAAGCCTGATTCTATGCCGAGGCCCCTGAATAGTGCCGAATGCCCCAGAGCCAGAAAAGCCTGGCCCCAATACAAAACCCAAGGGGAATGAATAGTGACCATTGAATTGTCGAAAGAGGCACGTGACCTGACAAAGTTGCGGCCGGCATTGTTACCGCCCAAGCGACTGGAATGATGAAGGTCAATAGAATTCTTAGGAATTCAGGATAGATGGTAACAGGCCACTTGGCGGTCTGAAAAAGAGAGTCAAAAACGACGAAAATATTGTCAACTCGTACAAACCAGAAGCTGCTGATGGCCAGAATAAGCCAGAAGGCCATAACAATTGTGAAACCTGAAAACAATGTGACACCAAATAGGATTACGGAACCCAAATCGACATTCAGCTCGCGAATAACTCCTGCCCACAACACCAAAGCCAGACCTAAGAGAATGTCGACTAGGCTCCAAGGACGAAATCTCTGTATGCAAACAAAGAGTTGAGCATCTAGAGGCTTGAGCAAGACGAAATCAAAATTTCCGGTACGCACACCATCCAAAAATCCTTGCAGGCTGGGCCGCAGAAACAGTCCGATGAAACCGCGCACCACCATGTGCACGCCGAGAAGCAAAATGAGATCTGTTTGGGTCCATACTCCCAAACTGGGGGTATGTTGGAAGACAAGCAGAATTCCGGCAATGGAAAGGGCCAGGCCAATCAAAGAAACCACAAGCTGATTGAGAAAGTTGACACGGTATTGCATTTCGTTCAACACACCCAACTTGGCGTAGGCATATAGAACCTTCAAGAAGTGCATTTCAGATTCCCACGGCCCCGAATCGCCTTACTCCAGCGCGCCAGACCAGCATCATGAACGCCCCTATAATGACGCCCCAAGTAGCGAGTACCAAGTATCCAATAAGGACTTCTTGTGGGGACAGGTTCCCCATCATGATTTCCACAGGGAATGCCACCAGCCACCAGAAGGGCAGACCCTTGCCGACTATTTCGAACCATTCGGGAAACAGACCAATTGGGGCAAAACGGCCGGAGAATAGCAGCATGAGAGTAGTAAAACCAACATTGAGGGCACTTGTGTCCACGATCCAGAATGCTGCTTGTGCAACTGTCCACTCCAAGACGAACCTTACAGCCGCAGCCAAGGTCATAGCCAGAACAAAAGCTGGTATATTCCACAGTTCAAAACTGAATTCCGGTCGAAATAGTACATACATAGCGAAGAAGGCGGGTACTAGAAGGACCAAGCCCAGGTACTTATAGGCGAAATTCTCGCTGACATCCCTATGAATAGGGTGTATGGGATGCATTAAACGGGCAGCCAGATAGCCTTCTCTGATCTCGAAGGAAATGGAATACATGATCCAGGTGAAAGTAGCGTGGTTTACCACCATGACAAGCATGAAATAAGCAGCGAATGTACCAGCGGTATAGTCCCCAGCGGCCCCGCCCTGTGCTCTGGCCACAGCCTGCCACACCATCATGAAGACTAGGGGTTCCATGATGAGGCTGAGCATCCATATCGCCATAGATGTACGGTACTGCACGTGAATTAATAGTTCGTGCCGCATACCGGCCACGTAGTAGCGAAAAAGATACACCGCTGTTCTAGACCTCTTTTTGTGTAAATACCCTGTCTATTACTTGCTCAACTGGTGGGTCTTCTATGGAAATGTCGGATACGTTGAAATGCTTCAGGACAAAGTCTGTAACTTCCAACGTCCGATCTTTTTCGATTTCCACTTTATAGCGGAAGCCGTCTTGGATCACTTGGGAATTCAGAATACCAAGGTCAGCCTCAATGGTGTCCAATTCGAATGTCAGTATTTTGGAAGGTGCGAATCGTTTAATTAAGTGGTTAAGCAATCCGTCAAAAAGGATAACCCCCTCATGTATCACGATCACGCGACGGCACAACGCCTCTATGTCAGCCATATAGTGACTGGTCAGCAGAATGGTAGATCCGTTGCGTTGGTTGTAATTCCCGATGAAAGTGCGGAGGCGGTGTTGCATCGTTACATCGAGTCCCAGAGTGGGCTCATCCAGAAACATCACCTTGGGCCTATGGAGCAAAGAACCGGCCAATTCACATTTCATTCTTTCTCCAAGAGAAAGGTTCCGTATGGGTTTACTCAGCAGATCTTCAAGGTCTAACAATTCCACCAATTCGGCCAGAGTTTGCCTAAATTCCTGTTCCGGTAATTCGTATATTGTGCGCATCAGTACAAAAGAGTCCAGCGTAGGCACATCCCAAGTCAATTGATGGCGATTACCCATTACCATGTTGACTCTTCGCAAGAAGGGCTTCTCTCTGCGCCAAGGAGTAAACCCCATCACCTCAACTTTTCCATCAGTGGGGTGCAGCAAGCCGGCCAGCATTTTCAAAGTGGTGGTCTTTCCTGCCCCGTTGGGGCCAAGGAAGCCGACTATTTCACCTTCGGTAATTTCGAAAGTAACTCCCTTCACGGCTTCGACGGCCCGAAACTCTCTCCGGATCAAGCTTTTCAAACCGGCGCGCAAACCAGGCTCACGGACCGGTACCTTGAACTCCTTGGACAAATTGGAAACTTGGACTATTGCTCCCATGTGCACTCCCCTCATTTCGAGAAGCTGTCTGCCAACCGTAATGAGGATTGCCAACCGGCCAACCGGTCCCCTAACCAGGCAACCTTTATGGCCTGTTAAGGTTAATCAAGTCAAGATTTCAAGACAGCAAATCTGTGAGCGCCAGCTCTGCCTGGGGAAATGAGAACTCGAATCCCAAGGTTTGGAGGCGGTGTGAAGTCGCATTTTGGCCATAAAGCAACAAATCTGCCATTTCGCCAAACATACGTCGCACTATGAATGAAGGGATAGCTGGCATAAGGGGACGTCTCAAAACATCAGCTAGTGTTCTACTGAATTCAGCATTATTGCCAATTGAAGGGGAAGTGATGTTATAAATGCCAGCCGCTTCTTCAGTTTCCAAAGCGAATTGGACTGCGCGAGACACATCATGAATATGTACCCAGGGAAACGGTTGCTTTCCGTCTCCTAGGGGGCTTCCCACCCCAAACCGAAAGGGGAGCAACATGCGGGGCAATGCACCCCCTTTTCTAGACAACACAATACCAAATCGGGCGGTAATGTGACGGACCCCATTTAGAGGAAGGCTATTTGTTGAAGCCTCCCAGTCAACACAAACTGACGCCAGAAAATCGCTACCCGGTGGCATTCTTTCAGTCAAGGTTTCAGGGCCACACAAAGTACCGTAATAACCTACAGCCGAAGCTTGCACAAAAACTCTGGGTGGATCGGCTGTTTCAATTGCTGCTCTTGCCAAAGCCTTTCCGGCCTGAACACGGCTGGATCGAATGAGTTCCTTGCGGGATTGCTTCCAAGGCTTTGCCCCAATATTGGTGCCTACCAGGTTGACTATGGCCTCCGCCCCTTCAATACATCTTGAGACCTCTACCGGTTCTTCTGGATTCCATTTAACATAATCCAAATCGCTTACAACTTGGGGATTGCGTGTCAATACAGTAACCGTGTGCCCAGCTTTCTTGAGCAGTCGACTCAAGTTAGACCCAATCAAACCGGACCCGCCGGCAACAACAACCCGCATGTTGACCAAGATCCTTTACTTCAAATGTGATGTCTCAGCCCAGGTGACCAAGCCAGAGTGGCTCAAGGAAATCAAATCGGGATGTGCGGGTCTGATTCTGACGCCGAGGCCGAGGCTCCCGTTTTGCTGTGGGCAAAGATCCCCTTTGAAGACTGCTAGGCCTTCCGAGGTGCCACTATGGTCCAGGCTTTGTCTAAAAAGCAGGTTCAATGAACTGTCAACACTATGTCGATAAACTACAACTTCCACTTGCGCCTCAGCTGCAGGAATAGGACCTAGGTTCAACCTCGCCTCAATCTCTACAGTGTTGCCGACTGTCAATTCAGAATTGGAAACGTGCACATCTTCAAAAGAAACATGAGGCCAGTTCACCCTCATGAACTTCAGCCAAGCGGCCAACTTCACCGATCTCTCGAAGTTCCCACTGTTGCGCACTTGCCCTGCTTCCAAAGCAGGAAAATACAGAAGTTGACAATAATCATGCAACATGCGCCGGAAACTAAAGGCTGGAGCACAGCTTCGGATCGATTCCTTCATTACTTTGAGCCACTGGTGGGGCACACCATCCACCCCACGATTAAAGAATAGAGGCAAAATGTCATGCTCAAGTGCCTCATAGAATGAAGCAGCATCCGACTCGTCTTGAGTCACCTCATCCCCATAGACTACGTCCGAACCAATTGCCCAACCGTTGCGCCCATTGAACCCCTCTGCCCACCATCCATCCAAAACACTGAAATGAGGGACTCCGCACATGGCTGCTTTCTCACCGCTTGTTCCACTAGCTTCATGCGGACGCCGTGGTGTATTCAACCAGATGTCAACCCCAGCAACCAATTTGCGGGCCATGCGGATGTCGTAATTTTCTAGAAAAATAAACCGATCCTTGAATCCCGAGCCCGGGTCTCGAGAAAGTTGGAAGAGATGCTGTATGAAGTGCTTGCCAGCGTCATCCGCCGGATGCGCTTTTCCCGCAAAGACAAACTGCATCGGTCGTTCTGGGTTGTTAACGAGGTCGCGCAAGCGGTCGATATCCCGCAGGATTAGAGTTGCCCGCTTATAGGTGGCAAAACGACGGGCGAAACCAATGACTAAAGCCTCAGGGTTGAGTACTGGCTTGCCTCTTACTAGCTCTGCCGTATTTTCGCCAAAACGCTCCCCTTGGCGCAGCAGATTCTGTTGGGCAAATTCGCTCAAGGAACGTTTGCAGACTTCGTGGGCGTCCCAGAGTTCGTCGTCAGGCACTTCGTCCAGCCTTCTCCAAGTCTGCGGTGTGTGGATATTCTCAAAGCAATCTGATCCAAGGTATTTCCGATAAATACGCTGCAAAATTTGTGGAATCCACGTAGCTGCATGAACTCCATTTGTAATTCCCACAATAGGTATTTCATCCCGAGGGGTGCTTGGCCAGACAAACTGCCACATGGAACGGCTGACGTCACCATGCAGCTGACTGACTCCGTTAGCATGCCCACTCAGGCGCAGGGCCAACACGGTCATGCTGTATCGAGTTTGCCAATCCAAGTCCTGACGAGCGAATGCCAGAAATTTGTCCCTTTCCGTTCCCAACTGGCTCCAAAATCGCGAAAAATATTTTTCGATTAAGTCATATGCGAAAGTGTCATTGCCCGCTGGGACAGGCGTGTGCGTGGTGAAAACTGTATTTGAACGCACTACTTCGACTGATTCGCTGAAAGTAAGTCCATGATGTGCAACTAGCTCGCGTATTCTTTCCAACCCCATGAAAGCGCTATGACCTTCGTTCATATGCCAGACGGCTGGCTCTAGGCCTAGGGCTCGCAGCAAACGGACACCACCTAATCCAAAGACAGTTTCCCAAGCCACTCGAGTTTCTTCATCGCCATGGTAAAGCCGGTGACTGAGCTGTCGATCTGCAGGAGAATTCTGTTCCACGTCTGTGTCCATAAAATAGACATTGCACCGGCCAACTTGAATTTTCCAAGCCCTGATATAAACCAAGCGGGCGGGCAAATCCACAGAGACTGTTATTTGACGCCCGTCGTTTCCCAAAGCCGGTTTCACAGGCAGGATTTCGAAAGGGAGATGGTCGTAATGTGCGTGCTGCCAGCCGGATGAATCCAGCCGTTGTTGGAAATATCCTTGTGGGTAGAGAAAACCAATTCCCACCAGGGGAAGACCTAGGTCGCTGGCTTCCTTTAGATGGTCGCCTGACAATATGCCCAAGCCGCCGCTGTAAATGGGTAGTGATTCATGTAGTCCATACTCTGCACTGAAATATGCGATGACTCGACCATCCTTATCTGGATGATTTAGATTAAACCAAGTCGTAGCGTCTGGAGACATGTATTCATCGAAACTGCGAAAGACATCGGAATATTTATCTAGGTATTCTTTCGACTTCGCCACCTGATCAAGGCGGCCCTGACTCGCTTCGGAAAGCAATAGGATGGGGTTGTGAATAGTGGCGGACCAGATTTCTGGGTCTATGGCCTCAAAAAGGTCCGAGGCTCCGGGTAGCCAGCTCCAGACCAGATTGTGGGCAAGCTCGTCTAGACGACCTATCGTTCGAGGAAGAGAAGGCTGGACTGAGATGTGCTGGATGATGTTCATTACAGATTCAAATTTCAAAATTGTTGCTGACAAGAGTATATGAAAACAGGCACCCTATTTGAGACAGTCACGCCGGTTTCAGTTTGATTAAAACTTACTCTGTACTTCACTGAAGGGGTTCAGACCAAGGCAATTGGGAATCCCCTGTCCCGGCGAGACCCTTTCGGGTAGAAATCTAGGATGTCCTTATTGTCGGTATCTGATGCTTTGACACAAATTAGCGGCACTAGCAAGCCAACTCATACAAGGAAAACCCTATTAATCGAATGTTTGTACAGAGGGGTTGGCGAAACCGTTGGCAGTCGACAGGCTTCGCTTCACGATGACTCACCTGCCTAACCAATTGACGGCAGTCCAAACAAAGTTCGAGTGCGCGGCCACAAGAGCCAAATGATTCCGAGGAAAGGCTGAACCAAGGGAAAAAAAGCGAAGTCTACGCCGAAAAGGCGCCAAACAGACCTGCCCACCAGCTCTGGGCTAGTGATGCTTAGGGCACCAACTATGACCGTGCCCAGCGATTCTAAGACTAGGACAGAAACGGAAAGGACCCAGGTCCAGGGCCGGCGATAGGCAAACCCTATGGCAGCTAATAGATAGCAAAAGCCTGCAAAGGCCGATAGTAAAGGACCTACTTCGAGATGGATCCCTTCCTTGAAGAAAATTTGGTAGACCGAACGTCCGGTTGCTGAGAATGCTAACAAGGGGTAGGAAACAGCCAATACATAACCGATTATTTCCAGATGCGACGAAGCACCGGTATTTATTAGGGATCGTTTGGTGCTCAAATTGAACCAACTATAGCTTCAAGCACAGGTGTAGGCCGTCGGACATGGGAAGCAAGCAGTTCTTGACGCGATCATCTTCAAATGCTCGTTGATTGAAGGCCCTGATGCCTTTTGTGTCTTCGTCTTGAACCGCTTCGTCTGCCACACTACCCCCCCAGAGGGTGTTGTCAATTAGAAGTACGCCACCTTGGCGAACGAGCAGGAGGCATAATTCATAATACTCGACATAATTGTCTTTGTCAGCGTCGATGAAGGCCATGTCAAAAGCGCCTGTGGCCCCCGCTTCAATCATGCCTTTGAGAGTATCGGCGGCTGGGCCCAGCCTAAGTTCAACTCTTTCTGTTACGCCCGCTTTCTGCCAGTAATTTCGGGCTATGTTTGTCCATTCTTCACTTACATCGCAGGTAATGATCCTGCCGTCGGAGGGCAGGGCCCTCGCTACTGCCAAGGAGCTGTAACCTGTAAAGCAACCTATTTCGAGATAACGTTTGACCCCAAGAAGACGGACCAAGAACTGCATGAATTGCCCTTGGTAAGGAGGAATTTGCATACCCCCAGCAGGTAAAGTAGCTGTCACGTCCCTGAGCTCTCGCATTACAGCATCGTCGGCTGGGGTGACAGAAACAAGATATTCCCACAGCACATCATTCATCTGAATTTGTTTCATTCTTTCCCCTTGCATTGCCCACGTGTTGCCCAAGTCTGTCTGTCCACCCAAAAGCTCAACCTGAACTCAGCAGTTTTTCCTCAATCAGCAGTTTCAATTCCGCATAATCGTCACAACAGTGAAGATCAGAAGCTTCTTTTCTAATGCGTTCTGGAGCTTTGAACAAAGTACCATTTCCGGCCGCCCTGATCATGGAAAGATCATTGTAGGAATCACCTGCGGCGAAAGTGCGGAAACCCAGATGGTGAAAAGCCTCAATGGCCTTGCGTTTGCCATCGGTCTGGCGGATATGGAAGTCCGCGATTTCACCCGATGCGGAGTCTATGGTCAATGTGTTGCCAAGAATTGTGGGGAACCCTAACAGATGTTGGACAGGAGCAACAAGCTCTACAAAAATGTCTGACAGAATTATCACGGGGGTCCGACTTCTAAGCCATTCCAGGAAGTCCTGGGCACCTTCCAACGGCCTAACAGTTTCGCCTATCACATCCTGTAGAAACTGTAAGGTGAATGAGTGACGGTTCAAGATACTGATTCGCATTTCCATCAGCTTCGAGTAATCTGGAAAGTCCCGTGTAGTTAATCTCAATTCCTTCAAGCCGGTTCGATCGGCGATGGCGATCCAGATTTCCTCCAAGAGAACGCCTTCCAAATCAAGTGCTACAAGCGTTGGCGTTACCACAAGTTTTGTCCTTTAAGTTTCCTTTAATCGGAAGGAGAATGTCAGCCCTAGGAGACGGCCGTTCAGATCAAACCAAAAAGTAGAGAATTTCGAATGAGGAGTTATCAGAATTCCTATTTTTGGCCCCCCGTAAAGTGTCATTAAAACCCTTTGGGGACTCGGAATTATAGACATTTCTATGCATTTGAGTGAAAACAGGTGAATTGCGAATCCATTTAGACTGTTGAGGCCAATTACTGATAGTTGTAATGATTCGAGTGCCAATTCAGATGAACGCTGATAGCGGGCAGTCCTGTCCGAGCGCTTGGCATTCCACAAGCCAACTTAGGAGAGCATTGCAATGCTAAAGAATTTAAGCAGACGGAGATTCCTGCAATTGAGTGGCGTTGCAAACCCCTTGGGTGTGTTGAGTGCATGCGTTGCCGCAGTACCTGGTGGAGGATGAGGATCCAGAACCGATGCAGGGATGGAAATGGCTGAAATCGATATTTGGTCTTACCCCAGGACTGAGAATGATTTGGATATTGTTTTCAAACCTCTGATGGAAAGGTTTCACGCCAGCCATGACTCCATTAAGGCGAATATCGAAGTTCAACCCTGGGGTGGCCGGCGAGAGAGTCTGTATGCGGCCGCTGCCGCTGGAGAGGCTCCAGACATTTGGGATGCAACAACCGATACGATACCCGCCTACATTGAAAAGGGAGTCAATCTGGATGTTTCTGACCATTTGACAGAAGCAGACCTAGCCGACTACCAGGATGCTGAATTGGCGGCAGCCAGTTTTGACGGAGTGCTGTATATACCACTGTTCGAATCGGAGGTTAACGGCCCGGCATAAAGCGGTGGTCTCCTAAGGGAGCTGGGATTTGGCCCTGCCACAGCCGTGTTTGACACGTGGGACAAGCTATTTGACCTTAGCGAAGCAGCTGCCACCAAAGGCTATTACTTAGAGTCCCTAAGTACTTTTAACTGAGGGGAATTCATTACAGCAGGTGTAGGAGGCAGGAGGCACCGTGAACTCAGAGGACCGTACGAAATCTTACTTTACTGATGATGCCTGTCGTCAGACGTTGGAGCGTTATGTCACAGAGTATCAGAACAGTTGGGTACCCATTGAATTTGCTATTAGCAGTGTGGACGAACAGGGGGGCTTGCCGAACTATTGGCTTTCGCTGGAACAGGTCACTCAGCGAACAGAAGACGCGGCCTGCATCACACAGGTTGAAGCACAGCCAGAAATGGAATACATCTATGGTCACCCCAGAACCCGCACTGGGTCAGAATTCCCAATTTCTGGCATAGTATCTGGGCAAGGCTGAGCCATAACTTCCCAGAGCGCCGAAGTGGACGCTGCTGTTGCCTGGGTGCGCTTCATGATCCAGCCTCGACAAGTGGGGCGGATATTGTGAATTGGCAGGCTCCACACCCATTGGCAATAGGTCAAAGAACGAATTCTGGAATCCGGGTCCTTGCGTCTTGGCACATGTAAATCGACATGGACCACACCTTATTCTCTGACCAGGATTCGAATACGCTTTGGTAAGAAAGCAAAGTTGTGTGTGGTCCGCAGCTCCAGGCCGCTATATTGGGACACGGCACTGTGGACGAAGCTCTAGAAAACATGCAAACGGAAATTGACGCATTGCTTGCAGAGAAAGCTTAGCCTCAATCAGACATAACAAGCTTCATGACAGATACCCAACAGGCAAGGATTGACCTTGCCTGTTGGGTATTTCTTTTTTGACATAAAATCCAAAATGGTTCCTAGCCACATCAAAGCCCTGCCCGAACCTGGAATAGGGCGAAGAATTAGGGATTCCTTTCCTTGGTATCCTTTTACCTTTGTCAATTTGGTTGTCTTCTTGACCTTCAATCTTGTTCCTTGGCTCAGCATGTTCAGAAACGCGCTGTACAAGACAGATCTGTTGAGCTATTCGGAATTCGTGGGGGTAGGTCATTTTGGGGACATGGTTACCGACGAACGTCTGCAACAGGCTCTCAAGAACACTCTCCTATTTGCACTCATCTGTGTACCGCCTATTGTGTTCGTGTCCCTGTTTGTAGCAATTCTGGTCAATCAAAAGCTGCGCGGCATGCGCTTTTTTCGATCAGTGTACTTTCTCCCCAATGTAACAAACATTGCAGTACTGGCCCTAGTTTTTCGTCGCCTCCTGTCGCCCAGAGAGGAGGCTCCTATTAACTTCATGCTAGGACAGGTGGGAATACCGGCACAGAAGTTTCTGTAGGATATTCATCAAGCTTTGGCTTCCATTGTCGCGGTAGGCGTTTGGCAGTCCTTTGGCTTTTTCATGATTATTTGGGTGGCGGCTTGACAAGCTATTCCGCAGCCTCTCTATGACGCGGGTATGGTGGATGGAGCCTATGGCTGGCGTTTGCACAGACATGTGACCATTCCGCTCCTGCGACCCACAGCGGCGTTCATTGTGGTAATAACCACAATAGGGGCATTGCAGGAGTTCGGAGCCATATAAATTTTGACTGGTGGAGGTCCGGTATATGCCACGACCACTGCGGTTTATCACATATGCTCGCAAGCTTTCAATTTCACACGATTCGGTTATCCAATGCCCTCTCAATTCTGCTTTTTGCAATCATATTTATAATTGACTGGGTGCAAAACAGGTATCTGAAGTTCGACGAAGAAGTGTACTGACATCTCAATGAAAATGCCCAGCAAAGAAATGGGTCCGGGCCCTTGGGGCAGGACCAAGGCGTGGATAGGTTACCAACCAGGACAGTAAGTCAAGACTTTCTTGACTTACTTGCCGATGACAGTTGTTGGAATCTGTACTGTGGGACCCTTCATCATCATGCTGTCGGTATCTATTACGCAGGACATAAGATTTCTGCTCTTTCCCGTTGACCTTAGGCAACTTTGGCCTACTCTTTTCCCGCACTTTGGCTGCCCGGTGGCTGTATAACAGCTTCATTGTGGCTTTGATTTCGACCCTGGGAGGAGTTATTACATCAGCCATGGCCGGTAACGCCTTTGCAAGGGGAAACTTTATAGGGAAAGAATTTCTCTTCTATATCTTCATTGGCATTCTGATCATGCCGGATACGGCACTGATCATCCCGCAGTACATACTATTGTCCGACTTGGGTCTGGTCAACTCTTAAACTGCCTTAATTGGTCCATGGGTTGGGTCAATATTCGGAACATTCCTGATGAGACAGCAGTTTCTCAGCATTCCAAGGGACTACGACGATGCGGCCCACATTGACGGAGCAAATCTGTTCCAGATTTTCTGGCATGTATTGCTACCACAACTGGTGCCCGCTTTGGTAACACTGGCGATATTGAGGTTCATGGGCAATTGGAATTCCTTCCTCTCTCCTTTGATTGTCACAACCAAAGGAGACATGAGAACATTGCCTGTAGGGTTGGGAACGGTGGCCAGGTCAGGCGGAGATACAGGGCTGGACATGGCAGGCGCTGTGGTGGAATTTCTTCCTACCTTTATCGTCTTCCTTTTAGGTCAACGTTACATAATCCAAGGGGTATCTCTAAGCGGCTTAAAGGGATGAAAGTTACAACGGATGCCGGACTTCGCGTCACCAACAGTTGCGGCGATTAGAACGAGGTGCACACCATATCCAAGTTCCAGGCCAGGGGTCATTGCGAACAGAAAAACGCGGAGGCAAGAGACTTCCGCATTGTTTAGGCTGAAGGGAATTTCCAGAGTGCGAAAGTTGGAAGTTACTGAGACGGGTCGACTGCTTTAAGGAGCTTTCGATGAGGCTCCCTGGTTCCTACCGTGAGAGCCTTGCAGAGGTCTGCTGTTGGCATGGTCCCCTTTGAGTGATGGAAACTCAATACAGGTAAATTGGTTGAGGCCGGGCAACGCAATGGCTAGCCGGTCCCTTTCCCGAAGTCAGGCCGAGGTTCGCTTGAGTCGAGAATAGCGTTGTCTCTCCTTAGACGAAATGCCTGAATTCAAGACTTCGAGTCTTCAGAAGGCATTTCCAAGAGACTCGTTAATTTTTGATAAGTATAATTACTATTATACCAATCATCTGATACGGCTGGCATAGGTAAATTCTTGTCATAATCCTAAGGGGAAAATGTGGAATTGTCTGCAGCCCTTAATTTCCTTTGTACACCGATCTAAGCTATGTAGATCGTATTAGCCATGGTGAGCAACGCCAGAGGAAAGAGCCTTGAAAGGCAAACTGCTTCAAAGACAGTAGCCCTACGCAGGAACTGTCATACCGGACTTGACAAGGCTTGCGGGGGATTCCTAACGAACTGTGACGACTTGCCCCCTTATCCGTATAACTGGCCTTACGCGGTGCGGGACAAAGGGAGATTCGCTGTCGGTTTCAGACCTGAATGGTAGAAAGTCCAGCCTTCAGAAATCCTTTGGATTGAACTTGGCGAAGCAGGTTTTAAATTTCCGATTTGTGCTCCTCCAATGGCTTAGGGGGCTGCCGGCCACTTAATGAATTATGTAAATATAGACTTGGCTAAGCTGTTCTTGGGGCTCATTTCTTGGCTGAATAAGTGGTGCCTTCGACAGCCGTTCATGGGCGAATAAGGTGTGAATTTCGCCGTTGCCTGCGACGAAATCCATGTTTTGCTAGGTGCCAACGGTGGCAGCAAGAGCACGTTAGTAAAAGCCATGGCCGTGGCTGGCGATCTCCACGTCCTGCTTTTGGACTAAATCACGGCCGCGCATCCGGCAAAACAGGCAGAGAAAGTTTCCTCATGTTTTTGCTCACTGGAAGAAAAAAGAAAGGTCCGCGGTTCTGATTCCACACCGATTAGTGGAAGTGCCGCAGATCTGTGATCGCGCTACCAATCTGCGAGGTGGTCAGAATGCATCGCTGTTGGATGCGCCGCGAAGGCAAACAGCGCCAGGAGAATTCGCGGAATTGAATGAGCACTCCTTGGCAGCCGCAATGTTAGGCCCAGCTCCGAGATTACCTAATGGCTCCCCCAAAAAGCCTGCAGTTAAATTGAAGGGACCTAAACAATTTGAAAATCGAGGACTGGGATTCTAAGAAAACATTCAGAACTTTTCTCTTGCCATTCATGTAGGCGAAGTGCTGGGACTAATGGTGCTAGAGGGTAAGCGACATGACCAACTGTTTGATCTGCCTTCGGGAGAGCGCAGTTCTACCGCAGCCAATATCCAAATTAACGGTAAGGAGCGCCCGTTTTCCCTCTCCTGTAGATTGCAGCAATGCGGTGTTTATCTGGTCCCAAGTGAAATGCAGTGAGCACTGTTGGCAAGTCTGCCTGTGCATCAGAATCTAGCAGTTCCGCTCTCCAATCAGCATACTGAATGGCTTACTTTATCGAGAGATGAAGCTGCGGCTGCGGCCAAATCGATCAAGCTCCTTGACATCGACACGCGATCTGCTTCCCAGGTTCGTTGATTGTCTGGCGGAAACCTACAGAAAGTAGCTGTCGGTAGACGGCTTGTAGCTGGCGGGAGGGGGACAGGCTCAGTACCAAGGGTAGTTCCTTCCGAGTCCGTTCTGGTCATGCCCATCCCAATTTTGAGCGCGATGGGCATCAATCCAAACAATGTACACATCATTCAAGGAGTCATGAACGCTGGCGTCATGATGATCGGAGCACACGGAACTGAAGTAATCAAAAGCCTCTTGCAAGAGACTCCGTTTCAAGGCTATTCATCGCCTTGTGTAAGCAGATTCCATCGGAAGGAAAGTCTGTAGAGGACTGGCTAAAAACTCTTTTGAAGGAGAGACTTGCACTGATACTTGGCGGAGTCCTGTTGCTCCTGATCCAGGGCACGGGAGCAGTTGGGCCAGATTACCTTTTTATTAAACGGAGCCCAGAGTTCATTGCTCCAAGCTGCCCCTTTGGGTATTTTAGCCGGAGCCCAAACCATACTTATGTTGACTGGCGGCATCGATCCTTGAGTCACAATGATCACCACAGGGTCGGTATTTATAGTATCCAATCAATCCCCTCAGAGAGCCGCACCTTTGGTGCTGGGCTTGTTGGTTAACCTTATTGTAGGTACAGTTAACGGTTACCGGCGTGGCGAACCTTCGAGTCCTTCCCTGATCATGACTTTGGCTATGTCAGGATTCCTGCTGGGTCTTTTTTTACCACTTGGGCTCAGACGGTCCTACAGGGATCAACCTAGGTACATTCTTTCGTCAAGACCTTGGGGGCTGTGTCATTCTTGAAAAACCAAGTACCTTTCAATGAAGTAGTTTGGATACTTGCAGGCACAGGCATCTTATGGATCCTGAAGCGAACAGGTTGGAGGCGCCCTCTGTTTGCAATTGGGCACATCGAAAACGCGGTTCAATTGGCAGGAGTGAGAGTCTGGCGGGTGCGAATTGCCGCCTTCATGGTGGCAGGCGTACTGAGCTCCTTGTAAGACAACCTACTGGCAGGACGAAATCGGCGCGGCTGATTTGCAACTGGCGAATGCTTTCCTCTTGCCTTCGGTTGCGGCAGCAGTCATTGGCGGCACTTCCATCTTGGCGGGGTTAGGGGGTACACAGGGTTGATTATTGGCACTTTGATTCTCAGCGTATTATTTTCCTGCTTACCTTTCTCAATGTTGGCTATGACATTCAGCAAATCGTATACGGTTCCATTATCTTGATCCTGGCGTAGCTTAACGCCAGGATCACCGGCAATAGGGGGTGACCTGTCCTGCTAAATCCTTAACCAGAGAGGTTGTATAACGTGGGGACTTAGATTTTGAGCAGCTTTCCACTCAGTTTCACTGCCAGGTTCGAGATGCCCAAGATTTACTACGGAGTGGCGGTCCAGGTTCTCGCTTTTTCTTTAATTTGTAGCTATGACTGAAGAAGCCAAGATCTTATTGCCAAACATTGGTCTGAATGTCTCCTACCTCAGGCAAGGAGATTCAGGATTCCAACCCAGCTTCCTGTTTCTGCATGGCAACGTTGGATCTAAGAATTGGTGGCAGCCCTTATTGGACATTCTGCCAGAAGAGATGTATTTACTGGCTCCAGACTTGAGGGGCTGTGGTTCAACTAGCTCTATTATCGAGGAATTTAGTTTGGACTCTCTGCTGGGAGACCTTAAGCGATTCGTAGAGGTTCTGGAGCTTTCCTCGCTAGCATTAGTGGCCCACTCCACAAGCTGCCCCCTTGCCATAGAATTCGCCCTCAGATACGGGCACCTACTGCATTGTTTGGTATTGGTAGGCAGTCCGCCTCTGTCTGGCATATCCACGCCGCCAGAAGGATTCAAATACCTTCAGCGGGCAGTGCGAGATCCCAAGCTGGCACAAGACCTGTTGGCTTCACTTCTGCCGCATACGAGAATGAATTCAGTGGACAACAGTGCTTTTATAACCCAGCTGGTAAATGATATTTTGGGGATGTCCCCTAAGGCTTTGGATAGTTACACCCGCAATCTCGAGTTCTGGGACTGCGAAGACAGAATAAGTGGGTTGAGGGCGCCGGTTCTGCTCGTGAGAGGTGAAGATGATCAGATAGCCTCGCATGCCATGACACTGCAAACGCTGCTGTCGATTCCAGCGGCCAACAATCTTGAAGTAATTAAAGGGGCTGGTCATGCCCCCATGATCGAGAATCCGAGTGCATTCGCTAACAGACTTATAGATTTTGTTTTTCAGGACTTCGAAAGTTTAGAGAGCGTCAGGCAGCAACCTGGGTAGCCTTTCGGCTGTATACCCTCCGATTGTCATCGCAGAATGGCTGCCAACAGCTTCTTGACTTTTCTAAGTATGCGCCCATCAAGAATCCTACTTGAGAGACCTTAGACGCAACCGGACCAAGTCACGGCTCATTCGACCTTTCTCTTCTTGACTTCTGGCAGGATATTGTTCTGAGAAGTCTATTACTTCAATCAGTTTACAGAGCTTCTTGCTCAGTTGTGGGTGAAGAGTAGCTGTCCAGAAGAATGCTTTGGGGACCGATGTACTAGGAAGATAGCAGCCACAGATGTAGCCTAGTAAGATTAGGGAGGTAGGCGACCCAGTCAAGCCATAGGGTTCACTTCTGACACTAAGTCTCACGGCAATCTGTATGGTCGAATATTAAATCTGGACCCTGAGTTATTTGTTCAATGAAACAGGAGACCAGGATCTCTCTCATCCCACAGGTTCACGGCATCCAGTTTATGTCAATTGGATACTCCGAAAGTCTCCGGCAAATTCCTATTGGAACGACAGTCACGACGGATTGTGCCAACTTCAAGGTTGATTCTTGGCCTTGATTCAAGAATCAGGCAATTTCTTTGGTTAGGTCTGCAATTCCCTCCCATTCTCGCCAAATGTCTGTGTATGCATCCTTGCCTACTCTTTCGACATCCTTGTGACGAACGCGACTGATCAGGGCATGACGCACATGGGGGGAATTGTTGTGCCCTCCTTCATGATGCATCTGGTGATGGGCCAAGATTACATCCCCTGCAGACCCGGTAACCATGACCCGTCCGCGACTTAGATCAATCTGGGGTACACCATGAGACATGATTTCATGGCCAACTTCCCGAAAGTGCTTCTCAAATTCGATATGGGAGTGTGGCCACACAGTGAAGTTTCCGCTCTCGGGCTTAGGCACATCTACGAGGTAGACCACGACGAATACTGTGAAATTTCGTACGTAGACACCTTTATCCATGCCATTGCGCCCTCCACCTATACCATCCAAATGGCCCCGGGAGAGTTCAGGCTCTTGGTCTGGGGGAAGCGGAAAGCGAGGAGCGACTTGAATTCTGGTCACAGGTTGCATGTTCCCTGTGCCAATCAGGTCTTCCACTATGGCCGTAATGTCCGTCTTATTGAATATGTCGGTCATCAATGGCAGGCCAGTCAATTCATGGCAAAAGGAATCTTCCCGAAATCTGGCAAGATCTCCACCAGTCTTACCGACGTGGCCAATTGAGTGATTAATCGCTCGTAGCGCGGCTTCGACCATGTCCAAGGGCACAACGTTTGTAATGTGCAGGAAGCCTTCATCGACGAATCTCTTTTTTTGCTCAAGCATCAACATACCCGGAATCTCCTTGTAAATCGAGTGAGAACTTATGCAAGTTCAAGTTCAGTGTGGGCAGCGCACAACCAACTCGGTGCCTCTGCCGATATTCATGCGGGCCGCCACGGTCTCAGTAGGGAATGGAAGGGGGCGAGTTCATCAGATAAGTTTCTCAAGAAGCTCTTAATACATTTTGGATGAGTATCTCCTCTACTCTTAGTTCCAATGTTCATGAGGAGGGTGAAATTCTTAAACCGTTGGTCGCAGGACCTTCTCCTACTTGCCCTTTGTTCAATTTTTATTCAATGTCGTCTGGAATGCCCCCAAAACAGGAGCCAAAACCATTCCCGTAAGAGTAATATGAAACATTGAAATCCGAAAGTCTCTTCTTAGGTACAACCCGCTCCGAACGGTTGGGGTCAGCCCCGGCCGTTTAGATAGGCTAATCAGAGGATGCCCTGCAACATCTGATATTGATTGGACAGGTCACGTTCGATTGTTTCTAAAAAACCAAGCCTTGCTGTATCGATTGAATTTTTCAGATTGTCCATGGCTTGATTGGCCTTCTCTCCGCCGAATTAGTTAGAAGGTGTAAATGCTTTAGCCTTCGGATACTTTGCGACTATATGAAATAGCAACGTGAAGTTTCAATTGCGAAGGGCCTAAATGGAATTGCCTTGCCGATCCCAGGAACCGGGCGGCTAGAGACCAGTCAACCCGAAAGAATTATTTGGTGCGACTCAAGCATCCGTGGGCCGCGTGTTTTCTCCCGGGGAGCGCGCCACATGAAAGACCTTCGAGAAGGATTCAATCTGCCGTGAAGAGCCAATTTATCAGTGTTGTGGCCATCCCCAATGCAAGTAGGGCCACAATGAAGACTGCCGCAACGCGGTATCTTGCTGGCACGTATGAACTCAACAGACATTCCATTTTCAAACTCCTGAATGGTGCCTGACTTGAATAGCCGGTTTGCACAGGTAAATGCTCTTTGACTAGATTCATGAAGGGCGGAGCCCCTCGTCATTCCGGGAAATCCTTTAACAGTAAGATAGTACCTAGCCAATCTGGAACTTGATATCCAATTTAGTGCCTCAGCAAATAGATCCGGCGCAGTCGACTCTGCAAATGCTGCCAATGTTCTTCCGCAAGCATCGAGGTCTCCGATGCTGGGGTCTTCGGTCCATACCTGGAACGTACAGCTGCGTCCTTTATCAAGACAATCTGTCGGCCCATGGCCCGGGCATCGTCTTCCTCCACTTTGTCCTTGTCCCTAAGGAAGCTGGAGAAACTGGCGGCGTATTCATTTTCTGTTTCCCATTCCCACTTTGCCCTTCCCAGTCGCCTTCCCCATACCAATAGGGAAACCCAAGGATCTCTCGAAGAAGATCGCCATTGTCGAAAGAAAACCAGGACGGCAATTGCCAGCAGGAGAAAACTCCAGACAAGGGTAGCTCTCCAAGGGAAATCAGAGGTGTTGGGCAAACCGGAAAGCAGAGGGTCACCTTCAGTTCCGAAAATAACTCCCTCGGTTCCCAAGGTGGTGGGCAAGTAACTTCGGTCCAAGCTAGGTCGTCCAGCGGTAGGTTCAAAGGGTACCCAACCCAATCCTGGAAACCACACCTCCGGCCAAGAATGCGCCTGGGCATCCGTTATGACCCACTCCTCTGTATATTGCGTGTAGTAGCCGGGGGCATATCCGACTGCAAAGCGTACAGGAAGTTTGTTGGCTCGCATCAGCACTACAAAAGCGGTCGTGTAGTAGTCGCAGAATCCGCGTTCCAATTCGAAGAGGAAGTAGTCAGCTACATCTTGCACACCGGCGCCTGGCAGAGTTACCTGCAAATCGTATGGGTAATTCCGGAGGAAAGTCTCCACTGCCAGTCCTAGGTCGTATGGAGTTTCTATGTTTCGGCCCAGTTCCTCAGCCAGTGAAAGCGTGCGGACCGTGACTGTTTCGGGTAAAGCCAAATAAGTCTCAAGATTTTCCGACGGTATGGCTTCGTAGGCTTCCCAAGGCACTTCCCTCAGAATAGCCTCGCTTAAGATGGGCATGGCTGATAGCACAGAGTAGGAGTCCCTTTCCAGATTTCGATAATAGAGAGGCAGTCCCCATCGATTGGTCTCTGGCCTGACCTTGACGGAGAACTTGATCGGTTCGGCAATGGCGTGGGCGATGGGAACTGCCCCCTCCAATTCCACCGCTTGCCAGATTTCGCGCCTATAGGGATAGATAGGGAGGTCTAGAGAAGTGTTGGCGGCGAGTGACTCGCCGAAGGCGGAGCTTGTGTTTGACCATCCACGGCCGTTATAGCTCTCATAGATGGTACCCCGCATGTAAAATCCTTGCTCTTCTGCAAAAGGGTAACTGGCGGTTACGCGCATGACGACACGAGTGGAAAGGTCTGGAGAATCTCCGAGCAGAAAGCTGTTGGGGAGCCCGCCTGCAGACCCTCTATTCTGCCCGCCTACCTGACTTTGCAAGTCGGGGAACATTCGTTCCCCGAAATCGCCGGTGGCTTCATCCATTGGTCGAAAAGTGTCTTGAACCCAATCTGTTATTCTGGCAACATCAATGCTGGGGACGATTCCGGCAGTCAGGCCCATAACCAACAGCGCGCTGACCAATCCCACAGCTCGGTCAAAGGCGATCCCATCTGGATAGTCTATGTTTCGCCGCTGCCAATTTTCGACCAGGTTTAGCTGCTGGCTCCATGCGAATAAGGCTAAGAGGAGGGCCAAATAACCCAACAGGTGCAGTCTCGAACCTCGACTGAAGTACAGGATGTAAGTAAGCACGGCCAGGGAAGGAAGCATACATATCAAAACTGATCTTCCCTGCAAGAACATCCAAGTCGATTGGAGTGCCAACAGAACCAGGAAGAGGCTACCAATCCCAATCAGAATCAGATCGTCTTGCTGCGCACCACTCCCCCTTACGCCTTCCAGCCAGAAGGACAGGCGAGTTGAAAAGCTGTTCATTGACATGGCTCCTTCCAGAGCCATGTATGTCCAAAGTTCTCTAGCCAGTTGTTTCAAGCTTTCAAATTCTGTGGGACGCCACAATATCCAGCGTCCAGCAATGTTGGTCATTTGTTGTAACCAAAGAGCTGTAACCAGGAAAATTGCCCCAACCAAGGCGAGCAGATTTTGAACACTACCTTTCAGTCCTTCTCGACCCATTCCTAGTCGCAGGAAGACCCAAAGCCACAGTAGCCCTACCACTGGTGCTACTTCCAAAGGCAAATGGGAGGACCGAAAGTTCACCCAGTCGGTCTGTCGCAAGGATCCGGCCAAAGCCAGCTGCAAAGAAAACATGAGGACGAGAGATGTCCATCCCTTTTGGGGACATAACTTTCCGACAACCGGTAAAAGCCAATTTCGCATAGCTATCTATGAATTGACCAGTCTCAGTACAATGGCTTTGCTCTTGTCATCCGACAAATTCTTCCACGTTGACTTCCCTGACGCCGCCAAAGGGAGTCGATATAAATTCCTTCCTTTGACGGCGATGCGTGATTAGAGGAATGTATGAACTATCAGCATCCAATTGGGTTACGTGAAACGAAGCGAGCGCCGCATTAATTTCGAGAGAAACAGGACCAATTTCCTGGCTTGGATGGCGAATAAGAATGATTCCACAGTCCAATCCTCTTTGTCGGAGGGAACTCAATTCTGCCAACCACTCAATGGTGCTGAGATGCCGTTGTTCCTGGCGGTGCCCTCTTGAGTCTCCTTCGGCAACGGCCGCTGGGTGGGGGGTAACCAGCAGCAGAGAATCTTCCTGTTGGGACCTAGCTAGGAGAAGGCTGCGGGACAAGAGCCTTTGAAGGGGGAATTCCCCTTCATTCACTCCAGCCAAAATACGGAGGGCGGACCACAAGTGCCCCGCACCTTGGCCCGGAGCTAGGGAAGACACTTTCGATGAATTCTCGGCACACAAGAGACCACATTGTCTTTGGTCGCTGGAATTCACAGTCTGTGCCACAAGGCTACCAGCCACAGAAATGGAGAATTCCAAGGTGCCCTCGGCTCCCTCTCCGACATGGTCTTGGCCATTAAGGTTGAGAACTACAGTGAGGCGTGCGCCAGGTTCACTCTCCAGTTCAGCCACCATGAGTTCTCCGAGATGAGCAGTTGAAGGCCAGTGGATTAGGCGGTGGCTATCAGAAGGATCATATTGCCGTACTGTTGGAGCCTTGGCATCTGCCTTCATCCGCCTTCGTCGCTGAACGTTGCCGCGGAGGCTTCTTTGTGGAGAGGAAATCTCAGGCAAGATAATTACCCGAGGGTGGACCAGTATCTGCAAGGATTCGGTAAACTCCCTGGTTGCCTGAAAAAGCCCGATAGGATCCCCAAGAACCAATTCAGTCGGACCCAATTGCAGACGCCCTCGCCTCTGACACGTATGCTTTTCCGTCCAACCTGTGTGAGACATGGCCATGCAGGCCACTATGCGTTCGGAAGCCACTCTTTGATATTCAGAAACCTTCTCAGCGACCATACACCAAGTAACCGGAATAACACTTGAATTGGCAAAAAAGCTTTCCACCTCCAGCTCATCGCCAACCAACAGAACTTGGTTTACGACTCTCCGCTTGATGGATAAACGTGGCACCTGAAGGCGCAGCCAGAAATAACTGAAAATATAAACGCTGGCCCAAGCACAAATCATTGCGACCCAAATGGGACTAGGGGCAAAAAGCTGCACAACCAATAACATTGGCAACGCCAACAAGGGCCAAGCAACTTTCGTCCCGATTCTTGTATCTGATTCCAAACCAAAATTGGAAATCCGACTTGGGATTTCCAATAGTGTCTTTCGTGCCGCCCAGAAGGAACGGGCTTCACTGGCTGCTATGTATTAGCCCCTTTCTTACGAGCCATGCCTGGCAAGGCAAAGATCAATATCTAACGCTACTGTTTATTCGTTTCTCTTTCAGTTCGTTCGTTCAAGTCCTGGAGTATTTCCTTTAGGGTGGCCTGGCTAAGTTTAGCTTGTGGAAACTGGGAGATTTCCATCAGAGTCATGTGGAGAGCTTGATGCAACTGGGGATGAGAAGTCGAACCTGGGATGTGTTTCTCCAAAATCCCTTTGGCTCGTTCGTCATTCAGTAGCTGGCCGAGTATTGTCTGAACTGAATATTTCACGTTGGACTCCTTTGCCAGTGCTTGAATCTGTATGTAGCTGAACCCAAATGAATGGAACCTTAAGCCCAAATCAAGGCATCCGCATTTCTCTTCTGCCACTGCATCTGCAACGGGGTTGACTCGTGAGGTTTGAAACGGGTCCTCACTTTTTCAAATGGTGTGCCAATGACCTCAATATCTTTCAAAAGAGTACATCCCAAGTCATAGGCACGGGCATAGTGCAAGACCCCCATCGCCTCAGGATCAAAACCCATGATGTAAGTCATTAATGCATCCACTGCAAAGACATCAATTCCCGCCGCCACCACATCCAGTTCAATCTCGTCGGTTCCTCCCGGACCATTGCCCTGAAGGCCGGTTATGCCATCGATTACTGAGATGTCCGGTGAAAGATAACGCGCGACGCGGACCAGATTGATATTCAACAGCTTTGCTTCCACAGGCTGCCGTCTGTCTTTATGTGAACAGAAACCATGCATAAGTACGCGGTCTTCCTGGCATAGAGTCCCCATAATCATATTCTTTAAGGCCAGTGTCACGACGCACACATCGTGCGTCTTGGCCCGGGCCAAACTAATCGTACATGGGGATTCGGTCACGGTGCAGGGCATTCGCACTATTGTGGATTGTTCACCTGCCGTAAAAATAGTGGTCTCTTGCCAGCGGGTTTCGGCGTGCAAATCGACGAACTCTATATCGACATCGTACTCCCCTTGCATACCCAGATAGCCGAATATTTCAAAGGCGCGTCGAGTGGAGCCAGCACTGCCTTCTGCCACTATTATTCGATTCGGTGGATGGGCCGAGGTCATCAGGAAGTCCAAAACTCCCCGCACGGAATCGGCATGCGTGGATGCCAATTGGTTGGAGTCGGAGAGAAAATTCGGCTTTATCAGAACTTCGTCTTCAAGCTTGGACTCTACGTCCCCCCTGATAGAGTCCAAAGCCTGATAAGTTGCCAGCCGACGGTTCGGACTGCGAATGAGGGCTACACGGGCACTCGTGGGCATGGAATTCTCCTTGCGTTGTTTTTCTTAGGTCGATTGAAAAGGATGAGGTTTCTGAAACATGGGCTGCAAGTACTATGGAGACTGCCGGGCCATGAAAGACCTGTGCCCTGGACACCACAGCCGCCTAATTTGCTCGAACGAAGTGCCTTGAAGAAAAAGAAATGGCGCCTATCCCTAGTAATATTCCTGTACAGGTCAATCCGCTGTCAAACCAAACCGCGGAGGCACCGCTGTTTGGCCGCAGGGCCAGCCTACCGCAAAATTGACCACTTAGAATTTTCTTTCCGTATTTTCAATTGGGAGAGGTATGGCCATGTTGAGTCCCGCTGTATTGGAAAAACTAACGACTTTCGACACTCCTACTATCTGCAATATTATCGAACTCTTTAACGTACGCCCTCGAAATATGGGATTCATGGACGACCGCATAAAGGCTGCCTTCCCGGAAATGGGCCCCATTGTAGGCTTTGCGGCCACAGCTACCTTCCGTTCAGACGCCGCGCCGAGTGGAGAAGATGGGTATAGCAGCAACGAGGATCAAGTAGAACTTTTTGCTACCCTTTCTGGTCCTCCCATCGTGGTCTTTCAGGATTTAGATGATCCTGTAGTGTCAGCGACTTTCGGGGAGGTTATGTGCACGACCTACCAGACTTTCGGAGCAGTTGGACTAATTACTAGTGGGGCGGGTCGCGATCTTGACCAGGTTAGGGCCATCGATTTTCCAGTATTTACCAGTGGTACGATTTGCGCCCACGGCTACTGTCATTTTCCTCAGATCAACGTGCCGGTGAGGGTAGGGGGCATAACGGTTATGCCGAACGATCTATTACATTGTGACGTGAATGGGGTCTCGTCTGTTCCGGTTTCCATCGCCAGTGAAATTGCGAATATTGGTGACGAATTTGTAGCAGCCGAGGGCATTATTCTTGACACTCTTCGCAGTCCAGAACCTTCTTTGACGAAAATTCAGGAGGCACGCCGCGAAATGGGTGCAGTTGTGGAGAAACTCCGCCAGCAAGTCGCTCGAAGCTAGAGCTTTCTGTTGCCGGCTGACATCGCCACGCCGCGCCTCAGGCACCCCCATATCACCCGGCACATGCCGCTTACCGCTGCTGCCTCTCGGCCCTGACGGGGTTCACGGGGCACCGCTGTATGGGACCCAAAGGCGGCGCAGCGATGGCAGCCGGCAATCAGGAGAGCGGAGAGGGAGGGATTTGAACCCTCGAGGGTTTTGCCCTACGAGCTTTCCAGGCCCGCGCACTAAGCCAGACTATGCGACCTCTCCAGGAAGTACCTGCATTCTAATGACTGGCAAGCTCTTTATCAAGATCAAAGTTTCCTCCGGACTCGCGGTATGGCATGAAAATCTTTCTAAAATTTGGGTTGTGTAGTACTTACCACAGGCGTTTTACCTTGGAGAAAGTCGAAGTCACAACCCGCTTGAGCCTGCGTAACGGTCTCAAGATATAGTTTTCCGTATCCCCGTTTATAAGCAGGCGGCGGCGGACTCCACTCCTTTCGTCTCCGCGCCAATTCTGTTTCGGACACTTGCAAAGTCAGTTTTCGAGCAGGTACATTCAATTCGATCAAGTCTCCTGACTTGACAAGACCCAAAACACCTCCCACCGCACTTTCAGGGCTCGTATGTAGCACGATAGTGCCATAGGCAGTGCCGCTCATCCGTCCGTCGGAGATGCGGACCATGTCTCTCACCCCCTGTTTCAATAGCTTTTGAGGAATTGGCAAGTTACCTACTTCCGGCATTCCCGGTCCACCTATCGGACCTACTTTCTTCAGTACCAAGATGTCTTCTGGCTCGACCTCCAAACTAGGGCTGTGAATGCGTGCCTCAAGATCGGAGAAGTCTTCAAAAACACAGGCTCTTCCCACGTGATAGAGCAATTCAGAAGAAGCAGCGGCATGTTTGATCACTGCACCATCGGGAGCCAGATTTCCCGTCAATATAGCGAGACCCCCTTCAGACGCGAACGGATCATCGAGAGAGGCAATCACTCGTGAATCAAGAACTTGCGCCTGGGCTACATTCTGGGCCAGTGTGTTTCCTGTTACCGTCAGTTCCTCGCCATGCAATAGCGGCAGTAATTCTTTCAAGACAGCAGGGATGCCCCCAGCCTCAAACAGATCTTCCATCTGGTAGGCGCCAGCTGGTCTGAGATTGGCCAGCATAGGGGTAGTGCGGCTGATTTTATCGAAGCGGGACAAAGGCAATTCAAATCCCATTCGGCCCGCCACGGCACATAGATGAACCACTGCATTGGTACTCCCTGCCAAGGAGCAAAGTAAAGTAATGGCATTTTCCAAGGACTTCTGAGTAATAATTCGGGAAGGGCGTAAGTCCTCTCTAGCGTTTTTCACGATCTGTCTGCCGGTTGCCACCGCCAACCTTAGGCGGCGGCTATCTGGTGCTGGAATGGCTCCGTTCCCTGGGAGGGAAATACCCAGCGCTTCGCACATGCTGTTCATCGTTGAGGCAGTGCCCATTACCATGCAGTGCCCGTTGCTGCGCACGATTCCGTCTTCTATGGCTTCGTAGTCCGTTTGGCTTAGAGTTCCCGCTTGGAACTCGGTAGTGAGCCGGCGACAATCTGAACAGGCTCCTAGCGTTTCACCTTTGAAGTGGCCGTTCAGCATTGGTCCCCCAGAGAGCAAAATGGAAGGCAGATCGGCACTCACTGCGCCCATCAAGGCAGCTGGTATGGTCTTATCGCAATTGACAAGCAAAACCACACCATCAAGGGGTTGAGCTCGTATCATTTCTTCAGTATCCATAGCTGCTAGATTCCGAAGAAGCATCGACGTAGGATTGAGGAAGATTTCTCCCAAGGACACTGTAGGAAATTCCACCGGCAAACCACCTCCCTGTAAGACACCCCTCTTCACAGCTTCAATTAGAGTAGGAAAATTACCGTGGCAGCTGTTCAGTTCGCTATATGTGTTACATATGCCGATGACAGGCCCTTTGATGTCATGGGCATCGAAACCCATTGCTTTGGCAAACGCTCGGTGCATGAATCCTGCAACGCCGGTTTCTTGAAAGAAAGTAGTACTGCGCATTCGAGTGAAACCTGTCTCGGAAGGAAGGATGGTTGGAACTGGAAACCTAACGAAGACAGCTATTCCTAATGGAACCGCAACGAGGCCACCTGTCCTTCATTGTAAAGATTATCGGGAGAGAAAGGAAATGCGAGTGAAGCGGTTTAACACCAACCCATTAATCTCTGCACAAGAATATCCGTGCCTGGGCGGCAATATAAATGGCCCTTCGGTTATCCGAACGCCCGACTGGATTCCAAACCCCATGGCAAAGTACTACATGTACTTCGCTCACCATAAGGGCCTGTCCATTCGCTTGGCCTACGCCCATGCCCTAACCGGGCCTTGGACCGTCTACAGACCTGGTACTCTCCAACTTTCAGAGACTTCCTGCTATGGACACATCGCCTCCCCCGATGTGCATGTGCTGGAACAGGAGCAACTCATCAAGATGTATTACCACGGCCCCAGATTGAGACTCGCAGAATACAAGGATGACGATTTGTACCTGCAGTTTCCAATGTTGGGTGGCCAACGCACTTTGGTAGCCTATTCTTCTGACGCCATTTCCTTCACCACGGAACAAGGAATCCTAGGTTCCAGCTACTTCAGATACTTCAAGTGGCAGGGACAGGGCTATGCAATAGGCATGCCTGGAATCATTTATCGCCAAACCGGAATAAGGCCCGATGCTTTTGAGCAGGGGCCTCAATTGTTTGGAGAAGATTGTCGCCATTTTGCGGTGCGAACGCGGGAATCCGGGAGACTGGAGTGTTACTTTACCAGGGCAGGCGACGTGCCAGAACGAATTTTGTTTTCCTCAATTGACCTGAGTCTGCCCTGGTCTCAATGGGCTGCCACTGATTCTGTGGACGTTCTCAGACCTGAAGTAGACTATGAAGGTACCTCTGCTCCCTTACGGCCCTCGGAGCGCGGTGCGGTACATGGACCCGCACAGCAGCTGCGCGACCCTTGCATATTTCAGGACCAAGGCAGGGCTTACCTCTTCTATGCTTTGGCTGGGGAACAAGGGATAGGTGGGGCAACTCTGAACATTGGCTAGAATGGGTCAAGTCTTGAAGGAACAAGGTTTACGTTCACAGTGTCTGATTATCCGAAAAAATAAGCGATAGATAGACCATGATTCCCTCTCTCTTGGATGTGGACTTGTCTGAGAAATTGAGCAGGTCCAAATACGAAAAGAAACTCGAGGAATTGCAGCCACGTTTGCTCCAATTGAGATTACAGTTGGGCGGACAATTAGAGGGCCAGTTGGGTCCTCCGCTGCTGATACTGTTTGAAGGTTGGGACGCAGCTGGAAAAGGAGGTTGCATACGCAGACTCGTGGAACCTCTGGATCCGCGTCACTATACGGTCCACCAGTACCAGGCCCCCTCCTCCCGGGACAAGAGACATCATTTTTTATGGCGTTTCTGGCCAGCCATTCCCGGGGATGGGGGAATGTGCATCTTTGACCGCACTTGGTACGGGAGGGTCTTAGTTGAAAGAGTGGAGAATTTCTGCGAGCCCAAAGAATGGAGAAGGGCCTATGAAGAAATCCGCCTCTTCGAGAAACTGCTGGCCATGGAGGGTGTGCTGCTAATCAAATTCTTCCTGCACATCTCTTCAGCAGAGCAGCAAAGACGGTTTGAACGGCGAGCAAAAGACCAATTGAAGGCTTGGAAACTTACCGAAGAAGACTGGCGAAACCGCAGTAAACGCAAAGAATATGAGGTGTCTATAGAGGACATGTTTCGCTTTACTCATTCCCACGAAGCCCCTTGGACAGTAATTGCCGCCGAATCCAAACGCTTCGCTCGTATTCGAACCTTGCAAGAGGTTGTAAACGGGATCGAAGAAACTTTGAAGTAGAACTTTCATTTTGTATTGGGGGTCCTTGGTTAGCTGAATTCCGCTCTATCTGATAGGGCTCCTCCAAACAATGTAAATTGAGATTCCCGAAGCTCTGACCAGGCTCCTTTAGGGCTTCCTTCTTGATTTTGACTGAAGCTTTGGGCCCTCTAAACAACCGTCTGCTTGAGTGCCAATCGGCAGGAACAGCCAGAGCACAATGTAAAGGAAGGGACCTATGCCCAAGGTAGGAAGCAATATAGCCACAAAAGCGATTAGACGAATAAAAGTGGGATTCGCTGGAAGGTAGTCGGCGATTCCTCCGCACACTCCGGCAAGCCACTTATCATGTGGATTTCGCATGAGTCTTTTCTTGGGCCTTCCAACTATTCGCATACCGTTATGGTTCTTTTTTTCAGCCATCTTCTGTTCCTTTTGAGACCTTTTCGAATCCCCTCAATCTGTCTTATTGTGTCTCCAAGCCCTGTCTATCCCAAGGTTGTATTAGACTTTATCAGGCTGCTCAAGGGCCTACGACTTGTGACAGGATTCGAACTTCCCCCATATCCCTTGGAATGCCAGGATGACTTCTCAGGAGCACTCGCACTCTGGCTTTCGTCCAAATATTGAATGGGTTCTAAGATGGAAGACTTGAATTCCAACAAGAGGGCGACTACTGGAAGCGGAATAAATAGTTACCCTTTAGCCCGCTATTGGTAGGGCCAGAGAGAAATCTACGATCGGTCTTACCCTATGGCCCTCTTCCAATCCTTTCTACTTGCCATTCTGGTCCTCCTGCTCATTGCAGGTGGGTTTCTAGTTTACGTTTATCGATGGCTCTTGACGCGGCCGGTCCCCGACATACAGGGCAAAGCCGTTCTCTCGTGTCTGGACGCCGCCGTAGTAGTGAAACGAGATCGACACGGGATACCCCACATAACCGCTGATACCGAGGCAGACCTTTTTCGAGCTCAGGGGTATATCCACGCTCAAGACCGAATGTGGCAGATGGAACAAACCCGACGAATTGTAAAGGGTACCCTGTCTGAATTGTTTGGGGAAGCCGCCCTCCCGGCCGACAAATACAGTCGCACAATGGGGATTTGGCGCAGCGCTGAGAAGGAAGCCGCTTCTCTATGGGAAGTTGAATTCCAGGTCTTAGAATGGTATTGCCAAGGGGTTAACGAGTATATTCGGCAGCGGAAAGGCAAGCTGGCAGCAGAATTTCGCCTTTTGCGATTTGAACCTGAAGAATGGACACCCGTAGACTGCGTAGGGTTGGCCAAATTTGTGGGCTGGGCCATGAGCCTCAACTGGGAGAGAGAACTGCTCCGTCTCCTAATTATCAAGAAAATTGGCCATGTCAAGGCCAAAGACCTTGACAACTTTTCAGGTTTGCAAGTGCAGGCTCTAGACAATGTGCTGCCGGCAGATATAACGCAGCAAATCTCGTTGACCGCGGAGAAGCTCCTGCAGGAATTGGAGAAAGTCCGGGAATACATTCCACAAGTGATTGCCGGACAGGGCAGCAATTGCTGGGTGGTTTCAAGTGAGCACACCAAATCAGGCTATTCTTTCTTGTGCAACGATCCTCATTTGCAGGTATCTATCCCTTGTTCCCTTTACGAACAGCATTTGACATGTCCCGATATCAACGTCATCGGCGCCATGTTTCCTGGAGCTCCAGGAGTAATTTTCGGTCACAACGAGCAACTGGCATGGGGCATCACTAATGCTTGTACAGATGTACAAGATTTATATGTTGAAAGGGTTGATCCGGAAAGACCTGGCCAGTACGCAACTGAGAGTGGCTGGAAATCGTTCGAAGTTCGCCAAGAACACTTCAACGTCAAAGGCCTGGAAGAGCCGTTGACGTTGTCAATCAGAGAAACCAGGCACGGACCCATCATCACTGATTTGATTTCGGATTTGGAGGGCCTGCCCATTTCACTGAAGTGGACTGGGCACGAAGCTGGGCACACGATCCACTGCATCCATGCCCTAGTCAGAGCTCGTTCATGCCAGGAGGGAGAGGCAGCCTTTAGGCAGTGGAACACCCCGTCTCTGAACTTGTCATTTGCCGATACATCCGGAAACATCTGCTATGCCTTGGTCGGCCGCCACCCTATCAGAAGTAGTGGGTTAGGTCTAGTTCCCCACGCTGGCTGGACCGGCGCTGGAGAATGGGTTTCTTTTATCCCTTCCGAGGAGCTACCATCCATTCATAATCCCGCGGATGGGTACCTGGTTCATGCCAACAATCGGCCTAGTTACGGCAGCACGGAGCACTGGCTTGGTAATGATTTTGATCCGGGATACAGGGCCCGCCGGATACTTTCACAATTACAAGACTTCCGGGCACCCTCGTCTGTGGAGATGTGCCGACTGCAACAGGACACGTATAGTGGCTATGCCCAGCAATTGGTCCCGGAACTCATCAGATATGAATACTCCGACCCGTGGGAGAAACATGCACAGCAAGTCCTAGCCAATTGGGATTTCCGCTTGGATGTCGGTGGTGAAGGCGGTCTCATTTTCCACTACTCGGTCAATGCCATGCTTCAAGAAGCGTATAGCTCCGAATTGGGTGAATTGAAAGAGGGTTTCCTAGGCAGGTCGTTCAGCCCCCTTGCCTTGGATTCAGGGTTCCGACTTGGTTCCCTTACCTGTCTCATCAATCTACTTCAAAACCACAGCTCCTCGGATTGGTACGGCCGAGACGAAGAGGGCCGTGCCCGCAACAGAGAGGATTTCGTCCGTTCTGTCATGGGGCTGGCGGCAAGAAAAATCAGATCGGAAATGGGAGAAGCCACTCGAAAGTGGGCCTGGGGACGCATCCATCAGATCCGTTTCGTCCACATCATGGGTAGCGTCTGGATCCTGAAACCCTTAGTTAACAGGGGTCCCTTCCCGGTAGGCGGAGATGGCACTACTCCTTTGCAGGCGGCATCCCCATTAGGCTCTGCCCGTGGGCTGGTATTTGTTGCACCGGCCTATAGGGCCGTCATGGAAGTCGGAAACTGGGACAGTATGGAATCGGTGATTACAACTGGGCAGTCTGGACATCCGGTCAGCCGTATGTATGACGATCAGATGGGCATGTGGCGGGATGGGGCTTATCACCCTATGCCGTTTAGTCAAGAGGCAGTAGACGAAATGACCAGATTTGTACTTCACCTGAAACCAGAAGGGGCAGATGCCTAAATGATTGTCAACGGCTTTGAATTAATGGGGGAACAATCTTCTCCAGAATTGGATTGTCATGCGAAGTACTATATGCACTGCCGGTCAGGTGCCAAAGTTATTTCCGTCGAAGCCGAAGACCGAAACAAGGTTTTCGGGATCGTTTTCAGAACTCCGGTATCTGATTCCTCCGGGTTACCTCACATTCTGGAACATTCAGTTCTTTGCGGTTCCCAAAAATATCCCGTCAAAAAACCGTTTCTGGAATTGTTGCGAGGATCACTTTACACATTTCTCAATGCTTTTACTGGATTGGACCGTACGACTTATCCCGTGGCCAGTCTCAATCTCAAAAGCTTTTACAATCTGGCTGATGTGTATTGGGATTCTGTATTCCATCCACTGCTGACCAAAGAGACCTTTGACCAAGAAGGTTGGCGACTTGAACTCGGCTCAAAGGGTGAGCTTGCCCTCGCTGGAGTGGTTTTCAATGAAATGAAAGGAGCCCAATCGTCTCCTCTTTCCAAATTGATGCGTAAGTCCAGATCGAGCCTCTTTACAGGTCACCCATACGCGTATGATTCTGGGGGACTGCCGGAAGAAATTCCCAATCTCCGGTATGAAGACTTGAAGCAGTATCACGCAGCGCACTACCATCCTTCCAATGCGGTAATCTTCTTTTACGGTGACGATGATCCGCAATTGCGCTTGGAATTTGCTGCCCAAAGACTGGGGGAAGTTGACTATAAGGACCCAAGTTTCTCACGCGTCTCTCCACTGCCTTTGAACCAGTTTCATCACCGAATAGAAATCCCTTTTACCCCCTTGGAGGGCATAGAGGACAAAGGTCATATCACGTGTAACTGGCTGCTTCCAGCCATTGACCAATCGGATGAGAGGCTGCGGTTGGGTTTGCTATCCAATTGTCTGCTAGGTAGCCCTTCGGCTCCGCTGTATAGGAACCTCATAGATTCCGGATTGGGAAGTGAGGTTATCAGTTCTGGAGGGTTTAGTTCGGATTTATGTCAATTTATCTTTACTGTAGGGCTAGAAAATGTCCATCCGGCTGACTTCTTGGCTGTAGAAGCCATCATTGAGGAAAGCCTAGCCGAAATCTACCTTCGGGGTTTTGACCGAGACTTGGTAGAAGCTGTACTCAACACCACTGAGTTTACATTCCGAGAATATAGCAATCAGTCATTTCCAAAAGGCCTCTTTATGCTCTTGGGTTTCACCCAGAATTTGCTATATAGCAAACGGCTGGGGGGAGGGAAGGAAGGAGCACTGGCTGCATTCATGCAGGCTAAGGCAAGAACACTTACCGAATCTACTTACCTAACAGAACCGATAATCAAATACCTACCAGGAAAGGGGCATAGAACCACGGTTACTATGATTCCCGATACTCGTGCCGAGGAAAGGGCGAGACAGCAAGAGACCTCCAATTTGAAAGTTCAGCTTTCCACAATGGATTTCAAGGAGATAGAGAAACTGGCAGCGCGCAACCGATGGTTGCATGAATATCAAAGGCAGCCAGATACAGCCGCGGCATTGGCATCGATCCCCGCATTGGCAAGAACCGATCTGCGAATAGACTCTCCAGACTTTCCATGCGATGTGCGAGACTTCGAAGGCTTCGCATATTACACACATGACATCAATACCAACGGTGTCATTTATGTAAAATTCCTGTTCGATCTGCATGTCTTGCCAGTGGAATATTTGCCTTACCTAGAGCTTCTTGAGGAAGCCTTGAGGCAAACTGGGACCGACGAAGAGGATTTCGCCTCCTTCAGCCGGCGTATTAGTCGTCTCACTGGAGGCATCAGTGTATCTGACCTTGTCCTGCACCGTTACAATGATCTTGCCGCCTCTACGCACTTGAATGTGGCTGGAAAATGCCTCGTTTCACAGATTCCTGACTTGGCAAACTTACTGGGGGATGTGCTGACTTGCTCTCGGCTGGATAACAAGAAGCGCATGGAACAGCTGGTCCGACAAAGTCATGCATCCATGGAGGCAGGCCTTATTCCCGGAGGCCACAGTTTGGTGGGAGCCCGACTTGGGTCTCAAGGTTCAGAGGCGGACTGGCTTGACGAGATTTTCGGTGGCGTTACCCACCTGCTTTTCTTGCGGGATCTAGCAGAAAACTTCGAAGAACGATGGCCCAACATGCTGGCTGTCTTGGAGGACATGCGAAGACGCTTAGTCCAATCCGAAAACCTGCTGATAGATATTATCTGTTCTCGAACAGAACAAACCCTTTTCGAACAATCTTTACCTTCCCTCTTAGCACGTATAAGCGTTGGTCAGCCACAAATCCAGGTTTGGTCCATGGAAGCTATACCAGCTGGGGAAGCCTTCATATTGCCTGCCTCAGTGAATTATGTTGGGAGGGGTTACAACTTAGGCGCCAGCGGATACAAGTTTCATGGCTCGGTCAGCGTGGCCACCAGGCTCATCAATACGTCTTGGCTCTGGGGTTCAGTTAGGGAACAGGGCGGTGCATACGGTTGTACCAGCAATTACAATCGTTTTAGTGGCTTGTTTTCCTTTGTTTCCTATAGAGATCCCCGAGTTGGCGAAACGTTGGAGATCTATGACCAAACGGCCGAATTCCTGAGACACAGCAAACTGGAGGAAGGGGAGTTAGACAAACTGGTGATCGGTACTTTCGGGGACCTGGATCAGGATTTACAGCCCAGAGCTCAAGGAGAAGTAGCTCTGCAGAGAGCACTTACAGGTTCAACTAAGGACCTGCGGCTTAGCTTTCGTGAAGAAATATTGGCAACAGGTCACTGTGACATGATGCGGTTGGCGGACTTTCTGGACGCCAGTCAGGAATCCGTTCGCACTGTAGTGTTGGGATCTGAGATTTGCATTCAAGAAGCCGCCGCTACCTTTGGCGTCGACTTTGATGTGCAACGCCGTTTGTAAAGGAGGGTAAGGGTGAGCATCCCCAATGACCCAGGTCAAAATTCGCCTCTCTTGTGGTCTCGCGATTGCAGCGACAGGTGTCAACCTGTTTGGAAAGGCCGCTTACAAGCATACATAGAAGAGCAAGAACCTGACCTTAGTGTCCTGGCTTCTCCGAAGCTGGATCTCAAAATTGAGGCTTCAGAAACCAGAGAAGGTCCCCTTGCGCCATTGTTAGTCGGAGTCAAAGACATCATTCGCGTAGATGGTTTTGACATCAGGGCCGGCAGTCTGCTTCCCAGCCACCTGTGGCAGGGAACAGAGGCAGAATTGGTGACTAGAATTCGGAAACTGGGCGGGATGCCCATAGCCAAGACCGCAACCACAGAATTCGCCTACTTCGAGCCCGGGCCTACTCGAAACCCTTGGCATCAAGCTTATACACCAGGTGGCTCCAGCAGCGGTTCTGCGGCAGGAGTGGCCGCGGGCTATTTTGATATCGCCATTGGGACACAGACTGTAGGCTCTGTGATTAGACCGGCGGCTTTCTGCGGTGTCTGTGGATTCAAACCATCTCTAGGGAGAATCCCGCTGCCTGGAGTAATCATATTTTCACATTCAGTTGATCATTTGGGTTTCTTTACCAGGGATTGGGACACAATGCTCCAATTTTGCGAGCATGTAATGTCACTTCCTGTGGAGCTAGTCGGCGGAAAGCCGGATCTGCGGTTCGGCATTGTTTCAGGTGAGTACATGGACCAAGCCGACGCCGACATGAAGGACCAGATTAGGGCTTTTGGCAGAAGATTGGAAGAGGCTGGATGGAACCTTTCAACTGTGGATTTGCCTACTGACAATATTTACGAACTCAATCAACGGCACCAGGATTTGATCGCTTACGAATTTGGCCAAGCCCACGTCGAATGGTTTGATAAATACCATTATCTCTACAGACCCAAGACTGCGGCTTTAATTGAGAAGGGAAAGGAAATAACCCAGTCTCGATACAGGGAGTGCCGAGAAAGTTGTCAGACATGGCGTAAAACCGTAACCAACTATCTCTCCGACGCTGACATAGACTTACTAATCAGTCCAGCGGCAGTTGGGACGGCCCCTTTTGGCCTTACCTACACTGGGGATCCCGTTCTGAACCTGCCTTGGACTCACGCAGGCTTGCCCGTAACTTCGATTCCGTTGGGGTTAATTAAGAATGAGAATGAAGATTGGTTGCCTATTGGTGCCCAGTTGACTGCAGGCTTTGGTGGGGACGCTTTGCTGCTGAAGGCATCACAGTTGATCGCGCAACGACTTGATCTCGCCCCGCAGAAGGCGCTGGAGAATTAGGGAACGGAACCGTGGGAAAACCCATTTCCGATATCTCTGCAACGGACAATTTCATAGGCATGTGGAAAGTTGATTTGCATTGTCACACTCACTTCAGCCTCGATTCATTGACGAAGATACATCTTCTGTTGGACAAAGCTAGAGAGTTGGGACTTGACAAGATCGCGATCACTGATCACAACTGCCTGCTCGGAGCCCAGATCGCATACGAGATGGATCCTGACCTGGTAATCATGGGCGAGGAAGTTAGAACTGATGTAGGGGAAGTCATCGCATACTTTGTTCAAGAGGAGATCCCCAAAGGGTTGCCACTCCTCCGCACACTTGAGTTGCTAGAAGCTCAAGGAGCAGTCATCAGCATTCCTCATCCTGTAGACAGAGCCCGAAATTCTGCGTTAGGTCCCTACTACTCCCGTGCTATAGCAGACAGGGTGGATGCGATCGAAGTACTGAATTCTCGTTGTCTCTGGGCAGCGGACAACCACAGAGCAGCGGCACTGTCCTACGAATTCGGCACACTCCGTACCGCAGGGAGCGATGCTCATATTGTGCGCGAATTAGGCCAATGTGGAGTGCTTATGCCCCCCTTTGAAGCCACACCTGACAGTTTCAAGAAAGCATTGCAGCAAGCTGTGCCTTTTGGGAAGTTGGGTCCCTACTGGACCCACTTTGCTTCCAAATACGCGCAGTACAGAAAAATGCTGCTTCCCTACGATGCCAATCCCGCAACTCTGGAACGCAGATCGAATTAAACGTTGTAAGTTTTTAGGCGATGCAGCAAGAGAATTGCGAACAGTTCGAATAGCAGCAGAGTCAAGCCTATAACTAGGAAGACCGAATGCCATTCAGATCGTACCGCAATTGGGGAGACTTGACTTTGGAGTCCATCAATTAGGCCAGGACGCCGGCCACTGTGAACGGAAGCCAACCATTGCACTATGTGAGTACCTATTCTGGGTATCCAACCCCCAAACTGAAAAAACAGCTCTTGTTGGTTATTCCAGACCCAACTGACAAATCCAAAGAGAGTGGTATAGAGAAACACTGTTGGAAGTAGTAGGGCTCCCAGCAAACCCCAGTGCCCTGAAGTTCCTGGAAATCTCCCGCTCATATGTTGGGGCAAAGCCTCTAGGCTCCCTGTTAGGCGGGAACGAAGCTCTGCAGATGGCATCAGCAATTGCTCGCGGCGCATCATACTGCTTATGACTGGCCAATTTCTTGCCGGCGAGACCCGAGAGGACCTCATCGTGCCACGAAACTCAGATTTTACAGAGTGGTTCACTGGATTCTTAAGGCTGGACTGGATTGAACTTCTACGTATACTGAAGGGCATTCACCCGAATGAAAGTAACCCTGATCCAAGGCATCAGCCTGTGATATGGCACGTGGCCGGCAGACCGCCAAAAAGGTCCGTTACCGAAGGTACTTGCTCGAGAGGCAGTGAATGTTTTTGACAATATGCCGCTGCCAAATGCTGCCTACCCCGACCAAGCCGAGACTTAATATTGGACTCTGATGTTTGAGTAATATCCGAGATTTCCTTTACGCTCAACTCATTCCAGTAGAACAGGACTATCGTCTCTCGATATTTGTCTGAAAGACCGGAAATAAGATGCAGGACCTCGTCGCGGCAATCCCTGTTGAGTGCCGCTCGAGCAGGATCCACCGCCTCACGGTCCGGTCTAGACTCGAACTCCAAGTCTGTGAATTCACAGGCCGCGCCACGCTTCTTCCGTTGGCGCAGCTTATCCAGACAGCAATTTCTGGTGATAGCAAAGATCCAGTTGCCAAATTGACCCTTTGCATGGTCAAAACGATGCAACCTAGTCCAAGACTTTAAAAAGGCATCGTGAACCGCGTCCTCCGCATCCTCCTGAGTGCCCAGCATCGGCCAAGCGAAGCGAACTAAAGCCACGTAATAGTTCATAAACAGCTTGCCGTAAGCTTCGCCGTTGCCATCAACAGAAAGCTTCAGCAAAGCCTGATTTTCTGTATTATGTTCGCCCATTTCAATCTCAGATCCGGCCCAGCCACTGCCCACTTCTACTGTCCCTACGCAGGAAAAAGGGGTCTGGTTGCAAAGGGGGCACCGGCTTTTACTTGAGAGGCTCTCCGATGTTCAATTATACTGCAGGTTTGGGCGGCAGAAATCACGCCTTGGAACCCTTGGGATAAGAATGAACACGACATACCCCCTAACTGCAATCGTGGGCCAGGTTCGCATGAAACGGGCCCTCATTCTCAATGCTATCAATCCTCAAATTGGGGGCGTACTCATAAGGGGTGAGAGAGGTACAGCGAAATCCACTGCTGCCCGCGCTCTGGCAGCTCTCCTACCGGCAATCGAGGTAGTGGCTGACTGCATTTTCAATTGTAATCCGTTTGTTCCCTCTCAGTTTTGCGATCAGTGCCGACAATACATAGGTTCCAGTTCGATACCCACTATCACCAAACCCACGCCATTTGTAGACTTGCCGGTAAGCGCCACGGAAGACCGTGTGGTCGGAACACTGGATATAGAAAAGGCTATCCAAGAAGGTCGCAAGCATTTCGAGCCTGGAGTGTTGGCCGCGGCCAATCGCGGGGTGTTGTACGTTGATGAAGTCAATCTATTAGACGACCATGTCGTTGACCTGCTTCTCGATTCTGCTGCCATGGGATTCAACACCGTGGAGAGGGAAGGCATCAGTGTTCAGCATCCTGCCCGATTTGTACTAGTCGGTTCCATGAATCCTGAAGAAGGTGACCTGCGCCCACAGTTATTGGACAGATTTGCTCATGCAGTGGACGTAACTGGAATCACCGAAGCGGGAGCCAGAGTCAAGATATTGCAGCGCCGACTGGACTACGACATGCAGCCGGAACAGTTTGTCAAGAAGTGGATTGGACAGGAAAGAGACCTGGGTGATCGGGTCTCCCATGCAGCGCTCCACTACGAGAAGGTGGAGTATACGAAACGGGACCTGTACACCATTGCTGCACTGACCACCAATTTCGGAGTGGATGGACACCGGGCCGACATAGTAATTCTTAAAACAGCAAGGGCTCAGGCGGGATTGGATGGCCGTTCGCGTATAACATCAGAGGACATCTTGATGGCAGCCGAATTGGCATTACCGCACCGCATGAAAAAGCAGCCATTCCAGGAGGCTTTTCTGAACCCGGATCAACTGGAAAAAACACTGCAGCAGGCAGAAGAAGAAGCCCAACAAATGGTCGACGATGAAGACTTAGCCACAGAAGAGGCGGAAGGCACTTCAGCATCAGACGAAAAAAAAGTGAGGAGGGCGATGACTCTGAGTTGACTGACCAACAGGACGCGGATGACGGTGACTTCATCCAACCTGACTCGCAGCAGCCAGACAGTTCATCGCCCGGTGATCCCAGCGGAGCCCAGAAGAGAACAGACGTAGGAGAGCAATTCGAAACAAAACCGGTCGACTCCCCCCTGGACCGCATGACCAGGGAAAGGGCCGGGAAACGTTCTTACACTCGGACGCAGCGGAAACGTGGCCGTTATATCAAGGCCGTGCCTGCAGGTCCAAAACCGAATGACTTGGCATTTGATGCCACTTTTCGAGCCGCTGCTCCCTTCCAGCCACGGCGCAAAGAAGCGGGTCCGGATAGCGATTTGGCTCTCCTCCTGCGCATGGAAGACTTGCATAAGAAAGTCCGCGTGCGGCGGACAGGCAACCTCATTCTCTTTGTAGTGGACGCTAGTTGGTCAATGGCTGCAAGCGAGCGTATGGAGGCCACGAAAGGAGCTATATTTAGCCTCTTGGTGGATGCCTACCAGAGGCGTGACCAGGTAGGTCTCGTTGTTTTTCAGAGGGATAGAGCGAGGATCGTCCTTACACCCACCAATAGTGTTGAATTGGCCCAGAAGGCTCTGGTCGATCTGCCAGTTGGCGGCAAGACCCCTCTTAGTAGTGGGCTGGCCATAGCCTGGCAGGTGATTGACCAGGTAAGGCGTCGAGAACCTGAAGTTCAACCCATGATGATACTACTTACCGATGGCGCCGGAAATGTCAGCATGAGTGGTCAGCCGGCCCAAGAAGAAGCGCTTCGAATTGCTGAACATTACGCCGTTTCCGATGTGCGTTCCGTAGTCGTAAACATGGAACACGCCGCCTTTGACCGAGGTCTGGCCCAGAAATTGGCGGATACTATGCAGGCCCAGTGCTTCAATTTGCCAGAATTGAGGGCCGAAACCTTGGTGAGTACAGTGAAAGGCATCATTGACTGAATCGGCGCGGGGCCCAGCCTCACATTCGGACTCAGTTGTTACCATTCCTCCGGAGGGTGGGGGCCAATCCCGCCTCCTACCGGCTACTGGCAGGATGGCCAGATTGCCTTGGTGGTTGCTGGTTGCGCTGCTGGGGGCTTGCTTTTACCTCTACCTTTTGCTCACTGAGCCACTGGTACGTGAGACATTCTGGTTCATTTCTGGCCAGAAGCCGGTCTTATTACTGGCTGGGCAGGTACTATTCAAAGGGATCACAGTAACCATGGTGGTCACTCTGGTCGCCTACTTCCTTGCTCTATGCATCGGAATCACTATGGGGCTGATGCGCTGTTCAGCCAATCCGCTGTTCAGCAATGTCTCCTCCTTTTATGTTGAAGTGATAAGGGGCATTCCCATGCTCGTTTTGCTTCTCTACATTGCTTTTGCTCTCACGCCAATTTTCGTTCAAGGACTGGCTGCGTTGGGTTTGACTGTGAAAGTTCCTAATGAGGCTAGGGCGATACTGGCGTTAGGGTTGGGGTACGGTGCCTTCTCAGCCGAGATTTTCAGATCCGGTATCCAGTCAATAGGGCAGGGACAAACCGAAGCGGCAAGTTCTTTGGGTTTGAATTACAGCCAACGAATGCGCTTCGTAATTTTGCCCCAAGCTATTCGCAACGTGCTGCCTGCTCTGGGAAATGACTTCATAGCCATGGTGAAAGATTCGTCCTTGGTAGCTGTTCTTGGCGTCCAAGATATGACACAATTGACTCGGCTTTACTTCTCCAGTAATTTCCGGTATATGCAGTCCCTAACCACGTTGGCTACGATGTACCTGCTAATTGTGCTGTTGCTAACGCGGATAGTGCGCTACATGGAGAAGCGGCTTCGCCAGGGAACCTCCTGAAAGGCGCATGCGGCCCTATAGCTCGTCTCGAAAAGAGAGGGCGGGGCCCTGTCGATAGCTATTAATAATTTCGGCCATGATACAAACCGCGATCTCGGCCGGCGTCTGCGCTCCTATGTTCAGGCCAATGGGGGCACGCACGTGTTCGAATCTTGACTTCGGAAGCCCACTCTCTTTCTGCAACAATTCGAACACAGCCCTGATCCTGCGTTTGCTGCCAATCATGCCAACGTAAGCCAATTCGTCATCTAATACTTCAGTGAGACAATCCACGTCATATTGATGGCCCCGCGTAACTAAAGCGATGTAAGTCCGGCTATCTAGTCTTCCTGCTTGACGCAACTTCTGGAGAGAGGGAATGAAGTCTGCGGCGATTACATTATCAGCTTCTGGAAAGCGTTGTGCATTGGCGAATTGGGGCCTGTCGTCGAGAACTGTGACCTGGAAATCACATATTGTGCCAAGTCTGGCTAAAGGCACCGCGATGTGTCCTGCACCGACGATCAGCAAATGGCGCGGGAGGGCATGGACCTCAACAAAGAGGGAGCCCGGGGCCCGGCCTTCCCCCATTGTTAGACGCCGAGTCTGCCCGGCGCGGATGACTTCCTGAACCTGACGTATCGTCCCAGATTCCAGTAGAAGGTCACCTTCCGTTGCTCTGCCATCATTCAGCCAAACCAGACTTTGCTGTCCCACCTTCCACTTGGAGTCGGAACCGGCAGCCGTGCAAGTCACTAGAGCGACCGCCGCACCGGATTCGATACTGTTTACTAGTGAAGACAGGAGACTCGCTTTCACAAAAAAATTTCTGTATTGTGCCCAAGGGGAAGTGAAGGGAAGATAGAAATACCTTCCCGGTCGGCTTGGAAGATGCTCAGGTCCCGATGGACTACTCTTCCGCTGACTGATAGAGTTGCTCTACGAAGACATCCATAATTCCACCACAGACACCTAGACTTTCCATGGAAATGTCTTCCGTCAAATCTACCCGAACAATTTGCGGCTGCCCATCTTGAATTACGTCCAAGCCTGCCCTGATAACATCAGCCTCGCCACACCCCCCGCCGATAGTGCCTTCATGCAGACCAAGAGGATGAACCAGCATTTTGGCTCCTACCTCGCGAGGCACTGAACCTTTAACTGAAACTATCGTGGCCACTGCAACACGTATGCCGGCGTCATGGAAAGCCTGGGCCTTCTTGTACAAAGAGAGAGTCATCGGGAAAACTTACCTTTTGGGGTTGAAACGTAATTGCACCGGAACAGAGTTCTTCAGCTGCTAGTCTTCTTCCCGGACATCTTCCATTCTGAAACCGAAACCACGGACCGTAGAGATGAATTGATGCCCGTAGGCGGCCTCAGCAAGCCGGACTCGCACTCTACTGACCAACCTGTCAATATTATTATCTGGTACGGAATCTGCCTCATCGGGCCATACTGCAGCCGCGATCTCGTCCTTGCTGATGGCTTGGCCTTGGCGCGTATACAAGAATTGCAGCAGTTCGAACTGTTTTGCGCTGAGAGGGGGTTGGAGAAGCTTACCATTAACTTTCACTTGACGTGTGGCTTCGTGAACCACAAGTGATGTACCGGCTGAGGAGCTCTCCAAGTGCAAATTTGTCATCGTTGCTGAAGGATCTTCGAATCTGAAACGTGTCTGAGCGAAAGTCACGATCGTCCCGTCCGTTAGAATGGCCGCAGTTCCTTTTTCCAGCCGCTCATTGTTGAGAAGGACACCGTTCTTGCTGCCTGCATCCTCTACTGTGAAGGAACTTTCCAAACGGGTAATAGTGGCATGGACACGGGAGGCAAATTTGTCATCGAGAACTATGTCACAGTCCGGAGCCCTGCCTACCAACAATTTCCCTTTGTCCAGTGTAAGGGTACGGCCCCTCTGCGGGCCACCTAGGCAGATCAATTTACCCACAAGATTCATAAGACTGCATAACACCGCGTCGCTATTCGGCACCAAAATTCGAATCCCTTCCCTATGCTAGAATTTGCCTGCTCCAGGCTCCTTGCATAGTAACGCCCATTTTGTATGGAAAAAGGGCGATAGTCAACAGATGGACCATCGGGTGCCGGCTGGAAGCGACCCCAATTCACCCCTAACTCAACGAACCGATGCGGCTACGGGCCTCGGTCCAGTTAGCTCTGCTTCGCTTTCTGGTCAACGAATTGGGCGTTTTCACATATACCGGACTATAGGTAGCGGCGGGACTTCCACGGTGTATCAGGCTTTCGACACCGTAGAAAATCGGGCCATCGCCTTGAAAGTCATGCATCCTAACTCGGACGAGGTGGCACGACGCCGTTTTCAAGTAGAAACTCAAATTGCAAGCAGGCTGCGGCATCCCAATATTGTGCAGACCTATCAGGTCGGCATGTTTACGGAGCATGATGTCGGCTACATAGCCATGGAGCTTGTTTTTGGAGATACACTGGCGGATCTGTTGAGGAACGTCAATCAACTCAATTTTGCTGAGGCATGTTGCTTTCTCGCACCTATAGCAAAGGCCTTGGAATATGCACATAGGGGAAATCTGGTCCATCGGGATGTCAAGCCCAGCAACATTCTGATCCGCCCTTCTACGGTTCTGGATGAACACCACATACTAATCGCTTCTCTGGACTATCCCCTGGTCCCCCTTCTGACTGATTTCGGCATAGCCTGGGCCCTGGACATGCCAGAAATTACGGTAGCGGGCCGGACAGTGGGCTCTCCCATATATATGGCACCCGAACAATGCTCTGGTGCCTTTCCCGTGGACAACCGAGCTGACATCTATTCCTTGGGACTCATTCTCTACCGGTGTGTAGTCGGCAAGGACCTTTTCACAGGCACTACAACCGAAATCCTATATAAACATGTGCATGTGGAATTCGACCCAGTAAGCCCAGACATGCGTCTTGTCACCTTACCCAAATCTATGCTGGATTTGCTCCAGGCCTGTCTAACCAAGTCGCCGGAAAAGCGTTTACAAACAGCCCAAGAGTTGAAGCAACTGCTAACTGAAATTGGCCATAGTACGGAGATCGGGCCTTCTGGCTGGATAGAGAGAGGTGACCCGGAAGCAGCCACCCGTACTATGCCGGAACTGGCCACATCCCCTTGGCTAGGGAAGACCCTAGGTTCCAAAACCTTGGAGCTTTTCCAATGGCACAGGTCCAGTGAATCTCGGCGTACGGGTTTGGGATTCGTGTCGCTTTTGCTGGTGCTATTGGTCGTCGCCATCTCCAGTCTATTGTTGGCCCATTCGCAGTCCCCATTTGGGGCCGAGCAGGAAGGTCCCACAGGCCTTTCTACGGGCCCTACCAGTACTTCTGAGCAGCCTGCGATTCTCGATGCCGGGGGAGAGACCGCCAAGGCACCCATTCCCACCCCTGAATTGCCCCGAATTGTCGCCGTACCTGTATTACCTCAGCTCACTCCTTCCTCAGCTCCATACGCGGTAGTTAACTCAGAGGAAGGGGTGAATGTAAGGGCGGGACCGGGAATCCGATTTCCGGTTTTGGCGTTGATGCCCAATATGGAGTTACTTCCGATAACAGGGATAAGTGCTACTCGTGACTGGTGGGAGGTAGATCTCTCAGAACAACTCAATCAAGAAGGGCTGAGAGGGTGGGTTAGCCACGAATTTGTATTGGCACGCAACGCGGACAGAATTATACCTTTGGATCCAGTGTTGGCACCAGGGGGCACGCCCTCTCCGTCTACAAGAGTTCCAGAAGCTGAAAACACTGCCCCCACTCCCAGATTCGTACCCGACAGCTATGTGACCCTCTGTCGGGACTTCGGTCTGCACGCTGGCTTTGAGGAAGTATTCCGGGATTTCAATGCCTTGGCTGAATTCGGCTGTCAGGCCTCAATTCCTACTTGGGGCGCCATGTTGACTCAGTCCTTCCAATGGGGTGACCTATTCTTTTCACTCCAATCCAGACGTGTTTATGTTACCTTTTTGCTAGACGACAGTGCTGAGCGTAGAAAAACGCTGCCAGGGGCCGAGATTGCTTTCTTCCGTTACCCCGAATGGGACTTCATTTATGTAGGTGCTGAGGAGTTTGATTCTTTTGCGGCGGATCCAGGCGTGGCTTTGGGACAGAGGGCCCCAGTGGCTGAAAACGATTTTTTTGCTCCCATCCTTGATTTAGTGGACGAAAGGTCCACGAGCATGGATATAAGCTTACGCAGTCGCTTGGGCGCGCCCCTCGGACCTCCAGAACGGGTTGCTGCAGTCGTACAAATATTTGAAAAAGGTTCCATGATATTGATCAACCCACAGGATCAAGAACCCTACATTCTGCAACTGGGTAAATTGCAAAGAGTTGACCTTCAATGATTGGTAGCTCCAGTTCGCCAAATTAGTACACTTTCTCCAAGGTAGGTCTCCACTCTTGAAAGCAGTTATTCAAAGAGTTAGTCAAGCTGAAGTCAAAGTCAATGGAGAGACTACCGGCCGAATAGGGCCGGGCCTTTTAGTCCTGCTTGGTGTAGCTCAAGGAGACACTACTAGAGAAGTGCGATATTTATGTTCCAAGATGCTTCAGCTTCGTATTTTTTCGGATGTTGAAGGCCGCATGAACCGAAGCCTGCTGGATATTCAAGGAAAAGTCCTGCTGGTAAGCCAATTCACTCTGTTGGGCAACATCCGAAAGGGAAGACGTCCCAACTTCATGGAAGCTGCATCCCCCGACGTGGCTCGGGTGCTCTACACTGAAGCTGTTGAATTGCTGGGTCAATGGGTCGAAGTAGAAACAGGCATCTTTGGATCTGCAATGGAATTGAATCTGACAAACGAAGGTCCGGTAACTTTCATCTTGGAAACTCCCAGTGGTTGAAAGAAATCCGTCTTTGCTTGCAACGCACTGGACCTCTTGGGGCAATTGGCAGCCTTCACTGCGTACTACTTTACTCATTCTGTTTGCGATCGTGGCCTTGGGGGCGGCGGCCACATCGGGAATTGAAGCAGTCCAGGGCATAGAGGACCATTCTGTTGTGGGCGCTTTTGGAGTGGGGATCTTGCCTTTGCTGTTGGGTGTGGCCGCGTTTGCGATAAGAGAGTCTCGAAATAGCCTGGCCTTGCGCATTCTCCTGCTCGTCTTTGGGTACGCGATTCTCTTACTTATGATTCTCACCATCGCTTCGGCAGCCTCTCTTGGTGCAGAACCTTTAGCGCTCAGTCTAACCAGCCTGGGCACGTGGGGAGCATGGGGGTTAGTAGTCATGGTGACCTCCAGTCTGCTCTTTCTGCCAAGAATGAGGATCCTGTTGGCGCAGGTCTTACCGATTAATGCCAACGATTTTGCCCACGCCTACGCTTTGGCATTGGGCTTGGCCGCGGTGTTTTTGTCATTGCTCAGTCTGGTGCCATTTGGTGAGCCCTTCATCTATCAAATCCCAACCGGTGACATTGCGACCCAAGGTCCCATTTCTCGCAATGTGACTTTGTTGGCTACTGCAGTTTCAAGTTTCCCTGCTGTTTTGTTGGCGGTGGGATTCAGCAAGTCCAAGAACTTGAGAAAGTCTCTTGCACGTTTGGGCTTTCAGCCCCTCACCCGCAATAGGATCCTGTTGCCACTGCTGTTCTCCGCCCTGTTGGTTGGCGCTGGCATTGGCCTAGGCGAACTGATTGAGAAGGTGTGGCTTGCGTTGGGAATCCCCGTTACCGATTCTGAAAGCTTTGCAGAGTTTGCTCAACTGCCCTCGCACCCCTTAGGCATGCTACTCCTTGGAATCAGTGCCGGCGTCAGTGAGGAAATGTTTGTTCGTGGGGTCATGCAGCCCCGCCTGGGTCTCCTCTTTTCCAATCTATTGTTTACCTCAGCTCATGCATTCCAATATGCTACAGACGGCCTGCTCGTTGTGCTCATTCTAGGATTTGCCTTTGGGATTATTAGGGAGCGCTATGGATTATTGCCGGCAATTGCAACACATGCCCTTTACAACTTCATTCTGCTTATGTTGAGCACTCTTGCTGGCGTCGGCTGAAAGTACCACATCCGGTTTTCTATCGTATTGCATCGCCGAACCATATTTGCAGGAGACTGTTTCGCCAATCGCTAGTGGCGTCAAGAAAGGGACATTCCCTTCACAGATATCGCATATAGCGAACTTTCTCGAAACCGGAGTGTGAGATCTTCAACCGCGGACTTTGCTGCTTGCTAGCACTCTCACGCGGTTTCCCACCTACCTATAGACCTGTTTGAACTGCAAGATTGTTTCTTAATCACCCCGGGTTTTTTCCTAGTAGCAGAGAATCTCCTATTTGCTCTCATCATTAATTTTATTGCCATTCCCAAGGCCCATTTCCGTAGGGACAAAGAAAGTAATTTAGGGCCTCGATGAACACAAATCAGACCGCAAATCTATGCTTACCCACCTTCGCTCCTTACTCCTCGGCCAGCCGCACAAACCTACTTGATACTCCCTTCATTCCTCGCCGAAAGTTACTGAATAGAAAGAGGTCAATTGTCCAGCAACTTACCTTCCTCCCGAGTTTCACCATTTCTTCAAGTACCATAATTCGATTGCTTGCGGAAGGCCACTTTGGACGGTTTCTCAGAATTTTGGTGGCTTCCAAGTGAGTGCCTTGCAACGGAACCAGTGAAGGTTAAAGGGATAAAGTATGTTTGAAGCTCCACACCGTATCAGGTCGGTCCTGGTTACCGAAGTGGGTGTATTGGAAGACTATCTGCTGGGTAATCTAGTTTACCGGCAAGTGCGTATTGAAGATAAAGGCCAATTCCTGCAGCACTTGATGTCCCTGGGAGATTTTCTGGAACATCGGGCAGTTTGGGAAGCCCTGATTTCCCTCAAACCTTCTGAATTCACTTCGGCGGACTTTGAACTTGCAAAGGCTGGAGAAGATCTGCTCCGAACTTTCGGGGCAAGAACCATGATACTGGCCCAAAGAGAATTTAAAGCCCGGTTGGATAGCTTGCGCTGGAATTTGGAGAGCTGGTCTGATGAAGGCAACTTTAGCCCTACTCTGTACGCTACTGAGATGGCTCAGAGGTCCCGCCTGCAGCGGCTCGGCGAGATGTACGGGTGGCCATCTGGGGACGGAGATTTGCAGTCGGCCGATGCTTGCATCAAGGCTATGACGAAGGAAGGAGACTTCATTTGGAATCTGGACTTCGCAAGTGCATTTCCTCCTGATTCATACTGGTTTCTCTATAGAAATGCGAGCTAAGCTACTGGCCCGTAAGGACAAACCTATTCCAAACTCCAAAAGACACAACGGGCTTCAATGCGTGGAGTCTCGAATGGTCGCAGCGGGTCCGCAATCAGCAGTTGGGCCCTGCTGAATTTCGATTCAGTCCGCGGGTAGGGCCTTCATTGCCGCCCTGCTACAGACTCCTACACCAGAGAAGACGTTGAGAATCCCGGTTGTCCCAACAGTTAGCTCCGCGCCTTCGGGCAAGTTAAGGATTCAGAACCAAGTCCTGACAGACGCACCGGTTTCATCATCTGGATAGAAAGTGGAAATTTCAAGGGACGTTGACCGGACAGTCTTTCCACGGCCGCACCTTGACACTTGGGAGGAAGTTCAAAGGAAAAGAAGGCGGAAGCGAACTAGCTCGCTTCCGCTTTGTGAAATCGAATGCGTCCGTAAAGACATTCTTCCAATCAGGATTCTAGAACCATTTGTCGAAGAGTTCTTGCAGCGTTCCGTCCTCTTTCATGGACTCTAGGGCCTGATTGATGCTCGAAGTAAGATGGCTGTTCTTGGCTAATATAAAGCCCAATTCCTCATTTTGGACTGCGGCACCTGTCACCTTCAGTTTATCCGCGTTGGCTCCCATGTAACCCATGCCAGCTACACTGTCAATCATCACAGCGTCCACATCCCCACTCAGAAGCGCCTGAACCGCCGTCCCGAATAGGTCATAGGCCACAATTCGATCTTCCCCAACCAGGTCCACGGAAGCATAGTAATTAGTGGTGCCCAGCTGAGTGCCAATTATCAGTTCGGACATCCCTGCAAATTCTTGGGGTTCGCCGAAACGATCTTCTTCCAAACGTACCAGTAATACCTGTTCTGTTGATATGAAGGGGATCGAGAAGTCCACATGCTGTCCCCGTTCGGCGGTGATAGTGATTCCATCTGCCCCCACATCGAAAGCTGAGAGCTCTCCCTCGCCGGACATCACGGCAACCATGGCATCCCAACTCGTCTCTATGAAGTCAGGGACGCAGTTGAGTCGATTGCAGATTTCCGCTATTGCGTCGTAGTCGTAACCTACTCCCTCTCCGGTTTCGGTATCAATAAAATTGAAAGGTTGATACGCGTTTTCAACAGCAACTCTTAATTCACATCCTCCCAAGTCCGGTATGGCACCCGTTGTATCGGGGGCCATTTCGTTGCAAGGAATTAACGAAGGTCCCGCCTGTGAACACGCTGACAGAACAAGGGTAAGAACGGCCACACCCAGAAAAGCTAAAAACGGTCCCCGGATTTTCTTCAACATTGCAGACTCCTTTATTTGCTTCAACAATATCAGTCTTCCAAAGTGCTGGTGTCCCCAAGAGGTTCTCCCAAGGCTTGGGCCTTCAGAAGACGTCGCATAATCTTCCCACTTCTTGTTTTGGGCAGGGATGTAGTGAACGCTATATCCTGCGGCACAGCTATGGGACCGATTTCCTGCCGCACATGGGCTTTTAGAGCAGCTCCCAGTTCGCTCGATTCAGTGATGCCTTCATTGAGGATACAATGAGCACTGATTCTGTTTCCCCTCAGTTCGTCCGGTAACCCAATAACGGCGGCTTCGGCAACATCGGGATGGCTGACCAATGCACTTTCGATTTCGGCTGTGCCCAACCTGTATCCGCTTACTTTTATGACGTCATCCATCCGTCCAATGATCCAAATGTATCCATCTTCATCTCGGCGAGCGCTGTCACCTGGGAAATACCAGCCCTGGTCTTTGAATTCCGACCAGTATTGCTCAATGTAGCGTTCAGGGTCCCCCCAAACTGTTCGTAACATACCGGGCCAAGGATGTTTGATCACCAGAGAGCCTTCTTCGTTGGCGGGGCAGGAATTTCCCGCTTCGTCCACCACATCCGCCAGCACGCCAGCGAAGGGAAGCGTGGCACTGCCGGGCTTGAGCGGCACCACGGGTGTTGGAGTGATCATGAAGCCACCAGTCTCTGTCTGCCACCAGGTATCTATTACAGGGCATTGGTTCTTACCAATTAACCTGTAATACCAACGCCAAGCTTCAGGATTGATGGGTTCGCCCACTGTGCCCAACAGACGTAGGGAATCCAAACGGTGACGAAGGGGCCACTCTTCACCAAAACGCATCAGACCGCGAATAGCCGTAGGCGCCGTATAGAGAATAGTCACACCATAACGATCTACGATCTCCCACCATCGATCCGGTTGTGGGTAGCCAGGCGCGCCTTCATAAATCACACTGGTGGCTCCAAGGATCAGGGGACCATAGACGATATAACTGTGACCTGTAATCCAACCCGGGTCTGCGGCACACCACCACACATCTTCATCTTTCATGTCGAAGGCATACTTCAGAGTAGTAGCAATCTGGACTTGATATCCCCCATGAGTATGCAAGACTCCCTTTGGCCTACCGGTAGTACCTGACGTGTAGAGGATAAAAAGAGGGTCTTCTGCCGACATGACTTCGGTGTTACATACTGAATTGACGTCAGGTTCGGCCAAAAGGTCATGGAGCCAGAAGTCCCGACCGGAAACCATCGTGACTTCTTGACTCGTCCGGCGAACCACAATCATGCTTTCTACGATAGGAGCCCGAGCCACTGCCGCATCCGAAATCTCCTTTAGATCCACTGTCTTGCCGCGTAGCCAAGCACCGTCGCAGGTTACAAGCACTTTACTCTGGCAGTCCTCGATACGGCTGGCCAAGGCTTGTTCACTGAACCCACCATAGACCACACTGTGCAATGCTCCGATCTTCACTGTGGCTAGCATCGCGAATACCAACTCCATGACGCGTCCCATATAAATGGTTACCGTGTCTCCTTTCTTGACCCCTTTGGCCTTAAGAACATTGGCGAACCGGTTCACCTCGTAGCACAGCTGCAAGTAACTGTAAGTGCGGGTTTCTCCTTGTTCAGATTCCCATATGAACGCCACTTTGTTCTTGCGCCAGGTAGTCATATGCCGGTCCAAGGCATTCAGCGTCACATTTGTCTGCCCATCTTCGAACCATTTGTAAAATGGAGCGTTTGTGTCATTCAGTACTTGGGTGAAGGGACGGTACCAGTCAAGCAACTCAACGGCTCGATCTCGCCAGAAATCGACAGGATTCTGTTCAGCGGCTTTCCTGACCTTCAAGTATTCTGGCTGACCCGAACTGGCAACTACGGTTTCAGCAGGAACATAAACTTCTCCCTGGGAGGAAGATATTTCCAATTCCTTATTCATGCAAGGAGCCTCCAACTAAAAGGACATTCACTGAGAAAAAATGGCACCGAGAACTCTCTGGAGCACCTGGCCCATCCGCTGCACCTGCCTCCAAAGTAACTGGCATTTGGACTGAGAAGCACCTATGCAGGTAGCCGCATTAAATACTGACCACGTTTCCAGAACCATCTCAGACCCCCAAAAGGGTCTTTTTGGACAATAGGCTTTTCAATACTGATGATACCTGAAGCCAATACGGATCTGCACGCGGTTAAATTGAATGGCATTTCTGCAATGCCTGAAATCAATTCGGCGAAATGTCCCAGTGGCAGGGGTCTCAGGCGTTTCCCTAAGCAGTCAAGAGCTCTGCGATCTGTTCGGGATGTACAGCTACTAGGAACCCGCACTCCTTCAAAACGTCAATTTTCGCAGCCGCTGACGTCGCGGCTCCGCCGGACACTATGGCCCCAGCATGTCCCATGCGCCGACCAGGTGGCGCAGTAACTCCTGCCACTAGCCCGAATAATGGCTTTTTGACATGCGCCCGCGCATACTCCGCGGCCCTTTGTTCATCGGTACCGCCAATTTCACCGATCATTACAATGTTTTTAGTCTCGGGATCTGAGTTGAAGAGCTCCAGAATATCTACAAAATCCAGCCCTTTTATGGGGTCGCCCCCAATGCCAACGACTGTGCTTTGCCCAATACCATTGTTAGTCAAGGCAAAAGCCACTTCGTAGGTTAGCGTGCCCGACCTGCTGACAATTCCTGTGCCTCCAGGTTGAAATACATGGTTGGGCATAATACCAATCTTGGATTCCCCAGGGGTGATTAATCCTGGGCAATTTGGGCCCAACAGACGGCAGCCCTGCATCTTTACGTACTCCCTGACCCGGATCATGTCGTGAACGGGCACATGTTCCGTAATGCATACAATTAGAGGCACTTTGGCGGACGCGGCTTCCAACATGGCGTCCGCTGCGAAAGGAGCTGGCACAAAGATTATGGTGGCATCAACCTCTTCGGTAGCTACTGCTTCGGCCACCGAATCAAAGACATCAACGCCTAGGGACTGAGTTCCCCCTTTGCCTGGCGTGACTCCCGCCACGATTTTGGCCCCATAGGCCTGCATGCGTTCGGCCTGGAAATTGCCTTGGCGACCGGTCAACCCTTGCACCAGAATGCGAGTGTCCCTGTCAATCAGAATACCCATTTAGGCGTTCCCCCTGGCCAACTTCACTGCACTTTGGGCAGCTTCGGTAAACGTGCGAACGAAGGTAACATTGTAGGGAGCTAGAATTTCTCGGGCTTCCTCTTCATTTGTACCCACCAACCGAATTACGAACGGAACCTCGATGTGGTCCTGTTGTAATGCTGCCGCAATCCCTGTAGCGACATCATCACACCTGGTAATCCCTCCGGAAACATTAACCAAAAGGGATCTAACCGTCGGATCGCCGGTCATAATTTCCAAGGCTTGAGTCACCTGCTTAATGGTGGCTCCACCTCCTATGTCAAGGAAATTTGCTGGATTACCACCGAAGTATTTGATGGCGTCCATAGTTGCCATGGCCAAACCCGCCCCATTGCCCATGCAGGCCACGTTTCCACCTAAATGAATGAAGTTGAGGCCTACAGCCTTTGCCTTTCGCTCCAAGTCATTTCCCTCTTCTTCATTCTCTGGAGAGATCAGACGGGACTGGCGGGGCAGCGCATTGTCATCGATGCTCATCTTGCCGTCTAGTGCGATGAATTCACCTTGCGAATTCAAGATGAGAGGGTTTATCTCCGCCAAATCAGCATCGTTGTGAGTCAAGACTTCGAACAGCTTTTGGCAGACTTGGGCAAAACCTGACCAAAGAGTAACAGGCAAACCCAGCTCCTTGGCCAATTGCAGTCCCTGATAGGGACGGAATCCGAGCAAAGGATGAAGGTGCGCCTTCCGTATATTCTCTGGGCTTGTAGCCGCCACTTTTTCAATGTCAATGCCTCCAGCGGCACTTGCCATCAGCATCAATCTTTGGGCCGTCCTATCCACCATGGCGGCAAGATAAATCTCTTGAGCAATAACTGACGCAGACTCAACCAAAACCTTGCGGACTCTATGCCCTTTGATGTCCATGCCCAGAATTTCCTGAGCCGCCCGCCCAGCTTCTTCAGGCGAAGACACAATTCGTATTCCGCCTGCCTTCATGCGCCCACCAACCAGTACCTGTGCCTTGACGGCGACCTCAGGGCCAAATTCTGCAGCCAATTCGGCCGTTTCTTCAGGGGTCGTTGCCACATCGCCGTCTGGTACGACCAGACCCGCCTGACGAAACTGTTCCTTGGTCTGGAATTCAAACAGATCCATTTATGGGCCTCTCCTACACCTCGGTTTTACAGTATGGTGCCCGGACGTCAGTCCAGCCCCAAGATATGACGGGTATCGGTTACACTGGCGGTCTGCAGATTAACCAGCTCCAAGACTCGTACGGCCCTCTCAACCAGTTGAGCGTTGTTACGGGCTAATTTTCCTCTGGAGTAGTACAAATTATCCTCAAAGCCGACTCGAATATGGCCCCCCAACAGAGGAGCCACAGTTGTAAGAGTCAGTTGGGCGGCACCTACCCCAAGGACAGACCATTGCGATTCTGGTGGCAACTGGCGGTGCATAAAAACCAGATTCTCGATGGTAGCGGGCAAACCCCATTTAATCCCAAGACAGCATTGAAACCAAGGGGGAGGATCTACAACTCCTGCGTTCACAATGTGCCGTGCTTGGTCAACTTGGCCTATATCAAATACTTCGAGCTCTGGCTTTATACCCAGTTCCTGAGTGCGGCGCGCTGCTTCCAATCCCCATTCTGGGGGATTCAAAAAGGGCCGATCAACGAAATTGAGAGAACCTACATCAAGCGAACAGATTTCGGGTTCCAATGTCAAGGGTGCCAACCTGGAATCCAGGCTCTGATCTTCCAAGTCGAAGCCACTAGTTGTGAGGTTGATGAGCACGGGACAGAGGGTACGGATGCCATCTACAGTCTTTTGCATCAGGCTGAAGTCGGAACTGGGCTGACCTGAATCGGGGTCCCGTACATGGATATGAACTATTGCGGCGCCGGCCTTATATGCCTCAAATGCGCTCTGAGCTATTTCGGCAGGAGTATATGGAACAGCTGGATTCATCTCCTTGGTTGGTCTTGATCCTACCAAGGCCGCTGTAATAATGATCTTTCTCACTTCGGGACCAAGGCCGCTGAGTCAAGGCCGCTCTGGTGCAAGGCACTAGAGAGCAAGTTGGTACCACTTTTGCAACAGGGGCCAGAGTCGAGATCTCGGCTTCACCTCAGCCAGCCTTACTTGCAATTTTCTTCCAGGAATCCCGTAAGGCGACTGTGCGAATTAGCGAAATGTGCCCTAGAGCAGACTTACAATCCTGGCGGAAATATCCTTGACGTTCAAGCTGAATAGTGTCGTATCGTGCATCGCGAGCTGCGGCTGGTTCAACTTTGACTCCTCTTATGACCACGCGGGAATCGGGATTAAAAACTTCGATTGCCTCATCCGCCTTCATGTGGACCACATTGGGATTAAGGAAAAGATGATCGATCAGCTGCACCTCCGCGTCCAGCGCGGTACGGCAATCTACCCAGTGAATGGTACCTTTCACTTTGCTGCCATCTGGCGTTGAACCTCCGCGGGTTGCGGGATCGTAGGTACAATGTACTTCCACAACAGCCCCTGCATCATCTCGAATTACATTCGTGCAGGTCACAATATAGGCATAACGCAAACGCACTTTCTTGCCAATGGCCAAGCGGTGAAACTTGCGGTGGGGATTGTCCTGATAGTCGTCCCTTTCAATATAGAGTTCTCGGCTAAAGCTAATCGGGCGTACCCCTGCATTCTCATTTTCCGGATTATTGACAGCCAGGAATTCCTCCTGCTGATCGATAGGATAGTTGGTCACGACCAATTTCACTGGATTTAGGACTCCCATCCTTCGTAAGGCTACTGGGTTAAGCGCTTGGCGCACGCAGTGGTCAAACAGCTGTGTTTCCACCATGCTATTGGTCTTGGCCACGCCTACCTGTCTGCAAAGTTCTCGAATGGCACTTGCCGGTACCCCGCGGCGGCGCAAGCCAGCCAATGTGCTCATGCGCGGATCATCCCAACCATCCAACAAGGCTTGTTGAACGAAAGTATTAATAACCCGCTTGCTAGTTATGGTGTAATTCAATTCCAGCCGGGCGAATTCAATTTGGACTGGGGCGTAGATGTCTAAGGCCTGCAGAAACCATTGATATAAGGGATTGTGGTCCGCGAATTCCAATGAACAAATCGAATGCGTTATGCCTTCAATTGAATCGCTTTGGCCGTGAGCCCAGTCGTATGTGGGGTAAATGCACCATTCATCCTTTGTCTGGTGATGAATGGCTCGCAGAATGCGGTAGAGGACGGGGTCACGCAGATTCAGATTGGGGGAAGCCATATCAATCTTCGCCCGCAAGACTTTGGCCCGATCCGGGAATTCTCCCTCCCGCATGGCTGAAAATAGACGAAGATTTTCGTCGGCTGTGCGGTCCCTGAAAGGGCTATTCCTACCTGGTTCGGTCAATGTACCGCGGTATTCTCTTATCTGATCCGCCGAAAGATCATCTACGTAGGCCTTGTCCTTCTTAATCAATTCAGTGGCCCAAACATAGAGCTGTTCAAAATAACTGGATGCGAATTTGGGTTCGCCGTCCCAAATTACCCCTAACCATTTCAGATCGCATTGAGCCGCCTCTACATATTCGGGGGCTTCTTTTTGAGGATTGGTATCATCGAAACGCAGATTGAAGTGACCACCAAAATCGCGTGCAAGTCCCATATTTAGAAAGACTGCTTTTGCATGTCCGATATGCAGGAATCCGTTTGGCTCAGGGGGAAAGCGTGTCACGACCCGGCGGTCGAATCGGCCAGTTTCCTGATCGGCCTTGATCAGATTCCGAATGAAATCCAAACTTGCCGCGCTTTCAGGCACTGTGGCAGTTGGCTTGGTGTTAGTCGCTGAAGGGGGAGATGGACCTGACATGACCGGAATGCTTGAAGACAGCCAAACCGGTATCTTATCAGAATGGGCCCTGGATAAGCTTCAAGGGAAAAGATTTCAGTGGGACGCCGCGTAGTGACTTGCCAGGGCGGTTCGACCGAAGTCGTTGGCCGGGTCCCGCCACACCGAATGCACATGGTTAGCTTCGTCCTGGTAATTATCGAACTCTATCAGAAAGTCAGGTGCTTGAATGCGGTAGTAGCAAGCATCCCCCAAGGAACGACCTCCCGCCCACGCGAAACAAACTGTTCCGTCCATGGGATTTCCAATGGTTTGGCTCACAGCTTCCGCTAACTGGTCTGGAAAACATTCTAGGTACTTGCTAATCAGACCCGACAGTTGAGCTCCTTGGGATGCAGAAAGGTTCGCAGCCTCTATCCCCTTTGCTTTCTCGTACACGCAGAGTGCATTCAAGTCTTGCACGGTAGCCCCGGTCTCCTGTTGCCAAGGAATTACATCGAACATAGGCCCTTTCCCATATTCGACTTCGGAACGATTGCCCAGCATGATGTCCCGCGGGGCATAAGGGCTAAGCAGAGCCAGACTTTGCTGCCCTTCATCCAGCATATGCAATAGCTCGCGGGCACTATCTTCAAATTCCATCAGGGGTCGCAGTAGAATTCCTCCGGCCAATTCACACTCACGCGGATTTGAGCCTAGGAACAGGGGAAAGGGAGACACAATCATGCCTTGGGAAATAGTGAAATGCAAGGACACATGGTGGCCTTCAAATCGCCAACCCCAAGGCAACTGGTCGTCAGGTAGGCCAAAGACAGTCAGGCAATAGTTGCTGGAATCCCGCCCTGGCAAAGGGCGACTAAAACCTTCTCGCACATCGAGTATTGTTTCCAGCGCCATGATTACCGAAACCGTGTTCAGACCACGGTGACTCAAAGCAAGGTGCAATAGCTTGGAAACGGATTGCTGCTGCGAACGGTTCATTTCCCTCAAAGGTAGCCCTCTTCGTTCGCGGGGAGTGTAGTCCCAGGTGGTTCGTTCCTCTTCCTCCTTGAAACTCAACTGCATTGACCTACGCTGGCCCTCGCCCAGAACGCACAAGAGTTCCGAAATGCAGTCCCCCATGTAGGAGGCCAACGTCCGTAGTGTCGACATTTCAATTCGATATTTGGCTGTGGTTTGCTTTGTCTAGTGGAATTTCCAAGAAACCCTTTCGCCTAGTATACAGTGACACTTTGACAGGGGACTGGGGGACAGGGATTTGAACCCCGACTACATGAACCAGAATCATGTGTTCTGCCGATTAAACTATCCCCCAATGGCCTTCTCCTGGCGGAAGTACAAAAAGTATACGTGATTGGAGAACGGGGTTGTCAACATGTGTCTCCCGAACTCTATGTACCCAAACAAGAGAACCTGGCTTTCGGGCGGGCCTTCAAGCCATGGTAACGGACTTTGAGGTAAGAACTGAATGGGCCCGAAGAATGCGTTCCCGGCATTCATTCTTGCCCAGCACGGCCATCATTTCAAATAACGGAGGAGATACTTTGGAGCCTGAGATTGCGCCTCGGGGAGGCCCCAACATGCTCCCCAACTTCAAATTCAAAGCCTGGGCCTTTTTGCTAAAAAGATCTCTTAGTACCTCAGGCTCAAATGGATTAGCCTCCTCCAACAATTCAAGGCAAGTCTGTAGTACTTTCGCACTCTGTGTGCTGTCTAACTTGCGTCCGATCAACATCTCTACCGGTTCGTATTCAATTTCTGCCGCAGATTTGAAAGCCCAAGGCAGCCAATCTGAAACCTCGCCCAATGTTTTGACCCGTGTTTGGAGTTCAGGCAGGACGTAATTCAGACTCTCCATACGTGCTACAACTGTCTCAGACCGGTTAAAGGCTTGGGCCAAGAAGGGAGTAGCCACATCCCTAAATGTCTGCGGAGAGAGACTTCGTAAGTATTCCCTGTTCATCCAGTCCAATTTCTCATAGGGCATTTTGGCCGCTGATGGGGAGATCTGCTCAAGTTCGAATCTGTCTATTAACTCTTGGCGGCTGAACATATCTTTCGTTGCGTTTGGAGTCCAACCCAACAGGGAGAGAAAATTGAACATCGCATCGGGCAGGAATCCGGCAGCCACGAAGTCTTCGACATTGACCGGCATTAGGTGCTTTCCGGTGTTGCGTTTACTCATTTTCCCTTTGCCATCCGGGTTGAGGATTACAGGTAAATGCACCCAAACTGGGAATTCCCAGCCGAAAGCCTCATACAACATGACGTGGTAGGGACCTGTGGCGATCCATTCCTCTCCACGTAACACGTGGGAAATTTGCATTAGATGGTCATCTACTACTGCCGCTAAGTGGTAGACGGCCATGCCGTCACTCTTGAGCAGAATTGGATCCTGTAGAGTAGAAGTTGAAACTGTGATGTCGCCCCGAATTACATCTTTGAAGGTGATTCTTTCCAATGAAGGTATTCGCAGCCTCACCGTATAGGATTCGCCGGCAGCTCTTCGAGTAGCAACCTCCTCAGCGCTCAAATCTCTACAGGCACCATCATATCTAGGTTGTTCGTTTCGAGCTTTTTGGCTTTCTCTCAGTTGCTGGAGTCTTTCTCTTGAACAGAAGCAGCAATAAGCCTTGTGTTCAGTAATCAGCTGTTCAGCATGATCCCTGTAAATCTGTCCTCTCTCACTCTGGGTGTAAGGACCGAAAGGTCCCCCTATGTCGGGCCCTTCATCCCAATCCAGCCCTAGCCACTGGAGGCAATTCACGATACTGGCAACACTCCCGGGATCAAATCTCTTGTTGTCAGTGTCTTCAATGCGCAGTAGGAATTTCCCACCACAATGTCTGGCCCACAACCAAGCAAATAGAGCGGTCCGCAGAGAGCCCAAATGAATTGTGCCCGTTGGACTGGGCGCGAATCGTGTTCTTACCTCTCTGAAAGTCACTGCAATTGCCTGGAAATTGGAAGCCCTAGCTGCGTGGAACAGCTAAGCGGCCTGTTCCTGTGCATGTTGGGCGCTGATGCCGTTTATGACTTCGGAGAACTGAGAAGCCGTGTAATCAATGTACCGCATTCCGTTGGGCAGCCGACTGTTCTGATCCAAGTATCCACCACGACCGGTATGCTTCATGGCTCCCATGTCTATTCGAGTGACGCCCCCCTGACGAAAATATTCCGACCAGGCATTCCGGCTGAGACGTAACCAGCGACTTGGAGTTACCGCATGAAACAACTTATACGCCCTATCCATGGATCCAAAGAATTCCCAAATGTGGTTGGCGGCCACAACGCCTGGGCCCTCTGTGAAAAAGCAGGCCAGCATCATGGCGTAGACCGGCAGTCCGTATTTCTCCCGTAGAGGTCTTACTGCCCCAGCCGCAATCTGACCCGCCCCGCTATAAGACACTATGAATAAAGGTTTGGGACTATTGAGGTCATATCCGTATTGCTGCAAATGATAGACCAGCACATCGGAGAAACCCCTGTTATATACCTGGGAATATCGAGTGTCACTTGAAGTTGCAACCTGCACTATATTTCGCAGATTTATTAGGTACCCAAGCAGAGCGTTTAACTTTCTTTTCTTCAATTTCTGCCGCATTGCCCATCGCCACAGGATGCTCAAACGCCTCTCTTCGGTGAGGGGCAAGTTATTGATTGAATAAGCGAAGACATCGTCGAGCACCACCGCCCGAGGACAAAGGTCTGCAATTCGTTGCAATATGCCCTTTTCTCTTTCGCTATAAGTATGTGAAGAAACCCGCCCAATGCCGGACAAGAATAAAACGTAAGCCTCATTTGAGCCGCGCTGTTTTCGTACATTGCCTTCCGCTGGCACGAGGCGGGAGTGGATGGTCAGTTGACCACCTGAACGTACGAACTTCCGCAACATGGCGATGGGGTATATGGCAAGCCAGAACACAGACAAATGGAAAGTTGCCCATAGCCAAAAGGAAGCATCCAACTGCAAAACACTATTTAAGCCGTTCACTTTAGATCACCCATCACAAAAAAGTGCTATGTCTTATCGGATTCAGGCTTGGAGCGTTGAGAACGCCCCAAGAATTCCAGGGAGCGCTGGGCTACCAGGTAACAGCCCAGTCCGATCCCCCACAAGAGCCACAATTGCCCAGATTCTATATTCACTCCCTGGCGAAGAGCCAGAAACAACAGTATAAAAGACCAAATATTCAATAAGCGTTGTAAAGTCCGACCGAAGTAGGGGATCAGCCCATACACCGTGTATACCCTCGGAAGCACAGCCAATCCGGCAATTCCAGCGAAAGTCAGTACATCTATGTCTTTACCAATCCATGCTGTCAACACCAGGTACATCACTAAGACGCACAACAGGTAGGTCAGACTTAGGCCGACAAAAGACCTCAGCTGAAACCAAAAGAGAGCCTTACCTTTGACATCGGCGATAAACTGTTCTCCGCCCCTGACCAGAGCCTCAACCAGAGCCGAGCTGCCTATAAACCATAGAGCATAGCGAGCATATAATCCCATTTGACCTGGATCGTATACACTCGTGCCCCATAGATAGAAAGGGCTGAACAATTCAAGCATGTACTACTATGGCCTAAACAACAGACTCTTCGGTCCCTTTCTAAATTAATCAGTCACAATCAGGCAATTCTTTAAATCCACCCGACATCTTCATCCATGGAAAATTATCGACCAACCTCTGATTGGGTATTTTACTTTCTATGCGGTGTCTTCGCCCTTCTCACCAGCCTTTTCCCTTTTTTTGGTGGTAGGTATTGGATGATGATAGGGATGCAAGGCTTGGGCCTATGGGCATTCACTTCAATGGCTGCCTGGTTTGGGCCGGAAGGGAGGCACGTATCAGTATTCATTTTGTGGACGAGTATACAGGCAGGAATCCTATGGTTACTGGGAACCTGGAGTATGGGAGCGATCGAAAGAATCCTGCCGCATGGATTCGAATTGCGTCGCATGTGGCTGGAGTTATTCCACACAGGAACCTTTGCCCGGGACTTGGCAAATAGTGGTTGGAAACCGCTGGTTGGTGCCGTATTCCTGGCAACGGCCGGTTCGTTGTTGACGGGAGGTTTGACTGGATCTTGGCTCATCGTACACGGCACCAACTATATTGTTTTTTTCATAATCGGACTGATGATGGACATAGGGTCTTCTGAACCAAGCCACTGGGTTATATTTGTAGAATCGGCAATCCCGCTAGGTCAAGTCGTGTTTTTGGCAGGCCTGTGGCTGATACATCTTGGACTAAGTCCCTGGCTTTGGCAGCATAGACAGCTGCCGGAGGTTTCGTGGCGGCTGCAACGGCCATTGGTAGGATTGGGAATAGGGGCTGGCGCGGCAGGATGCCTCATGTTGTTGCTGTAAGAGGTTTGCCGATAGTGGGCAATGAAATCGGATCATGAGACTTCGATCCATTGAATTGAAGGGCTTTAAGACCTTCGGAACCGGTACCAAATTGGAGTTAAGCCCCGGCTTGACCGCCGTAGTAGGACCGAACGGTAGCGGCAAAAGCAACTTGGCTGACGCTTTTGCTTGGGTGCTGGGAGAACAAGCGAATTCCGCGCTGCGGATCAAGAGATCCAGAGACCTGATCCATCAACCAATTAACGGCCACCCCTCATCAAACATGGTAGAGGTACAGATTTCCATAGAAGACAGTGAGGGAATACTGTCATCTCGAGGAAGTGGTTACGATATCAATCGGGTCGGATACCAAGACGGTGACAGCGAATACCGGCTGAACGGGCGCCGCACCCGCTTGAACCAGATTAGAGAAGTATTTGCCCCTTTTGGTATGGCCAAGAGATCTTTCAGTCTGATACGACAGGGGTACTGCGAACAGTTTCTATCTGTAAGTCCATTCCAACGGCTTCGCATCATCGAAGAAGCTGCAGGTGCTTTGGGTCTCATTCACAAGAAACAAGCCTCAGAACGGAGACTGTCCCGCATCTCCCTTCATCTTGCTCCAGTCCACCAGGAAATGCGAGAGTTGAAGGTATCTCTTTCCCATCTGGAAAAGCAAGCCCGCCAATTTGAAAGGCGGCAGCAACTCATCGAAGAGCTGCGTCTCGCTTTGGTCCAATTTTATCTGCCCGCATTCGAAGCCGCGCAAGCCGAGCAAGTGCAAACGGCTCTGGAACTTTCTGAAATAAATAACGAACAAAGGGATTCAGAGGCCTCTTTTCAGGAGCGACGCCTCAAAGCTTCCCAAATACAAGGCCAGATTCGTGACCTCGACAGCCAATTGGAAGCCACACGGCAAGCGCTTTCTCTGGCCGAACAAGCATACGTGACTCAGTTGAGCAAAACCCAAGTCCTGAAAGAGAGAGGAAACAACCTGGCGCGATTGAGAAACCAAGTCGGTGCGAGACAGGAATCCGAAGAGAGCGCTCTGGCCGCCGCTCAAACTAGGCTTACTCAACACCGGCGTAGTCGTGCAATCCTAGCCGACAAATATTGGGAGATGGAACAGGAGTTGAGCAGGTCAATTCAGAAAGTGGCTGAATCGCGGAAAGCCTGGGACCGGAATCAGAAGGCGAAAGAAAAGTTTGAAACGGAATTAAAGGAACTGACTACAGTCCACGGCAGACTGGAAAACGAGAGAATCATGTTGCGATGGCAGCAGCGGCACGAAGAAAACGCGGCTCAGCGCCTAGAGAGCGACTTGCGAGATGCTCGAAAGGAGAATTCACACGTTCAAGACTTGCTGGCCCTGCTACAAACCGAAATTCAAGACATTGGCCGAGAAAAGCAGAACCTTGCCAGTAGGCTAGATGTGTTTCGGAATGAAGCATCCCGCACCAGGAATGAATTGCTGGAACTACAACAGATAAATTCCACTTTGACTAGCCAACAAGCCAAGTTACAGGCCAGGCAAGACTATTTAACGGAGATTTCACAGCAAAGCGCGGCCCCTTTCGCCAGACTTCCGGGCATGGAAAAATCTCTTGGACAGTTGGCGGCATTGCTTTACGTAAATCCCGTCCACCAGGCGGGTATTGCCGCCTGCCTGGGAGATTGGCAATTCAGCTACGTTTTCCGGACTTGGAGAGATGCCCAACGGGTCTGGCGAGAGGCCCACAGGACAAAAAACACTGCGGACTTGAGATTGGCAGTTCTCGAGGCAGTTCCGGAAGAAACCCCTTCCCAAATGGCCGACGCAAATCTTATGCCTGCTGTCCAGGCCATAACTGGAATGGAGGAAATAGGCCCACTTATCGGCCACTTGCTAGCTGGATTCGCTTTGGCCCAGGATGCCCATGAAGCAGTCTCATGTTATTCGAATAGATTGGAGAAAAAGTACCCATTCATTGCCACACTTCGAGGGGATATCCTGGCTAAGCCCGGCGTAATCAAGGTCAGAGGTGGGGGTGGTGGCAGGGAAGGCCTGTTGAATATGGCCTATGAATCACAGGAATTGCAATTGAAGAAAAAAGATTTCACGCTGCAGCAGGAAGAAACGCATAAGAGAGCACAGAGAAAGGCAGCCGAGTTGGCGAGGACCGAGAGTGAAGTCAAGTCTGTGGGAATCACCGTTCAGGAATTTGATTTGGAATTACAGCGGAAAAGGCAAGGTGTCGAGCTTGCCAAAGAGCGTATCCATACCTTATGCACAAACATAAACGATCTGGATACGGCCAGAGCCGGACATAGCAAGTCTTCCAAGGCTCGACAGACAAGGTTGTTAGAGATTGAAAGTAAGTTGACCAACATCGAACGGAAGAGAGCCGAAATTGTGGATTCCTTGGAAGATCTTTTCAAGGCAATCAAGCAGCTGGAACTGGAATTCCATGAAGGACCAACTACAGAACTGCAAGAAAGGAAAGCAACTTTGTCCAAGGAACTGGAGGCCCTTAAATTCCAAGAAAGGCAAGAAGCTGGCATTTGTGTGACTCTTAACTCTTCGATTCACCAATTGCTCGCCGAATCGAAAACGTTAGAAGACGATTGGACTAAACTGCTGGAGGAAGAGGAGAAAGCGGCGAATAATTTGACAGAGTTCGAACTGCATGTACAAGCCTTAAGAGAAGAAATGGCCCCTCTCGTCCTGGCCAAACAAGATCTTGATGGTTTAAGGGAGGCTCAGACTGAATCTTTCGCCCAAGAGAGGGACATTCATCATCGATTCGAAGCACAACGTCGTCAGCTTGAGCTAAGACAGTTTGGCTTGACAGAGCGCCTGAGTTGGCTCAGCCGTACCTTGTCACAGGACGTGGAGCTCCTTACCGGCCAGCCCGTCGGGGAAGTTGGTGCATTGGAATTCTTGCGGAGACTGAATTTCTCTGCAGCAGAATTGGAATTTTCGGTTGACGAAACAAAGCTGGGAAAGCTGCGCAGAGGAATTCACCGTTGCGGTCAAGTCGATCCAGATCTATATTCCAGCTATCAGTCGGCATATGAAAGATACCAGTTGCTCAAGGCACAGACTAGGGATCTGGATGCATCGGAATCAGAACTGGAGAAGGTCATCACCCAGCTAGGCCAAGAGTTGGATACCAACACCCAACGGGCCTTTGAACAGATTAACAGGAGCTTCGGAGAATACTTCGGAAGATTCTTTCCTGGTGGAAGGGGATGGCTTGAATTGCAAAAAGGAGAAGGAGAACTGGAGGCTGGTTTGGAAATGCATGTACAGTTGCCTAGCCAACGTTCGGCGCCCATCGCTGCACTTTCTGGTGGTGAAAAAGCGATGACCGCGATTGCATTTCTTTACGCACTGTTGAAGTTCAATCAACCGCCATTCTGTGTATTGGATGAGATTGACGCAGCCTTGGATGAATCCAACATAGGTCGCATTGGGTCTTCCTTACGGGAACTGGCTCAGCATACCCAATTCATATTGATCACGCACAATCAGCATATGCTGGATTACGCGGACTCCATTTTTGGGATTACGAAGAATGCTGACGGTACGAGCCAATTGCTAAGCATGGAACTCCACCAAGAACTTTTCGCATAACCTCGTTTCTAGTTCAGGTAGACCCGCGGGAACATCGGATCAAACTAGAGGTGGATTTTTTAGCCCCGTCCCGCTGAGGATTACTACCACATCTTCAGCCTCATCGATTATGTCTATATGCCGAGTTAGAGCCGCACAAGCGGCAGCACTGGTCGGTTCCACAAAGAATCCCAGGCCCGCCATCTCGCGCTGTGCTGCCAGAATGTCGTCGTCATTCACACTTGTTGCGAATCCCCTAGACTGGTAGATGGCTGTCAGGAGGCTTTGGCCCCGAGACGGGTCAACGATGGAAATGCCGTCAGCCACCGAGGGAGCAGGCGGATTTGGCATGGGATTGACTGTTTGGTAATCCCCTTCATATGCTTTGTGAAGAGGATCGAATCCTTGAGCCTGCACAACTATTAATCTGGGCAATTCTGTGATCAATCCAGACTTTGCCAACAACTCAAAACCGCGCCATGCACCCAACATCAGACCACCATTCCCAGCCGGGCCTGCCAACCACGTAGGCGCCCTATATCCCATTTGCTCCCAAATCTCCCATGCCACTGACATCTGCCCGAGGAGAAAGGCAGGATGCAAAGCATGGGAGGCATAACCCACGTCATGGCTCAAGGCAGCTGTCGCGGCGGCAGCAACGAGTGACCTAGGACCCTCAACCTCCACTAATTCGGCACCATAAATGGCAATCTGGCTCTTCTTCGGTCCCGGTGCCGCCGCCGGAACAAAAATACGGGCATGTAGTTCCGCTCTGGCGGCATAGCAGGCTAGACTGGCACCAGCATTGCCACTGGAGTCATCCATTACGGTCTGAAAGCCATAATGCCGAAACCAGTTGACCATTACACTCACACCCCTGTCCTTATAGCTTCCAGTGGGCATATCGGAATCCACTTTCCACAGTACATTTCGATCGCACCAACGGCCCTTCAATAGGGGTGTCCAACCTTCTCCCAAGGTGATAAAGGATTCCGCTTGTTGATATGGCTGCAACCACGGTAAATACCGCCATTGGCCAGGCAAAGAAGGGTCTATGAGATCGGGCTGGAATGCGACGAAATCAGTAAATTCAAGAGGATCCCCTGTGCTAGGGCAGGTAAGCGGGAAGGATTCCGCAGATGTCCTGAACTTGCTGGTAGGGCAGTGGACTATCAAAGGAATACCGAGCCTCGTACCTATGGGTTGGGGATTGGGTTGCGGGAAACTGGCCCTGCGTTTACAACCATACTGTCTACAGACCGACAGCAAAGGCATGTAAGGGTGGGGCTATGCTGGACTAGCGCATTATACGTTACCTCCAATTCCTCACTTGCCGCTGATTACATCGGAGGAAACGGAACATGCTAGAATGCCGCGCCAGCGGGCTCAATTCGACTGCCCTTCCATTTAGCCCTTTTTCTCCCTTTACGATGTCACTGCGTTCGCAACTAGAAAAGCCGCGCCAGAACTGGTGGAGCAAGGTGAGAGACGTCTTTCAGACCAGTACGGTCACAGAATCAACTTGGGAGGAATTGGAAGAAAATTTACTGATGGGGGATGTAGGTCTTACAACGGCCGAACATCTCATTTCGGACACTAAATCAAGCTTGGTTGCCAGAGGAACCATTACCCCCAATCTGGCGTATCAAGTCCTTAGAGAGCAAGTTGCATTGCGCCTGGAAGCCGATACCGAATTCCCCTTAGAAGCCCCAAGGATACTTACCGTGGCCTTTGTTATAGGTGTCAACGGTGCGGGCAAGACTACTACCATCGGTAAGTTGGCCCATCATTATCGGTTGAAAGGACGCACCGTAGTTCTAGCTGCTGCGGATACATTCAGGGCCGCCGCAGTGGAGCAACTCCAGATTTGGGGAGAAAGGGCAGGTGTAGACGTGATCGCACATGGCCAAGGGGCAGATCCTGGTGCAGTTGTCTATGACGCCATTAGGGCAAGTCAACAGAGTCGCAACGCTGACTTGCTGCTGGTAGATACAGCTGGCCGCTTGCACACCAAATTCAATTTGATGCGAGAACTGCAGAAACTCCGCACGGTGGCCAGTAAGCTCGTGCATCAAGCCCCCCATGAAGTTCTGCTGGTATTAGATGGTGCTTCCGGCCAGAATGCCTTGATTCAGGCTGAGCACTTTACAGAAACCGCGGGTGTGACCGGCATAGTATTGACTAAGTTGGATGGATCTAGCAAAGGGGGTTCCATTGTAAGTATTCGGGATGCCCTGGGTCTGCCCATCAGGTTCATAGGTACTGGCGAGGGGATTGACGATATAGCCCGTTTCGAGGCCGATGAATTTGCGGCAGCTTTATTCGATTAGGATTGCTAGGAGTGAAAATACATGTCTCTGGTTCAGGAAAAAGCAAGAAATCTGTTGAACCGAATAGAAATCACTCGGGGGCGGCTTTGACCTCATTGCCAAACAGAACCGAATTGATGAATTGGAACAATCTGTAGCAGAACCTGGATTTTGGGGAGATCAGGAACGAGCCAGATCTATGTCCAGAGAATTGGACCGATTGCGTAAGACCGTGGTCACTTGGGATTATTTGCAAGGACAGGTGCAAGAAGTTCTTGAGCTGAGCGACCTTATGGAGGAAGACCCAAGCTCACTTGAAGAATTGGAACAGGATCTGAATATTGCCAAAGATGCTCTGGCCAATGAAGAATTCCTTCTGACGCTTAGCGGACATTATGACAGTGGCGATGGAATTGTCTCCATTCACGCAGGGGCGGGCGGAACTGAAGCCCAGGACTGGGCTGAGATGCTCCTGCGCATGTATCTTCGGTGGAGCGAGCGGAAGGGCTTCAAGGCCGAAATCATTGATCGTACCGAGGGCGAAACAGCAGGTGTCAAGAGCGTATCTATTGAAATTGGCGGGGACTATGCATACGGGTATCTGCGCTCGGAGGCCGGCACACATCGATTGGTGCGCATCAGTCCATTCGACTCCGGCAACCGCCGACACACCAGTTTTGCCAAAGTTGAAGTAGTGCCGTCATTAGACACAGATATAGACATCAAAATCAAGACAACCGATTTGCAGATCGACACCTTTCGCAGTAGCGGTGCTGGAGGCCAGCATATGCAAAAGAATGATACTGCTTGCCGAATCACGCACAAGCCTTCAGGATTAGTTGTGTCGTGTCAGAACGAAAGGAGCCTGACCCAGAATAAGGAATATGCCTTGAAAGTGCTGAGAGGCAAATTGCACGCTATCGAACAGGAAAAGATAGAAACTGAACGAGCCCGCTTGCGCGGAGAAAACGTCCAGGCAGACTTCGGAGCACAGATTCGGAACTATGTGCTGCACCCCTACCAACTAGTGAAGGACTTAAGGACCCAAGTGGAAACGGGTAGGACTGCGGACGTCCTGGATGGCGATCTGGATTTCTTCATGGAAGAATGGTTGAAACAGCAGATTGGTCTAAAATAAAGTCCGATGGGCTAACGGGCCCCTTAGTACGAGGAGAGGTCGCATAGTCTGGTTGAGTGCGCACGTCTCGAAAACGTGTAGGGTTCATAGCCCTCGAGGGTTCAAATCCCTCCCTCTCCGTATGATTGCCTGTCCTGCCGGCAGCATCTGGTCTTACGCTCTGGCGGTTTCAAGATAGAGCAGGTTCCTGTGCCAGTTCATTCCAACCAGTCCTCGTTACTCAACTATTGAGTTCGCCATGTCGGAATCCATAGACAAACGGGGGGAGTTCTACAGCTTCTTACGGTTTGCCACTGTCGGTGGATTGGGATCTTTAACGGATATCGGGGTCCTGAATCTCCTATTGTTCCGTTTCGGTTTACCGATTCTCCTATCCAATACAGCCAGCATAAGCGCAGCAATCTTGCAGAATTACTGGCTGCACCGATGTTGGACGTTTGCCAATCAGGAGAGAAACGAAGTCAAGGCGCAGTTGGCCAAATTTACGATGACCAGTTTGATTGGATTGCTCCTTAGTAACCTGATGTTGCGGCCCTTAGTGGCTCTTTGGACCGGAATCATTCCGGAATTAATGGGCCCGGTGGATTGGATGGAGACTCTAAGTACCAACTTAGGCAAACTGACCAGTATCGGCATCGTGCTTTTCTGGAACTATGCCGCCAGTCGCCTATGGACTTTCCGTTCCTAATACTAAATGCAAATCCTGGTTGACTATACCCCTGCGGTCCGACAGTCGGCAGGAATCGGTCGAATTACCCAAGAATTAATCCGGCACTTTCCATGGAGGCAAGCTGGCTTGGATCTAAGCCTTTTTGTAAGTGGGCGCAAGGGCAATTCCGCATCTAGTTTCAATGGAGTCCCTCTGCACTTTACTCCCTTTCGGGAAAGGGACATGACGCGACTGTGGCATAGAGCAGGCAGCCCATTCCCAAAGGTTGAATGGTTTACCGATTGTAGGCCCCAGATCTTTCACGCTACTGACTTCGCACTACCCCCATCGCAGGCCCCTTGCCAGATCCTAACTGTACATGATTTGGCGTTCCGGAAACTTCGCGAGACTGCTGTGCCTTCATTGGAACATTATCTTGAAAAAGTCGTCCCGCGAAGCGTGTTGCGGGCAGACTTCATCATCGCGGACAGCCACAGCACCGCCAGAGATTTACGAGAAATGTGGCAAGTATCTGAAGACCGAATTGCAGTTGTACCCGGGGGAGTTGATTTGGGAGTCTTCAGGCGCGTGGAGAGCCAGGCTGCACTGCATGAAGTACGCGCTCGCTATGGAATCGGCGATGCCCCCTATATTCTGGGTCTCTCCACACTTCAACCACGCAAGAATTTCTTGCGGCTGATTGAATCCTTTTATCGGATTGCCAGAAGCCAGCCAGATTTGCTTCTTGTTATTGGCGGTAGGAGAGGTTGGAAATACCAAGATCTCTTAGCACGCGTGCAGGATTTGAACCTGGAAACACGAGTCCTTTTCCCTGGGTTTATTCGAGACCAACACCTGCCCGCCCTTTATAGTGGCGCGACTCTCTTCGCTTATCCTTCTCTGTATGAAGGCTTTGGCATGCCTATCTTGGAAGCCATGGCATGCGGCACTCCTGTACTCACGGGTAACAATTCCAGTCTGGTCGAGTCGGGCGGGCCAGGCGCTTTATATGTGGATGTCCTGAACGTTGAAGAAATCGCAACCGGCCTGGAACATTTATTGACCGACGCCAACCTTAGAAATCAGATGGTCATGGCAGGAACCAGGCATGTCGCGCGGATGGGGTGGGAGCGAAGCGCCAGTTTACTCTGGCAGGCATATCTGCAGGCATGGAATTCTGTCCGCTAAGTCTGTTCAGCGGTCGATGAAGGACAGAAACAGGTCGGATGGACCTGGCTACTTGCAGTTTGTCCTTTTACTGGGGACATTGAGCTGGGCCTGGGGTATGCACACCATCTGGATCCAGCATGATGTGGCTGGTCTGGCCGTGTTGGGACTGGATTATCTGACCTACATCAAACTCCTGCCCGGCGAGGATTTCCCAAATTGGCAGAGAGCCGCCATCGTGTGGTGTTGGCCTTTGGTTGCAGCCAGTATATTGGGGAGCCAACAAGCATGGGGAAAGGTCTGGTTGCAGCAATATCCAGCAGTTCTCAGGTGGCTATCTAGATCGGTCATGGCCTTTGTTTCCGGCTACACAGCATTGCAGATTTTGCCACTAGACTGGTCTCCCAGCAACCTCTTTCTAACTTCTAATCTGGTCCAAACCGGGAGCTTTCTGATTTGCAGTGGATTCATACTCTGGGCACCGCTGACAGGGCCTTGGTTAATGCAAAGATGGCAATACTGGTTGCCCGTGGCAGCCTTGGGCTGTCTGCCGGCCGTTGCATTGAGCCAATACATATTTTTGCCTTACTTTGCAAGTCTTTATCGCCAGGAACTAACGTCGGGGGCGGGGCAGTTCTTTGTAATGGCCGCCTCAATCCTGTTGTTGGCTATTTGGCTTTTTCAACTTAGGCAAGAAACACTCAACAGGAGCTGACAAAAATGAAATTTGGTGCTATGAACGACCCCAATCGCCCACTGTTACAAGAAATAGAAGGAATTTCAGCGCTGGGCTTTGATTACGTCGATCTAACTGTTGAAGAACCTGCATCTGGTCCCCATCGCGAAGATTGGGAACGGGTACGAAAACTGATTAGCGATCTCGGTCTGGGTATTGTTGGCCACACGGGGCCATACCTGCCAACCGAGAATCCCTCTGAGCGAGTAAGGGACGCTGCCTATTCTGAGCTGAGGAGCAGCATTGACGTGACTGCTTACTTAGGTGCATCGATTTGCACTATGCACTTTCGTATCTGGCCAGAATACCTTTCCTTCACCGAAGGAGTGGCCATGTATGTATCTGAACTGGGACAACTTGTGACTTATGGCAAATCCAAAGGAATCCAAGTGGCCATGGAAAACAGCCCACATAACCTGCACCAGCTCAAACCGTTTAGAGAGATTCTGCATAGGGTTCCAGATCTGAAGCTGCTGTACGACATTGGACACGGCAACATTAATACTCCAAAATCTTTGACACGCGACTATCTCTTTGATCTCCGAGATAGGTTGGTTCACATTCATCTCAGTGATAATGACGGCACTGGAGATGACCACTTGCCCCTTGCAGCCCCTAAAAAAGGCGGATTGCAGATCGAGCAGGAATTTCAGCAACTGCGTAACTTCAATTATGACGAAACTGTTACTTTGGAGGTCTTCGGACATTCGATGTGGCTGAAAGCCAGTCTCGAATTCGCCAGACAGCTGGCAAGTTAAACTTGGTGTGAGGGATTCACCGAAACCGGAGGGCTTACCTGCACCGCCTACTGGCAGCGTGCGGCTACCAAGGACTGCTCTTCGATTTCGGCTGCAGAAGTCCCGATCTTGGCATCAGGGGAATCAGGAACACTCGCCAGCAGCAGCTGGACATCGTTGCGAATCCGTTCCCAGTCCGGCAGCCATACTTGCATACCTTGTGCCCAGCCACCCTCAAAATGTTCACGCGGGCGTAGAGTGAGCACACTGATATTTTCGAAATTCATGCTGTAAGCCAGGCGGGCCAGTGCAACTGCATCAAAGATGCCAATATCGGTATCTACTGCTTTTCGGACGGTCGTATAAATGCTGGGTATCTGAGAGACCATGTTGCGCACTGTAAATTTCTGTTTGAGGGCAATCAGGACCTGTTGCTGTCTTTCCACACGGGAGAGATCTCCACCTTGTTCTCGGCTGCGCACATAGGCAAGAGCTTGTTCTCCATCCAAGGTGTGATGTCCCGATTGCAAATTTAGGTACAGATTCTCTTCGGGTCTGATGTCGTAAAGAGGGCAGGGCACGTAAACGTCAATGCCGCCCATGGCATCCACTATTTGGGAAAAACCGGAGAACTGGAGTCGCACAAAGTGGTCAATGGGGATGCCAAAATAACTGAGCACAATCTGCTTCATCAGTTCTGGACCGCCGCCCGGCCTCTCCTGTTCGCCCCAATAGTCGAAAGTATTGATTTTATTGGAGTCCTGGCGAGGAGGATCTTCGATATAGAGGTCTCGCGGCACCGAAATCATGTCGACACGGTTTCGTTTCTGATCTAATACTGCGATGATGACTACGTCCGTACGCCATGTGGCGTCACCGTCCCGTTTGTCGCTGCCCATCAGCAGGAAGGTCTGCACTCCCCGCAACGGAGTGAATACCTGGTCAGTATGTGGCTGGGAAACGGGTCGCAACTCAGGGACAACGAGTATATCTGGATCTGGTCCCACCCCTTCCTGGGGAATGGAGATCGTAGGCAATTCCGAAAGAGTGCCATCATCTACTCCAATTATGTCAATTGATTGTTGACCTCCTCGAAAAATAGCACTCTCCACTTGCCCCGCCTGAGGCTTGGCCGGAGTGCCCCCTTGACTCAGAAATGGTATGGCCACTGAATTTTCTAGACTTTCCTTGGAATCCACGAGTCGGACTGGGACCTCCTGAAATTCAGGTCCCTTGAAGACTGTGTCCCCGGTCTGTTGGGAAACGGGATTTCCTGGAATTATTACATTGGTCTTGGCATCTGTTAGCCTCTGGCGTATTCCTAGAAATGCTTCCGTTTGGAACCTTTCCGCGATTCCTCTCAACTCATAGGCGGACGGAACGGCGAAGAAATCGGCCGCAGTTCTTTGGGAAATAAACAGGACTCCGCCCAATGTCACTACAACTGACACCAAACGGACAAAAAGCATCTGCATGGGAGGCAACGATGATTGGATGCGGGAAGGGCCCAAATGACAGGCCCCATAAATCTGGGGAGGCTAAGTGCGGGCAACATTCGTCGAGTCCAAAGGCAGCCTCCTCAACCAGTAGTGGAATGAACGAAGTCTATTGTTGGGCATAATTTCAGGTCACACGCGTCCCATTTGGGTGTAGGCAAATTGGGGTCGCGTCAATCAAGCTCCAAGATACTCCGCCGGATCAAGTCCAAACAGCGGTTGCCTATCCAAACTGACGTAAATTCATCTGTGCCGCCGAAACCCAATTGAAGGGGAAGTTCGTCTGTCGCTGTCTTATAAAGAATAGAGGTTATTCCTCTATTCTGCTGATACACCCCGTGATCCGGTCGAGTAGTGCCCAGTACGAGCAGCCAGGATACTTTCGGGTCTAGGTCACTCAGCAATAGGGAATACCTTCCCAAGGCGGCCCTCAGCACTTCCTGAGTGTCTTCGATAGGAAGGAGAGCCTCTATTTCTGCAGACAAACCGGGCCGAATGTCATCCGGTTCCAGTAATTGAACCTCGACCCCGCTCGCTTTCAATCTAGCCGCAATGTGGCCCTTGGTCTGCTGCTCTACTAACACCAGAGGAGTGCCTTGGGCTTGGAGCAATTCGGCCACGTGAACTGCAATATCCTTGTCTTTCTCATTGCTATAAACATGCTTTCCAACGACAGTTCTGACGCGGTCCTCCATTTCTCCTAGGAGACTCTCAACTTCTTCTTCACCTCGGCCCCTAGCAGTAATCCTGACGTCAGCCTGACCCGTGTGAGCAGCCAGACCGACAGTGGGGTTTGGTGATTGCAGTAAGTCCCCCAGTTCATGGTCAAGGGTGCTCTCACCTATTCCAATTGTCCGCAAAGTTCTTGTCCGAATAATACCTGTCCCACCAGATCGGTCCTTCAGGAAAGGAAGCACCGCTTCTATCATCAAATGTTTCATTTCTCGAGGTACTCCAGGCAAGGCAAAAAGTACACAGTTTTCAGTCTCAAGTCTGATTCCCGGAGCGGTGCCCACGGGGTTGGGCACGATCTCGGCATCTTCCGGAATCAAGGCCTGTTGCTGATTATTGGAAGTCATTCTCGTGCCCCAATTGGAGAATCTCTGTCGAAGCCCTTCCAGTGTCGGTTCATGCACAAGGAGAGGTCTCCCCACAGCCCGGGCCAAAGCCTGTCGGGTAATGTCATCTGCTGTCGGGCCCAAGCCACCTGTCACAATGACCACGTCACTGCGTTCCAAGCAGGTCTGCAACAGTTTACTCAGCCGATTCTCGTTATCTCCAACTGTGCTCTTGTAATAGAGATGAATACCTATTTCGTTCAGCCGTTGGGCCATCCAGGCTGCATTGGTATCCACTATTTGGCCCAGCAGAAGTTCAGAGCCTGTGGTAACTATTTCTCCTCTCAGCCAGTTGTGTGCTGTCACGTCCGTTTTGTCCTCATTGATATTAGGTGCGCCTTACGAATCAATTGGCCTAAGTAGGTGGCAGGAATGATGCTTCCGTGCGAATTCCGCAGTCCTTTGCCAACGTCTCCTGTTACCGCATCAGGGCCATTTGGCCCCTCAACGAACGAATCTTCTGGGCTTGTCCTTTCATGTCGTTTTCTTGGAGGCCGGCCGCCATGTCGTTCATTTTGTCAAGCAACTCTTTTGTTATGAGTGCTTTCTGCTGCTCCATCAGAGATCTTGATTCAGCAACAGACTTGGCGGTAATCAGCTGAAACAATAAACAGTCTTCTGGCTCCATAGTCTCCGACTGCACTTGCAAAGCTAGGTCACGCAAATGTAGCAGCCTTTGCACTACATCCATAGCCCTATTCTTTTCCGCCGTGCTGATCATGTTCATCAGTACTGGCATGAACGGGCCCTTAAGAAGCTGAATCTGACCGCGCAATAGGGCGGCAGGATCTTGAGCCTCAAGTGCACCCGAAACGAGAGAAACACTGGCTTGATAGACATTACGTTGCATCTGTGCCCTTTGTTGGGCCAAGGCCTTCATGGTGGCATCTATGCGGCTCCGCATGGTTTCCAGCGACTTGCGCTGGCTTTCGCCCTCCTCCGTTTCAATAAGCAGTGACAATTCCAAGAGGAATTCGTAGTCAAATTTCTGGGGAGCGGAATGAACTAGCGCCAGAACTACCTCCGGGCCCCCTTCCAAGTACCACTGTTCTATCAACAAGAGCACCAATTCCTGTCCTTCCAGGCCTTTTTGCATCTTGCCTGCGATATCCTCCACAGCAACTTGCTGGGCCCGAACCTGCTGTCCAGCCCCGGTCCTTTCCAAGATGAATCGAAGGAGTCTTTGTAGATCTTGGGAGCCGTCAGACTCCTCGGGGGTTTCCTGCGACATCTGACTAATTTGGAGTACGAAGTTTCTGTCCACCAAGTTGGTGTCCGCCTCCAGAAGCCTTTGTAAATCCTCTACCTGATCCCCAGCCGCGATTAGCCTTTGCAGCAACACCATCTGGGCCTGTTGGCGCTGGCGCATTTCCCTCGTAATTCCCTGAAACTCCCAGAGAGTGTCATGCAGCCGCGACATACTCATGTACTGCCTAGGTGTCAACATGTACCCTTTGCGGTCTGCGGGAGCGACCTTGGCCATGAAATTAGCAGAAAGCTGACCGATCAGGGTCTGAGCCGGACCCTGGGAGCTCCCGGATTCAGCTACTACCACGCCCAAAAATTCCTTTTGGGGTAGATGTACCATCACCGGAGAATTCAAGTGGAGAGCATTTCCACAGCCTGAGCACTTCAATGTATCCAATTGGCCGGACAGAAGCATGTTAAGTAATTCAGGATTCGCCCCGTAGTCCTGAATTGGAAATACCAGGGATCTGACTTGGGATTTGCACTGTGGACAAACGACTTGGATGGTCCGGGGCGGGTACTTCAGCCCTTCCAGAAACTTCCTGAAATTTCGGGCCTGTGCTTGCGCCATTGCCTGGGCGTCGGCCTGCAGAGCTGAATCTGGTTCTGAAGCTTCAGAGATGGCAGGTTCAACATCAGCATCTAAGAGGGCCGTTCCCAGGGGTTTGCCTCCCGGCAAGATCAGTTCCTGAGTATTTCCCTCAGGTTCGCTTTGACCGGGAATCCACAGTTTGTCACTCATGCCTGCTACTCAGTCCTTTGGTTCAGCATTTGAATTAAGTCAGGAAGGTTTTGCACATGGTCAATGCATGCAACTGCTCCCATCTGAAGGTAAAACTCAAAATCATTTTCCGGAACCACTGAAACTCCACCCAACCAGATTCCTGGAGCAGCGGCACCAGAATTTCGAGTTGCGTAATTCAGTGCCAATTGCAAATCATCACTCGTATCGCCACAGAAGAGTCCTCCTACTTGATACGACTCTAAATTAGATTTAGTAAATCCCAACCGACCCAGGCACCAATCCACCACTTTGGGGTCAGGTTTGGATAAAATGTCGCCAGTACACATGGCGGCTGGAGAAATAAATTCATCCAGCAGCCCGTCTTGAAGTACCGTCTGCAATTCGATGTTGGATCGGCCAGTGGCGATACCCATCCTAGTGATTCCTGCTGCCGCTAAAGATTGGAATACATCCCTAGAGATCAATGGGGCTTCACGGTGCCATGTGCCCGCTTGGAATGGCAATGGCGGGGGCTCATTACCTAATTGACGTTTGAAGTCCTCATGGCCCCAATACACCAAGTCAAAGTACCTCTGAATCAAGTCGAATTCCAGCCGGGACACAGGCCCCCTCAATTCCTGGGCCCAAGCAACTCCTTTCCCGGCCGTGTCCGTGGCAGCCAGGCCGAGATCCAAGTAATCATGGAACAATGCAGTAAATAGCACGTAGGTCAGAGCCCAGTCATTGTTCAGTTGGCCAGCCCGGCGCATGAGGCGCAGGTCGGTTTCGCCCACCCGTCCTTGCAGCTCGGGCCGTTTTGCCAAAGTAACCATATAGTCGACGGTCTTGAGAATTGCAGAATCATAGCTACGTCGGGTATCCCATAACACTCCATCTACATCAAAAAGAATAACCGTGATGGGAAAGCCAGGTCGGGATGAAGGGGAGAGGGCAATGGCCATTGCAAGGGCAACTAAATCAACAAGGACAATATTAGAGGCTGGTCCGGCCTGATCTGCCAGGTGTATCCAGGTTACCTGGCCTCAGACCGACTTACAGGGCTCGATTCAACCAGTTGGCCAAGTTCATTGCCGAGGTTGCTTGGAGTGTATGACCAAGGGCCCTGCCTGTTGGCTATATTATACTGCCCGGGGCCTAGCCACACTCAAGGGAGTTGTAGGTCAATTGAGCGGATCCTAGGGTTTAACCCCGACTAGGACTTAACATCCAGATTTGGTCAAGTCAATCAAGGTTAAAAATACAGATGCTGAATCTCTCCGGCCGCATAATCATGGTAACCGGTGCAAGCAGTGGATTCGGGGAGGCAACGGCCCTGAGATACGCCACCTTAGGTGCAGCAATTGCGCTGGTTGCCCGAACGGAAAGCAAACTCTTGGAACTGTCCTCCAAACTATCTGGTAAGGCCTCCCAGGTGCTTGTGCTTCCAACCGACCTCGAGAATTCAGATCAAGTCGCCATGGCCCATGCCAGGACACAGAGGGAAATGGGAGAAATTGAAATCTTGGTAAACAATGCCGGTATGAATGTTGCCGCCCGAAGTGTAGCTGACACAACTTTGCAGGATTGGGACAGCATTATGGCCGTCAACCTCAGGGCCTCCTTTCAACTGGCTAAGCTTGTGCTCCCTGGCATGAAACGGTCTGGTCATGGTTCCATTGTTAACGTTGCCTCTCGAGCAGCCAACAGCCCCAGTCTCCTATCTGGAGTAGCCTATAGCAGTAGCAAGATAGGTATGGAGGCAATGAATAGGATCCTCAACGAGGAAGGCAATCCGCACGGCGTACGTTCTATATTGATCAACCCAGGTGTGGGAGCGACGCCGCTTTTGGATCGCCGACCAGCTCCGCCCCCCGCAGAGGCCCGGAAACGTATGCTGCAGGCTGGAGACATAGCTGACGCCATTGTATTTTCCACACAGCTGCCCTATCGTGTGTGCATTGACCAGATGAATGTTTATCCTACCGATCCCCACGTGGGATAATGAATTTGAGCTCTCGGAGGGTTGCCCCAACTGAGGTGAAAACAGGACCAGGCGATGTCTATCCTCAATCTCATAAATCTAGACCAATGATTACAGAGGGAAAGCAATTTCACATCTGGACTATTGGGTGCCAGATGAATACTGCAGACAGCCAGCATGTGGCCGATGCCCTGGAAACGCTGGGATACGCAAATTCCGCAGAACTGGAAGAAGCTGATGTTGCCGTAGTCAATACTTGCGTTGTGCGTCAGAGCGCCGAGGACAAGGCCGTCGGTAAATTAGGTGCCCTCAAGCAGTGGAAGAGCCAGAAACCTGAAAGAATACTGGCGCTCATGGGATGTATGGTCGGAGTGAAGCCTAGTCCGGCCTTGCGAAAGAAATTCCCCTACATAGATGTCTTTATGCCACCAAGTGAGTCAACGCCGCTTGTTAACTACCTGCAAAGCACTCAGATTAATCTGCAAAGCAATCGACTACAACAGGAACTGGCACAGGAATACCACTTGCAACAGGATCTCTTCACGTCCAAACCGGATGCTAGGAACAGGGCAAATAACGAAGTCGCGGCATTTGTCCCTATTGTTTATGGGTGCAGTCACGCTTGTACTTTCTGCATCATACCTTTCCGGCGGGGCGTAGAAAGAAGCCGTCCCGTGTCTGAGCTTGTAAAAGAAATAGAATACCGAGTGCAGCAAGGAGCAAGGGAGATCACTCTCCTGGGCCAAATAGTGGACCGTTATGGCTATGACATGGTGGGGGCCCTAGGACACAGCGAATCTGTCCCTGTGCAACAGGGACTGGCTGCATCTGGGGCGCCGGACTTGGCTGACTTACTTGAGGAAGTACATAAGATTCCCGGTCTTTGGCGAATCCGCTTCTTAACCAGCCATCCTTCCTATTTTTCGGACCGTATATTGCATGCGGTTCGAGACTTGCCTAAAGTTTGCGAGCATTTTGAAGTACCTGTACAAGCTGGGAATGATGAAGTCCTAGCCCGAATGCGTCGAGGTTACACCAACGCCGAATATCGAGAGCTCGTTGAACGCATCCGCAAGGCCATTCCGGATTGTGGCATAAACACCGATATTATCGTGGGGTTTTGTGGGGAGACAGATTCGCAGTTTGAGGATACGTACCATCTTCTGCGGGAACTGGAGTTGGACAAAGCTCATCTGGCCCGTTACAGCCCCAGACCAGGAACTGTGAGTGCCCGTCGTATGGCAGATGATGTTCCTGACGCCGTTAAGAAAATGCGACACAGAAGGCTGGAGGCTCTCATGGAGGGAATTTGCCAAGCCAAGAATCAGCTTCTGCTGGGAACCAGGCAGGAATTGCTGATAGAGAAATTGCAACGTGGCAAATGGCTAGGTCGAACACCACAAAATAAACTGGTATTTGTGGAATCAGATCAGGACTTGAAAGGTCAGATGATTACAGCCGAGATCATATGGACTGGCCCGTGGAGTATGCAAGGCCGGCTGTATAGCATCTTGGAGATGCCCGCAGGTTAAATGGGGGCCCTTTTTGGGCTTTCTGTCCCTAGCCGGTCTATGTCTGTACCTAGCCGGTATATGTACGTATGCCTTTAGCCTTTCTCGAAGGTCCACTAATTCTCAGCGCGCAGGTGCTGGTCGGGCTTGTCGTCTTGATTCTTTCGGGTAACTGGATGGTCCAAAGCGCCAGCAAAGCAGCGGCTATTTTGGGCATGTCCCCCGTTGTCATTGGTCTCACAATCGTTGCCTTCGGGACAAGTATGCCGGAATTGCTGGTCAGCCTATTTGCCAATCTGGGACCTGATAGTTCTGGTGACTTGTCCATCGGAAATGTGGTAGGCAGCAATATCACAAACATCAGCCTCATTATGGGATTGGGGGCAATCATCACAGTGCTCCCAATCGAGAGGCAGATGCTAAAACGGGAATACCCTTACATGTTGCTGGCGACTCTCCTTTTAGTTCTCTTTTCTTTGGGGGCAGATAGGCAGATCAGCCGTTGGGAGGGTCTAATACTAGTCATCGGGTTGGCCTTCTTTATGGTTTACAGCTACGTAGCCGGCAGGAACACTAACGCAGATGAAGCCCCCGTGGAACAGCCGGGGAATGAAACCCGATCCCGTACTCTCGTGGTTAATCTGTCAATTCTGCCACTATCAATTGCAGGTCTTGCTTTCGGCGCCCATTGGCTGGTTAATGGAGCTAGCGAGTTAGCCCGATTGGTAGGAATCAGTGAACTCTTCATTGGTTTGTCCGTTATTGCTTTAGGCACCAGCCTGCCCGAACTAGTAACAACCATAGTAGCCGTCCGTCGAGGCGAAGAGGGGATAGCAGTAGGTAATTTGGTCGGTAGCAACATCTTTAATGTGCTAGCCATCGTAGGAATAACTTCCTTGGTCAAACCGTTGGCGGCTTCGGCGGGGACCCTGTTGACACTTGATTATCCCGTTATGTTCTTCACCAGTGCCTTGCCATTCACCGTGGTTTGGTTTACCAGATTTAGAGCCAATCGAGTCCTGGGCGCAATATTGCTGCTTTCCTATTTAGGTTACTATGCGAAAATTTTCCTGGATGCAAGCCTGAGCCTGAATTGATTACAAAACAGTTTAGTCAAGAGCCCTCTTCTATCCACACGCCGTTTCAACTCTGTGGGAAAATTAATTCTCTCAGGGTTGACGTAGATTCCTGTGCTATTATCGAACAAGCAGGGTATTTCTTGGTACACACGTCCCAACATTTAAAGCCTTACCCAACAAACTTACCCTGAGGTCACATGGTTACCTTTTCTCGACAGGAAGCATTGGATTACCACGAAGGCAAGCGCCCGGGCAAACTTAAGATTTCAGCCACCAAGGCCATGTCAACTCAACAGGATCTGGCTTTGGCTTACTCACCCGGCGTAGCTGTGCCAGTGGAGGAGATCACCAAGGATCCAGCAAATGCCTACCGTTACACCGCCAAGGGCAATCTAGTAGGCGTAGTCACAAATGGGTCGGCCATTCTTGGTTTGGGAAACCGGGGTGCCGTCGCTGCCAAACCGGTCATGGAGGGTAAGGCTGTGCTTTTCAAACGCTTCGCTGACGTTGACGTCTTTGACTTGGAGCTTGACGCTCCCAACGCTGATGACTTCATCAATTTCTGTATAAGCGTGGCTCCAACTTTCGGTGGGCTCAATCTAGAAGATATCAAGGCTCCAGAGTGTTTCTACATAGAGGAGGTTCTGCGCAAGGAACTGGACATTCCCGTGTTTCACGATGACCAGCACGGAACGGCCATCATATCTGGAGCCGGCTTGATCAACGCACTTGAAGTGGTTGACAAGAGGCTTGAGGACGTCCTTATAGTCATCAACGGGGCCGGGGCCGCGGGCCTAGCCTGTGCTGAGTTTTACATCGCTTTGGGAGCCCAACGAAGTAATATCCTGATGTGCGATACCCGCGGCGTTATTTACGAAGGCCGGACGGACGGTATGAACATCTACAAGCAACGCTACGCGGCGCGAACTCAAAAGCGCACTTTAGAAGAGGCCGTAGCAAATTCTGACGTTTTCATTGGGCTCTCAGTAAAAGGAGTCTTGTCGCAAGACATGGTCCGCAGCATGGCGGGGAACCCGATTATCTTTGCAATGGCCAACCCGGACCCAGAAATAAACTACGACGAGGCAAAAGCTGCACGCACCGATACTGTGGTTATGGGTACAGGGCGCAGCGATTATCCCAATATGGTAAATAATGTCTTGGGCTTTCCATACATTTTCCGGGGTGCCCTGGATGTGCGCGCAAGTGCCATCAATATGGAAATGAAAGTTGCCGCCGCGAAGGCCCTGGCTGACTTGACGAAGGAGGATGTGCCCGATTCGGTGTTGGCCGCTTACGGTCTAAGTCAACTGACAATCGGCCCGGATTACGTGATTCCCAAACCTCTGGATCTGAGGGCTCTGATGTGGGTTGCCCCCGCCGTGGCAAAAGCGGCCATGGATTCAGGTGTGGCCCGGCAGCATCTGGACTTGAATGAATATATGGATACATTAGCAGAACGTCTGGGCAAGACGGAGCAGGTAATGCGGTTCATGCAGATCAAAGCCAGCCGAGACCCTAAGCGTTTGGCTTTCGCGGAAGGCCAGCATCCCTCAATCGTCAGAGCAGCCCATGCCATTAAGCAACAGGATATTGCAGACGTCCTGTTGCTGGGGAACCCGGAACAGGTATACGCTCAATGCCGTTCGCTTAATCTTGACTTCGAACCTGAAGTACTGAATCCGGCGGAGAGCAGCGAGTTGGATGAATATATTCGCATTTTTCATGAAAGGCGGCAACGGAAAGGGGTCACCCTTACCATGGCCCGTGAGCTGATGGTGCAAGAAAATTATTACGGTTCCATGATGGTGGAAACGGGATATGCAGATGCCTTTATTTCTGGCCTGACCTACAACTATCCTGATGTGGTGCGTCCCGCCCTTCAGGTCGTAGGCACTTTGGAAGATCGAGCAGTAGTCAGCGGCGTTTATGTAATGATTGTCAACGAAAGGCTTTACTTCTTCTCTGATGCCACGGTCAATATCAACCCAGACGCGGAGCAGCTGGCATCAATTGCCATCAATGCGGCGGATGTCGCAGCCAGATTTGATGTGGAACCGCGCATTGCAATGATTAGCTATTCAAACTTCGGAAGTACGCGGGGGCCGGAACCTGCCAAGATGCAGCGTGCCGCTGAAATTGTGAAGGAGTTGCGTCCTGAGGTGGCAGTGGATGGCGAGATGCAAGCAGATGTTGCTGTGGAGCCGGACCTGATGTCCCAGGTTTATCCCTTCAGTGACGTTTCCGATGCCAACGTCTTGATTTTTCCTTCCCTGGGGGCCGCCAACGCTTCTTATAAGCTAGTCAATCGATTGGGCGGAGCCGACAAGATCGGGCCCATCCTGGTGGGCTTAGCCAAGCCCATCCACGCATTGGAGACAGGAGCTGAAGTGCGAGATATTATCAACGTTGGAGTCATGGCGGTAATCGAAGCCCAAGCCAAAGAATCCGGAACAAAATTGAAGGCCAATCTATTCAATAAGTGGCCAATGTTCTAAAGCGTCCTGAAGTGCTGCTAGAAAACATTCGTTGGCGGCCGGTAAGCCCACGGAGACGCGCAACCAGCCCGGCATATTGAAAGGAGTTAGTTCCCTAATCAGGATATTTCGGGCCTCCAGTTCTTGAGTAAGCCATTCACTGGAAACTTCCGGTTGGAAAGTTACGAAACTCGCTTCGCTGCGTAGGACTTGCCGCACCCCTTCTTGGGCAGTGAGTCCGTTATACAAGAAAGTGCGTTGGGACTTGACCAGTTCCACGGCCCGACATACGTGCTCCGCGTCGAGCAAGGAAGCTTCCGCGGCAGCCGTCCAGATTCGGTTGTGCCACATGGAGGTATTGGGACTGAGAAGTCCCAAGGCAGTTGCCGCGGAAGTAATGCCATAGCCAAGCCGAAGGCCAGCCAAGCCGAAGGCTTTGGAAAAGCTGTGCAGAATCAGAATATTATTCCGGTCCAGAAATTTGAAAGCTCGCGCACGTTCCGGATGCTCACCAAAGTGCCAATAAACTTCATCGAAAACCAGAAGCACTTGTTCCGGCAGATTTGAAACCAGATGGTCCAATTCGTTTTGAGGCAAGACAATACCACTTGGGTTGTTGGGGCTTGTAACATACATGAGCTTGGTTTTCGGAGTGACCTGCCCTAGCAGGGCCTCCACATCCAAAGTAAAATCATTTCGGCATTCAGTCAGGACAGGAACGCCCCCTAGGGTGGCGACATGCATGGCATAGAGAGGAAATGTGGGTATGGGGATAACCGCTTGGTCCCCAGGTTCAATTCGGGCTGCCGCAACGCGCCGCAGTACATCAGTGCCGCCATGGCCCAACGTTATGTTGTCTTTAGTTAGTCCGTGACCCAAATGGGACGCAATGCTGGCTTCCAATCCTTTCCCGCTGACAGGGTAATAATTCAATAGCTCTGCCGCCCGTGAAACTGCCATCTTTACTGACGTTGAGGGAGCTAAGGGGTTCTCGTTGAGGTTCAGAAGGTAGGGCTGGGCGGGTCTTTGGAAGGACATCAAACATGATCCTGTCAATGTAAAAGAGGATGGTTCAGGGAGTGATTTCAGCTGAGGGCCAAGACCCTCATTAAACCGTCTGCTGAAGCTACAAGAACAGAATTTCCATCGGGTGAAAACGCTCCGCACTGCAAGACATGAGATTCGATGGCCAATTCGTCTTCGAACAGCCAAGTTTCCAAACTGAATATACTGACTTTCCCGTGAGTAAGCACTAATGCTCTCCTCCCCTTCCCATCGTACCGGAAACCGGTAATACGTCTTTCGTCTAACGTTTGGCTGCGCACTAGGGTCCAGTTGGAGGCGTCCCACAGCTTCAAAGTGCCTTCATAACCCAAGGTCAGGATCTGATTGCCACCTGGCAGGAACCGGCAAAAGGTCACTGCTACTTCGTGAGCCTCCATCGCACCTAACTTGTCCCCGACCGGCAGATTCCAAGAAGTAATTTCGCCCCCCAGCCCGCCTGCCAGCAAGTTAGTGTCATCCAGCGAAAAAGCCACGGTGGATAGGTTCTTAGCCTGGGCCTTGAAACCACCATACAACTGGCCGGCGAAATCCCAAACAGAAACCCGCCCGCCATAGGAACCAATGGCAAAGTATTTCCCTGCGTTTGACCTTGTCATGGTGGAAACGACCTGTTTGCGATCTCGCAACCGATGTAACATCTTGAATTCCGGGAAAGACCAGATACAGACGTCACAGTCGCTACTTCCTGTGGCTAGTCTGTCTTCGTCGCCATTGAGAGTCATGGCATTGACAGATTTCTCATGGCCTGAAACAACCTTGAGGATTTCCCATGTCTGGGAATTCCAAAGTTTCAAATGACCTCCCATTCCGCCAGAAATCAGACGAGAACCCTCGGCAGTAAAATGCAGGGAGATCATGTAATTGGAATCACCCAAGATTGTATGGATTGTCTTCACAGTTGATTCCCGGACCCCACGTTCCACATTGCTGAGTTGGAAGACGGTTCTGTTCCTTATTCTGGTACGATTGGGTATTGTATGCCGAAGCCTTGAAACTCAAGGCAAATTGCAGATCTGGCCTAACCTTCTACAACTGACGCAGTCCCTATGCTTCTAGCAAGTTTGGCATTCCTATGTGGGTGCGGGCTGCTGCTGTGGCGCGCCCGGACCGAACAGCGCCCCTATGCCGGTTGGGTGGCATTTCTGATGCCGACAGCTATCCTGATCTTTATCTGGTCAAAGTTGCCAGCGTGGGAAGACCTACCCTATTTGGAAACCTGGCCATGGGTGGAAAGCATCGGGCTGCAGCTGTCCTTTCACTTAGATGGCTTGGCTTTACTCTTTACATTAATCATCCTCCTGATCGGGGCAGTAGTGGCTCTGTACACCTATTACTACCTTCATGACGATCTTCGCCAAAGTACCTTTTACCTCTTCCTATTTCTATTCATGGCCAGCATGCTGGGCATTGTCTGGTCCGACAATGTGCTTCTCCTGTTCGTGTTTTGGGAAGGTACGACCTTTACCAGCTATTTCCTTATCGGACACCGAATCGGCCAAGAAAGAAGCCAAAAGGCAGCTCGGCAGGCCCTGTACATCACAGGTGCCGGTGGTCTCAGTCTGCTTTGGGGACTGCTTTTACTGGCCTCTACCCAGAATACGTATGAACTTTCACTCCTCCTGCAGGGCCCCATAGATCTTACCGATCCCAACATCACTTTGGCATTGGCCCTGATTCTTGTAGGGGCCTTTACGAAGTCAGGACAGTTCCCATTTCATTTCTGGCTGCCCGGAGCAATGGCTGCACCCACGCCAGCCAGCGCCTACCTCCACTCAGCCACGATGGTCAAGGCCGGTATCTATTTGATCGCACGCCTACATCCACTGTTGTCTGATCATCCAGCTTGGATGCCTGCCTTACTGTCCTTTGGTGCAATTACTGCAATTGTTTGCGCCATATTCTCCATGACCAAAACGGACTTAAAGGCAATTCTGGCCTATGCCACTCTTACCCAGCTGGGTTTGCTATTTATTGGTTTGGGAACTAAGAACGAATTGGCTGCCCTCGCTGTAGTCCTTGGCATACTAGCTCACGCCTTTTACAAAGGTCCCCTGTTTTTGGTTGTTGGATTGGTGGAGCATGCTTCCAGTACGCGAGATTATCGCAGTCTGGCCGGCTTGGCCAAGCCTCTCAAAGTCGTTTTCCTAACCTCTCTGCTAGCCTCCGTCTCCCTTATGGGGGTGCCGGTCTGGCCGGGATTCGTTGCCAAGGAATATTTGCTATCAGCCTTTTTGCCTTTGGCGTCTCTACCTGCATCGGGCTTGGATCTACTTGCGGTCGTGGCGGTAGTGTTGGCTGGGGCTACTTTCGCCACAACGGCAGTGATTATGACTTTCGGGCTTTTCTTAAAGTCCAAACCCGACGATGCTTCTTTTCCCCTGCATCCCCATCATCCTTCTTTCGGTATGGTGGCGGGGCCCCTGCTGTTGACAATCTTGGGATTCGCATCTCCCTTGTTTCTTACGGGTTCTTTCAACAACCTCACGGAAGCCGCTGCCTTTTCCATTGTAGGCCACTCCGTCAGCACCCATGTTCATTTATGGAGCGGCTTCGGAATGCCTTTGCTTCTTTCCCTTCTGGCAATAGGTTTGGGCATTGGCGCATTCATTTTCCTGCCCAGATTCTTGCGGTTTGAGGACCTATTTCTCAGCCGAGTTCCCCCTGGCGAAGTGCTGTTTGAAAGGCTCCAGGAGCTCATGATTGTTGTGGCCACGAAAACCACTGCCACGCTACAAAGCCGTTCTCTTTCAACTCACATTGCTATTGTTATGTCAAGTGCAATAGTTTTCGTGCTGTTGTCTTGGCGGCGCTTTGGATTAGAAGCCAATATGCTGCGCATCGTTTCAGAAAGCAGAGTCTTGGTGCAGCTGGAAATAATTCTGGCCGGTATAGGGGTGGCAGCGGCTGCCACAGCAGTGCTGGCCCGTGTCAGATTGACTTCAATCATATCTGTCAGTGTAGTGGGTTTGGTTGTCACTCTCTGGTTCGTTCTGTTTGCTGCTCCCGATCTCGCCCTGACGCAGCTTCTTGTTGAAGTGCTGTTGTTTGTCTTGATTCTGATAATTTTCTTCAAGTTGCCAGAAACGAGCCCACCAGAAACCTCTTTAATGTCCCAACTGCGCAGTATTCTACTGGCATTTGGCATGGGCGCCTTTGGCTTTCTCTTGGTACTTCTGACTGCAGGGGAACCAGTCTTCCAACCTGTTGGCGAACAGTTACTCAAGGCCGCGACTGCAGGACCACACGGTGGGGCCAACGTGGTCAATGTAATTCTGGTTGATTTCAGAGGCTTTGACACTTTCGGCGAGATGACGGTGATTGCCATTGCTGGCATAGGTGTTTTTAGCCTAGTTAGGGCCCATAGGCTGCGAATACGCGCCTCCAACACAGCCTTGGGCAGGAAAAAGTAAGCGGGAAGGAACTTGGCACACTGCTATGACTGAGCTATACCGCAAGTATGTATTGGCTGCGCTTTCAGCAGCATTGGTCCTATTGGCCTTTTTTTTCCTTCTGCGTGGACATAATTTACCAGGTGGCGGTTTCGTGGGGGGCCTCATGGCTGCCGCCGCCATTGAATTGACTGTTATCAGTTTGGGGGCCCGGCACATGCAGGCTCGAATTGGTTACCTCCTTATCCCCACCGCCGGTGCAGGACTGCTTCTGGCTGTAGGGTCAATGGTTCTCGGTTTCATCGTAGCGGGAACTGTATTTCAAGAGGTCTGGTTTCTGGATTCGGATCTGGGAACGCCTCTGACTTTCGATCTGGGAGTTTTTCTTGTGGTCATGTCAGTTACAGCCTTATTCCTCTTGGACCTGACTCTGACCCTTTCTCCTGAAGATGTTCAGGCCTTGGATCTGGAAGAATCAGGCCAAGCTGAATCTGTCGCCGAATCGTCGGAAAGTGCGAAAATAGCATGAGCGTTTATCTGATGGCCGGCATGGTGTTTGCATTCATTTTTTGCGGCACCATTCTGATTCTTCGCCAACAGGCCATCAAACTGGTGATCGGTTTGGGCCTGCTCAGTCACGCGTTTAATCTGATCATTTTTGGTACTACTCGACTCACCAACGGCGCTGAACCTATTGTCGATCTGGGTCGTGTGGCTGATCCCCTGTACTGGAAATCCAACCCTTTCGCTGATCCGTTGCCTCACGCCCTAATATTGACTGCGATAGTAATCAGCTTTGGCTTCACCGCCTACCTGATTGCCTTGATTCAACGTTTGCATGAAGTAGACACTGGGCCTAGGGACCATTCAGCTGGCTTTGATCGTCATCCCTATCTGGATGTGGAACACTTCGATCCTGCAGCCCAGTCTTCTCCTGAGGACTATAAGCAGCTTGACTATTCGCCTCCCGCCCAATCCGTTTCTGAAAACTGAGCCTCCGAAATGGATGAATTCTCAATACCCAATGTCCTGGCCTTGTTTTCCATGCTACCCCTATTCGCCGCGGGGCTTAGTCTCGTCATCGGACATAAGCCACTGGGTAACCGATTGCACTCACAAAGCCTGATAGCACTGGTGGCTGGAGTGCTCAACACCGGAATGGCAGGATTCACTCTGTTTTACTGCACGCAGGTGCATCCCCTTGTCCTACATGTAGGGACCAGAACCGGTCCATTGGGCATCACTCTGGTAGCAGACACTTTCGCTGCGTTGATGCTTATGGTGACCTCCTTAATATTCTTGGCGTCCATTCCCTATGCCATCGATCTACTGGATGGCAGGGATCGCATGGGTTACTTTCCATTGGCTCTTTTCCTTCTTATGGGAGTCAACGGAACCTTTTTAGCCGGAGACGTTTTTAACCTCTTTGTCTTCTTCGAAATCCTGGTGATTTCTAGCTTCGTCTTACTTACGTTAGGGGGTCAAGGGGACCAGATCAGAGGAGGCATGCGTTTTGTAGTACTCAATTTACTGGCTAGTTTGGTGTTTTTGGGGGGCATTGCCGTGGTCTACGGCGTCTTCGGAACACTCAATTTCGCCCACTTGGCTGCTTTGGTTTCGTCAAGTGCCGTGCCGCCTTGGGTACTGCCGGTTCTGGGAGGACTGTTCTTCGTCTCTTTTGGTAACAAGGCTGCCCTGTTTCCGCTGCACTTCTGGCTACCCAGCAGTTACCACACTACCCATCCGGCCGTAAACGCCCTCTTTGGGGGCCTCCTAACCAAAGTAGGAATTTATTCCCTATTGCGGGTGTTTCCATTAATTCTACCGTCCCTGATCTTTGATTGGCACGTTTTCTTCCTTGTTATCGCTGGCACCACAATCGCAGTTGGCACTTTGGGAGCTTTCTCACATCGCACCATCCGTCGAATATTGAGCTTCAAGATTATTGGACATGTAGGCTTTATTTTTCTTGGATTGGGCATGGCAGGATCGGGCACAATTCCAGTGGAAATTTGTCTCGCCGCCGCCATTGTTTATTTGCTGCACCACATGATAGTCAAAACCGCGCTGCTCATGGCGGGCGGCATAGTAGAGCATGAGAGCAAGACAGGGCGAGTTTATTTGATTCCGAATCCGCATCAAGGACTATTGATCCGGCGCCCTTGGCTGGGACTTTGGTTCTTTCTAGCAGCCATATCGCTTCTCGGTGTTCCTCCTTTCAGTGGCTTTGTTGGCAAAGTTGGCATAGTGCAATTGCTGGTTCAGGATCAACAATGGCTGCTTTTGGTCGTTGTCACTGTCAGCAGCATCCTGACTCTGATGTTGGTTGGACGCATCTGGCAGAGCTTCTTCTGGGGGGAGCCCGTCCAAGAGAAAATGTTCGCTCGAGAAGAGTCGCGACCAGCGACCAGCCTGCTATCCCACTCACCAGTTGCAGGCTTGGTATTGTGCAGCCTCTTGATGGGTATTTTTGGTCAGCAGGTTTGGTCGTTTTCGGCGCAGGCAGCTAAGGAATTGCATAATCGGCAAGGCTATGTAGAAATGGTTGGTTTGGCAACGGGTCCAGAGGGCGAACAACATTAAAACAAGGTCTGCTTTCCCCGAAACCGCCGAGAGAGATCCCTTTCCGGCTCGAACCCGATTCATTCTCAGAGATAGATTGTCCCTGCTTTCCGGCAATGTTCTACTGGCCCTGCTGTGGCTAGCTTTTAGCGGAACCTTTACGGTAATGTCGGCTGCAGGAGGATTTCTCTTCGCCGCCATTATTCTGACAGCCTTCAATCGCCAATACATTCGATGGCTTTGGGGAATAGTTGGATTCATGCTGTTCCTAGCAGCAAACATCATTTATTCCTGTTTGCAGGTGGCCGGCCAAATTCTGTTCCGGCGGACTCTGGAGCAATCCATCGTTGAATATGAACTGATCGCAGACTCCGATATCGAAACACTGGTTTTAGCGACGGCAATTACTCTTACTCCCGGGACGATTTCGGTTGACACCCAGTTTCGTCCTGATGGCAGAAGATTGCTTTATGTTCACCTGCTGGATGGACGAAATCCCGAACAATTCCGAGTTGCATTGAAGTATGGATTCGAACAGCGCATTTACGAATTAGCCCGTGAGTGAGGTCTAAGGCATGGCAATAGAAAGCATCTTTGACCAGGCCTTGTTGGCGTTTCTGCTCATTCTCGCAGTCTCCATGTGCCTGACATTGCTCCGGCTTATGATGGGCCCCACTACTCCTGACAGAGCTGTTTCCTTTGACCAATTGTCTTTGCAGGCCGTGGGCATCATTCTTCTAGTGGCCATGTTTCTGGATAGCTCTAACCTAGTAGACATTGCCATAGTGATCGCCGTCTTGGGCTTCTTGGGCACCTTCCTGCTGGCCCAATATATGGAAAGGCATGAGCAGTAGTTATAACGATGCCTGAGAATACCGTTGTCCTGTGGGAGTGGGCTTTGCTGTTGTCAGCCGGACTAGGTTCCCTCTTCATGTTCTTGGCCGCTTGGGGCAATCTCAGAGTCCCGAATGTCCTTGCCCGAATGCATTCAGCTGGCATGGGGTCGACCTTGGGCATCTTCCTACTCCTGCTCTCTGCCGGAATGTACTTTTTTATCTTGGATTCAGAACCGGATACACTAATCCTTCTGGGAGTATTGAGTTTTTTTATCCTGGTTACGTCCCCAGTGGCAACTTCAGCCATGGCACGTGCCTCTCTTCGGATTTCGGACTCCCGGGAACGTGCACATTTGATCTTGGATGAATTCAGCTCTCGGGAGACCCAAGAAATGGCGAATGCTTACAACCAGACAACCTTGGAATACGTGGATCGTCAGAATTCTGATTCTGCAAAGTGGCGGGTTTATGGTCCAGATATCATTCCCATGTGGGTGGCTGACATGGACTTCAAGACACCAAAGCCGATTCTGGACAGCCTCTTAGCCCGCGTAGAACACGGCGTGTTTGGTTATGGCGGTCGATCAGAGGAACTGGCCAATTCTTTTTGCGACTACCTGTCCAAGACATACCACTGGGAAGTATCGCCCGAAGACTTGATTTTCATGCCCGGGCTGGTTAGCGGCCTGAATGTCGTGTCTGCGGCGGTAGGAACTCCCGGGACCAGTGTGATGACCTTGGAACCCGTTTATCCTCCCTTTTTCAGCGCACCGTTGAAACAAGACAGGCAACTTCAGTCGATACCTCTGGAATTGAGTGAGCGGGACGGTCACTTATTCTATGAAGTTGATATGCAGCGCTGCAATCATGGCGCCGACGCTTCAACCAGACTCTTCTTGCTGTGCAATCCTCACAATCCCGTGGGACGCAGCTACACTGAGAATGAATTAATGTCAATGGCCGAATTCTGCCTCGAGAGGGACATGATTCTCTGCTCTGATGAAATTCACTGTGAGCTCTTGTTGGATGACAGGCAACACTATCCGGTAGCCGCTCTTTCGCCCGAAATCGCTCAGAATGCAATAACACTGATGGCGCCTAGCAAGACATTTAATATTCCTGGATTGGGTTGCAGTGTTGCAATCGTCCAGAATCCCCAGCTCAGGTCCGCGATTCAGGGTGTTAGCAGCGGCATGATTCCGCATGTGAATGTCCTGGGTTATGCTGCGGGTGTATCAGCCTACGGAGATCCAGAATGTCGTGCATGGGTTCATACATTGGGCCAATACCTGACTGACAATAGGGACTTTCTGTTAGCTGCGTTGAAGCGGGACTTCCCGGAGGCCAGAGCCACTCGCCCAGAAGCTACTTATCTAGCTTGGATTGATTTTTCTGCTTATGTGGTCGGTTCGCCCTTCAGTTTCTTTCTGGAACAGGCGGGGGTGGCGCTGAGCCAGGGCAGTAACTATTGCACCCAAGGAGGCGAATCCTTCGTCAGACTAAACATGGGAACCAGCCGCGAAATACTGGCGCAAGCTTTGGAACGCATGCAGAAAGCGGTGTCTGCCAGCCAGTAGTGAATTAAAGGTCTGTGAGAAGGCCTCGCGGGATTGATGCTACGGCCTAATTAATCGCGTCTTTGCCAGCCATGTCAAGAAGCTCAGCTTCCCCAAGGATTCTGATGCCCAATTCTTGAGCTTTAGACAATTTGCTCCCGGCGTCAGCGCCTGCCAACAAATAATTGGTCTTGCCTGAAACAGAGCCTGCTACTTTGCCTCCCAAAGACTCAATGAGGCGATTAGCTTCACTTCGGGTCAGTTTCTCCAATTTTCCCGTAACTACAAATACCTTCCTCAAAAACTCTGAGGGAAGATCTACCAATGTGGGGTTGCTCTCCTCTCTCAGTGTAAGACCAGACAGCAGCAAAGCCTGCAGCTGTTGCCTATTGCAGGGATCCGCAAAAAAGGAAACAACTGATTCCGCAATAATTTCCCCCACTCCTGCGATTTCTGCGAGGTCTATTGCCGAGGTGTGGGGCAAGTCCAGTAGGCAATTGACCTTGGCGGTAATCAGCCTTGCGACTTGGCTCCCCACCATAGGAATACCCAGTGCCGTAAGCAGGCGGGTCGCTGGTTGGTTCTTGGCGGCAACCAATCCCTCCTGTAGTTTCTTGACCCGCTTTTCACCGTAGCCCTTAAGCGTCACTATGCAGTCCCAAGGCAAGAAAAAAACATCTGCAACGTTCTTGATTAATTCCAGTTCCTGAACAAAAAGTTGCGCTTGCTGATTCCCGAAAGATCTGATGTCCAGTGCTCCGCGAGACACAAAATGTTCAACAGCTCTCACGAGCTGACCGGTACAACGTCGATTGGGGCAGCGGTAGGCCACCGCCTCTCCAATTTGCACCAGAGGCGTGTGGCAGTGGGGGCAGGTATCCGGCGGAACCCAGGACTGTTCCTGTCCTGATCGCAGTTCAAATAGCGCCCTGACTACCTTGGGTATGACGTCGCCAGCTCGGGTCACGACAACGGAGTCGCCTACTCGGAAGTCCAGTTCCCGCACGTAATCGAAATTATGTAGAGTCGCATGTTCTACTATAACCCCACCAAGAGGCACGGGTTTCAATACTGCTCTGGGGGTTACATTGCCTGTACGACCTACGAAGACTTCAATAGCCAATAGCTGCGTGACAACTTCCTCACCGCCTTGTTTGAAGGCAGTGGCCCAACGTGGTTCTTTACCGGTAGCACCCAATTCAGATTGCAATCGCAAACTGTCAACTTTGATTGCAGCTCCGTCGATGTCGAATTCCAGTTTCCCCTTCGTCGCCAACAAACGCGCTACATAAGCTTGCAATTCATCGAATTCCTTGTCCAGGAATCGACGATTCAGCTTAGATACAGGAAAACCCAAGTCTTTTAGATATGCCAATGATTCAAAATGGCTGCCTTCTGGTTCAACTTCCCCATCGACCTGTAGAAGTTGAAAAGCGAAAAAGCGCAGCGGCCTTGCAGCAGTAATCGCCGGATTCAATTGACGCAGACTACCTGCCGCGAAATTCCTGGGGTTGGCATAAGTCTGGGCCTGTGCGGCTGCTTGCTTTGTGTTGAATCCTTCAAAGTCCGAACGACGCACGTACAGTTCCCCTCGGACGCTGAATCTTCCCGGGCGCAATTTCGCCACTTTTCCGGAAACTGGGACGCGCAATGGTATCTGCGCAACGGTGCGAAGATTTGCAGTTACGTCCTCCCCAATTTCTCCGTTACCCCGAGTAGCCCCCAACGTGAAAATGTCGTCTTCATAGTGGAGCAACACAGACAGACCATCTATCTTGGGTTCAACCACAAAAAAAAGCGGCTGTGGGCGGCTGTGGGCTAATCGATTCAGGACTCGCTGCCTCCAGTTCTTCAATTCCTCAGCATTGAACGCATTCGAGAGGCTAAGGAGAGGTATCTCATGTTGAACCTTTTCAAATTGGCTGGCCGACACTCCCCCAACCCTTTGGCTAGGGCTGTCCGCTGTAACCAATTCAGGATTCTGGTGTTCCAGCCGTACCAACTCTAGAAACAGAGCGTCGAAATCTGCATCGCTTATCTTCGGCTGATCCAACACATAATAAAGGTGCTGGTGGGTCCGAATTACCTCTCTCAGCCTTTCCAGTCTCTTCGTGACAGGAGCAAAATTCATTGCTCGGCATTTCTCCGGGACGCTTCGAGCTCGGAGGACTCTACCCAACCCACTAGTCCATCTTCGGCTTGGACCCGTAACCAGGATCGACCACCGAAATCTACCGGATAGTCGCCAATGGTCCGGTCAGGTTCAACGATTTCAAACAACGTGTTCGTTTCATACCTGTGAACAATTTGGTGCCCTCCATCTATTCCAGGGTAGGTCCACAAAGTTACGTAGTTTCCGCCAGAGTTCCCGTTCATCATGGCTCCTACGGCAATCTCTGCCGCAGCTTCCATCCGTTCCTCCCCGGCAGCGCCAGTGAAGGGCGCAGCTTCTTCCTTCGGCTTGTCCATTGCCAAAGGACTCGCTCCAGAGGCAGCTACGGGCGTGGGTAATACCTCCGCGGGGGGCGTGGGTGTTGTTGCGGGCCCGGGAGCTGGGGTTGCCGTTCCTCCTGCTATAGGCGTCGTATCCAGCAGTGCATCAGAAGGCAGCCATCCATCGGCAAACTCAATTGCTTCGTTTAGGAGATCGGGATAATACAGCGGAACACCGGCGATAGCCGTACCCAACACCAGAACAACAATCCACTTCCAAGGGCCGGAGCTGCCTCTTTCTGACTTGGGAGTAGCCTCGATATTCTCAGGTGGAGGCACAGCGATTGGGGGGATTCGCCGTGACCGCAGCTTTCGGAGAAGAGAAGTAAAGCGCATTTTATTTGGTTTAGAATGTTTGTAGAAAATCCAACACTTCATCAAGCGGACGAGTGTTTAAGACATTCTCCGGCCTGAGACCAGCCCTCCGAGCTACTCCCATTCCATACCTGAGTACATCTAAATCTGACATCCCATGTGCATCGCAATTCAGGACTAACAGGCATCCCAAGTCTGCTGCCTGCCGGGCGTACACATCCCTCAAGTCAAGGCGAGCTGGATTGCAGTTAATTTCAACTGCAGTTCCTGTTTCTGCACAAGCCTGCAAGATCGTGGAAATTTCGAGAGCAGATGGATCCCGTCTGCCAAGTAGCCTGCTGGTAGGATGCCCTAGAATATCTACATGGGGATTATGGATAGCCCTCAGACACCTATTTGTAATGGTTTCTGCATTCTGGCGCAAAGAACTGTGAATACTGGCCACCACTACGTCAAGCAGCTCCAACACTTCGTCATCCAGACCCAAAGACCCATCTGCAAGTATTTCCGCTTCAATGCCTTTCAGGAGTCGGAAGTCTAGCCCTTGCTCCGCGAAAGTCTTGTTGAGTTTCCCAATCTCGGCAGCCTGTTGTTGAAGAGCTGCCGCATCCAGACTGTCTCCGAAACCATGCCCTAAGCCATGGTCAGTTACACCCCAATATCTGTAACCTTTCGCCAGAGCAGCTTGCGCCATTTCCGCAATGGTGTTCCGGCCATCGCTATAGGTAGAATGTGCATGCAATTCTCCAGCCAAATCAGTTTCTGTAACGAATGTCTCGGGATTCTGTAGATTCTGTAAATCTGGAGTTGCCCACACACTCCTTTGTTCTGGCACGACAAAAGTCAGACCCATCTGGGCAAATACATCTGCTTCATTAGTAGGGGGATCTTTAGACAGACTGGAGTCGTTTTCTCCGCCGATCCAGCCTTGGAACCCAGATTTTAAACCTCTACTTTGGGCTAGGGCTACAAGATTCCGCCGAAACTCGGAGTCTCCAGTGGTCTGTACAAGCTGCCAGGCCCACTCTCCAGGGCCACAGACCGTAATATCCACTTGTAGGCCCATATGCAAAGCAACTCTGATTAAGTGCCCTTCCTCAATCCAATCAGCCTGAGCTACCGGAGGGAGCGATTGCAGCAAATGCAGAATGCCCGCGGCATTCGAAGTGGAAGCCAGGATCTCCGCTCGATAAATGCTTTCCTGCCATCTTCGAATTTCCCCCGTAGGAACAGCTTCAACTACAGGGTCCCGATGTGCATTTCGAAGATAGGCAATCAAATTTTCGACTACCGGCAATACCTGTCCAATCGGTTCTCCTTCGGGGGGTCGGTTTAATGCCTTTTCGATACTGGCGAGGAGGGCGCCTTCGGAACTTCTCGTAAATCCTCTGATAGCCTGGATTCTTTCAGTTTGAGCGGCTTGAGCCAGGTCAGATAGGGATGCCACCCCAAGTTCTTGCCACAAGACCATTGCTTTCTTGGGCCCGATGTTAGGTAACCGCAAGATATCCAAAAGACCTGGAGGGTAAGTCTGGCGTAAGACAGCGTAGCCCTCTAATTCTCCTTCGGAAAATAGGGACTTGATCTCCTTGGCTATGCCTTTGCCAATGCCATCAAGGGACTCCAATTGATCTGAAGCCACCACTTCCTCTATGCCAATTTCCAAATCCAGAATACTGGCTGCCGCTTTGTCAATGGCAGCAACTCTAAACCTATTATCGCCGTTCAACCGCATCATGTCAGCCAAGTCTTGCAATGCATTGGCGACATCCCGATTTGAAAAGCTCCTTGCAGTCATAGTAGGAAATCGCTAGGGCGAAAGGAGAATCTAGTCCTCCCAACCATCAGAATAAGCCGCCGTGTAGGCAAGTTGGGATCAGTCAACATACCTGGCGTAACAGCCCGTGGGATCCAAATCGGCCACCACCTTGTCTCTTCTGCAATCCTGTTTGTAAGCCGCCAAGGCAGTACCTAACTCGGCTCCAGGCTCAAGCCCGTGTTGTCGGGACCATTCGAAGAAAGGAATGATTTCCTGATCCGCTGTAACAAGCTCCCAATAGAAAAGCTCCATTATGGGGCCTCCTGTTTCGAGGTACCCTCTGTTGAAGAAGGCACGCAGTGTTCTCTCTCGATCATAAGGTACTTGACGTAAGGTCACCTGCCAACCTTCCCCTTCCGGTGAATTTGTTTTGGAATCCATTAAGGCGTAATGTGCCGAGGGACAACCGTTCAGAGAAAGCCCGACGCTTCCAGGATTGATGATATGCCAATGAGCTGCCCGCAGTTCATCCGGTTTCAACGGTGGATTGGGAGAACGGGGGGATGGCACTTCTTTTCCCCGTGGAATTCGGCATTCTCCCTGCAAATGAGTGTGTGCGGTTATCAATGTGTGCTGAGAAACTTGCTTCAGCAATTCCAGAGTCTGCAGATCCAGTTGGTGTGGGTAAACGCCAGCTCTGGGATCTCCTGGCAATCCATGCAAGACCCGAACAGGCTCACACCCGGGGTACATTAGGGCAAGATCATCAGGCAAGGAAGCCAGATACATACCCACATGGTGTGGAATTTCGGCGCGAAGAGCATGCAAAGCCTGCCACCTTTCTTTTCGATGCACTTCGCTATGCATCCTTAGAGAATCGAAGTCCAGGTAATAGAACTCATGGTTACCGCGTATTACCGACCAATTCTGGCTCATCACATATTCCACCACTTCTACGCTGAAAGGGGCGGCATTGATCAAGTCTCCAGCCAGTACCACATAGTCTGGAGACCAATTGTCGAAGTCCGCAACCGCTGCTTCCAAGGCCGGCAGATTGCCATGTATGTCTGCGATGACTGCTAATCGCATGCCGCTTCGCTGATGACCGCCGCGATTGAGTCCGCCATAGCTACCGCCCGCTCCGGGGCATCTCCCACATAATCGCCCGGATCCGCCATGAGGCGACGGATCTCCTCGGGATTCAGGAATTCAGTGATCTGTGCGTCCGCCGCCAAACGGTCCGCCAAATTGTTCTCATGTCCCAATTGGACCTCGCCCCAAACCGCCATGCAATGAGCGCGAATTTGTTCGTGAAGCCCCTGTCTGTCGCCACCTGCTTTGGCCGCTGCCAACATAACACGCTCTACTGTCGAGAAGAGACCGAAATTCTTCAGGGTATCTTTGATTCTTTTTTCAACCAACGAAAGCCCTCTGAGCAAAACAGTTGTACGCCGAGTAATCTCCTCTGCCAACAAGAAGACCTCCGGTAGAAATAAACGGCGATTAGCGCTGTCATCCAGTGAACGCTCCAAGATAGAGTGGGCGTGGTTTTGCCAGGCGACTAAATACTGGCCAGAAATCTGACGGGCCAAACTACAGATGTTCTCTGCCGACACCGGATTGCGTTTGAAGGGCATGGTGCTGGAACCCACCTGTTGAACGCCAAATTCCTCACTCCATTCCCCCAACATCTGGCTCTGCAAAATTCGGCTGTCCAAGGCAAACTTATGCAAACTGCTGGCCAGGCTGCATAGAGCTGCCACGATGTCTAGTTCCTGTTTACGTGTCATCGTCTGGGTGGCTATCGGAAAAGCCTTTAGTCCCAATTGTGACATTACCTTCATTTCTAACGAGGTGGGTGTTTCTCCGGTGCCGGCCAGTAATTCTTGAAAACTGGCCGCCGTTCCTACCGCACCCTTAATGCCCTTGCCCTTCAAGGAGTTGCGCAAACGTTGCAAAGAAAGGTAGTCGCTCATGAAATCTTGGGCATAACAGGCCATGCGGTATCCGACTGTAGTAGGTTCCGCAGGTTGAACGTGGGTGTATGCCATGGTGGGGACCGAGGACCATTCCACTATACGGATTCGGGAAGCCTCCAGCAATTGCCGTATGTTGGCAAGAAGTAGATCCAGGGAATCTCTCATGCGAAGTGCGTCTACGTTGTCTAAGGCATCGTTGGATGTGGCGCCGAGGTGAATAATCCCACCACCAATCGGGCACTGTTCTGCGAAAACCTTGATTTCTGCCACCAAGTCATGTTTAACAAACTTCTCAATTTCCGCGGCCCGCTGCAAATCCACCCGATCCTGATTTTGCTTGAGATCGTCTACTTGGGCCTGAGACACCAATCCACAGTCTCTTTGCCCAATGGCCAGCGCGACCCAGAACTGCCGTAGAAGCCGGCGTTTATGGGCCTCAGACCAGACTACCCGCATCTCCGGGCTGCCGTAGCGCCACGTCAAAGGGGAGACGAATGTTTCGTGACTGAAGGACAATTGTTAATGCAAGAAAATGGCACAACAGTGCCGGGATGGCTAAACGCGGGTGACCAACTGATCTCGTTCAGGGCCAACACCGATGAGTTTTATGTCAACATTAATTTGTTGCTCAACATAGGTTACAAAGTCTTGGGCGGCCTTCGGCAAGTCATCCCAGGTTCTGCAATCCACCGTCTTTTCTAACCAACCGGGAAGTTCAACATATTCGGGTTCAAAGAAATCCATTGACGAGGTATCCGGAATGCTGTCAAGCTCGACTTGGCCATCAGGACCGATATACCCCACGCAAATCTTGATGAATTCGAATTCGTCCAATACATCTAATTTGGTCATAGCGAATTCGGTAATGCCATTCAGAAAAGCGGCATATCGCAGAGTCACGGCATCCAGCCATCCGCAACGGCGGGGACGCCCTGTGGTGGCACCAAATTCTCCACCTATATTCCGCATTCTCTCTCCCACTTCATCTTCCAATTCGGTAGGGAAGGGGCCAGTGCCAACACTGGTTGTGTACGCCTTGGTAACGCCAATAACATCCGTAATGGCCTGCAATGGTATGCCCGCTCCTACTGCGGCATAGGGACCAGAGGGATGGCTACTTGTGACAAAAGGGTAAACGCCATAGTCCAGATCTCGCATTATGCCCAGTTGTCCCTCAAGGAGAATGGCCTGGCTCTCTGCAAGTGCAGATCGCATTAATGGCACGGTGTCGACAATTCGGTCGGCAAAGAACGCTCTAGCCTCCCGACAAACCGCAACCATTTCTCCTATGTCGGGAGCCTGTCCACCCATACTACAGAGTTTTTGACTGATACGGGGCAGGAGGTTTTCCAGTCGTTCCTCCAGCCAAACGCTGTTCAGAAGATCGCCGATTCGCAGTCCACTGCGGGACATTTTGTCTTCATAGGCTGGGCCAATGCCTCTCTTAGTCGTACCGATTTTTTGCCCCTCTTCCCGGACTTCCTCTTCTAGCCGATCCAACTCTAGGTGATAGGGCATCAGCATTTGGGCCCGGTTGCTAATCAATAGCTTGCTGGTATCTATATTCGCTGCCTCCAGCGTCTCCATTTCCGCCTTTAAGGCCGCGGGGTTAACCACACAGCCTGTTCCAACCACATTCACTATCTGGGGATTGAAAATGCCACTGGGAATCATGTGCAAGGCAAATTTGCCAAATTCATTGACCACGGTGTGTCCAGCGTTATCTCCGCCTTGAAAACGCACCACCATATCGGCGTCTTGCGCCAAATAGTCCACGATACGGCCTTTGCCTTCATCTCCGTACTGAGCCCCAACAACAACTTTCACTGTCATGTCAAATCGCCTCGTTGCCAGCCCCGTTGGAAAGGGACCGTTGAATTACACATTGGCCTCGCCGCCGTCGACGGCCAGAATCGCTCCTGTAACGAATTTTGCTTCACGGGAACATAGGTAGAGGGACGCGTAAGCCACGTCGTCCGGATCCCCAAGCCGCCCCATGGGAATCAGCGGTATCTGGGTTTCGAAGAACTCAGGGGGTTGATCTGCGAAGGCTTCCGTATCGATCAAGCCGGGCCGAATTACGTTTGATCTCACACCATCCGAAGCAAGTTCCACCGCCAATTGCCGACTCAATCCCTCCAGACCGGCTTTGCTGGAGGCATAGGCAACGTCGTCATATTCACCTGAAACGACGCTGGCGCTACTAATGTTTAGAATGCAGCCCTTCGTGGCCTGCAAATGGGGCAAACACAAACGAGTCATTCGAAAGGCGGCAGACAGATTCGTGTTCTGGACGTTGAACCAATCTTCCATGTCCAATTCGCCGGCCGGCTTCCCAGCAGAAATGGCCGCATTGTTGACCAAAATGTCCAAAGACTTCATCTCGGCCAAGGCCCTATTAACGATGGCCTCAGCGTCGGTCACTATGTCCCCCTGTATTAAGTGCAAACGGGATTGGCTACGCCGCACAGACTTCCGTAACTCAAGCAAACGATGTTGGCGACGTCCACACACCGCGACTTGGGCCCCCTTTGCCAGGAACAGGCGGGCAATAGCCGCTCCGATTCCGGAACCGCCGCCTGTGACCAGGGCCGACATCCCCTTGAGACTGAAGGGCGCGCGCCTAGGCAAGTCTATCTCTACTTGAACTGAGCTGGGTGATGAACCAATCTACATAGCGCCGGAACGGCACGCGGCCGCTCTCGCTACCATCCATTCCACCCGTTAGTGGGCCCATTCTTCAGGCCTTTCAGCAGGTCCATCGCCACCGAATTTTAACACGCCAATGAGGATCCACATCTTGAAACATTTTCCCCGCGTCACCCAACGAATGCCTTTCTGCCTATTTGGCTACTTACAAGTGTAACGGCGCCGGTCAGGCAGACAGAAAAGGTCCAATGCGATTCAGAAAATCTCTTGGAACTGTCCATGCACTGAAATCTTTCTGGTTCGGCAATCCTGAATCCATCAAAATCATTGTAACCATTCCAGCATCTATAGAATGGAAAATGGAAAGAAAACTTAGGTATTGTTTTCTTTCACCAGCCTCCTATTCGTTTGCTTCCAACATTCTCGAATCCATTTGAATGGCGATTTGGCCTCGGCTAGCCAGTACCAGAATTCCTTTTGCCGCCTAAGCTACTCTCCTACCCTACTTCTTTCCAATTCAGCTCGTTGTCTGCCGCACTGGGGAAATACCGAGGACAATGCAGGGATTACACTTTATGTGCGATGCGGCCGACATATTCCTTCCTGAAGACTTTCCTGAACGATTCGCAGTTCGCTGAATTCCTAGGAAAGACAGGTTAGCTGGCAATCCAGTCCCGCTCTGGTAGGCCCACAGGCTTTGGCGGTGTAATTTCTGGAGCCCAAGGATTCTGCTCTGTCACAAGTGACGCGGTTAGCCCATATTTGAATTCTGAAGTATACTTCTCGTTGGCCTTGGTTTGGTTCCGGTCACGAAAAACTAGCCTAGAGCCCCAGATTATGACGGCGACTACCCCCGAACTGTCTGCCCGGAATGGTTTTCGGTCGTATACAAGGCCCCTCACCTATCTGAAAGACGAAAAGCGTCATGTATTCTTGGCGTATCTGGGTATGTTGGGCCAAACAGCGATCGCTTTGGTGATCCCCCAATTTGTCAGATGGATTATCGATTCCGGCATTGGAAACCAACCTCTTTACCAGGAATTGCCCCGATTATTCAATTTCGTTTCGGAAACAGGGATTTCTGAGCGGAAAATGGCCATTGTCACTTTATCAGTCTTGCTTCTGGTTTTAATGAGTTTGGTCCGGGGATACTTTACTTATCTGTCCGGCGTCAGTGCAGAAATCGTTTCCCAAGCAGTTGTGTTCAAGTTGCGCAACCAGCTCTATTGGCGGCTTTGTCAACTGTCATTCCACTTTCACGACAGCTCCAAATCCGGCGACCTCTTAGCTCGGGCGACACAGGATGTTGAACGACTGCGATTCTTGTGCGGAAGGGCCTCCCTGGGAATGGTCAACGCCTTAGTCATGATGGTAGCTACGGCGGCCGCTTTATATTTCATGAATCCGAAGCTGGCATTGTTATCCATGGCCATTCTGCCGTTGTTGATTTATCAGGCTTGGTCTTTTGCCAAGGAATACCGGCCTCTGAGTCTTTTCATACAGGAGAAACTCGGTGAATTAACCACCGTACTTGAGCAGTGCCTACGGGGCATCAGGGTGGTCCAAGCATTCGCCCAAGAAAGTCTGCAGGTAGAAAAATTCAATGTTGCTAACAGGGAATGGTTTGACTTTTCAGCCCAAGCAGCCCGGATGCGTTCAATCAAAATTCCTCTCTTGGACCTGACTTCCGCCGCAGGAACTGTGGTGGTCATCTATTTCGGTGGCCAAGCGGTAATAGATCAGACAATTACTCTGGGCGAATTGCTGGCCTTTACCACTTACCTAGCTCAATTAATCATGCCAATCAGGCGTTTGGGAATGATTATTCCATTTGTCGCCATGGCAGGTGCCTCAAGCGACCGAGTCTTTGAAATTCTGGATAAAGAATCTACAGTGCAGGAATCTCCTGGAGCCCGAAAAGTAGACCAGGTCCGAGGGAGTTTGTCTTTCAAAAACGTTTCATTCAATTACTCCAACACCAATCGAGTAATTACTGATGTGTCCTTCGAACTGGAACCCGGGCAAGTGCTGGCATTGCTTGGTCCAACTGGTTCTGGAAAATCCACCCTAATTAATCTGATCCCCAGATTCTATGATCCCACAGATGGCGTCGTACGAATTGACGGACACAATATCAAGGAATATACGCTCAAATCCTTGCGGAGGCAGGTCGCCAGCGTTCTACAGGACCCACTTCTGTTCGCCACTACAATTCGTGAGAATATCGCCTTTGGTCTAGACAATGCCAGTGAAAATGAAATTATCGAGGCAGCCAAGGCCGCACAGGCCCATGAATTCATCATGGAAATGCCAGACCAGTATGAGACCGCGGTAGGAGAACAAGGTGTCACGCTTTCAGGGGGCCAGAGACAGCGAGTCTCCATCGCGAGGGCTTTGATAACCAACCCCTCAATACTTATTCTCGATGACGCCACGTCCAGTGTTGACACTGAAACCGAACAGTTGATTCAGGCGGCCTTGGACAGACTTATGGAAAACCGCACATCCATCGTAATTGCACAGCGTTTCAGTACGGTGCGGAGGGCGGACCGCATTCTGCTGCTTGAAGGCGGGCGGGTTTCAGCTTTTGGTACGCACGAAGACCTGTGGCAGAAATCTGGCTTGTACCGTGAGATTTTTGAGGGGCAGTTACAGCACCAGTGAGTAACTTCAGCACTATTTCCGGGGTCACTGGGTCATGGCCATAGGTAGCAATTCTTACAGTTCAATTGTGAGGTCCGTACGACACAATACGCCATCAGCAGAAGATGAAGATGCGGATGTAAAATTTTCCAGCTATATTCTGTCCCGGCTCTTAGCATACTTGAAGCCCCACTACCGCAAGATGGTGGCTTCCTTCCTGTTCATGCTGGTTGTAACTGGACTGAATCTTCTGTATCCAATTTTGATCAAACAGGCCATAGATGTGCACATCACCAACGGTGATGTGCAGGCTTTACTGACGACCTCGCTCATCCTTATTGCGACATTTGTGGGAATCTTCATCTTTCAGGCTGGCCAACGCTATTACATTGCATGGGTCGGTCAACGTGTACTTGCCGGCCTCCGGGCGGAACTGGTGACCAAATTGCAGATTCTTCCACTTTCATACCACACAGATCGAATTGCCGGTGTCATAGTTTCCCGGGTTATCGGCGATGTGGCTGTGATCAACGAATTACTTTCCCAAGGCCTAATCCAAATAGTGGGAGATTTCATTCTTCTGGTCGGTATTGTGACCGTCATGTTAGTGCTGAATGTACCCCTCGCCTTGCTGACTTTAGCAGTTATTCCACTTATGATATTGGCCTCTATCATTTTCTCGAAAAGGGCTCGGGTAAGGTTCAGACAGACTAGAACCCGAGTGGCAATCATGGTAGGGAACTTCGCAGAGACACTGACTGGTATGCGGGTGGTGCAAACTTTCAGTCAGGAAGAAAAAATGTTGGGCCTCTTTTCCAAAGACAATAGCAAGGCACGCCACGCGAGCGTGGATTCCATGAAACTGGCCTTCACGTTCTTGCCTATCGTGGAAGTACTGGCGACAGCTGCAACGGCCACAGTGCTCTGGTATTCAGCCAGAGCAGTGATCCAGGCCGGAAGTGCTGTGATCTCTGTGGGCGTCATTTTCGCCTTCCTTTCTTATGTTACCCGCTTCTTCCAACCCATTCAGGAACTGAGCCAACTCTTCACCACCGTGCAAGCCGCAATGGCCGGAGGTGAACGGATAGTGGAAATACTGGACACTCCTGAGGGTATTGAGGACCCCGTGGACAAACGGGTGATGCCCCCCATAAAAGGCAAGATCGAATTCCAGAATGTTCGTTTTTTCTACAACGAGAATATGGCAGTTCTGCATGGAATATCTCTAAAGATAAATCCGGGCGAAACAGTAGCACTAGTTGGTCCGACCGGAGCTGGCAAGACTTCAATAGCCAACTTGATTCCTCGTTTCTACGACGCGTCACGCGGTCTTGTACTTATCGATGATATTGACGTGCGAGATGTGACTAAACATTCGCTGCGTGTACAAATGGGCATGGTTACGCAGGACCCCCACCTCTTCACTGGGACAGTGGCCGATAACATTCGTTTCGGCCGACCTGAAGCAACCATGGATGACGTGTTGCAGATCAGCAAGGAAGCTAACGCCCACGATTTCATCTCAGTTCTGGAAAACGGGTATGAAACGGTGGTGGAAGAAGGCGGACGTAACTTGTCCATGGGGCAGCGGCAGTTAATATGCATTGCTAGGGCCATGTTGGCAGACCCCCGCATTCTCATCATGGACGAAGCCACTTCCAGTGTGGACACTATGACTGAAGCTCTAATTCAAAAAGCATTGGATCGGCTGCTGTCGAAGCGCACTTCCATAGTAATTGCTCACCGTTTGAGCACTATTCGAAATGCCGACAGGATCTACGTTTTGGAGAACGGCTCTATAACAGAACAAGGCAACCACGACCAGTTAATTGCCCAGGATGGACTTTACAAGTCCCTTTATGAAAAGCAATTTCAAGGTCTGGAACCCGAACTAGCGGTCACATGAAATGGCAATGGTTCCTAGAATTTCTTGGAGACGTGCATCCTGCAGTGGAACTTCAGATCGAGGAAGGAAGTCCTTTCGAATTTAGCCCTGTTGCCTGGAATGACACTATTGAGGTCTGCAGAGTCATAGGCTATTCCTTATTTTTCAAGAGAAGCATGAATAAGACGCAGGCTACTTGACGATGCACATGCCTAATTTTCGGCAAAAGCTGATATAGGGATGTGTCAATATGCGTAAGTCTTGGACCCGTAAGCCCATAGGGAGAATTCCTTTACTAGGGCCGGGCAACGGTTCCATCAGGCCATCTGGATTGTGTCCATGCAACAGGTCTTGTAGAACAGGGCCATTTCGAAGCGGCTTCTTCATCAATGTCTACACCCAAACCTGGCAAGTCGTTAGGATACATGTACCCTTGCCGAACCTCCGGGAGGCCGGGAAAGACTTCAGCTATGTGACTGGGAAAGCAGCACCACTCTTGAATTCCAAAATTAGGAGCCCAAAGGTCCAAATGCAGGTTAGCAGCATGACCAACGGGCGACGTGTCCCCTGGGCCATGCCAAGCAGTCTTGATACCGTAGGCAAGAGCTTGGGAAGTCACATGTCGGGCAGGGGTTATGCCGCCCATCTGGCTCACGTGCATTCGCAAATAGTCAATGAGACGACCCTCTATCAGCGGGGTCCATTCCAGAGGATGGTTAAAGAGTTCCCCCATGGCTAGTGGTGTCGCACATTGACTTCGGAGTAACCGAAACCATTCAATGTCCTCTGGAGACAACGCGTCTTCAAGAAAGAATAGATGGAAGGGCTCAACCTCCTTTGCGAAATTGATAGCGTGAATAGGCTGCAGCCGTTCGTGGATGTCATGAAGCAATTCCATGCGATGTCCAATTTGGGAGCGCACATAATAAAGCATTTCAAGAGTTTCACGGACGTATACGCGGGGATCAAAGTAGGCTCCGTCTGGCGCCCCTTCGGGATGCAACATGGAGTGTCCCTCGCCTCCATAACCCCCCAGCTGTACACGGGCATATCTATACCCCAAACTTTCCAGTTCCAGGACAGCCTCCAGCACCTCCGCTGGTGAATTGCCGCTGGCGTGTCCGTAAACATTCGCTCCCATGCGGCTGGGACCACCTAACAATTCATATACGGGCAGTCCGGCCAACTTTCCTTTGATATCCCAGAGGGCTTGGTCCAGGCCTGAAATGGCGTTGTTCTGAATTGGCCCATTGCGCCAATATCCGTTGTTCATGCATAAGTGCCAGGTGTCTTCAATGCAGTTAACAGGACGCCCTATTACCAAAGGCGCCAAGTATTTTTCTGCAAAGGAGACCACCGCTTCCCAACGTTGTGTAAATGTGGCACAACCCACTCCATACAGTTCAGGTTCGGTGGTCAGAATCTTCAACATTACCAACGGTTGTCCAGCCGGTTGGGTTGTGATAACCCGTACCTCACGAATGCAAATGCTTTTCCCCATGCTGCATGTTCCCCCTGAGAAGCACATTTGCCTTATGCAACTGTCCTTCGATCTTATTTTCTGCCCAACCGCATTCCTTCTGACCATACATTGTGAGGTAGAAGCATACATTTAGGGAATGAGACGATCTTGGAATTCCTTAAGACCTTGGAAGTTAGTTGCGGAATCAGCCTCAATCCATAAAAAACTTTATCCATGCACCCATTTGTTTTCTTTAACTGTTCGAATTAGCTCGTGCTCGTGCCAATGCATAGAGCTGGCTAAAGCGCCAGAATTCATCAGGGAAAGAGCCAAAGCAGAGGAGATTTTCATTCTTTCCTCCGTTAGGGCTCGTCCAGATTTGATTCCAGCCTTCTGCAAAACGATTCAGGCCTTTTCATTTCCAGCCAAGTTTCCCAACTGGAAAACGACTCGGTTAGAAGTGAAGGGTCAACTCGCTTTACTTTCAGTAAGTGAAATACAAAAACTTTCCTAGCCCAGGAAAATACGCTGCAGAAAATTTCAGCTGCAAAGTGTTCCGGAGCGGGAAGAGAAGAATGCCTGAGTAGGGCCGGGACCTTTCCGAACGCAGACCATAAAGAGTCGTGACACTGGCACTATGTTGGGGTTCAGTATGGAGGAGGGGCCTGGAAATGCCGAGCCCTAGGAAGGGAGGTGCTTTGGGGCTTAAGCCTCAACAGGCGTTACAGTGGTTTGACATTCAGATCCAGGCTCACTAGTGTAACAACCTGCTTACATTAATGGATACAGAGACCGCAGTTTGACGCGGGCGTTGTCGGTCGTGAAGCGCCAATTCACGGGGATTCCCAGCTGGTTGCGCTGTTCCTCCCAAGCGGCGGTTTGCGTGCACAGCGTCTCCACGTCCGGGACCCGCAGGGCCAGGGCCTGGCGTTTGAGGGCATTGATCTCGATCTCCGCGATGTTGAGCCAGCTGGCGTGCTTGGGGGTGTGCACCCACTCCAGGCGGCGGGCGATACGTCGAGCCGTGGCGGCCTCATAACGTGCGTAGAGCACACTAGGCTTGTGTGTATTGAGGTTGTCGCAGACCACAGTGATGCGTTGCGCCTGGGGAAAGTGTACGTCCACCAGGTCCTTCAGGATCTGGGCAAAATCCAGTTTCGTGCGGCGCGTCGTCACCTCCACGTGCCGCCAGCCTGTGAAAGGCGCCGTGATCATAAAAAGGTTGGCTGTGCCCCTGCGCCGGTACTCGTAATCCTGGCGGGCGGGCCGACCGGGCTGGGCCGGCAAGGGTGCCCGCACTTCCTGATGCAAGACCTGGGAGACTTCGTCCACACACACCACCGGATGTTGGGGGTCCAGAGGGCGCTGGTAGGTATCCAGTACCTCTTCCATATGGCAGACAAAATCGCTATCGGGCTCCGTCTTCAGGCACCAGCTGCGGACTTTCCAAGGCTGCAGCCAGTTTTTTTTAGGGCGACGCGCACCGTCTCCCGGCCAATGCTCTCCACCACCTGCAGCGTCACCAGCCGATCGGCCAGCAGTTGCAGCGTCCACCCCGAGCTCCCTGCCGGCGCCGGCGAGCAGGCCAGCTTGATCAACTCCGCCTCCCCGGTGCCGTCCAGGCGGCGCGCCCGGCGGGGATGATCCAGCGCCGGCGGCTGCAAGGCCGCGGTCAGACCCTGGTGCGTGAAGGCCCGGCGGGCCCGCTCGACTGTGCTCACACCCACGCCCAGAATCTCGGCGGTGTCCGTATCGGTGCGGCCCGGACCCCAGGGCCCCGGCATCCACCTGCAGCCAAATCTGCGCCCGGCGGCGGCGGAAGGCATGCGCTCGGCCCTTGTGCACCAGGGCTTGCAATTGGGTCCGTTCATTTTCGGTCAAAGTGACAATATAGCGTTTGGCAGGCATGAGGAGGGGAATCGATGCAGGAGTCCAATGTACCCCCATTATATTCCTTCAGTGTAAGCAGGTTGCTACACTAGATTCCACTCGCCTTGTACGGGGTGCAAGGGCCTGCCAATTCTGCCAAGGCTCGAGATGCGCACAATCTAGTCAATGAGAGTAGGTGTCCTGCACTAATTTGGCCAGCTACACCAAGTTTCGTCCCCTTGCCAGCCGTACCACCGTCCCCAGTACCGCTCCGAAGTCCGTACGGTTTCGTCGCCAAAATTCCCAGTTTGTGCGGTATGACTGCAGATTTTTGTCGCCGTTGCCGGCAGTCACGGTCCCTCCCGCTTTCGCGGCAGGTGCCTTGACACCCGCATACTGACGGGGATAGGAATACTCAGGCGTCCGCGAGAATCCGAACACAGCTTGTTCTGATCTGTATGGGCTGCCTTTCCCTACACAAAAAGCAATGTTGATTGAGTGGGAACTTCTGTCATGATTCGGGGTCCTTTCGGAAATGAAAGAGTAACCCAACATCGTGCTCAAGATCGCATTCCACTCACCAAACCAACTCCAACGTGCCGGATCATGCGGGCAATAGCCCAACTAGACACCTGCCTGGAAGCTCATTTGCCCTATTTGCAGCCGACCCAGCGTATGGGCTTGGCTTTTGCCAAGGGTAACCACTCACGCCGGAAGACAGGGTGCAGGATGTCTTGACCAAGGCCCATGATAAGCCGCCAGGGAAGACGGCGCGCTGGACCTTACGGCCGATGGCGCAACAGGTGGACTTGTCGCCCGTCACAGTCCGCGCCAACTAGCTCCGGCATGGTCTAATACTTCGTCGTTACCCGCCAGGTCAAGTACTCCATGGTCCCTAGCTCTGCTCGGAAAGTGCGGAAGTTATTGGCATCCATTTACTCCTGACTGGTCGTCACCTGATGATCGCGTTCGACGAAAAAACGCAAATCCAGGCTCTGGTCCCGAGTCATACTTCACTGTCCATCAAGGAGAGCCAACCCGAAAACTACTCCCACGTTTGCCGGCGCGGGGTACGTCAGGAAATTGCCGCCCTGTAATTCCACACAGGTCAGGGCCAGGGCCAGAGTCACGTTACAGGTATCAGGAATTCCTGACTTTCCTCCACCATTTGGCCGCCGATGTGGCTCCAAAGGAAGGAGTACATGAAATCCTTGATTATTTTTCCCACTTGACAGGCCGGACGGCTGGCGTGGCTGGCTGCCGCCCCAACTGGACTTGCCATTGCATCGCTTCGTCCAGTTCTTGGCTGAATGCCAACATAGGGTGCTCTGCCAAGCTTCGTCGCAGTCTGCGGCAGCGCGGACTTCATAAGTCCTGGGAAAATTGGAAACAGGCCACTCCAAGTCTACTAGCGGCCCACAGGTAAACAGAGGCCGGGCCTTTCAGCGGCGTGGGGACCCGGTGACTAGTGGGTAGGCGCCGGGCAATCTTCCGTGACAAACCCCTGCCCTTTACGCTGTCGGTGTGGCAGGCCAAAGGTCAGGGCGGTGCCCTGGGAGCTACACATCGACAAGCCAGTGGCGCAGACGGAAGCTTACTTTAATGCCTACCGCGACGGGATTGAACAGGGCCTGGGGGCCTCAAAACGGCAGGCTGGAAATGACAGAAGGTCCACCGTCGGAAACCAATGCGCAGAGGCCGCCATAGGCTGGTGTTGGCATTCTCAATCCTGTTGGCCGTAGTCTACGGTGCGAGTAGGGAGGACGCCGTAACTCGCCACTTAGAGCGCGGGCAGCTGGGCCGGCGGCATTTGACGCCACCTGCACTGCTGGCGCGGGAACCCCATCGTTGGCCCTTCACTCCCCCGCCACTTTGGCACTCCCCACGGAACGGTTCGCGGGGACAGCCCTTTAAGGTTGCGGCCTTTCCCGACCTCAATCTGCCTCTGGACTCTGTCCTCCCCGCGCCCGCACCCACTATATCGGTGCCTGGCACTCATTTCAGCCTACCAACCCTCGATCCATGACTTGAGAAAATCCGCGCCTCCCCGCACATCCGAAGACCAGAACTACTGTCACCGAAAGTGGAGCATAAGGGGCATAAGACGACAGTAGAATCGTCGCATCCACCGACTAACGCTCATTGTCCACCTGATAATCCGCCGGAAGCTGCGCCCCAAGTCTAATGACTCTTGCAGCGCCGGGTCAGGATGGTAAGGCCGAGAAAGGTGCGGTGTACCGTAGTTTATTTGTCCTACCCGAGATTGTGGCTTTGATCCTTAACTTTGCCTAGTGCGACAGACTCTCTGGGCATTTCGACGGCGCAGCAACTCAGCAGGATTTACGGACAGAAATCCCGTCTGGATTCTCAATCTTGTCTAGATCAACTGTGTGTCTGGAGAAGACCTAAATGAAGTAGCTTGTGCCAAAGAGCATTGGCACTTTCAAAGACGTGGCCTGACAAACCCAATCTGGTCGCAGCTTCCACAAGGTCGGTATTGTCGTCTATAAACAAAGCTTGTTTGGGTGCTATTCCCGCCATATTCAGGGCTGCTAAGAAGATGCCGGGATCGGGCTTGGCATGTCCAACCTCTGAGGAGTTAACAATGTGGTCGAAATCCTCGCCAATACCCAGCCGTTGGAGATCTGAGTTTAATCTCGACGTAGCATTTGTGACGAGAACAAGCTGAGCCTTCTTTCGACTGGACCTGAAAATCTCCAAGACCTCTAAATGGACCTTACCTGCGAAATGGACCAGAGCTCAACCGCATGCTTTATGCAGGCTCCAGGGTATTTCCGAAGCAGTAGTTCGGCGATTCTTCTCCGCCATTCATCATCAGAGATTTGGCCCGTTACAACCAAGGAAAGCAGATCTCCCGAAAACGCAGCCCTCGGAATACCTCCCTCTGGAAGCCTGACTGCCTACTCTATTTGAATGTGCGTTTCAGGGGGCCACATCCGAATCACTCCATCAAGGTCCGTAAAGATTGCGTTTGTCATATCGTGGATCTCAGGAAACCTTTCTGTTGGCACATACGGCTCGCTCTCAGGCCAAACCATCTCTTAGGCTGTTCAGCCACCCAAGAGACTCTTTAACATTGCGCCCACTGTGCACTGGATCATGTTGGTCATGTCTCCGCATAGAAGGGAAACTTTGGACTGAGGGGCCTCAGTGATTTTCACTTCAGTTAGAGCTCGGCTCTTAGCTTGCAATTGACTTGATCGTCGATGGTTCACAGATTCATCTTTGTTTCTATTGCACTGAGAAATCCTCGGAGTTCTCCATTCTTCTGTGAAGGGCTCCCTTAGGTAGTCCTAAAGTGTCCGAGATTCTGAAGCTCGTCTCGGGCTAATTAATTTGTGGCACCAGAATACTGGGAATCCTTGAAATAAGGGAACTCAATCCTCAATTCAGGGCTATTCAGTCAACATGGATTCCAAGGATTCGTTTGTTTCTCAAGACACTGCGTGTTACATCAATTGGTGCAGATTCTTTTTCTTGATTTTTTAAAATTCAAGCTGCAGCAGAAATCATACGATCTAATGCCAGGGCCAACATGACAAGAGCTAGGTAGGACATGGAAAACTTGTAGACCGCCAACGCATCGTGCCGTTCTATATTTTGACCTGGCGGGGTCTGTCGTCCCTTAAAATAGAGTTGGGCCATTTTCCATACCAACAAGATATTAAGGGTAAGGGCTACAGCAAGATAGGGTAGATCAGCTTCCCTCATTACATATGGCAATAATGAAGCGAGCACTGTCAGTCCTGTGTACAGGAGCATCTGGTGCAAAGTACCCTGGGTACCCAACACCGAAGGCGCCATAGGTATTCCCACAGATGCATATTGGTCTTTGACCACAAATGCAAGGGCCCAAAAATGAACGGGTGTCCAGAGAGTTATCAGACCGAAGAGCACCCAAGCCATCGGCTCCAGGTTTTCGTTAACCGCGGTCCAGCCCAATAGAGGTAAAATGGCTCCTGCAATACCACCTATCACGATATTCTGCCAAGTGGTTCTCTTCAACCACCATGTGTACACCACAACATAGAAAAGGAGTCCTGAGAGGGCCAGGAGGCCAGTCTGCAAATTTGCCATCAAGGTTAGAACTACGAATGAGCCCACACTGATAGCAAGGCCGAAAATCAGAGCGTTGCGCACCGAGATCACGCCAGTAACCAGGGGACGGCGAGCGGTTCGTTTCATTTGGGCATCGATGTCCCTATCCAAAATCATGTTGAAAACGCCCGCTCCCCCTGTGGACATGTATCCACCAACAATTACCCCTACCAACGGGACCCAATCAGGCATGGCTCTGGCTGCTATGAACATCGAACCCACAGCCGTAAACAAGAGCAAGGAAATCACTTTAGGTTTGGTGAGGGCAAGGTAATCCCGCCAAGTAGCCTTCTGTGGCAAGGAGGTTGCTGTGTTCATAAGTTCCCAACTTCCAGTTGGCTAGATCTGTTCAATGGAAACATAGGGCCCCTTTCTTGTTCCGACAGTGTCAGCCAAGTAACTGCAGTCCAAAGGGCGAAAGTAACAATGGCCAGACCCAAATGCAGGACTTGAAGCACAGCGGGTCCCAAGAGCCCCAAGTTGGCAGTCCCAACCAAGATCTGTGAGCAGTATGCCAAAAAAAGCCAGCGCCTGTACTTGCGGCACCGGAGATCCGACTTAACCCAACCTGACACACCGAAAACAAGCCAAATATATGCTCCCACGCCGATGGCGAGAGGGGGATGCCAGATACGCAGTCGAATTAGAAGGTTTGCCTCTCGGCTGAATTCCTCAGCGATGCCAGCCTGCAGCGAGTCTGTAGGAAACATCGTATTTCCCATCGCTGCGATGCCGCCCGAAAACATTAAAACCAACATGCCAACTAAGCCGAGCAGCATTGAAAGGCTCAGTCCCGAATGAACTCTCTGAAACTGGGGCCTGCTCTGTCCAGGATGAGCTAGGAGTACCGTGAGTGAGAGTGAACCAATTAGCAGGAGTGAATTTACCAAGTGAAAAGCAACCAGAATGCCGCGGGCGACGCTGACATTTTCGCCTGTAAATCCAGTAAGAACGGTTCCGGCCCCAATCAAAGCTTCAATGAGCAGGAACAGGAAGGAAGCAACAGCGAAACGGAGCACGAATGGTAATGCAGACCGGTTTCGGACCGCCACTAATAACAGCCAGATTCCTAAGAGCAAAGCGACGCCGGAAAGCGCTCTATGGGAATATTCCATCCAGGCAGCAGGGCCATGTTCCAGAGGCAGGAATTCTCCCTGACATCGTGGCCAGTCCTTTCCGCACCCTGAACCGGATCCGGTCATGCGTACTACGGCTCCCTGCAAGATAACTATTGCGTTGGTAACCAGTGTCAGCCAGGCTACTTTAAGAGTCCTGATAAGCCTTCCTCTTCCTGATTAAATTCATAATAGCGGCATTAATAGAGTCTCATACGGGTAGTGTAAATCCGTCTTGCCTTCGGCTTGCAACTTGAAACAGGGCGGCATTACGCGTTGTTACCTCCGCTTTGAGTCTCGTGGGAAGACCCTTTACCTTTTCGCCGATTGAGGGTGGGACTGCGAAGGCCGCTAACCTTAGCCAAAGTTTGGATTTTCTACACGTAGAATTGGTTCGGAAATTGTGTCCATGCTTATGAATGGAAGACCTTGGTCCAAAATGAGACGCCGCCATCGCAAGCCAGATTACTGGCCTTGCAATCCACCATAGCCGAGTCTACAAGAATCCTAGTGGCGCTCTTGGTAGCATGATTTGCCTACTTCGAAGTCGCAGCCCCACCGCTGCTATTGGTTCTCCAACAGAGTCCTTCCAGTTTTCTACAACTCGACGAACTCAGCCAGGTTTTCTTAAGGTGGGAGTACATCTCCAAGTCTCGTAGCTTTGGCAGTTCCACTCCAAGACTATGTGAAAGCTAATTCAAACCTAAGTCCATTTCCTGTCTTTTGTAACTCTAGATTGCTTTTCCTTGGGCAGAAACGCAGAAAGTTTGACACCGGACCAGACGAATTGCAATTGTGGAACTAACACTTCCAGGGAGTTAGCGCCTGCCTGTAAGGAGTTGAATTCAAAGGCAAAATTAAAATTGATTTCTTGAACCCTGGCGATAAACGGATAGGCAGGGACTATCTGCATATGCCGCTGAGGGGTTGATCGTACGAAGGTTTGAAATGATAACGATCCATGTGAACGTTCAGGTGTATGGAACGTCCCGGGGGCAAAGAGACGTCAAGTGTCCTACCTTCGATCTTGAAGGCACTCTTTCCTTCCTCTTCCATGACATCAACCTGTAACAGCCGATGTTCTCCAAAAGCGCCGCCTTGCATCCTTACCTGCCTTTCCTGCAACAAGGAAGTATTGCAAAGACGAAGGGCAACATGCCTACTGTCCATGGACTCGACCAATGCACCTACATCAGGTGGTAATCCTGGGCGACCCGAAACCGGATCGTAGTATCGAAGCTTTGAATGCAGCAGGCCCCCGTGATAAATGACCTGGGGACCACCACAAGTCGTCTGTAGCAAGGCTTCCGTACGCACAGGATTCAGATTTTGCCAGTGATGAACATCCCATTTCTCGGGGTCGCCGTCATCGGCACGAATTTCGTCCATCCGGCGTAAGGCTTCTCCCCACTGGTTCTCCAAGATCATTTCGGGGTACCGTGGGTTCTCTCCCTGCAAGTATTTTAGCCAGGGACCGGAATGTAAGTCGTCCCCCTTACCGCTCCCAGGATCCAAGACTTTCCACTGGTCTCGATATTCGGGCAACCTTTCAATGCGTTCCAAATCTTGCTGCGCATGGGACAGGCACCAAATCTGTATGAGATGCTTAGGATCAAATGGTCGAAAAGAAACCCAACCTTCGTCTGTATACCTGTGAGGAACCGTCCATTCTCCGTTTTCCTCGCGGCCCAGCTCCCAGGTGGCATCAATCTGCCTACGGGGAATGTCCAAGTAAGATAAATCCCCTGTCAATAGAACCGCATTCATTGCTGCTATGGTCAGGGGCTCGATAATTGTGGAAAAACCGTGAGGCCAAGACCAACCATAGTAGCCACCCCACCATTTGCCTGCCAAGCATTCCCCCACTTTTCCATTCGGACCGATGTTGTCTGGACAGATACCTCCATGCCGATTTAGGAGGTCTCCCCATTTCTCGAGATAGTCAACTGTCCAGACTCTGTACTTTTCATGTCCAGTCAAGGCGTAGGCGTGGGTGATCAGACTTGTAGCTGTCAAATTCAGGGGTACATCTCCCTGCATCATTCGCGCATTCATGGCCGCCAGGATACGGTCGAAGATCTTGTCTTCGTTCCAGTCAGCTTTGGCAACGACTTCGCCTCCAATCCACGCCTCCATTCGAAGAGGCACTTCCAGATCGAGGAAAGGAATAGGGTACTCATTCAAGACCCAACGATGGGTCTGCCAATCAGACGCGGTGGTCTCAAAGCGCGGCCCTCTACTCCCATTGATTGGGGAACGCATCTGCTGCAGTTCTGAATCCCAATTAGAGGCCAATTTGTCCTCCCCCATGTACATATGTGCAAACCGCAAAGCCCTTGCACGATCAGGTTCTAGGGATGGATCTGCCAAACCGAAGTAGTAAAGGAAAAGAGAGGACTCGCCATGATGCATCCAGTCATAGTATCCGTCGAATTCTCTACGTATCTGTCCGTATCCCGTGAATTGACGGGTAATAGCGTTCCAAAGGAATCTGCTTTGCGTATGAATCTCGGAGGAACCACCTAATACATAGTAAAGAGGCCAATTCCCATAGCTCTCATACCCATCGTCCGAACCATCCATTCCGGGCCACTCGTCTCGCCAAACGAAACTGCCATCTGAACTCGTATATCTATCCTGAAATGCTAGAGCAGCACTGTCCAAGGCGGAAATAAGGTGACGTTGACGCAAGGCCCAGATGGGCACGGCCTCGGAGGCATTGGCTCTCAAATGCATGGGATTTCAGCTCTGGGAAAATAGTGGAATTCCACATTAATTTCAGGCATTGTGGAAAATGCCTCCTCGACTTCCATCAAGCGACCGACGGTTCGTCGCATCAAGTCTGGTCCAACCGAGGGAGCGGATGCTCAAGGTATTGGGTATCTTGCCAGTCTTTGACTAGCATTTCTATTCTGTCGTCTTGGTTCATTGCCGCCCTGGGTATCATTCCTACTATCTCAGTTTCCTGAATTGCAGCCCCGTTGACTTGACAGAGGCGATTGATTTGTTCGAAAGCCTGTCTGGGCCTGGTAGTCTTATGGTCCAGAAAATTGCAACTCACATGGGGTTGGCCTCTAATCAGAAAGCCTCGCGCCTGCAAGGTTGGAAGACCCGCGTTTTCGGAACGTATTGTTTTGGCAATCTTGCGAGCCAGGCTTAAGTCGGCATTCCGAAGAACGAAATTGATCGCTATCAGGATCTGCCTAACGCCAAGAATTACCGGACCGCACCTCTTTGCCACAGGTGGACCAAAGTCCGGTTCTCTTGTAGGTTCATTCCCAATTTCCTGATACCATCCTTCAAATCCGCCTCGTCGAATATCGGCCAGTTTTTCCCTTTCTGAACGAAGTGCAGCCTTTCCGTAAAGATACACGCAGAGGTCCAGATCTTCTGCGACAGTCTGGGCCAAAGATCGCACTTGTTCAATGCATTGAGCCACAGAGGTTCCTGGCATGGGAACAAACGGAAAGACGTCCACTGCTCCTAAACGCGGATGAGCACCGCGATGCTGGGTCATATCAATGGAACGCGTCGCTACTTCTATCAGATTGAAACAGGCCTTGACGGTCTTTTCAGGTGAACCTACGTATGTCAGGACAGTTCGGTTATATGACATGTCCGAATGCACATCCAACACTGCGACGCCAGCCGTTTCAGCCACCCGACGCAGTTCAGGAAAGATTTCATCTCCAAGGGAACAACTGAAATTCGGTACGCACTCATACACAGAAGAAATGTGGGAATGCTGCGGATGCATGGCCCGGCTCACAGCCTTTCTCGCCTATTAGAGTTCAACTATACGTCCCGCAAACGATCTGCTGCGTTTTCGGGGGTGATGTCCCTCTGGGCTTGAGCTAACATTTCAAAACCCACGAGGAATTTCCTGACAGTTGCTGACCGCAGAAGTGGCGGGTAATAGTGCGCATGTAGCGTCCAATGCTTCGAATTTTGGGAAGGGCGGGAGCTCGGCGCGCCATGCCATCCCATTGAATACGGCATGCTGGTGCCAAAGAGCCTGTCATATCGCTCCAGCAAGTCCTTGAGGATTGCCGCCAGAGAATTCTGCTGCCTTTCATTGAGTTGAAACAGGGAGTGAATGCTGAAACGCGGTAGAAGCATGGTCTCGAAAGGCCAGACAGCCCAGAAAGGAACCAACACTGCCCAATCATCGTTTAATGTAACAACTCGCTGGCCGCAGGACAGTTCAAGGTCCAAATAGTCTGGTAATAGTTTGGTGCCATTTTCTCGTTGGTATTGGAATTGACTGTCATCTTCCCGGGCAGGTAATACAGGAATATTGGAAGTTGCCCAAACTTGGCAATGTGGATGCGGATTGGAGCAGCCCATCATGGCACCCTTGTTCTCGAATATTTCGACATACCCCATGCTGGGATCTTCGGACAATCCCCTATTAATTCGCATCCAAGCACTCACAACATTCTTAATCTTAGTTTGACTAAGTTCAGCCAAAGTCAGGTTGTGGGCTGGGTCGAAGCAAATGACCTTGCATTGTCCTATTTCGGAACGATAGGAGAACAGCCCTTTAGTATGTGAGACAACTCCTGATGCCGAGTTCTGCAAAGCAGGAAAGTCGTTATCGAAAGTCATAACCGATTTGTAGAGGGGATTTGTCTCGCCGCTAGCCCTTCTGTTACCGGGACAGAGGTAGCAACCAGGGTCATAGGCTTGCAGAGGTTTGTCTGCTTTCTTTTCGAAGTCTCCTTGCCATGGACGCTGCAGGCGATGAGGAGAAACTAATACCCAGTCTCCAGTCAGAGGGTTTAACCGACTATGAGACCCTGAATTCAAGAAATCTTTCAGCATGGCTCCTGGCCTTGGAAGAAATGGCCCCACCGAAGGGAAACCCGGTGACATAGCAGGGGGTACAAAACCGAGTTCAGAATTGCCATTTAGAATAAACCCGGACAATTAATCTTCCACTACGCCTACGAGGTTCAATTGGTCGGCAATGCAGGATTGGGAATCCCCTTCGGGATGATACGGGGAAGCCCGCAACCAACGAGATTTTAAGGCAATGGGAATAACTGTCACCCAATTTTAGCGGTTGCAATCCCAAGATGAATGCCGTGCCAGCTCGCCAGATCTATTAATAACAGACTCTTTTTGAACGCGTAAGATCAGCCGAGATCTAAGGAGCCTGAAGTATGCTGTCCTCCGCCCCTTTGGCGTGGGTGCGCTCAGAGGTAGCCGTGCCGCATGGAATCTTGAGGTCTTTTAATATAGTAGAAGGCCTTCGAATTCAGGTACCCTTGCTGAAGCATTCGCCTTCTAGATCCAAGCCAGGATCTGCAGGTCCCATTCAAATACCATGCCTCAACTGCACAATGGATTACTGCGAATTTCATAAGTTTCAAAGTTCCAAAAGACTTGGCGAAGTGGCAGCTGTTTCCGATGCCAAGAATATCAAAGTGCATCGAAAATGCTGGAACCGCGAATTCGATTACCGTCCTGGATGACTGTCGCCAATTTGCCCTTGCCCAAAACCAACCGCATGGCCTATATCTGCAAGGGAAAAGAATTGCAGCGTCTAAATCCTTCTTCCTGGGAACCTTTTTCAGCTGGATGAAATAAGTGCTGGCTTTATCAGCTGGTGGGTATGCTACATGTCCGCCGCAGAACATTCTCGAGCCATTCCTTCAGAAGATCCAGGGAATGCAGGACGCTGGAGATATCTACTGAAAGACCTCAGGACCCAGTGGTCTTCAATTGTGTTCCACGGTGAGATTCGCCAACTGACAGAAGACAATGGCTGCGGTTTCATCCCGGAAGAGGGCCCAAGACAAATTGAAAATAGTAACGAGCGACGCTCCATATCTGGCCTATCAGAGCGAGCGATCTCGTGGGCTGAGGGCACTGATACTACGGCTGCCATGGGCCGATCCTGTAGATTTTCATGCCGCGGGTCAAGCCCTCGATGCAGCGGAAAACCGTGGCTAAAAAGGATACTATGTTCGCGACAAACAGTCAGAATAATGGTCCAAGGCTTGAGATTCCACATTAGCCTAGAGAAACGGCAAACGACGACGCAAGGCTGGCCTTTTCTCCGCCGCAAATGCCACCACGCAGTTCACGCCTCCATCAAGACACTTTCGACCGCAAAGTCAACATGATTTGAACTAATTGGTAGGCGGAATCATCGAGAATTTGATGCAGCCTGCTTAGCTAAAGCGAAAGCGCCTAACACGCCAGATTTGTCTGCCAAGGCCGGTGGCACCACGAAGTTTTCTAGGTCATTTAGGAGACGAGGCACTTGCAAGTATCCATTCATCTGTCGGCGGAATTCAGTCCGAACCAAGTCGTATAGGAATTCATTCTGCATGACGCCGCCACCCAAAATCACCAACTGCGGTGAAATCGTATACACCACATTTACGATACCAGCGGCGATGTATTTGGCTTCCAGATTCCAAGCGGGGTGGTCTGCCGGCAGTGCTTCTCCTTTGGTTTTCCATCTCCCTTCCAAAGCGGGCCCTGCCGCCAGTCCCTCCCAACAGTCCCCGTGGAACATGCACCAACCTTCGTATGGATCTTCTTCCCTATCATGTGGTACGAAGACATGACCCATTTCCGGATGAAGTAGACCGTGCAGAGGGGCACCATTTACCATACCGCCGCCGCCGATTCCGGTTCCAATCGTGAAATAGACGAAAGTATCGAGACCTTGCGCCGCACCCCAAACATATTCACCCAAGGCAGCACCATTTACGTCGGTATCCATGCCAACCGGCAAGCCCAATTCCCGGCGGAAAGTTCCCATGAAATCAATGTTTTGCCATTCCAATTTCGGAGTATTTGTAACGTAGCCAAAGGTAGGAGATTTAGGTTCGAGGTCCACAGGACCAAAGGTCGCAATTCCAACACCTTGCAAAGAAGATGTATAGGACTTGAGCAAGGACAAGCATTTGCCAAGAGTTACCTCGGGATCTCCTGTATCGAATCTCTCCCAAGCTTCGATCTCGTCCGGGCCATTGCCTACAGCACAAATCGTCTTGGTTCCACCGGCTTCAATACCACCGAACATCTGCAGTCTCTTTCCTTTGTATTGACTCTGGGGCGTTTGGAAACGCCTTTTCGTTTTTTGTACTACGGCACGAACAGGTTAGTGTAGCACTGGAGCATCACCTAAGTTTCTCCCACTGCCGGGGACTTCCGGTCTGGGAGCAAAGGACCAGCCGGGCGTGGAGCAACTAACTCTTATTTTCTGTCCCCAATGTGCGACGAAACTGTCGCAAGCTGCAGAAGCACAGGTGGCGTATCTGCACTGTCGGGCCTGCGGCTTCCGGTTCTACCGGGAGCCCAAAGTCAGTGTGGTGGCCAGAATTGAGCATGCGGGCCAGCTGCTGTTCATTCAGAGGGCTATCGCACCGGGCTTGGGCCAGTGGTGTTTCCCTGGGGGCTTTCTCAATTTTGGGGAGACTCCGGAGCAAGCCCTGCAACGGGAGACTAGGGAAGAAACATCTTTGGAAGTGGGCGTGGGAGGCATCTTGGCCGTCTTTCCCATGGAGGGCCGGGGCACCCAAGTCCCTGGAATTGTGCTGGCTTATGCGGCTTCGTGCCTTGGCGATCCTCAGAGCATCCAGGCGGCCGATGACGCAGGCGACATTCGATGGTGCCACCCAGGCAACCCGCCGGGGCCTTTGGCCTTTCGTTCCACGGCCCAGCTGATTGCCGACTGGCTGGACCGGAACAGATAGCGACGGCTCAAGTGTTTGGTTTTATATCCCGACGCTGAACCGACACCCCCAATGCTTGCCAGGGAGAATGTTCCTACGTGTCCAATTCTGTACTGATTACCGGCGGCTCCGGATTTCTGGGAGTCCATCTAGTACGGCATTTTCTGGCTTTGGGATGGGAAGTATCCATTTTGGATCTGGCCCCTTTCCACTATCCCGAAGCCATAAGCGTGCGTTGCCACCAGGGCGACATCCGCAACCCCACAGACGTCATGGCCGCGGTGGAAGGTACAGCTGCCATCGTGCACGCCGCGGCGGCCTTACCCCTGTATGCTGCAGCAGAAGTACGGAGCACCGACGTTGGCGGTACCGCCACCTGCCTGAAGGTGGCCCAGGAGCTTGGGCTAGAGCGGTTAGTTTACATTTCCAGCACCGCTGTTTATGGCATTCCAGAGCATCATCCGGTCCTGGAAACGGATCCCCTGATCGGAATTGGACCCTACGGTCAAGCCAAGATCGCGGCAGAGGCGCTGTGCCAGAAGTTTCGACGCCAAGGCATGTGTGTGCCGATCCTGCGGCCCAAGTCCTTCGTAGGCCGGGAACGGCTGGGGATCTTTGGCCTGCTGTTTGACTGGGCGGCCAGTGGCCACCACTTTCCCTTACCCGGAGGCGGCAATCACCTGCATCAGTTGCTGGCCGTAGAGGATCTGTGCCAGGCAGTCCAGCTCGCTTTGACATTGGATTCTGCGAACGCCAACCGCACCTGCAACATCGGAGCAGCAGAATTCGGCACCTTGCGAGATGACTTTCAGTCAGTGTTGGACTATGCCGGGTTTGGCAAAAGGGTAATTCCCTTGCCCAAGTATCCCTCTCTTTTCCTGCTGGAATCCGCATATCACCTCAAACTGTCCCCCGTCTATCCTTGGGTGTACAAATTGCTGTTTGTGGATTCCCAGGTGTCCATTGCCCAGGCGCAGGCACATTGGGGCTACCGCCCTGCATTCGCCAATCGAGATGCCCTGCTCATGAACTTCGAGTGGTTTCTGGGCCAGAGAGAGGAGGTTCTTCGGCACTCTGGAGTCACCCACAGACATTTATGGAAGCAAGGTGTGCTGGCGCTGGCCAGAGCCTTTTTTTGATTTGGGAGGCACTATGCCCCGGCCGACTACACGAGTCATCTGGCCAGCAATTTCAATAGGCGCGCTTATGGTTCTTTTCTCTGCAGACCTTGACAAGTACTTTGGTCGGGTATTCGGCCTACTTCCATTTATCCATTTTCCTATTTAGAGGAATTGGTTTACGACACAACTAAGATTCGGATTTCATCTAACTAACCTTTGCCAGCTCAGAATTAGGGAATGACAGGGCTTGCCCTATTGAATTCCCCGTTCCACGCTCTTCAAGAGACATTGCCCCAACCGAAGAGAATCATAGAATGCCTCTTCCTTGGTGTTCATCGGACGCTTCAAAGACCTGACCAATCCATTATTCGGAAACCTTGCATGGAGAAATTCCAGAGCAATTTCAACCAGGCTATTTCCAGTTCCAGGAAGACTAGGATAAGAATTCGAAGCTATGGCCCAGATCTTGGAAAAGACAAATTAAAGAACATTTTTCTTGAAAGTCTTCTTTAAATTCGGGCCTAAGTCCAAACCCTTTTATGGGGAAAGCCCAAGCAAAGGAATTAACAATTGGATTTTTGCTTAACCCGAGTGGCTCAAGGTAAAATACCCTCTTGCGCGTGGAAGCAGAGACTCAAGGAAAAGCATGGCCAGAACCAAAATTCTCCTCAAGGAAGCAGTCGACGAACTGGGAGTTGCTGGAGACGTTTGTACCGTTGCCCGAGGCTACGCTCGCAATTACCTTGTTCCCAATGGGCTGGCAGTTTGGGCGACAAAGAGTGCCCTCAAACAGGCCACCGAACTTCGCAGAATTGGGCTTTTGAAACTAGCTAAGCTAAAGGAAGAAGCGGTGGCCCAAGCAGAAGTCATCCGGGGCCGCAGGTTGTTGTTTACTGCCAATGCAGGCGATACCAATCGACTCTATGGTTCCATTACTCAGACAGACATTACCGAAAGGATTGCAACCGAGACCGAGATCTCTTTGGATCGCCGTGTCTTATTGATGGAAGGGCCAATTCGCAGTTTGGGCGTGACCCCCGTACGCATCCGACTAATGCAAGGGGTGGAGTCATTCGTGGAAATTGGCGTAGTTCGCGAAGACGAAAATTGGGATAACGCTGAGGAGTACCGCCTGTTAGCGTTAAAGGCTGCTGAAGAAGAAGCAGCTGCTGAGGAGCCAGACGATGCTGGTCCAGAGCTGCAGACTGATGATGAGGAAATCCAGAGAGTCTTAGACGAAGTTTCCTAGCTTCTTGGGTTTCTAAGAGCGGAGACGCACTGAACACTGCTGGTCCAGATTGTTGTTCAGGACCTGAGCGAGGGCTGCAGAACCCAGGTTGGTAATGTCAGTCGTAAGATGCAGTGGGTTCTTGACCCGATTTAGAACAGTGAATCTTCGGTGCCCTATTGCCATGAATTCTGTGTCTAATGGCTGACGAAAACACGCTGCCGTTGGACGCCACTAGTTCGGACCAGACTCCTCTCAGCACGCCAAATGGGAGCTATTTGGGGCACGTCAGCCCTAAAGCTATTACCCAAGAAATAGAAGACAGTTACATTGATTACGCCATGAGCGTGATCGTGGCTCGTGCCTTGCCCGATATTCGGGACGGGCTAAAGCCTGTGCAACGGCGCATACTCTACGCGATGTACGCGGATCTCGCGCTGCGACCCAATTCCTCTTACAAGAAATCCGCACGTATCGTGGGTGAAGTGCTAGGTAAGTACCATCCGCATGGTGACGAGGCCGTTTATAACGCAATGGCCCGAATGGTGCAACCGTTTAGTCTGCGATACCCATTGGTGGATGGTCAGGGCAATTTCGGCTCAATTGATGGTGATAATCCGGCGGCAATGCGGTACACGGAAGCCAAGCTGGCGCAGATCACAGACCTGATGCTAAGGGACATCGATAAAGAAACCGTCAATTGGAAGCCGAATTTCGATGATTCCCTCGAAGAGCCAATCGTAATCCCCTCCTTGGTTCCCAATCTGCTGATTAACGGAACCAGCGGCATAGCAGTAGGTATGGCAACCAACGTTCCGCCGCACAATCTGGGGGAGGTAATTGACGTCCTCAATTTGGTGCTGGACAACTGGGATCGCAAAGACCAGATCCAGTTAGAGGATTTGATGGAACTGATTCATGGCCCAGACTTCCCCTCCGGTGGGCAAGTCTTGGGTACGGAAGGGATCCGCAACGCCTTTGGCTCTGGCCACGGACGTATCATCGTCCGGGCCAAAGCAGAAATCACCGACATACCGAAAACTCTTCGCCACCAACTGGTCTTTAATTCAGTTCCATTCATGGTAAACAAGTCGGAACTGGTGAGCAGAATTGCACGTTTGGCTAGAGATGGAGAAAAACTGACCGGCATTGCAGACATGCGGGACGAAAGCGACCGCACGGGCACCCGCATTGTGATCGAACTGCGTAGTGGCGAAGCTCCCGAGCGAGTCCTGAATCAACTATACAAGCATAGTGACCTTCAGGTTTCCTTTAGTGTTAATTTCAGGGCACTGGTAAATGGCGTGCCGGAAAGATTAGGACTGCTCCGCTCTTTGGTGCTGCATCTTGAACATTGCATAGAGATCGTCACTCGGCGTACAGATTTTCTATTGCGGCAAGTCTTGAATCGAGCTCATATTCTGGAAGGCCTGCTTGTTGCCATAGATAACATCGAGCGTGTCATTCATATCATTCGAAATAGTGAAAGTGCCCAGGCAGCAGGAGAAACACTAAAGTCAGAACTGGGAATTTCGGACCGTCAGGTTCAGGCTATTCTTGACATGGCTTTGCGCCGTCTTGCCGGTTTGGAGCGACAGCGCTTACAAGAAGAATACAAGGAAATACAAGAAAGAGTAGCGCACTACGAAGGGCTACTTGCAGATCCCGCAGCAATACGTGGTGTGATTGCAAATGAACTTGCCCATCTTCAGGAGAATTTTGCGGATTCACGACGTACAGAAATCCTTGGAGGCGTGCATCCCGAGCTTTCAGACGAAGACCTTGTAACCAAGCAAGACGAATTAATCGCTATTTGGGATAACGACAACACGCGACGCACCCCAGCCAATGATTTCTCAGTGCAGGGGCGCGGCGGAGTCGGGGTCAAAGGGAGTTCCGATAGAGAGAATGCCCTACTGGAGAGTGCCCTTTTTGCCAATTCTCTGGACAGTTACCTTTGCATTAGTAGTGAAGGTCGCGCCTACGTTGGCAAAATTTACAACCTGCCGGCCGGCTCCCGTACGGTACGCGGCGGTCCCATTCGGGGCCACGTGAATATGGTCTTGGCCAGCGAGAAGATGGATGTCCTGCTGCGAGTACCAAGAGAGGAAACTCTTAAGAGCTTAATTCTAGTTACGCGGAAGGGACGCATAAAGAGAATGCGATGGAGTGCTTTCCGCAATACCCAGAAGAGCGGCAAAAAGGCGATCGAATTGGGGGCCAACGACGAGGTGGTACAGGCTATATTGACGGATGGGTCTAGCGATGTCTTGCTTGTGACCCGACTTGGGAAGGCATTGCGAACAAATGAGGCCAAGATCCGATACCAAGGCACTTCAGCTAGTGGCGTAAGGGGCATAAAGCTGCGGAAGGAGGATGAATTACTAGGTTGTGTTGCAATACTGGAAGATGAATACCTGCTGCTGTTGCATTCCAAAGGTAAAGGCAAACGGGTAGACATGGAACGGATTCGGGTTAAAGGGAGGGGAGGACAAGGCATCTGGCTTGTGCCGAACCGTAAATTAGGTACCTTGGGTCCCATAGCCGTAGTCACATCAGTTTCAGAGAATGCGGAGATCGCCGTCCTTTCGGTTCAAAGCATGATTGTGCGCATTCCAGCCTCAAGTCTATCCATAATTTCACCTTCGGCCGCAGGAGTTAAAGTTATGGGCTTGGAGGGAGATGACGAGGTGTCAGGAGCGGCTTCGCTGCCTCCGACTCCTCTCTCTGATTCAGACCTGCAGGACTTTTCTGAAGGCAGCCCCAATGTATCTGCAACTGCATCAGCGGTGTAGGCTTGGACCCACCTCATGGACTGGTCTGGCTCTGACCTAAAGTCCATTACAGCGGGCCCCAAGCTAATTGTGCTGGATAATTCACAGCTGGATTCGCTAGGGGAAGCGTTGGTGGCACTGGCCAATGGCGAGGGTGGCCAAATTGTTGTAGGGCCGGGCACAGATGGCGAGGTCCGTACTGGCTTGCTTTCAACGTCAGTGGAAGAAGACTTGAGGTCAGCCCAAGCAAAGACAACTCCCTTTATCCCAGTGGATTGGCTGGAGGAAGAAACTTCCGAGGGTCCCTTGATCGTCTTGAAGGTTGAGGCCAGTCGTCACTTGCATTCACTCATAGACGGGCGCATGTACCGAAGAACAGGTTCTGTCAACCGGTTGTTACTTGGGCCTGAACTGCAGTCGATGTTGCGCCAACGGCCGTCCGTTGCAGCAGAAGAGCAACCCGTATCCGGATCTAAGGCAGATGACTTGGATCCCGAACTGATCGGAATATTCCGACGGCGGAGGCAACTGAGTGGTCCGCTGCAGGCGGAAATGCCTGAATACGAATTCCTGCAACAAATCGGCGCTCTAGATCAGAATTTATGCCCTACCATCTGCGGCCTGCTCCTCTTCGGGCGAACCCCTCAGGCGTTTCTACCCTTTACGCAGGTAATTTTCGTCAATTTCAAACGTCCACTTTCCAAGCCTGAAGCTAGCGGCTCTCATCGATATTCCCTTCGAGAAGAGATTACTGGGCATTTACCCAAGGTCATCACCGACACCTATAAACTCGTACGGCAAGAAATGGACCGCCAATCTGTAGTGCAAGGTCTGGCCCGGGTAGACCGAACTGAATACCCATTGAGTGTGGTCCGGGAAGGTCTAGTCAATGCGGTGGCCCACAGGGACTACACCTTGTCAGGCCGCAGTATAGAAGTACGCTTATATGATGATTCGCTGGAAATCATTAGCCCAGGTGGTTTACCTGCACATATCACTCTCGACAACATGCTGAATGAACATTACAGTCGAAATCCCAGGCTGGTTCGCGGGTTGTACCACTGGGGTTTGATAGAAGAACTGGGTCTTGGTATCGATCTGATGTACAGTGAATTGATGCGGCATGGTCACCCACCACCGGAATTCAGTGCCACCGACCACCGTTTTTCGGTGAAGATGTATGGCGTACGGGAGGACTCCATTGTTCCTGAGGTATGGCTTTCAAGTATGAATGAAAGGCAGTTAGCGGCAGTTCGGCACCTGCAGAAACATGGGAGCATTTCCAATCGCGAGTATCAAGAACTCTGCCAAGCTGTAACCCCTGAAACCCTACGGCTGGATTTGGCGGCTTTAGTGGATGAAGGCCTGCTACTCAGGATCGGAGAAAAAAGAGGCACTCGCTATATTTTAAAGGCAGGACGGGAACCTTCGGGTTAGGGCCTCCGTCCGGAAATTCCAGTTACGAAGCCCAATGATATAATCGCCTTAAGATCTGACCATATTCTTCCCAACTCTGTCCTCATAGCTCTCAATTCAGATTTGGCTTCCGACGCGCCTTCCGACCTCTTAGAAATTGACTTGAGCGGTCAGCGGGCTGTACCTGCTTCAGGGTCCAAGTCCGCTCCCACTTCCAGACGGCCCTTTGAGGCTAGGTCGGAAGTCGCCACCCAACCGTTTGAAAGGGTGGCCGTGGGCAATCCCGCGCTGCCTGCGGTGCCGCCATTCGAAGTTCCTGCAGAGAAAACTCAGGGTTTGACGCGTCGCATTGTGCGGGACGTTGTGGAAACGGCCCTGTTCACAATCGCTATATTTTTGCTGGTTCGCTCCACTATCCAGCCTTATCGCATTTCTGGAACATCAATGGAACCGAATTTTGAGGAAAGCCAGTTCCTGTTAGTCAACAAGCTGGCCTACCTACTTGAAGAACCTGACCGGGGAGACATAGTAATATTCCATCATCCAGACGGTTCCGGCATTGATGTTATTAAGCGGGTCATAGGAATACCCGGGGACATCATTGAGGTGCGGCAAGGACAATTATTCATAGACAACCTGCCGTCCAGCGAACCTTATGCAGTATTGCCCGCCAGCTATGACGCCCCTCCAGTTCTAGTGGGCACGGGCATGCTATTTGTATTAGGTGACAATCGGGCGGATTCGGCTGACAGCCACTCTTGGGGAACACTCTCCCAGACGAATCTAGTTGGTAAAGCCTGGCTTTCTCTCTTGCCACTTGAGAGTGCTGGCTTGGTGGAACACCAGCCGATTGAAGTTGCCGTGCCGGGAACTTCCTAACGTGAGAAACCTGTTCGCTATTACTTTCGGGTGCTCTACATGAGCCAGGCTGGTAGAGTTTCAGATTATCAAATCCTGGTGGGGCACCTGTGGCAGTGCCGAGATTGTCGAGAGACATTCCTGCTGGATCCCCAATCTGTGTTGGTGGGCCTAAAATTGACCGAGGAACAGACGACCGTGATTTTGGAGATGGCCCGGACCCCGTTCGCCCTTCCAGAGAATTTGCATTCCGGATCAGGATTAGTTGAATCAGATTTTCAGACTGCCGTGACTCACCCGCGGGCCCGTCTGCGGCATCTGGGAATTCGCAGGGCGAATTCACTGGGCTAAACCGCACCCCATGGTTGAGTTAGTTCCGGGTCTGTGGCAATTCAAGGAACTGCGCCCTACAGTTAATGCATACCTGTGGCGCGGAGCCTCTGGATCTACTTTGATCGATACTGGATGCCCGGGAGATGGCCGCCGGCTATTGTCCGCCATGGCGGAAACAGGCATCGATCCCAAAGAAATTCGGCGCATTGTCATTACCCATGGAGACTTTGACCACGCGGGAGGACTGGGCGAATTGCTTCATCGGCTACGAATTCCTGTGTATTGTCACCCACTAGAACAAGATCTTCTAAGGAGACCCAAGAGCCGAGAATTTAATCACACATGGTTACGGAGATTTGTGGACCCTCTATTGCATGTCCTTATGCAATTTGGCCGTCATCCCTTGATAGGCGTAGAACCAACCCATTTAGTTGACGAGGGAGACCAGGTCGCGGACGAATTTGAAGTCATTCACACACCTGGGCACACTCCTGGGCACATAGCCTTGTGGCAAAGAGGAAGCAAGGTCCTTTTCTCTGGAGACGCATGCCTGGTACGTCGAGGGCGCATATGGGAACCTGCCGGAATATTTACCCCAGACCTTCCCGGTGCCCGATTGAGCATTCTTAAACTAGCCAATCGGGTCGGTTCAGAACTGGAGACTTTGGCCAGTGGTCACAGCAGCCCAGTTTGCAGCGGTGCAGGACGTCTCCTGCGCACTTACGCGCAGGAGCTTTACCTCTGACAGAAGACGGGACAATCTGTGCGTTTAACAGCATTACCCTATTGCCAGACCAACATGCTAAACCTTGAATTCCAGCCTTTACTCCCGTTTGCGGGGTTTTCTGTAGGTCACTACACAGACTTGGTGCACGGTACAGGTTGTACCGTAGTCTTATGTCCGCAGGGAGCAGTGGGGGGTGTGGACGTACGTGGCGGTGCCCCCGGGACGCGGGAAACAGCTTTGCTAGATCCTGCGTGCAAGGTAAGTGTAGTTCACGGAATCTCATTGGCAGGGGGAAGTGCATTTGGTTTGGCGGCCGCTGATGGGGTGATGCAATGGCTGGCAGATCAAGGGTACGGCTATGTGGCTGGAACAGCCAGAGTGCCAATCGTACCCGGGGCAATCATCTTCGACTTGGGTATTGGGCCACTCACAGGCAACGACAAACCCACACCTACTTCGGCTCATGCCTATGCCGCCAGTAACGCAGCCAGTCAAAGTGACAATGAAGAAGGGTGCGTGGGAGCAGGCACAGGGTGCACAGTCGGAAAGTTTCTGGGAATCGCACAGTGCTGCAAAGGGGGCCTCGGAACAGCGGCCGTGGAACTTCAGAACGGTCTTCGGGTTGGAGCCCTGATGGTGGTCAACGCCCTAGGGAATATCAAGTTGGACTCAAAGATCTTGGCGGGAGCAAGGAATCCCGCCACGAATGATTTCATGGACTTTGCAGAATATCTGATGGCCGAGGTAGCCACTTCTTGCTCTGCACTTACTAACACTACTATCGGCGTAGTCTTGACCAACGCCGATCTAACAAAGGCCGAAACCACCAAAGTTGCCCAAATGGCCCAAAGCGGGGTATCTAGAGCGATTGAACCGAGCCATACTCAACACGACGGGGACACAGTTTTTGCCCTAAGCCAAGGGAAGATCAAAGGAGATGTAGGTCAGGTCGGGGCCCTAGCTGCTCGTTGCGTAACGCAGGCTATCATCAATGCAGTACGCTGTGCCACCCCACTTTTTGACATTCCGGCGATTTCTGGGTTACAAATCTGAGTCGTTTCGCAGCAGAGTGCTTTGTATTCGGAGATCAAAGGAGGGGATAGAAATGGTAATGAGGCCGAACATATACCCCTTGACTCTTGGTCAGGACCAATGCCTGCTTTAACATATTCCTCTGTTTCCTACAGAGCCGGCAGCCGTGGAAGTCTTGATCATCCACGGCTTTTTTTTTCTCTGATTTAGATGGGGATGTCTCAAAGACTTGAAAGCTTCAATTTTCACCTTCCAATCCTATCTTTTTCGATATCTATCCCCTTACAAGGGACAGGTACTACTCATGGGAATAGTCCTGCTTGTTCACACCATTCTGAGCATTTATGGGCCCCAGCTGCTCAGGGATTTCATTGATGGAGTAGCTAACAACGCCTCTACCAAAGTGTTGGCAGTTATAGCTGTGTTGTACCTAGTCGTCCATTTGGGCCGTATAGCCGGTGAGGGTTTGACCACGTATCTGGGGGAAAACGTAGCTTGGGCCGCCACAAACAACATTAGAGTGGACCTTCTGGTTCACGCCATAACCTTGGACATGGAATTCTTCAATTCACATCCGCCAGGCACCATGCTTGAACGCACAGATGGGGATGCAAACCAGTTAGCCAAGTTTTTCTCTCAATTCTCCCTGCGTTTCTTGCGCAGCATACTCCTGGTAGTTGGCATCGCCATCGTGATGGCATTCGAAGATTGGCGGGTTTGCTTAGTCATTCTGACATTCATCGGAGCCATGGCCATCTTGATAATCAAGCTTCGCACCTTTGGCGTTCCCTATAACGAAAGGCTGCGAGAAGTCGCGGGCAAGCTATACGGGCTTGTCGAAGAACGATTGACCAACATGGAAGACATCAAGGCGCTGGGAGGTGTCACCTACTCTCTGCGTCAAATGGAAGCCTACATTGGACAACAGGTCCGTTTGGGGCGTCTAGCGTATAGCCTTGGGGGATTGGTCTGGCCCTGCACTTTGTTCCTTACGGGGGTGGGAGCGGGTTTCATGTTGGCATGGGGAGGGTATTTGTTCCTTAACGGCCAAATGACTATCGGCACTGTCTACCTGATGTATGCCTACATGAATTTAATGATATGGCCTATTGAGGAACTGTCTCACGAGATGGAGGAGCTGCAGAAGGCGGGAGGAAGTCTTGTTCGTATTGACGGATTGAGGCGGGAGAAAACTAGCCTCCGGTATGGGACCAAGACTGAATTTGGCGACCATCCTGTCAAAGTAAGCTTTCAGAACGTGCACTTTCGCTATCAACATGACTCTGATGTGGTTCTCAAGAACGTTAATTTTGAACTGGCTCCAGGCCATACCTTGGGAATCGCTGGACGAACTGGCAGCGGCAAAACCACTATAGGAAGGTTACTGGCTCGAATGTATGACCCAGATAAGGGCCAGGTACTGTTAAACGGTCAGAACTTGCAGGAGTTCGACCAAGATGCACTGCGGCGAAAGGTAGGTGTGGTCAGTCAGAGCGTGCAATTCTTTAGCGGTACATTGCGGGATAACCTTTGCCTTTTCGATAGATGCTATACGGATCAGCAGATAGAGAACGCTTTGCGAGAACTTAACCTAATTCCTTGGCTTGAGAAGATGCCACAGGGCTTGAATATGGCTATGTCCAGTTCTTCGCTTGATCTATCTACGGGGGAAGCACAACGTCTGGCTCTGGCACGGGTTTTCCTGCGGAATCCAGAAGTAGTGATACTGGATGAAGCCGTTGCCAGTCTAGATCCCGCCACTGAGGTGGAAGTTGAAATATCGCTGCAAAAGCTTTTGCAGGGCAGAACCGGAGTTGTAATCGCGCACAAGATGAAGTCTCTTGAGAAAGTGGATGAAGTTCTGATTCTAGAAAAGGGAGAAGTGTTGGAATATGGGGCTCGAAGTTATTTGCTGTCTCAGCCACAATCGATGCTCAACAACCTAATTGCCCAGGGCGGGGAATAGGAGGGAGCAAATGAATTCTTCGGCGATTCTTGACGGCCGGCCGGTTCTTAGATTCTTAGGAGTGTTAATCCGATATCGGCCCGGGTTCTTCCTAGTCCAAGCTGTAGCTTGGTCCACAGTCCATTCATTGCCTCTGTTGCCGGGATACCTAGTAAAACTGTATTACGACAGTCTGGAAGGACACAGTGAAGTTGAGATTACCCCGATCGCAATCCTCCTGCTGCTTGGTTCAGTTGGTTTGACACGGGCTCTGGTGCAATTTGGCGCGTCATGGGCCTATGGAGACTTCTGGCATCGCATTACGGGCCTTGTGCGGCTCAATATGATGCGTTTGGTGGCCAAGAAACCGGGGGCGCAGGCCAATCTTGGCAATTCCAGCGAGACCATCAGCCGCATGCGCGATGATGTTGAGGCAGCCTGTATGCCGATTGAGGAATTGATAGATGGTTGGGGCGTAGTTTTATATGGAATTGGAGCAGTTCTGATCATGGGGTCCATAGATTGGATAGCGACCCTTCTGATCGTTGTACCAGTTACGCTTTCCTCTTTGGCTATCGAGCTGGTGGATAAGAGAGTTACGGCCCTGAGAAATGAATCACGGAAAAGAGGCGCTGCGGTCACAGAGTTCATAGGAGAGGTATACAACTCTTTGCTGCTCTTCAAGCTTGCCCCCCAGCACGATGGTCTAAGACGGTATCTGGAGGCATTAAATGCAGTCCGCCGTAGTGCCGCGGTGAGAGAAAAGCTTCTTTCCATTCTCTTGGATGGATTGTCAGGTTCAACAACCGCAGTCTGCACAGCTGGGCTGTTACTTTACGTCTCCTTTACGCACAGCACCGGCTCCATAGGCTTGGGGGACTTCATATTGATGGTCACCTACCTTGACAGAGTGGCAGACTATGCAGGCTGGATTCTGTGGATGCTGGAGAATTTCAAACGAGGCCGGGTATCTCTTAGACGACTTGTGGAAGCCTTACCTGCTGGAGTCACCTTGCAAGAAATGGGCCAAGTCAACCCTGTCGCCGCCACGGAGCGGGCCCTGCAGATACCCGATGGAGAATCTATTCCGTTGAAACGACTGGATTTGGAGAATATAACGTACCTTTTTGACGAGAAAAGTCAGGGTGTGCAGAACGTCAACCTTACACTGGAACGTGGATCCTTCACGGTCGTTACAGGGAGAATTGGCTCAGGGAAATCAACTCTTCTAAAGACAGTTCTAGGCCTTCTGCCTTTGCAGGAGGGGACCATTAAATGGAATGGGGAACAGGTTAGTAGACCTGATCTCTATATGACACCGCCACGGGCTTCCTATACCCCGCAGATCCCCAAGCTTTTCAGCGACACACTTCAAAACAACATTACCTTGGGCAAGGAAATTCCTGATGGAACTGTTCAAGAGGCCCTGAAGACTGTAGTATTTGAACAGGACTTGCAAACCATGCCTGAGGGTCTGGAGACCATGGTGGGGCCTCGTGGACTGCGCCTCTCGGGAGGACAGATCCAGCGGGTTGCTGCTGCAAGGATGCTTACAGCTGGCCACGATTTTCTTGTAATAGACGACTTATCCAGCGCTCTCGATTTGGACACAGAGAGAAAACTTTGGGAGCGGGTCCTAGAGCAATTCAGTAACCATTCCCCTACCAATGGATACACTGTCTACACGCCAACATGCCTAGTGGTCTCTCACCGCCGCCGCGTGCTGCGTCATGCAGATCAGGTTGTGGTCTTGAAAGATGGCAAGGTGGAGGCAAAGGGCACGTTGGAGGAACTGCTGGAAACATCTGAGGAGATGAAAGCAATTTGGACCATCAGTTCCTTAGAAGCCGCAGCAAGTTGGCCCTAATTCCGTGGTTCGCTTTTTCTCTGTTTAATCGACTTCAACACTTAACCAAAGGAGAAAATGTTGGGTCTAGTCATTTCCAATTCAGGACCCGACTTTTCTGGGATAGAAGTGGGGCCGAATCCATGCGAAGTAGAACCATAAATTCTTGTGTGTGGCCTCTTCCATGACGAGGAAACTGACAATAAACGATGAATGTAGAGCCCAACTTAGGATGCAATTCACCGAATTGTTATCGATTGAGGTTAAGTGTCGCTTTGCGTTCGAGGCCGTAGCGAAGCTACTTCTGCCGATTCTTTGACTGCTTCCATAGAGACCTAAATTTGCTGCGGAAGGACAAGGTCTCAACACAGCATTTCTCTAATCTATGTGGATGTATGGTAGGCAATACTCCTTGCACCAACTGTAATTCGGAATTCCTTTGTGTGCCATGACGAATAGGTCGTCGCCATGAGTATGCGGCGCACATGATACAAACGAAGGAATACTCCGGGCTGTCTTTCCTGCGATTCCTGGGAGCTTTACTGGGGTACAAGCCGCTCTTCTACCTCATAAACTCATTGGGTTGGTCTGCAGTAAAGGCCTTGCCTCTGCTACCAGGCTATGTCATCAAACTGTATTTTGATAGTTTGGAGGGGAGCGGAGAATTCGAGATTACTCCTTTATTGATTGCTCTGTTATTGACTTCCTTAGGACTAACTCGGGCTCTCGTGTTTTTTGCATCAATATGGGCCTGGGGAGATTATTGGCATCGCATTACCGGAATTGTGCGTTTAAATGTGTTGAGATTGGCTTCTTATAGACCAGGCGCACAGACCAACTTGGGGAGCTCCAGCGAAACCATTAGCCGCATTCGGGACGACGTTGAGCAAGCCTGTATGCCTGTAGAGAGTTTGACGGACGGCTGGGGCGTGGCATTGTTTGGACTTGGGGCCATTTTTATCATGGGGTCTATTGACTGGATAGCAACAATCCTGATCGTGGTACCGGTAACGCTTTCTTCGTTTGCCATCGAGCTGGTAGGCAGCAAGGTTGTGGGCCTGCGCCGAGAATCCCGAAAACGAGGCGCCGCAGTCACAGAATTTATAGGAGAAGCATACAACTCCTTATTGCTTTTCAAGCTGGCGCCTCAGCAAGATGGCCTGGGCCAGCACTTGGAAAAGCTAAACGCAGACCGCCGAAAGGCGGAGGTTCGGGAAAAAATGCTATCGATCGGTTTGGATGCCCTTTCGGGAGTAACGATTGCAGCCAGTGTAACTGGACTGCTGCTCTATATTGCCTACACAGGTAATGCCAGCAGCATGGGTGTGGGAGGCTTTGTGTTAATGGTCACCTATCTTCATGGAGTGGCAAACTATGCCGAATGGATCATTAGGATGCTGGGCAGCTTCAAACGAGGCCAAGTTTCTCTGGAGAGACTGCAGGAAGCCCTACCTGTCGGTACCACCTACAGGGACTTGGGCCATGCCAGTCCGGTTGAGGCCACGGAACAGGCTTTCTTGATTCCCGTGGGGCAATCCACACCTTTGAAGCAACTGGAGCTGGAGAACGTGACGTATCTTTTCGGTAGAGAGCCAAAGGGAGTTCAGCAAGCAACGTTCACTATAGAACGAGGCTCTTTTACCGCAATTACCGGCCGGGTAGGTTCAGGTAAGTCCACTCTCTTGAGAACTGTGCTGGGCCTTCTGCCTTTGCAAGAAGGTTTAATAAAATGGAATGGGACTCCGATCAAGAGACCTGATCTTTTTATGACGCCACCCAGGGTCTCCTATACACCTCAGGTACCCAAACTCTTCAGTGATACGCTGGCCAACAATATTACTTTGGGCAAGGATTACCCAGCTGGCGCAGTCCAAGAAGCCTTGAACACTGCAGTATTTGAACAGGACTTGCAATCCATGCCGAGGGCCCAAGAAACCAAGGTAGGACCTCGGGGGCTGCGTCTCTCAGGAGGACAAATTCAAAGAGTAGCTGCTGCGAGAATGCTGATAGCAGGCTGCGATCTCCTGGTAATAGACGATTTATCCAGTTCCCTTGATCTAGACACTGAGAGAATTCTCTGGGAGAGAGTGCTCAAACAGGTCAGAGACTGTGCCGGCGGCAGTTTAGCCAACAATACGCCAACATGTCTAGTGGTTTCCAATCGCCGCCGCGTCCTGCGGCAAGCCGATCAAGTGTTAGTCCTGAAAGATGGAAGAGTCGAGGCCAATGGCACCCTGGAGGAACTGCTGGAGACTTCTGAAGAGATGAAGGCAATCTGGACCCTCAGCACCATCGAAGCAGAGGGTACATAGTTCCAGTATGCTGGAACACGAGTCGATTCTTTACGCATAGCCAACTGTGCCCGTTTCTTGGATTACATCTTCACGAAGGATTAAACATCGGTTCTGGAATAGATCTGCTGAGGTTGGTGGCTTCGGCTGACTGTTCAGACCTATTCCTGAGGACTGAATTTCGTAGGTGTGGCGGCTCGCCGAAATAGAAATACTGGGACGCTGTTACAAAAATAAGCAAAAACAGAACGGGATTGGAAGAGTTGTATGTAAAGCCAAGAATGGCAGATCTGTCAGAGAACTTGAAATCTACGTAACGCCTTTGCCAGTTTCCTTTACCCCGCAAGTCCCTATTCGATGCAACGATTCTTTGAATACATTCATTACCTCAAGTAAGCACTTCCCACTTGGGTCCGTGGCAGATGTGTTAGAAACAGTGTCGTTCGAACAGGATTCAGAGACAATGCCGATGGGGGCTGAGAACTTGGAACAGCCAAAGGTCTTTCGCTTCTCTCTAGGTCAGTTTCAACGCAGGGCTGCAGAGAGAATGTTGATCTTCGGCAGAAAGCCACTGGCTCTCTGCGACCTGTCCATAACCTTGTGTTCTGCGATACCGAAAGGCCTTCCTGGGTAAGTGTCTTCAACAGTGCCGCCGTTTCCCCAATACTGCAGGCAGAAGGAATCACGAACTGAACTGCCTAATGGAGTCTCACCGGGGGGTTGACAAGGGTATTTCCAGGGCAGGATTCGTAGCTGGAGGCCAGCTACGAAAGCCAGGTGCAGGTGTTATGGCGTTAGACGCGGAGTCGGTGGCAGCAACGGGCATTTCGAAGCCGGGAGGGCCCAAGGTCGGGAGGAATTGACTGTCCCGCGGGCCGTGCTGCGCCGAGGGCCAGGGTGTCTGGGGATTGAATGGACAGCGATGGAAGTGAGCGATGGACTTCCCGCGCCGGCAACGCGGGTGGCGTCAAGTGCCGACGGGGCGAGCAGGCTCTGGGGGTGGGGTCGCAAAGGGGGGTCTGGGAGCAGGCCGCAGCCAAACGCAGGTCCAAAGCCGACCGCGCAGCAGCAGGCGGCGCAGGATTACCACACCTTGCTACAACAGACTGTGGCCTCGGGGTGGGTCACGGCCTTCTGGGTCGGAGCCAAGGCTCCGGCCAAAAGGGTGGAGATGGCCAACACCAGCCAGTGGCGGCCTACGTGCGTGGGTTTCTGGCGGCGCGTCTTGTGCCATTTCCAGCTGACCGTTTTGACACGTCTAAAGCCCAGTTCAATCCAGTTACGGCTGGGGGGGGGGCATCTAAGGAAGCCCCCTTTGGGCCACTGGGGTGTCGGTGAGTAGCACCTAGGGCTGCAACTGAACGTAGGCCTGCCACACAATCAGCGTACAGGGCAGCGGCGCCGCCCGTAAGGCCAGGCCCTGTCCCCAACCACAGATCGTCGGTCCCCGAGATGAGCGTTTGGACACTTACGCGCAGGGCCCGGCCCTCCGGCTGGAACGCAATCTGCGGCGCGTAGCGCGGCAACGGATGCCGGCCCAAAGCCACAATCTGGGCCCACAGGCGGCGACTGCCCAACCCCTGGCCAAATAGCACATGTACAAGCACCGTGGTCGGCACGGCCGGGGCCAATGGTCGCACTCGGGATCTGGAGTGTTGTCGAAGACCTTCAGCATCCCGCTTGACCGTCCATCCGTCCAACGGCCAGCCCACCGCTTCGGGGCGGCCCCGCAGGCCTCTTCGGGACAGCCCCAGTCCCCCCCGCCGCAATTCTCAATCCAGAACCGACGAGTGCTTTGCCATTTCATTGGGCTAATGCGCTTAGTACCCTTGTCAAGGGGGAGGTATTACGGCAGTCAGACCCAATTGTTCACTAAACAGAAAGGCTCGTGGTTGCATGCAGACTCTGAGAGAAACTGTTGGAGACTTCTGCGGAAATGAAAACTGTCAGGACCCTTTTTGCAACCAAACCTGTTACAACCAATGCTTGATTGAGCTAGGCTTTGGACCATGCTAATTCTATTCCACGGCCGAAGGCATATCCATGTCGATCGCAGCTTCGCGACAGTCACCCAGCCATGAACAGTCACCGGATTCAAAGCTGGTCGGCTGGCTGTTGGGGGCTGAACCCAAGTGAAGAGAAAACAAAGTACTCATGTTATCGGCTTCGTCGAAGGCCACAATGCGCAAGTCCCGAAATGGTGAGTCGGGAACCAGTGGGAGCGGGAGCGGATGATGTGCCCAATCTGAGAACGGCAAAGTTATGACCGAGACGTTATCAAAGGCGAACGGATAATTTCCGTACCAAGTCACACGGAATTCCAGATCTTCAGCACTCTCAAACAAATGAAAATCAACTGGGAAGCTAATGAGTCCCACTTCTGCTCTGAAGTCGGTAAGATAAACTTCGCGCAATCCCAAGACTTTAACCCCTTTCTCGATGGCTACATCAAATCGGGCAACCGGTAGGGCAGCGTCGATGGCACCCTTCTCCAGGTGAGTGCCCCTCCCAATTCCAGCTTTAAATAGTGCCCTATACGATTCTCCGCCTGGCAGTACTGATGTATAAGGCCCATACCAAGAACCTGACTGGTGTCGGTCAGGGTCCCCTAGCCAGAGGATACCGTCAGTGGCATTGGCGTCCAACACCAATTCACCGGAATTTTCTGAAAAATAAAGTGCGCTCTGCTCCCAGCGCCAGTCTCGACCAACGCTGACGCTGTCTCCAGGGGCAGCAACAGCGGAGAGCTGAGGGACGTCTGGCACGCTGGTCTCGAGGAGGCCGAAGTCCAAATGCTGAGGCCCGACATGGTCAACTTCCACAAATACGGAGTGCAAGGACTGTTCTCCGCTCTTCAGTTCGATTTCAAGAACATCCCCCGTTGACACATCATTAGGAAAATACCAAATCAGCTCCCCTTCAGGAATCTCCAGTATCAAAGGCCAAGCCGGCACTGGCAGTTCATCCGGAGTGTCGACTTCCTCTTCATTCCCGGGATTCGGCTCTTCGACGACCTCTTCTAGCGAATTCGATTCAGTCTCAGAGGGGGTCTTTGTCTCCTCCACAGTCTGTTTCTCCACCACGGGGGCCAGAGTCGTCCAAGTTGAAGCAGCGTCCCGAGACACCTTGTTGATAGTTACGGAAAGTTCTTCCTGCACCGTGCCGGTTAGGGCTCTGATGTAAAGCCCCGCGCCAGTGGCAAATCCTGACTGGTCGTTGACCTCAAGACAGCCGACAGGCTCATCGGCATCCGCTAGATCATTCAAATGGACATTCTGGTAATAATGGCCCAGAATTTGACAGAAATTGAGGCCTTGGTTGGCCAGCCTCTGGGCACCTAGCTGGCTTAAACCCCAACCATGGCCACGTCTTTCCTGACCCAGGGCGTTCACATCGGGAACACTGTCCAGATACTCCAAGTAACCATGTTTGCGAGTAGGGTGTCCGTTCTCGGCTGAATACATGGCATTTATTGGTAAGCGCTCAGCGTTGACTATAGGGCTCAAGATCATGCCCGCTGTTTCTGCAGCGGCTTGGTCAGTGCGTTCATGGCGGTAGTCGCACATCATTTGAGTGTTGGCCCAATCACTTACGTCAAATGGATACGCTTCATCCTGTTTGTGATAAATGTGATTGATGGCGTAAGTCCGAGCAGCGATCGCTTGAGCCTTCAAGGCCTCCATATTCCAAGAGGGGGGCACCTCAGCCGGGAGCACTCTGGCCACGTATTCTTCAATCGGAATCACATCCACCTGGTCAACTGGTGTGCCCGGGCGGCAGTGATTCAAATCTCGGTGCCGGACTCTGATAGTGGTAGGTTGAAAAGGAACCAACTTGCTTGGATCTGAGCTCACCGGGGGCTGGTTGACGCCGACTGCAGCGGTTACAACTTCTGGCCAAGCCGAGAACTCCTCTGTTGACAAGTCAAAGGACATGGCGGCACCTTGGGGGCTATTAAAGTCGAGCCCGCCCTGTGCGTTCCATTTTGGTGCATAGCCTGCAAAGGAAGCAGCCTGTTCCCCGTTATGCACGTTAAAGATTCGAATCTGCCCTAAGCTCGCGGTTTCAGTCCCTGTCGGAAGGAGGTCGAATGCCAAGAAATTTCCTTCTGCCTCCAACTGGAGCTGACCCATATGGGTCAGCTCCTGATCCACTACGACCTTACCAGCTAATTCCAGAAACGCGTGGGAATGCCCTTCAGGTTGGGCCAATAGCTGGCTGGATACAGGCGCGATGGCAACAGTTTCCCCTTCGGTGAAACTGACGGCCTCTGCGGCCAAAGGGTTGCCGAATTCAGAAACGAAAAAAAACCAAAAACCGCAGAGCGCAGAGGGCCACAACAAGCCCAAGAATGTGGGGGCAGCAATAGATCGCCAGAATGGCTGGCTGCGACGTACGGGTACCATGTCGCCACCTGGTTGGTATGAACGTTGTTAATAAAATTCTAAACCATGCGTGTGGGCCTTACAAACGACCCAATCAAATTGACAATACCTTTCTACATCAACCATCCAAGAGAAAAGGCCACGCTGTGCAACATTAGAAGCCCTGCAGTGAAACCCAACGTCCGGTTCAGTAACTTGCCCTGCCAGGTCCAAATCTGTCTTACTAGGGGAATACTCAGAATCATGATTGCAGTTGCACTCAGGCTCGGCAGGCCTGCGCCCCCCAGCAAATAGAGGGAAAGGGGAATTAAAGCAGCTCCCACCAAACAAAGCAGATATTCCCAACGGCCGAACCTTAAGCCAAAACGGACCACCCAGGTCCTACGACCTGCTCGGGTGTCCTGCACAATGTCTCTAACGTTATTTACGGTAAGAATAGCCGTGGACAACAGTCCTGGGGCTATGCCGGCTACTAAAGCCGATGGCTGCACGTCTCCCGTTTGAATGTAAACAGTTCCTGCCACCGCCAAGGATCCAAAGAAAATGATAACCATAAAGTCGCTGAGACCGTACAAAGACAATACGGAAGTGCCAAGGGTATAAACGACGCCCATGGCAATTCCCAATACACCAATTATCAGAATGAGATTTCCGCTTTGAAGAGTCAGAAATAGACCGGCAGCAACACAAATTCCATAAACCAAAATAATGCCCAGCTGCATTTGCCGAACGGATATCAGCCCAGACTGCATGGCTCGCAAAGGCCCAACTCGCGCTTTGGTATCGGAACCATTCAGGTGATCCACAAGGTCGTTTACGAAATTCGTGCCAACTTGCAAGGACAAAGCACTCAACAATGTCAGTCCAGCCAGCGGCCATTGGATTGGGACCTCGCTACTCGCGATAGCTAGCCCCAATTGAATAGGAGCCAAGCTGGCCAATAGGGTCTTGGGACGCGCCGCCTGGATCCAGATTCTGGCTATTTGGGTTCGAAATTGGGGTTCCAACGAGATTTTCCTCTATTCATGAATTCGATAATGCAAGGTGCAAGTGCATACAGATTCCCTTAGCCAAAGGCCCGTGATGCCACAATTAGGAGAGACTGCAATTTCCATAAAAGGCACAAGGCTTAGTTTTTCCCTTTTCTTCCATCTGGAGAAAAGGGATTTATGAAATAGGCAATCCAGTAAAAGCCTTGATTTACTTTAGCCAGTGGAAAAATTATCGTATAAGATATCTGGCAATGTGTCCGACTTGGGTTTCGGCAGCTGGCGCGCGGCGTGAAATAGGAGATTAACAAAATGGCAAAACAGAAGGGCGCTCGACTGCTCGTCACTATGAAGAGCACTGAGAGTACCCACAGATATCTGACAGAAAAGAACAGGCGCAACAATACATCCCGGTTGGAACTGAAGAAATTCGACCCCATTCTCCGCCGGCATGTGGTGTACCGGGAGTCCCGTTAGCTGTCACCCCGGCAGGATTCTTGTAAGACCTGCCGATTTACACATTTGAATAGACACCTTAACATTGGTTCCTTTGAAGGCGCCCTATAGAGCGCGACCCAACCGGTGGACCCCGTTGCTTCTTGTAGCGGCAAAAGGATGGTGCATGGGGGCCGCGGACCTGGTTCCCGGAGTCTCCGGCGGAACCATGGCCTTGGTACTAGGAATCTATGGACGATTGATAGGCAGTATTCGTGCTCTTACAGTGCCTAGCTTTTGGCAAGATTTGGCTCAGCTGCGTTTTCAAGCAGCTGTCGTTGCCATTGACGGCCTTTTTCTCGGTGCGTTGGGAATTGGTATCCTAACCAGCGTTCTTTTGCTGGCTGGTCCCATCGAATTAGTCCTGAAAGAATACCCAATTTACATCTGGAGTTTCTTTTTTGGTCTGGTCCTTGCCTCCACAGTTCTGGTTGGCAAACGCGTCTCAATTTGGACTTGGAGACTTGCTCTGGTATCTGTGGGCACAGCTGGCACTGCATTCTGGCTCGCGGGCCTTACCCCAGCTCGCACGCCGGAGACTTGGTGGTTCCTTCTGTTTGCGGGCGCGCTTGCGGTGTGCGCCATGATTTTGCCAGGCGTATCGGGATCCTACATTCTGGTATTGCTGGGGAAGTACCAATATATTTTGGCTGCATTAAATCAGGGAGATTGGGTGGTTCTGTCACTCTTCCTAAGCGGCGGTGCAATTGGCCTGCTTTCTTTCGCCAGAGGATTGTCGTGGCTGCTAAATCGCTACTCCAATATTGTCCTAGCTGCTCTGTCAGGCCTGCTTCTAGGCAGCCTGCGTAAGATCTGGCCGTGGCAAGGCACCGATCCGGCGGGAAGTGTGTTCAGAATGTTCTTTCATTTCCCACAGTTTGGCGAAGGTCAGTTCCCGTCTGACCTGGTAGCGACCTTGGCATTTTTTGTCTTGGGTCTAGGCCTCGTGCTGATACTGAGCCGCCTGGCCAAGAGAATTTCTAATGACAACTATGAATCTTTAGGCCTCGGGAGCCTCTGAGGGTGGCCTTTAGTCTGGATCGCAGCTATTGTTGATAGAAGCAAAACCTGGAAGGTGATTCCCCGTAGTCGCTAGCAAATTGTTGAATAGGCAAATACCGAGCCATGAGGAATTAGATTGGCGGCAGGTGAAATAGAGAAAGGCTTAATTCGTTTCGCTTTGGATCCCAAAACGATGTAAGTAATGTCTGGCGAGTTTCGTATTTTTCCTGAAGATATAGACTTCTTTCGAGAGAATGGATACGTCGTCCTGGACCCTATCGCGCTACCTGAGGCATTGGACGAATTGCGCCGCATTTACGATGATCTCTTTCGTCGTCTAGCGGGACGGGACGAAGGAATGCAGTTCGATCTGGCGGGAACTGATGAGGAAGGTGTTGAGGCGAAATTGCCGCAGATTCTGGCCCCTTCACGCTATGCACCTGAAATCAAGGGCATGGAATTCAGAGCCGCGGCTGCATCCTACGCTGAGCAAACTTTAGGAGGTGAGTGTGAAGGTGGAGAGCATGCCATACTGAAACCACCATATACGGATTCTGACACTCCTTGGCACCAGGATGAAGCCTACTGGAGTCCCAACCTTGTTTACAGTTCACTCAGCATTTGGATGCCTCTCCAGGGCGCTACGATAGATTCTGGATGTATGCAATTCGTGCCGAAGAGTCATCTGCTTGGAGTGCTGCCCCACCATCCAATTCACAATAATCCCAGAATCCATGGGCTGGAGGTGGATGATTTCAAGGCAGACAATATTGTGGCCTGTCCTATACCGGCAGGAGCGGTCACTGTCCATCATTGCCGAACTCTTCACTACGCCGGGCCAAATCACACATCAGAGCCACGACGCGCCTACATTCAAGTATTTGGCCTTCCCACTAGAGAGCAGGAAAGGAATAGGGATTTCTATTGGCAACGTTTGCAGACCACTGCCCGTCAATCCAGAGCAGAGGATTTTGAAGTCAAAGACATGGGAATGGGTGGCTGAGAAGCGAGATCGACATTCGGTATCTATTCTCTTTACAAAGAAGGCAAGAACGCCAAGCCAGCAGGCCTCTATCAGAGAGTCACTAAATGCCAAACAGCTGTCGATCTAAAAGAGGCTTCAGGGCAGCTCATCCGCGCGATTTACTGCATTTTTGCATCTCTGGAACGTTTTCTAGCCCTTCAACAGTTTCGCCAGTATTTGGGTTTATGCGGCACTGTAGATATTCTGGACCGCCCAGCCTTTGGGCCATCCCAGAGGACCCAAAGCGGGCAACCATTTTCTTTGTAGAAGCAGTGTCTAAGACTGGAATCTCTCTCGATTTCTCTATGTTGGTTTTCCCAGTTACAAGCCAGAATCGAAAACAGTGAATTTTCGTGGAGCGAAGATACCAGGTGGTCTCTCTGAAAACTTAACTTAGCTGTGTTCAAACAGTAGGTTGAGCAACTTGGAATTTAATCTCAAGAGGGAGACGGCGGCAGTATCCAAACAATTTCACTTCTGTCAGTTGGCGGCGGCCAAAGCCAATACACGTCAACGACGCGGTACCAGGATACATATTCATCATCGCTATACCCAAGGTCGATGTGCAAGCCTTCAAGCCCACCGCCTGTGTCGAGGACATTTCCGTTACCGTACCCCGGAATGTACAGACGTGTACGCAGAGGCAACACATTGAGATCCGCAGCTATGACACCAGTTTCCATCGGTTCGCCAGAGAAAGTGTATCCATACCAAGGCGCATCCTTTGGTGTCCCTGAATTCGCCGCACTATAGCTAGTTGCCAACATGCGGGTCTTCCGCCAATAATAGATGGTTTGGTTATTGGGAATGTTGAGGGCGTTCTTGGCAATCCTCTGACCAAAGACAATTTCGGTGTCCAAGGCCGGCTGCACAGTCCAGTGGTCAACTGAATCACGTGATGGGGCCTGACCGTCCTTGACTATAAGTCTCGAACGATTAGCTATGAGACCCGGTTTGCCCACAATGCGCGTCTGTATTTGATCCAAAGGCAATTCCAAGTCTGGCCTCCATACTACCCCTGCTGGAATTCTTGACTCCCTGATTTCGAAATCTCTCTCGGTTCGAGAGATAGTCAAAACCAAGCCATCTTCAATGGGGTATTCGAGTTCCGGAGAAACAGAGTCCAATGGTCCAACCAGGATTCCGTGCTCACCGAGGAATTCCTCCACAGTGGTCGCCTGAGTTTCGAATGACCAAGATTCACTGCCTACTTGTACAGCAACATTCATATCCGAAAAGGGCAGGTCTTGCGAGGGACTAACGGAAAAATAGTTGGTGGTTTCGTCCTCAGCAGAAAGCCGGGCGAGGGATGCTGGCATGTCCGCCGTATGGTGGTTGCTTGCTGCAGCTGTATTGACCTGCCGAGAATCCAGTAACTGCACGACCAGCACGGCAAAAATGAAAATTCGCAGTACGCTACTTGGAGACATATTCTCTCGGTAGGTTAGGATCGCAAAGTAACTAAAGCCTTGCAATGGGATTAGTTCACGTACTGAGTCTACGATGTCTGGCGAGCAAGGCTAAATACACTCCCTTTGGGTCACCCAGGTCTGTGGCCGTTCGACAGCTACCTTCCTGGTCTGAAACCAGCATAGGATTCCTGCACCATGTTACAGATTGAGCTTTCAGAACCCTATCACCTTAATTGGAGAGAAGTACCTGACCCCGAGAATTTGGCTGGAAACGCTTTGGTACGGGTGAGGAGAGTTGGTATATGCGGCACAGATCTCCACGCGATTAGGGGAAAACAGCCTTTCTTCACTTACCCCCGAGTTTTGGGTCACGAACTGGCAGTGGAAATACTGGAAATAGGCAAAAACGACCAAGGTTTAACTGTTGGGGATAGTTGCGTAGTCTTTCCCTATTTCGAATGTGGAACTTGTGTGGCCTGCAGGAGGGGCAAGAAAAATTGTTGTGTACGGATGCAAGTCCTCGGAGTGCACATCGATGGAGGTTTGGGAGAGTATCTCAGTTTGCCAACGGACAGGCTCCTACCTGCTGAAGGCTTGACCCTGGAACGCATGGCTCTGGTTGAAAACCAATGTATAGGCGTTCATGCAGTAAACCGGTCCGGTTTGTCCTCCGCGGATACTGTGCTGATTATGGGTGCAGGTCCCATAGGCATGGGGGTCATGCAATTTGCTCGACTCGTAGGAGCGAGGGTCCTGGTCGCTGACATTTCACAGAGCCGGCTAGATTTCTGCCAGCAGAGCTTGGGAATGGAAGAACTGTTGGCGGTTGATCAGGACTTCGAAGGCAGGCTGGACGACATTACGAACGGCGAACTGCCCACTGTAGTCTTTGATGCCACCGGTCATGCAGAGTCTATGGAAAAGGGTTTCGCCAATGTCGCACATGGCGGAACCTATGTCCTCGTGAGTTTAGTGCAATCCACAATCAAGTTTTGGGATCCTGATTTCCATCGCAAGGAAATATCACTACTGTCAAGTCGCAATGCCACTCTAAGCGATTTCTGCCAAGTTATATCTGCCATGCGGGATAATGCAATCATTGTAGACCCGATGGTTACGCACAGTACCCCATTTGGAGAAATTCTGTCTCAATACGAAAAATGGTTGACTCCTGCATCTGGAGTCGTTAAGGCCATGGCCTGTCTGTAAGACAAGGGAATATCAGAATGCAGGAATTTGCCCTTACCATAAACTTGGTGGAGGATGCGGAGAAAATCGAGCAATACAAGGCCTACCACCGGAAGGTATGGCCTGAAATAATCGAGAATCTGAAGTCTGTAGGAATTCTAGACATGCGGATCTGGCTCTTAGGCCGGCGCATGTTCATGCTGATGCAGGCGGAGGACAGTTTTCAACCGGACCGCGATTTTGCCCGCTTGGAAGCATCCAGCCCCAGATACAACGAATGGCAGCGGACTATGGACGAGTTTCAAGAGAAAGTATCTGAGGCCCAGCCGACTGAACACTGGGCTGCCATGGAGAATGTCTTTGACATGTCCGCCCAATAGCATGATAGGTGTTGTCTAGATCAGGAATCGTAGGAATTGAGTTGTTCCGTCCGTTTGCTTTATTGCCAGCGCGAAATAAGTAAAGGACTCTTTCAAGGAATTCACGATGTTGGCAGAAGCAAAGCAATTGAGCTCGAAGATTGTGGCCTATCGGCGGCAAATACATGAAAATCCGGAATTAAGCTTTCAGGAATATAAAACTGCCCAATTGGTCCAAGAGGCCCTTCAAGAATTAGGGTTGCAGGATGTAAGGACCAAAGTTGGGCGGACGGGCGTGACCGCGGACATAGGACCCGAGGAGGGACCCAGAATAGGTATTCGCGCCGACATGGATGCGCTGCCCATAGACGAGGAAGTGGCGCACTCCTTCAAATCCCTGAATCAAGGTGTAATGCATGCGTGTGGGCATGATGCCCATACCGCCATGCTGTTAGGTGCGGCAGAGCTGTTGCACAACCAGTACCAAGCCGATTCTGAAAAATGGAAAGGCAGTGTCAGGCTTCTATTCCAGCCTTCTGAGGAATCTTTTGACGAGCAGGGAGTCAGTGGGGCTACGGCCATGATTGAAGATCAGGCCATGTTAGGTGTTGACAGCGTCATTGCTCTGCATGTAAATTCTACCGGACCATCTGGCCAAGTAGAGGTCTGCAATGGCTATGCATTAGCGGCTGTTGATAGTTTCGAGGCATGGATCGAAGGAGATGGCGGGCATGGTGCAATGCCGCATCGAGGCGTGGACCCCTTGTTTCTGCTCAGTTCCATATTGCCGCAGATATATGGCATTCCTTCCCGGCGTATCAACCCGGTGGACAAGTGTGTAGTCAGTATTGGCCAAATCAGCGGCGGATCTGCTCCGAATGTAATTCCATCGGAAGTGTATGTGCAAGGTACGATTCGAAGTTTGGATAATTCAGTACGTGAGAAATTGTGGCAGGAGATAGAGAAGTGTTTTGCATTGGCTGAAGTCTTAGGCGGCGAATTCAGATTCAAATTGACCAAAGGTTATCCCGCCATGCTCAATCATGCGCACGTCAATAAATGGCTGCAAGACACTTCTGTGGATCTCTTGGGTTTGACAGCGGTGGTTGAACAGGAGGCTCCGCTGAGTATGGGAGCAGAGGACTTTGCTTACATGACTCAGTCAGCTCCAGGTGCAATGTTCATGTTGGGTGCCGCCGTGCCGGGAGGTGGGGCACATCACTCTCCCACTTTCGACATTGACGAGAAAGTATTCCCGATAGGAACCGCGATTTTGGCTGAAACAGCTCTTAGGTTTGTGACAGGTAGATTGGAACACCCTGCGGCCTGACCCGAATGGCGGGACCAGAGGACGCCCCATGTCAACAATAGATCTAAATTACGTCCGAGACCAGCTGTTTCGCCTGATATCCATTGATTCTCGCAACCCCGTCTTAACACCGGGGGCACCAGGTGAAAATCAAATTGGCGAATACATTTTTACCGAATTGCGAAGGCTGGGCATAAATGCTCAGTTTCAGGAGACCTCGGATCCAGGCCGCCGCAATGTCATAGGGTACTTGCCCGGAAATGCAGCGGGCAGCCTGCCCTCCTTGATGCTCAATGGGCACATGGACACAGTAAACGTGGTAGGTATGGAAGACGCTTTCACACCAGTCGAGCAACATGGATTGGTATATGGAAGGGGAAGTCAGGACATGAAAGGAAGCTTGGCGGTAATGCTGGGTATCGCCGCGTGTCTGACCCAAACTTCCCAGAAGCCGCCTCGCGACATTTCTTTGGCCTTCGTTGTGGATGAAGAGGGGGACAGCGCCGGTACAGAAGCCCTGGTCAAGGAAAATCCAGCTGACCAAGCAATCATCTTGGAACCCACGGATTTGCAGGTGGCGATAGCCCACAGGGGTTTTGTGTGGTACCAAATTCTTTCTGAAGGCAAAGCCGCGCATGGCAGCAGGTATGAGGAAGGGATCGATGCCATCGCGAATTTGGGCACTTTCATGCAAGGATTACAGCAACTTTCCTCGGACTTGATTTCCAGGCCGAACATGACCCTCGCAGGGCCCCCTTCCCTGCATGCTTCGACAATTAAAGGAGGTACGGAGTTAAGCGTCTATCCGGCCGAATGCGAATTGACCATTGAACGTCGGACTTCACCCGAAGAAAATCCAACGGAAGTGTCCGCGGAAATTCAGGATCTGGTCAATGCTGCCAACCGCAAACTCGGAGCAGACTTGATTTCAATGCGCACATTGCAAGTACGTGAACCCTTTCAAGCTTTCTCCGGCAGTCCCTTGTTGTCATTGCTCCTCGAAGCCCGCGCGGCCCAAAATCTCTCCGGAACCGCTGAGTCCAGCGTGCCTTTCTGGACAGACGCGGCAATCTTGGCTGAAGCCGGCTGCGATTGTGTTGTATTCGGACCTCACGGTTTTGGACTTCACAGTGCCGAGGAGTGGGTCTCGATGGAGAGCCTAAGTATTTTGGGCAGCATTTTGCTCCACGTCATTTGGAATTCAAGACAGCCAGTTACTTCACAAGATTAGGGGATGAAGAAATCCCTGGTTTTCTCATTATTCTCAACGACCTTTAGATTCAAGTGCCCTTCCCTAGGCGTTGGCGTTAACCATAGGGTGTCTTGGGGCATTCGCCACCTACGCATGTCGGGGGGCGAATTCCTGCGCAAAGTCCAAGACTCGCAGCCAAGGCAGATTGCGTTGGGCCCCCGTGCATATAGCTTAATTGCGGATAGTCTGACACGCGTCTTACATCCTATACCAGCGGGACCACTCCACCGGTCTGACCCGCATCTAGCCCAGCCGCTAGTGCGGCCCTCTTGGGTCGCCCATCGGCTTTTCTGCCCTAATCATGATCATTGATGATGTCAAGCCTACAAGAGCCGCCACAGTGAAACAAAGGAATGTGGTCTGATAGGCCTGCAAGACTGGGTAGCCCCAAGTACTGAACTGTTGGTAGAGAACTCCCGCGGCAGTGGTACCTACTGCCACACCTAAAAATCGGATCAGGCTGTACATGCCGGCTGCTATATTGGCCTGCCCTTCTTCAACGTCAATAAGTGCGGTGCGATGCAGAGCTGCAAGCATGGTACCCACGCCGAGGCCCTGCAGTGCCAAGACCCCGCCCAGCATCCACAGGGGTGCCGTGGCGGGCAAACTGAAGAGACCAAGAAGTATCAGAGCCTGGGAGGTAAAACCCATCAATAGCGGTCGGCGTATTCCCCATCGGTCGGCGATCTGGCCGCCAAAACGAACCATCATAGACATGGCCGCGGGGTTAACCATAAGCATTACCCCTAATGTGGCGCCTTCCAGTCCATGCAAATCTGCCAGGTACAAGGGCATGAGTAGGCCTGTACATCCCATTGTGACCATTCGGAAAGCAGCGCCCACAGAGGCCAGCCGAAACGATCTGATTTGGTAGAGTTCCAGTTCTATGAATGGGGATTCGGCGGCATATTCCCGCCACAGGAAAAGTGCAAAGAAAAGAACGGCGAGGGAGGCCAGGCGCCAGTCTTGAAGTGGGGCCACACCAGTAATGGGCCGGCTCGAAAGAAAGGCAAAAAAGGAAATTACTGTCGAGGCGAGAAGCAGCACGCCCGCCCAGTCAAATCGCTGCCACATTTCTGGTTTGATGTTGCTATATCCCGCAGGAATAGCGATGATGACGACCGCCAAGGCCAATACACCCACGATCAGGGACAGGAGGAAGGTAATGCGCCAACTCCAGAAGGAAAGGATCACTCCTGCAATGAGCGGACCCAAAAAGGCTATTGTGGGTCCGACAGAACTCCAGGTGCCCAGAGCCTTACCTCTTTCGTTACGTTGGAAAACGGCGGAAATATAAGCCATTCCCAGCGGCGTCATGCCAGCTACACCTACGCCCTGAATGCCTTGACCTAGGAGAAGAACCGGAAAACTTGGTGAGAACATCGAAGTTAATACACCCGCCAAGAATAAGGCGCAACCGGCCATGATCAGCCTGCGTCTCCCCACGATTTCGCTTAACCGACAATAGACTGGCATGAGAACCATGAACGGGATAGAAAAGGACATGGAAAGCCAGGCTACGGACTCTGCCGTGAGCCCAAATGCCTCTCTAAATAGTGGGGAAGAAACCCGTAATACTGAAGAGGCCATAGGCATAAGGGATGCCGGAAACATTAGCGCGATTACGATTAGCCAAGCTTGCTCTTCCGAAATGGGACGGGAATCTCCACTGCGGCGCAACCGCGCCAGGAAGGGCGGAAAATGAAAATGAATCAAGGCCTGAACCCCGTCTGACCGGGCTTTGAGAACTGTTGCCTGGCCGCTTGAGGGCCCGGCTTCAAACGCAGCGTGCTATCGACGACCGCGCCGAGCGGAAATCCTCGTGTACTTGGGTATCAGCTCATGCAGAGCGGGTTGAAGGCTTCGAGGCGGCATGCCTAATGCCAGAGCCTCCAAGTCATCCAGCACCATAGAGCCGATTTCCCACAGTCCTTCGGGAACACTGCCTGCACGATGGGCGGACAAAATGGCCCCCTCGGCCTGGCGAATCGGATGTTCCAAGGTGAGAGGTTCTTCTGGGAATACGTCAATAGCAGTCCGGAAGCGGCCCGCCAAGACCAATTCTGTCAAGGAATCAAAGTCGACAACATGTGCCCGGCTAATCAGCAGGAACACAGCATCTGATCGAATGAGTTCCAGCATTTTTCTATCAATCATCTTGGCGTTTTCGGTGCTAGGAATGGCCAGCACGAAGATGAATCTGTTTTCTTTCATTAACTGTGGAAGTGGCACGGGCTCACAGCCTGCCCCAGCTATTATGCGATCACTTACCCACGGATCGAAGACCTGTAACCGAGGACGGAAAGGGGCCAACAAGGGCCTCAGACTATTCGCCAAGCCCCCGAATCCGACCAGTCCCATAGGTTGGTTAAACAACAGGAAGGATTCCTGATTGCTGCGATTCAAATACACTTCATTGCCTGATCGAAAGTCCCTGTCTGCTTTCACGATCTCTCTGGATGATGCAATAGCCATTCCCAAGGCCATCTCCGCAACCTGTGGTCCGAATGCCGGTGCCGCAGAGAGCACATGAATGTACTTCTGGTGGCAATATTCATAATCCAATTCTTGGGGAAAACCACCCGAGACAGTCATTATTGCCTTTAGATTGGGGGCCTGATACAGGAGGTCACCGTATCTCCAGTCGGAGCACACCACCACCTCAGCTTCTGGAATGATTTGCGCAGCTTTGTCGAGAGGGATAGGCTCGTCCATGAGCCATTGGGAGTCGAAGCCACTCACAAGGGCCCGGCGGTCCTTGTCGGAGAATATTTCGCCCATGCGGCGAAAGGCAGGATCAACCAATACCTTGAGAGGGGAACTCATTCATTCTCCTTGACACTAGAGGAGCGGTCAACAATTGCTGACCAGCCTTGGAATCTATATTGACTGCCATAAGACTCTGAAATGAGTCTGCCGCAAAAAGGACACCCAACACGCCGCCTCGATTTTGGGGAGGCGGAATGTATTCCCGGAAATGGATTGAGGTCTGGCCGGCGGCCCTGACCTTGGAAATCCCGTGAGAACTGAATTTGCCGTCCTCAGCCCGATTTGAATACCATGTTCCGAGTCTAACAGAAGCCTTGGGATCCCCCTGTCCGCCCAATGTCCATTTCCGGTTGCTTCGGGTCAGTGACCCGAAGCAACTCCCAACCCTCGACATTATTGCTTGCAAAGGACTTATATCTTCCCATGTTCCACCAGGAGCGAATTTCTTGTGAGAGGAAGGTGTGGCAGGGACTGCGGTGCCGCTTTGGTATCAGTCCACTCAAGGAATTCTGAATCTCTCAGATTTTGCTCTATACATGACCTATTGATAGCCCCCTTATCCGCATTCGGCCATAGCTATTCTCTGTGCTTGTTGGACTTCCGTTGCATTTTCCACCAAACTGGAGATGACAGATTCTGCGAATTTCCAAGTAGCCAGCACAATTGATGTGGTGGGGATTGCGCTGCGATGTTACCCAGACCGAGAAGCCCAGCGTTGAAATCTCTAGTTTCTTCGGGGAAAATACATCCAATTGGGAGTTACCTTTCGTAAGACTGCAAGGCCGATTTTCGAAAACAATCTGGGCTGGTCTGAGTGTTTATATTCCCGCACTGTTAACGTTTTTATATAGATTTAGGTAGGGTAACGAGCTAACCCATCTACTAACGGGGATACAGGGCTGCGCCACTGCCTACGGTGAGTGGCAGTTCTTTCCAACACCGAAGGGACAGGATTCTGCGTTTTCTGCTGCACAAACTTGGGTGTTAGTTCCATTTCCTGCCTCAGGGCAGACTTTCCAATTTGTTCGACAGGAGGTTGGTATGAGAGGGAAAGTTTCTCAAATTGGAAACCAGCTCGTGCACAAGCATGGGAGTGAAATCCTGGTAATCGAACCTTGGGGGCGGGATGGTCTTCGAGTTCGGGCCACAATACTGTCAAAGATCGACAATACGGCATGGGCTTTGACAGAAGACCTGATCTCGGCCGCAGCCTGGGGAGTACCAGCCATCCAAATCGAAATTGGCGTCAATGAAGCCACCATCACGAATGGACAGATTTCCGCCCATATTCATGACAACCAGGCGGACCCGCGACAAAGAAACGTCCTGCAAGCAGGATACCTTCAGTTCTTCAACGGAAACAAACTCCTTCTCAGCGAATTTGATTATGTGGTGGGGGCACACAATCCCGGCACCCGAAACTATAGGCCCGTTCCATCGAGCCTCTCAGACTCTGAACTTTCCTTTACTGAAGTTCACTTTGCACCCCAAAACGAAGAGCGTTTTTACGGAATGGGGTTGAACGCCACCGGCAGTGTCAACCTGAAAGGCAGCGTCATTGATTTGTACCAGCGGCACGTTAAGCATGTGGTGCCATTTCTGGTGTCCAGCGCCGGATACGGATTGCTATGGAATAACCCCTCTCTAGGCCGTGTTGAACTGGGTAGGAACCGTACCCGCTGGGTCTCCGAGGGTTGCAAGCAGATCGATTACTACATTACAACCGGGGCTAACTATGCGGAGATTATGGGAAACTACGCTTCGGTAACTGGTCACGCCCCCGAAATGCCTTATTGGGCAACCGGATTTTGGCAATGCAAACTGCGATACAAAAGCCAAGAGGAACTACTGGAAGTAGCCAGAGAATTCAAGCGTCGAGATTTACCTTTGTCCGTGATTGTGATCGACTTTCGACATTGGAAATATATTGGAGACTGGAAGCTGGATTCCGCTTTCTGGCCAAACCCAAAAGAGATGGTCCGAGAGTTGGAGGAAATGGGGGTACGGGTCATGATTTCTCCCTGGATTCTGGTCGAAGAGGAAAGCGAGAACTTCGCTGCTATGCGGGAGCTGGGCTTTTTCATTGACTCCTTAGATGCTGGAGAAGACTGGCTGCCTTGGATGACAGCCGGAAGGCAAGTGCGTGCTCGACAATACGATCCCACCAATCCGAAAGCGGCCGCATTTCTTTGGCAACAATGGAAACGAAACTATTTCGATTTGGGGATCAGGACTTTCTGGCTTGATCCATGTGATGATTTGCATCCGATTGGAGAGTACTATCGAACCTTGTATCACATAGGTCCTGGCTTGGCTGCCCATGGCTTTTACCCCATAGCACACCAGAAGAACATACATGATGCCTTGCACCGGTCAGGTGAACATGAAGTGGTAACAATCTGTCGTAGTTCCTGGGCTGGCTCTCAGCGTTATGGAGCTTCGCCTGCTGCGCACGATATCAAGTCTTCCTTTGAACATCTAGACGAATACATGAAAGCCGGCCTCAATTTGGCCATGAGCGGAATTCCCTGGGGGGCAGCGGAAATCGGTGGCTTTGTGACTCCCGACAACGAGAGCGAATATTTTCGCGAGTTGATGGTACGGTGGTACCAGTACGGGGTTTTCACCCCTATCTTTCGAACTCATGGCAATCGCCCTAACAATGAGGCTTGGACTATAGGCGGGGATTCCTATTCTTACATTCGTGCCTCCATGTTGCTCCGAGAACGTCTTCGTCCCTACGTCATGAAGCAGATGCGCGTAGCCGCAACGCGGGGCATTCCCCCCATGCGTCCTCTCTTTTTTGACTTTGAAAGTGATGCGTACACTTACAGTGTTGAGAATCAGTTTCTGTTTGGGCCGGAAATCATGGTTGCACCCATCACTTCTTACCTTGCACGCAACCGGAAGGTTTACCTACCACGCGACTTGCCTTGGATCGATGCATGGACAGGGCATGTGTACGAAGGCGGGAGAACAATAGCAGCGGCCGCACCCCTGGAATACATTCCTGTGTATCTGCGTGGTCCCGATCCGGAAATTGAACTCAAGACGTTCGATGAACTTTACTGAAATGACGTTGGAAGTGCATGAAACAGGGCCCCAAGGCCCCGGTTAGGCAGTTCACATTTCGATTCCCTAATACTTTGTACGTCGATGACGTTGGTTCGGAACTGTCTTTAGCCATTCTCTTTAAGGCTAAGGCAGGAGGAAAATTAACAGTTTCTTAGCCATGGCAACTCGTTCTGGAAGCCGTTCGCCAACAATATATTCAACGAGCTTCTAAATCCAGACCACGTTGCGATCTGCCGATTTCAGACCCAATGCTCTTGTTGGCTCCCAGGCTGATTCGAGAGGCGTTTGTTTTGTCACTTTCCCATCCTGTGAAATATGCACTACAGGTCCCATCTCTGCCTTTTGGAATCTAGTGACCCCAAAACAAGAGCCAGCAGAACCAGTGGTTTTCCGCAAGTTCAGCAACTTTCGCCGGCTACTGCATTCAGGAAATGGCTCCACACAGCCAGTGTCTTGAAGTCCTTGAATTCTTGTTCTCATCAGAGTGGCGAGAAACTTTGGCCCCATGCGATGTCGAAAGGGACCCAAGAGGAGGTAGGCCGGCCCCTGTTCTCATCCTTGCCTGAAAGTCATTGGGAACGTTAAGAGTTAGGGCTTGTGAAACTGCAATTCATTCTTACCAATGAATTCCATCCTCTTTCTTGAGTGTGTCCTGAGCCTGGATGTTTCTGCATACACCCGCGCAGCTAACTTCGTTCACGGTCTTAGCCTCGGCGCATTCCTACTTCCGCACCTCTTGGCGGGATTCGTCATTCCCTTATGCGGCTACAAGAAACAAGATCTGTGCATAAACCTTTTTTTGATGTACCACACTCCCGCGGGTCAGAATCTTTGGAAATTCTGGGGGTTCTCGTGGCCAGCTAGACGGAAATTGAGCTCGGGATTCCTGTTGTTGTCCTGCCATATTCGGGGCTCACTTTCGTAGTCTCCCTGAAGCGATTCGGGAGAAGGGAACCAAGGTCACAGTCGGCAGGAGGTTTTTTTGATAAATTCTGGCGCTGAAGTTACGAGGAGATATTGACGGGGATTCTAGACTGAATAGGAACCTGAATATGTAAGGCTGACTGAATCCTGTTTAGAATGGACGGGAATCTATTTGGATTAGACGTTCAGATCTGTTTCCGTTTTTATTTTTCTGCAGCCCCGAAGTTACTACATTGTTGAACCCACTTAGAGCAATGCCCAATGCAACCTCTCGTGCAAGCCCTAGCTGCCAAGCAGACGCCTTCGTCCAGAGAATTAGAAGCCCTTTCCACAAGACAGCCAATAGCCGTCAGGACGGCAATCCCTTTCCAATCTTTGGTGGTCCAGATGGACTACTTCACCTGCGTCCTGCCAATTTCATTTCAACCTCAAGAGTCGTAGCTGGAGCTTCGAAAACATCATGATCGAAATCAGCCATCTCAGTAAGTCTTACGGAGAAATTATTGCCCTCCATGAGGTCAGTTTCGGAATTAAGAAAGGGGAGATAGTAGGCCTTCTAGGTCCAAATGGAGCAGGCAAGACAACCCTTATCAAAATCATGACCGGATACCTGCATCCGGACAGCGGGACCGCCTTGATAAGCGGGCACAACGTCATGGAAGAAACTCTTGAAGTTCAGAAAGGTATCGGATATCTGCCCGAAAATGCTCCCCTGTACCCGGAACTGACTGTGCAGGCTTATTTATCCCTGATGGCAGAACTGCACCAATTGGACCCAGCTGTGCAGGGCGCAGCTATTTTGGAAGTCGTTAGCGCCACTGGATTAACCGACCGCTTGACGCAACGCATCAGTACCCTAAGCAAGGGCTACCGACAGAGGGTGGGCATCGCGCAGGCCATTATGCATAAACCTGCTCTACTGATTTTCGATGAACCAACTGTTGGGCTGGATCCTACACAGATAGTCGAAATTCGCTCTCTCATCCGCAATTTGTCTCAGATTTCAACTATCATTTTTTCCACTCACATTTTGGCTGAAGTAGAAGCACTCTGCGACCGAGTTCTAATATTGCTGAATGGTGAGCTGCGGGCTGACTCGGTACTTGGAGAATTAAGAGGCACCAGTGGCGTGATCCTTGTCCTCAAGGCTGAAGTCCCACAGTTGAAATCTATGCTGGCCCGTTTTCCAACTGTTAATACCGTTACCAGGCAAGCAGTGGATGGCGAAGTTCATCGGTTCCGCATCGAAGGCGATAGACCCGAGGAATTGAGCGCTGTGGTGTACCAAGCTGCCAAGGACAATGACTGGCCCGTGCGAGAGATCTACAACGAAGTGACCACGTTGGAGTCTAAATTCAACGACTTGGCCTTGGCAAAGTAAGAGCTAGCCACACTTGCCCATTGATTTAACTGAATAGAACTGAGAAATTTTCGGAGCGTTTTGTCTATGAGACATTTTCGATCCCTGGTGGGAAAAGAGTTGGAAGGCTACTTCGGTTCCCCGATGGCTCTTATTTTCCTGGGCATTTTCCTAGTGGTAACCCTATACGCGTTTTTCTGGATTGAAGCTTTCTTTGCCAGCCGCCTAGCCGAAATCAGAGGGCTCTTTCACTGGATGCCCATACTGCTCATTTTCCTTATTTCTGCGTTAACCATGCGGCAGTGGAGTGAAGAACAGAGGTCCGGCACTCTGGAAACTCTGCTCACACTTCCGGTGGCGATTCCCACTCTGGTTCTGGCCAAGTTCGTAGCGGTCCTCCTGATGGTGGCACTGGCGATCGCGCTGACGTTGCCCCTGCCCATAACTGTCTCCACTCTGGGTAATTTGGATTGGGGGCCCGTTTTAGCCGGATATCTGGCAACTTTGCTCTTGAGTGCAACCTATATTTCCATTGGGCTTTTTGCTTCTTCCCGTACGGATAATCAGATTGTGGCACTGATGTTAACGGTGATCCTGGGCGGGTTGCTTTATTTTGCTGGTACCCGTGTGGCGACAGAGTTCGTCTCATCTGATCTGGCGGCATTACTGAAAGCCGTTGGTACCGACAGTCGATTTCAGAGTATCCAACGGGGCGTTCTCGACTTGCGGGATCTGATTTATTACCTCTCACTTACTGGAATCTTTCTTGCTCTCAATGTGCTTTCAATTAAAGCGATCCGTTGGAGCCGCGGCCATGACCGAATTCGCCAGAGAGAGTTCGTTTTTTCCACTTTGGTTATTCTGAATCTGGTTGCTACGAATGCTTGGCTCCATCCCTTTCGCACTCTGCGAGTCGATGTGACTCAGCAGAGGGAATACTCACTTTCCCCCACAACCAAGGAGCTGCTGGCCAACCTCACTGAACCTGTTACGATCCAGGGATATTTCAGCGAGAATACTCACCCATTGTTGGCACCTGTGGTTCCGGGAATCGCGGATATGTTGGCGGAATACGACATCGCTGGTGGGCAATTGGTAAATACCAAGATTCTTGACCCTACTACAGATCCTGAAATCGAACTCGATGCCACACAAACCTACGGCATCCAACCCATACCTTTTCAAGTCGCTGAAAGATACGAGACCGCGGTACGTTCCTCTTACTTCCATCTGCTCATCAGGCATGCCGATCAACATGTAGTCCTAAGTGTTGACGAACTTGTGGACGTCGTTAACGCTCGCGACGGCTCAACCCAGATCCAACTGGATACCCTGGAGTACGACCTGACCCGTGCAATCAAGCAAGTGGTTTACGGCTTTCAGAGTGTGGAAGCTGTGTTGGATGCTCTCAACGAACCAGCCAAGCTTTTTTTCCTAGTCACTGAGGCCACACTGCCTGAACAGGCAGTGGCTGACATGCAGGTTGTCGTGGACGCGGGAACGGAATTGGTCGAAAGTGCCGAGGGCCAATTTCTCTTCGAAGTAATCAATCCTGACACAGGCCAGAGTCGCTTCACCCGCGACATTCTAATCAGTTCATACGGGCTGCAGCCGTATCCTCCTTCCATCAACAACGCCCAAGATTACTATTTTCACCTGATCCTAGAATTCGAAAATGAACTCCATTTAATTTTCCCACAAGGCGAAATCTCTCGCACCTCAGTGCGAGAGGCAATTGACTCCACAGTTCAACGGAGCACGCCCGGCTTCTTACGCACAATCGGCGTCTGGCTTCCTCAGATCGAACCTACTCAAAATTTCATGGGGCAGGTTCAAGAGCCCTTAACTTCCTGGAATCGTGCAGTTGGCATATTGACCTCAGAATTCCAGGTGGAATTTGTTGATTTGGAATCTGGACAAATAGGCGACCACATTGACGCTTTGGTGGTTGTGGCCCCTCAGAGGCTAACCGACAACAGCCTGTTTGCTGTGGATCAGTACCTTATGCGAGGAGGTTCAGTCATAGTAGCGGCTACGCACTTCATGATTGCCCCGGACATGTTGACAGGAGCTCTTTCCCTGCAGCCTACTTTCGGAACGTTGAGTCCGGTATTGGATCACTACGGGGTTACATTGGAACCCAGCTTGGTCATGGACCTGCAAAACACAGCGTTTCCTGTCAGTGTTCCGAGACAAGTGGGAAATCTAACGGTCGATGAGTACCAGGCCGTGGACTATCCCTTCTTCATCCATATCTTGGAGGATGCCATGGCCAAAGGCAATCCCGTGTTGACCAATCTGGCCGCCGTAACGCTCAGCTATGCTTCGCCGGTAGTTCTGAATGAAGAGATGAATGCGGACCGCCAGACCGAAATCTTGCTCTCATCCAGTCCAGATGCCTGGGCCTTGACCGAAATTGACATTCAAGAAGATTTTGAAACCTATCCAGAATTCGGATTTGCCATCCCACCTGAAGACGAAAGGAAAGTATTTCCCTTGGCGGTTTCCATCCAGGGACAGTTCGAGAGTTATTTTAAGGGTCGGCCCAGCCCCTTTTTACAGGAGGGAGAAGAAGCTCCAGCCGAAGGTGATTTGGATGAGCCGTCCCTCAATGTGATTGAGCAGTCACCTGATGATACGCGCCTAGTCGTGGTGGGCAGTGCAGAATTCTTGGACGACTTCATCTTAAGCCTGATGGGTGTACTGGCTCCTGAACAGGTTCAGTCGAATGCCCTGTTGCTGCAGAATCTGGTTGACTGGACCTTGGAAGATGCTGAGCTGCTGGCAATTCGGGCCCGCGGGGATACTATCCGAATATTGAAACCCTTGACCCAGCAGGAACAGATTACTATCGAGGTATTGAATTACGTGCTGGCCTTGCTGGCATTGGTAGCAGTTACTGGAATATGGCGTTGGCGCTCGACCCATCAAAAACCCCTTGTAGTAGAAGATGCAGAGCGAATCTCCCTGTAGCCGCCAACTTGCCCTTATCACCCTCCTGAGGTGACTTAAATGTCTACAACTACTGCTCTTTTTCCAACCCGGGCCCACAAGAGAAATCTGGGCTTGCTGGGAAGTTTGTTGCTATTGCAGATTGCATTGGCAATCTTTTTCCTGGTTCCTTGGGGTCAAGGCCCGGTTGAGCCTGAACGATTGTTGCTCATGATGCAAGAAGTAGAGGTAGCCGAACTGTATATCGAAGATACAGCCGGCAATTACATGAGAATCGCTCGAGTGGGAGAGGAAGAATGGGTCTTGCCGGAAACTAACAACTATCCAGTGACAGCAGTTTTAGCTGATCAGTTGGTAGAAGACATGGTTGAGTTGGACAACTTCCGGCCGGTTACCGAGACCAAAGGCAGCCACGAGCGTCTGCGTGTGGCTGAAGACGACTTCGAACGCAAAGTGACGGCAACAATGGTGGACGGAACCGAGGCTGTTATTTTTGTCGGTACCACCCCACTGCCGAGAGCAACGCATATCCGAGTAGCAGGAGACGACCGGGTCTTTATTTCAGATGACTTGCGACACCGCGAGGTCTCACTTCAGCCAACTTATTGGGTCAATACTGTCTATTACTCAGTGGACTACAGTGATGTGAGGAAGTTCACATTGACCAATCCCCAAGGAACCTTTGAATTCATTCTCGGGGATGATGAGGAATGGCAGATGAAGGGCTTGGGTCTGGAGGAGAATTTCAACCCGAATAACCTGATCTCTCTAGTTACAACAGTTTCTACCATCAGTTTGACAGCCCCTTTGGGGAATGAGGAAAAGCCGGAATACGGCCTCTTGGATCCGCAGGCGACCGTCTGGCTGGAAATCCAGGACGAAGACGCGACCGAGGAGGTAACCATAACCATCGGTGCCAACACGCAAAAGCCCAACCGAGTTGTGATCAAGACCTCTGATTCTCCTTGGTTCATAGAGGCCAATCGATTTACTGTCGACCGCCTGATCAATCGGACGCGGGAGGAATTTCTCTTATTGCCGCCGCCCGTACCCACAGAGACGCCGAAAGATGAACCAGCAAGTGAGCCTGCCGATTCAGCTTCCAGTTGACACTGGTAGTGGCGGGATATCCAGTTGTAAACCGTTCAAGGGCCTAGTCCCTTGCTCCCAATGCCGGATTGCGGTGTGTGTACCAATTCTGGCCACTTGAATGTAGAAGACCATGATAGGTTGTTGTCTTTCTTAGTCCAGAAGGGAGAGCTTGACCGCGACGAACACCCTATTTGCCGGAACCTCGTCGGGGGCGTCTCCAACCGTACCGTGCAGGTCATAAGGGCCAGCTTGCCGAATCTCATCGTAAAGCAGGCTCTTGCCAAACTGAGAGTAGAGGCAGACTGGTTCAGTTCTCCTGAACGCATTCATCGTGAATATGCGGCCCTGGGAGTTTTTGCGGCCCTGCTACCAGGTAAAGTGCCTCGCGTCCACTTTGAGGATAATCATCACCACATTGTAGTGATGGAGCAAGTTCCTGAACCTCACATCAACTGGAAGGAGCAAATGTTGGATGGGTCAGTCGAGATTGGCCATTGGTCCTCCTTCGGAGAAATGTTGGCCCAAGTCCACATGGCAACCCATAATTGTCTGTCAGACCTCCCAACCGATTTGCAGGACAAGAGCTTCTTCGAAACGCTGCGCCTTGAGCCTTATTATGAATACAGTGGGCAACAGGTGCCGGGCACGGCTACATTCATGGGAGATCTGATTGCAGAGACGCGGACTTTGTCCATTTCCTTGGTTCACGGGGATTACAGCCCCAAGAACGTTCTGATTCATGACAATGCCCTTTACCTGCTTGACTATGAGGTCTGCCACATTGGAGACCCCGCTTTTGATGTGGGATTTGGCCTGACCCATGCTCTGAGCAAAGCTCATAAATTGCCCGGCCTGCGTCAGGAGTTATTGCGGGGATCCTCCTGCTTCTGGCAGACATACTCAGGCAAAGGGGCACTACAGATACTGGGTTCGGACTTAGAGCAGAGAGCAGTAAGACATACTCTGGCCTGCCTTCTTGCAAGAGTAGTGGGCAGGTCTCCTCTGGAATACCTAAGTAGAGACCAGAGGTTCTGGCAGGTAGAAGCCGTGATAGAAATGATGCAAAGGGACTTTGTAACCATTCCAGAACTGATCGCAGGATTCAGACATCACCTTGAGGATGCGGGGAGAGACTCCAGTGCCACTGATTGAGAAGCTTGTGCCCCTGGAAATACTGGACAGCCGGGGCAATCCAACTGTTCGATGCGCTTGTTTTCTGGAAGGAGGCGCCAAGGGCACTTGCGCTGTACCTTCCGGAGCATCCACTGGACGACATGAAGCTATTGAGCTAAGAGATGGTGAGGTTTCCAGGTATCACGGATTGGGCTGCCGAAAGGCGGTAGCACACATTTCCGGGGAGATTCAGGACAGTCTGGTAGGAGTGAATTTCACAAACCAAGCAGAGCTGGACCACCACTTGACTAATCTGGACGGTACTTCAAATCTGTCTCGGTTGGGTGCCAATTCGATACTCGCAGTGTCACTGGCATTTGCCAGCGCTTCCGCGGCTGCTCGCCAGATACCACTGCACGCTTATTTCGCGGACCTCCATCCTGCAGATCTTGACCAGCCTCAGAAATTCCCTTTGCCTACTATAAATCTATTTAGCGGGGGAATCCACGGGGGAAAGCAGGTCGCAATACAAGACGTATTGCTGGTCCCTAAGAACTCTTGCGAATTTCCAGTTCAACTCGAATCTATGAGTGCAGTGTACCGAGCGGGAGTGGACTTCATTGCTTCAGAATACGGAATGCGAAATCTGACGGCAGATGAAGGTGGACTTGCGCCCCCCTTCCCTTCATCCAAGGCCATGCTGGATGGAGCGATGGAATGTGCCCGCCGGGCTGGTCTCGAGGCAGACGTGGACTTTGCCTTGGCCGTGGATGCCGCAGCCAGCCACTTCTATGAAAATGGACGATACACGATTGATGGAAACGTTATGGATGCCAACCAGCTAATTGATGTGTACGAAGGATGGGCAGAGGAATATCCCTTGTACAGTCTTGAAGATGGTTTGGCAGAGGACGATTGGTCTGGCTGGCAACGTATGCAAGAGAGGTTGGTGGAAAAAACTATCATACTGGGAGACGACCTGCTCTGTACTAACCAGTTCCGAATTGAGCAAGCCATTGAAAAGAAGGCAGCTAATGCCCTGTTACTCAAAGTCAATCAGATAGGTACGCTCTCTGGAGCATTGACAGCATTGAAAGTAGCTCGTTCAGCGGGTTGGCACATAGTTGTGTCGGCCCGCAGTGGGGAAACAGAGGACAGCTGGTTGGCGGATCTCGCAGTGGGCTGGTCTGCGCAAAACATCAAAGTTGGCTCCATTACGCAGTCTGAGCGACTGTCGAAGTACAACCGTCTACTGGAGATTTACGCATCTAAGTTTGGCTCTACTGGTGACTGCACGTGACTGCCAATGAACTTAGCTGCTCGGCACAGTCAACTGCCTAATCTTGCTTGGAAGACGGCGGGACCGCAATATAATTGACGGGACCGTTTGTGGTCCATTTGGTTGTAGTAGCGGCGGGTTTCACTCCGCCTTTCCAGACTGTAAAGAGAGTTTCAAAATGCCTGCCATTGCTCCCCAACAGCTTTCCGACTTCTGTACCTCCATCTTGGAAAAGGCCGGACTGCCAGAGGACCAAGCTCGCGTCACTGCGGATCATTTGGTCGAGTCCAATCTGATGGGACACGACTCTCATGGAGTTATCCGAATCCCGGGGTACACCACGTCTCTACTTGCAGGAGACTACCTGCCAGTTGGAGTTCATGAGATCGAGAGAGAGTCATCTACGATCGCCGTCATTGATGCCAAACAGAGTTTCGGTATAGTGCTGGCCTACGAAGCCATGAATATGGCTGTGGGAAAAGCCTGTCAGCACGATATAGGAGCAGTTACGGTACACTCGGCCACGCACATAGGGCGTCTTGGTGCCTTCCCGCCACTAGCAGCCGCACGAGATTGTATAGGTATAATTATGTTAAATGGAGGTGGCCGATTCGCCGCACCTTTTGGTGGGACGGAGAGACGACTGCCTCCCAACCCTATCGCCTTCTGCGTTCCGGCGGGACCGGACAAGACCATGATGCTGGACATCACGACCAGCATGGTGGCAGGTGGCAAAGTGGAGGTGCAGGCAGCCCGTGACGAGGAAGTCCCGGAAGGCTGGCTAATTGATTTGGACGGCAATCCCGTCCTTGACCCAAATTTATTCCGCTCCCCTGAAGTAGCGATGCTGCCCCTAGGCGGACCGCTAGGTCACAAAGGCTATGGTCTTTCCATGATGATTGACGTCATCGCGGGTTCCCTTTCCCGAGCTGGCTGTAGCCGGGCTGAACCTACTCGTGGTGGCAGCGGCTTCCTATGCTTAGCCCTCCGTATAGAAGCCTTTGTTGACATTGCCGAGTATTATTCCGAAGTGCAATATCTAAGCGACTGGGTGAAGTCGGCCAGAACTGCACCAGGCACCAAGGAAATTTTGTTGCCCGGGGAAATTGAGGAACAACGGAAACGTGATCGAACGGCAGCCGGCATACCAATTGAAGAAAAGACCTGGATCAGACTTATGGCGACAGGAGAAGAATTGGGAATTCCAGCACCCTCTACTTAGTCTTCCAAGGGGGCCTCTAAGGTGTACGGTAGTCTCAAAATTCTAGTTGTTTGAATTCCTGGAGGAACCGATTCAATTCCAGAATGTTAGGAAGGTGACGGGACCCGCGCCCACCAACTTTATAGCCAGCCACAGCGTGACCCAAACGTACTTGGTCAGGCAGTTGCTCTCCGCATTGCCCGCCGAAAATCAAGCCGGCAGCAAAGGCATCGCCCGCTCCCAAAGTATCCACCACAGGTACTTGAAAATGAGGAACTGTAAAACACGGTTCCCCGTGAATGGAAACGTGTGCTCCGATACCGCTTTCCCGCATCACGGCAATACAATCGCCTCTGACTGCAAATTTTTCGGTCGCACGTCGGGCATCGGCTTCATCAGGTACAAGATGAACTAATTCCTCGTCCACTGTGCCCATCACGTGAGTGGAAAGGCCGATTGCCTGCCACAAATTCTGCCGAAACTGTCTAGGAAGTTCTCCATTTCGGAGCCCGAAGCGTAGGCTTAGATCAAAGGAACACTTGCTCCCACTCTGTCTAGCGATTCGCAAAGCCGCCAAAGTGACGGCGGTGCCTTTCTCCTCAGTAATGCAGATGCCGGAAGTATGCATCCAGTCGGTAGGACCCATGTCCAAGTGCCGCAATTGCGATTCATTCAGATCAGAGTATGCCGGTTCTTTCTTAGGCCATACAAAAGCTGTGCGTTGGCCAGTACGGTCTGCCAACGAAATTACCTGTAGAGTTGGACGTTCAAAAGAAACGGACATGCCTTTCGTATTTATGCCTTGGGATTCCAGTTCTGACCTGACAAGCCGGCCACCGAAATCATCCCCCACTGTGCCAATAAAGTGGGTCTCAAGCCCCAGTTTGGCCAGAGCAAACGCCGTGTTGGCTACTGTGCCTCCTCCATTGCAAGCTGGCTCCTGCTGCCCATCCGCGTTTCCCATGACTTCTGGAATTTCGAGGGACAGGTCTATACAGATATCTCCCACTAGAAAGGCCCTGCCTTTAATATTCTCAGTCATATCCAGCTATCCGGGCGTTGTCCGCAAACGCGGCCACTTTTGTCATGTCTTTGCGGCGGGAACCAATCACATTGGTGTGCGTAAAACTGTCAACTCCCCAAGGCCGAATTTGCTTTATAGCCGCTGCCACGTTTTCCGCACATAAACCCCCTGCAAGGATGGCTGGCAAATGGACTCTTCTCACGAGCTCTGCACTGATGTTCCAGTCATGGGTTTCACCTGTAGCTCCAACGATCTTGTCTCGCCCTCCAGAATCCAGAAGAAGAAAATCCACTGCCTTCTCAAACCCCTTGGCCAACTCTATGGACGCGGGACCGGCAATCGGAATAGCAAGCATCACACGAATTTGGCCCAAACTGAACCGAAGACCCGCCACTTCAGCTGGTTCCAAATCTTCAATGCTTCCAGACAGATGTATAACATCTGGTTTCACAGCCTGAACCATTGCTGCGATTGCCGCCAGGTCAGTGGAGACAGTTAGGGCAACTCTTAGGCAACCACTGTCCGGAGGCACGGCCGCAAGAACCTCTCGACACTGCGTGTAATTCAATTCTCCCGGGCTCCGGCCTTGCTCTCCGGGTTTAATGCCGATGAAGTCCACTCCACTCTGAACGCTGGCGAATGCATCGTCCGGATGCACATGTTCGTAAATCTGCACTTTCATTTGTCGCTCCTACGATCGCTACAAGAACAGCGCTCAATTGCGAAGAATAGAATCTCGGATAGGAGGGCCATTTCCGAAACTGTTGGCCAGAAACGCAATGTTGGTTGGGCAAGATTGGACAAACCTATTGTTAAAGACAATAGATACATCAATTGTTCAAATTGCCAATGCTACGACTACCCTTTAACCCCTCTTGCAGCCCCTCCTCGGACCAAGTATCCCAATGCCAATCATTGTGCCTCAGATAGTGTCCAGAAACCTGAAATAATTATCCGAAAGCCAAGCTGCCTAAGCCATTTCATTTGCAGCTAAGATTTTCAGGGTAAAGTTATCCCCTTTAAGGGTCTTGGAGGCAGGTAAGAGTCTTTGTGGTATTGAACAATCTGTCAAATTGCACGGAAGCCACGGCACGCAGTTTTCTCCAGCGCCTACCTTTTGCAGAAATTTCTATCCTAGGATTAGTGCCGATAATACCCGAGAACCAGCGCCAGTCATGTCTTTCGCATAGTTAAAACCTATCTAAAGGTTTTGGTTGCTGTGGAGATTTCAGTAAACGACGCCCCGTAAGGCTCAATTAGTGGCTGCCTGCTGAAGCCCCTTTGTAATGCCTAAGGCCAATGCAATTTCGTAACAGTGGAATCACAGTAATGTCCCTTTGAAAAAGATGCCCTCTGATATCCCCAGTCCCCACTGTCAACGAGCTGGCCATCGCTATTTTCGAGAGTACTAAATCATTCTCCGATCCAAATGGGTCTTAAACTGCTAACAGAAATTCTGAATTGGGAGAACGCCAAGCAAATTGGTTGCCCACGTACAAACCTCCAGATCCCCAAAGCCGAAGCGAACTGGATGCAACGCCGAATTGTGGGGTCGTCTCTGACGTGGTCCGCAATGGAAGGATTAGACATTGCGAATGTTATTTTGTTGCTTTAATCGTTCTGCTCTCTACTAAATGAATACCGGGAATTTCTGCAGGTCGACAGCCCAACGCTACTCTCTTCTTAGATCCTCGAAGCCAGCGAATGCGCTTTCGAGTCAAGGCCTCCATATTCAAACTGAGGACCCGCACCTCACGAATCTTGGAATTGGACCGGACGTGGCGGGTTTGTCCCCACGACAATTTGTGCCAGAATCCGCTCGACTGGGTCCGGTTTTGACCTTTCCTATAAGCGTCTTCTTCCTCACAACTTTGCATGGGCTCTCGGGTGCCGCCGCGAATAGCTGGATCAAACAGAGAACCTAGGCATGAAAGACGTCCCCCTTAACAGCCCATACTGAGAAATTCTGCCAACAATTATCAAGGCTACAAATTCCCTAAGAACAAAGCCAGGAGTCCAATGAGCCGGCCCCAAAATCAGGAAAGGCCGCCACAAAGATAGGAAAGATCAGGAGACGAAAGAAACTGGAAGACCAGTCAAGAATTACCAGAATGAAGCATTTATTGCTGTGACCTGTTGAAGCTCTCCGTTCAGTCCTCGTCTTTCCATATTCAGACAGTCCTTTCTAGCCAAGAGATTTTAAGACTCTCATAGGTTTGGTGACGGGACGGGCAATCATCGGCAACCTTCTTTCACCGTCGCTATTTGGTTAAGAGGTAACTCATGTTTAAAACCGCAAGCCCTGAAGCAAATCGTTGGCTCTTTCGTGAGCTTGGGAAGCAAGGTCCTCAGTGAATTTGGGAAGCCCGGCAACTTCCAGAACTGCTCCAGCCGCTGCCGTGGCATTGCAGGCAGCTTCAATGAGAGAAGCTCCTTCAATCAAGGAGGCTGCAAAGGCTCCGGAGTATGCATTTCCTGCTCCAGTCGGATCTACAACCTCGACTTCCAGTATTGGGATATGGACTGCTCCCGAAAAGGACCGATCAGCCACGAAGGAACCCTGGCTGCCAGCCCGAATGGCTACAGATCTTGGTCCCATACTGAGCAATTCGGAAGCTGCAACTAAAGGATCCTGAGTATTGCAGCAGACTAATGCAGAATCCAAGTCTGGACAGAGCACATCCACTCTGGGAAATAGTGACTTAATCGAATCCACATTCGACAGTTTCTTGGTGTCAACAAGCGGTTCCAACGATAGCAGGGAGCCTGTTGCCTCTTTCAGTTCTAAGGCCTGGTGGACCAGTGTCTCATTGGGAAATTCGGTAACTAAGTGAATTCCCCTGGCGGCTTGGTATTCTGTTGGCCAAACCAAGTCTTGAGCTAGGATCTCATTCCATATCCTGTCTTGTCTTACAACGTTAACCGGTTCAGTATCCTTCTCCAGCATTATTTGATCCTGGTCATACCAGAATTCGATGCGGGGGGTCTCCAAGTGTGGATATTGATGCCAGCCTTGGAGATCTGATCGGAGTCCCTTAAGGGTATCGAGATGGGACGGATCTAGGTCTGTTCCCGAACGGGTTAGAAACCCAACCGAATCGGTAAAGAGCCGAGCACCTAAAACGCTTTGGGGACCGCCCCCGCCCAAGAGATTGCTGACTTTGGCTCCTGACACCAAACGAATAGTGTCAATTACCAATTTTCCGTAGACAAGCAACACAACAGATCGCCTCTAGCTCGATTTTCTCACTATTTCCATATAGGCTTTCACCCGCTCAACACTGATATTGGTGCCCCAGCCCTCTGGTTGGAAGCAGGTCCCGACAAAAGCCCCATCTGCCGCCGACAGCAGAACTTCAGCGTTGGCATGGTTCGTATGACCTCCCAGCATTATGGGCAAATCCGGTACAGCCTCCCGAATCTCCGACACCATTTCCAAGCATTTAGCTTGATCAGGCTCCGCGATTTCTACGGCGTGAGCCCCAGTCCTGTAGGCAGTCTCCGCCAATTTAGCCAGTGATGTGTTTTCAAGGGACTTGTAGTGCATGCTCTGGATTTCAGCTACTAGCGAAACATCGTGAGCCCCAAGTTGATTCACGTAGTTTAGGAATCTTACCGGGTCTGAATGTACAGGGCCATACAAGCTGTGGGATGAACCAATGAAATTCGCGCTGCGAACAAAAGAGGCCCCGCAGGCGAAAGCCACTCCCAGTGAGGCTCGAGTGGCGTTCCAAAGGATTTGCACGCCCAATTCGAATGTACTTGGCAAATCCTTCCTAACAGCGGATACGATGGAAGCAAATGCGGCCAATCGAGCGGGGTCTACCTCTTCCCCTACGGGATAGGTTCGGTCAGTAGGCTGAATGAGGCCGCCATCTGCACCTCCGTCATGGAGGGCATGGGCATCGAAGAGAGCCTTCTCAAGGGCCCGTTCTACATTCCCTGGCTCGTAGTGCGGTGTGCCCGGCAGTGGCACCAAATGAATTAGCCCCAGGATGGACTTGTGGCCATTTCGAACTCGCAGATTTTGCATAGGATTTGCCCCACAAGTGGTAACTTGGACTTGCATTCTGCCTTAAAAGTGGAGTTGGATACAAGCCAAATAAGGGCTACATAAGCTGGAACGTCCTTCAAGTCCTATCTAAAATCTTAGGTTTTTTTCGTATTTCGAACAGGGGCATGGAAGAAAGGAGAATTTGTCAAATGAATTCTAGGATTGAACTAATCGAGGCGGCACGAGGTGACCGGCAGTTGGATCTGGCCATATTGAATGGCTCCCTCATCAACGTCTTTACCTGCGAAATCTATCCTGCTGACGTCGGTGTTTACCGGGACCGCGTTGCAGTGGTGGGCCCTGCTGGTGCCTACAGACTTGATGCAGTCCGAACTATAGATGCAACAGGCCTTTGGCTGTCTCCAGGGTTTGTAGATACACATCTTCACATTGAAAGCACAATGGTTACGCCACCGGCCTATGCCGCCGGTGTATTGCCGCGGGGCACTACTACATCCGTCATAGACCCTCACGAAATTGCTAACGTACTGGGTAGAGAAGGGGTCCGCTACATGATTGACAGTTCTGAAGGCCTGCCGCTAAACATCCTAATATGTGTGCCTTCCTGTGTTCCGGCTGTGGAGGGGGCAGAAACGGCTGGAGCTGCATTCAGAGCACCTGATATTGCAGAAATGCTAACTTGGCCGCGAGTCATCGGCGTAGCTGAAGTAATGGATTACCAAGGCGTGGTCCAAGGCGACGACAGGATGTTAGATATCGTTCAAGCTGGCCTGGATGCCAATGCAAATATCCAAGGTCATTCGCCTCTCTTGCGGGGCCGGGCTTGCAACGCTTATATGGCTGCTGGCATTCAGGATGACCATGAACTTCGGGCCGGTGATGAGGGACTTGAAAAACTGCGTTTAGGTCTGCTGCCATTGTTGAAAGTCAGTAGTCATGGCAATCATGTGCCCAATATTTTGCCTTCGTTGCTGGAGGCGGAACATCTGGATATCGCTCTTTGCACGGACGACATTGAGCCATCCGATCTGCTGGAAAATGGCCATATGGACAGAGTGGTACGCGAGATGATGCACCACGGTGTAAGTCCGGCGCGGGCGATTCGGTGGGCCAGCTTGATGGGCGCCCGTCACTACGGATTACGAGACCGTGGAGCAATTGCCCCCGGTTACTTCGCCGATCTGCTGCTACTTGATTCGTTGGATAGAGTTAGCGTCAAGGATGTCTTTACACAAGGGAAACAGGTCGCATCGGACGGCTCTCTAATTGTGCCCATTCCTTTAAACGTGGTGGATCCGCCCTTTGGCAATACCGTGCATTTGAACCCTTTTACAGCCACTGATCTTACCCCCAAGACTCCAGTTTCCAACGGCTTAGTGGCCTTGAACACTTCGCATCTCTTGCCTTCCCGATTGACTGAACTGCGGCGCGTGGAAGCTGTAGTGCAGGCGGGCGAAATCCAGTTGGATTCTATTAGTCAGGACGCTTGTTTCGTGGCTGTTCTGCCTCGCCACGGCCAAAGTCACATGCCCGGCTTGTCGATCTTAACCGGGTTGGGAATGAGAGAAGGCGCCATCGCTTCTACAGTAGCCCACGATTCCCACAATTTGCTGGTAGTGGGCCGCAATGCCGAAGACATGGTGACTGCTGTACAGCACTTAGCCCGACTTAGAGGCGGCATCTGTATTGTGGTAAACGGGCACATCAAAGCCAGCGTCCCTTTGCCTATTGCCGGACTGATGTCAGACCTCTCGGTAGCAGAGGTCGCCATAGAAATGGACGTACTTCACGATTGGGCGCAGCGCATAGGTATCCAACATGTAGCCCGCGGACTATCGACCACGGGCTTGGCCTTAACGGTGATCCCGGAAACATCGGCCAGCGATCTGGTTGGGTTGCTGGATGTACACACTCAAGCCGCAATCCCGATGTTTCCCCCTTCCTAACAGGCGTCTGGAAATCAACCCATTAGTTATGTCAATTCCACAACACTGGCGATGTGACTGTTATAGATGTTGTTGCCGCCTTCATTGGATGAATCGTAGACCCCGGAAAAGCCGCCAAAGTGTGGCTCTCCGGTGGCTTCTGCCAGGTAGGCAGACAGGAGTTCTCCCGGGACCGCATTGACCATGGGGGCAAACAGAGGATTCACTCCATTTGCTACTGGCAGATGATGTTTGCAGAGAGGGGCTAGGTCACTGTCCTGCGGAGCGACCAATACAATCTCTCTGCCAATACGTTGCATGGGGCCAAGTACCTCCCTCATCCTGCCGGATCCGGGCCCACCTGCATCAATTACAAAAGTGGGGGATTGGGGATTGTTTCGACTGAAATATTGGAGATGAGCCCACTCTTCGGTGTCCTGCCCCCAGGCATCGCGACCGAAAGCTTCCAGAATCTTGGCAGCTGAGAACAGTGCTGTAGCGTAGTTGGGTCCGCCTCCTACGAAAGTGAAATGCTCACAATCAGTCAGGCTCGACGCCAGGTCTTGTGCCGGTTTGCGGCACAGTTCGATAGTCTCGGCAACTGCATCTGCCAAAGAACGCAAAGTCCCCAGGTAGTCTAACGCCTCTCTTGAGCCTAGATGTCCCCGTACTGTGCCCATATGTATGGCGACTTGCCAAAGGGCAAGCAAAGAAATGCGATAGGACCTGACTCCGGGAGCAGCCACAAAGTCAGGTATTCGGCAATTCAGAATACGTTCTGCCATTTGGCCCAGTGGGGAGTCTGGATTTCCCGTCAAGGCAACCGTTAGTGCCCCCATTTCCTTGCCGATGGCAACAGTTTCCTGGGTGCGGCTTACAGCTCCCGACACTGATACGGATATCACCAGTGTCCGACCACGAGGCAACATTCCCGAAGCCGGTAAAACATACCTTGCGGCACGCAATGCAGTAGCAGCTCCTGTGGGCACACCCCCCAACCTTTCCATAGCCCATTGCGTGGCAACTGTGGCCATGTGGGAATCCCCGCATCCCGTAGTGACGACCCTCTCGATTGTGCGCCATTCCTCCTGGGATAATGCTGCTTCAACATGCTCCTGCAATTGGTCGAACTGGCTCGTCAGCAGTTCAGGCACACTCTCTACTTGGGCAACCATAGGATTCGTAGTCATAAAATCTTCCTGTATTTCTAAGAGAAAAAGGCGAATCTGAAATAACAGTCTGTATATTCAGCTGCTTCAAAATGGGAAATGGGGATCAGAATCCTCAACAGCTCGAGGTGGATAGTGGCCTGACCGCGTTTATCCGCTTGTAGCTGCCTGAAAATCCTTGACTTCCAAGGTCGTGGGCAGGTGGCCCCTAGGTCCCACGGCAGTCACAGACAAGGCGCCAGCAGCGTTAGCGAATGGCAGTGAATGCTTCAAGTCCTGTCCCCGCAAGTAGGAAGCCAGGAAAGCGGCGTGAAAAGTGTCACCTGCACCTGTTGTATCTGCCACTTGCACTTGGATGCCCGGACAATCTACCGCCTGATGGGAATCTGCCCCGATTGAACCTTCCACACCCAAAGTAAAGAGGATGGTTTCCGGACCCATGTCCAACAAGCTCTGTGCCAATTCTCGAGAAGGCTCTTCTCCCGTCCAGGAACGCACTCCAAACTGATTGAAACTGGCAATATCAACTTCCTGCAACAACAGTGGCAGGCCTGATGCCTCTTTGTTCCCCTTGTCTTCAATGTCGGTCATGACTTTCGCTCCTTGGCAGTGGGCCAAAGATGCCAGTTCGGAAAAATTGGGAGTTTGGGGGAGAAAGAAGACGACTTTCGTCCTAGCCATAGCCTTTTTGAGCCTGTCCCACTCATATGTGACAGGAGTGCCGGCAGAGTGAATGATCACCTTTTCCCCTGTCGGGTCAATCAATATTACGGTGAAAGGTGTAACATCTCCTGGTAACACCCGACACAGGTCCGTATTGACACCCCACTCCTGGTAGTCCGACACGACTTGCTCACCACCATCATCTCCCACTTGACAGACGGCATGAACGTTGAGTCCCAACCGACTGGCCGCAGAAGCCATATTGCCTACCGGTCCTCCCGAAAGCCACCCAACGAATTCCCCGCTCACCTTCTCATCGTGGCCAGGGACGTAAGGCACCTTGAGAACCAGGTCTCTGTCAATGCCTCCAATGGCCAAGATGTCAATGTCGCGAGAGTTCATGACTGCTCGGCTAGCTGCCCGCCTTTGATGACTGCCTCCAAGAATATGGAGAGCAAGGCATCAGCATCTACCGCTGTGGCCGCTTCCACTCGATGCGGCCAAGAATTCTGCCATTCCGACTCTCTTTCGATCCAATTCTGAGGTCTCTGGTCAAACACAGTCATGCCCCGGGTATAAGTGCCTTCCAGCTCCACTTTAACCGGCCAATTTGAAGTGGTCAAGGCATCGGGCAGGATCACACTGGCGACAGCCCCTGCATCCCCGATCACTACATGGTCTCGGTCCAGCGCATCCAAAGAAAACTGCATAATGCGACCAGCTAAGTTGGGTGCGGGATCAGAATGGGAAGCTAGAGACCGAATCTGTTCTGGGCTGCAGGCTACTTGTGTAAATACATCCCAGGTGTACATCACGATATCCAAGCCACTACCTAACACAATGGCAGCAGCTTCCGGATCCTGGCGAATATTGAATTCACTTACAGCGGATGCATTCCCCCGACCGACGGCGCCCCCCATGAGCACGATCTGAGCAATGTTCGATGTCAAGTCTGCGTGATCCTGCAGGAAACGGGCGATGTTGGTAAGGGGCCCCAGGGGAATTAGGGTTACAGGATGCTGAGCAGACGACAGTACAGACGCCAGAAAAGGAACTGCTTCCTCATCCTCTAGGGATCTGGAAGGAACAGGGAGGCTTCCGCTTAAATTCGCCATCCCGTCCGTACCATGGACATGAGAAGCTCCAACGGGTTTTTCCTTTAGTGGTAACGCACTGCCACTAGCTACAGGAACATCATCCCGGCCAGCAGCCTCCAGCACCTGCAAAGTGTTTCTACACACGGACTTCAAATCCACATTGCCGTTTACGCAGGTTACACCGAGTAACTGCAACGCAGGTGACCGTGCGGCCAAGAGCAGGGCTAAGGAATCGTCCACCCCGGTATCAACGTCCAAGACGACAGGAATTGCCATATCGCAACCTTTAAGTAATATTCGAAAACTGAGACTGAGAGCGGCTAGTATGCTTGCAGGGCGTTAGCAAGCAAATCCAGGAAGGCCTCTTCATTAATGGACAACCCGACTTCGGCGTTGGGTTCCTCCCCTCGCGGGGGCCCCTTTTCAACTTTCGAAGTGCCAAAACCTCTTAGGTGGCGATAATCACAGACAGTCATTCCATATGTGTCCGTGCCCGCAGTTTCCACTGTAACGTGCATGGGTTCAAAGTGGATCATGTCCGGATCTATCAAGGCGGCTACGGCACATGGATCATGCATGGCTGCTTTGCGGATGCCGCCCATTGCTGTGACAGTACCCAAATAAAACGTCAGCAATTCGGAAACTGCCTGCCCCACCCGATTACCCAGACCTGCAATACGCGCAATATAGTCATCAGTAGCATTCGCCTGATGAGTAAGGTTAAGCCCGCACATTTTGATAGGAATACCGCTTTCAAATACAATGCGAGCGGCTTCCGCGTCAAACCATATATTGAATTCGGCAGTTGGCGTGGAATTGCCGTGCGTCAGGCTCCCTCCCATAATGCTGATGCCAGCTAAGCGGTCCACAATGTCTGGGGCCTTGCGAACTGCCATAGCTACATTGGTCAAGGGTCCTACCGGCGCTAACCAAACATCATCTATAGACCGAATAGTCTCTATCAGGAAGTCCACAGCATGGGTATCTTCAGGCTTCTGCGTCGGAACTGGCAGACTCGGTCCGTCCATGCCCGATTCACCGTGAACATGGCCCGCGTGGAAAGGGGGGCGCATCAGAGGCCTATCCATCCCCTCGTACACAGGAATGTCAGTCCGCCCCATTAAAGCCAAGACCTTCAAAGCATTGACAGTAACTTTCTCCAAGGTTTGATTGCCCGCGACCGTGGTGATACCCAACACATCCAGGTTCTGGCCCGCGAGAAAGATGGCTAACGCATCATCATGTCCCGGATCACAGTCAATAATGACTTTACGCATTGAGATTCCTCATAGCTATTTTCACCAAACCATCCGCTATGATTTCAACGTCATGTTCTTCCAAATTGGCAGAACGGAATAAGGCATAGTTATCCGCTGGTACCGATTTGAAGCCCCTTAGAGCTCCTGCCAGCGACCCACCTATGGCTGCAATTGAATCTGTGTCGTTGCCCAAATTGGTGCCGCCCACTATCGTCTCCCAAGGGTCTCCCTGTGCAAACACAAACAGACCCACAGCAGCTGGAACAGATTCACAAGCCATGACCGAGTTACCAATCAATGCCTCAGTCTTGTGCAACATCGATTCTAAATCTTCGGCCTCCAGCGCTAGTTGCACGGCCAAGGAGATGCGTTCCGCAATTGAGGGACCCGGTACCATGCGCCCATGGGGGTGGGCTACGGTCAATTCCTCACCTCTTCGGGCACCCGCCAACGCGGCCTGAACCACTGAATAAATATCTGCAGCATCTGTCAATGCTTCTGCACACCCACTTGCAATAGCGCAGGCAGCTGAAATACCGGCATTGGTACAGTGTGTAGGGAAGCATGTACTAGCAGCTGCCTGACAGGCGCCTTCAATGTCGCCGGGATGAACGAGACCCGCAGGGGCCACACGCATTGAAGAACCGTTGGTAGCGCCCATGCTGGCATAGTACCGGTCAGATTTGCCTATCAATCCAACCTTGTAGGGATCCTGGCCATTCTGTAGGGCTTCTACAATAGGTCGAGTCGAGGGTCCCATATTGGCTATATGCGGGGATTCGGACGCCCATCGAAGCAAGCAACTTCGCCAGACTTCTTCATCTAGACGTCCATTAGCCGCGATTATGTCCTCAGCCAAATAATACATTTGGCTAGCATCATCCGTAACCTGGCCCTTAGTATTCCCCGCCGTGCCCGCGAAGGTGTCAATGGGAGGATCCAAGATTTCGCGTAAAGGACCTCCGTGCTTCGCGTAAATTTCTGCAGTTGTCCACTGTTCCGTGGCGGCACCCAAAGCGTCCCCCAGTCCCGCCGTAACCAACGATCCTAGAATCCCGTCGCGTAAATGCGATTCCGTCATGCTTAGTGTCTGTCCTTTACAGCCCATTGGGCCATTCCAAAATGTTTCCCATTGACGGAAATGTTAGTAAGTTGCCAATCTTTCTTTGTACAAAGACAGAAATCTTGGAGAATCTACTTCCATACAAATGTTTACTTTGTTACTCCCAGACCACGTAACTGTCCAATCGGGAATTATCTGCCCATCTACTTTGCCTTCTTCGACACACACGTAGGCTGGAACCGTCTTCACTGTGAATAAAGACGGGTCAATGGCGTAGGCGATCGCCGATGAGTCATGGACATAGATGCCATTTTCGCCGCGACTACGATGAAAATCCAAATAGAACGGAACTATTTGCGATATAAAATCTGTGGCCTTGTTGCCAATGTCCGCTAGTTCCTGCAAATACTGGGGGGACATGATAGTTGCACAAGTGACGTCCAAGCCCACCATGCTTAGCGGCCATTCAGCTTCAAACACTATGCGAGCGGCCGCGGAATCGTTGTGAATATTGGCTTCTGCTACCGGCGATGCATTGCCCGGGCGAGCGGCCGCTCCGCCCATGATCACCACTTGCCGCACAGCCTGGACAATGCGCGGCTCTAGAGACACGGCCAAGGCCAAGTTAGTCAAGGGCCCCACTGCCACCAAAGTTATTTGGCCGGGATTGGCTAGGATCGTATCTATGATGTACTGGGCCGCATGGCCGGCCGTAGGTCTGCCAGCCGGTTCTGGCATATGGGACTCTCCAAAACCGTCCGAACCGTGGACATGCTGGCCCTTTCCCATATAGGGATGCAGCAGAGGGCGGGCGGCGCCTGCCACAACTGGGATGTCAGACCGACCTACCAATTCCACTAATCGCAGGGCATTTTGGGTAGTGGTCTTCAATCCTCCATTGCCGAAAACTGAGGTAACCCCCACCAGTTCAAGCTCTGGTGAAGCCATGGCAAAAAGAAAGGCCATGGCATCATCCACGCCTGGGTCCGTATCAAAGATGAATTTGCGAGGGTTGGCCACTGGAAACCTCCTTCGCGCAATACTATCGCCTAACCTTTCAAACCTGTCATGGCGACGCCTTGCACGTAATAGCGCTGCAGAATCAAGAACATGATAATCACGGGCAATGAAGCAGTTACGGAAGCCGCGAAGGTACGGCCCCAGAAAGTTTGGGTCTGAGTAGTCTGAGTGGCAATGGCCACTTGAATCATCTGAAGTTTCGGCGAACTGATTACGATCAGAGGCCAATAGAAAAGATTCCAAATGAATTGGAATTCCAGGAGGGACATGGTAATCAAGCCCGGAATCGTCAGTGGCACGATGATGCGCCACATTATCTGAAATAGATTGGCCCCATCCATGACCGCCGCTTCATCCAGATCGATGGGAATATCCTGCATAAATTGCATCAAGGCAAATATGACGAAGGGGCTGGCGTACCATGGCAGGATCAGGCCTGAGAAGGCGTTGGCCATGCCTAACGCATCGACCACGATGTAGAGAGGCACAATGGTGGCTTGGAATGGAACCAACATAGTGGCCACCACAAAAACAAGCAACCAAGTCTTGAAAGGGAACTTGAGGCGTGCAAAGAAGTAGGCGGCCAAAGTGTTCATGACCAGCGAACTGCACACCACCGCGAAGGAAACGAAGAAACTGTTTGCCAGGAAGCGCTGGAATTGAAGGCCGTACTTGGCTCCATCTTCAGAGATTCCAAAAATGTCGGCGTAACTCTTGAGCGTCCACTTAATAGGCAACAAAGTCTTCCAACTAAAGGGATAGAGGTTGGCAAAAATCTCAGATTCATCCCGAATGCTGCCGAAAAACATCCAGAAAAAGGGCACTGTGAAGAGTAGGAAAAGGACCACGTAGGTGATACCCAAACCTATTAAGAAAAGTACATTAGTCCAAGTCTGCCGCCGCCGCGTAGGTACGACAATTGAGACCTGTTCCTTACGCAGGTTACTGCCAAGATCCTCCAACAAAGCCATGGTGCTGAGCTGTCTAGGCAGCTGCTTCTGATCGGAACAGACGCATTTGAATTAGGCTTATAACCAGCAGAATAAAGAGGGTTACGATAGACATCGAACTGGCAGTCCCCATGTCCTGAAATAGGAAACCGTATTGGTAAATGTAGTAAACCACGGCTTTGGTAGCTTCCAGGGGACCGCCGCGGGTCATGGCATATACGGGCACAAAAACCTGGAAAGAAAAGATGGTCTGTGTGACTACTACGAACATCATGACGCGCCGCAAAAGCGGCAAAGTAATATACCAGAGCACCTCCCAGGGTCGGGCGCCGTCGACCACGGCGGCTTCCCTGTACACGTGTGGAATGCCTTTGAGACCGGCCATCAGGATAATCATGGAAAAGCCCACGTCCTTCCAGATCATCATCGCGGTCAGAGCCGGCAAAGCCCGCCGGGGGTTAGACAGAAACGTCTGGGGAGGAATATCCACGATGGACAAAAGGCTGTTAATAAGGCCCAGCTGGGAGTGGTACATCATGGACCAGAGCACAGACACGACAATCACCGATGTAACTACCGGTGTAAAGATTGCGCTCCGAACCAGAGAGGTGGCCAAGTTCTGGCGAGTTAGATAGAGGGCCAGCAACAAGGAAAAGATTACCTGTAAAGGAACCTTATAGAAAGTGAACTTCAGAGTTACCAATAGGGAATTCCGAAAATAGGAATCCGCGAATATTGCTTGATATTGGTCCAAACCAACAAAATCACCAAATCCTCCCAACAGGGAGTACTGGTACATGCTGGCACGCATTGCCGCCAGAATGGGCAAATACCGAAAGACAGTGAAATTCACCAGAGCTGGCAATACAAACAGAAACGCTATCAAGTAATAGCGATTCTGCCTGTTCCAAATCCTGTACCAGCCACGTAAGGACTGTGAAGTTGGCGAGGCAAGCATCAAATTAAGAGAAGAAGGTTGTCCAGGCAATGAAAGAACATGCCTGGACAACCATCAAATTAAGAATTCCGACCTTTAAAGTTGACTACTATTCGTTCCAGCCTGTGTACTTGGCAACAAGACCTTCGATGCGACCAGCTGCAGCACTTAACTGCTCTTGCGGGTTTGCCCCAAATGTGATATTGCCGGCAGCCTCTGCAAAGAGTTGCTGGTATTCCGTATAGCCAGGAGTCTGGATACGGGGAATACCGAAGGAGTTCATGGCATCCAGCCAGATCCGCTGGTTGCCGTCTTCACTGTACTCATCCAGTTCGTTGAAGAGACCGATATTGGCTGGCAGCTGCCTTACGTGCTTGTACCAGATGCGAGCACCGGCGTCGCTGGCAGCAAACTTCACAAAAGCCAAAGCTTCTTCAAAATGCTCAGTGTTGGGGGAAATACCATAGTGCCAACTGCCGGTGTGGCAGACAGGACTCTGGAAATACGGGATGTTGGATACACCCCAATTGAAGCCGCCCTCACCATGGATGCGGTTCAGGGCCCCAATGCGGTTGTCCGGAGTGATCATGAAGGCGGCCAGGCGGCTCTCAAAAATCTCTGGGATAGGTTCCACAGGAGTCACTTTGCTTACAAGATGTAAGTCCTGATAGAACTGCATCGCTGCTACCGCTTCTGGGGTGTCTAGGTAGCCCCTAAAGGTAAGTCCATCTTCACCCATGCCTGCATAGGTTGGGCTGCCTACCGCGCCATTGGAACGACGGAAGATGCCGTGTTCGTAGTCACCTGTCCAAGTACCCTGGCCCCAGCGCACACCCCAGACTTCGGGAACTCCATCACCATTTGAATCAATGGTGGTGTCTTCCCAAGCTGCCAAGGCTTCTTCCATGGTCCAGCCATCTTCGATGGAGGAGGGAGGCGAAATGCCTGCCGCGTCCGTAATGTCCTTGTTGTACATCATCAGAGAGCAGGACTGCATGATGGGCGGGCCCAAGAATTCATCCCGAAAGCTGCCTTCCTCAATGGATTGCGGGAACCACTGGCTCATTTCTTCTTCATTAAAATAATCCGTCAGAGGTGTGATTACCCGGTTGAAGCCGTAATGCTTCATGTCAGGCCCATCTGCCTGAAATATGTCCCAAGGCAACCCTACGGCGACCGAAGACTCGATCTTTGGGAACAATTCCCGGAAAGGCACCGTTTCAAACTCAATTTCCACCCCGGCATACATGCCATCATCCAGCTGCTGGAACTCACCCAAAATCTCACGCCAGGCATTCAATTGGTCGTCATCAGTAACCGCCAAGAAATGAAGTGTTACTGGCCCTGAAGGTCCCATCTCCTCCATCATGTCAGGTTCAGCTGGCGCAGCGGGCGAAACAACACAGGCAGCCAAGACCAGTGCGCTGATCACACCTACCAGCCAAGTCACAGTCAAAACACGCATAACCACTCTCCTAGATTTGAAGACCGAATTCCCGTGACAGGAAAGACTCCCAAGCCCAAGCGCCCATTCAAACGGGAAAAGCACTAAGAACACAATCATTTAGGTGGGAGCCCCACCTTTGGGAAAGAACTGCAGCCATTATACTTTCTTTCGATTCCAGCGCGAATGCAGAAATTCAAAATCAATAGGTTTCTTGGATGTGTTGGATTTCCCACCATAGCAACGGGCTAACTACAGAAATTGCAGTTGCCAAGAAGACGCAACTGATTATGCCAACGAACGGGTGTGTTGTTGAACCCATTGAAGCCGACCGGGGGCCAACTCCGCAGCCTTTTCGAAATCCGGAAAGAGACCAAATTGAGATACAGCGAAACTGGCACTCACAAGGCCCATCTGAACTGCGGTTGGGAACTCCGCTCCCTGCAGTATCCCGGCCAGCAGACCTCCGCTCAATGCATTTCCGCCCCCAGTGTCATCCGACGCCTGAACTGGATATGCATCGATCTGCCATGACTCTCCAGCCTGGCTTCTGGCCAGTGCTCCATCTGAGCCCTGACCTATGACCAAATTTCGACCGCCCCACGCTTGGATCTGGTCTGCCATTTTTCTGGGCTCTTTGCGCCCTGTTAATTCCCTGCCTTCTTTTTGATTGAGAAAAACAGCATCCGCCAATTCCAAAACGGGTTCCCAAAGTGAAGGAGGATCCACCAAACTGGATTCTTGCGGCTCATAGAGAACAAACGGGGCAACGCTGCCGGCCTTCAGTCGCTGCAAAGCGGACAAAGCCTGAGGCAGGCTGCCACCCACCTGTATATGGCACCCAGTGGCATTCCACCACGAGCCAGGCACCCTTTCAAAATCGCGGGAGTGCGCAGAAAACTCGGTGGCGGAGGACCGGAATATTTCGGAACGGCGACCGTCCTTTTCGAAGATCTGCCATGCCCTTGGCGTGGAAATTTGGGGCAGAGTTATCAGTCCCCGAGGATCTAGATGCAGAGTCTGCAAAGCAGGGAGCAACTCGTCCGGGAAATCCCGCCCCAAGTAGGCAGAGATCCCAACAGATCCGCGGTGCCACACTTTCATGCCGGCTACCGCATGGCAGCCAGATCCCCCAAGGACGCCCATGTGGGTTCGCCCGTCCCAGCTCACGATGTCATCAATGATGACATTGGAAATCGAAATCAAATCAGGAGGTAAATCAGACATAAGATCGGCCTAGCCTCTCCAAGTTTCATCCGCAAAATTGGTGGGTCCACTCCGGATCCTGGGCTGCCATCCACGACACCGCCAAGGCCTTTGCCAGGTGCATGATGTCCAATACACTGACTCTTGGAGTCTCTTGAAAGTGGGTAAACGCGCCCGGGCAACTCAACAGTGCCACATTGGGTGTTGCCATAACTAATGAGACGTCATCGCTACGATTCACATAGCGGCCTGTTTCACGAACAATCACGTCCAAGTCCCTCATCCCCTGAACCAGACCCCGCATCGCGGTTTGCAATCGCGGTGGCGTGACGGCGCCTCGCGTACGACTAGCAAAACCTTCCATGCTGGCTCCATGCCCGAAGTATGCGGCGTTCCGGGGATCGACTCCCTCTGCAAACAATAGGTCTTGAGTGTCGCTGACAAATACAAGGTCCGGCAACAAATTCGGAGGAGTTCGATGTACTAGACGCAATGCGGCCCTAGAAAAGGAAGGCGGTCCCATATCAACAACACCTTCTTCTTCATCTGGCCACAGAACCATGACGGCCGGATTGTATGGAGCCGCAACCAACACGGCCAGCATTTGTGCGGTGCAACAGGCCGCGTTATCAATACAGCCGTACACCATGTTGGTTTCCTGGTCCCATTCGGCCGCAGTGGCATAACAGATCCGGGTAGCCAAAGGAAGATCTTTGACATCAGTCTTGAAGAAGTGGGCCGGTTCCAAGTCACTTGTATCTTGTCTTCCAGTAATGAGTTCCCCTTCCCCTAGCACGGCAGCTTGGCCACTCTCTGTGTCGAAACTTAAAGCCAGTCCGGGGCGACTTCCATGATTCTGGCGAGACTGGCAAAAAGGGGTCAGAGGATAACCATCCTCCTGACGAGTTTCTGTCAGGTAGCTAATATTGTCCAGGTGTGCCACCGACCAAGTTCGAGCTGTTTCTCTCGGGCCCAAAAAAGCTGTTGTTACGCCTGTTCCCTGATAATTGCATTCGAAGTCAACACTTTCTTCCAGAATTCCCTCTTCTTGGGCTGCCTGCAACTGACTGGCCAAGATCGGGGCCCTGGTATGTCCCGTAGTTAAGGACGGTCCGTAGGTGTCTGCAATTTGGCGGAACACTTCAAAAGTGCGTTCCGGCGTAACTATGTTCTGCAAACGTTGTGCGAAATCTGGAGTACGGGTGTCGAGTTGTTCAAAGAAGCGAGATGAAGGGGTCCCTGCCATGGATTGCCTACCTAATTTTATTAATCGCCGAGTCCGCCCTTTAAGAGATTCCGACCTACGCAGGGCTTAAGAGGCGTATCATAATGCTTTCTGTTCCGCACCCAATACTCCGACATGACAGCCGTCATTCAAACTAACGCACTCTCCAAGTCCTTCGGCAACTTCGAAGCCGTGAGAGATGTCTCACTGTCAGTCAAACGCAATGAAGTCTACGGGTTCCTGGGACCGAATGGAGCAGGAAAGACCACCACGATTAAGATATTGTTGGGTTTGCTGACAGCTACAAGTGGCGATGCCTTTCTCTTTGGAAAGCCTGCTGAAAGACGTGACTTCTCTACTCGGCAGAGAGTGGGAGTTGTAGGGGAACAACAAGTTTTCTACGACGACATGTCAGCGCGCGAGTACCTTAGATTCTTCGGTAGCTTGTACAGGGTAACAAATCTCGAAAAACGCATTTCCCATCTATTAGAACGCTTTAATTTGGCTGCCGCAGCTGACGCCCATGCCAGAAGTTTTTCGCGAGGAATGCAGCAAAAACTTGGGTTCATTCGGGCATTGTTGCATGGACCTGAATTGCTTGTGCTTGACGAACCCGTGAGCGCGTTGGACCCCCGGGCTGTGATTGAAATCAGAGAGGTGCTGCAGGAGGAAGTAACCCGCGGCAGTACAGTTCTAATTTCCTCTCACTTGCTGACCGAAGTAGAACAATTGGCGGACCGCGTTGGCATCATGCACAAAGGTAGGCTCGTGGCCGAAGACTCGGTGTCCAGCCTCAAGTCCCGTCTGCAGCCCAATTCCAAGCTACTTATTGAATTGGCAGGCTCAGCCCAAGTGATCGCGCCTCATCTGCAGGGCATTTCAGGTGTGCTGGAGGTTATTTGTAAGGAGAAGCAACTGTCGCTTTCCCTGCAACCAGAGGCCGCGGCCACCACGCGGGCGGAAGTCTCCAAGGCAATTGCTCTACAGAATGGAATCATTGTGCAGATGCAAATGGAAGTGGTGACTTTGGAGCAGGCGTTTGTAGCTATTACGGAACAGAATCTGCAGGGACTGGTAAGAGAGGGCGAGCAATGAAAGGCCCTGAAGTTATAGAACTCAGCTCCTGTGTACCTACCAACCGGTATTGGGCCCTTCGGATAATCTGGGCCAGAGATACCAAGGCATTGTTGCTGAATCCCGGTACGTTGGTGGTTTTCTGGTTGGGAGCCATGGCCTCTTTTCTTTTTCTCGTTAATTACATTGACACCGTAGCGGAAAGCGGGCTCAACATCCTTTCCAGTTCTTTCAATCTGCCTGTGTACAGCTTTGTTTTGATAATCTCTTTTTTCTTGACGCTGGCGGTTATCACTTCTGTTGCCAGGGAAATGGAGCGAGGGACTCTAGAAATCCTCTTTTACGGCCCTATCGACAGCGCAGCTTATGTCGGGGGGAGATTGCTGGCTTGTGCCACTACCTACGTGGCAGCAGTGCTGCTCGGCGCCGCAGGTTACGGAATCTTGGCCATAATCAGCAGTTTCTTCCTGCCTGCATCCACTTGGGCTGTCATCGGCATTTCGATCCCGGTTGCCCTCTATCTAATCGCTTTTGGTATTTGTCTCTCAGCCGCCACTGGCAAGCTACGTGCCGCCTTAGGGTGGTTTATGGCCATTGCCCTGCTGCTTTTGGTTGCCCAGTTTGGCCCAATGCTTTTGACCCTGGCCCCGTCTACCAGCCAATACTACGACCCTGTACGGGTTCTGAGGGAGGTTCTAACTTCAGTAAATCAAGTACTAAGCTGGGTCTCGCCTTTCGGTCTGCTGGCCAAAGGCACGGAAGCAATCCGTAGAGGTGATATGACAAACGCGCTGGTAACAGCGATAGTGGCGGCAGTTTATACAGGTATCCTGACTGCGGGCAGTGTTCGTTTCTTGCTGCCTCAAGGGGTCCGTTTGTGAGCAGAGGAAGTCTTTGCAAGGGATTCTTGACAACCCTTGTGCTACTGCTTTGCCTTCAAAGCATGGCAACTGGAGTCCTGGCTCAAGATCCTATCAAGACAGAGGAGTTGGTGTATCTCGTTAATGCGCATTTAGGGGGCGCATATGAGAGTTCCTACTATACGCAGGATCAAAGAACCATCTATTTGGTAGCTGATGTGCCCTCTGTCATTTCGCTGCGCCGCACGCTTGTCTACTACTGGCCAATCACCAACCAACAGAAGGCAGACCTGGATGCCCAAGACGACCAAATTGAGGGGACCCTCGAGATTCGGCAGGCAGGCAGGACCTTCGGACAAGCAGAACTGACGGAATACGTCATTCAGTATGCAGAAGGTAAAGGGGAGAGCCCTGGCCAACTATATTTAGGCAGTCAGGCTCTTACCCAGTGGGAACATTTTGACACTGCCAGGACCGAATACAGGGGTTCAGTCTTAAAATTCTTCGAAGACACTTTGCAGTACCGGCAGGCCTTGGACGCTGCAATTGCGGCGGACGAGCTGGAAGAGGAGCCTCCCCCGCCCCCTTTGGAGCCCGAGCCTTTCTACTTCGCAAGCACAGTGGTCAATAAGGGCCATGTGATTGAATTGCCTGCTGGAACCTACCGAATTGCATTGCGGGGGCGGGACGGGGAGACCGTGCCTGGTAGCGGAAAAAGGCTCTTGGTTTTTGGTTCGGCGCGGGAGGGTGTTTCGTATTCCGTAATTCCTCACGACAGGTATACTTTCCCGGAGCTTTCACAGGATGCAGGTGAAGGCATCTATCTGCGTGGAGACTCCAAGGCCTATCTACAGCCATTTCTTCAAGTGGAATATCGGGATCTCTATTTGTCTCGACTGCTGGAACCACAGGCTTGGGGTGGTAGGGGGGATCGTTTTAAATGGCTCCAACTAAGCGAAATTGAGGATGCACAACTGGTGGCATACCAGAGGGGCCGGGAGATTTTGCGCATTGAACGCAGACCTTATGCCATCCGCCTGATTACGGGGGCGGCTCTGGGTTATGAAATTCACGACCAGACCACTACAGAATTGGAAAGGCTGAGAGAGCGTCGCCCCGAATTTTACGGATATGAGTTGGATGCTGCGACTCTGCCTCCCGGAACCAAGATTCAGTTGGAGGATGCTAGTGGAAATCCCTATCCAGGTAGCCAACGTACTGTCCGGGTCTTGGGGTCAGGAAAACTGGGTTGGTCTATCGTCCTGCCCACTTTGCCTTTCCTCGCAGCTGTGTCAATCGCGAGCTTCCGGCGCCGCCGCTTTGCCCGACTGCCCCGGGAGATGGAATGACTCCAAGAAATTCTGGCACCGATCGGCCCTGGGAACGTTTACCACATCGGCGATGGGAACTAACCACTATTGGCGGCCTGGCAATGGACCTAATTCTGCCCATTCAATCGCTCCCCTTGGAAACCGAAAAACACCAGCATTCAGACTGGACCAAGTGGGAGGCCGGCGGTACATCCAACACCCTCATTGTGGGAGCCCGTTTGGGGCTGAGAATAGCAGCCATTGGGGCCGTGGGAGATGATGTAGCGGGACGGATTGTTGTGGATATCTTGGCTGCTGAAGGCGTTGATTTGAGAGATACTCTGATCGCTCCAAATCAGAATACCCCTTTGTCAGTCAATGTGGTGGCAAAAAATGGTGAGCATGTTTTCGCTGGGGGCTGGACACACTCACGTCCAGTTGATTTTGAAGAGTCCTGGCTAACTGCGATGGAAGAGGCCGCTGTCCTGTTTGCTACAGGTTATGCCTTGGCTCCGAACGCCCTGATAGGAGCTGAGAACACATTGAAATGCATGCGGCACGCCCAAGCGGAGGGTGGGCTAGTCTGCCTGGATCTTGGACCAGCAGAATATTGGTCGGACTTAGTAGAGCCGTCCTTGGACTATACAGATGTTTTGCTGGCCACGGAAAGGGAGATATGTGACTGGGAAGAGCAAGACAATGCCATTGCTGCCGGCCACCAGCTCTTGTCTACTGGCCGTCTTTCTTTGATTGTTATCAAGACCGGACCGCGTGGTTGCCAAATTCTGACCCGCCAAGAACATCTGGTGTGCCCTGGTTTTCAAGTTGAGGTTTTGGATACGATTGGTGCCGGAGATTCTTTTGCGGCCGGCTTCATTGCCGCCCTGCACCAGGGCAAAACCCTTTATGACGCAGGCATTTTTGCTAACGCAGTCGGGGCCGCGGCTGTATCGCATATGGGCACAGGCAGCCTCCTGCCCCACAAGGAAGAGATTGAAGCCCTGCTGCGCAGGGGACCTTCGTAAATGCAGTTGGGCTGCAAGTAGCACAACCGTTATGTGTGGTACTGGGGGCTTTGCAATTCAGGTAAATCCAATTTCTAACCCTTCATAATCCATCCGCCATCCACGTTAAGGACTTGACCTGTGATGTTTTGGGCTGCGTCAGAGCAGAGGAAAAGGGCGGCCTGGCCTACATCCGCGGGAGTCTGTGGCCGGTTCAAAGGAACCATTTTGCTTAGTTTGGATTGAAGCCAGGTCTCGTAATCGGGCCGTTCGTTCTCAGGCAGGCGCTCAACATTTGCCGCGTAGACCCTTTCTTGCATGGGCGTATCTACGATACCTGGAGCAATCAGATTGGCCCGCACAGCATATTCCGCAAGATCCATGGCCATCACTTGGCCGAAACTGATAAGGGCTGCCTTAGCCGCGCTGTAAGGGGGATCATTCTGGGCCCCAAACTGGCCAGAAACGGATGAAAGCAATACGAAACTACCTTTCTGTCGATTAACCATAGGTTTCACTAAGGCGTGCACAACCTGGACGGCTCCCTGCACATTCACGCTGTACACATCGGGCCAGTCAGCAGGCTCCAGTCTCCAAAAGGGGAAACCGGATTTGCCTGATCCCATGCCCACTACATAGAGGACGTGGGTGACAGGCTGCCGATGTTCAGTCGCAGCTGCGGCTGCCAAGACCGCACTCCAGTCCGTAACGTCGACTATCTCCGATCGCCCTCCTACGGAAGCCGCCACTCCTTTCACTTTGGGATTTCGATCCCACAACGTCAGCACGGCCCCCTGTTCTGCGAAAAGAACAGTCATGGCCTGCCCTATGCCTTCTGCGGCTCCCACAATGACAACATGCTCATGTGCGATTCCCTTCATACGGCCTGCTCCCCAAAACATACGACTGGACCTCCTTGGCGGGCCCGGCGATAGAGTTCGTTGAGTCTCGGACTACCCGCGACGTCGACCATGTTCATGTCTACACCCCTCTCGCAGACCGGCTGATTGCCCTGCTTGAAATAGGACCAAACGGAGGAAAGATTATGCGAATTGTCTGCGAAATAGACCTTCATGCCGTTGGCTCTACTGAATCTCAGAAGACGTTGGGGCACCAAGTGTTCAGTGCCATGCAGGGCATAGCGTTTGACAGCCTCCAAATCCAATGATACGCCCAGCCCTGGTCGGTCACTGACTTCGACATAGCCTTGGCAGATGGGCATAGGGGACTCTAAAAGATCGTCTTCGTATATTTCTTGGCAAGTAATTGCGGGCCATTGGGCATGTGTCAGGACGGCCCCTAAATGAGCAGCCATTGACGTGGTCAGGCCTGTCCCCACCATCTGCAAGAAAAACGGCATGTTCAGAGAGGCAGCTGTGAGACCCCCCCGCATGATTTGGGAAATACCTCCAGCCATTACAAATCCGTCACAGACTTTCCCGTCAAGAAAGCGTCTGGCCAAGGAGTCCGAATAGTGGTGCGCAACGGGAATCGAAATCATCTCCATCAGTCTACGATTGCCCTCGCTGTCTTCTACTGGAAGTGGACCTTCCACTAGGGACAGTTTGGGAAAATCTCTGACCAGTTCCTGCATAACAGAAACAGCATTGGGTCCGGACAAAAGGAAATCATTCCAGTCAGCGTCAATTTGGAACTCTTCGGGGGAGTTCGCACTGATTTGTTGGAGAGTCTCTCTTACGTCAAACCATGGGCGAGTCTTGATTTTCATGCTCGTATAGCCCAGTTCCACAGCCAGCTGCGCTTCCTGAGCATAGAGACCGGGCGGCATGTCGTGACCCCAATGGGAAATGGGGCAATGGGTACGTACGGGAACACCCAAGAGGTGGCATACAGGTACACTCAACTCTTTCCCGACTGCATCAAAGAGCGCCATCTGCAGGCCAGCCCCGCAATTGTCATCCCACATCAATTCAGCGGGGTTCCTCCCAATAACCTTTTCCGGATGCTGTGGGCGGCCCCAAGTGTAGTTGACGATAGTTTCGCCTACGCCCTCCACCCCAGAATCCAGAGTGACATGGATGACTTCAACCTCAGACCACAAGTGAATGTTAGCCCTCTCCATCTCGCGGCGGATAGCCTCCCTTGTAGGTACCCACAAGTGATAGATATTGAGGTCCCTTATGTTGGACGCGTTTGACATCGTGTTTGTTCAACTCCTATCCATTCATTGATTCCAAAGGGAGAATTTTCTGATCTTGAATCTAAACACTTAGCTCTCAGAGAGCGAAGACGCACCTAGAAACGGAAAGAAACGGGAGGGTCCAAAATCACAATGGAAAGCAGGGCCCGTCTCCTGTTGAAAAGGTTTGAGGCCTTACCTTCGGAATTCGTATTAACGGGACCCCCTCGGACTGCACAGGCAAAGAGTCCTGAATCCAGAAACTGTGGGAAAGAGGCTGTGGGAACGACTGTAAGGGATAGTAAAGGATAGTTTGGACAACCCAATGATTGGCAAAGGAACCTTCCAAATAGAAATCACCCATTTCTGTTTCTTCGAAAAGAATGGCACCCCAAATTGGAGGAAATCCCAAAGCTCTCTCTGGATGGCATGGAAAAGATAGTTTACGACGGCGACAAACTGCTAACTCATTTAGCTTGTCGAAGAATAGACCGAAACGAGAAACTCCGATTTCAAACTACATTGTACGTACCTCTCGAATACTCGAGCGGGGAATAGGATGAATAGATTGTGCATTTATGTGTTGATTTCATGAATTACATGAAAGTGAGGATCTGGTGAAGCCGGCAACCGTTTGCAAACAGCTCTTCTTGGAGACCATTGCCGCGTAATAGAGGCTATGCATTTGACTTAGGTATTAAACAGGATTTATTCCCCTACTTCAGTGCGGATTCGGTTGCACGAAAGGCCGGAGAGGCAAAGATCATTGAGGGTAAAACACAGTCTTCCCTTGCCGCCACTCTTCGGATTTTCGACCTTAGTCCGAACCCTTCACTCCAAGCTGGACTGGAATTTCGAGATTCACTTCGTGGTCGATCCTCCAATACTCAAGGAGCCAAAGGAATCGTAATGGTTGGACTCTTATTTTTCCCAACATGGCTGGAGCAGGCCGAGGGGGAATTTGATTCCAGCAGACCCGAGCATACACACATGCTCGTTTGGGGTACCGCAGAAATTGCACCTTGCGAGCGATTGACGGACGAAGGACTTTCCCACTACGTCAAGTCTCTTGGCCCAGGCCCAGACACTTGACACCTTTTCCGACAACGAACGCGAGGCTTCGACTCAGCTGAACACGTACAGGAACGCCATTGTACACAGGTTCGGCGTTCCTGGCTTCAGTCACACTCTGGTAACTGAAATAATAAAGGTTGTGTGGCGAGTAGCTGGGGCCGCCACCTGCCCCGGCGGCGGACCCCATCCGAATTCCCATAACTCCGGGCCCCAGCGACTTCAAACTCTTGTGACGAAAGTCACTACGTGAAATTCAGTCCCACCCAAACCATCTCAATTCAGATGCCTGTTGCTACCAACTTATGATTCAAATTAGAAAGGTGTTGCCTTGACTATTCAGAATTGGAAACAACCAGGGGAGGTATCTGTCTTTTCTAAGCAAGAACAAGGTCACATGCTTCTTCAGGCATCCAATGTTCGTCCTGTCCAACCCACTTCACATTGCAGCCAATGGGATTCGTCATAGGTTGAGAAATCTCCTGGCCGGAGGTGTGTTCAGCGAGACTCCTCTCCAAGTCATTTACAGTTGCTTTGGTCCCTTCTCGAGGGTTGTCGATCCCCCGACCTGTGTAGACCAGTTGGCGATTCTTGTCAAAAATGTAGAAGTGGGGCGTACGCAGGGCTCCGTAGGCCTTAGCGATATCTTGTGACTCATCCCGCAAATAGACCCAGGGGAACTTGTGCTCAGCCATTCGCTTGACCATGCCATTGAAATCATCGTCAGCAGCTACATGTACGCTGTTGGAATTGATGCCTACAAACCGTACTCCCTTGTCCTTAAAAGCCTCTGCTGTGGCCCTTGTATTCTCATCGGAGCCAATTACATAGGGACAGTGGTTGCAAGTGAAAAAGACAACCAAGGTTTCAGCATCACCGAAGGTTGCCAAGGTGTAATTCTGACCATCAGTTGCCGGCAAGTCGAAGGGAAGGGCCCCATCTCCAATCTGTAAAGTAAACGCCATATCTTTATCCTCTTAAAACAATGCTAGTAATCATTCGATTATACTCGTGGCCCTCACCGCTGTCGCGTTGGAACGGAACCAATATCCCTTAAGGGAGCAAGTCCAATCCTGAGCCCCAGACAGCTCTTTCTTTACTCATATCGAAGGGCCTCAGCTGGAAATACTCGCGAGGCCTGCCAAGCGGGCAGCAGCGAAGACAGCAGGGCGAGGCCAAAAGTGGAAATTAGAATGGTAGAGACAGAGAGCCATGGGACAGGTATCGACTGTTCCAGGTTGGATGCAAAAAAGCGGGCGATGATCTGTTGACCAAGAAATAGCCCTGTGGCTCCGCCCACGAGGATTCCGCTCAAAGAGATAAAGCTAGCTTCCAAGAGAAAAATGGCCGCAACATTCCAGGCTTTGTATCCGATCGCTCTCAGCATGCCTATCTGCTGCCTTCGTTCCAATACAGCTCTAATGCTGATCACGGCCAAACCCGTCATACCCACGACTAAACCCAAAGTGAAGAAGGCCCGGAAGAGACGCAATACGCTTTTGGAAATTGTTTGGGTAACGGCCAATTCCTCTGAAAACAGATTCACATCCTGGGCACTAGTCAAAAGTGACTTTTCCAGAGCTATTGCAACCGTTCTTGGGTCAGCGCCTTGAGCGGCTTTGACATAGTGGTTGCTCGGAATGACAGGTGACCCATTGAGTTCGTCCAATAGGCGGCGGTGAATCTGAAAGGAGCCGCCAGCCAAAGTTGAAGGGCTTTCCAGAATGCCTATAACCTGAACAGTCTTCTGCATGGTCCGCCCTTCGGAATCCACTGTCAATTCAACCGAGACAAACGGTAGAGGGTTGTCTGCGCTCCGCTCAGATTCCCCTAATGGCCGGGGTCTGCGGCCAGTTTCTTCGTCCGGCCACTCTTGGGTGTCAAGGGGATACCGCGTTGCCAAGGCAACATCCTGTCCACTTGCCAGGGCGTTCCAAACTTCCGCATCTGTGGCATAACCTGGTCCCCTACGTGAGAAGCCATACACCTCCGAAGCCATTTTGATGTAGCCATCGTCGACCCCTTTTACACTGGGGTAGAAAGATGAATTGAAAGACGGCTCCAATTGATGTGCCTTTACATCCAGCTCGGAAACGGATGCCATGACATCCACGTCCCCGATGGGAAAGTCATCACGTATGACCGACTCAACTTCAAGGTCGACAAGTGGGTCAAAGACACTCAACAGGCCGGGTGCAATGACCATATCAAAGCCGGCAGTATCCTCGTCCTGGGGAATGGCGAAGACTTCGATGGCCTGAATAAACTGCGTCATTATCACAACCGTGGTTATTACCATGGAAAAAAGCAATATAGCTACGCCAGTCCGAAATTTGTGATCAAGAGGATAAGCCACGGCCAGACGCACAGCTGGGGCGATAGCCCCTAGGCCCGAACCTGCCCAGACAAAGGCCTGGCCTAGAAGATGGGCCAATCCCATTACGGCCAAAATCGCACCAACCAATAGAAACGGGGCCGCCACGATGAAGGACAACATGAGCCGCTCGGGATCATCCGGAAAGCTAGTTTCGGCCTGAGTCCCAACCCAAGGCCAGATCCAGATTCCCAAGAGGCCAAGTCCAGCGACGCCAGGAACATAATGGCCCCGTCGATCGTCAAGAGGCAAGAAATGTTCCCAAAGGATATGCGCCAGACCAGCCGCCCCTGCCAGTAGCAGACTCTCGAAGAGTTGCACCGGGATTAGATCCCGTCCAGGCAAGTCTGCCCAAAAACGCAAGCCACCTACTGCCAAGAGAATCAAAATCAAAAGGAACTTCCCGAATCGCCACCATAAGGATTCGTTGCGAGACCTTATGTCTTCAGGCAAGTTGCGAATCGCAGAAACGATGTTCATGCGACTGACCCGCCAAGAGGAAAAGACAACAACAGTCCCGGTCACCAATACCCCCAGACAATAAGAAATGACTAAAGAGGCGGGCGCCACTGACCACCGAAGATTGAAGAAATTGTCGAATGTATTGAGCCGCAGGCCGAACCCAGCAAATAGCCCGCTCATGACACCGATCATGCCGTATGCCACTAGCAGTCCCAGACCCAGACCCAACAATGCGGCAGCCAGGTCGTAAATTACTCCCTCTGTGACAAAGGTCTGGACCACGTGCCCACGCTGCATGCCAACCGCGCGGACAATGCCCAGTTCATGCCGACGCTCTGCCGCTAGCAGCACGAAGATCAGGAAAATCAGTATGACCCCTGCCAATATGGATAGGGACCCTGGGAACCAGAATAAGGCCCCGAAAGCAACCCCAGCGATTTCCACCCCTTCCACGGCAAACCGCTTGCTGAGTTGCGGCAGGACCTCAAATTGGTCAAGGTTCTGAAAACTGACCTGTAATTCCCTTTGGTCCTGTGGGCTGATAGGCAGATCTGAGAGCCAGCGTCGCACTTCTGGATTGCTGAGGGCAAGTCTGAACTGTTTCGCCAGTTCGTCTGAGGCCTGGGCATCGCCAACATAGTTCGCAACATTTTGCAATTGGGTTGCGTTGTCTAGCCCCCCAAGCAACTGGATGAAAAACAGCTCCGCGGGCGACTGGTTCCGGAATTCACCAGTTCCAAGTTCGATCGCAGAAGTGGACTGACGAATCAGGATTTCCGCGTTGGGCCGTGCTGTCAGAATTGACTCAATGTTAGAAAGGACTCCCTGGTCGTAGGCCAGCAGTTGCAAGTCAGAATTGACTTCATCTGTATGCTGTATGCCTGTGAATTCATCTCCGACATTGGAAATCAAAATCGCGTTGACCCGCTCTGACATGAAAAGCAGCTTTTGCGCTTCGGCTACTTCGAACATAACAACGGGAGCCAAAGGGGCAAAGGGCCCTGCCTCCTTTACTATGGCTTTGACTTGGTACCGAACAGGTATCGGTCCAATGAATATCTCCAGCAAGTCTCCAACTTGGGCTTCCAGCTGCAAAGCCCCCAGTTCGCTCAGATATACCTGTCCTTGCCGCATCTGCATCCCAAAAGGCTGCAAACTCGAGTCCAGGTCGTGAGCCATGGTGTTCAGATTGAATTCTGCAAAGAGGTTTGCGGAAGTTAGGAAGTCAGCCCCTAAAGTGTTCAATGAAGGCACTTCAATAGGAGTGCTGGGGTCAATTCCTAGTTCCTTCAAGGCTTGTAGATCCACTCCCAGACCTTCCAAGCTGAGGCTGTCCACTCCTGCCTCTTCCAAGAAAGTCGTATCAATCCCAAAGTTCCGCAGGACTGCCAAATCCAAGTTGAGGTCAGACAGGTTAAAGACTGTACTTTCCGGCTGAAACAATACGGATGCCAAAGCTGCTATTCCCAAGGTAGTCTCCAAGCCAGAGCCAGCTTCCCAACCTGCGGCTTCCGCAACTTCGCCGATGTTTTGCTGGAGTGAGCCTACAGCCTTTGAGAACGAAAGAAAGACATCTCCAACTCCGGTTCGCAAATGGGAAGGTAGAACAGAATTGCCATCTAAATCGTGCAGTCCGAATTCAGTTGTGTAAGAGTCATTCACGGCAAAGATCATGCCCAACGGAGAGCCCTGCCCCGAGCTCATGTCCCTAACAACAGTAGGAAAGAAGATCACCCCCTCCGCCCCATCAACCAGCGGGTTTGTAGATAAAGAGTCTTCCAATTGGAGAAAGCGGTCTTGTGGAATTCCAGGCAAACCTTCGTCAAACAGCTGGATGAGAGTATTCAAATCGCCCGTCGCGAGACCTACTAGAAAGTCTTCCAGTTCCGAATCTGAGCCTTCCCCACTTGTGGGTTCGCTGCCATTGCCAAGGAAGTTCAGAAGGGCTTGTAGCTGCGGGGGCGAAACTACTTGGTCGATTTGGCCGTAGGCCTCGATTATGTGCCTCCGCAATGAGTGATTGAGAGTATCCCCTAAGCTCATTGACGCGATGAATATGGTGGTACTCATAGTCAATCCCACCATGATAAGGAGGGACTGGAGCGGCCGCCGCGGAATGTTGCGAACCCCAATGCGAGCGAGAATAGGCCTTCGGAGCGCAATCAGCAGGACACCTGCCAAAAGCAACAACAGGGCCGAGGCCAATCCCAGGGCCACTGTATTTAGTGGGCTCATCGTTTCTAGACTGAGGCTTCGGCTTCTGTGAGCTGCTGTACTTCTTTAGTTGTCATATCAGAATCTATTTCGACTTCGCTCTGTTGTTTTATCCGGCCCTGCTGCATTCGAACCACACGATCGCATCGAGTGCTGACCAAGGTGTCGTGAGTTACAACCACGAATGTCTGCTCCCATTTCTGGTTCAGCTGGCGCAAGAGGTCCAAGATCTCAACTGACGTCTCTTCATCCAGATTTCCTGAAGGTTCGTCCGCCCACACAATTGCAGGCCGATTGACCAGAGCTCTGGCAATTGCCACTCGTTGGCGCTGTCCGCCTGAAAGCTGAGCCGGCCTGTGTGCTGTCCGCCCCTCTAAACCCACTTGAACCAAAACGTCTCTTGCTTGTTCACGTGCTTGTTTGGCTGCAACACCGTTAATGAGAAGCGGCAGTTCAACATTTTCTTGGGCGGAAATGACGGGAAGGAGATTGAAGGTTTGGAATACAAAACCCATATTGCTAGCCCGGTATGCAGTCCGTTTCCGGTCATTGAGCTGAGTAAGCATCTTTCCGTCAATGCAGACACTCCCGCTGTCTAAATTGTCCAATCCCGATAGACAGTTGAGAAGTGTAGTCTTACCGCAGCCGGAGGGGCCCATGATCGCTACCATTTCTCCGGGATTAATGCTAAGGGAAACTCCATGCAAAGCGTGGACTTCCACTTCCCCCAGGTAATAGCTCTTATAAACATCTTTGGCGTCGATGATAGGGGTGATGGTGGAATCCAATGCTGTTCCTTTGTGTTAGCCGCTGTGGTGATATGGTCCAGTCCCCAGCAGAGGCAAGCAAAGGATTGGACCCAATTCATGAGGAATGATACTCGGGCAATCCCTCTTCATTTGTATTGGGTGGGGTCTTGCTTTCAAATGCAAGTAAAAAGGAAGACCCACTTCAACTAGAACATACTTCGGGTTGGTTGGGCAAGTTGCAGACAAGCAAGTAAAATTCTGATGCTTTTAGTCCCCAAGGAGAAGTGCAATGCCAAGTACCATGCAAAACGAAGTAATCACACTGGAGTTCAAAGCCCAAACGGATTATGTAAATCCAACCAAAGATGTGGAACTCTCGGCCACATTCTCAGATGCACGGGATCGGTCCATTACCGTTCCAGGCTACTGGAACGGTGGGGACTCTTGGCAGATTAGATTCTCCTCTCATAAAGCAAGGGAGTTTTCCTATGAAACATCATGCAGCAACGTCGCAGATTCAGGATTGCATGCGCAAAAAGGCGAAGTCACAGTTGAAGGGGGCAACTCCGCCAATTCACTATCCGAAGAAGGGCCGATCTGCATAGCAGAGGATCGGAAGCACTTTGCGCATGCTTCAGGAAAGCCCTTCCCCTGGTTGGGGGACACCTGGTGGATGGGGCTGTCCAGACGGCTGCCGTTGGATGGCCTGAAGGACCTCATATCGGACAGGGCTGAAAAAGGCTTCACTGTCATTCAGATTATTGCCGGTCTCTACCCAGACATGCCATGGCACGATCCGCGTGGCGAAGGCGATGCGGGATACCCCTGGACCAAAGACTTCAACAGCCTCAATCCGGCCTATTTCCAACAGATGGACCTGCGGCTCAATATGCTGATTGAGGCAGGCCTGTCCCCTTGCGTTGTCGGATTCTGGGGTTACTTCATGGATGTTGCTGGCCCCGATAATTTGAAATTCCATTGGCGAAACTTGATTGCCCGTTATGGTGCCCTTCCGGTCACTTGGTGCGTAGCCGGCGAAGGTCTGATGCCCTACTATCTGGATGCCGGCGAGATCGAAGACATGGAATCCTGGGAAAGGCAGCGCAGCGCGGCATGGTCTGATATGGCCCGGTGGATCAGGGACCTGGATGGATTCAATCGGCCGATAACCATCCACCCCACGCGATTCGGGCGCCGGCAAGTTGACGATCCAGAGACATTGGACTTCGAAATGCTGCAGACCGGACATGGGGGTTTTCCGGCTTTGACCAGCACCATTGACATGCTGGAGGAATCTCTGGCGGCTGCGCCGACGATGCCGGTCATTATCAGTGAGGTTAACTACGAAGGAATCCTGGAATCGAGTGGGCCGGAAATACAGCGGTTTCTGTATTGGTCCTGCGTTTTATCAGGATCGGGAGGCTTTACTTACGGGGCCAACGGATTGTGGCAAGTCAATGGGGAAGAGATTCCTTATGGTCCTTCTCCGCACGGCATGGCCTGGGGTGGTCCATCCTGGAGAGATGCCAGTCAATTGGCGGGTTCCGGCCAGATCGGGCTGGCAAAAAAGTTGCTGGACGAATATCCTTGGTGGACACTTGCGCCAGCTCCTCACCAGCTCAATTTGCATGCAGACGCTGAAGACCGGATTGGTCCGTACGCAGGCACGATGGCCGATGGCACTGTGATGGTCTTCGTACCAGCTGTAAGCATTCTCTATGCTCGCCGTGACGGGCTACAGATTCAGGGCCTTGTCTCTGAGAGGAAGTATCGGAGATTCTATTTCAACCCCAAGACAGGTGAGAAACTTCCAGAAAGTTCGGCATCAACCAACGATGAAGGTCGTATGCCTTTACCGACCCCACCCTTGATTCAAGATTGGGTCTTTGTAGTGACCCCATTGTCCGACTGAGTAGCGGTAAGGCTATGAAGGCTGAACTGATAGTTCTAAACGCAAAGGTCTATACAGGTACTGAATCTTCCGAGGCGGCCTGTGAATTTGCTGTTGGACTGGGGAGGATTCTGCGGGTTGGCCCGCTTGGTTGCACCAGGGATCTTGCTGAAACTTCAACTCAGATCTTGGATCTTGAAGGTTCCCAGGTGCTTCCTGGCCTTTGCGATTCCCACATCCATTTCGTCAATTACGCCTTGTCACTGCAGGAGCTGAACCTGCAAGGCGTTGCTTCGCTTAGGAAGGTGAAGGAAAAACTCGCAGAGAGGGCAAAGGGGTTAGATCCTGGGACCTGGCTGCGCGGACGCGGTTGGGACCAAAACCTATGGCCAGAAAATCGGTTTCCCACAGCTCAGGATCTTGATGATGTGGTGGGCCCTGACATCCCAGTCCTGTTATATGCAAAGAGTGGGCATGCAGGTGTAGCCAGCTCTGCAGCTTTGAGGTCTGCCTCTATTACAGCCGGAAATTGGTCCCCTGAAGGTGGAGAAATCGTTCGAAAAGAAAACGGCCAACCAACTGGTCTTTTGTTGGAGGGCCCCGCCATCCAGCTTGTGGCCAGCCAGATTCCTGACTCCTCGGAGACTCAGATTCTGGAAGCTGCTCTCAATGCACAGAAGCAACTCCATGAATGGGGCATAACCTCAATACACGACTTTGATGGCCGCATGGGTCTGGAGACTTTCCAAAGCATGATGCGGCACGATCAGCTGAGGTTGAGGGCCGTAAACCATATCGCTCTGGACCAATTGGACGATGCAATTGCCTTTGGCATTCGCGGGCCATTGGGTGGTGAGTGGTTCCAAATTGGCGGCCTCAAAATGTTTGCTGACGGAGCCTTGGGACCACGAACGGCCTTGATGGTCGCTCCCTATGAAGGTGAACCTGACAACTACGGCATGGCGGTGACAGATAAAGAAGAGATGCTGGAACATGCGCTGCGAGCCACTTATCATGGCATTGCTTCAGCCATTCATGCAATTGGAGATCGGGCTGTACATGACGTACTGGATGTCCTTTTTGAATTACGCCGGGCCGAGCAAGAAATGGGAGTTGCTCCACGGAATCGGCGGCACCGCATTGAGCATGTGCAGGTTATCCAACCAGAAGACATTCCTCGGCTGCGAGAGCTGCAGGTGTCGGGTGCTGTCCAACCTATTCATGCCACCCAGGACAAAGATTTGGTGGATGCCTTTTGGGGCCATAGAGGACAATACGCTTACGCCTTTCAATCTCTTCTACAACAAGGAATTCGGCTGGCGTACGGGTCCGATGCTCCAGTAGAATCCCCGAATCCCTTTTGGGGCATGTATGCAGGTGTCACTCGTCAAAGACAAGATGAGAAATCCGGCTCTCCAGACTGGTATCCGGAGCAAAAGCTGAAAAGAGCTCAAATGATTCAAGGCTATACCTCCGATGCCGCCTATCTGGAAGGTTGGGATAGGAAAATCGGAGCCATCAGAGCTGGATTCAATGCCGATTTCTTCGTTCCAGACCATAATCTGTTGACTTGCACTGAAACGGACTTGGCTAATGCTTCTTCGCTGCTCACTGTGGCTGGCGGCGAGATAGTCCATAGTCGATAAAGTAAAAACACAGGACTGACAATGACCATGCAACTCTCCTTATCTGTTCGGGTCGCTGAGAGCTTCACCAACAAGCGCGTGTCAACTTTGCCTTTCTCCCAGCTGGCCCAGGCTGCCCGCGAGGCAAATTATGATGCCCTGTGCATGAGGGCTTCGGTTGTCTCTATTGAGAGCGATCCCGAAAGGCGACAGGAAGTCCTTCAGGAAATACAGAAAGTGGAACTTGAGGTTTCTATGGTTACAGGGGACTTCGCAGTGCCAGAGAATATTGAGAGCGGACCTGCATGTCTGAGAAACATTAGTCCATATCTGGACCTTTGCGAAGAACTCAACTGCAAACTTATCAGAGTCTGCATCAAGAATGAAGAAGATATCCGGGCTGCTCAGAGGGCGGCTGACGAAGCCGCTGAGCGTCAGATCAGACTGGCCCACCAAAGCCATACCCAGAGCTTGTTTGAAACCGTGGCTGGCTCTCTAGATGTGTTAAACAGAATCGGCCGGAGCAACTTCGGTCTCATCTATGAACCAGCAAATCTGGCCCTGTGCGGGCAAGAATACGGTCTAGAAATTCTGCAGCGGTTGCAACCTTACCTATTCAACGTCTACCTGCAAAATCATGTGCCCGTGGCGGGCGGCTCGCTGATTATGAAAACCTGGACGCGAGGCGACGTTCCTTCAGAGTTGTTGAAGTTTACAGATCCATCTGGCATTGATATGGCGGGCATTATGGGTTGGTTGAAATCCATGGAATATTCAGGTTTTGTGACATTGCACCACACTCAGCTAGACGTAGTGAGCCCTTTAGAAGCTGCGACTGAGAGTGCTGCCTACCTAATGGGATGTATGTGAATTCCCGTCCAGAAATAGGGAACAACCTGGAATTTGCACCTGATGCTAGTGGCTGCAACCAAGGAATAGCGAAATCTGCCACCATGCATAAGGACGGCTAGCACTCCCGGTTAGTATTTGTCGGGGTCTGCAGTCGAAGCGTTCTTGCAGCGTAAAAAGAAATATGACGGCGAAGGAATATAGAGTAGTTGACGACGCATCGATTAGATAGACTCATTGGCAGGTCGCGGAAACTGAAAACATAGAAACCTTCCATTTTGCATCCTTTGATCGTGTTCATTTCTCCCTGCGTCTGCCCGCGACCAATCATTGCAGAGATACAGTTCCTTGGATTCTGCCCTACAGACATTGCAGGCAAAGATTTAGTTCCTAGAACGGGCAGAAGTGCGTGGTTTCGCCCATCGCCCGAAAAATACAGGAAGGTGGAAGTTGGAACGGTCTGGGTCGCCACAGGGCGGGAAATAGGCGACAACCGCGGCCACAGCGGATTTCTTTGATGTGATTCTGGAAATAGTGGGCGTTGAAGCTCTAAGAGTAAGTGGGTCTCGTTTCAAATCACCGACATGAACGCCGCCAGGACTTCCCTCCGCAGTTCATTTGGATGCCATGAGCACCAGTTCTTGTGTCCCTGAGAGGGGTCCTGAACTTCCTTGGCAGCGGCAAGCAATTTTTGAGAGACAGTGGACGCTGCCCCTAGGCTTGGCGAAAACCAACGAGTTTTCCCTTGGAATACGGTCTTGGCTTGCCGCAGGTCGGCGATGCGATATTGACCGAGACATAGTGAGCGGCACTCTTTTGGGACGGGCTGTACAAATGTGGCCTGAATTCCCGCATACAATGGGAAACGCCCTGCTGAACGCCGTGTCTATTTGAGTGGTCAAGTTTGCACTTTGGCCAACGACTATTGATGTATTCACCGGTTGGAGCAGATTGCGAAGAATTGCTTTCAGACTTCACGTCAGTCTTTTCGCGTACGTTCCGTACGCCGAACCGCCCCTTGTAGCCAAGTGCATTTCTATGGTACTCCACTCAAACGGGCAAGAAAGCCCGCGCGACAATAGTGTTAATAGGCCACTTCAGTTCAGCTGCAGATATCCGGTGAGGAAAATCCCTTTCCGGTCTTAGTTGCTCCATCATATTGAGGAAGCGGTTCTGTGCAGATTTGGGCCAGGCCTTCTAAAGTAGCCCTTGGGCCACGACATCGGTGAAGGGATGGTGTCAACTAAGGGGCCGAAGAGTAATCCGCAATGCTGGGACACTGGGACTGCATATGGAGTGAATTGTCCCTAGCCCTAGACGTAAAAGATGTGGAATGATCTCGGCGGGCCTTCTCTGACATCGCGATCTTGGGCCAAGCTTCTGTCTAAGATGCGCTGGCTGATAACCAGAATGTGCCTTCTACTGTTGGCCTGCTTTCAGCTTCATGAAGGCTTGCCCTTTGGCCTTATTTAGGAATCGGTAGAGTTAGTGCATCCTTGCTGAAGCTTCCAGGCAAAAGGTCACGGACAGATGTTGTTGTGATGTTGCCTTCGCCATCCCCTATGTACACTGCCATATCCTGTCCAAGCTCTAACATGACTTGCCGGCAGACACCGCAGGGGGTAACACCGGGTTCAGTCATCACGGCAATGGCCACAGGATTCCGGTGTCCGTGAGCTATGGCACCGGTCATTGCCACTCGTTCCGCGCAGATAGTGGGACTGTACGCCGCATTTTCCACGTTACATCCAGGTGTAATGGTGCCATCTGCATCTAACACAGCCGATCCTACCCGGAACCTGGAATAGGGTGCATAAGCATTTTCGCGTGCTTCCCGCGCCACCTGCATCAATTGCTGAGCCTCGGACATTTCACGTTCTCCTCTGATGACTGAAAGGTCACCTGTCATCTAGCATTTTTCGATAGATATGCCGCCTCCGGGTTCCGGTGCTGTCAGTCGAAGTACCTGTAAAAGGAGATTCGTGATCTGCCGGCTATCCACCGGTAAAGGGAAGCAGTCCAGACAAGAAATGATACACGGAAGATCTTGTTAGTACACTCTTGACTATTGGCCAGTAGTGTTCCGTCCCATTGGCAATGAAGAGCCCTAATCTCATTAATTCCTAAGAAAAAGGGTCACATAGGGGACCAGTTTGGGGAGTTTCTTTTACCAGTTACTGAATTGGCTACGATTGATGGTTGTGGCCACGTCAGGACTTTCTCTTGCATTGCACTGTCTCTGACCCGGCCAGCCACCATTGCCGGAGCCTTTCTAACTGTTGCTGCCAATTGGAATTTCTTTCTCTGGCCGCTGCTGGGTTCCTTCACAGAGGAATGGAATCCCATGCCATTTGGTATGTCCGTGTTTAACACCCTCAGTATGCAGCAGACCCAAATTCAATTTGGTATTGGCATGGCCATGGCGGCCATGACTTTGTTGGTGCTTCCTACCTTGTCCTTCTTCATGGCCATGTAACTCACTTCATTCACGAATTGCGCAGATCGGTATCAAGGGCTAAGAGCGGCAGTCTGATCCACCTGTTTACCCAACATTAAATTGCCGAGGCGGAAAAAAGATGTGCCAGTCTAGCGGGTGATTGTCATTGGGCCTGGGCCATTTGGGCAGCACATTCTATGATGAGATTCTGTAACGTGGATCTTTCTTCTTGCCAAACTCGAATGTCCGAAGCTACCCGCGGATCGCCCTTGGTTGAACTGTTCGCTGGGGCCGATTTTCATCCTGAAAAGTTTTCTTTCTTTGGCGGGCTCTGGGGGCTGACGGACGGCCGTTTAATGAAGACCAAGTCGAGACGCTTACAAGGGAGCAACCTGATGTCGTGAACATCCGTACTACACCCTGGAACGGGCGAACATCGCGCTGGATGCGGCGAGATGGCGTTATGGCGATCTGAGCGGAGTAGCTGATCTCGTTGAACTAGGGGAAGCAGGCAGCATCATAAGTACCTGTCGTGAGCCGGTGGTCGCAGTTTCGATAAACAGTCTACACCGTTGGAATCAGCTTCCCGTGAGGCCAACATAATTATCGAATCTGGCGAGCTAAGGAACGTTATTTAGGAAAGCGTCCACAGCGCCTTTGGGTTCTCCCACTACCGTTGTCATTTGTTCGACACCATTCTCTGCCCGGCTGGTGGCGAGGTCGAATGGGCAGACTATAGCTATTTGTTTATCGGTTTAAGGAGCCGGAAAAATGATCCAGAAATTCACCATTAGCTGTGACGATACTATTTATGAAGCCTGGCCTGATGTAGTCCTGACACCCTCGTGAAAGCTACTCTGTGTCTTCGCGGAATGTTCCCATCATCATGATCGTTCTTACACCCGCATTATGCTGACTGAGTCTGAAGATCGAGGTCAATCCTGGACACTTAAGCGCCCCCTGACCGATGGCACGCAAGGTCTGCCTTACTACAATTGTGGTCGCATAATGCAGTTGAAGGATGGTCGCTTCGTGATTATGGTTGACAAAATTTACAATCGTGGCGAAGGCGGTGGCCGTATTCAGCTATATTTCAGTGAAAATGATGGTCAGACTTGGAGTGACCCCGTCGAAACGCCTGCCCGAGGCATAGTGCCAGATAAGTTGCTTGAACTTGATTCGGGCCGCTGGACTTTGTCTTGTCATGATAAAGAGGCCGATTTTGGCTATTTGGTACAGCGACTATGGCTTTCGGATGATCAAGGCCAAACCTGGTCTGAGCCGATTGTTGTGGGTCGACAAGCGGGGCTGAATTTATGTGAAGTATCAATTTTTCCAATGGATGGTCAGACCTTGGTGGCCTTTATGCGCGAAAATCCATTTCAGGGATGGGACCGCTTCAAAGCCATTTCTCACGACAACGGCGAAACTTGGGGTGATTTAATCAAATTCCCTTTGCCGGCCTGTCATCGTCCCGTCGCTGGTTGGCTTCAAAATGGACAGATTATGATCCCGTACCGCTTCATTCAAGGTGGCAAGCGCGGCTTCTTGGGGGGGGGGGCATCAGAATTTCTTTGCCGCGTTGACCGATAGGGAGTCGGCGTTGGCACTCACCCGAGATCACGTACAAACCCGCATTCTGCCTATTGATTTTGATCGCTCTGCTGAAATTGATACTGGTTATTCTGGCTGGGTGCAGTTTGATGACGGCGAGATTTTCATTGCCAATTATGTCGTTGATGATGCGCCTAAGGGACAGATTCGTGGATATTCGCTCCGGATGAAAGTTTTCATTCTTTAAGGGTGTAAGGGGCGGGACCCAATGGGGGAACACCTTTTAGGGCGCACGTGAGTAGATGAGACTATTTTGGGGCTCCTCAGTTTCAGAAGAAGAGCACAAGAGATGTCATAGGAAAACTCCATCCTAGTATCTTTCTGGAGTTACTTCGAAATGCAATTGAATGCCCGTTGTTGAAGCTAGCAAGCATTCAGAGATTGATCTTTCAAACTAACCGGGGATATTCTTTTTAATGTCGGAATGGTCCCTATGTACCTTTCGGGCCGATTATACCTCGATTGCCGCTACTCCTTTCTGGAGCGTTGTGCGCGCGTTGATAGAAAACGCTTGGGCAAGTTCATCATAGTTAGATATAAGAACAATGTAGAAGGAAATCAAACTCGTAATGGCTCACCAATTCTAAAAACGACTAGCTGAAATCGAAATTGGGATCGAGTACAAGTTGCTGGATCATGAAATAAAGATAATGTTGCGAGGAAACAAATCAGAGACAGTGAGTTGAAGTCTGAATATTTATGAACAAAGTGCGATTAATGCTTAAAACTTGGATATGGGGGCCGTGACTAGCAGCTGGAAGTCGGTCTGGGCGCGCTCCAGGTAGCGCTGCAAGTGGCGGGCGATGCCCCATTCCGCGGCCTGGTGCATTTGGGTGTGCCGAGGTCAAATGCATCGCACTGTTGGAAGGTCCAGGTGGCCAGCAACAGAGAATCTGCAAGCCTAATGTCACCGTGCAGCCGCGGCCGTTTGCTTCCCAAGGCGGCATTTCCCCTGCAGGGGAAATGCCTAGCACAGCGCAGCAGGAAACTGGAAAAACTCACGATAGAAATCGCTCAGCTGATGCCAGTTTTTCTCGATCGCGAGCACAGCAGGACTCGCTAGTTTCTATCCGGATAAATCGAACAGAACTTAGCGACCCGATGTGAATTTCACCTGTTCCCCAGTCAGCTTTAGTACTTCATTGCCTAGCAACATTGGATGGTTCCCTGCCGTTGTAGCTGATTCCGGCAATTTTTCACAAAGGATTCCAACCTCGCTTTCAGCAAGTCAACGATCCAATAATGTCGCTATCGTAGGTGGCCGGTTTAGCGTTTCGTACCCCCTATAGGCTGGGCGAACCTGGCAAAGATAAAGGCAGGCCAAAGAAAGACGCTCTGCAGAGCGCCGGCTTCAATTGAGTGGTCAAGAGCGCTTTCTAATCCACAAGTTTCGAAGCGTTCTTGGTTCGTGCCTACCTAAGCATCGGCTTGCGAAGGAACGCCTTCAAGCCTCGAGTCAATCATTGACTCGCGATTTCCATTCGCCGAACCGCCCGTCGTAGCCTGGGGCAATGCTATATTTTCCCGCCCTAACGGCCAGGATGGCCCGCGCGACGGCGGTGTCGGTGGCCCGCATAAGGTCAACTGCAGGTGTCCGGTGAAGAATGGTAATTTCAGGCCCTAGTTGTTCCATCATATTGAAACAGCATTTCTGCACAGACTTGGACCAGGTTTTCTGATGCAGCCCTCGGGCCACGACATCAAGCAAAGGAATGGTGTGCAACGCAGGGGGCAAGGAGGTATCCGCAACGCTGGGAGACTGACCTTCTGACAGATTCTCCACCCTTGTCAAGACGCCCTGCGTCAGCGTTTGGGAACATACTGGACATTCAGGTGGCAAGGGGTCATTGGCGGCCGGGGCTCTGTAGAAACCACATTTACGGTGACCATCCCAATAATACTTACCCAACGCGGGCGGCCACTCTATAGTGGCGGCTGGACCATACAGGCTGTCACCCCGTAACATCCTCCAGATACTGTCGAAACTAGGCGTACCCCGCAGAGCGGTGGCTTCGCGACCCACCTTCGCGGGTGAATGTGCGTCTGAATTCGAGACAAACACTTTTCCGCGCAGGAAAAGGGTTCGCCGGAGCATTTCGGGGTCCGCCGAAAGACCTGTTTCCACAGCCCTAATTTCCTGCGACAAGTCCCCAAAGCATTCCTCCACAGAGTCAAAACCTGACTTGCTACCAAGAAGTGAATACCAAGGCGTCCAGATGTGGGCCGGAATTAAGGCTGAATGGTCATCCACTTCGAACAAGATTTCCAAGAATTCCCTACTGTCCAATTTCAAAGTGGGCCTTCCATCCGACTCGAGGCGACCCCAAGGCGCTAAGCGTCCCTGTAATTTGGCAGCTCTTTCTAGGGAACTGACAACGATTAAGTGATGTACGCGCCTGGACCGGCTGCCGCGCCGATATACGCAATTCACTTCTCCAGTCAGAGCGAATTCAACCTTGGCCCGGCAACGTGCGGGAATGGTCTCGGCCTGATCCCGCGTCACACAGGACTTTCCCTCCAGCAGGCCACTGGGCGCCGGTCGTAGCTGCTCCTGGATTACCCGTAGCCATCCAGGATGCGTGATGTCTCCCGTACCTATGACCTGCAGGCCCTTCAGCTGGGCGGCCTTATAGTATTGCGGCAATGTGCAGGTTTTGCTAGTGGCCCAAGAGAAGTGGGAGTGAAGGTGGAGATCTACCCAGTAAAGGTCGAAATCCTCTGTCAGCCCCTGGTTCGCTTGCAAAGTATCGATGTTCTCCTCACTTGGAAACTAGTGTCCAGAGGTTAGCATTCGGAGAGTAAGTTTGAGGGCGGCCGCTTGGTGACAAAACAGAGGATCCCCTTACTCTTAAAGTGTTAGGCCGCGCCTCTTCCAAATGGAGTGACTTCAATGCCTCCAGTCCAATTTCAACGATGCCTAAGACGTGGCCTTCTCGAACTGGGGATCTGTGCTAGGCCCTATTTACCAAATTTGGAATATAACTGGATACGCAGATCTGTATCTTACTTTCCCATGTGATGGGTAGGCGCTGTCCATTTCAAACATTCTTCCCTCTCCCCCCTCCTCCATTTCCAGCTTAGGGCCAGATATCAGTGGTAGGCCATTGAAGTTTCGTTCTGTAGAACCATGCGACATCATTTTGCCAAAGAGTCTGCGTTGTAAGAGTTTGGGTAAATAAGGACTTGAAGTGGGAGGGATGCGGATTTGCGGGTCACGGTAAGTTTATAGAGAGCGCGGACTGCAGAGAGTCGAGCAGTTACACCAGTCTAGGGTACGGGACCTCAGCCTGTGGCTGCAGAGCCTCGATCTCCGCGGCCATCCTTACCTTTGCCAGTTGCATACGCCCGCAACTTCTCGCAGGTTGAGGTCCACTGTAACTGTTGCCCACCGCTTCAGGCAGGGCGTTTCCGGCCTGCCTTCTAGCCCATGACGGGCCCATGGGCAACAGTAACCAGAACGCGATACATTGGACCAATGGAGAACAATTTACTCTAGGCAAGCTCATCAGCCGAGTTTACTCAACAACCTCAACTGCTACTCTAGGGACAGGTTTGAGGGCATATCGTTGCCAGTAATACTGATATTTATCAGATTTCCATCCTCTATAGACTTCTTCCCAAGAGAGGCGTCCCTGGTGTGGCGAAAGCACCTTATCCATCACAGGGTCAGAAGCTCTTTGATAGCGATAGTCAACGGAAAGGCGGATGCGATTTCCTGACCGGTTAGGCAGTCCCCTATGCACAGTTTGACTGTGAAAGAAGAGCACATCACCAACCTTGAAGGGATTCGAAACCCACTCTCCTCCAATTTCTTCAAAATGGGAACGCAACCCTCCAGCACCAAGAGACTTCGAGACAGGCAGCAGCCCTGCTTTGTGCGACCCCGTCAACACCCCTAGTCCCCCTAGACTTTCTGGGCAATCACCCAATGGAAGCCAGGCAGTCCAGACATCTGGAGTGCCCTGGATATGGACGAAATCCTGGTGCGCGGGCGTGGTATGTTCGATTTTGCTCGGGAATATTACTCTTGCGATATTACTGGGCTGCAACATCACGTCCGGCCCCAAGAGATCCTCTAACAGACTCAAGATCGGACCAGCGTGGGCTAGGGAATGGAAGGATTCAAGACACTGGATAGAATTGTAAACCGGAATAAAATCTGGAGTTCCAGTCAGGACTGCTGGATGGCTCGTCAATGCATCGACCGGGTCTGTACCGTCCTTGATCCAGCCAATACCCGTCAAGACCTCTGTTATGTCACGACGAGTCTCCAAGATGGGATCCTTGTCGACGAAGTCTCTCAGAAACAGATAGCCGTCGCGATCTGCGTGGTGGCGTATTGCTTCGGCGTCGTCTTTAATGTCATTGGACTCTATGAATGGTTTCATCAGTTAAACCCCTTCTCTGCTAATTGCTGGACATACGTCATTAAATGCACAAAGTTTGGCATGGGCATAGGGAACGGGGCCCTCGTTCCAGCCAACTCTCACCAAATCGAACCCCGGAACGCTGACAACTGTAAACTTCGTCGGCAGCCATAGCCACAAGGGAAAGACCAGAGCCCGCATTTCCTGCACTTTTTTTGAAGCCTACGCCAACGAATGACCGGACCCTGCAGATCCGAGACGAAAAGGCTGAGGACCTTCTCACTAAAATGCCCTGCGCACTTGCCAAGGTCAGATGAGGCATTGGATGGATCATAAACGACGAGACTCCGTAATAGGAAATGATGTAGAAATTGCCTCGGCTATCCATTGAAGTAGATGCAACAAAGTCTTCCCCGGGCGAGGCAAGAGTTAGGGCACAAACAACAATGGCTATTCCGGTCCAGCCAAGGTTAGAAAGAATATTGGCGAAAGCCAAGAAGGTTTTCAACAACGCCCAATCTCTAAGGAGTGGCCCACCCAAGGCCGTAAAAAGACGAATTTTCTGTAATGCAATCGCAGTTTTGCTAATTGGCTAGATAGGCGAATCCAACTCAATGCGGAGATAACTTAAATTCCCGCCAATTTGGCAACTCATAGGTGGTTCAAGCAACCCCTGCTAACCTGATAATGCGCAAAACGCGGGCCGCAGTAAGGGCTATCGTGCCTACAGATCATCTTCTGTCGTGTCCCTAGCTCAGCATGGGTAGATGGACATTGGAATCCTCGACAACAGATTCAACCCTCGCTTCTCACAGGCATCATCGATTTCTCTGGCGAGTGCAATTTGCGATTCCAATCGGGTTTCTAGTTGCAATAATGGAGTTTTGTCTTAACCTTGTGATCGTATTCTTGCTTCAAGAGTTAAAGGAATATTGCCGAAATGAAAATTACGGCCGAACAGATTGAACAGTACCAAACTCAGGGATTCTTCATTCTGGAGAAAGCGATTCCCCCCGAACAGCTTGAAGGACTACGCGCAGAATGTGAGCGGCTCGTTAATGAAGTAGACCAGGAAATGGAATCCGCAGGTATGACTTCCATAGGCTTAACCCAGTACAAGAAAAGGTACTTCATAGGCAATCGCGGCCAAGAAAGCACCCAGATTTCACGCTTTATTTTTGGCGACGTGATGGCTGAAGTAGCACGAGCCACTTTAGGGGACACGGTATATCTGTTCAATGAACAGTATGTTGTCAAAGCTCCTGAAAAGGGAACTCAGTTTGCGTGGCATCAGGACTCTGGTTACATAGGGCATTACCACACACCATATCTGTCCTGTTGGTGCTCGCTGGACGACATGACTATTGAGAAGGGCACTATTTTTGTGCTTCCTTATGACCGAGCCGGCATGAAACCGGAAGACCTCTTCGACCACCAAGTCGAATCTGAAACTAACGACAAAGTCGGTTACAGGGGTGACGATCCAGGCCTTCCTGCTTTGGTGCCGGCCGGCAGCGTTGTAGTGTTCTCCAGTCGTACCTTCCACCGCAGTGGCGTTAATACTTCGCGCAATGTGAGGCGCAGCTATCTGGCCCAATACTCAAAGGAAGTGATCCGGACCAAAGATGGAGAGAGCAATTGGGGCCAAGCCGTTCCCTTTTGGCTGGACGGGGAGAGAGTCAGGTTTGATTGACAATTGCTCCTGTGGGTTCGCCTAAAGGAAAAGAGAGAAATTCAGCCGTTCCGTCGTAGGCCTTGGGGCCCATTGGCTTTCCTTACGGCCCTTACATCTGGACTGCAGTAGGAGTCGATTCCTAATTATTAGAGGATAACAAGTTCCTTTAGGATTCTTTGCTTTGCCCTTCTTCCCCGAACTTGAGTTAGCTAACATTTTTCTTATTCACAACACCCAGGTTTGATTCTTTGCTATGAGTAATTCAAGTGACGACATGGCTATCCCATCCGCTGATCTGGATGATTTGATCGCACATACCTTTATAGATTTCACTCAGACACGGGAATTCCTGAAGAGGCCCCTGGTCATTTCCAGAGCAGACCGCATTTCCTACTGGGACACTCAAGGACGGGAATTCCTGGACGGGCTAAGTGGGGTCTACGCAGTTTCATTGGGGCACCGACATCCCAGATTGCGCCAGGCAATCATTAAACAGTTTGATAAGGTAGCTCTGGCTCCACCGATGCATGGTGTGGCAGAGACCGCATTGGATTTAGTTGCCAAGCTGGGTGAGATTACTCCTTCTGGACTAGATTTCGTCAAGACTTTCAGCGGAGGCTCAGAGGCCAACGAAGCTGCCCTCAAATTTGTCCGCCAGTACCATCGGCTCACTGGCAACCATGGAAAATACAAGACACTTTCCTTCTACGGGGGATATCACGGTGCTACCGCAGGCGCAATGGCGGTCAGTGGCACTGGGACCCGTAAGACCCAGTTTGAACCGCAGATGGCGGGTTTCCTGAAAGTCCAGCCGCCAGTCTTTTTCCAAAGATTCGCTGGCTGCTCGCCGGAAGAAAGTAGCCAACTGGCATTGCATGCAATTAAAGGCACAATTGAGGGGGAGGACCCACAAACTGTAGGCGCCTTGATGGTGGAACCCATCATTCACCTACAGGGCATTGCTGTTCCCCCTACTGGATTCCTGTCAGGGCTGCGAAAGCTGTGCGATGAATTCAACATACTTCTCATCTTCGATGAGATCATCACAGGGATGGGGCGCACAGGTCAGATGTTCGCTGCCCAGACTTTCAATGTAACCCCAGACATCATCTGCTGTGGCAAGGGTCTGTCGGCAGGAGTGCTGCCCCTCAGTGCAATGGTAACCAAATCCGAATTGGCCGCAGAGTTCCTTGGGGAAGAAGCGGAAAATCGCCATTTCAACCACGGTCACACCTTTGCTTCCCATGCTTTGGCGGCAGCCGTGGGTATTGAAGTAATCAACACATTCGCCGATGAAGACATTCTCCGAAACGTTCAACTGCAAGGATCCTATTTGCAATCCCGTTTACAGGAATTGCAACGCGAATTGCCCATTTCCGACATTCGGGGCGAAGGTCTGTTGTGGGGGTTTGACTTTGTAAGGGAGCCTGGTTCCTCGGAAGTAGCTGAGGAATTAGGTGCTCTCGTCAAGGCAGCAGCAATCGAGCAGGGACTGATCATGCGTGTCACTCCCACCTGGGGCTCATTAGCTCCTGCCCTGGTCAGTACTGAACAGGAACTTGACCGAATTCTAGACCGCCTTCAAGCCACATTAGGGGCTGCTTGGGATCGGATGCCCAGTTAAGCCGCCCTTGCATACTCTTGCAGAGACGGACCCAACCTAATTTCTTCGGAAAAGAAATCTAAGCGAAAACAAAATCATGCCTTGACGTTATCTAGCAATAACGTCACCAGCAGTGGAGATGCCACTAATTCTCTGATGGCCGGAGTAAGCCACGGCACCAAATCGCACGTCCAGGATCTCACCGGGTTGCATGATTCGGGCGGCTCCATGAGCTTGGGCCTCCCTAAGGTGATGATATGGCGCAGTCCACGGCTCTAAGGCAATGTTGTAGGTTCGGCCGTACCAAGGATGCGCCAAGCTGCCCCGGTACACCTGCCAGAACCAAAGGGACTTGAATATCTCCTCTGGCCAATACATACCAAAACCAATTTCTCGGTCCTGATTGGTCAGCCCATACCAACCAGCCTGCAAATCGAAGAGAAAGGCCAGATCATGCGACTTGGTTTCAGGTCCCGGGATCTTGCTAAGATCGATGTCTTCGCCGTTGCGGCCGGTGACGATCGGCCAGATGTAGTCTTCACCAGATTCCAGCCGCGTGGTGGGCTCGGCTTCCACTACTCGAACCTTGGCTCCTTCCAGATCAATCACGCAGGATTCATCCAGGAAGGGCGCGCCAAAAGCCGGGTGATGTCCCCAAAGCACCTCAAAGGGTACATCACCTTCGTTGGTAATTACTTCGTGGAAATGCAACGCAGGTTGGTAGCGATGCAAAGTCACGGTCTTCTCAATGTGCATTGGGGACCGATAAGTTCGTACGGCAAATTTCACTGAGATGCACTCGGGAGTATCTAACTGGATTTCCAAGTTCCAAGGTAAGAGCGGAGTTTCACCGTGAAGGCCGAATTCTCCTTGAGCATATTGTGTTGGATATCCTCCAACGGGAAAGCACTCCTGCCATCCTCCGAAGTAATGATCGAGGAATGGCCCGTCAGCTCGAGGGCTGGAAGGAATGAAGTTGGTCTGATCCTGCACTCCTAGTGGCGAACGCCACATGAAATCTGTATCAGTGGGTTTATGTAGGAATTCAAAGATATCAGTGCCCTTATCCACCAGGAAGGTCACCCGCAGCAACTCGTTCTCCATGGTCAAAGCTCGCAAACCCCGATACCGAAATTCGGTCAATCGGCAACCGAAGTTTCGCTCGTGCAGATATGTGGGATACAACATGCAAAACCCCTAATCAATTCCTGTCAGAAAATAAGGACTACTGAAAGCCAATTTCGCATAAATATTTTCGGCTGCGCTGTGCGCTTTCGAAGGGGCTGCCTAAACCTGGAATTATGTCCTGTTCCACGGTTAGGTAACCTTTGTATTTATGGGCTACTAACCAATCGCGCACAGCCGGAAAGTCCACTTCCCCTTGCCCTAGTTCGCAGAATATACCCTCCCGGACAGCCTCAAAATAGTCCATTCCTAAAGAATCTACTTTCTTAGCTACCACTGAGGACCAATCCTTGAAATGGACATAGGATATTCTCTCTGCGAAGGCATTCATCGTGTCCAGAATAGTGTCTGCCCGGCTCGCCCCCAAAGCATAGTGGCCTGTATCGAAAACCAGACCAACCGCATCTGACGTCATTTCCATGACTCGTGAGACCTCTTCAGGGGTCTCTACAAAGCCAGCAGCGTGGTGGTGAAATACTACTGGCAGTCCCGTTTCCTCTCGCACTGTACAGGCAATCCGGTCACAGGCTGCAGCCAAACGCCGCCAGCCTTCTGAATTCAGTTCCATGGCGGGAGATATACGGCCCGCGTACTGCACTCGTACTGGATTCGTCCCGTTGTCCGCAGCCAAGACTAGGTGAGGTTGCGTTTTCTGCCCAATGAGGGATGCTGCTTCTGCCAGTAGTCTGGCCGTCCGTAAGTTAATTTCTAAGTTAGAGGCCAGCCTGTCTGGGTCCTCCAAAGGAGTTCCTACATAGGCACCTGTCAGTTCCAGATTCCGACTTACAAAGCATTCAGCCAATTCTGAAGGCGTTGTGGGCATAAAGCCCCAATCCCCCAACTCGGACCCTTGATAACCTGCCGCGGCCAGCTGATCCAACATGTCGGCGTAGGTCTGTCTGTTTTCTGACAGGGATCCGAATTCCAGGGTACCCCAGGAACAAGGAGCGTTACCAATGCGGATATGTTCTAGCCCGTGAATCTGTGGAGACTCCTTTGAATCCATGAATGCGCTCATAATGGGGTTACCTCTACATTGGCCCATGTGCCTGATTCCCACGAACGGCACATGGCATCCTGAACTTCGGCAACCCTCATAGCCTGGGATACCCCTGGATTGTGCTGGCGTCCCTTGGAAATGCTTTGCAGGAACTGGAAGGCTTCCAAGGTTTTCAAGTCGTCATAGCCCAGACTTATGCCCCCACCGGGTTGAAACCAATGAAAATGAGGATGCTCGGGACCAGACACAATACGCGTGAAGCCGTCATGCGGATCGGGTTCAGTCCCGATCTTCTGCTTGTCTCTGGGCCGGTACACGCCCAGTTCGTTCATGCGCTCAAAGTCCCAGCGTACAGCTCCCTCCGTACCGTGCCAGTCAAAAGCCATCTCACACTTGGGTCCATATATAACTCTGCAGCCTTCCAAGACACCTCTAGCCCCCGATTCAAACTGAACCAGAGCAGCCACATAGTCTTCGTTGGTTACGGGCCCGTGTAGATCTTCGGGTTGGCCCAGGCTGAAATGGGTGCCTTGACCGGGAACAGGCATGGGCCTCTCTGTCACGAAGGTATGGCCTACGCTGGTCGCACTTCCTATGGGCCCAGCCATGAAAAGCGCCATGTCAATAACATGAGATAGCAAGTCGCCGAGCGTTCCAAAACCCGCCTGCGCCTGATCAAACCGCCAACTGAGTTGGCTCAGTGGGTTGTGTCCATACATAGAGAAAAAGCGGCTGCGAAAATGAGTCAGTTCTCCCAGAGCACCCGAGGAGACCAGATTGTGGGCGTACTGCACCAACGGCACCCACCTATAGTTGAATCCCACGGCGGAATTCACTCCTGCAAGCGCGACAGCCTTCGCTATCTGAAACGTCTCCTGTGCTGAGCGACCCACCGGCTTTTCACAAAAGACGTGCTTGCCCGCGGCCACGGCTGCCCGGACCAGCTCGAGATGCATGAAGTTGGGGGCAGCTATGGTGACAATTTCTACGCCTGGGTTATCAATTACTTCTCGCCATTCTCCCGAGCAAGATTCAAATCCAAAGCGACTCTTGGCTTGCTCCGCACGACTCAAGTCAGCATCGGCACATGCCACCAAGCGGGCCTTTAGGCCTTCGCTCCAAAAGCGTTCACTCACTTGGGCAAAGGCTCGACTGTGGGTTTCCCCCATCCAACCCATGCCAATAACCCCTAAACCGTACTCTTGCATATGGATACTTCTGAAAGTTTATGTCAAATTAATTTCTGCTGAGGAATCTATCGGGTACGGTGGAGCGTATGGTTGGATAAAGAAACTCCGGAATTTACCAGTTGCCTACTCGAAACCTACTGCTACTTTGACAGCTTCCCCCTGCCTACATGCTTCCAATCCAATATGAAGATCTTGGATAGTTAGGAATTCATGATTAAGAGTAGCGGGCTGCAGGGCTCCGCTTTCCAATATCTCTATGGCCCGTGGAAATGTGCCAACTCCAACAAAGGTTCCAAAAATGGTCAATTCTCGTTCGGTGATGTGCGCTTCATGTACTTGGGGGCGCATTGCGTTGAGACCGAAACAACAGATCTGACCCATCATTGCCGCACTGTCGACCGCCACTCCTAACTGACCTCCAACAGCATCCACGATTACGTCTGCCCCTCTGCCTTGAGAGACTTCCATAACCGTTTCTAGGAAAGAATCATGTCCGACGTTAATAATCAGGTCCAAGCCCACCTCCTGGGCCTTGGCCAAACGGAAGGGACTCAAATCTGAGATTAAGACTTGAAGCCCGGCCGCTTTTAACATCAGGCCGTGCAGGATTCCAATGGGACCGGCACCTATCACGGTTCCCAATTGTCCGTTTTGTAACTCCAGTCGATTGGAACAGCCCAAAACACAGGAAAGTGGCTCAATCCAGATTGCATTCTGGACATCTAGTTCTTCAGCCACCGCGAACAGGGCCTTCTCTGGGGCCAGCACATATGGAGCAAAGGCGCCGTCCTTATGAATGCCGATGGTGGTCCAGTTGTCGCAATGGTTGGTTCGGCCCACCTGGCACAGTGAACACAAAGGAAGATTCAATTCTCGACAGGTCAGGTTGGGAGCCAGAGTTACTCTGTCGCCTACACCGAAAACCTCGACCTCTGAACCCACTGCCTCAATCCGCCCCACGCACTCGTGACCAAGAACGGTGTCAGGAGCGGCGGGATGCCCTGGTGGAACTCTCAAAATCTGAAGATCCGTCCCACAGACACCACAGGCTTCCACCTTGATCTTGACCCAATCTGCACCCGCGCCTGCCAGCAGTGGTTCGGGTCTATCCCCCACCTGCAGAATACCTTTACCTTGGTAGATTCCGGCTTTCACGTTTGTAACCTCTCTACGAGGGTGAAACGGACCTTTATGGCCATCGTTCCACTACGACTTTGGTCTGTGTGTAAAACTCCACGCCGTGACGTGACTGGGCGTGCAGATCCCCAAAGAAACTCTCGTTCCAACCGCTGAACGGGAAGAAAGCCATTGGAGCAGCCACTCCTATGTTGATACCGATGTTACCGGCATCAACCTGATTGCGAAATTTCCGGGCCGCTGCTCCGCTACTTGTAAACAGGCAAGCCATGTTGCCGTAAGCCCGACCATTTACAAGTTCAATTGCTTCCTCCACTGTATTTGCGTGCATCAGGCTCAGAACAGGACCGAAGATCTCCTCTCTCGCGAGCGCATCATTTGGATTTACACCGTCAACCACGGTCGGAAACACCCAGTTGCCATTTTCCAAACCTTCGACTTTGGCGGACCTGCCGTCCACCAGAATTCGCCCAGAGCCCCGCTCAAATTCAGCTATCAGACCTTCAATTCGCCGCCTGCTGTCTCCAGTTATTACCGGTCCCATCTCAACATCTGGATCTAATCCGTTTCCTACCACTCTCTTCCGGGCGGCTTCCGCTAATGCCTCGGTGACTGGATCTTTCGCCTCCCCCACGGTGATGGCCGTGGACAAAGCTAGGCACCTTTGGCCTGCACAGCCGAAAGCACTCTCTACCAGGGCAGCGGCAGTTCCTTCCACATCCGCATCCGGCATGATTACAACCGGGTTCTTGGCACCTCCTTGGCACTGGGCTCTCTTGCCTTGAGCGGCCGCCCGCCCGTACACATACTTTGCAATAGGGGTAGATCCCACGAAGGATATGGCCCGAATTTCGGGATGATCCAACAACGCGTTTACTGTTTCAGCTCCGCCATTGACCAATTGCACCACTCCGGCTGGAAAACCAGACTCGGCCAGGCAAGTAAACAGTTTCTGACTGGTGAGGGGCACTTTTTCGCTGGGTTTGAGGATAAAACAGTTGCCCGTCGCCAAAGCGTAGGGAAGGAACCAAAGCGGGATCATGCCCGGGAAATTAAAAGGAGTAACAGCCGCAACAATTCCCAGAGGCTGGCGAATCATGTGCTCATCTATGCCAGCAGCGATATTCTCATTGTTCCAGCCTTGAATTAGGGACGGCATACCACAAGCCACCTCGACATTCTCAATGCCGCGCCGCAGCTCTCCCTTTGCTTCTACCAAAGTCTTTCCACATTCCAGCGTCATCGTGCGGCTGATTTCATCGAAGTTCTCTTCCAGCAGGACTTTAAGCCGAAACAGAGGCTGAACCCTGTCCACTACAGGCATGTCCCGCCAATCTGGAAAAGCGGCCCGCCCTTTTTCAACTGCCCGATTTACGTCTTCACCTGAAGACAGGGGCAATGTGGCCAACACTTCCTGGGTAGCTGGATTAACCACGGAAATGCATTCCGCACTTCCACTGGCTACGAAAGTACCGTCTATGAAATTTAGGACCTGCATTTAGAAACCAACCTCATATATATTTTAATTTTAGCTTCGCCAATCAATCTTTTATGCGAAGTGGCAGAAATAGGACCTTCCTAGAGAAAGTATCGTTCCAGGTCCCTCATCTGAGCCCACTCCTCGCGGGCCGCGTTTACCGTATCAGACTCGCTAACTTCGGCAACCGGTACATCCCACCAAGTCTCATAATTGTCCACCCCCAGATAACGGTCGTTTCTTACATAAATGACAACCGTCCGATCGATGTCTCTGGCCTCTGCAAGGGCCTTTTCAACGTCACCCACGCTGTGACACTCCAAGACATGGGCCCCCACGCTGCGAGCGTTTGCAGCTAGGTCCACAGGCAATGCTTCTACTCGTCCCTGATCTTCATCTGTAGGCAGTCCATTGTCCTGGGGAAAAACATATCGCGTGCCAAAGCCTTGCTGGCCAAGAGAACGGCTCAATGACCCAATGCTCTTGAAGCCACTGTTGTCCATGAGCACAATAGTCAGTTTGTGGCTTTCCTGAATTGAAGTCACAATCTCCGAAGACATCATCAGGTAGGACCCGTCACCTACCAATACATATACTTCACGTTCGGGGGCGGCCATTTTGACGCCCAGCGCCCCTGCGATCTCATATCCCATACAGGAATAGCCGTATTCCATATGGAACTGGCGCGGATGCCTGGACCGCCATAATTTGTGTGTATCTCCCGGCAAACTGCCAGCGGCGCCCACCATGACGGCATCCGGATCGCCACTTTCATTTACCGCCCCAATGAGGGCCCCCTGGTTGGGTAGGCCGGCCGGAGATTCGAGCAGGTTATATATGCGATCTATCTCCTGCTCCCAGGAATCATGCAACTGACGCGCTGCTGCCTGGTCCTCTGCCTGCACGCAACCAGCTGGCAGTAGTGGCAACAACTCTTCCAAGGTAGCTCTAGCATCTCCTGTCAGGGCCAGACCGTTGTGCTTGCCGGCATCAAATTCCGCCACGTTGATGTTTACGAATTGGGCACTCTCGTGCTGAAAGGCAGTCTTGCTGGCTGTTGTGAAATCACTGTACCGAGTGCCCACGCCGATGACGACATCTGCCTCCTTGGCCCAAGTATTGGCGGCCGAAGTGCCGGTAGTCCCCATGGCCCCTAAATTGAGGGGATGGCTGAAATGCAGGCTACCTTTCCCCGCCATTGTCTCAGATACAGGAATTCCAGTATGTTGCACCAATTTCTGCAAAGCCTTGCTGGCGTCGCTGTAGATAACGCCCCCGCCGGCCACAATCAGGGGCCTCTTGGCCTTTCCGACTAAGTGGGCGGCCTGCTCCAAAGATACAAGATCCGGCCTGGAACGGGGTATGTGCCAGTGTCTCTCCTGGAATAACTCGATTGGGTAATCAAAGGCTTCAGTTTGGACGTCTTGGGGCAGGCAGAGGGTCACAGCCCCAGTTTCAGCTGGGCTGGTCAACACCCTCATGGCCTCCGGTAAGGCCGCAATCAATTGATCTGGGCGGTTTATCCGATCCCAGTAGCGACTGACCGGCCGAAAAGCATCATTGACCGAAATATCTTGACTGTGTTCCGATTCCAGCTGCTGCAACACCGGAGCGACATTGCGCCGAGCAAATATGTCTCCTGGCAGCAGCAGGACTGGCAACCGGTTAATAGTGGCTGTAGCGGCACCCGAAACCATGTTGGTTGCCCCGGGACCGATGGAAGAGGTGCAGGCCAAAGTCCTTAACCTGCGACTATACTTGGCAAAGCCAGCCGCAGTATGAACCATAGCCTGTTCGTTGCGGGTCTGGTAGTAACGGAAATCTGGATACTGTTGCAAAGCCTGGCCCATCCCCGCCACATTGCCATGTCCGAATATGCCAAAGCATCCGGCAAAAAAGGCGCGAGCTTGTCCGTCCCTTTCCGAATGCTGTGCTTTGAGAAAACGCACCAAAGCCTGAGCCATGGTGAGTCGAATTGTTTCGCCGCGGGCCATTTCCGTCTCCCTTGTCATGAGCCAATTACAAACCACCTTGACTGTCTACGAAAGCCATGACTTCTTCCAAAGTCGGCATGAAATTGGCACAACCGTGAGCAGTTACCACAATCGCGCCACAGGCGTTTCCTAGTCGTGCAGATTTATGGAGCGTCCAGCCTTCAACCAAGCCATAGATGAAACCTGCGCCAAACGCATCGCCCGCACCCAGTATATTGAAGACTTCCACCGGGAAACCAGGGACATCTTCAGGTGCCTTTCCGAGACTGTGAACTCTGGCTCCCAACGCACCCACCTTTTCAATCACGTGCTGTGGACCCAGTTTCTGAATATGGGCGATGGCGGCAAGCACGTCTCCTTCTACCTGGGTATCGGAAACTTGCGAATCCACAACAGTCATCTGGTTAGGGTCAGTCAGCACAGCGGCATTGATTTCGTCGTGAGTGCCGATCACTATGTCCACATGACTCAGCGTTGAACGAGCCACAATCCCAAAAGCCCTAGGGTCGTGCCATTGATCTGGCCGGAAATCCAAGTCAAACACTACTTGACGTTGGGCGCGACCAGCGAGTTCAGCGGCGTACTGGGTGGCGGAACGACTGGGCTCTTTGGAGAGGTTCGTACCGGCAAACTGAAATATCCGACTCTCGGCGATGGGTGCTGCCAGTACATCGTCAATGGTTAGATTGATGTCGGCACAGTTCTCTCTGTAAAAGACCAAAGGAAACTTGCTGGGTGGCTCTACACCCAGAACCACGGCGCTAGACCGAAATCCCGGTTTGCGTACTACGAAATCGGTGCAGACTCCTTCCTTTTCGAGGAAGTCCAAAATAAAGTCCCCAACTGGGTCATCCCCCAAGCCTGTCAAGAGCGCCGATTCAAGACCAAGACGGCGGGTTCCCACACTGATATTAGTTGGTGAGCCGCCGACATAGGCGGCAAAAGACTCTATCTGTGGAAATGGGGCCCCCACATTGTTGCTGTACAGATCAATTGAAGACCTGCCCATATGCAAGGAATCGTATGTTGGAGCCATGAAAGTCTGCCTATAGTCCTGATAAGAAAGACAACGGGCGAAGCCGAAGTCGAATTGCGGAACGAAATCTAGCCATAGAGAGGTACGTCAAGATTGGCATGTCGGTAGGAATCCATCACCCAGGCGTACCGTGGGTCATCCTGATTGGCAAGACTTTGGGCGCTGCCTGCAAGCACGTTCAAATAGTAAGTTACATAGCCCGGAGGGCTGACGACCGGGTGGTACCCCTCGGGCACGATGACGACGCTGTCATTTTCCGGCCTGACCAAAGCATCAATTGGACTGCCCCGCTGTTGCATTGGGGAATTTTCATCGGTATAGACCCTCTGGTAGGCATATCCCTCTGAAGCATAGGCCCCAAAGGGCTGGCTTCGGGTAGAGGTGATCTTGTAGTAGTAGATCTCCTCCAGGTCCGCTTCTATGATCGCCCCTTGTTCATCTTCCAGATGAACATCATGTTTATGCCCAGGATAGCTGCTCCAACCTCCGCTGGGGGTATACACCTCCACCAACACCAATTTGGCCACTGGAGAACCGGGAGGCAGCGGGTCGTTTATTTGACGGGTAGCGTTTTCGCCACCCCTCAGGTTTATGTCCACCTGGGAAGGCAGAACCAGAAAAGGATCGAATCGCTGCTCCGTTGGGACCCAGGCGACGGCAAATTCTCCAGTCTCCCGACAGGTTACATCCAGTGTGGTTTCAATGGGCAGGTATAAGGTATGGCAGGGCCCTTCAAAGACATTCTGTCGGCCCCCAATCCCTTTCCAACTGCCTCGATTGGTTGAAATGTCATAAATGCCGTGCAGATTGACGAAGGCCAGTTCATTTCCTTTAGTAGCAAAATGCCAGGTCTCACCTACCTGCAGCCGCCTGGCCTCAAACGAAATATTTTCCCAACCCGCCAACTCAGGAGTTATGCGAGTGATTAGGCCGGGGTCGTAGACGACGGCTTGGGTAAGGGGCTGGACCAAAAGGTTTTCGCTTGTGTATCTCATCCTAAATCTAGATGAAGCTCCATTGGTAGAGAAAGGCTGGAGGCCAATTCCGAAATAGTTGAAACCAAAAGGCGTCCCGAAAGTATAGAGACCAGCAGGCAAAGGGTCAAAGAAGATACCCGATTGTCCATCTGCAACCTTACAAGATGTCGAAGGGCCTCCGCCATTGGCGCCTGCTTCAGGCTACGTAGAATGAATCGCAATAGTCAGTATATTTGTTGCAGCAGTGGATCTGCTTCAGCATCACTCTGGAATCACAATTATTTGTATTTTTAGAGTAGCTAGTCACCTCTTTCGCTCCAACTTGAGTGAAAAGGGCGCCTGCACTTTTCTATTCGGATTGTTCGGGCAGGCCAACATCTGCATCCACAGCGGAAAGATTGCCACTTTAAGCCTAGAAAGCCCTTAGGGAGGCGACTAAAGAGCCTTTGATACAGGTTTTCATCAATCTTAGTTCAAGTAGAATCTTAGCCAAGCCAAGTCTCTGTAAAATTGCCTTGTGCTACAGGGCATTCATGCCCCGAAGTTTTCCTATTCACCTTTCTCCACCGAGGAGTGATCTTTATGCCGTTCAAACTTGGTTTTGCCACTCTGCGTTGGCAAGAACCTGACCTTGAGCAGGCCTTGGAGCTATTGAAACAGGCCGGCTGGGATGGCTGGGAAGGGCGATTCCCCCTGGATTGGATGGGTACGCCCAACCGCCTGCGCGCGATATGTGACCGTACTGGCATGCCTTTGGCAGTATTGACAGCCATAGGCACACCAGACTCAAGAGACTCCATTGTTTTCGAAAAGAACAAGAGGCGGATGGAGTTTGCGGCCGAAATGGGATGTGACTGTTTCATGTACATGTGTTCTTTGGCTCCTCAAGATCGACCAGCCGTCAGTGACGAAGTGCGGAAGGCAGCTGCAGCTGCTGATGAATGGGCCGAATTTGCTGAAGACTTGGGCCTGGAATTGAGTTTCCATATTCATACCAATCAGGTGGTCAACTCCGCCGAAGACATGGCAACCTACATGCAGACAGCTAAGAAAGCGCGTCTTTGTATTGACGTGTCTCATGCCCATCTTTGGGGCTGGAACCCTAGTGAGGCACTGCGGCATTACAAAGATCAGCTCAATTATGTTCATCTTCAGGAGTACACGGCTGTCAACGTTCAAGACGGCCGTTGGTATTATCCCGAATGGGTGGATGTCCATGTGCCGGGACACATGAATTTTCCAGATATTCGATCTACATTAGAAGAAACGGGCTTTGACAGATGGGTGACTGCATGTCCTGGTGCTCCTATACCAGGGGCGGATTCTCCCCAAGACGAGGCCAGGCGCAGCGCACAAACCTATTCCTACCTTAAGGAGATAGGCTTCTGACAGTTAAATTGCAGGCGCTCATACAGTATTGAAATTGAGCCTGCGGTCAATATCCCAGATGTTTGTCTACTAGATTCTGTAGGGGTTGGCCAGCCACATAACGACTTATATTAGAGCTGAAGAAGTCAACCACATTCTGGTGTCGGTCCTGCGAGAATCCGGCTCGATGCGGTGTGATGATGATTCGGGGCGCTTGCCACAGCGGGCTTTCCACCGGTAGCGGTTCCTGTTCAACCACATCCAGACCTGCGCCAGCAATTTCACCTGCATGCAATGCGGCACTCAGAGCTTCCTCATCTATGATGCCGCCGCGAGAGACATTCACCAGGTAGGAGGATTTCTTCATAAGGGCCAGTTCCTCAGCCCCTATTAGGTGATATGTTTCGGGTGTAAGGGGACAGGCGCAGATTACCACATCCATTTCAGGCAACAGTTGGTGTAGGTTTTCCTTGGAAGGCACGCGAATTTCCGCCACTCCTGTGTAACTGCTCTGAACGGGGTCAAGGGCCAAGATTTTCAAGTCATAGCCCGGCGCACGCTTCACAAACTCCTTTCCGAAACCTCCCATCCCTAGAATAAGAACAGTGCTTTCGCTCACAATGTGTACAGAGGAGGGCTGCCATTTGCGGTCCGGGTAATCCAACATGGCCAATTGCAATCCTCGTGCCAATGCTAGCCACAGAGCCCAAGCCTGTTCAGCTCCGGCGCGGGCGTATAAACCGGCCATATTGGTGACCTGAACTTCCGACTCGATAATTGCAGGAAATAGAACTTGATCCATCCCGGCCGACGAAGACTGAAACCACTTCAAAGTGGTACATGCGGAAAACACCTGTTTCGGTAGGAGACCCAGAACAACCTCACTTTCAGGGGCCCTCAAAATGGCCTCGTCAATATTCTTGACGGCTACCACTTCATGAACGCCAGCAGCTTGGCGCAAACTATCTAAATCCTCTTCAGACATAGCTGGGTAGTAACAAAGTATCTGCACTGTGCCTCCTTAAGACATTGGGCTAGAAGTGAACATGGTTTCCAAATGCTCCGTCCTTAAATGAAATGGTCATGCTCTCTTAAAGTCTACCGCGTAGAAAGAAACCTTAAGATAATCAGATTGAAGTTCGAAACCATCTGTAATGGTCTTTGAAATATGAAACCCATTCCAGCTTTCCATGAAAACCCAACGGCTAATTCGGCAGACACCATGGTACCCATTTTGCCCATCAGGAATTCGAACTAAAATTGACACATAGAGTCCATTGTGCAAGTCTTTGATTTCGGGCGTGTCCATTGAGCCCCAAAACTTCACCGACCTGGCAAACTTTGGCAGAGCAGCAGGCCTACTTGGACTTTCACGAGTTACCGAATTCTATGGCAGCCTTACCCATGTCAAAGATAGTCTTCCATTTGCACAAGGGGCACCGTTTAAAGAGGGTGGTTGGACTCGGCCCAATTTGGAAAGCTGGAGCTCTGGACTGTGCCATTACGTCAAATTGAAGTTGCCAGGCCAAAGCTCTAAGTTCGTTTCCACCTGCCTTGTTGCAAGTCACCCCTAAATACAATACTAAGCAAGGGAATTCGCTTTGCCGCGGTCATTCCCACTTGGAAAAGAGGGCGGCATCTATCCAGGTTGGCGATCGAAATGACGGCCTAACGTTCACCGTTGCCGGGAGTAGGAGGTATCCAATGCGGCTAGTTCAATACAGTGTCGCGATGAGCCTTGACGGATACATCGCAGGGCCGAACGGCGAGTGCGACTGGATCATCATGGATCCAGATATCAATTTCACAGACATGTGGTCACAATTCGACACCTTCCTGATAGGCCGTAAATCGTTCGAGGCCCTGATAGAAATGGGAAGCGGCGCAAATTCCATGCCACTGGCCCACAACATCGTCTTGTCGCGCACTATGCGTCCGAACGACTATCCCCATGTCAATGTTTACTCGGACGCCGTAGGCCTAGTCACGGAGTTGCGTACCACATCAGGAAAAAACATTGCTCTCTTCGGTGGAGGGGAGTTGTTCCGTAGTCTTTCAGAAGCGAACCTAGTTGATCGAATCGAAGTCGCGATAATACCGATTCTTCTCGGAGGGGGTATTCCGCTCCTACCCTCACCCGCAGGAGGTATGAAGCTAGGGTTGCGCAGTCAGCGACTTTACGAGCAGACCGGCATAGTTCTTCTCGAGTATGACATCTTGCAGGACTGATCCGCCGTTCTTATTTTCAGAATCCATATTCTGAGATTCTGTCTGAGGTACGTTGCGGCGTTGCTGGTTCACATTGACCAACAGGCAAAACGGCTCCTTTAAATCATCGAATTCAAGGAGCCAGCATTCTTCAGCCTCTGGGGTGAAGCTAGGTAGGGCATATGGCCAGTCAATGAAGGGCAGCAGAGTTTGTCTAGGCGAAACGAAAAGGCAATTGGAAGAATGTTCCCTGGCCTTTATAAACTGGGATCTCCCGCAGTGTAAGGCTGTCGCAGCTAGTCCTTCTAGTTGAAAGCTGCCGCTTTGAAGTTAATTCCTTCTGTCATCGGTCAACACTGCAGTTTATTGCACGATTAGGTCCATAAAGACGAGAGTCTTTGGGACGTTTAAATACTGCTAGCGAACACAAAGGTTCCGCTGACAACAAAGTTTCCGCCCTTTGTGAAGTTGGCGAATGCAGTTAACAACAGGTAGTTACCATCGTCTGCGAACGGTTCCTTGCAAAGCTCATTACGGTTTTCGGAGTTGAAGAATTCAGGCTGGCTGAGTTTCCGCGTTGGCCGATTTGGTTGCTTTCTTGCGATTGACACCAGGGGTTAGCCATGTTGCCGTCATAAGCCGGGCGCGCTGGACACCTCGCTGGCAAACCATGCAGAGCGCATTGCCTTGGGTTTTTCCTCAGGGCTTAGAACACGACTACATCGAATGACTAGACATTCACTAACCCCGAATTCAGAAAACGAGCTGTTGGAGCAGGCCGAGGAGGAACCAATTGTAGGCGTGGAGCCCAGAAATTTTCGCTTTACCAGCAAAGCTGGAAACTTCGCTGGCAACAACGTGTCCTTTCTAGGTGTGCCAAAAGCAAGGTAAGTCCCATAGGCGGTTGCAGGACGCGCTGGACAATTTCGACCGATTGTCGCCACGTGTACACAGGATTTCTTAAGGAGCAGAAACACGAAAGTGTCGTGCTCATATACAAAAACCCTATCATTCTAACCATCCAAGAGCCCGTCTATCAGCTCAATGCCGGCCCTTGGATAGCCGGGGGTCCACGCCGCCGAATGTTCAACACGTTTCCGACTGTGCTATCAATATTCCAGTTGAACCTTTAATCCGGCCCCCATCAGCCCATATCGGTGACAACACAGAGAGCTTAGGCAACAACACGCCATCACTATCTTGGCTTGCCGATCCATGTCTTGTAAATGGTTAACTTTAACTTTGGTGGCCTGGCGAATGCTTGCTGCAGGACAATCGTTTTTGACACTGCCAGTCCCAGGCTCCCTTTAGCTTGAGATCCTGTGTGGCCGAACAACGGGAGAACCACAGATCCATGCGCTGGGACTACAACGCCTACATTGATATGGATTCGTTTTACTAATTGCGCCCTCTTGTCAGGGGGCGATGCACAACCTAAGATAAGGTTGTCTTGGCCCTTTCAAGGTTTCCTCAAGATAATGCCTCCCTCTACAAACATTCTGCTAATTACATCAGATCAACAGCATTGGAGCACATTGGGTTCTCTAAATCCACGGATTTGTACGCCGGCTCTGGACCGCATTTGCGCCGAAGGCACTCAGTTCAACCGCGCATATTGTCCTAATCCCACCTGTTCTCCAACTCGAGCCTCTCTCATAACCGGACAATATCCGTCTCGGCATGGATGTTGGGCCATTGGCGTAAAACTGCCGGAAGACGTCCCGACAGTCGGAGAAGAATTCACGCGCATGGGTTATACGACTTCCCTTATTGGAAAAGCCCATTTCCAACCTCTTGCTTCAACCCCTGATTCATCCTCCATTGAATGCCAGCCTCTCTTGCGCGACCTGGACTATTGGCGCGCATTCAAGGGGAACTGGTATGGGTTTCAGCAAGTCGAAACCGCGCGCATGCACGGTCACGAATCCCACGCGGGCCAACACTATGCTCTCTGGATGGAGAAACAGGGGTTGCCCAATTGGCAAGAGTATTTCCAGCGCTGGCCCCCAGATCCCAATGATAAATACTCAAGCCACTATTTGCGCGGCGGGAATTCCTGGGATCTACCTGAAGAATTTCATCATTCGCATTGGGTAGGGCAGAGAACCTGTGCCCATATTCAACAGAATGCTGCGGATAGTCGACCATTCTTTATATGGTCCAGTTTTTTTGACCCACATCCTCCTTATGTAGTTCCTGAGCCATGGGCGTCAATGTACAAGCCAGAAGATATGGAAATCGGTCACCTTGTGCCTGGTGAATTGGAGAAAATGCCCCGGCATCATCATTTGGCCCAGCAACCAACACCGGATTTCTCGGCCTGGGACGAACCGGGTGGCCAAAACGTGCACGGTTTTCATTCCCATTTGCACGATGAAGAGACATTGAAACGGAGCATGGCTCTGTATTACGGGATGGTCAGCTTGATGGATGCAAACATCGGGCTCATTTTGGACGCGTTGGATGAAAGTGGTTTGGCTGAGAATACCTTAGTAGTGTTTACCTCCGACCACGGTCATTTCTTGGGGCACCATGGGCTAATCGCCAAAGGGCCCTTTCACTACGAGGACCTGATACGAGTGCCCATGGTAGTGCGCCAGCCGGGAGTAGTGCCTGCAGGCCGGACTTCCGAGTCGTTGCAGAGTCTGGTGGACTACCCTCAGACGTTCTTGGCCGTTGCAGGTGGCGAACCGCCTTCTGTCATGCAGGGGATCAATCAGTGGCCGGTTTGGCAAGACAAGGAATCAAGTGCCCGTGACTGGGCCTTGGTCGAGAATCGTCACAATCCCACGACTGTCCACCTTCGAACGTTTGTGACCGAGCGGTACAAGCTGACGCTGTACCGGGGTACCAGCGAAGGTGAGCTTTTCGACTTGGACTTGGACCCAGGTGAGACCCGTAACCTATTCCACGATCCAGAGAGTGCCGGCCTACGGGCCGATCTGATGCATCGCTTTCTGCAGGCGGAAATGGAGCGCGAGACATCCTCGATGGCGCGGGTGTCTGGAGCATAGACATGTTTTTGTTCTTCAACAATATACTTTTGAATGCTTTTCCAAATCCGGTGAGCCTGAAATCTTGTAACAAATTCCAGTTTGAGTTCGTTGGAACCTGATACCTATACACTTTTCGGTCCCTGGGAGAGTCAGTTATATACCGGTTGCCTGAGTCAACAACCCATTGCACCAACGGCGGCTATGCCGCAAGAATGGGGCGTTCCTGAGCGCAGGGAGTCAAACTCCGGCAGGCGCCTCAGTCGTCCTCAGGAGGTTTTGGCCACAGTGCGAAGCAGCCATTGTTGCGCGACTGTCTGCTCGTTAATGATCGGGCTCAAACATTAGAGAGTGCCATCCATTTGCTTTCCACATGTGGTTGCGTTGACTTCGTTGACAGTTTGATCTCCCTACTAGCGCATCCAACCGCACTCGAATATCTAGCGCCCAAGAACTAATCGTGAAATTAGTACATACCCCCCGCCAGAGCAATGGCGAGAAGAAACAGTCCGACATGGTCCTCCTTGGAGAACCGCAGGCAGGAAACGCATATTGTGTGCCCCAGCACTAGAGAGAAGCCTCAAAACACCCTACACATGGCCAACGCAATTGACTACCGCCGCCTGAAACTGCCCTTCGGACCCATTCATATTTCCATTGGTGCTAAAACTCCAGTAATGGAGTCCGCCATTGAAGCGAATCTCATAGTACAGATAGTCACCTGAGACAACCGACTGGCACTGTCCCGCAGGTGCCTCGGATTCACCGCGGCAAATGTGAGTTCGACAGTGGAAAGCTCCATGAGTACGCTACCCGCGCAAGTTTGAGCTGCGCGCACTTAGAGCGCTGAATCCCTGCACATCAGTGAACGACACATAGTCCGACGGGGGCCAGAGGAGTGTGGGCCGAAGAGAGCTGGGCGAAATGGTGTCAGCTGTGGGGCGAGGGAAAACAGTTGGATTAGAGAGCCCTGTTGGCGGAACCGGACCGCTGGCAAGTCTCAGAGAACATCATCCAACTGAGTAGCGAAAAACCCATCGCCGCTCCAGAACATCAGCAGTTTGCCGTCTTAGGTATTGGCAGCAATGCTTGCTGTGGTCCTACTGGTTGTGTTTCCACAGAAGGTACTTCGGAACCTAGAAGCAAGGTATATCAAATTCAGCTTGATTTTCAACGGTTGATGAAAGTCCCATTTCTTTCTATTAGGAACTGGACACACAAGACTGGCAATATACAGCAGTCTTAGGAAAATTAAGAAGACAATGCCAGATAAGCACTCACAGACGTATGGAACCCTTTACATGGTGGCATTCTTCCAATTAAGCAGCCAGTGTTGTAGGCACGTTAAAGCATCGCCCAACCCGGAATCCCAGTGACAAGGTGTAAAGTCAAGTGGTTTCTTTGGAGTTGAAGGATGTCAGGTCTTGTTGTGAATAAGAAAGGTAATACTGAGTTCGGCTTGCTCGTCCCTCTTTGTAGACTAGCTAAGTCAAGAAGTGGGACTTACCAAGCCTTCCTGACGGGTTCAAGTCACAAGGATTCGAAAGGGGATTGTAGGAAAGGAACCTGAACACGGCCAGCACCTCAGTTCAGATCCTTGTGTCACTTTTTAACTTTGGTTTTTTCTTGAACCTGAATTTATGTCAATAAAGATAACCTGGTCCTCCACCTCAACTGGGAACGTTTCCGCAATATAAGGCCCTTCCACCATGTTTAAGTCCTGCACCGACACTTTAAAGTTGCGAACAAGTATCCTCTCAGGAGCATGCCAAGATTGTCCGGTGCGAATGTCAAACTCCCAGCCGTGCCACGGACAACGCAATATCTCTCCCTTCCGAGTGTAAGTTAGATATCCTGGCTTGTCGGCAAAGAGGAATCCAGTGGCCCGCCCCTTGCACAGAGGGCCCCCCTGATGAGGGCAAGTATTTCGCAACGCGAAATACTCCCCATTGACATTAAAGACGCCAACGGTACGGCCAGCAACTTCGACAATCTTGCGTTGACCAACCGGAATCTCTGCCACCGTGGCCACAGCATATTTCGGCATAGATCGTTAGCCAGGCAGATCGTACAGACGGCGGGCGTTCTCCGACATAATCATCTTGCGGGTTTCGGCAGGAACCGAATTAGGAAGTGCCCGGTCGGGAGAGTCGAAGTCCCAATGCGGATAGTCGGTGGCGAACATCAGCCTGTCTGCCATGTCCAGTTGTTCCATCATCTCCATGAATTGGTGATCTTCCAAAGGCTCTTCAATTGGTTGAGTTGAAATCCAGAAATGCTTGCGGATGTAGTTTGAGGGCAAATCTTTGACCCTGATAAGTTCCTTGTGCAGCTTCTTATAGGTTGCATCCAACCGCCACATTAAGGGAACCATCCAACCAAAACCGCCCTCAATCAACACGAAATTGAGATCCGGGAAGAGCTCAAAAACCCCTTGGCTAACCAAACTGGTAACTTGAGCCTGAAAGCTTTGGGACATTCCCGCGTGGTCTTCGATGTAGAAACTGGGCCATCCAGCTCCGGTGAGGGGATATCCACCAGTGCCCCCGAAATGGACGGCAATGGGCAAGTTGTGTTCCAAAGCAGCTTCGTACAAGGGCCAGTACCTTCTCTGACCTAAGGGCTCCCGAGTACGGGCAATCAAGAGAACTTGAACGAAGTCGGGGTGGGATCCCAATCGGTGGATCTCTGACGCTGATAATTCCCCACTTTCATAGGGCACTATGAGGGACCCTTTTATGCGACTGTCTTTAGAAGTCCAATCTTCCAGTTGCCAATCGTTGATAGCTTGTGAAGCGGCGAGGCCGAAATCAAGATCCAGGATCTCTCCGGCTCCCGTTAAAGGAGTGAGAATAGCGTTGTCCAAATCGTAGGCATCAATCAGCTGTTCCTGGGTAAAAGACAAACTGGAGCCAGGAATGGATCCGTCAGGGGGCCATGCATCATGCCGGGCTGCCTGGGGTACAGCTCGAGGGTAATGGCTACCGTCATAACTACGGCGTCCATGATCCGCATAGAATTGCCGCCAAAAGGGTGATAGAAATCTCTTCAAAGTTCCTTCGCCCAGATAGGCATGAACATCGCAGTCGATAATCGCTGTCTTCGTCTTGGCGGACGCGTCCAAGGCATCCATCATTCTGGTCGCCTGTACAGCCATCAATCTGTCTCCCAAAGTTTCACTTTATTGTTTTTCATGCCAGGGACCAACCCTAATCTATCCCTAAATTATAAAAGGACTGCGGATTGGTCAAACTCAATTTGTGCCTCACACCTTTATCCATGTAGTCTGGCCAAATGCTATGCGTTGAGTCAAAGTGCCAGTGGGGAAAATCTGTGGCGAAGAGGAGCAAATCCTCGCCGCCCATCTGGTTCAGAATTTCCTGATTCTGCAAATCATTGTCACTTGCGTCCAATGGCAACATCGACCAGCGGAAATGACGCCGAATATATTCGGAAGGTAGCTCTTTGACCCAAGGCACGTTATGCCGCAAACCTTTCCACTCCTTATTCATGCGCCACATCAATGAAGGAGCCCAGATAAAACCTCCTTCAAGTAAGACCACAAATATGCCAGGAAAGCGGTCAAAAAGCCCTTCATACACCATGCTCATGACCTGTGACTGAAAAACCTGGGCCATGCCTGCATAGATTTCAAAATAGGTGTTGGGCCAGCCGACCCCAGACGGCGGATTGCCCGGGGCACCGCCAAAGCTGATGGCTACCTTTATGCCGGCCTCTTCAATTGCTGAGAACATCGGATCGTAATTACGATTGCCATAGGGCATGCGGGAACGGACCGGCAAAACAACCTGCACGAAACCGGCATGTCCTCTCCAACGCCTAACTTCCTCGGCAGCAGCTACTGGATTCTGACTCGGGACTACAAGCGATGCCCTGAATCGACTGTCCTTGCTTAACCACTCCTCAGCTTGCCAGGTGTTCACCGCGGTAGCCAAGGATACTGCCAAGTCCAATGATTGAATAGCATGGATTCGGTACGAAGGATTGAGTATCCCTGTAGTAATACCCCATTTGTCCAACACAAGATCCCTGACTAACTCTACCCGGTCCTGGGTTCTTGGTGCTGCTTCGTCAATGAAGAAGCTGCGGTAGTCGGGATGGTAAGTTGTGGCCATGGTTTCCGGATAGTCATCGGCATCCGGCCCGTCAAAGGCAGATTCCTCACAATAATCTACCCAATGTTCAGGTAGGTAAGGATACAGGGCCGACAGGGCTGGAACCTCATTGTGAATATCGCAGTCAATCATGGGATTTGTCCAGGGCCGAACTGAAGAACTTTCAAGCACTCTGAGAAAGTGTAACAAGCATTGTTGCCAACTCTCAGAAGAAATCAGAAATAAGAGGCGGTTGGCGTAAGACCTACAATTTGCTTAAATGCCAAATCCGGCTCCTCCGTCGACTTTCAAGTGGGCCCCAGTGATCATGCTGGCCGCGTCAGATGCCAGAAAGAGAAATGCCTGGGCCACATCTTGAGGCTGCACTAGCCGACCTAAAGGGGTTGCAGATAACCGCTGTTCATAATTAACGGGATTATCGATGCTTGTTGAAGAGTCATTCGGGCTGTGTGGCCTGTTGTCCCTCAAGAAGGGCGTATCGACATGGCCTGGCGACACGATATTACAGCGGATGCGGTCCGTTGCAAATGCTTGGGCGGTACTGAGGGTGAGACCATGCATACCGGTCTTGCTAGCTGAATATGCCGGATTCGACCCCGCATGGTGAGTAGCCAACGAACCGACGTTGATTATGGAACCCGCGCCTCCTTTCCGCATAGAAGGGACGACTGCCTTGATGCCGAGAAAGGCCCCGGTCAAGGCCGTTTGCAGGATGAAGTGCCATTGATCTTCAGTTTGTAAGTCAAAATGTTGGCGGATATTGGCTCCAGCAATGTTGCTTAATATGCCTATGGGACCGAACTCTTGTTCGGTCAAAGCCACAGCTCTAAGCCAATCTGGATATTCTGTTACGTTCACGTGGCAAAAAAGGGACAGTCCGCCTCGAGTCTGCACTTCTGCAGCGACTTTCTCCCCCTGTTCATCGTTAAGATCAGCCAGGCAACCCGAGGCTCCCGCTTCAGCGAACAACAGAGCTTGCGCCTTGCCCATTCCGCTGGCTGCACCGGAAATCAGAGCAACCTTTCCTCTCAGGTCATACATGGGGAAGAGCCCGTTTCTTGAAGAGTTTCGAGCGCTATGAAAACTTAGGTCGGCAGGAAATCTGGTTGATCCGTGACTTGTCCGAGAACGTCTGGGTCTAATTCGATGCCGAGACCCGGATCGGTGGGTATCTCCAATTCACCTGACGCATTCAGACGCCAGCCACCGGCCTTTAGCTCATCTACATAGACAGATCCAGTAATATATTCCACTAGATTGGTCTGGGGCAAAGCCGAAGCCAGCTGTAGATCGGCGGCTAACCCTATCGCCGTGTTCCAACCATGGGGAATCAATCGAACACCGAAAGAGTCGGCCAACCATCCAATCTTGCGCATCTCCGAAATTCCTCCGACCTTTGTAACGTCAGGCTGTACGATGTCGAAAGCATGACCAGCCAGCCAAGGGTGAAACGCCTGCCGACGTGTCAACACTTCGCCACCAGCGATGTGAACAGGTGAGATCCTCCTCAGTTCCTGATAATCATGTAACGCATCAGGGGGTAGTGGTTCCTCAAACCAGGTCACATCATATTTGGCCAACATCTGCGAAGAACGCACAGCCCATTTCAAGTCTTGGCGCCAAAAGGCGTCGCTGGCCCCAGCATCGACCATGAGTAAAGAGTCGGGTCCTATTGTGAAGCGAGCCATCTTCACGATTTCCTCGTCTACGCTGTCGGAAATTCGGCCAAAGGGTCCCCAACCCATCTTGAAAGCCCTAAACCCCCCTTCCAGTAGTGCCATCAGAGTTCGGCTCAACCCCTCGGGTTCTTCCATGAGTAAGGACGCGTAAGGCATGACGGATTCCCTGTACCGCCCCCCGAGAAGCCGCCCTATTGGTTGCTCCACAGTCTTTCCCAAGATGTCCCAAAGGGCCATGTCAATGCCGCTTATGGTATGGGTTACTGACCCTCCGCGGCCCATCCAAAAGGTGTTCTGGTGAAGCTTTTCAGACACTCGGTCCGGTTCCAGGGCGTTTTCTCCTTGCAGAAGAGGCCACAAGACTTCCATGGCTCCCTTTACTAGGGCCTCGTTTGTGAAGACACTGCCCAATCCCCAAGTACCTGTATCCGTCTGAATCAGAACCAAAGTATGAATGCATTCCTGATACTCGATTTCCTTGCTCCATCCGCCTGCTGGAGTAGCCCCCCGTAGACCAGCAATCTTGAATTCAGTAATTTTCATGAACGTTGTCCTAATTTAGCTGGTTTGGTAATTCCGATTCCCGTTTCAGACTATTGGCAAGATACGAGGACTTCCGTTGAAAGACTAAGCCCATGGAGTGACTCCCAACTTCTGCATGGCCAGGACAAAGACATTTATTCTATATAAAAGGCTTGCGTAACAAGCCACGACACGCTTCCACCAGGAGAAAGTATGAAAATGCAATGGACCAACGATCAGGAAAAATTTGAAGCCATGCGCCTGTATCTGTTTCCAGCCGTCGTCGGTGACATTATGGACACTCTCGGAATGAGGCATCAGTTTCTGCCACCTAAAATTAGACCACTGACTGAATTGATGGTGGTGTGTGGTCGAGCTATGCCGGTCTTGTCCCACGATGTTTACAGGATGCCCGAAACAGAGCCGAATTCCCAATCAGAGCCTTTTGGGTTGATGATGAGGGCGCTTGACAGTTTACGTCCCAACGAAGTTTACGTCTGCACTGGTGTCTCTCATGAATTTGCACTCTGGGGCGAATTGATGAGCCAGCGGGCTAGTTATCTTGGAGCCGCAGGTGCTGTCCTTGATGGCTTCCATCGAGATAGCCAGGGAATTCTTGATGCAGAATTCCCAACTTTTTCTGCAGGCGCATATGCTCAGGATCAAGGGTTAAGGGGCCGTGTTGTGGACTTTCGTATACCTATTTCCCTAGGACAAACCGTAATTACGCCTGGCGATATTCTCTTCGGGGACAGGGACGGAGTATGTGTGATTCCCCAATCTGAAGAAGAGGAAATATTGCAACTGGCGTGGGATAAAGCACAGGGCGAGAACGTGGTCCGGGATGCCATCATGCAGGGGATGGGAGCAGAAGCGGCTTTTCGTAAGTATGGGATTTTGTAACTCTAAACTTCAGGGAGACTGAGGGGCCCCATTTAGATAGCAGCACGGAGTTGCCAATATCCCAGGCGTAAGGACTGGCTCATTTCTTTCTTTAATTCTGTCCGACAGAGGCGACCATGTTCTTTCATTGGGAACATACAGCCTTTAAGGAGCGATCCCTTTTTACTTCGATTTAAGGCTGCGCCAGCAAGTGAAGAATCTGTAGTCAGCCCGTGGCACTGGTTCCTAACCGGCCACCATTCTTGATTGAACAGTGGGAGTGGGCCCCTGCGGGGCCTTTATGGATCCAGGAGCCAGCAAGTCTGAGCCAAGCATCCACATAGCGGTCGTCTTCGGAAAATCCGACTTTAGCGAAATAAACGCAAGTTGAGTCCGAAGTACTTCAATGCCCTTGAATTTCTAGAAGGCAATATTAGGCTGTTCCTTCCGCTACTCACTTCCAAATGCCGCGAACAAGAGCAGGACGAAAAAGCTGTCAGAACGTGAACCCCACGACACTAATTCCAGCATGCCAAAACCCTTTCAAGAATTCTGAAAGAATACCTTCCCCCTGATTTTCCTTGACATTCTTCTGCTGACTATAAGAAGCGGAGTTGGCACTCTTGGTTGGCCATTTCTCCCGTCTGAACCTGCGGGAATGCATGTAATTGGTTACTTAGCAGGTGTTATCCCTACTGGTTTGCACATCAACAAAAGAAGGAAGTACATGATTGAGGCCCATACTTAGACACTGCCGCCCTGAAGTAGCAGTCACGTCAGTCTGCACCCCTATTCTTTCCTAACTGGCTTCGTTCAATTCCGTTCTACAAGGTAAATACTCCCTTAGTGAAGGCCTAAGGAACATGGCATTCAGGTGTAAGTCTTTCTAGCACTCGAATTTGCCGGCCGAGCTGCCGATAGCTAAGCCTTTTAGACCGTTTGAAAAATGCAAACAACGAAAGTCTGAGGTAGATAGGAAGATCTATTATTCGCAAATACAGGGAAGGAGAGCAGGAAGTCCACGGGTCCATGTCACTTGAATTTCGCCCTCGCCCTGCATTGGCGGTTCTTAGACCATGACGAATCCAGAAACCATTGTAGGGGGACAATTGGTCTAAGTGGAAGTAAGAAATCCAGCGATGGAGTTTCACTATTCAATTGCAAATCCATCCCTTGACCATTTTCCTTACTCTGCCCTATTGGAAACTTGGTGTTGCAGCATCTCTTGTATTCATTGCAATTCCGAACATTGTTCGCAGAAGCAGTAGGAAATCTCTCTAACATTGAGTTCTGATCGAAGCCAACCAACTGGACTGACGAAAAAAAGGTTGGGAACCGCAGGCTAACAATGCTTATTTCGTGCTTCTTTCGCTAAAAGTCCAAGTAACGATATTGTTAGGGGTAGCTTCGACCCAGTCTCAGAATAATTCTGCTGCTTCTCGGCCGTTCGATTCCTCTACCAGCCCTTACAGAAGATTCTGGATTCCTCGTTTTCGAAGGTCCTCAAGAAATGGAATTGGCCGGGCTCCGAACATAATTTGCGGGTATGTAATTTCACTTGGGAACTTGCAAACGACTTGCAACTCAGTACATTACAACAGGCCCATTCTTGAGCTTCTATATTTTCTGCACGTAAAGTAAGAGATGGGCCTACAGTGGCGACGTCTGTAAGTCCGATCTGATGTGGCCGCAATTCTTCAACATTCTCTTCTTGACTAATCGCTTGCAATCAACAAGAAAGAGTAATTGGGGCAGTAGCAAGGAGTCAGGGGCACAAGTATCACAAGATCCTTCAATATCAGCATCAGCTGAGGGGCAGCGGCATACTAACGGGAATTTCTTTGCCTCCCTGCCTCCCAGAATCGAGAAGCCCTTGGATAATGACATTCGTCATGAGAGCCTCCCAAGGATCTATTGGTGATGGAGTTTCGCTTGCAATTGCTTGGTAGAAGGCTTCGATTTCACGGTAAAATTGAAGCTGCGAAGGACTTTTTTCCACATGTAATTTGACATCGGAAAGTACGCCGCCAGTGTCTTTATACAAAGTCAACTGAGGCGTGAGCCGCAGTCCCCCTTGGGTGCCCAATATGAATGTCTCGCCAACCGACTCCATGTGCATGGCCCAGACCGACTTCAAGACAAGCACGGAACCATCTTCAAATCGGATCCATCCGACCCCGAATTCCTCTACATCCAATTGGGTTGGATCCCAGTTCCAATGTACGCCCCGTTTGGGCGGCCCTGCAAAGCCAATCTCCGTCAAAGTCATACCAGAAACGGAAATAGGCACGGGATGTCCCATTAACCATAGAGCCGTATCCAGTGCGTATACACCAATATCCGCGGTGGCACCAAATCCAGCCGTTGTTTCGGAAATAAACGTTCGGCCAGGGATACCTCTGCGTCGTTGTGCCACTGTTTCGGCATAGTAAATACGCCCAAGGGCTCCGCTTTCGAATATTTCGCGGGCGGTTATTACATCATCCGAAAACCTGGATTTGATTGCACACATCAGGATCCGGTTATTGCTCCTCGAAGCCTCCACCATGGCAGTCGCATCTTTTAGTCTGGCCGCCATCGGCTTTTCTACTATCACGTGGAGACCGGCATTCAGGGCCTTCACCGTAGGCTCTCGGTGGGCCTGATTGAAAGTGCAGACATGCACCGAGTCAAGATTGGGCAAGTCCAACAACGTTTCCACACTGTCAAAAGCGCGGGGGATTCCGTAAGTTTCCGCATACTCTTGCGCCTTGCCAGGAACCACATCTGCTACGCCAATGACCTCAACGTAGTCCAACTTGCTAAGGGCCCGCAGATGGGCCCGGGAAATACCCCCTGCCCCTACTATGGCCGTCTTGAAACTGTTCTTCGACATGCATTGGGCTCTCTGTGGCTGATAGCACCACTCAGGCAAACTCTACCAACAGGCGGCTTTGTCAATTGCTGGTGGTACTCGCTTCTCAGTATATCGTCCAGCATTATTCTGTTCGTCCGGCGTGATCTAGTCCTCCCTTTGCACCTCGTGGATGGCGCAAGCGCGATTGCTCCTTCTTTCAAATGAGTCCTGTTGCATCTAACGCTACCCCTAATGAATCTCTTAGGTCGCTTTTGTCCTCCCCTTTGGCCCTTTCACTCTGATCTCTATAGAACGCATTTCAGATAACATGGCTGCCAAGGAAAGATTGGCTCTTTGTACATACCTGCTAAGGGCCCGGGGCCATAAATGCTTCCGGCCGGTTGTTGCTGGGTTATGACGACGATATAATCCGCAGATTTTAGGGGGGCATCTCCAGTTTCTGGCTTAGTTTTAACTTCGTGCTCCAAGTCATTATTTTCCGGCTCACCCAAGAATCCCATACTTAGGCACTTGCACTGAAATTCGGGGTGGAAGGGGACTTCCGTCATATTCCTGTCGAGTTCTTATTCCATTAGATTGGGCATTAAGGAATTACTGAGAAAGCCCGATTGACAAAGAACAAACCTACATACCCTCAATGAATCTGTCTATCCTACAAAAAATTACTGCCTGGCTCGCACAGCTCCTGTTGGATCTTGGATTTCAAATCTGACTATCGTGAAGTCCGCTCTGATCGGATTGATAGCCTTCAGTCCTTGCAGTTCCTATAGTTAAAGGTCCAATACTACTATTCCCATTTTTTGCTTGGGTCATGTCCCCGGTGAAAGGCCATCCGACGTCGAAGCGATAGTTGACGAATGCGTTCTAGGGAGCCGACCAATTCCAGTTTGCGAAGGCCTTCGGTGCTTGAAAGTGCCTTTCAGCTCGGCTATTCCCTTGGATAGAACTGTGACTTGCGAAACAATCCCCTATATGCCGCCCTCGTAAATTCCAAGCTGAATAGTATTGGCTTTCTGCACGCAGCAGATCATTCGACCAAATCAGTGTTAACACTTAAGACTGGAACCCCCTTCAGATTTCGTTCGCTATCCGCCCGCATCCCACTTTTGGGTAACCCGATCCTCAATTTGCCGCATTTTCGGCTGGCGGGAGAACTGTGCGTTATCATTTTGGTTGAGTCCTGAAAGAGATGTCAGGTTCGAATTGAATTTTTGGAGGTAATCCAGTGGCATATTCACATACCAACGGCAAAGGCGTCACGTACTACTTGCACGCAAACGAACGTGTATCCAAGTCTGGCAAAAAGAGCCATACGTATTTCTTTGCACGCGATGTACGCGACAATGCCTTGGACAGTGTGCCTGAAGGCTACATGGTCACAGAGACCGAGACCGGCATGCTTGTCTTGAAAAAGCAGCAGTAACCGGAACTGAACAAAGTCTGGCAAGGGTGCGGCGGGACTCAATAAAGGCCCGTACAGTTCCTCCAGCAGAGCCAGAGAGGCACCCGGAGGTGCCTCTCTGGATTCAAATGAGGTAATCTGCTTTGGAAATTATTCCCTTTCAGTCGTAATTACTCTTGCGGTGGTCACCAAGTAGGCGACGTTGCCGAGGGGTAGCCTTCGCTAACAGTTCCTGATTAAATACGAATCGGTTTAGGTAAGGAGGAAATTTCTGCGCGATCATGCGCTGGGCGTAGTGCACTTGCAGCAAGTAGCGCGTTTCATTGCTGGTATTAGGCGTCCCCCGGTGCCAAACTTCGCTTCGAAAGATAACCGCATCCCCCGCTTTCACGATGCAGTCTTGCACTCCTTTGTCTTCCCATTCCATCTGACCAGCTCTCGGGCGGGTGCCTGACAAGTGACTACCCGGAATGAATTGGGTCGGACCCAATTCCGGGTAAAGATCATTGAGATAAAAGTGCGCCGTCGTGATGAATACTGGCATCTTCACCAAAGGGTCCGCTAAGACATGTTTCGGTAGTTCAACTGCCAAGTAATCAACATGTAGATTCTGCGGCGGCCGGCCCGGCCCGGTGACCCAAGCTGTCATACCAATTACATGACATTCTTCCCCGAGCAGGGCCTCCGCCACTTCGATAATGCCGGGCCTGTCCAGAAACGAAAAAAAGACTTCATTGTGGTTGAAGGCGTTGTTGATCACCTTTTCACTAAAGCCCTTTTCGGAAATTGTATGACTGGGATCTTGGTCGAAGTGCTCAGCCACTGTCGGAGTTTTATCCATAGCAGTCTTCAGACCTGCGACTTCCGAGCGTCTCAGGGAATTCGGAAAATAGGCGAAACCGTCTCTTTTTACGCCTTCAGCCCTTTCCGCAGTGGTGTTATAGATTGATAGGTCCATTGCTTTTGTCATGTTCTTTTCTCTTGACTTGCCTTTTCCGCAATGCGGATGGAACTTGCAGCTTGGAAGAGGTCGGGACTGGAGGAGAACAACCCACGGGAACTCAATTGGTAAGAAGAGCAACTTCCTGATCCCAGGTTCCTGCCACTACTTGTCCATATTCTGACTTGCCGCCGGTTGACTCAGGGCCGGTTATGACTACCAGAAAGGTCTTCTGTCCACCACGCAGTTTGAAGTTGGTATTGAAGAAATGGAAAGCCACACCTGCCCGTTCTGTTGCAGACCGGTTCTGTTTGGTGGAATGGGCAGTGCCGTAATTGAAGAACACCACACTGCCGGCCCTTACTTCCACGGCTTCTTGTTCGCCTTCCACGTCGGCAATGTGGATGTGGTGGTCTGAACCAGGATCTCGAGAATGGCCGAATTCCTGTAGGTGGCTATTGGGAATGACATGCAAAGTACCATTCTCCAGATTGGCATCGTGTATCGCCACCCACATGGCAGTGCCTTTTGTGGGATCCTCCAATCCGAAATAGGCATTGTCCTGATGCCAGTCAGTGCCTACGCCCAACCCCGGCGGCTTGAGGAAGATCTGATCAAGGTGTCGGACGAAAGGGTCTCCAATAAGGGCAGAAATGCATGCCACAACTTTGGGTACAAAGGGCATGGCCCTGAATAACTTGCTCTTGTCGTTCAACGGAATTATCTGGTAGTTGACTTTAGCTTCAGGATCAGTCGACACGTTTCGACCCAGACCTTCTTGCTGGAACCTTCGCAATTCAGCCAACATGGCTTTGATTTCTAGGGGAGTAAACAGTTGCCGGACCACCGTATATCCGTGGTCTCTAAAGTGTTGGACCTCAGCTGGGCTAATCATGGCTGAACGAAACTCCTTGAACGTGGGAAAGAGGTGGGACTGTGCCATCCTAATAAGATTCTGAAAGGCATGTTCGAAACCAAAGAAGCCTTCCTTCAGTTCAATCCATTGGATAAAGACTACACCCGCCATCCACCAAGAGCACAGATCCAGTCATGTATGACGACATGCCAGAACAAAGAAACAGAAAGGCATGTGCAACTGACTCAGCTGTTTGCAACTCGCCAAGTGGAATCGCTTTGCCGGCCCGGTCACGATAGGTGGGATCTGTATCCCACTGGCGTTTGGCCATTCCTACACCCACGATTCCAGGAGCAATCGCGTTAGCCCGAATGCTGGAGGAAGCCAATTCACGGGCAAATCCCCGCATCAAAGTCCGCAAAGCAGATTTGCTCGTGGCATAAGCAGTAATCTCTGGCCATGGCACATCCTGGACCCAGGAAGAAGTAAATATTAAGTTACCTGGTAACTGCTTTTGCAGCCAACGTTGAACTGCGGCCTGCGCTACGAGAAAGTGGGAGCGCAGATTCAGATTCATGGTGTCGTCGAAGTCACGCTCTGAGATTTTCGCCACGGGTGCCACCCGGACCAGACCTGCGTGACAACACACTACTTCCGGCAAGCCGGCCACGGCACAACAACGGTCAAAAAGCTGGTGGACTTCGTTTCGGTCCCGGGTGTCAGCCTGAATATAGCAAACTTGGTTCTCAGGGAATCCCGCCTCGGCCATTATTGCCATTGCTTCATGGTCCGACAAGATGTCGTTGGCCATTACTATTGCACCATGTTCTGCCAACACCTTAACAACGGCCAATCCTATAGCTCCCAAAGCACCGGTAATAAGGATTCTCTTGTCTACTAGAGCAAGTAAACTCATGTGTTTTTTGAAGTGTTATTGACCTACGTCCAAGGTTGCAGAATGACTTTCCCACAGGACCCAGTACACTGCTGCTCCCAAGCCTCTTTCACAGCCGTAAGCGGAAAACGATGTGTAATCATCCGTTCCAGCTGTGGTCCGACCTCCCCTATCTGGCGTAGCAGTTTCTGGATACCAGAGCGGTTGTAATGCCAGGAGCCCTGAATAGTCAACCCTTTGAAAAGGACTTCCCGGCCTAGCCCCACTGAAGCATTGGCCTGGGAGGAGCCCACGCAGGCGATGTGGCCCCTGATACCGGCAGCTTCTATGCAGAAAGACTGGGCCGAAGCCGCACCGGAGCATTCGATGGCTCCTTGCACCCCGTTTCCAGCCGTGAAGTCCAATATCTGCTGTTGAGCCTCTTCGCTCAACGGATCCAACGCCAAGTTAGCCCCCAGTTCGAGAGCCAATTCACGGCGGTAGACCTGTGGGTCAACTCCGATAACCTTGGCTCCGCGGTAAATGCAGTTTATTACTGCCCCCAGTCCCACCGGGCCCAGTCCAGACACCAGTATGGTCTGATCGCTTCGAATGCCAATACGTTCGGCTGCGCCGAAGGAAGGCCCCAGCCCGCAACAGGCCATGGCGGCGTGGTCCAGATTGTATTCGGTCGGAACTTTCACCAGTAAGGCATCAGGCTTAAGCATGTACGGGGCGAAGGTGGCATCGGCGGCGTTGTCTCCCAATTGGCCCTCAGATTCTCGAGGATTCCTACAATATATGTACTCGCCGCTCAGACAGATTTCACAGTTGCCGCAAGATAGCTGCGGCATGACCACCACCCTGTCTCCTACTTGGAACCGCCTTGAAGAAGCGCAATCTTCAACGATGCCTGCCGCTTCATGGCCGATGTTGGACAAGGGTCTGTGCTTAGCGTAGGACTGGTACTCATTACACATGGGAACGCTCAGGAGCTTGACCAAAACCCAATCATCTTGAGCCACCGGTTTGCATCTTTCCGGAAAAGTGACATTCTGGTTTCCATCTAGAACTACATCAAACATGTCAGAAAAGGCCTCAATGTGAATGTAAGCGAGAATCTGAACAGTGGCCTTCAGAAGCTTAGGATGCTGGGATTTCTGCCTCTACCCGCTTTACCAGGGCCTTCATGTAACCAATGGTAAACGCGGTTCCAACTCTTGGATCGCCCGCCATGTTGGGTATGTGATCTGGAATCAGGACTCCGCGAAATTTCACTTCCTGCAAGGCCCGCAGGGCCTTATACATCTCATAATAACCGTCATCCACGAAGGTCTCTACGAAATGAGGGAGGGGTGCATCGACATTGCGAAAATGCACCTTGAAAATCTTGTTCTGACCGCCGAATTCACGGATAGATTCCTCTACTCCCTTTCCCATCAACTCCCCGCCTTCCAGCCAACATCCGATACAAAAACATACTCCCAGATTGGGGCTGTCGGCGATGGCCAGGGCCCGTGCGTATCCATCGTAGCTACCAAAGATACAGCGAGGGACTCCTGCCAGATCCACGCCCGGCGGATCATCTGGATGGATGCCTATCAGGACGCCCTCATCTTCTGCTACCGGCACGACTTGCGACACAAAGTACTGGTAGTTGTCCCACAATTCTTCCTGACTATAAACGCGGCCATGGGACAAGGGCGTCGTGTATTCCTGCCCTTGCCAATGGCCAGCTTTCGCTGTTTCCAGATCGAAACCTCGTGCATCGGCCCCACCTCGGGTTACTTCTCGTTCTGTACTCCAAATGCCATTTGCCATATGTGCATAGGTTGTGTAAGGAATACCGGTACTTCCTAGAGCACGTAGGTGGTGCTTATATTCTTCTATTTTGGCATCTCGATTCTCCAAATTAAGCACAATTGCATCCTGGTTATGTACATCTCTGTTTCCGAACCCATAGACCTTTATACCGTGATTTTCGAAGAGCTGCCTCCGGCTAGCGTAATACTCCGGGCCCGATTTGTCTCCAGTCGTCCACAGCACCACATATTCCACACCCATTTGACGAATGAAGTCCAACTGCTCCACCGAGGGTTCAGGGCCGACTTGAGCCGCGATCTTGATGCCCGGCCCGATTTCCAGCATGGAAGCCATGTTTATCCTCTTGGGGTTTTTAGGAAGATAGGGCAAGTATGCTACACACGTTCCCCTCATGCAACCAGTTTGCAATCCTTGCTCCGCTTGGTATCAGTTCTCATTACACGTCCCAAGCGATTTCATAGTTATAGACCTCTTTCGGTTCATAAGACGTAGAATAGAGGCAGAGAGCTGGTTCCGACCAAAGACTCATACCAAGAACCAATTGGAGATGCGACAACAATGAAGTTAGTTACCTTTTCCTTGTCAGGTCAAAGCCGCATGGGTGTGCTCAGGGCGGACGGAACAATCGCGGATGTAAGCCGGGCAGACAGCGGCATTCCTGAGAATATCCTGGAATTCCTGGCAGGAGGGGACGCCCTGCTTCAAAGGACCAGCAAGGTAGTTGCCGGGATCAGCGAAGAATTCGTGCTGGACACTAAGGATGCTCATATCGGGCCTCCAATCCCACACCCCGACAAGATTCTTTGTATCGGTATCAATTACAAAGACCATATAGAGGAAACCAATTCTGAAACCCCAGAGTATCCTGTGGTCTTCTCCAAGTACAGCAACACTATCATTGGGCCAGGAGACGCCATCCATCTGCCTTCCATTTCCAAAATGGTTGACTACGAAGCAGAATTCGCGGTGGTCATGGGCCGCACCGCCCGCAATGTGTCCAAAGAAGAGGCATTGGATTACGTGGGTGGTTACACAATCCTGAACGATGTCAGTGCCAGAGATTTCCAAAAACGAACCAGTCAATGGACTATTGGCAAATCGTTCGATACATTCGCGCCGATCGGACCGGTGTTGATCACAGCTGACGAAATTCCAGATCCTCACACGTTGGACATCAAGTTGCGGCTGAATGGAAAAGAGATGCAGTCTTCTAACACCAGACAGTTGCTATTTACTGTAAATGACCTCATTGAAGACATTACCTCGGCGATTACGTTGCAGCCTGGGGACATTATTTCCACGGGTACGCCGGGCGGTGTGGGGATGGCCCGAGACCCTCAGGTTCTACTCAAGCCTGGTGACTACATCGAAGTGGAAGTGGAAGGAATCGGTATACTGCACAATCCTGTTATCCAAGGGGTTTAGCCGCGGCTCGACCCCATAATGGTCCTTTGAAAACACACAGGAGCTTTTCCCATGGAATACGCCTTTGAAGCCACTGAGGAAGTAACTCAGGAACACGTAGAGTTTTTCGAAACCCATGGTTTTCTAGTGCTCAAGCATGCTTTGCACCCCAAGAAAATCGCCGAACTGAACGGAGCCATCGAGCAACTCAAAGAGGAATTCCGACATTCTGAGCGGCGTCGAGGAGACTTTGGATTAAACGTGCGGCCTGTGGTTGACCGGAGCGACTCATTCCTAGAGCTGTTGGAATGGCCTGTGACGTTTCCTAAGGCGGTCCGATTCCTTGAGCATTTCAACATTCAATTGAGTACTTCTCATTTGATTATTGTGCCGCCGAACCCAGAGGTGCGTAGCATTGGCTGGCATCCGGACGGCGGCAAGCCGGGCATTGGCATGTACGGTCGCAGAGCCTTAGGCAGTCTCAAGATTGGTTACTTCCTGTCAGACCTGCCACAGGAGAACATGGGCTCCCTAATGGTGGTGCCTGGCTCCAACCGCTCTGATGGAGGGCCATCGTTCTTGGCAGGCCGTTCGGAGCCCATGGGAGCTCTGGAACTCACGGTGGAAGCCGGCGATGCCGTTATTTTCGGCCAATCCACTTGGCATGCAAGTGCCCCCAATTACTCGGATCAGGACCGCGTGGTGTTGTATTTCGGCTATTGTTATCGCGTCCTGCGCCCAATGGATTACGACCAAATGCCGGAAAGCCTGCTGGCCAAGTGTTCCCCGATCGGCAAACAATTGCTGGGGCACCGGGCCAGCCACATGGGCTACTACGTGCCTACCGAAGAAGACGTGCCCTTGAAGGCCTGGTACCAGGAACGATTTGGCGAAACCTGGCAGGACTTGTAACAGATTCCTAGGTCTAGAACCAGTCCAACACGGCATGTACCCTCAAGGGGGACCAGCCTAACTCTATCTGCTTTCCGGCATTCAGCCAACCACTAAAGGAAAATATATGGCTCCACAACCTGAAACGTTGAAGAGTGTGAAGGCAATTGCCTTCGATGTTTTTGGCACTCTAGTGGATTGGTACGGATCCCTGGTTAGAGAAGGTGAAACCCTGACTGCCAGGACAGGCCTAGAAGTCGATTGGCACAAGTTGGCCAAGGCTTGGAGAGCTGGCTATGGCCCGGCAATGCAAAAGGTAAACGACGGATTGGTGCCCTGGGAAACCATTGACATACTGCACGGGCAGATTCTAGAGGAACTGATGCCACGTTTTGGGATGGCGGGTCTGTCCCCAGGCGATGTGCAGGAACTCAATCTGGCTTGGCATCGTCTCGAAAACTGGCCGGACGTCCAGGTGGGTCTAGCCCGGCTCCGGGACAAATACATTCTGGCACCACTGTCCAATGGCAACGTTTCCTTGCTGGTGGATCTAGCGCGCTTTAATGGCTGGATTTGGGATTGCGTGCTGTCCTGTGAATTGGCGGGTAAGTATAAGCCTCATCCTGCGGTCTACCTCACGGCTGCTCAATTGCTGGGCTTGGCTCCCCACGAAGTCCTGATGGTTGCTGCCCATACCAGCGACCTGGAAGGAGCTCGGAACGCAGGACTTCGCACGGGATTCCTGAGTCGGCCGCGGGAATTCGGCCAAGTCAACTCAACTGAGCAAGAGGAGCAAGTCAAGGCCCAGATACTGGATTTTGATTTGTACGTTTCAGACCTTGATGACCTGGCGGTCCAACTCGAAGTCTGAGTTCCTGCTTTCCTGGCGCAGCGCCACCAGTTTTCGTCAGCCAATACATATTCAAGTTTTAAGTTCATCTTTCCTATGGCCGTGCCTTTTCAGAACGCAAGTCCGTCCACGGCAGCGACTTGCAGAGTCCGTCAAGTCATAGTGGTCGCAGCTATAGAAAAAATGGATGCTGCTTGGCAGTTGATTAGATATCGGAATCCGGAAGCGGTCTCTTTGGTAGGGCCTCATGCTTCAGTGTCAAGGACCGATGAATTCAAGAGGAGCCTCCCGGGAGTTCCCACGTGGCGCAGGTGGGAGACCGGGCGCAGAAATATTCAGGCCATCTATCGGAGACTTAGACAGCATAGATTGGAAGTACCAGGTCCTTCAGTGGAATTCTGTCTCAATTGTGGTCCCATTGCAGTCAAATTGGCGGCGATGCAATGGGCCCACGAGATTGGTGCTCGAGTTTCATTCTTGTCCCTTTCAAACAGATCAGTATTGGATGTCAACCAGGCGCATCCTCCAGAAGATATTGATGGGCGACTTAAGCTGTTTCTAGAGAGCCGTGGGGCTCAGTTAGGTACCAGGTCCGCACACTTAACAGAACACCACATTAGGGCCGCTGAATTTCTGGCTTGCCATCTTCAGGATTGGCATGAGATCATTTCCTGGCTGCGGCTGAAAAGGGATCGGAGCCCTAACGGTGACGGTTCTGTACCTTTGTTCGCAGCCGGCCCTCTTAGCCTCAACCAGCCTCAGTTGAGGATCTTAGATGAGCTGAAGAAAAGAAACATAGTTGGCAGTCTCCTGGCAGAATCAAATCGCCTGGAAGTTCAATTCCTTTCTGAGGAAGAGCGCAAATTCGTAAATGGTATCTGGTTGGAAGTATTCGTTTACAGTAGGATTCGGAAGTTTTTTGACGACTGCCGATTCGGCCAAACTTTGCGTCTTGGAGGGAACTTGCGGGAGGTGGACTTCATTGGTTTGGCCAGAGGCAATCTTACCTTGGTCTCTTGCAAGACCAGCCTAAACCCTTTTGATGTCAAATACTTGCAAGAGCTGCAGGAATGGAGCATGCAATTGGAAAGACTGGAGTGTGCACGCTTTTTTGTCACAGACAGTTCCGGACATAACAGTACTGAATCAAGTGTAGAATTCGAAGAGTTCGCTGATAGCAGAGGCATTGTTGTTATTCAGGGCGACAATTTGCAACAGATTCAAGACATTGTCAGCCAAGAAATGCACCATTAGAACGGGTCAAAACAACCCTCGCCCTGCACCGGGGAAAAATTATGAAATACATCGCGGAATTCAACCGATCGCGACCCCTCTTTGAATGCGTGGAACATAAGGTATTCCCGGCCGCCCTTCCCCAGTGGGAAGCACACTCGACCAAATTTAGTAAACAGTTTGGTAAGTGGCTGCGCCAATTTGAGCTATGGGAGGGCAAACTGCAGTCCGAAGCCAGCCTCATGAATCATGAACTTAGTTGCAGTCAAGCCTTGGCCATAAGAAATGCCGTCTCCGAAATAACTGAACAACTAGAGTTACTGCATCTCCGTGGGCCGGACTTGGAAATACAGATGCGGCTAGCTTGGAACTTGCATACCATGGGCCGATCTAGATCGGCACTAATTCAGATTCTTGAACTGTCCGAAGAGGTTGCGGCCAATTACGGAGAGGATTCGACCTCCTACGCGGACTTTCTTTGGAAGACATCCGAATTGCATATGGCCTTGGGGAATTGGCCAGCTGCCTTTCTCGCTGCCGAGAGTGCCAAAATTACTTATATTAGCAATTTGGGTGAAGGAAGTGAGGAAGATCTGAAATGTCATTGGACGATGGCACATTCCCAACTTCTGGCTGAGGACTACGCACTTGCTGAAGAACTGGCCTTGAGTTACTCGGACGGGCAGATCCCGAGCCAAACCGTCTCATCCATATACCCAGCAAAAGCTCTGCAGTTGTTGGCTGTGGTCCAGGGCACGGGGAGAAACTTCGACAGGGCTTTGGCTTTTATTGACTCCGCTCAATGTGTTGCTAGCCACCTTGAAAATGCGCCGGCTGACTTTCTGCCTCGACTGGAGGTTTTCAAAGGAATTCTGCTACGCAAACTGCGTATCTGGGAAAGGGCCGAACTGTGTCTTCTAAGGGGCAAAGAGCAGTTGGCTGCGTTGCTTTCACCTAAGCATTTGGATGTGGGCAGAGCCAGTTTGGAAACTGCCAGGTTCTACGTCCTTCAAGCAGATCATACGGCCGCGGACAGTTTGTTCGAAGAAGCCCTGGCAATCTTTAAACCATTGAAGCAGGCGCGACAGGAAAGGGCCATCGCCGCTTTTTTTAGAACTCGTCTATTTCGCATTCAAGGGAAGAAGGGAAAGGCAAAGAATGCGACAAGAATTGGGTGCAAGGCTTGTATTGAGCTGGGGAATCCACTCTCTGAATGGGCACTTCGTCTTAGATTGGAAGTGATCCACCTTCTAATGGCAGCAGAAGACTTTGATAAAGCCCTATCCGAAATCCGGGATTTACTGGTTGAAGGTGGTTTCGCCCTGCAGTTGCCCCAGTTGGGCGAACTTAAGCTTCTGCAGGGCAGAGCGCTTCTGGCCTTGGGGGATACTAGTGCCGCCCGTGAATTACTTGAGAGCGTAGTGGACTTTCAAGAGGAACCAGAGGACCTTCCTTTGGCTGCCCATGCTTACCAAGACTTGGCAGAAGGGTGGATCGCAGAAAGAGATTTCTCTAAGGCCCGAGCTTGTCTGAGTTCCAGCGCCAAGGAAACGAAAGTAACCTCTCTAGATCGGTCCCTGTTAGGAGGCAAGCACGAATATTTGCATGGCCGCATGGCACTGTTAGAGGGAAACTACCAAAGTGCTGTCATATATTTTGAGAACGGAGCCGAAATTTTATACGAAAAAAATCAGCAGCATGAATATCTGCAAGCCGAATGCTGGCTGGGAAAAGCCGAAGCGCTAATCGCGCAGAACGACTGGGGCTCCGCCATTGATCTTCTGAAGAAACATGCCGATAGCAAGGCCCTCAAGAAATTTCAGACCGAAGGACATAGGGCCAGAGTCCAGTACTTGCTTGGTGTGGCTCTGTTCCTAGCCGGAAACACCAAGAAGTCACACGGTTATGTAAAGAAAGCCATCAACCGCTTGGAGTCTAACGCGGCAGCACGTCACAACCATGAATTCTATCTGGATGCATCTATACAGTTGGCAGCTGGCTGTAAGGAACGAAACAGTTACAGTGAAGCCACAGAGTCTTTAACCGCCATGCTGGGGCACTTAAAAGACCACGTCAACCGATACCCCAAGAAAATTTCGACTGTTCACTTGCTGCTGGGAGAGGCTTTTGCTGGAGCCTCCCAGATAGAAAGGGCCGTCCATCATTATCGTTTATCCCTTGCCCTACGGGAAAGACATGTGGGGCCCTCCCAAACAGCAACCCTTCAAGTTCGCACTCAGCTTGTAGAACTGTTTCAGGCACATGCAATGCACGAGGAGGCGCTGGCTGAGCTTTTTCAGATGAGAACGAAGTCAGTATTTTCCCGGGGCAGTAGGGCGGATCAGGAAATAACTCTGGGGATAGCCCGGCAACAACACCGCCTGAGTCTTTTTCTTGAAGGCCTACAGACCCTGCGTCTCCTACCAGCCATTGACTCCGGAACCAATATCGATCCTTTGGCCGCCGCATGGTTAACCGGCCAGTGTCATTTGGGTTTGGGCGAACCTGAACTGACCATTCAGGCTTGGAATGGAACCCTTGACTTGGAATCTTCTGACCACAGTGAGCCACTGCGATCCCAGATTCTGATCCGCCTGGCGGAAATGTACGGCAACAGGCGGGAACTGGCCCCAGCCCAACTCTATTACGGTGCGGCTCATAAGCTACTGGATAGGGAAGGGCAAACCAGCAGCGCCTTCAATTGCTTACTCAAATCCAGTCAGCTGTTGAGAGAGCAAGGCAAGTTTCAGGAATACGCTCAATGTCTGGAACAGTCTCGGACATACGCTCTTGAGCACAATGGCCATGTTTCCAATTCGGGTTCCATGACGGTCATTGCTGCGTTGGCTGAGGTCCGCCAGAAAGAGGGCCGTAAAGAAGAAGCCTTAGAACTTTACAAGTCGGCTATCAATTTGGGGCAAGCCAAACCACAAGCGAAGAGCTTTTCAGTCTTGGCAGATTGTCAATTGCAAGCTGCCTCCCTGGAAGATTCCACAGAGGCCGCAGTGAGGTTGGTTTGGATCGAAAAGGAATATGAAAGTCGAAAAGTGAAGGTTGATCTAGTTTTCGCCCGCAGTTGCTCTGCATTCGCCGATTTATTTTGGGACCAAGGTCAACTCAAAGCGGCTTTCCAGAGAGCCCTCAAAGCGGTGGAAGCTTATAGAACACTAGAAATGTCGGAGTCTGTGGAATATACAGAAGCGCTCCATCGTTTGGCACTGCTTCAATCCGAAACAAGACAGGAGAACAAAATTGGAGAGATACTGTCGGCCCTGCAAGACTCTGTTTCGGTAAAATCCACAGCAACTTTCACCCACCAAAACCTTCTCGACCATAAACGGCTTTTAGAAGTTCAGAGGCGGGCGGGATAAGCAATACTGTTGCCCCGCAATAACTTGCTTATTACCTTTGGATAAGGGAATCGGTCTTGAATTGTTACGCTAGATCATGAAGGTCTAAGGGACTGGCAACCAGGTGGGAATTGCCTGGCGGATCCCCATAATTCGTATAGTCAACGAAGTAGATCCGGCCGTCGCGACGTTGGATCCAAGATGAGTAACCATGATCCGGTGCAGGTACTTGCTCAGGATGATTGCCATGAATTTGGATCATGCGATCCCGCTGATACTGGTCGGGCCATTCTCCGGAGCTGGCCTGCCATGACCACCGATGTGCGGGGAGATTCCTATTCTCAACCCTGTATGAAACAGATTGCCAAAAACTGCGTCCCCCCGTACTGGGCTGTCCCCAAGCAGAATAGCCGTTAAGGGGCCCCCCGCCTCGAGAGTCTCCTCCGGGTGTCGACTCACGGAATACGCATTGGTTGATGACCGTTTCTCCATCTACCTTTACTTGCAGCCAGCCTCTCCGATGGTGAAGACAAATGTGTCGTTCAGTTGTCATATCAACAGGGTGCAGGAAATCCACACCCCGTCGTGTCCAGATACCGTTCGCCGCAATGTGTAAGACCACCCCAATTTGAGAAATAGAGAGAAAGGCACCCTCACGATTAGCCGCCCCTTCAACTCTGACTTTCGCTTCGAACGTTACTTCGCTGAAAGCATTCTCGGGCGGAAGCAGGCGATATCGGCATTCAAGTCCGGGCAGATTTTCTATGACTAGCTCATTGCCGATTAAAGCAGCTTGGTACTTGCGGCGCGGGCCTCCAATCTGGTAGCCAAGTTCCGCCTTCAAATCTCCGCACCAGCCATAATTACCCAGTGGGCCATTTACATGCCGACCTGTAACAAATACTCGGCCATCCGCTAGTTGCTTCCCATAGGGCCGGTCCAAAGAAAAAGGACACATCTGCGGATCGGACCAAGTCTGGCCCTGGTCCCTTGAGAAAGTGACGAAACTGGGATTACCACCATGGTGATTTTCCCGCAAGATACAAGCCAATTCTCGTCCGCCATCCAGAAGTACGATGGCTCCTTCACAGTATCTATAGTGACCATCATGGGCCACCGTACTGCGTTGGTGCCAAGTCACGCCACCATCCCCCGAAACGGTCAGGATCTCGCCAAGTTCCTGGGTTTCACCAAACATAATATGGGAAGCCACCACAATGGAACCGTCATTCAATTCCACCATTCGGTCCGGCTCAAATCCCATGATGCCGTTCTTGCATTCGGAGCTCCAGGTGCGCCCTTCATCTTCGCTCCACCACACACCGTTGCCGGAAGGTTGATCCTCGTGAAAGAAACTGTGGTCGTTCCGATCGCAGATGACGGACAGACGCCCGTCCTTCAGCAAGCTCAATCGGGGCGTTACCAATCTGTGGTCTCCACTCTCGATGACAGCCTCAGCGACCTCAGCCCGCTTGTGCCATGTCTTTCCTTCATCTTCGCTGGCTAGAATGGTCAGTACTTGATTGACTTGCGACCAATGAGAATCCGTGTCTGCGTAGACCAAAAGGAAAGTTCCCGAAGACAATTCCACGATATCGGGATTCTTGGTGAATCTGCCTGGACTGCGCCAAATATCAAAAGTCTTGTGAACCACAGATCTGGGATGTTGGTGCATGTGATTTTCACCTTGCCTGCTGTAGAAGGAAATGGCCGCTAGAAGGCATTGAAATACCTGAAACTACCGCAGGAAATAGAAACTCTCCGCATGGGAATCCACCGCCAACGCAAGGAACCGGCTCCACGGGAAAATTGAAATGGAGGTATCTTCTGTCCTAAGAAAGCGGGGCAACCAACGCTTCCCTCCATTCCTGGTAGGACAAAAGATGCGAATCACCTGTAAGTGCAATGGGTGCACGTCTGTGTTTATCTAGTTGCTGCCGTATGAAAGTTTCGCTGGATGAGACTTCGGGAGCGAAAGCATGCTTTTCCATGATGCGAGAATACCTGATATCTACACTCCAACGAACAGCGTCGGTGAGATTCATGGTGCTTTTGTGGAAAGTCAGATTTGAAAACAGAAAAATATCTCCTTTTCGCATCGGCAAAGGCACCGGAGTGCCCCTTTTTCCCACATTTTCCTTAGTTCGCATGTTCTGATCTGCCCCTCTTTCGCCGTACAACAGACCCCATTCCCAGCTGCCCGGCAATACTTGCAGGCAGCCATTCTCCTGATCCACATCAACTAGAGGAATCCACATGGTAATGATTTTGGCGAACTGGCTCTCCCGGCCGTAGTACTGGCTGTCTTGATGCCATGGGAATGCTGTAAAACTGCTGTTGGGTAACTTGGGCTGCAAATGGTAGTCCCCGTTAAAACCAAAATCGGGGTCAAGAATCGGGGTGAGAATTTCAATGATACCCGGGTGGCAGATTACATCATAGAGACCCTTGCCCAGTGCAATGTTGTTCCAACTGCGCAGGCGATGCTCAGATTCTCGACTAAGTGCAACCAGCCTTTTATCAAATGGCAATTCTGCAAAAATGTCATTGACTTCGCCCTTTTGTTTTAAGTCCTCTGCAAACCTGCCGATTTCCCCATCAATGTGGTGAATCAAAGGGTCAAGATCGCGGGGATCCAACGCCTCCCGCACCAGCAGGCAACCATCTCGGCTAAAATCCAACTGAGATTCCTGCGTCATATGTCAAGTTCCTGTGCGGTTGGTAGGTGGAAAAGGTCTTCTTCCCCGATCTGAAGATGGAGCACGCGGTCCCAGCACTGCGACATGAACAAGCTCAGGAGAGAGGAGTCAACGAAGCCATCCAAATATGAGCTCTGATAATTGCGGAAGGGGAGGTCGTACTCGGGAGCGCGGGCCATCGAGCAAAGGAAACCGGGCTCGCTCCAAGTACGTCCATAATCATGGGAGAGTGCCGCCCAGATCTGCCCCCTATCCTTCATGCCTTCTGCATTCCCCTTTAGGCCGCGGTATACAGGTTCGGAATGTACATTGTGGTGCAGATTCACCCAAGTGCGTCCATTCGAAAGGGGGAACAACATGGGCGGTGCATCCGGATTGATCATGCTTGTAGGTTGGAAATCCTGCCAGGTGCGACCGTCATCGAAACTGCGGGAATCCCAAAACCTGCCGGTCGGAGTCCGCGCCAGCATATAGACTTCGCCATCTCCTGCTGCCAACGGCCGCCCTTCATCCATCCGGCCAAACGGCAAGGCGTGCCAGCCTCCATGTCGACGACCTGGTATCAATTCCCAAGACTCGCCCTTGATCTTAGGAACGCAACAGATACTGGCGGGTAATGAGCGGTTTGTAACTCCAGTCTCCCTCGTGGCTACCCAAGAGCCAGGTGCCGCGGTCCGTTTCGCACATCCGCATCACTGACATGCCTCGAAAGTCTATGTCGTTGTGAGGCCGAATCAGGCGAACCTCAGACCGGGAATGCCCTTCATCATCAGTATATCAATACCCTATTGGAGCATTCTCGTGTAGGCCATCTTCTCTGGAATATAAGTCCCACAAAGGTTGAGTGCCGAAGGCATAGAGTCGATCCGAACCCCTAGGTTGCAGAAGAATAAAACCGTGTTGGTTATATTCAATGTCAAAGGCAATCTCGGGGCCTCGCCAAGTCTTTCCCTGATCCGGAGAACGATACGCTAATAACGTGTTGCATTTAACGGCTGCGCGTCCAGAGTGGGACCCATCAGGAAACATCAGCAAGTAATCTCCTGCGGTCGTCCTGGTGCCGCGGGGTTCATAAACCCTTTTTTCCTCACTTTGGGCTACATGTACAACCTTTCCCTTCAGGTTCGGATGCAATGCCAGTCCCAATGTCTCATCAACTGCTAGCGGCTCGGGTAACAGATGACGGGGCATTTCGCGTGTTATCAGCCTAATTGAAGGCGCAATTTCCATAAAAATTAAGACCTTTCCCCGATTGCTATTGGAAATTAGGAAGAAAGGGGCGAATTACAACTGCTGCATGTAGTGTGTAATCACATCAATAATCAATTTAATATCGTGTCTCGCTTCCGTTAGCGGAGACCGGCAGACTGCACCAGTTGTAATGCTCCGGTGAAAAGACTGCATTTCACGAATAAAGGCGCTGTCCCAATCAATTGCTGGTCTTTTTGATATTGTCATGCCCTGGACATCAATTTCCTGTACCTGTAATTCAGATAGCTGCCCTCGGGAGAATCCTGTGGGATATTTCAGCGTAATGCGCTTGTCGTCTCCGCACACCTCCAGAGTCTCTTTGAAGTCCCATAGATTGGGTAGGTCTATCCAAGTACTGTTGCAGCGTGCACCATTGGGATATTCAAGCTGGATGGTTACAGCCCTGCCTTCCTGCCAGATGTCCACCGAATTCACCTGAGTAGGAATTCCCATGATTTTCCTCAGGCCGTACAGGTCGTGGATCATGCTGCCAGCCATAAGGGAAAAAGCACGGACGACATCCGGCGGCACTTCTCCAATCGCTTCAAAAATTGAACGATTACGTGCAGCCGCAGTCTCCTCCATCACTGCTTCTGGAATATCACCGAATCTTTGAACATCAAACTGGGCCAAATGCAAGTCGTTATTTGGATGCAAATGATGAATCTGCACGAACCTGACTTCCATCCCTTGAGCCTCTTCAGCGGCAATCTCGAAAGCTGGGTCAAAGATTTTCATGTATCCCGTCTGTCCCACAGTACCGGCAGTAGCCTGCGCTGCAATCAGGGCATCAATCTCCTGCAATGAGAAACAGACAGGTTTTTCGATAAAAATGTGCTTTCCCGCCGCAAATGCACGTTTGCCGAATTCGGTTTTCGGGTCTGTTTGGCACAGTACTACTGCATCCACTCCTGAATCCAAAAACAGTTCATAATCCGTAAAGGCCTGCGGTACGCCGAACCTTTCAGAAGCATGCTGAACTGCCTGGGCTGAAACATCACAGACCGACACTACATCGAAAAGGGCCCAGAGTTCTTTCAGGTTAGGCAGGTGATGAACTTGCCCAATTGCGCCGCAACCGACCACACCTATTTTTACTTTCTGCATGAATTACACCTCCTTCGGTAAAAGGCCCAGCAAGGGGACTCTTTCAGTCTGTAGGGTTGGCGCGAGGCGCCAGTTCGTTCCAGTTGTCGTCCATATCCGCCAAACTGAGATGCAGTTCCCGCAACGCTTCCCACATGCGTTCCCGGCTGTCCACGCCGAAGTTGCCGTCAACGTTGACAGCCATATTTACTTTGGCTACTTTAGCCGCTGCCTGAGCCATCCGGACGGACTTCAAAGCTTGCTGTTCCAGCAAATCCTCAACCGATAAGCTGTCGTTGACTTCGAGGTCATAGTTGGAATTGGGGTTGAAGTGGGGCGGCAATTTGCTGCCTTGTTCATCCCAGTAAGTGTGAGTCGGCTGTACATGTGGGGTGACGGAAAGATACATTATCATCGGTTCGTCCCCGATCACCCTGACTTGATGCATCTGATCAATCAGAGCTATGCACATCTGGCCGGGCCCAAGTTCTTCAGTCTCGCCGTCAATCGTGAATTCGCACCGGCCGGATAGTATCAGGAATATTTCCTGACCCAGATCATGAGTGTGTCCTTTAGCTGTAAGGCCTGGTTCCATGCGCAGGAAACGTGAACGAATCTGCGGCGTAACCAGCATGTTGGTAATGTGATCAGGATTGCGAAAATCGTAAACGGGGAAACCCATGGTTGCCTCCTGGAGGCTCTTTGGGGACGTATAGAGCCAATGTTTGGGGGATCAATCTGGAATGATACAACCTGAGAGAGCACTGTACTAATGAACAGGTCAAAATTTCCAGGGCCCTGGACCACCGCCTTCGGCAAGAACCATTTTGGTCATTTGCAGACTCTGGCATAAAGAAAAGAACCTTTGTCTTTTTGAGTCCTCACTGACAGAAGTACAATTTGACCAAAAGTTTCCAAAAGAGAGGAATTAGCTAAAGCCGGGAGTCTCTACTTCCTCCTCCATCCAGCTGCCTCTGCTGGTCTTAGCCTGTATGTAGAAGTGTGTTTTGGGCGGTGAAATGTTTCCCTGAGAAGGAAATTTGGCAATTTCCTCCGGCAGAATATCAATGCCTAGACCAGGCAGATTTGTCAACAAGAGATGACCGTCTTCAATCACTGGTTGGGGATGCATCACCTCGTACCTTTGAGGTACGTCATCCTCCAGATGTTCCAATATCAAGAAATTTGGCAAAGTGGCACATAGGTGAGCCGCCGCAATTTCTGCCACTGGACCCAGCGATCCATCGTGTGGGGCGACAGTAACGAAGTGAGCTTCCGCCAAATGAGCTATCTTGCGCATGGCAAGCAGCCCTCCGGCCCGGCCCGTATCCGGCTGCACCACATCAATGTATTGATTCTCAATCAAGCAACTGACACCCCAGTGAAAGGAATGCCGTTCTCCAGCCGCTATGGGCAGATTGACGTGCCGCGCGACTTCCGCTATCGCCTGGATGTTCTCAGGTGCTACCGGATCCTCGTAGAAGAGCAGGTCGAATTCTTCTAGGGCCCGACCGAGTTGTATGGCATCAGGGACCGTCAACCAAGGTGGACCGTGCACGTCCACCATTAGGTCGATGCTGCTGTCCAATTCCTCCCGCAGCCTTCGAATTTTGGCCACGGTGCCAGTAACTCCTCCAGTCTTGAACGCCGTGAACCCACGTTCAATGTACTTCTGACATTCTTCCGGAGTATGCGCGTGGGTGTAGAGTTTGACGCGGTCCCGTAACTGTCCACCCAATAGATTCCAGACAGGCACCCCCAAGACCTTTCCTTTCAAGTCCCACAGCGCCATTTCAATTCCAGAAATGGCGCCACTGCCCACTACCCCGGTCATGCCGTGGCCCGTCATGGCTACGTGCAAGCCTTGCACAATGGCTTCTATTTGCATCGGATCAGCCCCGATCAATATGGGGGTCAGGTCCTGAATTGCAGTCTGAACTACACGCGGCCAACCACTGGATTCGCCGATTCCGTATACCCCCTCGTCGCTCTGCACTTTGACAAAGAGCCAGTTGCGCGATTGCCAACCTCCCCCATTAGGCGCGGCGTTCATCAAGTAGGTTTCAATTCCAGTGATTTTCATTGCTTGGCCCTCTACGGCATTCCAATTTGTGTACCAGAGTGATCTATGGGAGGAGGAGGCCAATGGGTACCCCGCTGACCCGAAAGACTCCGGTTCTCGGAATATGCAAATTCCGGTTCAGGACAACCCACTAAGTGCCCATTACTTAGCCATTCCAGATCCTGACCATACATTTCATGAACCAGAAGCTCCTGCAACTCCTTTAGGTGGGTAGCAAACTCTGGTTTATTTGATATATCGTGTAGCTCGGCTGGATCAGCTACCAGATTGAACAACTGGGACCTGTTGCCACAGGGATAGTAAATAAGCTTCCACTGTTCCTTACGAATCATGCGGCTGGACTTGGGTCCCACTCCGCATTCCCCATACAAGTAAGGCCTTACTTCAGACCTCACCATGGAGCTCCCTTCCACAGTTTCAGGTATTTCTACTCCTGCCAAGTCCAGCAAGGTAGGCATCACATCTTGCCAACCAACCAGCCGATCCGAAATGGAACTGCCCGAAATCCTTTCATCGCCACGCGCTCCAAGCAGAATCAAGGGAACGTTGGCCGACTGTTCGTAGAAAAGCCGTTTCGCCCACAGACCATGGTTACCCAGCATGTCACCGTGGTCAGAAGTGAAGAGAATAATAGTGTCGTCAAGCAAGCCTTCTTCCCGCAAGGTACCGATTACCAGCCGTAATTGATGGTCAATATGGGTCGCAGAAGCGTAGAAAGCTCTGCGAACCCGCAGAATCTCGGAGTCTGACAAGCTTTGCCACTTGGACCTGATGATCTTGAGGTAATAGGGCAGCTGCTCTTTGTCCAGGCTCCACTCGCCGGATTGGGGTTCGTCTATAGGAATGTCTCGATAAAGATCCAGATAGGCCTGCAAGGGAACCAAAGGAGGATGTGGATGGACGTATGAGAGGTACCAGAAACCTGGTCGTTTCGGATCGCGCCGCCGGATCTGGCGGCACATGGTCTGCGTGGTCCAATTGGTGACGTGGTACCTTTCTGCCATGTGAAAAGGGCGCCACGAGTATTCGTTGTTACTCATACCGTGGGCGAAGGATTGGCCTGGCAAACCCTCATCGCCCAACCAAAGATCGTAGTCGTCAATTGCTCCCAGAAGTGGCCGCCCTTCCTCTGCCAAGAGCACATCATCAAAGCCGATCCGATCCCTCTGCGGAAAAACATGCAGCTTACCCACCGCCATGGCCTGATAGCCGTTGTCGCGAAAGGTCTGGGCCAGGGTAGGCAATTCCGGCATGGGGGCGAGTACCTGGAACTCCCGATCACCGTGTGTACGGCAAGTCGTGCCAGTCATCAACGTGCGGCGGGCCGGAATGCATACTGGACACTCACTATACGCGTTGGTATAACGCACACCATTGCGACTCAGTTCATCAAGAGTAGGGGTTTGAACGGCAGAGTGGCCCGCAGCCCCCAGCAGATGCGCTGGCCAATGATCGGTACAAATCATCAGAACATGGGTCTGGGCGGACATAAATCCTCCTGGGTTTTGGTTGGGGAAGCGGGGCGGAGCGACTCAGAAGGCTGAAGAATATGAAATCTAAGTTCAGCCTGCACCGTTATAATACATTCTGTTCTCAAATTGCTGGGTTCAACCAACACTGCAGACCTATTTGAAGCCTGGCCGAACCGCTGCTTGTCAGTACCCGCCTGAACGGAGGAGCCAAAATGATCACAGAACTGAGAGTTCGCGTACCCGTAAATGCCCTGGTAGGAGAAGGACCTATTTGGGATGACCAGAAGTCTGTGCTCTGGTGGATTGACATCCTTTCGAGCAGATTGTATGCCTTTGACCCTAAATCCGAAACCAACCGGGAGTGGGATGTCGGGGAACACGTAGGGACAGTAGTGCCCTGGCGGGATCAGGAGGTAGTCCTGGCCCTCGCATGTGGTCTCGGATCTTTCAATCTGGCAACAGGACAGGTCACAATATTCAGCGACCCAGAAACCAACCAGGCCGGCAATCGCTTCAATGATGGCAAATGTGATCCAGTCGGCCGATTGTGGGCTGGCACTATGGCTTATGTGGATCCCATCGACCAAGGGAGTCTGTATTGCCTCAACACAGATTTTCAAGTGACCAAGGTCCTAGGTGGCGTCGGCATCTCTAACGGCATAGTCTGGAGCCACGACCACAAGACCATGTATTACATTGATTCCACCACCTTTGCACTGAGGGCCTGGGATTACTCGGTGGATTCAGGTTCAATCACAAACGAAAGGATTCTCCTACAGGTAGAGTTGGAATTTGGCTTACCGGACGGCATGACAATCGACGAGGAAGGAATGCTTTGGGTTGCCTTTTATGGAGGCAGTAAGGTATGCCGCATTCATGCCCAGACAGGGGAAATACTACAGACCATTGACTTGCCGGTACCAGCCACTACTGCTTGTGCCTTTGGAGATCCAGAACTCGACACACTGTATATTACGTGTGCTGCTCAAGGCCTAACCGAAGCGGAACTTGCCAAGAACCCGCAGAACGGTAATCTTTTTTCGATTAAGACTGGTTTCAAAGGCGTGCCTTCGAGCCGATTCGGTGGATAGAAACTCCGTTCTGGTCCATGGTAAGACGCCTGGAAATCAAATGTTCTTTGGCCAAGGAAAATGGAATTCGTTCATTGTTCAATGGAATTCCGAAGAATTCTATTGTACTGATGGGCCGTTCACAGGGGTAGAAAAGTGAGCGCCCGAGGCACAAAACTCCGGATCCAATTTGTAGATGCGGACCCGATCCTGTGCATAAACCGGTTGCAGGACTGGATTTAGGTCGAGTTGGGATTCAGAATACAGTTGGCGTACTTCAAAGCCTACATTTCCTTGCTTTTGTCCCAAGAATACGTGGGTGTAGCCATGTTCGCAAAGCAAGGCAGCAGCCGGCAAAGAGGACAAGGGAATTCCTTCCAAGGAGGCCGTCAGCTCAATCAGTTTGTCGACCTGCTCAGGTTCAACCGGTTTTTCCAGCAAGGCATATTGTGGTGGCATTGATACGGACCTTCCGCCTAACAAGGGAATCCACCAACCAGCATCTGCTCCGACCACAGTACGGCCGCCATAGACTCTAAAACCGGGCACTAGCAACTTTGAATCCGGTTCCAGATTCTCTTCTATCCAGTGCATGGCCACCAGGTCCGGTGCAGTTACCAGATTGAATTGCTCGTCTGCGATATAACGCGTACGAGGCAAGCCCAAGACTACGACCAACAGGCAGCCAGCCGTTGCCAGTAACGGCAGGCGCCTCTTCCAATGACCTTCAAGTTTTTGCGGCAGCCAATCCATAAACCAACCCACTGTCCAACCAGACAAGACACTGAAGGGCACGTACATGGCGATCACTACAGCGAAATTTTGAAGTTCGCTCATTAAGGGGATCTGAAACAGGCTCAGTGCAACCAAAGAACCCAAAGATAACCCCCATAGTCCCAGCAGAAAACTGCGACGGTGGGCCACTATAACTGACCACAGTAACGCTCCACCGGCCCACTGTTGCAGCCACCGCGGATAGTAATCTGGTAGAGAGCGCCATATCTGGTAGTCATTCCACACCCAATTCTCAGGAGCTCCCTGCAGGCTGGCTGCAGCCCGGCCCGCCAAGTAACTTCCGGACACGCGTAACAAATGGGGGAACAGTAGAGCCAGGCTTAGCGTCAATACACTGCCCAAGTTAGTCAGGCCCATTTTCCATCTGTGAGGTTTCCTGCCCCATTCTGGAAGAATCCAGAAGAGCAGAAGAAGCAGGGCGAAGGCCGCATAAAAGAGAGGCATGCGGTAATAACAGAGGGCCATACCAGCTAGAGCTATGCTGTTGACCGCTATTGCGCTGGGCTGCCAGCCGTGAGCATTTACAATTCGCCAAAGAAGTAGAATGGCCACAGGCAGTACTACCAGACCGCTAAGTTGGGCATATCTACCCCAATTGAAGTACATTGCCGGCATGTAAGAGAGAAGCCCTCCAACCAGCATGGCTGCCACGCCAGCCCAACGATTTCCTCCTGCAACGTACACTGCCAATGGATACAGGACCAGAATCGCCATTACATTCATGAGCTGGCCTGTTTCGAGGGTCGCCTCAACACCAGTCACCCCTTGTGCAAATCCGTAGACAGCGGTGTTGGCGTGGAAACCAAACTGATGGGTAAAGGTTAAGAATTCGGCATACGGACGCCAATCTTGGAAAAGCCCGCCCTGTTCCAGCAGGAGCTGACTGATATATGCATGTTGCACAGAGTCTCCCCAGAAAGGGGCTTCTACCCCTCTCAGAGGCCAGAAACGAGTCAACAGGAGTCCGGCCAATGCAATTAGGAACCCGACGTCTGCAGGATGTGAGATTTTGAATGCCGACAAGGGTGGTAGACCCCCAGCGCCGGGGTCCCGCCAGAGAAGCATGGTGCGGTAGCACAAAGACAAGACAGCAAGGCTCGCTGCCAAGATGTAGGTGCCAGATCCTAATTTCAGGCCTATCAGATCCAGCCAGGAAAACAACACCGGATAGAGGCCCACACTGAGGCCAAAGGCCACGCAAAACCGGGCCGGCCAGCCGTGGAGAAGATCCTTTTCATTTCCCTGGCGTAGCCAAGCAACTAGCCCCCAGCCAGGAAGCAGAAAGACTAATAGGGCCGTCAATACGATTTGAAGCTGTTCCCACGACCACCAGGCAAGTTCCGCAAGTAGGGCCAAGCGCCTGTATCTCATGCGGAATGTCAGCTGGGCTGCTATCGGCTCATCTTTGAAGTAGAAACTGCCATCCACGTAAGTGTCTGGAAAGCCTTGCCCAACGTGCACGGTGTAGTCTTGCTCCGGATGTATTTCCAGCCGATAGGCTTGAGGAACCACCTTCGAGACATTTGGCAATTCTAAAGAAATCCATCTACGACCTTCGAAGGAGTCTGTGGATAGGATGCCTTCTGCCACCAGTTCTCCCTCTGGATGTAAGAACAGGAACGTGCGCGCCAGCTGCGGCTCAGAACGCCCTTCGATTACTAGATCGATTCCCTGCAGTCCTCGAAATTCAGCCACAAGTGTCTGGCCTATCGGCTCTGAAGCGGAGTAAATGGAGTCCGTAGCTGGCTGGCTTTCGACGATAACAGTGGCAGCAGCACAGCCGGCTCCCAAGCCAAGCACTAGAAGCAGTACTAACACCAGAAGGGGAAGTCGGGGGTAGGTTACAGTCTCGGGCAAATACATTTGAAAAGGGTTAGACGCTCTGCAGTAAGATCTTGAACCGGCGGCTTGAACCCACATTAGAATGCAAGTGGAACAGCCTACACCAAAGCCGGAGGCCGAAGACAACCGGTTACATCGAGGAGATTCGAGGTCGTTTAAGTGGGCAAAGCAACATTTAGGGCATACGCTAACATCGCGTTCATTAAGTATTGGGGTGCAAAGGACAAATCTCTAAATCTGCCCTATACGAATTCTTTAAGTATGACCCTCAGTGGAGCCCATTCAACGACGACAGTGGCATGGCTAGCGACCTCCCAACGGGAAGACGAAATATCTCTCAATGGACAATTTGCGAAAGGAACTGACCGCACTAGAATAATCGCTCACTTGGACCGTATGCGAAATCTCTTGGGCCACCACCGAATGGCCAAGGTGGTGAGCGTCAACAATTTCCCCGCGGGGGCCGGCATTGCTTCTTCGGCCAGCGGATTTTGCGCCTTAACCGTGGCGGCGGCGGCGGCCAGCCAAATGGAAGGTGAGGATTTAGACCTTAACGCCTTGGCACGGATCTCTCGTCGAGCCAGCGGTTCCGCCTGCCGCAGTTTCTTCGGAGGCTTTGTGGAGTGGGAAGCGGGAATAGACGACTGTTCCAGTCTTCCGATGCAATTGCATCACGAAAGGCATTGGGCATTGAATGACGTAGTTGCCGTCGTGAGTGCAGCAAGTAAGAAGGTCAGCAGTCAAAGCGGTCATGGGTTGGCAGACAGTAGCTTTCTCTTGGAGAATCGTTTGCAATTCGTCAGTGAAGCTCTACCAATTGCCAAAGGAGCAGTCCGATCCCGCAATTTGAAGATCTTGGGACCCTTGCTGGAAAAAGACGCTCTGTTCATGCATGCGGTAATGCTCACTTCTCGGCCTTCACTCCTCTATTTGAATGATGCAGCCGTTGATTTGATGCAAGCAGTTCAGTCTTGGCGAGCAGAAGAAGGGCTGGAGGCCTATTTCACAATTGACGCAGGTCCTAACTTGCATGTGATTTGCGAAGAGCAGGACAGGGGCCGACTACTCAAGAAAATGGAAACTGTTGAATCTGTGTCCCAAATCATAGTCAACGGACCTGGTCCCGGCCCAGAACCGCACCCGGAACACCTGTTCTGAGCAATGAATTGAGGAGACTTAGAGCATGGCCGAAAGGAATATGTTCACCATCTTTCCTTGGACCAGAAAGTCCTTTCCCTCTTGTTCCAATCCCTTAGCAGCGTTAGGCAGACTGCTTAACCTGAAACAGAGCTGCGGATAGGCCACAGGCTCCCGATCTGCGGGGACAATAGTACCGAATGGGATTCCTCCCATTAGCCCGCTGGGGATTTCTCCAGGCGTATGGTTCACGTCAGACCACGTTGGCGAGGGCCCATCCTGCGGAAAGGCCCTGAAACCGACCAGTTTCTATAAGTGGTATCAAGAAAAGGGGGAGGGATCTAACTTCAATCAAGAAATCGCACTATGATATGTTCCAGCCAATCTAGGTAGTATTTCTCTTAGTCCTCTTTTGGACACACCCAGGGGTCAAAGCCATGTCTCCGTCTGCTTCCCGAAACGCCTCCGCTCTAGCTATCAATGGAGGCGAACCTGCAGTCAAACGAAAATTGAACCTGTACAAAGGGGCTGGCCTGATTGGGGAAGAAGAAAAACAGGCAGTGATGGAGGTATTGGATTCACAGTCGCTATTTAGGTATTACGGCCCCAATCATTTGTCCAAGGTCGACTCCTTCGAAACTAACCTGTCACAGTATTTGGGCATAGAGTACGCCGTGGGAGCAGCCAACGGGACTTCGGCCTTACGAATGGGTTTGATGGCGTTGGGTGTCGGGCCCGGAGACGAGGTTATTGTGCCTGCCGCTACCTTCATTGCATCCGTAGGAGCCATTGTCACTTCGCGGGCCCGCCCGGTCTTTGCAGAAGTGGATGAAAATATGCTCTTGGATCCTTCGGATTTGGAACGTTGTCTTACACCCCTCACAAAGGCAATCATGCCGGTGCATCTAGGGGGCAAATGCGCAGATATGGACGCCATCAATGCTTTTGCCAAAGAACGGGGTTTGTATGTCATCGAAGATGCAGCACAAGCGTGCGGCAGCGTGCACCAAGGAAAGCCTGTAGGAACCTTGGGAGATGTCGGATGCTTCTCGTTTCAGCTGGAAAAGAACATTACCAGCGGTGAGGGCGGTGCCATTGTTACCAACGATGCGGAACTGTATCGTCGAGCCACCATTTATTCCGACCAAGGGGGACAGTTCTGGACCTCCCATGCGGGAGTACGAGATCACTTCGGCCAAGAACCCATAGTGGGCGAAAATCTCCGCATGAACGAAATTGCAGGTGCGATTCTAGGGAGTCAGCTGCGAAAATTGCCGGCTCTACTAGAGCGTATTGAAGTGAATGTCAGCGTACTCCGTTCCGGCCTGGAGAATCTGCCTTTGGCTTCGTTAGAGAGACGCATACCCGAGCGGGACCGCCAATCACTGTGGATCATCGCCTATGAAGAGGACGGGGCGGCAGCGTCACGCCGCATCGAGGCGTTACGCGCTGAGGGAATACCGGCAGGAAAGATTTATGGAGGTCAGCCCGTGTATGCAGCCCCCCAGGTGCTAAATCAGTGGACTGCTTCCCGAGGTTGCCCATTCGATTGCCCGTCCTATTTTCCCGAACCCATAAAATATCAGATGGGCATGTGCCCGCGCTCTGAGGACATGATGGAGCGGTCTGTGGTCATAGAGTCGGGGCCACTTTTGACAGAAGAGGACTTGGAAGACCTGCTCTTGGGTTTGCGTAAGGTGTATCGGAATCTGACCTAGTCCCGTTTTCTACCAGTATTTTTTTTCTTAGCAATCCGAATATCGCCCTCGCCAATTGAAATTGGCGTTTTAGCAGGTGCCTTCGCTTTAGTCTTCGTGATTTCGCCAGTGTTTGAATTGACTGCTTAGCCAGCGTTACCTTTCAAACCGTAAACTGGCTGCTGGCTGCTTGATATTGCCTTTGCCTACGAATTTCCCTCTCGACCTGTAATTCATCTCTGGAAAAGAGACGCAGAGCAGCACCTAACGAAAGTGTAGCCTTGCACTTTTCTCAAAGATCGCATGGTTCTATAAAAAAGAGGCAATCTGTATTTCGCCTGGTGGCATATACTTGGGGCCCCATGCATGTCCTATACATCCATCCTGCTAAGCAGGAAGTTGAAGCCGAGTTCGGTAAGTTCAAGGCCAGTCCTTTTTACCCCTTGATTCCGGTTGGGGTGGTCGGCATGGTCAATCTCTTACGCGCTAGGGGGTGGCAGGTCCAGGGCCTCAATTTTCCCTTGGAGATCATGCTGAATACTGGTTTCAATTTTGATCAGTGGTTGGCTGCTATTGAATCTCCCAGGCTGGTTATGATTGACTTGCACTGGTATGAGCACAGCTTTGGCGCGATTGATATTGCTCGGCATGTGCGCCGTATTCTGCCGGAAGCCAAGATTGTTATCGGCGGCCTCACGGCCACATATTTCGCCGAAGAGATTCTGCAGACCCATCGCGAAATCGACTATGTGATTCGGGGCGATGGCGAAATTCCCCTCCTAAAATTGGTGGAGTTCGTCTGCGGGTCCGGCCCGCAGGCTTTGGAAGAAATTCCAAACCTCTCTTGGCGGGAAAAGAAGAAGGTGCGAAACAGCCTCGGCTTTTACACTGCTGGTCCCGCCAATTTGGACAGCTTGGATTTTGTTTCTACAGACTGGCTTCTGCATGCACCGGGTTTTGGAGCTCTGCAATACACGGGAGGCGGCATTATCGAGCCATTCAAGCCCGTTAATCGAGGGCATTGGCTCACGGTTGGGCGAGGCTGTATTTTCAACTGCATTTACTGTGGTGGGGGCAAGCAATCTCACGCTGACCTCGCTGCCCGAAGCGGCTACGTCATGCGCGACCCATCGGCTGTGGTAGCCGATATTGAAAAGCTGCGGCACCAAGGTTACAAGCAGGTTTCTCTGTCACTGGACATCGCCACGTTTCCAGCCAAGTGGTGGAGATCTTTCTTTTCTGAATTGCAGGCTCGGCAGATCCGTATCGGGTTTTACAACGAATTCTTCCAGTTACCTTCCAAGGAATTCATACGGCAGTTCGGAGAGACAGCTGATCTTGACCACACGGAAGTAGCCATTTCTCCCTTGTCCGGTAACGAGGAAGTCCGAGAGCTCAACGGCAAGCATTACAGCAATGACCGGTTTCTACAAATGCTGGCTAACCTACAAGAGTATGCAGTGCCAATCTTTGTGTACTTCAGTCTTAATTTGCCGGGGGAGACAATGCAAACCTTTCGTGAGACCATCAGGTTGGCCCAACGTGTGGGCAACTCGTACCCGCATCATCTCTTGCGGATGCTGAACCCATGCCACACCATTGATCCGATGTCACCCATGAGCAGGCAGCCTGCGGCTTTCAAGATCCATATCGAGTACAACACCTTTAGTGACTATTACGAATACTGCCGAGTTACTGCTTGGGAACCCAAGTATGTGCAGCGTGGCGAGCTAAGAGGATTTACGATGGAGGGGCGTTCTACGGAAACGGTTGAACGCATGGCCAAGATCTGGGACATGTTCGCGCAATCCCGAAAATTCAAATGCTTTCCTGTTGCCCGCGTCTGGTAGTCCATTCATTCTCGCGCGCGCAGGGAATTTGGAAAGGGATTTCCCTACGTTGTTGAACTGGGCCCTGCCCGGAAGCCGAAAGTACCCTTGGTAGAACTGGCTTGGATATAATGGGGCCCAAACCAAGTTAAAGTGGAGCCTGGACACCTGCCCAAGGGTGGGTCCTTGAGTGTGTTCCTAGGAAGATAAAGAGTAGTGACTACCCAGTTTAATCAGTCTCGAATAACCCGGGTGGACGATTTCAGTCAGGCCGAAGCTGTTTCCCAACAGGTAAGAGACAGCCAGGGCCTCATCGTCAATTACCCCCAGCGAGAACGAGCTATAATTGTTGGCGCCGAATGGAAATCGGACCCGGGGATGTTGGCAATGGAGGATTCCCTGGCAGAACTGTCATTGCTCGCTGATACAGCTGGCATTGCTGTACTCGCCCAGCTGACGCAAAGTCTGCAGTCGCCCAATCCCGCCTCTTTTATCGGCTCTGGCAAGGTCCAGGAAATAGTACAGCTGGTCGCGGAACTTCGAGCTCAAGTAGTCATATTTGACATTGAGCTTTCCCCCCGGCAACAACGGGTACTGGAACAGGAACTTGGTCTGGAAGTGAAGGTTATTGATCGGACGGCTTTGGTTCTGGATATTTTTGCCAAACATGCGCGGACACGAGAAGGTATCGTGCAAGTAGAACTGGCCCAGTATGAGTATCGCCTGCCACGACTTACCCGAGCCTGGACACATTTGGCTCGCCAAGCGGGAGGCGGTGCCGGCGGCAACGGCGCCGGCGTGGGCCTGCGCGGACCAGGTGAGACCCAACTGGAAATGGACCGCCGACAAATCACGCGGCGCATCGAACATTTGAGTGGAGAATTACAAGCTATCCGCCAACACCGTCAGCGTAGCAAGTCTCGCCGGAATCAAGACATGACACCAAGGTTAGGCTTGGTCGGTTACACAAACGCCGGCAAGAGCACCCTACTGAACCGGCTGACAGCGGCCAATACATTGGCGGATGACCAGCTGTTCGCCACATTGGATCCGATTACGCGTAGTCTGGAATTGGAAAGTGGGCTTCAGGCCTATTTGACAGACACGGTAGGTTTCATTCAAAAGCTGCCCACTGCATTGGTAGCCGCATTTCGCGCTACCTTGGAAACAGTTAATGATTCCCACTTGCTCTTGCATGTCATCGATGTCTCCCACACGAGCGTGGAGGAACACTTGGCGGTTGTGGAAGAGGTACTCGACACCTTGGGTGCAGGAGACATTCCATCCGTTTTGGTATTGAATAAGACCGACTTGTTGCCGGAGAACAGCGAATTCATTGGTCACATCACCGAGACCTGTCAGAACCATTACTTGGCAGTGGTGCCCGTCAGCGCCCGAATTGGCAACGGGGTTCCCCTTTTACAGCGGGTCTTGTCTGGGGTCCTTTTTGCCCGCATGGACGATGTGTCCGTGATCATTCCCTATGCTCGAGGTGATCTGGTTTCCAAGGTGCACCAGTATGGGCAAATTGATGTTGAGACCTATCAAGAAGATGGAACGCGGATTGAAGGCAGAGTGCCGACCCACTTGGCTCCACTCCTGCAAGATTTCGCCATCTCTGAAACCTGATCCTCCGTGATCTGAACCAGGTTTCTATGTTTACTACTCTGGAGTAGATACTACATGACGCAGTCTCTAACATTCACTGATAACCGCAACGGCAAGCAGTATGAGTTTCCCATTATGGATGGAGCTATTGCCGCCAAGTCTTTGCAAAGGGTAAAGGTGGATCAGGTAGACCAAGGGGTGGTTTCCTACGATCCCGGTTACCAAAATACGGCGACAACGATCAGCCATATCACCTTTATAGATGGGCAACAGGGAACGCTCTTGTACAGGGGCTATCCCATTGGCGACCTGGTACACCAGTCCAATTACCTAGAGGTTGCATTTCTATTGATGTTTGGGGAGCTGCCTGATAGTGCAGAGAACCAATCTTGGCGCAGCCAAATCCTGGGTTACGTTGAAATCGCCCCGTCGATTCGGAAACTTATCGAAACTTTTCCAAAGAACGCGCATCCTATGGGCATTTTGATTAGTGCTTTGGGGGCTTTAGGCACTCTCTATCCCGAATCCAAGAACGTGCTGGATGCCCAAATACGGCATGTTCAGATCCTCAGAATTCTGGGTCATCTGCCCACTGTTGCTGCATACATCTATGGGCATACACAGGGTCACGTCGTACCACCCTCCGATACTAGCCAAGGATATGTCGGCAATTTCCTGCGCATGATGCGTAACTTCGGCCTCAATCAGGTGGACCCGCATCCGGTGGTGCAGGACGCGATGAATGCACTCTTCATTCTGCATGCCGATCACGAACAGAACTGCTCGACAGCGGCCATGCGGGCCATCGGCTCTTCTCATTCCGATCCCTATAGTTCCATGGCTGGGGCTACAGCTGCCCTATATGGTCCTTTACATGGGGGTGCCAACGAAGCGGTTCTGGCCATGCTGTCTTCTATCAAAGATCCATCCGAAATTCCCAGTTTCCTGGAAAGAGTAATCAGAAAAGAAGTGTTGCTGATGGGCTTCGGACATCGGGTCTACCACAATATTGATCCCCGAGCCACTCTGATCAAGGACTTGGCCTATAAAGTTTTTGAGGTTACAGGCAACAATCCTCTTATTGACATAGCCATAGAGTTGGAGAGCGCGGCTTTGGCCATGGATTACTTCCAAGAACGGAGACTCTATCCCAACGTGGATTTCTATAGCGGCATCATTTATCAGGCATTAGGCATCCCCGCTGAATACTATACGCTGCTGTTCGCGCTGGCCCGTTCAGCTGGCTGGCTGGCTCATTGGTCTGAGCAATTGGATGATCCTGCCCAGAAGATCGCCCGCCCGAAGCAGATTTACCGGGGTCCCGGGCACCGCGAATTTGTGCCTAAGGATCAGAGATGATTTCCCAAAGGCAACGCCGTCCCCACATATAAAGAACATCTAACTGGAATTGGCCGCAAGGAGCATGCCCATGCCTAAGTCGTCTGTCTTCGTTACGCGTGAGATTCCTGAGCCCGGCCTGCAAATGGTAGAAGACTATTGCGAGGCCACTGTCTGGCGGGACCCGCTGCCGCCTCCGCGGGAATTGGTTCTCAAGGAAGCCCGCAACCGGGATGGCATTCTGTCCCTCCTGACAACCCCAATTGATAGGGAAGTCATGGACCGAGCCGGAGCGAACTTGAAAGTAATCAGTAATTACGCCGTAGGCTTTGACAATGTGGATATTGAAGAAGCAACGCGACGGGGCATTCCCGTGGGTCACACCCCGGATGTACTTACCGCCACTACTGCGGATTTTGCATTTACTTTGCTGATGTCCTGCGCCCGCAGGTTGGTTGAAGGCGACAAATACGTCAGGGCAGGCAGCTGGCAGACGTGGGGACCCTCTCTGCTCCTGGGCCAGGACATCTCCGGTGCTACGCTGGGAATTCTGGGATTTGGGCGCATTGGTCGTGGAATGGCCCGCAGAGGATCTGGATTCAGCATGCGGATTCTCTTCTACGACGACTACATCGCCGATGATGATCCCTCCATCGCCGAGTTGGGCGTTGAAAAAGTGGATTTCGACTATCTTCTTCAGGAATCAGACTTCATTTCAATTCACACCCCTCTGACTCCCGAAACCCACCACTTCATAGATGCAGCAGCATTCGCCAAAATGAAATCCACAGCTATTGTGATAAATACGGCCCGAGGTCCTTTAGTGGACCCGGGTGCTCTGTACACAGCCCTTTCCTCAGGTCAAATCCTTTATGCCGGCCTAGATGTGACAGATCCGGAACCAGTACCTCTAGACAGTCCGCTCCTTGGCCTGGACAATATTGTCATCGCACCCCACATTGCCAGTGCTAGCGTGGTCACCCGCAGCAAAATGGCTGAAATGGCAGCCCAAAATCTGATAGCAGGATTGGAAGGGCGTAGAATCCCCCACTGCGCCAACCCGGATGTTTACAAATGAAGAGATTGATAGCCTGCCGCTTTGAACAAGGCTGCAGAGTCTGAAGGGGCAGAACAGTCCCTAATTCAATGCACTTCCCGGCCATTGGGCTTGGGGCTCTTGGTTGCGAAACATTCCCGCAACATTTCTAAGACCTGAGGATTTACAAAGGCTGCATAAGGGATTTCAGGGGCCCCGCTCTGTCGTTTGCCCAGAAGGTCTCCTGGGCCGCGCATCTCAAGATCTCGTTCAGCAATTTCGAAGCCGGAATCGTATTCCAATAGGACTTGCAGTCGGGTTTCGGTTTGCACCGACTGAACTTCACTGATGAGCACGCAGGTCCCAGGTTCGGTTCCGCGCCCAACACGGTTTCGCAATTGGTGGAGCTGGGCCAGACCGAACCTTTCGGCGTTTTCGATCACCATCATGGTGGCGTTGGGTATGTCGATGCCCACTTCTATTACTGTGGTGGAAACTAGAATATCCAGCATACCTTCGCTAAAATCCTGCATAATCTGATTCATTTCAGATTTTGGGAGGCCGCCGTGCACTTTACCTAGACGAAGATCCGGAAATACATCATGAGAGAGCCATTCATACTCGGCGTTCAAAGAGCCGATATCCGAGAATTCATCGAGCACTTCTATTTGTGGGTAAACCACAAATCCCTGCTTTCCCCCTAACACCTGGCGGCGAAGCAGATCGTATACCTGAGTTCGATCTTCCGATGTTCGCAGAACCGTCCGCACGGGCTCCCTATGTCCAGGTCGGGTTCGAATCTCAGATACATCCATGTAACCCGTCAATATCCGGTTCAAGGAGCGCGGAATTGGGGTCGCCGAGAGAGAGAGTACATGGGGTGTAGTTCGCTCCAGATCCGCCTCGTTCAGGCGGGGTTGCACCAGAGACTGGCGCTGCTCTACGCTGAATCGGTGCTCTTCATCGATAACAACCAAACCTAGTTCCGCAAAACTGACTTGCGGTTGCAGCAGGGCCGTTGTACCCACGGCAATATGTACATCGCCGGTGGTTAACCCTTCAAGAATCGGGCCGCGTTCTAAAGGTGTCAGAGCACTCGTCAGCAGCTCTACTTTGACCGGGGTCCAATTCAAATTCTCGCACACACGCTTTGCCACGGACCGGAGTGATTCCAGATGCTGTCTAGCCAACAGCTGGGTTGGGGCAATGAGGGCTGATTGGACTCCATGATGTGCCGCAGCCAGCATTGCTGCCGCCAACACAACCGTTTTTCCGCTGCCAGCTTCGCCCCGAATTAGTCTGAAGGCTGGAGACGTTGAGGCAATGTCCTGCAAGATGTCTCTTAAGGCGGATTGTTGCTCATCGGTAAGCGAGTAGGGCAGAGAGTCGTCATATGCTCGGTTGTAGTCCGGTGCCATTGCCAGCGCCGGTGCCCGTCCATGAATACGGCCCGCTTTGACAGCTGCCAGATCGGCTTGGTATTTGTAGAGGCTTTGAAAGGCTAGATAACTGCGGGCCCCCTGCCAATCTTCCTCAGTTTCTGGTTGATGCAACAGGACAATGGCTTCTCGAACCGTAGGTAGGTCGAACCGATTTCGAATGGTCTGAGGCAGTTCGTCGGCTAATTGGCGATGTACGTTGGCGACCAGCAGAGCCTTATTGGTTTTGCGTAGAAAGGCTTGCGAAATTCCCTGGGTGAGAGGATACAAAGCCATGATGCTATGCCGCGGCATGCGTCCTTCATCTAGTAGCCTCATGTTGCGACGTATTGTGTTTGGGGAAATGGTCACGAACTGAGGGTTGTTGAGTTGCAAGCGCCCAGAGGACTTCTCCACCTTGCCATACATGTGGTACAGATCTCCGGCACGCACTAAAGATCTAACCCATGAGTTCCACCAGATGATGTCGATTTCGGCTGTGCCGTCGCGCAGGCGAGCCTTAACGGCCTGTTTCTGTACCTGCTTGCCAAAACGGAAGGAAAATATGCTGTCATCGCAGATTCGGCCCATGACGGACACTGTTTTTCCAACTTCAACCTGATTCAAAGTCAGGTTCTCGTACATCTCGTACTTACGGGGCAAATGGAAAAGAAGATCCAGGAGTGTTGTGATGCCCAATGTAGAAAGGCGCGAAGCGATGGCCTTGCCAACTCCCCTTAGCACCGTGACCGGATCCAAAGGGGTGGCGTCGGGGGGCACTATGGCTTTCTCATCTTCCGTCTTCATAAATTGATACAATTCGTCGTTTTCTTGAAATTGGTCCAAGTCAGGGACTCGGATTTCACCTTCCTTGCACCATTGTTGCAGAGCATCTCCGATGAGCTGGCGCTGAGGGACATCACAGAATCCATACAGACCTAGTAAAGTAGCTACGGTCTCGACTTCCTGTGCGTCCTCTGATTCCGCAAAGGCCATGCGCCCTAGGCCCAAACCATGTGAGCGCAAATCCCGTACCGACCGCCCAAACCCAAATCCTGCAGCCTCTTCCAAATTCAGCAAAGACTGCAGGCGTGCCCGCCACGTCAGAAGTTCAGTTGATGCCTGTTCACATTCATTCATTTTGTGCCCTCATGAATTACGACCCCAATTATGTTGGGGCCCAGATGTACTGCCAATGAAGGCGGATAAGGTAGTTCTACTACCGGCAGCCGAGGATTGTGATTTAGCAGTCTAGCCTTGAGGACTTGCACTACTTGTCCATAGGCATGGTGCATAATGCCGACCCTCCTAATGAACGTAAATTCGGCAATGAAGTCAAAGAGCCTCTCTACTAATTCAGGTTTGGTTCGCACTTTTTCGAAAGGTAGCAGCTGTCCGTCTTCGAGCAAGAACATGGCCTTCAGTTCCAACATCGCACTGAGCAGGCTCAGAGAGGAACCCATCTTAGCTCCATCTTCCAAGTAATGCATGCTTTCGGCAAAGAAAGAAACATAGAAACTCGGAATTTCTCCAGACACGCTTCGGCTTACTTGGGCCAAGGTTTGGCCAGACGCAGACGCGGAAGCAGCCTGCGCAACGAGTTGGCCCAGCCCTAGGGACACGGTATGGGAATCCACGACCCGCACCGAAACACCGTTCAAGGCACGGGAGGCCGATTCCATTGCACAATACATGGGACTGAAGTGCCCACTCATGTGAATAGCCAAAATTTCCTGGCCCACCTGCGCGGCCTTTCCGATGGCATCCTGTACTGCCAGGGGACAAGGAGGAAGAACCTGGGGACGATTCTTTGAAAAGAGACCTTCGGCTTTTGTGACTCGCTCCAGCAATTCGTTTGCAGTAATGCGGCTTTCTTCCATGACTTGGCCCAGGAACTGAATGCGGTTTGGTACCACTATCACAGATTCCGACCTCTGCGTTTGGTTATCCAGAAATGCGTTGCTATCCGTAATTATGCTGGTCGGCAACATTGGCATCAATCCCAAACGGTCTAATTTCGAATTCATTCCGCGACAATCAGTAGCCAGTGATGCTTCTGTCGGGAGTCTACCCATTCAAGATCGAATTGCGGCAGGAACCGGCCTACTTCCGCCGCCACAGATTCTTCGTCAGAGGCTTTCAGATCAACCCCTTTGTAGACAGTCAGTAAGGAGAAATCGGCGGCATCTTCACGAGCCAATCTGGGAAGAAGAAAACGTTTTATAAACTGGCTAACCGCGTCAGACAGTTGAGGCCCGCCGCCGACCACGTCCTTGCCATGACCCAAAGCCACAAATTCACCAACGCCTAATTTGCCTTGGGGTCCTTGAACTTCCCGAGTGGCCTTGGCCACTGACCCAAAAAGGACAGCAGTTGCTTGGGCTGTCATTTCTGACACAAGTACTGGCCAGGATTGGGCCTGTTCAAATCCATACATAGCAGTCACACCATTCACTATGAATGGTGTATGAATGACCGCCACACGGCCACAGGGAAACGCTTCCTTGGCCCGAACAGCTGCTGCAATCGCGTTTGCGTGATTAGGCAGCAATATCACGTGGGCAGCTCCAGTCTTTTCCACCGCTTCCTTGAACTGTTGGACACTGGGATTCAAGGTCTCAGGGCACTCAATCAGGCAATGAACACCGAGGGAGGCAAACAACCTACTAAAGCCGCGACTTGATGTCACCGCCACAACAGCCTTCTCTTCCCCTGCTGCCGGCTGCAACAGCCGAACCAGACCAGTTTCAGGAATGGCCTGGCTGGCATCGCGGATGTCCCCCGATTTGGCCGCGGCCATGGCGTCCATATTTTCGACGATGACATCAGTCAGAAACCCAACTGAGCAACCCCAACTTAGAACCGGTCCAGGGTCTGGCACGTGAATATGGACCTTTACCATTTCAGGAGTGCCCTCGACCAATCCAAATTTGCCCATGCTGTCTACTGAAGAGCGCATTTCTGCAAGAGAGAGGCGTGGTTGGTGAGCCAGGAATTGGACATCAAAACCATGGACCCGCTCGGGAATCTGTGAAATTGGTTGTTTGACTCCGGGAGACGCAGCAGAGAGTTCATCCATGTTCTCAGCGACAATCTCCTCCCCTTGCAATCCTTTGAGCAGCCCTTCCAGAAAATAGGACAAGCCTAGGCCGCCCGCATCCACAACACCTGCCTGCTTCAGAACCGGGAGCAGTTCTGGGGTCCTTTCCACTGAAGTCATTGCCGCCGGCAATACAATCTGTAACACAGATTCCACAGTAATGGCTTGGGGAGAAGCCATTGCAGCATCAGCCACATCGCGGGCTACAGTCAGGATTGTGCCTTCTTGGGGGTCACTGACTGCCGCATAGGCCTTTTCGCTACCTCTCTGCAAAGCGTGCCGCAGGGCCGCACCACTCAAGATAACACTTGCCCCAAAGCTTTCTGCCATGCCCCGCATGTACTGGCTAAGTATCACACCTGAATTCCCCCGCGAACCAGCTAGTGCTCCTTGAGCTGCCAAATTCCATAAATCTCCACCAGAGGAATCCGGGGACTCATTTGCGACAGCTTGACAGGCCGAATTCAGAGTTAGCCACATATTGGTGCCTGTGTCGCCATCGGGAACAGGATATACGTTCTGGTCGTTCAGAAATTTCCGGTGCCGCCCGAGCCATAGGCACGCGGCCCGCAGCATCCGCAGGAGCTCTGCGCTTGTTATTTGGCCTGAAGTCATGCGGATTCTGAGACCAAAAGGTTAACGTTTCTACCGTGAACAAGGGGCAGCGGAAGCAACAGAAATAGGGAAAGGCATTTTACTATGTTCCTGGCAGTTATTTTTTCTTTTGCGAGTTCAAAGAAGACTATTCGCGCAAGAAAATTCTTGGACGGTATCCCTATGGCGGTTGGTGCAAACGCTTCTATGGCGTCCACTAGTAGCAATTCTAGACGTCAGCGCGGCTAAGGTCCGATAGCTCGTCTCAAACCTTGCAAGGGATTTGCTGAGAATAAGACACTAGTATTACAATGGCGCGCTGGCGAACAAGCATTCTTCGTGGTTCTTTCTTGTGAACCAAGGGAATTCTGCGGGGAGGTGAGAAATGGCAAAGTGTGATTATTGTCCCAAGGTACCGATGTACGGGAACAACCGACCCTGGTCCAAGAAGGCAACACGCCGCCGTTGGAATCTTAACATCCAGAAAGTAAGGATTTTGGAAGGCGGTCAACTTGTCAGACGCCGTCTTTGCACTTCGTGCCTGAAATCGGTTAGCAGGTAACGAAAAGCCAACCCACTCCAGATTTGCTGCGGCCGGGCTTTCCCTATCCGGTCTTGCGCCGTCAGAGATTTTCGGTGCGTTGCCACTTCGGACTTTGTCCGCACAATCAGACCAATTTATTTCCTTTCTTCAAATGAAGAAGCGTTGAGGCGGAAGTGGCACTTTTAGGAATCTACGGTTTATTGGGAATCCAGGAGAATTCTCTTCCGAAGTTGGCCACAGCCTGCATCCATATCGACGCCCCGCTTAAGGCGAATAGTTGCGGTGATACCGGAACGATTGAGGGCTGACGCAAAGTCCTGAGTTCGGCCCGCCGGGCTGGGTTGAAACAGATCGCCGGGAATGGGGTTAAAGGGAATCAGGTTCACATGGCAGTTGAGCCCTTGTAGTCTGCGACCTAGTTCGGCACCCAAGCGGGGATCATCGTTCAACCCATCCAGCATGACGTATTCAAACGTGACACGCCTTCCCGTTCTCTTAACGTATTCGTGTGCGGCGCCCAAAATCTCCGCAATGGGCCAACGTTTGGCTGGCGGCACAATCTGGGCTCTGAGTTCGTCATTCGGTGCATGAAGGCTGATAGCCAAACGCACCGGCAAAGTCTCCTTGGCCATTGCTCGAATTTGAGGGACCAGACCCACTGTACTAATCGTTATATTACGCGGACTTAACCCAAATGAATGGGGAGATGCCAAAGTCCGCACGGAATCCCAAACCGCTTCATAATTGTGGAAAGGTTCCCCCATTCCCATGAAAACAATATTAGTAACGTGGGTTTGATGTGCCACCAAAGACAGACCCAACTCCTTACGATGGGCTAGCATTCTGGCCAACGCCAAGACTTGACCCACAATTTCGCCGGAGGTCAGATTGCGCGTGAGTCCGTCCTGCCCCGTTGCGCAAAAGGTACAACCCATAGCACAACCTACCTGACTACTGATACAGAGAGTCTGTCGTCGGTCATACAGCATCAGAACAGCTTCCACAGATTCGCCGTCGTGGAGACGGAACAACGCTTTTAGCGTATCCTGACGTTTGGATATGGCGAAGGTGCTTAACCTAAGTGGCCAAATCTCATAAGTTTCTTCGAGTGTCCTTCTGAGATCCTCAGACAGGTTAGTCATCTCGGAAAAACCCGAGGCCAAGCCTCGATAGATCCAATGTTGCACTTGCTGTGCCCTGTATTTGGGCTCCCCCCGACCCAACAGTTCTTCGGACAATTCCAGGTAAGATTTATCCAACAAACTGGGCTTGAAGCTATCTAAGGCCGTCTGCATGTCAGAATCCCGCAATACCTGAGCTGGAATTACACTGACCAAAGTCGCAGAGAGCCGCCCTGTGTCCTTGTCTTCTCAATCCCATTGGTCTATTTCTTAGGGAGTCTTTCCTGCCGAACCCCGATATCAAACTTTCTTTGCTAGCGTGCAGCAGTCCCCGTGGCGATAAAGTGATGCTTGTGAGACAACCATTCCAGAGATTGCAAGTCCCGTAGTAATGCAGTTTAAAGGGGGAAGGCATCTAGAAATCTGCAACTCCACCATCGGGATGGAAAGCCCCGTAGGTACCACGTGCAAATTCTGCCATTTCTCCGGAAGAAAAATCGGGCTCATGCCTCCGACAAGCAGTTTCATCCACTTCAACTCCTAGTCCAGGGCCAGCGGGAGGAAAAATGTGGCCATCCACAACCGGCAAGGGTTCTAGCACGAACTCCTGTGCAATGGGATCTGTCAAAGGGTCCACCATTTCCTGCATCAGAAAGTTAGGAATAGCGAAATCCACATGTATGCAGGCAGCGGTTGAAACCGGGCCATAGGGATTGTGGGGGGCCATTCCAGCGTAGTAGACATCGGCCATGGATGAGATTTTCATGAGTTCAGTGATACCACCGGCATGGCAGCAATCCGGCTGCAAGACACTGGCCGCGTTGCATTCCAAAGTCTCACGAAACCCCCAACGAGTGAAAAGTCGTTCGCCTGTAGCAATTGGAGTTACCAGCTTCTCGCGCACTGCCGCCATGGCTTTAGGATTTTCGGATTGACAGGGCTCTTCCAGAAAGTATGGGTAGAATTCTGCAAAGGCCGTCCCATAAAGCACGGCCATTTGTGGGGTTAGGCGACCATGAAGGTCAAGTAGGATTTCAACTTCATCTCCCACTGCTTCACGAACAGCCTTTAATAAGGCGGCGGCCTGTTTGATCTTTGCCGGTCCCGTTACGATTTCGGTGACTGGGACAGGAACCGTCTTGATGGCAGTCCAGCCCTGACTGATCTTAGACAACGCACTTTGGACAGTCGATTCAGGATCCGCGCCTCCGAAATGTGTATACATGCGGGCTTTGTCTCGAACTGGTCCGTTCAACAGTTCATAGACTGGTCTTCCATAGACTTTGCCCTTGATATCCCACAATGCTTGGTCTATGCCAGAAAGGGCCGTCAAGCCTATCACCCCCTGCCTCCAAAAGGCACTGCGGTACATGATTTGCCAAATGTATTCGATCCGCAACGGATTCTCACCTAGAATCATGGTCTCAAAATCTTGGATGCACCCAGCTACGGCCTTAGGCTTACCTTCCAGAGAAGCTTCTCCCCACCCGATCAATCCAGCTTGATCCGTTTCCACTTTTACGAAAGTGTAAATGCGGTTGAGGCCCTTGGCCATGATGGGGGTGATCCGTGTTATCTGCATTGCAAGGATTCCTCTGTGCCTGTTTGTACTGTAATGAAGGGCCGCACTTCTAAAAGCTAATAAACATAATCATCACGTATAGGGCTGAAAATGTCGACTGCCATGGCCGCACAGGGACTAGTGACAGTGACGGCATGTTCCACACCTCCGGGAATGAAGAAGACGCCGCCTGGACCTACCTTGGTCTTTTTTCCTTCCATAGCGAATTCAAGTTCCCCTTCCAATACATAACCTGCTTGCTCCTGCGGATGACTATGCAGCGGCGCCACTGAACCAGGCGCCATTTCTACCAGGGAGACCATGATGTTTTCTCCCCAAAAAGTCCTGAGAGACGGGCCGTCGGTACCGAAAGGTTGAAGAGGCTCGCGTTCTGATGGATTAAAAAAAGGCATTAATGACTCCTTGTGGGTTAAGAAAGGGGTTAACACTTGAATAGAATCCACTACTGACTCTAGCCTATTTCGGCCGGCTAAAGTTTGGGAACTGGCTGGTTACAGTCGGTTTAGAGGGGAAGTCGTCCCCTACTCCTGAATTTACATATTCTAAGACGCAAGATGGGTTTAGCCACTAGGCTGGTCCTAGCTCCCTATACTCATTTCAAATTGCAGGGGCGAAGATGGCCCAAGGAACGCCTATTCTACTAAGGCATAGCATACCCAACTGCCGGCTGTGGAGGGCGCCCATCATCTTTTGGTGGCAAGAGAAGGGCATACAGGAATACCATATTTCCTTGAAACCTCGTTTGAGCGTACCAATTTGGCCATCCTTTGAAACCAGTACGATGGAGTCTCTAAGAAGGAGTTAGAGGAATGTGGCCAGCGAGATAAAGTAATGGACTTATCGCGCCTTACACATAGTTCCAGGCCCATCCAATTAGATCTGAATTAACTGGCACACTAAGTCGGACTGTAAGGAGTATCTTAAAGGAGGAAATTCCTCCGCTTGCCCTTTGTAGCTACTTAAGGCAGCGTAACTTCAGGCTCGCCCTACAGGCTCCACTTCTGCTTCTTGACCTACCCGTTCCTACTCGCTTCAGGATTGACCCATGGTGAACTTCCTTGAAGAACCTATTCCGGGCGCGCGGCGGCGATTTCAAGGGAGCATTTCTGAGTTCTCCCACTTTGGGTCAGCTGTTCATGAAAGCTTAGGCTAACTGCCCGGTGTCGGGTCCTCCGCAGCGGATTTCGTATTGCCAAAGTCCTGTTTCATGTCTTTACGCTGGTTCGATATTGCCCAGCATCCTGATCGCACCAGTTATTGGCGTGATGTTTAGCAGGTTAGCCTTTATTCCCTATTGGTACCCAATGGTCCTGGCAGTCCACCAAGTGTGAAATCAAACCGAACATTAACATTCATGTTTGCGATTTTCAAATGTCTGGGAAACCGTATGTAGAAGCCATCCGGAAATTGGGAAGAAGGGAATACGTTGTCTTCGAGGTCATCGCTTTGCCTATTATTCTCCTAGGTCTGGTTGGCGTGGCGCTTTACAGGTCCACGCTCTCAAATGGCCGATTCGCATGTTCGTTTTTGGTATAGGCCTAGATTGATCCCCTGTCCCAGAAATCTTCCCTAACCCCTCCAAATTGAATTGTCCGGCCGTATATGCCATATAGACAGAATAGGCCGGCTACTTTCCCCAAAGCCGTTGGAGCTTCTTTAGAGACCTGTCCACAATATTCGTTATTTGACTTGGACGATTATGTTCGCATCGGCTCTCGAGCCACGTGCCCCTCGCCAAGGAGATATTACAGAGCTAAGTATGTTTGGACTTCTACTAGCCTTAAGGATGCTCTGACAAATAGGGACAAGAAAGTGTCTGGTGCGAACTACTGCGGCCAACCGCTGGGGGTCGGTGAGCAAAGGGAAAGGGGCTCCGAAAGAGCTCGTAGGCGCTTTTAGGTAGGAAGTCGGATCTAGGTTGCAGTCTAGGCATAGCTTCCCACCTGAGCCCATAACGGATGCTCGACACAGGCGCGATGGTGAGCGGCCCGCTGCATGGGCCTGTCAAGACGCCATCCCCGGGTGCCTGATGTGGATACGTGGCGTCAGGGGTGGCGGCCACGGCCCGTATTTAGGCCTCCGGCCGGGGGGGGGGAACCGTACCTTCTGATGGTATCCCCCGGGGCAAGAGCAGGAGCGCCAGGTGGCTGTCACACACCTGTGCCGGAGTTGAGCCCAGGTGGTGAATTAGCTCGTTCAGTTGGTTCAATGCCGATTTGCAGCTTCATTCCGCAAGGTCATGGCTGCCCTCTGCGAGTTGGGTGCATCTCCAATTCCTGCGCGGGCATTTCCTTCTTAGCGGAAATTAGGAGCGTCCATCCAAGTTGCATCCGGCACTGTACCTTATGCAGGCGGAAGCCCTTACCGCCACATGCGACAGGATCAGCTAGAAGATGCGGGTGCCTAATTCCTGCTATTTCCGCAGGTTCCGGAACTGGCACAGAGTGGTTTCATCCGGCAATCAGGCTTCCTAAGCCTGACCAGCGAAATGGCCCGGTCTCAAGGGTCCGTGTCTTCTTCCTCAGTCGCCGTGTCCGACAATTTTTACAACTGAGGCAACATTGGCGATGCAACATCAGTTCCGGTTCCACCCGCGGCCGATCCTGGCCGCTCTCCACCACATCACAGGAGGGAGACGGCCCAGACACCCGTCCAGAACACGATAGGAACTGTGCTGCGTCTGGGTCTGAAACGCCTGATGGCAGCAGGTAAGAGTCGCATGGTCTGCAGTCAACTGGGCCTCAGGGCTTGTCATTAGTTGGGAAGGCAAAAGCGGCGCAAGGCTGAAATGTCAAGTATTCAGCTGGCCCCTTGCACCGCCCCTCAGCACAATTGCCTGAACCCTCCCTGCTGGGCCTCAAGAAGTGTCTTAATCAGAAAATCCTCAGGTCAACCTGTCTGATGGAGTTACGTGCTATCAATATCGCAGACCGATCCGTCCTCCGGACTAGGTTGTAAAGGCTGGCATGTCGTCTTACATGCCCCCATCCACCGACATCATGTCCATGTCCATGTCCATAGGAGGCACACTGTTCCAGTAACGCCACCAGCAATCCTCTTTATCCTGCTGTTCCGTGTATTGTGTATTGCAGAGCATTCCGTCCATCGGCACAAAGGTCGACATGTCCATGCCCGTCATGTCCATGCCCGTCATCATCATGTCCTCTTCTGTGGATTGATCGCTCCAGAAACGCCACCAGCAATCCTCTTTATCCTGCTGTTCTGTGTAATTTTCGTCACAAGGGTGGGCAAATACTGCTGAACTGGGCAAAAACATCAACAAGGCAAACAGCACAACTACCATCAATAACAATGTACGTATCTTTTTCTCCTTTCTTGGTTGTTACAGAATTATCGTGAATTACATGAAGGCGAGAACCACTTGATGGCGATGCAAGTTACATCAAGTGGTAAGCGGTAACTAAACAAAAAGAATTTCTTGGGATTGTAGTGTCAATTAGTATACATCTGGGCTGACCGAAAGGGCCAGTAGAACTTGGGGTTCTCCAGGGCGATGGCCCTCTTCGTGTCTATCTTGGTGCCTTAGAACGGTAAGGCATACAAACGTCATCTGCGAGTTGCCATCATGGCCAGAATCACTGCTTCGCCTCTGGGTGCCTGTTCTAGACAGAGGATGTTCTCCGTATGGAGCAGGCTTGGTGTCGCAAATTTCTGAATATATTGATTTCTGTTTGTGCAGGCTGCAAGCTATGGCGCAAACCTATCTAGGCGATGCAGTGTCTTGGCAAGTCCAACGCGCAAGGGTTGTGCACGTTTCCGGAGCCGTGCTGCGGGTTTCCTTCCCGCGATGCGCCGAGACGCGGCTTTCCAGTCCTGAAAAAGGGGCCCAAATTGAATTCTGTGTTCTGTAATGGGTGCAAAGTGCGATGACGTTGACCCCAGGGCAGCTAGAGCCCCTAGTTGGACAGACGGTGGGCCATTCCGGGGGACTATTCGAAGCCCTTGGCGGCCATCCATCTCGTGAGTGCTCGGGGCACGGCGGGAAGTACAGGCACAGCAAGCCGTGGGCAATCGTGCCAACGACATAACAGCTGTTTCGCAAACTGCGGCCGTTGCTGATCCTGATGGACTGCCTGGTGGCGATTGACGCCATTGGGTTCCAGATGGTGATGGAGGCAATGGAGCCGGGAGTTCGTTCGCTTCGCTGCCCAGCGCCGCGGCCTGGAAACGGGATGTGCGCGCAGTTTTTATTAGTATTCGGCGCATGGGGATGGAAGCAAACGTCGCCGACGTCAGATTCCTGCCGTGGAGGTGACTTCGCTCATGCCCTGCCATGCCCATTGGATGCCTTCCAGCTCCTTGCACCCCAGAGGTCCCGACGCTTACAGAGCTCGAGCAAGCCGGCCAGCACCCACTCCTGAAACCGGACAGGTGCCCTGTTGCTCTCACCTAGGCTGCGCGGCAGCACCCCTAGTTTTGAGCAAAAGTAACGCGTCCTCAGAGGCAAATTCGGTTATTAAAATGTTCAGTACAGTTGGTGGCACAAGCACACCTAGGGCGACTACACGCTTTGCGCGCTGATCTACCCTTACTCGGTGCGCCACCTGTTGTGGTGCCAGGCGGGAACTGCTCCTGAATGGCCCTCTGGAACCGCCTGCCTGACGTCGCCTACTCCTTTTCCCAGGCCCCAAATCCCAGTGCTCACGGCGGTGAGCACTGGGATTTGGGGTAACACTTACCAGACAGTTTCCTACGCCTCTTATCGGGGTATCCTTAAGATGAATACATAACTTGACTAGCAGCGCCAAAAGTAGCTATCCCGGGATGGAAGCGATTCAGGATGTCAACAGATCTCAGCCTTACTCTCTCCTTTCAAAACACAAAAGAACGAGGGCACCGCTCGGGATGAGGCTTGGGTATGACAGATTCTGCGAAGTTCCTCTCACGTAGGAAACCTTCGGGATCGACAGCAATGTTCCATTGAAGTCCGTTAACGCCGCCCGTGTCCCGATACATTCTGATTCGGCTTAAAGAGCGGGAAATGGAGCCCCATGATGTACAGTTTATGTTAAGTGACTATTGTTCTTATGGTTCGATTGGCGCACAACTGCTCCACCCACAGATTCTCAATCTACTTCCAGTAGAGTGCTTGGTCCGGATCCAACCGAATGTTTCTACGAGAATCAGGCTGATTACCTCTGGATGCACAGGATTCGGATCGGCAAGAGACGCGATACAATTTACGCCATTCCTGTTTGCAAAAAGAGACCCCTATGCCTGATTCCGATTTAACTGTCGCCGTTGCTGTCCATCCGGGCCTCTTCAAAAACCTTTTTTCCCAAAGGTGCCAGGACCGGCTTGCCGCGTTGGGAGTACTGAGATTTCAGGAACAGGAAACCCGCCTGACCGAAGAAGAATTAATCGAATTAATTCAGGACTGTGAAGTGGTCATAACCGGGTGGGGCACTCCTCCCTTTTCGCAGACGGTAATGGATAGCTCTCCAGACTTGAGGGTGATAGCTCATTCCGCTGGCTCCATCAAACGCCTGCTCCCTCAGCCGGTCTGGAATCGAAACATCCTGGTTATACATGCCGCTGCGGCCATCGCGCCAGCAGTTGCGGAAATGACCCTTTTGCTAATTCTGATGTGTCGCAGAGATGTACATCGAATTAGTCAGCGCATGAAAAAAGGGGAGCAATGGCCACAGACTGAAAATCTGGGTTACGAGCTTTCAGGTAGCCGGGTGGGCATTATCGGCGCCGGCCATACGGGACGCAATGTCATCCGAGTGCTGCAAGCCCTGGACACAGAGCTCTGGGTCTACGATCCCTATCTGAGTTTGGAACGTGCTCAGGAATTGGGGGTGCGCCAGGCTTCTCTTGAAGAAATCATGAGCCAATGTCCCATCATTACTGTGCAGGCTCCACCAACCGAAGAAACCTATCACATGATTGACAAGGAATTGCTCGACAAGATTCCCGATGGTGCACTTTTTGTAAACACAGCGCGTTCCCACGTGGTTGATGCCGATTCCCTCTACGAGTCTCTAATGGAAAATCGGTACCAGGCTGCTCTGGATGTATTTGATACAGAACCTTTGCCAGTTGATAGTAGGCTTCGCAAACTGGCCAATGTCACACTAACGCCGCACATTGCCGGGAAATCAGAGAATGCCCGCAAAAGGCAAGGGGTCCTTATAGTAGAAGAACTTGAAAAATATGCCCGGGGGGAGCAGGTTACGCAGCGAGTTACGCAGGATATGTTGGCAACAATGGCTTAGGCGGTGAATCTCTATGAAAATCTCTTTGCGCCGTGCTCGTTTGGGTCAGGATACTGATGGCAAGGCGACATGGCTGAATATGGTTGACGAAGTTGAAATTGACCCTGTGCACTGCTCGGTGCTAGTTTGCGACGTCTGGGACGGGCACTGGTGCAGAGGAGCCAGAGAAAGACTAGCGAAGCTTGTGCCCCGAATGGATACAACCTTGCGCGCGGCCAGGGGACGAGGCATGTCTATCATCCATTCTCCGTCGGATACTTTGGATTTCTACGCTGGTTACGCTGCCCGTAGGCGTATCCTGGAAATCCCGCAAGTTGCACCTCCACCTGACCTGGAATTGCCGAATCCGCCTCTTCCTATTGATGATTCCGACCAAGGATCTGACACGGGGGAGAAAGAGCCTTACAAGGCTTGGAATCGTCAACAGGAAGGCCTCCACATTGATGAAGATCTTGATGTAATTTCGGATAACGGTAAAGAGATTTTCAGCTGGCTTCAGTATCGGGGCATTGCCTGGGTCTTCATGTTAGGCGTCCACACTAATATGTGTATCTTGCACCGCTCCTTTGGAATCAAACAGTTGGTGCGTTGGGGCGTGCATACCGCATTAGTCCGAGACCTCACGGACTGCATGTACAACCCGGCCCAACCACCCTATGTGTCCCACTCTGAAGGCACCAACCTTGTGGTGGGGTATATTGAGAAACACTGGTGTCCAACTTTGCATAGCCAATACATCGTTGGACTCTGAACCCAATTTATCGGCCAAATCAAGTATTAAAGGAAAGAGGATTTTTCGAATGCCTACTGGAACCACTAACGACGAAATCAAGGGATGCGGCTGTCACCACATCGCCATACAAACCAGGGACTGGTCGGCCGCCATGAAGTTGTACCAAGATGTATTGGGAATGAAGGTTGCTGCCAAATTTGGAACACCCGAGAGGAAGGTTTGGCTCCTCGACATGGGAGACGGCAGTTTCATGGAGTTGTTTGAGCCTAAAGATGGAACGCCAGAACCGGGGGCGGAAGCTCCGAACGATCCAGTTTTCCATTTTGCCTTAGCTACTTCGGACACCGTAGGTAGCACAGAAACCGTGCGTGCGGCAGGCTATGAGATCACCACTGAACCCACGACCTTGGACCTGGCAGACATGACAGTGACTATCTCCTTTTTCAAGGGTCCCAGTGGCGAAGTAGTTGAATTCTTCCAGGTTCACTGAGAAATCCAGCAGTGGATCCAATCTAATGGCACTTGAGAAAGGCTGGAGTTAGAAACTGGTCGGACTTCACCGACTTTGGCCTACTCTCCGGTTTGACCACCCAATGGATGTCTAGCACATGAGAATGCCTTTGGGACCGACCATTTGCCTTGATCATTTCATTTGAAGGCCCCTTCAATGAGTCCTTCTGAAGTGTCCCGCCATTCCAATGCGGAGCCCGGTTGACCTGCCTCCTGTCGCATCCAACTGCCGACTTTACATAGAGGGCCCCTTCGGTACAGGCAAAACGGACTTGGGCTTGGCACGCCTTAGTTGGGCAATGCAGGAGGTGCGGGGGCACGGCGAAGTAGTGACTCTGCTGGTCCCTTCACGCTACTCCTTACGGCGGCTGAGGCAACGCTTGGAAAACAGGGGACCGAGTACCCAGAGTCCCTATCGGCTCGTTACCTTCGCAGGCTTAATGGCCGAGGCTGTAACTTTGGCGTGGCCAGTCATAGCCGAAAGAGCCGGTTACATAGAGCCTGCGCCTGCGCCAAGATTCCTGAATTTGGAAACAGCCCAGCATTTACTGGCTCCGGAAGTAAGAGAACGCGCTATCCAAGGCCAATTCGAGGCTGCAACGCGCTACCATAGCCCAGGAAACAATCGGCTGCTTAGCCAGCTGATAGACAACCTATCAAAGGCAGCGATGTATGGCTACCCGTTGGAAGAGGCCTACCTCCGTCTTGCCCGATCCGTTCCAGATAGCAAATTCAAAGAGGGAAGGCTGGGAGCTCTAAGGACTGCTCTGAGAGTAAGTCGTAGCTTTCGTCGAAATTGCTTTCGACAGAGTCTAGTGAGTTTCGACTTGCTCTTTCAGCTTTTTCACCTGCTGCTGGGGGACGACCGGCTATTCCATTCACTGCTGCTAGAGCCTTGCCGTCATTTGGTCGCGTTCGAATGCGAAGAGCTGGACTACGCCTGTCATAGGTTCCTGACCAAAATCATTCCTTTGACAGACTCCAGCCTTTGCTTGGCAGACTCCAATGGCGGGTTTAGGGATTTTCTGGGGGCATATCCGGAAGGTTTGTCGCGCCTGGCAGAGGTCTCAGACCTTTGTCTCGTTCTGACGGACCCGCCTCAATCTGGTCGGAAAGTCATCGAACAGCGTGTTAAAAGAGCCATAGCATGGGAAGGCAGGCAGGAAAATGGGTCCGAATCAGACGGGAAGAGAATCGAGGTGGTGAGAGCCTCTCCGTTGGATCTATGTCAGGGCCACACTCAAGACTTCCTTGACATCAGCCATCACGAGCATTTTTCGGACACATTGGCTTGGACAGCGAAAACTGCGGCCAATCTGATACAAAGGGAAGGAATTCGTCCAAAACAGGTAGTCGTGCTGGCCCCTGTTGTGGGCAACGCCTTGCGATTTGCCCTGCAACAGAAGTTCCAATCCCATGGGCTAGAAATATTCACGCACAGACCCAGCCGCAAGTTAAGGGATGAGCCAGCGATACAGGCTTTGCTTACCCTGACTTGCCTAGCCCATCCACATTGGCGATTGCCAGTGGACGCAGTGGCCAAGCGGATCGTGTTGCAAATGGCGATGGCAGACCTGGAAGGTTGGCGCGCCCACACTCTGGCACAAAACTGGAACAGCAGTTTTCGGCCTTTTTTATCTTATCCCGAAGAATGGCAAGAGAGAATTGGCAATCGGAATGGGGTACGTTTTGATGCCCTGCGCTCATGGCTGCATGATTACCACAACGAAGAACGCCATGAACCTTTGGATGTCTTTTTGACACGGCTGTATGATGAATTGCTGTCTTCCCCGGGATTCAGTTTTGGCAATGACGCGGATGCGGCTCGTACTTCCCATCAGCTCATCCGTTCTGCTTACCGCTTTCGAGAGATGCTTGACGAGATCGGATTTCAAGAGAATATTGCCGGGAATCCATTCATGTTGCAGGGGGAAAGCGGAAAAATATATATTGAATTGGTGCAGGCCGGATTGATTGGTGGTCTGCATCTGCCGGATGATATGCCTCCTGACCATGCTGTGGTATTGGCGCCAGCCTACAACTTCATAATGCAGGGGTACGAGGTCGAACACCAGTTTTGGCTTGACTTGAACCATCATAGCTGGGGAAAGCGGATGCATCAGCCTTTGACTCACCCCTATGTTCTCGAACCGGTCTGGAGTGCCAACCGGGCCTGGAGCGATGCGGATGAGGAAAGAGTTGGCCAAAGGAAAATTTGGAAGCTTTTGGTCGGACTGTTGCGCCGAACTGGCCGGAGAGTTCATGTTGCCGTAAGTGCATTCGGAGAAACTGGGCACGACCAGAAAGGCCCCTTGGTGCGTGCCCTCAACTCAATGTTGGTCCAGGAAGCCAACTCTGCAGCCAGACTGGCAACAACGCCCAGGACCTCTTGATTTCTACAGCGGTTCTTTTACTTGCGAAACTAAGGAACACTATTTGCTACTTGCCAATATGATAGGGAGACATGATCCATTACTGTCGCATCTGTTTCCACTACATTTAAGATACACAAGGGCATTGGTTCAACCGAGATTCAGGCTTTTCAACAAAGAGGAATCCTCGTGGTACGAAATGCGCTCAGCATGGTGCAATTGACAGAGCTACGCTTGGAGGCTACTGCTATCTGCCGCGGAGAACGAGAAGTAAGGTGACGCCGTGGAGCCTGCTCCCGTATATGCAACAGACGCGGAGGCGTTACCCCAGTATCTGTGCATCCACTTTCCTCATATGATTTCAGCTATCATGGAATTCCTTCTTGGACACGTCGCTATCGCAGATACTCGGAGTAAACTTATCGGTCCAAACGTCAAATACATTCAGTCCATGCTCTTTGTAAAAGCTAGCGGGAAGCCTGGACAGGCTGGGCACTAGGATGAAATCTTCATTCCCACCCGCGTTTGTTCGTCGAATGCTGCTGAGATCGCTTTGGGCGATGCAAATTCAGTGAACGAGTGCCTGTGGGTGTTCCCGGGTTCCCACAGGGAACGACAAATCTGGCCCCGAACGGAACATGACGACCGACGTTTCGACTGTGCGGGCGAAGTCTTTCAGTTTCCCTACTCAGATGAAGTTTCGGTCCCTGTAGAAGTGACAGCAAGGTTCGATCGTGTTTCTCAACGGCCACCGGCAGCACAGATCCTTTCCCGATTGGGCTGAGGCCAGGTATCGAAGAGTGCTGGTCAACCATCGCTTCAGTGCGGAGTCGTTATTACCCTGGTTCCCAACTATGGAGGGTGCGCATCAAGGTATCATTGACTTCAGGGACTGTGTCATGATTACCGTTGAAGACCCCTACGCTTGGAAAAACTTCAAAATTAGAATCCGCCCTAAAGTCAGATCCAGTGGCGAGGTCGGCTGTGCAAAACTGAAGTCAACGTAGCAATCCGTTCAAACAAACTAGAATGAGCAGCAGCCCTACCTATTGGAATGAGCGATACACATCAGGTTCAATCCCCTGGGATTCTGGGGTAACGCCGCCAGAAGTGGAGGCGTTTTGGGAACAGTACGGGGCGGCCTTTGGGGAAAGGGACCTTGTACTCGATTTGGGCTGCGGAACTTTGACCAATCTGGCATTCTTGGCAATGCAAGGAGTCACGGCATTCGGCATGGACCTGTCCGAAAAGGCGCTGCAAAAAGGATCTGCCAGAATGGTGACAAGTCGGGAGCACGGTCTTCGTGCCGCCGCTTTGGTAGGAAGTGTGGCTCAGTTACCTTTGGCAGATGGGGTCTTCTCTTACGCTCTTGACTTGGGGTGCCTCCATACACTGGAACTGCAAGAACGCCCCTCCTATGTGGAAAACCTATGCCGGGTTTTGGTTCCGGCAGGCTTCTACCAAGTATTTGGCTTCCAGAGGCTGGATGGCGGCCCTTCACAGGACGGCCAGCGCCGATACTTCCTGCCAGGAGAATTGTCCGATCTCTTCGATTCCAGTTTTGAAACCATTAGCGAAAAGTTAGATGCTGAGGCAAAGGAAGGTCGCAAGGGCGTGTGGCGACTGATGAGACTCTTGTGACTTGGGGCCACAAGTCGCCGTGTCGCCAAAGTTGCATTTCGACAAGAGGTAATTCGGGAGGTAATCACAGTGCAGAAGAGACAGGAAGTATTCAGTTTGGACCGACATCTGTCGGACCTGTTTCAAGAGAATTCGATAGGAGATCGGGCCCCGTTAGGAGACCCTGAAGCTTTTGCCTCTTGGCAGCAGCAAGGGCGCAGGCACGTTTCTGAACTGCTGGGCATTGATAGCCTGCCCCGGCCTGTAGCAATTGAGCAGGAGCTGTTGCATCAGCGAAACAGGGGTACCTTCGTCGAAGAAAAGTGGACCGTGACTTCGAATGAGGGAGTGAAACTTCCTGTTTACTTTCTGGTGCCGCAGGGCCGGGAATCTTTGGGCCCAGTCTTGGTTTTCCACGGGCACAATCCTTCAGTACAATACATTCTGGGTAACTATCCGGATGAAGAATCAGGGAAGGCCGAGAGGTCCAGAGACGGCAATTACGCCGAGCAATTAGCTGTTGCCGGCCACTTGGTCTGTGCTGTGGAACAGAGGGGATTCGGCGAACGGCTGGCTGGTCCGACAGATGGAGATTCCTTTCAAAATGCCTGCCGCCATATTTCGTTCCAGTACCAAATGCTGGGGCGTACGATGGTCGGGGAGAGATGCCGAGACGGTATGCTGGCCTTAGATTTGCTGCGGGCGCGGCCCGAAGTCTCCGGGACTAAAATAGCCGTAACTGGAAATTCCGGAGGAGGAACCACCACTTTCTGGCTGAGCGCCATAGAAGAAAGTCTGGACATCGTCATTACGGGTTGTTATTTCTGCTCCTTCCAAGATTCCCTGATGGCCATCCGGCACTGCGAATGTAATTATGTGCCTGGAGCGGCGCGCATCTTTGAAATGGGGGATATCGCATGTTTGATTGCCCCGCGGCCCCAGTTGTTCATCCAAGGGGAGTTTGATGACATTTTTCCCATTGCAGCAGCTCGCCGCGAATTCGGCACCGTCCAACGCCTTTACGAATCTTTGGCAATCGCCGAACGTGTAGATATGGCAGTCCACCCCACAGGGCATGCCTACAACGTCGCTTCCGCCTTGGTCTTCCTCCAAACCTGGATGTAGGCGACACCAGGATCTCGTCTTCCCTTTTTCAGACCGCGGTACGGTTTCTTGACCCGTCTGACAGAAAGTGCGGATATTCAGCTTTGGCTTTGTCCAACTTATAATTGGGATTGTCTGTTGACAGCCAATCTGAATCAAGGGTAGTCCCTCAGGAGTCCTGATGTCCGCATCCCCAAGGAAACCAAATGTCATTTTGCTGGGGATAGATTCCCTCCGCGCAGACCATATGAGCTGCTACGGATATTCGAAGCTGACCTCGCCGCATCTGGACAACTTCGCCAAATCTGGAACCCTCTTCGAGAATACAATCAGTTCCCACATTCCGACTACCAGTGCTTACGCCTCGATGCTGACGGGTCTGGACACTTTCGGAACCCAAGTGGTGGCATTGAGACATAGAGGTGGACTGCGTCCCGAAATCAAGACGTTAGCTGAAATTCTGCGAGAAAATGGATACGACACCACGTGCGTCGGGTTCAGCGGCAATCCAAGTTCGCGTGGGTTTGACACCTACCTTGATTACGGAGCTTGGGGCAGTTGGGCTGAAGGTCGCAGCCCTAAGGCCCAAAACCTGAATAAAGTAGCTATACCTGAATTGGCAAGGCTGGCGCAACAGGAACATCCCTTTTTCCTCTTTCTGAGGCATATGGATCCTCATGCCCCATACCTGCCACCTGAGCCCTACGAACGCGCCTTTTACCATGGCGATGAAACAGATCCGAACAACCGCTCCATGGATCCGGTTAAGGCTTTCAAGCCTTTCCGGGACTTTTTTGCTCAGTGGATGCCTTCTGGGATCTCAGATAAAGACTATGTAGTTGCCCAATATGATGGTGCGATTGCCTACATGGACGCTTGTATTGCTTCTCTATTTGAAGCAATTTCTAAACAGGGACTAGAAGAGGATACGATCGTGATCGTCAATGGCGATCACGGTGAGACCCTGTACGATCACGAATGTTGGTTCGATCACCACGGGATATATGACAACGTACTGCATGTCCCCCTGATCATTCGTTTTCCCGGTCGAATCGCTGCTGGGCAAAGGGTGGCTGGTTTCAATCAACACAAGGACCTGGTGCCCACCATTTTGGACTACATTGAAGGAGACAGCCTAAGCATTGAATTTGACGGGCACAGCCTAAGGGCCTTGATGGAAGGTCAAGAGGAGTCGTTCGAGACCGGCATTTACATCACGGAATGCACATGGATGCGTAAGCATGGCTGGCGTACTGCTTCCCATAAGTACATTCACGCCTTGGAGCCGGATTTCCATTTTAAGCCGGAAGTCGAATTGTATGATCTGGTCGCAGACCCTGAAGAGAACTGCAACATCGCTCCAGACCATCCACAACTTTGTGCTTCGATGGAATCCCAGATGCAGTCATGGATCAGCAAACGAATGGAAGAAACTGGATTGCCTAACCCCATTCAGAACCAAGAGGGTTGGCACGGCAAGGAAGGTGTCGGTTATTTTGAGACTTCGCAGCAAGCTTACGATGCGTTGCACATCGGAAGCGCTGCTGCGGGGGCGAAATTGCAGGCCCGCACGTTGAGCAAGAATGCCAAAGATTGACTTGAGACCAAAGGCAATTATACCTTTATTCCTATTCACAGGAGCAGAAAGAATATGCTTTCCCAACAGCAAATAGAACAGTTTCATGCCAAAGGTTTTCTGAATGCCGGGAAAGTGCTGGACATGGATCAAATTGAGATCCTGCGTGACGAAGTTATGAGGACTATTGAACAACGGACCGATCCAAGTATTAAGCAGCCAGTGAGTTGCCGGAATCTTTCCAGAGTAGAAACAGAACCCATCTGGCAGATCTTGGACATTTGGATAAGCAGCCCACCGTTTCGAAAGCTCTTAGCCCAACCTCAAATTACTGAGGGGCTGGCCCAATTGACTGGGGCCCGGGAATTGCGAGTTTGGCATGACCAGATTCAATACAAGCCACCTCAGAAGGGCGGGGTCAATATGTGGCATCAGGATGCACCGTTGTGGCCGATCATCGCCCCCATGACGGAAGTAACCGCATGGGTGGCTTTAGACGACGCGGATGCAGAAAACGGTTGCATGAGCATGGTGCCTGGATCTCACCTCTGGGGTGACAACATTGAGTTTCTACACCAGCTGGAATCCTATGAGGCCATGCCCACCCAATTCATGAATCAATCAATTTCGGTAGAACGGTGCCCAGTCAAGGCTGGTGAAGTTCATTACCACCATGCTTTGACTTGGCATGGCAGTCATGCCAATACAAGTGGGAGACCTCGAAGGGCCATAGCCATGCATTACATGACCCAGGACACCCGTTACGTGGCGTCGGGTGAACACATAATGAAACCTTATGTAACGGTCTCAGACAATGAGATTTTGACCGGTGAATTCTTTCCCAAGGTATATCCATCTGGCTGAAGGGCCGGCAGTTACGTGACCAAATTGGAGGGCTAGGAACGATGTTGAAAGTTGCGATAGTTGGAGTGGGCAACATTGGCAAGACCCATGCAAGAGTTTATCAGGGGCATGAGGATACTGAAATAGTGGCCGTCTGCGACTTGATTGAAGATGCCGCGAAGGCAGGCGGCGAATTGCTGGATGTGCCCTATTTCACTTCAGTGCCTGCTCTCCTCGCAAGCGACATCGAAGTGGACATGGCCAGTGTCTGCACGGCAGGCAAAGAAAACGGCGGTGACCACTATGAACCTACAATGGCCCTCTTGGAAGGGGGCATTCCGGTCTTGGGAGAGAAACCCATTTCCAACGAACTTCCGAAAGCCAGGGAGATGGTAGCCTTGGCTCAAAAGAAGAATCTTCGTTACGGTATCAACCTCAATCACCGTTTCACTCCGGCAGCTCTGCGGGCTAAGGAGTGGGTAGAGGCGGGCCGCCTAGGTGAACTCAACATCATAAATATGACAATGTGGATCAATAACCCCAATGAGTCGTCGGAGCACTTTCATATGCGCGCTTTGCATCCGCACTCGCTGGACGTCATGCGTTATTTTGCCGGAGATGTGACGAAGGTTCAGGCCTTTTTCAAGAAGGGAAAAGGGCGCCGCATCTGGTCCAACGTGCAAGTCAACTTGCACTTTGCCAATGGAGTGATTGGACATCTGACTGGCAGCTACGACGCGGGAGGCAGTTATGGTCTCGAGACATTGGAAGTGGTGGGTTCCGACGGGCGTTTCGTACTGCGGGAAGCCTGCCAACACCTGGAATTTTATCCCCGCTCCAGTATGGAAAGGGAAACGTATGACTTCCTGGGTGGCATGATGGCATTTCCTGAGACTTTCAAAGCTCGTATCACGCGTTGGATCGAGCAAAACAAGGAAGAAGTGGCTCCAGAGGACATCGATGCCTCGGGCGTGGATGGTCTGCGGGTACAGACTATTATTGAAGCCGCGATTGAATCGTGGGAAACTGGGCAAGTTATTACCGTATAACTGGAAAACAAGCACGTTATCAATTTGGGAGCAAGCATGAAATTGGGATTGAATTCTGTTCTGTTCGGAGGCTACGACGTAGAAACCGCCTTCAAGTACACGGCCATGGCCGGATACGACGGCATTGAACTGGGGGCCATCCCCATAATGGCCAGCCATTTGCCTCTGGACAATTGGCAGGAACCAGCCGCTCTCATCAAGAAGTTGTCAATGGACTACGGCTTGGAATTGCTAGCAATGGAACAACCTCAGCAGAATTCTGACGTCATGGAAAAGGCATTCCAAGCTGCAGTGGAAATGGGGGTCCCTATTATCAACTGCGGGCCGGGCGGAAGGGCGGACGACGAGGAGTCATTCCAGGAGTCTATGGACAATCTGGGCAATTTATCCGAAATGGCCGAGCGTTATGGTGTTACGTTATGTGTAAAAGCACATGTAGGCAATGCCATTTACAATACTCCAACGACTCTTAAGATGATGGAAGCTATTTCCTCCCCTGCATTTGGAATAGACATGGATCCTAGTCACATCCATCGTGCCAATGAGAATCCGGTGGAGGCATTGGCTGCCGTAATATCCCGAGTCAAACATGTGCACATCCGAGACTGCTTGGGACGCGAGAAGGGACCTGGTAAACCTGAATCGCAAGCCAACGGACGCGGCGATATTGATCTGGTAGGTTACATTCAGGTGTTGCAGCAGCACAGTTACACCGGACCATTAAATTTGGAAGTAATCGGCGCCAAATCCTATGAATTGACCGGCGCTTGCATTATTGCTGCCGAATCAAGAGGCCATATGCAAGCTTGTTTGCAGGCATGCGGCGCTCGTTGAGTGTTAGCTTACCCTTGAAGGCGCTTCTAGAGTCCGCGTTCGTCATGGAGGGAACAGTTCACGGCTAAATATTCCTCCAACTCCAGCAGCTGCACCTGTCTGCTAAGTTCAGGGCTTCGGACATTCAAGCATGAAATAGTCGTGAATTTCACGTCCCGTCATTCAACGAGAAATTGAGGCGGCGTGGCATCCGGGCCTGGCTATAGCAGCACTTTTGTAACACCACTGCAAGTGTCCGTGAGGGCCTTGCTTCAGCCAATTTTTTTTCTGGCTCAATACAAGCTAGCCAGTCTACCGGCAGATCTAGTCGCTGGCATTACCACTGGCGTCATATTGGTACCCCAATCCATCGCCTATGCACTGATCGCCGGCCTTCCACCGCAGGTCGGACTATATTCAGCCATAGTGGCCTCAATCATAGCTGCATTCTGGGGATCGTCTAACCATCTCCACACTGGACCCACCAACGCGGCTTCTCTACTGCTGTTAGCCGCGGTAAGCCCCTTAGTCTCCACCTCCAATTTCCAGGAATACCTAGCCGTAGCTGGCCTCCTGACAGTAATGACAGGAATAATGAGGCTTTTCCTCGGTCTGCTGCGTCTGGGTTTCATTGTCAACTTCGTCTCCGATGCCGTGGTGGTCGGTTTTACTGCCGGAGCCGGAATGCTGATCGTAATAAATCAGATCGGAGGCCTGCTAGGCCTCAATGTGGAATCGAATTCCAGCTTCTCCGCCACTTTAGCCATTTTATTCACCCATGGCCAATCCATTCACTACCTGAGTCTGGGGTTGGGATTGGCAGCCTTAGTTCTAGTATTTATTCTTCCCAAAATACATGAGAAATTACCCAGTCAGTTCTTGGCAGTCTTCCTCCTGTCAATACTAGTAGCCAGTTTACGTTTGGACAGACAAGGCGTCGACATTATCGGGCTTCTTCCCAATGTCCTTCCGCCTCTTAGCCAATTGCCGTTAGGGGACTTTAACCTTTTGCAAGCTTTGCTACCGGGGTCTATAGCCATAGCTGTAATTGGACTGATAGAGGCCTTGACCATTTCCCGTTCACTGGCCACGGAGTCGGGACAGTACTTGGACAACAATCAAGAAATGGTAGGTCAAGGTTTGGCCAACATTTTCTGTGGCCTACTAAGCGGTTATTGCTCATCTGGTTCATTTACGCGAAGTACTGTGTTATATCGGGCTGGTGGCATAACCCGCATGGCCAGTATCATTTCGGGAGTTTTTGTTCTTATTGCCGTGCTTGGTCTGGGCAGCCTAATGCAGTTTCTGGCCCTTCCGGTACTGGCTGGATTCGTTATCTCCACAGCCATCTCTATGATTAATTACAATCGAGCCCGCCAAATCATTGGTACCAGTAAATCAGAAACTTTTATCATGCTGGTGACGTTTGGGTCAGCTTTCGTATTCCCATTGATTTATGTGGTGGCCATTGGAATCGCAGCCTCCCTTATGGTGTATGTGTACAAGACCAGCCGACCCCGGGTCTTGCCTCTCGTACCTACAGAGAATTTTAAGCACATGCGGGCGGTGCATGAACCACAGGACTGTCAATGTCCCCAATTGAGCATTCTCAGCATCGAAGGGGACCTCTACTTCGGGGCCGCCAATCATGTCGAGGACTTACTCCGATCACATCTTCCCAAGGTAGGGGACAGGCGTTTTGTATTGCTGCAGCTGCAAAAGGTGGTGCGCGTAGACATCAGCGGCGTGAGAGTTTTGGAAAACTTCGTACGATTCGTGCGGGAACAGGGTGGTGATGTCTATTTCTTTAAAGTGACAGAACTGGCGGACCGGTTGTTTAAGTCCTCGGGTTTTCGTGAATTCGTAGGGCCAGATCATTTCCTGGATGACGACACAGCAATTGAATACCTTTTCCAGCGCATCCTGAATCCAAAGGAATGTATTTACGACTGTCCGCACCGAGTTTTTCAAGAGTGTCAGAATCTGCCCAAGATCAAAATTCCTTTTCAAGACATATTGCTAGCGAACTCCAAGGCCCCAGAAGCTGATCTTGTCACGGTGGACGAGCTCTTAGCTGTCTTAGGAACCATTGGCAGAAGCAGTCTGCTAATTGACGTGCGGGAACAACTGGAGTGGGACCGGGGCCATATTCCAGTGGCAAGAAATATGCCCTATTCCGCTTTTGACCCGCAGAATCCTTTGTTGAAAAAGGATCATGAGATTTTTCTGGTGTCCAATACAAGCCGACGTGCCCGAAACATCGGTCTAGTTCTGAGAGAACATGGATTCAGCCATGTACGTGTCTTGGACGGTGGCATGCGGGCCTGGATAAATGCTTCTCACATAACAGCTTTAAGCGAATATGCACCGCCATGACAGAAGAGAAATTCATCAGCGAAACACACATAAATCTAGGCTTTGATCTAGTTAGGGCCACAGAGATGGCCTCACTAGCGGCAGGTCGCTTTGTGGGTTTGGGTTTACGTACTCAAGCTGACAACATTGCCACCGAGAATTTACTGCGAGTTCTCGACCAAGTACCATTTGAAGGACACGTTCTCACCCGAGCCCACAAGGCGCTCGAAACTTTCAGTACTGAAGACAGTCCCGTAGGCAGCGGAGTCGGGCCAGCCTTGGATGTTGTTTACGACGCGGTGGACGGTCTCAATCTCTTGTCCCAAGGTCGGCCAGGTGCCATTTCAGTTATCTGCGCTGCTCCCCGACACACGCTATGGAACCCCGATCCCGCCCTGTATATGCAGAAAATAGTGGTCGATCGGCGCGTGGGAAAAGCCTTGGTACCTGAGTGCCTGGATGCCCCTCCTGGCTGGGTACTGGCCCTAGTGGCACGCGAGCTGGGGAAAGACATCCGCGATTTAGTTGTCTTTGTATTGGACCGGCCCCGCCACATGAACCTGCTGGGCGAAATCCGACAGGCCGGAGCCCGGGCCCAAATCCGTTTTGATGGCGATATAGCTGGCGCTCTGCTGGCGGGAACTCCTGACAGTCCAATTGATATCCTGATGGGAATTGGCGGGGCAATTGAAGGGTTGATTGCCGCTGCAGGAATTAAAGCACTTGGCGGTGCTATGGTATCCCGCTTAGCCCCTCAGAGCGCCGAAGAAAGGGATGGAAATCTAGAGACAGGCCACGATATAGATAAGATTCATACGACCGACACACTGATTAATTCGGATCAAATATTTTTTGCAGCCACCGGCATCACAAACGGCGAAGTGTTACGAGGGGTGCGGTATGCAGGTGACCGGGCCCACTCACATTCACTGATCATTCGTGGCGAATCCGGCATTACCCGGTACGTACAAACGGAACACCCAGCGCGCCAAGGAAATCTCCCTATTCGAACTTGAAATAGTGTTCGGTGCTGGATTCAATTAGATCCCAATCATAGGTCACACCTAGTCCCGGCCCCGTCGGCACTGGTACACAACCGTCCGTTGCCAAGTCCCCAGGTTGATCCGAGTAACCATCCAAATAGACGGGAGGCACACAATTGGCCATACCCGGGCCGATCAACGCCATTTCATAGAAATGAGTATTTGGTAAGACTGACATTAATGCCCGGTGAGCTGGCCCGCAGGCGTGCAGCTGCACATCAAAGCCGAGGGCTTGGCAGAAGTGGGCAACTTTCAGAGCCCCGGTTAGCCCCATATCATATTCAGGATCCAAATGCACCATGTCGCAACCGCCTTGCAACAGGAAATTAGCTTTCTGCTCAATTCCCCTTACATGTTCGCTTACTAAGAGAGGGGTTCGAAGTTGCTCTCGCAGCCGTTTATGCGAAATCGCGGAAATACCGCTGTCTCGGTAAGGATCTTCGTACCAGAAATAACTTGCGTCATCACAGGCCCGACCAACATACAGGGCGTCGAGGTAGGTTCGCAACTGGCAGGCCGGGTCCAGCATCAGATTCCAGTCTGGTCCCACCGCATCCCGGACCGCTAGTACATTCGCTGCCTCTTTGCGGGCATCGCCCGTATGCCATCCATGGATTTTGAAACCATGGAATCCCAGCTCTTGGCATTCTTGAGCGTAGTCACAGAAGGCTTGAATGGAATCCAGTCCGCCTGGTTCCTCTTGGCCATGGTAGGTACTGGCATAAACCGGCAATCTCTCCCGGAAGCCGCCTAGCAGGCTGGAAACGGACGCCCCAATAAGTTTGCCGTGCAGGTCCCAGAGAGCTATGTCCAGAGGACCATGGCCCATATGATCATAAGCTCTCGCTTCCCTCTTCAATTCCTGCCAAATGCTTTCCCTTTGCAAGGGATTCCGGCCTATCAGCATGGGAGCCAGCATTTGCATTTGACCCAAGGCAGAAGGCGTCCCAACCCAATGGGTTACGTACTCCCCTTGGGCCCCATCTCGACATGTGATCCTCACTGCGTAGCGAGTAGCTGTGAGATGGGATCCCTTCGCATACACCATGTTGCCAACACCTGTAGCGGGGTGTACACCTAATGACAAATCTGGTACTTCGAAATTGAAGGAGCGGATTTCCACCCTGGATATGTGGGACATTGAACTGCCTCTAGACTGTCTGCATGAGTGATTGAAGGTTCTGAATCATCTTAGCGCACTCCTGCGCAGTGTCTGTCTCCTCACAATTTCAGATTAAACGGCAATTTGGCTATACTGGAGGTAGGTGAATTTCTGCAACTGGAATGCACTGGAGTAGTACACGATTTACTCCCTCAGAGAGCAGGCGGAATGGGCTGAGACTACCTGCATAGGGTGAGTGTCGTGGAAGTCGCCGGGAAGCCAGAGCGGGGTCCGACCCGCTTCGGGTTGGCCCGTTACAGCTATAGAGTCTCCGTCTTGAAAGACGGGTGAAACAAGGTGGTACCACGGCGCCGTTTCGTCCTTGAGCGAAACGGCTTTTTTTGTTAGGAGCATTAGAAATGTCAACTGAATTGAGCCGTACGTATGATCCCCAATCATACGAGGAAAAGCTAGGGGCCTGGTGGGAGAAACAAGGCTTTTTCAAACCCGAAACCCAGGCGGAAATGGGCCAACTGGATCCTGACAAACCGCCCTTTGTAATTCCCATGCCTCCCCCCAACGTGACGGGAATGCTTCACTTGGGACATGCCATTATGGATGCCATCGAGGACTTTCTGGCACGCGCCAAACGGCAGCAAGGCCATGAGGTCCTGTGGGTGCCTGGTACAGATCATGCAGGGATAGCTACCCAAAGCATCGTGGAACAGTTTCTAGAAGAATCTGGTAGCAGTCGGCAGGCAATAGGCCGCTCAGCCTTCGAGCGGGAAGTCTGGTCTTGGAAAGAGGAATATCACGGCGGCATTTCCGGCCAGCAGCGGCGGCTGGGAATTTCTTGTGACTGGGAACGGGAGCGGTTCACTTTAGATCCCAATCTGTCACGGGCGGTGCGCACTTCCTTCGTGCGTTTGTTTAAGGAAGGTTTGATCTACCGGGGTGATTATTTGGTCAACTGGTCCCCGAAACTGCAAACAGCCGTGTCTGATCTGGAAGTGGAATACGAAGAAAGGGAAGGTACTCTGTATACCTTCAAGTACAGATTACAAGACTCCGAAGAATATATTCCGGTCGCTACTACTCGCCCCGAGACAGTCCTGGGGGATACCGGCCTCGCGGTACATCCTGAAGACAAGAGATATGGCGGATATGCGGGACGTCAAGTGTTGGTTCCTCTGCAGGACAGGGCCATCCCAGTGGTCGCAGATGACTCGGTTGACCTGGATTTCGGGACAGGAGCCTTTAAGATCACTCCGGGGCACGACCACACTGATTACGAAGTTGGACAGAGGCATGGTCTGCCCCAAATTTCCATATTTGACAAGAACGCCAACTTAAATGAGACGGCAGGGGAATTTGCTGGATTGTCCCGTGAAGAAGGCCGAGCCCGGATCTGGGCCGCGATGGCGGCCCAGGATTTGACCATTAAGGAGGAGCCCCACAGTGTGCGAGTGCCCCTTTCCCAACGCAGTGGTGAGATCATCGAACCCATGATCAGCACGCAGTGGTTCGTGCGGATGAAGGATATGGCACAGGAAGCCAGAACGGTAGTTGAGACAGGTCAAATTGAGATAGTGCCTTCATCTTTTGTGAAAGTATATTTCCATTGGCTGGACAACATTCGGGACTGGTGTATCTCGCGTCAATTGTGGTGGGGACACCGCATTCCCGTCTGGTACGGTCCAGACGGACAAATGTTCTGCGCCATGGATGAGGATGCGGCACAAGACCAAGCGCGACTTCACTACGGGACTCAAACCCAACTGGCACAAGATGAGGATGTGTTGGATACCTGGTATAGCAGCGGGCTATGGCCCTTCAGCATTCTAGGGTGGCCGGAGCAGACAAAGGATTTCGCAAAGTACTATCCTGCCTCGGTGCTGGAGACAGGGTATGACATCCTCTTTTTCTGGGTCGCCCGCATGATCATGTTAGGACTGAAACTGACGGGACAAGTACCTTTCCACGTTGTGTATTTACATGGCTTGGTGCGCGCTGAAGACGGCAGGAAAATGTCCAAATCTGAAGGCAACGTGGTGGACCCCCTGGATATAGTGTCGGAATATGGCGCCGATGCACTGCGATTTGCATTGCTGACGGGGATTTCTCCCGGCAATGACCTGACGGTGCAATCTAGCCGCTTTGAGAACAATCGGAACTTCGCTAACAAAATATGGAATGCCTTCCGTTTCTTCATGGCTCATGCCAAAAACTTGAAATTACCTCTTTCCCAACCAGATAATGATTTTCTGACATCCTATGAGCTGCCTGCTGCGAATCATTTGACACTGGTCGACCGATGGATTTTGGCCCGCCTGGCAGAAATAACGCAGGAAGCAGAAAAGCTTCTAGATGCTTGGCAGATCGGAGAGTTGGGCAAATCTCTGTATGACTTTATTTGGCATGAGCTTTGCGACTGGTTTGTAGAAGCTGCTAAGGTCGGTTTACGCGGAGCAGATGCGGACAGGTCGCAGGCCACAGCGCAGGTCCTGGCACATGTGTTGTGCCAGAGCCTGCGTTATCTGCACCCCTACATGCCATTTCTAACAGAAGCAATTTGGCAAGAACTGCCTGGCCTGAAAACAGTCATTCCCACGGTCATGTTGTCTCGTTGGAGCGCGCCCGTTGATGTAGATACCCAAGCCCTGCGAGACTTCAACCTTATCCAGAAAATTGTGCGGGCCATCCGTAACCTCAGGTCTGAATACAAAATCGATCCCGGCCTCCGCTTGAAAGTGCAGATGTCCAGCTGGACACGGTCTGAGCTATTGGCGGCCAATGGCGACTTACTCACAGCTCTGGCCCGCCTAGACTCCACTGGGTGCCAATTCGGGCAAGAGGCAAAGAAGACGGACCAGTGCATTACGCTGAACGTCGAGGATGTAGCCATCTATTTTCCTTGGGCCGGCATCTTGGATATGGAAGCTGAAAAAGAGCGCATGCTGTCCCAAGTTAATGACCTGCGAAGGCAATATGAGCGGACCCAAGCCCTGTTGATCAATACAGCTTTTGCAAGTAAAGCTCCGGCCCATGTTGTAGTTCGCGAAAGGGAGAAAGCGTCGAAGTTGGAATCGGAAGTCCAACAGATCGAGCAGCGGCTGCGGGAACTGCCAGGGTAGTCTTGAGGACCGTTTCGGCCACTGGATTCTGTTATTCGCGCGCTTGAAGTTTGGAAGCGACAGGCCATCGCTGTGCTATACTGCCACGCGTTCGCAAAGGTTGGTTTCAGCAACTGCGGCAAGATGTGAATCTCCCTTTTGGTGCTACTGCTTTGATGTTTCTTGAGGGCATGTTCAAACCAACTTTCCGATTGTCCCGTCCCTTAGGTTTCACCCCGATCTCCCAAGCCCCAACGGGGCTGATGCGCTTGGTCCCGGCTCGGCCAGCGGCCTCCTGTTCTGGGAAATAGACTGATGGCGGAATTAACTCCTGCAGAGAGAAGAGATCAGCGAATCGCCGAAGCGAAGCGAAGCGCTGCAGAAAAGAGGGGCGAGACTTTCGCGCCTGGAGACGCAGGGGCTTCTCCGACACCACCCGCCGGCCCCGCTGCCGAAGAGGTAGAGGAGTTGGGAAATATAACCCAAGCGGCTGGTGAACTGGAGCTTGAGGCGGACGCAAGTTCAACCGAAACTGATTCAGTGGAGGAAGTTGCGGCGGCTGGGGATGACAATCAAAGTTTGGCCGATGATACTTCCACCCCACCTGCATCAGAACCCATCGTTGGGACCAGAACTCCGGTTGCATCTGCCGTGGCAGCACCAGCGGCAAGCGCCGCTAAAAGAGACAATGAGCCAGGAGAGGAACCCAAGTTTCTGCGGACCGACATCCGCTCCCTGAATCGGCGAGAATTTCTGACTTACTCGTGGGCAGCAGCTGTTGGCATTGTTTCGGCTCAAAGCCTAGTGGCTACGGGACTGCTCATGTACCCTCGGTTCCGCGCCGGTGAATTCGGCGGTGACTTTGCTATAGGCTCCGTTGCAAGTTTGCCAGCCAAGGATTCAGCACCGCAGGGTGATCCGATAGGCAAATTCTGGCTGATTAACACCGAAGAGGGACCGCGGGCTCTGTATATGGTTTGCACTCATCTGGGGTGCCTGTACAAATGGGTAGAGGCCAATCGACGGTTTGAATGTCCCTGCCATGGCTCCAAATTCACCCGCGAGGGAATTTACATTGAGGGTCCTGCGCCTCGGGGTTTGGACCAGTTTGTAGTTGAGTTACAGGACAATGGAACTGTAGTGAGCTCTACTGAAAGCCTAGACGATCAGATCCATCCACCAGTTGCTACATCGGACGGTTTGGAAATTATTGTCAAGACCGGTACCAAGATTCAAGGGAAATCCCATTCCTAAGGCAATGGGGTTGGCTGGCTGTTCCTGCCTCCCAAAGATTTCGATGATTTTGGATAAGTCTCTCTGACGGTACGCTCATGTCTGTACAAGAACAATCTGCCGACAAAAGATGGTACAGCAACCTCCTGAGAGGGCTAAATGGGATATTTGTCTACTTAACGGCAGGCATAAGCGCGAATGAATTTCGCAGCATGCTGCGGGGAACCCCCCCGGGTCGTCCCAACACCCGGCTGAAGCCTCACGCGGATGCCTTCTTGTTGCACATCAAGCCTTCCTATTACCACGAAAGCGTGACTCGTTTCACGCATACGTACAGGCTTGGGCTGCTCTCAACCTATCTTTTTCTTTTTGAAACCATCACGGGCATCATCCTCATGGTCTGGTACGCACCTTCTCCGGAGCGAGCCTATGTGGACATGATCCGCCTCCTCAGCAGTGTGCCGTTTGGCCAGATCATGCGTGATCTGCACCGAATTGGAGCTGAATTGATGGTGGCGATCGTGACACTGCACATGGTGCGTACCTATTTGACGGGCAGTTACAAGTCGCCACGAGAGTTTACTTGGCTGACAGGCGTGCTTTTGCTGGTAATGACGCTTTTCCTGAGTTTCTCCGGTTACCTGTTGCCATGGGATCAGCTGGCCTTCTGGGCAGTGACTATCGGGACTTCCATGGCCGAAGCTGTGCCCCCCACTTTTGTGGGTGAAATTATCAACCTGCTGGCACGAGGGGCTCCAGACATTGGAGCCAATGGGCTGCTTAGGTTCTACCTGTTGCATGTTCTGTTCCTTCCAATATTGTTGATACTGTTCTTCTTCGTTCATTACTACAAGGTGGTGCTTTACGGCATCAGTCTTCCGGCCCAGGAAGAGGAAATCGGAGAAGATACTGCCAACCGGGTGCCCGCCAATCGTCGCGTCTACTATCTTTCGGAAGTGCTGGTGGACGAAGGCAGCTTTCTCTTGGTGGTGACAGCCATCATCACAGCGGTGGTTGTATTTCTGTTCCAGGCCCCTCTTGAACATATTGCCGATCCCCAGCAGACTCCCTTCCATACAGTCGCTCCTTGGTACTTCTACTGGCTGCAGGGACTACTGAAAATCGCGGACAAGATGTGGGCAGGAGTGATCATTCCCGGGGTCCTTCTGGTGCTTCTTATGGCAATCCCGTATCTGGACCGAAATCCCAGCCGCCGTGGCGCTGACAGGCGGGTGGCTACGATTTCAGGTGTAGTTGCCGGCATTTTCATGGTAATTCTGAGCTGGATGGGGACACCCAGCTACGCGGTGCAAGGCGCACCGCCATTGGAAATAGTGCAAGAACTCATGCCGGAGGAAGGGGTTGGCCTTTCCCGGGAGATGGGGTACGCACATTTGCCCAACGGCGTCTACGACTCGAGGGAAGAATATGAGGTCAACGAAGACTTCGCAGAGCTTTTACACGATTTCAGGCATGCATTGGAATCTTGGGACGAAAAAGTTGATGACTTCAATGCCCCTTGGGGCCAGATCACTATTTCCCAAGATCAGGACAGCCTGAAACGGGTGAATTGGGAAATCAACTGGATCAGTGCCGTAGGTGAGGAGGAATTCTTCACACAAGACTTCTGGCTGCATGCAGATTCATATTATTGGGAACAGTATGGGTTAAAGAAATATGGCGTCCCCCAGTTTCTGCAACAACAAAATGGGGAAGAGCGCTAAGCTCTTTCTCTCCAGCGAGAAAAATTTGAAGCCATGCGCTCTCTATATGTTCGCAATATCGGCAACAAGCTGATTTGGGGTCTGTTGGCCTCGCTCGTGATCGTGATTTCGGTTGGTCTGACGGCCCAGACGGAAGACACCCGGATGGACCTGCAGACCAAGAACTGGGATGGCCGCAGCATTGAGAACGGGGCCAAGATTTTCGCTAGCAACTGTGCAACCTGTCACGGTCGAAGGGGACAGGGCCTGCCGGGCATTGCGCCAACCCTGAACAGTCACTACTTTTTCACTCGACGTTTGGAAGATGTAGGTCAAGCCGGCACTTTACCCCTTGCCACATATATACACCTCACGGTGGCCGCTGGTAGGCCCAGCAAGGAGAATTCCCAATGGATCAACCGCATGGTGCCTTGGAGCAGTCAATTTGGAGGACCCCTTAGACCTGACCAGGTCGAGGATGTAGTGGCCTACGTTATGAATTGGCGTGAAACGGCCATCCTACAGACTGTTGATGAAGACCCATTTCAGCCATTCCTGGATGTACCTAAGCCGCCGGACTTGCAGAATATTGGAGTGGATCTTGATCAGGAATTCGAACCTGTGCAACTTACGGTTTCCACAGTTCTGCCCAAGGGCAATCGAGAACCAAGTTACCTCTTCAACGCAATGGGCTGCGCTGGTTGCCATAATTTGGAATTGGATGAAGATCCCAGAGCCCGTGGTGAGTCAGGCCCCAACATGGGTCAAGTACATGCCGTAGAGAGTTACCGGGAAAACGTTTCCGACTCCGCGGCATATATCAAGGAAAGCATAGTTTCACCAGACAACAGCCGGGTAGAAGGCTATGACGATGCCATGCCTAATGATTTCGCGGAACGCATGACGGAAGAAGAAATTGACCGCCTAGTGCTTTGGCTTGTGGACGAAAATCGAGAATCTACACCTGACCAATAGCCTCATCATCTCTCTTGTCTGAATGCCGTTTTTCAATATCCGCTTGCAGTTGGGGCTGGCCTAAATTAGGATTCCCAAAGCGGAAAGTTCTTTTCAAGCGGGTGTAGTTCAGTGGTAGAACGTCAGCTTCCCAAGCTGAATGTCGACGGTTCGAACCCGTTCACCCGCTTTTAACTCCTTATCTCTCTCTTAGAAGCGGCCAGCACACTGTGGGGTCCGCTGGCATTGGTATGCTAGGTCAGTTCAAGATGGCAAGTGTGCATTTGGTATCTTGCGAAGTCGCGGAGCTCTCATTGAGCTAAACACAATGACTCCTGAAATGATCTACCTCATCATTTTGGTAGGTGCTTCTGTTCTGTTCATCACAGAATTAGTTTCCATGGAAGTCACGGCTTTGCTGATCATAGTCAGTTTGGCCCTGACAGGGATCCTGTCACCCTCTGAGGCTCTGTCAGGATTTTCTAACATGGCCACTTTAACTGTGGGCGCTATGTTCGTATTGAGTGCAGGCTTGGTACGTACGGGAGCTTTGGAAAACGTAACCATCTATCTTGCCGAATTCTCGCGAGGGAATTCCCGGCGACTGCTCATTCTGTTGGGATTGGCCGTACCCCTGGCCAGTGCCTTCATCAACAACACACCAGTTGTTGCCATGATGGTGCCTGTCATTATTTCCCTGTCACTCCGATATGGAATGTCACCCTCCAAACTCCTAATTCCAGTCAGTTACTTTGCCATTCTGGGTGGGACCTTGACGCTAATCGGAACCAGCACCAACGTTTTGGTGAATGAGCTAAAGATGGAAGCCGGCCTACCCACTTTCAAGCTATTTGATTTCGCGCCACTGGGTATCATTTTCCTTGCTGTTGGGGGAGTACTGATAATCTTTCTGAGCGAACATCTATTGCCAGATAAGCGAAGCGGGTCCACAGGCGTAGGTGTGACCCACCGCGTTTATCTAGCCCGTTTCAGAGTACCTCTCGCCTCAACCCTAGTGGGCCGGAAAGCCAGTGATGCTTTTGACCATGTCCAGCCCACGTCAGACATGCATCTTCGGCTTTCCACGGTGCGCCGGCTAGTGCCTCCTGGTAGTCCCCACGCTCCTGCGGACCTGCGCTTGTTATCCCATCGAAGGGCGGATGGTTCTTTGCCGACTCATTTAGCTGATGATGAAGAGGTTCAGGCACAGGATCAGCTCTTAGTCTCTGGCGAAGCCGATGCAGTAGTGAGATTTCAAAGCCAACATGCCCTCGCCCCAGATTTCGGGCGAAGTGGCCGCCAAGCTGCTCAACAGCAGACCACAGGCGCCCGTTTGGTCATTCAGGCAGTGGTACTTTCCGACTCTACGTTGATAGGTCACTCGTTGGATTCTCTGGATTCCCTAGACGCCTATGCCATTCGGGTCATAGGCTACATGCCTCCAGATGCCAATACCATTCATGCAGATCCAGAACGAGAGATTCGCAGTGGCGATGCCTTGCTCATTGAAGGGACTCGGGAGGGGCTGAATTTACTGCAGGACCGTTATCGCTTGACACTCATAGAGGAACGGGTCCGGCTGGCGGCACAGTTCCGCAAGAACAATACGGCTTTACTCATTATGGTCGGAGTTATTCTGGCCGTGGCTTTTTCGGGTCTGCCCATTGTAATGGTGGCTTTGACTGGAGCTTTGGTCATGATTCTGACAAGCTGCCTGACAATGCAGGAAGCTTTCCGCTCTTTGAACAGCCGCACCATGATGCTATTGGTGGGCACTATTCCTTTAGGTATGGGAATGCAGGCCGCAGGCATTATAAACCCGGTTGTAGCTTTCCTTTTGCAGGGCTCACTGTTATCCAATCTCACTGTTACTGTCGGGATTCTCTACTTGCTGGCTTCCATTCTGACCCAGCTGATATCCAATGCGGCTGTAGCAGTCCTGTTCGTGCCTATTGCCTTAGGCCTGGCACAGTCCATGCAGATCGACCCTTTGCCCTTGATCATGGCTATCTCTTTCGGAGCCAGTGCCAGTTTCATGTCGCCTACGGGCTATCAGACCAACGCCATCGTGATGGAACCGGGTGGTTATTCCTACGTCGACTACTTGAGGATGGGTGTACCACTGCAAATTGCCATGTGGTTGATTGCCACGTTTTGCATCCCCTTGATCTATACCTGAATGCATAGACGCTGACTTTTCGCAGATGGCCATCTGCCTACTTAGAATGGCAGGGAGCCATATACTGTCTTAGTTCTAGCTGACAACATTTTGAATGCCATGCCTATTTACGAGTACCAGTGTCACAAGTGCCAGCATGTGTTCTCCCACTGGTGGAGATCGATGTCAGTGGCCACTTCAGGTCAATTTCCGAACTGCCCTGAATGCGGAGAAGCAGAGGTTAAACGTGTCATGTCTGCCCCGAATGTACTGGGCCGAATGGGAGGTCTTACACCAAAGGAAGAGTCTGAAGTTAAACAGGTTGAAGAAAAGATGGCGGCGATCACCCCGAAGTCTCAGATCGATCAGCTCCAGGCCCATCGATCCAGATCCAAGACCAGTTAACCGCCCGGGGCAATACATGACCTCTTCATTCACAAGCGACCTATTGCCGGCCTTGGACATCCAACATCAGGAAGTATCTCGGTTTTCCAGCCTGCCTCTTGGGGTACGAGACCATCTAGGGCAGGAAGCGCTGGCTCGACGCCAGCTGGAGGCCAGTGTGGGAGCGACGTTTCGCGCATGGGGTTATAACGATGTAATTCTGCCCATGTTTGAGTACGCAGATACGCTGGAGCTACCGATCAAAGCTGAATCAACGGCCCGTCTCTACAGATTCTTTGATCTTGAGGGGCGCTCATTGGTGTTAAGGCCAGACATGACCACTTCGGTAGCCAGAGTGGTAGGGACCCGCCTGACCGGAGTAGACGGACCGCACCGACTATGTTACGCCGGGAGCGTTTTCCGTCATGAAGAGTCTTCGGGAATCGGCTACCAGCAGGAATTTCGGCAATTGGGGATTGAACTGGTAGGGGCAGGAACGCCCGAGGCAGACGCTGAAGTTCTCGCTTGCCTCGCCTCTGCCTTGGACGCCTGCCATTTGCATGAATTCTCTCTGGTTCTGGGTCATACTGGCTATTACCATGGTCTGAAGGACTCCCTACACTTGCCGCCGACCTTTGAACAGGAGTTGAGAGATGCCTTGCGGCGTAAGAGCGAACCTGTAGTGCAGGATCTGATAGAAAAGAGCCATCTCACGGGTGCCCAAAGACAATCTCTAGAGATGCTTCTGCAATTGAGTGGGTCCAATATTGCGGCAGTGCTTGAACGGGCAGGAACGGTCTGCCTGAATGCCCGGATGGATCGAGCTTTGGCCAACCTGAGCGACATCTTTGAAGGCGTGAGAGCTTATGGAGAAGATCTGCACCTTGTACTTGACTTAGCCGATATTCGGGACCTGACGTACTACACCGGCATGACCTTTGAGGTATTGTTGCCTGGTGACGCTATGGTGGCTGGAGGCGGCGGGCGCTACGATAGTTTAGTGGGCAACTTTGGAACACCGCAAGCGGCGGTGGGAGGGGCCTTACAGCTGGACCGACTAACGCGTGCGTCCGGTGCGGTGAAGCAGTCTAATCCTTTGCAAAGAGTAGCTCCCGATTTGCTGTTGGGCAAGACTCGCGACCAGCACTGTCTCGACTTCGCCAAGGAAATGCGCCAGGCCGGTCTCACTGTGATTGTCGATCCCCTGCCCCGCACTGAAACCCAGTTGCGAAGGCTGGGCGCCAGCCAAGATGCCAAAGTTACGGCCCGATGGCTAGAGGACTCCCCCCATCTGCATGTCCTGGATGCGCAGGTACCAGGCACTGCAGGCCAGCGGCTGACAGCTCAAGTGTTAGCTGAGCGCCTGCGGCCAAAAGTCTGAAATTAGGATATGGGAACAGCTCACGTGTCCAGGTTCGACTCAATACTCGGTTCAAAGGCCTCAAGTCCTCTCCGTCTGGCAGTCCCTAAAGGGCGTATGTCCGAGGTCCTTTTCGAATACATGAAAGAAAGGAAGTTGGGTGTACCGCCATTCCTGAACGATAGACGCCTCACACTTATGAGCGCAGATTCCGATATGGAATATATTTTGGCAAAGCCCACCGATGTGCCCACTTTCGTCTTTCATGGAGTAGCTGACGTTGGCATCGCAGGTCTCGACAATCTTCGCGAAGAAAACTTAGATGTGTTGGAGCCCTTTGCATTACCATTTAGCACTTGGCGCGTGAGTTTGGCTGGGTTTCCAGAATGGCGTGGCAGGTCGCTGCAAGGGACAAACCATCTGCGGGTAGCGACCAAGTATACGCGTATAGCTTCACGGTTCTTTGTCTCCAAGGGCATCAGTGCCGAAATAATAAAGTTAAACGGGTCTGTCGAATTGGCTCCTTTGACAGGCCTATCAGATCTCATACTGGACGTAGTGCAAACGGGCAGCACGCTGAAAGCCAATGGATTAGTCGAACTGTATCAGGTCCTGCAATGCCAACCTGTAGTTATAGTGAATCGTTCCGCCTTTCATCTGCACTCGGAAAAGGTCGGACAATTCTTGCAGGCCATTCACCCGTAGCGAGAGCCGAGTTGTTAGAGGGATTCTGTCAGCTAGCTTGCCGCTGCATTCGATCTCATCAGATTCTTGCTTGATACAGGATTCTAATGACGTAACGGAGCATTCAGCCGCAGATTCCTGTATTTCGGACCCGCATTCAGAATTGGAAAATAGCTCATATACAACCATTAGGCCCACTACTTGGGATCGGGCACTTGAGGAAAGCTATGGACCCAATTGACGGAAGGCTCCTTGCTATAGGATCAGTTGCTGGCACCCGTCCGAATTGAAGAAGGGCTATTTACATTTATGACAAAGATAGTGGCATGTAGCCAGATAGCTGATGTACAGCTCGTGGAGCCCAGGTGGTTTGAAGACAGCCGAGGCCGTTTCTGTGAATCGTTTCGCAAGGAATGGTTTCCACAACGTAGTTGGCAGGCAATGCAGAGCAACCGCAGTGAGAGTAAGACTGGCGTTTTAAGGGGTCTCCACTATCATTTTCACCAAGTGGATTATTGGCAGCTGTTAAAGGGCACGATTGAAGTAGGTCTGGTGGATCTGAGGAGATCCTCCTCTACTTATTTGCAGACCACTGTGATTGAATTGGACGGGGACTCCGGCCTGGGAATTTACATTCCTCCCGGTGTGGCCCACGGCTTTTATTGCCTGGCGCCAGCCGCTCTGTTATATACGGTCGACCAGTACTATGATGGTGAGGATGAACACGGAGTGATTTGGAATGATACTGAATTGGCCTTGGCCTGGTCCACTACTAAGCCTCTGTTATCAGGCCGAGACCAATTGAATCCAGAGTGGCAGGCAGTGCCCCAGGAACTGAGACCTAAATAGGAGAAAGGTATGAAAGACAGGGCACGGATTGGAGTTATTGGCGGAAGTGGAGTCTACCAGATCGAAGCACTCTCTGACCTGCGTGAAGTTAGGCAGTCAACGCCCTTCGGCGATGCTTCCGGACCTTACATGTTGGGCAGGATTCATGGACAGGAGGTCGCATTCCTGGCTCGACACGGACGCGGGCATACGATTTCTCCGACCCGCTTAAATCACAGAGCCAATATCTATGGCTTCAAGCAACTGGGAGTGGAATACTTGATCAGTGCCAATGCTTGCGGCAGCCTGCGTCCTCATTTAAATGTGGGCATGATAGTTGTGCCGGATCATTTGTTTGACAATACGCGCTTGCGCAGCTTGTCCTTCTTTGACGATCGAGAGGCCGGTACGGAGGGCGTGGTTGTTCATATTCCTTTTGACCCGCCTTTTTGTCCCTTTCTCAATGAGATTTGTGTGAAGGCCCTCAGTGATACCGGTACTGAGGTAGTAGCCGGCGGCAGATTTCTGACAATCGAGGGCCCCCGATTCAGCTCCCGCTTCGAGACTGACACCTTTATCAGTTGGGGCGCTGATATTCTGGGAATGACCACTTCACCGGAGGCACAACTGGCCAGGGAAGCCGAAATTAGTTTCTCCGTCATGGCCCACATCACCGACCAGGACACATTGGGAGAGGAAGAGAAAGTCTCGGTAGAGCTGGTATTGGAAAACGTAGCCCGAAATGCGGCAAAAGTGAATTCAGCGGTGGAGAGAGCAGTGGTCCTGCTGGCTGAAGCTCCACCAAGTCCCCAGGCCAACACCTTGGCAAAATCGATCCAGACTGACCCCAGTCTGATAACTCTTTCGCACGTTGCCGCAGTCCCTGAATTGCTGACTAAGTACTTCCCAACCTGAATGAAGGTCCACCCATGATCACGGAGAAGCAAGCCGAGTCTTTGCTTGAAGGTTTAGTAGCCATTCCTTCGGTGAGTGGTCAGGAAGCACAGGCCAGCGCCTGGTTGGTCGAAGAGATGGAAGGGCTTGGGTACGACCGAGCGAGTGTCGATGAAACTGGCAATGCAATCGGTATTCTGGGTGACTCCAATGCCGAAAACAGCATTGTATTGCTAGGACACATTGACACAGTGCCGGGCTGCATTCCGGTCGAACGCAAGCAGACCGCGGAAGGCAGTAGCCTTTTTGGGAGAGGCACGGTTGACGCCAAAGGACCTCTCGCAAATTTCGTGCTCAGCGGCATCAATGCCAGAACTTATTTGCCTTCGGGCATGCGCCTTGTGGTAGTTGGCGCAGTTGAAGAAGAAGCGACCACTTCCAAGGGAGCTCGCGCAATCCGGGATTGGTTAGACGGTATTTCAGAACCAAGTCCCATGTACTGCATCATTGGTGAACCAAGCGGCGCCTATACCATCAACAGAGGCTACAGGGGCCGGGTCATCATCCGTTTGTCTGGACAACAGCCCACAGCTCACACCGCGGGGCTAGGTACTGAGATCGCCGAACTCGCCACCGAATACTGGCAGTGGCTTAAGCGCGTACTGGTCCTTGTAAATCGAAGAAGGGGCCGCCTGTTCGACCAAGCATCTCCCAGCCTGCGGGATTTCAACACGACTCTGTGGAATGAAGACCACAATCAGGTGGATTGTACGGTCGGTATTCGCCTACCCATCGGCTTTAATCTGGAGGCACTCGTGCAGGCCAGCATCGAGTGGCTAGAGGAGCACGTCGGCTCAGTATGTGCTCAGTCAGTGCCCTCGGTAAGTCCAGACCAACCACAGGTGTTTGCCATCGAGAACGGGACTCTAACAGGCCAAATTTCTTTCAGCGGTGTGGAACCAGCCTGGCTCACGCCCAAACGAAATCATTTGTGCCGAAGTTTACAGGGGGCTATCCGCCAGGAAGCAGGCCACAAGGCCCGATTTTCAGTTAAAACGGGCACCTGCGATATGAATGTGGTGGGCCCTGCGTGGAAGTGTCCCGTAGTGGCCTATGGCCCTGGTGATTGTCTGTTGGATCACACACCTGACGAGCATATCTCGTTGGTGGAGTTCCACGCCAGCACACGCATCCTCACACAGGCATTGCACAACCTCTATGCGTCGTTGTAAGGGCCTGGAAGCTGAAGAATCCGCCTTGGTCTGCCGGTTGTCTTAGGCCGGCTTTTGCAAGTGAGCTATTTGCATTCCCAAATGGTCTACTAAGGCAGACCAGCCAAGATTCCGCCATCAACTGGCAACGCTATGCCGGTAATGAAGGCGGCCTGTCTGCTACAGAGGAAAGCAACAGCGGCCCCGAATTCCATCGGATCGCCTAGTCGACCCATAGGAATGGTGGCGGCCCGCCGTGCATGTGCCTCTTCGAAAGTAATGCCGGTCTGTTCTGCCTCCTGATTGGCCAATTCATTTACCCTGTCCGTTTGGATGACCCCCGGACAGACGGCATTCACTGTAACACCGGTATCCGCTATTTCTCGGCTCAAAGTCTTGATGGTTCCATGAACCCCAGCCCGCATAGCGTTGCTCAGAAGTAGATTTTCTACGGGTTGTCGAGCACTGATGCTAGTAATTGCCAGCAGACGTCCTTGATCGCTCTCGGAGAGATGCGGCAAGCCAGCTCGAAATAACCGCACCGTTGACTGCAGGTTAAGCTGGAAGGCCTGTTCCCATTCCTCGTTGGTGATTGCTTCGAATCGCCCACTGGGTGGGCCCCCGGCGTTGGCAATCGCAATATCCAATGAACCAAAATGGTCGGCCGCCATGCCAATGAAATCGGCGGGGCCTGATGGCGTCCCCATGTCCACCGTAAGAGAAAGAACCTGGGCGCCGGTTTCAGAACGAATCCGTTCCGCGGCTGTTTCCAACCTAGCATTGTCTCGAGCGCAGATGGCTACATCGCAGCCTTCTGCGGCCAAAGTGTATGCAGATGCAAATCCAAGCCCAGCACTCGCTGCCGCCACTGCCGCAATTCTTCCATTCAAATGCAGATCCATTTTGATTCCTTCTAGGTTCAGGGGTGGGTCTGGAACATTAACATGCACCGTTATCTATTGTGTGCATTAGCTCTGATTAAGGACAGCCTTACGGGCGCGAATGCCCATGAGTGGAGGGATTTGGGGCATGTGCCCAAAATTCAAAGGTTCCAACTTGCCCGTCGGAGGTGCAAAAGCTCTTTCTTCCAATCCATCTACCGTAAACCCAGAATCAAAAAGGACATTGAAAATGACATGCAGGGGTCGGTGAAAGTAAAGGTGAGGCTCCGGTTGTTCCGCAATGCCAAATCCCCTATAGGGTAGAACGTTCATGTAACCGTTGACCTGCAGTGCATTGTGGCAGACAGCCTCTTTCTGCTCGGCCACCAACTTAATGTCAGCCGAATTGAAACAAGGATGCATGATTGTCATGACCCAGCTGCCGCCTGGACGCAGCACTTTGTTGACATTTTGGAACAGAGTCGTTATGCAAGACACATCCATCAGCATCATGTTAGCCACCACGGTATCGAACCCCGAGTGAGTCTCGCGGAGCAAGGACCAATGCTCTTCCGAAGACACGTCCAATTCTGCGAACTCCACACCGTTTCCTTGGTTGCGTTTACGGGCGATTTCCAGAAAGACCGAGCTGCCATCTGTTGCCACCACTGTCGCTCCAGTCTGGGCCAAATGCTGGGCATAAAGGCCCGCGCCGCACCCCAATTCCAGAATGTGATGATCCCGGCCTGGTTGTACCAAATGATCCGCTGCTGGCATAACCAACTGATTGTGAAAATCATTCCCATCATCGCCCATGTAAGAATCCCAGAAGGCAGCATTTCCGTTCCAGATTCGCAGCGACTCTTCAGTTAGACCCGGCCAGTCCATTTCGGGCATTTCCATTTCTTGAGTTCTCTCTATGATTCGTTCCAGTCTTTCAATCCGGTTTTAGGATTCTTATACGAAGACCCCAGATGTCAGGTTTCCCGCGCCCTGTTGCCTTCTGCCAAATTCTTTAATTTATGTAAAGATTGACGAAAGGAATCGGATTGACGCCCCTGTAGCAAGGACATGATGCCAACCCAGGGGCCGTGGTAAGTTTCTTTTTCGCGCACAAGGCAGCCACCCAACGAATCTGTGAATTCAAAGACGTGAACTGCCGTGAAGCCCGCAAAGCGGCCTTCCCACACGACCAGTTTATGCGGCGATACCATCTTGATTTGGGTTCTTATAGTCACAGGCACAAAGAAGGGGGACATAGTGAGCAGCATGAAGGAACCCTCCTGCCAAGGGAGTCCCGCATGCCACTCGGCTCTTGAAATCTGTAAGTGCCATTGAGGCCATGTGGAAATGTCTGTGAATTTCCGCCAAACAGTCGATCTAGCCGCCTGAATCTGAACTTCCGCTGTTACTTCCATACCTGTTCTCTGGCCAAGAGGGCATGCCTTTGTCTGACAATATAGACTCTTCTCCTTGTCCTTATGAAAAGCTGGAGCAGGAAGATCGAAGAAAATTGGGGTCCCAAGATTGGTTTGAAAAAATCCTGGAGCCCCAAGACCTGATTCACTGTCCCCGATACCATACCCAATCTGAGGTCTTGAGAAAAACATCTGCTTGTTCACCCCTGCAGCTGCTCTTGGTACTAAGCACTAATGTGTCATAATAGTTATAGTTGGTTGGTCCTCAATGGGCAGCTTCGGCCTGCAGTGGATCTCATTCAATGTCCGTAAATTGGTTTTGAACCACTTCGATTATGGCTTGGGGAACTGAGATTGACCTTCTTCTGCCCTGTTCAATGAATTTCGGTCCCTACAGCGCCAGGCATCAATCATAGCGAGGAAAAAAGAGGCCCCACTTCTGCCCCATGCATGAACAAGACAGGCAATTCTGGCCTCTGTCTGCCAATCAGGCTGCACTAGTTGATGCGCTCGTGCAGCATTGCGTTGGAGACTTTTATCTTGTGGGCGGATATGTCAGGGACGTCCTGATGAACAGGAGTGATTGTTTCGACCTGGATCTGGCACACGGTCATGGCGAGCCCATGCAATGCGGGGAAATTGCTCGCCAATTGGGTTGGAAGGTATTCGCTCTGGATAAGGACCGGGGAAACTGGCGCTTTCTATGGAAGAAGGGCACTGTATCGACCGAGGTAGTTGATATTGCCCCGTTGCAGGGAAGTAGCATAACGGATGATTTGGCCCTTCGAGATTGTTCTGTCAACGCCATGGCCGTGCACATAACGGCCGCGAACGGCCTTGGTGTAATTGGCAGGCTCTTGGATCCGCATGGAGGGCAGAGGGACCTGAAGCGAGGGACATTGCGCCCGATTTCATGGGCCAATCTGAGAGATGACCCTCTGCGAATGTTGCGCCTTTTAAGGCTGTCATTAACACATGAATTGCAAATGCAGGCAGGGGTTTTGGCGCAAATTAGGGCTCAAAATTCTGCGTTAAGAGATGCCAGCGGAGAACGTGTAAGGGAAGAGGGTTGGAGAATATTGCTACAAAGCAGACTGCCATTTTCCCAGGCAGTTGAACTCTTGCAGGAGGCTGGGCTTTCCGAATTGAGCTTCTGTTGCCCAGTTCCTGGCTTCCCCAAGATTCTTGACAACAAATTGCCATACCCCGCCGCGGCATTTCTAGAAGGGGTCGGTCAAACCAGATTCGATCGGAGTGAAATTGTTCACGGATTCCCGGGCGCAAGTATACCCCCCAAAGCCTGGAACCAAATCACACAGGCCGCGGATGAATCCTTGGCGGGGGATTACACAAGGGTCAACTGGTGGTCTCGTCTGGCGTTACAAGCCTTGCCTCTGATGTCCAGAGCATGCATTTGGACGGACCATGGCCAATTTGACCAAGGAGCATACCAGAGCGCACTACCTACTTATTGGGAGAACCTTGAAACCCATTTGAAACACTTGGCTTTTTCTAAAGTGGAAGTCAGGCACTGCATGAATGTACAACGCTGCCTTTGCCAGATGCTAGTGGCATTGCAGTCGGGTCAAATGGAATGCATGGGACCCCGGGAGCTGCACCGACTTATCATAAACAGCGGATATACCTGCGAAGTTTCAATCTTGATGGACACCATGTTTCTTTTAGGTCTCGCGCTGCAAGCATCCGAGAATAATACAGATCTTTTACTGTGCAGGTATCAGAATTGGCAGGGCAGGGCATTGACCATGTTAATGGGGAGCAACTTCAGGAAGCCCCAACCCTTGGCTTCTGGCACCGATCTGCAAGACTGGTTCCAGTTATCGCCTGGACCCAGAGTAGGCCAATTGCTCGACCAGCTTCTGGAAGCGGAGGCCTGCAAGAGAATCTCGACTAAGAAAGAAGCCAGAAGCTACCTTGCGACTCTGCTGTAAGATAACGTTTATTCTGAACACATACGAAGATTGGTACTTAAAGGCACCCAAACTAGCAGAATGGTGATCGAATTCATATGAGTCTGGCAGTGGTCATTCTCATTGTGTTGGGCATCGTCCTGCTCACAGCCTTCTATGTGGCAGCCGAGATTTCCATCGCCGGCTCGCGTCGCTCCCGCATACAGCAATTGAAGGAAGAAGGCAACGTTCTGGCGGGTGCGGTACTGCACATCATCGAAAATCCAAGGCGACTCAGTGCCCACATCTCGACTTGCCAGATCAGTATCACGATCTGCAGTATTGTCTTGGGTTTTGTAGGTCAGGGTTGGCTGGCGACCTACTTGGAACCCCTGGTTATACGCTGGGGCGCCAACCCCGCAGCGGCTGCTTCATTTTCTGTGGTCGCCGTGTTATTGGTCCTTACTTTGACCCAAGTCTTCTTTGGTGAATTGATCCCCAAGAATGTAGGTATCCGCGTTCCCGAAGCTTTGGCAATGGGCACTGTGCGACCGCTCACCTTGTACCACACACTTTTTTCCCCATTTCTTTACTTCTTCAACCTGGGGAACAGAGCTCTGTTGCGCTTGATGGGCCTAGAGGTTTCTCAAGAGCACGGTCTAGTTCTTACTCCAGATGAGATTCGGAGCATCGCCAACCAACATCTCAAAGAGGGCGATATGCCAAAGGAAGAACAGGAGTGGCTAGACAGCACACTGCGAATTGATGAAATTCTAATCAAACACATAATGACTTTGCGCCATCACACATTTGCAGCCCCAGCTGATTTCTCAACCGATATGTGGACCAAAATGCTGGTACATTCGCCATATTCCAGAATGCCTATATTTGGCCGGGATCTCGACGACTTAAGGGGAACCGTTCATTTGCTAGACCTGCTCTGTGGCTCACAGAGTGAAGAATCAAAATTTGAACTGGTGCATGCAGTGGAAACTCTAAATGAAAATACCCCCGTCCAAGATGCCCTTCGCTTCATGCAGGAGAAAAAATCTCATATGGTTAGGGTCGCGGGGCAGAAAGGGCAGACAGTGGGGATCGCAACGCTAGAAGAGTTAGTCGAAGCCGTAGTCGGCAGCATCGAGGATGAATTTGATTCAGAACCTCCGCACTACTGGATGCAGTCTGGGAAGCGAATTATCCTTGATGTCACTCTTCCCATCAACCAGCTGGCAGGTTTTCTGGACTGGCCTGAGGGGCAGGTTGAAGAAAGTCTGCTGACCGTGTCTAAATCCGAAGGCGAGCCCAGCGAAATTCTCGCCGAGTCGAGGGAGGGCACCAGAGTCATAACTTGCAGTGTGCCTTTCGAGACCAGCATGTTGGAACGATTGCAGTGGTTGCAGTAGACATCTTAAGTGCCGTATTGCCTTTCGGCCTGATTGCGTTGTTCGTTTTGGCCAACGCGTTATTTGTGGCGGCCGAATTCTCCATTATCCTAGTTCCGCATCCTCGAATTGAAAGCCGCGCTCGGGCGGGAGACAGGCAAGCACCTTACATTCTTAACATTCTTCGAAACACGGAGAAACGAAACGATTTCATCGCAACTGCCCAGATAGGCATCACCGTAGCCAGCCTAGGCCTGGGCATGTACGCTGAAGGAAAGGTAGCGCACTGGCTCTTTCAGTCTTGGGAAGGAAGCTTACCCATGTCACACCGCGCTATCGAGACCTTGTCTTTTGTTACCGCTGTGACCTGCTTGACTTTCATTCATGTTGTGGTGGGTGAAATGGTGCCTCAATCCATGGCAGTGCAGATACCCGTACGTGTGTGTTTGGCGGTGGCTGGCACCATGAGGGTCTGTGAAATCTTGCTCAACCCCTTAGCCCGCCTTCTCAACGACGCAGGCACACCCTTTGTTCGCATGCTTGGGGTCCCCATAAAAAAGGATTTAGGGCCCACATATTCCAAAGAAGAAATCCTGATCCTCATCGAAGAAAGCCACGAGGGAGGGGAGATTCCCAAAGAGGATTTCGTGTACCTAGAGAATATCGGGGACTTCGGAGAACGAACAGTGGGACAGGTCATGACGCCCCGTACCCAGATTGTGGGCATGCCTTTGGAATCCTCTCTGCAAGAAGTCTGGAGAATCATTCGGGAGCATCGCAAGTCCCGGCTTGTAGTCTATTTGGAAGATTTGGACAATGTACAAGGCATCCTCTATTACAAGACATTAGCCCGTCTTTCGGAGGACTCCGCGGAGCACGTGGACTGGATAGAACACCTTAGGCCACCCGTTCTGGTGCCATCCACCTTGCCTCTCAACCGAATGTTAAAGCAGTTTCGGTCGGGCCGAACTTCAATCGCGATTGTCCAGGATGAATTTCAGAGCACCGACGGTCTGATTACGATGGAAGACTTGCTGGAGGAGATTTTTGGGGAAATCCAGGATGAGACTGACCGCGAGTCTCCCCCATGGGAGGTTTTGGGAGCAGGAAACATTCTGGTTCAGGGAAATCTACTGCTCGGGGAATTGGAACAGCATTTCAATCTGCGTTTTGACACGGAAGAGGTGGACACGGTCGGCGGCTTAGTCATGGCAAATTTGGACCGCATTCCAGAGGTCGGTGATGTTGTGGTCTGCAACCAGGTAGAGATCAGGGTAGTCCGAATAGACAATCGTGCGGTTACTACAGCAAGCTTGAAATGGGGCCAAGCACATTGGGCTTCTTAGTCTGACAAGCCTTCCTCTCTTATAATTTTGCGAGTGCCAATCTATGGCACTTCAACCCCAGCGCAATTCCACCCCACGGAGACCAATGTCACCCGAGGAACGAGTTCCACTCTTATTCAAAGCTATTTACGGGTCAGGTGAATGGAGCGGCGCCGTCACTTCAACGGCCAGGTCATTGTTTCTCAATTACTTTCTGGTTACGGTAGTCGGCCTGAACATCACAAGTGTGGGTCGAATCTTGTTCGCCGGGCGCCTCTGGGATGCCGTCAACGACCCCTTGGTAGGTGTCGTCTCTGACCGATTCAATTCACCTTGGGGCCGGCGAAGGCCCTTGATGCTGGTGGCCGCGTTGCCTTTGGGAATCAGTTTTGCTATGTTGTGGTGGCGCCCAGGCAATTTGGACGGCGGCTGGTTGATCCTGTATTTCCTGATCATAAGCATTGTCCTGGATTCATCATTGACCCTTTTTGCAGTTCCACACACCGCACTGCTGGCAGAGCTGACCCAAGACTACAACGCCCGGATCAATTACACCGTGTGGCGAAATGCCTTTTTCATCCTAGGGGCCCTGGTAGTGGGTGTAACTTTCAAGCTCTTAGCAGAGAGTTACTTTGGCCAAATGGGGGAGCAACCCAGTGTATTACGCGGCTATTTGATGACGGGCTGGATCTTTGGAGCATCCCTGATCGTAGCACCCATCCTAATCGTAGCTGTAGTTCGGGAGAATCCCGGATTGCGGAAACCTACAGAGAAGAACCCCATTCGCTTATTCAGACAGGCTTTCAGTAATCGGCCCTTTCGTCTCTTGTCTGTAGCCTATTTTCTTGCATTCTCCGGTCTGGAAATTCTGGTGGTGACCTTCGTATGGTACTTGAACATAGTATTGGAAGTACCCTCCCCTTGGGACAACGCCATGATAGGCGTTCTACTCAGCTCAGCGTTAACCTCTTTGCCCATCATCAATGCTCTAGTCCGTAAATGGGGAAAGAGGCGTTCCTACATCATATGCAGTGTGGCCTGGTGCATCTTTATGCCGGTCTTGGCCACCTTCCCAAGCGGAAATCTGCCACTGTTGATCCTGTTTTTCGTATGGATGGGATTTCTCTACAGCGCAGGAATTACAATTCCGTGGACGATGCTTCCGGATGTCTTGGAATACGACGAACTTGAGACCGGTACCCGTAGTGAAGGTCTTTTCACTGCATATCTGGCCTTCTTCCGCAAACTTGGTTCTGCTGTGGTGACGCTCCTAGTCAACTTCGTTTTGGGTCGGGCTGGTTTTGCAGAAGGCACATTCGCAACGAATGCCATGCAACCTGAATCCGTTCATCTGGCTATGCGTCTGCTGATTGGAATTGCACCCACAATCCTAGTATTGGGTTCTATCTATTTCGTCCGCAAGTATCCCATCACACGCGATTACCATGAGAACCTGAAAAGAAGATTGCAAGAGCGCAACGAAGGTAGCCAAACGAAGCCATAACTGACTTGAAAACAAGCTGGCCCTACCACGATATGAGTTCCGACCCCACCTTTCTATACGGCCTGCATGATGCAGGGGGAGAGCATTTATTTCAAGACTCAGAGGTTCACGGCTGGGTAGTCTTCAACGAGTTCATTGGCCACGACCCCGTTGACCACACGGGGGTTGACTATAGCTCCTGGGCAGATCGAGGTTTTGGAGTCATTGTCAAACTCCAGCATGGGTTCAATCCGTTGGGCACTATTCCAGAGCCAACTCAGTATGCGCGTTTTGCCGAAAGATGCGCGCGTTTTGCATCAGTTTCAACCGGTTGCCATAATTGGGTCATTGGGAACGAAATGAATTACTGGGGCGCCCGCCCGAAGGCCCCCGCCCGCAATTACGTGCCGATCCTTAGGAATATCGAGAGCCCGGCCGAGATTCATGCCATCCTCCGGGCTTTGCCGGAAAGGTTTGACGCCCTTTATGCAGGTAATCAGAAGGCCGTAGGTCCGACGCGGGGAATTCCCATTACGCCAGATCTTTATGCCACCTGCTATCGGCAATGCCGAGAGGCGATTTTGGCGGCCCAGTCCAATGCTACAGTCCTGGCAGGTGCCGTAACTCCTTGGAATACCCAGACCCGATATGCAGGTAACGAAACGGGGGATTGGGCTACATACCTTAACGACATACTCATACGTCTGGGCCCGCATGGTTGTGACGGCCTGGCACTTCAGGCCCATACGGTCGACGCAAACCCTGAATCCCTGCAACAAGACTCTTGGCTGGCAGGAGATTATCAAAGCCGGAGAGGCGGATTTCGCGCGTACCAGGACTTTATGCAGAGCGTGCCTTTAAACATGCGCCATTTGCCTGTATTTATCGTGGAAGCAGACCAGTATCAGCCCTGGGCAGACCAGAATTCGGGATGGGTGCAAAGAGCTTATGAAGAAATAGACCAATGGAATCAGCAGCAGGGCGCTCAGCAGATTCGATGTCTTGCGCTCTTCCGCTGGGCTCAGAGCCCGGGTGATCGTTGGGGACTGTCGGAGGGACTTGGAGTACAGCAGGATCTGCGCGAAGCGTTGTCACGAAAGTACCAGTGGGATCCCAATCGAGTGCCACTACCCAACCCTGAAAGTCCACAGGATCGCACCAGTCTGACCGCTGGAGTGATTGTAGAGACTACCTCCGCAATTAACCTTCGCGCTATCCCAGGGTTCATCGGAGTCGCGGAAGAAGCCATAGTGGCCCGGCTGCCGACAGGGCAACAGTGCTACATCGCAGACGGCCCCATGCGGGTTGACAGCCTTATTTGGTGGCAAGTTCACACCACAGACCAGAATCAGCAGCAAGTGTCTGGCTGGATACCTCAGGCTGGCGTTGACGGAGAGCCCTATCTGAAACGCATTACTGGTGCGCCCGACTTCACGGAACCTTTCGACCCAGCACCCATCCATTTTGACGAAGCTCTGGGCCCAGGAACTTATTTTCTCCTTTTGCGGGATTCTGAGCTGCGACATTCGCCGGGTACCCCCGGCAAGGACGTCACCGATGTAATCAGACTGATACCAGACAAGACCCCTGGATTGATTCTTGAGGGTCCCCAATATGTAGGGGAAAGTATTTGGTGGCGAGCGCGTCTGGCCTATCCTGAAGGAACTAATACGGAAGGCTGGCTCCAAGAGATCGTGGATGAGGCAGAAAAAAACATCCAGGTTATCGCGGTTCCTGGAACTCCACCCTCTCCTGAACCCAGATTTGACCTTGGCACTAAGGTTTTTGTGCAACGCACCGCGCTCCTGCGCCGAGTGCCCGGCCTGGCCATGCGAATCGTGGATGGACTTGTGGTGTTGTTGGCCCCGGGTCAAATTCTAACTATTGAAAAGGGTCCGCGGCGCGTCGATGACTTGCAGTGGTGGGACGTATCCTCCAGTCCCGACCTCATTCCAGTTCTCCGAGGCTGGGTCCCAGAAGCGTCAGGCAGTGGCTACGACTTGCTGGCTGAAACCCAGCCGGAGCTGTCGGAATCTGAGGAACATCCATTCCATCCGGGAGACAATCTTTATGTAATCAAGGATAGTAGCTTGCGGCGCAGCCCAGGAAATAGGGGTAAGACCCCTTACGATATCTTGGACACAATCTCGAGAAACACTTTGTGCGAGGTGCTGGCTGGCCCGCAGTTGCAGGAAAATGTGCTCTGGTGGCAAATTGCGGTAACTGCAACCTCCCGTGATAACCAGTGGGGCTGGCTCGCTCAAACAGACCCTGCAGGCCATAAGCAAGTCTCTGTCGAGCCTTTACCCGTCGAAGTGGCTCCTGTACCCCGTAGGGCTCCCACTGAACGGGAACGGGCAGATTTTGCGATTGGGGACAAAGTAATGAACGTGTCGCCACAGGCAGTTCGCATTCGAGCCACGCCGGGTAATGTAAACAAAGGTGATAACGACATCATTATTCGGGCACCGCGCCGAGGCCTTATGTCCATTCTGGAAGGCCCCCGCGAAGTGGACGGCTTGCCCTGGTGGCTGGTTAACCTGGATTATCCGGAAACTACCCAGCCAGCTGGCTGGGTAACCGAGAATTCACGTGGCGGGATGCGCATCTTGGCCTACAACTTTCTAGCGGACCATATTGATGTTGCCAATCCCTTTGCCGGGCAGTTTTCCCTATCCCAAGCCTGGGGCAGCAACCCAGATTTCTACGGTAGGTTTAGTTACGGGGGCGTGGCCCTTAGAGGGCACAATGGATTCGATTTCGCCCTGCCTGTAGGTACTCCTCTCTTGACCTGTGATGTCGGTAAAGTAGCGAGAGTGAGTTTCGGTTCAACCGGACTCGGCAAATACGTGCTCCTCGACCACGATTGGGGCGAATCTGTGTATGGCCACATGGATGAAATCGATGTTTCAGTTGGTCAATTGCTTCCGCGACAATCCCGAATCGGCGTGTCGGGCAACACAGGAAACAGCACTGGTCCCCATTTACATTTTGGCATTCGCATAATTCCCTATCGGCGCACCGACGGATGGGGCGGCTACTGCAACCCGGCCCCCTTTATGGATGTCAACGAAATCTTTCGCCAGCGACCGGTCCCCATGCCGCCTTCGGGAATTGGCGAAGACACACCTACTGACCCGCTACCGTAACCTCAGGCAAATCTGTGGTCAGCCAGCCTTGCGTGCAGATTGCCGTCTCCAAATTGCACAAGTATGCCACCCGCGAGAGCGGTGACACGGTGGAAGTAGTGGAAAGGCCTCATGGGGGTCTTAGTGCCGTTCTGGCGGATGGCCAACGTAGCGGAAAGAGTGCCAAGATGATTAGCAACCTGGTGGTACGAAAAGCCATCAGTCTGTTGGCTGAAGGTGTAAGGGACGGCGCTGTTGCGCGTGCAGCCCACGATTATCTTCGCACCTATCGCCGCGGACAAGTGAGTGCAGAGCTGCAAATGGTGAGTTTGGATCTAGATTCGCATTCCCTATTGGTAACACGTAACTGCCATTGTCCCGTGTGGGTACGGACGTCTCAAGGCGCGCGGTTCTTAGATGCGGAGAGCCATCCCATTGGCATTCACCGGAAGACGCGGCCCGACATCTCGGAATTACTAATCGACACAGGAACAACCGTCGTGTTGGCCTCCGATGGAGTCTGGGAGGCAGGCCGTTTGACGGGACAGGCGTTCGACTTGCCGACCCAAGTGGAATTGCTGGAATATCAAGGCGCACCAACTGGAGCGGCGCTGGCCAGGGGCCTGCTTGAGTCTGCATTGAAGATGGACCTGGGCCGTGCTCGAGACGATCTCACTGTGTTGGTACTCAAGGTAGAGTATGGTGTGACCGAATCCGGGGCCCGACACATGACAGTGGATTTCCCGCTATCACCAACCTAACTGGCAACGTCCAGCGTCCATTTTCCCCGGCAAACTTGCCGAAGGATCTTCCTCTGGTTAAAGTTGCAGGAACCAGTGCGGCCGGCAAGAGTTCATTGGTCAGAGGCCTGCGGGCTAGGGGCATGAATGCGCGGGCGGCAGGACAGGAACACAGTCAGGTCCCGGACATGTGGCAACGGCTCAATCCCCCACAGTTCCTTATTTTCCTAGAAGCAAATCTGGAAGCACAGCGAACCCGCCGACCCGATGTAACCTGGACACAGGAGCGGATCCAGATGGAAAGGGAGCGACTGAGTCACGCGAGGGCCCACGCAGATTTGCATATTGAAACCAGCGAATGCCCAAAACACGAGGTATTGAACCGGGCCTTGAATTTCCTGGGAAAGAGAGGGTTTGAGACCGGATCGCCATTGCCTCCGCGTCCTAGAACTGGAGGTGCAAAGCCTGAATGAGCCTCAAGCCTTTTCCCATTTGAGCTACATTGAGGCGGTGTCATTAAAGGCCCGGTTCGAAAAGGACCAGATTCACAGCAGCGGGTTCTGTCCGATCATGTTGGGGCTGACGAACAGGGAAGTCAACCTACGTTGGATCCTTGCGCTGTGATATGATCGAATCTGGAAAAAGAAGGGAAATCCGCTGGTCGCGCAAGCCAACTCGGCGGAGTTTTGTAGCATAAATTTGCGGGTAATAGACCTGACGAAGTTCTTGAGGTGCTGGTATGGCTAATAGACCGTTAAGCAACGGCAAATTGAGTTCCAATGGACATGTAACTTTAAATGGGGCGGCGGCTGAATTTCCGTATCTCGGCATCCCGACCACCGCTGACGGATCCGGTACCGTCAGTTGGGTTGAGACCAATATTACTCAGGGTGCCTGTGCCTTTCCAATTACACCCACTACCACCATGGGCGGCGCTTATGGCGCAGCTACGGCGAACGGCGCCACGAATCTCTGGGGCGAGCCTCTGATGTTTCTGGAACCTGAGTCCGAACACAGCGCGGCCACTGCATGTGAAGGTTTTGCCGTAGCCGGCGGCCGAATCAGTAATTTCACTTCCGGTCAAGGCCTGGTCCTAATGAAGGAGGTCCTTTACACTATCAGTGGGAAACGGTTGCCCGTGGTGTTCCATATTGGTTCCCGAGCGATCACTCGGCAGGGGCTGAACGTTCATGCCGGACATGACGACATCATGAGCGTGACGGACTGCGGTTGGGGCGTTCTCTTTGCCAAGAATGCTCAGAATGCTGGCGATCTGGCCCTAATTAGCCGCCGGGTGGCGGAAGAGACCTTTACCCCTTTTATGAATGTGCAGGATGGCTTCTTAACCACACACACTGTGGAAGATGTGTTGTTGTTAGAACCCGAACTGATGAAGGAATTCGTCGGCGCGCCAACCGGCAAAATCCCCAATCTTTTTGACCCCTTGAATCCCTTAATGACAGGAGTCGTCCAGAATCAAGACAGCTATATGAAAGGGATCGTCGCGCAGCGATACTATTACAGTCAGGTTCCAGCCGCGGTGGAAAGGGCTTTTGCTGATTTCTACGAATACACGGGCCGCAAGTACGAGGTCATTGAACAATATCGTATGGAAGACGCTGAATACGCCATAGTGGGAATTGGCTGTTATATCGAGACGGCGCGTGCCACTATTGACTATCTGAGAGAAACCTATGGGGTGAAAGTAGGCGTGGTCCATGTCACTTGCTACCGTCCTTTCCCGGGACCGCAGCTTGTCGAGGCTCTGGGTGGGCTCAAGGCCTTCACGATCATTGAGCGGATGGACGATGCAATCGCCCCCAACAACCCCTTGACCAATGACATAAAAGCCGCCTTCAGCGATGCGATGATGGGCCATCCGGATTTTCCTCACCTTAGCCAAATGCCGCAGATTTTCAGCGGTGCGGCGGGGCTAGGCAGCCGAGATGTGCGCCCTTCCGATTTCGCCGCAGTGGTAAAAAACATGTTGGAAGGAAACCAGTATTTCTTTGTGCTGGGTATCGATCACGAATTGACGCTGCCACAGGAGCCGGATCCGGACTTGCGGCCAGCTGGGGCCTTTTCCATGCGTGGTCACTCGGTCGGTGGATTCGGATCGGTCACTACCAACAAAGTTATTGCAACTATCGCCGGCGAAGTGTTCGGTAAGAAAGTGCAGGCCTATCCTAAATATGGCTCTGAGAAAAAGGGTCTGCCTACCACTTATTATTTGACGGTGGCCGATGACATCATTCTCACGCATTGCGAGCTTGAGCATGTAGATTTCGTGCCCATGAACGACGTAAACGCATTTGTAACCAGCAATCCGCTAAACGGAATTCTGGACGGCGGCAGTATTTTCGTTCAAACCTCAAAGACTGATCCTGTAGAGATTTGGGCCGACATCCCCCCTGAGTCGCAGCAGGTTATTCGAGAGAAGCATTTGAGGGTCTTCGCGGCGGATGGAGCTCTGATCGCCCGTGAGGAAGCCCCAATTCCCGACCTGTCTGTACGTATGCAAGGCATTGTGCTATTGGGTATTTTCCTGAAGATTACGCCCTTTTCAGAAGACGCCGGTATGACCTACTCAGAAGTCATGGAACGCGCCGAGAATGCTTTGCGGAAGTATTTTGGCAAGAGGGGCGAGGCAGTTGTCCAGGCCAATCTGCGGGCAGTTCAACGGGGGCACGACTCAGTGATTGAACTGTCTCAGGAAGTGTTGTCGATGGAAGTTTCCGCTCTGAAATTCAATGTTGGGGTTGAAATCGAGCTCTTTGCCTGAGCAAAAGTGTTAGATTCCTCCTACTGCGTACTAAACAAGGACACAGAATGGGCGTAACTACTGATCTGATTGATGTAGCAAAGATAAGCAAGACCAAGAACGGAACTGGTGAAGGTTTCGATTCTCTGGTCGTGGACGTGAATGATTTCTTTGATCGTATCGTATCCGGTTACAACGAAGGCACCGGCGAAAAACAACTGCCGGCGGACGTAGGGATGGCTCGGTCCACGATTCCAGGTGGAACCGGCGCCGCCAGGGACTTCAGCTATATTGCAACGGAGATACCGGAATACATTGAATCCAGTTGTACGGGTTGCATGAGCTGCGTCAACCAATGCCCAGATACCGCCATCCTGGGCAAGGTAATCAAAGTGGATGTTCTGGAGGACGCACTGAATCAAATTAGTTCGGACCCGGAGCGAGAATTCATGTCTCAGCAATTTGCGGAGACCAACAAGTTTTTCAAAGTACCGGCCAAGCGCAAGAAGGATCCGGGTAAATTCGGTATCTTCATTGACCCCACCAAGTGCAAGGGTTGCGCGGAATGCGTAGAGGCCTGCGCGGATCTGGGTTACAACGCCCTGAAGATGATTCAGAAAGAAGACAAGACTGTCCCTATCTATCAGAAGAGCATCAATTTTTTCCGCAGCCTGCCGCCAACGCCTGATGAATTCATCAATGAGAAGGTTGCTGTGGACATGATGCTGGCCGAGCAAAGTATGCTTTATGTAGGCGGCGCCGGTTCTTGTGCCGGATGTGGCGAGGCAACGGTTATCCGAATGTGGTTGGCTGCTCTGGGCTACGTCTACGGTGCCGAAAACATCGGCATCGCCGCCAGCACCGGTTGTAACACTGTATACGGCAGCACCTATCCTTACAATCCGTACATAGTGCCGTGGAGTAACTCCCTGTTCGAGAACGGTCCGGCTTTTGCCATGGGCATTCGTATGCGCTGGGACCAACAGGGCTGGGAAAACAAACAACTCTGGGTCATGGGAGGCGATGGAGCCATGTTGGATATCGGCTTCCAGTCCCTGAGCCGCATGTTGTCAAGTGGTATGAATATCAAAGTGTTGGTATTGGACACTCAAGTCTATTCCAACACCGGGGGTCAGACTAGCACCGCTTCGTATACAGGGCAGGATTCAAAGATGTATGCATTTGGGAAAAGCAAACCGGGCAAGACTGAGCTACGCAAGGAAATCGGCCGGATTGCCATGATGCATCCCAACACCTTTGTGGCGCAGACCGTAGCCTCCATCCCAAACCACTTCTACAAATCCATTCTGGACGCGGCCTCATTTGACGGTCCTGCGGTAGTGAATACATTCACTACCTGTCAGCCGGAACATGGTGTGGCAGACGATATGGCCCGCCACCAAGCCAAGCTGGCTGTGGAAAGCCGGGCTTTCCCGGTCTTCGTATATGATCCTCGCAAAGGCGAAACGATCAGAGATAGACTGAGTTTGCAAGGAAATCCAGCCGCCAAGGAAGATTGGTACGTGGTACCTAAGACAGGCGAAAAGATTGACTTCGTAACCTTTGCTCGAACTGAAGGCCGCTTTGCCAAACAGTTTGACAGAGACGGTAACCCTTCCGAGATTCTGCTGCGTTCCCAGGAAGATCGCTTATCCAACTGGCATATGTTGCAGGAAATGGCCGGGACCAGATAGAGCCCCAGTCCTTACTAATACAGAAGGAGCCCGCCTTAAAGTGGGCTTCTTCCGATTCACCGGGGTCTAAATTGCCATATCAATGGGGCCGTTTCAAGAGACTTTGGGCAATGCTAAGAGAGAGTGGAGATAAGTTTCTAACATCGACAGATTTGTAATTCCCCGCGAGTGATTCTCTGCACCTAAATCGTCGATTAACCCTTGAACCAATTCCTTGCGCCGGTCCAACATGTCCAGGCATTGTTCCTGGACTCCTTGTTGCTGCAACAGATCCATTACAGGTTGCCTAATATCTTGACTCATATCCAGCGCGTACAATTGACGCAGCCTATCTCCATACTCGGTGTTGCCCATGCCGATTACAATCGGCAGGCTCTTCTTGCGTTGTACGATATCCCTGCAAGATGTCTTTCCTGTGGCATCGGCTTCTCCCCAAATGTTAGCTAGGTCGTCCAGCATTTGATAGGCGATCCCGAAGTGCTCGCCTAGCTGACCGAACAACCGACAGGTGTGGGCGTCACAGTTACTCAGCAGGGCCCCTACTTCCAAGCATGTAGAAAAGAGGGCTGCTGTCTTCTTCTTGACCATGAAGAAATACTCCATTAGGGTCAGGTGGGAACGACCTTCGTAGTCCAAATCCAGAAATTGTCCTTCGGTCAGCTGTACACATGTCCGGGATAGAAGCGCAAGGGCCTGCAGAGTAAATTCGGCAGCGACTCCAGCATCTCTCAATCCCAACAAGGCTTCAAAGGCACAGGCGTACATGCCATCACCGGCATTGATAGCCTGACCATTGCCCCAGATTTTCCAAACGGTAGGAAAATGGCGGCGTACTTCGTCCATGTCCTCGATATCGTCGTGAAGCAGCGAGTAATTGTGCAGGATCTCCATGCTACCGGCTGCTGCCAAGAACTGCCTTGGATCTTGTCCCGTGGCGGCACAGGTCAACAACAGCAATGTAGGCCGCAGCCGCTTCCCTGCGGCCCGCACGCGAGGCTCCATATTTCTGTCCACCCACCCCATGTGGTATTCCATCATGCCGTAGTGGCCGTCAAGGGCCGGGTCTGGACTCTCCAGGTATTGTTGGAGAGTTTCCTCTATAGGTCGACGCCACTGTCGGAGGAAATCCTGAAGTTCGGTATTTGGCATGTCTGAGGGTGAGATTCCAGGAGGAATAGAGCAAATTCTCAGTTGGTTTAACTTCTGTTTTCCTAACTTTCAATTATGGTTGTCTGGTTGAATTGCCTTCACTATCCATAAAGATAGAGCTGGCCGATTCGGATTTGCGAAGAAGAGAGAAGCCCGAATAAACCAAGGCAAAAGAGAGTCTATTCAGCGTAGAGTGACCGTACCTGCTTAGTATAGGTCAGACAGAACACGAAGCCACATCACAATCCGAAAACTCTCTGCAGTATTCCGTTTCCAGCCTTGCATGAAAAGCGAAGCATTTGAGAGTCTGAATAGAACATAGCCTCAGACAGGAAAAACGGAGTGGCCGATTCCTTGGCTCATACCGGCTGGGGTCTGAGGTTCCTCCACATAAGTTCCTGCAATGCAAACACCATTTGGCTTATTTCTAAGCTTCTCGCGTAATGGGAACACTTTCCCATTGATTGGATATGTTACCTGCCCTCCGGCCCCTCGTCACCAACTGAGCGAATCGAAAACTACCTAAAATAGATAACGGCTCAAGGAACAGGGCAGGAAAGTTTAGCGGCTAAGCGGCCAATCGATAGTTGCCCATTTGAGACGTTACCTTCCAATCCCCGTTCTCCAAATAGCATGTTTTCGAAATATTTTCAAACGTGCTTGAGGGTTCGCATTTCGCTAATCCAAGGGTCATTTACGAAACTCTCTTGACTTCCTTCGTGGGATACCCCCTTTCTGTGACGGAAAGGGACCCGCACTCATAGCTTGGAGCCATTTTCGTATCAAATGCCCTGTGCTTCACGACCTGTATCCGAGGCCAGGACGGGGATTAGTCTAGGTTTTTCATTTTCAAAGTCTTTCCCACTTGTAAGGCCCGGCAAACAGGCAGCGTTTTGAGTGGTTGTCCTCATTTCCGACTCAATAGCGGATCTCCCCAGTGCCTTAAACAGAATATCTGATAATGTTTCTCTTCCGATGAAAAGAATTTCGAGGCTCCTGCCATCCCCGGCATGTTTGAATTCTTCAGTTGTACGCTTCCTGCCCATAGCCCTCAATTTGTTATTACTAGCCATGGAGCTGTCAGGGGGAAATCCCCGAACTATGCGGACGACGTCGAAAGTATCCCAACGAGGGTCACTTGATGAAATCGGCTCCTGACATGAATTGTCAATTGCAGTAAATTTGTCAAAGTCCCGCTTAGGGCCGAATATCGGCCTACCTGGCAAGGCTATGCGATTTCACATGATGGATCAGCTTCTTTTTCTCTCGGTCTAAGAAAAACAGTGTTAGCAATAGATGTACTCAGGTAGTTGCCGGACCAGTTCGCTGCTCCTTGGGCTTTCCGAACAGTTTCAGTCGCCAAGGAAGATTCTCAGAGTCTAACCATTATTCCCATGGAGGGGACTCACAGAGAAACAACTCGAACAGAATCCCGAGTGACCATGAGTTGGAGAAATCCCGCTGCGGCAGGGCAGTTACCCACTTTTTTGGTGCAACTACGTCTGATTTATAGGCACCGCAACCTTTGGAATAAGGGGTGGACTTCCGAGGAATATGCGGAGAGCGTTGGAGCAGAACACTAGACCCTTGCATTACAGAATTGCAGAAGGAATGAATTTCCGTTACGCCAATTAACCCCCGGGAAGAAGGTGTGGGTTTGACATTTGGCAGTCACTAGGGGCTGTTAGCCGCGAATAGTGGCTCGTATGGTTACAAGTCACTGAAAATCTGTGGCTCTTCCAATTCGATGCCGTTTGCAGAGGCTTGAATACAGTCTTATCTTTCCTTGCCCCTAAATCAACAAATCTGAGTTTTCTTGTAGAGATGCTACAGTGTTGGAACCAGTACAGAACATGGCTATCTGCAGCACAGCCTGCAATACGTCTATTTCTTCGAGCACTGCCTCAACAGACTTAACGGCCTGCTTTAAGAAAGGGCCAGCGATACCCACAAGGTCAGCTCCCATGACCAAGGCCTTAGTCACTTCGATCCCTGAGCGAATTCCTCCACTGGCAATGAGAAGACATTCCGAATCTTGTTGGGCAACCATTTCCTCCCTGACGCTCTTCAGGCAATAGGCAGTAGACATCCCCCAATCCTGGAAGGCCAGGGCCACTCGGTGAGCCTTTTCATCGCCCGTCCGGAAACGTTCTACTTCGCTCCAGGATGTGCCGCCAGCACCAGCAACATCAATGCCTGCAACTCCAGCAGCACGCAACTGCAGGGCCATTTTGCCGTCAATGCCCCATCCTACCTCTTTAATTATGACAGGCACAGGTAGGACTCGACACACTTGCTCCAATTTGGACAATAAACCGCTCCATTCAGTATTCCCCTGCTCCTGGATACACTCTTGCAGGGCATTGCAATGCAAGACCAAAGCGTCGGCTTCAATCGCTTCGATTGCCCGGAGGCATTCGGTATGGCCGTACCCCCTGTTCAGTTGCACAATTCCCAAATTAGCTAAGAGGGGAATGTCTGGAGCCAAGTTTCGCAATACTTTCCATGATTCGATGGGTTGCTGTCCCTCAACCATAATCCGCTGGCTGCCAACTCCCATAGCAATGCGGCGGGTTTGGGCAGCTTCTGCCAAGCGGCAATTTACCTGTTCAGCTTGGTCTGTGCCACCTGTCATGGAACTAATGAGCAGGGGCAGGCTTAATAACCGGCCAAGGAAAGTTGTGTTTGTATCCACTGCCTGCAGGTCCAATTCTGGCAAAGCTTGGTGCCTCAATCTTACTTGCTCGAATCCCGTGAAGACTCCGGAAACTTCAACCTTCTCATCCAAATTGATTCGGATGTGGTCGTTTTTGCGAAGGCTGTGGCGAGCGGCGTCTTGCCGGGAGAATTGTTCTGAACTCATAAAGAGACCCTTAGCCGAATACAAGAGCGAAAGGCGTTCTCGGAACAGCCTTCCGCCCCCTCAACTTGAGGCATGTGAAAGGCCAGATTTAGTTGACTCTGACTCTATCACCCTTTAAGATTCCAACTGCAAATGCCACGGCTTGGTTCTTTTCAGGCCCTACTTCGCTGGCTTTAGTTCATACCACCTGGGACAGGTACAATTGGGCTAGGCTTGCCCTAGGAGATATCATCAATGAGCGAAACTTTCGACAGAGTCAAGACCATTATCATCGAGCATCTTGACGTGGAAGACGAAGCCGTCGTGAAGGAAGCCAACTTCAGGGATGACCTCAATGCAGACAGCCTGGACCTAGTTGAACTAATCATGGCGTTTGAGGAAGAATTTGGAAGCGACATCAGCGACGAGGAGGCTCAGGGCCTGCAGTCCGTAGGCGATGTGGTGACCTACTTGGAAAATCAGGAATAACCTGGTACTTTCAAGCCGTCGGCAATTAAATTCAAGTGAAGTGGCGGGTCGTACGACCCGCCACTTCTTGTTGTCCAGAGTTTGATGATATATCCAGAGGGCCCTTCTATAGTGAGCGGATGGACCGGCACTCTATAGAAGGGCCCTCCGCTGCTGTAGAACTTGAAGCAAGGCCGCCCAACTATAGTTGTGACATTTTCTCTTTTCAGCTTCTGGGAACAGTGCCGGGCAGGATCTTCACAGAAGTCAAGTACCTCCTGGCAAATACTGAGATCTGTTTCTGAACTCCTGGCCCTTGGTTCCCTTTAGTCTCTTTTCAAGGTACCAGAAATATATTTTCTTCAGCACTTCGAAGTGCCATCTTGGGTGGATTCTGCTCCAACAATGGAAGTACGCTTTTCGCCGCCAGCATACTTGCGTTTAATGATCCAAGACGTTGGCTCCAGTCCCTCGAGGAAAGTTGCACTCCTTGCCTGCTAGTCAACTCGGCTCAGTGATGCCCTTTTAAGAACAACAACGGGTCTCAAGGCTGAGGTCCGACAAGTCTCATACGGCAATCTGAAGCAGGGCCCGCCTGGTTAGCGGAGAAACTCATAGAGAATTCCTCTATAGGCCCTAGCGAATCTTCAAATCACATTCCTATTAGGAGGATTTCTGAGATGGCAGCCTGCTAGCTCAATCCAAGCCAGCTCCAGCCCAGACTCTCCTCAGGCTTGCCGCGGTCTCGCTTACAGCTTTATCTACCGGCAATTCCCGCAAACGGGGTAGAAACGGCTCTACTGAACAGGGCCCGTCATATCCCATACTGGCTAAAGCCATTAGGAGCCCTCTGATGTCTGTGACGTCGTTGGCCCCGGGAAGGTCGCGTTCAAGGTCTATTTGCTCATCAGGGCCCAAGCCAGCACGGCCGTCATTCAAATGCACAAGGACTATATCCTCATTTTGCAGCCGTCCCATTTCATCCATACTGGCGTGGCCCGTATATAAGTGGAAGATGTCTACCAACAGACCCACATTGGGGGCACCAATTGCCGCACACAGCCCTAGCACTCCATCCCATGTATGCAGGAAAGTGTGATTCAAAGTATCTCTTAGCGTCTTGGGACCGATGAACTCCAGACCCAGCCGTATCCCGTAATAATCCAGCCGCAAGGCAATTGGAGACAGCCTCTCGACCAAATAAGAAAAGTTCTCACGGAACGTCATTGTGGCGTGGCCTGGCATGACTACAGTAGTGGTGCGGTTGTATCCTAACTTGGCGGCCTTGGGGGCCAATTCATCCAAGGCCGCCAAGTTTCCATCAAGGTCCGCCAAAGTTCCGTTGTAACCCACGGGCAGGCTGACGATGCCTGGTACTAGGCCATTTGCGACCAAGGCTTCCTGGATGGCTTCCGATGTCAATACCCGCAGAGAATCTCTGTCGAGATCAACTCCTTCAAAGCCATGGGCTGCAGCCAATTTGCATTGCTCGAAGAATGGAACTTTGTGTCCCAGCATCTGGGTATTCAAGGATTTGTACATGGCGACTCCTGGACGAATAGATTCTTAAGGGGAAGAAAGTGGTACTGGGCTCCGTCAATACTAAGCCTCTGGAGTTCGCTTCGTACAACCGCAATTGCAGAAATCTTCACCGGGCCCCCAATAGTAAATTGATTACCAATTGGTCAAGTCGCTCATAGGGCTTACTCCTTTCGCCCAAGGAGTCCCGGTCAAAGGCATGGTTCTTGAGGGCTTCCGCTTTTTCCGGGTTGTAAGTGCCCTGAAAAGGAGCCATAGAGCCATCATCCGCAGTTATCTCGTTCAACAACGCTTGTATTTCCGAATCCGCTTCAAACTGGGCGGCTTTTTCTTTCAAAATCAAATAGGTTCGCATACAGCCTTTGGCGAATTCCTTGACATCTTCATAATCGCTGGATCGGTAGGCATGGGCATCAAAGTGCCTGGGCTGGTCGTATTCCACAGCCTCCAGGAACTTCACCAAATAGAAGGCCTGTTTGATGTTATGAGAGCCAAACCGAAAGTCCTGGTCGTATCGTCCCAAGTTCTGATCATTCAAGTCAATGTGAAACAGCTTGCCTGCGCTCCACGCTTGGGCTACTGCGTGTAAGAAATTCAGACCGGCCATGTGTTCATGTGCTACTTCCGGGTTTACGCCCACCATCTCAGGATGTTCCAGTGTGGCAATGAAGCCCAGCATGGAGCCCACCGTCGGCAAATAAATATCACCGCGCGGCTCGTTGGGCTTGGGCTCCAGGGCAAAACGCATGTTGTAGTCTCGATCCATCACGTATTCACATAGAAAATTAATTGCCTCCCTAAACCATTCCCCGGCGCTTACGGGACACTTTCCAGAATCCGTTTCAGTGCCCTCCCGGCCACCCCAGAAAACGTACGTGGAAGCCCCTAGGTGCGCCCCCAAGTCAATGGCCTGCATTGTCTTCTGCAGCGCGTATGCCCGGACCTCTGGATCGTTGCTGGTAAATGCCCCATCCCGAAAGGCAGGGTGAGTGAAGAGATTGGTGGTGGCCATAGGCACCACCAGTCCCGTGTCCTTCAAAGCCGCTTCGAAATCCCTGACTATCTGGTCGTGTTCCGCAGGCGTAGCATCGATGGGCACTAAGTCGTTGTCGTGGAAATTCACCCCCCAAGCCCCGGCATCCGCCATAAGATGCACCAACTCTACCGGAGACAAAACTGACCGAACCGGATCCCCGAAAGGATCCCGGCCGATATTGCCTACAGTCCAAAGTCCGAACGTAAATTTGTTTTCAGGCTGGGGAATATATGCATCACTCATCTGGCATTGCTCCTGCAATAAAAGGAGCCGGTATTGCTGCCGGCTCCCGTTGTTCCTATTTCCTATTCTTTCTTCAATACTTGCAGTCCAGCTGGCGGCCCGTTTCTGCCGACTTCAGTATGGAATCGCAAATGACGGCATTTCGGTAGCCATCTTCGAAATCCGCCCCTATTGGAGCGATGTCCCGGTCATTGACAATGCAATCCAGCAAATGTGTAATCTCATGCACAAAGGTATGCTCCCAGCCGATGATGTGGCCTTGGGGCCACCAGTTCTCCCACCAGGGATGACTGGGTTCAGAAACCAGCACATTGATGAAACCACTTACATTGGGGTCCTTAGGGTCATTCCAAAATACCTCCAATTCATTTAGGCGTTCCAAATTGAAAGCTACGCTGCCTTTCTCTGCATTGATCTCAATTCGCTGGCCGTTCTTACGCCCACCCGCGAAACGGGTGGCCTCCACTGTCCCCAAGGCACCGTTCTCAAACTCCAGCAAGGCCGCGAAGGCATCATCCACATCCACTTTGCCCGGCGAACCATCTTCAAAAGGCCTGTCCTCGATGAATGTTCGGGTCATTCCGGACACGCTTTTCACGTCGCCTACCAAGTACCGACCCAAATCTATGATATGGGCCCCCAAGTCTCCAAGAGCACCAGACCCAGCCTGATCCTTCTGCAGGCGCCAAATCATTGGCAAGTTGTAATGGGGCATGATCCATTCTTGCAAATACACTGCCCGAAAATGATAGATCTGACCCAGCAGCCCTTGGTCAATCAACAACCGTATCTGACGGATGGCCGGAATGAACCTGTAATTGAAAGCCACCATTGCCTTCACGTTGGCCGCGGTGACGGCGTCCAGCATAGTTTTGGATTCCTCGGCGGTACGTGCCAATGGCTTTTCGCAGAGAATGTGTTTGCCAGCTTCGGCCGCTACGATGGATGGTGCCGCATGAACGTTATTGGGACCGCCATTGTCCAGCACCTGAACCTTGTCATCCTCAAGCATGGCTTCCCATGAAGAATACGTACTGTTGTATCCGAAACGCCTAGCCGCTTCGGCTGTCGCCTCGGTATTCCGCCCACAGATAGCCTCCAGCACCGGAATGGCCGGAGGTGGATACATCATGTGGGGTATTTTGAGCATAGCGTTGGAATGTGCCTTGCCCATAAAAGCGTAGCCAAGCATGCCGAAACCAATTTCGGGTGCTTCCCCGGTGGCTCTGGCACCAGCCATGGCTGTAAATCCACTACCGTCACTCATATTAGTACTTCCTCACTCGAGAGAATTCTTTTGCTGCGTTAGTCTGCAAATGCTTCGTCAAAAACGATATCAGAAGCCGGGAAGTCAAAGTCCCGAACAGCTTGCATGGATTCCTGGGCACCAAATTCCCGGTCCATGCCGCTGTCTTCCCATTCAATGGAAAGAGGGCCTTCATAGCCGATGCGGTTCAGTGCCCGAATGATGGGATCCCATTCCACATCCCCATGGCCAGGGGAAACAAAGTCCCAGCCGCGATTGGGATCTCCAAAGTCCAGGTGACTTGACAGAATGCTATTACGACCAGTCAGTTGCACCTTGCTGTCCTTCACATGTGCGTGAAAGATGCGGTCTGGATAGGCATTAATTAATTCAACTGGATCCAAGAACTGGTGAATCAGATGGCTGGGATCGAAGTTTATACCAAAAGCCGGATGAGAGTTTACGGCTTCCAGTGACCGCCCAAAAGTGATAATGTCGTATGCGATCTCAGTCGGATGCACTTCCAATCCAAATCGGATTCCTTCCGCCTGGAAGTGGTCCAGAATTGGGGCCCAGCGTTGGGCGAAGTCCACGTAACCTTCTTCGATGTCAGCCTGTGTCGTGGGGGGGAAAAAGTACAGTTTGGCCCACACCGAACTGCCTGTAAAGCCGTTCACTACGTCGACTCCGAAGAGCTTGGCGGCAGAGGCCGTATTCTTCATTTCCTGTGCAGCCCGCTGCCGCACTCCTTCAGGATCCCCGTTGCCCCAGATTTCAGGAGAAACGATGGCCTGATGGCGGGAATCGATGGGATCACACACTGCCTGACCAACCAAGTGGTTGGAGATTGACCAACAGCCAAGGTTGTATTTCTCCAGCAGGTCCCGCTTGTTCCGCACATAAGAGTCATCAGACAGGGCCTTATCTACTTCAAAGTGATCGCCCCAACAGGCCAATTCCAGCCCATCAAAACCCCATTCGCTAGTCATCTCGGCGAGTTTCTCCAGCGGCAAGTCGGCCCACTGACCCGTAAACAGCGTCACAGCCCTAGGCATGAGTCTTCCTCTCCTGGTTCCATTTATTCTAAATCTGGTGGCCGTACCAGCCTTAGAGGCTGCGGCCGCATTAATTATACTGCCATTCTGCAAGGGGTGGCATATCGGGCAAGCATGCCTAATTCGACTTAACCTGAGACCCTGTCGCTATTATTGCCTTGGTTAGACCTTTTGCACTTAGCTAGAAGCCGATGGCAGAGGGTTCACACTATGAAATCTCAGCCCCAATAGAAGGCTCTGTGAACTAGAAATTACTTCGAAGATAGAATCAGTAGTCTTGAAGCGGTTCAATGGGGGCCAATATTCCCCCTGTTCCCTGCCAGACCTTCCACACCATAAGAGAATCATCCCAAAGTCTGGGCAAGAATCGCTGTAAGCAAAGATGGACCCGATTTGGCTGACTTTCGATTCCGAAGTGGGTATTGGCAATAACAAGGACCCATCGGAAAATTGCCTCTTCATAGAGCTTCGCACTGAGTGACTGGCGAGGACTCGGTGGCAATTTTCCAGCAGCAAGCCAAGAATTGATGCCAGCCCAACTCTCCGAAGCAAGAAGTCGACTAGGTCTTAAGGAACGGCAGTGAAGCCCCCGCAAGTTACGTAATTCTCATTTGCCGGCAGCACTAGCGGAGGACAAGAATCAGATGATTGAAGCAAGAAAGGCGATAAACTGCCCGTCTGAAAATGAAACTGGGAGCCCGGTCCCAGCTCCGGTTCAGGTAACTTCAACTTATGTCAAAGCTTTATCGATGCTGGATAACTGCTGCTGCGCCAACTAATTCACCGCGGGATCCTCGCCCCATTGGGAACGCAGGTAGTGGGCTGCCATCTTGGGCCGACGGTCCCGTGTGAATACGCCCTTATGATTCATTGCGGTGGGACGCATTACTCCTTGGCCAGTCTTGAAGTCCGCGAAATTCCAAACGTGCAAGCCAGCAACATATGGGCGTTCTGCCGCAGTTTCCAGGTAGTCTTTCAAGACCTCCACTTGGTATTCCTCTGAGAACATTTCAGAAGGCTGACTGTGGTGGCCAGCCACAGCGTCCGCGCCAAATTCTGAAATAATGATTGGCTTCTGCAAATTGGCGTGCAGCGCATCCAGTTCCTGAGCCAGAGCTTGGCGGGCCAAATCACGTTGGCCACCTAAAATGTACCAACCCCAGTACCGTTTGACCATGACCGCGTCACAGAGCCCTAGCCATGAGATGGGGCCCCCCATTACTCCGGCAAGAGTAAAAAGACGAGTGTCATCTAAACTCCTGCCGTAGCTAATCAAGTCAGCAAAGAAACGCGTTCCCGGCGCATCTGCTTCGGGGTCTGGCTTCTTTCCTTGAAACCTCTGCATAAAGTCTGCAGGCATCGGTTCGTTTGCCACGCTCCACATGATTACGCTGGGATGATTGCAATCACGTTCCATCAATTCGGATAACTGCTGTTTACAAATCCGGAGCTGAGTGGCCCTTAGTTCAGCATTGTCATCAAACATGAGACCCACGGCGGGGATTTCGTCCACAATGAGAAGCCCCGCACGGTCAGCGTAATCCATCGCCTCTTGCGCGTAGGGGTAGTGCGAAGTGCGATAGGAATTAGCGCCGATCCATTCAAGCAGGGCCCCATCCTTGACTATTAAAGGCAAGCTAAGAATGCGTCCAAGGACGGGAAAATCCTCATGTTTGCCAAAGCCCTTCAGAAAGTTTGGCTCACCATTCAGGAGGATCTAAGATTTCACAACTTGCACAGTGCGGATACCGGTGTGGAGTGCGTATTGATCAATTTCCAAACCCTCAGCGTCCAACAGCGTAAACTCACACTGGTAAAGGTGTGGAGCAGCAGGGCTCCAAAGTTTGGCGTGGGAAATTTCGATGCGCCCTTCCGCTTTCTCGCCTGTAACTGGAATGCTTTGTCTTCCAACCTCCTTGGCACTTTGCAGGATCCCACAGGTCAGTTCACCATTCTCGAGGCCTTTCACTGTCGCAGAAATTTCAAGCCAGCCTGAGACAGTACCATCTTTACTGGCGTTAAAACCGGTTTGGATTTTCACATTTTGGATATGTACTACGGGCGTAGCGTATATCTTTACAGGTCGTTGGATCCCCCCATAGGGAAAGAAGTCGAAGTTAGCCTTCGGATAACTGCCCATGATTCCCGTGAAAGCGGAGTCAGCATCGCCGCCGGTAGGGACCCGGTCCGGACGTAGCGCATTGTTAACTTTGACCGTCAGCTGATTGTGACCCGTCTGAACCGCGCCTGTTATGTCAAATTCAAACGGCAGATGTCCACCTCCGTGTTCCCCCAGCAAGTTCCCATTAAGCCAGACCGAGGCCGCATAATTGACCGATTCAAAACGTAGAACGATGCGCTGTTTATGCCATGTGGCAGGAACTTGGAAAGTACGGCTGTACCAAGCATCGTCAAGGTAGTCCCTGTACTCGCTGCGCAATTCGTTCCAGCTTCCTGGAACAGCCATCGGGAGAGGGCAAGGCAATGCCCGAATCTATCCATCGTTTTCCCCTTCGGATTGAGGGTCTACTTGGAAATCCCACAACCCACACAAGTCGGAGACAGCCCTAAATGCATTGGTTTCAGGAACCAACATCGCTTTCCTTAAATGTCTTCTGGTGAAAGAGCCTTGGGCCCTCCTCCAAACAGGACTATGGCCTATGCAGTCTGAGCCGCTGCCGCTAAACTCTCGTCCTGGTATTTGCGGCCTTCTTCAATCAGCATGACAGGCACGCCAGCCCGAATGGGGTACTTGTAGCCGTTACGCGGATTAAGAAGGAACTTACCCTCGTCCACCAATTCCAAGGAACCCTTGTCCTCTGGGCAAACGAGAATTTCCAGTAGGTCCGCACTAACCTCACCCCCAAGCGGGGCTTCATCATAGGGCTCCATGTCGGGTTCATTCATGGATTTCTGCATTTCATCGCTAGGCGCTAAGTATTCCTTTGCCCACTTTACGATGAGGACGGCCACTACCAGGAAGACTAGGAATTTGAAAACTTTACGCATGTACTTACCTCTAAAGTCACCATGAAATGGGAATCACTTTCGCAGTTTCCGCAGACTAAATGATGTCGGCAGGAATTTCACTGTTGCCAGAAACAAGAATATATCAGAATCGAGGGACTGTAAGTGTGCTGCTGTCATAACAGAATGAACCGCAGGAAAGTGGCCGCTATCGTAAACACCGCTTTCACTTTCCTGCTGGCTAGTTCTGGCTGTCGGCCAGGCGGAAAGCTTCGGTGAGATCTAGCATGTCCGCGAAGATGAAGTTGGGGGGCCTTTCCTGATCCAAGAATTCACCGTGGCTGGTCACCCCTGTGCAGACACCAGCAGTCCACATTGATAGCGCTTGAGCTCCTTCAATGTCCGTCTCGTAACGGTCGCCGACCATTAGGCAGGAGCCTGCGTCCAGCTGTAGGCGCGCCATAGCTTCCTCGAACATACCTGGGTATGGCTTGCCAATTACTTCTGGATCGACCCCTGTGGCGGTTCTGATCAAGGCCACGATGGAACCTGCACCTGGAATTTCTCCCTCCTCCGAAGGAAATGTAGCATCTTCGTTGGTGGCTATGAACCTGGCGCCCCCATTGATGGCCAAGGTGGCATCGGCACACTTCCGATAGTCCAAATGAAAGTCCATGCCGACTACAACAAAATCGGCATCTTGGGGCTTGTTGGCGGGTTTGAAGCCGTGCGCCAACATCGCAGACCAGACTCCAGCCTGACCAATCAGCTGTACTTTGCTGCCGACCGGCGCATTTCGAGCCATCCAGCCACCGGTAGCCTCAGCGCTGGTAAGAACCTGGTTTTCCCGAGCAGCAATACCCATGGCCGCCAATTTGTCTACAAACATGGCCGGGGTTCGCGTGGCATTATTGGTTACATAAAGTATGGAGCGTCCTGATCGCTCGAAATAGGACAGGCTTTCCAATACCCCGGAAAGTATTTCATCCCCCTTGTAGAGAACACCGTCCATGTCTAATAGCAAAGCCCGAATTCTCCTCATGCAACTGGGCAGAACAGGTCCTGGAAACTGTTCCAGCACATTGCCAGCCTTCGAATCTACAGAGCTGATTAGACTGAATTCCCGATTGATATCGCTCATTGCCCTATACCTTTGAAATGGTGAGTGATCACTGGACACTGTCCGCCTAAGTCAGCCAAGATCTGCTAGGCTGGCAATTTCTACATAGCAAGGGTCCTGTTCTCTGCTGCAATTCACATTTAGTTCGTATTTTCGAACCCGCTGAAGGTTATAATTCGGAAACTCTCCGTTGCAAACAAGACCCGTATCTCCATGACTCACCAGTTTAGGCCCGTTGAAGAGCAAGTCGAAATATTGATGCGTGGCGTGGACTGCGGAGACGCGCAGACTCGAGAAACTATGCAGGCGGAATTAACCGCCAGGCTGAAGGCGAGCTCAATATCTGGGACGCCCCTCCGGGTCTATTGTGGCTTCGATCCGTCACGAGCTGACTTGCATTTAGGTCACACAGTCCCTCTGCGAAAACTGCGGCAGTTCCAAGATCTGGGCCACGAGGTTGTATTTTTAATTGGCACCTTTACTGGCATTATTGGCGATCCCAGTGACAAGGAGGCGGCCCGGGAGCAGCAAACATTAGAAGAATCCCTGCAAAAAGCCGAGTCCTTTGCCACCCAGGCGTTTAGGGTATTGGACAGGGAGACGACCATCGTGGATTACAACCATCGGTGGCTCCAGAACCTGACATTCGCTGATGTTATCGACGTGGCAAGCTTGTTCACTGTCCAGCAATTCATGGCCCGCCAAAACTTTCGGAAACGCTACGAAAATAGTGATCCGATTTGGCTGCACGAATTCTTCTATGCCCTTATGCAAGCTTTTGATGCTTGCGCTCTAAAGACTGATGTGCAGATTGGTGGAACTGATCAATTGTTTAATCTGATGGCCGGGCGCAAATTGATGCAGGCGAGAGGCCTGCAACCTCAGACTGTGCTCACTTATCCCATTCTGCCGGGCACGGATGGAGTGAAGCGGATGAGCAAGTCCACTGGAAACACCATTGATTTGGAAGACAAACCAGGCGTGATGTTTACCAAAGTGCTTAATCTTCCGGATTCCGTTATTCCCTTGTACTGTGATTTGTTGGCCCGATGGGAACCCAGCAAGTTGATCACTGTCCAGGCCCGTTTTGAGGATGAAATGCCTTCAGTTAAAAGGGAACTTGCCAGAGAGATTGTGAGCGCATATCAAGGAGAAGATCTGGTTGCACAGGCAGAACAGGACGCTGCTGACATGTTCTCAGGGGAAATGCCCAGTGACACGCCTGTGTTCAAAGTGCCCGAAAATTCCAGTCTGCTAGATGTACTGCAACTTGCGGGGGCAATTGAAAGTAAGGGCAAGGGTCGGCGATTGGTATCTCAGGGCGGTGTCAAGCTGGATGGGACAACTGTCACAGACCCATTCATGATCTTTGAGAAAGGCACTGATCTGAACCGGGTAGTTCAGATTGGCAAGACCAAATTCCTCAGGCTCACAAATTAATCACTTAGATCCTACAGGTGGAGAGAATCGCAGAACTGACGGCGCGTTCAAATAGTTCTCTTTTCCCGGCATATGCAAGTCAATTCCAAAGGCAATCCGAAATGAACCTAAGCGGCAAGAAAGGACTAGTATTTGGCGTTGCCAATAAGAACTCAATCGCCTGGGGTATTTCGCAGGCTCTTCATGCTGAAGGGGCGGAACTGGGTTTTGCCTACGCGGGCGAAATACTGGAGAAGCGGGTGCGCCCTCTGGCAGACAGTATGAACAGCCCTTTGGTCATGTCGTGCGACGTTACCAAGGACCAGGAGGTTGACGCAGCCTTCCAACAAGCTCAGAACGTCTTCGGCACTATTGACTTCCTAGTCCATTCCATTGCCTTTGCCCCCAAGGAAGAGTTAATGGGTAACTTCCGGGAAACTACGAGGGCTGGATTCCATTTGGCCATGGATATCAGTTGCTTCAGTTTAATCTCCTTGGCTCAGAAAGCCAGCGAACTGATGCCAGCAGGTGGCAGCATAGTCACTATGACCTATTTCGGCGCCGAAAAAGTAACCCCTAACTACAATGTAATGGGCGTAGCCAAGGCCGCTTTGGAAGCCTCGGTTCGTTATTTGGCCTGGGATCTGGGAAAGGACAAAATTCGAGTCAATGCCATTTCCGCCGGCCCCATTCGTACTTTGGCTGCTTCAGGAATTAGTGGCTTCCGCAAGAGCCAGGAATACATTGGTAAGGTCGCCCCAAGAGGCAACGTGACTCAACAGGATATCGGAGACATGGCCCAATTCCTCTTGAGCGGCAAATCAGGGGGAATAACCGGGGAGATTATTCATGTTGATGGGGGCTACAACATCATGGGAGCGCCAGACGAAGAGATGATCGCGGGAATCCAGTAAATCTTTTAATTACTTGCTGATTCGTCTTGCTTGCGGCTATCAATTCAGGCTAGGATATTGAGCAGTCTCTATTGAAGCCGCAATTTTGACTAATTCAAGACAATGGCAAAAGAAGCGGACTTAACATTTCTCGTTGCCGCAAGCGGCGAAGACTGTTTAAAGTTGCTCTCCTGGAACCCAGAGTCCGGATTGTGGACCCTCCACGAAGTGGTTCCAGCAAGATCGGGCCCTGGTCCTTTGGCACTCTCTGGAGACAGGCGGTACCTTTACGCCGGACTGCGGGGGTCGAGGCAGATCGCGTCTTACAGATTTGAAGAATGCGACTCTTTCAGCTATCAGAAACTTCGACTCCAGATGGAAACAGAGGTCGACGCTGACCCATGCTTTCTAAAGATAGATGCATCAGGCAAGTGGTTGCTGGCTGCTTATTATGGTGCTGGCCAAGTCACTGTGCATGGGCTCGCTCCTGACGGAACGCTAACTGCAAAGCCGGTGCAGCAGACAACCACTGCGCCAAAGGCACATTGTATCGGGCTTACCCATCTCAATTCTATGGTATGGGTGCCACATGTAGGGATAGAAAATTCCATACATGAATATCAATTGAATGTCAGTACCGGTCAGTTGACTCCGAAAGGCATTAGAAAGGCAGCAACGGACCCCATAGTCGGTCCCGTCGGTCCCCGCCATTGCGCATTTCACGAGAACACGAAAAGCATTTACTTCAGCAATGAACATGCGTCTTCAGTAACACACTACCTGTTCGGCGACTCCGGTATAGTCAAGAAAGTGAACACGCTGTCAACTTTGCCCACTCCCTATGGGACCGCCAACACATGCGCGCAGATTCATGTTCATCCGGCAGGAAATTTTCTCTACGTTTCCAATCGTGGACATGACAGTCTGGCCATTTTCTCCATAGATACAGAGACGGGAGCTTTGAGAGCAAGAGGGTGGCAGGAGACCGAAGCCATACCCAGAGCCTTTGCAATTTCCCCAGATGGGCACTACTTGCTGTGTGCCGGCTTGGGTTCAGGTTGCCTATCAATCTACAGAATCAACCCAGACTCGGGGCACTTAAGGGTTGTCAGCCGAAAATACGTAGGGTCCGAACCAATGTGGGTACAACCGTTGGCTCCTTAAGAAATGGTGGAAAATCAGAACATGACCTTCCGCCTGTCTTGGGAATCAGGCTTGCTCGACATTCCGATTAAGAACCGAATTTCACGTAGCCTTGGCGGCCGCGGTACAGATGACGGCCAATCAGAAGCCTTGAACCTTCTCTGGACCAAACACTGCTAATTATGAAATGCATGTAAATATTATTGGTTTGTTTTGTATCGTGTTAGGATAGATGTTCTATATACAGGTCGAAGATTTCTCGACTTCCGGCAGACATTGAGAGGGGAGATCATGCCAAGATCAGGAAAGAGGGGAAAGTACAAGCTGCGGCCTTTGTCAGAAAAGCAAGTGTCTATGTTCAAGTTTATTCTTGAATATATAGACAAGCACGAATTTCCCCCTTCAATCCGTGAGATTGGAGATGCTGCCACCATTCCCAGTACTTCGGTCGTAAATTACAACTTGAACAAGCTGGTTGAACACCGACTGATTTCTCGTTGGAAGGAAGTCAGCCGTGCCATCAAAATCAATCGACAGCGCGCCTCGGATATGGGCTTTGCGGTTGATCCTCCGCGCATCCCACCCTTAAAGAAAGTACCCATTCTTGGGGTTGTTGTTGCCAGCAATCCGGTGAATGTAGGCGAACTTAACACCTGGAATGATGCCCGCGAATGGATAGATGTTTCGCCTTCATTGCTGGGAGATGTGGAGACCCCTTACGCCCTGCGAGTTCAGGGGGATTCCATGATCAATGCCAACATTCTGGAAAATGACGTGGTACTCATGGGCCCGGCTCATGAGGTCAGAAACGGGGATCTGGTCGGCGCCTGGCTGCAGGATGATGACGAAATGACTCTAAAGCGGTACTTCCGAGAAGGGGACATGGTTCGCCTCCAGCCAAGCAGTCCAAATCCTGAATTCCAACCTATAGTCAGACCTGCTGCCCAAGTCAGCATCCAAGGTAAAGTACTGGCTGTTGTGCGCACGATGATGTAGCCGTTCCGTTGGAGGGCGTTTAGTTGCCCTGACGGGAAACATTCCAATATGGGGTGCCCGCCTTTTGGAGTTGGGGTTTTCCCTACTGGACCGGCTAGGTTCACCTATTTCTGATCCTGGATGCGCCAGCTGTACCGGGAATTCGCAAAAGCCTGCAGAAGTCATGATGCCTGCTTCAGCTGACGTACCGCGGGGCCGAATGACGAACATTTTTTCTTCGCCGCCCATCTTTTTCCTTCTCTCGCTTTTCCTCACTTTAGCCGGCGGGGCTTGGTTTTATTGCGTCGCTAGTTATGCACCTCCTCCTGGACAATCCAGCCAACCCATTAGTTTCTTGTCGGGGGAGTCAATTACATTCGAGAAATATGGGCAGTTGACTGCCTTGTCCTGTGGAGAAAGGCAGATCGATGCGGCGGACCTATCTCACTGCAATCTTGGCCAATCTGTTGGGGTTCAATTCACCTACTTAGGCAGACAGCTTTGGCTGGAGCTACGGAGAGGTGAAGAATTCGGCCAGTTGCTGGCTACCGTAGACGGCAGTCCGGCCAACTTGATAAAGGTGCATACGTCAGTTCCAGAGATTGGTGCCACGAGGGCGGGTCGCATACCAATGTACTCCCCATTTGAGCATGCCTCTATGCGCCCTGCTTCGGAATGGATTCCCGTACATCGGGAAAAGACTTATGGCCGCCACAGAGTCTTCCTCGAGTTGAGGCCCGGGCCCGCCGAAGAGGAACTGGCCCATCCACGGCCCGCCGTCATGTCGATCGGCATCGACCTGCAAAGTCCTTTCCATCTTCCTTATTGGCCTGGACTCCTGCTTTCCATTATGGGTGGATTGGGACTATTCCTAACCATAATTTCTGTAGAGAACTGGCCTGCAGCATACAGGTTTTCCTGGCGCCAAATCCAGAATCTATTGCGATTCTTACATGACTTACTTCCGAGCACACCTCTTGGTTTAGGCCTTCTACTAGGACTGGCCCTCTTGGCCGTATTTCTTGGGCAGCTTAATCAGCAATGGTGGCTTAGCCTCACAGGACTGAGTCTTCTAGGTATGGCTGGATTGCAACGCCCCTCCCTATGGCTCGGATCGGTTTTGCTTGGCCTACCTTTTTATCTTTATCCCATCCCGTTGTTGCCTGGCTTTGCCTTCAATTTGGTGGAAATCGGTGCATGGGGTGCCTTGACCCTTACAGCATTACAGTATTTTCGCTTAGGACCGGGACGGCTTCCAGAGTTACGCCGGGGTGCTTCCATTGCGCCGCTGGTCTTGGCCTTGTCAGTCTTCACGGTCTTGGCCTTGTTTTCTGCCTTGGAGGCCGAATTCCAGACCCCAGCTTTACGAGAGTGGAGGTCAGTGTTTTTGGCCTCTTTCGTCTTTCTGTGTGCCACGGCAATGACATTGCGCATGTCTGAACATCCTGAGGCAGATGCCTCTCTGGTGTTGATATTGTGGATTAGCGGGGCAGTAGTCATTTCTCTATTCGGATATTACTCTTTTGTCAAGGGTGAATTCATCACGGACGTGGATGGTGTTCGTAGGATAAGAGGGCTATTCGGTTCACCCAACAATCTTGCCCTGTATCTGGAACGAACCTTGTTGGTAACGACTGCGTTGTTTCTATTCGCACGGGCCTGGCCGAAGCGAATTCTATGGGGCTTCTTGGTTGCAGTCCAAGCTGGTGCCATGTTGCTGACCTTTTCAAAGGGAGGTCTTTTCTTGGGAGTGCCGTCAGGTTTACTTTTCCTATTTGGGACGGTCTACTTCTTGCGAAGTCGAATCCCAGAGGCAGGGAGAGTCATGTGGATTCTTGGAGGAGTGACTTTTTTGGGTCTGCTCTCCCTAATACCATTCTTGGGAACGCCACGTTTCGCCGGCCTTTTGGACTGGCAAAGGAACTTTCCAAATTTCGTAAGGATTCATCTGTGGCGGAGCGGACTGCAGATGTTTTTGGACAACTGGTTGCTAGGCGTAGGTCCAGACAACTTTCTTTATTGGTACAGGGGTACTTACCTTGACCCTGCAGTTTGGAACGAGCCCAGTCTGAACCATCCCCACAATTTCCTGATTGACATCCTGTCGCGACTGGGAATGGCTGGACTGTTTGCAGGTTTGGCTTTCTTTGGAACCGGTTTGGCGGTTTTGCGCCGGCAGTTCCAAGGTACGGCATCCAACCGTTTAGCCTTGGGTTTGACCGCGGCTTGTGTAGCAGGGCTGGCCCATGGCATGGTTGATGCCAGCTACGCCCTCCCGGAACTGATGTTTACTTGGACGATGCTATTTGGGTTGGCCTGTAAACAGGACCTGAACAAAACGGCGGGTTTCCTTACTTAAGAATTCGGGACATTCCTTCTGCCAGAATCGCTCGATTCAGTTCCCCAATGTGCCTCAGCTGGATTGTGCCATTCCCGTCTATGAAAAAAGTTGAGGGAAAACTGAGAATTTCATAATCTCCGAATGCCTGATCCCCCGGCAACGCCGCGGCTACTTGATAGTTGACAGCCAAATCCTGCGCCATAGAAGTGGCCGGAATCCTGTCACTTGCCCGTACAATGCCCAGTATCTCTACTTTAGCGCCGTAACGGGAGGCAGCATCCACAAGAGCTGGGATTTCGCGGCGACAGGGAGGGCACCAAGAGGCCCAGAAATTGATGACTGTGGGTATGCCGCTTTGGCCGTCCCAATCTAGCGGATCTCCGGAAAACAGTGCGGCAGCGGCAATATGAGGGGCGGCATGACCAACCATAGGGCCCTGCAATTCCTGGAGAGAAGACGACACTCCCATCGGAGCACTTAGCCAGATCCAGATTCCTCCAAGTAGAAGGACCAGCAAAGACGCCAAATTCCAAAGGTTGGCAGCAGTAGGGCGATAGGTCATTGAGGTCGAATGCCAAATAAAACGCTAGTTCCAGTCTGAATGGAAACTCCCGGTCCGATCCACGCGCTCATAGGTGTGGGCGCCGAATAGATCCCGTTGGCCCTGAATAAGGTTGGCGGGCAGACGGGCCGTCCTATAGGAATCATAGTAGGCCAGACTGCTGCTCAGCCCTGGGACGGGAATGCCAGTCAGGACGGCTTGGGATACAACCTTACGCCAAGATTGCAAGCGATCTCCCACTGCAGCACTGATCTCCGGTTCCAGAAGCAGGTTGGGGAGGGCACTGTCTCGTCCGAAGGCGCGCATCACATCTTCAAGGAACCGAGCCCTGATGATGCAGCCGCCTCGCCAGATTTCAGCGATTCGGCCCAACTCCAATCCGTAACCGTATTCTAAACTGGCGGTGTTCAGCAAAGCCATTCCTTGTGCGTACGCACTGATTTTACTTGCATAGAGGGCGTCTCTAACAGCAGTTTTTTCCCTTTCCAGATCCCCTTCCCATAGACAGTCGGCAGGACCTGGTAATTTATCGGCAGCGTAGATTCTTTCCTCTTTCAAACTGGAAAGAATGCGTCCCACTACAGCTGCATTTATGGTTGGTATGGGCGCCCCCAAATCCAAGGCATCCTGACTGGCCCATTTACCCGTTCCTTTTTGAGCGGCCCTATCCAACACCACATCGATGAGCGCGTGATTCGTTTCAGTATCCATTGCCCTAAATATCTGGGTCGTGATCTCGACTAGAAAACTGTCCAATTCCCCCTCGTTCCATTCCTCAAAGGTATCTGCCAATTCAGTGTTGGACAGTCCCAGTCCCCGATGGAGAATGTCATAGGCTCAGCGATCAACTGCATGTCTCCGTATTCGATGGCATTGTGAACCATCTTGACGTAGTGTCCGGCTCCTCTAGGCCCCATGTAGGCGAGGCAAGGGGCAGAGTCCCTGGAAGCCTTAGCTGAAATCGACGTGAAAAGACGCTCTACCCTCTTGTAAGCAGGTAATGTCCCGCCTGCCATAATGGAAGGACCCCACAGGGCGCCTTCCTCACCTCCGCTGACGCCAACGCCCAGGAAGTCTATCCCTTGTTTCTGGACGTGGGTTGTGCGTCTGTCAGAGTCCTTGAAATAGCTGTTACCACCGTCAATTATGAGGTCTCCGCGGTCCAAGAGGGACAACAGATCTTTAATAACAGCATCCACCGCTGGACCTGCCTGCACCATTATCATGACTGATCGAGGTCGCTCCAATTTGTTGATCAATTCCCTCAAGGTTTCGGTCCGCAAGAAATTGCGCCCTGGGTTGCGGTCTAGGAATTCATCTGTGCGAGCGGTGGTTCGATTGTAGACCGCCACGGTGTATCCGTTGCGTTCCATGTTGAGGACCAGATTCTGACCCATGACCGCCAGACCAATGAAGCCAATGTCAGCACGGGCCATTTCTGTTTTTCCCTTTAAGAATCGAGATATGCCAGTTAGACGAGGACACTTTTTCAAGTCGAGCGTACTAGCTGCCAAAAGGATGTAAAGTGGCTGTACGCGGATTGGTCCCCACCACGCCCCCGGGTGTGACTTCCGGACCGTCGAAGTCTGAAGGAGCAGCGAAAGCATGTATCTGCACGTTGCGTCCGACTTTCATGCCGGCGGGAACCGTCACGCTGCGGCCCACTAAGGTCAGCCCGGTATTCAATATCTCAGGCAACTCCCGGTTAGGAACACTGCTGGTACCGTAACCCAAACAAACGTTTTCTTCGATAACAGAGTGGACGTCGATCACACAACGGTCTATTCTGGCCCCTCTCTCAACAGTGACATTCCTCATAATCACACTATTGGTCACTGTAGCTCCGGCCGCTACCTTGACTCCAGGCGAAAGGACGCTCTGCGAGACTGTGCCGTCAATTACACAACCGTTTGACACCAAGTTGTGGCTGACCTTGGCCTCGGGTCCGATTCTCACTGGGGCGCGTTCCTGACTGCGGGTTCTGACAACCCACTGGCGGCTCTGCAAATTCAAAGCCGGTTCTTCCGCGATCAAGGCCATATTCGCTTCCCAATAGGCTTGGACCGTTCCGACGTCCGCCCAATACCCAGGAAACTGGTGAGTCTGAATAGCTTCTTTTTGACCAAGCATGAAGGGAATCACATCACGGCCAAAATCGTTGAGGTCCGGATGTTCGCTAAGAATCCGATTCAACACTTCAGTTTTGAATATGTAGATTCCCATGCTGGCCAAGGAGCGCGGACTGCGCCTGGGCTTTTCTTCAAAAGACAGGAGCTTCTGGTCTTCGTCCACCACAGCCATTCCATATCGGTACGCTTCATAGGGTGAGACTGATCGCGTAGCAATAGTGACTGAGCTGCGTTTCTCCCGATGTTGCTGCAACATGGGGCGGTAATCCATCAAGTAAATGTGATCTCCAGCCAATATCAAGACGTCGTCAGCTCTTTGCCTTTCAATAAAGTCCATATTTCGGCGTACTGCGTCTGCGTTTCCATTCTGCCAGCCACCGTAGGGGCCTCCCATATATGGCTGTAACAGGCGCACGCCGCTATTAGCCCTATCCAAGTCCCACGGCTTGCCTACTCCAATGTGATCATTAAGACTCCGAGGCATGTATTGGGTTAACACCCCAATATTGTAGATCTGGCTGTTGACGAGATTGCTCAGGGGAAAGTCGATCAGCCTGAACTTGCCAGCAAAGTGAAGACCTGCGTCAGCCCGGTGCTCGGTCAGAGCACCGAGCTTTTCACTGGAGCCTCCGGCCAGAATGAGCGCCAGCACTTTTTCCATCGGCATTGACCCCTCTTAGCCCATTCCGGACAGGATAGTTGCACTTTCTAAAATGCCTTCGCAGACAGTGAAGTCCTCGGCGTCCACGTTGCTTCCAACCAGCACATTGCCGCCAATATGTAATCCTGGCGGAATAAAGGAATCCTTCCCCACTACGGAAATTCCGGAATGCAGCTTGTCAGGATAGTCTGCATTAGGTTCACATTTCCCCCGAGACCCTACATGGGACCCTGCGCCAATAACTACGGACTTGTCCAGAACGGCATTCTCGACATAGGCCCCTGGTCCAATCCAGGTGTCGTTCATAATCACACTGTTTTCAATTACCGCTCCAGCACTGACATAGACTCCCGGACTAAGCACACTGTTGACAACCCGCCCCTTGACGATAGACCCATTGCAAAGCATGGAATTGTCTACTTCGGCCTGTGCGGCCAATTTGGCTGGCGGCTGTTCCATTGAACGGGTCAAAATAGGCCATTCTCCGGCATAGAGATCTAGGGGGGGTTCTCGCTGCAGCAGTTCCAGATTTGCGCTCCAATAGGAATCAATCGTGCCAACATCCACCCAGTAGCCTTCGAATTCAAAGGCACAAACCTTGTCTTGAGCCTCGATCATAGCTGGAATGACATGCTGTCCGAAGTCTGCACGCGGTGTCTCCGGAGAGTCTTCCTGCAATCGTTCCATTAACCGTGAACGATTGAACACGTAAATGCCCATGGAGGCTAGATTTCCTTTGTCTTTACCAGGGGGCTTTTCGTGAAAGGAAGTTACCTGTCCACTGTCGTTAATTTGCATGATGCCGAACCGGGGCGTCTCCTCCAGAGGCACTGGCATTACGGCTACAGTGAGATCCGCCCCGGTTTCCTGATGCTGGCGCAGCATCGGGGCGTAGTTCATCTTGTATATGTGGTCACCTGAAAGAATGAGAATCAGGTCTGGATCGTTATCATCGATGAAAAAGCGGTTTCGCAAGATGGCGTTGGCAGTGCCAGCGTACCAAGCTTGTTCTCCAGGCGCAGTAAAAGGTTGCAGAATACGTACTCCACCTTGAACCCGGTCCAGATCCCACGGCTTCCCAATACCGATATGTTTCTGCAAGCTGTGGGGCTGGTATTGAGTGAGCACCCCCACGGCTGCGATACCGCTATGAATACAATTGCTTAATGTGAAATCAATAATGCGAAATTTGCCCGCGAAAGGCACGGCCGGCTTGGCGCGCTTATCTGACAGTGTCATAAGCCGAGTGCCGGCTCCACCTGCCAGAATCATGGCTAAGGTCTGAATAATGTCTCCTGCTAGAAACTTTTCCAGCGTTACAAATGTTACATGAAGTTTAAAGGTTGGCACGACTTACTCAAAAAAGCTGAAAGTTCAAGGTAAAACAACCATGTGGCTAAATTCGGTCGGCGCAGGCTATGAAGGAGGGCTCTCAGTATTCCGTGGAAAGCGGGACCTGTGCTTACTTCGTAAACCTTCTGTTTGCTTGAAACTTCCGCAATTATCGACATAAGCCTGGGTTCATTGAAATTCGGGAAAACTAACCTACAAAAATGCCGACGCGAAAGCAGTAAATCCGCCTTCTTGGTGCTAGACTCTAGGGTCAGTCTTGGACCGACCCACTTGGAGAATCATTGAATGTTGCGCAAGACTCTGTATCCCCAATACTGGACCCATGAATTTACACTTTCAGAACAGAATCTAGAGTATGTTTACGGGCTTCTTTCCCAGGGAACCTTGGGTATTCCCGCGCCTTTTGACAAATTGGCCATCAGCCTAATCGGGGAAATCCAGCGGACTGAGGACAGCCACATACAGAAATTGCTATCTCTAGGATCAATGTATCAACCGAAAGAAAAATATGATGAGGGCCAAGTCCTAGTTTTTACAGCCCTTGACTACCGAACTGGCACTGTCCAAGGCAAACGCTCCGGTCAGAATCCTGAGCATGGCCGGTTTGATGTTGTTGAGGTTGAGATGCAGGATCCTGCTGAGACTGTTGAATTTGCTGCCCAATTGCGAAGCCCCCATCCCTTAAACGCATTAGAGGTAGAGGATCTGAACTCGGCAGAACTGATGTCCGCCGAGGAAATCTACGAGCAATACGGGGATGAAATCAAATCTCAGATTCGGATGTCCTTCTCCCGCACCAAGGATTCCTTGGGCATTATGGAGTGGCGCGGCGGCTGGATCATTGAGGACCTCCTGGTTGAAGTAGACGAATTCGCCCGCAACGTGGCCGAAGCTCTGATGTTTGAAAGGAATCAGCCAGTTTCAGGAAGAGACATCCAGAATGAGCTGAAACTGAATGCTGGCGATGCCGGACAGCCGCTTTTGGAATTGAGTCTTGAAATTGCCTTGACCAAGGACGAACGGTTCCTGCAAGTCATGTACGAAGGGGAACTGCGTTGGCACACCCGCAGCATGCTACCAGAACTGGCACAGGAATTACCGGCCCTGTTGAATCCAGTTCCGCTGAACTACAAGTATTCAGCCCTGGAGGGACCGCTTCTTGCTCTGGAGGTTCAATTACGAGACGAGTGGAGTGCATTTGAGGAAAGTGAAGATACGTCCTTCGCCACCTTTTATTTGCTCTATCCCCATTTTCGTTACGGGACAATGCCGGTGACTCCACAGATCGCCAAGTTGCTAGATATCTCTGAACCATACATTTCCTACCTGGAAATCACGGATCCCCTAAATGGAGACAGAATTCCCGCTTGGTACGTACCAGAGGGCCGCTATATATATGGTCTAGAGGGATTTTATGAGTCCCACAAACTATCGGTAGGTGCCCGCTTGACTTTGGAGAGACGAGCCAATGGCACGCTAGCCCTGACATATAACAAGAGGCGGGGCAACCGAGAATGGTTGAATGTCTTGAACGTCGAAGATGGGGCCATTCATTTCAAGTTGGAAAAAAGCAAGACAGACATAGCCCACGAATTTATGTCGGAACTCTTGGTTAGTACCCAGAGTACCGAAGACGACTGGCGCCAAATTCGGATTGGGCATCAGGATACAAAGGTGTTTCTGCTGGTTGAGGAGTTTGTACGGGAACTGGTCAAAGGCAGTGGCACAGTCAACGCTGCTACAGTGTATGGAGCAGTAAATCTGGTACAACGTCACGCTCCCGGACCTGTTTTTCATGCACTTATGTCGAATTCCCGGCTTGTACAAATGGAAGATCAGGTAACTTGGAGAATGGCCTGAGCACTTAGTCTGGCAAACGCAGGGCGTTTACCGAAACATTTCTATATTCGAAAGACGAGGTAGAAGAACGATCCATAATGTCCGCCACAATGCAACTGAGCAGCAGTTCGACCCGACGCTTTGGCACCACGGTAGACACGAAATTTCACATCGATTACACCTGGTGGGAACGCAGCAACCTCAATCAACGGCTGTACCTCTTTGAGCAGTTGTGCGAGGACTGCCGCAAACGTTTTAAGTCCTACGAAAAGACGGAGGAAGTAGACTGGGTTGATCTGGAAACGGGAGAAGTACGCAAGGCCGACGCACTCATAGAATGCCTACGCACTACCTGTGCCCACCAACCTGATTTTATCGATGAAGGCCTCCCATTGACTTCGGCCTGTTTCCGTGTGTTCCTAACCAACCAGAATGTCCCTTTGACGCCACGGGAACTCAGCGAGATTCTGGGACAGACTGCGGCTGTAAGTAGCAGCAAATGGGCTTCCCAGAAGATATTGAAGGTCCTAAGCGGTCCCCAGGTATATTTGGGTCTCCGCCCACTTTCCTAGCCACTTATCGTGGCCAGATGGCCCTTTTCGTTTCACTGTAGGCCTCCTTCACATCCCAATGCGTCTCTTCGGTTCCCAACAGAATGGGGCTGAGGCATGACTTGAGGACTTCCTTGCGAGCGCCCGTCGCTAGTCAGCAATGTTTCTGGTTTCTGAACCATATAGTTCGGTTGAGAAAATCTTGCCACCTTACACCAGAATGACCATTCCACCTTCCTACAACAGCTATTTCCGCTGTTTTGCCAACTGCACACCAGAAGAAAGGTTCCCAATTGACACGGTCATATACCGTTGTCCTAACTGTAAGGGACTACTGGAGGTCTATCACTCCAGAGGTCCCCTGCATGCCCATAACTCAAAACAGGGATGGAGACAATTGTTCGAAGCTCGTAGCGGTACCCATGACTTTCCATATGGCAGCGGAGTCTGGAGATATCACGAATGGGTCATGCCCAATCTGACTCCGTGCAATATCGTCAGCTTGTATGAAGGTAACACTAATCTCTTCCATGCAAATCGTTTGGGAGAGCAACTCGGGGTACCCGACCTCTGGGTCAAGATGTGTGGCAACAGCCACACAGGCAGTTTCAAGGATTTGGGCATGACTGTGCTGGTCAGCGTAGTCAAACAGATTATGGAGCAAGGGAACTCCAACATTCAGGCTGTAGCCTGCGCCAGTACCGGAGACACTAGTGCAGCATTAGCGGCTTACGCAGCGGCCGCAGACATCCCCGCCATAATCTTCTTACCTAAGGGCAAAATAAGCAAAGCCCAGCTAATTCAACCTATAGCCAACGGTGCACATGTATTGGCCTTGGACACTGATTTCGATGGGTGTATGGAGATAGTACAGGCCGTTACCCAGGATGAGACCATATATCTTGCCAACTCCATGAACAGTCTGCGCGTGGAAGGCCAAAAGACGGTAGCATTGGAAATCTTGCAACAGTTCGGCTGGGAGATGCCCGACTGGATCATCATTCCTTCAGGCAATCTGGGCAATGTAAGTGCCGTGTACAAAGGGCTGAGTTTACTACAAGACATGGGCATAACAGAGCACATGCCAAGATTGGTGGCAGCACAAGCCGAAAAAGCCAATCCTCTTTTTCGCAGCTACGTTCTTAACTTCGAAAGCTACATTCCGGTAGAAGCCGAAGAGACTTTGGCGTCCGCTATCCAGATAGGTAATCCTGTTAGCTTTGCCAAGGCAGTTCAGGCCCTGGTTGAAAGTAGAGGCATAGTTGCTTCAGTTTCCGAAGAACGCTTGGCTCATGCAGCGGCCTTAAGCGACAGAGTTGGCCTCTATAGCTGTCCTCAAACCGGCGTAGCAATAGGGGCACTTATGCAATTGATTGAAAACAGAGAGATTGGAAAAGACGATCGAGTCGTGGTTTTGAGCACTGCACATGGCCTGAAGTTTACTCAATTCAAAGTTAGTTATCACGCTTCAGAATTGGAAGAGGTGGAAAGTAAACTGGCCAATACCCCTTGGGAGCTACCAGCTTCATTAGATAATGTACGGGCTAAGGTGTTAGATATCCTGGACTCACATGCCTAGCGGTTTAGGCTGCACACTTCAACACATGGATAGCAAATCTCAAGAGCCTTTCTCGCAAGGTCGTATGGAATTCAACTGGTCCAGAAACCAGTTGAAAATACTTCCAAGGGAAGGTAAAGGCCTTTTGGGAGGCAATCCAAATATGCGTCCGGATAGCCATCAGGTTCCGGAATGGGGCCTTAATCGCCCGTTCATTCGGTCACTGATGAAAGACGGACTTGACTCTGCAAATCAGGCTTCTTTTCTCGAATTTCTTGAAAGCTACCTGAATCTTGAAATCGAGATCGGAGTGGGTCGGGGAGACTTTCTGCTCGCCCGCGCTGCACGCTTGACCGCCTGTGGCTTTATAGGGTTTGAAGTCAAGACGAGTGCTGCCGTCAAATTGGTTAGGAGAGTTTACAAAGCGAAATTAGCCAACACCTGGATTAGCGATGATGACGCCCGTTTTGGGTTTTCCCATTTATTGGTCAGTCGGCAGGTTTCGGCCATACATGTGCTTTTCCCCGATCCTTGGTGGAAGCCCGGTCACGTGCACCGCAGGCTCTTCACTCCAGCCTTCGTTGATTTGGTCGGACAACATCTGAGTCCTGGAGGAATGCTGCATTTGCGCAGTGATGTATCGGAGCTGGTGGAAAGTGCCCATTTTCTTATTGAGGAGTCCCAACTGTTTTATCCTCCAAATGACGAATTGCAGGAACTGCTGGAACCTTACCGACCCTCGCACCGTGAGCGGTGGTGTCTGAGCCAAGGGTATCCGGTACATTCCCTGATGTGTGTCCGCAAGTCGGCCGCTGGAATATAAATTCCAGGAAGGAAGAAAATCATGGCGCGTGTTCCGAGGTGGTATTTCCCCAGCAGGAAGCTGCCCCCTCTGCCTGTCTTGACCGTTGGTGCGGGACCACTGAAATTCACTGCTATCGTGCCTTCTCGGAATGAGGCCGGAAATCTGGTGCCCATCCTGCACTATCTCAGGAGATACGCCGATGAGATTTTGCTGGTGGATGGTCACAGTACCGACGGGAGTCCAGAGTTGGCACAGGCTCTTGGCATTGAGGTGATACTGGACAGGGGGTTGGGCAAAGGGTCCGCCGTGCGGGAAGGCATAATTCGTGCTCGTAATGACTACATTGTCTGTATAGACGCTGATGGATCCCATGATCCCGGGGATATCCCCAGTTTGCTTCAGCCATTGGTGGACGGGGATGCAGACCATGTTTCCGGATCACGGATGATCGGCGGCAGCGAGGAACTCCACGCCACGTTCAATCAATCCATAAGGTTATTTGGAAGCCAAGCCATTACCTTGCTCATCAATTACACGCAGAAGGTGCGCCTAACTGACTGTCAGAACGGTTTCCGAGCCCTGCGCAGGGAAGTTGCTCTAGACCTGGGGCTGTCGGAGAATATCCACACCATTGAACAGGAAATGATCATCAAATCCCTACGCTGCGGTTACCGGATCTCAGAGGTGCCAACGCGGGAATACGCCCGTGCAAACGGGGAATCCACCTTCAGAATCAGGGATGTTTGGCTGCGTTTCGGGATTACCTTGCTCTTTTTTCTGTTTCTCTGGAATCCCTTGGAACGTGGTCGAACCACCGGCTGATACCACTATTGTCTCCAGACGGCTGCATGGAGCCGCTGACTACACCACATTCCGGCCCTGAAATAAACACTTTCCCTTCCCGAGACTGGGGAATCTGGGGATTGATGGCCATTTTCGCAACAGTGGCAATCTATTTCAGTATCAAGGTGCCTGCCTTCGAGACTCCAGATGAATTTCAGCATTACGCTTTCGTACAACATGTAGTCACTTGGCATGACTTACCCAAATCGGAAAACGATACTCCCGGTCTGTGGCGGCAACAGGGCGTCCAAGCCCCCCTCTATTATCTGGCAGGGGCGTTGCTGACTTTATGGGTTGACCAATCTGATTTCCAGTCCACGGCCCAGCGGGTCAATCGATTTGCCAAGATTGGGCAAGCCGGCGCGCAGGACAACCGCAACTACTTCATGCCACATGAGGACGACGGCTGGCCTTGGCATCAGGAATTCCTGGCTCTTCACATCCTGAGGTTTTTCTCTGTAGGATTGGGCTGCATTTCGCTTTGGGGCATTTATCACTTTTTGCAACTCTTTCTGGCCAGAAATGTGGCCTTGCTCAGCACGGCCGTCTGTGCCTTCATTCCGCAGTTCGTCTTTATCTCCAGCGCTGCTTCCAATGACAACATGGTTACCGCTGCCTCCTGCCTCACTATTTGGCAGCTGGCCAAAATGGTTCAACTTAACCTGACCTGCAGAGGCACAACAATTCACCAGCAGATTGCTTGGCGCATGGGAATGCTTCTGGCAATAGCCATATTGGGCAAACTGAGCGGTCTAGGACTGCTGGGAGTTGCGGGTTTGACCTGTTTGTGGATTGCTTGGCAACGCAAGTCCTGGCTGGTTCTCTGGCAGTTGGGATGGCGAATGGCTACGCCGGTTCTTGCGGGCGCAGGCTGGTGGTTCGGGCGCAACTTCTGGCTTTACAAAGATCCTTTGGCCTGGAATATATGGGAAGCCAACATTACATTGCGCCCCGTTGACTTGAGTTGGGGTCAGTTGGTGGCGGAGCTTCCCGGGCTCTTCCAGAGTTTTTGGGGATTGTTCGGCTGGTTGACTGTCCCTTACCCAGAATATGTATATCTTGCTCTTTCGTGGTTGTCTGCCATCCTGCTATTTGCCTTCGGTTTTTGGGCGGTACAGGTCGCCAAGTCTTTCGACAGGGAAAAGTACCTGTTGGAAGATGTCAAATTTATTCAGGGATACTTGGCTTTTCTTTGGTTGGCCTTATTGACGGTGTCATGGCTGCGTTTCATGTGGATTGCCCCTGCGGCTCAAGGGCGGTACTTCTTTCCCGCACTGACGGCTGGAGGTCTGATCATAGGCCTAGGATTGGCCTGGCTGCCTCCGATGGGGAGAAAACTGGCATGGACTTTGCCAGCCGGCCTGGCGGTGCTGTGTATGTTGACCCCTTCTTGGATTCTTGATCCGGCCTATTCTCAACCGCCAACTGACCGCAACGCGAAATTGGAACTTACTCCTCAGCAGGCCGAGGCAGGTCTGGACATTGCCAAACCGGAATTCAGACTGATCGGCAGCAGTTTGCCTACTGAAGTAGCCCCAGGCACAAGTTATCCCGTCTACCTGCGGCTGGAAGCAGTTGATTCAACCCTACAGGACTATGCTATTTTCGTACATTTTCGCGACCCCGATGGGAAGGTACTAGCCCAGTATGACGGCATACCGGGCGGCGGCCTCTGGCCAACTTCCCAGTGGCAGGTCGGTGAAATCCGGACTGAACATTTCTCGATGTTGATGCCTTCCGGCTTAGAGCCAGGTACTCAAGGTACCATTTTCTTTGGTTTCTACAACCCGTGGACCTGGATTCGCCCTTTCTGGACTAATGCAGAGATGGAGGGCAGCACAGAGCCGCCCAATGAGCTCAGCTTGGGCGAATTTATAGTCACAACTGAACCATAAATTCGCAATTCCTTTTAAGAAACATTTTCTTGTTGCGTGTATCGCACGCCGTGGCGTAGTCCTATCTGGCAATGAGTGATATTTCGCCCACATAACTGTTGTAATCGTGACCGCTGGCGTGGATTCGCACATACTCGATGCTCTCGGGGCGGGTCAGCGACAGCAGGCTCATCAGGTTCGGAGACGCATAAACGTACCAAGTACCTATCGGAATCTGTTCGCCGTTTTCGATCCAATAACGAGGCAGTGGGTCCAAATAGAAGAAACCATGTCCCCAAGTGCGTTCCTGTCCATAAATGTCGGTGTAACCGATCTCAACCCGCAGCGGGAATTCAGAGCTCAGGTCTCCGGCCCCCGGCAAACTCTGATGATCAATGCGCAGGTTTAAAAGCAGAAGCAATTGTTCATTCAGGCCCACTTTTCGATCGACCTGTTGCTTAATCTCATATTGGTTATGGGCGTTATCACCGACTTGCCTCCAAAAGTGGACAGTCCACCGACCATCTTTGAGCTCTCTCTGCATTGAGGGTGGTGGAACATCATTGGCCACTATGGTTTCCACCCAGCCTTCGGTCAGCGGTTCCTGAAATGAGCCGTTGGCCAGAATCTCAGCCGCCAGGTCCGCCGTGTGGACTTCGAGATCATCTTGGGTGAAGACTATGCGGTGCCCTTCTTCCAAATGCATGGACTCGCCGGACCGGGTTTCTAGCAGCACATTACCATCTAAAGCGTCCACTTCCGTCTTCTCGTCGTCCACAAGTATGCGAGTTATTCCGTCGGCCAAGGAAACACGACCTTGAGGCGTCGCAATTTGCATGGAGATCGTCATCCCCTCAGGCATGAGGGTAACCACCCGCACCTGTCCTGCATAGAGCTTCAGGTGTACAACGTGTGGTCGGCCGTTTCCCTTAAAGAATGGGCGCCGCACTTGATCCACAGTCAAACGGGTGTTTGACGACATTTGCAAGGAGTTGAGCATGCCACCGGACCCTGACGAAAATAGGCCCAACACTCCTTGGGTAGCCTCCCGTTGAGTGGAAAAGCTACTTCCTTCTTCCAGATCTTCCAGCAATTGAGTAACGGCAAAGATATCGGCGCTGCCCGGATTATTGACGTATACCGTGCCCAAGACCGGCTGTAACAGTAAATCCCCCTTGACTTGGTAATTGCGATAGGCGAACACGGCCGTTGCTGCTGCCATCACAAACAAGACGCAGAAGGCGGCAAAAGAGGATAGGGTTACGACCCATGCCAAACGCAAGGGATCGCGGCGCAACCTTCCTTCCAACGGGAAAAAAGCCTCAGACTCCAGGGATTGCTGCTCTTCTTGGGGAACCTGGGTCTGATTCATAATTGGCAAACGAGTGCCAGAACCACTTCGGCGGCGGCGCGTGTAGTTGCTGCCCTCCTCTGGACGAACTGGTGTTTCCAGTCCCTAGCTGTGAGATCCCGTAGAAAGCTGCTGCAGGGCTGCACCCTATTCAAGGAATGCAATATCTTCCGTTTCATATCCGTCTAGGGCTCGCAGTACGGCTTCCTGCTGTTCTTGATCTTCCGACTCGGCAGCCAGCATCAGGCCCTCGTAGGCCGTGGGACCTCCCAGCCGCCCCAAAGCCTCTATGGCAGCAATGCGCAATTGACTGTCAGTTTCGAGTTCAATTATGTACAAGCAAATATCCCGTAAATCCTCGATTCCCAGCATACCTCCAGCCTTAACGGCAGCGGTGCGGACTGTTCCAGATTGATCATTGCATGCTTCCAAAATTCTGTTTTCCCAATGTCTATAGCCGCTCCGACCCATGGCCACTAAGGCACTGACCCGCAATTCCTCTAGTTCTGAACGATACGCATCAAGCAGTTTCGGCTCGAAGAGGGCCCCGGGGCTATAACCGATGCTCTCAAGTGCAGCACATTGCAGCACAAGAGATTGATCCGGATCCGATATCAATTGGGAAAGGATTTTACGGGTTTGACTTTGTGATTTATCAACCCAGAAACGTTCTTCCCCAACTTTAAAGAATTGACCCAGAGCCTGGACCGCAGCCAGTCTTACCGCGTCGGACTCATCTTGAGTTGCGGCCAGCTCCAAGGAGGGCAGGACCTCAAAATACACGTCAGATCCCAAACCTTTCGCTGCTAAGACCCGAATCCTGAAGTCCGGATCCATAAGGAGATGACAGAAAAAAACCTTGAACTGCAATGTCTTGCTGCTGCGTAGCAGGTGCAGACAGCCCTCAGCGGTGAGAACGCGGCGTCGACTGGATACCAGAAGCCAAAATTGGTGCAGTTCATCGGCTTCGGCGTCGCTCAGATCTGCAAGGCAATGAAGATCGCTTTGCCAAACTGGACCTGTACCCGAAACCAGCTCGTACATCAACTCGCTGACGGTAAAAATTGTGGACGCCATGCTACGTTTTGAAAATGAGGCTCGCTAGGCTTGCCACAGAATAAAAGTGATGACTGCAGCGGTTAAAGTGGGAATGAGCCAAGGGTATCGTCGCGGCGCGGGACGTAATTCATGTCCGCATGAACCGCACACCAGCAATTCAGATGACTGTACTTTTTGGCATTCGGGACATCGAATTCGTGCCGTTGTATACCGTAAAGAGTGTCCGCAGATGCGGCAATTCACGCTGGCAGCGTAATTGAGGCCACTGCACCACGAACAAGTGGAGCGCCTGCCAACTTGGACTACATTCTGGCCGAGATCGGCTCTGCCATTTTCCTCCTGGTCAGGGCCAGTGGACATTTCCAAGACGTCTTCCATCACTACTGACCCAACACCGCATACCAATCAATCCCCTCTTGAGGCGAGGTTACATCCTGAATGGTGATGAAGACCATCATCATCAGGAGTAAGACCATACCGACAACATGTACCATTTTTTCCCGAGAGGGTTCTATGGGCTTACGACGTACCATTTCCACCAATACGAAGAGCAGGCGGCCCCCGTCCAATGCTGGAATGGGCAACAGATTGATTACCGCCAAAGCAGAACTCAGAGCCCCTGTCAGACGCAGTACGGGCAGCCACAGACCGGTACTGGTGGTCACCTCTACGGCGTCTCCTACCAAGCTGGCGATTCCTACCGGCCCGATTAGAGCTGTATCCGGGGCGTCGACCTGTCCTGAGAAAATTTGAGCTGGCAATGTAGCCAAAGCTTGCATATACGCCAAGGTGTCTGCGACCCCCAATGCCAAGAAATAAGGGGTACCCACGAAACCGATCTTGCTGATAGAGCGAATAGTGACGCCCAAGGGCCCTTCCCCAGAAGGCGGGCTTAAACGAGGGGTCACGTATGAAGTTTCCAAATGTGTGCCTTCCCGCAGCACGACTAGAGTGACCTCCTCGCCTAGATTTCGGTGGGTTACATCAACCAGATCCTCGCTATCAAGGTAGAACGGTACACCTGCCAGAGAATAGACTCGGTCGCCCACTTGTAGCCCGACAGCCTCTGCTGGACTATCTGGAATAACTCGGCTGATTTGGGTATTAAGAACTGCCCGATACTCCGAGCCGGCCAAGATTGTGTCTAATGTTTCTTCGGCACTTACAGACAGGCGCATTATTTCGCCCTCGCGCAAGAGGGCCAACTGTCCATTGGGTGGCTCTTCCTCTATGGGTTTTCGAAGTCTAACTTGTGTGAGGAAAGGGGAGACCTGTGCCTCTACTCCGTTCACAGTGAGAATTATGTCTCCAGGAACCATAGAGAATCCGGCGGCTACTGATCCGGAGGGCACCTCAGTCAATTCTGGCAAACCCGTGGCAATAGGAACTCCAACTCGATAGGTCAAGGAAAAACAACAAAAGGCCAACAACAGATTCATTAGGGAACCGGCCACCAGAATCGCAACCTTGCGCGTACTTGGAGCGGATACAAATGAATCGATACCTGGATCTTCTTCGTCCATGCCCTTAAGTCTGGCAAATCCTCCAAAAGGGATCCAGTTGAGAGTGAAGTCTGTACCTTGGAATTTAAATAGCTTGACAATTCGAGGAGGGTACCCCATGCCAAATTCTTCAACCCGCACTTTGGACAGCCGAGCAACCAGGTAATGACCTAGTTCATGAACGAAAATTATGACTCCCAAGACCAGGAAAAATCCGACTAATCGCAGAATCATGTCAATTCAGCCATAGTTCGCAAACTCAGAGGTGCGTTCTCTCCGTCTGGAGCTTTAGAAAGAGCCATGGTTGCATTATAGATTCCAAACGGTGGTCTAAAGGTTTCCGGAGCCCCGTGTCGTACATTGGTTACTCACTGTAGGTTAACGGGAATTAAAAATACGAGTGCCAAACGCATCCGTTGAATTGATAACTGCTCGTTCTAGTGCTTGAGGAGCCCTACCATCAAATATTAGAACCTCGGTCTCCGGACTGTCTCCGACGATCTCTAGTGCCTGTGCTACTTTAGCTTTCATACCTCCCGTAATATCAATCCCACGGCTCCCGCTGAGACTGTGTGCATGCCGATTCAGGCTTGCTTGGTCGATTTCCAATACGATATTAGCTTCAATATCTCCAATCTCCGGCTCCTGCCAGACCCCCAGGACCTCGCCGGCCAGGAGAACATGGCGAGGACGGAATTGGCGGGCCAGATGACGAAATATTTCCTCGGTGCTGACTATGGATACCCCCTGATTTTCGTCCACAAGTACATCTCCGTGCACTATTGGCAGGACGCCCCGGTCCAACAGGGATCTCAAGCAAGAAGCTTCCAGATTTGGAATGATACGAGCTCCCTTAGTCTTCCAGCAGGAACCAGGAGAGACCGTCCAGGCCGGCACCTTGAATTCCAAGAGCCAAGCGGCAACCTGCCTGGCCAGTCGGGCTACCGCATCTGCCGTCACCGCGGCACCATAATAGCTGTCTCCTGGCGGTACACCTCGGACTACGTCGTATTCGAGAGCCGGTACATGCCCAAAGCTGCCTGCACCTACACCCAGCAGCAACCGGAATTCGGGGTGTTGATGATACAAATTTGAAATCTGCCTGGTGAGATCCCGACCCAACTGAACCCGTAATCGCTCCGGGCGGGTTTTGTCCGTTAGCAGGGACCCTCCCAGCTTGAGAAATATAATCTGTTCGGAATTCGGCTTAGAGAAAGTCACGAAAGCAGGCAGTCTAAGACTGCTCTTCGCAATTTCCGATCTTGTTCTGGCAACACGGTCCGCAGATCCAAGCAGACTCGATCATGACAAATACGGGAAATCACAGGAGGTTTGCCTACCCGTAGACGATCTACGATCGATTGCCGATGACCCGCTCCCAGTTCAATGCCGATTGAGGGAATATCATGATCGGGAAGGCTGCCTCCTCCTACCGCTCCTTGCAATTCCACAGGAGTTACGTCCAACCCTTTCGCATTTAGGGCGGAACACATCTTTTCGGCCCGAAATCGTAGCTGTTTGAGGGATTGCATCCCCATTGCTAGCAACGGAACTTCAGTAGTTGCCCGACCTGTCAAATACTGGTCCAATGTCGCCGAGAGGGCAGCGAGACCGACTTTGTCCATACGTAGGGCTCGCAGAAGAGGGTGATGCAGCAACCTTTCAATCAGGTCATGCCGACCCACCAATATGCCGGCTTGCGGGCCCCCCAGCATTTTATCTCCGCTGAATGCTGTGAGATGGGCTCCCTGTGCCACGCTTTCCCCCACAGTCTGTTCTGGACCAAAGGCGGAGGCCTGTGAATGCAGGAGATTGCCACTTCCCAAATCATGTAGAAGCAACAGTTCCTGACCAGATGTCTGACTTACCTCATTGGCTAAGTTCGCCAGTTCCGACACCGAAGGTTGATGGACAAAACCGCTCTGCCGGAAATTGCTTGCGTGAACACAAAGAAAAGCTGCGGTTCGCTCTGTGACTGCGGTTTGGTAATCCCCGGCATAAGTCCGATTGGTGGTACCCACTTCAACCAGACGGGCCCCACTCTCCCGCATTATGTCAGGAATTCGAAATCCCCCTCCGATTTCCACCAATTGGCCCCTACTGATAATAACTTCCTTGTCACGGCAAAATGCTGAAAGCAGGAGCAGTAAGGCAGCGGCGTTATTGTTGACCACTAACGCATCCTCGGCTCCCGTCAGTTCCTGCAACTGGCGCCGGCAATGGTGGTAACGATCGGATCGCGTACCTGCCGCGAGATCATATTCCAGGGTGCTGTATCCGACTGCCGTAGCCTGCACAGCCTCCAGGGCGGCAGAGCTGAGAGGAGCTCTGCCGAGGTTGGTGTGGAGCAAGACCCCAGTTGCATTAATTACTGGTTGCAACGTAGGCACTCTTTTTGCCTTCACCCAAGCCCAAGTTGACTCCAAAATATCCTTTTCGCATATATCGGTGCAATGCCCCGCCAAAATGCGAATTCGGTACTTATGCAAGGCCTGCCGCAGACCTGCAACCGTCACTGTATGGCCTTCCTTAAGCGCCAGTTCTTGCATTGTCTGCCGTTGAAGCAGCGACTGAACTGCAGGCAATTCTCGCAATAGGGCTTGGACTATGTTAGGGCATGGCATGGGAGAGTTCGATTTCCACTTACTAACTGTGTTCCATTCTAAGGGCATCTAAGTCGGACAGACGAGAATGTTGGCTTTAATATCTTCCCTTGAACATCTTCGTTCCGATGTGAAGGCGGCAAGTGTGCGGTGAACTGGGCCTAGATATATTGCTAAGAGTCTTGTTGGGTTTCTGGGAATCTACCATCGACTCTCAGCCTGTCGATGCCTTCAACCGACCTGACAACCGGCAAAAAACCTGCAAGCCAGTTCTACACCGGATTGCCCAAAATGGACTATTGCGGCCCCAAAGCTGAAAAAGGGCAATCGAAAGTGGGCCATTTGAAAATTGGGGATCTCAAGGAACACGATTGATTCGCAAGATCCACCATTCGGTTGTAGATATGGCCTCTGTCAAGGATCGAGGTATGGGGTCGACTAGGCTCCTAGTATAGAGAGCTCTCCCTCTTCCAGATCCTTCTCCTATTCTCCAGGAAGCCAATTCTTCTGTGTATGGTTTGGCAAGCTAATGGACTTAGTAGCCAGGAAGAAGAAAATGCTGCTCGTGGGAATCGCAAATGCTTCTTTGGCTTCCTTAGCAGGCACGTGATAAGACCCTGAATTGACAACAGAAACTCTTCTTGTGTCTGTTTTTCAAATAGGTCCATATACAGCTCTTGACGAATGTCCAAGAACATGGTTTTCGAACAAACCAACACAGCGGTTAGATCTAAAGTTCTCTATTCTTTTGCGAATTGAAACCGTGTGCTCAAGGAGACTGCGCCGAGTACCAGCGCCGAGAAACAGTTCGTTTTCGGTCTCCAATCTTCAGAGTTTCTACGGGTGGAATCTAAAGATCCCCCAAATCTCCCTCCATGTATGGCAGGCCCAAGACTACAAACACAACTTTCCCAAATTGCGAAAATGCACGAGACTGGACATAACCCACCGGGTACTCTTAATCGCAAAAGGTCATCCCGTCCAAGGTTGAGTGGCACCGAAGTTCTCTGTTGTTAGAAGGGGCGATGGCTCTCTATTTATCCCCGCATGCTCCCTTAGTCCATTCTGGAGCAAGGGAACACTCCAGATGACCTCAGCAGGAGTCTCGATCTACAGATATCTGTCCTTAGAGATTGGTGGGCAGAGAGGGACTTGAACCCCCGACCCCTTCGGTGTAAACGAAGTGCTCTAACCAGCTGAGCTATCCGCCCTGATGGGAAACAGATCGATTCCGATCCACCCGGGCAAGGCCATTTTACACCTAATACAGAGTAAGTGGAGCTGAACGGAGACCTGCCCTCGCCTACATTGAATGCTACGTAAAGAGAAAGATTGTAGAAAGGCTTGGAGGGCAGTTCGGCCCATCATGGGTCTTTCACTGCGGAATCGTTCCAAGGACCTCAAGTAGCAGATGACCAATTGCAACAATGCCTAGAGCCAGGGGATCACATGGGGAGCGGTTTAAGATTCATTGGTGAACTTGATTTCAATTAAAACTTGCGCTCATGATGCCTTGTTTTCATGAACCACTGTCGCAATTTGGCGCGCACAGGCAATGCGTAGGCGCGCATGCAAAGGAAATTGATTCGGAAACTACAGGGAAGAGGCTACCATTGAACGAAGAGATAACTGGCCCCAATGCATTGATCTGGCTTGATGCACTGGGAGGCATAAATGCTGTCCACTCTGACGTGGGAGAGCAGGAAATAAATAGGCAACATATGCATTGACTGGCCTCGCCTCTCAAAACAGCACAGGGACCCTTTTGAAGACGGAATTTCTGAACTCGGCACAGTGCGAAAGCAAGTTCCGGTCCAGTCACTCATTCCTTGCAGCACCTGTCGTTAACTCAGGCGAAGAGGGGCGCTTGAAAAACGGAAACTATTCTCAGTCTCTCGCCTTTACTTGCTTTCTCCAAACTCTTTCTGCGGCACTCCAAGAAAGAACTGCAGGGCCGCCGAACAATACTACGCCGCCTGTTCTAGAAGGCCTCGCCAGGTTTCGATCCGATCAGTCTCTGGAAGATTGTGTTGAACTTGCTTCCAGTGGTCTACGATCGCTCTTGTGTCTTTTTCATCAACCCAACAGCCTTGAACTCGCGTCAACTGCCCTCTTCCTTGAGGCTTGAAAAGCATATCGCCCCGCCCTAAGAGAGATTCAGCTCCCCCTTCATCCAACATTACTCGACTATCTGTCTGGCTGGAAACTGAGAAAGCGACTCTGGTGGGAAAATTCGTTTTGATCATGCCGGTAATCACATTCACACTGGGCCGCTGCGTTGCCAACACAATATGGATGCCGGTGGCCCTGCACTTTTGAGCCAGACGGCACAATCGGTGTTCAATGTCGGAATCTCCTATCAAGAGCTCCGCTAATTCATCGATTACCAGCACTATGTAGGGCAGAATATCTTGACCCGGGCGCATTCTGGCCTGCTGGTTATATCCCAAGATATTGCGGACTTTGGACTTCCCAAATTCCTCATATCTAGCCTCCATCTGCAACATCAGCCACAGGAGTAATTGAGGTACAACCTTCCGGTCAGTGACTACCCGACCGACTAAATGTGGCAATCCTGCAAAGGGCGCCATTTCGACTTGCTTGGGATCAACCAGAATGAGGTTAAGGGTGTCTGGTCCATGCTGCATCAGTAAGGATGTCACCAGTGAATTGATGAAGGAAGACTTGCCTGTCCCAGTGGCTCCACCCACCAGCATATGGGGGGCAGTTAGCAAATCAGTCACCACTGCCTTGCCGGTCGGATCGTGGCCCAAAGCAATCTTGAGCGATCCTTTCTTGGAGCTGAATTCCCAGCTGTCCAACACCTCCTTAAGACCCACCATCTTGCGATAGGAATTGGGGACTTCTATGCCAATGTAAGGCCGCCCAGGGACCGGAGCCCTGTAATTCAGCGATTCGGCTTTAAGAGCAAGGGCCACGTCATCCTGGCGGGCCAACACCTCCAACACACGTACTGGTCGCTTTTGCCCGTTTCTTTCGATGCTCCGCGGTATGACTCCAAATCGAGTCACAGAGGGTCCTACTTCAATGCTGACTACCTCTACAGGTAGATTGAATTCAGCATAGACCTTCTCCAGTTCTTTGGCCTTGTCTTGGGCTCCTTCTTCTACACCGTGACTAACGTGGTTGGAAAGTAGGGAGGGGCTGGGCAATTGATCGTAGTTGCTTCCAGGCCTGCGCGTGGGAACTCGGTCCAGTAAGGGCGGGGTTCGTGGTTTTTCCTGCTCCTCTGCTAACAAAGGCGGTCGACTTTTGACTTCAGGCTTTGGCTTGGGGCTACTTTGGGAGATTGGTTTCGAAGCCATTTGTTCTTGAGGTCCTTGGGGAGAAAGGGGTCTATTCGGAACTCCAGGACTTCGTTCGTTTCTCTCTTTGGCCACGTGGGGCGGCGCTTTTGGTTCGACGGGTTTTCTTGAAGGCTGAGAAATTGACGCCTTATTGGGGACAGGACTAGCCGGTGCGGGCGGGACGGAAAACAGACCCAAAGCCCAGAGTAACAGTCCATTGAGAGCGACAAGAGCCATCATGAGTGGCGAATATCGCACCAGAAGCCAAATGCCTCCAATTGCTACCAGGTGAACTAGAATGCCAGCCGTGGTGCGCCCCAGAGCCCCCAGAAGCATATTGCCCAAGCCCTGACCAAACAGGCCTCCCAAACTGCCATCGAGGATAGGCACCCAATTAATACTGGACTGCTTCCAGATGTAGGAGCCGGCCATCAGTGCTACCAGCAGTACAAGGGACCCAAGGGCGGCTTCCAAATGCCAGCGTCGGTTCCGATGTCTCAACAATGAAATGACCCCTGTGGCCAGGCAGGCCATCCCGACATACGGAGCGGTCCAACCCATGAGTACCATGGCCAGAGCCAGTTCTTCAGAAACCAACAGATTGAGGATACAGAGGATGCCCAGGGTCGAAACCGCCAAGCTGCAAAACTCCTCGGCGGTAATTCGAGTAACGTGAGAATTTGGGGACTTGGTCCTAGCTTGGGTTGCCACAGCGCGGTCCTGCGTCCTGTTTTCGGAGGGCGCTGGATATTACTATCCGCCGCACCGAGGTGGATCGAGCGGCAGGACGTGGAGCCGCTTGAAGTTACCTCTTCATATTGGACGAATCAGCCTGTTCTTCGTTGCGCTCTGCATTTGTTTCAATTGGACCTTCGCGGGGGCTCTTCTGTTCTGCCTCCTCCATTTCTTGGATGATTGTTACGACCTGCTCAATGGCAATGCGTTGCTTGCGGTAGAGATCACTTTCGCTCATGGCCAGCTTGCTGGCAATTTCGCGCACTTTACGTCCTTGGACAAATCGCATTTCCAGAATCTGGTAAAGTATAGAATCCAACTGGCCGAGTCCCATCTCTGCGGAGGGCCGCAGACCTTCAATTGCATCTCCCAGCAACAGCCGAAGGGCATGGTTAGTGTTGCCATGGGTCTTCTCAAGATATCGGCCCACAACTTTGAGTCGGATCAGGGGGCTATTCGTCAATCTCGGACCACCCCACAGGTCCCGCAATGCATCCCGGACCCAAGCCGTGAATTCCTGGTCGGGCAACCTGGCGAATGCCTTTACTGTTGTTCTTTCCCTTAAGTCTCCTGGATAGGGCATATGGCCCCGCATGTCCTGGATCTTCTGAATGTCTGGAATGATGTGGCGGAGCCCTTTGAGAACGTCAATTTGCATGCGCCGATCCATCAAGGCTTCGGCCATTTTGGTCTGCATCGACCGCAAAATGAAGGTCTCTTGGACACTGAAAGACCTGGGTGACAAATCTGTCTCCACCCCTATGATACCTAGCAAAACAAAATTCGATTGAGGGTCCCCTTGGCCGTATAAGGGCCAGACGCTCATACCGGCATATTCTGTAGCCAATGGCAATGAGGACTGTTGCCCTTTGCGTTGCAGACAATGGTTCAAGAGCTGGCGCCATCGCTCAGGAGGCATGATTTCATCCGGTTGAACTGACATGCCAGTGGCAGCTTCCACCACTAGGTGATCTCCCGTTATTGCGGCCACAAACCCTCTTGGGGCCCTCAAGAATTCGCAAAGGGAGATTAGGTGGTTTTCCATGAACCGGCGGATGTCACTAGGGGTAAGAAGTCGCCGCTCCAGCTCCCTTAACCATGTGGCCTCCTGAGCATCCCCACGGTACACCAGAAAGTCAATGAGGGGTCGGGAAAGGCTCAGCAATAGCTGTCCCGCCACGATTACTCCCGTAACCACAGAGAAAACGACTAGATCGCGAGGCAGCCCCAGTACCACTTCAACCGTAGGGATAGTCTGGAGCGACACGAGTACCACTATCGCAATGAAGGGCCCTCGAGCCGCGAAACGCACTAACCGATAACGCACCACTCTGTCAGGTAAACGCACACCATGGTAAGCGACGGCCAGCATCATCAGAGACAAAAGAACAGCGGTGCCCACATTAACCAAGATAGAAATTTCGAGGACAGTGACTTCAACCTTACCCAGGCCGACATCAAATGCCACCAGATATGGAAAAGAACCCATAGCAGGTGCAATGAAACCCAGCAGCAGGAAGGTATTTCGCAACCGGCTGGCCTGAGTCAGACTGCGCGCCCTGGCCAACAGTAAGTCGCGGATTGCGTGAGCTAGCACCAGAAGAAATACAAAGGCAAAGACCCAGAAAAGAGGGCCCGGCTGTAGATGGGGGAAGATTTCGGTTCCAGAAGGAGCTCGTACCACCGCATCCGTAAACAGCGCCCCGAATGCCAAAAGGATGCTGCCGACGAGCACAGCCACACCTACCGCTGAACGGTATCGGACTTCCAGGTGCGTTGCCTGTAGAACTGAAGTGGCAAATCTGAAATATGCTGCAGGTAGCAGAGAGAGTCCTACCCACTGGACCCGCAACCAAGGCTCTGCCAGAGCCTCCGCATCCAATCGCACCACAGCTACATCTATTGCAAAGACTAGCAGTACACAGACGGCCAAGAAGGAAAACTGCCGTGCCACTGGCGAACGAAAATTGAACGTCAAGGCATAAGTACACAGTGAATAGGCAGTAATTGCGACAATGGAAGCCGTTACTACATATATGAAATGCAGGTAATCGGCCAATCCCAGTTCAAGAAAGGAACGCATGGCTGGCTATCTGGCCCACTCCATTTCTTCCCTGGCCACTATCCAGTCTTGACCCACTTTGGTAAAGGATAGTCGGAAACCAGCCCCTGTCAGCAAGGAGCGGTAGATCCGAATCTGCAATGAAGCCCTGTCGAGACCATAGAAGCTGATCGGATCTAGTTCTACCATGGGTCCGTCCTGAAGCTGAGGGCGATGTTCTGGTCGAAGCCAGTGAATACGACCAGGAAATCCAAGTTCCCCCGTCGGCTCTTCGCCATCCGTAAATACCAGCAATTGGGCCGGAATTTGGTCCTCCCCAGGAGGCAAGTAACGGCGCTGTCCCAGTTTAAAAATAAGGGCCGTTCGTCGAATGCGGATGCTAGCAGGTTCCTCCGTATCCGTACAATGAAAATATGAGACTAGGGCATGAATGGGCGCGAAGGCGTGTTGGGCGCTCATTTGGCGCAACAGCTCTTCCCTGACTGGCGTCCATCTATTCCCCCAGACCAGATCGGGGATGCTATCCCCGTAAATGAGCAGTTCCAGGACCCGTTCGGCCCCAATCTGCTGCAGAATGGAAGTGGGAGAAAGATATGTGGGATTTTGCTTGAGGCGGTCCAATAAGGTGTTAGGCATGCTTTCTGCCCCACTCACGAAACCGTCTCCGCGTTGCCGCAGAAGCTGCATACCTATCCCCAAAATCAGGACCATGGCGCCTACGGACAACATGAACCATCCCACGAGATCCATGGCAGTTATCCACGCAGCCAAAGAGGGGGATTCTCCCCACTCCTCCCAATCTAGAAGCAGTTCCAGTTGTTGCTGTAAATCTTCCATCTCTGAGCCTGCCAGAATTCAAGTCACATGACCCCAAGCCAACGGTATTGCACCAGCCGGGCCAAAGACAAGACTACTAACGCTACCAGCAATAAAATGCCTGCCAGTGTAAGTGAAATTGCCATGTCGATGTCGAAACCGAGATAGATCACCATAGGCATGGTCTGAGTTCTGCCTGGAAAATTGCCCGCGAAAATCAGGGTTGCCCCAAATTCCCCTAGAGCCCTGGCCCAGGTCATTATTCCCCCTGTAAACAGGGCATTGCGGGATAGTGGCAAGGTTATCAGCCTCAGCATTTGTGCAAAGGAAGCTCCGTCAAGAGCACTAGCGTTTTCTATCTCTGAGTCTATGTTTTCCAGCCCAACTACAGCGGAACGGATGTAAAACGGGCTTGCCACGAAGAGCTGGGCCAATATTACTGCGGCCGGAGTAAAGGCAATGGGTGTTCCCAAGGTGTGTAGCCACTGGCCAAACCAGCCTTGCCGCCCGAATACCAGTAGCAGTGCCACACCGGCAACTACGGGAGGCAGAATCAGTGGCAACTCTACCAAGACAGACATTCCTCGTGACATCCAAGCAGGTATGGGCCCCTTGGCCATCAAAAATGCCAAGGGAGTACCTAGACCTACTGTCAGGATTGTAGCCACAGCAGAAGTCTGGAGTGAGAGAACCAGCGCCTGCCTTACCTGTTCGGCCGCGATGCCGGCCAGTCGGAAATCTAGGAATAAGCTTTGGCCCATCAGCGAAGCAATCGGCAATACCAGAAGCAGCAGAATCGGAACGCTCCACATGCTCAGCAACACCATTTGGCGCCCATACCAGTGAGACCATGAGGGCCCTACTCGTCCTCGGGATGCAAATTGGAAGCTTCTATTCGATTCCATCGGTCTCAAATCCGTGCGCCAGAAAAACAGCCCGACTATGGGGACCGGCCAGAAAATCCATGAAGGCCCGGACTTCAGTCGGCTGCTGGGTCTTTTGCAATGGCACAGCATATAAAGCTGTCTTAACATTCACATATGGGTCGATTGGCAGAATCTGTAACTGGGTTCGCAAAGCAAGGGCATCGGAAGTGTACAGAAGGGCGGCATCTGCCTCCCCTTGCAACAAACGATTCCGCACACTATGCGCATTGGCATCAAAGGAAAGGATGTTGTCTCGCACGCGGTCCATGTAAGTCTCATCCCCATGTTTCGAAGCCCAGCTAGTTAAAAGCTGCTGGCTATAAACGGCAAGCGGCACGCCGTCCCTAGCCCAAGCGATCCGCAGACCCGGTTGGGCCAAACCTGCGAGATTTTTTACTTCCTGAGCGGCTTGGGGATGGACTACTAACGTCAATGAGTTTCCTGCGATTTTGATTATATCTTCGGCACGGATCAGACCTGCTGCCAATCCTCTTTCCACTTGGAGGTAGTCGGCAGTGGCCAGCACATCGCCGGGCGCACCTTGATTCAGTTGGAAAATCAGATTCGGTGAGCTACCGGAGATAAGCTCAATTTCTGTCGTATGGCCCTCTCGCGTCCAGATCTGACCCAGTTCCGTTAATGGGGCTGTCAGGGAAGATGCCGCCCACACTCTGATGGGATCATGTACAGGTTTATTCGATTGATTGCAGGCCGAGCAGGCAATAGTCCACAGACAGGCAGTGAGCAGGATGATCCAGCTGAAAAATCTGGACATGGATGTTAACGCCTTGCGGAAGGGCAGAACATAGATTTGGAAAATGTCAACTATACCAAGATAGATGAGAGAGAAACTTGGCTTGATATTCTTGTTATTACTTTGGACAGGGCCAGATTAACGCCGCGCTGATGTTTGATTTGAAAGAGCAATGTAGTTTCTAGCCGGTTCCTTCAGGCCCCCAATGGGGCTAAGTAAAGTGATACAGCGGCTCAATGACGAGACCGATGTTGTAGGAACTCAGTATTGCCCTCTGTCCGCCCCGTGCTTATGAAAGCAACAGAACATTATCCCCCTAGGTGTCGCTCAGTAGACCATTTCCACCAAGCGGTCCCTTAGACTCCATCCAATTTGGAGCCAGACCTGAAACACAATCTCAATTCACCCTCTATTAGCACTCCCGGACTTGATGTGGCTTCTTGACCCAGCAATAGCGAAATTGACAAACTAGGGTCAGGACGTCGCCTTGATCCGCAAGCGCGGCCTCCATAGGAAGGACCCGCTGAATGCCATCTTGGAATCGGACCGTCGGAGTGACTTCCTATTGCTCTTACGGGAAGCCATCAATGCGGCATAAGTATCTTCATAGAGAAGGGAAGAGATGTCTCTAAGTGCCGACCAATTGGCTCCGATTTCCTAACTGCAGGCGAATCTTTAATAGGCAAAGCCCGACTTAACTCTGTCCGCGACTATTCCAGCTCATTCGTGTCAGTAAGTCACTCCTCCCGCTACTTTGCTGTCTACGTTTCAACGAATCCACGGATTCTTCATTTCAAAGTGGGGGCGCTTAGGGCAATTCTGCCTCTCTATCTTCTGGGCACGTACTCCGCCACCCGATTAGCGGGGTGACTCTGTTGCAATCCGGCAGGATTTCACTGATATTCTCCCTACAGCGTCAGGTATGCCCCAATGTGCACAATTCATCTTGAAACTGTGCAAGAACCGGTCTTCCTACGCCACTGCATTCAACAACTCATGGACATCGTCTATGACCTCAACTCATCCAAGTAGTCCAAACATGCTTAACGCGCTCGAATCGCTCATAGGGTAGCATGTTTCCTCTCGAGATAATGCTGGCCAGTTCTTCATTTCGTCTTAAGCAATTGAAAATAATCGATGGAGGAGGCTCTTGTTCCACCGCTGCAAAAATGGGGTGCAAACAGCGGGGGACCCGGGGTGATTCTGCGCCGGCACAAGGATTACAGTTCCTTTTTCTTTCCGTCAGTTTTGCCCTCCGTGGAGCGGGCAAGTCAGCAGCGAAACGATTCAACATCATAGACATAACTCCCTAACTGGAACAGAGCTAGACAATACTTCTGCTACCTACCGCAATGGCTCCTACAACTAGCGGCTCCAAGGGAACCGGACAGGCAAGTCTTTGCATCTGGAATGTCGTCCAAAGCCAACGACTTGCTTTCCCTTTCAGGGCCAATTCCATACTCGGTTTCCCTTTGGTTGTCTGTAATGCATTTTTTCTAAGAGGTAGGCGGCCAGAAAAGAATGAGAGGGCCGCCTACCTGACGCTAGGACTTTTAGTGGTTCAAAGCACTCAAAGCTTGCCTTCTTTGAGTGCTCCGATTAACGGCTAACCCGTACTTCCAACTGCCTTCAATAGGTACTTTCTCATCCTGCTCGTTGACAGTGCAGTAGCTACCAAATCCATTTCAAACCCAACGCACGCTGGTTAAATTTTTGTCACATTTGTGACAAATCGTTGTGGTAGCGGCGGAGCGGAATCCCTGCCACATTGGACCTAGCAACGCCGGAAGCACAGTTGCAAACTCTGGTTCTCGCCAGATTTCCACTTGATAATTTGCGTTCTCTGTTGGCTAAGATGAAACGTTACTATCTACATAGCAGGCTGGATTAGTTGCTTGGCCCAAGCCTTTGATAAACCTCACAGGCACAAACGAGCTCTAGAGACTGGTATCTAGGCAGGCTCTATATACTCAGGCTGCAAAAATCAGATAGTAGTTTGCACGCCTTGAAATTGCCTCCAGTCTTGATGCATTCTGAGTTGTCAGGTAGGAAACCCAGTCTTGGAATGGCAGTTGGGCCAGCCCAGCACTCGCTGGGCCGCAACCTGCAACCTTGCAGCGAAAATCTCCGTTGGCTAGCTCAAGGTTCTTACTTTCCTCAGAATTTCGCAACATACTGGACAGCGGCCAGTTTGGTAGAAAGCCATGGAATGCTAGATCTGCCAGCTCATGGAGCTCTAGGGAGGACGAGCTCACCGAAAAACAGTAGATTCTTCCTTTGTTTTATCGTACAAGAGTGTGAATTAGGGGAACGCGGAAGGGCAAATGTCGTTCATATTGCAGTCGTTGCACTGTGGCCGGCGAGCAATGCAAACTGCGCGACCATGGGATATGACCCGATGTGGAAACACGATCCATTCTTCCTGTGGCAGTCTGGAGACTAGATCGATTTCCACTTTGTCTGGCACTTTTTGCCGAGTCAGACCCAACAGACCTGAAATCCGTTTCACATGTGTATCGACAACCACCCCTTCCGCGATGCCAAAGGCGACCCCTAATACCACGTTGGCCGTCTTGCGAGCCACCCCGGGCAAAGTAATGAGCTCCGGCAAAGTCTGAGGTACATCACCGCCGAATTCATTGACAATACGGGCACCGGCACCGCGAATGCTCTTAGCCTTGTTACGGAAAAAGCCCGTAGAGTGAATTAGTTCTTCGACTTCTTCCTGATCTGCAGCCGCAAAATCCGATGCCTCGGGAAACCGCTGGAACAACGCCGGTGTCACCATATTTACGCGCTCGTCAGTACATTGGGCGGAAAGAATGGTGGCGATCAGCAACTGTAACGGGTTAGCATAGTGCAAGGCGCACTCGGCATCGGGGTAGGCTTCGCCTAGTCGGGACACGACCAGACGGGCGAATTCACGCTGTTTGGGCGAAGTGCGCTTCTTTCTTATCTTCATTGGGGAAGAATTAGCTACAAAGTGGGGACCTTCTGGTAAGGGAAACTGACAGTGCCCTAGCCTTCAGACAGACCACAACATTCGCGTTCGGAACTCTATAGCTACCCACTTTTCGCGTCTTGGGGATCTTGGTCCACATCTAAGCCAGCGGATCGCAATTGATCTTCGAGATCCTGATTGAACCCGCGCATCAATGAATTCTTGACAGCAGCCGATCGAGCTTGTTCGTATACAAACCCTAAGACATGCTTAGACAGCAACACTGGAACCGTAGGATTTTCCACTTTCAGCTCCAGGTCTTCGTGGATAAAGGCTGCAGCTCCATTGACAGGAATCTGGTTGTATTGGCTGCCAATTTCAGAATTCTCGGCCATTTCGTCGCGAACTTCGGTCAAGGCCTTAAGATTCTCAGATATTTCTTGGGGAGGATTCCCCACTCCTTCGCGGGCGAATAGCGTGAAGAGCCTACCAACGGAGAAGGGCTCCCGCCACTTTTTCCCAGTAATCTCCAAATTTCCCTTGTCGCTACGCACCACGAAGGTCAAGATGCCACAGGGCCCTACTAAGAGGTGCGAAACCCCTGGTATGACCCAGTTGTACAAAGTGTATTGATCATTTAACGCCTTAAGCAGGCGGGCGAAAGCCTCATCTGGACGGGCCAAGACCTTGGAATTGGGCCAACGCCGAGGGGCAAATCGATTTATGAAGAAACTGCCGACACTAGCCGAGAGGAAGCCGATAATCAGCGACGCAAAGCTAAAAATTGCATAGTTTTCAATAAGGATCTTTGCCACTGCGTTGTTCTCTGCAACAGCCTGAAAACCTTGCAGGTTGGGAGTGAAACTCACCATCAGGCCGCTGGCCAATGAAAGCACCGCTACTAGAAACAGACGTCGGCCCAGAGTCTCCCGCTTTTTTATGTAATCCAGGTTGCTAACAACCTTCATTTGCTAATCCTTGTTGGTTTGGGCTCTGGCGGCCCTTGTCTGAATATTCAATTTCCTGGATCTAAGGCCCGGGCCACTTGGTTCAACACATCATGCTCGACTGCGTATTGAGCTTGGCGAACCGCGCTGCAGAACGCCTCGGCATCATCGCTACCGTGAGCCACAATGACAATGCCGTTGACGCCAAGTAGAATTGCCCCGCCATAACGAGTGGGGTCTGCCTTGGCTCTTACATCCTGCAATGCGGACTTTGCTAGGCCGTACCCCAGTTTACTGCGCCAACTTGAGTTGAATGCCTTTCGTAGGGCATCAGAATACATGCGACTGGCGGTCTCCATGCCTTTGACCAGAACGTTGCCGCTGAATCCATCGGTAACCAACACATCAATGTCGTCCCTCTCTGAAAGCTGGTAGGGTTCTGCATAACCTTTGTAATTGATGTGCTCCAGAGAATTTAAAAGCACATGGGCGGCCCGAGTCAATGCAGTTCCCTTTTCACTTTCGGTTCCGTTACTCAGTAGATAAACACTTGGGCTAGGGCGCCCCAGACGAATCTCAGCATATTGTGCTCCCATCAGCGCAAAATCAACCAAAAACTCGGGGTGGCATTCTGGATTAGCTCCTGCGTCAAGCAGCAACACATACCGGTTAGTAGTAGGTAAGGGCACGGCAATGCAAGGGCGCTGAATGCCTGGTGTGCGACCTGCAAACCGGACCGCCGAAAGGAACACTTCCCCTGTGTCTCCGGCAGACACAAATGCATCTGCCTCCCCCTTCTTGAGAAGGCGGTGACCATGGGCCAAGATGTGCTTGTTCCAGGCGCCCTCCATTTGTGACACCTTTCTTCCCGCTGCAACCGCCCCTTCAGGCTCTACCACCTCCACTGAGGAATTGGGGCCCGCGAAACTGGCCAGATAGGGGCGAATCCGGTCCGTTTGCCCGATCAAGGTGATTCTGACACCGTGCCTCGCCACTGCTAGCAAAGCTCCAGTTACCGCAGTTGCCGGGCCGAAATCCCCACCTAATGCATCTATGGCTATGTGGACAGAGTCCTTAGTCAACTGCGCGATGGCCCACCACTCCCAAGGTTCCTGGCCCTCCCAAAGCCGTCAAAGCAGGGTCCAGCCGAATGAGATAGCTCGTCTTTACGTCCATGCTGGACTCAATGGTGGTCAGTAGTTCCTGTGCTTCTTCCTCCGCACTGGCATGACCTACTCCAACCACACATGGATCCTTGCCCAGGTCGGCCGCGAGTCTTCGCAACAGTTCCTTCTTGGCTTTGGCACGGCCTCGAGCTTTGGCAACGGGAACAACCAGACCATTGCTAATAGATAGGATGGGTTGCAGGCTCAACATATTAGCCATATTCTTTTGAAAGCTAGTAACTCGTCCACTTCTGGCGAGAAACTCCAAATCCTTTGCCGTAAAGAATCCCGTAGTTTCGTCCCGCACTTCCTCCAACCCGCTCAGCACTTGATTTCGGTCGATTGGGTGACTCAGAAGCTGGGCGGCCCGAATAGCCTGTAACCCGCTGGAAAAGCTTACTCCCTTTGTATCCCAGACTTCGACGGCTCCTTCCGGAAACTCGCGAGCTGCTAATACAGCGGAGTTGTAGGTACCGGACAACTTGGCGCTGACCACAATGCACAGGACTTGACTGGCTCCTTCAGCAAATGCCTTGGCGTATGCGGTCTGAAATTGGTTGGGTGTTGGTTGGCTGGTGGTTGGATGTTCCGGACGGGTGGCCAACATTTCCAAGAAGGATTCAATGTCGATTTCCCGATTGAGTTCGTACTGGTCATTGCCAAAAAGGACCAGCGTGTTGACCTCAATCATGCTGTATTTATTCTGCAGCTCGCGAGGCACATTGCTGCTGGAATCAACGACAAGGCGAATAGAGTTGGTAACACCGACGCTCACGCAGTCTGCTTCCTTGCTGGAGTGTTAGTCTTGAGAATTGTGCTTCACGACCATGTGTCGCGCCAGTATAGAGGAATTATTTTGTAACACGGCTGGAATCTTAGCCAGGACGTCCAAGGCCGTAGTGCCAGCGGCACCTATTTCCACAGAACAGGATTGACCTGCCAATGAATGTACCAAGGCCGCACATTTAGCGGCCCGGGTTGGTTCCAGGCCTTGTGCCAGTAGACTCACCACCAGGCCCGCGAGCACATCTCCCGTGCCGGCGGTGGCCAGAGCCGAATTGGCATTCAGAATAGCAAACAGTTCTCCCTGCGGAGTGCCTATCCAAGTTTGCGGTCCCTTCAACAACACAGTACAGTTCCAATCCCGAGCCCGGGCCCTGGCCAATTCTGGTGCTTGGGCCAGAACATCGGCTATTTTCATTTCGCAGAGGCGGCCCATTTCGGCCATGTGCGGCGTCAATATGGAGTCCGGAGGCAGAAGCCTTGGCCATCCTTCCAAGGAAGAAAGGCAATTCAGGGCGTCGGCGTCTAGGACCAGTGGAATGGGCCTGCCTGCAAGACGCCGCCAAACATCAAGAAACCCCTTGACGAATTCCCTTGTTTGGGAAGTATAGGCAAGCCCACATCCCACTAAGACGGCCGAATATGCTTGTGCTTCTTCTTCGACCTCTGGCAAGGCTAGGGGCGAAGCCGTGCCTGCTGTGTCCCGGTATGGTAAGAAAGTAACATCCGCCATGCCCGATATCAGACCAGCCTGTACTGAGGCAGGTACGGCGGCACAGACCACTCCGGTTCCGGATTTTGCGGCGGAACGGGTGCTAAGCAACGCGGCGCCGGGATATCTACGACTGCCTACGAGACAAAAGGCCTTTCCAAATGTCCCTTTGTGGCTCTGATCGCTCCGGCACGGCAAGAGATTCGGTAAATCAGAAGGTTCCAGCACCCAACCCGAAACCTGTTCAGGGAAGGCTTCGGGCAACCCGATATGTGCGACTACAGTCCGACCCGCAAACGCTCTACTACCGCTTCGGTACAGACCGCGCTTTGCGGTGCCAAACATGACCGTTAAGTCAGCAACTAAAGTCAGGGGGTCTATTGACCCCGTGTCACAGTTGATTCCGGAGGGACAATCTGCTGCTGATACAAAATGGTCTGGTGTCAAGCTTGCCTTAACAGTTAATAGCAAGCCTGCGAGTTGTCCGCCTATAGGTCTATTGGCCCCGATTCCCAACAGACAGTCAACGATCCAGCGGGATTCCTTCAGCCAATTTCGCAGTTGCCTTAAATCAGGGTCCTCCTCGACGTGCATGATCTCGACAAAGTCCCCCAATCTGTTTAACAGTGGGTCTCGCTCCAAACCTTTTCTGCGCCACGCGTAGACGCGGACTGTCTGGCCCTCAGCTTGCATCCGACCTGCACAGACCAATCCATCTCCGCCATTGTTGCCCGGACCTACAAGACACAAAACAGGACCGGTCTCCAGTGAAGATTGATCCGCGAAGTGGAGCATCTCTTGGCACAGCGCGATGCCAGCCTTTTCCACCAGGACAGCCTGAGATACTCCAGCCTGTAGGGCCCCCCGTTCCAAGGCCAAAGTCTGGGATATAGAACAAAATGGATTCATATTGAATGTAAAGACCTGGCTCTTGTCTAACTAAGTCCCCGTGACCATGAGCCGCTTCTTCTGTGGAAAGCCTCTATCTATGCTAGGGAAGCAGATCTGTAATGAGGCGACTATCCGACTCAGCGTCTGCCGCCGGGCCCTGGAGGTACACGGCTTGCCATGGCTGGTACACACTTACAAAGCGTTCCGTACTGGTGTTGCCGTTCTCCGTAATGTGTCTGTCCACAATAACGGTCAATCCCAGCTTTTCAGATTCCAATAACTTTACTTGCCCCGGTTCCAAGGTCCTGTCTTCCCGATACACCGGGTCCGCAGGCTCCTTCACCTGTGAAATGATTGGATCTGAAATCCGCACGGTCCGGCCTGTAGGGGTACCGAACAAATTGACAGCCAATGTGCCTGTCTCCACATCCAAGTCCGGCTGTAACAGCAGATGGCCGGCAGTGTCATTGCGGAACCTTAGATCCACATACGGTGTATAGATGGTGGCATCCATTCCAGGCTGCCCATACCAACTTACTACATAGCCGTGATTGTGGCGTTCTTCGATAGGCAAACCCGCATCGAAAGCGGTACGGAAAATCGTAGTGCTTACCTGACATACTCCGCCACCAACTCCAATTGCGGTGCGGTCTCCCCAGATAATGGCTGCATCTGCGTAACCCGCCGCTACAGTGATAGGCCCAATGGTGTCATTGAAGCTGAAAACCTCACCAGGGGGTATCAGAATGCTGGCAAACTGTTGCGTAGTCAAGTCAATGTTGTGAACCCGAGCGGCGCTACTGCCTCTAAAATATGTTTCGCTATGGGCTAAAAGGGCGGTTATACCTAGACTGGGCAAATCCTCCTCTGTAAATTCAGGAGGCAACCAATTCAGCTGCAGTGAGGCAGACGTACCTCCCCCTTGAAGGGCATTCAGGATTCCTTCAACGGTACCATCCACATTCAACGAAACCCCATTTTGGCTAGGTTGCAGCGCTTCCAACTCGTTGACATCTGGATTGAAGTACAGACGGGCGTTTTGGGGTTCCTTATTCACAACTTTGGACCAGCTCTGCACCTGGTTGCGTAAGGAAGTCAAATCGTACTGATGGGATTCTTTGTCGAGGGAGGCGGCCGCAAGGCTGCGCGCATCCAGAGCAAATTGGAAATCCAGATCGGCACTTGCCACTATCAGTGGCCGTTGAAAAATCAGATCAGGTTGGTAGATCTCAGGCTCCGGCATGTACTGGAACGTTTCCAGCGCTAAGGTCGGAGAAGGAGTGGCCTGTAGGATGGCCTGCCCAATCTGGCGCCGCAAGGCTTCAGTATTGGTTATTGAGCCGGGCTGTGCCGAGAGCTGGGCGTTGCCGATGGTTACCGCGGCCCGAGGTGCCCTGGCGACGTCCATAGCTACCTTGTTGACGAAATTGTCTATTTCGACTGCACCCAATCTGGTTTCAGGAGCGATGTTGTGGCCCTTGCTCAAGAGCTGCCAGCGGACGGAAAGGTTCTCTGTGAGATCTCCGCTGCGGCCTAAATTGTAGGCCCTGTTTACCAACAGGGCCAGATCTGGAACTGACTCCCTAGGACCGTTGGGCAAGACCCAAATGGACTCTTTATGCGTCACCAGAATTGGCTCTTCGGCAGACCGAACTCCATGTTCCTGCAACAAGGCCAGAGCAGAGGAAGGCGAAAGTCCCGAGAGAGGGACTCCGGCTAAGGCGACCCCCGGAAAAATCCGACCGCTATACCAGACTTGCCACATTGCACCAAAGGCCGCCAAGGCAGTCGCCATAAGCAAGGAGAACAGAAAGAACCAGCGGAGAAGAACCAGCCATTTGGAACCCCACTGAATTTTCTTAGGTTGGAGTGAATTGGAATTCGTCGCGGCGTTCAAGATTCAGCCTTTTCTGGCCTTTCCAAAGGCGTAAGCTTATGGAACTTCACACTGTTTCTGAATCGGGTTGCTCGCGCTTCAGGACTTCCTCCACATCCAGTTTTTCAAACAGTATGCGAGGCTGCTGTAACTGCTGTCCTGTCCGCAGATTGCTGGCTTCCCAGCTGCCCACGGCTTCGCTGTGGTCGTACCTCAAAACCAGATGCGAGCCGCGAGCATCAGACACCTCCTCCGTATACTGACGGCCAAAAAGCTGGCCCTCATACCCAAGGTCTTCATGCAGACTCTGGGAGGCGAAAGGGAGAATTGGGGCCCACATCAATTTTAGCCAATCCACTGCCTGCAAGGCCACATATAAGATAGTTTGGGCCCGCGCTCTGTCCTCCTTGATCACCTGCCATGGAGCTTGGGCATTCAGATATTGATTGACTCGTTGGCTCAGCCGGCGGCACGCTTCCAGGGCCGATCGAAGCTTCACTCCGTCATAAAGTACCCCGATCTCCACAAAACCTCTTTGTACTTCAGACAGCAATGCTCTATCTTCTCCCAGGAAAGTGCCGTGCGCAGGGACTTTCCCATCGCAGACGCGAAAAGTAAATCCCAGGACCCGGTTGACCAGATTGCCCCAGTTAGCCACCAATTCGTTGTTGATCCGTTCTACGAAGTCATCCCATGAAAAGTCAACGTCCGAAGTCTCTGGAGCAGTAGCTGTCAGTGCATATCTCCATGCGTCCGGCTGGTATCTCTCCAGCACATCATTGATGGCGATGATTACTCCCCGGCTCTTGCTAAATTTGCGGCCTTTCATATTGAGAAATTCGTTGGCTGGCACGTCATACGGCAGGCAGAAATCACGCCGTCCCATCAACATGGCCGGCCAGATGATGGTATGGAAGGGAATATTGTCCTTGCCAATAAAGTTGTAAATGCGGCTGCCTTGCTGGCTTCCTGTCTTCCACCACTCTTCCCAAGCATCTGGAACGCCATTTAACAAGGCATGCTCATGCACCGCGCTGAGATAACCAATGACCGCGTCGTACCAAACGTAAATGCGTTTATCCTCGTATCCTTCCACTGGTATGGTCACGCCCCAGTCGATGTCACGGGTTATAGGGCGACCTCTCAATTCCTGGCGTTCCAGTTCAGCCAAGGTGAACCGGTACACGTGTGGCCTCCAAAAATCCTTATCGGTCTGAATCCAAGCTAGCAAGTCCTTATTCATTTTGCCCAGATCGAGAAAGAAGTGTTCGGTTTCACGCACTTCCAAGTCCTTGCAGCCCGAAATTGTGGACTTGGGATTCTTTAATTCCAAAGCATCATAGAGACGGCCGCACGAGTCACATTGATCGCCGCGGGCTCCTCCAGCACCGCACTCTGGGCAGGTCCCAACCACATACCGATCCGGTAGGAATTTGCCTGCTTCAGGGTCGTACAGCTGGCGCTGTGTATCCCTGTATATCAAGCCGTTTTCCATATGCTTCAGGAACATCTCCTGTGTGACCTTCCAGTGAGTCTCTGTGTCCGTGTGGGTGAAGAGATCGAAGGTCAGTCCCAACCCCAAATAAGACTTAATAAAGTGAGGGTGATATTTGGCGATTATCTCCAGGGGAGTCTGGCCCAGTTCCTGAGCTTTCAGAGTAACAGGGGTGCCATGGGTGTCGGAACCACTCACCATCAACACTTCGTGACCTTGCATCCGGTAGAAGCGGGCGAAGATGTCTGGAGGCAGGTAGGCACCGGCGATGTGCCCAATATGTTGGGGACCGTTGGCGTACGGCCAAGCCACGCCAATCAACACTCTGTATTTGTCCATGCTCAAACTCTGGTTTTCGCGTTTTTCCGGCTCAGCCAGTGTGGATGAGCAGAAAGGCGGCAATGGGGTTGAAAGAGCAGAATAATTAACCTATTCAGGTGAATTACTACATTCAGGCGGTCCAAGGAAAGTCCCCTATCTCAGTAAACATTCTAGCCCACCAGTCAGCCAACCGTTTATAATGCAATTTCCCGAAGCCTGCGACGGACGACTCCTGGAGCCGCTCTTGGCCGGCTCCTCTCGGCAAAGCCATTTGCCCCATTCTTGCGGCTATCTCTTTTATGTCCGTGTTGACCGGCATCAACAATTCCATTTCCCGGTCCTTCATCGTCTTTTGGAAGACCATCAAGTCAGTATATGAAGACCTGTTCCATTTCGTTTGGTTAAGCGTCCTTTGGTGGGTTGGCACAATTACGGTAGTTCTAGCTCCGGCGGTACATATGGGGATGAACCACGTAGCGTACCGGGTGGCCACTTACAAACGAATTGACAATGATTTCTTTTACCAAGGTGTCCGACAGCATAAGAAGGAGGCCTATCTGGTTTACCTTCTTAATCTCGCGGCCGGTCTCATACTGTTTGTTTGCATTTGGTTCTATTTGAACGTGACTCTGATTTGGGTCAATCTGGTGGCCATCCCTTTGTTGTGGATTGCTGTGTTCTTCCTGCTTCTGACCCAATTTGTGTTTCCACTGCTTTGGGAACAGGAAGAACTATCTATGCTGCTAGCCTACAAGAACGCTATGATTTTGGTGTTGCGGTACCCTCTCTTTTGCATTCTGGTATTCGTGCTGAAGGCCACGGTGCTGGTTCTTTTCAGCATCCCTGCCTTTATACCTCTGTTTCTGTTTGGACCCGCATTCTCCACAGTATTGTCCAATTACGCCCTAAATTACTTGCTGCAAGACATGGGGCTAGCCCCGCCTCCACCGGACTACGCCAGCTAAGGGACCTGCCATTTTCTACTTGCGGCTCCGCTTGCGGGAACGCTTCTTGGGTGGATTCTGGCGACGGTGTTCGATCATAGCCACCGCTTCCTCCATACTGATCGTTGTCGGGTCCGTCTTCTTCGGAATGGACACGTTGAGATCACCGTATTTGATGTAGGGGCCATAGAACCCGTCCAATACGCGAATGGGTTCCCGTTCCTGGGGATGGCTGCCAATTTCCCTAAGCACTTTTGGGGCCGATCGGCTGGATCGCCGCGGTTGTGAAAGCAATTCGACCGCACGGTCGAGCCCAACCGTGAAAATGGAGTCGTCCTCGCTCAGGTTGGCGTTATTGAAATCGTGGCTGACGTATGGGCCGTACCGCCCCATCTGGGCCCGCACATCCTTTTGGTCACTGGGATGGGTTCCCAAAATTAGCGGTAGGGATAGTAGATACTGTGCCTTCTCCAAAGTCACCTCTTCAGGTTCCATCCCTTTCGGCAAAGAAACCCTTTTGGGTTTCAAGCTCTTGCCTTCTTCCTGAGTATCCATCAGCTGAACATAGTGGCCATAAGGACCTTTGCACAGTTGAATGTCCTTGAGACCATCTTTGTCCTTGCCCAGATCTCTTGGGCCATCGGTCTTGTCGCGGAACAAGCCCTCGGCCATCTCCATGGTCAGATCTGCGGGCGCCAAATCGGGAGGTACAGATACGCGCTGGGATTCGCCGGCACTGTCGGGCAATTCCTTCTCAATAAAGGGACCAAAGCGGCCGATGCGAACTTTGTATGCGAAATTTGACAACTCCAGTGCCCTGAACAAGGACGGGTCTATCCGGGCGTCTTGCTCGCTGACTTGCACTTCCAAACCGCCCTCGCCCAAGTAGAATTTTTCAACATAGCTCAGCCATTCCTCCTCTCCCAAAGCGATTTGGTCCAGGTCGTCCTCCATACGAGCAGTAAAGGCGTAATCCACGAGATAGGAGAATGTCTGCTCTAACAGATTGACTACTGCAAATGCAGTGAAAGTAGGGATTAGCTCCTGTTTTCGTTTAAAGGCGTAGTCCCGTGCTTGGATAGTCTCAATGATGGAGGCATACGTACTTGGCCGGCCAATGCCATTGTCAACCAGGGCCTTGACCAAGGAAGCTTCTGTAAAACGTCCGGGCGGCCTGGTTTCATGCCCTTCCAAGTCAAGGTGATCCAGGTCCAAAGATTCCCCTTCTGCCATGACGGGCAATTGGACTTCCTGTGCGTTCGGAAGGCGTTCCGCCCCTTCCTGTACCGAACTGGCAGACTGGTTCTGGCGATACAGGGCTAGAAAACCCAGATGAAGAACGGTAGTGCCGCGGGCCCGGAATTCCGCCTTTTCTACTTCTGGTTTCAAGTATCCATTGCCGGCGGAGCCGTGCGCCAGCTCAGCGCTGGCCGTCACATCAATCTTGACGGTAACGTTATTCAATTTGGCATCTCGCATCTGGGTTGCCATGGTTCTTTTCCAAATGAGGTCATAAAGGGCCGACTGTCCGCTAGGCAGCTTTTTCTCCCCCGCAGACTGCATCTGGTCTCCAGCTGGGCGGATAGCTTCATGGGCTTCCTGGGCGTTGCGTGCCGAAGTCTTGTAATACCGTGGTTTGGGAGTAATAGCTTCTTCCCCAAACATTCTTTGGGCTTTCGCTCGGACCGCGGAGACGGCCTGGGAACTCAAGTTCACAGAGTCGGTCCGCATATAAGTGATATGGCCGTTTTCGTACAGGTTCTGGGCAATCCGCATAGTTTGGTCAGCGCTGTAGCCAAATCGGCGGTTAGCCTCTATTTGCAGGGCACTGGTTGTAAAAGGCGGGGGGGGGCGCCGGGTCGTCATTCGCTCCGTAATGGACTGGACACACCAGGCCATTTCCGAAAGCTGGGCAGAAACGCTTTCCGCCTTTTCCTTATCTAGAACGAGGGCGTCAACTCCTTCTGGAACTTTCCCCGTTTCTTTGTCGAAATCCTTACCCGTTGCAATCCGTGTGTCGTTCAAGGAATGAATCCGAGCCTGGAATTCTTCCTTTCGGTCGGTCTGAAGGTGCGCCAAGATGTCCCAAAAGTGGCCTGTTACGAAGGCACGCCGGTCTCTTTCTCGCTCCACAAGCAAGCGCATTGCCACGCTTTGGACGCGTCCAGCGGACAGTTTCGGTGCCACTTTCTTCCATAGAAGAGGGGAGAGACTGTAGCCGACAAGTCGATCCAAAATGCGACGCGCCTTCTGAGCGTTAACTAAGTTGTCATCCAGAATTCCTGGATTCTCCAACGCTTCCTGAATGGCCGATTTGGTAATCTCATGAAACACTATCCGTTTCACCGGCACTTTCGGTCGTAACACATCGAATATATGCCAGCCAATACTCTCCCCTTCGCGGTCTTCATCAGTGGCGATGATGAGTTCATCAGCCTTTTTCAGTGCATTCTTTAGGGTTCTTACCGTGGCCTTCTTGTCATTCGGGATTACGTACAACGGTTCAAATCGTCCTTCCACATTCACGCCAAGCGTGGACCACTTCTCTTTCTTAAATCTGGCCGGAATCTCTTGGGCGGAATTCGGTAAATCGCGGATGTGGCCCTGGCTGTCCAAAACCTCATACCCGGCAGGCAGAAAACCCTTGATGGTACGGGCCTTGGTGGGGGACTCAACTATGACTAACTTCGTCATCAATTCCTCATCTCAAAAAATGATCTGCTACCCAGTCTACGAAAATAACATTGTTCAAGTGGGGTATCATTGCATTCTGAGTGGCTCCGCATCTATATCGGCCTGCTTACGAAAAATGCAACCCCCATGGCAAACAGTGTACTCCTATGAATGCTTCCAATTCGTTCTTTGCAATACGACGCGGCCTCGCCTCTTGGGTCGCACTTGCCATCTTATCCTTGGCCCTATGGGGTTGTACGAACTCCCTGGCTCCGGGAATCCATGGCAGCATAGCTGTCAATTCTGATGTTGCCCTTTCCCTCTCTACAGACACCATGTCTGGCAAATCCTGTAGTGGTAGCTTTTTGGCTCAAGACCTTCCACATTCGACTTCTGCTGCTCAATTTGATGTAAGAGGATTTGAAAGCAACGGTTCCGGCGTTGCTGCAGGAGATTTGGACTTGGACGGAGATCTGGACTTGGTATTGGGTGGATTTGCCCAATCTTCTTCAGTGCTTTGGAACAAGGGAGATCTGGAATTTCGGGCACAACCTCTGGGAAATGGTCTGGTCCGAGAAGTACAGCTAGTGGACTTGAATACAGACGGCTGGCTGGATATTGTCACATCACGACGTGGTGCTGGCCTGTCCGCGTGGCTCAACGATGCGCGGGCCCCTCAAGCTGACAGATTTGTGCCCGTGATATTACAAGGGGTGAGCCAAACGCTATATGCCATTGATTGGGCCGATGCAGACGGAGATGGCGATGTGGATCTTGGCGGCGCCACTTACGATGCGGAACTGCTGGATATATTTGGCAGCGAGTTCATGATGGGCAATTCTGCAGGTGCCTACCTCTATCTGCGCCAACCACAGTCCTACCAGTCCGTGCAACTAGCACCAGAGGCTCAAGGGTTGGCCGCGCTGTTTCTTGACATTGGCGGCAATAAGCTCCCGGAACTTCTGATTGGTAACGACTTTGCAGTGCCTGATATGGCTTTCGCTTCGAATCCTCCGAATTGGACCCTGTTGAAACCATTTGATAATACAACCCATTCAACTATGAGTTTGGCCGCTGGAGATATCAACAATGACGGATACCCCGACCTGATGGCGACGGATATGAAGCCATCTTCACAGGAGCCGGATGTGCTTGCGGCTTGGGGACCAGCCATGGCCAACATGATGGCAGATACAATGGAGGAACACGACCATACCCAGCTCATGGAGAACACCTTGCACCTCGCAGGCGCAGACGGGCAATGGATTAACAGAGGAAGGGAACTGGCCGTGGACGCCACTGGTTGGAGCTGGTCTGGCAAATTCGGCGATCTGGATAACGACGGTTGGCTGGACCTGTACATCGTGAACGGCATGATGGAGGAACAGCTTTTTCAGCATTTGCCTCAGCAGGAATTGGTGGAAGGCAATAAAGTTTTTCGGAATTTCAGCGGAGACCAGTCCTCCAGCACTGTCTTTCAGGAAATGCCCGATTGGAACCTAGCAAGCGAACGAAGCGGCAGAGGCATGGTCATGGCCGACCTTGATCTTGATGGAGACCTAGACATTGTTGTGAATAACATGCGGGGAACCGCACAATTGTTTGTCAACGAATTGTGTGCACCAGACATGCATTTCCTCGAAATTGACTTGAGGTGGCCTAACTCTTCTAACCCATATGCAATTGGGGCAATAGTGGAAATCTTGGCTAATCCCGGCACGATACAGCGGAGGGTACATGTAGCGGCAGGCTATTTGTCAGGCGATGCACCTCGACTACACTTCGGATTGGGGAGAACGCCGGGTCCTGTAGAAATGACTATTACTTGGCCGGATGGTCTGATTTCCAGGCTTCTAGGCCTGACTGTTGATGGCCTCTTACGAGTGACGAGGCGTGAATAAATCGGAATTGGGTATTGCCTCCCTTTCCCCGGCAGGAATAGGCGTTTTTAAGACGACGGAATAGGGGAGCAATTGCTATAATCAGGCTGACCGCAAGTCGAAATTCTGTGCGGGTTACCGATACTGTTATATTTAGGTCTACGGCAACTTAGAGGTAAGGAGCAATCTTCTATGAAAGCGCGCTATCTAGTCGTATCGTTGTTATTGTTGCTCATTGTTGCGGTTGCAGGTTGTGCTGCACCGGCAAGTGGGCAGGATTCCATGTCCAAGACAACTATAACTTGGGCCCTGTGGGGCAGTCCAGCTGAAGTCGCGACTCACCAAGGTGTGGCCAATCAGTATATGGCTGAGAACCCCGATGTGAATGTTGAAATTCTGGCCGAGCCTTGGGGTGATTATTTCACCAAGATGCAGGCTTTGTGGGCAGGTGGCGATGAAGCCATTATTCCTGACGTTTTGTTCCTGTGGCCCACACCGCAATATGCCGCCGAAGGTGTTTTAGAGAATCTGCAGCCCTATATTGAGCGGGACGGCTATGACTTGGGCGATTACTGGCCCAACCTACTTGAGTCAGCGAAGTACAACGGAGATGTTTATGGATTGCCCCGGGATATTGGATTGGAAGTGCTGTACTACAACAAGGACATCTTTGATGAAGTTGGCGTGGCCTATCCAGATGAAACCTGGACCTGGAGCGATTTACGCGCTGCCGCCGATCAGCTCAAAATCGTAGATGACACTGGCCGCGTAGCGCGCTACGGTCTGGGCATCGAAGGCGGAAAATACATGCTATGGGTACTGCAGAACAATGCTGCCTTGCTTGACGACTTTCGCAATCCCTCCAAGTGCACGTTGAATGATCCCAGAGCCGTCGAAGCTTTGCAATTCTTCGCCGACCTGATGGCCAGCAATGAAGCCATGTCCAGCTCCAACCTCAGCCAGGCAGGCGGCGATGCAGCGGTCTTCCAAGCTGGGCAGGTAGCCATGATCATTCAGAATGCCAGCCGAGTCAGCGCCTTTAACGCCGCCGAAATGAATTACGATGTCTCTGTTGTGCCAATTCCCGAAGGGGGCCGCAGGGCCGCCAGCGCGGGAGGTGCAGCCTGGACCATGAGCTCTGGCAGTGACAATAAGGAAGCTGCCTGGCACTTCCTACGGTGGCTGCAAAGCACCAACGGTGGTCAGCACATCTACACCAGTTCCGGCGAGATATTCCCGGCCCTCCAATCCACGGCCATGTCTGATGCCTTCCTGAATTCAGGTGCACCTCCTCAAAATCGCCAGGCTTTCCTGACCGAAGGTCTGAACGGCACTGTGGGGCGCTTTGGCTATTTCCCAGAGTATGGCAGTTTGAACGGTACCCATGTGGGACCTTTTATTGACCAGATATGGACCGGCGACATTACGCCCCGGGATGCTGTTGAAGCCATTTGTGCAGGAGTAGATCAATTCCTCGCAGATGAGGGCTTTCCTAGATAATTACTAACCAGTCTTAAACTGAGGCGGATGGAGCACAATCCATCCGCCTTTTTTATATTCCCATGTTGCCCCCTGTCCCTTCGACTCGCTGGTGGAATCGGTTCGATCCCGATCAAAGGTGGGAAGCCTACCTTTTTCTCTTGCCCAGTCTGTTGGGTTTCCTGATCTTTGTACTGATTCCAGTCTTTGTGGCTCTCGGTCTTAGTTTTTTTGACTGGTCACTGCTGTCACCGGCCCAGTTTGTTGGCATTGACAATTATGTTTATTTGCTAACTCGAGACCCCATATTCGTGAAAGTGTTGGGCAATACCTTGTTCTTCACGGTCACTATCGTCCCGCTGCAACTCATGCTTGGTCTCGTTATTGCCACTGCTCTCAATCAGGCAATTGGTGGCATCTCCATTTATCGGCTGATATATTTCATGCCAGTCGTGACTACGATTGTAGCTGGGGCCCTGGTATTCCAGTGGCTGTTGAACAAGGATTTTGGCCTCATAAGTGCTGGCATCTGGCGTTTCAACGAAGTCACTGGAATCCGCGTGCAACCTCCGGACTGGCTCAATGATCCCAATTGGGCCAAACCGGCCGTGGTAATCCTTACTCTGTGGAAGAACGTAGGATTCACTATGGTCATATACTTGGCTGGTCTACAGTCTATTCCCCAGGAATTGTATGACGCTGCAGAGGTAGACGGGGCCACGCCCTGGCGCAGATTCTGGTACATTACTTTCCCGCTGGTCAGCCCCACTACATTCTTTTTGTTGGTGATCCAGATGATCGGAGCCTTTCAGCTCTTTGATGAAGCTTTTGTCATGACGCGGGGTGGTCCAGCCCTGGCGACAACCACTTTGGTGTATTACGTTTATGTGAACGCGTTTGAATATTCCCGTTTTGGTTTGGCCAGTACCGTTGCCTGGGTCTTATTCGGATTCATCTTCGTGGTTACATTCTTCCAAACTCGTTTGCAAGCCCGATGGGTTCACTATGAAACCGGAGATTGAAACAAGGGCCGACAGAGGATTGGGCCCTTCTAGCGGTTTGGTTCGTTGGAGCTCGCGCTGGCCCTTACACCTTGGGTTACTGTTGGGCAGCCTGCTGATGCTGACTCCTTTCCTGTGGATGCTCTCAACCTCCCTGAAGTTTCCTCCGGAGATTTTCATTTATCCCCCGATTTGGATACCTTCTGACATTGCCTGGTCCAATTACCCCAATACGCTACGGGCGTTGCCTTTTCATTGGTATTATTTCAACAGTACAGTCGTTAGTATCAGTTCCACTCTGATTCAAATTGGAGCATCTTCTCTGGGGGCCTTTGCCTTCGCACGTCTACGATTCAGAGGGCGAGACGGCCTCTTCATGATGTATCTGGCGACCCTTATGATCCCTTTTCAAGTCACCATGATCCCCAACTTCATCATCGTGACCAAGATTCTGAACTGGTACAACACCTATAATGCGCTAATCTTTCCGACTGCCTTTTCAGCTTTTAGTGTGTTTCTATTGCGTCAGTTCTTTAGAAGCTTGCCTTTGGAAATGGATGAAGCTGCACGTATGGATGGGGCTTCAAGCTTCCGTATCTGGTGGCAGATCATCATGCCCCTAAGCGGCCCGGCTCTGGCGGCTTTAGGAATATTCGTATTTCTAGGTTCCTGGAATTCCTTTCTATGGCCTCTGATAGTGACGACTTCAGACCGTATGCGTACGATTCCGGTAGGATTGAGCGCCTTCCAGGGCCAGTACAACACCCAGTGGAACTTGCTGATGGCTGGCTCGGTCATTGCCTTGCTTCCGGTCCTGGTGGTGTACATGCTAGGTCAGAACTGGTTCCAGCGGGGCATCACCCTATCCGGACTGGGTGGACGCTGAAAGAAGCTCCCCAGCGGAAGCTGTTCAGGGGGAGGGCTACTTTGGACCAAGCTAGAACGCCTTTGCCGGTAGTCGGGAAGGTTGCCAAGACAAATTCACAGGTAGCCTACATGTGCCGCATCAACAACGACGGTGAAAGGGAACAGATGCCTACGGCCTCAGATTTTTCCTTCGGTCGATTTGTTTCGGTCGAATTACTAGAACCGGATGGGAATGAATTGGGTCAGGTAGTTGGCGTGATCGTGGATACTTTGATTATTGACCCTGATTTCGGAACACCTCTGAGCAACCAGTTGGACGAAGATGATCGTGACGTAACCATGCCGGGATATCTGCAGGCAGCCCACACCTTGATCGAAGTGGTGGCGATCGGCTGGCGCGGAGGAGATGGTTTGTATCAACAGACAGTGCCACCCCATGCCCCCCGAATTGGGGCCCTGGTACAGGCTATGTCGGAATCCGAAGTCAAGAGATTTCATATGCCTTTTCCAGGATCTTTCCAAATAGACTATCTGACCTTTCTCCATGGGCAGAGGCAACCCTTAGTCAGCCAAGTGGTCATGCAGAAAATTCAGTGGTTGCAACAAGCCTTCCCCGAAGAACAGAAGACGCTTGAAGTCATTTACAACATTGTGGCCTGGAAGTCGATTGTAGGAGCCATCCGCTGATGAATCACGGCAGGCCTATCGGGACCACCAAGGGACCAGGTGACAGTACGTCCGAGTTCACAGCAATTGCACCGGATCCAATGCAGCAAGCCAAATTTGGAGAGTTCGTTTATTTCCGAGACCATGGCATTGCAGGCGAACAGGTGATCTTTGGGCGCATAAAGGACCGACAGGCCGTGCGTTTGTGGCCGGACGAATACATGGCCAACCCAGAGATTGACCCAAGCCACATCGCCCGTCTTCTGGGGTTCAGGGGATTGGGATCCGATGATACGCAAGTCCACGGCACGGATCTGTACGAATTGAGCATTCAAATATTGGGTCGTTTTGACGAAGATCTGAGGGACTTCATCAATCCCAGAATTGCCCCATCCAGCGGCACCCCGATTTATTTGGCCACGGCCGAGCAACTGCGTTTGGTCCTGAGCCGGGTTGTCCATGAAGACGACGGCAGTGCCTACGTAGGGGATTTGATCAGCCGAGAAAGAGGTGAAGTGCCAATCGCGCTCGATGTATCACAGTTCACCAGTACCCATTTGGCCATCATCGCCAGTACCGGCAGCGGCAAGAGCTATCTAGCAGGGGTCCTGCTGGAGGAAATGATGATGCCGAAAAACAGAGGAGCAATTCTGGTAATCGATCCGCATGGCGAGTACGACACTCTGCAAGAAATGATGAATCACCCGGACTTTTCTGCCGGTGCCTATCGACCGGAAGTCAGGATTCTCAAACCGGAAGCAGTCCACGTGCGGATCGACAGTCTCAGTGAAGGTGATTTGGCTTACTTTCTACCCAACCTGTCCGAAAAAATGCGATTCGTTCTGAATCGAGCCTACCGTTTTGTACACAGCTGGGCCCACACAGAAAATGGCGGCAATTATGGGTTGCAGGATCTAGTCGCCGCACTCTCAGATTCAACAGGTTCGGCAGTTGACGATGGCGAGGAACAGAAGCAAGACAAGAGCACTGTCAACGGGCTGACCTGGCGGTTGAATTCGACGCTGGGCAATAGCCAGGTTTTTGATGACACCAAGGAATTAAGACTCACTGAATTGTTTCGGCCAGGGAGGTGCACTGTGCTGCAACTCAGTGATATAGATGAACGAGAACAACAGATGATAGTAGCTACAGTGATGCGCAGGGCCTATGATGCTCGAAAGGCCACCGTCAAGGGTCTGTCCAACTCTGGTGAACCAAACTACTTGGGGTATCCCGTATTTTGCCTGTTGGAAGAAGCGCACAACTTCAGCCCCGCCAATGCTACTCAACCGGTAGTGAGTGCCACGATCTTGAAGACCATCTTGAGTGAAGGGCGTAAGTTCGGGGTAAGCATCGGCATGATCAGCCAGCGGCCGGGACGCTTAGATAGCGATGTGCTCAGCCAATGCATGACCCAATGCACCATGCGGATCATCAATCCGATTGACCAAAGCAAGATTGCCGAGTCGGTCGAGAGTATGGGACGGGACCTCATTGCAGAATTGCCATCCCTGTCAAAAGGACAGGCAATCCTGGCTGGGGCCAGCGTAAACACGCCAGTTCTCATCAATGTGAGAGCGCGCAAGACCCCCCATGGAGGACAGGATTTCGATGCGCCTTCCGAGTGGCGGCGGTTTTTTACAGGAGGACAGGCCGAACGCGATAGGCGTGATGCTGCGCCAGTACGCGGATTGGCCGCGAAACCCAGGACATTCAAAGGCATGCCCGTACTTTAAGTAAATGGCGTCGGCCGTCGGAATTCGATCCAAGTCTACACCGACTTTCGCTGGTCAACCTTGGTGCATTGAACCAGCTAGCTCCATAAGAGGGGATGCCCTTAAAGTACAATGAATCTGATTTACGCAAGGACCCACGCGTAACAGAAAGAGGTGAAGAAGTGTCCACTGCGCCATTTGAAGAGACTCGCGAAACTCTCCGAACCAGCCAAGGCGAATTTGCCTTCTATCAGATCCACAACTTGGACCGCCTAGGCGTAGCAAATGTGGACGCACTACCCTGGTCGCTCAAGATCTTACTTGAATCAGCTCTTCGCCAGTGCGATGGTTTCACGATCACAGAAGAGCACGTTGGCCTCATTGCTAATTGGAGCCCGGAAACAGCGGGCAAAGTGGAAGTGGCCTTCATGCCGGGCCGGGTCATCCTGCAGGATTTCACCGGAGTGGCCAGTGCTGTGGACCTGGCAGCTCTGCGAAGTGCCATGCAACGCATGGGGGGGAATCCAGCCAAAGTAAATCCGCGTGTGCCAGTAGATCTGGTAATTGACCATAGTGTGCAGGTGGATCAATTTGGCAGCCGATTTGCTTTGCATTTCAATGCTGAAAAGGAGTTTGAACGCAACCAGGAACGATATGAGTTTCTTAAATGGAGTCAGAACGCCTTTGATCATTTTCGGGTGGTGCCTCCGGCTACCGGTATCGTGCATCAAGTCAACCTGGAATATCTGGCCAGCGGGGTCCTAACTGCCCGGAACGGGCAGGGAGCTGTTGCCTTCCCCGATTCGGTGGTAGGGACAGACAGTCACACAACTATGATTAACGGCTTAGGAGTGCTGGGCTGGGGTGTTGGCGGCATTGAAGCTGAAGCAGTTATGTTAGGGCAGCCGATTTTCATGAATCTGCCAGAGGTGGTAGGCGTACGGCTAACAGGTCAGTTACCGGAAGGTACTACGGCCACGGATTTGGTTTTGACCGTCACGGAGACTCTGAGAGCTACCGGCGTCGTTGGGAAATTCGTGGAATTCTTTGGTCCCGGCCTTCCCCTGTTGTCTCTCCCTGACCGCGCCACTTTGGGAAATATGGCTCCCGAATATGGGGCCACAATGGGATTCTTTCCCACGGATGCCGAAACTCTTCGCTACATGCGTTTGACCGGCAGAGCGCCAAGCCAAGTAGAACTGGTTGAGGTGTACACCAAGGCAGCAGGAATATTCCATACGCCGGAGACAACAGACCCCACTTTCACACAGGTCGTGGAAGTGGACATGAGCACGATCCGACCCAGCGTAGCCGGACCAAAGCGGCCTCAGGACAGGATCGAGCTGGACCAGCTGAAATCCGCCTGGTCCTCCATGCTAGCCGCTGACATGGGACCTAGAGGCCTGGCAGTAGAACCAAGTCATGTCGAAGACACAATCCCCGTACAGTCTGATGACGAAGAGGAATCTCCGTATTCGCTGCATCATGGCGACATCGTGCTGGCCGCCATAACCTCCTGTACCAATACCAGTAACCCTTCAGTCATGATAGGGGCCGCTCTGTTGGCCAAGAAAGCAGTGGAAAGAGGTCTGAGCACTAAACCGTGGGTAAAGACCAGTTTGGCTCCAGGTAGCAAGGTTGTGACTCGCTATCTGGAGGCCAGTGGCCTACTGCCTTATCTAGAGGAATTGAATTTTTTCACAGTCGGGTACGGTTGCACCACTTGCATTGGCAACAGTGGTCCCTTGTCACCTAACATCGTACAGGCCGTGGACGAAGGAGACTTGGTGGTCTCCAGTGTACTCAGCGGAAACCGGAATTTCGAGGGCCGGATTAATCCGGACGTCAAGGCGAATTTCCTTGCCAGTCCACCTTTGGTGGTGGCGTTTGCATTGGCTGGCACCGTGAACTTCGACATGGAAAAAGACCCTCTCGGCAAAGACAAAGAAGGGAAAAATGTGTTCTTGAGGGACCTCTGGCCCTCACAGCAAGAAATTAGGGACACTATAACCAAGAGCCTTGATGTCGAGCTTTTTAGCAGTGAATATGGAAATGTGTTCACAGGCAATGATGCATGGAACTTGATCCAAAGTACGGACAGCGAAATCTATCCCTGGGATGCAGCTAGCACCTATGTGCACGAACCGCCATTCTTTAAAGACATGTCCCCGGAGCCAGCTCCGATGCAATCCATACGGGGTGCACATGTCCTGGCCATAATGCCGGATTTTACAACCACAGACCACATCTCACCTGCGGGCTCTATCGCTCCTGCCAGCCCAGCCGCCGAGTACCTGATGGCACAAGGAATTTCACGGTCCGAGTGGAATACATACGGTACCCGCCGCGGCAATCACGAAGTGATGCTGCGCGGCACTTTCGCCAATGTCAGAGTAAAGAATCAGATGCTGGACGGCAAGGAAGGCGGATACACCGTCTACGTACCGGCGATGGAGGAACTTAACATTTACGATGCTGCGTTGAAGTATCAGGAACACGACACACCACTAATCGTCCTGGCCGGTAAAGAATACGGCACTGGGTCCAGCCGCGACTGGGCTGCCAAAGGCACTCAGCTGCTAGGGGTGAAGGCCGTAATTGCAGAGAGCTACGAGCGTATCCACCGGAGCAACCTGGTCGGCATGGGGGTATTGCCTCTGCAGTTCAGGCCCGGAGAAAGCTGCAACTATCTGGGTTTGACTGGTTTCGAAACCTTCGACATCTTGGGCATAAACGACGAAATGACTGCGGGGCAACCTTTGCAAGTTCGAGCCACAGCCCAAAACGGCGCCATAACTGAATTTTGGGTAGACAGCCGAGTGGACACCCCTGTCGAGGTGGAGTACTACCGGCATGGCGGCATTCTGCACTCCGTGCTACGCACTTTTTTCTCAGAAGAGGCTGAAGCCGCAGACTGAACCCGTCACATTCTCAAATATGGACCAGAGGAGGACTGAGCACCCCTTACAGGGCGAAGGCTTCTGATATTGGGCCACGCCATGAGCCATAAATTTGTGGGGCATGCAAACACCTTGACGGTGCTTGCAACCAGACTTAAAGGGTCAGCTTGAGCACCCTTGCTCAAAGGTCAAATTGCAGCCACCGGTTTAGCCAGTTCGCAAGTTCAATCAGCCGGCGCAGCTATGAAGTTTGACCGGATTTGGGCCAAGCCGCTTTCCTTTTGGCTACAAGAGAGAGTCATGGGAACTAGGTTCTCCGTGGAATGAGCCCAGGCACGCATAAGGTGCCGCGATTGTCCTTTTGAGGGATTGCCAATCAATCTGCCGCGCAAACTGTTAGGTGAAGTCAACGCCCTTCAAACAAATGTTGCATGTTCAAAAAGAGAAAAGACGAGGAACCAAGACGCGCAGGCAAAGTGCCTAATTGGGGTATGAAAAATCTTATCTTTTCGAGAACAGAATCTTAACCACACCATTCGGCTACCAAATGCTCTTCTTAGTCAAAAGCATAGGAGATCCCATTGTGCCGTTGCACGGCAATCCGGCTTGATAATTTGAGTTTCCGCATCTGGCCAATGAAACTGCGGGCAGAATTCCGTTGCAAAGAACACGAACATATCCGTTTGGCTCATGCTCTCGTAGTACAAAAGGTGCGGACTTACACCCACTAGCACTTGAGAAGGAGTCCGCCCCGTTTCTCCAACGTCTCGATTTTCAGGGCACTGTCCACTTCATAGCAGCTGGGGGCACATTGGATTAGGTTTTCCATTCCCATACAGATATCCAGAATGCGTCAGGCCGACAGGCATTACAAACACAAAGTATTGTCATGACATTCACAATCGACACTCTGTAATGTTCAGTTTCTTCAAGTCGAATGGAGTGAGGTAAGACGCGAGCAAGCAAATCAATATTTTCGTGACTCAAATCATGTTTTGTGCGACTGAGGAGATGGATAAACTTGGCTTGATATGTGATGACACTTTGTGGCCATCCCAATCCTTGCCAGCAGTACGTTCGACTTGCGGCTCCCAGCAAGACTACATCTCGGGCTCTAAGGATTGGCTACGGAAAGTCTTGGATAATCGCGCCCTTGTTGCAGATAAGCCTGAGCTCATATTCGGGAGTTCAAATCTCACATTTTCGCGAAAGGGAATTTGGAAGTTGGACATGCTAAGAAATGAACTTCAAGTTGCATCATTACAAGGATTGTGGTCACTTTCTAGCGACAGAGACTCCCAAGAAATCGCTGCCATTCGCTTCTTCATGGGGTCGAGCGGGCAGGAAGCAGAATTTCTGTACAAAGACAGCCAATCCGACAATCGTTTAAAGCAACATCGGTGCCCGATTCAACATTGGGAATGTTGTCTTGGATCTGCACTGTTCAATCTCTTCTTACATTGGATTCTTGAAGCCGCATTTGCAATCCGCTACGATTCAGAAGCTTCTATCTTCCACCATACTCCGGTATGGGGTACTCTCTATCTTCAGACCTGACTGCCTCATGAACAAAATTCGGCTATCCAACGAGGAAATGCGGTTCTTCCGAGACAATGGGTTCTTAATCAAGCGCCAGATACTCAAGCCTGATCTTGTGGAAAGAGCTCAGGAAGCCTTCTGGTTGAACGCCCCGGGCCGACTCAAGCGGAACGAGCCGACAACTTGGGTGGGACCTTTTGCTGATGAAGAACGCGTGGATGACGGTACGGACTACCGGGGCGGCCATCGGTGGAATTTGCGCCATGTCGGAGATACCCCTTGGATGATGGACTTGATTCTCCGGGATCCCGACATCGTGGCCATGGCCGAACAGCTTCTGGGTGTTGGGAAACTGAGGGCCCCGCACATTACACGCGGGATATACACTACTCTTCCTCGAAGCGATGAGGACTTTGAGCCAGATCACCTGCCCGTGGATCAGCATCCTTTTCACTTGGGGGTAGTGGGATATCTTGGGGATGTGGTAACCAATGGGGGCGGCTTTCGTGTATGGCCTAGCAGCCATCAGTGGTTCTACTATGTCTTCGAATCCCAGTACAAGTCGGAACGAAATGAAGCATATGACCGTGTACGGTCACTATTTGAATCTCAACCTTCGCTCGAATGTACAGGAGGGACTGGGGACATAGTTTTCTGGCATCATCGGCTGGCCCATATGGCCAGACGCAATTACTCACGTCACCTACGTCAGGCAGTACTCTATGACTTCACTCGCTCGGATCTGGAAGTGGCCCAAGAGGAGCCTCCCCAGGACAATATGTGGCGAGACTGGCCAGGAATCGACACGTTGCAAGAAGACTAAACCTTTTTGGAATGGATTGTCTATCTTGGGCTCGGACACATTCCCACAGGGGCAAAGATTCAGCCATGACTGCCATTATTCATGATTTTGTCTGACAAACGGACCGATTCCAGATATTGCCTGTACAAACCCTGTACGCCTTGGAGCTGTACCATTACTGCACCAAGCAGCCTTTCATTTCTTGCTAACGAGTTGGGCCCAATCTGGTCGGGAATCCCTCTGGGCCCCCACCCTCTAATCCAGCTCCGCACCTGTAAGTGCTAAAGGAATGATCAGGGCCGGTTCCTCTTTTTTCTGGTTCCATCCTGCGGGATCAGTAATGGGCAGCTTGGCTCCAGTCTGGATGTTGTAAATCATCACGTGCAGCAAGTACTGGTCGCTTTCATGCCAATCAGCAGGTGCTTCCACGTTGGTGAAATCCAATAGGAATTGACCGGTCGGGGTAATCTGATCGGGGAGGGTTCCATATTGTTCGGAGTGGGGCAACTTGATCTGGGAGCCGTCCGGTAGAACTTGCTGCAGCCATGTGATGTACCTGAAACGGTCTCGAGGTACTTCTTGCACCTGCCAATATAGGGTCAAAGGGAGTTGACTGGTTTCCCACAGCCTTCCTCCTATTTCAACTGCTTCCAGACTGTATGACTCGCCGAAGGTCGCACCAATTCTCAAGTCGGTAGTGAAGGGCACTTCCGAGATGGGGTTTGGATTCTCTGGCAGGAACAGAATAAGAGCAAGAGAGGAATTTGGATGGAAGAAAGGCCAATACCTGTGTTGATACATGTTCTCGCGCAGCCACAGCAGCACTTCATGGTTTGGATCGTCATAGGGTAAGGTACGGTCTTCGACCATCCAAACCCTTTCATAGTCAGCAACAGTATCGGCTAGATGCTCTTCTGTATTGAGTAGCCATCGCCCCACTCGAATAGGGGGCATGGCCTCCCATTTGACATGCAATCCAGAGGCTTGGGCCGCTTCAATCTCTTCCATAGGAAAGTAATATCGGAAGAGCCGCCAGCTGTTGGGACCCTTGAAGATCACTAGGTCTCCCTCCCGAATTTGATCCTCAAGGATCTTTGCAACGAGTTCATAATCGGGGGCCTTGCCATAGTAAGGGGATTCGTAATAACGCCAGGAACTATATGTGGTTCCACCTATCAACAACAGTCCGCAAACCAATGTAGCCCGCAAATGATAGTTAGTGAGGGCGGCCAGTCCAGAGGCAACCAACACTATAAAAACTCCAATCAGCTGAGCATGGTGGCGAGCTGCCATGTAATTTGGTTGTACAAAGGACAAGGCGAATAGGGCTGTGACAGGCAGCAGGAGAAACAGACCCAGAAACCAACCTTGGCGAAGACGAACCTTTTTTGAGCGCGCCGCGAAATAGATTCCGTAGGCAGCCAGTGCCAAGAAAAGGTTGTCCAACCAGCCCACCTGATCCAATCTGGTACTTATGCCCGTGCCGAAGGCGTGCACCAGCTCCAGGCCGACTGTCCAGATACTAACTGGGGCAAAATTGGAACCCGCACCAGGCTGGGACATGATGAACCGATACACTACGAAGACCAGAGAACCGGTGAGGACCAGCACGAAAGTCATGACTTCAATCGCGAATTTGCGGTCCACGCGCAAGAGAATCACGGCAACTAGCAGGCCGTGAATGGGTAACATCATGATGGAGTAGTAATGAGTACCCAGTGACAACAAGAGTGCTACGAAATAGAGGACTGCCCACCTGCCATTGTGGCTGAATCGTTCTTGGGCGTAAGACCACGAATCTACCCATTCCCACAATGCCCAAAGTGCCAGTAATGAGACCAACATCCACAACGCGTACGGCCGCGCTTCTTGTCCGTACCAGAGAATAAAGGGATTCAAGGCGGCTAAAGCAGTGGCCCAGAGCGCTGTGCCTTGAGGTACAAGCTGCTTACGGGTCAGGAAAAGGGCAAATCCCCAGATTACTGGCACCAGCAGCACCGCGGCACACAGGGATAGAAAGCGCAAGGCAAATGGGCTGTCAGTTCCAACCCTGAGCAACCACCCTAGGGCTATGTAGTACACCGCAGGATGTTGATCCCACGTAATTCGTTCTCTCTCACCATCCCATAAAGCCAATTTCCCGACCAGCAAATCGTTCCAGCCCTGTTCAGAACGCTGCAGACTGAGGCTTTCGTCCCACCAGACAGTCTTGGCATCCAAGTCAAACGAGAGGCGTGCAAAGGCCACCAAAATGCAGAACACAGGGAACAAGCGGTTCCATGCCAGGGGAAATTTGCCAAGTCTCTCAATCAAGGCAGACATCGTGTTGCCGGTTACCAAAAGACAGGTGAAGCAAATTAGGAAGTGTGGGTAAATAGGGAGTAGACAGGCAGTGGAGGTTGCTGGACGCCGCCAAAACACGTCCCAAGGGACAAAGTAAGAAACTGTACGGTCTTCAGTGAGTAATGCGCCGGACCTGGCGCACATTGGGCAACCTGTCCAGCTGTGACATGACCCGTGAGAATTGGCGAGCATCCTCCAATTCCAAGTTTACATGCACCGTAGCCACATTGTCCTTTTCATCAACTTGCGCGTCCGCGCTGCGCATATTCAGTTTTTCATCCGCCACTACTGCCGTGATATCGCGCAGCAAGCCGGAACGATCGTAGGCCTGAACTTCTATCGTGACATCAAAACGGTCTTGTTTACTTGGGTCCCTGCCCCACTGGACATCCACAATGCGCAATGCCTCTTCTGGATCTTTCTGTCGGGACTTCAGATTGGGGCAATCTTCCCGGTGGACTGTCACCCCTTTGCCACGTGTAATGTATCCCAATACTTTGTCTCCCGGGAGGGGTTTGCAACAGCCTGCCACCTGTGTATATAACCCGCTCTGACCCAGTACCTCCACCGATGATACTTCTTGGGAAACCGTCGTGGGAATCCCATAGGACCCGACCGGTTTTTCTTCTGCCCGTTCTTGTCTTTCCCGCTCCAGAATTTTCTGAGCCAAACTGTGTATGCTGAGATCTGAAAAACCCACGGCAGCCAGAAATTCATCAACCTCCTTGTAGCCGCACATTTTTGCCAGCTCTTCAAAGCCATACTTCACAGAATGCCGCTTCAACTCCCGGTCCACGATCAGTCGCCCATCCGCAATGGAGGAATCCCGGCCCAGTCGCCGAAAATAAGAGATGATCTTACTGCGCGCGCGTTGAGTGCAAACATACCCGGCATCAAGATTCAGCCAATCGCGGCTGGGACCTCCACGTTTGGCTGCAATTACGTCGACTTGATCACCATTTTCCAGCTTTCGATTAAGCGGCACCATGGATCCGTTTACCTTAGCCCCTCGGCATCGCTCTCCCAGTTCCGAGTGAATGTGGTAAGCAAAGTCGATGGGAGTAGCTCCACCGGGAAGGTCTATTACATCCCCTTGGGGAGTAAAGACATACACCCGGTCTTGAAAAACATCTGACTGAAGGCTTTGCATGAATTCTTCTACATCTACGTCGTCCTGATGCCAGTCCATAAGTGACCTTAGTAGGGCCACTTTGTCTGTAGGGTTCTGGAGAATAGAGCTGCCCTGTTCCTTGTAGTGCCAGTGGGCAGCTACACCCAGTTCAGCGACTTCATGCATTTCTTGAGTTCTAATCTGCACCTCCATGGAAGTGCCATCTGGCCCGATAACAGCCGTGTGTAGCGACTGATACATGTTTTCTTTCGGATTGGCAATGTAATCGTCAAATTCGCCTGGAATTGGGCGCCAAAGACCGTGTATTACGCCCAGACTGGCGTAACAGTTGGAAACAGAACCCGTGACAATGCGAAATCCTTGGATGTCGTATACCTCATTGAAGGGAATGCCCTTACGCTCCATTTTGCGATAGACACTGTAGATGTGCTTGGGCCGGCCTGAAACTTCGGCTTTGATTTGCACTTCCTCCAGTTTTTCTTTAATCAAGTCGCGGGTGCTCATGGCCCATTGTTCTCTGACTCGCCGTTTCTGCGCCATGGCGCCGGAAATCTCGTCATAAACTTCTCGGTCTAGGTGACGCAGGCTCAGGTCTTCCAATTCCCACTTGAATTGGCCTATACCTAAACGATTGGCCAAGGGAGCGAAAATCTGCAATGTCTCATGTGCGACCGTCTTGCGCTTCAATGGCTGCAGACCGTCAAGAGTCCGCATGTTGTGAACTCTGTCTGCTAGTTTGACGATTACCACCCGCGTGTCATCCACCATGGCCACAAACATCTTGCGCAGAGACTCCGCCTTGCGTTTGGAGGACTGAGTGCCTTCAATTTTGCCCAGGTTGTCAATGCGCTGCAGCTTGGTGACCCCGTCGACTAGCCGCATAATTTCTGGCCCCATGCTGGCTTCAATGAGCTGTAGAGAACACTCCGAGTCTTCCACAACGTCGTGCAGCAGGGCTGCGCAGATGGCAGGCTTGTCCATACCCAGTTCAACGAGGATGGAAGCCACAGCTATTGGGTGCAGAATATAAGGCTCGCCAGACTTGCGGGTCACTCCTTCGTGAAAGAGGTGTGCAATGACAAAAGCACCCATCACCAGACCTTGGTCCGACTTCGACATTGTGTCGCTAAGGGAACGCATAAAGTCTAAGAGCGGGTCCAGGATGACCGAATTAATTTCAACTTCAAAGGGGTCAGGAGGTGTGCCAGTACCTGGTACAGGTACTGGCCAGGCGTCTTGCACCCACTGCCGCAAGTCCGCTGGCAATTTCGACTCGCTGAGGAATAGGAGACTGGGTGTCCGGTTCTTGGCTGTGCGGTCCGCTTCTACCAGATAGGTGTGAAAACCAGAATCCAGAGGTTGCCCAAAGGTCGAACCAGTGTTAGAACCTGCTGAACGGGATTGATCGTCAAGCCCCCCCGCCGGTGTCCTGCCCTGCGGCCTTGACTTTATCTTCTTGACAGCCACGTTCAACTACCCACTCAAACTCCGTGTTGCCCTTCGACAACAAACTCTCGGTACACTTTAGCAGTCTGCCAGGACCGGTTCTACTCACTGCTGTGGAGGCAATGTGAGTATAATTCATGCCTTTCGGGCGATTGCAGTGCAAACATTCTCAGCGCATCCTGTCGTAGGTCGCCACGCCCGCATCTAGAGTTTCGAGAGTCTGGCCCGCCGGCCAGGACGTGGTGATTTGGGCAACCAGAGCGCCGATGGAGATTGCAGTCACATCAAACCAAGCCACCTCTGGCAGCCGTCGAAACCAAGTGTATTGGTGTCGGATATAGCGATGCGTGTGATGCTTTGCCTGTTGAACCGCCTGGCATAAACTAAGTTTCCCCTGCAAGTGTTGAATTAGGGAGCGATAGCCCAAGGCTTGCAAGGCGGGCAAGGCAGGACAGTATCCCTTTTCTAACAAGCTTTTTGTCTCTACAAGAAGCCCGGCTGACATCATGTTGTCCAATCGGGAGTCCACAAGCTGATGGAGCCGCTGCCGGGAACAGGTCAAACCCAAGAGTAGCAATGGCCAGTCGGGGTTTCGTTCTCCTTCAAGATGCCGCTTGGATTTTCCAGTCTTAAGAAAAACTTCAAGGGCTCTGACAATGCGGCGGCCATTGCGGGGGTCCGTTATTTCGGCAGTTTCAGGATCCAGGTCAACTAGCCTCCTATACAGAAATTCAACACCCCGATTCTCCAAGTCTCCTTCCAGCTGGGCCCGCAATTGGGGATCTGGAGCTACTTTGGGAATGCGCAAATTATGGACGATGGATCTCACGTATAAGGGGGTCCCGCCCACCAGAAGGGGTACACGGCCCTTGGCGAACACTACATTGATAGTCGACCGGGCCAGTTGCTGATATTCTGCTACGGTCAGAACTTGATTCGGTTCTCTTATGTCAAATAGATGGTGGGGGACCTCCGAACGTTGTGCCGCGGTGGGCTTGGCTGTTCCAATGTCCATAAAGCGGTATGCCTGGCGGCTGTCAGCGTTAACCACGTCAACCGGCAGGTGCTGTGCCAAAGCCAAGGCCAAATTGCTTTTGCCCACTCCGGTGGGTCCCACAATCACCAATACCGACCCAGTCAGATACCGAGGCAGCTCGTCAGTCCACGGCATGTTCGGTGCGCTCAAATGCGCCTAGCAACGGACGGAAACTAAACCTATGTTCCGAGCAGGGACCGTACTGATTCAGTGCCTTTGCATGGCCCTTGGTCAGGTATCCCTTGTGTTTACCGAAACCGTACGCAGGAAAACGTCCTTGGGCTTCAGTCATATACCTGTCTCTATGTACTTTGGCCAAAATGGATGCCGCCGCGATCGACAAATGCCTAGCGTCTCCTTTTGCGACTCTAATTTGTTGTATGTTTACCAGGTGAAGAGGCCAAATTGAAATCCAATCGGCAAGAAGACAATGGATATTTACAGTCAAGCCCTGGACAGCTCTTTCCATGGCCAATCTATTGGCCTGATTTATACCCAATTCATCCACTTCAGCAGCAAGAACCCAGCCCACTGCGAAGCTTAGCACCCCCTCTGCAATCGCAGCGGCCAAGCGTTGGCGGGGTTCGGGGGCAATTCTTTTGCTGTCGTTCACCTGACCCCAGAACCCAAAGCGACAGGAATTTGGAGCGGCTACGACCGCGGCGGCCACGATGGGGCCGGCGACACAGCCGCGGCCGGCTTCATCCACGCCCGCGACCAATCGATCTCTAGCCCAGAATTTATTTTCTAGTTGGAAATCCGGCAGAGTCCTGTCGGATGGCATGACCAAGCGAGTGTTCCTGCTCTGGAGCAGGGAGGTTACAGTGGCTATTTCCTCTGGGAGAAAACCCGTTCCTTGAGGCGGGAGGACTTACCCTGTCTATTACGCAGATAGTACAACTGAGCTCGTCGTACTTTGGATTTACGTACTACGTCCACTTTGGCAACGTTTGTGCTGTGCAACGGATAGGTGCGCTCTACGGCGATACCATGGGCTGCCACGCGACGTACTGTATATGTTGCACCAGTGGACTTGCCCCCGCTGCTGGAAATGACGACACCCTCGAATACCTGGATCCGTTCCGAGCGGCCTTCTGTGATCCGCTGATGTACACGCACCATATCCCCAATCTCAACCTGAGGGGTCTTATCGGTTACTGGGGGTTGAAGAGAATCCAACAAAGCTGTGTGCATAGTCGCATTTCCTGAGCAGGAAGCAGTTTCAAAGGGACGATCATACTATCACGGATTTACATCTGACGGTAAAGAACAAACAACCTTATGGACCGTCTTCCGACCTTTACCAAGGCCACCACCTTATGGGTCCTGAAAGAGATCGAATCCCCTTATATGAAGGAATTTCCGATCTGCGTGGCTAAGCCTAGCTTTGCGCAGCAGGTCAGGCCGCCGTTGGGCAGTACGCAGCAAAGACTGTTCACGTCGCCATCGATCCACTTTGGCATGATGGCCGCTGACCAGCACATCGGGAACTCCCATTCCTCGGAATTCGGCAGGACGTGTAAAATGCGGACCTTCCAAGAGGCCCCCCATTTCCGGAGAATGACTATCTTGCAAATGGCTTAATGGAAACCCCAAAACGCCAGGCACCTGCCGCGACAAAGCCTCAATGACAACCATGGCTGCAACTTCGCCTCCACCCAAGACGTAATCTCCTATGCTAATTTCATCTGTCACTAGGTTCTGGCGGATTCTCTCATCCACGCCTTCATATCGGCCGCAAATAATAATTAAGCGTTTCCATGAACTCAATTCATTGATCACCTGTTGATTCAATAACCTGCCCTGGGGAGTAAGGAGAATAACGGGTGCTGTCGAGTCTTGGTCTGTCCTCGAATCCGGAGTCTGCCCCTGCAATTCCTCTACGCAGGCGAAGACAGGTTCCGGCTTGAGCACCATTCCGCCTCCACCCCCGTATGGGATGTCGTCACAGGCTCTATGTGGCAAAGCCGCGTATTCTCGAAAGTTGTGTAGATTGACTTTAACCAGTCCTTGTTCCTGAGCCCGGCCAAAAATGCTTTCTGTAAGAAATCCTGCAAATACATTGGGAAACAGAGTCAAGACATCAAATTGCATTCTGGGTTGTGTTTCTGAAGTTTCCAACAGTTATATTCCCCGAGTGTAAGAGGTTTTCCTCTTTCCGAATTGTTGTTCTTGCCCTACTCTCAAGCTGAAAAGCCCACTGAAAAAGAAATTTCAGGGCGCCCTTACCAAAGGGGTGGGCCATGTCTCAACTCAGGCGCCACTTCTTTATTTTAATTGCCGCCTCATTGAGTTAAGGTCGACGGTCCATGAATACTATGTCAGCATGAAAAGGCAACGCTGTCTACCATCAATCAGAAAGGTTTCCAGCCGATTCTGCCTGCGTTGCTTCCAAATCCTAGGATAGGAACTTCGGTCAAACAGTGTCTTCCCAGTCCCAATTTCCTCCTTATCAAGAATACTTAGCTGAGTGGAAGAATCGAATCACAGGACAAATAATTGGATGCAACGCAAATAGTGACCCTTTCCAAATGATTTAGGGCAGATCCATTTATATTGAGACAATTTCAAAGAAATCAGGAGTGTTTGGGTTGATTTGACACCTGCGAGTGAATTGCGTTTGCAAGGGGGCATTCTTCAAGTAAGTTCAAGTCGAGACAAACGACCCCCTCTTGGAAATTGGAAATAGGTTCCTTAATGCAGAAAATGGCGATGGCCAGTAAACATCATGCAAAGGCCCAACTTATTCGCCGCTTCAATCACTGCCTTATCCCGCATGGAGCCTCCGGGTTGCACAACTGTTGTGATTCCTGCCGCGGCAGCCTTTTCAATGCCATCAGGGAAGGGAAAGAACGCGTCTGAAGCCATTGCGGCCCCTTGTGCTCTTTCACCCGCCTTGGAGGCAGCGATGTGGACGGAGTCTAGGCGGCTCATCTGGCCCGCTCCTATACCAACAGTGGCCTCGCCTTGAGCAAAGACGATTGCATTGCTCTTAACGAACCGTGCAACCCGCCAGGCAAAGGACAGGCTCTCTAACTGTTCCAACGAAGGCTGTAAGTCGGTGACAGTGGTCCAGTTTTCCGTCTGCAGATCTGGTCCAGCATCGTCCCATCCTTGTACCAGATAACCGCCTCTGATGCCGCGCACTCGCCAAGGGCTGGGAACCAACGATTTTGGCCGCAATAGGCGAATATTCTTCTTCTTTGAGAGGAGTTCAAAAGCCGCTGAATCGTAATTTGGGGCAACCAATACCTCGACGAATAGCTTGGCAAGTAACGACGCTGTTTTCTCATCCACCACTACATTGCAGGAAATCACACTACCGAAGGCACTCACCGAATCAGAGGCTATTGCCTTCTCATAGGCAGTCGCCAATGAGAGTCCAGACGCCACCCCACAGGGATTTCCATGTTTGACTATGGCCACCGTCGGCTTGAGGTACTCCTGATTGATCTGCCAAGCGCCGTCCAAATCTAGCCAATTGTTGAAACTCATAGCTTTTCCGTGCAATTGCTCAAAAGGCAGTTCTGTCCCCGCCAGGCTGTAAATGCCTCCCTTCTGATGCGGGTTTTCCCCATACCGGCTCGGTTCTTTGAGTTCCAGATTTAAATTGATGGTCTTGGGTAGATCAGGGGACTCCCCTTTCGAATCCTGTAAATATTGAAGTATCGCCCGATCGTAGGCGGCTGTTCGTGCGAATGCCTTATAAGCCAATTTCCTGCGCATATGCAAATCGACTGCACTACCGATGCTGGCTTGTGCGAATTCTGAATAGTCTGCGGGGTCGACCAAGACCGAGACATAAGCATGATTCTTGGCCGCTGCGCGCATCAGCGCTACGCCGCCGATATCAACGTTTTCGATGGCCTCTTCCTCGGTTACGCCAGGCCTTCCCACAGTTTCTTCAAAGGGATAGAGGTTAACGATGACAAGGTCTATGGGTTGAATGCCGTGTGCTTCCAGTTGTGCCAGATGATCTTTATTTCTTAAGGCCAGAATGCCGCCATGGATCTGCGGCTGCAATGTTTTTACCCGACCATCCAACATTTCAGGCATGGTTCCCAGTTCGCCAACCTCCAGGACGTCCAATCCGGCTTCGACCAATATAGCTGCCGTGCCACTGCTGGCCACAAACTCCCCTGCATGAGGCTCCAATTGGCGACACAGATCCACTACGCCTGTCTTGTCGGCCACCGAAACGAGGACACGTTTGAATTTCATGCTAAGTCAATTTCCCTGTTGGTCCTTGGATACACAATCGTGATATCTTGCCTTGTATTGCCTGGACCAGAACTGGTGCCGGAATTAGGGCAGAAGCAAAGAATTGAAGAGCAAACCCCGGCCCCGGAACGAAGACATAAAGGAGTCCGAAAGCAACTAGTTACTGTCAGTGTTCCCGTATAGCCCCATGCTCTTGAAAGCTTGCGGATTGCAGGGCCCCTTTCTTTAACAATCCAAGGTGCCAAAACCTACTTCCGCTCCCACTGCTCCCGAGATTGTATAGGCTAAAGACTTGGTAAGGCCTTGAAAGCCAAACCAGGTGATTTGTGCCTAGCCGAAATGTAAAGAAAGTAACGCTGACGAAAGTTGAACTTTCCAGTGATGTCCTTAGTTTTACACAGGGCATCTTTAGCTTCTTCAACTCCAACTTCTCTCCTTTCCCCCTGTTACGAGAAATTTCGCGCCTAGAAGCCTAACCGCGAAGACGCTCGACTGCCATTTGTTCGGTCTAGTAATTGGACAGCATCTTGATTAGAGCCTTATTTGATCACAGAGAGAACCCGTTCTGAAATTACCATATTCTTGCCTAACGCTCTCTTAGACGGTGAATAGCTCCGTTGAGACAGCGAGAATCCTACAAGGGAGCGAAACAAACAGCATGAGAGGTTTTGTTAGGTGTCTTTTCGGATGCAGGTAAGTGAATTCCAGATACCGTTGTCTTCGATCCATGCTTCTTTTGGCCTAAGTCTGAAAAGTCCCGTGGCCTCATTCCCGCAATCTCATGGTGTCTCACATCGGTTGGAAAAGGTATTAAAATTATTTATAAGTATTAAAAGGTCAGCTGACCCTTTTGTCTCACCTGGCTTCTTGAGGATGGCAGCGCCATGGTTATAGGCAAGGGGGGCCTTAAAAGAGCTCTTCTTAAATAAACTCCGCCTGAAATTCTCTGATCTTCGGAAGGCTGAAGACCAATTTAGATTGGAGGCGTTTCCCAAAGAACGCGAATGTTTGGCAGCCTTGACTTGCACGGTTGTATTGAAGACTCCGCCGGCCGGTGACAACGAGGTATTAGGTAGGATAGGGAAGTTCCAACAAGATTTTTCAACTGGGTGAACTAACTCTGCTCCATTGTTTCATTTTAAAGGCGGTTGTATTTGTTGCGCACTTAGCGAACCTTTTCAGTTTTTCCCAAGATGTATTCAATGTTCAGTCGCCACGTCAACATTCCAATCATTCTTCCTGGCTGCTGCTAATTTCTTGGAGACTGGGACAGAAAACAACTGTTTGCAGTTTTCGGACGCGCTGTTCGGTACGGGAGAATCCTGGGACCTACTCCGTATGTACCAATCCCGTGACAAGGCCATATCGGCTTTGGGGTTGTCCCCGGGATTGACAGTTCCTTAATATGGGACAGTGCCAGAGTTAAGGTTGTCGGCGTGAATCAAGGCAAGGGCCATGGAGCAAGAGAATGGGCGTTTTGGAAAAACTCAATGTGGGCCTTGTGGGAGCCGCCGGACGGGGAGGCAGTTATCGTCTTGCCCTTGAAGGAAATCCGCACGTCCGTATTCATGCACTTTGCGACCTCAACTTAGCGGCTCTGAAGAGAGACTTCAGCCAATTTGGCGCGACTAATATTTATTCTGATTATGAAGAGATGCTGTCGCAATCCGAACTGGACGCAATCATTCTTGGAACGCCGATGCCCTTCCATGCGTCCCAGGCCATTAAAGCCTTGGGGTATGGCATCCATGTGCTTTGCGAAGTGACAGCGGCGGTCTCGCTCCAGGAATGCCGGGATCTGGTGGAAGCACAGCGGCAGTCCGATGCCTGCTATATGCTCGCGGAAAACTATGTATATACCAAGTCGAATGTCTTGATCAGAGCCTTGGTACATGAGGGGCTGTTTGGAACGGTCTACTACGCTGAAGGCGAATACATTCATGACCTCAAAGAACTCAACGAGCAAACCCCGTGGCGGCGCCGATGGCAGACCGGCATTGACGGTATAACTTATGGCACGCACAGTCTTGGTCCCATTCTGCAATGGCTGCCCGGAGATCGCGTCGCCCGCGTCTGTTGTCAAGGGAGTGGTCGACATTACCAGGATGCGCGGGGCGTTGTCTATGAGAATCAAGATACCTGCATCATGCTGGCCAAGACATGCCGGGACGCTTTGATCAAAATCCGGGTGGACATGCTGTCCAATCGGCCTCACGGGATGCTCAACTACGCCTTGCAAGGCACACAGGGTTCCTACGAATCAGCGCGCTGCCCCGAACAGCACAACCGTATCTGGCTGTCGTCAAGGGCAGACAATTCCTTGTCTTGGTCAGATTTGGCGGCTTTGGAAGCCCAATACCTGCCAGACATGTGGCGCGATCCGCCGCCACAGGCTCTGGCAGCTGGCCATGGTGGAGGAGACTTCTTCGTGATTCAAGATTTTATTGCTTATATCAGAGGGGCCATTCCCTGTCCTCTGGACATTCACGCGGCATTGGACATGACGTTGCCCGGCTTGATTAGCCAGGAGTCGATACAGGAGGGTGGCACCTGGCTAGAAGTACCTGATTCCCGGGAATGGGTATGACCTTCGACTGTTATAGGGGTTATCAGTTAGGATTGTGGATTTATGAGGTGAAATATGTTCTTGGCCCCTGATATCGTTGCATCCATCCAAAAAGGAGTTCAGCCAGAGCGTCTCCTGGATACGGCCATTCGTCTGATCCAGGAACCCAGCCCCACCCGAGATGCGGGCAAGGCATTGGATGTGCTGGCCACAGTGCTGGAGCAGGAGGGATTTGCAGTTCAAAGGCTCGAGGCAGACTGGGCTCCGGCCCCGGCAGTAGTGATGCGATACGAAAGTGCCGCGCCCGGTCCAACACTCCAGTTCGACTGTCATTTAGATACTGTTCATTTGCCATTCGTGTCACCACGAGTGGAAGACGGCGTGCTTTATGGTTCGGGCGCTTCCGATATGAAAGGAGGCACAGCCGCTGTTGTGGAAGCCTTACGGGTGTTGCGGGATACGGGCCTCCTGGAATGCGGGTCTGTCCTGCTGACCGCACACGATCACCATGAAGGACCTTGGGGGGACAAGCGCCAAGTGCGCGCCCTGATACGTGAAGGCATCGTAGGAAATGCAGTTCTACTACCAGAATATTTCTGCAAATGGATTCCCACGGCAGGCAAAGGAATGGCCATATTCAAGGCCACGCTTCAGCGTGAACTTGGTCCTATGCACGAAATTCACAAACCGACAGACTGCCCTGATCCCATTGCAGCAGGAGTAGATCTGGTGACCCGCTTGCAAAATCTGGACGGGCGATTGAAATCTGTGGGGCCAGTGTCGGCGGGCGTAGATTCTCTGTTCATTGGGCAGATTCATGCTGGTGAGATTTACAATCAGTCTCCCCAAGCCTGTCAAGTGGAAGGCACACGGCGCTGGACCGAGCCTGGTACTGGCGAGGCGGCGCGCGAAGAACTGCAAAGGTTGGTTGCAAAGTGTGCTCAGGATCATGGCTTAAGTTGCACAGTGGATTGGGAATTGCAAGGAGATGCCATGCGGTTGTCAGAGCACAGTGAATTCGTCCGGGCGTTTCAGACTGCTCACAGAGCGGAGGCAGGAACTGACCTGCCCTTTGGCGACAAGCCATTCATCGATGATGGAAATCTCTATACGGCCTGGGCTCAGATTCCGGCCATAACCCACGGACCTGATGCCCTCGGTGCCCATACCATTCAAGAGGAAGTGCCAGTAGCGGAACTGGCAAGGGTCGCCCGTGTGTACGCCCTGACGGCTATCGCTTTCTGTCGAAACTCTCTTGCAACGAATGTAGAAGTCCAGTAGAGAAATTGCAAATTCGATTGGGGCGGATAAAGCGTAATGGTAGCTTGCCACCGGGTCTTGCAAGGAAGGAGAGAAGTCGATCGCGGCAATTTATTTGGAGTGTGCAGGGACGCCTTCGGAGGCTATTTAGGTATTCCAGTTTTTAAAAGCCTCATGGTGGCCTCGACAGATGCAATGAATTCAAAGTCTCGATTGTTCTTTGAAATCAAAACCAATTGAGTCGAACACGAATGCTAATATGAGTTTCGGCTCCTTGGCATTGTAAGTAAACAGAACAATACCCGCAGTTGAAGAGATGCCGGGCTCCATTTCACCTTCTTGGAGGCCAGTCAATGCCATTCTTGACAGCCATTTGGAGCCTTTGGGCACCTTGCCTTTGGCTTCCTATACACTTATTTAGTGGGTAGGCCAATCCCCTCCTTTACGCCTGCGATGCACCCCATATCCACCAAGACCTCCAAATGTAAGGCTGAAATCTGGCTCTGGCGGAATCAGGGAACTATCACCAGCGGTCCAGGGTAATTGGCCTCTTGCAGAGCATCCCTGAGCCCATACCAGTCGGAGTGGCCGGACAGGGGACGCTTTGGTCCTGCGTTATTACCTGCATGTAAGCAAGCCGGTCTCCCACCTTCCTCACCGCTCGGGGAATCGACTTTCTCTCGATGGCGGTGTAGATGGTATCGATCAGCATCGGGAAGTTAGGTTGTCTTCAGCATCGGCCCTTCGAACTGACGAACTGACTCAACAGAACGGAAGCAGAAGCTGCTCCCGGAGCGGTTCAGCGGCTCGAACACGAGCCTTACGCTGCGACCCGCAGCGTTCGGCACAACCTCTTGAAGAGCCGAGGGGGCAAAGTCGATATCGACTTGTAGATCATCGGGAGGATGGAATTTGAGGATGCCCGGCCCCTTTGCCTTCTCTCCCGAGACGACCGTGGCTCCAGAGGCCAACGCAACGTCTATGCAGTACCTATGAAGGTCAATTCCAGCGGATCTGACAGAGGTGTTAGAGCCCTTCAGACTCGACTCGAGACTCACCTGGATTAGCACGACGGGTTCGAATCTGGGGTTCTTCCTCTCAAAGGCTACTGCCTGGATATTGAAGGGCTCCCGTTCCCATGCAGTTATCTCCGAGAAGTCGACTCCAAGGATTTCGCAGGGCCGATAAACCGCAATTCCTCGTTTCGAAACTGCACAGTCTAACGGGCTTTTTCCCTACTTTCTCTACTGGCCTTCCTGCTGTTCGTCCTAATACAACGGGCACGAGACTCAGCCTCGCCAGCGCAGCGGACGTCGGCTGGGTCTCGTGCCCGGGACGGAGAAGCATTCTTTCGGATTTAGATGCCCTTGGCTCCGGAGTACGTGCGACATTTGGAAAGCAACGTGGTAGGGCATTTGCAGCGGCGTACCACTGAGAACAGTTGCTCGCCAGTAGGTGGGGCGGGTCAGATTGTCGAAAGTGCGGCGAAGGATCGTGGGAAGTGAGGCGCAAAGCCTTCAACCCCTTGGTGTCGCGACTACGGCTGGAGACTGGCGTTCGCTCGGCCGCTCGCAGAATCCCTCAGAGGTATTCATTAGGCAAGATTATGAAGAAGGCACCAGTCCGACCGTCGTGGGCTGTGGCTGTTCTAGCCTTGCATTAGAACGGATTGATTTCGAGTACCTATCAGAAGCCGGGAACGGATGCTCCAAGAAACACGCCGGCACGGAGGTGATTCAGTCAATGGAATAGGTTTTTTGCTACAGCTTTCCCGAAGGCCTTTAGGGAGAGACAAACGTAGGATGCTCTCCTTAATTCTTAGTGGAGGAAGGAAACACGATTTTGCAACTAGAATGTGTCAGCTGGCGAATTCCTGAATCCTGAGAAGAAAGAGCCAAATTCAAGGACACGCTGAAGCGTGTCCTTGCTCCCATGCCTGGGTCACCCAAGAGGCCCAACAATCCCGATCTCATCGCGGCGGCAAGCCATTTCTTGATCTGTTTGCAAAGCCTGGGCATGCTCTTCCAGTCAGTGGCGTCTGTAACTGCAGAGATGGACTCACTGTCCGTTGGCCAGATTTACGATGGCGAGAGTCTGTTGAAGCCCTTTGCGTTGTGACGGTCCCCCTTGGGGCTTCTAGTCTAAAGGAGGAAGGGGCAAACTAAGTCAAAAAGGGATTAGGGAGCCGTGGTAAGGTCTGCAATCTACTGATTTTCCCGTGCAATGGTCAATTTGACTCTGTACTAGCCTTGGCTGAAGTTGAAGGATAGCTAGTCAAACTTGAACAGAACGGCATTATCTGCGGCAGCTAGCACCCAATTTCGCTTTCTGGATATACGAAGACATGCGCACGTATTGCCTGTCAATCACCTCCCTAATTTCCCGAAACTCTCAGCCAGTGCGTGCATAGGGAAAGCAGAAAAGTAGAAGGAGGGTCCTTTGGAAAATACCTTAAGGTTACTGTTCTTCTGTAAGGTATATTTCTGCGTCCCAGACTTCACCTTGACCAGGATAACGCTGGCTCATGTAAATCTGTGCAAGGTCGTACTGGGGAAGTGGATATACAGCCACGCACTTCTCCTCAATTCTGAATGCATATTCCCGCATATTGAATCGACCGTATACGGAAGAATTTTCTGAATCCTTGGCCAAAGCTCTGAAGTAGACAGTAGCGGAAATATCCTCCTGAGTACATTGACTTACAACGAAAATCAATTTGTGGTTGTATAGGTAGATGTCGTAGCCATCGGAATATACTTTTCTTTGGGTCTGCAGGAGTGATTCCACTGCCAACAAAGGGTCCTGAGTCGAGGCCTGTGCAGTCGATTTTTCTCCTGTATTTGACAATGGATTCACGGCAACGTGAAGTTGCGTTGCAGAATGATCAAATAATTGCTCAACCTGAATTTTCTCACCTAGAAGCTCCAAGAAGTACCAACCTTGACAAACAGGATTATGAGAACCTATCAACCATAGCTTCCCGGGTTGGCGTTCTATCCAAAGGGAGCGGACATCCTGAAAACAATCTTCGAATGAGTCTTCGAAGACGCCAAAGTAATAGTTCAGGTCTTCCTTACCGTGGAATTGGACCGCCGGCGCGGCTCCGCCGGAAACAAAGACCAGGTCATCCCCCTGTGCTTGGTCATCCACGATCGCGAGGACTTCCTTGACAGGTTGTTCGTCCCGATACAAATCAGCGCGTTGGAGTTCTTCGATTCCTGCGTACGTGACGCCGCCGATGGCCAAGACGAGACCTACCAGACCAATCCAGGTCCGAAGAACATCGGATGGAATTAGATCCAGAATCCAAACAGTAGCCCGCGCCATTGCCAGGAAGATGACGGGTCCCAAATATAGGCTTTGCCGAATATCGCCCAGGGGATATACCTTGACCAGCGCCGCCCAGATCGCCAAGGCCAGAGAGAATAGGAAGAGGGTTACTATGACGTCTGCTTCCCTCTTAATAGTGATCCCAATCAAGAGCAACCCGAAGGCAATGCTTCCAGCAAGTGGAATGTTGGGTGCTAGATGGTAGCCAAGGAGTTGCCAGGTGCGGGAGCCAACGAAGTGCACTAGGCTCTTGACATCGTGAAATTCGCCTAAATAATAGTACGGATTAAGGTAGGTACTACTGGCGAAACCCTCGCTGCTCCAATGAAAACGCAATGTAATGAGTGTTGTCGCTACACATCCGGCGACTAAACAGGCTAACGGCCAAGCAAGATCAGATATTGTCCTTGACTTTTCCGGAACCTGTCGACCAGTAGTGTTGGCTCGGAAACTGGACGCTCCCTGAAGGTGTATCAGAGCTGTGCCCAAGATGGCGGCGCTGAACAACACCAGATTGTATTGTAGCAATGGGGACACAAAAAGGCCCGAGCAGAGCAATACCCTCCTATTTTCTCTGAGGAATGCCAGCAGACCCACTACGAGAATTACTGCTACCAATGCGTCTATTGAGTACTCTCTGGCATCTTGCGCATGGATAATGGCATTTGCAGACAGAGCTGCGAGGAGAGCCGCCAAAAGCGCAGTCCGTCGCCCTAGTCCCACGCAGGGCAGAAGCCGGGCCAATATCGTGACAGTTAACACACTTGACACGGCTGGTACTATGCGAACGCTAAGAGTTGAACTCTGCCAATTCTGGATTACATACAGGATCAGTGGATACCCTATAGGAGAAGAGTTCCTATGCCGGGTGTTCCAAATGAGGTCGGAGAATGAACCTTTCGCATTGTTGGCGGCGATAGCTTCGTCGAACCACAAGGAATTCAAAGGCAGGTCATTAAATCGCAGAATTGCAGCTGCCGAGACAATGCAAATACATGCCAGAATATAGAGATAACCAAGCCATCTCTCCTGCTTTGAGAAAAAGGGTCCAGTCGGTGCCTTCCTATTGCTATTCATCATGGCATTGTTACGCCTATGCTAGCGGAATGAGAAATGCAAGGGTTGAAAGAGAGCCCAAGCCCACTAATAACACAGTCCGGGGAGGTCTCGCGCCAAAGACACCAACTCAAGCAAGAGAATGGGAATGCCAGTACAGCTCTAACTTGGTATCGGGCCACTTGTGGCCGAAGGCGTAAAGGGCTGAGCCCCTTCCATTGGAACACCAATGGGAAGAGTTTCATCCCGAAATTAAGGGACAAAGGTTTTGTTGCTATCTTTGTGGGGAGGCGCAGGGACTCTTGCACGGCCCTGCCTAGAAAGCCTATTACTATTTTGAAGAAGCCTCGGTACAGGGCGCCTTCAACGTGATTGTGCTCCAGGCGCTATCTAAGCAGGGATGCAGAGTGTTCCAATTACCCCATAACCTCTCTTTGGGTACACTGCCACATTTCAGTTTTCCTTCGGGCCCCAACGGACCATCTACGCGCTCATGTGTTGGGTTAGTCTGTGCAGCAGGGCACTCCTGCATCACCGCCGGGAAACGATGGACCGCCGTGGGGAGACGGCCCTTCCCATATCTGGCGTTGGAGAGCCACATAGGGGACTTCCCAATTGGACTTCTAGAGCCAGGCATCGTCCAGGTTCTTTGACCCTATTGCATAGAACTAAGAATACCTAATACCCTGACAGTCCTTCAAGGCTCCAGCAAACGACAGGAATTCATTAAGTTGCTCTCTTGTCGGAAATCTCTCTGTTCCCGGAATCTGTCACGCATCCTTGTGCAAATGCATCCAGCGTTAGCTTCTGTAAATCATAAGCCTTGAGGCCCCTCTTGGAAATTATCACTTGGATGTGGAACCGAAGCGGAAACCGGAGGAACTCTGCTTTGGGTCGCCAGATTCAGACGTCCCTCAACCTTTACCAATGCATCATTAGGAGACTTGCATCCTGCCCCGTACCCTTATTCCGGCTGGTCCTGACACGGCCGTTGATTGTTAATCCATTCGAAGTCTCAGGCGAGTTGCTTTATTGTCAGGTAGGGATGTCGGCTCTATTTCAGATTTTACTTTCCTTGCTAAACGGGGCGGGGCCCCGATTGAATACTGAGTCCAACCACGCACCGGCGTCCAGGAAGTCGCTCCTTGGCTCTGTCTGGCGTTTTGGCGGACCTTTAAGAATCGCGTACACTCTTGGCACAAGCTGGGACGGAGAAGAGTAAGGTCAGGCGGGGACCAGAGAGTTTGGGGCGGTGGAATCCAAACCCGAAAGACCTGTACACTGAAAATCACTTCAGAGCTGTGTGGCAGAAACGGATGACCAGAATAAGCCGCGCCGGATTGGTGTCTCGTTAATGACACACCTTCAGACGGACTTGAAGCCGGCGAAGGACCAGAGGTGTCCGGCATAGCTGGAAACTGGGGTGGTAACGCGGTCCGACCGTCCCCTGTAGCGGGGCGGTTTTTTGATTCTGCAGTTGAGAGGGATCCAGAACGAAATTATGTCAACAAATGAAACAATTCAAGTTTTTGCCTCTGTTGAGGCCAAAGTGGACTTTCCTGCCCAGGAGGAACAGATAGCAGAGCATTGGCGCAGCATTTCCCTTTTGGAACGCACTCAGAGCGAGAGGCTGGACGGAGAGGACTTCACTTTCTTTGAAGGTCCTCCCACCGCGAATGGTCCGCCAGGCATCCACCATTTACTGGCGAGAGCATTCAAGGATATGTTTCCACGCTACCGCACGATGTGTGGATACAAGGTTTTGCGCAAGGGTGGCTGGGATACCCATGGTCTGCCGGTCGAAATCGAAGTCGAGAAGGCTTTGGGGCTAGGCGGCAAGAAGGAGGTGGAGGAATACGGAGTCAAGGAGTTCAACCAGCTTTGCCGGGATTCTGTTTCTAAATATATCGGCGAATGGGAAGCCCTGACGGAACGCATGGGGTACTTGGTGGATACAAAAGACCCTTATGTCACCTACCACAACGGCTATATAGAATCTTTGTGGTGGATCCTTAAGCAGCTCTGGGACAAAAATTTGCTGTCTCAAGGTTTCAAGTCTGTCCCATTCTGCCCTCGATGTGGAACTCCGCTATCAAGTCATGAACTCTCTCTAGGATACAAGGAAAATACCGAAGATCCCAGCATTTATGTAAAGTTTAAAGCTTCTGATGAGGCAGACACTTACTTCCTGGCTTGGACTACCACCCCCTGGACACTGCCTGGAAACGCAGCTCTTGCTGTAGGGACCCAAATAGACTACTTGGCTGTTCGAGATGTTTCGGGGGACATTCTTTACCTTGCTGCAGATCTGGCCGATACAGTCCTGGAATCAGGATATGAAGTGCTGTCCCGTTGCAAGGGAGCGAATCTGGTAGGGAGAAGATATCAGCCTTTGTACGAATTCCTCCCGATTACTGAGCCATATGCCATGGTACTGGCAGCTGAATTCGTCTCCACGTCGGAAGGGACGGGCATCGTACATGTGGCACCGGCCTTTGGTGCGGACGACTTGGACTTGGGCCAAAAGATGAGCTTGCCGGTGATCCAGACCGTTCTGCCAGACGGCACATTCCGGTCCGAGGTCGTGCCTTGGGCCGGAATGTTCGTAAAGGATGCGGATCCGGAGATCCAGAGCGAATTGACAAACCGGGGCCTGATGTACAAGTCGGGTACCTATCTGCATACTTACCCTTTTTGCTGGCGTTGCGACTCCCCCCTGCTCTATTACGCCAAGGAAACCTGGTATATTCGCACCAGCAAATACAAAGAGCAACTGGTTGCCTTGAATCAGACCATAAACTGGGTGCCTGAGCACATTAGGGACGGGCGCTTCGGCCAATGGCTCAACAACAATGTGGACTGGGCTCTGGGTCGGGACCGCTTTTGGGGCACTCCGCTACCCATTTGGGAAAGCGATGCCCCCGGCAGCGACTTTAGGGTCTGCTTTGGCAGTGTGGCTGAACTGGAAGAGGCCAGTGGCCGGAGCCTGGAGGATCTGGACCTGCATCGGCCTTACGTAGATGAAATCACTTGGGAAGCCCCGGACGGCGGCACGATGCGCCGAGTACCGGAAGTGGCGGACTGCTGGTTTGACAGTGGAGCCATGCCTATAGCCCAGTGGCACTATCCTGTTAAGGGCCAACAGCAATACCAGATTCACCAGCAGGCAGATTTCATTTGCGAAGCCATAGACCAGACCAGGGGCTGGTTTTATACTCTCCACGCGCTGGGGACACTGCTGTTCAATAGACCGGCCTTCTTAAATGTAGTTTGCCTAGGCCACATCCTGGCCGAAGATGGCAGGAAAATGAGCAAGTCTCTTGGTAACGTAATTAATCCCTGGCAAGTGATGCAGAAGTATGGTGCAGATGCCACCCGCTGGACCATGTATGCAGCCGCGCAGCCAGGTGACAGCCGCCGTTTCAGTGACAATTTGGTTGAGGAATCTGTCCGCAAATTCCTCAACCGCCTGTGGAGCTCCTATAGTTTTCATGTAACTTATGCCAATGTAGCAGCTTGGCACCCAGTCCAGGGGACATCAGCTACCCACCTGCTGGACCGTTGGGTTCTTTCGGAGTTACAGGTCCTGGTGCAGCAGGTTACTGAAGCCTACGAGAACTATGACGCTACAGGCTGTACCCGTCCGGTAGTGCGATTCGTAGAACGGCTCTCCAACTGGTACGTGCGACTGAACCGCCGCCGGTTCTGGAACGGTGAGACCGAAGCCCTGCAAACCCTGCACCAAGTTCTAGTGATAATGGCTAAATTGGTCGCCCCGGCGGCACCATTCGTATCTGAAGCCATTTACCAGAATTTGGTAGCCCGCCCCGCTGGTGAAGAACAGGCATCGATCCATCTAAGTAGTTGGCCTCAAGTCAATGAGAGACTGCTAGATCTGGAATTGAACACACATATGGAATTGGTGCAGAGAGTCACTAGTCTGGGTCATGCGGCACGCCAGGCTGCCGCATTGAAAGTGCGGCAGCCCTTGAGCGAAGTTACTGTGCAGTTGCCTGAAGCCGCAGAACGGGATATCCTGCCCCAATACCAGGATCTGATCTGCCAAGAGCTGAACGTACGCAAGCTGACTCTTTCAGCGGGTCGAAACCTGGTGAATTTCGAAGTTTTTCCATTGCCCAGACAATTAGGCCAAAAATTTGGGTCAGGATACCCCAAAATTCGGACAGAGTTTGCCAAACTGGATCAGGAACAGCTAGCTGCAGACCTGCAGGACCGCGGGAAGGTCACTATCACCTCAGGCGCGGAGGAATTCATAGTTACATTGGAAGATGTTGAAATCCGCAAGACCCCGCTGGCTGGGTTCAGCGTTTCGGAAGCCCAAGGCACATCTGTAGCTATCGCCACGGAAGTTTCAACGGAGCTGCTTTTAGAAGGACATATCCGCGAAATGGTGCGGCAAGTGCAACAGGCCCGCAAGGATTTGGGCTTGGAAATTTCGGATCGAATTGCTCTTACCTTCCTGACGGAGTCTGAACTGGCGCGTAGTGCAATGAACCTGCATGGCACCTATCTGCAAGAGGAGACCTTGGCGGTTCGGGTAGCTTGGGACACTGTGGGACCTCAAGAATCCGATCAGGCCGCAAATCGAGTAGATTTACGGGTAGGAGGAGAAACCCTTCGAGTCCAGATCGAAAGAGTTGAAGAATATTGAGGAGAAAATAATGAATGGCGAAACCATTACCTTGGGTGGTGGATGTTTCTGGTGCTTGGAGGCCGTTTACCTTTGCATGGAAGGGGTGAACGGAGTGAGGTCAGGCTATGCCGGAGGCCACAAAGCCCACCCTACCTACGAGCAAGTCTGCCGTGGCAATACGGGCCACGCTGAGGTTGTCCAAGTGGATTATGACCCTGAGGTTACGCCCTTGAGCGAGATCCTGTCTGTCTTCTTCACTATCCATGACCCAACCACCCTGAATAGGCAGGGTGCCGACGTGGGCACCCAGTACAGGTCTGTGATATTTCACCATAGCCCCTCTCAAAGGGCGGAGGCAGAGCGCGTCATGCAGGAACTGACATCGCGCAAAATCTGGCCAAATCCCTTGGTGACCCAATTGGAATCCATTCCGGCGTTCTTTGAGGCTGAAGACTACCACCAGGAATATTTCTTCAAGAATACTCACCAAGGGTATTGCATGGCCGTGGTTTCACCGAAGGTCAGTAAGTTCCGCAGCAAATTCGCGCACAAATTGAGGGCTGAAATGGCTGCCAAGATTTAAGGAATGAGGCTGGATTACTGAAAGAGCAGAATACCGCCCGGATCCAAAGTAAATGTCAGAACGATTTGGTGGACCGGCCACCAGGGTCCTGTTTCTTTCCAATGTTCAGACCTACCGAGCGAATGCCTTCTGGCAAGCAGGCGAGGCCCTGGGTATTGAATGTCAAATGGCCGTGGACATGCAGGAGGAACTTGCGGAAGAAGGCAGCCAAGGTTGGGGCTTTCCTTTCTCTCAACACAAAAGGGCCGTAGAAAAAATCCTTGCCGCTCATGCCCGGGCACCCTGGGCGGCCGTGCTGGCCTTGGACGACACCGGAAGCAGTATTGCCGCTCTTGCCTGCCAAGCTCTGGGACTGCCTCACAATTCACCAGCTGCTGCTCTGGCGGCCAGGGACAAATTTGAGATGCGCCGCCAGTTGGCAATTGGGGGCATGGCATGTCCGACATTCCTCAGAGTTGCACATGATGACAATCTGCTAGATGCCGCCCAGACTGTGGGCTTTCCTCTGGTAATTAAGCCGCTTGACCGGAATGGCTCGCAAGGGGTCATTCGGGTCAACAGTCCAACAGAACTGAAACCAGCCTTGGCTAGGCTGTTGCCATTGATTCAGGGAAACGAAACGGCTTCACCAAGCCCTTTTCTTATGGAAGCATACATTCCCGGTACCGAATTTGCGGTGGAGGCCATTATCGCGGATCGGGAACTACACGTGTTGGCCATCTTTGACAAACCCGACCCCTTGGAGGGTCCCTTTTTTGAGGAATCTATCTACGTAACTCCGTCACGGGCACCAATGGCCGATCAGGTAGCCATCCAAAAAGCAACACAACGGGCTGCACGGGCACTGGGACTGGGGTTTGGGCCCGTGCACGCGGAGATGAGGCTCAATGACCAGGGAGTCTGGATCATAGAAGTAGCCGGAAGATCAATTGGGGGCCTCTGTTCCCAGATTCTCAAGTTCGGTATTGCCGAGTCTCTGGAGTCCCTGATCCTCCGCCAGGCGTGCGGACTGCCAATGCCGGATCTGACTCCCCAAGGGTCCGGCAGTGGGGTAATGATGATACCTATCCCTCACGCTGGAATATTGCAGGAAGTGGAAGGCTTGGATGCAGCGGGAAACGTGCCCGGAATAACGGGTCTGGAAATTACGGCCCAGGCCGGATATTCACTCAAACCACTACCAGAGGGGAATAGCTATCTGGGTTTCATTTTTGCGGAGGCAGAAAGTCCTTCACTTGCGGAAAAAGCCCTCAGGCAATCTTACGACTGCCTCACTATTCGCTTGCAACCGGAAATCGACCTGATTTCCGATTGATACTCGTACCTTAACTTGGCCCGACGTGCTACTTAGACCGCTGCCCTTTTGTCTGCTGCAGTCCGGGCCCAGCTACTCCTTCTGGAGTCCAGCCCTCAGGCATTTCGGCATCCGGGCCAAAAAAATAGTCTTCCAACTGTTGCATCAGGAACTCATGTGCCTTTAAGTCGCCCAGACTCAGCCCATAGTGGTTAATTAAAATAACGGACTGGCGCATCCACATTTGCCACGCATCCTGTGAAATCTTCTCATAGATACGCTGCCCGAGTTCATTCTTATAGGGAGGCTTGTCCAAACCAGGCAAGTCACGCCGAAGCTTGGCACAGAAAATTGTACGGGACATGGCTTTGTTATTGGGTCTGATTCCAGTAAAGAGGCTGGGTATCCAGCTCCTTTATCCTAACAGACTCTAGGACCTGCAAAGGGAAAAAGCCGCTGATCGGGTTCGAACCGATGACCTACGCTTTACGAGAGCGTCGCTCTACCGACTGAGCTACAGCGGCAGGACCATACCGGGCTAGACCCGTGTAACATACCTGCCATCTCGAGTATCAACCCGAATGGTATCTCCTTCCTTGATGAACATCGGTACCTGCAACTTAAAGCCCGTGGACAGTTCCACTGCCTTTGTAGGTTTCGTGGCCGTGTCCCCGGCAATTGCGCCTTCTGCCCACTTTACTTTCAAGTCCACAGTGGTCGGCAAGGTCACACCCAAGGCCTCAGATTCATAAAATTCGACGTCAATTACTTGATTGTCCGAAAGGAACTGCACAGCGTCCCCTAAGGTTTCGGTTGTCAACGTAACCTGATCATAAGTGCTGACATCCATGAAGACATAGTCATTTCCGTCAGGATAGAGATATTCCATCTCCCGCCCTTCCAATCGTACATCTTCCAGGCGGGCCCCGTTGTTGTAAGTCTTTTCCACCAGAGAACCGGTTCGGACGTTTCGCACCTTAAGCCGAATAGTAGCCCCGCCGCGGGCCATCTTGCTGTGATGGAATTCCACCACCCGCCATAGTTGGCTGTCTTCTGTAAAAATATTACCTTTGCGCAGCGCGGTTACTTCAACCATTATGGAATTCCAGCCTTCTAAGGAACTTCAGAGCAAGTATCGTAAAGATGTTGGCGGCTTTGTGTCAAGATTCAGGGCGCAGCTTACCCCAGATTCTGGAGGGCCAGACGTAGCCTTTCCCCTTCGTCCTCAACCTCCGTGGGAACTTGGTCCAACGCTTTGCTTGCTTCAACTGTGCTGAATCCCATTTGCGTAAGTGCCGCCAAAATGTCCGCATCTTCATCGGTAGGTGGTTTGAAACCCTCTGGGAAGGAAGAGATTTCTGCAATGCGGTCCGCCAAATCTAGAATGATCTTTTTGGCTGTACGAGGTCCAATGCCAGGAGCCCTTGCTAAGACCTTGGGGTCATTGTGCAGAATGGCCCGTACCAATTCGGCAGGGCTAATGGCTCCCAGCATCCCCACCGCTGCCCGCGGACCCAATCCGCTGACTCGAATCAGTTGCATGAAGATACGATAGTCCTCCTCCGAGAGGAATCCGAAAAGACTCATTTCTTCCGGCCGAACGTATAAATGTGTAAATAATGTCGCTGTGCTACCAATAGCAAGTTCGGGAATCTGGGGGTTGGGCACCCGTACTTCGAGGCACAGGCCAGGGGCGGCCCCGAGTCGAATTACGACAGAATGCAGGTCGGCAGTGATTACAGAACCACTAAGCCTTCTTATCATGGTTAGTTGGGAGTGTTCCCTCCCCCTTCCAAATTCCGCATCAGATTAGCGTATCGAAATTGATGTAGATGACAAAGGGCTATTGCCAAGGCGTCCGCTGCATCATCTGGTTTTGGTGTTGCTGAGAGCTGCAACTGTAGAGTCACCATCGCCTGTATCTGGGACTTATCTGCCTTGCCTGTACCAGTCAAGGCCCGTTTGATTTCTGGTGGGGTATAAGTGTGGACGCGTAGCTTATGCTGAGCTGCGGCCAATTGGATCACGCCGCTGGCATGACCAATTGCAAATGCCGTGGAAATATTTCGCCCAAAAAAAATCTGTTCGATGGCAAATTCGCTGGGCTCGTATTCTGCAAACAGGTCACATAGGTCCTTGTAGATAATTAGCAACCGGTTGGCCAAATGGTCGCCGGGTGATGTCTCCAGGATGCCACAATCCAAGAACGAGGCACTGTCGTCATCGTGTCGTTTCACTAGCCCGTATCCGACGCGGGCCACTCCGGGATCTATGCCCAAGATGATGCTCATGGATTTTCGACTGAAATTTAGGTAGCCAGTTCCGCCAGCACCTCGTCTTGAAGGCTAAGATTGTGAAAGACCTGTTTTACGTCGTCCAGATCCTCCAATGTCTCCACCATGCGCAGCACCATAAGAGCCTGCTGGGCAGTCAAGTCAATCAGATTCTGGGGATGCATGACCAATTCCATAGAAGTGTAGACAAGCCCAGCCTCTTTCAAAGCTACGGAGACCTGAAACAAATCGGCATCCAACGTATAGATTTCCAGGGTCTCGCCATCTTCCTGAATATCCTCCGCCCCTGCATCCAAAGCTAATAAGAATATTTCCTCGGCCGATTCTGCTATGTCCTGATCCTGGACAGAAGTCTCCAATAAAATAAGTCCCTTTCGTTCGAATTGCCAGGCGACGGCGTTAGGTTCTGCTAACGCGCAATTGGCCCGATTGAAGATCCTGCGAATCTCCGCGATTGTCCGATTACGATTGTCCGACAGACATTCGATAATCAAGGCAACCCCGTGCGCGGCATAACCTTCGTAAGTGATCTCTTCTACGGCTGCAGCATCTTTGTCCTGTCCAGAGCCGCGCTTGATAGCTCTTTCGATATTGTCCCGAGGCATGTTTTCAGCCCGCGCCCGGTCTACGGCTAATCGCAAAGTGAAATTGGAATTTGGATCAGGGTTATGGCGGGCGGCCACCTGAATTTCCCTAGTTAGGCGCGTGAATATCTTGCCGCGGGCAGTGTCAACTGCTCCTTTGCGTCTCTTGATATTCGCCCATTTGGAATGTCCGGCCATGCTAAAACTCGCTTATATAAGGATGCATCTTGTCGTTCCCACCGTCAGTTGGCCTGTGCCTGATCAGACAGTTGTAGGAATTCCGCAGCGGCCACTGTATTCCGGGCCTCGGCCACTTTCACGGCCGCTTCCATAAACCTCTTGAATAAAGGATGAGGCTCCGTGGGTCTACTTTGAAACTCGGGATGAAACTGACTACCCAACATGAAAGGATGCCCTTCCAGTTCCACTATCTCGACCAGTTTTTGGTCTGGCGAGAGGCCGGAATAGCGCATTCCTGCCTCTTGCAGCACTTTCCTGTATTGATTATTGAATTCATACCGATGACGGTGTCTTTCTTTGACTCGGTCTCCGAGCCCCATGTTGGCATACGCTGCATGTGCTTGTGTACCGGGTTCCAGCATGCAGGGGAATCCGCCGAGCCGCATCGTGCCTCCCAAATTCTTGACTTCAGATTGGTCAGGCATCAAATCAATAACTGGATGATGACAATTCTCGTCGAATTCAGTGCTATTGACACTCTGGTCACCCAATGCTTTCCGTCCCAATTCAATGCACATAACCTGCATACCTAGGCAGAGCCCCAAATAAGGCACTTTGTGGGTGCGGGCGTATTTTGCCGCGGCAATCTTGCCTTCTATGCCCCGTTGTCCGAATCCGCCAGGCACGACGATACCGTCTAATCCTGCCAATCTGCTTTCCACGTTCTCCTTTTCCAAACGCTCCGAATCAACCCAGCGCAGATCCAGTTTGCGTTTGAGGTCCACAGAGGAGTGCAGGAGAGCTTCCTTGACACTCATATAAGCGTCTTCCAGAGACACATATTTGCCAACTACTCCAATTGCCACCGGTTCCTTCGCCGACCTAAAAGTGGCAACATAAGAGCGCAATTCAGATAGCGCTTCTTCATGATGATTCTTTATTTTGAGGCGAAAATAGTCCTCGATCCATTTACCCAGTCCCGAATCTTCGAGAGAAATAGGAACTTCATAATGCGTATCTGAAGTAACCAATGGAGTGACTGCACCCCGTGCCACATCGCAGTGCAATGCCACCTTGTCCCGGATTTGAGAGTCGATGGGATAGTCACTTCGCAGCACTATCACGTCCGGTGGCTGCCCATTGCTACGCAAAACCCTGACACTGTGTTGGGTGGGCTTAGTCTTAAGGTCCTTGGAGGACTGCAGATATGGCAATAAAGTCACATGCAAGAAAAGGGAGTTTGATGGCCCAATGTCATTCCTCATCTGGCGGATGGCCTCTAGAAAGGGGAGTCCCTCGATATCCCCGACCGTGCCTCCGATTTCGACCAACATCACATCGGGCTGTGTCAGTTGCACAGCCTCAATGATTTTTCTGCGGATGGCATCCGTAACATGGGGTACGACCTGTACAGTGCCTCCCAAATACCTGTTCCCTAGTCGTTCCTCATCAATTAGCCCGGCGTAAATGGTTCCGCTGGTGATGTTTGAAGTGCGATTGAGTTCTTCGCCTATGAACCGCTCGTAGTGTCCGAGGTCCAGATCCGTCTCGGCTCCATCGGAAGTGACGAACACTTCTCCATGCTGATAAGGGGACATTGTGCCGGGGTCCACGTTGAGGTAAGGATCCAGCTTTACCGCGGCAACTTTCAGCCCGCGAACTTTGAGCAACAATCCAATGGATGCGGCAACAACACCCTTGCCAATCCCTGAACAAACGCCACCGGTTACGAAAATGTATTTCGTCATATACGATTTCCTGCTCCTGAGAGAAAATCCAAGTGAACCCGCCTATTCTAAACTGCCACAGCTACAGCTATGACGTATTCACCATCATGGGAGAGACTTATGGACCAGGTCATTAGGTTCAGGCGGGTGGCACAGTGCGCTGCCCCAGCTTTGAGTTTCAACTTTGGTTCACCGGTGTCCGGGTGCCTCAAAATTTCGATGTCCCGCCAGGCCACACCTTCCCTCCAGAGGCCGGTACCGAGGGCTTTGGCAGTGGCCTCCTTCATCGCGAATCGGCCAGCCAGAGAGCGTACCTGACCCGCGCATTCAGACTGCTCCCTGTCGGTGAAGACCTTGCCCAGGAATCTATGCTCAAAGCGATTCAACACCTGCTGAAACCGCGGCAGATGCAGAAGATCAACACCAGTCCGCATTTTCCGGTTCTGCCCTTTCTTGACGGGCGCGTCCTCGGCCCACGCCCCTGTAAGTGAAGCCCAATGCCTGCATGGCCGCAGCGTCATAAACATTGCGGCCATCCACCAGAATGCGCCGGCGCATAGATGCCACTACCTGACCCATATCCAAGCTACGAAATTCATTCCACTCAGTACATATCACCAACGCATCTGCACCGGAGGCGGCAACATACGGGTCAGCTTCCGTCTGAACTGTAGGAAACCTGCTTCGCACAGCAGGCAATGCAACTGGGTCGCAAGCAATGACTTCCGCTCCCAGCTCCTGCAAGGCTGCCAAGATATCCAAAGACGGTGCTTCCCTCATATCGTCTGTGTCGGGCTTGAAGGTCAAACCCAATAAGGCTATGCGAGCCTGCTTCAAATCAGGGCCGAGGCAATCCTGAATCTCATCTACCGCCCACTGCCGGGCTTGCTGATTGAGCTGCAATGTTGCCAAGAGTAGTGAGCCGTCAACGCCTTGCTGCTGAGCCAGATGCTGAAGGGCTTTGAGATCCTTGGGGAAGCAACTTCCACCAAAGCCAATCCCAGCCTTTAGGAATTCTGGACCAATACGTTGGTCCAGGGACATACCGCGGGTAACGTCATCAATGTCCACACCGATCCGTTCGCAGAGACGAGCTACATGATTGACGAAGGAAATGCGAGTGGCCAGGTATGCGTTACTGGCATATTTGATCATTTCCGCAGTTTCTAGGTCAGTAGTCAAAATCTCAGCTCCTAAGGGCCGGAACAACTGCAACACTTTTTCAGCCGCCTCCCTATTCAGACACCCCAACACTATTCTGTCCGGATGCATGAAATTCTGGAGGGCGGTGCCTTCGCTCAGGAATTCGGGACAGCTTACGATATCGAACTGCACTTTAGCTGAACCTCTCTGAGACAGCTGACTCTCGACCCAACTTCCAGTACCTACGGGAACCGTACTCTTATTGATGATAGTGATAGGCTGGTCAGCATGGCTGATTACGTCCGCGACCGCAGATTCTAGACGATCCATCTGGGGCTTGCCTTTGGGACCTGTGGGTGTATCTACGCAAAGGAAGACAAATTCGCTAGTTCGCAAGCCTTCCACATAGCAGGAATGGAAGGAAAGCAGCTGAGAGGCCAGCTTTTCACTCACCAGTTCCTGCAACCCAGGTTCATAAAAAGGCACTTTGCCCTCTTGTAGACATTTCACCTTGCGGACATCTGTATCGATGCACCGTACCCGGTGTCCTAGCTTGGCCATGCAGGCCCCAGTGACCAAGCCAACATAGCCAGCTCCGACAATAGAAATTTGGGCCATACAATTAAGTTTACTTACGATTCGAGGCGCTGCTACTTGCCAGAAACGCGTTCAGGCAGGGCAGGAAAGCAAAAGGACTCATACTAGCTGAAGGACTTTTGCTACTGAACTGAAGCTTTTGGCAACAGGGCAGGACTGACACCTGCTCCCAGCATCTTTTCGATGGCCATGACATGAGCACAGACTCGGGTTAGGGCAAATTCTTCGCAGTCGCAATTCCAATTCTGTTCAACATACTGAATCAAGTGGTTGGAATGTTCACCCATAAAACGACAGGCAAAGGACTCTATCTGAATCCGCTCATCACGTTCATCAAAATACTGCTTGGCTTTGATGATCCGGCTTTCTGCAGAATACATGCTGTTTATTTCTCCATGCTAAAGGAATCAAAACATTCGCCCCTTAAGGGCGTTTCCCAGTTTCCGGCTGTAGGGGGATTGAGAGCAGGTCCCAATGGCATTGCCGCCCCAGGTGCGAGGGCAACATGACATTCCCATGCCACAAGACCCAAGCCCGATTCATGCTACCCTGATCTCCACGGATGCAGTCTATACTTCAGGCCGAATCGTGTCAAATCCGTTAGAATCAAGGGGCTCGGATTATCTTGAATTGAAGCAGAAGCAGATTCTGGCGACAATGTAATGGAACAACCGTTGATATTGAAAGGAAAGGAGTTGTCCTCGCTGAGCCCACGACATGTTTGAAGAATGCCCCAGTGGTACTGAGGACTATCAGGTAGCCATTGCTCGATGCTGTAGGATATTGATGCCTGCAACGGGTTTGGTTGCGGCTCTGGAGGTTGCCACTGTACTTCGTTGGAACTTGCCACGTGAAAAGCATGCCATTTCCACCAGAATCTGAACAGATTTGCCACTTAGTTTATCCTTTGGAACGATACCACGAAGTTTTTCCTGTTCAATGTTCCTAGCCTTGGAAAGTTTCCAAACGCGCTGGCTCTGGTGTCTTGGCGCGTTGCCCAACGTAATCTTTGGATCTGCCCGTGCTTAGCCGAATTCTTGACGGCCCCTTGCGCCATTTGGTGACCGCAGTTATTGTTGTATTGGGGGTGCTGGTGCTCTTAGCGCCTCCCATTAGTCTGCTCACGCGCTTGGACCTATCCGCATTAGGTGTGGTCGGTTCTATCCAGATTAATTCCGACGCAGGCGGCATGGTGCAGGATGAAAGCGGTGCCGCTGTAATCTTCTTGCCTGAGAATCTGGATTCAAATCTCAGTTTCCAGTTTCGCTCTATCCCTCCTACCTCTTTTGGAACCTTGAGAGGCAATGACAGCATGTACCAGGAAGGCCTTGACAGTATAGTTGCTTCTGGACTTGCACCGTTGGGATCCTTCTTCGTCCTTGACAGTAATGATTTTAATGCGAACCAAAAAGTTACGATTCGGGCGCCTCTGCCCCCCGATATAAGCGAAATGGCCCGCATGAAGATAGTGACTTGGCAAGGAGGCCAATGGACGACACTGCCAAGTGCCCCCAAAATGGCGGATGTAGTTATGGAAGCAGAGCTGACTTCAGTGCCCACTAATTTCCTGCTCGTCCGCGACACTGCGCCCGGTTTCAAAGCGGTCACCCTGCTATTGGAAGGAAATCAGGCTTCCATTCCAGGCGAGGCCTCTGGCGCCGCGGATGCAGTCAGCATCGGTTTCAGCCGATTGCGGGGCGATGGCGCCTTGGAGGGAGAAATCACAAAGGTCGATCATTCTGGTCTAGACCTTTTCCTGGGCGTTTCCAATCGGGATCAGGATGGTAATTCGCGTGGGGACCTATTGATCAACATGCTCTCTTCTGTGGGCCAGCAGGATAACCAACTGACAACGATTACAGAAGCCGTGAACACCAACGATTTCGCTGGAGTCTATCTTCAGTATTACGGCCTTAATATGCAACCGCAAGCCGGACCCTTGTTTACGGAATTCGCTCAGTCCCTGGGTGACACATTACGGTCCCAAGGCAAACGCCTGGTGATTGGCCTGGAGCCACCGCAACAGATTTCCGAATTCAAATGGGATACCCTCGGCTACGATTGGGCTGGTCTGTCAAGAGCGGCAGACATGCTGGTGGTGCCCGCCCCCATCGACCCCTTTGCCTATCGCCCAGGTTACTTTCCGTTTGAGTCCCTTCTCCAATTCGCGACCAACCGTATCCCCCGTCAGAAACTGGCTATACAGTTGCCTGTGCACCCAGTGGCCGTAGGCAACAACGAGTATAGAGCGTTGGCCTACGCTGATGCAGCGACACTGATGTTGGGACTAGTTGAGGTTCAACCCTCTGGTGGATCATTGTTGATGCGTATGAATCGCGACCATCTGGATCCCATTCCCACATATGACCAAGATTTGTTCCAGTATCGATTTGGCTACGAAGACAAGGTGTTGGGGTCCCAGCTGGTCCATGTCTTGGATGCCACAAGCCTGCGCAACCAATTGAATACCTTGCAGAAGTACAACATCCGGCAAGTAGTTGTGGACTTGACTTCCACCACTAATGTGGATCCGCAGATATGGGCAGCGTTGGAGGAATTCCATGTTCCGGGAGGAGGTCTACCACCGGCGGCTTCCGACTACAAAGTGGAATACGACATTTTCCGAGGTTCCGAAATCCGCGGCGACTTGCAGTCAGGTTTTATTGAAACCGACAAGCGGTTTCAGCTGATAGAAACTGGCTCATTCAAGGTTTCTGCCAAACTCAGTGTCAACGGAATACTGCCAGGCATCAGGTCAGAGCGGAGCGTAACGGTAAGTTCATTGACTATTGATGTCCCAGCCGAAGCAGTGGCAACCCCCCACCCCACACCAGTGCCGGCATCTAACACTCAACCTAGCCTTGGGACACCACAAGTATTTACGCCGACTGGACCGCACCTGATTCCCACTGGCGCGTTGGTAGCGAAGTCCCAGCCCAGCAATAGTGCTGGGACTTCGCAGTCCCTCACCATAGGCGAGACATACCTTGTAGTAGGTCGAGATCGAACCACAACTTGGCTCCAATTAGAGAACGGTGACCAAATTGTTGGCTGGGTGAGTACCATAGACGCAGATCCCCATTTGCGGAATGCCGCCCAGATTACTGCGCTCCCCATAACGGTGCAACCGCAGGTTCCGTCTGTTTCTAGCCCTGGTTCCGCAGGTCAGTTATGGGGCTACGGTGTCCAAGCCCATCTACTGGGTACCGACATCAGTCGCGCGATGCTCTCTACTCAAACCATGAATTTTGATTGGATGAAACAGCAAGTCCGTTGGAAGGACTTCCAATCCGATCCGAATCTGGCTTCCATCGATTGGTCTTCAATAGACCAAATAGTTGATACTGCTGAGAAGAATTTCAACATAAAGATGCTCTTCAGTGTTCTGGCAGCTCCAGATTGGGCCAGAGAAGCTGGATTCGATCCGTCTGTTGTGGGACCGCCCATTAATAACTCTTACTACGCCAATTTTGTAGGCGCAGTCGCCGGTAGATACTGCAATCGGTCATTAAGAGCCATAGAGGTCTGGAACGAACAGAACCTTCACTATGAGTGGGGCAATCTTCCCTTGGATGCTACGGCCTATGTATCGATGCTGCGGGAGGCCAGTGCAGCTATTAAACGGGAATGTCCCAGCATGCTAGTAGTGAGCGGGGCGTTGACCCCCACAGGTACCAACCAGACGCCCAAGTCCAGAGGTGGCACTGCCGCCCTGGATGATCTCGAATATCTCCGCAGAATGTTGAATGCAGGAATGCTAAGTTACGTTGATGCAGTGGGCGCCCATCCCAGCGGTTACAACGTGCCGCCAAGACAAACTAAGGACAATTATTGCGGGGCGATTGCCGTCACGGGCGATTCTTTCAAGGCTGGCTGCCCCAATAATCCCCACCGCTCCTTCAGTTTCCGCAGTACGATGGAGGAATATCGGGCGGAAGTCGTGAAGTTCGATGCAAGCAAACCAATCTGGCCTACTGAATTTGGCTGGGCTGTCAATAACTCTGCCACAGAATATCCAGGTTACGATTACGCTAGAGACAATAACTATAGCGAACAAGCCGAGTGGACCAAGGACGCCTATGTAATGATGAAGGAATGGGGCTGGGTAGCGGCCCCTATCCTGTGGAACCTGAACTTCAGAGTCATTGCGCCGGGAACGGAACGCGAGCAGTGGGGCATAGTGGCCCAGAACTGGGACCCGTTACCCGCCTACGTTGCACTGAAGGAATTGGCTGCTTCTGAAGGACGATAAACTCTTCTGCCCTTGTGTATTTTCAGTTATGCTCGGCCGGTAGACTGCCAAAGGAATTTTCTTTTCTTTTGGTTGTGTGTGGCTTGTTCCTGGGATCAGCGTTTATAGCCTGCCGTGCGAGTGGGCAGTTGCAATTCCCATACATTCCTAAAACTGCACACCCAATGCCGGTCCGCGAGGATACAATCATCATTGCGCCGCAGACAGTAGCGAGTCTTGGCAACAGGTTGCCTTATGATGACCTACATCGAGACCCGGCTGCCGCTGCAAGTGGGGGTCCTGGATGTTGAAAGGGCTTTTTAGGGGGCAGGGCCAGACTGGTAGCAGTTGCCTGTCAATGACGCATAGGAGAAATTGTAAACTTCTGGTGTTCTCTAATTGATCCACTTATAGACTTCAATTCGAACTGAAATCAAGTTCGGTGTCGCGAGGAGCTGATTTTGCATAGAACTACATTGGCCCTGTTCATAGGACTGGTGCTTCTGGCAGCGTGTGCCAGGAATCAGCAACCGGAAGAGACTCCCGCAGCTCTCGAAACTCAAGAAACACCCACTGAGGTCGCCCTTCCCGTCGCTACACCTGAACCACCTTCCGCCCCGGCCACAACCATAATGGCTGTGCAAACAGTAGCAGGACCAGAATATAGATACGCTTTGGTTTCCCGCCTGAAGGCCGGAGTTCCAGTCAAAGTGGTCGGTCGAAATCGCAACGGATTCTGGCTTCAGGTGGAAGTTGATGGCAGTCCTTCATGGGTAGCGCATTGGGCCTTGGATTATGGTCCAGAAGCCCAGCAAGTGCCGTTGGTAGAACCAGCCGAACCGGTTCCCCGAGAGATGCGGCGAGAACCTATGCCAGGTTCAAGACCGCCTTTAGCCTTTGGCTACGGGCTCCAGGCCCACATGATTGGTACTAATATAGAAACAGTTATGGTGGCTACCCGTAATCTGGATTTCAACTGGCTTAAGCAACAGGTCAGATGGAACACCACTGAACCCGAAAATGGAATTTATAACTGGAATAATCTGGACCTGATTGTCGACCGCGCAACTTACAGCGATATTCATCTTCTCTTCAGTGTTGTCACGAGTCCGGAATGGGCTCGGGAAGACGATTATGATCCAGGTGTAGATGGGCCCCCTGCGGATCCAGCCTACCTAGCTAGTTTTCTTAAGGAAATGGCGGGACGGTACTGCGGCACTTCCCTGAGAGCGATAGAAGTATGGAATGAGCAGAATTTGAACTACGAATGGGGAAATCTGCCCCTCTCGGCGGAAGCCTATGTTCGCTTGTTGGCGCCGTCCTCGGCAGCCATTCGGAGTGCCTGTCCCTCCATGTATGTCGTTAGCGGGGCTCTTACCCCCTCCGGAAGCGTTCCGAATGTAGCCATTGACGACTTTGTATTTTTGGAGCAGATGCTCATTGCGGGCGTGGCCCAACATGTGGACGCCATCGGCGCCCACCCCAGTGGCTACAATGTGCCGGCCAGCGCGGTCTGGGAAGATGCTTGCGCGGCTATTGTTCAGTCCGGCAATTCGTTCAACGGGGCCTGCGACAACCCACACCATTCCTGGAGTTTCCGCTCCACAATGGAAGGATACAGATCGAAGACACAAGAATTTGGCGTAAACCTTCCTATCTGGCCGACCGAGTTCGGTTGGGCAGCCGGGGGGGCCTTTCACGCAGCTTATGGATATGCCAATGACAACAGCTTCGAGGAACAGGCAGCCTGGACAGTGGAGGCTTATCAGATGATGAGGGAATGGGGGTGGGTGGCTCCCCCGATCCTTTGGAATCTGAATTTTCGGGTCATCGCTGATGAGACGGAAAGGGCTCAGTGGGGCATTGTGAACAATGATTGGTCGCCGCTGCCAGTTTATACGGCTTTACAGAATCTCCGTAAGTAACAGGGCCTCAGGCAGTTTGGGGCTATGAGATTACGTGGACAGCGTGACCAGATTGAAGAATTCCCAGATCAGGCCCTCCAGTCTTTCAGCGAACCAAGTTGTAAATTCCTCTCCTGCGGCGTTCATTTCAAGAGAAACCTCTGGCGTCAACGGATACGCGACCAATGCACCCGTGCAAGCAGCAAGGATCAGAATTATTAGTACAGACCTGAATTCAGTTCCTGAAACAGGGACAGGGCGACGCGGCAGATTGGTTCTGTCAGGCATACATCAGGTCCAAAGGGCCAACTTTCTAGCGGGCAACTTATAGTATCATTGCAAACCCGGGGTGGCAGTAGAGCTACCTTCTGAGGGCGAGTAGCTCAGCTGGTTAGAGCGCACGGTTCACATCCGTGAGGTCGGGGGTTCAAGTCCCTCTTCGCCCACACCAATTTATCACGAGCGTTCGGCATTTAAGTGCCGTATCCTGAATCTGTAGCCCATACCAGCAGCATTCAATCTCTTTTTCGAGCCCCGCGCAATACATGGCTGAAAGGCCAGAAATCGAGCTTTCGGAAAACAGTATCCTGTTATGCTTGTCAGACATTGGCAATACATGCGGCTTTCGCGCCACAGTGCGGTCGGCCGAAAGAAGCTCTGAGGATTGCTTCAGTGTTAGGACTGCATAGGTAGAAAGGCTGGCTACTACAAACTCCGATGAACCGGAATGACCCCTCGAAAGAGCTCGTCTGAGAAGTCTTCCTACCCTCTCTACAATTTGGATAGCATGGCTACAACCCCAAAACGCTTCGAACTCTTGAAGAAAGAATTGGACCAGTCCACTGCGACCGTCCTTAGTTTGGCTCAACTGGAGGATCTGTGTGCTCAATTCAGTCTGGAATTGTATTTGGAAGATCGGCTCTTCGTTTGGCTAATGAATGAACTACACAATCGGGAGATTTTATTGGCCGATCCAGAAACCGCCGAGGACCTCCCCACATCCGAGGATATTTCCACTCGAGAGGGAATTCAGGAGGATATCGAGGAAATAGTCTCACTGCAAGAATCGCAGGAAGACCGACTTCTGAACGATGCGGAAACGATGCAGCTCCTAAGGGCAGTCAAGGAAGGCATGGCAGCCCAGGAGTGGCTGGAAGCGGACCCCGGGGCTCCTAATGTGGAAGAATGGGAACTTCTAGTTCAGAAGAAGTCTGAAGCGGAAACCACACTGTTGACACGCAACCGCGGCCTTGTTCGGCGGGTGTGCCAGCAATTCGTGTCCCTGCTGAATTCCATGACCATATTCGATTTGGAGCAGGAAGGTAACCTGGGATTCCTCAAAGCCATCCAAAAATTTGATCTGGAACGAACTACTAAACTTTCCACCTATGCTGTCTATTGGATAAGGCAAGCCGTACAGCAGGCCATAGCCAATCAGGACCGGACCATCCGGTTGCCTGTGCATAAGCGAAATGAAATCCGCCAATATCGGATTCTGGTCGAAAGGCTTACCGAAAATTTGGATAGAGACCCAAGTGTGAGGGAAATTGCGCTCGGACTGCTGGCGGAAGGAGAAGACACCAGAGACTACGAGACACTATTTGCCGAGAATATCCAGTCCGTGGGGCCAATTGAAAGAGAATTGCTGCATCGAATGGAAGAGCATGTAAAACAGCTGCGGTCTTACATCCGACAGTATCCTACCAGCCTAGATCAATTCATGGAAGGTGAGGATGTGGACCGCCACGAAATGCTGTCAGACGAGAACGTGCTGTCCCCGGAAAGGCTTATGATGCAGGAGGACCTGATTGAGGACGTGGACGAGTGGGTAAGCCAACTGGAGGAACCAGAGCAAACCGTCATGAAGCTACGGTTTGGATTTGGCAATCGGCGCCCTTTGAAGTACGCCGAAATAGCACAGAAACTGAATCAGAGTCTGGAGATGCTGGCCCTCAATTCTAATCAGGATTTCACAAGCTATAAGGTGCGGAACCTCGAGTCGCAGGCCCGGCGAACCTTGGTCAGGTGGAAAAACGCCGAGCACTTCAGCGCTGGCGATTAGACACCTGACAGGTGGCCACTGGTGCACAGCGTACTGAGCCCAAGGCTACCGACCTTCCGTTGTTGAATTCCCATTGAAAGGCACAGCCTCTCACTTCCATTACAGGAGTAAGACATGAGATTCACGCGTCTGGGCAAGACCGAACTGAATGTGTCTGTGCTGGCTTTGGGCTGCTGGCCCTTTGCCGGGGGGGCAGTCTGGGGTTCGCAGAACCGGTCAGATGCCTTCGCCACTGTCCATGCAGCTCTGGATGCAGGTATCAATCTATTTGATACCGCCTACGCCTACGAATCAGGAGAATCAGAACGGGTGCTGGGCGCAGCCTTGGGCCATCGGCGAGATGAAGCCATTATCGCAACCAAACTCGGCGGTTCGCAGACTCGTCCCGACCTTATTAGAGAGGCATGCAAACGCAGTCTGGATGGTCTCAATGTGGATTGCATTGATTTGTACCAAGTCCATTGGCCCTCCTGGTCCATGCCCACACAGGAAACAGTAGACGCCTTACAGGAATTGCGTAATTTGGGATGGATCAGGTATTTTTCGGTTTGCAATTACGGTACCAGGGACCTTGCGGACATCAACTCATTGGTTACCGTACCTTCGGACCAGCTGCCTTATAGCCTGCTCTGGCGGGTCATAGAAAGGGAGATTCTCCCCCTATGTCTAGAAAGCCAGACAGATATCATCTGTTATAGCCCATTAATGCAAGGTTTACTTACAGGCCGTTACAAGTCCGCAGATGAAGTCCCGGAGGGCCTGGCGCGCACGCGTCTTTTTTCTGGCGGCAGACCCCTATCGAGCCACGGGGAACCGGGCTGTGAAACGGCCGTGTTTGCAGCTTTGGCCGAACTACAACACATCGCTAGGCGGCTGTCGCTCAATATGGCTGCATTATCATTGGCTTGGGTACTACACCAGCCCGGCGTGGCCAGTGTTCTGATCGGTGCCCGCTCACCCAGGGAACTGGACTGGAACCTGCCGGCTCTTGAAATCTCACTTTCTGCAGAGGTGCAACAGGAGCTTAGGAATGCCACGACACCGGTTTTGGACTATCTTGGCACCAATCCTGACATGTGGCTCGGCAGTAACCGTATGCGTTAGAAACAAAGGGCCTGTTGCAAAACTGGCCCTTCTATTCATATATGTTCTATGAGCCCAGCCCTAAGTCGAACCTCCGAAGAAGTCCGAACTAGGGCAAACCTGAGCCCCGGCTGGTAGAAATCCGGACCGCTGCCGCTCAACCGGCCCGAGGATTCCACCTTATTCTGTGCCGATGACTGGTTACATTCTATTTGGCCACCTGCTTTAAGGCGGTGTACGCCGGCAGGGGGGACCAGTCCGAATTGACTATGCCCCACTGCGCTCTTTCCGTGCCATTGGCTACAACCCGGAAATTCAAGTTCCACAGGAACGCTGGTCCTGCCCAACCCCAGTTCCGCATCATGGAATAGGCTTCAACCGTCCAATTTGCCTGTTCCTGGAAGCTATTGTCATCCGCATAGCCATAACTGGGGTGGTATTTGCCACCTGCCGCCCAGCCGAATTCAGTGGCTACTATGGGCTTGGAGGCCGCGCCGTTATTAACGGCCAGCTCGTGGTAACCCTCCATGGTGGAACGGAAACTCCAAGAGTGATGGGGGGTATCGCAGGCGCCATTGAAGCTGTTACCGTATTGCTTGATGGCATCGCAGGCCTGTAGCCAAGTAACATTGGGTGGCACGTTGAAGCCACTAGGGTGGGCACCGATACCATCAACATAATTGGCCATTCCTGCCTGCAGCATTTGTCGCATGTATGTGAAGTCATCAACAGCAATTGTACCGTTGTCTCCGGCAGGTGTGAGCGCGCCGGAAATGATGAACATAGATGGGCAATTGGTACGAACGGCGCTAGATGCCGCTTGCAGCATGCTTACGTAAGCCCCGGCATTGATGGACAGATTGCCCCATTCATAATGCAAGTTCTGCTCATTCCAGACCTCGATGGCCTTTAAGGAACCACCGCAGTAACGTCCGGCCAGGGCACCGAGGTAGTTGGCGAAGTCCGCATCTTTGGCCGGTGGCCCAGCTACGTTCAAATCTGCACCGCTTTCGCGGGCCCACGCTGGAGCAGCAACCACACTAAACAAGACATGTACGTTGCGCGACTGTGCCTCAGCAAGCAATTCATCTAGTTCACCCCAGCGGCGGTTGCCCCGTGATGGTTCCATGTCCTCCCAACGCACTTGCTGCTTGATCCAAGTAAATCCCAGGTCGTTGATGTGATTCAGCGCCGAAGTGGCATTTCTCCGACCCAGAGCGTGGGCCTGGATTCCATAGGCAAAATTCAGGGAGCCCGACGTTACAGGGCCCGTTACTGGGGCTGGTGCAGGGGCAGGAGCCGTTTCAGTTGCAGGGGCCGAAACGGGAGCTGTGCCTGAGCTTAGCAATTTCAGCCAGCGCAAGGCAACCGATGCATTTTCCTGACCATCGTAGTATTCCAGCCGGATGTGGTGGGTTCCCGCCGTCATAATCAAATCTACGATATAGGAAGAGGCGGGCTGGTCTTGCCATACTTCCTTGACAGAATGCCCATCAATGAACAGCTTCATGCCATCATCAACTATAGTAATGAAACGATAAGTGGCTGCTTCAAAATTGAAATTCCCGTCAAAACTGGCACTGAACTGATTGGCATTCACACCAGTACCAGGAGATCCCAGGCCCCAATTCTTTTTTAAGGGAGCTTCCTCCACTACAGTCAGAACCGGTGTTCCAGACAGGCTTGTGTTATTAAAGTATTTGGCAGTATATGCATCTACTGAAATGTCTGGCACTCCACTTGACGTTGTCGGTACGGGTTGTGGGGCTACCGGTGCGGCTCTCGGTGGGACGCCACCGCCCGGGATAATCAGGATTTGGCCTGGCCAGATATAGCTGTTTTCAGTGAGGCCGTTGGCGTTTAGAAGCGCGTTCAGGCTGATGCCATGATTCAAAGCAATTCGGAACAGATTGTCCCCGCCTCTGACCTCGTAGTTACCGTCGCCTGTACTAGGGCTGGTTGTCACGGGTGGTGAGGGAGAAGATGAAGGAGGAGGGGAAACCACTGTGCCTGCGCCCGGAATACAAAGCACCTGTCCTATATATAGAAGATTCGCATTTGCTATGTTATTGGCTGTGGCTATCTCCGCTGCCGAGACGTCGTACCAGGCAGCGATGGCCAGCAGAGCGTCACCCGAACTAACAATATGTTGTGCTGAACAACCAGTGCTTGTTGATTGCGGTGTTGTGGTGACAGTTTGCGAACCCGGAATCTGCAGAACCTGTCCAACATAAATATAGTCATTTACGCTGAGATTGTTGAGGGCCCGAATGGCACTGACTGTAGTGTCATAACGATTCGCTAGGGAGTATAGAGTATCGCCTGTCCTTACAACATGCTGGGTCTGGCCCTGGGCAAAGACAGTGGTCTGCAAAGGTACCAGCAGGATGGCAGAACAGAGTATAAACAGCAGGCAGGCTGCCAACCCGCCCTTGTGAATGAATCTTGAGACCATGCTTTGCCAACTCCTGCGATAACTGGTCTTAAAGAGCGAGGGCCTGTTTGTAATCCTGGACCGTGATGCAACCGAAGGGGGGGTTACTGCTGGACCTCGAATCCAAAACAAGCAACAGGAAACATGGGAACACGCACGCCCTGTCAGAATGTAAGACGAATGAAAGGCCTATTTGTTTCGTGGACCGCGCAGAAAGCATTTGGTGTCAACTGTTCTATACTTCTGGATCGCCAATTGAGACGCGAAAAGATGGGAATATTTCTATAGTGGAGATATACAGAGAGAACCTGCCAAGATTTCGGTGCAGAAAACGGAGGCCCAATTCTTGTTCTTGCTTTGTTTGGGCCCTGTGGAGCTACTGGGGCGGAAAAGCCCTCTTCCCTCTTGCATTCTTTGGACCAAAGATGCCTTTGGCTCGAACTCAGAGCCCCACGACGTTGACTCTCCCAATTCAAACAAGCTCAAGCAGGCACTTCGCATGGTGCATTGATCTGCTTGCTGAGTCGCAGGGAGTGCGTTATGGGCTTCACCTCTTTGCCCTGCTGGAGTTCGTGGGTTATCTTCCATTCTCTCCGCTCTGGGAATTTGTCAAGCGTGCCACTTGGCTTAATTTAGAAAAGATGCATGATTCAAGGACTGACCAGACGTTTTTCAACCACATTGTCCTGACATGAACCATACGGCCCCCAACGCCAGAGCGCGGCTATGGATGTAATTCGCATCACGGGCCCTCGCACCAGTCAAGTTTGCCCAGAACCAGTGCCGTCTGCGGGTTCGGACTGGGTTGTGATCAAAGTAGAGACTACCCCGATTTGCACTGAATTCAAGAGCTTTGAAGAAGGTAGAGCCGCCTTTGACTTGGGCCACGAGGCTGCAGGCGAAATCGTGGAAGTCGGCAGGCGCGGGCGGTGGAAGGTAGGGGACAGGGTTCTCGCCTTACCTCGAATGACTTGTGGTGCCTGTGAATTATGTCAATCGGGAGAATACATCCATTGTCTGGATCCTCTTCCGTACGAGGGATTTAAGGGGACATATGCTCAGTATCACGCAAAGCCGGAATGGGGTTGCTTCCCAATCCCTGAAGACATTTCTACCGAAGATGCCTCTCTTGCCGTCTGTGGTCTAGGTCCTTCTTTCGGGGCGCTGCAACGTTTGGATGTCACAGGCTTTGATACCGTGCTGATCACGGGGCTGGGACCTGTTGGACTGGGAGGTGTGATCAATGCCAAACACAGGGGTGCCCGCGTCCTGGCAATTGACTCCCATCCCTATCGCAAGGATTTAGCGTCTAAACTAGGTGCGGACTTCGTCCTCGATCCCACTAACGACGACATTCATGACCAAATCCGGGAACTGACGTCGGGGAAGGGAGTACCCAAAGCTATGGACTGTTCTGGAAATCCAGCGGCCCACAGGCTTTGTATTGATATGGCAGCAGCTCTGGGTAAAGTTGCTTTCGTTGGCGAATGTGCCCAACCCACTACAATTCGGATTTCCCACGACCTTATTCGCCGAGGCATCACTCTAATGGGTTCCTGGAATTACAATCTTGGGGATGCACCCCGGCTTATGCAAGTAATACGTGACGAGCAGCCGCGCATCAGAAGATTTGTAACACACAGATTCCCTTTGCGGCAGGCACAGCAGGCTTGGGAACTGCAAAGGACAGGCAATTGTGGGAAGATCCTGTTGAAACCTTGGGAACTTGAAGAATGACTTACAGATGCGCCATTGTAGGCGTTAGCGGTGGACGAGCCAACGGTCACGCCGAAGCCTTCCCCTTGATGCCCCGCGGAGAGCTTGTCGCCATTTCAACCCGCACTGAAGATAACCTACAGACCTTTGGGGACAAGTGGCAGGTTGCAGCCCGCTATACTGACTATGACCGTATGTTCAGGGAAGAAAAACCAGACCTGGTCTTGGTCAATACTCCCCCGAACGTGCGCCTGGAAGTGCTGCGGAGTGCTGACCGGCGCGGTGTGGCTGGTGTCATAGTAGAGAAGCCGCTGGCAATCCAAAGTGAAGACTATCTGGAACTATGCAGATTTGCCGGCGCTGCCTTTACGAAAGTGGCTATTAACCACCAACTGCATTTCCATCCCCGACGACAATTACTGCAAGACTTGATCCAAAGTGGTTCCATCGGCGAGATTCGAAGCCTGCGAGCAAGTTCCCGTATGAATATGGCCTACCAGGGCACACATGTATTGCAGTCCATTCGGGCCTTCCAACCTTCACCTGCTATAAGAGTCACCACCTCACTGATGTCAGGAGACACGGGGCTGCAAGAGACATCCAAAATGCATTTGGCACCGGACCGGCTGGAAGCCAAAATCTTCTTCGCGGACGGTTCCATGGCTGAACTGCAATGTGGACTCAATGCCCCTTTTAACGACCCTTCCGACGCTCGCATCAATACGCACAAGCAGATTGGGGTCGAAGGCACGACTGGGGGCGTTTTCTGGAGCATGAGCGGTTGGAGGACCCGTTTAAGTGACCGCGAGGAATCAGGTACACACGTCTACGCCGACCAAGACATCCAGGGTCAGGCTGACATGTGCGAAGCCATGTTTGATTGGATAGAAGACGATGCACAGAAGCATGCGCTCAACCTAGGGGCTGCCCTAGAGGACTTTCGCCTGCTGCTGGCCATCTATAGTAGCGGGTTGAGCGGCCAATCTGAATCTCTCAAAGGAACACCAGCTCTTCATCTCTTGGCATCCATGCGAGCCCATTTGGCCTCGGATATTGCAAAATAGACTCTCAACTTAGACTCTCGAAGTAATTTCCAGGAGCAAGGTATGTTGGACACCTACCGAGAAAATCATGGTGGCTGCCTCACAGACGAGCAAGTCCGGTTCTATGACGAAGAGGGTTATTTGGTACTGCTTAATTTCCTGCAGGATGAGGATTTGCACCCAGCCCGAAGGGCCATGGAACGCAAAGTGGGCGTAATCGCGGATGACCTTCTGGCCCACGGTAAAGTAGCTGACATACTGGCTAAGGAGCCGTTCGAACGGAGACTGGCAGAACTGTTTGCAGATTTAACGGACGACGACTTCCTGAAGTTCGGGCGCGGCTGGCGGGATCGAGATCCTGGATACTATGAAATTATGGCCAATCCCAAGATCCTGGATGCAGTGGAGTCCTTAATCGGACCAGAGATTTTTTCCAATCCCGTCTACAACACCCGACCTAAGGTGCCTAAAGTCGCAGCTGGGGCGGTACCATGGCACCAGGACAAGTCCTACTGGCCAGACGCAAACGCCAACCCCGTCATAAGCGTGTGGATTCCTTTTGTAGAGTCCAACCTAAAGAACGGCTGCCTTTTCATCATGCCCCGCACACATCGCCAGCGACTCCGCTCTTGGCATCGCGAGTCGTACTCAGGTACTGGCTTCTTGGAAATTGATGTGGAACATCTGCCAGCTGGTCAGGAGCCTGTCCCCGTGATTGTGGATGCGGGAGACATTGTGCTGTTCAACGACAGGTGCATTCACATGTCAGAAGTGAACAACTCCAATTCAGTGCGGTGGAGCTTGGACCTGCGGTACCAGCCGACAGATCAGGATGAAATGCCGGATCTCGGTGTGGGATTCCTGGCACGTAGCAAGAAACATCCGCGACAGGTGGCCGACAAGGAAGATTGGGTCGCCTTGCGCACTCGCCACACGGTCTAAGGGGGCGCGCAGTAAATTTAGCCTAGGGACCTGTCGAGTTCCTTTTGCCACCCAGTCAGGGGCGGCGAGCCAGTCAGAGTGTTGAGCCTCCGCCCTTGTTCGTCTTCCAGACGAAAGAAGGGAGTCGACCAACGTTCCGGCAGCAGATTTTCTTCTGCGTAGGCTTGCAGTGCGAAAACCGAATCCCGGGCATCGGAGTTAAGGCAATCTTCCAATTCAGCGAGATTGGCTCCGGCGTTTCGAGCTAATTCAGTGGTAAATATAGGTCCTTCTTGGTACCACCTACCTAGGTGATCGTAGAACTTTCGCCAGAAGGTCCACTGCGCGGCTGCTCCCTTTTGTTGTCCGATGCAGTACGCAGTGAAGTGGGCGTCTTCTCCCCAATCTGGACTAAGAGGAAGATCTACCAGCACAAATTTGACCAGTCCCGTGTCGCCATATTGAGCTACTAAATGGGGCAAGGTGGTCGCGTGGTGTTTAGCACAGCCCGGACAATTGGCATTGAATACCTCATATACCGTCACTGGTGCGTCCACCGCCCCCGCAAAAAGAAATCCCTCGGAGGTATAACCAAAGGAATTTGTGGCCACGCGCGGCAAGTCTGCTATTGTCCCATCGATTGTGTCTGGAGCAGCCTCTGTGCCTGGACTGCAGGCAGTTACTACCAACAGAAACAGTAGCAAGATAATGTATCTGCTCCCTAGCACCACAGTCTTTGGCCGCACTTCTTTCAATTCCAGATTGCACATGGTTGACGCATTCTACTATTTACGGGTCGTACCCACTGCAGTTTATTTATGGCCAGCAGTCTAGCTTCACATCGCATCGACCCCTGACAAGTCGAAACCGGGCCAAAACCAGGAGAAAATTGATCCAAGGCCTGGATCCCAAGTCTCCCAGAGCCAGGTCAACCAGAGGGGTGCTACAACAGGAGTGCCTGAATACGCCACCTTGAATTGGTTCCGGGTTTGGCCTGGGACCAGGACCTCACGGCTGATGACAGTTGTACTGGGGGAACTCCATGGCTTGGCCATTGGAAGCGGTTTTCACAGGAGATGACACCCGCCAACTGTTCTACACCCCTCCTATAAACGGTCAGAGAGCTTCGTGATCCCTTTGATGGCGCTCTCAATGACCCCAATCAAGAGAAATCCATACTCAGAGAGGCTACTTACAGACGCTCCAGACGACCAAGAGCCAGAGACCAAGCAGATGGTGCACCTGCTACAAGAATAAAACACGACTTACTTTACTCTTGAGCCCGTTCTGGAAAGTGGAGGCAACTTCTGGTGCTAGAATGGAAGGCCTCCCTTCTACCTTTTTCAGCAGGCTGGTGCTATGTCGGATAAAGCAATGAACCGTACCGAGGAATCCTTGGATCAGGCTCTGAAGGGGCACCTTTGGGGTTATGACGACACGGAGTTCCGGCTGAACGAACGGGGCAATGTAGAGCTGACGGGGGCACGCTACCAGCTCTCTGGCTATGAAATGCCGCTCTTTAAGCCCTTTATAGAAGATATCCTGGGTCACACCATTGATTGGACAGAACGAAAGCCCATGAATGCGACTCCCCGCATTCCTGCACCAATATCCAATCCTGGCTTCGAAAAGGGACTTGCAGAGCTGCTGGAGGAACATCAGTTTTCGGACGAGCCCCGCGCCCGGCTGGTACACAGCCACGGACAGACTTCCTCACACGAGCTGTATTTGGTTCTATATGAAGACCTTGATCGCGTGGCAGACCTGGTTGTTTGGCCAGAGTCGACAGAAGATGTCCTGAGACTCATTAACTTAGCTGTCCAATGGGATGTCTGTCTCGTCCCTTACGGAGGAGGCACCAACGTCAGCAACGCCCTGCTGTTACCTGCTAACGAAAAGCGCAAAATCGTGTCGGTGGATATGCGACGTATGAACAAAGTACTTTCCATCGACCGAAAGAACCTGTCTGCTCAGGTTCAGGCTGGTATCACAGGCTCGGGGTTGGAGGAGGCTTTGCAAAGCCAAGGGCTTGTAGTAGGCCATGAGCCAGACAGCATGGAGCTGTCTACGCTGGGGGGCTGGATTTCCACCAACGCCAGCGGCATGAAGAAGAACCGGTACGGAAACATAGAGGACATTGTAGAAAAAATCACGCTCATCACCCCGAAAGGTGAAGTCTCCCACTTGGATACAGGCCCCCGTCGTTCGGCAGGAATCCAACCGCGAGACTTGACTTTCGGCAGTGAAGGCAACCTCGGCATCATCACTGAGGCTACTTTGAACATTCATCCCATACCGGAAGAGACTCGCTTCGGCTCTTACATTTTTCCCGATTTCGAGCTCGGAGTGGACTTTCTATTAGCACTCAGACGCTCGGGCATGGTCCCTGCCAGCGTACGCCTGGTAGACAACTTGCAGTTTCGATTCAGTCAGGCTTTGAAACCCCTGCCACAGGGCGTGAAGGCGGTGGAACAGAAGGCACAAAGGTTTTTTCTGGAAGCGGTGCTCAAATACGATTTGCGACAGGTTTCGGCGGCAACTGTGGTGATGGAAGGATCCCAACAGGAAGTCAGCGCCCAACACAAGCATCTCAGCCGCATGGCCCGCAAGTTCCGAGGCATCGCTGGGGGTGCCAGAAATGGACAGAGAGGATATATGCTGACTTATGCAATTGCCTATATTCGGGACTTTCTAGCACCCTATTACATCTCGGGAGAGACTTACGAAACCTCTTGCTCCTGGGACAACATACATGATGTGGTTAATGCGGTTTCGAAGCGGGCCTGGGAATTGCAGGAGCAATTCAACCTTTTCGGCTCTCCCTTTATCTCCGCGCGCGTAACCCAGCTGTATCACTCTGGGGTCTGCGTTTATTTCACACATGGCTACAGCAATCGCAGCCTGGACGAACCTTTGCCGGTCTTCATAACCATAGAAGACGAAATTCGCAAGGCGATCCTAGCTGCTGGGGGCTCCATTTCCCATCACCACGGAGTTGGAAAACTACGCCAGCAATTCATGGATGAAGTAATCACTGAACCCAGTCGTGACATGCTGCGCTCCCTTAAGAGTAGTGTTGACCCAGAAAACATCTTCGGGATCCGCAATGGTGTTTATACAGATTAGAGGCTAAGGTAGACCGATTACAAGGGAACCCGCCGAGGCAGTCCCTGCGGACGGGGATACCGCCTCGGAGTCGTCGCCAACTTACGAATAACCACCACTAGCCGGGTTACATTTCGCCCTGGAATTTTGATGGGTATGACCCGATCCACTTCTGCCTTCAGGAGACGCAGCGCCTGCTGGGCATCCTGAAATTCCGCAGGAAAATCCGGGCCTTTGTAGGCAAGGAGAAGACCACCAATTCTCAACCAAGGTATCGCGTATTCCAAGAGAGTAGGAAGACGGGCCAGAGCTCTGGCTACCACCAAGTCGTATTGTCCTCGGTGGGCAGGTTGCAACGCCAAATCCTCCGCCCGGCCCTGCAATGCTCTGGCATTGGCTAAGCCCATGGTTTCCAGAACTTCAATCAGGAAACGCACCTTCTTCCATGTGCCGTCTACCAAAGAAAGTGAGACTTGCGGCCACATTACTTTGATGGGAATCCCGGGAAGACCGCCGCCGGTGCCCAGGTCCACCAGGGACAGCGGTCGAGAGCCTGACCGCAATTCATCCACTTCTGCTGCCAATTGATCCAATACCAGCACTGAATCCAGAATATGCAGTGCCGCGATGTCTTCAGGTTGGTCCAACGCAGTTAGATTGAACTTTCGATTGGTTTCGGCCAAGGCGAGAGCAAAGGCTTCCATTTGCTGGGCTTGCTGGGGACTCAGGACCAGACCGGACCGAGTAGCCAAGTCTTGTAGGTGCGGCAAGAAACCATGGAAATCTATGGGTTGGAGGCTTTTTGCTACAGGCATGAGGATTCAGAGTATAATGGCGAGTCGTTTTTAGACACGATCCGCATTTGGATAAAAAGGAGCATCGCGTATCAGCGTAGACTTAAGGCCCGGCGAATCGCAGGAATCGTTGCTGCGCCGCTTTCGCAAGTCAGTGTCGGAAGCCCGGGTGTTGCCCCTGGTTCGGCAGAAACGCTGGTTCACTTCCAAGAGTGAGGTGAATCGCATCAAGAAACAGAAAGCTATCCGGAAGGCCCATCGATTCAAGTGGCGCGGCCCCGAATTACGGAGTAGAGGCTAACCAGGAGAGCGGTCCTTATGTGACCGCTCCACCAGCACCCAAGAGGACAATGCCACCTGCATGAGTTCTGACAAAATTACTATGGACGGAAAGGTCACTGACACTTATCCGAACGCAACTTTCCGGGTAGAACTGGAAAACGGTCACAAAGTATTGGCTTACCTGTCGGGACACATGCGACGCAATTACATCAAAGTCCTACTGGGGGACAAGGTGAGCGTGGAAATGAGTTCCTATGACCTGACTAAAGGTCGCATTACTTACCGGCACCGTACCTAGCCAAACCCTTTTCCTGTTTCCAACTGTACGGCCGGGCCAGTGCCCGGCTGTCTGATTCAGGGGAATCCTATAGAGCCAACCGGCTTAGTACGGCCGAGGCTTTCTGCAAAACGGTCCTCTCCTCTCGAAAGGTCAGTAATTCCAAGCCCTCTTCAACAGAGCACCAGAAGGGCCTGAATTGCGCCCTATCGTGACCGGGCCGCTTTCGCTGTCCCTTAGAATTCAACTTCATTAGGTAGTAATACTCAGTCCTTGAGAAGTATTTGCCTTTGTATTCAAATTCCACAAGGGTCTGACCCAAGTCCGCCACGATGTCCAAATCAATGTAGCCGGTCTCTTCCCCAGTTTCTCGGATAGCGGTTTCAGCTGGCATCTCACCTGGATCAACATGACCCTTGGGTAATCGAATCTCACCCCTTTGGGGACGGTCCAACAGCAATACCTGATCATTGTTGTAGACAACTCCGCCACCGGTCATATATTTGACCGTCCGTCCCGCCATGTAGACTCCTCAGTATGAACTAGCCACCAGGATTCCCATAGCCGGCAGCCATAGCGGCAGCCTCCTACAAAAAGATACCGGCCCCTGAGGGCCGGTATCTTTTACATTCTTCGCGTCCGCCCGTCGGGCGGACACAAGCTAAAGGACTTGCGCCCGGCTGAGCCCTATGCGTTGGTTCTGCACGTCCATCCGGATGATTTTCACCTCCAGCCTGTCTCCTTCCTGAATTGTACTCAGGGGATTAGGCTCGGTGGGCGGCGCAATCTCTGAAATGTGGATCAAACCCTCAACACCCGCTTCCAAGTAGGCAAAGGCTCCAAAATCCTTCTTGCGGGTAATGTCCACCCACACGATATCTCCCACATTGTAGCGATCCGCTACAGAATTCCAGGGCGTCTCCAGCAGAGCCTTGCGGCTTAACTTGACGTGCCCCTTGGCGTGATCAATCTGGAGTACTTTGACTTCAATCTCCTGTCCCTCGGCAAGAAAATCGCTCGGATGCTTGACCAAGTCCCAATTGATCTCGCTGATGTGCAGCAGGCCCTCTATACCTCCGATGTCCACAAAGGCACCGAAGTCTCTGATATTCCTGACAACACCTGGCAAGACGGCTCCGACCTGCAGATTCTGCAAGACATCCCGCCTATTCGCCCTACTCTGTTCACGTTCTGCTTCTTTGTTCGATAACACCAGTTTGCTATTCTCCTGACTGACTTCAATAACTTTAACAGCTAAATTTCGACCCGCTTCAACCATGTCCCGAAGGGCTTGCTCCCGTTGATGCGCGTCTCGGGGTGAATTCCAGATGTGGGAATTCGGCACAAAACCCTCTAAAGAATTCCCGAATCGAACTATCAGGCCGCCTTTGTTGTGATTCAAAGGCACCACCTGAAACTTCTCACCGGAACTTAGGGCTTCCTTAGCCTTCTCCCAGTCAGTTTCCCGCCAGAGGCCTGAAACTGTGAACTCGTAGAATGGCTCGCTGCCGCCGCGGGACGCATCACTCGTCTCAGGTCGGGGCGTTCGCTGGACGTAAAAATCATGGGTGAAACCAATCTGCTGCAATTCCCTCTGCAGCTCTGGATCCAATTTGTCCAATTCTCTCGAAAAAACGCGGCCGCCATACCGGGCCCCATCCACCTGGACCTCAATGTAGTCATCCACAAAGCCTACGACGGCGCCACGGACGACAGAGCGCCATTCGAGATCGATTCCTTCACTCTGTTGCTCCGCTTCCCCACCTTCCTCATATTGGTCGGCATAATCATCATAGGAAACGTCATAATTTGCCTCTGTTGAAGAGCCGTGGCTTTCCTCTTCATTTCCGAATTCGTGCCCACTTGAGCTCATACGCGAGTTATCCCCTCTTTTGGGAGTCGTTGTGGATTTTTGAAACTAGCAACAAGTAAGGTGTTAACTGTTTCAAAGGAAAAGGTTTGCTCCGAATGGAAAACCGGTGCCCTGATTCATGACTAGGCACCAAGAAGAGGGAATTGCCCGGGGGCGAAAAAACGCATCAAAAAAAGCTTCCCCACATGAGGAACCCAAGCCCAAATCACGACAGAGATGTTCCAATTACCTATCCTGGTCTACTAAGGCGCGGCTCATTCTGCACTAGCCTGCGTTAACCTTGTCTACCAGATTCCCTCTTTGTTCATTGTAACACTCTGTACCATAAGAATTCCAAAAGGTTTTCTGATTGCTTAACTCAGAAGCGCTTTGAGGCGTTCCAGAAAAGTGCGGGAGGTCCGTACCTCATCATCGTTGACTGAGGGCAATGCGTATTTGGCTTTGAGGAAAGCTTTAGTGATGCCTGCAGTGTCAGGCGTATTCTCTTCTTCTGCAGTTCGCTCGGATAAAAAAGCTTGGAGACGAGATTGGTATTCGAGAGGAGACTCAGAATCGCGGCGCGCAATGCCATGCTCGGCGGCCGTGTCCAAGGTAGAAAGATAGGCATATATTACGGCCTCATCCAATTCCCCCTGGTGCCGTTGGCGACGACGGCGCGTCCCGGCTGGTCCCGCCAATACCTCTTCTTCACCAGTCAAAGTGGCACGTATTTGATACACCACTTCATCCAAACCTCGGCGAAAGCGCCCCCAGATTTCCCGCAGTCGCTGCAACAGCCAAGTCCAGGTATAAGTGCGGGATCCCCATAAACGATCCACCACGAAGAGAAGAACCAGAGCGGCGAAAATCCAGAAAATCCAGTCAGGAACAGAGATTGCTGTTTCCGCTGCAACAGTTTCTTCTTCCGCCAGCTCCATAGGGGGCTGGATGTTGAATTCAACGTCTTCTTCAACTACTTCACCCTGGGGCAACAGAGATAGCAGATACGCAAGGAAACCCAGCACATAGGAGAAGATTATTGCTACGCCCTTCACGATCCAATCAATGATGTCCTTGATCTGCCGGGTCTCTCCCAAGATAAAGAAGGCAGAAACCAGACCTGGAAGGGCGACCAGAGCGGCAACCTGATGATTCCAGGACCGAAAGCGGGCGTTATCCACTGCTAGACCGTCTAACGCCCAGCGAGTGCGCAAAGCTACAAAGCGGGCTTGTCCCACCAAGAGGAATCCAAGAAAGAAATAGCCCAGCAAAGCAAGGTAATTCTCGGGTATTCCCCCTGGAGCTTGCAGAATCGATATCAGGCTAGAAACTTTCCTTGAATCGTCTCCACCACCAGCCTGCAGCCCTGCAGCGAAACTCTCAACGGCTACAAATAACAGCTGGCACATTCCCAGGAAAATCCATATGGTAATGAAACGGTCCAACATGGCTCGGCGATCGCTGCGCAGCGTATTCTCCACTGGGTCGGATAGCCTTCCGTAGGCACGTTGGATATAAGAAACTTCATCTGGTTGCAGTGCCATGTCCAGGAGAATCTTGTTCATGGAGATTGCCAAGACCCAAGCCAAAGGGATAAAAACACAGGCCAGAACGAAAGGAACTTCCAAGAGGGTACCGAAAGGATTGAGGAAGAGCTCCATCAAAGGAGGCCAACTCCGATTCACTGTCCAAACCACTATTCGGAATGCGACTAGCCACCCCAGGGGTTCAGCAATTCTGATTATGGTTTTCCGTCTGAAATCCCTCTTGGTGGTAGCTACTATTCCGGCCATAAGGCACCCATTCAAAGATGCAAAGGTCCCAAAGAGGGTTAATAGAAGTCCATCCCGGCGGGGAAAACTCGCGGGTGCGAAGTGAGATATCAGATGGGTCAAACCCAACAGAAAGCATCCCATCATCAGCCCTAGCAGCAATGGCCGATAGAATGACTGAATCCAGGCTCGATCCAAGGATTCAGTGGTAGCCCCCAGATCTTCCTCGCGGATGTTCTCTGTACGGAAGTCAGGCATATCGAATCTTGTTAGGACGGTGCAAGAGCCAGTTCATGCAAGTCGGCCGACTGGTGAATACGCCAGATTGAAAGGCCCAAAGCCTCGCCTTGGTCGCGCATTTCTGTGTAGTCTTCCTGGTCCAGAAGGACTAGCACCATGACATTCATGCCTTTTCGAAACAGTCCATGCAGTATCCAAAGCAGGTCGCCGTTCAGAGCTGGTAGGACCAATATCAGGGTCGTGCCCCAGGCCAGACCATGGGCGTTACGAGCGAGCCAGTCATTGAATTCTTCCTCGGCATGAGCCACCCTTATACGCGCCAGCGACTCGAGTATAGTGATCAAATTGTCGCGACCAGTACGGGCGGGAATAGAAAGCAGTGGCTCTTCGCTGATGGCGTCAATGCCATTGGATCTCAAACCTACCCCTTGCTGCCTTTCTGTCAGGTAGCTGGCCATGGAAGCCGCAATGACAATGGCCCACTCGCTGTTGCTGACCACTCCGCGAGTACCATACTCGCGGCTGTCCAAGTCTAAGGCGATGACCACATCGAGAGCAATCGCTGGATCAAATTTCTTGGAAAGGAGTCGCCCTTCATGAGCCGAGGCCTTCCAATGCACATGCTTCAGGGCATCGCCGTAAAGGTAAGGACGGATCCCGCTGAGGCGGGTTGGGTCCTCAAAGATCCGGCGGCGGGTTGCCATCGTACCGAACATCATTCTGCTTTGTAAACCCACTTGCTCCAGTGAAATGACTTTGGGAAACACAATGATGGAGTCTGGCCTGGCAACTTCAAATCTGTTGTCGGCAAAACCAAAGAAATCTCCGGTGTTTACAGTGGTGGGACCCACCTGGTAATAGCCGCGTTGCCGACATAGCAGGCTGTATTCGAAATTGACAACCGTCTTGCCTCTTACATTCAGAGCGGTCTGGTACCTCTGATTGGCCCGGAGCGCTGAAGGAACCTGTTCGTGGGTTCGCACCCAAGGCAAAGGAAGCCAGCCTCGGTTTCGGATATTAACAGTGCCCGTAACGGTTTCGCCACTGAAAGCATGACTGGGCAATTGGCGGCCGAAGGTGGTCCAGCGGAGCTGGTGTTTGGACCAGAATAGGCTGAGGATCCAAACACCGCCCACCACATAGACGATGTAATAGACCCAGTTCTGTTGCAGCATAACCGCCATCAACAAAAGGATAATCAGCCAAAAACTGAAACTCTGCACGGCCAGTTTTCCTTTCTCGGCAAAAGGCGCGGACGCTAGTCCGCCTCTTCCAGTTCCAAGGTTGTCGTTGACAGAATTTCGGCAATGGTTTGTTCGGTGGTGCGGCCCCGCAAGGCGCTTTGCGCACGCATAATGCAACGGTGCGGCAGGGCGAATGGAGCAAGTTTTTGGATGTCATCGGGAATTGCATAGTCCCGACCTTGGATAGCTGCCCGAGCTTGGGCCCCGCGGTACAAAGCCAGAGTACTGCGGGGACTGGCCCCTAATGCCAGATCACCATGGTTGCGAGTAGCATTGACCAGATTGACGATGTAGGTCTTGAGACTGTCTTCCACATGTACCTTCCAAACATCTTGGGCCAGTTTCGGAATGACTTCCCCTTCAACCGCGCTTTCCAAGTTTTCGATGGGATGCTGGCCACCCAGGTTTTCCATCATGCGAATTTCTTCTTGCGGGCTCAAGTATCCCAAACTAAACTTGAACAGGAACCGGTCGAGCTGGGCCTCGGGCAAGGGGAAAGTACCTTCATATTCCACCGGATTCTGAGTTGCTAGAACCAGGAACGGACGCAAGAGCGGACGCGTCACTCCCTCTACAGTTATCTGGCGCTCCCCCATACATTCCAACAGGGCCGCCTGAGCTCGCGGTGTGGCGCGGTTTATCTCATCCGTGAGCAAAATATGTGTAAAAGCAGGACCTTCAATAAACTGGAATTCCAACAATTCCTGATTGAAAATTGAAACGCCGGTGATATCACTTGGCAGTAAGTCAGGGGTGCACTGCAGACGTTTGAAATCCACATTGAGGGTAAGTGCCAAGGCACGGGCCAGCATGGTCTTGCCAACGCCCGGCACATCTTCCAACAACACATGGCCCTCACACAAGAGTGCGATCACCAGCAGGTCTATAGCCTCATCGTTGCCGACGATTACCTTGCCGATATGGCCGCGCACTACTGCCGCGAATTCCTTAATATGGTCCATAGGCTAGGGAGTCCTTTTCCAGTAGGCGGCTGTCCAAAAAAGTTGGGCAGCGATTGGGTAAACTTTGACGGTCTGAAGAGTGAATTGTAGGATCGCTCTATGCCCCCTTAGCTCAGAGGATAGAGCATGGGTTTCCTAAACCTTGTGTCCCAGGTTCGACTCCTGGAGGGGGCGTTTCCATGTAGCCAACTAGGCCATTGCAGTTTGCCCGGCCAAAGAGGTATAAGTAGGCAAGTAATCTGCATGGGCCTCCAGCAGGTCATCAACCAAGTTCCAGATCTGGCTCAGGTCTAATTCGGCAGCTGTATGAGGATCCAGCATAGCGGCATGGTAGATGTGTTCCCTTTTTAGGGTCAAGGCAGCTTCAACCGTCAGGGCCTGAACGTTGATATTAGTCTGCATCAGTGCAGCCAGCTGTAGAGGTAGCTTTCCAATGTGCATAGGTTGGACGCCATTGGCGTTTACCAGGCAGGGAACTTCCACACAGCAGCCGGTTGGCAGATTCGTGATCAAACCTGCGTTTTCCACGTTGCCGTAAATTACGCAGGGCAGGTCTGTTTCCATGCTATGGATAATCTGAGATCCATACTCATGGCTGCGTTCAACTTCGTAAATATCTTCCAAATGCTGGCGCACCTTCGGAAGTTGGGCTTCAGGTACGCCCGCCCCGCGCATGGCTTGCACAAATTCATCGCCCAGGTCCTCATCTGGATTCTCGATCTTCTGCTGCATGAACCGCCAGCCGGTGATCTGGACTTCGCATCGTCGAAGATATTCGTCAATGGGAATATTTAATTCCGTAAGAAGGTCAGCGCGGCCCTTCTTGATAAACCAAGGAACATATTCCGCGAAATGCTCGCTGGATTCGGTGACGAAATATCCGGTGCGGGCCAACATTTCATACCGTACCTTGTTGTGTTCCGGTACGCGTCCTTCCGCCACTACCTGGCGAATTTGGGGATACAGATCTGACTTCTGGCCGCTTCGCCGTTGGTCGAAGGTCAGATAGAAAGCCATATGGTTGATGCCGGCACAGACATAGCTAATCTCCTCCAGCGGCACATTGATGTCCCTGGCCAACTGGTGAGCCGTGCCCTGAACACTGTGACATAAGCCCACCGTGTTGATGCCAGATGCGCGCGCAACTGCCCAACAATTCATGGCCATAGGATTCGAATAATTTAAGAAAGTTACTTCGGGACAGATATCCTCCATCTGCTGGCAAAGATCCAATAGGAAGGGAATGGTACGCAGTCCACGCATAATGCCGCCGATCCCCAATGTATCCCCAATAGTCTGCTCCAAACCATACTTGCGAGGAATTTCGAAGTCTATGACAGTGCTTGGCCGGTATCCTCCAATCTGCACCATGTTGATTGCGTAATCTGCCCCGAGCAATGATTGTTCACGATTCATGGTTGCCTCAATGACGGGGTTCACTCCCAATGCCTGGGCCAACTTGTGGGCCATCTTTTCGGTGGTGCGGAGTCGATCCGGATCGATATCAAAGAGGCTGATAACGGAGTTTCCAAGTTCAGGGTAAGAAAGAATGTCTCCCAATAAGGTCTTGGCGAAAACCGTGCTGCCGGCTCCGATGAAAGTTATTTTGGACATGAGTCCGCGCTCCAATAATGCGTAAGGGAGATGGGCATCAAGGGGCTGCAGATCTCCACATGGTGGCTCCGAAGGTAGCAGCAGCCGATCAGTTTTGGAAAACCGAGGTTGGACCGGACGGCCGCTCAGTCATTAAGCCCCCGAGCCCCCGAAGATTTCAAATGTGTTCTCATTGACCATAGTGTAGATGCCGTACAGAAGGTATCCGCCCACCAGGATCAGGACAACCGTGACAATCCATTCGCGCCGCGCCCAAGACCGCCTCATCTCCGACCAGGCGGAGCTGGGCTTCGCTACCAAGTAAAAAACAACAATCAGCAACAGCAGCCACAGCCACCTGACTTTCATGGAGGGGACTGCTACACGGAGGAACTACTGAAAACGCTTCCTACAGGAAAGGGGCAATAATAACCATTGCGACAAACAGGACAACGGACACTGACAGCAACCAGATCATATCCCTTTTCACGTAAGCGTAATCAGGTCCCTGGGTCACGGCGGATGACTGCATTGCGTTGCCTGCCGTTGGACCCACTGTATCTCCGGGAATCTCAACTGGACCCTGACGCACCCGCGGCGGTGCAGCTCGCTCAACTACTCCGCCTGCCTGCTGCCTGCCTTTGTTTCTCCGTCTTCGACGTATAGACATTGATGTGTACCCAGTCTGCTAGAAATCTCGGCGCATCCGACCTGCCGGAATCTTAATTGTACTTGAATTTGGCCTTGCTAGGAGATATCCAAGAAGAGAGTCCCGCCGCCGAAGTCCTAGTTCATGGAACTAGGCGGCAGCGCATCGGTGTCTTCTGGTTCCTTCTTTGCAAACAGGCCGGGCAGAATCCTTAGGGCTTCGCTGAATTCAGGATGTCCCCAAGAGAACAGAGTCATGCCATAGAAACCGAACCCAACCGAGCTACAGAACACGACTACACCGACGTCGTGCCAGAAGAACGGAGGAAACAATTCTCGAAGCAGCAAGTAAAAACCCAAAGTGGCCGAGGCCGCCATTACTGCGGCGCTGGCGGTACGCACCAAGGTGGGTCCCAATATTCGTAGCAGATTGCGCCAGCCGCCAAAGACATAGTGACTTACCAGAATCGCCATGGCCAGCATATGACCACCGTGCTTAATGGAATCGGCCCAGACCAGCCCCAAATAGTTGAAGGGGCCAACCAGCGAAAAGGCGGCAATGAAATACAACACCACGCTGCCAACGCCCACTAATGAAGGTAACAGGGTGTTTTTGCGGGCGTAGAAGGCATTGTTGAGCAGGTAGTCCATAGCTGCAAAAAAGGCCCCAACTAGATAAATGCGGGTAGCAGGCAGCACTGCCGACACATCTGTAGGCATAAATTGGCCTCGCAAGAAAAGAATCCGAATGATGGGCTCCGAAAGCACTCCCATGAAAATCAACACTGGGGTCAGGATTAGGACCATGTAGGACAAGCCCTTCACCAAGTAAGAGCGATATTCATTGAACGATCCACTGTTGAAAGTACGACTCAATATCGGCAAAGTTGCCAGACCTACAGAGACCGAAATTAAGCCTAGGGGCAGTTGCTGCAAAGTGGTGCCAGTGCGCATCCAGGCAATGCTGGAGACCCCCGTGCCACTGGCCAGACGCCGATCCATCACCGTCTGAAAATAGGAGAAAAACTGGCCCAACACGATAGGCAGGTAGCGAATCAATATTTCCCGCATTCCAGGATGCCACACACTGCGAACGCCGCGGAAACCTCCGCGACCCAGGTCGAAAGCCAACAGCAGCGTCTGAAGGCCTACTCCGCACCACAGCCCAATCACCAAGGAAAAAACTCCGTATTCCTTCACGAGGAATGGTGAAACTAAAACGACGCCGGCGTTGAAGAGGGCGTTCGCCAAGGCGGGCCATGCGAAACGGCGCAGGGAATAGAGTGTTGCGTTGAGTAGGCCGGACATACCGGTCAGCCAAAGGACCGGCGTCATGTACTTCACCATTCGGGTTGTTGTATCTAGCAAGTCAGGGTCGAATTGCTCGAGGCCCTGGGCCATGAATCGCGTCAACGCTGGAGCTACAGCCAACAGGCTGCTGGAGATGAGCAGCAAGACCAGTCCAAAAAACAATAACAAGGAATTGACCAATGCGTAAAAGTCCCGACTTTCGTCCCGGCGTTGCCAAGAAGAAAGCACAGGGATAAACGCGGCACTTATGTAGCCCCCCACGATCAGGTCGTATACCATGATTGGGATCTGGCTGGCGACAGTGAATGCGCTGACTAGCCCAGTCTGGCCAAACAGTCGGGTGATAGTCAATTCCCGAGCCAGTCCCAAGAGACGGCTGGCCAGCGAACCCAAAGCCAAGTAAACAGAACTGCGAACCTGTTCCGTTTCCGGGGCGAACGCCCTTTTTGAATTGTTTGAAGGGGGCGGATTCACAGGGACCTCCGCCTGCATTTGTGTATTAGTCAACCGGGCTACAAGAGCCAGGAAAAACTTATGTCAAGTTTTAAGGTGCGGTGAAGGCTAGCACATCCCGCTCAAATTCACGCGGCTCAACAGACGTTCCTGGCCAGCCATGGACTTCCAAGCCCGCCAAGAACTTTTCAGCCTGCATGGCTGCCGCACACCCTTGGCCTACGCTGGTAGCGACCTGCTTAAAGACCTTGTCCTGGATTTCGCCAGCCGCAAAGACCCCGGGGATGTTGGTCCGCATATTCTTATCAGTTACCAAGTACCCTTCTGAATCCAAATGGAAGTCTTGGCGGTACAGTTCGTTGTTGGGAATGTGGCCCACAAATATGAACACGCCGTCAGTTTCGATATTCTGTATTGCTCCGGTCTGCGTGTCCTGCAAGTCCACGTTGGACACTGATTTATCGCTGTCCGGATTGATACTTGTGACTACCCTGCTTAAGAGAAATTCCATTTTTTCGTGCTTGCGCGCCCGATTCTGCAGAATCTGGCTGGCTCGAAATTCATCTCGCCGATGCACAACTCGCACCCGTGTGGCGAACTTCGTCAGAAACAGGCCTTCTTCCAAAGCGCTGTCTCCTCCTCCCACAACGACTACATCTTTTTCTCTGAAGAAAAAGCCATCGCATGTGGCGCAATAGCTGACGCCTTTGCCTGTCATTTCTTTTTCACCTGGTACTTCCAGGTAGCGGGGACGTGCTCCGGTTGTAGCAATTATTGAAAGGGTCTTGTATTCACGGCCCATCTCTGTATGCACTGTGAAGGGATGAGAATTTACGTCAAGTTCCGTGACATAGTCATACTCTACTTTCAAACCGAACCGTTCGGCCTGGTCTTTCATCTTCTCGACAAGCTCCGGGCCTCCCAAGCCTTGGGGAAAACCAGGATAATTCTCAATTTCGTAAGTCAATGCCACTTGGCCGCCATATTCCTGGCCAGTAAACAGAATGGGATTCAAGTTAGCCCGGGCGGCGTAAAGTCCAGCCGTAAATCCAGCGGGTCCACTGCCGATGATAAGAGTTTCGTGAACTTCGGACGCGGGTATCTGGCCGTTGGCAGTAGACGTCATTCTGGCAGCTCCTGCTTGCTGATATTACCTATAATTTGTGGCTGAAATAGGACTGTTTGGGAGCAATAGGCGGCGGGTCTGCCGCGAGCGCGCATTATAGCACCGCCCAGTTCCGGATATCCCAGAAGAGGACCATGACGATTGCATTCCATTTCTGGGGCCCCGGGAATACGACCCTGGGGAATCGTAGGGCATAAGGCCGCCCTGCGCAGGTTCTCACTTTGGCCGACTTCACCCGCTGCCCCTTTGGTTGCCAGTCTTGTACAGTTGGAAGATCCCCTCCTGGAACAGGCTAGCACCACTAAATGCCGGATTCTTGAAACTGTCTCTGGTAGCGATGATTCGTGGCACGGTCAATGGCGTTGTAAGAAAGAATCATGGCAAGTCCAAAAAGGGGTTGTAGTGGAGACTTCAGGAACAGCCCGCCGAAATCGCATACCATCAATATCGAAATGGAGCGGGACTTGAAGGACTGATTGCAATCCTTTTGAAAGCTTGTTTTGCGGAAAGGTCGTATATGGCAATCCCCTTGAGACTAGCGCAATTGTGGCCCATGGAAGACATGGGCAGGCAGTCTTCCGTCTGGCGACTGTTTGGTCACCAGTGAACTGGGTCGGGCGCCATTGCAGTTCAGAGATGGCAGTGACAAGAAAAATACTTCCAATCCCGGAGTGCTCCAGATGATGAAACTGGAAGGCCGTCAGTCCATGCTCGAAATAGCCCCGGAAATTTCGCAGCTGGGTGACTTGCTAACGGGCACTGGCATCGAAAATCATGTTTTCCCGATAAGACCATTTATTTGAAAGCGAGCCCTTCCTGACTTTCAGTCTGTATCAAGCCCCTCAAACGGATCCCCGTTGCTATTAGTGAGGGTTTTGGCCAAGGAAGATAGATAGGATTCGACAGATCGCCTGGCCTTGGTCCTTAAGCAGCCACTTCAAGTGGGCCACAGTCCCAATCGCATTTACCTTACCGGTAACCAACTCCTTAGGAATGTTTTTTGCCGTCCTGCCGGACCTCCGGCCGCTGCCGTGCATGTCTGCATGGGAGTATGTAGCGTAGCTACAGAATTACTCTCAAATGCTCTGCTTCCCCAAAGGTCTGGCTTGCGGGCCACTTCCCCGTCCTCGCCTCACCCACTTACTTAGACCAGAATTGGGGGAGGCAGTGAATAGTATTCAGCAGTAGCAGGTGCAGCTATTCTCTCACGCTTTTAATTCGCAGCTGCGCTGGAGCTTTGACCAGCAATCCAGGTCGCAGCGCTCCGGAGCATTCTCTGACCAGACAGCCCGATTCCATGCCAAGGGCCATTCTAAACAGTTTTACCGAATGGGTTCCGCAGTGATCATCTACGCTCGGCGCTTATTTCTCTTATGCTGAGGTCGAAACACAAGAATCTCTTGAGTCCCTAATTTGCCTCAGGGGGCACTGAGCCCACAAGGGCGACCCAGTCACCGTGCCGCCGTGTTTCAGCCAAATTACAACCTTGTGCCAGCAAAGCTTCGCGAACTTGCCCTGCCCTCTCCTCGATAATTCCGGACAATATGAGAATAGCTCCGGGCTTGGCCCTAGTTAGCAGAGCCTTTTCCTGCAGCAGATGGCAGATTACATCAGGCAAAATGTTAACTACTATCACATCGAAATGGCCTGTGGGGGGAACTGATGTGTGTAGAAGATTCAGTTTCTGGCCTAAATGCTCCTGTAACGAGTTGTGGGCTGCGTTTTCCTTTGCCACTTCCAAGGCCAGAGCATCATTGTCAGTGGCAATTACTTTCTCAGCTCCCAATTTTAACCCGGCAAGGGCCAGGATGCCGCTGCCCGTGCCCACATCTAGAAGGTGGTCGCCCACCCTTAGATAGTCTTCGAGAAGAGACAGACTGAGCTGAGTAGAAGGATGCAGACCAGTGCCGAAAGCCATGCCTGGATTCAGACGCAACACGATGTCATGACTGGCGTCCGAAGTCATTTCTTCCCAAACCGGTTGCACAACAATTCTGCGGCCTACGCGGAAAGTAATGTAATGCTCCTTCCAAGCCTCCTGCCAGTCCTTGTCTTCCAAGGTAGTCACAATAGGATCTCCGACTGGATGAAGCCGGGAAAGCCACCACAAACCCTGGGAAATCCGCTGCCGCATTTCCTCTGCATCTGGACCTGATGGAACGACAGTACTGACAAAAATGGTTTCAGCGTGGGCCAAGGTTACAAGCTCCGGTTTGGTATCAGTTTCTTCAGGAAATCGCTGAGCTTCGATTACGGCCCGGCCTGCTCCGTCGCTGTCCGCGTTGCCCATGGATTCATGGATGGCGTTGAAAAGCTCGCACACCGCCTCTGCACTTTCTGCGTCCACCGCCACTTTAAACTGCACAAGCTGCCCCATACGCATCTCCCATAACCATCGGTAACCTTAGACTGTTCCTAACACTACCTGTTGGATTGTTGTTTCGAAGAGTGCGAATATCAGTCTCTTTAAATATCATTACTGAGACATTAAGCCACGACCCGTCCAATTACCGCCTAATCCGTTGGCCATTAAGCCGCGGGCTTTATGATCTCTTGTTCTTCGTTGTAACCTCAATCTGAGAGCGTCGCTTATCCACAAATTGGTGGGGAAGTCGCCGTACCGAATGCATCCATTGATTTGGCCCAGTTGTAGAAGCCCTTGTCGCATTTCTTGGTCAAGCGTTCTTTGATAGGACTCGACTTCAAATGAAGAATTGGAACACGAGCTGCACTCAAATTGCCACTTCTTATTTGAGGCCAATTTAGCCTCAAATTAAAGTCGAAGAGTGGCAGCATTACAGGCAAAGAGGGACATCTTGAGGTAGAGCCGCTCAGGATGTTGTCAAAACTCAATATGACGATCAGGCCCGCCAAGGGGCTCTGGCAGTACAGCAAGGCACGGGCATCTAGCATGTTCGGTTATTCGGTTCCCATGCCCAGGGAGATTACGGTGCCAATTCCGACATCGACCTTTTTGTGTTCCACGCTGAAGAAAGTGCTGTATTAGTAAATTGGCAACAGGCTGCCCGCGAGGCCAAGCGGACCCTTTACAACGGCCACATCAATGCATACAAGACTCCGGTCTCGCCGAAACTGTCCGCTAGTTGCAATTTGGACCTAATTGCATTGCTGCCAAGAACGTTTAAGAAGGATTTACATTCTCTGAAGTACAGCCCGCCGCAAGGGCAGATTCCGTCGCGAGTTTCTCACAAATTGGCGTGTTTGGAACGGGCTCTTCATGCCCGCGTGGAATTCAGTATCGTGTAGGGGGTCATGCGTGTCAGCGAATTGGGCTTTTACGATTAGTAGGTCGTTATTGACATGGAATTAGGCGCTCCTGCACAAGGGGCTTTGGAGCAGGCGCTCAAGAATCTGAATGCTTCGCAGGGCGAGCGGTACATACGGATCTATGACCTACACTAGCGAAGGGAAAAGGCAAAACAGGACAAACCAGAATACCAAGTTCTGAAAGCTCAGCTGCACACGTTTTCGGCATTTGCTGGCGAGGGGGTCTACAGCACACAAAGTCTGTTTGGATATCGAGGAATTGTTTGCATTGTTACAGGCCGACATAAATCCTCTTTTCACAATATCCCAGGAACAGTGCGACTTCGACTCTTGGACGGTCCACTGAAAAGATCCCAGGCATTGCCCAATTCGCTTTCCCAGCAAGGGCAACGCCCTTTGCCAGCGCCCTGAAATACCGAAGTGTCCACGTCTCATTCAAATGCTATTGAATATCAAGTTAAGGTGGAAGCCCGCAGTAGTGAAATCAAATACCTTCAGTCTTATTTTCTGATTGTTAGGTCGCCCTCACCGATAAACCTTAGGCCGCTGTTCTGTATTGGCCAACACTAGCAGAAAGTACGATTGGAAACTTAGAACGTATACAACAACCCGGACTCTTTGACTCACTCGAGCACGGAGCTCTCAGGGCAGTAATTCTTTAAGCGGGAAGAGCAGTACTTTCTACTCACCAAAGATACGGGCGAAGAGACCTCTGGGTTCGTGATTTTCGACACCCAACGAGTCGTTCAAGTTGCGAAACAGTTCTTTCTGTTTCTCATTGAGTCGCTTGGGGATGACAACATTCACTCTAATAATCATGTCGCCGCGGCCTACCGAACGCAACTTGGGAATGCCTTTGTTGCGTTTGCGAAACTCTGCATATGGCTGGGTACCTGGAGGGATTTCAAGATCTTCCTCATGGCCTTCCAGCATGGGAATTTCAATGTGGGCTCCCAAGGCGGCTTGAGACACAGTTAGCATCACCTCCAAATGCAGGTCGTACCCGTCTCTGGTAAAAAGGGGATGATCCTCTAATTGGAAATCTATATAAAGGTCGCCTGGAGGGCCGCCGTTGAAGCCGGGTTCGCCGCGACCTGTCAGACGCAGCCGACTGTCCCGATCTACGCCCGCGGGCACTTCAAAGGAAACTGTTTTGACTGTTTCTGTGCGTTTCTTGCCGTAACACTTAGTACAGCGCACTTTGATTTCCTGGCCGATGCCACCACAGGCCGGACAAGTACGCTCCGTCGCTACCGTGCCGAAGAGGGGAACCTCCTGCCTCTGCTGTACCGCCCCGCGACCATGGCAATATGAACACACTTCCGGAGGATGACCAGGTTCAGCTCCAGTTGCATCGCAATGGCCACACAGATCGTGTGTGGGCACATCTAAGTCTTTAGATGTGCCGAAGGCTGCCTCTCCGAACGAAAGGGCTACATCGGCCTTTAGATCGTTGCCTTTCCGAGGACGGCGAGTGCGGCCCCCTGCCGAACCCCCCATGTCCACTCCAAAGAATTGTTCAAAGAGACCCCCAATATCGCCCATGTCCACAAAGGGAGAGCCGCCACTCATACGTTCTGCATCATGGCCATACCTGTCGTACAGCTGGCGCTTCTTGTCGTCGCTGAGTATCTGATATGCCTCAGCCACCTCCTTAAACCGTTCCTCCGCGTGTTCCGCCTTGTTACGGTCCGGATGGTATTCCTGCGCTAACTTGCGAAAGGCGCGTTTGATTTCCGGCTGCGACGCGGTACGCTGCAGACCCAGCACTTCGTAGTAATCTCGTTTGGCCATGTGTGTCAGAGTTTCAGTGGGTGGATTTACTCTTCTTGCCTAGGCCCGTATAACAACCACGTACAAAGGGCTGAAAGCAGTACCACCAAGCCACTAAAGAGTAGCCACAACTGCAAATTCGGCAAGGCATCATGGGAAGTTACTCCCAAAATTACCAGCATGGCAAAGCTCAGCACAGCCCAGATTCTTACAGCTGGTCGGCCGGCAAGACTTCGAAAAATGGTGCTTTTTCCTGAGTGCGCTTGTTCTCTCACGTCCAAACCCCAAGTTTACAACAGGCCCTCTAAAGGCGCATTGGGAAAAAAGACTAGAGAGAGTTCCAGTCCTGTCAACGTTCTACGGTGCAGTGTCGAGAATCTCAGTCCAAATCTGGTCGATCTTCGACCTAAGATCCTGTACCGAGCCCGAATTGGATATGACCCGATCTGCCTGTGAGACTTTCCAGGCTTCGCTGGTTTGCTGTGCCATGCGTTGACGGGCATCGGCCTCCAGCATGCCGCGTTGCTGGACTAGCCTTTGCATTTGGGCCTCTGCCGGAGCTGTTACTACCCACACCTGATCGCACAACTGGCTGGTCTTGCCAGCCTCAAGGAGTTTGATCGCCTCAATCGCCACCACTTCTGATCGCACCTCTGCCAATTCCGCCTTTGCCATTTCAAACACGATCGGATGCAAGATTCCCTCCAGCGTGGAGAGCCGAGTTGGATTTCCAAACACAATTTGGCCCAGTCGGCCCCGATTTATTTCTCCCGAATCAAGCAGGATGGCATGCCCGAATTCCTGTACGACAGGCCCAAAGCCGGGCCCGTTGGAATTGAGAGCTCGACGTGTTGTTAGGTCCATATCGATGATGTAGGCGCCTTTGGATTCCAGCAACGCCATAACCGTGGACTTGCCTACCCCTATGTTGCCTGTGATACCCACTACGATGGGTTTGCGCTTGCCCAAGGTCAATATTGCAAACTTGCCAGTTCGGCCCAACGCGCATCTACCTGATCTTGCAGGTATTTGTGAGTCTTGTTTAGAGTGCGGATGGCCTCCCCGTCTCCCTTGGTGCTGGCTGCAGTCAGCTTTGCCACAATCCGCTCCATCTTGCCCTCAATGTCATCGATTTCTCCAACCAGCCGATCTTCCCGTTCCTTGGCGTGGCCCTTCCTTTTTTCGGGTGCACGATTGCTCAGACGCGCGCCCATACGGCGGCCCGTCCGGGCTTTGAAGTGATCCGGATTGAAATCCTCTTCGGATCTAGTCGACCAGTCTTCGTCCAAACGGCCTGGGTCTCTCTTAATGTCAACGATGGCAGGTTGCTCATCAGCTCGTGGCGTTATTTCCCACACCTGGGTTGCCAAAGAATCTATAACCGCGGGGTCGTGGGAAACGAAGAGGATGGTACCGTCATATTTCTGCAGGGCCGCGACCAGTACGGTGGAATTGTCAAAGTGGCTCATCGGTTCATCCAGAATTAGTAGATTGGTCTTTTCCAGAGCCAGCATGGCGAAAGCCAGACGGCTCTTTTGACCCCCAGACAGCGTGCCCAAGGGTCGAAACACATCCTCACCTGACAGTTGGAACATACCCAGGTGGCTGCGTACCTCCTGGTCCCGCATGGCTTTGGCATCCAATATGAAGTCGAAAGGGGACTTGGTCGCGTCCATAGCGGCGAAGTCATCTTCTACTTGATGTTGGGCGAAGTAACCCATACGGACATTGGCCCCCAACATCAGCATGCCAGAAAGGGGTTGGATCTGCCCCAACAGTGTGCGTAGCAACGTTGACTTGCCGGTACCGTTGGGACCCACAAGAGCAATCCTCTCCAGGCGCCGAATTTCCAGATCTTGTATTCTGGCAATGGGAGACTGCCTGTCATAGCCCATTGTCAATTCGCGGAATCGGGCCACTATTTCACCGCTACGCCCAGCAGCGGGAAAGTTAAGAGACAGCCTTTTCTCGTTTTTCGGCCTCTCAATGGCTTGGGTGGCCAGATACCGATTTAGGCGGGTCTCGCGACCTCGGGCCTGTTTGCTCAAAGTGCCAGCCTTAAATCTGCGAATGAAATCCTCTGTTTTGGCGATGTATTCTTCCTGGGCTTTGAATTCCTTGGCCTGCCGTTCATCCCTGGCTTCTTTCTGTGCCCGATATTGGCTGTGGTTACCCGTGTATTGCTCCAGCCGAAAGTGATTCAGTTCCCAGATGCGATTCACTACCTTGTCCATGAAGTCGGGATCATGGGAAATCGTGATGACACTGCCGGGCCAATTTGCCAACACGCTGTAAAGCCAGGGCAAGGACTGGACGTCCAGAAAATTTGTGGGCTCATCCAAGAGCAGCAGTTGGGGGCGAGTCAGAATGATTTGCCCCAGGTGCAATCGGGTCCTCTGACCGCCGCTAAGACTAGAAACTGGCTCCTTCCAGCTTTCTTTAGGAATTCGCAGGCCCTGCAGCGTTTCCAGAGTGCGTCTTTCCGTGTCATAGCCGCCCCGACGTTCCAATTCAGCCTGTAGCCCTTCATATTTTTGAAGCAGCTCCTGGTGCTGTGTTGCTGTATGGGATTCGGCCAGATTTGTTGCCAGATGCTCCAGTCGTTCTTCCAGGCGATGTACTTCTTTGTGAGCGGCATTCATGAAGTCCAGGACAGCACGTCGCTCAGTGCCCGATGGTTCTTGCAAAAGGTAGCCTGAACTGAGCCCTTGGCTGCGCACAAGAGTCCCTTCGAACAGGTCATCCTGTCCTGCCACAATCCGCATGAGAGTGGATTTGCCGCTGCCATTAGGGCCGATTAAGCCTATGCGATCTCCCCATTCCACACGCACGCTAACCTTACTGAAGACAAGGTCATCGCCATACCTTTTTTCGAGTTGATCCGTTACCACAATGGTCATATGACTAGGAAGGCCCTGCCTGGGGAGCGATCTCCGAAAACTGAGTTTCGACCGGAGAGGAAGAATAGTCGATCAAATCCGTAACACAGAAGTGACTTGTACGTCTTGCATGGTAAGGGGATTTGTGCCCAGATTTGCAATTTCCAGATTCCGGGCATGGACTTCGAATCTCTATTGAATCTTATGCAACAAGAAAATTCCACCCTAGAGCCGCAAAGGGAGGTTCGATTTTGCTGAATTCATTGTCCATACAGACGAACATCGACGGGAGAGACTCAATGAACGAGAAAAGAAAGTATTTGGGCAAGGGGTTTCTGCTCAAATTGTTGGTAGTTACGGGCCTGCTGCTGGGACTTTTCAGTACGATCTCAATGGCTACCAGCACCTCTACCTATTACATTAGGACGGGCGATACTCTGCTCCAGGTGGCCGAGAACCACGACATTACGCTCGCGGATTTGATGGCCCTCAATCCTCAAATCACCAATCCTAACAATATATACGTCGGGGCTGCCATCCAGGTACCCTCAGACGAAGAAGAGGAACCAGAGGGTTCCTCTGTGGCACAGTGCCCACAGCCCTATACAGTAGGGCAAGGGGACACTTGGTTCACGATTGCCACTGCCTATGGTGTTGATACGGGTATATTGGCTCTGGTTAACAACATGGCTCTAACAGATGCGTTATCGGCTGGCACGTCACTATGCATACCAGCTGCTCCGGTAAGACTTGAAGTGCCGACGACTGTCGTTACGGACACAGATGTGGATATGGATTCCGACGACACGGATTCCACTGTTACTGTGACTCCCAAAGCGCCGCCCACAAGGCTGCCTAGACCGGGGGAAGGTGATGGTAATTACCATATAGTTACCCGTGGACAATATCTGAGTCTGATCGCGCGACAGTACAACTGTACTGCTCGCGTCTTAGCTGCAGTTAACGGAATAGCCAATCCCAGCTTAGTATATGTGAATACAAGGCTGTGGGTACCGTCCGACTGTGCCAGCTTGCAGCCCTTCCTACCAGCGATTTCGGTACCACGGTACGTAGCCCCTGCCCCCGCTCCACGGCGTGCACCAGCAGCTCCGCAACCTGCAGCTCCGCTGCCGGCACCACCAGCCCCGCAGCCCTCGGCACCGGCCCCAGCTCCATTGGCTCCGGCTCCACAAACTCAGGCCCCGGCGCATTACAACGCTCCGTTCAATTACCGATCCCATGGACCTTGGACAGGCCGGTACTTCAGCAACATTGACTTACAAGGCGGACCAGTGGTCACACGCCAGGATGCCCAGATCGTCTTTGACTGGGGAGCTGACAGCCCCGCTAGTGGCGTGCCCGCTGACAGGTTCAGCGTGCAATGGACGGGTACGTTCTACTTTACCGGAGGTACCTATCGATTCATTGCCATGGCAGATGACGGCATCAGGGTCTGGGTTGACGATGCCTTGATCATCAATGGGTGGAAAGACCAGTCACGGACCCTGTACTTCAAGGACTATGCGGTGCGGTACGGCAATCATACCGTGCGCGTCGAATATTACGATACCCGCCTTGATGCGAGTGCAGTCGTGAACTGGGCTCAGAAATAGAGTGTTAGTCAAATGGTAGAGGTGAAATCCATCTCTGCCATCTGACCAAGTTGATTGACCCACATGATTTCCAGATCCACTTCTTTACAAAATGAGAATGCCGCCAGAAGGACCAGATTGGGTGTCCTCACACGCGGTGATTCGGAAGTCTTGACCTTGACCACAAGCGGCACTCTAGGGTGCCAAAACTACAACGACAACCAGTCCGATATAAGGTTCTTGGAGGACTCATCAATGCATAAACAATTTAAAGTGCCTGTGAAGCTCTTGCTCATAGCAGCCATAGCCGTCTTTTCCCTGTTGACGGTGTCTGGACTCGCCTTGGCAGAGACAAGACGATCCTCTAATGGAGATGAGCGATTTGAAGTCGTCGAAGTACGTGGTTCTTCAGCCTACTTCTCGATCCTGGATAGCGGCGACTGCGACGATGATGATGAGAACTGTACAGTCAGAGTTACCCGACTTTCGAGCGCTACCATTCCTGCTACCGCACCTGTCTCAGAGAGTGAATGGGCCGATGCATTCGATGAAGTGTGCCCCAAAGCTAGTCAAGTTCAAGATAACGACAGCGTAGGCTCTCAGAATCTTGACTTCGAAACTTGCTGGGCCGAAGACAATTACAAAGTGGAGTGGCCCCTCATCGACTTAGGGCGCAGATTCAAGTTCGACATCACTCCCCATTGCGATGGCAACGATAATGAATGCGCTGTCGAACTACAGATCTGTTACAACCCGAAAGATTGCGATCCGGCTGATGAATCAGGAACGGATCGAGACACTCAGTCTTCGAGAGTGGCAGATTTCTGGGAAGATGCGGGCAGTTGTCTCTACGATGACGATGAAGACGATGTCTGGGACTGCATCGATGATGAATTTCAGGATTGGCTCGACGACGAACTCAATAGCAACGACGACTACAACGACTTTATTGACGAATTGGAAGATCGGGAAAGGCGCCTTGGGATCGCGACCGACGATGACGATGACTATGACGACGATCTGAACGATGTGGGTCCCAACGGCGATTCTGACGACGATGATGACGACGATCAGACTTCCGTGGCTACATACCAGCGGCGCTGGCGAGACGCAAGACTCACTAGCATCTTCGATGACGGAGACGAGGTGGAAACTGGCGGCTATAGTTTCCGACCGAGTCAGGACGAATACTTGACTGTTGATTTCACTTCATATTTGGACCTTTCCGGTTCCACCCAAGTTTGCAATACCAATATCGGCTGTTTCAACTTGGTTGGTAGTTCTTCGTTCTTCCGACAGTATCTAACTAATTTCTACGTCCAGATTACGGACAGGACAATTGTCAACTGTATGGACGACCGGGGTTATGACGTTGACGATGACCACGCCATAAGTCTCAGAAATCCCGATCTGATTTTCTGTGACGAAAGGGTAGCTGAGGCAATTAACCTCTGTCCGAAAGAGAATATCGGCGCAGACTTCGTGCTATATGAGATGTACAGCAGCGGGTTGCTTGCCGGAATTATTTCGGACCCCGCCGCTTACTCTATGCGGACTTACCTGGAGTCCGCACGCGTGATAGCGCCAGAATGTCTTTGCGCCGCGGGCTTCAAAGAGAGCGATATGATCGTCTCCGAGCGTGAGTCTTCTGACCCATGGTTCAGTACTACCGCACGCCGACCTGCGGACGTCTGCCAATAACAAAGTAACAGTGGAGGATTGGCAGTCCCTTTACAAGGGACTGCCAATGGCCCGAATCAGGGAAGGTATCATCTAAAATTGAGCGGGGATGCACAGTGTGCGGCCCCGCTTTCCTTTGCAATACCAACACGCGGCCCTTCTTGTCTGTCTAATCTGGTACCGCCTGGTCAGCGGGGGCAGAAAATCGAATATTCCCAAGTTGTAATCCTTGGCGAATACATCTCTTCAAGTGTGTATAATTAACCCATTGATTCACGCAAGGCGGACTTGAACTGCCCTGCTGACGTCCTCAATCTGAGTGGACGCATTAGACTAGTGCCTGCTTTGCCTTCTTCGCAGATCTACCACCTAAGCAGGTAAACACCGCAACTCTCCCCGCTACCGTTCTAGCTTCGAACCGTCGAAAGTGCTCAATTGAACGGGATCGCCCCGGCGGGCGCAGTGCAGGAGCTCATGCAACCGCCCTGCAGATGGGAGATTCTCTATGAAGCTATTTTCGCCCCGCTATCGTTTGCAGTTGATAGCGGCTTTCTTGCTGATTGCAGGGCTAGTTTGGGCAAGCGTGGCTCAAGCCCAGACTTTCGATTCAACTTACAGAGCAAGGTCAGGTGATACGCACCAGTCCGTCGCAGCCAGGCATGGAATTTCCGTCGCTTTATTGCGTTCCCTGAATCCTCATATCTTGTTTTATCGAAATCCAAGTTCCAGCGATGTATACCGTGTGCCAACAGCGGCCCTAATAGGACCCATTCCCAGAGACTGTCCTCAGCTTCATACAGTTAACCCTGGCGAGACCCTGGCGTGGATAGGAGGAGCCTACCATGTACCTGTGGCTGAACTGGCTCGAATTAACAACCTCAGTCCCAACTCCCCTATTCCAGCTGGCTACATACTTTGTCTGCCAGCCTACGCCAGTTTGTCAGGGGCTGCACCAGCCCCCGGAGCTGCACCCCAGGTACCGACAATTGCCTCAGCACCTGTAGCCCCGTTAGCGGGACCCTGGACCGGTTATTACTACAACTTCCTGCATTCTTCTGCTCCCATCTTGACTCGGACCGATGCCAATATCAACTTCAGTTGGGGTACGGGTAGCCCAGGTCCGGGCGTAGGAACAGACAACTTCAGTGCTGTTTGGCAAGGCAATCACTATTTCTCGGGTGGGAATTATCGGTTTTTGGCCTTGACCGATGACGGTGTCCGCATTTGGGTCGGCGGAGTATTGGTAATTGACGGATGGAAACATCAGGCAACCACTCTCTATTACCGAGACTACGCTCCACCGCAAGGAACTCATTTGGTTCAAGTCGAATATTTCGAATCCGGAATAAACGCGAATATATCCGTCAATTGGGCACAGAATTAGCTGTTGAGCTTAATCTAACCCGTAAGGGGAATAACTAATGAAAAGACAAACCCAATCCGGCGGCCGCTATTTGCGTGTATTTGCGTTTTGCCTCTTGGCTTTCCTCGGATCTGCCACTGTTGTCCAGGCTCAGTACATCTCGACTGAAGCCGACCAGTTTGAAGTCGTCGATGCCTCTACTTCTTGGTCCAAATGGACGACGAAGGGTTGCACTAATGAAGACGACATAGATGACGGCTGTTTCGTTCATGTGAGGGCGGACTCTGGCCTGCGAACAGAAATAGCAGGCGAGACTGGGGTCTCAAATGAAGAACAGTGGGCCAATTACTTCGACAACAGTTGCAGCGTGAATAACCGGGACGACTATGACGAGCAGAATGAGGAATTCGACGAATGCTGGGAAGACTTAGGGGGGACAGTAAGTTGGCCGGAAGTTGAGCCCTCTGAGTATTTCGAAGCCACTGGATTCTGCAAGAACGACGAGAGGTCCTGTTCTATCCGCGTCAATATATGTTACAACGCTAATGAATGTGACAGTACCAGTAGGAACGACGATGAATTTGACGAAGATGACGGGCAAATGGCCGACTTCTTTGAAGATTCCCGCCGCTGCCTATTCGATGTCAGTAATAGCAGATTTACGGAGTGTGTCAACGATGGCCTGAAAGATGTCTTTGACGAACTACAGTACCAAGGAAGATTGAGCTTTGGTGAGCTTGAAGATCGACTTGAAGAGTTGGGCGTCGAAATCGAACGGTATTCCAGCTCTGTCAGCAATGTTGAAGACAGATCTTACTTCGGTACGGAGTACCGAGAAAGCAGTTACCTGCCCGCTCTTGGGAATCCATATGTGCCACAGCCAGTCCCCGGGCTCTCTCAGTCCACTTTGGTCACGACATCAAAGCCTTGGGTGGACCAAGGTTATTGGCCTACTATCAGCGGGTATTCGCCGGTGTCAGGAGGCGACTTCATTCTCGTGAATTTCACGCAGCACTTGGAGGCCCAGCCATATACCGAGATCTGCGGTACCAACATAGGTTGCTTCAATACAATTGGCATTTCTAATCATTTCTCTTTCATGGGAAATATCTCCATCGTGATCAGGGATCGGAGCACCCTTTCTTGCCTTCGCAACCGGGGTTATGCAATCGGGCGCGGCACAATCCTTACTTTTAATGATCCTAATCTGCAAAACTGTGACAGGCGTGTGGCAACAGCCAACTCCTTCTGCCCAGATTGTGGCGAAGGGGCCAAAGCGGAACTGTTAAAGATGTATAGCGTGGGACTTCTCCCAAGTGTTCTTACCCCTGCCATGGCGCAGGGAATGCAAAGCGACTTGGCTAGAGCTTCGACCACAGCGCCGCGTTGCCTGTGCAATGCCGGCTTCAATTCGGGAGATTTGGTGGTTTCGACTTCGACTTCGGACAATCCCTGGGAGGCAGGTGCCTCAGCTTACTTCTCTAACCTGTGTGGCTAATCAACGAGGCAGTTAACTATTAACATGAGCCCTGGACCGTTTGGTTCGGGGCCCTTTCTTTCGAAAGGAAACCAAACTGACTGGGTGTTTTCGACACCAAAGACAAGCACCGAAACGGTGGAAGCCAAAGCGCCAACCCTTTCCGATGTAGCAAAGTCGCCAGTGACGACTTCCGAGTCTTTCTTGTGGGCTTCCAGAAAGGGCTTTTTTGAAGTTAGGGGGAAGGAACAAAGGAAAGAAATAAGTTGACATTGTGCAGCCAGTTAAGTCTGGACAGCCATTCCACACCCTTATTGTTCACAGCGGCGTCACTACGAATCTCAAAGTCACTTTCTCTCCTAATAACCGAAATCCTATTGAAGCAGCTCACATCACCATGAGCCCTTGGCAGCTTGGAGGTCTTTACGTAAGCTAATATATCCGATTCCTTGTCGATTGAAAGGAGTTGTTTCCCATTCTGCTTCTTCAATCCATGCAGCCAACTCCGCGTTATGTAATCTTTGACTCCTGGGTATGTTAATTTAGAGATTGGCTGAACATTACGCGTTAAAGGGTAAACGCAAAGGCGAGTAATGAGTACGACGAGCCTCCATAATGGCGGCCGCGGAAAGCAGGAGTTCTTGGCGCCTTAGCCGAAGGAAGTGCTCCGAGACGGCATGGCTCTTGCGCAAGAGGACAATCCTTGCAGGTGGCAATAAACTCTTTGCCTATAACATGAATCTAGGCGATCCGCAGTTCTGTGCACCGGTGGGACATGAAAATTTACATCGGTCACCGCGATTTGCCCCTCTAATCAGTTTAAAGGTAAGTATCAATTCCTGCCCAAGAGAATTGGGGGCAGTGTTACTTCGAGTTCATGTGCCTTTATTAAGGAGAAATGTCGGACGCACTTCTGAAGTAGAAGCGGCTTGTTGACCAATCCGCTTCTATGGTCTATGGTGGAAGAACAACGTAGAGACTGACTGTGAGTTGGACTAGTAGTCGCTCGGTCGGCATTCAGAGAGCCCCGAACGGTGAGAGGGGGTATGCCAGAGAGCAGTGAATGGACCAACGAGTCGTGAGCTGAAAGGGATTCCCAAGTAGGTGAGCCGGAGACGCAACCGTTATCAGTGCGCTGAGACTAATTCCTACGGGTTTCGGTCTTGCAGAGAGAACTCTGGCCAACAGGCCAGGTTAAGCGGGGTGGCACCGCGGTGGTCAAGGCTATCGTCCCCAAGTGTTTGTTGGCACTTGGGACTTTTTTTTGGAGGTAGCGTGAACCATTCTTTCCCTTCACTGGCAGAAGTTGGGGCAGCCAGTGAAAATGGCACCCAAATACCCGTCTATACCGTCATACCAGCGGACATGGTCACGCCAGTGTCCATTTTCTTCCGCCTGTGCCGGGATGAGAATACCCGTTCAATGAATGGCACTCAGCTGGCTGCTCCCAGCTTTCTTTTGGAATCTGCCGAAGCCGGGACCCGTTTTGGACGATACACCTTCTTGGGCCTGAATACGGATCGCACTTTGGTAGCCTACGGCGAGGAGATCACGGAGTCCACGGCTGACGGTAATATCAATCGGTTCAAGGCAAAGCCTTTCGATTACCTTCGCAGCCTGTTGGATGAGATTACCCCTGTGGTAGTGCCTGAACTTCCTAAATTCTGCGGCGGCGCAGTAGGCATGTTCGGTTACGACATGGTCCGTTTCATTGAGGAACTACCCTCAACAGCGGGGAGGGCAATCGGCACACCTGACATGGTTATGTTATTTAGCAGCGAGATGGTGGTGTTCGACCACGTTAAGCATTCCCTGATGGTAATTGTCAATTTGGACTTGACAGCAGAGGATTTGGCTGCTGAGTATGCGCGTGTTTGCGTTCGCATCTCAGAAATTAGTATCCGGATCCATACCCCCTGCGAACAGCCCGCCCTACCCGAGATCGTGGACGATACACCTTGGACCTGTTCCCATACCCGAGAGGAATACAGGGACATAGTGCTAGCCACTAAAGAATACATAAAAGCCGGTGACATTTTTCAAGGTGTATTGAGTATGAGGCAGAAGCGGGATACCGATGCAGATCCCTTCACCATTTACAGGGCTTTGCGCATCATTAATCCTTCTTCCTATATGTTCTATTTCGATTTCTCACAGGTTCCGGGCATCAAGGGGCAACCCCTGCGCGTGGTCGGTTCCAGTCCTGAAATGCATGTGCGGCTGGAAGATCGAGAAGCCTCCTTGCATCCCATTGCTGGCTCCCGCTGGAGAGGGTCTACTCCTGAGGAAGATGACCAACTGGCAGAGGACTTGCTCAAAGATCCCAAGGAGAGAGCAGAGCATGTCATGCTGGTAGATCTGGGGCGCAATGATTTGGGCCGAGTCTGTGAATATGGAACTGTCCGTATTCAGAATGTCATGGAAGTAGAAAGGTACAGCCATATCATGCACATCGTTAGCGATGTGCGCGGGCGTTTGCAGCCAGATTATGACGCTATTGATTTGCTTCGGGCCACGATGCCCGCAGGCACCCTCAGCGGCGCGCCCAAGATTCGTGCCATGGAAATTATCGAGGAGCTGGAAGGTGAGAGGAGAGGTCCCTATGGCGGCGTCATAGGATATCTGGACTACGGGGGTTCCATGGACACATGCATCGCCATTCGCACTATCACTATGCAAGGTAGGACCTGTATCTTGCAAGCCGGCGGTGGCCTGGTGGCGGACAGTGAGCCGGATTACGAATACCAGGAAGCCATGAACAAGATGCGGGCGCTGACCGTGGCTGTGAAAATGGCTGAAGATGGCTTGCAGGTGTAGAGGAGAAATATCGAGATGTCACAGAAAAAGAGAATTCTGACGGGAGACCGGCCTACAGGCACTTTGCACTTGGGTCACTATGTAGGCAGTTTGCGCCATCGACTCAGCATGCAGTACGAATATGAGTGTTTTTTCCTGGTGGCGGACTTGCATATGCTCACGACTAGGCCAGATCCCCAAAGCATTGCCGAAATCGCCACAAATGCCCGAAGCATTGTGATGGATAGTCTTTCCGCCGGTATGGATCCGGATGCTGTCACTTTCTACCTACAGTCCGCCATTTCCGAAATCTGCGAGATTGAGCTGTTGCTCAGCAGTTTGGTCACGGTGGAACGGCTGCAGCAGCTGCCCACGATCAAGACCATGGCCCAGGACGCAAACATGGACCAGGTACCCTACAACCTTTTGGGATATCCCGTCCTGCAAGCAGCTGACATCCTGATGCCCAAAGGTAACCTAGTACCTGTTGGCCAGGATAACGAAAGTCATGTGGAAATTACCCGCCAGATTGCCCGCCGTTTCAACGCGGCTTACGGTGAAGTCTTTCCCATCCCAGAGGCATATGTTGTGGGAGGCACTTTGGTAGGAACAGACGGCAATGCCAAGATGAGTAAAAGCCTGAACAATGCCATTTCACTCGGAGACTCTCCGCAGCAAGTGGAGAAGCGGGTGATGAGCATGTATACGGACCCCAGGCGCATTTCTGCGGACATCCCGGGCCAGGTGGAAGGAAATCCAGTTTTCAGTTACCACGACTATTTCAATCCCGACAAGTCGGAAGTTGAAGATCTGAAAACCCGGTATAGGGAAGGCAAGGTTGGAGATGTGGAAGTCAAACAGAAATTGGCCAAGGCTTTGAACAATTTTCTCGACCCCATGCGGGAGCGCCGCGCCCATTATGAGGCTCAAACCGGCTTTGTCGATTACCTGTTGGAGCGAGGCACCACCAAGGCGCGTGTAGAAGCCCAGGAAACCCTCTTTGCCATGAAAAAGGCCATGGGGCTGACCGGCAATTGGAATCGCATTCGGCGTAGTGCAGCAAATTATGTCAAGCGTAAACAGAAGGAAGGCCAAGCCTAATGGTCATCGTTATAGACAACTACGACAGTTTCACCTATAACCTGGTGCAGTTCCTGGGAGAACTTGGGGCTGATATTGAAGTCCACCGGAACGACAAAGTCTCACTGGAGCAGCTGCGTTCCCGAGAACCCGACCATATTGTTGTTTCACCGGGTCCTGGCACTCCCCAAGAAGACAGTGGAGTCAGCAATGAGGTCATTGGCGCCCTGGGCCGGGATATTCCTATTCTCGGCGTCTGTCTCGGTAACCAATGCATTGGCCACGTCTTTGGCGGCAAAGTCAAGGGTGCTCCCCGGATCATGCACGGTAAGACCAGTCTCATTCACCACGATGGCAAGGGGCTATTTACAGGCCTTCGAAACCCATTTGAAGCCACGCGGTACCACAGCCTTATCGTATATGAGCCTGTGCCGCCGGAAATCGAAGTCACAGCCCATACAGCAGAGGGTGAAATCATGGGCTTGAGGCACAAGGAGTACCCTATTCATGGCGTACAGTTCCATCCAGAGAGTTTCTTGACCGAGCAAGGCCACGATCTGCTGCGCAATTTCCTGGCGATGTCTTCATAGAGATTATGACGGTCGACGCCGGGCTCTCCGAAGCCATGCAGAATTACCTTTCGGGTTCTCCACAGCTGGCCATCGCCTCCTCTGAGATCCTGGAGGTGGAGGAACTATCTGGAGACCACAATTCGCTGTGGAGAATCCAGACATCCCAGCGCGACATCGTACTCAAGATGTTCTTGGATGCTGGTCAAGCCCGAGGCCGGCGGCAGTTCTCAAATCAGGACACCGCAGCCCAGATTGGCGTTGCCCCCCAACCCATAACCTTCGATAGATATCCGCACGGATTGTCCCACCAAGTCATGCTCTATGAATGGTGTCCAGGAACGCCGTTGGACCCAACGCGGACCGAGGAAACGTCCAAACTGGCAGTCGCGTTGGCTGCGGCCCATGCCCGACAGCCAGGAGAGCAGACGCGATTGAGCCCCCATCCAGTAAACCAACACTATCAGTGGAGCTTGATTCAAGGTAGCAAGAGATTGGTTGAAGAAGGAGTGTCCCGGGGCGGAAGCAGCAAGTTGTCTGACATGGTGCTGGAGGTTCTGTCACACGCGGAAGTGCTAGTACTTCCGGAACTAGACAAGAATGAATTGACGCCTCCCGCACTGATACACGGAGACCTACAGCTAGAACATTGCCTTCTGGTGGAGGGCCGTATTCAACTGCTGGATTGGGAAATGGCCGGATTGGGAGATCCAGCCCGGGAGATTTGCCACATCTTCCTGCATGTGTTGCCGGAACTGACTTCCCAGGAAAGATCTGCCTGGCTCAGTCTGTATGAAGAACGGGCAGGAATTCCGGACTTGAGCCGACGAATCAATATCTATAGTGTCTTGCTGCCTTTGGCCAGTCTGCTTGAGCTCATTTTGTTGCCCTCCATGGCACAAGAGCCACAGGCAGCGGCGGAAGAATGCCAGTTGCTGCAGTTTGCCTTTGGCCTGTGTATGGACCATGTGATTGCGGCTTTGGATATGGATATTGGCCCATCGGAAAGACAGGAACTTAGCAATTCATATCTGGCCTTGCGCCAGGACATGTATGACCTACCTGAACCGAAGGAAGTTGCACCATGAATCTATCGGATGCCATAAAGCAAGTTATGGCGGGAAATGATCTGGAAAGAGAAGAGGCCAAGGCGATCTTGACCCAGATGGTAACTGGGGAAGCCACGGATGCCCAGATCGGGGCAATCTTGGTCGCCATGAACATGAAAGGGCTGACAGTCAATGAGATTACGGGTTTCTATGAATCTCTTACCTTCCATGCGGAACCCTTTGACTGGAATCTAAATGGGGATTCTTTATTTGATGTTGTCGGCACTGGGGGCGACGGATCCAACAGTATCAACATCAGCACTACGGCTTCCATCGTTGTAGCTGGCACGGGCCAAAAGGTAGCCAAACACGGCAACAGGTCCGCCAGCAGCAGAAGCGGCAGCGCGGACCTGTTGCTGACCCTCGGCGCCCGGCTTGATTACGACATGGTGGGTGCCGCGAACTGCCTGCGGGAAATTGGATTTGTATTCCTCTTCGCCCCCCACTGCCATCCAGCTATGAGGTATGTAGGTAAGGCCCGCCAGGAACTGGGCATTCGCTCCTTCTTCAATGTCATTGGACCTTTATCCAATCCGGCTCCGACTACCCACATCTTGATGGGTGTCTATGAAGATTCCTTGCTCCAGCCACTGGCTGAAATGCTGGCACAAGTAGGCAAGAAGGGCGCTTTCGTAGTGCACGGAGCGGAAGGCATGGACGAATTCTCGTTGGCCGGACCAAATCAAGTGGCCCATTTGGCCAATGGTCAGGTTCAAACATTGAACATAGATGCAGATGACCTTGGCTTCTCTCGAGCTGGGCTTGCTGACATTCAGGGAGGCGGCCCTGAAGAGAATGCAAAAATTACGCGAGGCATATTGGCCGGCGAAATCACAGGGCCAATGAGGGATGTAGTCGTTCTCAACGCCGCTGTGGCTCTAGCCGCGGAAGATGGTGACATTGCTCGCCAGATTCCCATTGCGGAGATAAGCATTGATGAAGGTCACGCCTTGGAAACCTTGGATAACTTCATTGCGAAGTCGCAGGAGATCGCCGCATGAACCAATCAACCATTGACATTTCCAAGTATCAGGGCAAGGTGTTGGAAGCCATAATGGTGACCAAACGCCAAGAAGTGGCAAAGGCCCAGTCCGAGATTCCTGTGGCTCATTTGAAGGACTTGGCCAAAGTGGCCAGAACTAGCAAGGATTTCGCCGGTGCCTTGACGCAGGAACCGGGAACGAGTGTAATCGCGGAAGTAAAGAAGGCAAGCCCATCGCGGGGCTTGATCGCCCGAGACTGGGATCCTGCGGAAATGGCCCTTGCCTACGTTCGGGGGGGAGCGGTGGCCATTTCTTGCCTGACGGACGAACAGTACTTCCAAGGCGATTTATCCTTCTTGGGATTAATAGGGCAACGTTTGGAAGAGGTAGGATGTTCCGCACCCGTTCTGCGAAAAGACTTTCTCTTTGACACATACCAGGTGTGGGAAACACGCGCGGCAGGTGGAGACGCATTTCTACTGATCATGTCGGTATTGACAGACCGAGAATATAGAGACCTCGTGACCCTAGCCCACAATCTGGAAATGCAGGTCTTGGTTGAGGTCCACGATGAGGTTGAGATTGGCAGAGCCTTGGAGTTGGATGGAGTGGTGATAGGAGTAAACAATCGCAACCTGAGGACATTCCAGACCGATATTGAAAACACCCGCCGTTTGCGGCAATTGGTACCTCAGGATCGGGTCTTGGTGGGGGAAAGTGGTATGAAGAAACCGAAGGACGTGATAGCCATGGCGGATATTGGTTGCGATGCCATCCTGGTAGGAGAGTCTTTCAGCAGAGCGGCGCAGTCCCAGAGAGAGAGGAAGGTAAGGGAATTCGTAATAGCCGGTTCGCGGGCAGGAGCTGAAATGAAAACAAAGCTGAGCGATGTAGCAAGGAAATGACCCCGACTCAGGCGCAAGTGAGAATTGGCGTAGAAATTTCAAAGTCCTAATCCTAATTAAGGGGAGTTGTCTCAATATCTGCCTAGGTTTAGCCCGGAAGTGGTTCGTATTGATGCTTCCGACGTTGGTGCTAGAACAAGATTCTGTTCCAGGGCCTTCTGCAAAGCGCCAAGAGGACCGTGCATCTGGCCAGAACACTTGGCTGCTGAATCCCTGCACCGCCCTCCTTAGGTCGACACATTCCAGTGTCCCGAAAAGCTGCCCTACTTTTGAATGGATGTTTTGAAAGAAGAAAAAATTTGCCGGGTAGCGCGTCCTCTTCATTGCCTTGCAGCATCTTGTGATCTATTGAGTTCGCCAGTCATTACTCTTGATTCTTCAAATTCCTAATTCAGGCCAGCAGGTCTGAGAATGGCACCAGAGACAATTCAGATTAATCCGAAGTTTCTTGAGGACCCTTTTTGTCTTGTGACATTCAAAGCCAAACTGATTCGACTTCTCGCCCCCTATTGATTAGCACCCTTTGTTTCGCTTCCTGACTTACCAGCACGTCGTCCCTACAGTTGGGCCCGATTCCTTTTTAAATTGCTTGCAAAGACGGTTATCATGAAAGTCAGAATTAGTACTTTAGCTACAATTTGAATACAAGACTGTTCCAGACGGTCCACCATGGCTTGCTCTAACTTGCCTCACAAAAGCCAATGAGCGCATTACTCAAGACAGCCAGGTTTCTCAGTCCATATAAACTGCTCATTGTCGGTACTCTACTAACCGTCATTCTTCCCGTAGCCATGGAGTTGGTGGTGCCGCGCTTGATGCGGGTTGTCATTGATCAGGGCATCATGCAGTCAGACATGAGCGCTATCTGGCAAGGTTCTGCAGTCATATTTCTGGCAGCTGTATTGGGTGCCTTTGCCACCTTCGGCCAAGGGATTTTTCGGGCCCGGCTCTCTCAGGCTCTGGCGTTTGACATTCGTAATGCTTTGTTTCGCAAGGTGATGGCGTTGTCACATCCCGATGTAGATCAGCTGCAAACGGGCCAGCTTATAACTCGCCTCACTTCGGATGTGGATGTGGTTCGCATGTTTTCGAGCATCGGACTTTCCCTGCTCCTGCGTGCGCTCCTGATGGTTGTAGGCAGTATGATCTTAATCTCCCTGTCTGATGTGCGTCTTTCCTTCATCGCTTGGGCGATGCTCTTATTGACGGGTGTAGTCCTAAGATGGGTTTTCGTGAGGGCCACCCCGCTTTTCATGGTTGTGCAACAAAAACTGGCAGCTTTGAATGTAGTTGTACAGGAAAATCTAGCCGGCATGTCAGAGGTTAGGGCCTTTGTCCAAGAGCGGGACCAGATTCAGCGTTTCAGCACATCCAACGAGGAACTGGTAGACCAGAACATAAAGGTGGGGAGACTGATTGCAGTTTCCCTGCCTCTGATTGCGCTCTTCACCAATCTGGGGTTGGTGGCCATGTCCTGGTTTGGAGGAACCTCGGTCATTTCGGACCACATTACATTAGGTCAGCTGGTGGCCTTCAACAGCTATCTGATGATAGGTCTAACTCCTCTGCTCCTGCTGAGTGGCATGTTGGCTATGTTCTCCCGTGCCACTGCTTCCGCCCAACGCATTTGGGAAATATTGGATTCAGAGCCAGCCGTAAAAGCACCTGTCAAGGCCTCCCCCCGGAAAATGGAAGGGCGGATTGAGTTCAGACATGTGGATTTCGCCTATGCCCGGCGAACCAATATACCTTACCAGATGAATGGCAGAGAGGACCCCGCGGAAGTCAGTACACCCAACGGATCGTTGGCTCCAGGCATACGGAAGCAGGGAGAACGCGTCTTGACGGATCTCAACTTCGTTATTGAGCCGGGACAGACGGTCGGGCTGATAGGAGCGACAGGATCGGGCAAGTCTTCTCTCCTGTACCTCATACCGCGTTTCTATGATGTCAACGCAGGTTCGATTCTGATTGATGGAGTTGACATCCGCGAGTGGGATCTGAGTTCATTGCGGCGATCAATCGGTTTAGTCGCCCAACATCCGGCTCTTTTCAACCGGTCAATTCATGAAAATATCGCCTTTGGTGACCCCGGTATCTCCAAAGAAAAGGCCATGCAAATGGCTCAGATGGCTCAAGCCCATGAATTCATTCAGGCTGAAAGGGGTGATTACGACTATGTGGTGGAGGAAGGTGGGGCCAATCTTTCGGGCGGTCAGAAACAACGGATTTCCATAGCCCGCGCGCTCGCTGTAGATCCACAGATACTGCTATTGGATGATGCGACTTCGTCCGTAGACTTGGAGACCGAGGCCGAAATCCAGGCTGCCTTCCAAGAGGTCTCTCGTGGACGAACGACCATCATCGTAGCCCATCGACTCTCGAGCATAATCCACGCAGATCTCATTCTCATACTTGATTCAGGCAGGATAGAGTCGGCGGGCACCCATTCCGAGTTGCTCGAGATCAGCCCTATTTACAGAGAACTTTATGAAACACAAATGGGCTGAGCAAGTAAGCTCAGATTGCGCCAGAGTTGCAATGTCGGTGTTCAGAAAATGACGGTCACGAATTCCCGAACCCCAAGGACCACCTCCAGTCCGGGCGGCATGCGTGTGGGCATGGGAGGTGGCGGGCGCCCTACGGGGGAAGCTGCACGCGATCCCCGCCGGACGGTTAAGCGGTTGTTCCAACAGCTTCGCCCCTTTCGCAGTCGCATCTTGCTGGTAGCATGCTTTGTCCTCCTGAGTACAGCCCTCGGGCTCATCGGACCGATTATGCTCGGTCGAGCCATCGACCTGTTCATTTCTCGCGACAACCTGGCTGGACTGGCTCGCACGGTTCTGATCCTTTTGGGAGTCTACGGAGCCGCGTTCTTCACGACTATGGGTCAGAGCCTGCTGATGGTAGAGATCGCCCAGCGTTTTGTCAGCCATCTGCGTTCTCTGATTTTTGTACATATTCAGAGCCTTTCCCTCGCAGATCATAATCAACGTCGTACGGGCGACCTGATGAGCCGCGTGGGAAACGACACAGAAACGATAAACCAGACTTTGTCCAACGGGCTCATTGAGTTCGTTTCTAATGTGCTCCTGTTAGCGGGCAGCCTAGTGTTCATGCTGATCCTGAACTGGAGACTGGGTTTAGGGGCCCTGATCCTGTTGCCCTCCATGTTGTATGTGACTGGCCTAATCACCGTGCGTAGCCGCAAGGCCTTCCGCCAGGTGCAACGTCACCTCGGTCTAATGAATGCCACTATCGAGGAAAGCATTACCAATTTCCGTGAAATCAAGTCTTTTGACAGGGAACAAGATACCCAGGACGAGTTCGCTAATGTAAGTAGGAAGTATCGTGAAGTCGCCACTCATGCTGAGGTCATTATGGCCATTTTGGGCCCCATGTTTTCAACCATGAGTGTCATCACTCTTGGTGCTCTGGCCCTGTATGGAGGCTGGTTGGCTATCAATGACTACGTGCAGGTAGGCGTCATTGCCACTTTTATCATTTATATCCGAAATTTCTTCCGCCCCTTGCGTGCTCTGGCCATGTTGTACAACCAGCTCCAATCTTCCATCGCAGGGGCCGAACGCATCTTCGAAGTGCTGGATACTGACCCCTCGGTTACGGACCGGGAAAACGCCTTGCCCCTGGAAAATGTCCAAGGCTTGGTGGAATTCGATCAAGTGGATTTCGAATACGAACCCGGAAATCCCGTTCTTCGCAAGATCCAATTGCGGGTTGAGCCCGGCCAGACTGTGGCTCTTGTTGGTCCCACAGGTGCGGGCAAGACTACGCTGGTTAGCCTGCTGAGCCGTTTTCTTGACGTCACAGCGGGTGCTATTCGCATTGACGGCAAGGACCTGAGAGACATACAGCAGGACAGTTGGCGGCAGCAGCTGGGCATCGTGTTACAGGATAACTACCTGTTCACGGGGACCGTAATGGAGAATATTCGTTTCGGTAAACCGAACGCCACGGACGCGGAAGTACTGGAAGCTGCACGTATAGCCAACGCTGACTGGTTCATTCGCAGATTGCCCACGGGATATAACTCAAGGGTGTCGGAGAGAGGACATAATTTTTCTGAAGGTCAGCGCCAGTTGATAGCAATCGCCCGCGCTGTACTGGCCGGACCTAGGGTCTTGATACTGGATGAAGCTACTAGTAGTGTTGACACGAGGACAGAAATTCATTTGCAGACAGCGTTGCTGGAATTGATGAAGAACCGGACTGCCTTCGTTATCGCGCATAGGCTCAATACGATCCGCCACGCTGACATAATTCTGGCCATCTTGGATGGTGAGGCCGTGGAGCGAGGAACGCACGAGGAATTGATGGCGATGGAGGGGCACTACTACAACCTTTACACAAGCCAAAGAAATCGTCTGCAACAGGCCAATTTCTGAGACCTAAGGGTATCAGGGAAGGGAATCGGCAATTTGGATTGTGGTTAGAGGCTCCCGCCGGACTTCAAGCCTGGTATTGGAACTACTTGCCGGTGGCCGCCAATTTCTCCGTTTAACTTTGTTACACCTCTATTTGTTTCTATAATCAGAATCTGAAGAATGAAAGCAACCAGCCTATGGTAACTCCTGTCCGGACTCCCGTTCCGGTGGTCGACTATGGCTCATGCAGCAAGGTTCATCTCGAATTTCGAGCAGATGTCATTGCAACCAATACTCATGTCCTGCTTTCCTTTCCTATGTCTGCCTAGCTTAGATTTGCTGGCCGGAGCCCTTAGCGAATGAAAGTCAAGATTTGTGGGATCACCAACCTGCCCGACGCTGTTTGCGCCTGTGAAGCCGGCGCTGACTACCTAGGCTTGGCCTTCTATCCCAAATCCCCCAGATACATCACGTACAAAAATGCAGCCCGACTAATTCACCAGCTCCAACAAGAAGGCTGGACTAAAGCCACAGGACCGAATCTGGTGGGAATTTTTGTCGAAGAGTCGACAGAAGCCCTTAATACTGCAGCAGCCGAAATAGGCGTGCATACATTGCAACTCCATGGTGAATATCGCGTTAAGGACCTGCAGTCGCTCGACTTTCCCTATTTTGTGGCCATAAGTCCCCAAAGCAGTGAGCTGGCCAAGGTGGAATCGCAACGATATTTCAACAGAAACGTAGGTCCAGGGCCTTCACTCCTAGTGGATGCCCATGTGCCAGGACTTTGGGGAGGTTCAGGCCAGATCGGAAACTGGAAACTGGCCGCCCAAATCTGTCAGGACCATCCCGGCACGCTGTTGGCTGGAGGACTCACGCCCCACAATGTGGGCGCTGCCATCCAAGAGGTACAACCGTGGGGGGTGGACGTGTCAGGAGGTGTTGAAGCCAGCAAGGGAATGAAGGATCACCAAGCCGTCCGTGCCTTTATTTCTCAGGCCACGCAAACCAAAACGGCATTTCCTTTGCATAAGACTTCTGAGGATTGAGAAAGAGCGTACATCATGGAAATTTTAGGGGGCCCCCTTTTCGCCGTAGCGGGAGGGGGTGAATCCCATGGCCCGGCCATAACTTCTCTGGTCTACGGCTGCCCTCCGGGGCTGTACCTGGAACGTGTCCAGATTCAGGCCTATCTGGACCGACGCAGACCTGGAAGCAGCAAACATGGGACGCCGCGGCGTGAGGAAGACAATGTCTACCTGCTGAGCGGCCTATTCCAAGAAGAAGATCTATACCAAGGACCACCCTTGTTTGTTTCCCCGGAAGGGGGAGAGATTGAGACCTATGGGGCTGGTTATACAACGGGAGAGCCCATCACAGCAGTAGTTTTTTCACGCAGTCGCCGTTCAGAACACTATGCCCAGATCAAGGGACTGCAGGGGGAAGTTAGGCCAGGCCACACAGATTTGGTTAAATATTACAAGTCTCGAGGCTTCACCGACTATCGCGGCGGCGGCCGTTCCAGCTATAGGTCTACTATTTCTGATGTGGTCGGCGGCAGCATCGCTAGATTGTTTCTAAAGGAATGTTTCGGTACCCAAATTGTTTCCTCCATTAGCCAGATTGGTGGGTTAAGAGCACCTTCTTCTCTGTTGGATCATATACAGGCAAGTCCAGACCTCGTCACAGCCGAGGGCCTGGAATCCCTGGGTGATCAGCTGAGAGCGGGAGAATTGCATACCCATGACCCAGAATTCGCCCAGGAAGCGGGGGACCTGATCAGGCGCACCCGTATAGCTGGGGATTCTCTGGGCGCTGCCATTGAAGTTGTGGCCTTCAACCCTCCTGCTTTGGTAGGAGAGCCTCTCTATCAGAGCCTCAAGTTAAAGCTGATGGGGGTCTTGGGGGGCCTGCACGCCGTGCAGTCCTGTGAAATGGGTGCGGGCAAAGCCGTGGTGCAACGCAAGGGCAGCGAAAACAACGATCCCATCCGCCGACTAGGCTACCAGACAAACAATCATGGCGGCCTCTTGGGGGGCGTCACTACCGGCAATCCCATAGTATTTACAGTGGGCTTTAAGCCCACTTCCTCAATCTCTCTGCCCCAGGAATCCATCACCAAAGGATTCGATGAAATCAACTTCCAGCTGAAAAAAGGTCGTCACGATCCCTGTGTTGGCGTTAGAGCCGGAGTTACTCTGGAATCCCGCATGGCAATCGAACTGCTAAATGCAGTATTGATGCATCAGTCCGGGCGAGTGCAAACAGGCGATTTCATACTGTTTCCCGAATAGAAACGCATGTCGGCCGCAACTGAACCCAACATAGTGCTGACTGGCTTCATGGGCACAGGCAAGACCCAGATTGGCCTCCGCCTAGCCGAGTCTCTGTGCCGGGAATTCGTGGACATGGATGATCTGATTGAAGAAAAGGCCGGCCTTTCCATACCCGAATTCTTCACCAGTCAAGGAGAGCTAAGGTTCCGGCAGCTGGAACTCGAGGTTTGTCTTGCGGTGGCAAGACAAACTGCTTTGGTCGTAGCAACAGGCGGCGGTACAGTGGTTAATCCGGCTTGTCGCAAGGCTTTGGGGGACAGTGGGCTCCTAATCTGCTTGACGGCTTCGCCTGAATCAATATTGAAAAGGGTGAGTACAGATAGCAACCGTCCCATGCTGGATACTAAGGATGGTTCGCGTGAGGAGAGGATTAAGGTTTTATTGGAAGAGCGCGCGCCCCATTACAATTCCATACCGCATCAGGTGGACACTACCCATCTAACCCACAGCGAAGTAGTGAGTCATGTCCGGCAGCTGATCGGCCTTTAGAGCCCCAACACCATGAGTAACATTTCTCCCTTACAAAGCGCCGAAGTCCAAAGATTGGAAATTCGCAGCCCTGAGAACACTTATTCCATCTGGGTGGGCGAAGGATTGCTGATGCATGTTGGTCACGCCCTCGCCGCCGCGAATCTGGTAGGGACGGACGTAGGTATCATTACACATCCCCACTTGGCACATATGTATGGAGCTTCCCTACAGGCTGCATTGAAGGAGGGTGGTTTCACCCCACATCTAATAACGTTTCCACCTGGGGAGACTGCCAAAGTTCTCAGCACCGTAGAAACAGTATACGGAAGCTGTATCGAGGCCCACTTGGACAGGCGCAGTACCATCATAGCTCTGGGCGGAGGCGTAGTGACGGACGTGGCTGGCTTCGTGGCAGCAACATATTTGAGGGGCGTGCCATATTTCCCCGTGCCATCTACCCTTCTATCTATGGTGGATTCTTCGGTAGGAGCGAAATCGGGTGTCGATTTGCCCCAAGGCAAGAATTTGGTTGGCGCTTTCAAGCAACCGGAAGGAGTGGTCATAGATCCAGAGCTCTTAGATAGCTTGCCGGAAGCCGAGTTAATCTCCGGTATGGCCGAAGTCATCAAACACGCCATCGTCTCGGATGCCGACCTGTTCGCCCTCCTGGAAGACCAAGGTCTGGCCCAACGCAGCTTGATTTTGACACGTGCCATTCAAGTCAAGATTGATATTGTCGAGGAAGATCCATATGAAAAAGGTCGGAGATCCGTACTCAATCTTGGACACACTTTCGCCCATGCCATTGAACGTGTCAGCGATTTCAGAATTCGGCACGGCGAAGCGGTGGGCATTGGTATAGCCGCCGCCACCCAAATGTCAGTGGCCATGGGTCGTTGCCACCAGACCACTGCAGATCGCATTGAGAAATTAATTCGCCGGACAGGTTTACCCACGCGACTTGCCCATGTGCCGTTGACAGAGGAAATTCAGTTCGATCCGGAAGTACTATATGCGGCCATGGCAACTGACAAGAAACGGAGCGGTTCAAATCTGCGGTTCGTCGTCGTGGATGACTTGGAATCTGTACACATCATTGACCATCCAGGCGACAGCTTCGTATTGGACGCCTGGTATTACAGTCTGAAGTGATAGCCCGATGTCCAGCTTTCTCATTATCAATGGTCCGAATCTCAATCTGCTGGGTCAGCGGGAAACCAACTTCTATGGTACCGCTTCCTGGGCCGAAATTGAGGTCGCAATCGGTCGGGAATTTCCCCACTTGGATCTACGTTTTTACCAATCCAATGTGGAAGGATTCCTGATTGATCAACTGCATGAAGCCCGAGATTGGGCCCAAGGTGTAGTGATCAATCCAGGCGCTTATACCCACTATTCCTACGCATTACACGACGCCATCAAAGCCATTCAGATCCCGACTGTGGAAGTCCATCTCAGCAACATTCATGCACGTGACTCCTTTCGCCATTCCTCTGTCATAGTTTCGGCTTGCGTGGGCCAGATCAGTGGCTGCGGTTGGTACGGTTACGTTTTGGGAATCCGCGCTTTGCTGCACCTGCACGCGGCGGAATGAAGTCACGGCCTCCGGCATTCTTGCAAGCGTCGTGCCTTTGGCTGGCAGGACGCCCTGAGTCTTGGCGGCTCCTAGGAACCGTCATCTGGATGTGGGGGATGATCGCGCTGTTAGCATCGTGCGAGATTCCCAATCAAGTAGAAAGACAAACTACCTTAGCTACCACCGCAGCCGCTGTCAGTGCCCAGGAATCTACTAACTCACCCTCGGAGATTTCCCCTCTTGACTCGGAAGAAGACTCACCGACGATGCGCGGGGAATTGGAAATCTGGCATTCCTTCGGCGGCGCCGACTTGGATTTCTTGGAAGAAGCCATCCGCCAGATCGAGAAGTCTCATCCGGAATTAGAACTGTCCCACACCCATGTATCTCCCCACAAAGTCACTTCTGAACTCCTTAAGGCTATTTTGTCCGGCAGAGGTCCTGGACTCCTGTTGGCCCCCGCTAGCCGCCTACCTGAATTAAGTGCCGAAGGATTGGTGGCACCTCTCAATACGCTGCTTTGGGAGGAGCAACGAGAAAATCTGGTGGGCCCGGCGATGTATGGTCTTATCCACGGACAAAGTTTGTTGGGCCTGCCGCTGTGGACCGAAACCGTTATGTTGTATGTGAATACGGATCTCATTACTAGGGCCGATGTACCAGAAAACACTGATGATCTTCTGGCCATGGCCCAAGAAGCGACGGAGCCGCTAATGGGGATTTATCTCAGTCTGTTCCATCTCTCCTGGGGATTCCAAGCCTTCGGAGGTGTCCTTTTTGATGCGACTTACAAGGTAGTATTAGATCATTCGGACGGCGGCACAGACTTCCTGAACTGGCTGCAGCTAGCTCATGCTTCTACTGCCATTACGGTAAGTACGGATTACAACTCTATGCTGGATTCCTTTTTGGCAGGGGAACTCCCTTTGTTCTTGGACGGTCCTTGGTCCTTGGCTGCGGCAGAAGAAGCCTTGGGCAATTCCCTTTCAATCCGCGAAATACCGGCTGGTCCCTTCGGACCAGCCCGCCCATGGCTCACTACGGAAGCCATCATTTTGGTGCCAGGTCAATCCCAAAATCAGCGATTAGTAAGTGCCGAAGTCGCCCGTACCTTGCTGACCATGGAAGACGAAATGATTGAGATTGCCTATCGTTTACCCGCGTCACAGCGCCGTTTGCAAGTGGGTTCCCGAGCCGTTCGTAGCTTTCGCGACTTGCTGGAAAACACGCAGTACATGCCACATGTGCCGGAAATGGCCAGTGTATGGCGACTGGGCAACGAGCTATTGATCAACGCCCTCGAAGAAGATGCGTCACTTAAAGACCTCTCCGCCAGCATAGCCCGCTTTGCCTTGCTGGCTAACGAAGAAAACGACAAATAGAACGATCCCAGGAGCCGGCTCATGGCGGTCCCTTCCACGCAAGTTCTGCTTGAATGCAGTCCCACCCATATCTTCGCGGCTCTTTACGAGAAACTCCCTTTCCCCCACTTTGCGGGGCCCCGTCAGGAATTAGTGTTTCACACTGGCATCACGGTAATTCGCGGGCAGGCTACTCTACGAGGTTTGGTTTTCACGCTACTCCGTGACCACCAAGCGTTGGCGGAACAACGTTGGACTGCGGAGATGATAAAACACCATACAGGCGAGTCCAATCTGGTCATCAATGAAGGTACGGGACTGGCCATGCCCAGCGTTACTTTCAACGAGGTCGCCTGGGTACGCGCCGACAGAGTACAGACAGTAGCCGTTCTTAGTAATTCGGACGGGGAAGTCTGGAATGAGACTCTAATCACACCAGTGACTTTTCCTGCCCTATCCACGGATTTGCACTTTCCTTTGGCAGGAACTTGGTGGGCCATTCAAGGCAATGACTGGACAGACCAACACAAGCAGGAGCCAGTCAGCCAGGCCTTTGCTCTGGATTTCGTCAAGATTGGCAACGATGGAGCCTTCTATCGCGAAGATGGGTCCCAATTGGAAATGCATTACAGCTGGGGGGCTCCCGTCTACGCTCCCGCCTCGGCCCGTGTATCCCATGTAATTTATGACATGCCGGACATGGCGCCGGGCCAAGTCCCGGATCCGGCTATGATGCAAGGCGACTCACGTAGAGTATTGGGGAACGCAGTAGCGCTGACTCATCGGAAAGGCGAATTCAGTTATCTCGCTCATCTGCAGCAAGGCAGTGTTCAAGTGAAAGTGGGGGACCACATTCGAAGGGGTACTCTGGTGGGTTACGCGGGAAACAGTGGTCACTCTCCGGGACCACACGTTCACTACCACTTGATGAATGGGCCCAACCTTTATCTGGACCAGGCACTACCTGCCAAATTCTCCCATTTGTGGGCAGGAGGGGTCTATTTCGAAGAACCTGCGGTCATAACTTCTCGGCTCATCGTAAGGGGTCCTGACAGAAGCAAATAGACTGGCATATTCAAGACTTGGTAGGGCCTTTCTAGAAGGGGACCTTGCGTTTGTCAACATTCCTAGGAGTCTGCGCCGTAGAAACTCCCGGAGAGTCTATGGTATAAGGGTAAAGTCAGGACTTGACCGGAAACTCCGCAGAAAGCAGGAGCGCGACAGCATGCCCCACCACTTTCGACCCTACCAACCGGAGCAGCCGCTGCTGTTGCCGCCCGACCTGCGGGATTGGTTGCCTGAGGATCACCTGGTGTACACGGTGAGCGAACTGGTGGACGCGCTGGATCTGGCGGCTTTCTATGCCCCCTACGCGCAGCAGGGCTCAGGCAATCTCCCGTATGCACCCGCCATGATGGTGAAGATTTTGGTCTACGGCTATGCCACGGGGGTATTGTCGTCCCGGCGGCTGGCACAGAAACTGGAAGAGGATGTGGCCTTCCGGGTGCTGGCAGCGGGGAATCGGCCCCAGCATCGCACCCTCTGTGAATTTCGGCGGCGGCACCGCGCAGATTTCGGGGCGGTGCTGGTGGCGGTGGTGCAGCTGGCACGGGACCTGGGTCTGGTGTCACTCACCACTTTGGTGCCGGACAGCACCAAAGTGCGCGCCCACGCCAGCAAACGCAAGGCCATGAGCTATGGGCGCATGCAGCAGGAAGAGGCGCGGCTGAGCGCGGAGATCGAGGCGCTGCAAGCCGCGGCGGAGGCCCTGGATACCGCAGAGGATGCTCAATTCGGGATGGATCTGCGGGGCGACGAGGTACCCGCGGCCCTGCAACGCCGGGAGAGTCGGCGGACGGCCATCCGGGCGGCCCAAGCCGCCCTGGAGGCCCGGGCGCAGAGCGAGGCGCCCGTGGCCGCGGTGGCGCGCCCAGACCCATCCGACCCGGCAGAGCCTCCGGTCACATCCCCGCTGACGCCAGAGCCCCAGAGCCAATCCAACTTCACAGACCCCGAAAGCCGCATCATGAAAACCAGCCAGGATGGCTTCCAGCAATGCTACAACGCACAGCTGGTGGTGGATGCGGACAGCCAACTGATTGTGACCGCGACGGTCAGCGACCAGGCCAGCGACCAGGGCCAGCTGCCGCGCTTGCTGGATGCCGTGCAGGCACATTACGGTCACACCCCCAACCGCCTGCTGGCCGATGCCGGCTACCGCAATGAAAGGGACCTGCAGGAGTTGGAAGCCAGAGGCATTGACGCCTATGTGGCGCTGGGACGGGAGGGGCACACGGCCTCAGGGCGGCGCCCCCGGGGACCGGCCACCCAGCGCATGCAGCGCAAACTGGACACCCCCCAGGGGCATGACACCTACGCCCAACGCAAGTGGCTGGTAGAAGCGCCCATCGGTTGGATTAAGCGCATCCTGGGCTTTCGTCAATTCGGCATGCGCGGCCTGTGCCCCGTGCAAGGCGAGTGGGATCTGGTATGTCTGGCCTTAAACGTCAAGCGCCTGCACCGCCTGCTGCGGCTTTAACCCGGGTGACGCTCGATTCCCCCGGGCCCCCGGCCGCACCGACACCGTGCACCCCCGCGTGACGCCCCGCGCCCGCTCTTCTTGCACCGCGTGACGCAAGGTCCCGGCCGGCACCGCGTACCCACCTGCTGCCATCACCAAATCCCGGCCCTCGATTGTTTCTGCAGCGCGAACTCCTAGAAAAAAGCAGTTGCCGACTTTGACTTATGTGGACCCTTTAGCTAGCAGGTTCTGCCTGTAACTGTGACTCAAGAAAGGAAATCAGATTGTTAGTAGAAACTAACCGTATGGTGGTCTGCTTGACATTCTTAACCTCCAACGCATTGAGAGTTTCCAATGCAACACTCATTGGCAGCTCTTGCCTCGCGCACTCCAACTGCGAAAGGGACACCCATTTCTCTTCAGTCTTGCAACACCTGTGGGCTTTCAGATAGGCGGGGGCTGCCTCACCAAAATTTAACTGGGTTGAAGGTTTTCAGTAACTGTAGGGGCCGAGGAGATCCTTGCTACGGGTATTTCTGATACAATTCCAGCGAATTCTATAAGTCGTTTCGTCAGAACAATCTGGTTCCCGCAGGAGGGTTTTGTGATTTCCATGCTAACTGTGGCCCAAGGCGATGCTGCCGCCCAATCAAACAGCCAAGCAAGTGCCAACAAGATCTTGCTTTATGCGATCGCATGCGGGGTGGTGGCTGCCATAATCAGCTTGCTTTTGGTTCAGACATCCAACCTCATTCTCACTCTGGTCAGCCTGCTGGTCGTGGGTCTGGGGCCGATTTTGGGGTACGCTTTGGCCACTGGCAGGACAGGTAAGAGCATTTTGCCGATGGTCTTAGGCCCAATCGGTTCGCTCTTGGGCGTGGGTGTGCTTTCCGGTATTTTGTGGCCCATCCTGGTTGGAGCCACTTCAAGAGCCCATTCACTCAGCCTCCTGATCTTGTGGAGCGTTGTCGGCCAGATTCTTGGAATCCTTGTTGCACTCTTCATTTTGGCTCCTACAGGCATGGGGCAAAATCCGGGTTGGTTGCAGACTGGTATGTTGGTGGGTGAAATAATCTGGATTACGGGCGTTTCATTTGGCTTGTCCAGACTCAAATAGATAAGTATGCCGGCGGTGGGGCCCAGAACCGGTCCCGACCGCTTTTTTCAGATCTGGGAGCCCCCGACTGTGTCGGGGGCTCTTTGTATTGGTAGAAACCTCCAACGCTAAACAGCATGGCCACGTCTAGCAGATAGAGTTTTGTCCAATTAAATGGCCTGCGATTAGCTGATATGCACCTAAAATTTCAGAAACCTCCTCCTATGTCCTTGTGCCTGGGTGCCAAGAGCAATTGCTTTATCTAAAATGGAATCTTTCCTTGTGCATCCTGTATAATCTTTGATCTAAGTCGGGAACTGCGTATCGAGTTCCTTGTAGGTTCCAGTATTGCTTCTCTTCAAAGTGAGTGGCTGGCTTCTGTGGACAGATAACCTCCATGCATTGGAATTCCGCTTCGCTCAATGATGTGTTTCGGCTGGCCTTGCCCATGGGCACCGAGTTGGTCACCCCGAGTGCACGTCTAGACACAAACGTAAGCTGGGCCTGTTGCAGTCGTCCCAGCGCTCCGGTATTTCCTTCACTGGAGGGTGGCGAGCTGGCCCTGATCAGCATGAATGACTTGCTGGTTTTGGATCCTGAAGGAAACCTCGGACAAGTGTTGCACAGGCTTTTGGAAGCCAACATCTCGGGAGTAGGTGTTCAAGGTAAATTCGGGGATGAAGCTATTGAAATGGCAACTGCCGACGGATTGCCTCTCTTTGCCATTCCAGACCAGATTAGTTTGCACCAGGTCGAAAGGGACATAATTCGGCTGATCGTAGACCGCTCGGCCTATATCATGCAGCGGGCCTCCAATCTGCAGAGAGAACTGAACCAAATTACATTGGATGGCGGCGGCTTGGAGGCAATAGCCAAGCAAATCCAACACGTCACAGAACAACCTTTTATCGTGTTGAATGCCAGCGGCCATATAGTGACTGCCGCTGGAGTAGGAGGGGGCCATAGCAGCCTCAGTCAACTGCAGAGCTCTCTGCCAAATGTAATGCAGTTGCGCAGCTGGGCGGTAGGGAGAAACTTCAATACCTCTAACCGTCACATTGTAGTCCTGAGTTTGGCCGCCGGCTCCCGATCCCAGTTGCGGGAATACAGGGAATGTGCAGTTGAACCTGTGGTTGTAGCTGATGAAATACAGGGCTACTGTTTATTGCTCCGTCAGGGCTCAGGACAGGCCCAGTTGTCCCCCATTGAAGAGATCGCCGTAACTCAAGGCGCTGCCGCGGCGGCCATAGATTGGGTTACCCGCAATGCGGTAGGCGCTGCCGAGGACCGGATGCGAGCCTCTTTCTTGGATGAATTGCTGGCTTCCAGCATTGCCGACGAACAGGCTTGGATCCGCAGAGGCCAATCAGTGGGATACAACCTGGAAAATCCACATGCCGCTTGGATGTTGGAAGGAGAAGGAATATCGGAGTGGCCTGAAGCAATTCTTATTGCCCTAGGTGAGAAGTGGCCCAATCTATTATCCAGTTTGCGGGAAGACAGATTGTTAGTGTATTGCCCTCTCATCGGCGAGGCGGAAGACATGGGCTTGGAATCGAAACGACAGGCCCAGGAAATAGCGGAAATTGTGCTAACGGCAAATCCACGTGGCAAGATTCACATTGGCGTTGGAGGCGCCACAACTTCCCCAAGCGGCTGGCTACGTAGCCAGCAACAGGCCTGGGAAAGCCTGCGCGTCAACAAAATTTGGGGTACTGGTCCCGTGACTCTTTTTGAGGACTTGGGGCTATACCAATTCCTCACCTCGCTCCGAGCATTTCCCGAATCGGAATCTTATTGCCAATCCGCATTGGGTATGCTCCTGGCATACGATGAAAACCGAAAGGCTGAACTGTTGCATACCTTGAACGCCTTCTTCACTTGCCACGGCAACATCAGTTTGGCAGCCGCTCATTTGCAAATTCACCGCAACACACTCACCTACCGGTTGAATCGGATTTCAGAGATTACCCATCAAGATCTGAACGACTCCGACGTCCGCTTTGGCTTGCAGTTGGCCATCAAATTGCACCAGCTCGGCCACTGACTTTCCAGGTAGGGCTATGGCCCTAGGCCTTGGCCATGGGAACGACCAAGTCATACGAATATTGGGTCAAATACTGTAGCTCGCCCGCGCTGTCCAAGGCTACAGCATCCTCTATGCGCACGCCGTAGCCGGGATTTGGGTAGTACAGACCGGGCTCCACTGTAATGACGTGGCCGGGCTGCAGCACAGTGTCGTTGCCAGCTCTCAGACTCAGATTGGGTCCCTCGTGCACATCCAGCCCAATGCCATGACCCAAACTGTGAACATACCCCTCATAAGTTCCCGGGTGAGAACGCAAGGTTTTATGGTTCAGTTTCTCGTAATGGTCACAGGCGATCTCCTGCAGTTCTCGGCACGGCATTCCCGGATGGAATTTGGACATTACTAAATCAAAGAGGGTTTTCGTTTGTTCCCAAGCTTCCACAACATGGTCGGGTGCGTAGCCCAGGCACCAAGTCCGAGTCATGTCGTGGAAATAACCGCTCTCGCCTCTGGGAAAAATATCAAAAATAATAGGCTGGCCCAGCCGCAAAATCGTGTCATTGGAACCTGCGTTGTGGGGCACGGCGGATTCGGCCCCCTGAGCGAAAATAGTGGAATGATCCTCCACCAGACCCCTGATCAGCAGCCTGGACCGTAGAAATTGCCGGATATCCCCGATGGAAAGCGGAGCGCCATCTGTTTTTACCAGGACATCCTCTCGCACAGCATGCATCTGCAGAAAATTCTTAACCTCATCCACTACCAGGCAAGTACGCCGACCCAAGTCCGCCAGATCCGCCAATTCCTCCGCGTCTTTGGTCTCGCGGGCCACTGTGAAAAGGGATTCGTCAAATTCACCACAGATCTCAGAGTCCTCTAGCCGATCTGCCAAATAGTTAAGGAGCAAATGTGTGGCTCCCATATCCGCCTGTCCATAAAATCCAATCCGTCCCTTGAGATTGAAGTCAGATATGACTTGAAGTAGATAGTCGCAACGAGCCGCCAGTACGTTCCCTTCATGCTTCTGAACCAAGCTATAGGGGTTGTATTTCTGGTCCCGATCAACCAGGTTATACCCGGTGCGGGAAGCGTTGTCCCGCTCCATCGAGCCATGAATAAGGGTCGTCCTACAATCTCTAGCTTTCAGAAAAAGGGCGTTTTCCAAGTGTACGTTGCCAGCCATGTATTGCATGATTGGGTTTCCGGAACTGTCGCCCATTACGATGATGGCATCCAGGTTCCGCGTTTTCATCAAAGTGTCAATGTCTGCCTTCACAGCAACTCCCAGCAAACAGCTATCAGTCTGAATTCAGGTTGTAAATCCCTTTGAATCGTAACATCCAACGTTTTCACTTTCACCCGGCAGCTGGCGCGAGAGGCGAGCTGATCGACGCATTATGAACTCCAGTTTCGGAATACGGTTGCAGGAAATTGATAAGGCCTTCAAATCTGGGGAGGGCTTGGCGACAGTATTGACTGGCCTGAACTGGACCGTTGAACCTGGGGAGATAGCAGTGCTGTTGGGTGCCTCCGGCAGTGGCAAGAGCACATTGATCAACTTGATTGCTGGGTTGGATCTACCAGATTCGGGTCAGATCAAGTTCTGTTTGGCAGATGCGAATCCACTCGCTTGGCACAAGCTTAGTGACTTCGAAAGGACCCGTTTTCGTCTGGCGAACATTGGGGTAGTCTACCAATTCTTCAACCTCATCCCCACTCTGACGGTCTGGGAGAACGTTTTGTTGCCTTTACATTTGGCAGGAAGCACCTCTGCGAACCGGAATCGCATGTTGGCCCTGCTTGAAGAAGTGGGCCTACATGAAAAGAAAAATTCTCTCCCACAAAACCTTAGCGGAGGGGAACAGCAGAGAGTGGCAATCGTCAGATCTCTGGCAAATTCGCCAAGGCTTATATTGGCTGACGAGCCGACGGGGAACCTGGATGCGCAGACCAGTAAGAAAATGATCGAGCTGTTGGTGCACATGAGCAATGCCCAGAATGCCACCTTAATCGTTGCCACCCACGCCGTGGAATGGGTCCCGGCTGCTCAAACTGTGACGAGCCTGGAAAACGGCAAACTGGTGCCCATGACATGAAAAGCGGAATTCCTATCCGGGCCTTTGCTTCCCTACTGGGGCGGCAGTTGTGGAGACACCCCTTCATAACTTTCTTGACCGCGGCCGGGGTGGCCTTAGGGGTGGCCATGGTGTCCGCCATCGACATAGCCGGCGCTTCCGCTCTGGATTCTTTTGCCTTCAGCGCCCAATCTATTCGAGGAGCTGCCACCCACGCGATTACGGCCCAACCCGACCGTATCCCCTGGCAAGTATACGCCGACCTACGCACACGACTTGGGATCCGATCCAGCGCCCCGGTAATTACCGACTTAGTGACTGTGGCGGAACTAAATGGAGTGACGATGACGCTGTTAGGCGTCGATCCCGTTGCAGAAGCTCCTTTTCGGTCTTTCTTGGGGAGAACTGAAGGAAATGCATTTGGCGTCGAAGGGGTAATTGAATTCATAAGCACTCCTTTTACCCTCATGGTAGACCAACGCACGGCTGATAGCTATAACCTGACCGCGGGGGAAACTCTTGAACTTATCTTCGAGGGGAAGACTCAGGAATTTGAAATCATGGCGGTAGTTGCGGGGGGCGACTCCGAATCGGGTGTTCTGCCATCCAACCTGCTTATTACCGATATTCGGGATGCTCAGGACTTTCTAAACAGACACGAATGGCTTGACCGGATCGACCTGTTTCTAAATGAGGATCAGGCCGAAGCCATTGTCGATTCGCTGAAGCAGGACTTGCCCCATTTCGTACTAGTCGAGCCAGCCAGTGATTCCTACGAATCCTTGCGGCAGCTAACTGGTGCTTTTCGGTTGAATCTGGGGGCCTTGAGCTTGCTAGCAGTCGTGGTTGGCACTTTCCTTATTTACAACACATTGAGTTTCAATGTTCTTAAATCCCGTCGTACCCTAGGGGTCTTGCGAGCCTTGGGCATGACTCGCCCTCAGATTTTCACGTTGATTATGTTTGAGGCCCTGCTTATAGGAATAGTGGGATCTGTCTTGGGAATTCTGTTGGGCCGGGAACTGGCCACCAGCCTTGTACACCTCGTGAATCAAGCCTATTCCGAAATCTACTCTGTGCAGACTTTGCCGGAAGTGGCTTTTACAGGAAACGTAATCTGGAAGGCCGCTCTCATCGGTTTAGGAAGTGCCTTGAGTGGAGCCGGAGTTCCTGCCTTCTCGGCTTCGCAAGTGAAAGTCTCACTAGAGTTGCAGCATAAAGGAGCTGCTCCGGAGGCCGATGTACCAGCAGTCCGTAACGTCTGGGTAGGACTGCTGGCTATTTTAGCTGGAGCTATATTGATGTTGCCGGTTTTCCCTCTGCCATTTACGTTCGGAGGCATATTTGCAGGTTTAGTGGGTATCTCTTTTTTCGTACCGGTCCTGCTGCGCCTTTGTCTTCAGGTCGTCCTACATCTGGTCAGATCTGAGGAGATGCCATTCGTCAAGATTGCTCTGCGACAGCCTTTGCGACGGCTAGGGCAGACCTCCGTAGCTGTTGCCGCTCTGATGATGTCCCTAAGCGTTGTGATAGGTATCGGCTCCATGGTGGGAAGCTTCCGAATTTCAGTGGAGAGCTGGTTGGAACAGGTTATCATAGCGGACATTTACCTGTCCCCAGCTTCCATCGGAAGCAATCATTTCCTTTCTCCAAGGCAGGTGCAGGAACTACGATCCTGGCCGAACATCGCAAAGTTTACCACCATATTCGAGACCCAGGCTCGATCTCTCGAATTGGGAATACTGGACCTCGTGATTCTTAGCGATGATGATGCCAAGGGCTCCCGAATCTACACGCAGCAGATCCTTACATCCTCCAACGCCTGGGACGAGTCTATCGAAATAAGGGGACTTGTGATCAATGAACCCATGGCCTTGAAACATGGTATCCAGTCCGGCGACAGTCTCACTCTAGTCACTGACAAATCTGTCACCGAATTCCCAGTGGCAGGTGTCTTCAAGTCCTATGACGCTGTAGCCACGGTACTGATGGACGAAGAGGTGTATCTGCTCAATTGGGATGATGCGGGCACTTCGGGAGCTGGAGTGACCATTCCGACAGGGACCGCTACGAGCCAGGTTATAGCTGATCTGGAAGACTATTTCAAGAGAGAGGGCATCCAGACGTCCTTAATTTCGAATCGGGAACTGCGTCTCAATGCTCTCGAACTCTTTGACCGAACTTTCGCCGTCACTGGCACCTTGCAAATCCTAGCCATAGGGGTCTCCTTCATGAGCGTGCTGGCTTCGCTCATGGGTATGATGCTGGATCAAGCTGCTGAATTCAATACCATGCGGGCCATCGGTGTGACAAAGCGTCAAATGAGTAAGCTACTACTAATGGAGTCAGGATTATTTGGCTTGAATGCCACCTTACTGGCAATTCCGGTTGGGCTTGTGCTCTCCCTCATTCTCATTTATGTCATAAATGTGAGGTCATTTGGTTGGTCACTGGAATGGACCTGGCAGCCATTGGAAATCGTCAAGGCCGCGGCAGTAGCAGCAAGTGCCTCTTTGCTCGCCAGCATTTACCCAATCTGGCGGATTAATTCCAACCTCCCAGATAACTCGGTCCAGTGAAAAAAGGCCGTTGGAACAAGCTGAATTGGGAGAATGTGGCAACAGCGACTGTAAAACAGGGCCCGTTCAGTCAAAGACACCCAGACTAACGTATTTGCTGCCGTCATCCGGCAACAATGTCACTATCATGCCCTTCTCGAGGGTACTCGCGACCTGCAGTGCGGCCGCAACTGCTGCACCGGCACTTAGACCGACGAAGAGACCTTGTTCGCGACTCAGACGGCGGGTAGTTTCCCAACTGGTTTCCGGTCCTATATTCATTTCGCTGTCTGCCAGCGAAGGGTCATAGATGGCGGGAACGATGGCAGAAGGCAGGTGCTTCAAACCCTCAATGATGGACAGCTCGTCTTCCGGCTGTACAGAAATGAGTCTCACGGAGTCTTTCTGACTGCGCAGGTATCGTCCCACTCCGACAAAAGTGCCGGTTGTACCCAATCCGCAGACGAAGTGGGTTATCTGGCCCCCGGTCTGAGCCCAGATTTCCGGACCCGTGTGCAGCAGATGTGCACGCCAATTTGAAGGATTACTATACTGGTTGGCGTAGTAATACTTTTCGGGTCGAGCCATTTGCAGCTCCCTGACCATCTCAATTGCACCGTCCGATCCTTCCAATGGGTCTGACTCTGTCATTTCGGCACCGAAGGCGGAGACCAATGCCTTACGCTCTGGGCTCACGTTGGCAGGCATTACCACTTGCACTTTGTATCCCAGGTATGCCCCAATTTGAGCGTATGAGATAGCTGTGTTTCCTGAACTGCTATCGATCAGGACTTTCTCCCTATTTAGTTCCCCAGAGGCAATAGCATCCGACATGATCTGGAGGGCGGCGCGCGCCTTCACTGAATGGCCGGGATTGAACCACTCAGCTTTCGCCAGCAGTCTTACACCAGGGGACACCCCTGACTGGTGAGCCCAAAGGCTCAGATCCAGCAGGGGTGTATTGCCGATCAATTCGAGCAGAGAAGTAGGTTTCGACTTCAACTGTTAAAGAGACCGGAAAGCAAAGGTACCAATTCTATGCAGGCACGGGCACTGCAGTCAGATCTTTCGCCATACTGGGGAGGCCGCAGAATTGTTCGTAATCAATGAGTTCAGTAACTGTTGGCAGATTGCCACACAGCGGGCAATCTGGATTCTTACCAACTTTGAGAGTTCGCACGGTCATGTCGGCAGTATCCACCATCAGCATTCTGCCGATCAAGGGTTCACCAAAGCCAACGATCAGTTTTATGGCCTCAACAGCCTGCATGGAGCCGATTATCCCGGGCAGAACGCCCATTACGCCTGCTTCAGCACAGCTGGGCACTTCTCCAGGAGGTGGGGGATCGGGATAGATACAACGGTAACAGGGGCCGTTCCCAGCGAAAACTGTGACCTGACCTTCAAACATGAAGATGCTACCGTCCACCAGTGGTTTGCCCAGAAGGTAACAGGCATCATTTACCAGGTAACGTGTAGGGAAGTTGTCTGAACCGTTCAGCACCAGATCGTACCCTGAAATGATATCCATGGCATTGAAACTGCGTAAAGGCACATTGTAGCCTTCGAATTCTACTTCCGGGTTAATGTCTTTCAGACGGTCGGCGGCTGACTCGATCTTGGGCCTACCCACATCCTTTTCTCCGTGCAGCAACTGGCGCTGCAGATTGGATACATCAACAATGTCGTAGTCCACGATGCCCAGACGACCAACACCTGCTGCTGCCAGATACATGGCGGCAGGACTGCCCAAGCCACCTGCGCCGATCAGAAGCACACTGCTTTCCAGCAGTTTGAGCTGGCCTTCTTCCCCTACGTCCGGCAGCATAGTGTGACGACTATAGCGAATCTGCTGCGAATCTGAGAGGACAGTCGGTACTTTAAAAGGTAGCCCAGCGTTCTTCCAACCGTTAAACCCTCCAATCAGAGATATCGGATTCTCGTAACCCATATCTTTCAGATTTCGGGCAGCCAATGCGGATCGGACTCCTCCAGCACAATAGAGGATCACTGGTTTTTCGCGATCTGGCTGATGGGTCTCCACCTGCAGCTCCAGGAATCCACGAGGAATAAAAGTAGCCCCTGGAACATGCCCCTGCACGAATTCATCTCTTTCCCGAATGTCAATGACGGTGACGTGATCCCCATTTTCCATCTGGGTTTCCAGCTGTCGGACGGTTATCTCCTCAATTTCGCTCTTGGCTTTTTCCACCAACTGATCACGATTTAGATGTGCCATACCGCAACTACCTCTCTCGTTCTTGTCATGATCCAACTCCTATTCGCCGCCCGCCATGGCCGGCACTATGGAAATGCGGTCGCTCTCCTGTACAGGGGTTTTCAGTCCCTCCAAAGACCTAATTTCGTCATCATTCTTGAAAACGTTGATGAACCGCTTTACTTCCCCGTCCTGGTCCAAGACCTTCTCCGCGATACCCGGGTAGTCAGACTCCAGAGCCTGTATGACTTCGCCAACGGAAGCTCCAACGATTTCCAGTTTTGATGCCCCAGCTGTAAGACGGCGCAAAGGCGTGGGGATAAAAACGGTAGACATATCGAATCTCCTCTTAAGTGTTGAAATGTTTGCGCCCTCATGATCGCGGCGGGGACGGAGAACCAGACCCCGTTCCTGAAGGCGATCCTGTGAAAGGCCGGACAGATAGATACTGAACCTCAAACTTCCAATATCTTTGTTTCCGAAACTTTCACATATCTCACTTCAATATCCCGCTGGGCATCGTCCCCCTGCAGAAACACAACGTAAAAGGGCTCTGAATCATCTGCGTTTGCGGCCACAAGCGCCGCCGGCAAGTCTTGACCCGTCTCATGATAATAGGCGAAGAGCCCCGGCCGGGTCTCATAAAAGTCCACTTCACGACGGAGTCGGGATAGGTTGCAGTCCAAATACATGTCCTGCAAAAGGAATCCTCGTATTACTGGTGGTTGACCCTCCAGAGAACATATGAGATAAACGGAGTCTGGATATTGAGCTGTCCATGCATCCGTCGCCGAAGGGTATGCTTCTGAGGCAGGATGGGAGTGATAAATGGCCACCATCTCATCCCCTTGTTCTTCGAATTGAAACTGCTTCATCAACACTTGGGGATCCACTAGGTAGTTTACATTCCGCTCTTCAGCTTCATTCCTCGCTGCATACAGTTCCAGGACCTTACCATTTCGCCCACGAACTATTCCACAGATTTCTTCAGGGGCCCCAGCCAGAGACTCCTGAATTACGATTTTCTGGAGGGCGGGAGGTATGACCAGTTGATGCGACATGAAGCCAATCCAAGCATTAGCGGGACAGGGGACATTATACCGTCCAGATGCTCACTTAATTCGTCTGAGTTTCGTGTGAATTTTGCCTACTTCTGGAACGCAACTCTAGATCGCGCAGCACATGCCAAGGTGGCGCCGTGAAATCAAGGGTTTCTTAGGGTATCAGCTCCAACTTCCACGCAGAGTGGCAATCATGGCGACATATTCGTAAGTTGAGTAAAAATCCCTCTGCCTCCAATTCCAATGAAGGGGCGGCTACAATTCCTAACAGTCATGTTGGCTGAAACCTAACCAGTACGCCCGCTGAATATTTCCTGGTCCCCGTTGCACACTCTACCAACTTCGCCATGACTTGGGTCTTCTACCCGGGAACTACCTTTTTCCTGACGGCCTGCATCGTTGCATATTTTGTCGGTTTCAGGAAACTCCAGTCGTTGGAGCAAGGGCTGAAGGGCCGCCAAGCGGGGGCCTTCGCGATGGGTGCAATATTGCTGGCCATAGCGACAATCTCACCTTTGAATTCCTTACGAGCGGAATTCCTGTTTGCAAGGGCAACTCAACAGGTGCTTGTCGCTATTTTGGTTCCGCCGCTGCTCTGGTATGGTCAAACCGTCTCTTGTGTTGCTATCCCCTTCGCCGCCCGCTGGCATAGGCGGAAATATAGGGCAGCTACTTGGCTCGCCAGGTTGGAAGTTGGCCTTAAGTTTCTGACAGGGCCAGGAGTGGTATGGACTGTTACCCTTTGCTTATTCGCTCTCTGGCACGATCCATACGTATTGAGCTGGCTCAACGCCGTCCCTTGGCGGGCCAACGCCGGTCTCTGGGTCTATTTCAGTACCTACTTCCTATTCTGGTCCCATGCCATGGCCGTGGCCCCTCGCTGGCATAAACCTTTGCCGGTTTGGATACGCTTTCTGTATCTGATAGTGGGCGGGGAAGTTTCCAACATGTTGGTTGGGGTTAGCCTCGCCTTTCGGCCTTTTGTTCTGTACGACTTCTACGCTGTGGGAAATGTAAATGGGTTTCCTAATCCTCTGGAGGATCAGATGATCAGTGGGGCCATCATATGGGTATCGGGCAGCTTTGTTTACATCTTCATAGCAGTGGCCTTGCTGGCTCAATCCCTGTTTCGTCGCCCCCTACCAAACAAGGTGCCATCCATGGACTGGCAGCGGGCAACACGCCGCACAATCGCCCCAGGCTTGGAGGATCGCGTAGGCTAATCAGTTAGAGGACTGGCCCTTTCAAGAGGGATCAGGTCTTTGGAATACTGTTGGAAATCCCAATTTCCAGAACACATTCAGTTTCTTTTCAGTCATTAGTGCCCGTTGTTCTCCCTTATCAACATGATACGTTTCCTTCCCTGGCTGAGTAGAAGTGTTTTTGGGAATTCGGGTATGCAGCTTCCTCTTAGCCTTCACAGTGTGCTCAACATAGTCTCTATAGCTGCAGTGCCGCAGAATACCGAATGGCAAAAAGGTTGACGGAATAAGGAAGTTGGGGTCGCCTGGTCCGTTGACCCTTATCAAGACCTCGAAGGGATAGGGTCTTGCAAGAGCTTGGCCCATGCTCTAGATTTCTTCAATGGTGATTTAACGGAATGTGGGCATGTTCTTCTTTTCTGAGGAGCCTGGATAAGTAGCCCAGACCCGGACAGTTCTCTAAGTCCCGGCTCGTCGACGAGCTCTACCATTCTTAGGGGACTTATATACTTGAGTACACAGACTCAAGCACATCGTGTTCACGGGTCGTTGAGGTTCCTAATGGAAACGCCTCTCGCCGTGCAGTAGCCCCTGTCCCGCGGGCCACAGTGCGGGTGAACCGCACCAGAATGTTGAGTGCGGCATTGTGATCCGCGTGCAACTGCCAGGCCCAGCGTTGACAATGAAACACCGCCTGCGTCTTGCGGTTGGCGGCCGCGACATGCCCGCACTGATGGCAGGTTTGGCTGGTGTGCCGGGGGTCCACGGTTTCAATGCGGCCACACTTGTAGCGCAGGCGCTGGGCCAGTTGCCCCCAGTTGCTGGCCAATATACTGCGGTTCAGCCCCGACTTGGCCGTGACGTGGGTGCCAGGGTGGTCCTTTGTGCCGCGCGCCGACTTCGTCATCCCCTTGGTGTTTAGAGCCTCCGCCACCAGGGTGTGGGCCTTGTCCGCCAAGGCCCGACTGATGTGGTGGGTGTCATTGTCCCGCACCCGCTTCTGCTTGCGGCGCAACTTCGTCAGCTGACCGCCCAGCCGCCGCGCCCGGACCGAGCCCTTACGCTTGCGGGCCCGGAGCCGTTGCGTGCGCGCTATCTTGGAGTCCAGGCGGCTCATATCGGTCATGGGATACAGGTCCCCATCGCTGTCGGTTACTTGTCCCACGTTGCGATCCAGACCCAGGACCCCGGTAGCCGCGCCCGCCCGTACTGAGCCCGCGGGCACCGCATAGGTGAGGTATGCGTACCACTTGGGCCGCGCCCGTGTGCCTTCCTGCCGGATACGCGCCTGGACCGGTTGGCCCTGGGCATAGAGGTTGCTGCCTTTGAGCCGCAACCAGCCGATGCGCGGCACGCGTAGCTGATGGTCTCGGACCTGGACCTTATCGGGGAGGGTGCAGCCATCCTGGCGGGCGTGCTTGCGCTTGAAAGTAGGGTAGGCCCGCTGTCCCTGGAAGCAGGCCGCGTAGGCATCCGCCAGGTACTTCAGGACATAGCGCACTTCGTGGCAACCGTATGCCTGTAGCCAGGCATACGCGGGCTCCTGCCGCAGGGACGTGAATTCCTTGCCCAGGCGAAAGAAGCTCACCCGGGGCCGGGGTCTTCACAAGGGTATTTTCTGGGCGGGAATCGGTGGGTGCGTGCGGATCGGTGGACCCGCCCCGTGCGTGACAGGGCCAGGCGCGGCGCGGGCCACTGTCAGCGGCGTTGTGAGGGCAGAAAGGCGCTGTGGGGGCGGCGGAGCCGGGGTGGCGGGCCGCGGGGTGCGGAGGACCGAGGCGGCCGGGGTGTGGAGAGAGCGATGGAGGAGAGCGATGCGGGTCCCGCGCCGAGGGCGCGGGTAGGTTCAGGTGCCGCCGGGGTCCACCCGGCGCAGGCGCGTGCGGAAGTCGGGACCGGGCGTAGGCCGCAACCACACACAGGCCCACAGACAGCCGCGCAGCAGCAAGTGCCGCAGCAGCGCCACGCCCTGTTGCAGGAGGCTGTGGCGGCGGGGTGGCAGCGCCGCCCGCTGGGCCGCAGTCACATCCAGAGGGTCCCCGGCGGGGGGCCGGCGCAGGCGGCCGGGTGCCAAGTGGTGCGCTGCCGCTTCCTCGCGGCGCGTGCCGTAGGCCACGGCCAGTAAGGTGGCAATCGCCAGCACCAGCCAGTGGCGGCTCACACGGGTGGGCTCCAGGCGGCGCGTCTTGTGCCACTTCCAGCCGACGGTTTTCAGGCCCCGGAAGCCTTGCTCAATCCAGTTGCGGCAGGCATACAGGGTGGGCTCCGTCTGCGCCACCGGCGTGTTGGTCAGCAGCACCCAGGGCTGCGCCTGACCGTAGGCGTGCAACACCATCAAGGTGCTGTCCAGAGGCGGGTCGCGGAAAGCCCGCCCGGTGCCCACCCACAGGCCGCCCGGTCCCGTGATCAGCGAGCGCACGGGCACGCGTGAGGTCTGGCCCTCGGGCTGAAAGGTGACGTGGGGCGGGTAGCGCAGGCAGGGATGCCAGCCTAAGGCCACAATCTGCGCCCACAGGGCGCGGCTGCCCAGCCCCTGGTCACAGAGCACATGTACCGGCACCGTGGCCGGCACGGCCGGGGCCAGCAGGCGCAGCAGGCGGCAGAAATGGTCAATCCAGGACCCCTTTGCCTGCGCACCCACGATGTGCCAGGCGACAGGGATGGCGTGCTGGCGATAGACCCCACTGATCACCAGGGCCACCAAGTCATCTTGCTTGGAGGTGGGATCCACGGCCAGTACCCGCGGCTCCTGCGCCCGCTCCCGCCCGCCCGTGGGCACCCACCAGCTGCGCACCCACTGCAGCCGCGGGGCGAAGCAGCGCTCTACCTCCAGCTCTTGGCTCGGACCCCAGGAGTCAATCCGATCCGCATCGTCATACAGCAGCTCCCGTTGCAGGCGGCGTAACGTGTGCGGGTTGCGGGGACCCCTGAGGCCCTGCGCCAGGGCCAGGGTGACCGTATCCTGGCAGCCGTTCAAACCCAGCAGCGTGCCCTCCACCCACAGGGCCAGCACCGCCCGCAGGCGGCTGGGCAGATGCGGCAGCTGTGCTGTCAACAGGTGGCGGATATCATACAATGCAGCAGGTCGACGCATGGCCACACTCGGGGGCTGAGGAGTAAGTAATGTGACCCTCAGCTTATCTGCTGGTCATGCGTCTGCCTAATGCCCCACCCGGCCTCCTGCATCACCCGGTGCCGGGTTCGCGCGGCACCACCCCCGCCTATATACGAACCGGCATGCGGTTTACTGTTTCACTGTACTGTTGTGCGGAATACCCTTGTGAAGGGCCGGGGTCCGATGCGGTACTCCCACCAGCATTGGTAGGCGTGGCTCTGGCGCGCCAGAAAGTAATTACATACAAACCGGCAAGCTCCGGCCGTTCCAGCCAACTGCTGGGCCGCGGCGCGGGACCCCGGCAACAGCCGCAACCGCACACTGCGGTGGACTATTTCAGGCTGTGGTACATTGGGCGCATCAGGCATGGAATTCAAGGTTCCCTGTCTGTGAGGGAGCGGTAGGCAGTTCGTAGCGCCTATCGCTTCCGCGTATTATACGCAGTGGTGTCTGTATACTCAAGTATATAAGCCCCATTCTTAGCCACCCAGCAGCAGTTCCGATTCCGACTAGCCGCCCGGGGTTCCCGCTCCAATCATGGCTAGTTTCCCTACACAGGCAAACGGTGGAGCAAGTATCGTCTTCAACTGAGCTTGCCTGCAGAGGGACGAGATTTCTCCCTTATCCATTGGCTAGAAAAGTCCCCTTCGGCTAGATAGCCCGAGTGCTCTGGATACTGACCAAGGCCTCTGGGTTCAGTTCATTTCCTGTCTTCCGAGGTCCGATTTGCCGGATACTGGCGGGAATTTCCGGTGCCAGGCAGCGCCTGAATCCGTCCGTTGTGTGAACACTGGTGTGCTAGATATCTCTGAATTTTACCTGGCCGAACCAAGTCTCTAGCGCGACAGCGAGGGCAGGACAGATAAACCGTGTCTGACATTGAACTCTCCCAGTACGAACCCACAGATGCTGATGAGTCATGATTTCGTGCCCTCAGCGAGTGAATTCTGGACTAGATCTCTTCCGTAGCCACTCCTTTTGAGTGTAAGACCCGGTGGTTATGCAATTTTCGGGGCTCATAAATTGGTAGGAGGTTTGAAGGGGCCGGCGAAATTGTGTTACGATTCTGCCCGTTCGTTCCTTACACTAAGATAGGTTTTTTCGGAACTGCTGGTGGACTGTCCCAGTTGCGGTCAACATAACCCTGACGACAAGAATATCTGTTGGCGGTGCCAGACGACCCTTCCTATGCCGCCGCCGCCCAAGAGACCCACGCAGACTTATTGGGGGTTGCCTGCATGGGGTTGGGGTGTGTTTGTGCTGCTTCTGGCTACCTCTTTCCTCTTTACAACTTGCCAGCTGCCAAGTGGCGTAGGTTAGGGTGGCGGTCTGAGGACCGTGTGCCCGGCATTCCCAATATTAAAGAGACTTCCCGCGGGACGGCGCGCGGACTGCAATGAAAAGTCGTCTTCCTCACCTTAGGGCCTGGCATGAAGAGGGGTATGTTGTGTACCCGTGGCGTCGAGGCAATCCTGGGAAAAGAGATCCATATCAAGTTTGGATTGCCGAAGTAATGGCACAACAAACTCGTATAACAACCATCGTCCCCTATTTCCAGAATTGGATGCGGGCCTTCCCCCAATTGCAGGACGTTGCAGCCGCCACTGTACAGGACATACTGAAAGTCTGGGAAGGGCTCGGGTACTATCGGCGAGCCCTCAATATACATAAATCTGCTCTTCTTATCATGGAGGAACATCAAGGCCAATTTCCTTCTAGTAAGGAAGTGTTACTTTCGCTGCCGGGCATTGGGAGATATACAGCCGGAGCTATTCTCAGTCTCTGCTTCGGTCAGCCGGAACCGGCGATTGATGCCAACGTGACACGACTATTCAGCCGGATCCTGAACAAACCTCTCGTCCAAAGTCGCAAACGAGACATTGACGAGATCGATCTCCAGATCAGGTCTCTACTGCAGTCTCAGAACGCCTTCGCACCCGGGGCATTGGCTGAAGCCTTGATGGTCCTTGGGTCCCGGGTCTGCCGGCCCCGCATTCCGCAATGCCATGTTTGCCCTGTGGCCCCGGCATGTCTGACTTTTTCCATAGAGGCCATGCCCACCGCGGCCCCAAGAAGGAAAAAACAGGTACTACCTGTAAGACACTTTGTCGCACTTTTTCTCGAGGCGCGGATTAATCTGCTTGATTGCGTTTTGCTGGTCCGAAACCGGGAATCGGAAATGCTTAGTGGCCTCTGGTCTTTTCCCGCGCTTTTAGTTCCAGATCCTGAGTCGCTCAACTTGGTAGCAATCTCCCAACTGATCCAACAACAACTATCGCTTGCAGTTTCGGGGCTGCAGGCAGGTCCCTTGCTGGTGCAGATGTATAGCCATTTCGAGCGAAGGCAGAATACTTTCGGAGCCCAGAGCTTACCTGAGTTGCCAGTAGATGGTCCCTGGGCAGAATGCCGCTGGGTCCCCCGCACTGAAGTCCAGACACTCCCCATGTCAGTAATAGATCAAAAAATGGCAGAGGCCTTTTTGGATAAAGACACATAGCCGGCAACCTTTCCAATATCTAGTTTGGACTTTCTGGTCTGCTCTGTCTTGTACCACTTTAGGCCTTCCTAATAGGATCAGCGTCATGCTTGTTGGTTTCGCGGCAGCTGTCTTGGTCCCGTAACTTGAGCTCATCCACCTTCGAAGGATGCGTTTTTAATCTCGACTCCATATTCATTTCTTTCGGGGCTTCACTAAGTTCGTTGCCAAGTTCACCCCTCTGGAAATTTAGGCGTTTGCAGATCGAGGAAATTGAAATGCCGTTGCCAATAGGGCATTGCTCGCCCTAGCACCGTAGGAATTCAATGCGAATGGGGTAGCTGAAATTGATCGGCCCGGGTGGTACAGCCATCTAGTTGAGCTCCCGACCCAGTCTTGGCAACTATCTGCTAGGTCACCATGGGGGAAATCGAGCCACTAATCTGTCGACTGCTGCATTTCGATTGGGGATATCCCATCAAAAATAAAATCCGCTCACTTTACTGTGCACCGGTCAATAGTCCAGACGGCATCCACAGTGTTACAACCCTGACCTGAATTCACTGCATATTCATCGGCCCGGTTGACACCGATCCATGGCAATGGCGAGAAGACGTCGCTGCATCCTGAGATCGGTTTACCACCCCTTCGAATTCAGAAGCTGGGACTTTTTCATGTCCAATGCAAGCGTAGATGGCGAAAAAATAAAAAAATTACCTCCGTGCTTTTTCTTGAAGGAATGGATGCCAGCCAACACCAGGTCTGTCTTGACCCAAGTTGCTTTGTATTAGTGGGTTGCCTACCCATCGGATCTGGAGCCGACTAAGTATTCGAGTAATCCTTTTAGCTTCAGCAGTGGATGTCTCCTTTCTACCGCACTTCCCCTTCTCAGAACTGGTTGGGAACAATTCTGGAATCAAGCTAATACCAAGCGACATGTGCTGTTTCGAAGACTCGCCGTAAACCTGCCCCACATGCTCCGAAGAAAGGGCATTTTGGTGTGGTTAGATTTCAAGCGAATCCCGCCCCCCGCAGAGGTGGGATTCGTTCAAGCAGCTTGGCGAGCGGGCCGTGTAGGTCCTTCCGCGCGACTCGTCATGACCCGAGGTTTCCATCCCTTGGTAATGACATTGCGGTTTACTACCACTTTGGAGGCGTCCGTTCGGCTGGGGATTTCAAACATTACGTCCAACAGGACCTTCTCCACAATGCTCTGCAGTCCCCGAGCCCCCGTGCCCCGACCAAAAGCTTCTTCTGCCACCGCAGAGATCGCGTCTTCTTTGAATTCCAGTGATACACCTTCCATCCGAAACAGCAGCTGGAATTGGCGGATCACGCTGTTGCGCGGCTCCGTCAAAATGGTAGCCAGTGCTGCCCGGTCCAATCCATTCAAACTGGTGATAACCGGTAAGCGACCGATAAATTCGGGAATAAAACCGTAATTCCTGAGGTCTTCAGGCATCACTTGGCTTAAACTCTCATTCTGTTTGCGCTGCAATGATTCTGCGGCCCGAAGTTTGGTTTCCAACTTGAGCTCGTCAGGATCTTGGTACTGGACTGAAGTCTTCGCTCTCCCGTTCTTGTTCACGGACCCGGTGGTTTGAGGTTTGAAGCCGATGCGACTCTGGCCGCCAACCCGCTTGTCTATGATATCCGCCAATCCTTCAAAAGTGCCGCTGAAGATAAACAGCACATTACTGGTGTCTAACTGGATGAATTCCTGTTGCGGATGTTTACGACCAGTCTGAGGAGGCACATTGGTAATGGACCCTTCAATGATCTTGAGCAGAGCCTGCTGTACTCCTTCTCCACTCACATCCCGAGTGATGCTGGCCGATTCCTGAGACTTACGTGCAATTTTGTCAATTTCATCAACGTATACGATGCCGTAAGCCGCTTTCTCTGGCTGCCAATCCGCGGCCTGCAGCAACCCCACCAATAGACTCTCTACGTCCTCGCCCACGTAACCAGCTTCTGTCAAGCTGGTGGCATCAGCGATGGTGAAAGGTACATCCAAAAGCTGGGCCAGAGTGTGAGCGAGCAGGGTCTTGCCACAACCACTGGGCCCAATCAGTAACACATTGTTTTTGGCCAGCTCCGCGACATTTTCCTTTTCGTCGGGATCTGTTGCATCAGGACCGGTGCCCAAGGCATGGGTAACCCGCTTGTAGTGGTTGTACACGGCCACGGCCAAGACTTTCTTCGCTTGCTCCTGTCCGATTACATACTGGCCGAGGTGTTCTGCGATTTCCACAGGTTTGGGTACTGGCCCGAAGCGGAAGCCACTATCCGCCTTATCTTCACCAACACTGTATTCCCTTTCGAGAATAGAGCTGCCTTCCGCACTTCCCTCCAAATCATTGAGGTTTATTGAAGCTCCCATTTCCAGAATGCACTGGTCACAGATTTGAATGCCATGCTTCAGGCCCGGAAACATGGACGAAACTGCATTCCGGGAGGCCCCGCAAAAACTGCAGATGCCGTCACCTGGCAAATCAAACATTACACTTTGTCTTTTTCTTCGTCTTTGGGAGCATGCCCATTCAAGGAGGGGACATTAACAACACCATCCCGCACGGAAACCACGTGATCCGTATTGCCTAATACCTCGTCAACCAAACCGTATTCTTGAGCTTCAAGGGCATCCATGTAACGATCCCGTTCGAAATCTCGTTCGACTTTCCGCCAGTCCAGACCGGTGTGCTGGCCGACTAGATAGAAGAGCTGGGTCTGCAGGCGTTCCTGTTCTCGAAAAGCCCGGCGCACATCTTCCGTGTATCCTTGCATGCCGCTACTAGCCGGATGTAAATGGACACAGGCATGTGGCAATGCAAATCGCTTGCCCTTTTCACCGGCGCACAGGAGCACCGTGCCCATACTGGCAGTAACACCAACGGCGAATGTGCTTACATCTGCCGAAATCATTTGCATGGTGTCATAGATGGCCAAGCCAGCGTAAACGCTTCCGCCAGGGCTATTGATAAACATTCGGATTTCCTGGCTTGAATCTTCACGGTCCAGGAACAGCAGTTGGGCCACGATCAGGTTAGCCACTTGATCCGTGATCGGGTGGCCCAAGAATATAATTCGCTCCTTTAAGAGCAAACTGTAGATGTCGTAAGCTCGTTCCCCGCGTCCCGATGACTCGATTACCATGGGCACAATGCTTTGGGGGTTGAATGTGCCGGTCAAGTCTTCCATGTAATGGCTTCCTTCTTAAATTCAAGCAGGGCCCCGTCAGGTAACAAGGCACTTGTACCTGCATTGTATGCCCGCAAAGGCAAGCAGAATGTTTGAAGTGTATATGTGATTCGATGTGGGCAGCCGTTCAGGCCGCGTCGTGACTGATTTCTGGTTCAGCCTCAGCCACATCTTGGCCAACTTCTTCTGCCGTTTGTCCTTCTACCTCATCCGTAGGGGTCAGATTCAATTTGGGCATATCTTCGGCGTGTCTAACCAGGGAGTGGGCTCCCTCAGTTAACTTTTCCAGCAGCGCATTGCGCCCCAAGTGCCGCAAAGTTTCAGACATGCTGTGCTGCAACAGGGTAGCCTGTAAGCCCTCTAACGTGACGCCTGGACGCTTCCCCACGTCCGAATTCATCATCAGTGCTGCTTGTTCCGCGGATTGCCTCTCCAGCCGCTCCTGTTGGTCTTCCGGGATCTCAATCTTCTGCTTCTCGATGAAGTCCCAAATCAGTAGATTTTGTTTGAGGGAGGCCTCGGCTTCTGGTTCCAAGGATTGCCGGAATTCCTCCGGGGTCTGCTGGACGTACCGCAAATAGGTCTCCAGATTGCGAATGCCGAATTGCTCCAACCCCTGCATGCGCTGGGAGATCAGCGAATCAACCTGCGCATCTACGGATGACTTAGGAAATTCAAGAATTGACACCTCCTCCAAAGCGACGAAGGCCTCTTCCAGTTCCTCTTGGAAAACGCGGTTGGCCTTAGCGAATTTCAAGCGGTTCCAAAACACTTCCTCGTACTCGGTAAGAGGACGGTCACCGGCTTCATCTTCGATGCCTTTGGCCAAGAGGGCAGCATCCCAAACTGGGTCTACAGCACGCTCAACGGACTTGATCTCAATATCGAAGCGGACGCTCTTGCCGGCGTGGACGCTGGAACTGTCATCAGGGTAGGTCAAATCGAAAGTCCTGGACTGGCCCGGTTTCATCCCTACGATCTCCTTTTCTAGACCCGGGGGCTGAAGAGGACCCTCTTCTTCCAAAGTAACCCACCAGTCTTCTTCTTCCAGAACCACTTCGTCAGTCGGATTGTTTTCATCGTCCAAAATGACGCTCTTAACGTCCAAAGTGACCCAGTCCTGCCAATTGGCGGCTTCCTCCACTTGCTTGGTTTCCGCGAAGCGCTTCATCAAGTTAGATTTTTCTTGTTCACGCTCTTCTTCGGTCAAATCCAGTTCCCGCGGCTCAATGCGAAGCGTGGAGAAGTCTCCCAATTCCGTGTAGGGTTCCAATGCCAACCTGTAGGTATAGACAACTGGATCGTCTTGAATGTCTTCAACACCCATGGATTCCACTTCGCCCAACGGATTGTCTTGCAGATAACTCTGAATAGTCCGATTGGCCAATTGCTCATGGACTTGAGACAAGAGGGCGGGTCGCCCCACATACCGCTCTATTACACGATAGGGCACTTTGGACTTGCGAAATCCAGGAATTCTTACGGTCTGCGCTGCGACGGCCGCGGCTTCTTTCAGAGCAGCCTCCACCACAGTCTCTTCCAATTCGATGGTAATCTTGAGTTCGCGGTTGGCTACAGGCGAGGTTTGTACCTTCACAGACTATCTCCTGAAAATTGGGGGGTGGTCATCTAACCCATGAGTGGCTTTGGAATCCTCTACCAACACGGCCCAAAGCAGCCGCCACTTTCGGCTCTGCCAGATTCAACTGGTCCGTAAGAGGCAACTGATAATTTTAGCATAGGCGCCATAAGCCAGCTTCTTTTACCAAGGGGCTTTTCCCAGCTTTTGTAGGTTAAGACTGGGAGTTTCTTTTCGCCCTGTCAGGTGCGACCAAATGCCTTTTCCAGAGAGTGAGAAGTAAACTGGATGAGGGTTGGTCTGCCATGGGGACAGGTTAACGGAGCTTGGCACTCCCCCAAACCCACCAACAGTGCCTCCATTTCGCTGAAACTCAACACTTGGCCCGCTTTGATGGCGGCCCGTTTACAGATTACTTTGACCAACTGATTTTCCAGCTCTTCTACACCCAGGTTGCGGTACTCTCCGAAAGCATGTAGTAGGTCCCCAAGCAGAGCCTCTGGCTGCCGGTGGGTAAGGAAACTGGGAATGGCCCTGACCAAGAAGGATTCACTGCCGAATTCCTCTATTTCAAAGCCCAATTGGCGCAGCAATTTCAGATTCTGAGCGACCCGCCCCGCCAATTCCTGTCCAGTATGCAATGGTAAAGCTGTAAGAAGCTGCTGCGCCACCATCTCCTCTGAGCCAGATCGCGCCTTATGTAACCAATCCTCGTACAGGACCCGTTCGTGCGCCGCGTGCTGATCTATCAGTACCATGCCAGTTTGACTCTCTGCCACAATGTACATTGAACCTACCTGACCAATAATGTGCAGAGCAGGCAGCTGGCCTATGCCTTCGAGAGGCTGTCCAGAAAGGCCAGAATTCAAGCGGGAATGGGGACCTGCACTGAAATCAATTAAGGGAGCGTCCAGGGGCAGCTCAGCCTGACCCCCTGGGGATAGGAGTGATGGGAAGGTTTTTTGCGTAGCAGCGAGGGCTTCACCTTGTAGGCCAGCATCGGGAATCCCTTGTTGCACCAACAAGGCGCGTTCAACCGCTCGCTGCAACATTCCGAAAATTTGCCGTTGGGCCGTGAATCGGACCTCGCTTTTTTGCGGATGTACATTGACGTCTATCTGTTCAGGATCCAACGTTAGGAAGATCAATGCAAAGGGGAAGCGGCCAATCGGGAGACGGCCGCGATAGCCCTGAACAACAGCCTGTACAAGGGCACGGTCCTGTATCCAACGTCCGTTGACGAAACACTCAATCTGACTGCGGTTGGCAAAGTGATGTGTGGGTGCACTGACAAAACCAGACAGCCGGCAATTCTCGTACTTGGCGTTAACCGGCAAGAGGTCTTGTACCAGCTCCTTGCCGTGTAGGTCGTAAAGGAATTCCCGCACGTCCCCTTGTCCGTTCGTATGCGTCAAGGATTTCCCATTGTGCGCGTAGTCGAAACTTACATCGGGACGCGACATCGCCAATCTTTGTACCAATTTGGCCACTCGTCCCGCCTCAGCTGCTGGCGACTTGAGAAACCGTTTACGCACCGGCGTATTGACAAACAGATTGCCCACATTGACCGAAGTGCCTGGAGCGCGACCTAGAGTTGTCCGCCCCACTTTGAGTCCACACTCCAGTTGCAAACGGTGTGCAGATGAAGATTCAGAAGTACGCGAAGTAATGGTGACGTGGCTGACCGCCGCAATGCTATAGAGAGCTTCTCCGCGGAAGCCTAGCGTGGTGATTTGGGATAAATGGTCAACTTCCTGAATCTTGCTGGTGGCATGCCGTTGAAAGGCCATTTCCAGGCTTTCGGCGGAGATTCCCGATCCATCATCCTCTACTAGAATCTGGTTCAATCCTCCTTGGTGCAGTTCAATGTAAATTCTGCTTGCCCCTGCATCAAGGCTGTTTTCCAACAGCTCCTTTGCCACGTTGGCAGGGCGTTCGACCACTTCTCCGGCCGCGATTTGGGCCACAACTTCAGAGGAGAGCAACTTAATCGTCATTTCGCGAAAACCAGGATTGCAAGTTCCCTGCCATTGTGTAACGCGGCGCGACGGAATTCAGTATGAACTCCGGGCCTTTTGAAAACGGAGTGTCCAAGGTTATCTACTGGGCATTTCCTCTCAGCCAATGGTTGGGGCAAGTATAATGCCCACAATTGTTTAGCTATGTGGGCCAAATAGGTTGTTTTCCGCCTGGGTTCGTCCCAATTATTCGCGATGAGATCGCTGATGCCTCTACCTCCCACTCACATTAATGAGATCCGCAGCCGTTACATTGAGTTCTTCGAACGGCATGGGCATCGTTTTGTGCCAAGCGCCAATCTGGTCCCGGAAAACGACGACACGCTACTCTTTACAAACGCCGGCATGGTCCAATTCAAGGATGCCCTTATGGGGCTGGAACAACGACCTTATCGACGCGCCGTCACGTCCCAGAGATGTCTGCGGGTTAGCGGCAAACACAATGATTTGGAAGAAGTGGGTATTAGTCCTCGACACCACACTTTCTTCGAAATGCTAGGCAACTTTTCCTTTGGGGATTACTTCAAGGAACAGGCCATAAAGTTTGCGTGGCAGTTGCTGGTGGAGGAATGGGATCTTCCCCTCGAAAGGCTTTGGTTCAGCATTTACGAAGATGATGACGAGGCGGCACAGCTTTGGCGGGATGTAGGCGTAGATTCCAGTCGCATTCTGAATTTCGGGCGCAAAGACAATTGGTGGTCTATGGGGGAAACCGGTCCGTGTGGGCCCTGTTCCGAAATCCATTACTACTGGGGGGACCCCAAGGAGCAGCACCCTGACGGAGTAAACCGAGATGACGAGTATCTCGAGTTCTGGAATCTGGTATTCATGCAATTTGACCAGGTCACTCCCCAGGACTTGGAGCCGCTGCCTAATCCAGGCGTGGACACCGGAGCCGGTCTGGAAAGAGTAGCGAGCATTCTGCAAGGCTGTACCAGCAACTATGACACGGACGGCTTTCTGTATCTCATGGACCGTGTACAGCAGCTTGCCGATCACACAGACTTACAGCGGCAGGAACACTTGGTTGCTTACCGGGTCATCGCTGATCACGCGCGCGCCACTACCTTCTTGATCTCGGATGGGGTACTGCCTGGAAATGAGGGGCGCAATTACATTACGCGGTTGCTCTTACGGCGCGCCGCGCGCTTTGGACGCACATTAGGTTTCTTGGAGCCCTTCATGGCCCAAGTAGTCGAAGACGTAGTCAACGGAATGGGTGACCACTTCCAGGAAATCCGGCAACGGGAAGACATGATCTGTTCAACGGTAACGGCAGAAGAAACTCGATTCCTGCAGACGCTCAATCTAGGGATTGGCCAATTGGAAGCTATTGTGCGTGAGAACAAAAACCAAGGAATCCAAGCCGTTTCTGGAGCCCAATCCTTTCTTTTGTGGGACACCTTTGGCTTTCCCTTGGACTTAACCCGCGACTTGGCCCGCGAAGAAGGTATGACCGTTGACCTCGATGAATTCCAGGCCTTGGCAGCCCAAGCCAGAGCCCGTAGCAGACAGGCAGCTGAGAGTCCCACAGCTGTTCGAACTCCACTGTACGGAGACATTTTGCGCCGCCTTCAGAAGGCAGGTCAATTGGATAATGACGGTGTAAAACAGACTATTTTTGACAATGTCCACAGTACCCAAACCACTATCCTAGCTCTGGTTCAGGAGGGAATGGAAGTCACCGAAGTAGGGCCCGGAATGAGTGTCGAAGTGGTGGTAGCCGCCACTCCATTCTATGTTGCGGCGGGCGGCCAAGTGAGCGACTCCGGTCAAATCTGGGCGGAAGGGGATGATTGTGGCCAAATGATGGTCACAGATGCCTACCGCCCTGTACCTGGACTAATCGTGCATTCCGGCACGATTACGGTCGGCCTTTTGAAAGTTGGGAGCCCAGTGAAATGTGCCTTCGACGAATCCCGCAGACAATCTATTCAACGCAACCACACGGCTACGCATCTGCTTCATGCTTGCCTACGCAACCACTTGGGCCTGTCAGTGCACCAGGCAGGATCCATGGTGGCCCCGGAGCGACTTCGCTTCGATTTCACCCTCGACCGCGGCATGACGGAAGTGGAAGTTGCCAAAGTGCAAGCGGACTTGCAGACGGCCATATTGGCCGATAGTCCGGTCACGACCTCGTGGGAACCATATGCAGATGCTGTTGCCAGTGGCGCCATGGCTCTATTTGGCGAGAAATACGAAGAAATGGTGAGAGTGGTGCGTATTGGTGGTGAAACCGCTGTAAGCCTGGAACTCTGTGGAGGCTTGCACGTGAACTCGACCGCCGAATTAGGTTCTATCTTCATAATGAGTGAAGGCAGCAGTGCTGCTGGCCAACGGCGAATCGAAGCGGTGACAGGTGCTGCGGCGAATCGATATGTTGGTGAAGCCTTTGCCCGATTAAACAAAGTCGCTACCATGCTTAAGACACAGCCTGATATGGTGGAACAATCCCTCACTTCTCTCCTAGAATTGAACACCCAGTTGCGAAAGGAACTGCAGCAGGGCCAACGCGCTCAGGTAAAGGACCACATCAACAAACTCGTCGAGGAAGCCCAGGAATTCGGAGGAGTGCCATGTGTTCTCAAGACGGTGCAAGCCCAGGGGCTTGAGATGATGCGTGAAATGAGCGACCTGATCCAAGATCAACTGGGCGAAAGTGTGGTGGCCTTGGCCGCAGACATTAAAGGCAAACCCATGTTAGTGGTTTCAGTTGCCAAGAGCCTGGCTCACCGCGGGCTCCATGCTGGCAATCTCGTCCAACGGGCCGCCCCTTGCATCGGTGGTGGAGGTGGCGGCAGACAGAACATCGCCCAAGCGGGAGGCAAAGACGTTGATGGACTGTCCGCTGCTCTGTGCGAAGTCGCTAACACCATTACGGATCAGCTAATCCCGGCCAACTGAAAAGGGCAAGCACGCCCCTATGAAGGCAGGGCGCGGACCTTCCCAGCTACCTGTGACCTCGATCTTACACATTGATTCCCATAGCCGTCTCACGAACCTCCTGGGGCACCGGGTCTTTGCTTTAGAGCAACCCGTTATACTCACCATCGCCAAATGGCCTCCTAGAGCATCCCGTCGAGACTGGTTGCTGGCCCTACACCGCCGCTGCAAACAAGCCAAGTTGCCCCTGGCCATAGTCAATACCAATGGGAGTCTGGCCCGTCGGGCCCGGACTCTGAATATACCCGTTTTTGACACCATGGAGGAGGCAGCCCAACACTTGGCAGGTGCGAAGCCATCGCCTGTCCTGGCCTCCCGAGAGAAAATGCCGGACAGGCTCGAGGTGCCCGCCCATGTTTCCACGAAATCATTCAAACCCGGGCGCTGGTCCTGGCTTTCCATGGCAGCCTCCCTGATTTTGCTGATAGCAAGCGTGAGCACCGTTCTTGTCTTTGTCACACTGGTCATGCCATCTGCGATCGTGACGGTATATCCTCCCATCCATCGTTTGGATGTCAAGGTCCCAATGACAGCCAGTCTGGCTGTAGATCGGCCCGACAATGACATCGGGCTGGTCCCGGGCCGCTACGTCATCTCAGCCTTGGAAATCTCCCGCACAGGGCCGACTACAGCTAAGAAACTCTTGCCAACTGAGAAAGCGACAGGTGTTTTGCTAGCGGTCAATCAAACACAGGCTCCAGTTGCGGTGCCGGCCGGCACAATAGTCCAGACCGGCACTGGACAGGCCATTCGTTTTGTGACCACAGAGAATGTCACTGTCCCGGGAAGCAGTCAATTCCAGCAACCTATCCCCATCGAATCCCTGGAGCCAGGAAAGACTGGAAACGTCCCACCCAACAGCATCACCAATATTGCTGGACCTTTCACCTTTCAATTGTGGATTACCAATCCCCAGCCCACTTCTGGAGGCACTTCAGAACTCTTGTCTGTCGTCTCACAGGCCGACATTGACCGCCTTCGGGCCCAATTATTGGCTGAAGCGGAGTCTTCGGCTCATCAGATCCTGGCTGAGGAATTGGAAGACACCGAATGGCTGCCTCCGGCTGGCCTGAATGTAGACCTGCAATGGGCTTCTACTGACTTCTTCGTTGCCGAGGAAACTGAGGAGCTCACTATGATCATGATGGTTAGTATCAGCGGCATCGCAGTGAACACTACGGATATGGTGGAGTACGTCATGAGCCGAGTAGCTCGCCAGACTCCAGCTGATGGCCTATTGCTACCAGCCAGCTTGGACTTGGCCTTGCAGCCGAACCCGCAATGGACCGGCGGCATATTGGTTTTCTCGGTATCCGCGGCAGCCGACTACGTATTGGAAGTGCGCGAAGATCAGTTACGGCAAGCTATAGCGGGACTCACTCCGGATGAAGCAATGGCACTGCTGGCAGCCTGGTCTTCATCCGAACCCCCTACAGTGGAACTTTATCCTCCTACCCAAGAGGTATTGCCCCTCTTGGCCAGGCGCATCAGAGTCCGAACACATGTCCCAACCTGATTCCATGGTTCCAGAAATACCTGTACTGGGGCCGAAATTGATGGGGTTAGATGTGAGCCGGCTCAGGATTGGGATTGCCTTCAACGACCCCCTTTGGCTTGCCGCCCTACCTCGGACAGTCCTGAGCCGTTCTAGCCGCCAAAGAGATTTCACAAAGCTCTGCGAATACCTGCAGTCAGAATCTGTGGACATCGTTATCTGCGGTTTGCCAGTCTGGAAGGAGCAGGCCAATCAGCCGCAGGCTTTGTACATTCAGGAATGGGCGCGCCGTTTCGTGCAGTTTCAGAAAAAGCAATTGTCTGGCCAAGCCCGCAGAGTGATCTTTTGGGACGAACAATACACATCAGCGGCTGCGCGCGCAGCGATGTCTGAGAAAGGGGTTCCTCCCGACCAAGAGGACGCTTGGGCCGCTGCCCTGCTTTTGGAAGATTACATGAGATCACAATCCATTTGCGCGGCACTGCCGTGGGGTTCAATCAATCCCTAATGCGTCCTCAAGCAGTCTCAAAAACTGGTAGCTTTCTTACGGGCCCAATTCGAACATTGGGGATTCACTGCCTCCGTTCTCATGTTTGAGGCCTCTCCGATGGCCGAAAAGGAACGACGGCAGCGGCTTGCCAACTATCGAAAACGAATGCGGGGAGCCTTCCTGCCTTTCCAAAATGGTGGCGTTACGCCAAGCCTGGTGCTGGGTTGGTTGGCACGTCTGATTGGCATCGGGTTGACAGCTGCGGTCGTATTGTGGAGCTTGAATTACGCCTTGCAGTTCAAAACTACAAGCAGTTTGGAATCCCGCGTCAGGCCGAGCGGACTTTGGAATATTCACCAGGCCGCTGCCGTACTTACGCCGGAGAACATTGAGCATTGGATTCTGGCTCTCTCGCTAGAATTACAGCAGGAGGAAGTTTGGGCGAGGCCCAATGGAGACCAAGTGGCACGCCCGTTTACTATTTACCCCGGGGAACCGGCTCGCTACATTGCCTACCGGCTGGAGTCCGAAGGATATGTGAACGATGCTGAGCTTTTCAATCTCTACTTGCGAGTGGAAAGCTTGGAACATTACCTGGACGCGGGTAATTTTCTGCTGTCCAAAGACATGACCATGCCGGAACTTGCCTTCGCCCTGCAAACCGCCAGCTACGACGAGGCCTTGGTTACCATACCTGAGGGTCTGCGCAGAGAGCAGATTGCCGCCCGATTGGAGGAAAATTTCGTCATCGATGCGGAGACCTTCCTGGAGGCTGTGAACAATCCACAGGATTTAACCATTCTAGATGATTATGCCTTTCTCTATGCCCTGCCACCCGACGCATCACTGGAAGGGTTCCTCTTTCCGGACACCTACAGATTTCCTATCAACTCGGACAGAGTGGAGCCCATTGTGGCCAAGTTTCTGGACAACTTCGATGCGAAATTCGGCCAACAAGATCTGACTCAGAGCGGTACCCTACTGCCAGTCCGTAATTTGGTCACGGTGGCAAGCATCATTGAGAGAGAGGTCGTGCTGGCCGAGGAACGAGCCTTGGTCTCCAGCGTGTATTACAATCGGTTGCAGGGGAAATGTGATGATCAAATTAGGGGTCCCTTCATGGAATCTGACCCCACAGTCCAATATCCGCTGGGTAACGCAGCAAACGGATGGTGGCCTCCTATACAGATAGAGGACTACGCGCTGGTGCAGTCGCCTTACAACACTTTTCTCAACCCGGGGCTGCCTCCTGGGCCCATCTCCAATCCGGGCCTAGATTCTCTCAACGCCGCCTTGCAACCTGCAATAACTGTCTATTGCTTTTTCCATACTGCCGGCCCGGGAGGAGGACACGCCTTCGCCCGCACTTTCGCTGAACACCAGACCAACGCAGAACTGTACGGCCGTTAGCTATGAAAATCCTGTTCGCAACCCCGCATCTCTTTCCGGATGTGGTGGGGGGATCCGGCCTGCATTCCTTTCATCTAGTCCGATATCTTGCCGCGGCAGGACATAGGATTGATGTTTTACATCCCTTTGCAACTTTGCACTTCGAGGATCTACCTCAAGTTCAAGAATACCTGATACCTTCTGGCAGCACGGTCATGGATTTCGCAGGTAATGTGAACCGATGGGTAGGCTCACGCCAATACGATCTGGGTTACAGCGATGGGTTATCCCTTGCTCGTTATATAAAAAGAAAATCTTTTCCAGTAATCGTTAACGATCATGGATTGCTGCAGTTTCAGCCTCAGTATTTTCGGGATTACTTACTGGCCACGCCCCTGCCGGCCCTGAAGGACCTGATGTTTTACTGGCCACGAATTTGGGCCCGCTCCCGTCTTGCCCGCCGGGCGGACTATGTAGTGACAATGGGGGGCAAGATGGATGAATTGGTGGGTGACCAAATTGGCATCCCTTCCAGGCAAGTGCTGCAACTGCCCAACGCTGTTGCTGCCGAATCTGTAGACTTGCAGACCCAGAATTACCTTGGAGACCCTGATCTCTTTCTTTTTGTAGGCAAAATAGAGTTCCGCAAAGGGGTAACTAGCTTGTTGAAGGCATTTGAGTGTCTCTTGCATACGGGCGCCCGGTTGCGCATGGTTGGAACTGGTCCTTTGGTTCAAAGGGTTCGTCATTGTGGTCTGGCCAATGTTGAATTGGTGGGTCCGAAGTTCGGTGCAGAACTAAAGCAGGAATATCAGGCGGCAGGTACGTTTCTCTTGCCTTCATTACAGGAAGGAATGCCCACGGTGGTGATGGAGGCGATGTACTATGGCCGTCCTGTGATTACAACAGACGTGGGAGCTAACCGGCTCTTGGTTAGCCCTGAGACCGGGCTGCTCATTGAGCCACATGACTTTCAGGCCATTGTGCAAGCCGTTCGGAAGATGATGGCTTTGGACGAGGTGACCCGCAACACTTTGGGACGGGCGGGTCAGAGGCTAATTCAAACCCGCTATACCTGGGACCGTGTGGCGCCAAGATATATTCACAGTTTTTCGCAGGCGGCGGGCCAGGCCGCGTCGCCCTCTGGCGCCGACCTGCCTGTGCAGCCCAGCGCAGGCGCTTGAACTATTCCATCTAACTATAACCAGTCTCACTAATGTCAAGCCGAGCCTCGTCCGTCCCGTTGCGACGCGTCCTATTGAGTTCTTGGGAATACGACCCCAACATCGTAGGTGGCATGGGTCGCCATGTCACTGAGTTGATCCAGGCAATGGGTGAAGAGCTACCAGATTCAACTTACGAGATTCACCTACTAACGCCAGCCTCTCCTAAGGCTCCAGAGTACGAAAAGATCGGGGAACGGGCACATGTGCATCGGTTTCCTTGGCCCGGCCAGGAAAGAGGCGATGTTTACGATGATACTCAAGATCTGGTTGGTCACACCCTTGAATTGAATCGGCAACTCTTGGTAAAGGCCGGTGAATTGGCCGACCAGGGTGAATTCCACCTTGTTCACGCTCATGACTGGCTTACCACCTCCAGTGCGCTAGAACTAAGCCAAGCCTGGCAGGTGCCGCTGGTTTCGACCTTTCATGCTACAGAAAAGGGTCGGCACTATGGTCATATTGTCAACGAATTGAATCGCCGGATCCACCAATTGGAAGCCACTTTGTGTCAGGCCTCTATTAAGGCCATCGTGTGCAGCCACTACATGCGGGACAGCCTGATGGAATCTTTCCAGCGACCCCGAGAGCAATTCGCGATTATTCCCAATGGGGTAAACGGGTACAGTTTCGCCGAAGGCAAGGAAACCGAAGTCCGCCGCGTCACTCAACATTTCAAGGGCCGAGGGGAATTCCTGTTACTGTTTATAGGGAGACCGGCTCATTGCAAGGGCCTGCACGTGTTGTTGGATGCCATGCCCCTTATGTTGTCCAGTCATCCGCATGTACACCTGGTAGTGGCCGGACAGGACAGCTTGGACTTGCAGTCTGAAATCAATGCTCGAGAATTGACAAGCCACGTGTCACTGCTGGGATACATCGCCGACACACAGCGCAATTGCCTCTTGCAGGCTGCTGACGCAGCGGTCATTCCCAGTCTCTATGAACCTTTTGGCATAGTAGCCTTGGAAGCGATGGCGGCAGGTTGTCCCGTGGTGGCTTCAAAGGTCGGAGGACTGGCGGAAGTAATTGACCATGAAGAAACCGGATTGACCGTAATGCCCGATAACCCGAACAGTATTGCGTGGGCCGTAGATCACTTGATTTCACACCCCGAGCAGGCTCGGCGACGCGTGCATGCCGCCAAGCAGAAGGTTGCTCATTACTTTCGTTGGGATCGGATTTCCGCTTTGACACAGCAGGTGTACGACACTGCTCTGACCAATTATCACGGTCAGGAGGCCTAATATGCTGCGCGCTGTCATATTTGATTTCGACGGCTTGCTCTTGGATACAGAGAGTGTCGAATATGAGGAATGGAGGCACATATTTAGCTCTCTTGGGGCTCACCTCTCCTTGCAAGATTGGGTGAAATATGTAGGCACTTGGGTTGATGCCAGTTTATTGGATCTGTTGGATGACCGTACCACCAGGCCCTTTGACAGGGCCGAACTGCGTCGACAACATGAATCTGCAGTGCGCGCCAACGTGGACTCGAAGAGTTTCTGCGAAGGCGTGACTTCTTTGGTGCCAGCCTTGCGCCAAGCTGGTCTGAAAGTGGCAATTGCGTCCAATTCGGATTTGCCCTGGGTCAAGAGCCACTTGGACCATCGCAATTACGGGAGCAATTTTGATGTCATTTGTACGCGTGAAAACGTGAAACATCTGAAACCAGACCCAGATATCTATCTCTTGGCGCTACAGAAACTGGGGGTTAAGGCCTCCGAGGCAGTAGTTTTTGAAGACTCTCTGCCCGGCACCACTGCGGCCTTGCGAGCCGGTATCCAGGTGTACGTAGTACCCAACTCAATAACCGTCCAAAGCGTTTTTCCGAACCAGGCCACAGTACTGCGATCTCTGGCCGATGTCTCGCCCACAATGCTACGCGAAAACGCAACAGCCTTGGCTTCCTAGAGATCCGCAACAGGGTTCTCTTGTGGTTCCTTCTGCTGTTTGCTGAATCAATGGTATGTAGGTGCCTGACCGGTCGTACTCCCGGGGGACGAATTCAATAAGTTCGGCCCGGTCAGCTGAATTCCCAATCGCAAGGGAGCTGCAACTCCCCGGGCGGGGAGTTGCAATATCCGGTCCTCTGATGTCCCGGTTTCTCAGGCCCTGTACCCCTTTGAACCATGAAATTGCTTCGAAGATATAAATCTGACCTAGGTGCCTGCGCCGCCCTGGCCCTGTTGCCGGCACTTTGGCTTCTTCCCGTTCTCCTGTCACCTTGGACCGGGCTATCCATCCTGCCCTTTGACACTTTGTATCTGACGGAGCCATGGCGTAGTTCCTCATTAGACCTGGCACCTTATAACGCCTCTCTCGGAGACGTGCTGTTACAGAACCACGCATGGCGCCACTTGCTGCGTTCTTATCTGGCCGACGGCCAATTGCCTTTTTGGAATCCCCATCTGCTGACTGGAACTCCTTTTCTGGCTGGGGGTCAGGCTGGTTTGCTATACCCTCCGGCGTTACTCCTGCTTTGGGGCCATTCCGATTTCATGACTGCCCTATATGTATGGCTGCATCTGGCTCTGGCTGGGGTGGCCATGTTTGGCTTTGGCCGATCCTTGCGACTAGGTACATGGCCGGCATGTTTAGCTGGCCTGGTTTATGCCTTGGGTGGCTTTAATTTTACTCATGCCATTTTTCCTACCATCGTCGCTACCAGTGCATGGTTGCCATTGTTGCTGGCCATGATTGAAATTATCTTGCGCAAACAGCAAGCCAAAGGACCTGTCAGTTTTCGACCTATCCCTTATCTATTGATGGGGGTCCTTGCTATCACTATGAGCACGCTGGCCGGTAATCCCGAATTTCTGGCCTATGGTTTTCTCTTTGTAGCCGCTTTCACTTTAGTCCGACTCATCATCCTGTACTTGGGTTTGCGCCAGGATGACCGATTTTCAATAGGGGGGGAAAACGGCTCTGCTTTGAAGTCGCTGCATGCGAGAGCTTTTCAGCATACTGTGAAACAGGCTGTATGGCTGGCGCTTATGCCGCTGCTGGGACTTTCTATTGCCGCCGTACAAATTATTCCCTTTTTTGAAAATTACCTGAACAGCTACCAAGGAGCTAGCCTCTCCTTTCAGGAAGTCTCAGATCTGGCTTGGCCGAAACGCCAGTTGCTGACCTTCTGGATGCCCAATGTCTTTGGCAATCCTGTTCATCACCGGTGGTTTGACATTTGGGCCGGCCAATGGAAGTGGGCCCCACACAATGTCTTTGGACGCAATTCCCAGGCCTTCGATTGGGGCATTCGGTCCTATCATGTTGGCGCCAGTTACGTTGGCATTGCCTCTTGGGGACTGCTCTTCCTTTCCGCCTGGTCGAGTTTACTGCCAGGCCGTCTGCAGCCCCGCCAGCGTCAGATGGTGTGGATAATGCTGATCCTGGGCGGGACCGCGCTGCTATTCGCTTTGGGTACGCCCCTCTACCGACTGTTGTATGCCTTACCGGGCTGGCCCGTAATCCACACGGCCTATAACTGGAGCTATATTTTTTCCTTTTGCTTGGCAATACTGGCCGGACTTGGCTTTCAGGCTTTGATCTCTAAGGAAGGAAGCAATGGCAGTAACACGTTCACGGTATTTCAGTTCCTGAGCAAGACCACCTGGCCGCGGGGCCTGCAGATTCTCGGCTGGTTGTCCTGTCTCTTAGGGATATTGTCGCTATTCACTGTTGCTGTGCTTTGGTTTGGATCTGAATGGTTGGAAGACCCAGTTCGCCGGTTGCTCTCCTTGAGTCCCTATGCCTCCTCCATGTTCCAATCACCGCGCATGTTCCTGGGGTATGAACTGGGTCCAGTTCTGCATTTGGGAGGAGCCTCCCTGGGAACCGGAATCATTTTCTTGGCTGCAAGTCGGCACTGCAGATCTACGGCTCCAGACCTGTCTCGGAAATGGAGCGGGGCGATCTTTTTATTGGTGGCCATTGACCTTTTTGTTTCCCACGGCCGCTTTCTGCCCGCCGCGCCTTCTTCTCTGGCTCCCCAATTCAATGTGCCGCCATCCGTTCAGTTTCTGCAGTCTGAGGCGGATCCTCCACACACCTGGAGGATCACCACTCTTTCGGGACAAGGCCAACGCTTTCTTGACGCCAATTTGGGCTTCTATTACGGCTGGCATGACCTCAGGGGAAAGACTTTCCTTATCCCTGAGAATTTTCAGGAGACTTTCCGAACTTTAGGCCAGTCTTTCTACCGTGGGCGAGACAACGACCTGTACTCCAACAGATCCGGCCATCTACGCGCTGCGTACGGATCTCCCAGATTCCTGCAGTCACCTCTGCTGGACTTGTGGAACGTCAGATATCTGGTGACTGGTTACCCCGTGAACGCACCGGGGTGGACCGAGGCCTACACCGACGAAGTGGTTCATATCTACGAGAACCTTGAGGTATTGCCGCGAACCTTCGTAGTCTCCCATGCTATATCAGGCCCTGCTGACGAAATAGATGTGTCTGCCATCGACTACACCGCTACCGTCTGGCTCGAAGGGGCCCAGCGGGCCGAGATGGGGGCCCTCCACGATTTATCAAGCCAGGCGGATCCAGTGTTTTCCCACTACGCCGCCGATGATGTGCGAATCCAGACGCAGACGGCTGAGCCTGCCTGGCTAGTGCTCACAGACGCTTACTTTCCGGGTTGGCAGGCCGCCTTACACGGGCCAGGTTACCCCGAAGAAGGATTCGATGTGCCCATATTAAAGGCCAACGGCTCATTCAGGGCTGTGGAACTACCTGCAGACTTCACCGGTGAAGTTCGATTCAGCTACCGACCTATGGGCTTACGAGTGGGTCTTTTCTTCAGTTTCTTGTCCTCCATATGCGGACTTTTATTGCTGCTGTGGTGGGGTTGGGGTAAATACCGGCGGGCAGATCAGAATCTAGCGGATTCCATGATCGTAGCCAAGAATTTCGTGGTGCCCTTGAATCTTACTTTGATTACGCGTTTCATCGATTTTGCCTTCGCTATTTTCTATGTTCGTTTGCTAGGCCCTGTGGGCACTGGGCAGTTTGCCTTTGTCGTGGCTCTGTATGGCATCTTTGAATTGATTTCTCGGTTTGGACTGGATACGCTGCTTACCCGAGAGGTAGCCCGGGATAAGACGCTGTCCCACAAATACCTCACCAGTGTTTGTGCTCTGCGTACTGCCATTTGGGCCGTCACAACCTTCTTGATGTTTGGCGTTACTTTGGCTTTTTGGTGGGCGGACCGCATCACTATGGTTGAAGTGCAAACCATCGGCATCTTCGCTATCGCCATGCTGTTCGCCGGCTATTCAGACGCTTTCAGTGCTGCTTTCCACGCTCACGAAAAAATGGAGTATCCGGCCACTCTGACTACCATGTCCGCCCTATTGCGGGCCGGTCTGGGAGCACTGGTATTACTACTCGGTTGGGGACTACCGGCCCTAGCTTGGGTCGCGGTAGCAACTGTCATCGTCCAAGTCATATGGTTTTATTTTTCCCTGCGAAAAGCTCTCTTTCGCTGGCAATGGGAATGGGATTTTCCGCTACAGAGATGGATGCTTGCCAATAGTTTCCCATTCATGGTGAACTCTCTGTTGGCGAGCATACTGCTGAATATCGACATCTGGCTGTTACGTCTGCTCTCGGGAGAAGTCGCCAGCGGGCTTTATAGCGTGGCCCTCAAATACCGGTTCGGAATAACCATTATCCCCAGTGTCTTCAACTTCGCTATTTTTCCCTTATTTAGTCGATACGCCAGGCAGAGAGGAGACGGTCTCCTAGGGGCTTATCGCCTTAGTATCCGGTTGCTCACTCTTCTGAGCGTACCCATTGCTTTTGCCACCACATTGTGGGCGAAACCTCTAGTCCAGCTGGTGGGCGGATCCGAATTCATTGGCATCTCGGAACATCTGAAATTCCTTGGCAGGACCTGGGCTTATACGGGTGGCTCTGACTTGGCACTGCAAGTAGTGATTTGGACTATTGTGTTCAACTTCATCAATGCTGTAACTCAATTTGTGCTAATTGCATTGGATCAACAGAAGTTTCTGACTCGAGCTATCGCGGCTGTGGTAGTCTTCAATGTCCTGGGCAATATTTTGCTAATCCCTGTAGCCGGATATGTAGGCGCGGCTCTAGTTACAATTTGCAGTGAACTCCTCTTGTTCGTGCCTCTTCAATTGGGCATTCGGCGGCACTTGGGACAAGTGGGCTGGATTCCTCTAGTATGGAAACCCGCAACGGGGCTAATTGTCATGTCCGCTCTGTCAGGAGCACTTCTTCATTTAGGCTTAAGCATTTGGTTGACCGGACTGTTCGCGGGTTTTGGTTATCTGGGAACTCTCTATGTCACGGGAGAATTCACTCAACTACTAGCTCAGTTGCCGCTCTCGGATTTGAAGTCTTTTTTTCAATTGGGAGGCAGCTCTGTCGTTGCCCCAGCAGAGGCAAAGGACGACTGAAATGCTCTAGCTGTGTCGCCAACGAGGTTCAGGAAACCATGGCAGGGCGCCAGCGGCGGCTTCCATGACACTTTGGGCCTAGTTTCTTGCGGGCACGGAATAAGAGAATTCCGTTGCTATACTGCAATAGTCCCAACTTGAAATTTTGGCAGATGACTCACACATCAAACGAGATACATAGCCTTCTCCTAAACTGTCTGACCTATCCAGTGCCTTTAGGTACTGCCGAAGCATGCAGTGCCCTCGTGGAAGCGGAGTGGCAAGAGCTGCAGGAAATCGCCCGCATCCAACGCATTTCTGCGTTGTTGCACAGTCGCCTTCACCGATTTGACGGTGGGCATCCAGACATTCCACCTTCTTTAAGAGAGCCACTGGCAAAAATCTTCCAGGAACGCACGATGCGGAATCTGTTCCTGTTCGCGGAATTCCGCAAAATCGCCGAGGCTTTAAAAGCCCGCAACGTGCCTGTGATTGTGCTGAAAGGAATGCATTTGGCGGCAGCTGTATATGGCGAGATTGGCATGCGAGAAATGGATGATATTGACATACTAGTGCCCAGAGACCAATTGCAGGCCGCAGCGAACGCGCTGGTCGAGATTGGGTTCGTAAGCAAGGAGCCCCTGGACGTGGAATTCTGGGCCCAAAAACAGCATCATTTGCCCAGACTGCTCAACGAAACAAATACTGTTGTAGAGGTCCATTGGAACGTGACTTGGCCAGGGGATTCCCGGGTATTGTTAGATTTGGAGGGAGTGTGGGATCGGGCCCAGACGTTGACCATAGCTGGATGCGAAGTGCTAGCTCTGTCGCCAGAAGATCTCCTATTGCATTTGTGCATTCATGCCTCTTACCAACATATGTTCTACACGGGGCTCCGACCAGCATGTGACCTGGATGCCACTATTCGCTGTTATAAGGAAGAAATAGACTGGAGACGGGTCTGCAGCTTGGCACGAGAGTGCCAATGGCAGACAGGAGTGCGGCTCATGCTACACCTGACGCAGCGTTGTCTGCGCACCGCGATTCCAGAGGTAGTCTGGCAAGAATTACATCCTGCTCAGGATAATGCAGCTTTGGATGCAGCCTACAGAATGTTGTGGACAATTGACTCTGATGTAAGCGCTCTGCCTCGCAATCTTGCTACGCTTTGGAATCGGCCCAATTTGTTGCTCCAAGTTTGGGATCTCGCCAAGGCATTCATGCCCAATCGTTTCAAGATAGCCAAGGAATACGGACTATCACCGAGTTCTCCACTGGTTTGGTTTTATGTTCCTCGTTACAAATTGGATTTGATTCGCAAGCATTTCAAGGCCTTTCGGCAATTGCAACGAAGCGATCCCGAGACCCGGGAAATGGCCTTGAACAAGAGTACGCTCATGGATTGGCTTTACCAAGATTGAATCTTCGCCAAAGTCGGAATTCGCGGCGGCCCGCTCGTGAATGTCGTTCCGCCTGCCAGCCTTAGAAATGAATCCCTATAAGCTGCTAGCCGCATTACGTCTGACTGTGCGCCAGCGAGGGACAGACAAATCCAGGTGGGAATTGGATGTGTTTCGGGGCGTGGCCATCAACATGATGGTGGCATACCACTTCATGTACGATCTGTATTTCTTCGGCTATAGCAGTCTGGTCTTCACGCCCTTCTGGTCAAATTTTCAGCATGCTACAGCCTCTCTCTTTGTTCTGATAGCTGGCGTCTCAGCCTGTCTGGCAGCCAGGTCTCCCCGCTTGGCTGCCCTCTCGTGGAAAAAACAGTGGTGGTCTTTTGTGCAAAGGGGCGCCATGATCTTCGCATGGGGCATGGTGCTGACAGTGATCACTTGGGCAGTCCTTGGCAGGGAGGCTGCCATCAAATTTGGCATCCTGCATATGTTGGGCACATCCATTGCTCTTTCTTTTCCCTTCCTAAGGTTTCCTTGGCTGTCCCTGGGTGGGGGATGCCTTCTATATGTGGCCGGCACATGGCTGCACACTCAAACCTTTGCTGGATTCTTGACCTACTTCGCTTGGTTAGGTTTCGCTCCAGAGGACCTGCAGTCGGTTGACTATTTCCCGCTCCTGCGTTGGTTTGGCCTATTTCTCGTAGGGACCTTCTTGGGTAGGATGGGATTCGTGGAAGGAAAAACTACAACTCATCCTTTGCAGGGCCGCGACTTCCCTCCCTTTCGGTGGTTGCAATTCATGGGCTTGCGGTCCTTGCCCATTTACCTATTGCACCAGCCCTTACTGTGGTTTTGCATTTTCATCTACAGCTTGGTGGAACCGTAGCACTGAACAGATTCAGAATACTGTCAGGATTCAGTCCTCCGGCGGCAAGCCGAGAATTCGTTGCACAAGGTCCAGTTCCTGGCTCCTAGTTGAGAGCTCACCATCTAATTTCTTGCTGCGCAATTCGTCCAGCATTTGGCCAATTCGAGGTCCCGGTGGGTACCCCATTTCAATCAAGTCCTTGCCCTTCAAGTGGGTTGACACAAATCGCCAATCTGTAGCATAGCGGGTTAGGGCCGTAGCCTGATCCGGCAAGCAGACTCGCAGGGCCAGCCAAATAGCTGAATTCGTTTGCTTAAGCCGTAACCAAAGCTGGCTAGGTGGCAAATCGGTCCAAGGCAGATTCACCAGTTGCCGGAATTTAAGAATATCCCTCTCGGCAGTCGCAGGCAGTTTCAGAGAGGCCTGCAGAGGGGACAGAGTCTGGCTTTGATCGAGACCCAACAGCAATAGCCAGAACACCTCCGCTTTCCTTTTTGGCTCCTGACCTGCTCGATCCAAGGCAGGCCATAGCCTTTCTGTACCTGGATTCAGACCCAAGTAATTCAGGACGCCCCATTCCTGCAGTCGGCGCAACACTCTTGAGACACGTCGCTCCTCGAAGACTTGCTCCAGCTCAGCCCCGATACGATCAGGGCTGACCGTGGCTAGAACTCCGTTCTGTATTGCCTGCGCCAGCCATCTGGATGTATCAGGATCCTGTTGAAAGCCAAAGCGTTCTTCGTATCGGGCCAACCTGAAGATTCGGGTAGGGTCATCCTGCAGACTGCCTGCATGTAACAGCCGAATGACGCCATTCTGCAAGTCTGACAAGGCTCCAGGACATCCGTGTACCATCATGCCCTTGGGGGGTTCTTTGAAGTCTGGCCATTGTTCCAGATCCAAAGAGAAAGTGTTGATGCTGATGTCTCGCCGGAAAGCATCGTGGCTAAAGGTACCGGCTGATACTCTGGGCAATTGGCCCGGCCTAGGATAAGTTTCAAACCGTGCAGTAATTAGGTCAATATTAATTGTGGGATAAGTGCTAACAGTGGGCAGGGGAGCTTGGCCAAAGACTGCTGGTCCAGTTGCCACGTCGCGGTCAAGAACCGATCATGGATCAACAAGGTCCCTCCCCATTCCTTTTGTAACAATTTCCCGAGTTCTCTGGCGTCTCCTTCTACCGCCAGGTCCAGATCAGCTGTCAGAACGGCGTTTTCGCCTTTCCGATTGAAGGAAACTAAAAGCAGATCTCGAATCCAACCGCCGACCAAACGCCCCTTGAATCCCAGACTATTTGTGGCACTGCCCACCGGTCCTTTTAACATTGCCAGGGCATGGCGAAAATATCGCAGTTTCTCCAGTTCCCAATCGAAGGGAATTTCGAAGGTTTCGCAAGTGAATTCTTCTATGCTAGACATGTTCAGGCAAAATACGAGATCGGGCATTTGCTAAATCCACCATATCCACACATCGTGACAGAATTGTAAAGGCCCGACACCTGATGTGGGGGAGTGCAGGATAGATCTGCTGCTCTGTCTGTAACCGTATCCCGGTTTTTCGGTCCTGGGAATCTTTTGGGGAACAAACTAGCTATTTTTGTAGGAATCGTCACAGCTCAGTTCTGATTTTGCAGGGCAGAAAGAATGAAAGTGTTGATCTTAGGCAGCGGAGGCCTGCTCGGCCAAGCCCTGCAGCAGGCTTTTGCGGAAACCGAGCTGCTGGCTTGGACGCATCGGGATTGTGACATAACTGAGCCCGCGACCCGGGGCCGAATATTCGAGGCAAAGCCGGACATAGTGATAAATGCCGCAGCCTGGACCGATGTAGACGGCGCTGAAGATCCCGATCTGTGGCCCCTGGTGCAGAAAGTGAATTGTGATGGAGTAGGCAATCTGTTGCACAGCTGCGAATCTGCGGGAGCCCAGCTGGTACACATCAGCACTAACGAGGTCTTTGCCGGTGAACCTAAAAATTTCTATGCAGAATTCGACCGCGTCGAACCTGTAAATGCATACGGGAGAAGCAAGGCAGCCGGCGAGAATTGGCTAAAAAGCCATTTGGACCGTCACTTGCTCATTCGCGTAAGTTGGTTGTTTGGACCGGGCGGTGATCATTTTCCGGCTAAGATCGCTGTCGCTGCGGACAGGCATGCGACTTTGAGTGTTGTTAATGATGAAATCGGTTGCCCTACATATACCATTGACGCGGCCAGACGCATTTTCCAGTTGGTTGGAAGACGCGTCTCTGGCATATTTCATGTCACCAATGTAGGAGCAGTATCCCGGTACGAATGGGCATGCCAGGTACTGCAGGCTACCGGAAGAATCGCAACAAGAGTGCACCCAATTAACAGCAGCGAATGGCATCGTGAAGCACCCACCCCCTGCCATGCAGTGCTCGTTGACAATAGAATGATGTCCCTAGGCCTTAAACCAATGCCTCACTGGCAAGATGCATTGAAGAGGCACAGGGCTCTGGGAGAACCTTGGACATCTCCTTCGCAACTGTAGCCGCTCTCTCTAAGTTCGCCGCTCCTGTTTCTTCATGATGCCTTGTTTCCTGAACCTGTTGCGCCCTTCGCGGACTTTCTTGGCCGTTGTCCTTTGTCTTACGGTGCTGTTAGGCTGTGCCGAAGCAGATGAAGCTACGTCTCTGACCATTCAAAGCAAGTTCATTGCGCCTGAGGCGGGCCCCCGGGAAAGGACAGCCCAGTTCCTACCCCTGGTAGGTCCGCTTTTCCAACCTGAGGCCGAGATATCCGGCATGGCATGGCACGGGGATGTCTTGGTGTTGTTGCCTCAATATCCTCACAAGTGGGATCACAGCCTTTTTGGATTGCATAGAGCGGATTTGGCACGTGCCATAGCTGGCGAAGCCAACCTGATTCTGGAGCCATTCCCCATTCCGCTGCACGGCTCTGTGGGGTTGCTGAAGCTGCAAGGTTTTGAAGGGTTGGAAGCCATTGCCTTCAGCGGAGACACCGTCTATCTAGTTTCAGAGGCGAATATGAAGACCCAAATGCAGGGATATTTAATAGCTGGCACTGTGCAATCTGATTTGGCGGCCATTGATCTGGACTTGGAGCAAGTAGCTATCCTGCCTCCACAGACCCAGATAATGAATCAGGCTTATGAAGCCTTGATCCCAACGCAATATGGAGTCGGCTCTGTGTACGAGGTGAATGGGGCCGAGTTGAACGCTATTCCCAACATGCTCATGCACGGGCCGGACCTGTTACCCCTCGAGGCCATAGCCATGCCCCATGTGGAATACCGGTTGACTGATGCTACTGAAGTAAACGCTGCAGGGGAATTCTGGATGTTTAATTTCCATTGGCCGGGCTCCAAACGCTTGATGCCCGCAAGGGACCCCATCGCGGATCGTTGGGGTGAAGGTCCCAGTCAGGCCCAATCAGACATCGTGGAGCGAATACTTAAGTTTCAACTAACTAGCACAGGGGTTGATTTGGTAGACGAACCCCCCTTGGAACTGCAACTGCTGAACTCTACTATCGCTCGAAACTGGGAAGGTATGGCACTCTGGGAAGATGAGGGATTCCTGATCGTTACGGACCAGTTTCCCACTACGTTGCTGGCCTACGTGGCACGGTAGCCTCGGAGCCAAAACGGCAATTACACACAGCAAATGGAGTTAGCACAAAGCCAGCTAGGGGTCACCTTAACCCTGAGATCGCCGTTTGCCTTCTGACCGAATTCGCATTTTCATGCGCCAATGGATTTCTGGCTGGGACCAGTTCCGCACCCGCCATCTCCAGCCTTGCAAAAAACCAAGCATCTTGGCAATGTCACCTACCAGCCGGATCAAAGGTATCTGCATCAAAGTACCCACCAGCGCCCAGGAAGAAAGTCTATACCGACCCAATTTCCACACCCGGACTATAGGTCGACGGCAATAGGCGATAGCTGCCAGAAGTGCCAGCAACCTACCCCAGCGGCGCTTACGCCGGGACGTATTGAAGACAAGAACTACCAGCATGGGCAGCAGTAACAAATATACGATGTACCGCACCAGGTGTCGTTTGCCCCACAGATCCGCTTTGCCGTCTCCGCGGGCATATAGGAAATATTGCTTGTAGAAACTGCGATAGTTCGGTCTTGGCCTGACGCGTACGATGGAAAACTCCGCCATTGGAAGCGCTCTGTGGCGGCCTTGTGCCAAGTGTTCCAACTGCTGGTCAAAGACTAGATCTTCGCAATAGTCTAGCCATTCCGGGAAGCCATCCACCTCTTCCCACGCCTCGCGGCGGAAAAGCATGGATCTGCCAGCCGGCAAGAAATCTTTGGCATCAACATCGTGGCGGAATGGCATAGTTGTACCTGCCAGCGCGGTCTCGAAGGAACCGACCACCTCAGGTAGGAAGAACCCCGCCACCCCTTTCACGTCCGGGTCTGCTAGCCCTTCTTCCATGACCAACGCAAGTTGCTCCAGCCAATCTCTCTCCAGCCGAATGCCGGAATCCGTCACCGCGATGAAATCGTGGCGGGTCTCGCGAATCGCGGCGTTGCGTCCTTCGCTTATGTTGGCGCCACGGAGAGAAAGCACGCGTATAGATTCTCGGGTTTCATTGCTCCTATTCCGCAACTCCTCCAGTATCGCTAGCGTATTGTCCGTACTTCCACCGTCACAAATTACGATTTCAGCTGGAGGATATGTCTGTTCCAACAGGGTGGGAATGAAGGCCGGCAATGTGGTCTCTTCGTTCAAGACAGTCATCGCAACTGAAACAGGAATTGTAGGTCTGGTCTTTCCGGTGCCTTGAAACATCGCTTAAATAGTATTAGGTGGATAAAAGCTGGCGCCTAGGGCACCCGAGGGCGGAATCTGGCAGGTTCAGAAGTTCCCAATCTTAAGTTTCTGCCGAGGGACCCAGGTCGAGCAGGGGCGTCTCCTTTCCCCACTCACTCAGCCCCCACAGATTCTGACCCAGTCTCTGGACTTCGTCACTCGTTTGCACCTGAAAATGGCGGCCCAAACCCCGCCTCTGTACTAGCCTGTCATAAATCGCTTCAGTAGTCATGGGGCTGGCAGCCTCTCTCAGTATATCCACTACAGCCTGTTGAATATTGATTCTCTCCTGTATTGTGGCTTCTGTCGTGTCCAACTGCCACACCAACCTGCCCAGCCTTTTCAATTGACTGGACTTCCTGAGCAGTACATCCAGAACGTACTGGTCCAGCCCGGGTACAAACCCCAATTCCATTTGTAGTCCTTCTAATAGTTCCTTGGCATGCCATTGACGTCCGGATTCGTGTTTGGCCATGCGGGCCTCAACTGATTCCACCACGCGAGCGCGGTGTGCGTCATTGACACGGATATGTCTTGGCAAGCCGTAGACACCTCGACCCAAGAGAATGCCCGTCCGCGAGACTACATTCAGAATGGATTTCTGGCTCACACCCTTGTCCATAAGGGAATCTACCCTCTCACAGACTTCGAGGTAATGCACTGGCTCAGCAGCTTCCGCCAGGACTTGGCGCACAGCTTGCTCCACGGTACTCGGGACCAGAGCCGAAGAGGTGGACAGAGCGTCGAAACCGAACTGCTCCCGCAGGACTTGCCAGAGCAAATCGCCTGTAGCCGCCAACACCTCAGGCTTTGCGGCATTGACCTCGTCGCGGCAACGTGACTCTGACCATCCAGCCCAGGATACGCTGCGCAGATTTTTTCGACTTTGGCTTAGCCACTTGTCCCAATTAGCCTGTGGCAGATCAAGCAGGTAAAACACATCGGAAACAGAAACCAAAAAGATTCTCTGGGCACCCAGTTTCTGCAGCAGATATGCCAGCACACTGGGGCGCCGGCCCACGCCATGCAGGCGTTCGTCCACTTCTTCGGCGCCCAACAAGGACAAAGCCCATGAACGCGCGGCCAGTGTTTGGAAGAGATCCTCTTCCAGTTCTCTAAACCAAGTCGCTTCTGCTTCCAAGGCTGAGAATCCGTAGTCTTCCAATTGCCTGACCCTTTCACGGGTCAAACCCATCTCATCGCCAATCTGCACCAGAGTCAGAGGTTCGCTTCGCAGACCCAGCCTCTTCCCAAGAACTTTCCGAGACCTTTCATCCAGGGATGCCAACGCCCTATCCAACCAAAGCAGGAGATTCATTGGTGATATGGATGCCGACGAGACAGATGGCCGCGATCGGGCGACGAAGACTCTGAATCCTCCTCTATCCGGACCATTTCGCGAATTTCAAATCCTATGAGGTTTGAGATTTAGAGCCCTTTCCGCCATGAAGACCCGAAAAGTGCTACAGTAAATGGCTTTCCACTCTGTGGAGAACTCACCGGGCCTCAGTGGCCCTCCACTTTGGCCTACGGAGCGACGCAAATGGCCTATGTTGTATTGGATCTGGAAACCACCGGCTTGGACCCTAAAAAGGATACCATCATCGAGGTCGGTGCGGTCCGGTTCGAAGATCCGAAGGCCCTGCTACAGGCTGGATCCTACTCGGAATTCCAGCGTCTGGTAAACCCTTTCCGCAAGCTGGAACGAGTCATTACCGAACTCACCGGGATAGAGGACGCGGATCTGGTTGGCCAGGCCACATGGGCGGAGGTGCGTCCGGAGGTACAGGCCTTTCTTTCAATTCCAACCACTCACTTAGTCGCCCATAACGTTAATTTCGAAAAGTCTTTTCTGAGTAAGCACAATATAGACTTGGAACATCTGACTCTGCTGGACACGTATGACTTGGCATTCATGGTACTGCCTCAAGTTTTCCAGCTAAGTCTGGGCACCCTTTGTGTTCGCTTTGGGATAGATACGGGCCGCAGCCACAGGGCATTTGATGATGCTTTGGCTACAGCCAAATTATTCACTACGCTGCTGCAACAGGTCAAGACTCTCCCCAACGAAATGCTGCAACTGCTGCTGGCTCATAGCCCAGAAAAGGATGGGGGATTTAGAAGCTTTTGGGCGGAGATAGCTGCTCAGAGGGGACTTACCTCGTGGGACCGAGACCAGACCATAGTAGTTCCACAATCCGTAGCCCCTGGAATCTCAGAACTTTGGGATGAGGTTCCTGCACAGGGAAGTCTCTTCTCCGCCTTTCTGCCTTCCCATGACCAGGCTTTGAGCGGGACCCAAGAGGGAACATCTCATCATCGCCGAAGCGGTTGGGAAAAGAATCTGATCGACTTGCTGGCTACCGGGGAATCAGAAGTTGTACTGCTCGGACCTGACAAAGGAAGAAGATCAGCGGTTGCGGTTGCAACACAACAATGGGCTACTGAAAATGGCCGGAAAGCGCTCCTCTGTTTGCCGCATTGTGAGAACGAATTAGGCCAAGAAACCACCCTACAGGTTCTGGAAAGGAATTTAGGCGAAAGACCCTCTTTCCTACCCGACTCCAGTCGATACCTGGATCTGGAACGATTGAACATTTGGAAGGCAGGCCGCGCCTTGGGTCCGCAAGAAACCAGGTTACTGGCTAAGATCCTTCATTGGGTCAGTTCATCACCTTCCGCGTCGCAGGGGGCCCTCTTCCTGCGTCATGATTTTGACAACCTAGTAATCTGGCCTCAGTTGGCTGGTCAGCTGTGCCAATTCAGGGAGATGGATCCAGAACCGCTCCAGCTTTTTCCACCCGCAGCCACAGAAAGAGACTCTCCGCTTGCAATCATGGACCATGGGGCCTTCATACAGACCTTGCTAGATGATCCCAATTTTGCCAGCGGCTTTGATGCCATCATCGTCGACGACATCTGGCATCTTATTCAGAACCTACCGCAGTTCGCTACCAAGACCCAAACTCTCATACACGTACATTACTTCCTTGACCGATTGCAGGAATCAATTAATCAGTCACTGGAAAACAACGCTGCATGCTGGCTGCTGGCTTTGGAAGGCATGCCAGAAAGAGCTTCCAGGTTAGAAAAGTCATGTATGGAAATTGGCAGGAACCTACAGGCTTTTGAAGAGCAGCTGGAGGCGTTCAGTCGCTTTGAATTGGAGGCCTCTGAACGTCGGTTTTCATATTCCATCTCGAAATCTGTATATGAACTGCGCGGAACAGTCCAATTCGATAAGCTTGCCGACGAATGGAATTCGCAGGCCCAAAATCTCAAAGAGCTCCAGTCAGCAGGAAAAGCGGTCTTAGACGGCATTCCTGATTTCGATGCAGAGGATGAGCCGGTGCAAGGTCGATACGTACTCCAACTGCAAGGCTGGCTAGAAGGTCTGGACGCATTCTTACAAGGTGTTGACCAAGTGTTGAACCCATCTGCGCCAATTTCAAGGGACCCGCAAGAAACAGTTCTCTGGATGGAAATCCGCAGCAAAGCAGGAGGATGCAAATTCAACGTCACGCAGTATTGTGGGGAAGGCTTTTGGCAGGCGCGGGTACTAAAACAATGTGACCAAGCTCTGTTCCTGCATCTAAATCGAGGGACCCCAAAGAAAGGCGGCTATCTGGCCCAACGTTTGGGCATAACCCAATTGCCTCAGAGGAGGCTTGACAAAGTTCCGGAGAGTTCCGAGCGGATGGTCGTCCTCAATCCACGGGACTTGGCAGAACTATCGGCTGGAGACTTCAAAAGGGCGTTGGAAGAACTGTTACCTAATCTGGTCCGCCAACTCAACGGCAATGCAGTATTCATGCTGGGCAATAGCGGACAGCGGAAGGCCGCGGCAGCCCACCTCAGGCAGGCATTGCGGGACGAGCCCTTTCAAATACTGGAAGAGGAATTGGACGACACAAAGGAAGTTCTTCGAGCTTTCGCTGGCCCCATGCCCACTGTTTTCTGTTGCACCCGCAAGTCCCTGCAAGCGTTGAGCTGGGAGGCCATAAAGGTGCAATGTGTCCTCATAGAGAGACTTCCGTTTACACAATTTCAAGACCCGTTGCTGGAGCATGAGGGCCGATATGCGACCCGAGAATTAAACAGCTTTTACGACCAAACGCTGCCCATTTGTGCCTATAATCTGATGCGGGCCTCGGACCTGCTGAACGACGATCCCGGCCAGCGAACAGCCTTGATATTGTTGGATGCGCGGATTGTGACGAAGAATTATGGCGAGAGGCTTAGAAAGGCTCTTCCTCCTGGCAGATGGAAACATCCTTTGATAGAGGATATGCCTGGAGCACTGGGCTTCTGGCTTGCCCAGTAACTGGAAAATGGCCCCATCAAGAAGAGTTTCGGTACTGCTGGACGCAGGTCCTATCGTACATCAGCAGGCCGGCTTAAATCGGTACGCAAGCCAGCTAGCGGTACATTTATGGCGAAACCAGCAGAATAGGGTGGATCTGCAGCTTTTTCACAACGACCACAGTGGCCACGAATTGCCACTCGCCCTGCAAGATGTGCCAGGCACCACCTCACCCATGGGCCAATACAGCTGGAGGCTCTCGGTCCTAGCCTTGCAGATGCTGAATTCACATCACTACGACAGGGTGTTTCCGCCCACCGACATCTACCACGCCACTGAACATCTCCTGCCGCGTCTGAGCCGACGTACTGTTATTACTGTCCATGATTTGATCTTCAAAAGGCTGCCACAGACTCATACCTGGAAAAACAGGGCCTTTCTGTCCACCGGTATGCCCATATTCCTACAGAAGGCAGATGCAATCATCGCGGTTAGTGCCCAGACCAAGCGGGACCTTGAAGACATTTACGAAGTAAAACCTAGCCGCGTAACAGTTATCCCGGAAGGCATAGATGAGACTTTCTGCCAGGTACCTGCTGATAGCCCAGACAGTCGGGACCTTAGTGAGAAGCTAGGCTCATATTTTCTGATGGTAGGAACATTGGAACCGCGTAAGAACCACGCTGCCGTCCTGCAGGCACTTGCTTACTTGCGTACTCGTGGACACACACTAAATCTGGTCATAGCCGGCGGACAGGGATGGAAATTCTCTCCAGTCCAAGGCTTGGTGACGGAACTGGGACTGCAATCACAAGTTCAGTTCGCAGGCTTCGTACCGGAAGAACTGTTGCCAGCTTATTACAGTAACGCAGTAGCCTTGCTGCAACCCAGCCTGTACGAGGGCTTCGGCTTCCCAGTTCTGGAGGCCATGGCCTGTGGGGCTCCAGTAGTCATTAGCAACCGCAGTAGTTTGCCGGAATTAGCAGGTCCCAACGCTTTAGTGGTAAACCCGGACGACATTCAAGACCTAAGTGATGCCATGCTCCGCCTCTGGCAAAAGGTAGGCCTGCGAGAGGAATTGAGGGCCAAGGGATTGCGACATGCCGGTCAATTCACTTGGGCGGAAACCAGTCGCCAAACCGCGGACTTGTACTTATCACTCATGTAACTGGAGGCACATCACATTACAGACTTAGGACTTCCGCTCCGTTGCTAGTCTTACATGTGTACACCTGGGGTTGGAGCGACGTCTTTCGTGGAAACTGTTCCTGGATTAGATGCATGAAGCCAGCTTCCGAACCGGCCTTCACCAAAGCTACCGTGCAGCCCCCGAATCCTGCGCCAGTCAACCTGGCACCCAAGCAATCGGGATAGCTTGCCGCGATTTCCACCATGGAGTCCAATGCCGTGCTGCTGACCTCGTAGTCATCACGCAGGCTCGCGTGGCTCGCGTGCATGAGCCGCCCTACCGCTGCTACATCTCCATTCTTAAGTAATGTCGCTGCCTTTAGAGTACGGTCGATTTCGCTAACCACATGACGCGCTCGCATTTGAGGCAAACCAGTCAGAGGCGTCAGAGGACCGGATACTTGGTCCCAATGCACGTCTCTCCACGAAGAGATTTCCGGCCACTTCTGTTTTAGCCCAGCCAATCCTTCGCCACACTCAGCAACTCGTTCGTTATATGCACTACCAGCCAGAGAGCGACTCGCAGTTGTATCTGCAATTACCAGGGAAATCGTTGTCGGAACTGGGACTTGCTCATAGGCCAAACTGCGACAGTCAATCAAGAGTAAGTGCTGAGACCGACCCAGAGTGCAAATGAATTGGTCCATAATCCCACAGTTGACCCCTACGTACTCGTTCTCAGCCCGTTGGGCTGCTTTGGCTGTTTCCACTCTTGACATCGCCAAGCCCGCCAAGGATTGGTATGTGCGCATGGCAGCCACCTCCACTGCCGCAGAACTGCTTAGGCCGCTGGCCACAGGAACGTTGCTGGCCAAAGCGGCGTCGAATCCCTGCAGCGTATGTCCGAGTTTCTGTAAAACCCAGGCGGGACCGGCAATATAGTCAATCCAATTGCCTTTGCCCCGCGAGCTCAGTTCGGATAGAGCAAACTCCCCTGTTTCTTCATAGGCAACAGCATGTATGCGGACCTTTTGGTCATGCCGCGGTGTGAAGGCCAGACATGCTTCCAGGTTCAAAGCGGCAGGCAAAACAAATCCGTCGTTGTAATCCACGTGTTCTCCGATCACATTGACCCGACCTGGAGCCCTTGTTAGGAAAGTTGGAGAACTGCCGAATTCAGTCCGAAATGCGGCTTGGGCCAGTTCAGATGGATGGGATGCTACAGACGTTGACAACGTGATACTTCCTTTAAGTGGAACGGCACAAAATTGAATACAGATTGAGATTACTTTCACTGCCATCACTAAGAAACTGATGTTTCACTGTCAAGCCCACAGTTTCAGCTAACTGGCACACCTCTTGAGAGGAAAAGACATGTACATAGCGAGCTGCATGTACTTGATGCTTCCAGCTGATAAGCAGGTCACCCTCTTCGACCTCTTCCCTGTCAATTCGACACGCGGCCCAATCAAGGATCTTTTTTTGCTCCCTGTTGCTATTTAGGGGCTGCCAGTTGCTTAACACTAGATAGCCGCCTGGACGCAGCAGATTGGCCATCTGTTGTAAGGCTGAGCTACGCAGCGCCACTCCAGGCAAATGATGCAAAGTGGCCAAGCAATAGATGACATCAAATCCAAAGGCCCTCTCCAGATTGGTGGTCCAGTCAGGTACAGTGATGTCAATTTGCAAGTGTCGACTAACATACCTGGTCGATACTGATTCTTTTGCCTTGAGACGCGCCTTCGACAACAGCGTTTCATTTGCGTCTATTCCCCAATATTCCTGCACTAGCTTTTTTTCACTGAGGTAATGGAGCAGACGCCCGTTCCCGCAACCGACATCCAAGATGCGCCAGGGAGCAATGCATTTGGGCAGCAAAAATTCCGCTACAACTTCAAACCCTGGCCACGGATGCGATCTAGTTCCGTCAAAGGCGGTAGCAACTTGCTCATAAAAACTCCGATTCAGTGCTAATAATCGGCTTTGGACAGAGGGGTGCATACGGTCTACGGGCTAAACTCATTGCTATAATGACTCGGCCCTCTTACGGCCCACAGAACGCTTTTCGCGCTAACACGAGCGGTATATGAAACGCATACTTTCCGTCGAAGAAATTCCTGAGCAGGTACTAAAGCGTACCGAAATTTGGAGTAAGAAAAGACGAGATTTTAACCCGCAACAATATGAGCCAGACTTGAAGGCCATCTTCACCGAAATTCTATCCTTTTCGGATGTTGAATGGGACTCCCAAAAATCTTTGCGCGCAATTCTAGGCAAATACCCCAAAGACGGGTCAGGGTTCTACTCCAAATCCAACTTAGTGGCAGGTTTCCACCATCTGGTGGACGCTGATTTGCTGAAACCTAGTGCGGGATTGTTGACCCGAATTCGTATGAAACCCATGCGAACAGCCAGCGGGGTAGCACCTGTCACAGTTCTCACGGCACCAGCAGGTTGTCCCTCAGCCTGTATTTTCTGTCCTGATGACTACCGCATGCCCAAGAGTTACATTCATGATGAACCGGGTTGCCAAAGAGCGGAGCGCGATGGATTCGATCCTTACAAGCAAACTCTAGGTCGTATACAAGGCTTTGAACATATTGGTCACTCTGCCGACAAGGTGGAATTGTTGATATTGGGCGGCACGTGGAGCGCTTATAGCCGGGATTATCGGGAGTGGTACGTCCAGCGGTGCTTCGATGCCATGAACGAACGCTCTTATGCCGAGGAGCCGGTAAGCACTTCGCTGCAGGAGGCCATGAACCGCAACCAGAGTGCCTTGCACCGCAATGTAGGGCTAGTGGTCGAGACCCGACCCGACTGGGTTACTCCCGAAGAAGTGGTCCATCTTCGCAAATTGGGCGTAACCAAAGTCCAGATTGGGGTTCAATGCTTGGATGACCGAATTCTGGATATGAATAACCGTGGTCATGATGTGCAAGCTGTGCGCAATGCCTTGGATCTTCTGCGTACGGCTGGCTTCAAATTGCACTTGCATTGGATGCCCAACCTGTATGGAGCCACCATCAAAACTGACCGGGAATACTTTGAGCGATTCTTCTCAGATTTGGCGATCAGGCCCGATGAACTGAAAATTTATCCGTGCTCTCTGATCGGGGGCACGGAGCTGTATGAACTATACAAACAGGGAAAATACGAGCCTTACTCGGAAGCCAGTCTGGTTAAACTGTTGGCCGACATCAAACCCAGCCTCCCCCCCTATGTGCGCGTTAATAGGCTTTTCCGAGACATTCCGGCCCACCACATCGAGGCCGGTGTGACCACTAGCAATCTGCGGGAAGTGGTACAAGCGGAATTGCAGAAGCGGGGGTCCTTCTGCGGCTGCATTCGATGCCGGGAAATCAGCCGGTCACAAGTTCTGGAAGGAAAACTCGAGTTGAGAGAGTATCGCTATGAAACTTCTCTGACTGAAGAGTTCTTCCTTTCTTACGAGCAACCTACACTCGACACCAATCCCCCAAGTCGGATTGCTGGATTTCTACGTCTGAGTCACATCAAAAACCAGAATACTGGCAGCCACAATTTCATGGACGAAATCCGAGGCCACGCCATGATTCGAGAAGTGCATATATATGGACCGGCTCAGGGTTTACACAGTAAGGACGGAGACGAAGGGGCAGCCCAGCATATTGGGCTGGGTTCCCGACTACTGCAGGAGGCAGCCCGTATCAGTCGAAAGGCAGGCTTTTCGCACCAGAGCGTAATCGCCGCCGTGGGTACCCGCCCCTACTATGCTCGGAGAGGATTCGAATTGGGGGAACTTTACATGCATCGGTCCCTGTAGGAAACGTAGTTTCAATCCTGACTGTAGTTGGCAGGCCGGCCATTTGTCGAACTCCCCATCCTGTTCGGTACTGGACCCCGCCGAACTAGAAATAGTTGGCGTTATCCTAACTCGCAACGAAGCCAGTGAGGTGGCTGCATGCATTGCTTCCTTGCAACAGTTCTTGACTAAGGTTCTGGTGCTTGATTCTGGTAGCACGGACCATACACGGGAAATTGCCAAAGAATGCGGCGCCATGGTGGTGATTCGGCCATTCACAGACTTCGCCAGCCAGAGGCAGGCCGCACTGGACTTGGTAGATCGGAAATGGGTGCTGTTCGTCGATGCAGACGAAAGGATTCCCGAGGATTTGGCCATGGAAATTGCAACATTTTGCAGAGGTGACGGAGAGACACGGGCTTGGGCGGGAGCTAACATGCCACGTCGCAACCATATCGTGGACGGGATTCCGCAATGGGGTGGATTCAGCCCGGACAGGCAGCTGCGGTTGTTGCGTCCAGAATGTTCTTCCTATGCAAAATCTCCGCCCGTGCATGAATATCCCTTTATAGAGGGACCCATTTACGAATTTCAAACTCCAATGATCCATTTCAACTATCGAAGTTGGAAACAGTTTCATGCAAAGCAACGGCATTACGCAGAATTGGATGCCCACAATGCTGACAGGGATATGGTCTTACCCCTGCTTTCCATGTGCCGACGCTTCCTAAGGCTTTTCTACTACAGGTACTGGCAATTAGCGGGGTGGAAGGATGGCTGGCTAGGCTTCAAGTTAGCCCTACTACTGGCCTGGTATTATGGCCCTTTGCCCATTGCTGTGGCCCTTTTTTCAGAACCTGCAAATCCTTCGTCTTGACATGGCCCATATCCTCATAGTCGAAGACGAAAGTGATTTAGTGGATACTTGGTCCTACTACCTTGAACAGGCGGGGCACAAAATTACTGCGACCACTGAAGGAGCGATCGGCCTTGAAATGGCTCAGACTCTCGATCTGGATCTGATTCTCTTGGATTTGCGCCTCAACCGCAGCGCTGGCCACAAGGCCGTCAATGGTATGGATATCTTGCGTACGGTAAGGGAAACTTCCCAAGTTCCCGTCATAGTAACTACGGGCAATTTCACTGAACCGGTAGACAGAGTCATGGGCTTTCAGCAGGGAGCTGATGACTATCTGATCAAAGGCAACTTCGGGGTTCAGGAATTATTAGTCCGTGTTGAATACCAGCTGTCTCACCATAACGGGGATCCAAAGGCAGGTCGCCCAGAAGTTGCTAACTACCAAGTGCTGACTAGTGGCACTCTGGTGGTTGACAGGGATCGTCTCTCCGCAAGTCTGGAAGGGGCCAAGTTAGAGTTGACCCCGTTAGAATTCCGGCTGTTGATCTTGCTTATGCGCAACCAGGGAAAAAACCTCAGCTATGAGGAAATTTGGAAGCATTGCTGGGACGATGTCGAGGGTGAACCTGTTTCGTTGAGAAATAACGTGCGCATTCAAGTCTCTGGCCTGCGCCGCAAGATCGGCAATTTGGGACCGCGAGAACCTCGTATCATCAGTATTCGCAGCGTCGGTTATTGTTTCCGAGGATAACCTTGATGGCCCGTCCCCTTAGTCGGTCCGTGCTGTTGTGGACCGGTTCTCTGGCTGTAGCCGGCTGGCTGCTGTGGGTTGGGGCGATTCGCTTGGAATGGCTACAGGGCCCGTGGAAATCCTTGGCAGCATTGGTCGCAACTATCCTGCCAGTATTCTGGGCTTGGCACCTGACACGAGAACATGAGCGTCGCCTGGTACGGGCCCTGGATGCAGTTCTGAAAGATCGAAGTGGTTCTTGGGGAGCCTCGTTCAGTGAAATAGATCTTCGGGACCCTTTGTCAAGAGTTGGCCGCACGGTCTCTACTTTCGCCAAGGCCCTGAAGGAGACTTCACAGCAACTGACAGCCGAACGCGAGGCCTTCACAGCAGCTTTAGAAGGAATTGGGGATGGTGTGTTGATCGCGGGCGAAGATGGGGAAATTCAATTTCTGAGCCCAAAGGCCCGCAAATTCTGGGGGGTAGCTGATGATTGGCAGAAACAGGGGCGGAGGGCGGAGTCGTTATTTCGTACCCGGGACACTATCTATGATTCATGGCGGACTGCAGTAGAGGAAGGCGTATACGCCCAGGAACAGCACGAATCTGGAAACGGACTGGATGCTTTGCTGGTTGTACATGTACCGTTCCAGACCGCAAGAGGCCCTATACGGTGGGTCACAGCCCTCTTGGACATTAGCGAAGTTGCCGTGACCTTACACACCCGGCGAGAGTTCATCGGTAATCTCTCCCACGAGCTGCGCAATTCGCTGGCCAAACTGAAGGCCAACGCGGAAGTGGCCATAGTAGCCAAGGGGAAAGAGGACCGCAACAAATACATGGAACGCATGTTGCTTGCTGTTTCCGAACTGAACGCCCTGCAACAAGGTCTCATGGACCTATATCTCTTGGAAACGGGTCTGGAACCCATTCAAAAAGTGGAAGTGGACTTGCCGAACTTCCTGCAAACTGTCTTTGACAGCCTGAGCGCCGAAGTAAAGAGCAAAGGTCTGGCTTTCCAATTAAAGGAAGTGGCCCAGACGCGGGTTCTTATAGATGGTCCCAAGGTAGCACAGGTGTTAACAAACCTTATACAAAACGCCATCAAACACACCCCAGCTCAGGGAGAGATTTCTCTGGCTGCAAATGTGCAGCGGCTGCCCCTGCAGGACCCAAGTTTTTCAGGTGGGCTTCCACGTGTGCTCTCTCAAGAGGAACGCAACCTGCTACGGTCAGATCCTGTAGTCATTGTTCATGTTAGGGATACGGGGGTGGGTATTCCCGGCCCCCTAATTCCCAGCGCATTTGAAAGGTTGCGTCAGTTGGATCAAAATACAGCGCAGGAAGGAATGGGATTGGGCCTTTCACTGGCCCGTTTCACCATGCGGGCCCACAACGGCCTGATCTGGGCCGTGAATAATCAACCCGGACCCGGAATCACTTTCAGCATTTCCCTGCCATTGGCAGATGCGGTCAACAGCTGAAAGGGGCAGCCCCAGTGGTCACAGCCATGATTCACCCAATTATCCGCAGTGGGTCAGTCTCAAGTAACCACTGGAGAAACAGTATGGCGGAAACACCCAGCAGCGCCCCGACCACAGACTGACTTAAATTGTGATGCTTCAGATGCATGCGGGCCCAAATGACAATCGGACCCAACAGTATGAGCGGCCAATATTGCCAGTCCAAGTTCAATATCTGAAAAAGTGCTGCCAATGCAAAGAAAGTGGAGAATGAGTGCAGGCTCACTTTCCAATAGCGTGTAATGGACCAAAAAGCCAGGATCATGGCAGCGCTGGCTACATTCGTATAGACATGTGGCCCAGACTCTGTGACTTTCCAAAAGGCCACACCTAGGGCAATGAGTGCCGCGAAAGTTACACCTAAAGGCCAATTCCGGTCGGACCGTTTTCGCAATTCAAAGTCCAGTGGCTTGTTGATGATTCGCAAGGTGACGAAATATCCCGCAAAGAGAACAAAGAGCGAACCCAAATGTAGAAAGCCGTAGAACAGGCTGAGAGAAGATCGATCGACTACATAATAGAGAAAGAAACTACAAGAGAACAGTAAGAGGGGATTCAGGACATAGGAAATGACCAACGCCAGCTTGTCCAATGGAGTTCTGATCGTGCTCGTTCTACCAGACATAGCGAATTACACTGGCAACTTCCAGCGTGCCTTGGATATCCTTAGATTAGGGGCGTAGGGACCGAATCAGCTGACGGAACTGTCGGGATTGTCCCTATTCTGCTCAACCCACTGGTCTTGTGTGCTTCGCAAGTCGTGAAGGCTTGTTGTTGGCTCCAAATCCACCATGTTCCAGGCAATTGCCGTGCCTGCCTGCACATGCTTGGTCAGTCGGGCACCACTGCAAAGACCCAAGGGTAACAGATTTTCCGCTCTGGCCCGCTCAGCCGTGTCACTGAGGCCCACCACTGTGTAGCCACCACCACCATCCAGAACCGTGCCAGGCTCCAAGTCTGTTTTGGCTATTGAAACTACCTCTGCACTCGGAATCAGGCGAGGCTGTCCCGTCGGCTCGTGGAGCAAGACCGCCCGCAGCAAAGTCAGCGGGGCAGTTACGGCTACTAAATGGTAGGGCCGGTATAGGAGAAAGTTGCGACCATTACTGCCGCTATATCCCATGTACTCCCGCAAGTCTTCCTGGACATACTGATGGTCTGCCTGTATAACGACGAAAACCCCCATCTGCAAGGTGTTGGGATCTATGGATTGGCCGTCAGAAGCGATGCTGTTAGCCAGTTCGATAACTCCTTCACGCTGCAGAATGCCACCTTCCGAGCTAAGTGAGAAACAGGTGGGCATTTCCTCCAAGGTAACTGTAGGTTCGTGCATACCCCGTACATCTGGAACTAATCCGGTCATATTAGCGACCGCCGTCATTTCAATCTGAGCCTTGGTACCGTCCCTGAAGGAATTGTACATTCTCGTGTTGATAGTTCTACGCGCCATCTGTTCATCTGTGAATCCATACCGCTGCTGAACAGTGTCCGGTGTCCCGGCCCGATCGTCACTGCGCATGACAGTGCCGCGGCCTGCCGCTACGATGTTGAAACCAAGAATCTGGGCCCAGTTAACCAGATTCATGATGGCGCCGGGCTGATCCCCATCGACAAGGGTGTAAACGACACCTGCCTGGTCGGCTTGACGGCGAAGAATGGCTCCGACGGTCACATCGGCTTCCACATTCACCATAACCACATGTTTGCCATTAGCAATAGCGTTCTGGGCATTCATGGCGCCAGCAGCAGGGGACCCTGTAGCTTCCACGACAATCTCAATCTCCTCACAGCCAATCACGTCCTGCGCGTTTGGGGAGACGCAGGGCTGGCGGCGGCCAACTGCTTCTGAGACTTGGTCCGGGCTCTCCGCGAACGCTATTTCCTTGGAGTCCCAACCCAATGCGGTATAGGCGTGTTGGGCCCTCTCCAAACTTAAATCAGCAACTGCCGCCAAGGTAATTCCTGCCATATCTCCCAGTTGCACCGAAAGGCCAACACCAAACTTCCCTGCTCCGATGAGGCCGACGCGAATCGGATCGCTCGCGTCTGCCCGCACCTGCAACCCGCGTTGCAATGTTCCATACATACGTCACCCCTACTTCAAGAGCTTCGCGACCCGGTCAACCACCACTTCGGCCAGTGAGAATTTGGTCATGCGTGGCAAGTCTTCCATTTTGCCGTCACGATGCAGCAGCCAGGCCGCGTTGAAATCAGATCCGAAGCCAGTGTCGGAGCGACTCACATCATTGACAACGATTAGGTCCAGGTTCTTGCTCTGCAGTTTGGCGCGCCCATTCCCCTGCCAGTCCCGCGTCTCTGCGGCGAAACCAGCCACCACCCGCGGGCCCTTCCCATGTAACCTTTGCAATCCCACTTCTTTCAATATGTCAGGATTGGGCACCAGGTCTATTTCAGGTGTTCCTGCCCCCTTCTTTATTTTGTGGGCAGACGCCTCCCGCGGCCGGAAATCAGCGACTGCGGCTGCCATGATCAGAACGTCGGCCTGACGACAGGTCGCTGCCACAGCTTCCTGCATCTCCCGGGCGGTTGTCACTTGCTTCACTTCATTGGCTGCTGCCAGTGCTGGAGGCTGCGTGGTTATTAGGGTGACTGTAGCCCCTTGATCACGGGCGGCCTGAGCCAAAGCTTCACCTTGTTTACCACTGGAACGGTTGGTGATGTGGCGGACCGCGTCAATGGGTTCCCGCGTTCCCCCGGCCGTCACAACGACATTCTTTTCGGCCAAGGAACCGTCTCTGCCCAGACTGGCCCGAATTTCTCCCACCACTTGATTTGGTTCTGCCAGGCGGCCCAAACCCATCTGGCCCGAAGCCATGCGTCCTGCCACTGGCCCCACGATAGTAACGCCGCGTTCTCTCAAGATTCTTACATTCGCCTGCGTCGCTACATCTTCCCACATCCCGCCATCCATAGCTGGGGCGACCAGCAGAGGTCCTTCGTTGGCCAGAGAGGTTATGAGCAACAGATTGTCGGCCTGCCCGGCTGCTAGTCGAGCCAGAGTATGGGCAGTGGCAGGAACCACAGCCAGCAAATCTGATTCTCGTCCTAACTTTGTATGCAATATATGGGCTTCCTGGCTCCACAGAGCCTCTGGCCCGTAAGCCGGATGTCCGGTCACCGCTTGGAAGGCCAGTGGTTGGACAAATCGTATAGCACTCTCGGTCAAAACGGCGCGGACTTCAACACCCACTTGGGTCAATTGGCTGGCTACTTCTAAGGCTTTGTAACAAGAAATGCTACCAGATACCCCCAGTGTGAGCCGTTTTCCTGCCAGCACCGTAGAATTGGAAATCATGTTGCTTCGGGGTGACCCTTGTGAGCCAAATAAGCATGGCGAAGCCCTTGCAAGGTCAGCCATGGGGCGTAATGATCAAAAAGCTGAGTGTGTTCTCGGAAAACCTCAGCCAAGCCGCCGGTGCCCACAACTTGCATATCCGCCCCCAATTCCGTCCTGAATCGCTGGACCATCCCTTCTACTAGACTGGTGTAGCCCCAGAACAAGCCGGACTGCAAGGCGTGCCTAGTGTTGCCACCGATGGCAAAAGGTGATGGGGCCAGATTTACTTTGGGTAGTAAAGAGGTATTCTGAAAGAGGGCATCTGCCGCAATACGTAAACCTGGGGCAATTGCCCCACCCAGATATGCCCCTGTGCGGTCCACGGCATCAAAGGTGGTAGCTGTGCCGAAATCCACTATGCAGACTGGCAAGACATATTCTGCACGGACAGCCCAGACGTCCGCCAGTCGGTCCGCTCCAACTTCATAAGGAGGATCGTAGGCAATGGGAATATCCCGACAGTTCTCTGCTGAAAAAAGTTGGGGCCTGTAACCCAATACCTCTGTGCCAATGGCCATCCAAAGGTCAGTCAGATCTGGCACTACGGAGGCCAGAATGGCCCCTCCGACAACCTCCGGTTCGCAACCTGCCTTCTGCATCATGCCCCACAAAGCGAAACCGTAGTCATCTCCTGTGCGTCGCAGATCAGTAGCCAAACGCCAGTGGTGCTTTAGAACCGACCCCTCATAGAGGCCTACGGTAATATGCGTATTGCCTATGTCGATGCAGAGAAGCAGCACGGGGCGCCGGCCGTCGGGAAAAAGTGAAAAGACGATGGCTGATTGTAAAAGGAATCAAGCCATGTCCAACAACTAAACCCCGCGATATGCTGCTGATGGGATTAGGCCGAGTCCAATAAGTCGTCTAGCCGTTCAATCAGATCCCGTCGTATCAGGTCCCTCGTGGCGCGAAAGGCACCACGCCGAGCAGCCGGATTCACTTTGGACGGATCTGCGAAAGGCACGTGTACCGCCTTGCTGGATCGCACCCAGAAGGGGCATTGTTCCGCCGCCCTGCCGCACACTGTTACTATCAGATCCATTTCCGTGTCCTTAAGCAAGTCCAAGGACTTGGGGGCCAGATCTGTGACAGAAATATTCAGGTCCTGCAGGGCAGCCAGTGCCATGGGATGGACTTGGCTGCCAGGTGCCACGCCCGCGGAGAGGGCCCGCCAGCTGTCTCCCCGGAATAGGTTTGTCAGAGCTTCGGCCATCTGACTACGAGCTGAATTCGCAGTACACAGAAACAGAACCCATTTCATCGCCAGACTGACCGCCTCCTGTATCATTCAACTGCTATGGATCTACCGATTCGAACTCGGTATCCCGCAGAAGGGTGCCTACATTCCGGGCTATGTTACAGGCCAGATCGGCAAACCTCTCTACTTCTCGGCTAGACCGCAGCAAATCATAGAGGACTTCAATCTCGGCAGTCTCTTTCGTGCCGGCCATCCGCGAAAAAAGCTCGGACTGTACTTCGACGTCCAGAGCATCCACTTCATCGTCTTTGTTCAGTATTGCTTCTAACCCGGCAACATCTCGCTGCTCCCAAGCCTTGAAGGTATCGTCGTGCATGGCTTGTGCCATCTGTTTCATGATATCCAGGCTATGGGGCAGCTGCAGGGGCTCAGAGCTCTCCTTCATACGTTCAGCCGCCCGTGCCACACCTTTAGCCTGATTGCCCATATGCTCTAACTCCACGCTGACATTGAAAGCAGCAATAATCAGCTTCAAGTCCTTGGCCACCGGTTGCTGCCGGGAAATCAACAGGAAACAATCCTTCTCGATTTCACGATGCAATTGGTTTACTTCCCTGTCCATAGCATATACGGCCTCGATATATTCCTGTTTTCCGGTCACCAAAGCGTCATAAGCCAGAGAGAACTCATCCCGGACCCGGCCTGACATCAGAAAGATGCGACTGCGAAGGTCGGCTAATAAACCTTCAAAGTAACCTCGATGTGACATGGTTGATGTGATCCTATCCAAATCGGCCTGTAATGTAATCGTTGGTACGCGTGTCTTTAGGGCGATGAAAAATATCATCCGTGGCCCCAAACTCCACCAGTTCGCCAGTGCGGGTTCCCGGACGCACGGAGAAGAAAGCAGTGAGGTCCGAAACTCGTCCTGCTTGCTGCATATTGTGGGTAACAACCACAATCGTATAGAACTCAGCCAATTCACGCATTAATTCTTCTATATGCAGAGTGGCGATCGGATCCAAAGCAGAAGCCGGCTCGTCCATCAGGATTATTTCTGGCTGCACAGCTACAGCCCGCGCGATGCAAAGTCGTTGCTGTTGTCCGCCGGAAAGCGAAAGGCCGCTCTGAGAGAGTTTGTCCTTCACTTCATCCCAGAGTGCCACTCGCTTGAGGGCCCCTTCCACCAGCTCATCCATATCCCCCTGGTACCTGTGGATTCGGGCTCCCCAAGCTACGTTGTCATACACACTCTTAGGGAAAGGATTGGGTTTCTGAAACACCATGCCGATGGAACGCCGTACTTCAACTGGATCTACATCATCGTCATAAATGTTTTTCCCTCGGAATTCCACAGAACCAGTGCTGTGGGCTGTGTCCACAAGGTCATTCATGCGATTGAAAGCGCGCAGGATAGTACTCTTGCCACACCCTGAAGGACCGATCATTGCGGTAACTTTGTGGACAGGCACCTGTATATCAACATCGGCTACAGCATGAAAATTGCCGTAATAAATGTTGAGTTCCTTGGCGGTCAGCGCGTATTCAGGGGTAAGCGCCTGAGCAGGTAGGGACATACGAATATTTACCTGTCAGATACGATGTTGACTGTACCGCTGCCGCAAGAGCACGGCAGTGGCATTAATAATCAGAAGCAGAGCCAAGAGAACCAAAATGGCAGCCGCGGCAATATGTCTGAATTCTGGCTGAGGTCGGGAGGTCCACTGATAAATCTGGATGGGCAGAACCGTGAATTTGGAAAAAGGGCCGCCCGGGTCCGTAGAAATGAATGTGGCTGCGCCAATGACGACGAGAGGGGCAGTCTCCCCCACAGCACGGGACACCGCCAGGATTGCGCCTGTAAAGATGCCCGGGGCGGCAGAAGGTAACACGTGGTGCCGGACCGTCATCCACTTTGTGGCTCCAACACCATAAGATGCCTCCCGCAAGGAATTGGGAACCGCTCGAATTGCCTCCTGCCCATTAATAATGATTACCGGAAGGATAAGTAAACCCAGGGTGAGGCCGGCCGAAATTACGGTACGACCATTGGACTCCTGTTCCGTGACCAACCCGAAAAGGGCGCCACTGGTCAGTAGGTTTAGGGCCCGCACAAATATCACCAATCCCAACATTCCATAAATGATGGACGGAACTCCCGCCAGATTGTTGATATTGGTCTCGATGATGCGGCCGAACCAATTGTGGGAGGAATATTCCTCAAGGTAGATGGCCGCCCCAATTCCCAAGGGTACCGAGAAGAAAATGGTGATTGCGATTACCCAGAGAGAACCAAACAACGCGGTGCGAATGCCTGTAAAAACCGGACGAGAAGACTGCGCATCTGTGATGAAGTCCCTTGTCAGCCAGCTTTTGAATTCCAAAGTGGCCAGGTTTTCCGCCGCTACAGCTTCTGCTTGATTCCTTCGCAAAACGGTGTCTCGTAAGGAAAATGAAGCCACTATCTGAGGACTAACTACTCTCAATTGAATCAGCTCCAGGATGTTTTCCTTGGAACGGGAATCGAATGGTTGATCTCTCTCAAGTCGCCGGAACAGACCTTCAGAAACATGTGACCCCAACACGCCAGTCAATTGCTGTTTGTTGAGAGTGGAAAGTTCTGGCGCGTCTAGGGATCCTAGCCAGGCACTCATGACTCCAATATCATCAGGCACCAGAAGCAACCGGACCGGCACTTCGGACAATTCTTTGCTTATGTCGGACCACAGCCCTCCCACCGGAAGGCTTGCCTCGATGTCTGCCGGCGTCGCTTGAGCCAATACACGATTGTCCGCAGACGCAATTGCTAGCAGCTGAAATGTCTCCTCAAAATCCGTCAGTGGCAACACAAGGGTTTGTAAACCTTCAAGACCGGAACCCTCCGACCCTCGTGGCACTATGGCAATCAGGTCCGCATCGTTCCGAACAGCTGCCGCAGCATCACGCAGGGAATCGCCAGCCTGCACATGAGGTGACACCTCCAAGACCAGCAATTCCGGACTGAAGGCGTTCCTGGAAACTATGAAGCCGAAGGAACTGTTGATTACGTTGTAGAGAAGCGTGCCGAGGACTAGCAAGCCTAAAAAGGTCGAGATCCGAAGCAGCATCACCCAGATTCGCCCCAATCGGTGGCGATTGCAATCTAATCTGATTTGTTGGTCGCCGGTGGGAAAACCGCCAGCCGCCATCCACGAAGGGCGGGAGGATTCGTTCATGGACATCAGTCGTACTGTTCCCTAAACCGTTTGACAATGGCACGGCTGATTATGTTCAATACCAAGGTCAAAAGAAACAGCAATAAACCGATGGCAAACAAACTGTCATAGTCCAAGGATGCGTAGCTCAAATCTCCACCACTGATGCGTACTATGTGACCTGTCATGGTTTCTGCGGCCTGGAAGGGGTTCAAAGCCTGCAAACCCTCTAGTGCTTCGCCCCAATTCTCGAAATTGCGTGGTCCGGCGCCTGCCGCAATGGCCACGATCATGGTTTCACCGATGGCCCGCGACATTGCTACGATGCAGGCCGCGGAAATGCCGGAGAGGGCAGCTGGCGCCACCACCCGCACTGAGGTCTCCAGGCGCGTGGCCCCCAGCCCAAAGGCAGCTTCGCGAAGCGAAATGGGCACGGCCCGCAGTGCATCCTCGCTCATGGAAGTCACCATCGGAAGAACAAGAATGCCGATAACCAACCCAGCCGAGGCCAAATTGAAGACCTCCACCAGATCGAACCCGAAGGTGCGTCGGAGCACTGGTGTAACAAAGGTCAATGCAAAGTAGCCATACACAACCGTAGGAATGCCAGCCAATATTTCCAAAATAGGTTTAAGGATGCTTCGGCCCCGCGGGGAGGCATATTCACTCAAATAGATGGCGATGAGCAAGCCCAGCGGCAATGCCAAGGCCATGGCGATCAGGCTGGCGCCCAACGTAGCGTTGACTAGTGGCCAGACCCCAAACTGCAGCGTCTGTGGCTGCCATGTCCAGCCCGTCAGGAATTTGGCTAAAACCACCTCTTGGCGCCGAAAGAACAGCAGGGCTTCTTGACCCAGCATGAAAATAATGCCCAAGGTCGTCAGAATCGAGACGGCGCCGCAGACCCATAGCACTTTTTGGATAACCTCTTCTCCCCAGCGGCGCCGCTTGGTCAGGGGTGGAGCTGCGGAAAAGTAGGTTGCGCCTTCCAATTGCATAGTTTGGTAGATCTGTTGGTGCGCCATTTAAACTGGACTTTCCCCCTAACCGGCACTTGTGCAGTCTAAACCAGATAGGAGCGGAAAGTCTCCTCGCCGCCCCTGATTCTGACAATCTCTGCCTGGCTTTAGACAGCTCTTGGCTACCTATTTGCCCATAGCCTCGGACCACCCATCCAATGCATTCTGGAAATCAGCCGCGGATGCGGGGAAGTAACCAACATCCACTATTTCCTCGTTGACGAAAGTTAAAACAAAGTTAAGGAAATCTGCCACCTGCGGCTTCTCAGAAAAGATGGAAGAGGTGGTGTACATGAAGAGCGGCCGGGCCAAAGGATAGGTGGCGGCATCCACATTCTGGGCAGAAGCTTCCACGCCTTCAATGGACAACACATGCAAGGAGTCTGCGTTCTCTTGGTAGTAGGCGTAGCCGAAATACCCAATGGAATATGGGCTTCCCAAAACCCCCTGTACCAGAACGTTGTCATCTTCGCTCAACTGCAGATTGTCCGCAGCCAAAATGGGTTCCACTTCTTTGTCAAAGACCTCTTCAACAAAGTAGTCAAAAGTGCCGCTGTCAGTTCCGGGGCTGAACCTCTGAATAGTCTCAACAGGCCATTCCGGGTTTATGTCTGCCCAGGTTTCGGCGGTCGAGAAAGCAGCACCAAGGTCAGCCAGCGATAAGTCGGAAACAAAATCGTTGTCCTTGCTGACAACCACCGCTAAGGCATCGGTGCCAACCCGCAATTCCACCGGGCTACGGCCGATCTCGTTACAGCTCTTGATTTCTTCTTCTTGGATGGGCCGGGATGCATTGGAAATATCTGTCTCGCCGGCGACGCAGAACCGTTCAAAGCCGGCCCCACTACCGATGCTGGAAATGGAGATGCTGCCAACGTAGCCTTCATCCTTGAACCTTTCAGCCATTCTTTCAGCCAAAGGGTACACAGTAGAACTACCGGCAACGACTATGGCTCCCGAAACTGCCATGGGATCTAGCATGGGCAGCCCAGCAGGACCCACAGTGTCTTTCATTTCTGTAATTTCTTCCTGCTCTTCCACTACAGGGGCGGAAGCACCAGATGCACCACAGGCTGTCAAAATGACAGCAAACAATAGGCATATTACGAAAAACAGATTTCTCATCGACCACAATTCCAAGTGCTGACAAGCGTCTAAGCAACGGCCTATAGCATAAAGGTGTGGCCGTCCCTTTTCTCCCATAATGTCAATAGGAAGATAAAGAAATCTTTGCTTTTGGGTTGTGGTTCCTGCCAGCGACTTCAAACAAGTGGACGGCGGACTAAGAGGGTGTACGAAAAGTGCCAGATTGCGTAGATCAAGTTAGGATGCGGGTCTTCTTCACCCCCATGGCAACCTACATTACGCAGGGTGATCTGATGACCCGACCCTCCTACCCCAGTGATTTGACGCATGCGGAATGGCAGCTGCTGGAGCCGGAACTGCCGGCCCTCAAAACGGCCGGTCGTCCGCGCAGTGTGCCCTGGCGCGAAATCGTGAATGGGATCCTGTACGTGCTGCGCACGGGGTGTGCCTGGCGCAGTCTGCCGCATGATCTGCCTGCTTGGTCCACGGTCTACCCTTACTTCCGATTGTGGCGCCGGAATGGCACCTGGGCGCGCCTGCCTGTCCCAGTGCCGGCGTGATCGACAGTCAAAGCGTGAAAACCACCGAGCAGGGGGGTCCCAGAGGGTACGATGCCGGCAAAAAAGGTGAAGGGGCGTAAACGCCACATCGTAGTGGACACGCAGGGCTGGCTGCGGGCTGTGGTGGTGCACCCCGCGGATATCCAGGACCGGGATGGAGCTAAACTGGTCCTGCAGCGGATGGCGGGCCTGTTTCCCGACCTGCGCCTGCTGTGGGCCGACAGCGGGTACGCCGGAGCCCTGGAAACCTGGGGGGCGGAACACACCCCTTGGGTGCTGGACATCGTGCGTAAAGATCCGCAGGCCCAAGGCTTCGCGGTGCTACCCCAGCGCTGGATCGTGGAGCGAACTTTCGCCTGGTTGGAACGACGCCGCCATCTCAGCAAAGACTACGAAGCACGGCCGGACACCTCCGAAGCCTGGATCTATGTGGCCATGATCGATCGCATGTTGGAACGCCTGACCGCATCGATTTGAAGAGTTTTCGTACACCCTCTAAGAGGCACCTTCTCCTTCGTCACCAACCCTCAAGGAACCCAGTCCGAATAACAGAGAATATTCCCGGTTCTCCTGAGAAACAGTGGCAGCATCCATGTAACAAACGCTGAATGCTCTTCTTGCGGTGTCCGTTCTGTTGATTCCGGAACTGTGCGGAAGATGATTGTGGAGCAGGACCGATTCTCCCGCTTCTACTTCCAACGGCACTGGTTCAGTTCTTGCCACCAATTGTTCCGCTTGTTCCTCGGTCAAGAATCCCGAGTTATGATCAGGATTAATCAGAGAGCGGTGGCGACTAGGCGTTATCCAGACGCAGCCATTGTCCACAGTAGCAGGATCCAGAGCGGTCCAAATTGTTATCAGGGGATCTCGGTCCAAGCTGGTCCAGCGGTCCTGATGCCACACCAGGGTGGTCCCTTCATGGGCTGGTTTATTCATGAACATGGCTCGATACGAGGCAATTCGTTTACCCATCCCGTATGCCCTTTCGCAAATGTGGGCAAAGAGCTGCTTCTGCATGAAAGACAGGAAATAGGGGTCATATTCCAGATCTTGAATCTTCCGATAGGAAAGGGAGGCTAGTTTGTGGCCCTTGGATTGAGGCCCAGGCCCATCAGACACACCGGGGATAGAATCCAGCTGCATGAGCAAACGGTCGTAGTCAACCGGGGCCGTACCCATCATGATCTCGTCAATGCGGACCTGCAGCTGGGTCAGGTCAGTCTCATCCAGAGTGCGACCCAAACGCAAGTAACCTTCTTCCTTAAATCGTGACCATTCAGAATCCGTAATACCAGTTCTCATTTCAGGGCCTCCTCGGTCCGCGTTACAAGCACCAATGACGGTCCCCAAGTTTGCAAATTTCCCATTTACTTGAAGTCCGAAGTGCGACTAAGTATTGTATGTAGCAACTGGCATTAAGAGTGAGGAAAATGGTATCTCAGATTCCAGAAGATTCCCGATGCGGTTGCGGGTTTACCCCTTGACGCCAGTAATGACGATGCCTTGAATGAAGTGGCGTTGGGCAACAAAAAAGATCGCGATTACGGGCAGCACAGCCATCAGCGCTGCTGCCATCATGTCTTGCATATTGGAACGCATATAACCTTCGAACAGGCGCAGGCCCAGAGCCACAGTGTACTTGTCCACCTGTTGCAAATAGACCAGGGGGTGCAAAAAGTCGTTCCAGTTGAAAGTGAATTGGTAAATCGCGGAAACTCCCATCACAGGCAAGCTGAGAGGCAAGTGGATGCGCCAATAAATGCCCAAGTAGCCACATCCATCGATCTTGGCCGCATCATCCAGTTCCCGGGGTATGGTCATGAAGAACTGACGCATCAGGAAGACATGAAAGGGTGGGGCAAACCAGTTGGGCACAATAAGCGGGAGTACTGTGTTAATCCAGTCCAGGCGCACAAACAGAAGATAGGTAGGAATTAGGCGGATGTGCTCCGGCAACATCATGGTGGAAAGCACAACTATGAAGAGAACGTTGCGCAGCGGAAAATTCAGGCGGGCAAAGCCGAAACCTACCAAGGAACAGGAGACAACCACGCCTAGACAACTGAAGATCGCTACCAACGCACTGTTCCCAAACCACCGTGAGAATGGAAAGGGACCGTCAAATGGCGCCCGGAAGTTGGCAAAGCTGATGGAGTCGGGAATCCACTGAGGTGGGTACAGATTGACTTGGTAAGACGGCATCACAGCCGTTCGAATCATCCAAACGAAGGGAATTGCGAAAACCACGGCCCCCCATAAGACGACAATGTATAGCAAAATGCGGCTGGGCTGCCACAACTCCCGTGGTCGAAAGGTGAAGGTCCTGGTTCGGGTGGCTTCAGCTTGCATTTTCTGTTTTTCTTACCTGTCGTATTGCACCCAGGCACTCGCACTGCGAATGGCAAACATAACAAAAATTAGGATAGCCAGGAAAAGGGTCCAAGCCTGTGCGGATGCATAGCCAAAACGGAACTGGCTGAAGCCTGTGTTGTACAAATGAAGAACTGCGGTCAAAGTGGCATTGTTGGGCCCACCAGCAGTCATAATCAGCACCTGCGTAAAGACCTGCCAAGAGGCAATGATATTCAGTACTACGTTAAAGAGAATGGCAGGTGTAAGCAAAGGCAAAGTAATGGCGAAGAAGGTGCGCAGAGCCCCTGCACCATCAATTCTTACCGCCTCATACAAAGCGGTAGGAATCCCTCGTAAACCTGCCAAGAAGATGAGCATGGCTCCGCCGGACCCCCACAGGGCCATGATAATGACAGAAGGCATGGCCCATTCCTGGCTAAAAATCCAGCGGGGCGGAGTGAAGTTCTCCACTCCGAGGAAATCAGCTATGTTGAGCAGAATGGAATTCAACAGCCCTATATCCGGTTGATAGAGCCATTTGAATAGGATGGCGACGGCGGCACCGGCAACGACAGAAGGCAGGTAGTAAATGGTCCGCCAAACTCCCTGACCTTTAATGTTCTGATTGAGCAATACAGCAATAAGCAAAGCCAGAGTGGTGCTTAGGGGCACCATCACGAAGGCGTAATATGCTGTATTGCGAAGGGCTTTATGCACTGTGGTGTCACCCAGCACCGCCGAGTACCACTTTATGCCCACGGGTTCCCAGACCTGCAGGAAATCTGTCCGGAAAAAGGAGAAATATAAAGAGGCCAGCATCGGACCCGCGGTAAACACCACAAAGCCGATGATCCATGGCGAAATGAAGGCATAGCCTGCCAGGGCTTCTCGGCGAGAAGGCAACATCACCCGCCTTCTCCGGTCTTCCGAGAGGTCAACCGTATTCGTAGCCATGCCGATTCTCAAGGGGTTCTGGACCTGATGATCCAGATCATATGGGGTATGTAAGAAAGTTAGCCGCGGTCCAGCCAGAAAGAGCTGGACCACGTCCAATTTGTATCAAAGTTGTCTTAACTGAAAGCATCCATAGCTGCACCCAAATCTTCCAGCGCGATCTCACCTCGGTTGAATTGCGTGGCAAGTTCAGCATGCTGACAGATCAGGCCAACTTCAGCTTGACCCAACAACATCACCTGGTCGAAGGCTGGTTTCAGAATCTGATCCTTGCAGGTGAAATCCTCTGCAAACATCTCTTCTGGGCCCCCTAGCGATTCCTCTATGGTGACAGTGAACACATCTATGTCAATGTCTTCAAAGCGGGCATCTCTATCAATCAGCGCCGCGTGGAATTCAGGCAATACACTCTTACGCGAAGGCTGCTTGGTTGCCCATTTGGCAGAGAGCTTGCCGTAGTAGGGGCCGGTAAGCCACTTCAATAGTTCCCAGGACTCATCTGGAGACTCAGTCTTATTCCAGACCATGGTGCCGTCGACTGACTGGTGCGTGGTAATGGAAGCTGGACCCGCGGGCAGAGGGGCCACGTCCCAACGGAAAGTAGCGTTTGCCATGGTTGAGCCCAAACTCCACGGACCCATTTCCATCATGGCGATGCGCTGGCTTTCAAAGAGTTGGTTTACCCCCAATCCGATATCGGACCCATACGCGAAAACCTGATCATCCCAGATTATGCTCCGCATCCATTCCAGGGCTTCGATGGCAGGCGCATCGCATAGGCCACAGCGGGTGTCATCCTCCGGGTCCACCATGTTGGCTCCCCAACCCCGAATCCAGTACTGGCTGAGCCAGTTGGAATTGAGGCCATAATTGGATGTAGCCCAGGTAATGGGTTGGTCTCGAGAGACGAAATTGCTGCCAGTGGCCACGTAATCATTCACGTCCCAGCCGCCCCACTCGTGAGTCGGAGTGGGCACGCCGGCCTCTTCAAACATATCTATGTTGTAATAGAGAGCCATCGTTCCAGTGAACCGGGGCATCAGATGAATGTCGCCCTGCTTGTCTACCCACGGATCAAATTGGTTGGCATAGTAGTCGTCCAGATCAACTTCGTCCGCGTCGCGGTCGATATACGCTTGCAGGTTTAGCGTCTCACCTCTTTGTAGGAAAAAGGTCGAACTCCAACAACAAAATTCGATAAGGTCTGGGGCATCACCTGCAACCATCTGAGCCAATACGCCCTCACGCAGGTTAACACCACCAGGTTGCGGCAGGAATTCCACCTCGATATTGGGATTATCTTCGCGGAAAACAGGATAGAATTCAGCCCAGAGCTCTTGTACACCTTCAGCTTCCTGTAACTCGCGAGACTGGTAACGCAGTTGCGTTACTTCCTCCATGGCGTCACCTGTGGTTTCGCCGCCGGCCGCGGGAGCGGATGCTGCACAGGCAGCCAAGGCCGCGCCGGAAGCCCCCAGCATGGATACACGCAGGAAGTTTCTTCTACTCAAATTCATGTTTTCGCTCCTTAAAATGAAACAGGATTGGCTACGACACCCTCTTGGAGATTGGAAGTGTCAGTTATCTTAGGGTATTGGCTTGACCCATTCTACATTCCTGTTTGTTTCAAACTCAAATGCTGACAGACGATGTAACCGTTCCGCACTCCGAATGAAATTCACCGGGAACTAAACTCTCCAAAATCAGTTCAAGAAACATTCATGAAGACTGGAGACTTCAGGAATCCGAGCTTTAACTTCAAATCTGTGCGCTAATTACGAAAGTCCCTTACAGATATCTCCTCCCTGGAAACGAAATGGCGGAAGAAAGGGCCGCTCCAACTCTCTTGGAAAGTAGAGTTGGCAGGATTAGTCTGCCCATTTCTTGGAAAAGCGTCAAAAGTGGGCTGCCGCCACCCGGGACTGGCACCGATCCAGTCCCGGGTGGTTCCCAGTGAATTGGACTGTAGGTCGCCGAAATAAGAGAATCAGAAGCTGTGCGAAAAGTTTCGGGATACATCCTTAGGCCCAGACAACGAAGCTGTGCGAATTCCTCCTCAAAAAAGAAATGCGAACTTTTGTTGTTCTGTTCCCGGGGTTAATGGGAGATATCGCAAGTGGAACCGGCTCTATGGAATCTCCGACACTTCAAGAAGAACCGTCCGCCCTGTGGTTCTTCTGGTTCTTACAATCGGTAGAGTCCTGTCTTCGGAGACCTAGCTGACCGGAATCTCCAGCTTGTCACAAATTGCAGTCAGATACTCCAGGGACAATTCCATTTCCTGATCAAAAGCCTCTGTGGCAACCCCGCCATTGGAATTCGCAGTTCCGGGCACATCTTCCAATTCCACGGAAATCGTTCCGGTGAAACCGGTGTCCTGCAATGCTGCCATTACAGCCGTCCAATCTATCTTGCCTTTGCCGGGCCGCCAGTGGGCGTTGGTCAGGCCATCGTTATCGGAAAAGTGGGCGTGGAACACGCGGTCCCCAAGCTCATACACCACTTGTTCGGAGATCTCGCCGGATGGAAAGAGATGACTGGGATCGAAATTCATGCCCAGGACCGGTGATTGCACATGGTCAATCAAACGCATCATAGAAGCGGCGTTGCGAATCCATCGGTATGGGTGTGGTTCCAGGGCCCAACGGATACCTTTGTCTTCGCAAATCTCACAGCACTTGGCAGTGACTTCGGCGTATACCTTCCAGTTTTCTTCCCAGTCCAGACCCTTGGGCAAGTCTGCCCCCCACTCTTGAGCAACAGGCATGTCCATTATTCGGGGCAGGGTGAGGCCAAAGGCATTGGGAGAAACGGAATTGACCATGGTGGTGCCAAGTTCCAAAGCCACATCCACCAACTCTTTGAAATGCTCTACTGCAGCCACCCTTTCTGAAGCTTCAGTGCTGGCTAGGCCCTGGGGAGTCGATACGAATTCAGATAGTTCCAATCCCTCATCGTTCAGCAATTGTTTCAAGTAACGAATTGTGTCAGGAGTGTAATACTCCTTGAGAGTTTCACGTCTCCACGCGATGAGCTCAGCCGCCTTATAACCGCTGCTGGCTATTCGAACGAGCGCATTGTCGTATGGGGGCATCCAAGAAAAGGTCCAGACGCTTGCACCAAATTGCATGGCTGTCTCCTACAAGATTTTTGCTATTGATAGTGATTAAGAGTTCAGTATATAAGGGGGTTGAATCATCCCCAAGTTGCTCTTAATCAAAATCATGGACTCTCATCGGATCATCCAACCCTTTATCAAATCCCAACATCAGGAAAAACCATGTCCAATTTGGCCGCTATCAAGTCTTTTCTGCAGGATTGCTCCACTCAGATGCAGAGCTCCATAAGGGAGCTCGTGGAATTCGAGACACCCAGTACAGATCACAACCAATTGGATGTGTGCGCGACCTACCTATGCAGAAAGTTCTCTCAAGCAGGGGCTCTCAGCGAGATAGTCGAAGTTTCGGGAGCAGGTAACCACGTCAAAGCAATTGTTCAGGGACAGGACTCTTCCCTTTCTCCAGCCCTTATCCTGACACACTTTGATACAGTCTGGCCGGTTGGCCGCATCAACTCCCATCCCTTTCGAATCGAAGCAGGAAGAGCCTATGGGCCAGGTGTTTTTGACATGAAAACCAGCATCGTGGTTATGGAGTATGTATTCCGCGCTGTACAGGAACTGGGAGTAGCCCCGCCAAGGCCGATTACATTACTGGCGACAGCGGATGAGGAAATTGGCAGTATTACATCCAAGACTCTCATTGAGCAGGCGGCGGCGGCGTCCGCCTTCGTTCTGGTGTTGGAACCCCCTCTTCCTGGCGGCATCCTAAAGACGGCCCGGAAAGGCAGTCAGGCCATCAAAATTTCAACAACTGGCGTTGCAGCCCATTCTGGTATTGAAATTGAAAAGGGGGTAAGCGCCATCGAAGAAGCAGCCCACCACATTCTGACCGTTCAAGCGTTGACAGATTTGAATACCGGAATCACAGCCAACGTGGGGGTCGTCAGGGGAGGTACCAGATCCAACGTGGTTGCTGATTATGCGGAATTCGAAGTGGACTTGCGGGGTTGGGACCGGCAAGGTTTAGACGCGGCAATTCAAACAATCCGCGATCTACAGCCCCATCTGGCCGGCACAGAAGTCCATGTAGAGGCCTCCAGGGGCCGCCCCCCTTTGGAGTCTAGCGTTACGACCGGCATCTTCGAAGCAGCCCGACCCATAGCTGCAAATCTAAATATTGATTTAAAAGGGGGACGAACAGGAGGAGGCAGTGATGGCAACCTTACTGGTGCCCTAGGCATACCTACCTTGGACGGCCTCGGAGTACCTGGCGCCGGTGCTCACGCCATACACGAGCATATTGAACTTGAGAGTCTCGTGGAGCGTGCCCAGTTGGTGGCCGCCCTGATCTGGGAATTGCCATCCTACTTCAGGGCCGGAAAGGCTCTTTCATGAGCCTCTTTTACAGCCTTGTCGTCCAATTTTGCATAAATGCGAGTGGTTACAGGGCTGGTATGCCCAAGCGCTGTCTGAGTTACTGCCAGATCTCGAGTCGACTGGTAAATTCGCGTCCCGAAATAGTGACGGAGGGCATGCGGTGTAATTCCTCTGTCCTCCAAGCGCGCCTCCTGAGCAACTTGGCGAATAATGCTTTGGACGGTCTGGGCAGTCAAGCCTTGCATGCGGGAGCCCGCCCCCCTGTCATGACGGCAGAAAAGATGTAGATTTCCCACTGACCTAGTTCGCGCCTGATCCATTGGATTCCGTAGCTTGAGGTAATGCTGGGTGGCGTCCCAAGCCTGTGACCTGAAATAAACCTTGCGCTCCACGCCCCGTTTACCCCGAATCCAGAGCGAACGATCGGAACTGTTCAAGTCCTTGCGCAATACCTTAACTAGCTCTCCGACCCTGAGACCGGTTGAAAGCAGAGTCTCCATTACTGAAATGTTGCGAAACTTTATTAGCTGTCCCCTCTCATCATGACCTTTCACAGAGACTGATTGGGCGGCCTCCACCAGCTTCTGTATTTCCTCCATGGGTGGGGGATGGGGTACCAGGGCAGGTGGCTTCTGATTTCGACGCAACCTGTGAATGCCATCCGTTAATCGAGACCAGTCCTGAGTCGAAATCTGCCAAAGATCCCGCACAAACAGGAACCGCACAAAACTCATAGTCCCTGACAGATAGGTCTGCATCGTGCGTTTATGGGCGTACTGTTCGTTGAGGAGCCAAGTGGCAAAGTTAAGTAGCAAATCCACGTTGAGGGCTGTAACTACAGCAATCTCAGGATCAATTCCCTGCTCGAGAGCGTACTTTCGAAATTGATTCAAGGCGGAGCAATACGTGCGGCGCGTATAAACACTGCCGACTGAAGCATCTTTCAGAAAGTTATTGATAGCAGAGTCTAGGGTCATTTACTCAGTATATAAGCATGCGGCTAACAGCGCCGGGATCGGCACAATGATCCTGCTGCCTGTGCGCCCTGCAGCCCCCTTTGGTTTTCAAGAAACAAGGGATAAGGATTGATGTCAATTTAGACTGAGAGGCGTCCCAATCTACTTTTCAACGCTAGTGGAGAGAGACTTACGCGGGAACAACGATGAGCGGGCTCTGGTTCCTGCGTTAACAGGTTTTTCTTGTTGCTGGCTGTGTTAAGATCAGGCGGCGGAATGCCTGAATTCCGCCTCAATAATGTTGTAAAGAGAAGGAGCCGGCTGTGAGTTTGCGACGGCGCATTTCCAGTGCCTTTGGATTGGACCGGGACTCAGAAGAAGGGGGCTCTACCGACCAGGTAACGGCACAAACTAGTGAAGTGCAGGAGGTGGCCGAGGAAACACGGGCTGTCGATCCTGACCAAGCAAATCTAGCTAGCAGTTATGGTGTTTCAATCGCACCCATCCTAGTGCGGCAGGATTTAGACCGATATTGGAGGGTCCGCAGCGTACGACACCTAACTCCCGAGGAAAACGAGGGCCGCCATCATATCTTTGTACAAGCCCACTTTGCAGAGAACAGTCAGAACACCCGATCTACAGTTCGCATTACTTGGGAAGGAGGTAGTCAGGACTTCACTCTCGAAAAAGGCCAGCGGAATTCGGTCCTGTCTTTTGCCATGTTCACGTGGCAGACTTGCAATGTCAGCCTGGCCGATGCGCAAAGCGAAATGGTGAGCGGCTTGACGGCCAACCATCCTGACGAACTTAGTGAAGATGGTGAGCGCACCGGCAATACTTTGTTCCATCATTCGTTCTTGGTTGAATTCGAAGAGACTATAGTGTCCCGGAAATCCAGCCGCATTTTTGGCCAGATCAGTAATGGCGCAGATTTGACTCTGCAGCTCCTTTCTAATGGTGAGGTGCTGGGGTCAGGTGAAATTCCGCAAAGCGGGGCTTTCAGATTCAATTCCGTCCCCGCCGGGACTTTCGTGGTGCAGGTCACGGACCCAGATACAGATGAGGTAGTAGCACAGTCCAAACCAATTTCTTTGGATGGTGTCAATGCCGTTGAGGTAAATCTCGAAGTGGCCCCGCCGGCTATTCCTGAGCTGGAGCCCATTGTGGAAGTACCGCCGCCAGCACAGATGCCTACTGCCACTAATTTCGAATCCTTGACCCCGCCTCCTTCGGTTGAAGGATTGGTGCCGCCAGCACCTTCACCTGTGCCGGTGAGGAACGAGCCGCCCGCCAGCAGCGAAATTCAATCCAACACAGCCTCCGGCTACTCCAAATCCATTGACCATTACATTTTGTTTGGACCCCGCAATCACTTTGCCACTAAAGTATATTTGCCGCTACTGATGAGTCAGCTTTTGGAATCAAATGCCACTTTCGGCTTTAATCCAGAGGAGGCTTTACACGCCAAGAGGGTCACAATTTTGGCCAGCCCGGACGTGCTGCCTACTTCTTTGGATCAGAATTTCCAAAAACACGGCATTGAAGTAATGCGGGCCCACGGAGACTTAGAACAGATCCGCTCCGTGATCCAGAATGCTGGTTAGTTCTCAATCTTCCAGTTGCACTGCTCCTGCAGGGCCTCGATCCTAGCCAAATTTGGGTGGCTAAGGGTTGGGCTGGAGCACTATTTCGAAGCCCAGGGCGCGTATTTGGGCCTGTGATTCTTGGTTCAAGTCTAGCTGTTGTTCTGGTAAGACATAGCCTCTTGTATCCTCGGAGGCCTTCAACAGGAGTCTGGGAGTCCAGGCTTCATTTCCGGGCATCTCCCCAAATAGACTGAATAGTTCCTGCAAAGTCTGCTCCGGTGGCTGGCTATTGATTGCATTGGGAATGACCAGCCGGAGGATTAGGTTCCCAGAAACTGAACTTTGCGTCATTCTCTCTGATCGCTCTTGTTCGTGGGAATGGATTTCTCCAACCGATTCCGCGCGGCCATACTGTGTCTTTTCTTCATCTTTTTGTAGCGTGGGTTCCGCGGACTTGGGGAGGCGGTCGGGCCTCATTTCAAAATTCTCGCTGGCCCGCACATCTGTCAGTGCCAAGGTGATCTCACCGCGGGTGGGGTTGTAACGAACATGACCCTTAAATACCAGATGAGCCTGGGGCTGAAGCAGTTGCTGGGCTTGAGCAAATGCATCGCTGAAGGCGATGACTGTCAGTTGGCCAGTAAGATCCTCAACGTTGAGAAACGCCATGCGATCCCCTTTTTTGGTGGTATGGGTGCGCACGCTGACAACAGTAGCCAACAGATTGACACTGTCCCCTTCTCTTTCCCGCTTCAAGTCCTCAATGTTGGTCAAATTGGGTACATTTGCTCCTATCTCCTCCAATACTTCAAACAGAGACTTTTCGCCTGCCACATGTCCCCAAAGCTCCCGTTCTAGCTGGGCTAGGCGTATTGCTTCTTGTGAATTGACCTTGCCGTCCATCAATTTGATAGGTACTGAAATCTCCTCATCGCCAAACAGGCTGTCCTGAAATTCTCGTTCTCCTCCATTGGAGGCCTTAGACCGTTTCAACATGGTTTCCAATGCATCGGTCAATTGGAGCCTATTGCCGAAGTTGTCAAGAGCTCCACTGTAAATGAGGGCTTCCAAGGTTTTTCGGCCAACTTCCTGTAGAGAACAAATATCGCAGAAATCCTCAAGCGAAGAGAAGCCCTGCGGGGGCCGCTTATCTACGATCTGCTCTTGCACCGCTCTGGTCGATACATTCTTGATAGCCGCCAGACCGAAACGGATGGCACTCCCAGGCTCTATGGGGAATTCGAAGTTGCAGGTTGGCTTTATTTCAGATTCGTTCGCCCCGATCTGAATGTCGAAATCAGCTTGGCTGGCATTCACGTTGGGAGGCAAGACTTGGATGCCCATGCGACGGCATTCAGCCATCAGTCGGCCTACCCTGTCCGTCCGGTCTCTCTCCACCAAGAGCATGGCCATCATGTACTCCAGAGGATACCGAGCTTTCAGATACGCCGTCTGGAGCGTAATCGTGGCGTAGTTGGTGGCATGGCTATTGTGAACAATGAAATCGTCAGCCACGAAGTTATGCAATTCGGGAACTTCCAAGTCATATGTAGGCCTTTCTCCGACAAGATCGATACTCACGATTTGATCCAGCATGGTGGCTGGAGGCTGAGACTGTTTCTGGTCTGCCAGCGGATCAAAACTTGGTACGATTCCAGCCCCTTGAGTGCTTTCCGAATTTGCATTCAGAAAACTAGGTAGGCCAGCCACCTCGGGATTCGCGAATTCATGGACTTTAGCAGAGCTCCAATTCCTTTTTAGTTCATAAAAGCCCAGGAAAATCCAGTCACGAAAACGGTCCGCACTCTCAATTTCATCCAAGATTACTCGCCAGCAGGTTCCCTTGTCAGTCTGGAGGATTCTTGTCACCAGCCCTGCCCTGAGGTTTGCATGTTGAAGCTGTGCAGCCAATAATCTGTTTTCCACCTGCCAGCCGAGCACTTCCCCGTTTTGGAAGCCCAGTTCTCGAAAGAAAGCCACCAGCAAATAGGCCAAACAGCTATCTGAGAGCTCCCAAATCTCCGCGGGCAAAGCGGTACAAGGAGAAGCTGACTTAGGCGACACGCCTTTGGAGTCAGCAACGGTCCGGGCAACTTCCTCCAATTGGCTTGCAGTCCAAGTCCCAGAGGCGTCCGTAGGAAGCGATCGCGGGACGACCAAGACGTCCAGTGCTTGCAGGTCTTCAACTTGCACCCAGCCGCGAGGAGTCAGAATGGGGTGGTTACCGGTGGCCTCCAGAACCCTCCCGGAAGCAGTTTCCAAACGAAGGATGGACTTAACACCGTTCCACATCACCCTCCCGGGCCGCCGGGGAACCCAAGACTGGGATACCTGTTCGTAAGCCAAAACTTTGGAAAGACAGGAAGGGTCAACATATGCATCTTCTATGCGGACTCTGCGACCAGTTGCGGGGTCCAGAATGAGACTATCTCCGGGCAGGCATTTATTGAAGCCGTATCCAACAAATAATTCAATGTCTCCCCAGATGTCTTCTGCAATGGCTTTGGAAATGCCTTGTTCTCTGCTTCCCTGCATAAAGACCTTGCGAGACTCTTCGATCTTTTTCATGTCTTTCTTGCTAATGGCTGACCTTACCAAGTCGGCCTCAGCCTGGGTATAGCCGGCCAAGGCGTGTAGAATCTCAATGATTTGTTCCTGGTACACGATGATGCCGTAGGTTTCAGAGAGAATCGGCTCCAAGAGCTCGTGCTTGTAGACGACTTCCTCTTCTCCGTGCATGCAACGGGCGTACAGATCAATGTAATCCATGGGACCTGGCCGATACAGGCTGAGGGCGGCCACCATGTGGGGGAATTCTGAAGGTCGCATGGAAGCCAAGGTTTCGGTGAATCCAGAGGATTCAATCTGGAACAAACCAATGGTGTCTCCGCTGCAGATCAATTCAAAGGATTTGGCTGCCTCTGGGCCTCCCAATGGAATATCCTCCACAGAAATCTGCACTCCTTGTCTTTCTCGAATAAATCGACAGGCTTCGCGCAGAATGGTCAGGGTGCGAAGTCCCAGAAAATCGATCTTTAGTAAGCCCAAAGACTCCAGTACCGGGTACTCATACTGGGTAATTGATTGGGTAATGGTCTTGGAACCCCTGCTCAAGGGCGTGTAGTGCCATAACGGTTTATCGGCCACAATCACCGCCGCTGGATGTACGCTGGCGTTGCGGGCTACGCCTTCCAGACTCTTGCAAATGGAAATCATCTCTTGAAGGCTTTCATCGCGTGTCAATTCCGCGAGTTCTCCATTGAAGGCCGGATCACTTCTGTCCGTAAGTTTCTTGAGATTTGGGGCCCCCGGTCCAGAGGGAATGGCCTTGGCCACCTTGTCAACTTCGGACAAAGGCACATCCAGAACTCGGCCCACGTCCCTTACTGCTGCGCGTGACATCATCCGTCCGAAAGTCACAATTTGTGCTACTTGATCTTCCCCATATTTCTCCTGTGTATAGCGAATCAATTCCTCCCTCTGATCATCAGGGAAATCCAAGTCGAAATCGGGCATGGAAATTCGGCCGGGATTTAGAAATCGTTCAAAAATCAATCCATGGGCCAAGGGATCAAGTATTGTGATTCCCAAGGCGAAGGCCACGATTGAGCCATTGCCAGAGCCTCGTACATTCCACCAGATCCCTTTTCGCTTGGAATATTCGCAAAGGTCCGACACGATCAGGAAATAGGAGGAAAACCCCATTTTGCTGATGATTTGCAGTTCTTTCTCTTTGCGTTCCTGAACTTCAGTGGTATCGGCCAAGTCGCCGTAGACACGACCCAATCCCGTTTCCGTCTCTTGCCGTAAGTGAGAATCGTAGTCTTGAGCTCCTGCGGGTAATTCGAAAGGAGGCAGGTGAAACTCATCGTCCTCAGGGTCTACATTGCACATCTCTGCAATCAGAAGAGAATTCGTAAAAACCTCAGGGGGCAAATCTGCATATCCTCTGAAGGCATCTTCCATTTGCTGGCGACTGCGCAGAAAAAAACTGTCGCCATCCATCCTCATGCGTTTACCGTCTTGGAACTTGCTGCCAGTCTGAACGCACAGCAGAACATCCTGGAAGCGGCTGTCAGCTTGACGCACATAGTGGACATCATTCGTGGCAACCAATTTCACTTGGTGTTTCCGAGCCAGGCGCAATAACGAACGATTAACCCTAGCAAGTGCTGGAATCTCATGCTGCTGCAACTCGATATAAAAATGTTCACGATTAAAGACATCCAAGTACCATAGAAGTCTCTCCTCAGCGGTGTCTTCTCGGCCATTCATTAACAGGGAGGGAATTTCCGAACTCAGACATCCCGAAGTGCAAATCACACCCTCGGCGTGGGCGGCCAAATAGTCATGGTCGACTCTGGGTCTGTAATAAAAGCCCCGCAGGTGACTATCAGTAGTCAGCTTCATTAGATTGCGATAGCCAGCATCGTTTTTGGCCAGCAGCAGCAGATGATGGCTATGACGGTCCAGACTTGCGTTCGTTCCACCCATGGGCCGACCATGTACGGTGTGGTACGCCTCCACCCCCACGAGCGGCTTGATATCGTGGCCTTTGCAAGTACGGCAGAATTCCACAGTACCGTGCATGACTCCATGGTCTGTCAAAGCCAGGGCTGGCTGTCCCAGCTCCGCTGCCCTTTGAACCAAGTCTTGAATGCGGCTTAACCCATCCAGGAGGGAGTACTCTGAATGTGCGTGCAGGTGGACAAATTCTTCAGACATTGAAATTCCTGTTGCTGAAACGAATCTCAGGGGCCTATGAATGCCTAATCCCGAACCCAGCGGGCCGCTGGGTTCCACAGGATTTGCTCAATCTGGCTTCCCGAAAGAAGCATCATTTACATAGAGATAAATCAATACATTCCGGTCCATGGTCCGAAGTTCGAATTCGTCTCTGCTAATAACTTTGGATCTCCCGGCTAAATGTAGTAATAAAACCAGTTGAACTGCTAGGCAAAAGACAAGGGGTCCAGGCACGAGCCAAACCCTAGTTAGCCCTTTCCAAAAAACTGCAGTAAGTGGGGACGATAGCCATTGCCTCTCTAACCGTTTGATCCATTTGGGTCCAAAATTCAAAGGCAATCAAGAGGAGTCTGGGGCTCTGGTTGGCTGACATCTTGGTTCAAACCGTTAAACCGAGAATTACTTTGGAAGGATCGATAAGTGTTAATAATATTAAATCCCTACGATTTTTTCCCGCTCCTGACTCATGGAAAGTTTCGTCTTAGTGCAAACAGAATGCGGACAGGACAGATTCACTTTCCTACCATTCTATTGTTGAGGTTTGGACTTCCAGCCCAGTATCCAAATTAAAGGTGAAACACGAGAATGGCTGATTAAAGAATCCATCACATCACCACTACAGTCTTGGTACCCCTGCCTTCTTTGACGCGGGTCACAGCATCCACGATATCGGACAGTCGACACGTGTGCGAAAGAATGCCGCTGATTGTATCTGAATCTTCCTGTAGCCACTCGTGCGCCCGTCTAAAGTCTTCTACATTGGAGCCGAATGTACCAGTCAGATATATCTCGCCATAATGTAGCCAGCGAGGATCAATTTCCAACATATCTCCTTGTGGCGTGCCGCCGAAAATGTTGACAATCCCACCATTCCGTACATATGGCAAGGAGTCCAGCACCGCTGGGACCAGGCCCACGGCCACTATGACTACGTCTGCGCCTCTCTGCCCAGTGAGGGCCAGAATGGATTCTCTAATATCCCCACTGTCGGGATTGAGGCAGACGTCTGCTCCCATGTGAACTGCTCCAGCCAGACGGTCTCTCTTGAAGTCCACAGCAACGACCCGGGCTCCAGTCCGCTTGCTGGCATATATGTTGAGCTGTCCCATGGGCCCACAACCCACAATTACAACCGTATCCCTCTTACGTATGCGGCACTGCCGACTGGCCGAAATTGCACAGGATAGCGGCTCTATCAGCGCCGCAGCTTCAAATGGCACGTCGCCGATGTCAACCACACCTCCCAAAGTCAGAATTTCTGCGGGAATTCGGCAATACTCGGCAAAAGCACCGTTTACGCCACGGCCTAGCCCAAACTCTTTTTCGCACAAGCTGTGCTTACCCAGCTGGCAAAAGAAACACTGGCCACAAGCCGCTATAGGATATACGGCAACCCGTTGTCCCACATGCCAGCCAGAAATATGATTGCCCACTTCTGCAATCGTGCCAGCCAATTCATGTCCCAGTACAGAGGGAATCCTGCGTGGTGCGCTCAGTCCAGCCAGTTGCTTTACATCCGTGCTGCACACTCCCGCTGCTCCCACTTGAACCAGGATTTCATTCGAACCTATTTGTGGATCCGGCAAATTTTCTATGCGAATATCGTTCAATCCATGGACTACAGCTGCTTTCAATATACTGCTCCTATGTATGCCCAAGGGCACGCCATTGGATCAACAGTTGGTCCAAGAGATCTGGGTCACGTACCCCGACGTGACTTTCAACCCCACTGCATAAATCTACCCCGAAAGGGGCCGTCTTTTCTACTGCTTCATGTAAATTGCCCGGTCGAATACCACCGGCCAGATAGCAAGGCACACCCGCCAAGTCAGCCATTTGCTCTTCGACTAGATCCCAGTCCGCGGTCACTCCAGTGCCGCCAAATCGGATCTGACCATTTTGCATGACCTGCGCATCAAAAAGAAGACGGTTAGCACCGGCTTCCACGTAGTCCTGGGGAGGAGCCTGTGTTTCCAGCCAGGGCAAATGGATGGTCTTCCAGATTTCGGCGGAAGTCTGCTGGCACAAAGTAGCTACCAGCTCCGGGCTTTCATCACACTGCAATTGCAGAGCAAATGGTTTCAAAATAGTAGAAACCTGCTGACAAAGTTCGGAACTAGGATTACAAAGCAAGATTACTACCTTACATGATGTGGCCTTTGCGATTTTCTCCGCCTCCTTTAGAGACACCGAACGAGGGGAAAAGCCTACGTCCACCAGGATTCCACAATAGTCCACTCCAGTCCCGTTCAAGAGCCGAGCGTCCTCTGCACTTGTCGTTCCGCAGATCTTGAGTTCAAGGCGCTGCGGAACGGTCACAGCAACATCCTATGGCCAGTATTGTCCGCATTCGTGACGAACACCTCACCACCTCCTTGGGCTTGCAGCCATCCCTGCATTTTGGTTCTTAAAGCCGTCAGCTCTGTTCCAAAGGCGAAGATTGCGGGGCCCCAGCTGCTCATGCCTACCCCTTGCCCTCCGTTCTCCTTCATAAAGTTCATTGCAGAACACACTGTCTTTGTCTGGGTGCGGATTTCAGCCTTCTTAAATCCAAGCCCCTGATATGCTTCCACACTTTCGCAAAAGAGTAACAGGTTGTTCTCTGCAGTGGCGGACAGCAACTGCGTCAGCAGAATGCGACACATTCGATCGACTTCCCTATCTGCCACGGGACACTCCTCAGTAAATAATTCGAGCTCTCGTTTGTGGTCTATATCCAGCCCAGTGGGTACACAAATCAGAATTTGCCAAGTCTCAGGGAAAGGCATTTGCACGAAGACTGGAGGTGGTGAGGGATCACATGTAGCCCGGGACGGAGTGAAGTTCTCTTTGGACCCAGGACCAGCTCGAAATGAGTGCCCACCATCCAGGATGAAACCCCCGCCTTCTATAACTGCTGTACCGATTCCAGACGTGCCTCCGCGGCCCATCAGGCGGGCCAAAGTGGAGGCGGACTGGGGATTCCGAGCCAGCAATGTTACCGTCTTGGCGGCCCCTACCAAAACCTGCGTGGCGCTTCCAAAGCCGCTATGAGCAGTTGGCAATTGTCTGATTTGCAAGGAAACACCACGAAGACCTAAGTGTTTACAGACCTTATGTAAACCTATTTCCAGTCTTTCCTGGAGCAGTGGATCCGAAATTCCCGTCGCAGAGATTCCGGAAGCAAGGTCGCCAGAAATTATGGTGGCCGGTTCTTTTATGGCCAGCCCGATGCCCCCGTCTACGCGGCCCAAGGACCCGTTCATATCCAATAAACCAAAATGAAGTCTGGCCGGCAAACGGCAAACAATTTCAGGCATGCAGCTAGGGACTTGCGGATTATGAGCGGGGAAAGTGGGATAGCATCATTATACTTGGGTCAGGGGCCGACCTGACCCCTGTTACCGGGTGACGCTTTTCGTTCTAGTCAATGTTGACACCGTTTTGATGGCTCCTGGAACGTGTGTTTTGAGAAAAACAGTGGTTGAAGATCTGAATCCGGTAGACACCTCAGCAGAAGAAGATCTGCCACTGCAAATTGGCAGACTAGTACTGGCTGCCTGCCAAATGCTTTGCAAGGCATTATCTGCTGATTTGGCAGAGTTAACTCTGCAATCTATGTCCCCTTGCACATGGCCAGATGCAAGCTTGGGACTGCCGCAGCCTGGGATCGTTTACGCACCTGTGATTACAAAGGGCTACTTGCTGCGCATCCAGCGGAGGACTGATATCTTTGTTTTCCACTCTTCAATTCAGGGTCCCCCAGTTTGCCCTGAATTGCGTCCTCCCTTGATACTGGACGCAGATCATCCCCTCATCGCCAATGCCATGTTAGATCTGGCTGAGCAGCTCCACACGAGCTTCTCCAGCATCAGTCTAGATCGTGCGGAAATTAAAGTTGGAGATTGTCCGGCAGAAAGCCCGATGGCCCTCGACACACAAAAGATCGGACAGGAACAGAACCTGTATGTGGTCCTACGATGCGGCGACCAGACCTATACCTTTTTTGGACCCCCCAAAGGTCCCTTGACGATGCAGGCTTAGAAATCCTCGTAATTCATCTTGAATACCAGATTTTGCGGTATCTGTTGAGTTGGAGCTGTTCAATTACGCGTTTTCAAGAGACTGGAAGGCCTTAAATGGGAGCTATCTGCTGGGACTGTTAACGCCCAAGGCGAAATTTACTGAGCCCCATGACAAAGCCTATGCACCTCCAACGTAGCTTTCTTACTCAATGCTTTACGCTTTGGAAAGGGACTGTCCCCTCGACCACTGCGAGTTGCTACATGTCATCATCTCTCCAAGATTCCCATCGATGACTGGCCTCGCCGGAGCGCGCTGGGTTGTGATCTAAATGGCCTTGTTCCAGCCAACCTGGAATGGATGGCGAAACAGCTTGCCTGGCACCTCGTGGCAAACACGCCAACGGGCTTTGCCGAGGTCCGTCTCTCCCAATAGGTAAGTGGGAACCGTTCACATTAGCCGGCCGGCCGTCTATCAATCTCTGGGACCGCGTGGTAGGTGCACGGCACCCATTGCAGACTCCGTGCAACTTATCGAACTTATCGGCCTTGGCCAAGTGTAGCGTCATGTTGCTAAAAGGCTCGCCGCGGAAATCCTGATCCGAACCACAAACTATGACTTGCCTCCCCAAATGTGCGAGATAGTCGCAGACATCCACGATCTCTTAACTGAAGAAATAGACTTCTTCAATGAATACAGCTTGGACATGGGGATCTACTTACTCAAGCAGATGGCTTGGATGGTCAGCAGAAAGTGCACCCGCAACTGACCTACTTTTATGGTTCTTACAACCCCTCTTGTCGTGTCGTTATTCCGGGCTGGGCTTTAAGCGCTAGGTCGAAAAACCAGCGACCTCGGCGAATCGGCGGCGGCACAGCAATTCCTCTGAACATGCAGCCTGTAATTTTTTACCAAGGCTCCCTGCTGCTGCAACACTATCGCCCAGTATTTCTTGAGAATTACATTTTGAAACAAAATCTGGTAATTCGCTTAACAAAAAAGGCAGATCGTTTGATCCGCCTCTCTTGAACTACTTGTAACACTAAATGCTAAGTACTAACCTCAGTTCCCTCTACTGGCTCCACAGCTCCCAGATTCTCCCGAGCTTCTGCTCGGGCCTCTTCCACGTCGTCACCACGAGCCCGGGCCCGGCGGACCGCTGACTCCTCGGCTTCACGCACTGACCGAGCCTGTTGCGTTACCATTTCCATGTTCTGCTTCTGCTCCAAACGCTTCATAAACCGTTCTACTTGGCCGGCGGTATCGATAATCCGCTGCTCACCAGTGTAGAAAGGATGACATTTACTGCAGACGTCAGTCCGGATTTCGGCCTTGGTACTGCCAGTGATCCAGGAATTGCCGCAGGAACAACTAACTGTGACGCCATGGTGGTAATCGGGATGAATGCCTGCTCTCATAACTGGCTGCCTTCCAAAATCTGAATGCTTACGTTTTTCTTGTTCTTCTTGGCCCATCCGTAAGTAACCACACCATCTTGGGTAGCGAACAATGTGTCGTCCTTGCCCCGTCCTACATTTTCACCTGGATGAATGCGGGTTCCACGTTGCCGCACCAAAATTGCTCCGGCCCTCACTGTCTCTCCGGCGTACCGCTTGACCCCCAGACGCTGTCCGTTGGAGTCCCGATTATTGCGACTAGATCCGCCACCTTTCTTATGCGCCATGAAGCTCTCTCCTCAATTTGGGACCTGTATTAGAGTCCTTCAATGCTCTGAATTTGCAGACGAGTCTGCCGTTGTCGATGGCCACGCAGTACACGCACCCGTTTCTTGGCCTTGTAGCGAAATACTTGCACTTTGCGGCTCTTGTGTTGTCCGGTAATCTGGGCACCAACTTTGGCACCCTCTATGAGCGGCTGCCCTATTTTTACGTCCTTCCCTTCGCCCAGCATCAGTACATCTGTCAGTTCCACACTGTCACCTGGCTCGCCAGGCAGCGCTTCCACTTCCAGAATCTGGCCTTCCGTCACCCGGTACTGTTTGCCGCCAGTGCGCACTATTGCATACATATCAGATTTTACCCATGCGCCGATAATAACGGCTTGCGCCGCGCGAAACAGGAATTATACAGTTAAACCGCGTGGGTGCCCAAAATGTAGATCTGAAACTTCGCGCAGTTTAGTCGTCAGCAGCCAACTGTTGCATAGCTTCCTCATGTATGGGGTCAATCTGGATTTCCTCCGACCAAGCTTTCACCGGATCTGAGACTTCAGTGAAGGGGGCGCAGGGCAGATTTTCGCCGTACTGTTCCAGCCAGTCCGACCATCTGGCTTGGTTCTTTCCAAAGTCCTCACCTGTAATATTGATCAACTCGGTGTGAGCATGCTCAGCATGTATAGCCCTGGCATCCTGCAGATAGTCGATTAGAGACAAGTATCCCGACGGGCTGCCACAACGGGCCAGGCAACGGGCTATGAGTAGCTCCAAGTATGCCAGCCGCTCATCCACATAGTCCTCTTCCAGAGCATCCGGAGAAAGGGAATGTCTCTGTCTAAAAGCCTCATGTTTGTGTAACTGCTTCAGCATGTCCACGCTACGAGCATCACCCAGCCTTTCGATGCCGTAGCAGACCGCCGTCACGTAATAGTACATAGCGCGATCTTTGTCCATGATGTCGGCCGGCGTCTCATGGGCCAGCAATTCAACGACACGTTGCCACACGGGGAGCGCCATTTCGTCCCTAGCCAGACCCAGACTGTAAATCAAGAACGCAACATCTGAGGCTGCATTCTGGTCAGGCGGAATACCTTTATACATGATAGTTTCATTTTGGGTGGGCAGCCGGTCTTCCTGAAGATTCGTCAGGCAAGCTTCCACTAACTGTGTAACTCCTTTCCTGGAGCCCAGCACAGCCAGTACCTGGGCAAGGAGCAATGACATACGCCCCTTGGATTGAACATATTGTTGCTCCAGAAAGGGTACAACCTCCGATCCCATACACATCAAATCAGCTAAATCCACGCGCCCGTCGTATCTCACGTTGTTCTTCATTAGCGAAAAACGATGTAACGGTGTCTGTGGGTCAATGCGGGACAACTTGCTTCCCAGTTCCTTCTTTGAGAATTGCAACGGCTGCAGTTCCCGATTCAGAATGCGAGCCGGCAAAGTCCCAGTGTCAACCAGTCTCTCCTGCAAGGCCCGGACGGGCAATTGGCGAAGATTTACTCCCAAATCTATAGATATGGAAGCTGCCAACGCTGCAATACCCCCTAGATTCTCCATGTCCGGCTGCATGCGGGGAGCTGCCAGGGCATCATGGGTGGCAGAAAAGGCCTTACCAGACACTATTACTCCTTCCAAACCAACAGGTAACAATGCCCTATAGGGGATCTCAATATCCACGTGTGGAGACTGTAAACCCATCAGTACCCAATCGGAAGTGCTTTGGCCCTTGATGTCGTTATTGCTGAAAGAGAGCAACACCACATCCTCGAAAGCCCGCCGCACCAGCTGATCGCTGAGAGTCATGGTCAAGTCCGCTTTTATGTGCCGACTTTCCCTAGGAGCGAAATAGATGCCGTGATCCACATCCCCTTCCTGGCCGCTCCGCCTTTCGGCCATAATGCCGCGGGTATAGTCCTCAATATTGGTAATGTCTACGGACCGGGTCTTGACATTCCGCGGCCTACCGGGCCGGATGACTTGAGCCATATAACCGTACATCAAGGAATGATCTCGTTCGGAACCCAGCACGTAGGGTGCGCCAGCAAATGCAGCAATGTCGCCATCGCCTGTAGCGTCAATCGTTACTTGGCTAAGTATGGCTATGGGACCATACCTGGTGGCTATGACTACTCCTCGAACTGATGTGCCTGCCGTCAGCGAGCCGATAAACATGGCGTTCAGTAGCAGGTCTACTTCGGATTCGTAAGCGGCTTGCAGCAGAGCGTGAATTTTGCATTCGATATTCCACTGAGGGACTGTGCCCTTCTGGATGGGGTGTCCAGTACGGCGATGTAATTCATTGACCATGTCGGTCACTTGGCCAGAAAATCCGTCTCTCCAGCCGAACCAGTAAGCGTGGATGCCACCATAGGTCCCCGTCCCGCCAAGACCGGGATTCATATCCACTAGCAACGTGTCCTTGCCTAACCGACCCGCAGTTATACAAGAAATTCCACCGGCCGTGCCACCCCCCACCACGGTGATTTCGCGGGGTTCAGGCGTGTGTATTGGCGCCGCGGGGGTATTGACCCATTCGTAATCCACCCCTCTCTGGGGTTGCTTCTGAGCCCTGAATTGCATTGAATCATTCGAAACGGCGGCAGGTATTGGAGCCATAGCTACCACGCCTTGGGTCGTTTGCACCAACTCCGCCACTGCTGCCCCTAGGCAACAGGCTTCTTCGGGTTCGGACCAGTCCCGCCTGAATTCAACAGGTACCCGAGCAGCCTGATTAACCATATAGACGCGGGGTGCTTGGACAGCAAAGCAATTACCTGTAATAGCTTGGGTTCCCCCTGCTGTGGTCCGCAATTGTATTTGTGGAATACCTCTCTCAGGTGTTGGTCCAGCCAGGACTGTTGTAACCGGCCCTTTCATTTCATGGCTGGAGGAGGCCCACATCGCTTCAGCGAAGGCTGGATGGTGCTGCTTCAGGTGTTCAACTATTGCCAGCCCCTTCAGGCGAGCTGCACGGTCTCGCCGGGTGAGGTCCAAGGCTGTGTCCTCGGCGCGTGGCAGTTCCAGTTGGTATTCCACGTAATAGTGGCCATTCCCTCCTAACCCCGGGTAGGCATTCAACTCCTGGGAGACCAACCCGTTAAGCTGAACTGTCACTTTCAAGTCCGGCAAAACTGCTACATCGACGAATTCCAGACACCGGCTGTAAAGGGAATGGAGTGGCGGCTCTACGAATTTCTCCCCCAACAGCCGAGGGATGAGAGCAGTTTCCGAAGTGTCCAAAACATATGTACAGCGTATTACCTGGCGCCCAGATTTGTTGCCAATGACTACTCCGGCAATTCCATCATCCTCTGCACGGACCAGGCCCACCGGCACCGACGCATAGTAGGTCTTGACGCCGGCAGTGCGCAGCACGTCCTCCAAGGTCTTCTTAAAGGTGTCTTCGTGGAAGGTCCAGTACCCTTGTCTTTCAGCGTCTCGGGAATCCACGAAAGCCGTTTGCAGAGGCGCAGGCAGAGACCCAGTCTGTATTAATGAGGCGTCGATGAAAGGCCGACCTGTGGCTGCCATCTCGCGGGCGGGATAGGTGCGGGGTTCTACAACAACAACGGACTTACCAACTGCGGCCAATTTTAGAGCCGCAGCCATACCAGCGAAGCCACAACCTAAGACGAAAACGTCACATTTATTCAATACCGGCAGGGAACTGGCCGGAAAACGGACTTGCATGATGGTATTCTCCGTCTAGAACAGCTCCAATTGCTTGGGCCATGGGGATCACTTCATCCCGGTTAGGACGATGCCCTGCGTGATGTAACGCTGCAGAAAGAGAAACACAACCATGATTGGAATAGAGGCCATCGCAGCCCCTGCCATAATCAGTCCATGGAAAGATCCGTTTTCCCCAAGAAAATCAGCAAGAGCAATGGAAAGCACATACTTTTTGGGAGAAACCAACACAATCAATGGCCACATGAAGTCGTTGTAGTTCCACATGAAATAGAAGACCGACAGAGTTGCCAGGACTGGAATAGAAAGCGGCAGGATAAGCCGATGCCAGATATACCATTCGCTCGCACCATCAATCCGGCCTGCATCGATCAACGCATTGGGAATGGTAAACATAAACTGGCGAAACATGAAGATGGCGTAGGCACTGGACATTTCGGGAATGATCAAAGCCCACCAGGAATCCGCCATTCCTTGTTGGACTACCATCAGGTACAACGGAATCATGTATACCTCGAAGGGAATGATCCAGGTTGCCAAGATCAGATAGAAGAGAAAATCCTTAAAGCGGAAGTTGAATTTGCCAAATACGTAACCGGCAAGACTGCTCACGTAGATGTTGATCGCGGACTTGGTGATGGCAATGAACAAGGTATTGCCATAAAGGCGGTATATATCCAGGCGGTCGATGGCAGTAACGAAGTTTGCCAGAGTCGGCTCCTGCGGTAACAGCACCGGCGGGAAAGTAATCCATTCGGGTTGGGGTTTGAAAGCGGTGGAAATCATCCACAGAAAAGGCACCAACATAGTGATGGCACCAAGGGAGAGTGCAATGTAGTTCAGACTAAGCGATGCTTTGCCACCGCGCCCTAACGGAACTACCTGCCGCGGTGTCAGATCCGCGGTTGCCACATCTTGCATCAGAGTTCCCAGTTCTCTCTAGTGATTCGAAGCTGAGCCACGGTCATTACAATCACGATGGCAAACATGACGAAAGCCATGGCCGAAGCTTCGCCCATAGCTCGGATTCGAAAGGCTCTTTGGAAAATGTAATATGAAATGGTCATCGTGGAGTTCAACGGGCCGCCACCGGTCAGAATGTAAATCACCCCGAAAACATTAAAACCACCTATGATCCCGGTCACAACGACGAAAGTCAGCACAGGCTTCATTAGGGGAATGGTTATCCAGAGTGCCAGATGCCACCTGTTGCCCCCATCAATACGTGCCGATTCATAGAATTCAACGGGAATACCGCGTAGTCCGGCCAGCAGAATCACCATCGTGAAGCCCAGTCCACCCCAAATGGCCATCATAATTAGTGTGGGCATTGCCAATGTGGTGGATCCCAGGAAATTGATCCTTTCCATGCCCATGCCCACCAGAGCCTGATTTATCAGGCCGAAGCGGGGTTGCAGCAGCCAGTTCCACACCAGCAGCACGGCTACCCCACTAGTCATTTGTGGCAGAAAATAGATCAGACGAAATAGCAGACTGCCGTAGGTAATCGGATTGATGATTAAGGTCAGGATCAGCGATAACAACACGCCGCCGAAAGTGGCTCCTAAGGTGTAGTAGAAGGCATTCCCGATGGAGAGCAAGAATATTGGATCCTGAACTATGGTCTGGTAGTTGCTAACCCCAATGAAGAATTGCTCATCGCGTAGTAGTCGCCAATCGTGCAGACTAATGAAAAAGGCATACCCGACGGGAAAAATGCGGTAAAGACCAAAAAAGGCCATGGTCGGAATCATGACCATCAGCACAAAGTTGCGTTGGGTTTTTTGGAGACCGGACATAGGAGTCTGGCCGCCTAAACGTAGGCGTTGCAGCATTTTGAAAGAGGGGAACAGGGCATTCGGATAGTAACTACCCGAATGCTGACCGGGAGGATCCCCACCCCCTCCCGGCGGAGAATTTTCGTCTAAACCATTTCCGCACCCAGACCCTGATCAAAGAGTTTCTGGGCTTCTGCGTTTGCCAGGGCCATGGCTTCTTCAGCAGCCATGCCTTCGTTCAACATTCTAAAGAACGCATCGCCATAAACGCTGCCCAGCTCCGGCGGGGGTTCCACGGGGTCATGTTCCGCAGCGATTACTTGAGCAGCCATCGCCAGACCTGCATCTTCCTGTAGTCTGGGGTCATTCAATAGGTCCGAACGGACAGGGGCAATGCTGATCATCTTCGCCAGGGCCCAGTAAGCCTCGGCGCCGGCATCTACATAGAGATACTTCAAGAAATCGTATACAGCATCGTAATGATCTTCCTTTCCCTTGAATGCGGACACGGAGAGCACAGTGGATTTGTAGCCGTATAGTGGATCAGGAGAACCCGAGGGGGTAGGGGGCGGTGCGAAACCCAAATGTGGATAAATATCAGGGAATGAAGCTTGCAGTTCGCCCACTATCCAAGCCTGTTCCTCTGTCATGCAGGCTAGGCTGGTACCAACGGCTTCACCATTCCAAGGGAAGTCTTTGTCCCAGACGTCGTGTACCAAACTCAAATCAGAAATGTATTTGAAACCGGCAATCGATTCTTCGCTGTCAAAAGTAGCTTTCACTTGGCCACTGGAAGAATCCACCACATTACCGCCCAGCTGCAGGACTTGGTTGTAAGCCCTCCATTCATCGGCAGGGACCACGCCGCAACGGGTAATGCCTCCAGCATCCCGCGTTGTCGTGGCTTCCGCGGCAATCAGGAAGTCAGCCCAGGACGAGGGTGGCGAATCGGGATCCAGGCCGGCCTCTTCAAACATGGTGCGGTTATATACCAGAATTGTGCTACTCACGCCAGTGGGAATCACATACCTGCCATACACATCCCAATTTACACTGGGGTATGTCTCCTCGTACCAAGAAGCAGTAAAAATTTCCTCTGGGAATTCCAAGAGCAGCCCCTCTCTACGCATGGGAAAGAATTCCTCTCCCATCTTAAACAGATCTGGGTGTGTATTGGCTTCCAGGGCTGAAGCTATCTTTTCCATACGGCTGGAAATGGCCAACACCTCTATGGTGTATCCGTCCCGTTGTTCTGCCCATTCCTGTGCCACGCTGTCATAGACGTCCATGCGAGGCTGCCACCAGCCCCACATTGTCAAATGAATTGGTTCCAACCCTGGCTCCTGAGTGGATGTCTGGGGCACCGCGCAGGCTGCCAATGCGAGACTGGCTCCAGCCAGCCCGACTCCCTTCAGAAACGCGCGTCGGCTCATCAATTCAGCCATAAGTAATCTCCTATTGGTATAGAAACTTCAAAGGCCCATGCCGTAATCGGCTCAAACCGCATTCGAAGAAACTTAGCGGGGGGCCCGTGTGCCAATTGGGATTATAAATAACTGGCGAAAATTCCCCAAACATGATCATTCTTTCAGAACTTGAACCAAACGGTCAGGAGAGAAACTTACGCTGGCCTGCCAGAAAACGCCGTGCCGTAAAGAGTGCAGGTAAGACTGAATGTGTTGCTCTTTCGCTACTGATGATCGGCAAGGCGAGAGCCGTCGGCCTTGGAGTTTCGTGCTGCCACTGATTGTCCCCACAGCGTTCTCCCCCGGTTTTCACACCTCTCCTGCTTACAAGAAGCTTGAGTGAACGTTCTCAAGGCCAAGCGGATGGGTAGTGCGATTGCTGGGGACTTGGCTAACGAAATTCCGGCATTGGTAGTCGCACGGGGAATCCAGGCAAGCTGCTTCAGGCCTGGTGCTTAAAAGCCTGCAGACCATTTGGACAAGAGGTCTGGCAAAATGCACGTGGCCGAGCTGCCAACTGATCCCTTAACGTGGCCAGTTGAGCGGGATTGGCGAAGGCTCTTTCGCCATTTGAATTGGTACCTTATCGTCCTCACACTGACTAGAAAGGAATACTCCCGGCAGAAAGGTTATGGACTGGCTTCAATCACCAGATTCCATAGCAAAACCTGAAACTCATTGCCGACTTCAATGCTGCCTCTGGAAGGCTACGCTTTCTTGGCGAAAAAGTTCATCGACCTTCATGGTTTGTCTTGGGAACACATTCTGATTCCTCAATTAACTGGATCCGGCTTCATCAGACCATAGCCAATTTCCAAAGAAATCATCGTCATTCAGCGGGATTACCAAGTGAGCAACAACCAAGTTGTGCCTATCGGCCTGCACGAAAGTGAATACTTAGACTGAACCTTAGGGAAGAGATTCTGAGACTTGGCATGTAGATTCAACTAGACCCAGGGACCTCAAGGGCCCCCTCCACTTCTGCCACCGGAAAGATGGGAATCTTGAAAATCAACAACAGCCAACTTCAAAGTGCTCAGGTAACGATGCAAATACTTTCCCGTCAAGGTAGATATGGTTTCCTGGAGTCCATTTGAGATTGAAAAGGCCTGCCAAGGAAACAGCGCCTTCGAAACGCAGTTCGTCAAGATTTGCAGGCCTGCTATTGTAGAGAGGCGCGGTTTCGCGGTCTCGTCTTCCGGTAGCTTCACCGACCGTACGGGACTCGGCTCTTGACGAATGTAGGAAACACCATGAAGACCACGCCATTTCAAGATCCCGCCCGGTCCCTATGGGCGTTGCAGCCCACCTTGCACATACCAGACTGGGTCGAATTCTCGGCTCAGCCAGTCCTCTCCCTGGACGGAATGTGGAAATTTCACCCCCAACCCCCGGAATCTTTCTGGTCAGAGCAGATCGTGAAAGATTCGTGGCACGACTTAAAGGTACCGGGCACAAATTTCGCCCAAGGATATGATCTCAAAGAAGGGGCAGAATACGCTTACCACCGTCGCGTCGAAATTCCAGAAGACTTCGGAAATCAACGGGTCTACCTTCGCTTTGATGGGGTAGCAGGGAAGGCACGGATCTGGGTCAACGGAGTCTTCGTACGCAGCCATTACGGCGGTCACACGACTTGGTATTGCGAAATATCCAGATTTTCTCTTCCAGGCGCAAATCTCGACTTGACTTTGGGTGTAACCGACGTTCAGACTGAAATTTCGGTCTTCAATTTCGGAGGTATCATACGGAATGTCCAATTGGTGGCCGTGCCTGCAAGTTTTTTCAGCCGCTTTCATATTACGACCGAACTGAGCGATAAAGACGAGTCAGCCGAAATAACCGTCGCCCTTGCAGTTGAAGGTAGCTCCGCCAAGTCCCTTTGTGTCCGGCTATGCCTGTTGGACCCCCATGGACATAAAGTGGAAATGGCTCACACGGATTGGGACCTAGATTTTAGTGAACTCGATTCCCGTCTGTCCTTCCTAGTACGAGGACCCACTCTGTGGGATGCTGAACATCCCAACCTTTACCAGCTGCAACTGGAACTAATAGCCGACGGCCAATTAGTGGAAAAGGTGTCCCGCCGTTTTGGCATTCGTACCGTTCGAGTTTTAGGCAGGGAATTACTGGTTAATGGTCGCCCCGTCAAGCTCAGGGGTGTGAACCGGCATGATGTCCACCTCATAACAGGCCGCACTGTGACATCCGCACAAGTGGAAGCTGACGTCCTCCTCTTTAAGGAAGCGAATATCAACTTCATTCGCACCTCTCACTACCCACCACGTCAGGACTTTCTGGAATTCTGCGACCAATATGGCATTTACGTTGAAGATGAGGCCTCCGTAGCTTTCGTCTATCAGTCGATTCAACCTACGCAGAATGATCCTGACTTCACTGCTGCATACATGGATCAACTGGCGGAAATGATCGAAAGAGATCGTAGCCATCCCTCCATAATTATGTGGTCTTTGGCGAATGAGTGCTACTGGGGCACAAATTTCCAGCGGGAATTCGACTATGCAAAGACTGCTGATCCGTCACGTCCCATTATTTTCAGTTACCCCAATACAATGCCGGCCGACGCCGGTCCCTGTGATATTTGGAGTTCCCACTACGCCAACTGGGACCGAGACCCAGGAACTCAGAGGGACAACTGGAGTCGTTTTGGGTACATCGCTGGAGTCATGCCGGTACTGCATGACGAATATGCTCATATTGCATGTTACAACCGCACAGAACAGCGTCGGGATCCAGCAGTTCGGGAGTTTTGGGGGGAAAGCCTCAAACGATGGTGGGAGAGCATATTTACGACTCCTGGTGCCTTGGGTGGCGCTATCTGGGGCGGCATTGATGATGAAATCATCACTCCCGAGGGCTATACCGCTAACCGAGAATGGGGAATAATTGACGGTTGGCGCCGCCGTAAACCGGAGCATTGGCTTACAAAGAAAGCCTATTCGCCTGTACGTCTCCAGGATTGGCTGTTGCCTCTGCCCCAGCCCAATGGCCTAGTGCAGATCCCTCTGGCTAACTGGTTTGATCACACGAACCTCTCGGAGCTGACTATTCACTGGAGAGCAGGTTCAGCACATGGTTCCTTTGCAGGACCCATGATTGAGCCCCATTCTGCAGGTCACTTGGAACTGCCTCCCGAAGCAGTGCAGCAGAGAGTACCAGTTCACTTGAAATTTGTGGGACAGGCCAATCAAGTGGTTGACGAGTTCCTGCTGACACCAGAAGACACAGTGCCCGGGGTCGCTTTGCCAGTTCTGGATGTCTTGCCCGAATTGGTGGTTGAGCGAGAAAGGCTTCTAATCAAACATCCAGATTTTTATATCGAGACATCAATGCTTACTGGGATGGTGACAGCAGAGATACAGGGGCAACGAGTAATTGAGGGCGGCCCATACCTAGTCCTCACCGGCATCCCTTTAGCTGCTTGGAAGGTTAGTTCCGTAACGGGCAGGCAAGAGAAAGACTGCGTACTACTGCGGATCGCCGGATGGTATGGCGACATTGAGGTGGAGTTTGCCATTCGCGTGGATGGTGCGGGCGGAATGAGGTTGGAATATCGAATTCCAAGTCTGCCGTATTCTAGTCCCCGCTCCCGAATGTTGCGCGCGGGATCGGATGTAGGCGGGTTCCGGGAAGTAGGTGTGGCCTTCGACCTGGTGAATCAGGTGGACCGCCTGAAGTGGGACCGAAAGGGTCTATGGTCTGTGTATCCCAAAGATCATATAGGCCGCAATGAGGGCGAAGCCCTACGTGAGAGGAAGGGCGGGGACGAGAGTTTCCGACAGAAGCCGGATTGGTTCTGGAGCCAAGACATGCGCAATTACTCTCTCTTTGGTCGATACGATGTGGGAGGACGCGGCACACACGATTTTCGTAGCATGAAACATAACATCCGGGAGGCGACCGCTCTGTTGGCAAACTCACAGGCTGGATTCACTGTTCACTCCGCTCTCACTACCGCGGTGCGCATGGAGGTACTGGAGCCAGAGCATGTCTGGGTGCCGGCCAGTGACCCGGCAGTGCGAAAGTCAGGCACGTGGCAGCAGGCCGTGCCCGGTTCCAAGCTGGAATGGTTCAGTAACAAGCGCGGTGATTTCGTGGAGTATGAATTTGAAGGGACCGGGATTTGCTGGATTGGCGCTACGGACATGATTTACGGGGAAGCACAGGTCTGGCTGGACAATGTCCAAGTCGCGTGTGTCGATCTTTTTCCAGGTATCCCCCATGGTTCCGCGCGCGGTGAAGTTAAACAGGTAGGCGAAATCCTGTTCAGCTCGGAGTCTCTGGAAACGGGAATACATACAATTCGCATCGAGGTGTTGGGTACCCACCAGCCACTGGCCAACAATGCTTTTGTCAGTGTGGAAGGTTTCCGCATTCTGCAACCAGGTCCGATGGGAGCAGTGCGTTGTCACATCCTAAATGCTTGGAATTATCCAGAATTGACCTGGGGCAACTACATGAAAGAGCCCATTGTCATAGAATCCGGTTATGTAAACCGCGTCCAGGTGCAGATCCACGGTTCCTGACCTGAAAATTGAATGGGAAAGGGACCCACAAGTGGCCCAGAGCTTCTTCGCTCTTAGGTTGTAAGATTCTGCCAAATGACAGAACCCTTTACCCATTGGGACAAACATTCACGTTTGACAAAGGTAGGGGATTTGCCAAGTAACAGGCCAGCGAACACCCGGCACTGCTGTTGTAGATTAATGGGGAATAGCGCATACGGGATTCGAACCCGTATCGCTGCCTTGAGAGGGCAGAATCCTAAACCGTTAGACGAATGCGCCCTGAGCCCCTACACAACAAGCCATGCATGCCGCGCCGGCGCCAGAGAGCAGATTTTATGTCTCCCACCAGTTCATGTCAATAGTTCAGCCAAACTACGATATCGCATCGTATCCGTCTTCGCCGCCTTTCCTTAGGCCAACACTCAAGTCCCCAGGGGAGAAACAGGAGCAGAATATCGAATCACAGGCCTTTTCGTATTGCTTTGTGTCACACCAGGCTTACAGAATAAAGCGGGCGCTGGCAGTAGGGAGAGAAGCAGGGGAATCCTGTATTCCGTGTACTGTGCTGAGGTTAGTCCCTGAAATCTGGTAAGACCCTGTGTCTGGGGCTATATCTAGTGCGCCTTTTTTTGGTTGTGGTCAGGTCAACTCGCTTCTTTCTGAATCGCAGCGTCAATCATGTCGACAATCGTAATGTGTTGACTTACGCCCAATAAATTCTTTTCTTCTTTCCGCTCAGATGAGAGCGGGCGAGCTCGCCCGGCAGGCATACCTCCACCCAGCGACGACGGAGTGCTCTACCCATATAGGGGATTACTTCTGCAAGAGAAACTGGACCTTCCGGAGCAAAGTTAAAAACGGCGTTGGCGGCATGGGAATGAAAGAGGGCAGGCACCAGCCCTGCCGCGATTTCTCGAGTATCCACAATGTCCATTGTCAACGCCTTGCCTTCTTCGGTCAATCCAAGAAGCAGCGGGTCATCGTCCAGATTCACCTCGCTCAATCTGCGTATGGTTTCGGTCGTCACTGCATCCGTCCGCCTACTCTCCTTCAGATAAGCCAACCTCCCTCGCACGTAGAATTGGCGACCGGCAAAAAGCCCTGCGGATCCGTGACTTCCTGCCAAGTCTGATTGTGGCAAAAACGAACAATTGTAAACTGGGTCTCCGGTGTGGTCCGGGCCGTTTGCCGAACCATCTCCTCCCCGATCAATTTGCTGAGTCCGTAGCTTGTAGCGGGTTCCAGTGGATGATCCTCGTCCGTGGGTGTATACCTCGGGAAAGGCCCTGGATAAACTTGGTCGCTCGACGCAAAAAGCAGCCGCAGAGGAGCTTGGCGGCGGCCAACAGGTTGCGGGTGCCCTCTACGTTTAAATTCCAAATGAGATCGTCTTCGTGTGGCTGGTAAAGGATCACGGCGGCCAGATGCACTATTGCAGTCACATCCTCGACGGCTAACTGTAAAGCCGAACCATTAATAAAGATCCCCTTCGATTACTTCAACGTCAGGATGCACTTAGCCCCGCCAAGGATCATTGGGCATCACGAGGCCGCGTACCCGCACGCCGCAGTCCAGCAATTTAGGTACCAAGTGGGATCCAACCCGGCCTGTCACTCCCGTGATTAGGACGAAGTGGGTTCTGGAATCGTGCATGATGTTTCTCTTTGCCTGGATGCGCACTCCAACGTTGCTAAGGCATATTACCTTTCCTCGTCAGTCCCTAGTCATCCCCTTTCCAGAACTAAGTTCTACAGGTCAGCTAGTGCAGATCAGTCTCTTGCTTACCTTTCTTACCTGGACACCTTCTAGCAAGTAACTCTAAATCAGTCACAGTGTTACGGGACCAACTGTAGAACTGGCCGTTAGGAGTTGCATTTGCGTGCTTTCCTTTCGCCAAGTTTACTGCCCCTAGCCCTACTGTTGTTGCAGAGTTCATTCAGATTGGTACTTCCGGGATGCTCATCACTTGGTGGATACCCTTTTAAATTCTAAGAAAGCTGCTCTAATCCTGTGGAGTAGCCTTCACCAGGAAAAATAGAGTCGGCCAAGAATTCTCACACTTTCAGTGGCCCCCTCGGGGTTCCAGTAAAGACAAGCCAATGCGAACTAGAAAGGAGATTAGCCTATCTCTTCAAGTTTGCCGCTTTAGCCTCTTCATCCTCCTTCGGAAGATTGGTCCCATGATAGCTCTGTATTGGCCATGCGCTGCAGATCATTTTGGTCGGAATAGTTATGCAGTCGAGGCGTGGCCGTGCCTCCCATCTGAGGTGGTAGCAGCACAGACAATGGCCTATCCCTACTTGTGGATTCCGGGTGATGGCGCAAACAAGGGAACTCGCAGCAATTCCCTTTGGAATGACGACGATAGTTGAATTTCTTTCTCATCGATTCGAGGGCATGAAGAACTTTCAAATGTGGCCGTCCCTGACCTCGGCCTTTAGACTGACCCCACTCGTTTCCGAATTTAGCTGTATCGAACCCAGCGGATACGACATTGGTCACTTACAAATTTCTAGTGAAATCCAATCCCTTGGCATCAACGTCCGCCGCTCCGAATTATCCACCGCTGAAAAATACAGTAGGCTGGAGTCGGGCGAACTCGAGGACTGGCAACTTTCCCATGGACGCATCTGAAGTGGCTCTTGGCTGCTTTTCGCCTGAAGCCAGAAATGTGAGGAAGTAGGCACCAATCCAACTTACCCCTTTCCAAAGAGACGGTAGCGTCAAAAGTCGATCGGAAGCTATGAATATTCAAATCAAGCACGTGCCGGAAAGATTGAAGCTGATCGTCCCTCGAGAGAGAAATCGGGTTTCCGCTAGGGTCCGCCTTTATCATTAGTACAGAGTCCTGCTGCCTTCAGCCTTTCACCATTTAAACCTTTCATGCGCAAATTTACTTCCTCGCTACATGGTCCAACATATGCCGAAATGCGAGATCCAGCTAACTTGCCTGAGCAATTTCGGTTACACACAGCCGGTTTGCAAAAACAGGATCCCCTGCACAAAGACAACCTCTTCAACGTGCACTGGCAGGACGAAAACGGCACTGTTTCCGCGGTCCAGATCCCCAAGGCCTTAACTGGCTTGGAAGCCAACATGGTCACCCTTGTCGGTAGTTCCTTCCCTTCAGGCAGTATGAAAGTAGGGCCTGCTCTGGCCATGCTCATGGAACGAGAACTGCTACAGGGGATCCGTCCAGGCCAGGCAACGGTTGTCGCGCCCTCAACAGGCAATTTCGGCATCGGTGCCTCTTGGGTGAGCCGAGTCAAGGGCTATGATGCCAAAGTTGTGATGCCGGCCGGCATGAGCCGGGAACGTTACGCTTTGATTGAACAGTATGGGGCCACCACAGACCTGACTCCTGGCTCTGAAGCTGACGTAAACCTGACACTGCAGCGAACCCGGGAACGATACGCAGGAAAGCCGGATTTTGTAGTCTTAGGCCAATTCTCGGATATGGCAAACTATCGGTTTCACCGTCACGTAACCGCTCAGGCTATCCGGGATGCATTACAGGCCTTTCGGCTGCCAACAGCGGATCTTTTTGTCTCTGCCCCTGGAAGTGCCGGCACTCTTGCGGCTGGTGAGGGGCTCCGAGAGACCTGGCCTAATGTAAGGATTGCGGCGGTTGAACCCGAGGAATGCTCCACTCTAACAAACGGAGGCCGTGGGTCTCATGTGATTGAAGGCATTGGCGACCAAATGGTGACCTTGATACACAACGTTGAAGAAACGGATTTGGTAGTTCGGGTACCCGGTAACCTGACCGTGCGGGGCATGGCTCTCTTCAGTGCACCTGCAGACACCCTGACCGACCTCTTTGGAGTTAAGAACCAGGCTGCTCAACAGTTGCAGGGCCGTTTCGGTCCCAGCGGAATCTGCAATCTGGCGGGGGCGATCCAAGCGGCACGGTACCTTGGGCTCAATTCCGACCAGACGGTAGTCACTATCGCCACGGATGGAGAGGACCGATATGCATCGGTTCTGACTTCACTATTTGGTAACACTAGTTTCGCCACGGCAACAGAGTTGGCTGCATGGTGGTCTGAAATCCTGTCTCTGGAGCCAGAACGCCAGGTACTTGCCCTCGACAGCTCCAAACAGTATGACCGCCTTCACACCATGAAATTAGAGACCTGGCGGGATTACGTAGCGGACAGCAAACAGATCGAAGGCATGCGTGGACCTGATTTCTGGCAAGCCGAATACGCCCGCATAGGGGAATTGGACCAGCTATGGCGGGAGTTGCGAGTCACTCCAGGAGGAATTCAGACCTAGCACTAGGAGCATAGTGAGAGCGTCTGGAAATGTGGCTCCGAAATTCTTCGGAAGGATAGTCGTAGGACTTGCAACGAAACTCCCTTCAACAATCCGGTGCAAGCCAGGACAGAGAGAACATGCGTTTGCTCACCTCTTCAGAAACAAATATTCGAACCAATGATTGTTTGTTTGGATCCAGGAGGATCCGCCTAATATTGACCCTCTTCGGGAACTAAGCGATCGAAGAAAAGCATAGGTGCCGGGAAGCTGATCAAAATGGAACCCGAAGCGTTCACTTGTCTTTAGCTACTACTTGCTGAGTAGACGGGATTCCTTGACCAGAACTTTCGGAATGGAACTTGAAACACTGATTTCCCGGATATCGATTCTCCAGGGAAATTAAGGTTTGCAAACCGGCTGATTCTTTCCCAGTGCACCTCGCTGGGCCTCTGGTAGTTCTTGCGAAAGTACGCCAAGTCCGAGAAGTCATGTAGGCGCGGGCACGTGCAGTGGAACATGAACCAATTGTGCCAAGTTATGGTGCCACAAGTAGGGAACCTCTATCGGTTACCCATTCATGTGAGAGCCGACCATGGACCAGAAGAGCCCGGCGCTACGGCACCAGGTCTCTTCAGTCAGCCAGCTTTGGGAAGTGAATTCCATTCCTTCAAAGCCTCTGCCTAAGCCCATATTAAGAAACTTTCTTCCCGCCTAGAATGGTCGAATCGCCATGCTATAATTCATCGCCATTTGACGGTGGGAGTGGGCCTGCCTGGAATAACCTGTTCTCTATAATCAGGCAAGGTTGAGATGCACCAAATTTTGCCCAGTCCCCATGCATGATTCGCCCATGTTGGACAGACCTCAACAGATTACGAAAGTCCTCAACAAGGTATTGCCTCGGGTGACCGTGCCCGCAAGGTATACCGGTGGCGAACTAAATAGCATTGCCAAGGATTGGCAGAATACGCAACTGCGAAGCCGTGTAGTACTGGCTTTTCCCGACATTTATGAACTGGGAGGCAGCAATTTGGGATTGATGGTTCTGTACGACCTGATAAACAAGCGGCCAGACTTGCTGGCTGAACGCGTATATTGCCCTTGGTCTGACTTTGAAGAGGTAATGCGCCAGGAACAGATCCCCCTTTTCAGCCTGGAGACCCGACATCCTTTAGAGGATTTCGACGTATTGGCGTTCAGTCTGCCCTACGAACAGTTGTATACAAATGTGCTGACCATGCTGGACCTGGCTGGTTTGCCCCTGCGGGCAGCAGATCGCCAAGAGCTGGACCCTCTGGTCCTTGCTGGCGGAACTGGTTGTTACAACCCCGAACCCATGAGTGCCTTCTTCGATGCCATGGTCATAGGAGAAGGGGAAGAGGTTATTTTTGAAGTTATTGATACCAACGCAGCCTGGCGCGCGGACGTCGAGTCTGGGGCGACTCAGAGTCGCTTTGACCTGTGGCGGAGATTGGCCCAGATCCCGGGCGTATACGTGCCTGCTCTGTATGAAGTGTCCTACTATGCTGACGGTACCATCGAAGAGATCAAGCCCAAGGTCCCTGAGGCTCCACCGGAGGTGATGAAACGAATCGTTAAAGTGTTGCCGCCACCTGTAACTAGGTTCATAGTGCCTTTCATTGACACTGTGCACAACAGGGCGGCCATCGAAATCATGCGCGGCTGCACGCGGGGTTGCCGGTTCTGTCAAGCCGGCATGGTCTACCGACCCGTCCGGGAACGGCCCCTTGACGAGGTTCTACAGGCCGTAGATGAAATGATCGAGCATTGTGGCTTTGAGGAAGTAAGTTTCCTAAGCTTGAGCAGCAGCGACTACACCTATGTGGAAGAACTGGTACGGCGAATCGTGGAGAAGCACGGTCACGCCAAATTGTCCATAGGTTTGCCAAGTCTTCGCATTGAAACCTTCAGCGTAGGCTTGATGGAACTTCTGGAAAAGGGACGGCGCCGATCTGGATTTACCTTCGCTCCGGAGGCCGCCACAGACCGTTTGCGGGATGTGATAAACAAACCCATTGCCTCCCGGGAACTGCTACAAACAGCAGAGGAGGTTTACAGCCGCGGCTGGACCACAATCAAAATGTACTTCATGATTGGGCACCCCACTCAGACTGATGCAGACGTTGAAGCCATTACCCAATTAACACAACAGGTTCTTCAGGTCGGTAGAAGAAAGATTGGTCGCAAGGCCAAAGTGCGCGTTGGCGTAAGCACCCTAGTGCCAAAGCCCCATACGCCCTTTCAATGGCTGCCTTTGGAGCAGACAGAGCAGATCAATCGCCACATCAAAATCCTGCAAGATGGCCTTAGGGATAGGTCTATAGCTTTCACTTGGAATGAACCTAGGGAAACCATGATGGAAGCGTTCCTCACGCGCGGAGATCGGCGGATGGCAAACGTGGTGGAAAGGGCTTGGGAACTCGGGGCTAAATTGGATGCATGGGGTGAGCATTTCCAGTTCTCTGCTTGGCAGCAAGCCTTTAACGACGTAGGCTTGGACATGGATTGGTATCTATATCGGGATCGAGGTTTGGATGAATTGCTTCCGTGGGACCACATTTCGGCCGGACTGCATAAAGAATTTCTGCAAGAAGAGTACCGCAACACTTTCTTCGGTGGTGTCGTTGACGATTGCCGCGAACATTGCTTCAGCTGCGGCATATTGGGTAACTTCAAGGAAGAGCGACGTGAAACGGAGGATGAGGCGTGGTGCTGTCCTCCTTTAGGTAGGGGAAAGGAACGCCAACCTGTTGACATCGTGCCTGTACCGCTTTACTTTAACGAGGAAATGGCTCCAGGAAAGGAAGGACAGTTTCCCATGCGAGTGCCACAGCGCCGGCAGGGAACGGTGGTCCGGGAATTGATAGTAGATCCTTGAACGCATTAGCAGCAGAGAGCGGCCCCGAACCCCAGAGGTTACGCCTGACTTATGCCCGCAGCGAGAGTTTGCGTTTCATTTCCCATCAGGACGAGTTCAGGATGTGGGAACGCACAATTCGCCGCAGCCAAATGCCATTGGCATACAAGCAGGGCTTCAATCCGCAGCCTCATATGCAGTTTGCTGCCCCCTTAGGAGTTGGATTCAGCGGCAGTCGAGAACTGATGGATTTCCGGTTGGACAAACATTTTCCGGAGTCGGAAATTGCAGCACGCCTGTCCAATACTTTGCCACCGGGTGTGCGCATCGTCGAACTGCAGACCGTTGACCTTCGGACTGAGCCGCTGCAAGCCACACTTTTGGGAGCCGACTACAGGTTAATTGTCCAGACGCCAGCACTACCCGACGGACAGAGACGGGTACAGGATTTCCTGGCCCGTACAGAGATTTGGCGAACACGGCAACGCAAAGGGCGAGAATATAAATACAATCTACGCCCGGTAGTGCATGAACTTTCGTTTGCGGGTCCGACAGATGAAGGGGCCTCTGTTGCCTTCGAGCTTCGGGTGCAACTGCTAGAAGGAGCTACCGGCCGCCCAGATGAAGTTCTGGCCGTATTGGGCTTATCAAACTTTCCGCATCTGCTACATCGCGACAAGCTGTATTTTTCCTCTGTACCTACAGATGAGGCTGTCTTTTCCTCCTATAATTTGGCTTGCCAGAAAGACGTTGCTTTTCTTGAACCGACCGCATCCCAGCGCAGGCCCCAAAATCGATCGCCGATTCCAGGGAGAGGAGACAACAATTCCAGGCCACAGGTTTTTGGAGAAAAGGCAGCAGACGAATTCCAATGAATCAACCAACTTGGGCTCGGTGTCCACGTCCTAGCCTCGCGATTCTTTACCAAACCAATTAGCAAACCGACCGTATGACTCAACGCAAGAATTCGAGCAAGAACCCGTTGAAAGGCCTAGGGCAGCGCCAGCAAATTGGGAACAGAGTCTTCATAAACAATGAATACCTGACTTGTACAACTGGCTTTGTGGTTACTCGAGATGGTGTAGTTGTGATAGATACCCCTTTGGTGCCACAGCAGGCCCGGGATTGGAGAGCACAAATTGCGGTTGAATCCAAGGACGCCCGAATCAGATATGTAATTCTCACAGACCATCATCGCGGACATGCTCTGGGCTGCCAACACTTCATGCCAGCTCAAGTCATAGGACATGAGCGTGCGCATAAGGAGATGCTAGGTTATACCGAGAATTTCAGAGAGCGAGTCCGCAATAGCTATAAACGGGAACCTGAGATTCAGGAACAGCTGCAGCACATTGAAATCATTCCGCCTCAAATGACTTTCTCCAAAGAAGCTTGCCTTGTCATGGGGGATACAAAGATTCGATGCATTCATGTCGGCGGCCACACGCCGGCTACGTGCATTGTTTGGCTGGAGGGGGAGGGCATCTGCTTTGTAGGCGATACAATCTGGACAGACCAGCATCCTTATATGGCCCAAGCCAATTCCAAGGAATGGTTGGACGCCTTGACCCTCATCCAGGATCTCAATCCCAAACTCATCGTGCCGGGGCATGGGAATCTTTGTACGGTCAAGGATATCGAGCAGTTAGCCAGCTATATAAGCAAGATGCGAGATGGGATAAATAGGTGCCTGGATGCAAATTTGGACAAATCCGAGACCAAGAGGGCCTTGACCTTGGAAATGGTTTCTCTCTTCAACATACCATCGACCCGCAAATCCAAAATAGAAAGCCAGATTAATTCCGGAATCAATAGAGTGTATCGGGAACTGCAGCGTGAGCGGCAAGCCCAGGCAAAAATGGCTGCTTGATGCATGGGTCTTTGCTTGCCCACTGATCCGGCCCTGATTCGGCTCTCAGTTGTTGGCATCCTGGTCACCGACAGAGCGAAATAACTCCAACATGGCTCATTTCATCGAATCTCACTCTTCCAGTCCATTGGCTCAGCTGCGCCAGGATCTGACAGAACTGGAAAAGCTATTAGTGAAAGTCAATTCAGGGCACGTGGTGCGCGCCCTGGAGCTGCTGGACCTCTGTTCAGAAGCCATGCACCAACTGCGGCAGCAGGGAGTGGACCTGAAAGGAGAGGAGGGACTTTGGGCCGGTTTTGAGCACAAACTGCACGAATCGGCGGGCCAATTCGTTAAAGCCTCCAAACCACATGGAGGTTTGGCTTCCCTGCGCGTTAGCCACAGCGGCAGCACTGGTTTCTGGTGGCGTTTGGACGACACTTTTCGTTCCCAAAATCGCCGGCAAGTCAACAAAGTATTGCGTTGGGGAGGGCTCGTTGCAGGTGTTATCGCAGCGATCTATATCTTGTTAACTTATGTCTTCCCACCAGATGAGATCACGGTACTGGTTACATCTGTGGTATACGACCTTGAGTCCCTGGTTGAAGCTCAAGATTACAATAGTGCCCTGAAGCTGATCGAGGAAAATCTTGAAGCTGCCGAGCGGTCAGAGGAACTGCTGATTTGGGCCGGCATATTAGAAGAACAGCTAGGCAATACTGAAGCCACTATTGGCTACTTTGATGAGGCCTTTGGGAATCCAGATCTGCCTCCCGTTCGAGTTTGGGCTACCATCGGTACTGATAGGCTTCGCATAGGAGATTTTGAAGGAGCCGAGTGCAGTGCCCAAGCCGCCTTGGAGTTGGAACCCGAATTTCCGCAGGGGCATTTCTTGATTGCCAGTGTGGCGGAGGCGACGGGCAACTTCGCCCGCGCGGTCGAATACTTTAATCTCACTGCGGATTACGCTTACGAAAAAGAACCACAGATGGCCGTAATCGCCCGGGTCCGTTTAGGATATCTGATGCAGAGTCCCACCATTCTGGGTGTTGAAATAGAGGAGCAAGAATATGAATGCACCTATCCACGCGGCTCTCAATAGTGAAACCGCCGGCATTACGGTCGAAAGGCCCAGCTGTGATTGGCAGAGTTCAGGTTCGACCTAGCCTCGAAGATGGGATGGCCTGTGGGCACAATTTGCACCGAGCAAGAGAGGCATACGTGAAGCCCTAGGAATCCGGCCCGTAAGAATTCAAGCCTTTGCCGGGGCAGATGCCAGCATGTCCAGCTAGTTGGCTTCCCGATGCGTCGTCGCTGAGAATCTGTCCTTTGGCAGATTTCTAAATTCTGCGGATGGCACTAGGGTGCCTGCAATTCGATCAATCCCCACCTTGCACCTGAATTTACTTGCTAAAGGCCCCAGTCCTGTTGATAGCCTTTGGATACCCAATGATGGCCACGTCAAACACCTGCTGGTAGCGTCTTAAACCCATAGGTCCCCAGCTTTGGGCCTACCTATTCCGTCGGCAGGATCGCTTCTAAGACTGCCAATATTGTTGTCCGGATAGCAGCTTTTTTACCTGTCTTGACGCTGCCAAACAAGAGGATACTCCCAGAGCGCCAGCAGAAGTCAATTTTGGGACCACTTCGACCAAATTCTCTGGACAGTCCCAAGCAGACGCAATGGTCTGTCGTCACATTTCAACTAGCTGCAACGGCAAGACTTGCCCGTCAATGGGAATGAAATTTCAAGTAGTGGCAACCCCTACATTGTGAACTGCTATTTCACTTTCGCTGCCATGGACTAGAGCCATACCGGAGGTTTGGAATGCATGGACTTCAGTTCCAATCGCTACTTCAATCCGGCTTCCCTCCGGATCGGTTTGAAACAAGAGCCATTCTTTACTTTCCGGTATCTGGCAGAAAGTTACATTTCCTCGGTAGACCGTAACTTCGGTCCCGTTCAAGGCAAACGATTCCTGACTTTGCATGGCAACAGGAGATTCCAACTTAAATTCTTGTTTGCTTTGAAGGGAACTTTCTGGTGCCATAAATGCGAAATCCATAAGATCAATGTTCATAGCCAAGGTGCCGGCCGGCCCTTCTACAGTCGCCTTGAGAAGCCGCTGCTCAGCTTGCTCGGTACGGGTACGGGGGGATTCTATCTGGCAGTAAGTCTTAACCTGAACCAGATGCGCTTGCAGCGCCTCTGGCGAAGGAATATCGTTGCGATCGACCATTTCCAAGTAAAAGAGGCAGGCAGGGCGACCCTTATAGAAAGCACCCGGCCATCTCAAGTCCCAGAACTGCTTAGGTTTCTCAGCCTTGTAATGGTAGATTTCGCACACCATATCTCCCACTCTTTGGTCAATCACTAGGAAAGGCGCGCCAAGAAGGGACGAGACATGCAACGGTTGCAACACGTAATACACAGAGTCCGTCACAACGGTAATGCGGGCATCGTGTGGAACTTCAAATGGATAGATGCTTTTCGGAATCCCTTCAACCAACACATCTCGAACAAGTGCTTGCTTAGTCCATATGAAAGAGGTTTTAGCACTTCTGAACATGTCTTTTCCCGCTTGCGGTGCATAGCAACCTAGGAGTACATTTTGGACTTGCACTCCTAGGAAGTCTCCTTCATCCAAAAGGTTTCGCGTATTGGAGCGGTCCGTGTGGTGGTAGAAATCGCCAATCCATTTATCGTCAAGAATATAGCGGGTGTAAAACACACCTACTCTCCTTTCCGCCTCTGAGATTTGATGCGCAATCACGTGATTGCCTTGGGGATGAAGACTTCGGGAAGTGCTCCCTAAGGTAAAGGAAGGGGAAACATAGGTGGTCATATCACAATTGAAAGCGCTCAGGATCCCCTCGCGGACCAAGTAATTGGGCGGTAGCCGGTTATGTAACCTTTCCAACCAAGACGGCAAGATTCCTAAAGCTACCCAGCTCTTGAACTGCTCAATCTCGGGTGCCACTGCGCCTGAGATACTGGGTTGATACGCTCTGGCATGTGGACCGGCCAGCCGTCCCGTCGCCTTATGCAGATGCAGGACATAGCTGAGACCTAGCCGACAGAGCATGATCTCTGCCAATGACGCCGTTTCGGGACATTTAACATCGTCCCTTATTGTGGCCAATGACCGCATCGTGACCGCTGCGTAAGTAGGACTGTTGAATTCCAAGACATGGCCATTCTTCGACGTAAATGCAACCCAGGTGCGGAACTTCTCAAGCCCGTGGCTGCGCAATGAGCTGTCATCCAACAGATCTCCTCCCAGACAGGTGGCAAGGAGGGCCAGGGACGTAATGTTGGTATAGCCCACCCAGACATCCAAGCGTTGGACTTCCTGCAACCCGAGTTGAATAGCCCCAATGATTCTGTCCTTCTGTCGTGAGGGCAGCCGCTTTCCTCTCTTTAGCATCATGGGTATCAAGCTTTCGAGACAAAAAACTACTGCGTTCAAATCCTGTATGTAGTCATCTTCTGCCATCCAGAAGAAATTTCCTTGATGAGGGTCCGCTGAATCGACCGACTGACAATTCAAGACGGCCTCGAGCACAGTAGTCGCGAGTTTAAGGTCGGCAGATGACCCGTTTTCTATCAGTTCACAAGCAAAGCGACAGGATCTGCGAGTTTCGTGAAAGACTCCATATTCGGTTTCATGTCTCAACATGTCGAAAGTTGAATCGAAATCGGCTGATATGGACATAGAAGAATGTAGAACCTCTGGTTCCCAGGTAGATTAGTCATTGAAGACGAAGGGACTAGCCAGTCAAATATATGGCAGATCTCGTGTGGCCTTTTTCGTCGACACATGCAGGATCACGTGGATTCTCCCATGGTTAGACCTCTACGGAATCCCTCCTCCGTACTGCCGAAAAAGAAACATCGATCTTACGATTCTCCCTGCCGAGGGGTCTCAAGTTCCAAGGGAATTTGTGCCTTTAAGTCGGTGAGCAAGACCACACAGAAAGATGTTCCTAGAAATCCGGACACAACGTCCTTGCGACAGAGTCTCAAAGTGATCATCTTCTGTGGCAGGAGACTGTCTCTGCCCTTGCATACCTCCGAAAAGAGCCTTCGACGAGGTGCCCCCAGCTTCTAAATCGGAGCAACAATAGGGTGTCGCCTCAAGCCACACAATGGCGCGGACCGACCACTAAGAACCCAAAGCTATGAGCATTAGTGAAGAAGGGCTTGACATCGAAAGACCTTGAAAAACTCCCGCCTGGCGCATGTCCATGGATCTTGCTATTGCCTGGCCCCCGATTCTCACGGTCCCAAACTTGAAATATGTAGACATTAAAGGATTTATCGAAACCCGTTGTCAGCGACTCACGCCTAATTTTTTGTAACCTTTGGCAAAGAAACCTGTCGCAACGGCCGTTTCTGGAACTTGAAATGGTTTCCTGGTGTATTGGGGTCTGGACTGAGACACGACCTTTTCACGTTCCTTAACATCTTGCACACGCTTGCTCAATTCAATGTGTGGGCATTTCAACCAATGTCTCTAATACATACCTTTGAGTTGCCGAAAATCTAGGGAACTTCGAACCCCTCTCCTCGGTCCAAAGAGGGCTTCTGTAAATTCGCTTTTCGCCAGCCACCAGTTTCTCTTTCAGAAATGACACCTGTGCCTGCCTCTGGAGTGCACTCCGTTTACCCTTGGAACAAGCCATTCATAATGTCAAGGCAAAGGGCGCCATTCAACTCAGCAGGATCTTACAGCCTTCACCGTTGTGCCATCGGGCCCGAATCTCTAATTCTTGACTACCGACTGAATGGTGGCATCAGCCCAGACCAGTCTCGGTGCCGCAAATGTCCCCATGGCAGAAAAATAAGCCAACTCGAAAAAGTGGGGAAAGCTATGGTCCCGCCACATATTTCTGTTTCTTTGGTCGTGCAGGACTGTAACTGATTTTCGGCGGGGGCATGCCAGGTTATACCGGCAATACTGGGTGTCAAGGCTGCACACTGCTAAATGTCGGCACGTTGCTCCTGGTAAGCAAACATGGCTGAAAATTCGAATTTCCTAAGAGACCTTCTATGGCATGTGAGGACGCGATAGGTCCTGTTTAGACCTTTCTTTTCTAGACCCCGTAATCTTCATTCCTGTTAGGAAAAACAGTTTCAAATTACTTCAAACTGGATCAAGGCTAACTATCCAGGAAGAAGCTGGAGCTATTGACCAGGCTGCCATTCGTTGGGCGAAGTTGACCCTTTCCGATCTACAGGAATGTCGGACCGCCATGTGGAGTTGGCAATAATCTTGTCTAAATCACAACGTTCCTTGTATTTGCCCGCTACCTCGATCACCTCGCTAAGCAATCCTTCACTCAAAGTGATGGGGTCCAATCCGAGGCCGAGGAACTGACTGTTTTCCACTTTCAATTCGTTCTCCAAAGCTTCATTTCGCGGATTTTTGAAGAAGCGTACTTCCGCACCGGTCATAGTAGATACCAACTTCGCCAATTCCCGGACCCGGTGGGTCTCAGTTGCCTGGTTGAAAACCTTGACGCGATCTCCTGCGCCCGGTGGATTTTCAATCGCCAATTGAACGCAGCGAACCGTGTCCCGAATGTGTATGAAAGCCCGTGTCTGTCCCCCTGTCCCATATACCGTAACAGGGTGGCCCACCGCAGCTTGAATAAGGAACCGGTTCAAAACTGTGCCGTAGTCCCCTTCATAGTCAAATCGGTTGACCAGCCGCTCATCCAAGAGGGTTTCAGGAGTGTTGGTTCCCCAGACAATACCTTGATGTAGGTCAGTAATTCGGACTTGGTCGTTCTTGTTGTAGTAGAAAAAGAGCAAGGCATCCAGAGTCTTTGTCATGTGGTAAATGCTACCGGGATTGGGCGGATACATGATCTCCATCTCATGGTCTTTCCCCTGTACATCCACTTTGACAGGGAGATATCCCTCCGGGATCGAGAGCCCAGCTGTACCGTAGCCGTACACTCCCATAGTACCTAAATGAACAACATGAATGTCCAGACCTGTCTCAACGATGGCACACAGCAAGTTGTGGGAGGCGTTTACATTGTTGTCAACCGTATATCGCTTGTGAAATGGAGACTTCATGGAGTAAGGCGCGGCTCGCTGCTCGCCAAAGTGAACAATGGCTTGCGGCTGGACATTTCTTAAGACCTGAACCAGATCGGCATAGTCCTCGGCCAGATTCAGGTTGACAAAGTTGAGTTCGTTCTCGGTCTCGGTACGCCAAGTCTCCAGGCGTGTTTCGACTGACCTAATGGGGGTTAGGGACTGGGTTTCCAATTCCTTGTCTATTCGGCGACGGGATAGGTTATCTACGATGGTAACCTCATATCCCAAATTGGAGAGATGCAGACTGGTGGGCCAACCGCAGAACCCGTCTCCGCCCAAGACAAGTATTGATGGCTGTTTGCTGTTGTTCATAAGGGGAAAGGAACTCTCAGGCTGTAGGTCCACAGAGAGGCAGGGACCAAGAGACAAACTTCAGGCCATTGTACAACCTATGCCCTCTGACCTAGATCCATTCCAGCCTCGTGTGAATCGGCTGCCCCGGCCAGCATAGGCGAACAAGGTTCGATCCCCTTGAAGTCCAATACCATAGAATACATACGTGCGGACGGCCCGCAAGAGAGCGGGCAACCCGCCGCAATGCCACGCGCCCATCTCATTCTGCCACTTTTGCAGCCAGCCATGGCCCTTTCTGACGAAAGTAACATCCACCCAGATAAGCCTTTGCGAATTGGGCTCTTCACAGAGACGTTTCTACCCAAAGTGGATGGGGTTGTCAATATCCTGCAATTGATGTTGCGTTACCTAGCAGACCGGCGCCACCAGGCCATTCTTTTCGCTCCAGCGGGAGGTCCGACCGAATTCTCAGGCATACCTGTCATCGGTGTGAACGGAATCACCAACCCTTACTACAACGAGCTAAAACTAAGTTTTCCTACCAAAGATACCTTTCCCATACTGAAACGTTTCCGCCCCGATTTGATTCACACTTTGCACCCTTTTTCTCTAGGTCCGTTCGGGATGCAGATGGCCCGTAAGCTGAACATTCCCGCTGTAGCCTCTTTTCATACAGACGTGGCGCGGTATGCCCGCTTTTACGGTAGCGGATTCCTGACCGATGGGTTATGGGCCTATGAAAGGCACATTCATAACCAAGCTACTTTGACACTCTGTCCCTCCAGTATTTTGCGCGACGATTTGCGCCGGCACGGATTCGAGCGGGTGCGTTGGTGGCACCGGGGTATAGACACCCAGCATTTCTCAGAAGGACCGGTCAATCCTTCAGTTAGGGAGGAACTGACCGATGGCCATCCCAAGGAACTGCTGATTCTCAATGTAGGCCGACATGCCCCTGAGAAAGGGCTCTTTGACCTTAGAGACTACCTGTTTCCAACTCCTGGAGTGCGTTTGGCCCTGGTCGGCGATGGGCCCAGTCACTCGGAATTGCGGTCCTGGTACGACGGCACTCCGACTGTCTTCACAGGTTACCGATTTGGAGCAGAATTGATCGCCGCCTACCGCAGTGCGGACATTTTTCTTTTTCCCTCTACCACTGAGACCTTCGGATTGGTTGCCTTGGAAGCCATGGCATGCCGATTACCGGTTATCGCCGCCAACAAGGGTGGCCTGACTGATTCCATTAAACATCAGCAGACTGGATTGCTCTTTGATCCCGAGGAGCCTGCTCAGATTCGGAATTTCGTTGAGCTGCTCCGCGACGATGGAGCGACGCGCAGGCGCTTGGCTGACGCCGGATGGAAACATGCTCAGAACCAATCATGGCAAAGAACAATGGATCAACTAGTGGGTTTCTATCGAACGGCGATGCGCCTGCACAAGGTATTTCCTGATCCCGGAGCTGCACCAAACAACTGAGCGGGGATTACCAATGCCAACCTGCTCTCGAATAGAATAGTTTGCGTCTCGATTCGGACCGTATTGCAGAACCGCAAGGACACATCATGAAAGTAGGCATTCTGACAGGTGGTGGCGATGTGCCAGGGCTAAATCCCTGCATCAAGACCATAGTTAATAGACTGACTGCGGCCGGTCATGAGGTAATTGGGTTCAGGCGTGGCTGGGCTGGTCCTCTAGAGGTCAATCCGGAAGACCCCGACTCTGTAGCCAAACACACGGTGAAATTGACTACGCCAGTAGTACGCACGGTCGACCGCACCGGCGGCACTTTTCTGCATTCCAGCCGCACTAACCCAGGAAAGGTGAAGGTGTCTGGACAGCCTGTTTACCATGCAGGAACGGAAGCCAAGACAAACGCGGATGGAACTTTGGACTTGACGGCCCAAGTCATTTGTAACCTGGATGCCTTGGGCGTCGAAACTCTCGTTCCGATAGGTGGTGACGACACCTTAGGATATGGTGGCCGACTGCACGCCGAAGGGGTGCAAGTTGTAGCCTGCCCCAAGACCATGGATAACGATGTCTATGGGACGGATTACTGCATGGGCTTCAGTACTGCAGTAACCCGCAGCGCAGAAGCAATAACCAACTTGCGGACGAGTGCCGGTTCCCACGAGCGGGTCGCCGTAATTGAGCTCTTCGGACGCAATTCTGGGGAGACGGCATTGATATCCAGTTATGTGACAGATTCAGAACGGGCGCTGCTGTGCGAAGTGCCCTTTGACCCCGATAGACTGGCCTCGTTGGTTCAGTCGGATCTGGATTCCAATGTGAGCAATTACGCAATGGTGATTGTTAGCGAAGGAGCTACGGCGCTGGGGGGCGAAATAATAGAGTCGGGAAAGGCCGATGCCTACGGACATCGCAAACTGGGCGGCATAGGTGAAGCCACGAGCGCAATGTTAAAGGCGCGCCTCGGCGTTGACATTATCAATCAGAAACTGGCTTACCTGATGCGCACGGGAGCACCTGACACTTTGGATCTGTTAGTAGCCCGTACATATGGTCATCTTGCAGCTGACTTGCTGCTGGCAGGCCAAAGCGGACGTATGGTGGCCCTTCGAGAAGGCAAGTTCACCCATATTAACATGAGTGAAGTGACGCAGGGAGTACGTCGGGTAGATGTAGATAGGCTCTATGACGTGGATGCATACAGACCTAAGCTCAATGGCGTGGAAGGTCTGCCCATGTTCCTGTATTAGATATAGAATCGCTTGCGCCGGCTTTACGGGGAAGGGCAATTGAAATAGCCTGACCCGGATACAATATCCTGGCAATCAGCGAACAGTCCTTGGATATCCAGCCTCCTTAGCTCAGTTGGATAGAGCAACTGCCTTCTAAGCAGTGGGTCGTGGGTTCGAATCCTACAGGGGGCGCACATACAGAAGCGGTGCAGCCGACGGCTGCACCGCTTTGAAGCTCAGGAACCTTCTTTTGTAAGACGTGTGGCGAAAATGGTCTTATGGGCCTAACCAACTCGTACTCGTTCTTTGGATTCAGCAGCAATGGGCTCAAGTGATTCCCTTTCGTTGATCGCAGTAGGGCGCGTTGTGCCCGGTTGGGAATAGGGGTACGATGGCCCGCTAACTGGATTGGCCCATTTCACTGCGTTAGCCAGAACTTGGTGAATGATGGCATCGTGGAAAATGGGAAATGTTTCGTGGCCGGGCCGGAAATAGAAAATCTTACCGTTGCCGCGATGGAAGCAGCAGCCACTACGAAAGACGTTTCCGCCTTCAAACCAACTAACGAATACCAACTCGTCCGGCTGGGGAATGTCAAACAACTCACCATACATTTCGCAATTCTGGAGCTCAAAGTAGGGGGGTAGTCCTTGGGCGATAGGATGCCCGGGCCGGACGACCCATAGCCGCTCTTTTTCACTGGCCTCGCGCCAGCGCAAACTGCAGGAAGTTCCCATCATTTGACGAAAAATCTTAGAAAAATGACCTGAATGGAGCACGATGAGGCCCATTCCCTCCAGAACCCGCTTCTGGACTTTGTCCACTATGCGCTGTTCAACCTCCTGGTGGGCCATATGGCCCCACCAGAGCAATACATCTGTTGATTCCAGCACTTCGTCGTTGAGGCCGTGTTCCGGCTCGTCTAGAGTGGCAGTGCCGACATCCGTAATGCCGTGGCCGGCAAGGCCAGCCTTAATGGCTCCGTGAATGCCCTCCGGGTAGATCTCGCCGATTTCGGCATGCAGTTTCTCATGGCGGTATTCATTCCAAATAGTTACAGTCACTGGTTTCTCCTTTTTTGCCAATGTCTCAAAATCAAGGCATCCAGCCCAAAAGACTGCTGCACTGCCCTCTAACAGGGGACGGGTTGACCTCCTTTGGCGGCGGAATTCTTGATTGCATCCCATAGCTTCAACATTCTCAGCCCTACTTCTGGGGGCGAAGGGTTAGCGATAAGGCCATGTCGGACTTCTAGAAATCTGTGCCAGGTTGTTTTCATGGCAGGTAACTCTACAGGTTTAAAGTCGCTCTCTCCTGCCATTTGCACTTCCAACCACCGTCCCCACATGCAGGCTCGAATGGTTGCGTTTTCGGTAAAGACTCGAATATCTGAGGAACAGCTGGGAACTGAGGCTCCACAGCCATTCATAGTGACGTAGGCCCCGTTGGCCAAACGCGCTATTACAGCTGCCATGATATCGATTCTGCGCCCCCGATTGTCTAGCCATGCAGCAACTTCCTCGAACTCTTGTCCAGCCAAGTCGGAAATTGTATTCATCAAGTGAGCGCCCGTATCGAACATGAAACCGCCCCCGGAGACTTCGGGGTCAGATCGCCACCTACCTTCACCCAATGTGTTCCAGTTCTGCCACACTGTTCCGCTGATAGAGCGCAGTTCGCCAAAAGTGCCATCTTGGATTCGTTCAGAGGCCCAGCGGATCTGAGGAGACAAACTACCTTGGAAGGCGACTACCAGAAGCTTGCCGGTCTCGTCTCGTTTGGCTATGAGTTGGCGGGCCTGATCTTGGTTTATCACCATGGGTTTTTCCACCAATACCTCAAGCCCAGCGTCTAAACACATGACGCAATGGTCATGGTGCATCGCATGTGGGGTTACGATGAAAACAGCATCCAAATCCCTTCTGTGCTGATTGAGACATGATTGCAAATCAGGTACATTCAACGGTACTTTTTGACCGGCAGCTTCAAAAAGCTCAGCAGTAGCCTCATAATTCTCTGCCATCGGTTCACACACCACATTGATGGAGGTACCGCGAGGATCTTCCAATATTTTGCGGATATGGTTTCGGGCCATGCCGCCACAGCCAATTATGGCCGTGCGCGTCGCGGGGTAAGAAGTCCTCGCAGACATGAGGTGTGTCTCCTTAGGCGGGCAGTAAGTAACAGGCCGTAAAACAGGGCTAGAGTCCTGGACCGGCATTTGTGTCGGGCTCTAGCAGAGAGTTTCATTCAGGCCTTAGGATTATACTCAGGAAGCCCGAAGAACTCAGACTCGGATTCGGGATTGGTTCGCCCCTAAAGGCCAATGTACTAGCTGGAAACGTATCTCTTTTGGGAATCTATATGGCAGTCACTTTGATTCTCGCTTCTGGAAGCCCACGGCGCAAACAGATTCTGGAAGCCGTGCCGTGGAATTTGGAAATTCGGCCGACTGAAGTAGATGAAACGCAAGGAGAAGACGAAACCGGTCCATTCTTGGTGCGACGATTGGCCGCGCTCAAAGCTTTGACGGCATTTTCTAGACTTGCCCCTGCTGAGAGACGGATCAAACCCGCACAGTCACTGATAATTGGCGCCGACACGGTGGTAGTATACCGAGGGAAAATCCTAGGCAAACCAGCAGACAAGACCCAAGCAGCAGAATTCTTGCGAATGCTGCTGCAAGGCAGTCACGAAATACATAGCGGCATCTGCATAGTGGACGCCAGCACAGGGAAGACCAGTGCTTATTCCCATTGTTCCCGCATCTTGCTACGAGACTAGACGGAAGCGGAGATTACGATCTACATTGACGAGGGACAACCTCTAGACAAAGCTGGCGCTTACGCCTTGCAAGATCCGGATTTCCGGCCGGTGAAGGAGCTGGAAGGGCGTGCCGCCAGCGTCATGGGATTCCCCTTGGGTACCTTTGCAGACTTGTGCCGGGCGGAGTTCGGTTGTGAATTGCCCTCCACATTTCCCCAACTTTGCGCCGCTGTCACGGGATGTACCTGCTGCAGGGAAGAACCAGCCGCGCTATAGTGGCAGCTTCTTGCGTGACGGGACGGTACCCGCTGCATCAGAAAGGGCAGGGCAGTCCCTATGACCAATCAGGAATATTTTATGTCTATTCAGGACACTTCGTACCTTGGAGACTTGAACCCGCAACAGCGTGAGGCTGTGGCCCTGCCATTGGGTCCGGCATTGGTGTTGGCAGGGCCTGGCTCCGGCAAAACAAGAGTTCTCACCCATCGCCTGATTTACCTGGTACAAGAACTTGGAATTCCGCAATGGAATATCCTTGCCGTTACCTTCACAAACAAGGCTGCCAAAGAAATGAAAACTCGGGTGCAGGAGCAGATGCACGGCCTAACTAGCCATGCCGGCATTCGGTCCAGTCTGTATGGCTCCACTACGACTGTAGGCACCTTTCACTCCATCTGTGCCCGTATCCTGCGAATCGAATATGAGTACACGCCTTATGACCGAAACTGGGTCATTTTCGACAGTCAGGACCAGTCACAAGTTATCAGTGCCATCCTAAAAGAAACGGGCGAACAAGGTTTCACTCCCTTTGAACTCAGACAATTCATTAGCCGTTTCAAAAATAGGGGTATTTTGCCTAACCAGACGGCCCTCATCAGGGAGAGCACAGATAATCCCCGTCTCGAGAAGCTGTATCTGATGTATCAGAACCGTTTGCAAGAAAGCAACGGCATGGATTTCGACGACCTGCTGATGTACACCCGCATTCTCATACAGGAAAATGAGGAAATACGCAGAAAGTACCAGCACCGATGGAGCCACATTCTAGTTGATGAGTTCCAAGATACCAACCATGTCCAATATGATTTGCTGCGACTGCTAGTGAAATTCGAAGATTCGCAGGAGGACATATTCGCGGTGGGTGACGAGGATCAGTCCATTTACGCTTTTCGCGGCGCAGATTACGAAAACGTCAATCGATTTCGCAAAGACTTCCGGAATTGTAGGACGGTACTGCTGGAACAGAACTACCGTAGCACTCCACAAATTCTGACCGTGGCCAATGGCGTAATTTCGAACAATCGAGCTCGTGCCCCCAAACGACTCTTCACCCATAGGGAATCTGGACAACGGCCGGTAATACTGGCTGCTTCAGACGCCAGGCATGAGGCGGAATGGATTGGCAGCAGCGTCACCAGTCTGCTGCAGCAGTCTTCATTTGGGTTGGAGGACATAGCAGTGATGTATCGCACCAACGCGCAGTCACGGGAGTTGGAGGAAGCCTTTCTTAGGGCTTCCACCCCTTACCGCATCGTTGGCGCCTTGCGGTTCTACGACCGAAGGGAAGTTAAGGACGCCCTAGCATACTTGCGGTTGGTCGTGAATCCTCGTGATCGCACTTCGTTAATGCGGATTATCAATCGACCGGCACGGGGCATCGGTCGAGTTACATTGGACAGGCTGCTCGAGTGTGCATCCAAATGGCATCTAACATTAACTGATGCCCTTCACCTGAGCGCCAACGGTCCCTCAGGAGCAGATCAGGAAACAATCCAGCTTTATTACCTTTATCCGCACGGTTTCAAAAGCAGAGCACTGAAGTCTTTGCAACGTTTCAGTAGACTGCTGCAGGACTGGACTACTGTTTCGGACCGCCACGATCAAGACGCGGCACCTGAAGCCCTGCTCGTCCAAATCTTGACAGAATCTGGGTACTACGCGTCTTTGGACGACAGTAAGGAAGATGAGACCAGCCGGAAAGAGAATCTGGACGAGTTGGTCACCATCGCCGCAGAGTTTGCAGATGTAGTGGACGAACTGGAGGAGGAACAGTCCCAGACCCCCATTGAAAGTTTCCTGGCCCATGTCAGCCTGCACGCGGGCCAAGACGAATTAGAGGAGGAAGAAGACAAAGTAACACTGATGACTTTGCACACTTCAAAGGGCCTTGAGTTTCCCGTGGTCTATATCGCTGGCTTGGACGAAGAAATGCTGCCTCATAGTCGCAGCGTTCGCACCGGTTCCGACAAGGAAATCGAAGAGGAAAGACGGACTTTCTATGTAGGGGTAACCAGGGCCCAAGAGTTGCTATTTCTGTCCTACCCAGCCCAACGTTTCGACCGAGGTCAGAATCGACTTTGCGCGCCCAGCCGATTCTTGGAGGAAATACCCAGCAGCTCTTGTCAGGAGGACCAATATCCGGATTGGTGGCGTTCCGCTAGCCTCAACCGAACGGTCCGCATTTCCTCTTCTGGCGTTCAACCTTTGCGCCCGCAAACTCGAAATTCTGCATTCGACTGGAGTTCGCTTGACCAGCCAAGGGAAGTAACCCGCAGGACTGCCGAAACTCAATTCAAAGCTGCTATGAAGGTTGTCCACCCCACCTTTGGCAATGGCATGGTAATTGGTGCGGAGATCAAGAACGGTGAAGAGGAAGTCTCAGTAATGTTTGAAAATCATGGACCCAAGAAACTCCTGGCTTCGCTTGCCAATCTCAAGACCATTTCAGTATGAACTTCGCTCCGATCCAACGGAGCTTTGACAGGGAAGAAGGCCGAAACAATCTCCAATACAGATTCTTCTAGCCGCCTTGTTGTTGACATTACACTGCTTGCTTTGGTTGCTGCTTTTCATTTCAATGCATGCGTGGAGACTTCGAAACTCTCCGGGCATTGCTATGGTGTTGCCTTAAGATTCGTAAAGTGTCGGAACCGTTATCGCCAGCGCTCGCCGGAGTATCGGAAGCCAGAACCAAATGAGCAGCTTTCTACATAGCCTCCTTAAATGCTGACTGCCTCCTTCCTTTGAAACAGACGCTTGATGCACAAGCCAAGCAAGGGGAAGTTGGACTGAAATCTTGTGAATTACCCTGAAACTAAATGGGATAATGGCGAGTTAAGGGCTGCAATTCTTTTCACGAATCAGGCTAGGGTAGAACGCTTCCCATACTTCCGGCGGGAAGGTCCCATACTATGCATCTTTATTTAGGCGCACACAGATATATAAAAAGTTCGGGGCTTTGGTATGTCTGCAGTTCTTGAGCCTAGTCCCCCAGAGGATCCTTCTGGCAACTGGAGTTCCAACACCAAGTTGCTGGCCTCTCTTGTTTTCCTGGTTCTCATTGGACTTTCACTCTGGAAATTCAGGCATCTGCTGCAACCTATTGTTGTCTCCGTGGTGGTGGCCTATCTCTTGCACCCCCTGGTCACGCGACTTACCAGATTACCGTTCCTATCCCGCGCTGTGGCCTCTGTCTTAGTGTTCGCCACTTTTTTTATTGTCTCCATCTTTGCAATTCTGTGGTTGGGTTCAGCCGCCTTCATTCAATTGGAATTGTTGCTGCAGGGCATGCCGATCATGGTGTCCGGAGCCCAGGCCTACATCAGGCAAGCTGTAGGCGACTCGCTCCCGTTGCAGAGATTACTGGCCCTTCCTGAAATGCAGGGATTCACTCCCCTTTGGAATTTGGGAAGCGTAGAGGGTGCATCCCATACTTGGGACGTAGAAGCCATAGTTAAACAAGCGTTGGCTGCAGTCAATCCAGTACTTCGCCAAAGCGGTTCGGTTGCTACAAGCCTGGCACGGGGCACATTCAACGCTTTGACTACCACCATCATTATTTTCATACTTTCCCTGTACATGATCATTGACATCCCGCGCGTGGAGGGCTATATCGGCGAGATGGCCCCTATTCGCAGTGTTCAGAATGAAATGAAGGTTTTGTGGCGTCGTTTTTCCCAGATTTGGGGCGCCTATCTCCGCGGGCAGATTAACATTTCCATTCTTATGTTTTTCACCGTATCTGTAATGCTGAGCCTGCTGGGAGTCAAAAATGCCTTCGGCTTGGGGCTTTTGGCCGGAGCAATGGAATTTCTGCCCCTGATAGGCCCCTTCATCAGTTTTACGGTAGCCGTATTGGCGGCTTTCTTTCAGGATTCGACCGTTCTCAATCTCTCCACTCAGAATTACACTTTGCTTGTAGCCCTCGCCCTACTAGTCTTGAATCTATTGGAAAGTAATGTACTGGTTCCCCGCGTATTGGGCAGCGAGCTGAGGCTCCATCCTTTGGTTGTGCTCATTAGCGTACTCATGGGCACTTCACTAGCAGGCATCTTAGGAGCAATTCTGGCTGCACCTGTGGCAGCTACTTTGAAATTGATGGGCACCTATACGTGGCATCGAATCTTGGACCAGCCCCCTCACTTTCTGCACGAGGAAGTAAACGCAGCGGAAATGGCCAAGCCAAACCGTTGGCAAATTCTTAAGAGCTGGGCCCTAAAGCACGCTCACCGCGCAGCTGCGACAAAAGAAAATGGAAAGTCAGAGCAAGGTTCGACAGAGATGGAATCAAAAACATCGCAGACGGAGTAGACGACTTGAATTCCTCTGACTTAGAGCTTCTGCAGCGTCCTCTACGTTTTAACCCCATTGGCAGAGATTACGTTTGGGGTGGAAGCCGTCTCAAACAGAAATATGGTCATTTGGTAGAGGGGAATCACCTTGCGGAGGTTTGGCTGTTGTCTGGACATGCTGCAGGCATGACCACTGTAGCTGGCGGCCCGCTTGAGGGCCTGACCTTACCGCAGTTGTTGAGACGGTTTGGGGCACAACTGGTTGGCTCCAATTGTGGCCCTGATTTTCCGCTGCTCTTCAAATTACTTGATGTTGAAGAATGGTTGTCAGTGCAAGTCCATCCGACTAGTGAAAAGGCCCCCACAGGGGAGTCCTTCGGCAAGACGGAGTTTTGGCTGACTCTTCGCGCCAACCCGAATGCTCAGCTGCTACTGGGGTTGAAGGCTGGTATTACCCGAGCAGAGATCACCACGGCGGGGGCCACGGCGGCGCTAATTAACCTTCTCCGTAGAGAAAACATGGAGGTAGGCCAAGCCTTCTTTGTGCCAGCCGGGACCATACATGCTCTCGGTCCAGGACCCACTGTCCTGGAAATACAAGAAAGTAGCGACACGACATACCGCATGTACGATTGGGACAGACCTCAAGATCCGGCGCGGCCACGGCCAATCCATTGGCGAGAGGCCTTGGACGTGTTGGTTACCGAAGGCTCGGGGCCCGGACCGGTCCAACCCCAGAAAGCCACTTGGCAGCGGCACGTTGGGGAAAAACTGGCCGGTACCAAGACCTTTGAGGTTCTTAGACTTGCACTGGCTCCCCCGGCTAGGCTGAAAGGATCTACATCAATGCATTCAATGGAAGTGCTTGTTGGCTTGAAGGGCAGCGCCCACATTGAGGTCGACAGTAGCACAGAATTGGTATCTGCCTGGGACTGCATACTCCTGCCGGCAGCAATGGGATCATTTACAATCCAACCGGCAACAAACTTCGAGTTTGTGGCCGTGCGCCTGCCTGCAGGTGCAGAAACACCGCATTTTTGGTAATACCATAGGTAAGCTCAATGCCAGTTGATTTGGATAAGAACAAGACTGCCAGAACTCGATTCCATATCGCCGACAATATTGCCCGACGATGGAGTCCATGCTCTTTTCGCCCCGATGCTCTGACCACAGAGCAGGTCGGTAGTCTTTTCGAAGCAGCCCGATGGGCCGCTTCGTCTTTCAATGACCAACCTTGGCGATTCGTTTATGCAGCCAAGTCAGAGAATCCATCCGGATTTAACCGAATATTGGGCACCCTTATGGATCAGAATCAGACCTGGGCAAGGGAAGCTGGCATGTTAGCCATCGTATGCGCCTCCACTGTGTCCAAACGCACCGGTAAACAAAATTCCAAGGCAATTTATGATACGGGGCAGGCAGTCGCCAATCTTTCCACCCAAGCCACTACAATGGGATTGCATGTGCACCAGATGGGCGGGTTCAGTGCAGATGCGGCCCGAGAAGTACTGGACATTCCGGCGGACTGGGAACCGATTGTAGCTTTGGCAGTAGGTCATAGAGGAGACCCTCTAAGTCTTGCACCTGAAATGCAGCAGCGGGAGTTCTCTGATCGGGAGCGGCTTCCTTTTGAGGAGTTTGTCTTTCACGGTACCTGCGGGCAAGCTTCCTTATTGAAGTAGCCAACTCATACACAGCACCTTTACCATGTTAGAAAGAACCAGGCTCTTCTCGATCCCCAATTCCTCTGCTCCCTTGCCCTAGCATTCTCGACCCTTTCCTGAACGCACCTGAGCGTACCTGGAGTTTGGCGTCAGGTTAGTTGCAGGATTGGGTAATATGGGTCCAAACATACATCGTTGGTCCCCAGGCTCGGCCGCTGGCGGTTGTGCCGAATCCTTAAACTGTGGCTCCTGGATTCCCAGTTCCTAACATGGATTCTTTTTCCAATCTTTTTGCTTCCCCTCTGATGCCGGCCTTAATCCTCTGGACCGGCCCGGTGTTGTTGTCCTTTGTACCACCGGCTCTGGGAAGCCCCGTACCACTCCGTTTACTCACCTTACTTGTGATGGGACTGGGGCTTGGTGGCCTAATCAGCTTGGATTTTCTGCCTGGTGTGCCTCAATACATCTGGATTTGGCGGCCCACGTTTCAAATGCTGTGGATTCACTTTCCATGGAATTGGGCTATTGCCTTGCTGGCTGGTCTACTGGGGTTCATCGGCATCCTGCTATCGGGGCACCTGCAAGCGGGGCCCTTTGAAGACGCTGCCAAGTTCCTCTACGGCCGATTTCTGGCTATCAACTTAGCTACAGTGGCAATCACTCTAATGTTGGTCAACAGTGCCAATATCCTGGCCTTGGTCTTCATGTGGGTTGCTTTTGATGTAATTATGGTGATCAGACAGACGTTAGTCTCCCACCAGCATGAAGCATTGCAACATGACTATTCCCTCATATACCATCGTTCCCTGGGGCTGAATCTGCTCGGCACTCTCGTGTTACTCGTAGGACTATTCCCAGCAGGTGAATTCGGTCCTCGACAAATGTTGACCGGTTCCGTTTTACCCCCGGTCTCCCTCTATTCATTGCTGCTGGCAGCTGCGCTCAGAGCAGGGACATACCCTCTGCACTTATGGTTGCTGCCTAGTAGCATGTTGCGTCTGAGCGTGGCGGAACGTATCTTCAGCCAGATCCTGCCTGCACTGACCGGCATCTGGTTATTGGGTTTCACACTCAATCTGGCACAGCGGCACCCGGACGTCATTCCCTTATTGTCCCCTTGGGTAGCTATTGCCTTCGGATTGGCTGGCATTGCTTGTCTACATGTTCGGAGACCTTATCAACGAGACAACTACATAGTGGTGACGGCCATCACACTAATGGGTTTAATCGGAGTTCGCGAATCCTCGAACGGATCCCCTGATTTGCTTCCTCCCGTGATCGCCTTAGCCCTAGGAAGTCCTCTCTGGCTTTTGGCTGGCCGTTTACCCCTCCCATGGCAACGCAATGTCTTTCACGGCTTGGGAGCCATCTGCATTCTGGGTTGGCCCTTGACCCCAGCAGGACCGCAACTCAATCAGTGGTTCGATGTGACCTGGAAATCGGTTCCCAGCCTGCCCGATCTGTATGTCATATTGGGAGCTCTAGCCTTCAGTTCCGCACTTTGGTTGCCTTTGTTTCAGAGTCGTGCCCATACTCGTTCTGAGGGCGGCGGCTGGCTACATCGCACGTGGGCGGGCATTGTACTTCTGACTGTGCCCTTACTGATCTTTGGTCTAAGCCCTTCCTTAATCTACAGACTGGTACACCTGGACCCACCGACGATCTACTCAACATCCCCGCTGCGCCTGCTGCTTCAGTCCCTGGACTACGTCCTCTTGACAGGAGGCGGTGGCCTGATCCTGGCATATCTACTGGCCCGGCATAAGGGACCCTTGCCCGTGCTGGTAGCCCACGTGTCAGAATGGTTCAGTCTAGAATGGCTCTCGGGCGGCATTCAGTTCAGTACTTCCCGCATTTCCTTGGTATGGTCCCGCGTTCTGACCGTCCTGGAAGGTCCAGGTGTCATAGGTTGGAGCTTGGTTCTGACCTTACTGCTTTGGGTCGTCCTTCGGTAAAAATAGCTTTCCCGCATCAGTGTCTGCTTGGTTGATTCTCTGGATTGGAGTTGTGTTGTTCCTAATCCTCTGGTGGGAACTAAAGGTGCTGGTCCCGGGAATCTTGCTGCTAGCAACCGTTTACGTGTTGACACAGCAAGGAGGAGGAGACTGGTTCATAACCTTGTTGGGGGTCGCCTTGGTGCCCGTCCTGGGAGGCGTTGCTCTCTCCTTAGGCTTCTTTCGCGTTCGAATTGAAGCGTTGGCTGACTCCAAGCCACCAATCGCCACCCGTTTGCTTGCCATCGTTGGTGTCGCGGCTGCGGCTGGTTTCCTCCCCCTGGAGAAGCTGCAGATGTATCTCCCAGAAGCCCTGCTATCTCCAACTTCTCTACGGCTACTGGTCTTTCTGGTGTTTTGTGGAGTGGCTTTTCTAGGATTAGCTGAGTTGCCAGTCTTCAAGGGTTTCGGTTTTCTGTTGTTGCTTCTAGCCGGCAACATCATAATGCAGAATGCCTATGGGAATTCGACCTCATTCATGTTGCTGGTCAATGTGCTGGAGCTTTGTACCATTCTGCTTCTGAGCCGACAAGCTTTGCGTTTGCCCATGTGGCTTTCCTGGCGCCAAAGAGAAGCCCCGGGTTGAATGTAATGTTCCCCTTAGCAGAACTCCTGACTTTTCCATCATTGCTGTTACTGGCTCATGGCCTGGGTTGGTTGACTATCATGTGGCTAAGGCGGCGCCCAGTGTACGCCCTTCTGGCGGCGCTGTGCGTCCTCTTGCTCATTGTCCTGACATTGTCGGAAACAGATCTGATTCTTGAGTCAACTCTGCCCACAGAATGGTCCATTCCTCGAATTGGCCTTGAATTGGCCTTGAATCTAGACCAAGTGCCCCAACTGATTTTTATTCACTGTCTGGTTGGAGTCGCTCTGCTGTTGTCTTTGTTGCACCCCACCGCCGTACCCTCTTGGTCGGGTCTAATGCCGCTCCTGGCCGGCTATTCTCTCGTCCTGATGGTGCAACAAGGACCACTGGTCAAGACTTTTCTGTACCCTTTGTTTCTGCTGCCATTGACTGCCTGGATCCCTGCCACTGTGACCCGCGATGTTCCTTCACTGCGATTCACTTTCCTGGCTCCCTTGTTGGCTGCCCCATGCTTCGTATTGGCCCATTGGTTCATTTTCAGTCAGCTACCAACAGACCCACAAAGCGACTCCTTAATTGAAACGGCCAACATACTTCTTGCGGTGGGTCTGTTCATCTTATGTCTGCCCTTTCCCTTATACCTTCTATGGCGAAACCTGGGAGAACAGGAAGCCCTTATTCCTAACGCTGTAGTTCAGTTGTTGTATCAGCTTGTGGTCCTGCAGTCCCTATTTGCTGCCATCGAGTCTCACCCTCCCTTGAATTTCTTTGAGCCCCTTTATGTCTGGCTAGGTTGGGCGGGCATCATCACTGTGTGTTGGAGCGGCATCGCTGCAGTGGGTACGCAGGCGCCGGTGCGGATTTGGTTTTATGCTGCCATGCTTAACTGGGGCATGATCCTGCTCGTTTTCACCTTACCTTTGGTCCAAGTGCGGGAGACCATTTTGACGTTGTTCCTGCTGCGCTGTCTGTGTCTCCTGGCATGTTTAACCGGATTAGGGCTGCTAAGGGAAGACCGGCTCCAAAACACTACAGACTGGGAAGGGCTGGGCAAGAGCCGTCCGTGGAATATGGCGTTGTTCCTCTTTGGGGCGTTAGGACTGGTGGGCTTTCCTTTAACCAGCGGATTTGGTCCATTTTGGGTCATCTGGCAGTTTATTGCCACCGTGGATTGGCAGGTAGCTTTGATCTTGGCATTGGGTACCACCTTCACCGCCTTGGGCATTATTCGGGTACTACGTTTGCTGCTGAGACCCGTATCCCTAACCACACACCTGTCCGAGCCGCCCATCCAGAAACTGCAGGCCGCAGCCCTGTTGACCTTGCTCATCTATATCAGTTTTGCCCCCAGAGACTTAGATCCTTTTACTCGGGCTCTGATCACCTACTTCCAATGACTCATAAAATTGACGCTACCCAGAGCCTTGTAAACTCGGAATTGTCTGGTTTCCATTCCCAGTCCCGCGCGGAACGGCTGCGCCGGTTGCACCAGGAAGGAAGGGCGTCCAAAGAAGTGCTAAGGCTACTGACCACGCCTCTGAGCCCAGAACAAGCCAATCTGATGATCGAGAATGTAGTAGGAGAATTTATCTTGCCGCTCTCCGTTGCCACAAATTTCCGTGTGGATCGCCAGGATTGTCTGGTTCCCATGGCCATCGAGGAACCCTCCGTGGTGGCCGCGGCCAGCAAAGGGGCAAAAATGGCCCGATCGACAGGCGGTTTTTTCGCTACAGCCGGGGGCAATGTCATGATTTGCCAACTTCTGCTCATGGATCTGCCTGACCCGCAGTCGGCACAGCGGCAAATTCTAAATGAAAGTACCAATCTGCAATCACAGTTACCGGTGAGTCGTTCCGTAGCTGCTGCTGGCGGTGGCCCAAGAGATTTGACCGTGCGATTCTTGTCGGACACAGGAGCCGGGCCCATGTTGGTCCTGCATCTGACTTACGATGTTGGGGACGCTATGGGGGCGAACATTGTAAATACGGCCGGGGAATGTTTGGCACCCCTGTTAGCTGAACTGACTGGCGGAAGCGTGGTCACCAGCATTCTGAGCAATCTGGCGGACGAACGGCTGGCGTCCGCACAGGTCCTAGTGCCCTGGTACGTCCTAGCCGCAGACAAAGAGACAGCAGGCAGACAGATTCTCAACATCTGCAGAGCTGACACCTGGGCACAGATAGATCCTTACCGGGCTGCCACTCACAACAAAGGAATCATGAACGGCATCGGCAGCATTGCCATGGCGACCGGCAACGATTGGAGGGCAGTCGAGGCGGGTGCCCATGCTTGGGCCGCGCGGGATGGCAGCTACAAAGGGCTCACGCGCTGGACTCAGTTGTTTTCGGAACAGGAATTGCCCCCACAATGGCAGGATTTGATGGACGCTGGAGACCTTCTGCCAGCGCTACACGGGAAAATCTGTTTGCCTCTGGCTTTGGGAACGGTAGGTGGCACGCCCGGCTCTCATCCGACCGCTCGGGGGGCTCTGGCTTTGCTGGGTTACCCGACGGCTCGCCGCCTGTCCCGCATTGCAGCAGCGGTGGGCTTAGCCCAGAATTTAGCGGCTCTTCGCGCTTTGACACAGGAAGGAATTCAGAGCGGTCATATGCGCCTCCATGCACGCCAAGTGGCCATGAACGTTGGCATTCCCGTGGATAAAGTGGCCCATGTAGCTTCCAGGATGGTAACCGCCAGTACAATTACCCAGGATGCTGCCCGCCAGTTCTGGCAAGAACTGCAGGCCAAGGGGGATAGCGATGTCACAGACGCAAATTGAACAGAAAACAAGCTCGACAGGCCTGTCAGCTGGCATCGTCGGGCACGGCTCCTACATCCCCCGATATCGGCTGGCCGGGACAGAGATCGGGCGGGTCTGGTCTCACCAGACGCAGGATTTTCCCGTTCGGGAAAAATCTGTACCGGGATGGGATGAAGACACGGCCACTATGTGCATTGAAGCCGCACGCAATGCGGTCAGGCGAGCCAAAATCCAGCCTCAGGAGATCGATGCCATCTGGATCGGGTCAGAGAGTCACCCTTATGCCGTGAAACCTACCGGCACTATTGTGGCCGAAGCTATTGGTGCAGTCCCTCTCACGCAGGCCGCCGACTTCGAATTCGCCTGCAAGGCTGGTACAGAGGCTCTGCAAGCTGGCTTGGGGTTTGTAGGCAGTGGCATGGGGAGGTACGCTCTCATTGCCGGTATGGATACAGCCCAAAGCCGTCCAGGCGATGCGCTGGAGTATACAGCCGCCGCCGGTGGAGCCGTGTTTATTTTGGGGCCAAGTGAGGTAGCCCCGGTCCAAGTTTCCCACTCTCTGAGCTGGGTTTCGGACACGCCAGATTTTTGGCGCCGTCCCACCGAGGAATATCCCAGCCACGCCGGGCGATTCACGGGAGCACCAGGTTACTTCCAGCACGTCTTGGCTGCCGGCGACCAACTCATGCAAGTAGCCGATACCCGCCCAAGTAATTATGCACACATAGTAGTGCATCAGCCCAACCCCAAATTTGCTGAGAGAGCAATGAGGAAGCTGGGCTTTCGCCCAGAGCAATGGAGATTGAGCTTGCTCTCACCGGAGATCGGCAACACCTATGCCGGGTCCGCGTTGTTGGGGCTCAGCGCCGTCCTGGATCAGGCCCGCGCCGGCGAACGCATTTTGCTCATCAGTTACGGCAGCGGGGGGGGATCAGATGCATTTGATCTCACCGTGCAGGGAGATCTAACTTCCTGGCAAGAACGGGGCCCCACTACGCAAGATTATGTTAAACGAAAAACCATGATTGACTATGCTACCTATGCCCGTCTGGTGGGCAAGATTTCGAATTGAAAGCCCCTTACCGCACAAAGAGCTATAACCCAAGCACGCCGGATCATCGCCAAAGGGGTCTCTGCCTGGTGATAGAATCGGCCTAACGCGAACCCGTCCATTCAACCATTGAATAAGGGGCGGCAAGCTTGCCACCTTGATACCCCGCCCGAACTTCCACAGCCAGAGATACTCCCTTCATGCAACCCGTTCTTGAGGCTCTAGAGCAGAGACCTCTCCTGACCGATGGGGGCATGGGCACGGCCCTTCTGTCTTCTGGAGCTGGGCAGGATCAGTGTCTAGAGGAATTGAATCTTTCCCGTCCTGACTGGATTCGCACCATTCAATTGGACTATGCCAAAGCCGGTGCTGACATCATTTTGAGTCATACCTTTGGCGCCAATGAAATTCGGCTGCAGACGCACGGGCTGGGAGACAAGGTTGAAGAGATCAACAGGGCAGCTGTCCGAATTGCTCGTGATGTTCGCGAGACGTTCGGCAAGGCCCTTTTCATAGGGGGTGACATTGGCCCTTTGGGCCTGTACTTGGCACCGCAGGGCCCCCTGCGCCCCGAAGTGGCCCGGGCGGCATTTCTGCGCCAAGCCGCGGCCCTTTTGGAAGGAGGAATCGACTTTTATTGCATCGAAACTTTTTCGGATCTGCGGGAATTAGAGCAGGCCGTTTCGGCCATCCGCGAACTCACAGATTTGCCGATTCTGACTAGCCTGACTTTCGGCAGGGACGCTCAAACCACTTTCGGCGCAGATGCCCGCACCGTGATGCGCTTCGTTCAAGATCTGGAGATTGAAATCGTAGGTGCCAACTGCTCAGTGGGCCCTTCCGGATTAGAAGAGATCATTGCCATTTTTCATGCAGAGGACCCCACTGCGGCCCTTGCTGTCATGCCCAATGCTGGATTTCCGTCCCGGGTGGAAGAAAAGCTTGAATACCCTGCGGGTCCTGCTTATTTTGCTGCGGTAGTACCGGCTTTTCTCAATCTAGGCGCCTCTATCATTGGTGGCTGTTGCGGCACGACCAAAGCCCATATTCAGGCCATGCGTAAAGCCATCGATCATTGGCAAAGGTCCACTCCGAATACTCAGTTCCGACTGTTGGACCGGGATTTGGGGGAAGAAGAAATACCAGCTTCCTACTTACCGTGGATTGTCTCTGTCCCGGAATTGGAACAGCAGGATTCGCAGATTCTGCAGAAGCTTGAAGCAGGCCAATTTGTGGTAAGCGTAGAGGTTGACCCACCTCGAGGCTTGAATCCGGAAAAACAGATTGAAGGTGCCCGCCTGGCTCGAAAGTATGGAGCAGATGCAGTCAATGTAGCCGACAGCCCCATGGCCCGGGTTCGCATGAGTGCACTGGCAATGGCCGCCCAAATCCAGCAGCAAGCTGGTATTGAAACCATTCTGCACTTCACTACCCGGGATCGCTCTCTTATGGGTCTGCAGGCAGACTTGTTGGGGGCCCATGCCTTGGGGCTACGCAACATCCTAGCCCTGACCGGAGATCCGCCCAGTCTGGGCGGCAATCAAAACAGTTCTGCGGTGTATGACGTTGACAGCGTGGGTCTTGTCCACATCCTGAATCAGTTCAATCAAGGTCAGGATTTGGAAGGTAAGGTAATGGGACAGCGAAGCCGATTTTCCATCAGCGTGGCCTGCGATCCGACCCGGGAAGATCTGGACAAGGAAGCAGGCCGCCTCCGTGCCAAACTGTCTCACGGTGCACATTTCATAATGACACAACCTATCTACGACTCCAATGTCTGGAATCGGTTTACAAAGACCTATGAAAGGCTCTATGGTCCCCTTCCGGTGCCAGTCTTGATCGGAATTTTGCCTTTGCAGAGCTTCAAACATGCCAGCTTTCTCCACAATGAAGTTCCGGGGATCACCTTAGGTGGGGAAGCATTGGCACGAATGAAGGAGGCGGGGAAGCGCGGTAGGCAAGCTGGCATTGAGATGGGCCAGGAACTTTTAAGGGAATTGCAGGATGCCCCTTATGTGCAAGGGGTTTATCTAATGCCCAGTTTTGGCCGTTATGAAACAGCCTGTCAGGTACTGAATGTGCTTAATTTGGAACTCAGTCATTCTTAGTTCTTCTTCAACTCCATGACTGCACAGAATTCGGGGCTAGCGCAGGCAGAGGTGGTCTCGGCGTTGCGGGAACTGGTGGAACCCAATCGGGTCCTTCACACTGCGGCCGCGCGAGCCCCTTTCGAATCGGACGGACTCACAGCCTTTCGCGCCCAGCCCTTGGCCGTTGTGTTGGTCGAAACCGCGGCAGAGGTCGTCAGACTGGTTCGATGGTGCCACGAAAACCAGATCCCATACCTGGCTAGAGGGTCCGGAACCAGTCTCTCAGGTGGCTCCACACCGATCCCCGGCGGAATTGTGCTGGCTCTGAACCGTATGAATCGGATATTGACGATGCAACCCGCAGATCTTCAGTGCCGGGTGGAACCAGGTGTCATCAATCTTGCAGTTTCTCATGCCGCCCGGCCCCACGGTCTCTATTACGCCCCAGACCCATCCAGCCAGGCAATCTGTACGATTGGAGGAAACGTTGCCTTTAATTCAGGCGGAGCCCATTGCCTGAAATATGGCATGACAAGCAACCATGTACTTGGACTGACCTATGTTACCCCTACGGGAGAGGTGGAGCATGTCGGGCATGACAGCCTGGAAGGCCTTGGCCCGGATCTGCCCGGTTTTTTCGTCGGGTCCGAGGGGCGATTTGGCGTAGCTTTGGAATTGACTTTGCGTCTGTTGCCCTTGGTGCCGACCTACAAGACGGTGCTGGCGGCCTACAATTCCACGGCGGCCGCCGGTGAGGCCGTGGCACGAGTTGTGGCAAGCGGCATGCTGCCGGGGGCTATGGAAATTATGGACAAGTTGTCCATACAGGCGGCGGAAGTTAGTGTTAATGCAGGATACCCCAAAGGGGCCGCGGCCATACTGATCGTGGAACTCGAAGGGGATGCGGAGCAAGTGTCCGCGGAATTTGAGGAACTGAAAACATTGCTGGCAGCCTCCGGATCATATGAAATCCGTGAAGCTCGCAATGAAGCCGAAAGAGCATCCATTTGGAAAGGACGCAAGAGCGCCTTTTCGGCGGTAGGTCGGCTCAGCCCAGATTACATCGTGCAAGATGGCGTGGTGCCTCGCTCCAAGTTAGGCAAGGCTTTGGAAACCATTGAAAGCCTAAGCCGACAGCATGATATCCGAGTCGCCAACGTGTTTCATGCGGGTGATGGAAATCTGCATCCACTCATTCTGTTTGATGGACGGGAAGAAGGAGCCCTGCATCGTGCCGAAAAACTGGCTGGTGAAATTCTGCAAATGTGTATCGACATGGGGGGCTCCATAACCGGAGAACATGGCGTGGGTATAGAAAAGAGCTCCTACCTGCCTTTGCAATACCAGGGTAAGGACCTGCAATTCATGTATGACGTCAGTTTTGCCATGGATCCAAGCGGAGTCGCCAACCGGGACAAGAAATTGCGGCACGAGTCTTGGCCTGAAGCCCCAGCCAGCTCTAGAACTGATCCTTATCCTCCTGAATATACGGGAGCCCATCGAAGAATCGTGGAGGAAATGTGCCGAGGCCTTCAGCTTGCCAAACAGGTCCGTATAGTTGGTGGAGGCACCAAATCCAAGCCAGACCCCCTGAACGACGCAGAAATCCTCCATACCGAGCATCTCTCCGGTATTCTTGAATACAACCCGGCGGAATTCACTATCACTACTTGGGCTGGCACTTCTGTTGACGAAGTTAAGGCAGCTTTGGCAACACAGGGCCAATACTTGCCTTTCTGTCCGCCGGCACGCGCAAGTTCAACTATGGGGGGCATCGTCTCCTGCGGATTGAGCGGAGAGGGCCGGTTGCGTTTCGGTGGGATACGTGATTTCATTCTGGGCGTGCGTTGTGTAGACGGCCAGGGCGATGTCCTCTATGGGGGTGGGCGTGTGGTCAAGAATGCCGCAGGATTCGATTTGCCCAAATTACTGGTGGGCAGCCTCGGCAGTTTGGCTCTGATTCTGGAAATTACTTTCAAAGTCTTTCCACAACCCCCCACTCGTGGGACTCTTACCTGCCGATACAGGGACTTGGACGCGGCTTGCCGCCAATTGCTTGAAGTGCGAACGGGTCCCTGTGAACTGGACAGTCTCTGTTTGGTACCACACCAAGACCACTATGAAATGCACGTACGTTTGGCTGGATCTGCGGAACTGCTGCCCAGTCGCCTTTCCCAGGTTGCCAATGTGCTGACTGGAGACTATCAGATGGTATTGGAAGATGAACCATTGTGGGACAACCTGGAAACAGAACCCTTGCAAGGGCAAAGTCACTGGCGGATACCCATCATGCCAAGTCGAATTTCAGAACTGGAACTTTACCTGCAGGACATGAAGTGGCAGCGTTGTTTCGGGGTAGGTGGAAACCTTCTTCGGCTGCGTGGGCCGGATTCGGCAGCAGTAAACGAATTCCTGTTGCGCTTTGATCTTGGAGCTCTGGGTCTGCAAGGACTCAAATCTCCCTTCATCGCGGGCACTTATGTCGTACCGCATTTGTTGCAAAAGGCCAAAGGTGTGTTGGATCCGCAATGCAAGTTTTCCAGTCCGCTGCCTTACGCCGTACCAGTAGTCCCATGAATCACTCAATAGACCTTACACAGGGGCCCCCGACTTTACCGGAGATGGCAGAGGCCATTTCCAATTGTGTTCATTGCGGATTCTGCCTTCCAGTCTGCCCTACGTACCAAGTGCAGGCAGAGGAAATGGATTCGCCTCGAGGACGTATTTTCCTGATGAAGGAAAGCCTTGAAGGATCCTTGCCTCTGGCAGAAGCCATGCCCTATATTGACAATTGCCTGGGTTGCATGGCCTGCGTAACCGCCTGTCCTTCCGGCGTAAAGTACGGGGAACTGCTTTCTCCTTTCCGTGCACTAGGCGAAGAAACAAATTCTCGGCGAACTTTCGGTCAGCTGCTGCGTCGAGCCCTTGCCTTGCGCACTTTGCCGTTTCCCCGCCGGTTGCGGGCAGCCTTAGCTATAGGTGCCTCTACACGGTTCTTGCATGGTTTGGTCCCCGCCGCCCTTGCGCCTTTGACTCAGCTCATCCCGGACCGAATTCCTAAGCCTGTTGACTTGTCTACTTTCAATTCTATCGATAGCCCCAAAGTCGGCGTACTGGCCGGATGTGCCCAGTCCGTGTTAGCTCCTGAAGTCAATCAAGCCACTGCCAGAGTCTTACGGGCTTTCAACGTGAGCTTTGCTTTTCTCAATTCCCATGTGTGTTGCGGCGCCTTGCACATGCATGCCGGGGAGGCGCCGCAAGCCCGTGTCTTGGCCCAGGGGTTGCTGGAAGCTGTGCCAGCAGACATTGAAGTAATCATTTCTAATGCCGCCGGCTGCGGTTCCGGCATGCACGAATACCCGCTGCTTTTCAAGGATTTACCACAGGAGGAAAAAGCTGAGAGAGTTGCTGCGCAGACGATGGACATCTCGGTGTTTCTCAGTCGTTTGCCGAAGCCAAAGGCTTTGAAACTGGACCAGCCGCTACGGGTGGGATACCACGATGCCTGCCACTTGCAACATGCTCAGGGGGTGACGGTGGAGCCTCGTGAATTGCTGAGTCAGATAGATGGCCTAGAGCTAGTGGAATTGACTGACGCCGAATTCTGTTGCGGGTCGGCAGGCATCTACAATATTGAACATCCCGAAACTGCAGATCAGTTGGGTCAACTTAAAGCTGAGGCCGTCATGGCGAAGGACCTGGATTTGCTTGTTACAGGCAACATAGGGTGCATGTTTCAGATTCGCAGTCACTTGCGTCGCCGGCACAGTGATATCCCCATTCAGCATACGATGCAGATAATAGATGCTGCTCTTAGCCAAACAAGGAAGTCTTAAATGCCCAGAGAGTCACTTGCGATTGCGTTCACAGGTAAGGAACAACTGGAAATACAGACCATAGAGGTGGCAGATCCGGGGCCAGGCCAATACCTGCTGGAAACCAAGGCCTCTCTTATTTCCTCAGGAACGGAGTGCATATGCTATCAGCGCAACTTCGAGCCTGGTACCCATTGGGATATGTGGGTCCGTTACCCTTTCTTCCCCGGCTACAGCAACGGCGGAGTTGTAGTTAGCCGAGGGGAAGGGGCTACCAAGTTCGAATTAGGCCAAAAAGTAGCCTACAGGGCCGGTCATCGCCAGTTCGCCGTGCTTCCGGAAGACGCTTTGACTTCAGTGCCGCCAAGGGTTTCCTTCAAAGAAGCCAGCTGGATCGCACTGGCCAAAATCGTACAGAATGGAGTTCGCAAGGCTGCACACACAATGGGGGACGATGTAGTCGTCATTGGACTGGGCATATTGGGTCAGCTTGTAATTCAATATGTGCGACTGATGGGAGCACGACACGTCATTGGTGTGGACCCAGCTACACCCAGGCTGGAATTCGCGGAAATTTCTGGAGCTACGCACACATTCCCCGTCACAGCTGCCGAAGCAGTGAACGCGGTGTCAGAATTGACCGATGGCCGCATGGCAGATGTCGTGTATGACGTGACAGGTTTTCCCCAGGTCTTCTCCACAGCCTTGAAGTTACCACGCAAATTCGGCACTCTCTTACTGCTTGGGGACACTGGTACCCCGTCAGGGCAGCAACTGACGTCGGACGTGATCATGAGGGGACTAAAAATCTTGGGAGCCCACGATTCTCATCCCCCTCAATCTTCATCTGAATTCCTCCACTGGTCTAATCAGAAGATTTCGGAGCTGTTTTTCATCTTTGTGGAACGAGGCCAAATGAATGTGTTGGAGCTGATCAGCCACACATATGCTCCCACTCAAGCTGAAGAGGCCTATGCCATGCTACTGGCCCAACGTGCTTCAGCCATGGGTGTAATCTTTGATTGGACGCTGTTGTAGACAGCGGCGGGAAGTGGGTGGTCCGTCTATGCGCGGGATTGGGCTTGCCCTTTTTATCGCTTTGATGGCGGCACTGGCCAACTCTCTCTTTGCCTATGGGAATAGGCGGGCCGATGTATCTGATGCGCCATTCGCCTTTGTAGCCATGGTTCTAGCTTTCGCATTCCTCTTTTGCCTTCTGGCTGTGCTGTTGCTACCCAACGAGAATGTAGTTACCCTCCTGACACAGAATCTCAAATGGGCCTTATATTCTGGATTGGGTCTCGCTGTAACCTTGGTTGGTTTCTATTTTCTTTATGCGAATTTTGGGGCTACTTACTACGCTCTGTATTCCGTTATGGCCATTCTGACCACCACCGTTTTAGTCGGTCAGATACTGCTAAAAGAACCGATTACCGTATTTCATGTGGGAGCCATTGTCTTGGCCATGGGGTCGGTAGTGCTATTTACACTGGGCCAGGCCCGGCTTGCAGCATAGATTTACCGGGATTCTCTTAATGAGAGCCCGCACAAGTGGATGGGTGGGCACACCTTTGAGTACAAGTTCGACCTGGAAATGCCGTTCAACTCGCACAACGTGACAAGACCTGCTGCCAAGCCCAAAGCCAAAAAGAGCTGGGGCAGGTCCAGGTCGATGAAACCCGATTCTTTATCCGCCGTCGCAAAACCCGCGAAGGCATCCAAAGCCAGTGCGCCCAAACGCCCCCGGCTCACGACGTTCGAGCGTAAAGAACGTGACCGCAAGCTGGCAGCGCCGCAAAGAGCTGGGTCTCTGCAAAGATTGTCCCAACAAGGCCATCGACGGCCAAACCCGATGTACAGAATGTTCCGAGAAGCATCGCCGGACACGCAGAGCCAATCGCACGCGTACCTGAAAAACAGCCTCGTCACCGGGGGCTAACAACCCGATTACGTTTTCTAGCCCGTCGCCTATTGCCCACTCACCCATCTCCGCATAAACTCGCCGCCAATACGCCTACGGTCAGCCGCTACCACCGCGCGGGTCGTGGACAAGAACAGCCGGTGCTCCAGCGCGGTCGAGCACCGGCCAAAGGCGAAGCAAGCGCAGTGGTCATTCCAGACTGGGACTCACGAGCCGTTATCCCAACCGTACGAGACGTTCCAACGGAGCAACAAGGACTTCCCGAAAACCGCTCTCCTTACGAGGCTGCCCTGCTCCACTTGGTTGAGAGGTTCGCCACCACGCCAGAGCGCGTTCGATTGCTCCAAGGCCTTATGGACTACAGGAACGCACTCTAAGTTGCTGGCATCACCGACGGTTTCCAATGGATCAACGGCAGCTTCGTTGAGCACGTCGAAATCAGGCCCCGTCCCGACAAGGAAGCCAGACCCTACGACATCGACGTCATCTCCTTCTACCATCTACCAGGCGAAGAATCGCCCGAACTTAGCACCTCATTTGACCCAAAGGTAACCTGGAACAGCTACCACATCGACGCCTGCGTTGTGGTGTTAGGCTCCGAGCTGACGACCGACATAGTGGAAACGAAAGTCTACTGGTACGGCATGTGGTCAACGCGACGAAGCGACCAAATGCCGAAGGGATTCGTACAAGTCGAACTGGATCCCGAAAACGACCCCAAAGCGCGCCTGGCGCTCAACGAGATCAGATCATGAGCACACAGATGACATGTGCCGAGTACCAGTCGTACGCGGCGGAGTTCAACACCTTCAAACGCCTGCTTGACCGCCTGTCAGAGGAACGCGCCAACGGAACGCGGCGGGCTCGAACACCGGCTGGAACGCGCCCAGCAAAGACTGCAAGGAGCGCCGGTGCCCCCTGGACCCAAAAAACAGTCCGGAACTGCATGACATCGAGCCATATTTCGGACGGGTCAAACATCAGGCAAGGCCGATCCGCAGCTACACCTCTACCCCCAAATTGATCCAGGCGATCCATGCCGCCTTCAGACGGGTCGCAGCGGATCTGATAACTCGACAACATTCCATGCTGACCGCTTAGATTCCGCCGCACCCGCGGGGCATAAACGGGAGACCCGTGAGGTCTGGGAGCGATTGAGGTAAATTTGCATCGGTCATTGCCCCCGGAAGGCATCAAACCGTGTCTGCGTTGACAACGTAGTCTGCAAGTTGCACGCTGGCGGGCCATCAAAAAGACGCGATGAACCTTGGCTAGGTGCCTGAAGGCAGCCAGCCTCCAACGCAGATGAGCTGCGTCTCGACTTCATCGACCAGTAGTACCGTGAGCACAACGGCGTGGAACCAAACATCGAATGGCACAGGGGGTGCCAATGCTTGGCCCGCGCAACGCGAGGATCGTGACCCGATGCCTGAGATTCGTCGATTCCGCCGGAATCCGTCTTTGGCTACTCAGGCCATTTGCCTATAGAGTCCAAGGACCTGACTATGTACCGAGCAGCCGCCCAGGTCCGAGCGACACGGGCCCGTTCCAATCCCTGTCCAAGGGGTGTGCGTCATGTATGCGCAACTCCAGACATGTGAACCATCGGTACATCTGCAAGGTCGCCGTCAATGAAATCGGCAAGTTGGACCAGATTCTTACGCCGACAGTAACTTAACCTGAATTTCAGACCAACGAGCTCATAAGAATTGGCAATTTTGCAACTTGGATCAATTTTGCATATCCCTTCGATTATTTGATATGATGCTGGTTCGGCTTCTCTCTAATTTTGGGCCTGAACGCTAGGTAGACACACGGCGTCATCGCGCCTGCGCATCCGTTGTCGGTTGCGGTGGTTCGCAGGCGACAACGTGACCAGTCAATCACCCGTTCAGCACGAATGATATGCACGCAGAGGCAATACTGAGGAGATGTCGTTATGTCTGCAACAGCCCTGACCCCCTCTGGTTCGTATCATGCCACGCCCCATTCACGTCCCGGCCTGCCGGTCAAACAGGGCCTTTACGATCCGCGCTACGAACACGACGCCTGCGGCGTTGGCTTCGTTGTAGACGTCAAGGGCCGGAAGTCCCGCTCCATTGTGGCGCAAGGGTTGCAGGTGCTCCTCAACCTGGCACACCGGGGCGCGTGCGGATGCGAGCCCAACACGGGCGACGGTGCCGGCATCCTGATCCAGATGCCGGACAAGTTCATGCGTAAGGCCGCCGCGGTTTCAGGGATAGAATTGCCGCCACCGGGCGAGTACGCGGTGGGCATGGTCTTTCTGCCCCAGCGCGAGGACTACCGTTTCCGGTGCCAGGAACGCTTCGAGAACATTGTGCGCGCCGAAGGGCAGACCGTGCTCGGCTGGCGGACGGTGCCAACCGCCAATCAGGAGTTGGGGCATACGGCCCGGTTGGGTGAGCCGACCGTGCGTCAGGTATTCATTGGACGCAACCCGGAGCGGTTGAAAGGCAACGACGACCTGGCGTTCGAGCGCAAGCTTTACGTTATTCGCAAGCAAGCCGAGAACCAAATTCGGTATTCGCAGATGCGGGCAGGGGATGCCTTCTATATCGCCAGTCTCTCTGCGCGCACGGTGGTCTACAAGGGCATGTTGATGTCGGTGCAGGTCCAGGGGTTCTATCCGGATCTGCTGGATGATGACATGGAGTCCGCGCTGGCGGTGATCCACTCGCGCTTCAGCACCAATACCTTCCCCAGTTGGGAGCGCGCCCACCCCTACCGCTACCTGATTCACAACGGCGAGATCAACACCTTGCGCGGCAACGAGAACTGGATGCACGCACGCCAGTCCCAATTCAGGAGCGAGTTGTTTGGCGACGACATGGAAAAGATTTTGCCGATCATGTGTGAAGACGGCAGCGACTCGGCCAAGTTCGATGAAACGCTGGAGTTTCTCTATCTGTCGGGCCGTTCCTTGCCGCATGCCATGATGATGATGATCCCGGAGCCGTGGCCGCAACATGAATCAATGAGCGATGCCAAGAAGGCTTTTTACGAATATCACAGCACGATGATGGAGCCGTGGGACGGGCCGGCGTCAATCGTCTTTACCGATGGCAGGATCGTTGGTGCCGTGTTGGATCGCAATGGGCTGCGTCCCTCGCGCTACTGCGTCACCAAAGACGACTTGGTGGTGATGGCGTCGGAAGTGGGTGTGCTGCCGCTGGAGCCGGAGCGTATCCTGCGAAAATCGCGTCTGGAACCGGGTCGGATGTTTCTGGTAGACACGGATCAGGGCCGCATCATCTCCGACGAGGAACTGAAGGAGACGATTGCCCGCGTCCATCCTTACCGGGCGTGGCTGGACGACCACATGGTCAGCCTGAATGAGATTCCGCAGCCCGATGTCGGCGTGCCGGAGGTGGAACACAGCACGCTGATCGAACGCCAGCAGGTTTTCGGCTACACGTTTGAGCAGTTGCGCATACTCTTGGCACCGATGGCATCCAACGGTGTGGAGGCATTGGGTGCGATGGGCAATGATACACCGGCAGCGGCCCTGTCCAACCATTCGCAGTTGCTCTACAACTATTTCAAGCAGCTGTTCGCCCAAGTAACCAATCCGCCCATCGATGCCATCCGGGAAGAACTGATTACAGCCACCGAGGTGATGCTGGGCACGGAGTTGAACCTGCTTGATACCAAGCCGGAGAACTGCCGTCAACTCAAGTTGAACCACCCGATCCTTACGAACCGCGAGTTGGCCAAGATCCGCCATGTTGGAGAAAGCGGCCTGCAGGGGTTCCGCGCCCGCACCCTACCGATTCTCTTTGATATTCACGGAGGGGAGGATGAGTTGGAACAGGCGCTCGAGGATCTGTTTCAGGCGGCGATGAAAGCGATCGGTGAAGGCGTCAACATCCTCATCCTTTCGGACAGGGGCATTGGCCCCGGGGTGGCGCCGATCCCGGCGTTGCTGGCGACCTCCGGGCTGCATCACCATTTGATTCGCCACGAGACGCGCACCCAGGTTGCGCTGGTTATTGAATCCGGTGAGCCACGCGAAGTGCATCACCTTTCCCTGTTGATTGGCTACGGCGCGACGGCAGTCAACCCATATCTGGCGATGGAAACGCTGGCTCAGATGATTGAGAATCGACTGCTGGTGGGGATCGACCATGACACGGCGGTTTACAACTACGTCAAGGCGGCAATGAAAGGCGTAGTTAAAGTAATGTCCAAAATGGGCATTTCAACAATTCAGAGTTATTGCGGTGCACAAATCTTTGAGGCATTCGGCCTAAGCCAGCGCCTGGTCGACAAGTACTTTACCTGGACTGCCACTCGGGTCGAAGGGATTGATCTACCGGAGATCTATACCGAATTAAAGATGCGCCATGATCGCGCCTATCCTGTACGGCTTTTTTCTTCGCAGGACCTGGCGAACGGCAAGGCCCCCCAGGCGTCAGAGAACGGGAGCGGACATAGGGACGGCCAACTTCTCGCATCCGGTGGCGACTACCAGTGGCGCAAGGACGGCGAACTGCACCTGTTCAATCCGCGCACGGTGCATTTGCTGCAGAAGGCCGTGAGGGCCGAGGACTACGCCTCGTTCAAGGCCTATACGCAGGACATCGACCACATGAACAAGGAATGGTGCAACCTGCGCGGCCTGTTGGAGTTCGACCTGGACGGCGCAGCGAGCATACCTATCGAAGAGGTCGAGCCGGTTGAGTCGATCTGCAGGCGATTCAAGACCGGAGCCATGTCCTATGGATCGATCAGCATGGAGGCGCACGAAACGCTGGCCATCGCCATGAACCGCATCGGCGGCCGCAGCAATACCGGCGAGGGTGGGGAAGATCCTGCCCGTTACGTTTTGGAACCGAACGGCGACTCGAAGAACAGTGCCATAAAGCAGGTGGCGTCGGCCCGTTTCGGGGTGACAAGCCACTATCTGGTAAACGCCAGGGAGTTGCAAATCAAAATGGCGCAGGGGGCCAAGCCGGGAGAAGGCGGTCAGTTGCCCGGCAAAAAGGTCTATCCCTGGATCGCCGAGGTGCGGCACTCCACGCCCGGAGTCGGTCTGATCTCACCGCCGCCGCACCATGACATTTACTCAATCGAAGATCTGGCAGAGTTGATCCACGACCTCAAGAACGCCAACCACCACGCCCGCATCAACGTGAAGCTGGTCTCGGAGGTAGGCGTGGGCACGGTGGCAGCAGGGGTGGCCAAGGGCCATGCCGATGTGATTCTGATCAGCGGCCATGACGGCGGCACGGGGGCATCCCCGCAGACGAGCATCAAACACGCTGGCCTGCCGTGGGAGTTGGGCGTCGCCGAGACGCATCAGACTTTATTGATCAACAATTTGCGCAGCCGCGTTGTCGTCGAGACCGATGGCCAACTGAAGACGGGCCGCGATCTAGCCATCGCGGCGCTTTTGGGTGCCGAGGAATACGGTTTCGCTACAAGCCCACTGGTTGCCCTGGGTTGTATCATGATGCGGGTCTGTCACCTGGATACCTGCCCAGTGGGCGTAGCCACGCAGAATCCGGAACTGCGGGAGAAATTCACAGGCGACCCTCAGCATGTAGTCAATTTCATGTACTTCATCGCCCAGGAGTTGCGCGAATACATGGCGCAGCTCGGGTTCCGTACCGTGGACGAGATGATCGGGCGGACCGATCGGCTGCAAGTGCGTCAGGCGATCAAGCATTGGAAGGTGCAGGGCATCGACTTGACGGCGATCCTGCACCGGCCGGACGTGCCGGAAGACTGGGGGCGCTACTGCCAGATCGATCAGGATCACGGTCTGGACCTTGCGCTGGACAACATAACCTTGCTCGAGCTGTGCAAGCCGGCGCTGGAAAATAGCGTCGAGGATGTGCGACGTGCTCACGAGGGCCGGCAGGGAATCTCGGAAACACCCTTGCACAGCGTGAAGGCGGCCCTTCCGATCGCCAACACAAACCGGGTGGTGGGTACCATGACCGGTAGCGAGATTACCCGGCGCATGGGCCCGCGCGGACTGCCGGAGGACACAATCCAGTTGCATTTCCAAGGGGCCGCCGGACAGAGTTTCGGTGCGTTCATCCCCAAGGGCATGACACTGGAACTGGAAGGCGACGGCAACGACTACTTCGGCAAGGGACTGTCCGGCGGCAAGATTATTGCCTACCCACCCAGCGGCTCCACGTTCAAGGCGGAAGAGAACATCATCATCGGCAACGTGGCTTTCTATGGGGCGACGAGCGGCGAGGCATACATTCGCGGGCTGGCGGGCGAACGGTTCTGCGTACGCAACTCAGGCATGCACGCGGTGATTGAGGGCTTAGGCGATCACGGTTGCGAATACATGACAGCAGGCCGGGTCGTCGTGCTAGGCCCGACAGGTCGCAACTTTGGCGCGGGCATGTCCGGCGGCATCGCCTATGTATTGGATGAAGAGCCGGTGGATGGCGTCTGGTTAAACAATCGCGTCAACCCGGAGATGGTCGAACTGGAAGAACTGTGTGATCCGGAGGAACGCGCAGAGGTTCACGCGATGATCCAACGCCACCATACCTATACCGATTCGGAGGTTGCCGGGAGGATTCTTGCAAATTGGGACAACTATGTAGACGCATTCGTCAAGGTATTGCCGAAGGACTACAAGCGCATGCTCCAATGTCTCGCCGAGGTTGAAGCCGCCGGACTGGAGGGAGAGGAGGCATTGATGGCGGCGTTCGAGCGCAACAGCCAGGACTTAGCCGCGCGCGTGAGCGGCAACTGAGACTGCGTATTGCGCGGCATTACGCAGTCAGGAGATATCAATGGGTAAACCAACCGGCTTTCTTGAATTCGAAAGGCAATCCGTGCCAGAACGTCCGCCTCACGAACGAATTCAGGATTGGGATGAGATTCACCTTCGCCTGTCAACGCAGCATCTGCAGGAGCAGGGCGCCCGCTGCATGGATTGCGGCATCCCGTTTTGCCACACGGGTACGTTGCCGGAAGGCGGTTGCCCCATCAATAACCTCATTCCGGAGTGGAACGATCTGGTATATCTGGGTCGCTGGCGCGAGGCGCTGGCGCGCCTGCATGCCACGAACAACTTTCCCGAGTTCACGGGTCGGGTGTGTCCAGCCCCGTGTGAAGGTTCCTGCACGTTGGGCCTTATCGAACCTCCCGTCACGATCAAGAGCATCGAGTGCGCGATCATCGACCGGGGATTTGAGGAGGGCTGGGTCGTGCCGCAGCCGCCCGCCGTTCGCACAGGCAAACGGGTCTCGGTAGTCGGATCGGGACCGGCGGGACTGGCGTGCGCAGCGCAGCTCAATGCGGCTGGGCATACGGTTACAGTCTACGAACGGGCGGATCGGATCGGCGGCTTGCTGATGTACGGCATTCCGAACATGAAATTGGAGAAAGAAACGGTCCAGCGGCGCGTGGACCTGTTGAGCGCCGAAGGCGTGACATTTGTGACCAACTGCGAAGTAGGCAAGGACATCCCAGCGGACACGATGCGGGAAGACCATGATGCGGTGGTCCTCTGCGGAGGTGCGACCAACCCCCGCGATCTGCCGATTGAGGGACGGGAATTAGACGGCGTCCACTATGCCATGGATTTCCTACACGGGAACACGAAACAGTTGCTGGACGACAAACACGGTTCGGTGCCGGGCGAGGGGTTCAGCAATCCGTTCATCTCGGCAAAGGACAAGGACGTGATCGTCATCGGAGGCGGGGACACAGGCAACGACTGTCTGGGTACATCAATGCGCCATGGATGCCGGAGCGTCAACATGTTCGAAATCCTGCCCAAGCCACCGCCGGACAGGGCCCCGAACAACCCGTGGCCGGAGTGGCCGCGCATTTTCCGTGTGGACTATGGCCATGCGGAAGCGGCGGAGCGCTTCGGCGGGGATCCGCGCACGTTTCTGATCAGTACCAAGCGATTCGTGGGGGACAAACACGAGAAACTAAAGGAACTGCATACGGTCTTGATTGAATGGGAGCCGGGCAAAAACGGTGCTGGTTGGCAACTGCGGGAGGTTCCTGGAACCGAAAGAGTATGGCCGGCCCAGCTTGTCCTGCTGGCAATGGGCTTTCTGGGTCCGGAAAACCCTGTGCTCGAACAACTGGGTGTGGACCAGGACGAACGCTCGAACGTCGATGCCGAATACGGGAAGTTCGCCACGAGCGTGCCCGGCGTGTTCGCGGCCGGGGACATGCGGCGCGGGCAAAGCCTGGTGGTTTGGGCAATCAACGAGGGCCGGGGCGCGGCGCGGGAATGTGATCGCTATCTGATGGGGGAAACGAGTCTGCCCTAGACCAGACTTCGGCCAATGTGTTGGTAGTCCAGCCTCAATAGCCCTCACCCCCATAGTAGAAGGCCCGAATGTCGTGGTCAGCAAGCTGGCCGACAGGCTGTGTGCGTTGGAGGCCGAGACCACTTCGTTGCGCGAGGAAGTGTCGATACTGTACCGGCAGTTCGACCGGCACTGCGGCAACAGAGAGGCAACCCCAGGAAAGTAATACTAGTGACTGCCATGCGCAAGTTCTTCCTCATCCTGAATGCTGAGGTCCGGGACCAAGTCTCTTGGCACCAAGACTCTGTGTCAACAACCATTGAGGCTTAACATTTAATTGTTGGACAGTTGCCAGTGGTAGAAAGCAACGCTCTCATGAAGGACAGACCTCGCACAAAGCAATTCTGGGGGAATGCAGACCGTGAAGACCCTGAACGCAAACCCCTGCTGGAACATCATCTGGCGGAAGTGGCGGCATGCTTTGAGGCACTGTGGAAGCAACCTATGCCATAAGCCGCAGCTTGGCATACACCACCGGCTGGAAAGACCTTGATGAAACAACAGTGGCGCGGCTGAGCCTCTTTGTGGTCCTACACGACATCAGCAAGGTAAACGTCGGATTTCAGACTCAGATTTGGGGCAGCAGCGATTTTCCTGAGAGAACTCGCCGCCCAAGTCGGGCCGGACACACGCAGGATCTAACACCGGTACTCAATGGTAGGGACAGTGCCACATGTGAATGATTTTTCGACGCTCTGGGCTGGTGGTGGAATGCTACGGCATCGTGGGACAACTGCGGTGGTGAAACGGTCTGCAGCCTGTCTGCGGCGCTTTCACATCACGGACAACCTTTGCAATTGGTGGGCAGTCGCTCAGAAAACCTTCGAATTTGGCGACCATTTGGGGGCTTGGACCCGAGGGAACATGTGTCACGCATCGGGCAGTTGGCACATAGTTGGTTTCCGAAGGCATTTGCTCACGGTGTCAAGCCGTTGCCGTCGGCATCTGCGTTCCAACATCACTTCCTGAGGTTGTGTAATTTGGCGGACTGGATTGGCTCCGACGAGATGTGGTTTCAGTACGTTGACGAGCCCCATGATGATTACATTGCTACGGCCCGTGAACGCGCTAGCAGCGCCATCAGTGCTATTGGCTTGGACACAACCGCGCAACGTGAGAGCGTCTCCGAGGCCGGCGTCCCCAAGCTCACGGAACCGTTCCCCAAGATCGCCACAGCCAACGCCATACAGTAGGCGACGTAACAGGCTCCATTGGGGGAGCAATTAGTCGTCATCGAATCGGAAACAGGGCCCGGAAAGACCGAAGCCTCGCTACTACGGTTTGCCCGGTTGTATGAAGCAAGGCTAGTGGGCGGCCTGAACTTTGCCCTGCCCACGCGTGCTGCTGCCGTCCAGACTCACGGTCGGGTGAACGACTTCGCCGCGCGCCTAATCTCCTCTGGCACCACCCCGGAAACCGTACTAGCGGTACCGAGTTGTCTGCGAGCTGGCGCCTCAATAGGGCGTCACCTTCATGACTTTGACGTCTGGTGGGACGATGATGTCCACGATGGGGTGCTGGGGATCGGAAAGACCGAAGCGATTTCTGATGGCGCAAATCGCGGTGGGTACCATCGACCAGGCAATGCTTGGAACGTTGCAAGTAAAGAACGCTCACATGTGAGCAGCCGGCCTTGCGCGTAATCTACTGGTGGTGGACGAGGTTCACGCCTCGGATGCCTACATGAACGAAGTCCTTGGAGCCGTGTTGGATGCCCATCTGAACGCGGGCGGTCTCGCGCTGCTTATGTACGCAACGCCAGGGTCAACAGCTATGCATCGCTTACTGAGGAAGGGCCAGAAAACACTTGCCCCAATACTCGACGAAGCAATCGGCGCGCCTTATCCTGCGTTGAGCACATTGTCGGGCATGAGCCTTGCTGGTCAGAACGATCGCTCCAAAGATGTAGCCATCCGGTCAGAGCCGCAAATGCAGGACTTCGGTGTGGTGGCGGCTCGGGTATTGGAGGCAACGAATACTATTCCAAGAGTACTGGTCGTTCGCAACACTGGGAATTTCGCGATCCAAACGCAGCAAGTGTTGGAAGAAACGTTTGGGTCGAATGCCATGAACGTAAAGTTTGCCATCAACGGAATCCCTACGCTTCATCACGGACGATTTGCCGGTCCCGACCGCGTGCTGCTAGATAACGAGGTCGAGCGGAACCTGGGCCGGTCTCGACCACCCGGCGGTCTAGTAGTTGTCGGTACTCAAACCCTGGAACAATCGCTGGCCATTGACCCCGACCTGCTAATTGCGGATTTGTGCCCGTCGAACGTGTTGTTGCAGCGCATGGGACGCCTGCATCGGCACCGACTACATGACTGTCCTGCGGGTTACGACAAGCCGCAGTGCATCGTGTGGACGCCACTGGGAAGCGGACCTGGATCCCTTGCTGTCGTCCGGAACAGGGGCCAACGGCCTGGGGCCGCACGGCGGTGTTTATCGAAATTGCATAGCCTGGAGGCTACGCGCCGGTTGATTGGCAAAACATTGTCGGCGGCAAATTCCGAAGATGAACCGGGAGCTGGTGGAACGAGCCACACATGCCAAAGCGTTGCAAGCTATCACTACCGAGTTAGGAGATTCTGGGAAGAAACACGCCACCAACACTGCCGGTGGCTACATAGCTGATGTTCAGACAGCGCATAGCCATATTGTCAACCGCGACATATCGTTCCTTACCGACAATGGCGACGTGTGTTTTCCCAGTACCGACGAGTGCATAAGGACAAGACTAGCAGGCTGCGGAAGAATAGGTTTTGGATGACATCGGCAACCGCGATGGTGCGCGGAATCGGTGTTTAGATGGTCCTATGGGCCCTGGAACCCCCTTTGCGGCCCCAACGCGCGGGATTCGGGGGCCGCGCAGGCCCCGGGGAATCCATGTGGGGCGCGCAGAGCCCTCGGCAGGTCATCCGGTCGGTACCACGCGCCCCGAGGCCTCAGGATCGCCCGTGCGTCGGTCGGAAACCTCCACGCCGGCGACTTCCGTTACGCCGAGCCGCCAACGGCAGGGACACCAGCCGCAACCGTAAATTCCGGGACACGCATACCGTCCACGAGGCGGCCGGTAGCAGACGGCGCGGGATCGGGCACGGTGGTCTCGCTGCAGTCGGTACGACCCGAGGGGCCGGCACCCACGACCCACACTTGACAAGGGTATTCGCACAAATATGCTTGTAATCAACTAGACTATGTTGAGATAAGAGGGATGATTTCGCCACCCAACGTCCTGTCCTGGGAGGTGCTGGTTCCCGCAGACCACATTGAGGTGCTCGCACGGGCCCAAATCCGTCCTGCCGCGCACGATCCCACAGGGTTTTTCCTTATGGGAAGCCTCCCAGGCAAGAATTTGGTCTAATTAATAAATATACTATCGTTTTTACATTAAAAGAATATATGTGCTAGTACCCTTGTCATACGACCCACACCCGTCCCGAATGGTCGGATGCGGCAGCCCAATTCCTACTTTCACGCAGATGACGCCGCGGGTGTAGCCGGCCGGTCAGTCAGTCCGGTGGCCGACCTTGAGCATCACGGTGTCCGGAGCGTGCAGGCTCAGGGGGAGGCTGATCTGCGCCGCCGCAGGATCGTCTCTACCAATGCGGTCGCAATGGTGAAAACCGACACCGTGCCCACTGCGAACGGCCCCGTCATGATGCCGGTCAGCACTCATGCCTCCGGCTGCATGTCGGCGAACACCACGCCAAATATCCTGAGGACGAGCGCGACGACCGCCGCCCTAACCGTCCAGCGATAATCGTTCATAGTAGCCTCATACCCGCGGGCCAGATGTCGTCAACACCATGGGGGAGAAATATACCAACTGCCTGCGTTGAGGCACGCAGCGCTGGACAGCCACGGTGTGAGGAATTTTCCCAAGCGAACGCCACAAAGGCCAGAGAAGGGCCCACAATGCTACAGAGCCGCCTAAGGACCGCTTGGTGGAAGGTCGTCATTACGTGCCAAACTCCGGCCAAGAACTGTCCGGCGTTAGCCCCCAGGGCTACAGCGCGGCATTCAACCCAAACCTCCGTTGGGAGTAAGGCCAGTTCGACGCTTCTGTCAGCCGACACACCTTGGTAGCGACTACTTCCAGCGCCCGTAACACGAGCAGAGATGAGCATAATACCGGGCCCGATACTCGGGGGCTACATGACACCACGGTCCAAGAAGTACCGCAACCTCTACCTGCGCCTGCGCGGTGCGGAGGGGCGGGAATGGAGCATGTCTTTTTCGGGTATCGAATCCATCATCGGCGACGACCCCCCGCCGTCGGCGCGCAACCGTCGGGAGTGGTAGTCGAATCTCGAGGGGCCGGGCATACACAGACAGGCGCGTTCCTGGATTGCCGCCGGATGTAAGGTGGCGGAAGTAAACATGAGCGCCGAGAGGGTGTAGTTCCGGCGAACCCGCCGAATTGGCGCGTCGTCCTCATGGCTTCGAGTTTCGCCGGGGACGCAGGATTCCTCCCGTGGCCAATTCACTAGCCAATTCACTAGCCGCCAGCTTCTCCATGCCGGGCAGGTAATAACGCACGACAAAACCCACAGCGATTACGGAAAACGCAATCCGTAATCGCTTTAACCAAATGCGCGTTACGTGAATCGTCCCAACTCAAGACCTCTCCCAAGCCCTGTCGGGGTTTTGGCACGGCCCTACAGTAATAACTGCAACCACTAGTAATCCACCCCATCCCCGGAAGCTGGTCCGGAAGGTCATTACCTCATTCGGAATGGCCTTCCGGTATCCGAATACAGGGCGTCCAGTTTATCCAGCGACCTCGTCATCCGAACCGCCGTTCATCTAGTCCAGCTGCCGCTCAGAAGCGGCGAGGAGGAGACTTTCAGACGCCAACGCCTGCTCCAGACCATGCTCACTGAACGTGCGCTTGATCTCAACCAGCCGGGCCGCGTTGCGGCTCAGACGGGTGTAGTTCCAGACCAGCACTGCGTTGAAATCGCGGCCTGCCGTGACGACCGCGTCCAACAGCTGATCCAGTACGGACCCTCTCAGTTCGACGTCTTCGCCTTCCACGAATCAGCGGGCAACTCGATAGCCGGCGGCGTCTGCGAAACGCTGGAGCGCGTTCTGATGCACTACCAAAGCCGCAACACGCTCGAACCCCAAGGCAGGCACCCGCAGGTACGCGACGGACCGCTGCCACCTGGCCATCTTCGGAAACTCGCATGTACACGAGGATTAGGCGCCCATCAGCGGGCACGTTCATTTCGTTGAATTGCTCAATCACGACAAAACCTCCTCTGCCGTAATGCGCCTTCATTCTTCCAATGGATGCAGGCCGCGCACCTCGATACCGCGGACTAACATCCACCGTTCGGGGAAGCAACATGGCTTCAAGTACCTTCCCGACCATTGAGCCGCGAGTCGGCCGACCCCACGGGAGCATCACACCGGTTGACAAGTGTATTCGCACAAATATGCTTATACTCAACTAGTTTATGTTGAGACAAGAGGGATGATTTCGCCACCCAATGTCCTGTCCTGGGAGGTGCTGATTCCCGCAGACCACATTGTGGTACCCGCACGGGCCCAAATCCGTGCTGCCGCGCACGATCCCACAGGGTTTTTCCTTGCGGGAAGCCTCCCAGGTAGGAATTTAGTCCAATTAATAAATATACTATCGTTTTTACATTAAAAGAACATATATACGAATACCCTTGTTAACATCACACCGGAGGGGCCGGCCACGACCCGTGGGCTGAAACCGGCTGGCTATTCTCCAGCCAACCCCTGTCGCGCCAACTGCCACCGGTTGTACGCGACAACCCACAGCCAAGCCAATGCGGGGGACCTTACTCGCCCATTAGGAACAGCACGGGTTGCCATTCCATTTCCTTCCCGCGAGGCATGTTTCCTTCCTTCCGCGGTGGTGCCACGCGCTCGCGGGACACGAAAAAGGCGGTTTCGCTGGCGAAAACCAAAAACCGCCGTATAAACTGACACGCGAGCAACGCCGGACTCTCCTAGGTCCAAGGGCTGGGGCTCGCCGGCGTCGTCGGGGGAGTTCCGACGAACTCAACTCATTGTGAACCACACCCCCGGGACGGGGTAATCATCGGCCCTATCGCCGACTGTTGAATGTATATCGAATCGGTAAAGACTTACGCGACAACCCGGTGTCATCTTCAGGAAGATTCCATCTCTCCATTCCTGGTTCTCTTTGCATCGGTAAAATCCTCAAATGTCCGCTCCACAGACCAAGGGCAACCTCTTGATAGAACCCTTGACAGATTGTAAGATCGTTGTCAATGACCGGTCGGGGCGCTAAGGAGGTCACAATGCCCCGAATCATCATCGAGGGTTACCACTGCAACCGCTGCGGCCACAACTGGGCTCCACGTAGCGGAACGGGCTACCGGGAAAAGGAGGCTCCCAAATACTGCCAAAGATGCAGAAGCCCGTATTGGAACAGGCCCCGAAATCTCGAAGCCTTCGAACAGCGAGCCAACGCTTACGTGGGACAACCGCACATCAACGTCGAAGGCTACCAATGCGAGCGCTGCGGATACTAGTGGTGCCCCCGCAACGGCAGCGGCCGATGGGCCAAGGAGGCTCCCAAGACCTATCCCAAATGCAGAAGCGAGCTTTGGAACCTTCCTAGGAGGATCTGTGTCTCTGAAGAACGGCGCACTCTGCCGTGGAACGCGCCAAAGGGGCACCAAACGAAGGCGGCTTAACGCAAACCCCTACGCTGACACCGCCAGGCAAAGCACCAGGAGGGTTGCCATGCTGAACCTGAACTACAACGACGAACCCAAGCGCAACGTCATCTACGCCCGAGTGTCCAGCGACGCCCAGGACGTGAACAACTCCATCGAGGCCCAGATCGCCGAGTGTCAGGAGTTCGCCAAGTGTCACAACATCACCGTGATAAAGATCTACGTCGACGAGGCCGAAAGCGGCCTCATCAGCAGCCGTCCGAAGTTCCAGGGAATGATGCACGACTCCAGTGCCAAGGAAAATCCCTTTGACAGCATCATCGTCTGGAAATTCTCTCGATTCTCACGAGGCAATTTCGACATCGCCGTCTATAAGAGCAGGCTCTAAAGACGCGGCATCCGCATCATTTCTATCAAGGAACCCATTGACGACTTCCCTGCCGGTAAGTGATGGAAAACATGATCAAGAGCATGGACGCCTTCTACTCGGCCAACCTGAGCCAGGACGTCCGCCGCGGCCCGCGACTGGTAGCCATGCGCGGTTACTACCCCGGCAACGTCGCGCCCTACGGCTACAAGATCAAGAAGATCCAAGTAGAGGATGGCAAAGCTGTCCACAACACGTTTGTCCCGGACCCACTCCAGGACGGAATTGGGCGCCACCTTTTCCGCGAAGCCAGCGCCAGTCGATCCATCAACGAAATCAGGGACGGCCTCACCGACGACGGAATCCCCGCGCCCAAGGGCGGCGCACGGAGCGAGTCCAGCATCCACCAGATGCTGCACAACCTGCACTACGCTGGTTTCATCGTCTGGGGCGTCAGCAGCAAGAGCGGAGAGCTACCCGTAATCGCAGAGGGCAAGCACGAACCCGTCGTGTCGAAGGAAGTGTTCGACCAGACCGGCGAGGTCATGGCCGCCAAGTTCCATGACTTGATCTACCCAAGGCCGGTATCTAGCGAGTACATGCTCACCAGCATACTCAGGTGCGGCCTTTGCGGCGAGAAACTCACCGGGCTCTACAGCAAGGACGCCGGCATCAGGTACTACGTCCGCGCCAAGCGCAAACACCACGCCATCGTCGGCTGTGAGCTGCCGTTCGTCAACGTGGAGAGGTGTGACAAGGAGGTGCTCCGAGTCATATGGGACGACCTCCTCGCACCCGAGAACGTCCAAGCGGCCATGGACATTATCTCCAAGGAGTTGAGCGGTCCCTACGAACAACGGGCCTCCACTATCAGAGCCTTGCAAGACCAAATGCATAAATTCCAAGAGCAGAAGGAGCGGGTCACTCAAGCCTACGAGGCCGGCGCCTACTCCGTTACCGACTTCGCAAGGCAGCTGGAACCGTTACGATGCTCCGAGGCTGAACTGGCCAAGAAGAAGGCCGATGTGGAACGCGACCTAGGCCAGCAAGCCGCCGTCTTTACCAGCCCACAGATGGTGCTAGATTTCGCCAGGGACATTGGGGAGTTCATCAAGACCATCTGGGTACACCCCGGAGATTCAAGATCATATGCCGCATCCCGCTCCCACGGGACGCGGATAAATCCAAGAACTCAGAACCTGAGCTGGGTTCCGACGGGGGCCCAGTTCCTCCTTCTGCCCTTTTGAGCCCCCCTGCAAACAAGAACATGGCAGTTCTCAGACCTCCCACCTGGATCGAATTGCAGCAGTCTGCTCTGAAAGCCAATCTGAGAGCTGCGAAAGGGTTATTGAAACCTGAAACCGGCTTAATGGCCGTGGTCAAAGCCAACGCCTACGGCCATGGCTTGAGCGAAGTCGGTGCGTTGCTAAAGAACAGACCGGAGGTGCAATGGTTGGGGGTGGCCCGCCTGAGTGAGGGCCTCACACTCAGAAAACTTGGCATTCACCTCCCAACCCTAGTGCTTGGTCACACATCAGAGCAGGACTGGAATCTAGCCGCCAGTGAGAGCATTTCCTTAGCAATCCATGAAGAAGGTCAGTTACGGTATTTGCTAAGCCATGCGCTCCCCAATCTGGGACCGAGAAAACTGAAAATCCACCTAAAAGTGGACACCGGGATGCACCGTTTGGGCCTGCAGCCAAGGGAGGTACCTGAAATTGCCAAGCGAACTTCAACATTGGCGGACAGAATCGAGGTGGAAGGGATTTTCAGCCACTTTCATTCGGCAGATGCAGAAATCGATAGGCTAGATCTTAGTCAATTGCGAATTTTCGAAAGGTTGGTCAGCGATTTGCAGAGACAACAACTGTGCCCTCCACTTTGTCATTGCGCAAATACGGCAGCCATCCTGCGTTGGCCGGAATCCCATTTCAATTTAGTACGACTTGGCGGAGGTCTGTACGGACTGAATCCTGACAGCAGGTTCTGCCAACTGCCACCGCCCTTCCACCCGGTTCTGAGCTGGAAAACGCAGGTGGTTCAGGTTCGTCAGCTTAGGGCTGGCATGGGTCTGGGATACGGCCAGACCTTCAGAGCACTTCGACCTACCTTGATTGCCGTTCTACCAGTTGGTTATGGAGACGGCCTGCTTTGGCCGAATTTCGGACGCCGAGAAGTGCTGTTTGAAGGCGGCATATCCCCTCTAGTAGGTCGCATCTGCATGGATCAGTCTTTTGCAGATGTCACGGACTTGGGTTTCGGTGTCGTTAAGGTTGGGGATGAAGCGGTATTGATTGGAAAAACAAGAGACCGCAGCCAATACGCCGATGTCATAGCTATTCAGGAAGGTACTATTGAATACGATGTGACTACTCGTTTGGCCAGCCGTATCCCTAGAATTCTCCGATGAGTCACATGCCAATTGAGAGAGGCGGCTGCGATAGCCACCTCTCCGTGAAAGTCTCGTAACATGGACTCGGCCCTCATTGCGGGCTCTCTTCTGTCTTGAAGCAATTTCAAGATTCCATTCTTTTGGAATTCCAATGCTTCACGAGCCGAGATTTTGTCCGGGAGGCCTGATTGAGATGAATGGCCTTTCTTTGAGCAGCTTTGTCTAAGGCAACAGTGGCGGCTTTGATGGCCTCGTCAGTGTTCTCTTCACCTTCTTCAATGGAGAAGCGTGCTTCTTGGACCGCGTTTCGTGCCCGAGCCCGATAAAACCTATTGGCTGCTCGACGTTTAATGTTTTGGCGGGCCCTCTTGGCTGCGGACTGAATGTTTGGCATAAAGGTAAAGCCTGTTGTTACTCTCTTCAACATCCCTTCGCTAGTAGGCCAAAGGGCAATTGGACATTCTACGCTCTTGTTTGAAACAGAGTCAAGAAAGCAGCGTTAGAGGAAGTGGACTTTACCATTTTTGTATTGATCCCAACAACAGCTTTTGCTCTGGCGTACCATTTTCTTTCATTGCGGCGACCTGTGGCCCATCGAATGCCTCGCGGGACTTGATCCAAGCGTTTTGGTAGCACATTAGGCACACTCGCCTACGGGACAGGGATTTATTAGCCAAACCCCGATGGTAAATCCAGCCGTTAAACATGACCGCCTGACCCGGCTTAGCCAAAACGATGAGTTCATCAGGAAATTTCGGGTGTCCTTGGGGAGGCTTGAAAAGAGCCTTCTGGCTTCCAGGAACCAATGCAATAGGACCGTTCTCCAAAGTCAGTTCGTCCAAATAGTAACCGCAGTTAATCTGTGCGGGCACACTGCCGAGGGGGGTACCTTCTGGATCTACAGGCCAAGGCATGTCCCTGTGCCAGTCCTGGTCTGGAGTATCCGGCTCCGTTACGCGTGCAGTCGCACTGTGCAACTGTACACAGTTACCCAGTATCGCCTTCATTCGTTGGAGTACCGGCGGATTGTCAAGGAGGAAGGAAAAGCGATCATCCTCCTCCAATAACGCGTGGGTAAACATTTCTCCTACTCTCTCAAATGTTTCATCCAAGGCAACTCTCAGGACTTCAATTTGCTCTTGTGAGAGAGTATTCTCAACAATGAGATAGCCCCACTTTAGGAAAAACTGAACTTCCCGCTCCAGGTTTGGAGACAGGACTGGATTCATCGTCTGGGGAATAATGGATTGGTCAGGTCTCATGGAGTTCTCCGAATTTCCGGCACATGAAGGGATTCTCAGGATGTTGGCCGTTTAAACGATTGCTGCTAGAACGTGCAATACATCATATGGCATTCTTGGCACTCTGAAGTAGGTAATCAAAAGCGGCTTGAGGTCCCAAACGACTTCTGCCGGCTACAGGAATAGATCCAACTCCCAGGAATGTGTTTTGGGAGTAATACGCCCTGCGTGAAGCCTGCCAATCATTTGGATACCCAACTTTCTCACTGTGAACGCTTGGGTTTCCTGAGAATGTTTTCTTGACCGTCGTCTCTAGGCACTTTGCCGAACTGTTGAAATCTAAAAACGGAAAAGGGGGAGGAAACTTAATCTGAGTGCGTCATTGGGCTGCTCTCTTGGCGAATTGGTAGCCACATTTCCAGGCAGAATCGAGTGTTGGAAAAAAGCAATAACAGAGGTGGCCGCAGGCCTTTCACTGGCAGCTAGGACTCTTAGGCGTCGCTTGCCAAAGGCCTTGTTTTTCGCTTTTGTCAGTGCATGTTGTTGGTAGCTTGGTCCGAAGGATGAAGAAACATCAAGCGGTATCAAGTGGCAATAACGCCAATTGGACAGAGTCGTAAGCACGCATTTATGTGGCCAGCGTTTATATCAAACGTAAAGGCAAATTTGCGGTCAGCAGCTCTGGCAATTAGCGAATTTGTAGAGCGTTTACAGGAGTAGTGTATTCGATTGCCATCTCTTGTTGTATTCCAATCAATACAAGCTCAGAACAGTGGCAACAACATTGCTGTGCTTTCGCTGGCCGGAACTTCCGGAATATACCTTCATCTGCAGGAATAAATTGAAACAGCAAGTGCGATTTTCGAGCGGCCAAGAGACATGCTACGGAGCGACCAAGACAATTGAAAGATCTCTGGAATCCTTCATAGAATCCGTTGTAACCCTCTTAGGATGCCCAACTGGGACCTGAGACTTGGCTCAAATTGGGACTATGGGCCTACGTTGGGGCCTCCCTCCTGATTAATTCTGGATCCACTGTTTTAGGAACATGGAGGAGAACCAGAGACTCCAATTAAGACACGCGGGGATGATCCCATGGAAAAAATTTCAAGAACCAGCAGAAGGCTCACCAATTCTTGCTGTCCGACTGGCTCAATAACACCCACTCATGTCTAGAGACCTTCTAACAAGCCGAGTAGAAGGGATCGACCGACACATCGTGGCGTGGGCCCCCAATGGAGAAGGACAAACACAACCCAATGTTTGTTCATAACATTCCTTACAAATTGAACTGTCCCGATTCCTTTCTTCACTGAACAATGGAAAACTCCTTGGCAATTTCCAGCCCTTCTAACCAGTACTACAGACCCGCTCTAACTGGCATTTCTCAATTGGGGCCTAAGAAATAATCCTTGCATGCGTGTATCTTTTTTTCTGTCCCTAAAAATCCCATTCGGCCCCAGCTGATTAGCCCGAAGAGTCGTTTCTTTCCATTGCGAAGAGAGTGGTTTTGAAATGAGTTTAGATGTCCTCGGGAGAACAGAATTCCATTGGAAAGTCACGTTTTCTTGTTAAGGGAAGCATTCAAGGCGTAAATACAAGCCATGGAGGGCCGTCAGATACGATGAAGAACCTACAGACCTTCAGTTGCCCTGCAGTTCCGCTGCCACACACCGCATTGCTGTATCAATGTGCGGAAGCGTAGCCCAGGCCAATCCCAAGCTGAACAGGCTGCCAGTAACCAGTCGCAGGAGCAAGTTGCTTTCTCTCAAATTCATCATCTGGCTAACGCCATCCGCAGCCATCGGCAGAATCAGAACCAGGGCCGCCCACAATGGCAAGGCCCTCCATTTTTGGCCTGTGCCCATGAAACCTAGAAGGAGCATTGCCAAGGTGCTGTATATAGCCAGTGTTCGCCAGCACATGCCAGACTTGAAACCCGTCGCGGCCGTCCCAACAAACTCCCTAGAGGCAAACAGGGAATCCTGAACCGTAACACCGTCCAAACCAGCACTGAAAGTGGTGCCTTCTCCGAACAGCCAGAAACTGGAAGCTGGCAACTGGTGGCATGTAAACGAATAAAGGTGGTAAATCCGGTGGGCAAGTACTTCGTGCCCTTGAGCCAACGCTATTGGCGCGACGAAAGAAAGGCCCACGTAGGCCACTGTAAGTACCGTTAGAATAGTCAGCCAGTTATGAGCCCCAAACGTCAGCAGCTTGGCTATCCCTTGCGGAATAGCCAAGCTGCTATCTCCGGACACGTAATTCCTTCCGCAAATCTTAGCTGCCGTTTCAGGAGTCTCGGTCATGTGCTAGGAGGCTAGCGTTTGTCAACTCCTCAAGCTTCGCCGCATCCAACACTCCCTGCCACTTAGCCACTAGGAGGCCATTGGCGTCTACAAAGATAGAAGTTGGGTAACCCCGAACTTCAAACTGGCGGACAATGTCTCCGGGAGGATCTAGAATAACAGGAATATCCATGGCAAATTCGGTTGCGAATGCCGCGACTTTCTCGGGATCTTCTTTGACGTTAACGGCGAGCACTAGAAAGTCTTCCGGATGCCGAGCCTGTTGTTCCAGGATGAGGGGAATTTCGTGACGGCACGGACCACACCAGGTAGCCCAGAAATTGATAAGCAGTGCCCGCCCTGCCAGTTCCTGTGTGGAAAACCTGGTACCGTCGGAAAATTCTATTTCAAAAACAGGGGCTAGCTGTCCTTCCTTTAGTACGTCAGAATTCTTGGCCTTGGCAGTCCCTTTCGGGAATCCTGCCCCCAAATCAAACGGCGGAACAAACAGTAAAGCATCCTCTGCCCGGGAACCAGCCCCCTCAGGCGGATTCGGAGAAACACTTTCCTGAATGTTCGGACCCGAACAGGCGCCAGCCAAGGCTAGAAACAACAGGCAACAGATACTGATTTTTTGGTCAGCCCAATTGGACCGTCCCACTGCCATATCAGCGCGTACCAGCCGAAATCGATGTTCCACTCAAATATCCAATGTAGGCGGGAATTAATGGTAAGACGCAGGGACTGAAGAAGCCAATCAGTCCTGCCACAAAGGCGATAGGAATTCCGGCCACCACGTTGGCATCCAGACTGATGCTGAGGCCCAAGGCCTCAGTGACAGAATCCTCCAAGTCCAGTGCTAGGGCATTCAAGCCGCCGAAAGAAGCAGTTAAGGCAATCAGCCGATCTGTCCATAAAAAATAAGCTACTAGGAACAGAAAGAAACCGCTAATTACACTGATGATACGCAGATATCGGTTCAAACGGCGCAGGACCGGCGTTATGCTGCCGAATGCAGCACCAGTGACCATGAATGGCAATCCCAGACCCATACTAAAGACCAACAGAAGCAAGGCACCAGAAGGAGCCGTTGCACTGTCGCTGGCAATAAACAGGATACTGGCCAAGATGGGTCCAACGCAGGGCACCCAGCCAGCGCTAAAACTGACACCCATCAGGAAACTGCTGAGAAAGCCAAATCTGCGGCTGACCCGGTGAACATCGCTTACCCTCCGTTCTGTGTACAACATGGCGTTGACGAAAGTCAACACTTTAATAATAGGTTTGACAGCCGGGTTGGATGCAGTTTCTTGTTCTGCCATGAGCCTAGCTAGAACCCACTGAACAGTCCCGATGGTGACTAAGCCGAAGATAACCAACAAAACAGCCCCAGTCTTCTGGACAAAAGGCAGGACATCAACAAGGCTTCGCCCTATGAAGCCGACTGCCGAACCCAGCAGCGTGAAGACAAAGGCAAAACCCAGAACGAAAGCCACTGAATGTAGAAATGTAGGAACCCAAGTTAGCCTCAATGGCTGGATTGGCAAAGCTATGCCTTCATGTTGGGTCAAAAGCAACCTCCATTGGCTGTGGCTCTAACTCGACGCAAGACCATTCGAATACTATGAAGCTACAACAATTTACTTATAAAAAGTGTAAATGAACTTACTGTCGAACATCAGGATGGCTTCGCAACTGTTCTTCGAGCTCCTTTAGCGCACTTTCCAGGGCCTTCTGTTTGTTGACCAAGAACACGACGTACAGCAGGACCACGGCCCACAACAGGACCATGGTTGCGACCAGGAATGTCATTTCAAATCAATCGCCCCCGAATGGTTCGGACTCTGCCATCGAATTCCAGCATGCGCCAACGCAAAGCAACCAACGTCAAGCCCAATAAAACGAAGACCACGATTGAGGACTGTAATGCGAATCCCATCGATGGACCTAGCGCCGTCACGAATTCTCCCTCAGCCTGTGGATTGCTGGCCAGGAACATCATGGGGTGGATACTTCTAAACCAGATGGCAGAGTAGTAGGTCAATGGCACTGTTCCGTAGGCCAGAACTGCATAAATGGCCGCGAACAGTCCCCGAGTCTGTGGATTTTCTAGGCCGTTTCGCAACTGCAAATATGCAATATAGATCAATACCACGATAGTGGCTGTAGTTAGGCGCGGGTCCCATGTCCAATACGTGCCCCAAGCCGGTTTTGCCCAGATACTCCCTGAAATTAATGTGCCCAGGCCCCCAACCAACCCAACTTCGACTCCAGCGGTAGCCAGTGAATCCCATACCAGTTTGCGCCGTAGCAAGTAAATGATGCTCGCCCCAAAGGACGCCAAAAACCCCACCAAAGCCATCATGTTGGTTCCCATATGGGCATAGAAAATACGTTGAGCAGTCTGCTCCGCTCCGGTCAGGTTGATAGGGGATGAGGCATTGACAAGCCCCGCCCAGAGTGACAGCGCCATACCAACAATGAGCAAGTAAGCCGCCCAGGCATGCAGGCGCGCCCAAGAGGAATTCAGCATGGAAAATTCAATCTATTGCCATTCACGCCAGACATGCTCAGTGGCCCAAATACCACCAAGCAGAGACAATCCATTGTAGAGCAAAATCAAATACAGCCAGTGTTGAAATGACTGCCAAGGTGCTCCGCTCCAAACCGTTCGACAGAGGCTCATGCCAATCAGAAAAAGCGGCAGAGTCAACGGCAGTGCCACTACTGCCAGCAACCCCTGATTCTTTTTCATTGCCGCTGTCAGTGCCGACACAACCACTCCGGCAGCGCTGAATCCCATGCCGCCAAGGATCACGCTGACCAAGATCCAGACCTGTCCTACAGGTGCATCCAGGAAAGCTGCAACGGCAATGAGTGATACGCCGCTTGTGCAAAACATGAGTAAACAATGAAACAACCATTTGCCAAGATAGATGGAGGCACGCGGCAGTGGAGACAAAAGAAGGTAGGTCATAGTGGCATGGACATCTGGTCCGCTGTTCTGGCGTTCCAAACCAACTGGGCCAGCTAAGAACATGCCACCCCACAAGACTCCGGCCGCCAAAGACAGCTGGCTCGGTGAGCCGCTTTCCACCACCAAGCTCATTACGAGCACAACAAGAAGGCCGAGGGCACACATGGGCACCACAGCCGAGAATTCTTCGAGTTCAACCAGAAGGTTTTGCCGCAACACCAACCAGGTACCGCGTCCAAGCTGCTCCGCTAGTCCGTAATGCTGCAGATGTACATCCTGCGTAGGATCATATGCAACGTCAGGGGTCAAGGAAGTAAGTGTCATTCCGATGCCGCTGAGGTTAAATGTATCGCACCTTGTCGCAAAAGGAGCGTTCGATCTGCCCATCTGCTGATTAGATCTTGTCGATGGGTCACCAGCAGTATTGCTTGGTGGGCAGCCTGCCGCTGAGCAATCAGAGATTCGAGAAAGGAGAGTCCTTTCTCGTCCAAGTGTGCGTCGGGTTCGTCCAAGAGCAGCAGCCGCGGATCAGGCAACCATAAACGACACAATGCGCCCCGTTGTTGCATGCCCCGACTGAATTCCCGTACGGGTCGAGAGGCAAAGGTTTCCAATCCTGCAGAATGTATTAAACTGCGGACGCGCCCCTCTGGATCCATGATCCCGTGTAGCCTCGCAGCCAATCCAAGATGCTGTTCGAGATTCAGGGCACCATGCAACGCTGGGCCGTGTCCCAGAAATCCGATCTGTGAACGTACATAATTTTGTCTGAAGTCTAGCTCTTTGCAGCGCCAGAAAATCCGACCCGCTTCCTCTTGGCTCAGACCAGCCAGTATTCGCAGAAGCGTACTCTTGCCTGCTCCGTTTTCACCTTTCAAAGCCACGCACTCACCGATTTGCAGCGACAGGTTGACACCGCGCAAGATTTGGCGGTAACCGTAGGACTTCGAGAGTCCTCGGACTTCGAGCAAAGGGGCGCCCAGAGTCAATGGATCAGCAGACATTCACAGCCGACAGGGCAATTCTGGAACAGTCGGCCTCAGTTGGTTACCTCAACCAGAGAGCTTTCCTCTTCATACCGGCTGGGGCACTTTGTCAGTAGGCTGTCCGCATAAAACGTTCCGTCAACGCCCATGGAGCCTTCCAGAATTGCAGACGTGGCGCTGTGAAAATTGTCTGGACGTGGTCCGAAGTAGACCACCTCCAAGGCATGCGAGCCATCCGCATCTTGCACCTTGAATTGCAAACGCGTTGCCTGGGCATCCCAGACTTCCGAATCGGCTACTACTTCCCCATTGACCCGCACCCTCTCGCCACTTAATCCTTCTAGGCGATCGAAGTACTCATCGACAGTCAAGTAGTACATACCGGTATCCAAAGTGGCAGAAACAATCAGTGCAATGATCAGGCCAATCGCGGCCAGCCCTACCAGCGAAAAAGCTGTTTTACCACCCCACTTGCGGCCCTCCGCGAAATTCTTTGCACTTTCGGACCGACTCGAAACGACGCTAGCCAAAAGGATCTACCTCTGACTGTTCGGCAGCCTCTGTCATGGCGGCCTCTTGTTCACTTAACAGGTCTAGGGCCAACGGTGCCAAGGCCGCCGGTACTAGCACACTGGTACCGGCCAAGTCCCCCACGGTAAAAGCGTATGCCTGACAGATTGCTTCCTGTTGCAACGTGGCTGGAATTTCGTGGGACTCCAAGAATCCGCGAATAACTTCAGCCTCCAAGGGGAAACTGGTCTGGAAGACTTTTATTGGTGTCTTGTCGGCCCTTCTAACCGATCGGCCCCTGGAATTTGCAGTAACCTCTTCACTTTGGACCTGCGTACCTCCAAAAAGTCGTTGTACCAAGCCAAGAAAACCTGCCGCCACAGACATACTCAGGGCCCCTGATTAGAAGGAAAAAGAAGCATTTTTGCCGACATATGGATTGTGGATACGTTCGAATTCAATCGTAGTCTCTGGTCCATGGCCAGGATAAATGGCATATTCATCACCCAGCGAAAACAATTCTTGCCGGATAGACTGTACCAGTAGCGCACCGTCGGCACCAGGCAAGTCAAAACGACCAATGCTCTGCCTGAATAGGGTATCACCAGCAAAAACTATTTCTTGGTCATGGGCCACAAAAACAACATGACCCGGAGCATGTCCGGGCACAAATCTGACCTCGAGGGAGATTGTACCAAAACAAAGGACCTGTCCAGCCACAAGATAGTAATCCGGCAAACGCACTGGTTCCATATGTATTCCCAGCCAAGAGGCTATATGGTCAGGGCAAGCCTCTAGCGTCGGCAATTCCAGTTCATGCAAGTAGAACGGGATTCCCGTAGCTTCAACGATATCATTGACAGCAAGAACGTGGTCAAAGTGAGCATGGGTGTTCACTATGGCAGTAGGGGTAAGATCTTCCTTTTCGACCTCCCGAAGAATTTGGTGGGCAGATTCCCCAGGGTCAATAATGACCGCCTGCTTTGTCTCTAGGCAGCCCACCAAGTAGCAATTCTCCTCTAGCAGTCCCACTGTGAGTTGCTTAATAAGCATTGGGTTACCTAGCCGCCAGAAGAGGTGGTTGCATTTTTTTCAGCCTGCAGATATGTCTGCAAAGATCTGTACGCGGGCATAAGAATTCCGTCATGAGTCATGAGTCGAAAATGAGCCTGAGGGTCTTCTGCCTCCTCCCAAACAGGCTGCGCGCGCTTCAGGTACCACACATTAGCCAATTCCACCCAAGGCCATTCTTTGACCCGCTCAAATGCCTGGGGCAGATATCGAGCCTGTGTTTCCAGTGAGACCCTTCCAAAGGGAGCATGCCGGCCCACTGGCACGGCGTTCCAGTTCATTTCGGAAATCCATATGGGTTTACCAGCATCGTTATGCTGCACCATCAGATCTCTTGCAAACTGTACTCGGCCGAAATTAATGACCAGTGGATGCATGCGGCGGTCAAAGGGTCCAGACCAAAGGCCATAGCCCTGCATTGCTAACACGTCAAAATACGGAGCCGCGCCGGCCAAATACAGCCGGTTTAGATAGATTAAGTCATTTAGACTACCTCTTGCTCGGGAGTCACCATCATATGAGGTTGTGGAAGCCATGGCAGCCAGCACTATTACTGCATCCGGGTCGGCCCTTCTAATGCTCGTGGCTGCGATTCTCAATAGTTCAGCGTATTCTTCAGGTGAAACTGGCTGATTACCCCATTCGGGATAGATATTGGGTTCATTCCAAATCTGGTAATGGCGTACTCTTCCCCTGAAATGTGTAGCAACAGCTTTCACAAATTTTCCGTAATCCTGAAAGTCCTGCGGTGGGGCCTGTGAACCGCGCTCCTCCTGATTTTCGATCGCCCAGCCAGGTGGGTCATCTAACCGGAAAATGAGATGCATTCCTTCAGCAAGGGCCAAGTCAACTATGTTGTCGTATTTGTACCATGCTGAACGCGCAGGATCATTGCGCCGATCATTAAAGTCCCCGGAGCCATGCATTTCCACATCTTGCCAAGGCAAAGGTTGGCGCAAATAGCTAAAACCGGCCTCGCTTGCTAACCTGATTACCGCTGCACGACGAGACTGACCGACTTCATGGTGCAAGAATGTGTTGACCCCATAAAGGGATCCTACATTCCTCGAGGTGGACAAATCGTCGGCTGTGTCAGGTAGAGGACGTGTCAGCTGGCGAGCTAGATCCGTAACCCCTTTCACCTGAGGCAACCAACCGTCTTCGCCAGTTTGGTGGGCCATCCACTCCCGGCTTTTGCCGAAGTCCGCTACCACAGCGAATGCCAATGTCAAAACACCAAGTACAAACCACCAGAGCAGCAGGCCTTTCAGGCCAGGAAACTCAGGCCCGGTCATTCTTGCAGCAATTGGTGGGGCCTACTTCACTGCGCCCATTCGGGCAATATTACTGACAAGGCCCTTCTTCTATATAGCTGTTATACAGCCAAGTGTCACCGGCAATTTGGGGTATTTCAACTTGATACCATGTGCGGTCGCTGTTATTACCGATGATGGTAAAAACATTGCCCTGCTGCACTACGCCGACCTTGTTGTCGTCCGATCCGACCACCGGACTTGATCTAACGTTTAGGAGATCTGTATTGACTACAGTTGCACACACGGATGGAGGTTGGGGCACTGGCGTCGATTGTTCCACTTGTTCATTTGTTTGTGGAACGGGTATAGGGTTCTGTTCTTCCATGACAACACTGGCGGGTTGGGGCACTAAAACCCCTTTAATGAGGGCGGGTTGGGGCTTCTCAAGGTATTGAGAAGCAGGCGTGGCCGTTGCAGGGGGGGGCAAAACCTCTGGTACTGAACAGGCTGACACCAGTAAGATGCTAACAGCCAATCCAAGAACCAATAACCAAGCCTTTTTAAATCCCATGAAACCCAAACCTAGCGAACCTGTGAGGTCGGGAAATTATACAACGGGACATCAGAATGTAGCGGAGACGCAAGGTCAGTTCCGCATCCAGAAGTACTTCCTTAAAGGGGAATCTCTGCAATCTGAGAAATCCTTGGGCAGTTTCCAGGAGAATCATGGATTTCCGGTGGTGCCTTTTCGCTTTGAGGCCCATATTGTGGAATTAGTTCTTTTACAAATCTTTATGTCAATTATTTGTTCATCAAAATGGCACGTAGTGATAGCATTTCGCAACCGGGCCGCAAGAGTTACCCATTGGAATTCATTGCCTGTCTGCGTTGTTGGGGAACATCCTCAGGCCAACCATTTACTCTAATGTCTCCATTAAGGAAGGAACAATGCTGACTTCTGCTCAGAAACGACAGTTCGTTAAAGACGGGTATATCAAGCTTCAGGGCACTATCCCCATGGAATTGGTTAACAGTGCCTTGCGCGCCGTCAATTATTCCATCGGCAACATTGGTAAAACCGGCGAGGACGCCAGCCGGCATCGCTCCAGTTTCTTCTGCGCTGAATTACTGGAGGATGACGTAATCCTGGATCTGTTTCACCAGTCCGATGTCATGAGAGTAGCCGAGGATCTGCTGGGCATTGGGAATGTCTTACCAGTCACAACGGCCAAGCCCTATCCTCGATTCCCAGATATTACCTCAGAAACCCCGCGGTTGGGGGGCCATATCGATGGGGTAGGCAGCGGCACCAATGGACAGCCCAAAGGTCAATATCGGCGGGGGTTCACTATGTTCGCTGTTGTTTACTTAGCGGACCTTCCAGAACCGGAAAGCGGCAACTTCACGGTTTGGCCTAAGTCCCACCACACTTTCGCACAGCATTTCAGCGAACATGGGCACGAAGTCCTAGCCGACGGCACCCCACGTTTGGACCTTCCAGAAGAACCCAAAATGCTGACTGGTAATGCCGGAGATCTTATCTTGGCACACCACCAGATTTACCACGCAGGCGGTTACAACCTCTCCCCGAATGTTCGCCACGCTGTCATCACGCGCCTGAAGCATAAGGACTGCGATGCTATCGGCTACGACGCTTATGCAGACATCTGGCAGGAATGGGAAGGCTTGAAAGAATTCGTATAACTTTTGTCGTTTCTTGGAACTTGGACCTGCCGTCCAAGTCCCTGGGCCCAGCCGGAAGGCCCATTCAATAGAGTTTTTCCGGACTGAAAGTGAATGTTTGCTATTGAGAGAATCTTGGGTTTCTGCTTAGCCCGGTGTTAGTGGGATCAAATGGCTTTACCGTAACCTTGGTGGCTCGTTCTTGGTATCCCTGTGAGGTGCGGGACAGCAACCAATCCTCAATTTCATCATCCCGGATACACATAGTAATCACCGTTGGGTTCATCGCGTAGTAGCGGTGGTCCAACAGGCTCTTGATTTTGCGACGTACCCAGGTTCCGCGTTCTGATGTCGTCAAATCCACTCTCGGCGCCCTGTAGGTGTATCCGTCAATCACCAAGAACGGCATGTTTTTTAAGGCGTTAAATAGGTCCGGCAGGCTTTGGGAAAATTCCTCTTGATGCCGACGGTTCGATTGCACGGACTGTCGCAGGAAGTCTTCCAGGTCAGTAAATTCCAGAAATAAGACAGATTTTCGTTGGTCAATCCAGCTATTGGCAATGGCTGCTGCCAAGTGGGTCTTGCCGCAACCGTGTGGTCCGTTCAAGACCAGCCAGCTGAGAGGTTGAGCAGTGAATTTCTGAGCTTGGCTCATAGCATTCTGAAGAAACGGGTTGTCTTCTTTGCTACCGCTATTGACCTCAAAATTCCTAAAACTGCGATCTTTGTGTAGATAGGCCGTATCGATACTGGATAGTGGACCGGCCGCAAGATTCTGGTCAACTGGCCCACCATGAGCCCGGTAGTCCGGAGCATCAATAACAATTCTGGATACTATGCGAGCATCTGACAGTCGACTCTGGAGGCGATCCTCAAAGTCCCAGACTGCCAAGTTGGATGTGAACACTGTGGGTAATTGCTCTACGTAACGCCTGTTGAGTAACTGGTACAGCTTTTCTTTGGCCCATGGCGTTGAAGCCTGGGCACCCATATCGTCCAAGACCAGCACCGAAACATCCCGCACCAAACTGAAGATACGGTCAAATGACAGTTCGGCCTCTGGGCTGAAACTGGAACGCAGCCAGTCCAACAGATCAGGGACTGGTTTGAACAGCACGGGAACGCCTTCCTGCAACAGTGTGTGGGAAATCGCGGCCGCCAAATGCGTCTTGCCACACCCGTGGCGGCCTTGCAGAAAGAGCCAACCTTGAGGGTCGCGGGCGAATTCTAAACAAGCCTGATAGGTGATCCGCAGGTTCTCACGGCTCTTTTCGTCATATTGAGGCGGGTCTGTAATGAAGGTTACGAATTCCTTAGATGCCAAAGCGTCCAACTGCGAAAACTCTCCTAACCGGCCCATATACCGGGCCTGGTGGCGCAGGAGGGTACATTCGCAGGGGAATGCCTCTCCAAAATGTCTATGGCCCAATGGCACATCGCGTCGATAGAAACCTGTGCCCCCGCACTTTGAACACTTTGGCTCCACAGCAGCTGGAAAGGTATCCTGCAGATTACTTAGTGAAGGGACAGTATTGCTATCAGCATAGGCTCTTGGAGACCCAATATTTCTAATGCCACTCATCGTCTCGTCCCTCCCTGGCCCAGCGCTCCAGGATCACCTCAACGTAGCGGAGCGATTTAGCGTTGTTACGTACGGCAATCTCCATGGCCTCGCAGATCCAATCCACTGGAAACTCCGTTTCCAAGTCACGAATGTGATCCGCGACTAATGGTGTCAGGAGTCCGAAGTTTTGCTGGTAATGCCTGAAAGGCAGAGATTGGTCGTCCACAGCTACGGGAAGGGCTGCAGCAACTTTAATACCCATCTGCAGCTGCCGTTGGGCCAGGCGCCCTTTTTCTGTATTTAGTGCGTAAGCCTTCTGGTGCTGGTCTGAAGTCTCGACCTGCAACTCCACCAGCAGCAACGTATTGCGAATTAAGGCTCTTTCCAAGGCTGCATCCAGCAAAGCCAAAGGTTCATACAAGCTCGAAGTCCCCGCCATCATTCTCAAAAGAGTAGGGTCTTGACGCAGACGGTCATCCGTAATCCATGGTCCTGGATGATTTTCAGTCTGTAAAAGGAAGAAAATGTACAAGGTCAGTTTCAGCTCAGACAGATCGTCTATTTTGGGCAAGAGGTCGGTATAAAAGAGCTGGGGCATCAAGACCGTGTGCATCGCTCCTGCCGGGAAGCCTTGAAAGCCGGTCAACTTCATGCCTCGTGCCTCTCTTCCTCCTCTCGAAAGCCGCCAGGGTGCTGCAGGAGTTCAACAAAGGTTGTAGTCTCCTTTCTGAAGTGAAATTTGACTTTGCCTAAAGCCCCATTTCGATGCTTTGCTACTATTAGTTCGGCCAATCCTTGATCCAGAGACTCCTCATCATAGTAGTCATCCCGATACAGAAACATGACTACATCAGCATCCTGTTCGATACTGCCACTTTCCCTTAAGTCCTGCAACATTGGCCGTTTATCTTGCCGCGATTCCACGGCCCTGCTGAGTTGTGACAGAGCCAACACCGGAATATCCAGTTCGCGAGCTAAGTTCTTGAGAGAACTACTGATATAAGTAATTTCTTGTTGGCGATTCTCGCCGAAACGCCCGTTGGATCTAGTATCAGACCCTGACATCAGTTGCATGTAGTCCACTACGAGAAGGTCCAGATTTACTTTGGCGTGGAGCCTTCTGGACTTGCCCCGAATGTCAGAAACGGAGGACCCAGGGGTATCATCCACATAAATCCTGGCCCCGGACACATTTTCCGATGCGGCTTCAAGCAAGTCCCACTGGGATTCCCCCAATTCGCCGATTCGCAGTTTATGTAGATTCAAATTGCTTTCCATGGCCAGTAGGCGCTGGGCCACTTGGTCCTTGCCCATTTCCAAGCTGAATATTGCTACTTTGGATTCCAGCCGTGCGGCTGCGTTCAGAACCATAGTAAGGGCGAAGCTAGTCTTGCCCATGCCCGGACGTGCTGCGAGTACAAGCAGATCGTTCTTGTTGAGTCCGCCCAGTAATCGATCTAGTTGGGCGAAACCTGTGGGTAAGCCACGCGTCGTCTTTTGGTTTTCGCGATTCTCCTTCATCTGATCCAGTACATCGTCCATGATTTCATGGATGTGTGTTAAATCATTGCCGACTCGGGCCTGACCAATTTGAAATATTCGCTGCTCAGCGGCGTCCAGAATTTCATTGATATGGAGCCTCCCTTCGGCGGCCATCTGCCGGATGGCTCCGGCTGCCTCCTCCAGCTGGCGCAAAAGGGCTTTGCGCTCAACAATGTGAGCATAGGTCAGCGTGTTTATCGAAGTAGGGCACTTCTCTGTCAGTTCGTCAAGGTACGGAGCTCCGCCTGATACCTCCAGATGGCCATGGCTCTGCATTTCGGTCACTAGGGATACCGGGTCTATGTCCAACTTCTTTTCATTCAGTCGGAACATCGCCTTATAAATGACCTGATGTGACTCCTTCCTGAAGTATTCAGGTCGGATCAGTTTTTCTGCTTCGAGGTAGGCCCTGGGATTAAGTAAGAGGGCCCCTAAGAAGGCCTGTTCGGGGTCTACATTCGGTTCCAAGAATTTTCCCCTTGCGCCATTCCCTTCATGGAGATTCTCTTCCGACAGGTTCATCACTACTTCGGTGTCTTCAGATTCGGATATGAAAGGGGGGTTATCCATGGCGAGGCAAACGTAATTTTGGTAGGCCCTAGAATATATACGAAGACTAAAAAGCGCCGGGAGTCCGAGCCCGACGCAATGTTAAATTGCTTATGTGCAACGCTGCAACCGCAGCCGGGATTCAGCGTTTGAGCAGACTATCCAAGTCGAGATCCTCCAATGCATCACGGAAGACATCGAGACCCTCGTCATTACCGTCTGGCTGGCCGGATTCCTCTTCAACCTCGTCCATCTGATCCAGATTGACTTCCTCCGCCGGCACTTTCGCTGCGGCATCCATTACTTCCTCACTGACATAAATGGGACATTCGCATCGAACAGCAATGGCAATGGCATCGCTGGGCCTGCACTCCATTTCCCGCTCGTCGCCATCAAGCTCGTTGAACACGAGCCGCGCCAAATAAATGTCCTTTTCCAAACTATAAATAACTACATGGCTGAGGCCGTTCAGCGCTTCTACCAGGGACTGGATAAGGTCGTGCGTCAAGGGACGCTGCGCTTTTTCATTACGCAGCCGCATTGCTATCGCCTCGGCTTCAAAGGAACCAATCCAGATCGGCAGGTAACGGTCACCGTCATCTTCTTGCAACACCGCGATGCGATGCTGAGACATGAGGCTGACCCTCACGCTTTCCACTTTGACTTTGACCATGCTGACACTCCTATCGGAGGGCGTGGGGGGCGGCACCACTGATATGGCTTTGCAGGACGTCGATGGAAAGGGTGCTGCGGGCACGCCGGAATATGACCCAATTCGGGGCGATTATAGCATAGGGAAAGGGGCTGGAAAGTTGCTCTTGAGACTCGAGATACGGCTCTTGATGGCATCGAGGTATACCTATCTGACATTCGTAAAGTCCCGAATTGCAGGGGCATTCCGGCAATCACCCAGGATGGGAAACAGACCTTTGGCGTTATGGATGCCGCGGTGCTGGGTCAGGGCGGCCCATCCCACTCTCTGTGCGACAACCTGAAATTAAGGCGGGGATTCGGATAAGGGTCAGAACCTCCGTTCGGCAATCCTGGACACGCCTAGGGCGTTGCGTGTTAATAAGGACGTCCAGAATCTCCTGCCATAGCAAACCGCGTTCCGTCGCATTCCCAGGATACAGACATTGCAGTTGCCAGTGGCGGCCGTCATTTGGTTTCCAACAAGGGGGATGTAACAAGCTCCATCCAAGAGATTTGGTCCCTTGGCCGGCTTGCAGCAATAGGAGCCAATAAACAATGGATCCAGCTCCTGCAAATATCACCTCGTTCGGGCCTTCCTTAACCTGAACGCAGGATTTTTTGGCCAAAGTGGTAATGACCTATTGACGGCTGCGAATGATTTGATAGCATAATGGCAATGCTGGGCTGGCGGAGCGTTACTTCCCTGTCCGTCCACGTGAGGCGACGTAGCCAAGTGGTTTAAGGCAGAGGTTTGCAAAACCTCCATTCGCCGGTTCGAATCCGGCCGTCGCCTTTTTTCCTTGCCTTTATCAAGAACTTAGGAACAGTAGGCCCTTTGTAAGGAGGGGATCGTTAACTCTGAGCTTGTTTCCCGCATTTGATATATTGGGGCAGTTATATTCTGTTGCTTAATGGCTGAAACAGGACTTGGGTTTGTATTCCTCCACAACCGCATCCAGCATTTCTCGAGTGTTACCAATATGATCGGATCACCTTCGCTTCTGCTGCCCGCAGTCTATTCCTAAGTCAGTCACATGAAAACCAAGTTTCTTCGCTGGCCAATCGCCGTTCGGGTTGTGTTGCTTATAGTCTTGCTCTGCTTGTTCTTTGCTTTCGCCGCCATGGCCCAGGCGGAAGCTCAGACGGAACAGGAAGTGATAGTGCCCTCTGCAGGTACGACTTACACGGTGCAATTCGGAGATACTCTGGCCGGCATCGCCTACGCCGCTTACGGGGTAGGCGAGTACTACGAACCTCTTTGCTCTTACAACGAACTCTCAGATTGCCATACAGTCAGGGTGGGCAGCCAGATCATCATTCCGTTGTTGCAAGACTTAGGCGAACTTCCAACTGTGCCTGAGACTGAGGTTACACCTCAGTCTCAGGCATCAGCACTGGATACCCCAGTGGCTACTCCTACTCCAGAGCCGGAGCCCGTGGCTACTCCGACGCCGGAGCCTACCCCTGTGGACCCCGATCCAGCCCTGTCCGCCGTTCCCGAAGAAATGCGGGTGCATCTGCGAACTGTCATTGACGGGGATACTTTGGAGGGTATTGCAATAGAGAACTACAACAACGAAACACTGGCAGGCCGTCTGTGTGCATATAACCAATTGCCGGACTGCACTATCTTAGAGCCAGGTGTCCGCATTTTCACTCCGGTATTGGATGAATTGCTTTTCGGCGAACCACATATGTTCCTGACCCCAGCGCCGACAGTCCCATTAGAGACTCCGACAGCCGTGCCCCCAGCCGAGATTACCGCCGCAACCCCCGATATATCAGATACACCTTCGGGTTCCAGTGCGGAAAATACGCCGACTCCCGTGTCAGCGTCTGTCCAAATTCCGGTTACCCCCGAATCAATTCCTAGTCCCTTGCTGGGCGGCAGCGAAGGTGAGTTAACCCTGAGTCAGTACATTGGTTTAGACGCAAGACTGGAAATCTGCGCCTACTTGCTAGAGCAGACAACGGTACCGCAGGTATTGAGCAGCAATGGCCCCTACACTTTGTTCCTACCCAGTGATTCGGCATGGGTGGCAACGGAGACGGAATTGATCCAAAGGCTGTTGACAAACGAGGATACGCTGGATAGTACGCTACGTTCGTATGTAGTGCCAGGTGAGTTCTCCTTCCAGGATCTAAGTCGGCTAGAATCTGTAACTTCTCTTGATGGAAGAGAATGGCTCATATCAACAGACAGTGACGGAACCTTAAAGGTAGGGGAAGCGCGTATCAACGAGTCCACTTCAGAGCCCGTAAATGGCACTATTCACTTCCTGAGTCTGGTTCAGCCATAGAACCTGCCTTAAGTCCGTTGCACGGACTATGGCCTTCGCTAAGGAAAGAGTAATAGGGCCTAGTTGCGAGTCGTCTTGCCCTACACATTCCAATAGCAGGATGCTCTGCTTCGCCACAGGCTGAATATTCCGATGAACGGCGACACAGATTCTACTAACCTAGATGAAATTTTCGGTTCTCGGGGACCGCTGGCTCAATCTTTTGAGGGGTACCAGTTTCGTCCAGAGCAGCTGGAAATGGCTCGTTCCGTGGAAAGCGCCATCAACCAGAGGCGCCATGTCATCATCGAAGCACCCACTGGGTTAGGCAAGTCCTTCGCGTATCTGATTCCGGGCCTCCTCAGTGGCAAGCGGGTTATTGTGGCAACAGCCAACAAGAGCCTGCAGAATCAACTTGCTGACAAAGACGTGCCAAATCTAATTCGAGCCCTCGGACTGAACACCAGATACACCATCGCAAAGGGACGTAGCAATTACATTTGCAGATACAAGTGGCTGGAATACAACACAGAGTTTGGTGAGGATGCAGGTCCGGTCACCCAGAAATACCCATTGCCAGTTGTCCAAGAAATTGAGCTCTCACTCGAAGAATCCGGTTTCACTGGCGACATCGAATATTTGGAGAACCCGTTGCCCCGCCGATTGGCAAGAGAAATAGTCAGTTTCCCAAATGATTGCGTTGGCGGTGAATGTAGATTCGCCAGGACCCACTGCTACGTGGACCTAATGCGCCAAGAGGCATTCCAGTCTCAGTTGATTGTAACCAACCATCATTTGCTGCTGTTCAGCCTCAAACCCCAACATGAGGACCAGCTGCTGCCTGAAGCAGATGTATACATCGTGGACGAAGCCCACAATCTGGAAGACGCAGCTACTTTGGTCTTCCAGACAACTATTAATAGCGGCTCATTGCGTACGCTCCTGGAAGGTAAGCCCTTCAAGGAGGCATTGGGTAGCAAGGTATTGGAACTGGAAAGCCGCAATCGAGCCCTTTTTGATTCCCTGGAAGTAAAAGTTCCCAAGGACGAACCCATAGAAATTGAACTGACCGAGTTCGCCGAAATGGGCAGCCGCATAGAGGACGCGGCAGCTTGGATGGAATCGCAACCCCGGCCGACTGCTCTCATAACCGAACATCAGGCGGAGTCGGAAGCAGAACAGAAAACTGCTTGTTCGGCCTTGAAGTCACTGAGCAATGACTACCAGCGGATGGCTATTGAAGATCCCGAATATGTTAGGTACAGACAAGCCTTGCCACGCGGCGGTGTAGATTTTCACCGGGCTCCACTGCGTCCGGCCTCGTTTCTACGATCGCTGCTCTTCAGGGGGGATGACAGGACCGTAGTCTCGACTAGTGCCACCTTGACGACCCACAACGATTTTGCCCATTTCAAGCGTCAGACTGGGCTGCCATCAAATGGGCTTATCGAAAGCAGGTTGCCACATATTTTTGACTATGGTAGGCAGGCACTACTCTTCCAGCCGCCTATGCCCCGGTACGATTACCAACAACCTGAGACTTACTATGAGGCCGCCGCTGAAAAAGTCCGTTGTTTACTAGAGGTTACCAAAGGCAATACCTTGTGCCTGTTTACCAGTTGGAAGGGCCTGAACATGGTCTTTGACATCCTGAGCCAACCGGACTGCGGAGTAGTCTGGCCCATCCATTCCCAAGGAGAGGATTTGTCCCGACGGGAATTGCTTGAGTGGTTTCAGTCCACACCGCACAGTGTTCTGTGTGCCACCCGATCCTTCTGGGAAGGTATCGATGTGCCAGGAGAGTCCCTGGTGTCGGTTGTTCTGGACAAATTGCCCTTTCCAAACCCCAATGATCCAGTCCACAAGCAACGCATGCAGTTGATGGATGCCGAACAGGCGGACGGAGCGGGTCCGAGTTCCTTTTTTGGATATATGTTGCCCCACATGGCAATGACTTTGAAGCAGGGATTCGGGCGCCTCATCCGCCGGATGGATGATCAAGGTGTGGTGACAGTATTGGACACCAGGTTGGAGAACAGTAGATACGGGCGGATGATACGGACACAGGATCTGCCTCCTGCCAAGTACACACGTCGTCTAGAAGATGTATTCCGCTTTCTTTCACCTGACCTGCAGGGACGCCACGTCTATGCATTGAACATTTCCCAAGGTAGGCGAGATGGATTCTCTGCTCAAGTGGAATTCGCTGTACCCAAGCTTGGTTTGCGAGACGTCGTATCGATGCCTCAAGGTCCAGGGGTAGAGAGTCTAGGCCATCCCATTCATTGGTCCCTTGTTGCTTCTTTGAGGCTGTTGCGCGAACGTATTGAGGACAAGGGCGGCCTGACCGCTGAATCCATAATAGAAATTCGTTGTCCTGCTAAGTGGGAAGAGTGGGTCCGTCTCGCTCCGGATATTGAAAAATCTGACCTGGCGCAGGAATTGAGCCTTTGGTCGCAGGTGAAATGGCTCGCCTTGGAACAGAATTGCTAGCAGGCCTGCCGGAAAGTCAGAAGGTAACCTCAGTATATGTCCATACCGGAAACAGTCAGCCTGACACCGCATTGGGTCAAAGGCAGCATCTTCTACCAGATTTTCCCTGATCGATTCCGGCGAAGCCGCCAAAGCGAACAAGAGCCTATCTTCCATTTTGAAGAATGGGGCACTAAACCGAACTTCTACAGTTATCAGGGCGGCGACCTACGTGGGATTGTGGAAAAGCTGGATTACCTGCAGGATCTCAACGTAACGGCCCTGTATCTCAATCCCATATTCGCTTCTGCGGCGACTCACCGATATCACACCTATGATTACTTCTCCATAGATCCTTTGCTGGGGGGCATGGAGGCCTTTTCTGAACTGCTTGCCGCCCTACATTGCCGGGATATGCGCCTTATCCTAGACGGAGTTTTCAATCATGTCAGCCGCGGCTTCTGGGCATTCCACCATGTGTTGGAGAATGGTCGTTCGTCACCTTATGTTGATTGGTTTTACATTTATGACTGGCCTTTGCATCCTTACTCTGGGGCAGCCGGCCAGCAAAACTACGCTGCTTGGTGGAACCTGCCGGCACTGCCGAAATTACGGGTCGAGAATCCGGATGTGCAGAATTACCTATGGAAGGTGATTGAATTCTGGACCGAGAAGGGAATCGATGGATGGCGGTTGGATGTCCCCGAAGAGATTCAGGTGCCAGGCTTTTGGGAACAGTTTCGCCAGAAAGTAAAAGGCATCAACCCTGATGCATACATAGTGGGAGAGGTGTGGGGCAGCGGCAAAGGTTGGCTGGACGGCGACAAATTCGATGGGATTACTAACTACTCCTTGGGCCGCCACGCCTTGGGCTTTTTCGCCCGAGAAGCTTTGCCTCATGAGCCCATGGATCTAAATGGTTATCCAGTGCGACGTCTGTCTGCCGCCGAGTTCGCCGGTCAGGTAGATCAGATGATGCGGATTCACGCTTGGGACTTCACCCAATGCAACCTGAATTACCTGGATAGCCACGATATGCCGCGCATGTTAAATCTGGCTGGAGGCGATTCGAACGCTTTGAAGTTGATGCAGGGCTTTCAAATGACCATGCCTGGAGCTCCCCTTATCTACTACGGCACCGAGATTGGTATGGAAGGAGCCGCGGACCCCGATTGTCGCCGTGCTTTTCCTTGGCATAACGAATTCTTGTGGCAGAAAGACGTGCTAGAGCATGTCAGGTGGTTAGCCAAGGTGCGACACGAAAACCAAGTCTTGCAGGAAGGCCGCTATACCTCGTTACAGGCACAGGGAGACATTTTCATCTTCAAACGATTCCTAGGGCAGGAACTAGCATATGTAGTCTTCAACATAGGTCACGAACCAGCTCTGGTTTGCGTAAGAGACCGCTACGGCCCGCAAGACAAATTGGTTTTCCGGGATGGCGAAGATGGGTCAATGCTCCTGGGCCGGAATGGGACCTCGGACGTGTTTGAACTGGAAGGACGCAGCATGCGGGTTCTACTCAGGCAGCTGGACTGAGATCAATATGCATTAGTAACTCAAAACAAGGCCGTTCTCCTCATGAATCTCCTTGGGGAGTGCTATCCTTTGGGTCAAGGGGAAGCTCTCGCACCAGCCCTTTCTAAGTGGTTGGCCCACCAACTCAGAACGGAGCTTCCATGCTGGCGTAACCGGTCTTGCGGTTCGCACTCTGAGAGGCCTCTCCCATGCAGCATTTTGGTGATATTCGTAAACTGTCCCGGCTGGAGCTGATTGGGTTGCTGCGTCTAAGCCAGGCGTTACAGCTCGAAAGGGCAACTCATGGTGAGAATGTCCCAATTTTGCAGGGCAAGCACTTAAGTATGGTCTTTATGAAGCCTAGCCTGCGCACTCGCGTCAGTTTTGAAACAGGTATGCTGCAGCTAGGGGGCCACGCCACTTACCTGAGTCCTGCCGAAGTGGGTTTGGGTGATCGGGAATCCTCTCCCGATGTAGCTCGGGTTTTATCTGGCTACACAGACGGAATCATGGCTCGGGTCTTCGACCATAAACACATATTAGATCTAATAGATTACGCGAATGTACCTGTGATTAATGGTCTAAGTGCAGCTTCTCATCCCTGCCAGGCGTTAGCGGACGTTTACACTCTGGCGCAGGAATTTGGATCTAACCCGGATCAGCCGGGCTGGCCAAGCTTGCAGGGCCTAAAAGTGGTGTATGTGGGAGACGGAGATTCAAATGTCAGCCGCAGCCTGATCGAGGCCGGACAGCTTCTGAAATTGGACCTGCGGGTAGTGGCCCCCGAGCCATACCAACCACAGAAGGACTTCTTGGATGAAATCGATGCCGAGGTCAAAGTGTCAGAGGACCTCGAAGGTGTCTCAGGGGCAGATGTAGTTTATACAGATGTATTTGCTAGCATGGGCCAGGAAGCAGATCGAGAAAAACGCCTGCGCGACCTGGCGGCCTACCAAGTGGACGGAGCACTACTACAACGCACCCGGAATAAGGACGTGATTGTTATGCATTGCCTGCCGGCACACAGGGGAGAAGAGATTTCGGACGAAGTCATGGATGGCCCCCATAGTCGGGTTTTCGCTCAGGCACACAACAGGCTTCACACCCAGAAGGCATTGCTTGCTCATTTGCTGGGCAACGTGCCGCTTCCCCTTTGAAGCGATGGACCCGCTGGCAACCTTCAATGAACTGTATAGCACAGATTCGGGGTTAGCCAATCTGCTGGCCAATTTCCAGCGAATTCAGGACCCACTGAATCTGCTAGATATCGCGCTGCTGTGCGGTTTTGTTTTCATTATTCTGAGCCAGCTAGCCAAGTCGCCGGTGCGCCGGCTGTTAAACGGCATGCTTTTAATTCTGGTCCTCCTGTCGGCGGTTACTGCATTTCAAGGACTGACCGCCCTCAATTGGATAATCGCCAACAGTTTCTTAGTCATTCTGGTATCCATTCCCATCATTTTTCAATATGAAATTCGAGATCTGTTAAATGAATTCGGGACCGGCGCCGCATTTTGGGACCGGCTTTTCAATAGGAGAATTGGCACCGGCCCTGGCGATCTCCGATTTATTGACGAACTGACCAGCTCAGTGCGCTACCTACAAAGTCAGAGATTGGGAGCCCTGGTCGTGATCCCCGGCCAAGACCGGTTAGCTATAACTCTCAACGAGGGCACCGCGGTGGATGCCCTGTGCGTGGACTCACTGCTGAACCTAATTTTTGAGAAGAATTCTCAAATACATGACGGCGCAGTTATTCTCCGAGATGGGAGGATAGAAAGGGCCAATGTGCTTTTTGAAGTCAAAGATGAGGCCGCCAGCCCCGGAACTGGCTTCCGTAGGCACGCTGGCTCCCGCCACTTGGCTGCTGCAGCAATAACACGACATACCGATGCCCTCTGCGTCTTAGTATCTGAAGAGACTGGCCAATTAGAACTTTCACACGCCGGGCAACTAACTAAACTGGAACCTGAGGAATTGCAAATTGAGCTTTACCGGACTTTGAGCCAGCCGAGTTCAGCCGCCACTGCGGAGCAGGTGGGTGCTTAAGCAAATTCAGCTGTCTGCAACTGGTACCGGCCTTTGGGTATTGAGAGGCCGGCGTCTGCTGGTTTCACTGCTGGCCGCTGTTTTTGTGTGGCTGACCATTGTCAATCAGCAGGACCCTATGGTAGTGCGCACCGTGGCAGACGTGCCAATCCCATGCCCTGAAGTAGATGTAGCTGAACTGGCCTGCGACAGCATAACTGATTCCCTGACTATACGCCTGCGGGCACCTCTCAGCGTATGGGAGGAACTTAACAGTCCGATACATCAATACTTAGAAGTTAAGATGGCCCCGCAGAATTCAGACACTGAGCCGGATGCAGATGGGCCCCTTTTCCAGTGTCGGCTGGATTCCCGGCAAGGCCAGCTGCAAGTGCTCGAGTATCGGCTGGCCTCTGTCCGTCCTGGAGATCCCTGTCTCTTGGCCATTCCCTTCGCGGGAGTGGTTTCCCAGACAAATATTGATCCTGGGAATCGAACCAGCCAAATTTTGCCCGTGTCTGAGGAACGGGTAGGTGAGGTACCGGACGGATTCGACTTGGAGAATCTCTCCCTTAACGTCCAATATGTCACTCTCGCGGGTCCCGCGGAATTGGTACAGCGGGCCGAGCGGGCTGTTGCCTATATTCCTCTGTATTCCTACGTTTTCAATTCCCAACAGAGAGGGTTCGAAATGCCCGTGCCCATTCAAATCGTGGATGCAGATGGAATTGTCCTAGCGGGCTTGGACGTAACCCCTAAATCCTTGGTAGCGGCGCTAAGCTACTCACCGCTTCCCAACACCCGTCAGATCCGAGTGTTGCCAGATCCCGCGGTCAGAGTAGCCAGCGGCTACATATTGGCAGAAATGCAAAGCAACCCTGAATTCGTCATCTTGCAGGGACCGGAAACAATCTTGAACAGCGTGACAGAACCGCTGCTGGTTGGCATAACCAACTTGCCTGAGTCATTGACCAGAACAACGCAGGTAACGTCCACTTTGGTCGTGCCAACTGGCACCACTGCCAATGTGGCCGAAGTAACTTTCACCTGGGAAATAGACCATGTGATTCTGAACAACACTTTGCGCGCTAACGCGGCTTGTATGCAGGAAAATCCAGATCTGGCTTACGATTTCGCCACAGTCTTCTTACATTTGAGAGGGCCTTTTGAGGCATTTAATCTGCTGTATGAGAAACAAGCGGCTGGCGACTTCCAGTGGCAGGTGCTCTATGATTGCCCTCAGGAAGTGGGCACTTACAGCCTGAATGCATCTCGCTTCATTTTCCAAGATGAGGATGTAGAATCCTCGAGTCTCATTACCATGGTCAGCCACGACCCCCCACAGTTGGAAGTCAGGGTCGGCCACCGACCCGTACAGGAGCCAGATTCGTAAGGTCCGCCTTTCTTGAGCCCGCCCATGCCAAAGTCCCTGGTTGCCCTTGTGGGCAGGCCCAATGTAGGCAAGTCCACACTTTTCAATCGCCTTGTGGGTGCACGCACTGCCATCATCGAGGACATGCCAGGCACTACCCGTGATCGCCTGTATGGTACCTGCGAGTGGCTGGGCCAGGAATTCGGGATCGTGGATATGGGCGGTATCTGGTTCCAAAACCAAAAGAATCCTTGGGACCAGACTCACCGGGAGAATCTGCAGAATTTCAACGACCCGATATTCGAACAGGTTGAAATCGCTCTGGCAGAGGCTGATGCCATAATCTTCCTGGCCGATGTAAAGGAAGGCCTCTCACCGGCGGATGAACAAATATCGCGTCTGCTGCGCCGCAACCAGAAACGTGTATTGGTGGCAGTCAACAAGGCGGAGACAGAGGAACGAGTTCTGGCAGCTTCAGAATTCTGGCAATTGGGACTGGGTGAACCCCATCCCATCTCTGCCTTGCATGGTGACGGAGTGGCGGAGCTATTGGACGAACTCATGCCCATGCTTAGGGCCCAACAGGTGGGCAGTGCGGGGAATCCCGGATTGGAAATTGCTATTGTGGGACGCCCCAATGTAGGCAAGAGCAGCCTGCTGAATTCCTTCTTGCAGGAAGAAAGAGCCATCACCAGTGCTATTCCCGGCACTACCCGAGATCCCGTGGACACGGAAATAACATTCCATGGCCAAAAGATCACACTCATTGACACCGCGGGTATTCGGCGCCGCGGGCGTGTGGAACGAGGGATAGAAAAATATAGCGTCTTGCGGAGTGCCCGCAGTATCGATCGGGCACAAGTTTGTCTTTTAACCATAGATGCCCAAGACGGAATAACAGCCCAGGATGCACACATCGCGGGCATGGTCGAAGAAAAACACAAAGGCGTCATCCTATTGGTCAACAAATGGGACGCCATTGAGCGTGATGAACACACCATCTTGGAATTCGAGAAAATGGTGCGGTCAGAACTCAAATTTCTGCCCTATGCGCCACTCATATTCGTCAGCGCCTTGACCCGCCAGCGAATTCATCGCATTCTGCCGTTGGCTCTGGAAGTTCAGGCCGCCCGCACAACCCGTGTAAGTACGGCTCGATTCAATCAGGTGTTGCAGCAGGCGTATTTCAGCGGTGCTCCGCCTTCCCGCAACGGCCAGCCTTTGCGCCTTTACTACGGAACTCAAGTGAGAGTATCCCCGCCAACATTCGTAATCTTTGTCAATAATAGTAAGTTGGTTCATTTTTCCTATGAGAGATTTATTGAGAACTCGATTCGTCAGGTAATTCCTTTCCCGGGCACGCCCATTTCTCTGGAATTCCGTTCCCGCAGCCGCACGGGCGAAGATGGGCACAGAAATTGAAATGAGGACGCTGCTGGGCCCTTTATATGTTCCCAAAACCTTCATCGCCCTGTTGACTATCGCCTGCTTTGGATATGGTGGCATGCTGGGTTTTGGCAAGGTTCGACAGAGTGTAGAAGGCTCGCCCCCTTTTGATGGAGAGCAGGCTTTCATGCACGTAGAACAACAGCTCAAATTCGGTCCAAGATTAACCAGCTCTATAGCGAGCCGACGTTTCCGAAACTGGCTGGAGGATCTCCTCGACACGATGGGTTGGCAAGTTTTCACCCACAGCTTTCCAATCCACGAAAATGGCACCGGTGTGAATGTGATCGCTATGCGGGGATCGGGCCCTGAACTGTTGCTCGGTGCCCACTATGATTCACGTCTGTGGGCAGATGAGGATCCCAGTCCTGTGTTGCGGGAAAGGCCGGTCCCTGGGGCCAATGATGGTGCCTCCGGTGTGGCAGTACTTCTCGAACTTGCTAGGGTGTTGGATGTAGCCGGTACCGGCCATACCATCTGTCTTGCCTTTTTTGATGCAGAAGACAACGGCAACATTCCCGGTTGGTTCTGGATCATGGGATCACAGGCCTTTGCCGATGACCTGAAGAATCTCCCCAAGTGCCAAGACCCGCAAGCGGCAATCATCATAGACATGGTCGGAGACCATGATCAGCTGATCTACCAGGAACGAAACGGGACTGCAGGACTGTCAACTGCCATCTGGAAGCAGGCGGCTGAAATGGGATACGATCAATATCTGATTCCCGAAGCTAAGTATGCGCTTATAGATGACCATATACCTTTTCTGCGCAAAGGAATTCCGGCCATTACTATCATCGATTTCGATTACCCTTACTGGCATACGGTCTCTGATACGTTGGATAAGATAAGCCCAGAGAGTTTAGAAAGAGTTGGATTGGTTCTTGAGGCTTGGCTAGAAAATGGTGCTGAGTGGTCTGAATCTGCCGAATCTGCGAATTGAAGTGACTGCGCGGCGTGTAAATGTCGGGATCGAGATTCTTTTAGGTACACTAGACGCTCTAACCTGCCTCTTGGCGTGTCGTTGCTTTCTTCGAGGAACCCTACAGATCGAAAAGGATCTTTTTAATTTATGAACCCTATTTTGCTGGAATTCGGCAACTTCTCCCTGCACTGGTATGGCCTCTTGATAGTTGGCGGTGCCGCCCTCAGCGCTTTCTGGAGTACAGTCTGGGCCAAGAGGTCTGGCGGCGATCCTGACCATATCTGGAATCTGCTGGCCTGGTGCCTTATCGCTGGCATCGTCGGAGCTCGCATTTACCACGTATTGAGTTCTCCAGCTGATGGGGGAGGCTTCGCTTACTACCGTGAAAATCCTTTGGCTATCATCAATTTCTGGTCCGGCGGGTTTAGGGGACTGGGGATCTACGGGGGCCTGGTAGGTGGTGTGGGAGCCATCATTGTGTATGCGTGGATTAGCAAGATAAACATCCTGCAGTACCTTGATTACATCGCGGTCAATGTGCCGTTAGCACAGGCAGTCGGGCGCTTTGGCAATTTTGTCAATCAGGAATTGTACGGACCTCCCTCTACGGCGCCGTGGGCCTTTCATATCAATCCGAGCTATCCCTGCCAGGTTCCAGATGGAGCCATTGGTTGGTGTGGTGATCCCAACATTTCTCAGCAAGCCATTGATTGGTATGCCGCCAACGGATTTCATCCCACTTTCTTTTACGAAATGCTGTGGAACTTAGGTAGCGTATTAATCATCAATCTATTGTTTTTTAAGTTCGGCAGCAAGTTTCGGTTTGGTGACGGAGTACTGCTGCTGTTCATTTTTTATCCTGTGGGGCGTTTCTTGGTGGAATTTCTGCGTCCTGATGCCTGGATGATCGGTTCCTCGCTGGCAGCTGCCCAGTGGTTTTCCATCATTATTGTAATTTTGAGTGTTTCCCTGCTGCTTTACCGTCATATTGATTGGAAAGGATTTCCAACAGCTGACGACTCTTGGCAGAAGATGACAACACCAGCAGAGAGGGGAACCTAACTTAGGCCACAAAATCGATGTGGGTGTCAACAACCTCCACATCAAGTCTCCAAGCCAGCAAATGGTTTATTACGCTTTGCAATTGGCTCTGTACCTGCCTGTCGCTAACTGCGACACAGGCGACGCTTATTACACCCCGGCTGAGAACGTCGTGGGCTTCGGTTTCACTTACGGAGACGTTAAATTTGGCCCGCAAACGCTGCACGATGGGTTTGACGCGGCTCCGTTTATCCTTCAGACTGAATGTATCGTGCAGCCGTAGTTCAATGGTGAGCAGGGCAACTGACAAGATTTATAACTCTCCAATTCAACAAGAACCAAGCTCGTACTTGATGCCTTTTCTTCTGGCTAGCACTTTACCGAAAAGCGTTATTGTTGGTGACTTGCGATCCATAGGTTTAGGAAGACTCATGAACGTTGTCCTGGACAACCCATGGAACAGGTGGGGAAATCCTATTTACGTAAAGTCCATTTGGCGTTAGCATATTTCCGCCTTATCAAAGCGCTTGCGCATTCCAACTCGCGAGGCTCTGTAGTCGCCTCCTCCAAGTTCACTTTGAGGCCCCATTGGAATCCCGCGACTAAAGCTTCCACCACTTCTTTCCGTGAAAACGGCCGCTGCTTGCCAAGTGCCGTCTTGGCCTGTAAAGCCAAGGAAGTTGACTTGCGGTGGAGTTCAACACGTAGTTGCTCCCGTGCGTCTTCCCCCAGTTCAAGAAAAGAAACAAGCTCAGATTGATTTCCTTCAATTGGGATGCTGCCGTGCTGCAAGACGTAACCTTCTCTGGAACATTGGGCGCTACCAATCAGTTTCCGACCCTCTACGGTAATTTCATAGGCACTGGGAATCTCAAAGCAAGCTGCGGAATTCCGGCCCGGCAGACGTCTGCTGGCTAGCAAGGGATCAGCCGCAAGGCCCAAGTGCTCCAGTGCGGCCACCAATCCCTGGCTGATACGGCGGTAAGTCTCCAATACACCTTCCGCTGCCAGGCCGTGGTCTTGGGGCAATGCCACAGCATAGGTGACTTCCTCTGCGTGGAGCAGGGCCCGACCCCCTGTAGGTCGCCTGACAACATCCACTCCTTGTTCTTGAGCTTCTTCCCAAGCGATGTCCGAAGCGGATTGAAACCGGCCAATGCTAATCGTCCGGCTGTTCCACCCATAGATTCGCAAGGTTGGCGGCTTTTGCCCTTGGGCCACTGAAACAGCCATGGACTCGTCCAAAGCCATATTTGCAGGACCGGTTGACAGCGCAGGGGAAAGAAGCAGTCGCCACTTTTCAGACATAGGTGTGCTATTGACTTTAAGGCCGACTCGCAGTTCTTACTAAATTCGCCTAATCAGTTCGACCATGCCTCCGCTGGTTGCCACTATCTCCGTCGATCGCAGCAAACCGAAGCATTTCTATGTCAAAATATGTCAGCTGAGTGCGGCAGCTTAACAAATGAGCGCCTTCCGGCCTTGCACAGTCACTTCCTCTAACCCGTTCAGATTAGCAGTGCGAAGAACTGCGAGGCCGAAACTCTCGCCTCTTGGAGACAATTGCTCTCCGCTGGTTACGTAACCAATATTAGACTTTCCAGCTTTGACTTTCGCATGGTTTTCCACTGGTTCCGGCAAACTAAGTAACACAAGCTGCCGTGTAATCTTTCCGTATGTAATTTGTCTTGCGATCACTTCTTGTCCTGGATAGCAGCCCTTGTTCTCAGCACATATCCATTCCAGTCCGATTTCTAGAGGGTTGTAGTCTCCATTCATTTCCCAACCGAATCCGGCTCGTTTGGCCAAGATCCTTTGCAGATTGTAGGATGACCAATTTTCTATGGGTCCTACACCGGAGTCAGTTAACGACTTGCCAACATCATCCGCTTTCATGGCAGGGCAAAGTAAGTAGACACTTGGGAATTCCAATCGCTCCAGCTTAAACGCACTTAAAGGACCAGCCCTACGCACGGCGCCCTTTTGCCAATTGCTGCCTTCCAGGCCAAGGCCTTCAATGGCTTTGCCTGACTCACTTCCCACCAGTTGAAAGACTTGCCACTCGTCACTGCAATCCATCACTTTCACGTCGTCCATGAAGAATATTTGCTTCTGCAGCATTTCGCGGAGAGCTGGAGCCTCCCCTGGACCACTAATCAGCATGTATCCGTCATCGGCCTCTACCACCACAAATATGCTTTTAATTTTGCCTACAGGGGACAGCAGCCCTGTGACCGCGGCCCTTTCTGAATTGACGTTCCGCATGTCATTGGTGGTCAGGCGCTGTAGAAAATCTAAAGCATCGAGTCCAGTTAATTTCAACACCCTGGAATCTTGAGCAGGCAGCTGGACCGCTTGCTGCATCCACGCAGGCTCGGTTAAGTCCAGAAACTGTTTCCCCACGGCAAGCTTGCTACTTTGCATTGCATTTCCTCCCGTTCCCGAAGGATGCACCTCCCGAAATGGCTTCAACCTGTTTCCGTTTCTTTAGTTAGGGTAACATTCTGCCCCATTCCGGAACTACGGTTGGCAGCCGAAGTGTATTGTTTCTGTAAGAAGAAGATTACCTGGTGAAACACTCTACGAGTGGTCTGCGAAGTTTCCTCCCCCACCTGAATGTAGTGGCTGTCATCAGCAAAGTAATAGGTTCGAACGGGCACGCCGGCTTCCCGGAGTGCAACCTCATATTCGTAGGACTGCCCAATAGGAACTGTTTCGTCGGCCTGGGTGTGCAGAAGCAAGGTTGGTGGCATTACTTCTGCTGTGTAGACGGGCGAAAACTGCATGAAGTTTCTAGGCTTGGCGTTTGCTGTACCCAAGGCAGCCAAGGCAAAGCCGAATTCAGGGGGCCAATCCAAGTCCCCTGCGTAGAAGGTGGCAGCCCCTGTAAAAGCATTGCTGATTCCCCCCAGCATGGCAACACCCTCAAATACATTCCGCTCAATGCGCACCAGTCTGTTCAGGACAGCGCTGCTATAACTGCCGCTTATCGCAAGGGGAAACTTGCTATCAATAGCATGTCCCAGATTACCATTACGGGCGAAATGCAGGGCCAAGCGCGCATCTTCAGCGTGCTCAATCACATCTCGGCCATAGGCCACCAGAGGGGATAAGGCCACTACAGCATACCCTTGACTTGCGAATGCAATACTCACGTCTTCCCACATCAAGCTGTGACCAGGGTAAATGGCAAAAAGCAAGGGGAATTTCGTGTCTCCTATTCCGACCTGTGGAGGCAGATATACGAAGAGGGTGTCATTGACTATCCCATTGCGTTGAAAGGCCCAATGCTGGACCTGGGCAGACGCTCCTGTGGGGAAAGGCGAAGTCGCAGAATAAGAGTCTTGCAGCTTCAATTCACTGTGAGCCGCCGCCTCAGGCAAGAGCGAAGTTACAGTCAGGAGCCGCAACGGAATCTCAGGCACAAGGATCAGTTGGTCGGATTCCACGCTTACGGCCCAAGGCAGGCCAAAAGAATTCCGCAACACCTCATCTTCGAATCCTGTAGCTACCACGATTGGTATGTATGTGCCAGGGGACAGATTCCGCAGTTCATAAATACCGTCTGAGTTGGAGCGAGTGACATGAGGAGTGCCCTGCGGTTCGGCTACCAGAACGGTGGCCCCTTCGAGGGGCTCTCCGTTAAAAGTCACTGCACCTCTGACTACCGCTGTAGCTGGACCTGCAGCCGGAAGCAAGTAAGGCTCACCATCCGAAGTAGCATATCGAATGGTATTGGTGAGGGGGGACATGCATCCCGCACTCAAAATCAAGGCAATTGAGAATAGAAGGAAACGGAAAGCCATCGATGTCAAGACCACTAATTTTGAAAGCCCATTTCAGGAAGCCGCGACACGGCCCCTGTTTCATCTATATATTAGTAGGGTCAATCTATACTGTTTCCCTTGGCTCAGTGGCAATTCATGCCCAAGTCAAATCGCGCCCCCGCATCCGGTCCACGGGAGAACCAGAATTTACTTCACCTATGCAACCGAGAGCTGACCTTCTAGGCACATGTAGGTCTAGGCCTCCTTTAAACAAGAGCACCAAGGAATTGCATGAAACAAGGGTATTTCCGACATCCCACTGTTCATCAGGATCGCGTCGTATTCGTATCCGAAGACGATCTGTGGACCATCCCGGTTCGGGGGGGCATGCCTTCTCGTCTGACCAGCAACTTAAGCACCTTAGAGTTTCCCCGGTTTTCCCCTGACGGGAGCCGGATCGCGTTTGTGGCGCGTGAAGAAGGGATTCCAGAAGTACACCTGTTGGACACTGAAGGCGGGGAAGTGAGCCGGCTAACTTACCAGGGCCAGACCAAGAACGTCGCCTGCTGGAGCCTTGATGGTCAATGGATTTACTTCACCACGGGGGCCGGCCAACCGATGCGAGGCCACGACGTGCTGGGGAGGGTCCAGTCCCCGGGGGAAGCCAATACAGTAGAAACGCTCCCCTACGGTAGGGCCAGCGCTATCGCATTTGGGCCCGGCGGCGGCACCTTGTTGGGACGCAACATCGGAGACCCTGCTCGGTGGAAGAGATACCGTGGCGGCACCGCTGGACAATTCTGGATTTCCTTGAAGGAAGGTGCATCCTTCCTCCCCTTGCACGCCAACCTAAGAGGCAACCTGGCCTCACCCATGTGGGTCCCCGATGATGCGGACAGGAATGGCCGCGTCTATTTTCTCGGTGACCATGAAGGTGTGGGCAACCTCTACAGCTGCTTTCCTTCCGGATTCGACTTGGAAAGGCATTCCAGCCATACCGATTTCTATGCCCGCTTCGCGTCATGGGGGCTGACAGCCGAAGGCAGTGTCCAGATTGTGTACCACGCGGGAGCAGATTTGTACCACTATGATGTACGTTCCGACAGCTCCAGCCGCATCTCTGTTTCGTACGCCTCCCCAGGAGTTCAACGCAGTCGGAAGTTTGTGCCGGCGGCTTCTTACCTGGAACAAGTGGCCCTGCATCCTGAAGGACATTCAGTCGGGCTTTCAATAAGAGGCCGGGCTTTCGTCATGGGCAACCACGAAGGCGCAGTACTGCAGCTGGGCCAGCGCCAAGGGGTCCGTTACAGGTTGCCTACGTATCTGCACGATGGAGAGCATTTGGCTGTCATTACCGACGAATTGGGTGAGGAACGCTTGCAGGTTTTCTGTCTCACAGCTATCGGCGACAAAGACCAGGTCAATGCATTACATGAAGGTTTTAATTTCGGACGTGCCTTTGCCCTGTACGCCAGTCCTACGGACAAGCAAGTTGCTTTAGTCAATCACCGTTCCGAGCTATGGCTTTACAACCTTGTCTCAAAAGAGGCGACGCAAGTGGATCGTTCCCCCCACGGTCAGATTGAACATGTCACTTGGGCTCCAGATGGCCGTTGGCTGGCCTACGAGTACTCCGATTCCCACTATACCGCGCACGTCAGGCTCTATCGGCTTACCCGAGAAGGCAGCGCTGATGAAAAGCCAGAGGCTAATCCAGCAATTGTTGAACTGACTCAGCCTGTACTGAGAGATTCCTGTCCGGTCTTTGACCCCAAAGGCCGATATCTTTACTTTCTAGGCAGCCGCATTCTGAATCCCCAATATGACACTTTGAAGTTTGATCTGGGCTTTGCCCAAGGCATGCGCCCTTATCTGATTACGCTCCAGACAGATCTACCGAATCCTTTTGTGCCGAAAGTGGGGGAATCGGAAGAGAAGGAGGAAGAGGAAGAGAAGAAACCCGATAAAGGGACAGGAGATAATAGCTCTAAGTCTGTAGCCGATTCCGATGACCTTGAAAAGAAAGATGACAAGGCCAGTGCGGGAACAACCATTGCACCCATTGAAGTGGATCTGGACGGCATCCAGAACCGTATCCTGCCTTTTCCCGTCCCAGCAGGAATCTTTTCGGACCTTGGGGCAACGGAGGACAGAGTATTTTGGTTGGAACACCAGGTTCAAGCAGCCTTGCCCGACCCCTATGTGGAATCCACTACAGAAGGCGGAGACTTGGCAACCTGGGTCTTTGGTCAATACAAGAAGGAACATATTGCCCACGGTGTGGAAGGCTATGCGCTTTCTGCCACCTGCAAGAAACTGATCTACCACGCTGGAGAAAGATTGCGGGTAGTCAACGCAACGATCACCGAAGAAAGTCTGACGGAGGAAGGTCTGCCAAGGGTTACAGGATGGTTGGATTTGGACCGGATTAAGGTCTCAGTAGAACCCGCCACCGAGTGGCGACAAATGTTCAAGGAAGCTTGGCGGCTGCAACGGGATCAATTCTGGAACGAAGACATGTCCAAAGTGGATTGGCAGTCTGTCTTCAAGCGGTATTATCCCTTGGTAGACCGCGTGGGGAGTCGCTCAGAATTCAGTGACCTTATGTGGGAAATGCAGGGGGAACTAGGCACCAGCCATGCTTACGAAATGGGGGGAGACTACCGTGTTCACCCCAGCTATCCTCTGGGCTCATTGGGGGCTACTCTGCAATGGAATCGCCAGCATCAGGGGTATGAGGTGCAGAACTGGATCACTGGAGATGTGTGGGAAATAGGGCAACATTCTCCCTTGGCGGCCCCAGGAGTCGATGTAAAGGAAGGGGATATCCTGATTGCCATAAATGGCCAGTCACTTTCTGAGTCTGTCAGTCCGGCCACACTGCTAGTAAATCTAGCTGGCCAGGAGGTGCAATTGACTTTCCAGAGCCGTGTTGAGTCAACACAACCGAATGGGGAAGCGGCGGCAGATGAATCCGAATCTAAAGATGAGGACCCCAAAACCCGTCATGTCATCGTACGTACTTTGGCCAGTGAAACAAGCGCTTTGTATCGAACTTGGGTCGATCGGAACCGCTCCCGTGTCCAAGAATTGTCTGAGGGCCGTCTGGGATATCTGCACATTCCCGACATGGGGCCGCGCGGTTTCGCAGAGTTTCACCGCGGGTTTCTAAGTGAGATACGGAGGGAAGGCTTGGTAGTCGATCTTCGTTTCAATGGCGGGGGCCACGTAAGTGATTTACTCCTCGAGCAACTGGCCCGGCGGCGCCTAGCCTTTGATCAGACTCGCTGGCAGGGCGCCATCCCTTACCCCACGGAGAGTGTTTCTGGTCCCATTGTAGCCCTTACAAATGAGCAAGCCGGAAGTGATGGAGATATGTTCAGCCATGCATTCAAAATGATGAATCTGGGTCCCCTGATCGGCAAACGTACTTGGGGCGGGGTAGTTGGCATTTGGCCGCGACATGCGCTGGTGGATGGCACGGTAACCACCCAACCTGAATTCAGCATCTGGTTCAAGGATGTCGGTTGGAAAGTGGAGAATTACGGCACTGATCCTGACATTGAAGTTGAGATTACCCCCAACGATTATCTGCAGGGGCTTGATCCGCAGCTGGATCGGTCCGTAGCTGAATGTCTGAGGTTACTGGCGGAGAATCCGCCTTTGAAGCCAAATTTGGATGGAAGACCGGATTTGTCTCTGCCTACGTTACTGGAACGCAATTCAGACCCGGCATAGGGAAGAAACCACCAAACGACACACTCCATGAACAAGCAGTTTGACCTAACCGTCCTCCAGCCAGATCCGCATCGACGGGGACCAATTCTGGACATTATGTCCGCGGCCCTCGCGGCCGTAGACCCATATGCCGCTGTACTCAACTCTATGACGGTCAATGGGAATTGGCTGCATGTGCAAAATGAGTCGTATGACCTGGATAGACTGAAACGCATCATGGTCATTGGGGCAGGCAAGGCGGGGGGACCAATGTCCCAAGCCGTGGAAGCTTGTCTTCAGGGCCGCATCACTGCAGGTCTGGTGGTGGTCAAGGACGACCACGAAGTTCCCACGAACATCATAGAAATATGTCCCGCCAGCCACCCAGTGCCAGATGTCCGAGGAGCAGCCGCGGGTAGGCGCATTCTGAAGATGGCGGAGAGCGCAACCGAACGGGACTTGATAATTACATTGCTTTCCGGGGGAGGTTCCGCGCTCTTGGTGGCTCCAGCAAATGGTATTTCGCTCTCAGACATACAAGCAATGACCCAACTGCTGTTAGGTGCCGGAGCGACGATAAATGAAACAAACTGTTTGCGCAAGCACTGCAGCGGCGTTAAAGGCGGCCAGCTTGCCCGGGCCGCACATCCTGCGGCTTGTGTCACCCTGGCGCTTAGTGATGTCATAGGGAGCCCTCTGGATGTAATAGCTAGCGGTCCTACCGTACCCGACATCAGCACTTGGGTTGAAGCCTGGGAGATAGTAGGAAAATTCAAGCTACAGGACCAATTACCTCCAGCGATTCGCGAAAGGCTGATGTCGGGTCTTGCGGGTGCCATTTCTGATACCCCCAAGCCAGCAGAGCAGATATTCGACAACTGTTTCGCGGTCGTGGTGGCGGACAACAGAACGGCAGCGTTGGCAGCGGAGAAACAGGCAGCCACATGGGGTTTCAGTGCACGGCTCCTGACAACCTATCTGCAGGGAGAAGCCAAAGAGATAGCGAAAGTGGCAGTGGGCCTAGCTCAGGAAGTGCAGGCTCATTCTAACCCCGTCACTCCGCCAGCCTGTCTCATACTGGGTGGTGAGACAACTGTTACTCTGGGCCCAAATCCCGGGTTGGGCGGTCGAAATCAGGAATTGGCGCTGGCTGCCGCCTTCTCCTTGCAGGACCATCCCGAAGTAATCATCGCCGCCTTAGCGACTGACGGTACCGATGGCCCTACTGACAGCGCGGGAGCCATCGTGGACGCAACTACGGTGGATCGCGGCTTAGCCCGAAGCCTGAATCCGCGCCAGCATTTGGAAAGCCACAACGCATATCCTTTCCTGGCCGACGTCCAGGATTTGCTGCTCACAGGCCCCACGTTTACCAATGTAAATGATTTGCTGTTCATTTTCGTATGGGCTTGAATAGGGGTTTCCGTTATCATGGAGGCAATCCGACCCTCCAAACCTGGCCGCAGGTCCAGCCCAAGGAAGGGCAAGATTGTGACCCCATAACCTTCAAAGCCAAAAGGAAGAGCCCATGTCTACTGTCAATATAACCATCCGCGGTGTCGGCCAAGTCCAGGTGCCGGCAAATAAGCGGTTAGTGCTTGCATTAGAAGACGAAGGTGGCGTGGATCAGCTCCACGCCTGTGGGGGTAATTCCATGTGCACTACCTGCGCGGTAAAAATCCATGCGGGCGAACCCGCAAGCATGACCGTCGCAGAGAAGGATAAGATGGAAGAAAGAGGATTAACGGGAGTCCGGCTTTCGTGCCAGATCACGGTTGAAGACGGAATGGAGATTGAAATCCTCAACCGCCTCGAAGGTTCAGGTCGGGCGGACCCAGGTGGTCGACCCGAGGACCACATTACACCAGACCCAGAGTGGGTCTCAGCCTGACCCCGAGGTTACTTGGAATGCCGTCCCGTCATTGCCCCTTAGCAGACGGGAGAACTGACATCACACCTTCGAGAAAAAAAGCCCCCGCTGGCCTTAAGGCCAGCGGGGGCTTTTTCTATTGCAGGATGAACAGGCACCTTCAATGGTCCTGAAATTTCCTACTGGTTTCCCTTTAACCCATGGTCAAAAGTCGGGCCAAGGCCAAGGCGATTGTGCCCGGCTGGATTTGGCCGATCAAGTCGTTGACCAGAGCTTCTTCGCCACCACTCCCGTTAGCCACGGCCAGAACCAAGGCTTTCAGGGTATCGGGGTTAATGTCCTGCAGAATAAGGTCTCCCCAGATTTGCTCAAGGGCAGCATCAGAGAACAGGCTTTCTGCCAATCCGGCCGGAACCATATCTCCCATGCCCGCCATGACAATGTCTTGCACGGTCGATGAAGAAAGGGCTTCGACTACAATCGCCCGCCAAGTGTCATCGGCCAAGTCATCAGCCACCATGGTTACATAGGAACCGACGGACATGAATTCACCAACCAGAATGCCGCTCAGAATAGAGGTCACCGTGTCTGGTTCGAGGTCCCCCAATAACAGGGGCAGAATACCCGTACCTGTGACCAAGCTGGCCGTAGCGTCGTCGATGAGAACGCATTGGGACATATGACCAAGATCACCGCTGGCATTCACACCCAAATTCAGACTGCCGTCAGCGCCAAAGCTCAATGGTGAAATGCTTACAGATGCAGTTTCCAAGCAACCCGTATTCACGGCTTTGGCAACCGCCCGGATCCAATCCTGGACAGGATTGATGTTGGCATCCACAATCTGATCCAACCGACCGGCGCTTACCGAAGAGGAACCGTCAAGGCCTGCTACAGAAGAGACATCGATCGACACGGTCAAGTCACTGACCATGCTGCCCGAGATGCTCACGGAGTAGCTTACGTCATGTTCACTTGTGGTGTACATGGACATAGTGGGTTCGCAGGACCGTTGCGCCAATGCCAATGTAGACTGCAGGTTCAAGGTGCTGCCGCTTGCTCCCACAATGCGGGTCGTGCCGGGCACCCAGCGCATGCGCGTGGTACAAGACTCTTCAACAGAACCGCCATAGGCCAATTGGTCGTCAATCAGAGTGATGACATCGCTGACGTCAACGGATCCATTCACAGTCAATGCCAGGTTCCCATCTTCCATGGAGATATTGTCAAAGCCATTGAATGCAACATCAACGGTGCGATATCCGGCTGGAACCATCAGGGATGCGCCTGAATTAGTTTGGGCAGTAGCTGTCATTGGAGCTATCAACATGAGGACAGCAACCATAACTAGCGAGCAAGACAACATTATTTTTCGCATCACGTTTCTCCCCTAAGGAACTGAAATGTATATTGCGCGTAACCGCACAACGGGAAACTTATCGGAGAAGACACCCAGCCGCCGCCGGCCACATCACTGTATTGAAGCGTACCTGCTGCCAAAATGGGCCTTCCCGATGTCTGCCTATTATACTCGGGTACTTAGTTTGCACCCGCCCCCAATTCATAGCCACTGAACAGCTTCCTACCTAGGACTCGTAGGTTGTTACCATTCCGTAGGCAAAGCGTCAGATATACCAGACAGGAATTCTCCCATGCCCATTTCTTCACGCCGCATAGAACGAGCCCTTAAACCAAGTAAAGGACAAATTAGGACGTATATAGCGGCATTCCTGATCGCCCTCTACCTGTTATGGGGATGCACTGTACCGGACCCAATAGCGGATTCTAAAATCACTACAGAAAGCGTCGCAGTCGATGTGCAACTGGCCGCAATTCCCGCTGAGGCAGAAGAAGCGGAAGTCGTTAGGGTTATCGATGGGGACACAATCGTAGTGTACTTGGATGGCTCGGAATATAAAGTCAGGTACATTCTGATTGATACACCGGAACGGGACGAACCTCTGTATAACGAGGCTACCAAACTGAACCAACTTCTAATTGGCAGGCAAACCATATATCTGGTTAAAGACGAATCTGAAACAGACAGATACGATCGGCTCCTTCGCTACATTTACACGCAGGATGGCCTACTGGTGAATGCAGAGCTCGTGCGCCAAGGCATGGCCCGTGTAGCAGTTTTCCCGCCCGATACTCGACTGTTGAAGGAAATCAGGTCCGCGGAAGCGGAGGCCAAGGAACGCGAAATCGGAATTTGGAATTAACTACCGCCGTAAGCTGCATCATCCTCTGGAGCTACGGGTTTAAATTGCATAAAGGTGCGGCGTCGGACCAGATTTACATAGCCTATTCCCAGTATGAGAGAGAAGGTGTACCACTGCAACGCATAGCTTAGATGGTTGCCTTCATTCAATTCCGTTTCTCGCGCCTGCCGACGCGGGAAATCCAAGCCCGGCTCCAATCCAGGCGTCCGTTCAAGAAACATGGGGGCCAGACGCAACTGCAGGGCGATTTCAAGAGCATCCAAATCCTCCCGATGCCACAGTCGGTCGGTCGGAATTTCCACGGCTTGTCCGCCTCTTTCTTGCAAACTCAGAGAACCTGACAGCCGTAACGGACCAGCAATTTGGACAATATCTGTCTCCTCGTCAAAAAGGCGCCAATCGTGTTGCAAGGTGTCCAAAGGAATCCAGCCTCGATCAACCATCAGAATTAAGTCGGACCCAGATAGATAAAAAGGAGTCAATAGATTGACCCCCAAGGCGTCTCTGTAGAAACGATTCTTGATTCCTACTTGATTGGCGTAATCGAAAGTGCCCTCAGCTGTTACGCGGCGCCCCGCCAGCTGCGGCAACCATTCAGGTCCCAATTCCAGCAGATCCAGGGGCGGCGCAGCTAACTTTGAAAGTACCTTTGCGTTATAACTCCGCTTTTGTTCCAACCTATCCAGTTGCCAGAAACCCAATGTGGCTAGGCCTGCCATACCCAGAAGAATCAGTAGGGTAGGCAAGATCCAACGACTCGAAAGTAGCAATGACAATGAGAAGGAAGGTAGGTAGGTAGGAACCGATTTGCTTGGATCTGTCATGGACCTTTCAAGGAAGAAGTCTAGGGCCTCGGAAACAGGTCCCTCAACCACCCCAGGAACTTACCCCACAGCGTCTCAACGCTTGTGTCCTTTGCCTCTTCTACTTCCAAGGGGAATTCGAAAGTGGCCGTGTTGGGCCCTGATGAGATCTCGATCAGCAACTGCCAGGAACCCGCCGTCGGCAGTTCAAGTCGAGCTTCGTAGAACAATTTATTGGCTGCCTGATCATGAGTCGCCTCGGCTATAACAGCCAAATTTGAATCACTTGAAGGAAATGCAGTCACAGTTACATCAGCTTCCAGTAACGGCGCTGTTTCTTCGACGGCGCCTTTCACGGGGGTATTCACGGACACCGTAACATGCTGTTTTCCTACAATGGCGGGAACGGGATCCAACCAGACATACAAGACAAAGGGGCCGACCGAGACTTCTGAAACCTCTGGCTCGCCTCCCGAATGACCGTAAATCTGACGCGGAAGCACTGCACTGACAAAGACCAACAAGATCAAAGCCGCACCGATTTTGGAAAACCGGCGATTGGTCTGGTCACTCCCGGAATTACCGTGCAGCATAGGTCTTTAATCTGATTGGCTCTGGTGCTGATCGGAACTATTGGAATTACTGTGGGAAATGAGTTGGCTGAGCAGGATTATCACCCCCAGAAGATACATCATGCTCGAAGGAATCCACATGATGATGCCCGCCATCTTTTGATCCTGCATGACGCTCAAGCCGAAAATGCGTGGTACCGTTTCGAAGTAACTGTAAACTGGAAACTCCACAAAACTAAGCAGAGCGCCCAAGATCACATGCGGAGGCACACACATTAGCAAAGCTGCCATCTTGCCCAGATAACTTACATGACCATGAATGCGCGGACCGGCAGAAAACATTGGCCACCAGAAAAGCAGGGCACAGCCAAGAAAAGTAATGTGTTCTAGGTCATGGATCCAACCATTGTTCTGGGCCTGGTTGTAGAGTGCCGGATCGTGCCACAGCAGAATGCCCCCTATATACAGCCCATAGAGTACCGGCATGGGAGTTATTTTGCTTAGCCCCCGGCGAAAGACTGCCCCGCCCTGCAGATGCCGTGTAACAGCGGACCGCCAACTAATCGGCAGGGACCACAACATTATGGGGAAGGGGTTGGCCCAGAGAATCAGACAGGGCACCACCATGAGCAACAGCAGATGTTGAATCATGTGAACGGTCAACAGCAAGCCGCCATACACATCCAGGAATGACAACAATGCGTATAGGAAAACGGCCAGACCCAAGGCGTAGAGCGTGAGGGACTTCCAGGTTGCCAGATGCCCGTATCGGCTTTGACGGCGCAGACGCAGCCAGCCCCTCAGGAAAAGGGCGCCAAAGCCGCAGGAAACCAGAAGAAGACTTGGACGCCACTCCCAGGTGGAGAGGGCAGCCAGGACACTCTCAGAAATCAGCGAAGTTCAAGGAAAGCAATGACTAGATGCGTGACTGACCTCCTGATCCCGAATCAATGGATACCGGCAGAGACTTGGCCAATCAAATAGAGTGCGGGATAGAAAAAAATCCAGACCAAATCCACATAATGCCAGTATATCGCGCAGGCCTCCACTCCCCAGTGGCGTTCTTCACTGTAGACATCCTTCCGCCCGTTCGACCAAACGACCGCGATGAAAATTACTCCAGTGATAACGTGGATGGCATGCATACCCGTCATACCGAAAATCACAGCACCAAAGACCCCGTCCCCTGGCCCAATGTGATGCTCCAAATGCACGAAAGGTAGCTGAATAAGGCCCCACTCGAAAATAATCACACCAAAGAGAAAAATCAGTCCAAGCACTCCCGTGATGGCCAGACTTGCCAGAAAATCTCGCTTTCGACCGTTGGCCACGGCTATTTCTGCCCGATTCATAGAATAGCTACTTGCCAGCAGCACTATAGTGACCACCAGACCCACGGTCTGATCCAAGTCGGGTCGAACAATGTGACCATGTTCCTGCCACAAGGCAAAGCGGGTGATTAGTAGCCCCCCGAACAGAAACAACTCAGAAAAGAAGAATAGCCACATCCCCATCCGGTTGTTGCGAGTGGCATTCTTATAAACGGCCAAAGCGTCGGTGGCAACAGCACTCATTTCAATGGCCTTCCTCTTCCCGCCATAGACTGGTTATGTGCATAAAGTAATAGACTACCAAGATACCCTTTGCAGCGCCCAGCATCATCAAAACGGTGGCACTGGAGGTTTGTAAAGCCACCAAAAACTCCACCACTGTTAAGACGAACAGCACAATCCCAACGAGAATGCCTGGCCGGAAAATAGGTTTCTTACTCATAGCTGGTTTCAATGGACGGCTTGAGCCGGCTGACTCTCATCCATTGTTACGTAATCCTTGTCCAAACCGTAATCGTAGGGCTCGCCCACTACTGTCAAGGGAGCTGCATAGCTGTGCTCTGGTACGGGCGAAGGAATCTGCCATTCAGGCGAGCGAGATCGCCAAGGATTGCTGGGAGCCTTAACTCCAATCTCCGCACTCACCAAGAGGTTGTAAATCATGATTAGAACAGACAGCCCAATCAGAAATCCGGCTATTGTGGTTTCGAGGTGCCGGGCCTCAACCAGGCCCCCGCCTAACAACGGATCGTAATCCACAATACGACGGCGCATTCCCATAGTGCCAACGGTCATCTGTCCGATAGACATCAACCAAAAGGCCGGAGTCATGATGTAAAAGTGCAACTTACCTAAGAATTCGTTGTACATGCGGCCCGTTATCTTGGGGAACCAAAAATAAATGGCGGCGAAGAAGGGGAACACGAACCCCCCGAAGAGAGTTGCGTGGAAATGACCCACGACAAAGTAAGTGTCATGCAGGTACAGATCTGAAGCTACCGTAGCAAGAATGGGGCCCGTCAAACCACCAAGCAGAAAGACTGAAATGGCCCCCAAAGTGAAAAGCATTGGAGTCTGGAAGTGCAGCCGACCTCCCCACAAGGTGGCAATCCAACTGAAGAATTTCACGCCAGTAGGCACTGCCACCAACAAGGTTGAAATCATGAAGGGCACTCTCAGGTAGCCTGAGTAACCGGATGTAAACATGTGGTGTCCCCAGACCAGGAACCCAACTAGGGCAATGGCGATACTGGAAAGAGCGATCCATTTGTAGCCAAATAAAGGCTTTCGAGAGAATACCGGCAGCAGTTCGCTGATGATACCCAATCCTGGTAGCACAAATACATAGACAGCCGGATGAGAATAAAACCAGAAAATGTGCTGAAAAAGGACTGGGTTGCCACCGCCTTCTGGATCGAAAAAACCCATGCCCAACATCCGCTGTGAGAGCCCCATCAGAAAGGCGGTGCCAATGGCCTGTGTAGCGGTCAATTGAATGAGGCTAGTAGCTAGCACGGCCCAGCAAAAGATGGGCATCCGAAACAGGTCCATGCCTGGGGGCCGCATCGTAAAAATTGTGACGAGCAGGTTAAGGGAACCCAGAATTGAGGACAGGCCAATGAAGTAGATGCCCAAAAACAGAAATTGATAGCCCACTGGGCCCGAGGTACTTAGTGGTGGATAGGCTGTCCAACCGGAGTCAAAGCCACCCAAAAAAACGCTGGAGAGCAATAGCAAAGCACCTGGGATGTTAATCCAAAAGGCAAAGGCGTTGAGGCGGGGGAACGCCATATCCTCAGCCCCAATCATCAGGGGTACCAAGTAATTGCCCATGCCTCCCACGCCAAGGAGAATTGCCCCAATTACAGTCCATCCGTGTAATCCGATCAATTTGTTGTACATGCCCAGACCCAAGAACTGCAGATCTGCCTGCGCCAGTTCAGCTCTGAAAATCAGGGCAAAGGAACCCCCCAACATCAACATCAGGATGGATGTGACCGAATATTGGATACCGATTACTTTGTGGTTGTAGTCCGTGGAGAAATAACGGGTCCAGGCCGGTTTATCAGCTGGTGGACCGTGCACCAACGGTGTGGCTTTGCCGCGGGACCATTGAATCCAGTCGTCAATGGCCCCGACTCCCCACATAAAAGCGAAGCCACCAACCAACCCGCCAACAACGAAGATTACTTCGTTATCCCAGAAATCGAGACCAGCCAACAGGCGCCAGATCATGGCCACAGCCATGCCAACTACCGTTCCAGCTGCCTGGTAGAGCAAGCCTCTCGTCAATCCCAATTGCATTAACATGGCACCGTCTCAGCCCAATCCATTCACTTCAAAGGAGGTTGGCTCATTCCAATTGTGCATCCACCCAAGTTTCAAATTCTTCCTGGGTGACAACTTTCACATCTGCCAGCATATAGGCATGGCGCAGACCACACAGTTCAGCGCAGCGCAACTTGTATTCTCCCAGTACCGTTGGCGTCACCCTCAGTTCAGTCACGATGCCAGGCACCAAGTCCTGCTTGACACGCCACTCCACCACCCAGAATGAATGCAATACATCCTCTGCTTCCATGGATAGAAGCAATGGCTGGCCTAGCGGTACAACCAACTGAGTAGTCTGAAAGTCGCCTTCCGCCGGATAAGAGAAGCGCCAGGCCCACTGCAAGCCTGTTACTTCGACTGTCATTTCATCGGGTTGTTCAGCCGTGACTTCTGCCAATACCTGAGTACCCAGGACAGCGAAATACGCCACCACGATTAGAGGAACCACAGTCCATACAACCTCCAAAGCATAATTGCCATGAAAGTAATCCCCCTCTTTTTCCTCCTCACCAGGGCGTGCACGAAAGACCACTAGGGCGTAGCACATAATGACCAGAACCAAGGCTCCCGCCGCGGCTATTAGCCAGATGTGGGTCCCTATCAAATTGTCTATTAAGGCGGCCTGAGAACTTCCCTGTATTTCCGGCAACGGCAGTGACAGGTCCAATATCCATTGTAGGACCAATGTAAAAACAAGGACCAGGACCCCTGCCAAGAGGAAATGCTTCCTGCTGGTGCTACGCATTCCTAATAAATTCTTGCAGTTGTGTTTTTAACCAGCATTTTGCTTGTGCGGAAGCAGGCGAGATTATAGCACTAAGAGGAACGAGACTTCCTGATTTGGGGGCGTCCGGTTTGACTATGGAGCTGCTCTGTACCCGTGGATTCAGCGCTCATTTTTCCGGCCCTATGGCCTTTTCTGCTGACATCCCAGCTTCTGTTAACATCCCAGGCCGACATACTCTTGACCATGGCAAGAGAATCCTTATCCCCGGTCTTTCTTTAAGTCTAGAGAAACCCGGAGATCAGCAACAGTCTTACTTCGCTTCCGAAGACTGCTTGCGATGTATTCTGGCTCCTTTTGGAGCTTCCCCTTGGATAAGTGGACTTGCACTGAGAACAGAAAACTCCCCCAAATCCCGAGCAAATTCCTATCGCTTTTGCGCCTTGGACTTTGTTGCTACAATAGAGGAACATCTTAATTTGACAAACAAAATGCAATGGGACAATTTATTCCCCACGATTGCCACTGGCTATTGCCGGACAGTCTGGCTTGTGGTCTAATGGGGCTGTGGCATGCCAGTGGAAATTCAATTCGTAATGCGCTCCTCAGACTGCATATAATCTATTCCCCCCACTTTGGAAGTGAGTAGTCTGTAGAGGTGTGTTGGTTCCAACATTTCCGAGCTGCTTCCCCGTGCAATCAGCGTCTGGTCAATGAGACATGGAAGACTCCCCAAGTAACCTGCAAATTGTTGAAATCAATGTCCAGAGCCCTGCCCAGAATAGTTTGCGGGTCGAGGATCAGACTACAGATTCAACAGAATTGGGTCTGTCCTTTGAGGAGGCCGTGCCCCTATTTTTGGACTATTTGATCGAACGCGGCGCGGCCGGAAACACCGTCAAGGCCTTCGCCCATGATCTGGGTATATTAAGCGACTATTTTAGGAAGCAGACCCCTGTCCAGAACTTGCTGGTGGAGGATCTCCATTCCTTCTTGCATTGGTTAGAGCATGACCGTGGAATCAAGTGCAGTAAGAAGACGCTTTCCCGCCGCATCGCCAGCACCAAGGGATTCTTCCGGTGGTTGCAACAGGAGGGCCACTTGCAGAAAGATCCTGCAGCTGCCTTAAAGCAAGTTCAACCAGATCCATATTTCCCCGCGATCTTGGACAAAAAGGAAGTTCGATCTCTGTACAGTGCGGCTTCCGGCATATTCTGGAATCTGGAGAAACAGGATGTGCGGCCCTTACTACTATTGTCTCTGTTGCTCCAAACTGGCATGAAGAAACAGGAGTGCCTGAATTTGCGAGTTGCGGACTTCAAGGCTAGTACGGACCAGCCTTTTTCAGTGGCGATCCGAAGAAATGTAGGCGGTGGCGAACACAAGTCTCGGATTCTACCCCTTAATCATTCCACCATTGGCTACTTTGAACAGTACTGTCAAAGCAATAAATTGGATGCAGATGCTGAAGATCGCCTCTTTGACTGCACTGCCCGAAATTTGGAATATATATTGGAGCATTTGGGTCAAGTCGCCGGCATCAACAGCTGCAAAGTGGGTTTTGAGGTCTTGCGTTGGACGTGTGCGGTCAATGATTTCCGCCTGTCCATGACGGAGGATGTCCTGCGCCAGAAGTTAGGACTCTCGAAAGTCTCTTGGCGGGACACGCGTGCGAAGATCGAAGCGTTGCTGTAACGGCGATTCCTTTTTGAAAGCAGTAGACACGGCTATCCATTCCTCAACTGTCAGAGTTTCGGCCCGCCGGGATGGGTCCACTTGTGCCTGATTTAGCCGAACTTGGACATCACCACGGGGCAGTCCCAGCCCGTGGCTAATGGAATTGACCAGCTGCTTACGTTTTTGACCAAAGCCCGCCCGGGCCAAGGTAAACAGAACTCTTGCATCTACGCCACTTCGTAAAGATGCAGGATAAGTCTGAAGGTCCACAAGTGCGCTTCGGACTTTAGGCGCGGGGAAAAAGGCTCCTCCTGGAATACGCAAGAGAATGCAACAAGCCGCGTGAAACTGCGCTCCCACAGACAACAAAGACATGGAGCCGGGATGAGCGCAGATTCGCCGAGCCACATCATCCTGCACCAGAATTGTGATCCGCACGGGCTTGGGTTCTGATCCTTCCAATAAATGCATCAAGATGCGGTTGGCAGCATGGTACGGCAGGTTAGCCACTACTTTATAAATGGCGTTGGGCTGCTCCAGTCCACTCCGAGCCCAGAGCTCGGGGATGTGGCAATTCAGAATGTCACCACCAACAATGTGTACTGAATGTTCATCCCGAAATTCGCGTTGTAAGATCGACGCCAAAGACTCGTCAATTTCAACGGCCAACACCTGGCGGGCCCGGACTGCCAGCTGCCAAGTCAGGCCTCCCAGGCCGGGCCCCACTTCCAGTACCGAGTCGGTTGCAGACAATTCTGCTGAATCTGCGATACGACCCAAGTAGGTCTCGTCGATCAGAAAATTCTGAGATAGGGACCGTTTCGGCCTCAGCCCATTTTGATGCAACAGGCCAAGTTGCCAGTTGCTAGTCATCACCAAGACTGAAAACAGACATGAACGCCTCTTGGGGAATCTCCACCTGGCCCACCATCTTCATTCTCTTTTTGCCTTCTTTCTGCTGAGAAAGCAGTTTGCGTTTGCGAGTCACGTCCCCGCCGTAGCATTTGGCCAGCACGTCCTTGCGCAGTGCCCGCACATTGGCTCTGGCAATTACCTTATTTCCTATCGATGCTTGAATGGGCACTTCAAACATCTGCCGCGGGATTAGCTTCTTCATCTTGCTGACCAAAGACTGGCCGTTAGGATGCGCCTTTGCCCGATGTACGATAAGGCTCATGGCGTCAACTGGCAGCCGATTAACCAAGATGTCCAGCCGAACCATATCGGCCTCTCGGTATTCTTCAAAGATGTAATCAAGGCTGGCAAAGCCCCTTGTGGCCGCTTTAAGTTCGCTATAGAAATCCACAATAATCTCTGAGAGAGGCATGCGATACCGAAGTTCGACCCGCTGCGTATCCAGCCAATCCTGTGTGATCACCTCGCCGCGGCGATTGGTTACCAAAGTCATGACCGGCCCCATATATTCCGAAGGGGTATAAACGCTGACGTTGCACCAAGGCTCGGAAATTGAATTTATCTTTGTAGGATTTGGAAGATCAACAGGGCTGGAAATATGCAGGGTTCTGCCATCGGTACAATACACCTCATATTGGACTGAAGGGGCAGTGAATATGACTTCCAGATGATATTCACGCTCCAACCTTTCTTGTACTATGCCCATGTGAAATAGGCCAAGGTAGCCTACACGAAATCCGAAACCCAAGGCGTGACTAGTTTCAGGTTGTATGGTTAAAGCAGCGTCATTGAGTTGCAGTTTCTCAAGTGCATCCCGTAGGTCGAAGTAGTCTTCGGACTGAGTGGGATAAAGCCCTGAGAAGACCATGGGTATCATGGGCTGATAACCTGGCAAGGGCTCTACTTGCTGAGAGGTGGCCAAAGAAATGGTTTCTCCAACTTCCAATTCTTGAACACTCTTGAGTCCCGTCGCCATGTAGCCCACTTCTCCAGTAGTGAGCTGCTTTTGACGCGCCATTCGGGGGGTCAAAATGCCAACTTCTATGGGATCTATTTCCCGCCCGCTGTTTATGCCAATCAAATCATCCTGTTCATGTAAGTTGCCATCTACTACGCGCACATTGGCTATCACTCCCTTGAAGGCATCGTAGTGGCAATCAAACACCAAACACCTCAGTGGGGCATCCGGATTTCCTGAAGGGGCAGGAATGTCCCGGATGATGGCTTCCAGCACTTGGTCGATGTTGATCTCGTTCTTGGCACTGATCCGCGGGATGGATTCCGCCTCCACAGACAGCAAGTCTTCTAATTCTCCCGCTATCCGCTCTGGCCAGGCAGAAGCAAGATCAATCTTGTTGATGATAGGCACTATAGCCAAGTCTTGGTCAATTGCCGTGTAGAGATGCGCCAGTGTTTGGGCCTGAATGCCTTGGGTTGCATCCACTACCAGTAAAGCACCTTCACATGCACTAAGGGCACGAGTGACTTCAAAACTAAAGTCCACATGCCCAGGGGTATCGATAAGATTGAGTTCGTATGGGTGACCATCCAGGTCCCAATTCATACGCACAGCACTGGCCTTGATAGTTACCCCTCTTTCGCGTTCCAAATCCATGGAGTCAAGATGCTGATGCCTCAGGTCGCGGTCCGATACTGTTCCCGTGTAATGCAGTAGGCAGTCTGCAAGAGTACTCTTGCCATGATCGATATGTGCAATGATGCAGAAGTTGCGAATGTCAGACTGCCGCATTGGTCGTTTCTCTCATTTGGGCAACCATCCATGCCGCCGTTAGCTCGATCCCATCTTTCAATTCCACTTCTGGCTGCCAATCCAGGATTTCCCGCGCGCGCCCAATATCTGGTTTGCGACGCGGTGGATCGTCGCGATGGAGAGGCGGCCCGTATTGCAGGCCAGCCTGGTTTTCAAGCTGCCTATTAATAAATCCTGCCAAGTCCAGCATGGACCACTCGTCGGGATTACCGATATTTACAGGCATAGTTTCGTCACTTTCCAGCAAGAGCTGTAGGCCCCGGACAGTGTCTGAAACATAGCAGAGACTACGCGTCTGGGTGCCGTCACCATACAAAGTGAGAGGTTCTTTTCGCAGAGCCAGGCTGATGAAATTTGGTATGGCCCTGCCGTCGTCTAGACGCATACGCGGTCCGTAAGTATTAAAAATGCGCGCAATACAGGTGGAAAGACCATATTGACGGTGAAAGGCCATGACAAGGGCTTCGGCAAAGCGCTTGGATTCGTTGTAACAAGAGCGATCTCCAACAGAATCCACGTTGCCGTGGTAGCTCTCTACCTGGGGATGCTGATCAGGTTTCCCATATATTTCGCTGGAACTTGCCAGCAGGAAGCGAGCATTTTTCTCGCGAGCCATTTCCAATAACTGCCACATGCCTTGGCTATGGACTCGCAAAATGTCGATTTGCAGGTTCTCGAAATCTTTGGGACTGGCTGGACTGGCCAAGTTCAAGATCGCATCCAACGGACCAGCGAAAGACCAAGGTTGGCTAACATCCTGAATATGGAATGAAAATCCAGGGTGGCCTTTCAAATGAGCCAGATTCTGTTGTTGAGAACCGGTAAGCAACGAATCTACGCCATTGACCTGGTGGCCCGCTTCCAGCAATCTGTCGCACAAGTGGCTACCCAGGAAGCCGGCGGCACCACAAACCAATACGCGCATGACGACACATTCCCCACCATTTAAGTGAGGCCCGCGGGCCTCTAAGTCTGAAATATCAGCCCTTCTTGGCAGTCAAAACCAGGCATTTCTTCCCTTGCTCATGTTATCACGGAAGATTGCCGGAAGATTGTCCAGTCCGACAGGCAAAAGCACAATTACGGGGTCTAGGTCCCAAACAGGCGGACTGGTCTCAGACTTCGTCGGCGTAAGGGGATATTGAACGAGGCTTGCATCATTTCCTTTACAAAATGCAGCCGTAATCTGTATCCATTGCAATCTATCTTCATAGGGAAAGCCTGCCAAACGTTCCTGAACTTCCAGAAAGTGGGACTCCTCCGGGAATAAAGTTGGGAAGAGGTTTAAATCAGGAGTGCTTTGTACATGGTGTTGGAGAAACTCAGCCTGCCCGCAGAAGGAATTGAACCCAACCGGAATGTTTCCCCAACCTTGGCCCCTTTGGTCTCTTTAACAGGCGAGGTTTTGCCACTCTATTAGAGTTAGATTCTAGTCAAGGATTCCGACTTTCCCAGATCTTGAGGCTGCTGGCGCCAGTCATCACGCACTCCGGTCCCTACAGTTACATTCTTGGAATCCTCACTTCCCATGCAAGCTTGATCAATCCTACCTGGTGGCGTGTTCTTTCGTATAGCCAGATGGTAATGTTTCGGTCTCTATCTCCATGCGTTCTTAATTTACCGAAGCAGGCAGCGGGAAAAAGAATTTCTTGCAATGGACGATTCGGTAATTGAATCGTTTGCCCTATACGTTGTGCGCGCACCTCATATTTCTTGCAGCGTTGCTTTCTTGCTCCTTCAGCGGTGTATTTGAGGAAAGCTGGTATTCAGAAAGGGTTTGAGCTGTTTGCCTGTTTGCGACCTTTCTGGCCAAGCATTGTAGAGACAAGCGCTGCAACGGCTGTCACTCTGGCAGTGTTGCAAGAGTGGAAACTAGAATTTCAGGCTGGTTTTCAATCCATAAGTCGATAAACCGCGACCGCCGTATCATGAAATAGCTGTGCTTTCTCAGTGGTTGAAAACCCCGCGGCTATTCGCTTGAAGGCATTCCAAAGGACAGGATAACTTACAGAAATCTTGTCCACAGGGAAATTGGATTCAAACATGCAACGGCTAGGCCCAAAATGCTCCAACGCATACTCATACCAAGGTCTAGTCGTCTCTGCGAGTTCCGCAGAGGATGGCGGGAGTGGTCGTTCATGCCACCCAAAGCCATTCGGCTCCATATTAATGCCTCCTAGCTTGACCGCAATGTTCTGGCACTGTGCCAAATCCTCCATATCCAGCTGCCACTGTGCAAAAATCTCAGATCTTTGACTGGCGTAGGGGCCCGTCCCCAAGGGGCCACCCAAGTGATTCAGAATTATGGTTGTTTCTGGAAATTGACGGGCCAAATCCAAGAGGTCTGGCAGCTGGTGGTGGTACATCCAAGCTTCGAAACTCAATCCCAGTCCAGCCAGGCATCCAAAACCTGCGCGGAACTGGGAGTCCAGCATTAAATTGGGAGGCGGCCCCGTCCGGGCTCTGCGCAATTCGGGGTGCGGGTCCCATGGGACCGCGTGACGTATTCCTCGGAAACGTCCGCCACCAGCTCGGATGTGAGCTGCCAACACTTCCTCCACTTCTGCGCCGAGAGTAAGATCCGCGTGCCCTACGATTCCCTTTGCGACTTGGGTATGTCCGTAACTGCCTGATGCACTCATAGCAGCCACCCCATTGACAAATTCAGTTTCGCCTACAGGCCTTAACGATTCCGGGCCCCCGGCCCGGTACATAGCCCCGCACTCGATAAACACGGTAGATACCACATTATGTCCACTGCCTGTATCTGACAAGACCTCGTCCAGGAAATACCGAGGCTCTACCCGTTCGTTGCGAAAGTCCCAGAGATGGTGATGCGGGTCGCAGATGGGCAGGTTTGGATCCAATATCTCCTCCTGTACCTGATCCAGCCATTCTTGATTGCTTGCCATTTGGAAGTCCTTATGTATGAGAGGCTGCTGAAGTAAAGTGGCGCTGTGACCCTCTAATCTGGTTGCTGTTTAGCAATACGTTGCAAGAGCTATGAAATCCTTGTCCTGCTAGATTGAGTGTGGTGAATTCCTGACCTTTAACACCGATACTCGAAGTCCACGATCTCCGATCAACCCATGTCCTAAACATCACGGGGCAGCATTCAATTGAAATAGGCATCTACACACTTTGATTTTTTTCTTAGCGATAAGTATTCCATTGTGCCGTTGGGCTCCCTTATTTCAAGCGGCAAGAGCTTCAATCGCGGGAAATTCGCATATGCCGCAGGACTTTGTCACTTGGGGGAGGGCAAGTATTCAAATTCCGGAAAAGAATCTGCGCGGAAACTGCCTTCCCTTGTCGTAGGGCGTAAGTCTCCTAGAACACATTCTTTCCTCTAAGCTCTTTCTCTTGCTTACGCAGAATATTCCTCCAACCTATTTGGATGACCCACCACTGACCTTTCACCTGAAGCCAACCTTCGCTTCAGTTAGATTCGCAAGAACACAAGCACGAAATTACCTTTGGCAAGAATGAAGGCGAAACCCACTTTGAGGATGTATACGGCGCCCTCTCTGTAGAGGCTTCGTGCAGAACAAGCGGGAGATAAAGTCTAATCTGCGATTTGCTTTATCACCCCACGTTTGCCTAAGCCCAATCGGTTTCTGAGCAGATTTTGAACTGTCATTAGAAACCTCTTACTTAAGAGACGTTGCCTTAGCAGGAATATGACTTAGGCCGCCTCAAAAAACTCCATCGAAAGGTCAACCAGCCTCCCCAGATAGTACGGTGTATTCCACACATTTCCTTGTGTACCAGTCGGAATCAACCTAGAAATCCCTTCGAACCTAGAAAACTTCCATAAATATATCAGTACAAACAAACCAAAAATTAAAATTCTTCTTTTGGTGGTTTTGAAGCCGTTTGGGGTACACTTTCCGCCTTAGTGAGTTTCCTTCGAGGGCAATTGCCCTTTCTATATGGCTCCAACCTCTAATACTAAGCTCAGAGAATTCCGGGTAGCGGAAGAATTTCAATCCGACCGCCGTGGTCCTGTACGCTGGATTATGTCGCACCTATGGCGGCACCCCTTTGAATTTACCATGACAATCCTGACTGCAGTTGCAGGGATGTTCCTACACAGTTTGATTCCAGTGCAAATTGGCAAAGCTTTCGACACTCTGCAGAGCCCAGAACAGTGGCCTCAGTCTTTGCTTTCCATCATTGCAATCTGTGTCGTGATTATTGTCCTACGCGGCCCTGCTGATTTGGTGTCCAGTAGCCTCAAGGAAGTGTTGGCTAATCTACTACAACGGGATGCCCGGGAGGAATTGGAAATCTCGCTGCTCAGCAAGAGCCAGACTTTTCACAATCAACAAAGAATCGGGGACATTATGGCCCGAGCGACCAATGACGTACGACAGCTGGGAATGATGATTATGCCCGGAGCTGGCCTCATCTTCGACTCCCTAATGGCCATCGTATTCCCAATAACAATGATTGGCTTCGTCCACCCGCAGCTGCTGATAGTACCAGGAACCTTCATTGTTGCTCTCTACTTTACTTTGCACAACTACAACAAAAGACTGAATCCAGTTTCCAATTCTTTGCAGATGCACTTCGGGATGATGAACGCTACATTATCAGAGTCCATTTCTGGTATTGAGCTTGTCAAGTCAACGGCGCAGGAAGAAGCGGAAAAGGGCAAGTTTCACTTTGCTGCGGGCCAGCATCGCGACTTCCTTATGGAACAGGGGCGAATTCAAGCTCGCTATTGGCCGATGTTGATATTGGGGATTGCATTGGCAATTGGTTTCGGTCACGCTATCTACTTAGTTTCTCTGGGGTTTATTTCACTCGGGGACCTCGTTGCCTTTATGGGCTTGGCGTCCTTCTTGCGGTTCCCCACGTTTATTTCCATATTCACTTTCACTTTGGTACAGATGGGCCGGGCGGGGGCGGAAAGAATTCTCGAGCTGCTCAATCAAGACACAGAACTGGATGAAAACCCACAAGGGCATGTGGGCGACATCCGGGGTGAGGTCAAATTCGACCATGTGTATTTCGGCTACGATGGAAGCTCCACTCTCCAAGACATTAGTTTCACAGTAGAACCAGGTGAATGCATTGCCATAGTAGGGCAAACGGGGACGGGAAAGTCCACCATCACAAAGCTGGTGAATAGGATTTTCGATGCGACCAGTGGTTCTGTGTCGGTGGATGGAGTGGACGTCAAGGACTGGAACATGGCCTCACTGAGGAGCCAAATATCCACTATAGAACAGGACGTCTTCCTTTTTTCCCGCACCTTGACAGAAAACATCAGTTTTGGCCTTTCCTCGTCGGCTACACAGGTACAGGTTGAGGAAGCTGCTCGTCAAGCCCAGGCCCACAATTTCATTACTTCCTTCCAAGACGGCTATGAAACAAATATCGGAGAACGCGGAGTGACGCTCTCCGGTGGGCAGAGGCAGCGTATTGCCATCGCCCGAGCCCTGCTAACAGATCCTCGTATATTGATCATTGATGATTCCACCAGTGCTGTCGACAGTGCTACTGAAGATGAAATTCAGCGTGCCATAAACACTGTAATGGCGGAACGCACAACGTTCCTGATAACCCACAGGATCGCCCAGATTCGGAAGGCGGACAAAATCTTGGTCCTTGGGCAAGGAGAGGTAGTTGATCTGGGTTCCCACCAGGAATTAATGGAAAGATGCAGTCTGTACCGTCATATTTTCCTGCGGATAGAAGAACCCGTTCTTGAGGAAATGGAGAGCTCATGGGTTTCCTGATGGACGGCTTGGATGCCGAGGAATTTGACCGGACGTACTCGGATCGGGCCCTAGTGGGCCGAATCCTCTCCTACTTCAAACCTCACGCCCGAACGATGGTATTCGTTTCGTCCCTGCTCTTCCTAAACTCAATAATGGAAACGGCTTTGCCAATCCTGACCTCCCGCGGAGTAGATGAACTGAAAGAAGGATTCGAGTTTATTGCAGCGTTGCCTTTGGTCGGAGCTGTACTGATAGCCGGAATTCTGGCTTGGATCTTCAATTACATTCGCCAACTGTTGTCCGCGGCAGTGGTTGCCAAGGTAGTTTACAAGTTGCGCCAGGACGCGTTTACAGCAGTTATGGCTCGGGACATGTCTTTTTACGATGAATTTCCCAGCGGAAGCATCGTCAGTCGAGTTACGTCAGACACACAGGAATTCTCAAACACAGTGACTTTGACCTTGAATTTGCTAAGCCAAGTATTGCTTGTCATTCTGTTGTTCGGGATCCTTTTCTACATTGATGCGCAGCTAGCCTGGATTACTGCGGCTATATGCCCATTTGTCATTGGGACGGCATTGGCCTTCCGCCATATCGCCCGCAACGTATCAACTCAGGTACGGCGCGTTCTAGGGGAATTGAACGCTACGATCCAGGAAACTGTAGCCGGCATCTCTGTTGCCAAGAACTTCAATCAGGAAATTTCCATTTACCGCACTTTCTTGAAGGTCAACAAGAGCTCCTACTTCTTAGGGCTAAGACAGGGCATCGTCTTCGCCGGTATTTTCCCCATTCTGTTTACGCTGGCCGGACTCGCTACCGCGGTAGTGTTATATTTCGGCGGAGAATCGGCCTTCGTTGGGCGGATTACGGTAGGTGAGTGGTACCTATTCATAGTCAGTATTGAGGTCTTCTGGTTCCCTCTCACCAGTATCGCCTCCTTCTGGAGCCAACTGCAGTTGGGCATGGCAGCCGCGGAACGGGTTTTCGCCCTCGTCGACGCCGAACCGCGCGTGAAGCAACGGGGCAATATAGCTGTGGAACAGCTGGCAGGCCACATTCAATTCACCGACGTTCGATTCCGGTATTCCGACAAGGAACAGGTCTTGAATGGGTTTTCATTAGATATTAAACCTGGGGAAACCGTAGCTTTGGTTGGACACACAGGAGCCGGCAAATCCTCGGTAACTAAACTGGTGGCTCGTTTCTATGAGTTTCAGAAAGGTAGTATTGAAGTTGACGGCGTGGATGTAAGGGACTATGACCTATTTTCCTACCGGAGGCAGTTGGGGATGGTGTCTCAGATTCCCTTTCTCTTTACAGGCACGGTACGCGACAACATCAGGTACGGTACTCCCTATGCGACAGATAAGAAATTGGAAGAGATTGCATGTTCAATAGGAGGGGGCCTCTGGTTGGAAGCATTGCCCCAAAGATTGGAAACCGATGTAGGGGAAGCTGGTCGCAGTCTGTCATTAGGCCAACGCCAGCTTGTAGCTTTGGCCCGTCTGCTCCTCCAAGACCCCAGCGTCATCATATTGGACGAAGCGACTGCCAGTGTCGATCCTCTGACGGAGACACAAATACAGGAAGGCTTGCAGCAAGTTCTGGCGCATCGGACAGCAATTGTCATCGCCCATCGCCTTTCCACTATTCAAGCAGCGGACCGCATCATTGTGATGCGAGAGGGTCAGATTCTGGAAGAGGGCACTCACAACCTGTTAATGGAAACCGGGGGTCATTATGCCGAGCTTTATGCCACATACTTCCGACATCACTCTCTGGACTATCAGTTGGTCTGATTCCGGCCACCTTTTCTGGACCTTCCTTCGCTGATTGACTTTCTCCTCGTAAAAGAAAGAGTCCCCACTCTCAATTGATGCCATGTTTCCGACAATCAATCTGGGCTCCTTATCCTTCCCAACTGGTCCGCTGTCGGCCTTACTGGCGACATGGCTAGCAATCGAGCTGGCCTCCCGCAGAGGTCAGAAGCACGGGCTTAACTATGATGAATTGCTTGGGGTTCTGATTTTGGCTTTGGTCGCGGGCATAGTCGCGGCCCGGATAGGTCACGTTGTAGTTTTTTGGTCCGCTTATCGGACCCATCTACTGGATATATTGGCTTTGCGTCCAACCGGCCTGAATCCGCTGCCTGGCATCATTGCAGCTGTTGTAGTTGGTTATGCCTTCTTGGTTCGTCGCAGAATGGATCCAGGAAAGGTTAGCGCTTCAATATTAACTGGATTGGTGGGAGGTGGCGTCCTCTATTATCTGGGGTCCTTCTTGAGTGGCCGTTTAGTAGGTACCATTTCGGAAATGCCATGGGCCTTGCCATATGGGAATCAGCTGCGGCATCCTGTTGGTTTGTATTTGGCCCTTGGGTGCCTGCCAATCTGGATCTTTCTTTGGTACCGAGACTGGAATCCACAAAGGGAACTTTGGGTCGGCATTTTCTGTATCTCCCTTCTCCTACTGTTTGCAGAGTCTTTCGTGCTGTATCGCGGGGTCAGCCCAATCGTGCGTTGGCCTCAGCTGGCCTACCTGATGGCGGCGGTGGGATCTGCCCAGCTTTTGGCCCGGGGAGACAAACAGCAGAAACGTTCAACTATTCTCCAAGAGACCTGAACTATGCCTAGAGTCGAGCCCGATCACTTACTGTTCGGCGTCCCAGACCTTACTGAAGGCATAAGACTTATCCGTTCCAAGCTGGGTGTATCCCCTGTTCCTGGGGGCCAGCATCCCGGCGTAGGCACTCACAACGCTTTGCTTTCTCTTGGATCTACAACTTACCTGGAGGTCATCGCCCCGGATCCATCGCAGGACGTGCCAGACCGGAACCTGCCCTACGGACTGGCCGGCTTAATGGAACCCAAACTCATCACCTGGGCGGTGCGACCCGTAGACTGGGAGCACTATACTCGCACAGCACGGAGTTTAGGAATCAAGACCAAAATACGAGAGGGTTCCCGCCTCAGTCCTGGGGGTTTGCAATTCAGATGGCGCTCTGCCCAATTGGTACCACCCGTAAAAGTGGAAAACTACGTTCTGACCGGACTGCTGCCGTTTGCCATCGATTGGACGTCCCCTCAGCATCCTGCCGATTCAACGCCTGGAAACGCACTCTTGGAATCCCTGATGCTCAAGCATCCCAATGCGCAGGTACTTTCGATGGCAGTGGATGAACTGGAACTGCCCTGTGAAGTTGGCTCCGCACCAGAAGCACGAATTTCCGCCACAATTAAGTTAGTAACGGGCGAAACAGTCACACTGGAGTAGCAACAACGGCCAATATCGTTGTCGGTAAAGGGACCTGGATCATCTCTCCTACACTTACGCCAGATTCCAACCTGCAGATCTCAATATTTGAGCCCTGTTCAGGGCGCTGGAACTCAACGGGTCAAATCGCAATAGCAGTCTTGCCCGGGGCTCTTCGGCCGGCCACCCGGAAGTTGGTTAGGTTTGGAAAGCCCATTCGACAGGCAGTTTCCCCGTAGCGAGTGCACAGGGCCACAGCTCTCCGGGGAATTGCTCTCTCCGATGGACGGCTGTTGGAACTAGGTTTGTGAAACCCACGAAACTTGGTGTGGGGCACAAGAATCTGTTTTCCCTGGCTTTAACTCACGTCTAGACACACTTGTAAATATTGCCATCTAGGAAATCCGCCTAAAGAAAATTCATATAAATGAACGTAAAACCCGGCGCTGAAAGAGATTAAACCAAGCCCAGTTCCAGATCCCGCAGCATAAGAGTCCGCCCGCAAGTACAGCCCAGAGAGTATCTCCGTCCATGAGTAACCAATAAGCCTTAGCTGGCCAGAAAGTTGGTGCTAGCCCAAATAACCATTGCCAGGGCTCAGGAACAAAATAGGCAATGACAGGCAGGATCATTAATGGACCCAAGGCCTTGGTCAAGGCCAGGCCCTGTACCTTGTTCTGGGCAAGTGCACTAATAAAAAACACGTAGGCTGGCAAGGGCATGAAACCGAGTATGGCCACTAAAGCCATGCCTCCCCAGGGGGGTTGAGGGAGAAAGGAATTTAGCAGAATTACAATCAGGAGACTCCCTAGAAAACTGAAGGCTATAGGCAGACCCGCACGATACGCCATGTAGTGCCCGAGCGGCAAGGGGGTAACTTGCAAAGCGGTCAGCGTCCCATGATCTTTTTCGTCCAACACCATAAGTCCCAGCACCGTGCCAGCCAGAACTACCACTTGCAGCGTAATCACGATGCTGCCGATCAGTACATGGTATTGGACTAGATCTATGCGCGTGAACCGTTCAGTAACAAAAGGCACAAGAAAACGAGTAATCAGGCCCAACACCAATGGATACATTACCAAGAACTGTAGAAACGTGTCCCTGAATACCAGCCTGAGATCGCCTGAGAGCAGGGCGAGTAGCTTCTTCATTCAATCACCCATGCGCCGTGCCGCGGTAACCCGGTACCTGTACAAGGCCAACCAGAATATGGGAACGGCATAGAGCAATCCTACTGCCAAACCTAGAAGAGCGCGGTTCCGATCGTCATTCTGAAACGCGGCTTCCAGCAAAACCAGACCAGGCATCGTGGGAAACAGCCACCAAAACCGACCCGTCAGGATTTCCCAAAAACTCAGCAAGGGCAACTGCAATATCAAAATTATGGGGATGGATGGGAACAGATACTCCGCCACACCGTTGTAACGCGTGGCCAGTGCAAATCCAACCAAGATTAAGGGCGTTCCTGAGAGCAACACTGCAGCGCTGAACCAGCCCCAATTCAATCCGGGACCGTGAACCACAAGTGCTATTGCTACGCTGGCCACTAGTGTCATCACAGAAAAGACCAAGGTTTTGGATACCAGCCAAACCCATGGCGCCAGTGGTGTGGTTCCGAGGCTGTCATGTACCCTTTCTGCTTTTTCCAGGTAGTAAAAACCTGGCATCAGATAGAAAGCGAAGATACTGACCTCTAAGAAGAGCAGACTGATCAGTATGGGCTCCCTCCCTGAATCCGGCACAAGGGACAGCAAGATAGACCACATTATTACGATCCACAATGCCGCGTAGACAATGCCCTGGCGGAAATTGAGAACGAAATCCCAGCGCACCAAATACAGAAGGCCTTTCATGTCAATGATTGACCCGTGACTTTGATGAAAATGTCTTCAAGGGAGGCTTCCTGTGTGTGAATGGTCTCGATCTCCCGAGTGCGCAGTAAGTCCAGGAAGACTTCATTCTGGCCAATTCCCTGCATATCGAAAGTCTGCTGGACCCGCATCCCAGATTCGCGGTATTCCACTTGAACTAAACGTACTCCGTAGTCCAGCTTCAATTGCCGTGGCGAGTCAATTCGGACAATTCGACCGTCCACTATAAAGGCCACGCGATCGCACAGTTCATCTGCTACCCACATATTGTGTGTTGTCAGGAACACAGTTCGTCCATCTGTCTTCAATTGCTTGATATGGTTGGTGATCCTACGGGCGTTCACAGGGTCCAGGCCGGATGTCGGCTCATCCAGGAACAGCAATTTAGGCCTGTGGAGCAGCGCCCGGGCGAAACTTAGCCGCATCTGCATTCCTTTTGAATACTGTCCCACTCTGGTATCAGCTTCCTTTTTCAGTCCCACTAGGCCAAGCAGTTCCTCTGTTCTCTCCAGGGGTCCTTCATACAGAGACCCAAATAGGGTCAGGTTCTCCCTTGCAGTAAGTTTCAGATAATGATTGGGCAGCTCAAAGGTCACCCCGATGCGTTCATAGTATTCCTGTTGCCACTCTCTTATTTCTCGTCCAAAGACCTTCACATTACCCTCGTACTCGCGCAGCAACCGAATGAGGATGCGTTGGGTAGTGCTCTTCCCGGCACCACTCGGACCCAGGAAACCAAGAATCTCCCCTTCTGGCACGTTGAAATTTACATTCGACAAAACAGGAGTGGATGACCCAAAGTACTTAAACCTTAGGTCGCTAACTTCAATCATTTACGCCCCTATTCGGCTCGACGGTGGTTCCGACGGGAAATTACTGCCATTCCTACATCAATTTCCGAATTGCGTCTTCCATCCTGATTCCAGTTCTCTTGATCTTCCACTGCCTAACATGTGCGTCCCGTACAGGGACTGAAAATACGCACCTCTGGGCATGAGCCGCCAAACAATTCCCAAATTCGGAGTGCTCGCCATTTATGCCACGTATTTTCCGAAGACTTTCTCGTGACCTTGGTGCGCATGAATGCTTTCAAAACGCATCCATAGATTATAGATATTGTTTGTCGCCAGGATTTCAAAGGACTGAAGATGTGCAATTTAACTTCGCTACGAAAAGACTTTCTTCGGCGATAGTTTCCGGAACTAACTTTCCCAAACGATTCCCGACAGTTGGTCGGTCCACCCGGGAAAAATGCTGAGAGCGTCGATGGACTTCGGGATAAGCACTGCTGGCTTCCGTCGACTGGTACTATCCTGAGCGTGCTCCGACAGATTCGACTTCAACCGGTTCGATTGAACCGGCACTCTTGGGATTGTATTTGTGCAATTGGCGGGAATTCGAAAGATACAGAAGGCTAAGATGTACCAAAAACTGCTTGAGCGCTTTGAAGGCAGCTGGCGGTTTTAGTACTCTGTAGAAGACTGACCGTCAAGCGAAAAGAGCAGCCAGAGGATTGGCGGGAGCCGACTTTATTCCGAATGGAGTGATGTTGACCTTTTTCATTGAAATTGGATTGGACTTTCAGTTTTGGTTTCAGGTCCCCCTTTTGCAATATAGAGCTCTTCCTGTCTTCGGACCGGATCACAGAATCGCCTCGTAACGCTCCGACTCTAAAAACCTCCAATCTCCCAATTGAAAATGTGGGGTAAGTGTTCGCGGTCCGATTGGAATTGCGTTCTTACATCCTCGCGGATAGGGCCTTGTTACAGTTAACTTTTTGACCAAAGAGGCCTATGGGCTTCGTTCAGACTTGGTCAGTTATACCGGTCAGTTCCGATCCCGGTGCGCTGGCATTAACTTGCCAAACTAAAAAGAAATCTGGAGAATATGCTCATCCTAGCAAGGATTGACCATTTCTACTAAGGTCTACGACTCGGATTCAGAAAAAGGATCCAAGACATCTGGCAGCTCCAATTCCTGCTGTCCTTTGGACTCAGATGGAAACAGACTCCTTTCCTGTCCATACATTGGCGGAGAATCTCCGCACGATTTATAGACAAATTCCAGTAGAGGGGCAAGTTAATCTGGTATTTCGCAGCAACCGATCAGGCAGAGCTAAGGAAATGAGTCGTACACCCAAATAAGGCGTTGACGTCATACCTGCACAGATGAAAGCAAGGCCATGTAGAAAAGAGTGGAAGGGAAATCGCCAGTAAAGGCTACATCAGGCAACTGCGCGTAAGCGGCAACTTGCATTCCTGCTGTCAGGCCTCCAGCTGCTCCTCAGGACGAGTACTCTTATACACTACCGAGACCCAAACGGAATGGTTAATCGGTACGAGAAACAGTCACCAATAACAACCCACGGCGAATCGATACCGAGGCCCGTTTTTGCCTGATTAGGTTGCTGATGCCCAGGGTTGTGCCAAACTGCAACTGGGCATTTTCAAGAGGATATTCCATTCCAGTCAAGGTGACCCCCTCCACTTGGGCTGATAGCGGTAGGACACTGGCAGTGGCACCCTCACGGTCTAAAACGGATAGAGAGTTCCCCGACAAGAGAATTTGGGCTGTTTCTTCCTCGGTAACCACAGTGATGTCCAATTGTTGCCGGTAGCGGGCCAACAGCAGGAGATTGGCAATAGACTGGTCCAACCGGCCTCCCCAAATGCCCAGCAGCACCGCTTCCCTAATGTCCTTCTCTACCACGTGTAGCATTGCCAGATCCAAGTCAGTGTGAGCTTTGCGCGCAGGGAAGCGGTGGATGGGGACTGCCCGCTTTTTCAGCTCAACCTGGGATTCGCCTCCCAGGCTGTCAAGGTCACCGACGATCACGTCGGGGGTAAATCCCAGTTTCAGGCAGTGACGGGTTCCCCCGTTCACGCCGACCAGATAGTCATTGCTACCAACCCAAGGGCGTAAGCGGTCATAGTCACCTACCAGACCATTGGCGAAAAGGACCGCTCTCGATAATTCACTTGGAATGTCAACACCCATGGCCCCAATTCAGCTCTGTAGAGCCGATCCGCAAGCTAATTCAACAGTTTCGGGCTGAGCCCACATACCGCCTGTCCGGGGTTCGCATCAGATTGAGCATGAACTTGAGCCTACCCAACATCCAGACAGCGCCATAAATGAACAAATTTACCAGGACCGGAGTTCCAGAGGCGTAGTGTTTTCGGTGAAATGAAGCCATCGCCCTATGAAATTCAAGTATCATCTGCCCACTGCGTTTTCTTGTGGCCGCGCCTTTGTGATGCAGTACCCGCGCCATGCCCAGATAAACGACCCGCCAGCCGGCGCGGCGAAAACGAACGCAATAGTCTAAGTCCTCTCCATACATAAAGAAGGATGTTTCGTCTAATAAGCCGACCTGCTGGAGAGCCCGAGTTCGCATCATCATACAGGCCCCAACGACGGAATCAACGTCTGCAGTGTCTGACTCCCCTATGTGTCCCATATGATATCGGGCCAGTAAACGGCTACGGGGCAGGATGCGAGAGAGACCGGAAAGATGTAGAAAGGAAGTAAGCGGCGTGGGCTCGCCCCGCTTGCATCCCAAGTCAAGTTCTCCATTAGGCCGGGTCAACCGGGGACCAACTACCCCTACATCCGGATGAGATTCCATGTAAACGAGCATTTGCATTAAAGCGGGCTGACTGACCTCAGTATCGGGATTCAGAAATAGCACATGAGGAAAAGTAGGCAATCGCTCTTTGCCTTCGGGCCCAAGCCCCATCCTAACGAGAGCCAGATTATTGCCTGCGGAGAAGCCTCCATTGAAAGGAGACTCAATCACGTGCACTTCAGGAAACTGGGATCTGACAAATTCTGCCGTGCCGTCTGAAGAATTGTTATCGACTAGCCAGATTTCGTGCCTGATTCCGGTCAGGGCTGCGCGCAGATGCCGCATACACGCGGTCAGATACTCAACGTTGTTGAAGTTGAGAATTATGACTCCGAGGCCCCTGTTCGAAAGCGAAGTCATACTGTGTTCGCGGGTTCCATTCCGCTCAAAACTGAATTCGGCAAGTCCATTCGAGCGAAACATTCTATTATGAGAATTTGTCGCGAAGCAGTTTACTGACCATTCTCGGAAAAAGCGCCGCACTGAGGCTACGCCAAAGGTAATGGAGCTTCTGCCGAAGGCGCGCATCCCCGTCTTCTTCTACAGTTGCACTTCTCGCCCCGAAGCTGCTGATTTGTATAGCCCTTCAAGGATTGAAATACCAACCAAGGCTTGATCCTTGGTCACGAGGGGGGCTTCAGTGTCTCCTTCCAGAAACTTGACCAGATCACGAGTCTGGCCCAGAGCGGAATTCGTTTGAGTGCCCGGCAACTCTACATCGATAGCCACTGAAGCACCGTGCATGTCTTCAAATAGCTGAAGCTTGTCATAGTGCACGACCGCACCGCCTTCGGTGCCGTAAACTTCTACAACCTGTTCACTAGGTAGATGCATAGCCCAGGAAGACTGCAAGATGATGCTGGATCCGTTGTGGAAGCGAATCAATCCGTAGGCCAGGTCTTCAACATCAAATTTGCCCCCCTGTTCAATCGCCTGCCGATCCACGCCCCAGCCCCCAAGCCCTACCCCCATCTTACCTAGACGATCGTAAGTTACGCCGGATACTGTGGACGGCTGTGGATAATCCATCAGGAAGAGGGCTTTGTCCAAAGCATGCACGCCAATATCCAAGCCGCACCCACCACCAGCCAGTTCCTGGCGCGTGAACCAGCTTCCGAAGCCGGGGATACCTGCACGTCGGGTATAAACAGACCTGATCATGTAAATGTCGCCAAAGAAGCCTTCGTCCACGGACTTGCGGGCGGACTTCATTGCATCAGACCATCGGTAGTGAGTGCCCACGGTCAGAATTCTGTCATTCTTCTCAGCAGTCTGGAACATCTCCTGGGCATCCTTCAAAGTCAACGCTACTGGCTTTTCACAAAGGACATGTGCCCCAGCATTCAGAGCTGCGATAGACATTGGCTTGTGGAAGATGTTGGGTACACCCACCACTACGATATCCAGGTCTTGCTTGGACAGCATTTCTTCATAATTAGTGTAGACATTAGGAATGCCGCGAGACTTTGCGAATTCCTCCACCCGCTCTTTCTGTACGTCGCAAATCGCCACTACTTTTGTTGAGTCAATAGCATTTGCGAAGTTGGGGTAGTGGCTCCATTGCACTATGGAACCTGCTCCGATCAGTCCTACTTTCCAAGCCTTATTCTGTGACATATTGACATTGCCTCGGTTACACAAATCTGGGGTCAGAAGCGATTGTAGATTAAGCACCTTCCCATCGCAGAAAACCTCTTGTTACCCGGTTCTGACCCGTAGTAGTAGTAGGTGCGCCCCTTGGTCGGCAACGCTAGAACAGCGATGAATCCATGTTGGATGCTGCTTTGCTGGCTTTTCCGTCGCTCGATTACCTGTCAGTTGACCAAAGATCGACCTACCAGCTTTGGATGAGCCCATAATTGCAGAAACACATTGGCTGAAGCCACGCATGAGGAGGCCCCATCTTCAGAATGCCTTTTCGAATTCTTGGATATTCTCCCTGCTCCTCTTCTTGTTCCGAGTTCCGCACGGCCCAGGCACTTAGCCTCATGGAAGGGCTCAGAAACCGCTCAAGAGAGGACTTGACTCTAACTGAGGGAATAGGCTGTCACCTTGAAAACCAGATTCCCTGACTTTCGGCCAGGGATGAGGGTGTCCACTTCGAATTCCTTTCGCTTCTGGAACTCGCCGGTAATTAGCTGTCCTTCAAATGTAGTCACTGCATCACGCTGCGGAAAGTTCCTTGAATCACTCCCTGAAGTTATGCGAGATTCTAAGAAATCCGCTTGTTCCCAATGCGGACGCTTTTCTCTGGTTGGAGGCTGGCCACTAAGTCTTGCTTGCGGGTGATCCAGAAAGAACGGTGGGACAGCAAATACTCTGGGCCAAATTATTTTTTCATGCGAAACTCCGCCATGTCGCGGCAAGGATTGGCAAATTACTTGCTTCTGCATTCCTCGTGAATAAAGCCCTCCAAAGAGTGATTGCATAGCAACCTTGCTCAAGAATCTCTATTTCTTGTGGGCTGGTGCTACGGTTGGATTTAGAGCGTTCTACTAGCTAGCCTTCGATATCGCACACTCTGTAGCGTTCCATCTACGATAGACGTTTGAATGGAATTGAAGGAGGCCATAAACAGGGCGGCTTCTTTTTCGTGGTCCCCGAGGCACCAATATTTTGGTTTGCGATGTCAGATTGGACCGATATTTTCCGTTCAAGATTATTGACAGCAAGCTGGTTGAACGCCCTGCACGATATCTAGTTGTGGATTGGAAGCCGTCAATTAGCCGCCATTGTCAATTCGGAAGATGCAGCCTTGTTGTCTTCAGGCTAACTCCCGAAATGTGCGCCATTTCATACAGTCTTTTCAAAGGTTTTCATATCTTCGTGCAAACCAAAGATCTTCATTTCTAAGTGATGAATTAGGTTCGTACCCTTTGGGGTCTCCAAATCGCAGCTATGAAGAAGAACCCCGTGGAAATCAAGGCAATGATTGGGCCGGGAGGCAAATTATAGTGAAACGACATATATAGCCCCAGTACAGCCGCGACTATGCCCAACAGTGCCCCCATCCCCATGGCGCTTACGTGGTGGCGGACCAGAATTAAGGCCGCTGCCGCCGGTGTTATCAGAAGAGAAATGACTAGCACTATGCCAACGGCCTGCAGAGTCAGTACTATCACTACTGCCAACAGAGAAAGCAAAGCGTACTCCAGAGCCCGCGTAGGCAATCCCATAACTGAGGCTCCATATGGGTCGAAAGTAACGAAAACCAGATCCCGATGTAGTGCTGCAAGTACTAAAAGGACAACCAATGTGAGTCCCGCCGCCATCGCCACATCCGTCCAAGTGGCCGCCAGCACTTCCCCTAACAATATGTCATCGATCTTAAGTGAGTTAGTAGGTAATAGATTTAAGAGAATCATTCCCAAGGCGAAAAAGCCAGCGAACAGAATTCCATTTGACGTGTCCGCGCCAATACCCGTGCGACGGACTAGGTAGCCGATCAGGAGGGCCATTCCCACTGCAGTCACAATTGCCCCAAGAAATGCACTTGCTCCCAACCAAAATGCTACTACCATGCCTGGTAACACGGAATGTGCCAGCGCATCGCCCATGAAGCCAAACTGGCGGGCAACCACATATGTACCCAGCAGCGGACACATGATGCCGGCCAAGACGGCCAGGATCAAGGCCCGTACCAGGAAGGAGTATTGCCAAGGTTCCGTCAGGAACTGAACTAGGGATTCCAGCATTTAAGGGGTGTTTTGCACAGCTGAGGATATGAAACTTTGGAGGAGTTAACGCTTTATCACCTTCTGATTGACCCAGAGACATTCATCGCAGGAGTTTACGACATCATCTAAGTCGTGAGAGACCATGAGTATCGTCTTGCCTTGGTCACGCAGCTGACGTAGCGTGCCCATAAGTTGCATGTGTGACGGCAAATCTACGCCGCTCAGCGATTCATCAAACAACAGGATATCCGCTTGCTGGGCCAGCGCTCTGGCTAGAAACACCCGTTGCCGCTGCCCAGTAGATAAGTCTTGGATCAGATCTTGGCGTCGATTCCACATATCCGCCTGGCGCAGCGCTTCTTCTGAGGCTTGCCGGTCTGCAACCCCAGTACTTCTAAACAAACGAGAACCCCGAACTCTCCCCTGCAGTACCACGTCCTGCACCCGGACGGGCATGCCCCAGTTGATCCTTTCATGTTGGGGCACGTAGGCCAACCGCACTCTTGCCACGCTAAGGGGCTGGCCAAAATATCGCACTACGCCCGTGGCGCTAGGGAGCAATCCCGCCAAGGAATCAAAAAGTGTGCTCTTGCCGGCACCATTGGGTCCCTTCACGCCCACGAGGCGGCCCTTCTCCACTTCGAAGGTGACCCGGTCCAATATCAATTTCCCGTTCAGGCAGACTGTCAATTTGTCTGTGGAGATCGCTGGTGGATCGATTGTTTGCGGGTTCATTGCAGGACCTCAACCAAGGCTTCGACATTGCGCATCATCATGCCGATGTAGCTGTCCGCTCCACTGCCCTCAGGCCCCAAGGAACCCGTAAAAAGAGGGGTTACTGACCGAATGCCCGCTTCTTCCGCAACCCTTTGCGTTAATTCATTCTCATGTCCGTACTCCGTAAAGATCGCCCGGATCTCCATTTCCTGAATATGCGTAGCCAATTCAGCTAGGTCGTGGGCCGGTGCTTCGTAGGCATGATCCGTATCCGTATTCCCCGTAACGGTTCCTACAACTTCAAAGCCGTACCTTTCAGCAAAATACTGCATAAAGCTATGGCCGGTAACCAGAATCCGGTGTTCTCCAGGAATACTCTCAACTTGCGCTGATATCCAGGCATGCAGATCTTCCAATTCCCTGTTGTAGTCTGCCGCATTTTCTTGAAACAGTTCAGCCTGTGTTGGGTCCAATTCCGAAAGGTGTGCGGCAATAGCTGACACTACCAACTTGACTAGCAATGGATCAAGCCAAAAATGAGGATCAGAATTTCCTTCGGCAAGTTCGTCTGGGTCCCCAGGAAGTATTTCCACATATTCCCCCAATGCAATAACTCTAGTGTTACCACCGCTGGAATTCGCGACAAGCCTGTTCACCCAAGCTGCCTCCAGCCCCAAGCCCACTTGGTAGAAGAGCATGGTCTGGGACAACAGCGCTATATCTTGCGGACCTGATCGAAAGTCGTGGGGGTCTGCACCTTCGGGTAAGACGGGGAAGGCTAAAATCTGGTCTCCGCCCACTTGTGAGACCCAGTCCGCTATGAATCCAGTTGAGGTTGCTACAGAAAGCGAAGATTCTGTGGGTGCCGTAGAAGAACTTCCTGGAAATCTAAGGATTGATTCTGCGGTACAGGCAATCAGGAGATATACAGCAGAAAATAGGAGAATTCCAAGCCCATAGAGACGAAGGGAAGCAACCATCAATATTGCCAAACCTGTAGCGAAAGGTTTCTTATTGACAAATATTATCATTAAAGAAGTGGCAGACCAAGCGTGAATCGTTGAGTGGCAGGGCAACTCAAGGGTTGAATTTGGGCAGGACGTTGGCACTTGGCAGGGGTGATATACGGCCCTCTAGAGTAGGACCCAGCTGGTGTCAATGGACAATTGACAACCTTATAAGGCGACCACAGTGGGAGTGTCCATATTGGTAGATGTCAAGTCGGGGCTCGAACTCATCGACTTAGGAGACTGCGATAGGAGGCTAGTTAAAGTGCTCTCCCCGTGACGCAGGTAATGGGCTGGTGGTGCGCAGTCGGGGAGCAATTTTATTGCCTATTCTGAAGCCCTGCCCCTCCTCTCATTTTTGTTATTTGCGACTTACTTTGACCAAGTGTCTGCAAGTCAAAAGATCTGACACTCCAGGCCCAGTGCCATGAAGATTGACCACAGACAGTTGCAACATTAGCTACCAAGAGCGGTGTAAGTGCTTCCCTGTTTCTTGGCGTCCTGTACCTTGTATCTAAGAAAGCTCTGCTTTTGAAGTTTCCTCACCTGTTGGAACAGCAGCTATTGGACATCTGAACCTTCGCTCTACTAAAGACATAGCTGAAGACAACGAGCCTTCGGCTGAGGCCCGTCATGCTGGACCACCTACATCCTCAATCGAAATGCGGACGCAAAAGCGGCAATAAGCGATGTGATCCACGTACTAGGACAAGCCATGGACCTCCATCACAAAGTTGCATATCGGATTAGAATTTCAATTTAGCTAGTCTTCCACTTGGGCACCACTATTTTTAGGTGGTTTTCCACCGGACAGTAACTCAGCTCCTGTGGGGACATGGACCCAATTATGGGACGACGCCAGACGATGCGGTCAAAAGGACAATCTACAGGCGATGATTCTGCATCTGGGGCTGCCGCTTGCACGTTTCGTTGCAGTAGAACCTTGTGCGTCCGCGCTTACATTGGCGCTGGACATAAACACCCATGTGGGTAACAACTCCCGAACTGATGCCCTGCAGCCTCTGGTGGCAATTGTCCCCCCGTACATGGGTCTTTTTCAGTGCGTTTCTTAATCCTGGGGGCACACGAAGTAACAGGTTCCAGTGAGAATAGATATCGGTTAATAAGATATTTCTTCGACCCGACAAATACCTAATGCCGAATTCGAACTTGGCCCTAGAAATTGAATCGCTGGATTCTACGGCCTTTGTTTGGCGGCTACTCCGATGTCTGGCTTCCAAGTCAGCTTGGGATGATTACTGCGTGCAGAAAACGAGGCCCGTGTACACCGAGTGTCAATTTGGATTCGATGTCTGCCGACTTACTGGGGCCAGAAACCAAGGAAACATTCGAGCAACCTCGAATTGCTTGGGATAAGGTCTGGTGCGCCTGCTCGTGCGCCATCCATGCCTCAGCATTGAGCCACAAGGCTTCACTTGAAACCACTGCCAAGTGATAGAAAGGCAGCAGACTGGCCACGCGGCTGTGGCCAGACCCGGACCGCAGCAGCAAAGAACCGGTGGAGGCGAAGGCAGCATAGGCAGTTGTAATTCCGATTCGGAACTCGGCTATTTCAGATCTGTCTTCTCTTCGGGCCATGTCTTCAGGATGACGTAAATCAAAGCCTCGATCCTGTAACGCATCAGTTAACCCGGGCATGACTTCCTCGAGTTTCAGCCAGGCTAAAACCGGTGTTGAATCCGTGTCTCGTCCGGGCAAATGTCCGTCCTCTTCCGCCCAAGCCATAACCTTCTGAACAGCCAGCATGCGGGCTTCCACAGAATTGACAGCGACATCGCATGTGCCATGCAGTTCTTCCAATTCAGTTCTGAACCGCTTGGAAAGTTCCTCATCTCCCGGAACCGATCCCGTCACTGGAGTACGTCCGGTAAGGGGGAGCGCCGGAGACTCGCGCGGTGGATATGCTAACTGGGGATTTGAGAGTGCGTGTCTCAGTTGCCCCAAGATCTGAGTACGGGCATTATTCATTCCTAACCCCAATCTCCAGTGCGCCTTCTATGGCCCAATTGTTGTCGGAAACTTCGGCGGGCGAAAGGCGGCATATCCCGAGACTTCGTCCAATGGTGGAGAGGTGGTGGCAAAGTGCGAATGGAACCCCCGGTTAACAGAGAGAAAGCACGACTGCCGGCGCCGGCCATGCCACCAAAACGGGAGTAGGACTTGGGATTCTGCATGACGTCGGCAAATTTTTGCATCCCCATTTTCTCAATGCGAGGCAAGGCCTTTTTCTCCACCAGGTCTTGACGCAGAGATAGAAGCATACCGGGTAGATCTATTTGGACCGGGCAGGCATCGCGGCAAGCACCGCAAAGCGTACTGGCGTAAGGCAGTTCCTTAACTTCCTCAATATTCTGTGCCAGCAGAGGAGAAATAACCGCACCTATGGGACCACTGTAGGTGTTTCCGTAGGCATGTCCGCTGATTTGCTTGTAAACAGGACAGGCATTGAGGCAGGCCCCACACCGAATGCACATCAGGGCCTCGCCATAGCCGTCTTCCAGCATTTGGGCCCGGCCATTATCCAGTAGCACAACGTGAAATTCTTCTGGGCCGTCCGCGTCTTCAGGTTGCCTTGGACCGTTTGTCATGGATAGATACACGGTCACTTTTTGGCCTGTAGCACTGCGGGCCAAAGCCTGGTATTGTAGGAAAGCATCCTGAACAGTGGGGACCAGCTTTTCAATGCCCATCACAGCGACGTAAATCCGGGGCAGTGTCGAGACCAAACGGCCGTTTCCTTCGTTTGTCACTATGCAAACAGTACCAGTATCTGCAATAGCAAAATTACAACCGCTTATTCCCATATCAGCGGAAAGGAATTCTTGCCGCAGCACACTGCGGGCTTTGGCGCAGAGCTCTTGAGGATCCAGAGTTCGAGGCATATCCAGTTTGTCAGCAAAGAGGCGGGAGATATCGTCCACATTCTTATGGAGTACCGGGGCCACGATATGGCTGGGCGTCTCTTCGGCCAGTTGGATGATGTATTCCCCCAGATCCGTTTCTACACATTCCACCCCTGCTGCCTCCAAATGCCGATTAAGGTGGATTTCCTCAGTCGCCATGGACTTAGACTTGACAACCTTTCGGACATTTTTCTGTTCGGCCAGATTGCCAATGATGTGGTTAGCCGCCGCCGCATCCTGGGCCCAATGTACCTGGCCACCATTCATCTGAACGTTCTGTTCGAACTGTTCCAACAACTGAGGCAAATGACGCAATACATACGTCTTCATCTGCCGAGTTTCATCCCGCAATTGCTGGCCATGCAATTCCCCATATCGTTGATCCCGTTTAAGGGTCAGACTGATAGTGGCGCGGGCAACGTTCTGGGCCAGACGCGGATCCGCTACGGCCTGCTTTACGCGCGTCTTGAAGTCAGCGGTTACATCAACGGGCATCGTCACCATCCAATTTGATGTCCTGCCAACGGCGGGAAGGTACAGGGGGGAGATCTTGAGCACTTTCGGGTGCTTTTCTGTGAGTACCAAGAGTCTCAAAAGGACTGGCACCGGGCTGTAGATTTAGCAGTTCCGCAATGTGCACGGCTCGCTGACCACTTTGCTGTCTATGCATTAGGCCTTGAATGTGCGTCATACAGCTGACATCGCACATGGTCACGATGTCGGCCCCTGAGCCAGCGGCGTTCTGTAGCTTTGCCTTGCCCATCGCCGTGCTGATAGGTTCATTCTTAACGGCAAAAAGACCACCAAATCCACAGCACTCCGCGCTGCCCTCCATCTCCACGAACTCTACACCGCTCTGACTTAGCAGTTGCCGCGGTTGCTGGTCAACGCTAAGCTCTCGCAGCAGATGGCAGCAGGCGTGATAAGTAACTTTGCCTGGATAGATGCAAGGAAGATCCTGGATGTTGAGTACATCCACCAGAAATTCTGTCAGTTCGAAAGTGATTTCTGAAAGAACTTCAGCCTGCGCTTGATAACGCTGTTCACCAGCGTCCTGCAGCAATCGGGTGTAAAAATGGCTTGTCATCGTGCCGCAGCTGCCGCTGGGAACTACGATGGCTTCGATTTCCCCATTTTCCACCAAAGGGTAAAAGACATCCAGGAAATGGGTCGCCATCTGGACGGCTTCATCGCGGTAGCCAGAGTTGAAAGCTGGCTGACCGCAGCAAGTCTGACCTTCAGGGAACACGACTTCAACGCCCTGCATCTCCAGAAGCTCAACTGTAGCAATGCCCACTTGGGGATACATCATATCTACCATACAGGTCACGAATAGAGCGACCTTGGACGGGGGGGAAATGAAACTCTTGCGGTGCATGGTAGGGAACGATCAAGGCAGCAGCGTGACGATTTGCTCCTGCAACGGTAACGTAGTTATCTCCAAGTCTCCCTCGCCCACCAAACAATTCACTTCGGAGCGGATCCCCAAACCTAGATGGCGTCCCGACTCGTCGAAATCGAAACTCGGCAGGTAAATGCCCGGTTCAATGGTAAAAAGAAGGCCCGGCACCAGCGATCTGTTGTCTTCTGTTTCCAGATTATCAATATTCACACCGCTGAAATGTAGTTCAGTACCTAGACTATGCCCTGTCCGGTGTATGAAATGCTGCCCATATCCAGCATCAGTGATGACCTTTCGGCACATATCATCGGCGTCACAGCCGCGAATCGTTTGCCCGGTTCTGAGGCCTGTCTGGATGAAGTCAATACATGCATCTCTGGCCTGTCTGACCACTGAGAAGATTCCGGCGGCCTTGGGCGGGACGCTGGCTCCGCACATCGCAGTCCATGTTATATCAGCGAAGCATGCCCCCATCTCCCCCTTGTTCTTGCCCCACAGGTCTATGAGCAACATATCCCCCATCGTAATCTTGCTATGCCGTCGCGCAGTTGGCTCATAGTGCGGGTCGGCAGCGTGCGCGTTGACGGCGACTAAAGGTTTATGCGTTGGGTCTAGCCCCTGACGGTTAAGCCGCCCTACTATGAATTTCTGTAACGTATATTCGTCCAATGCACGGTCTGCAATCAGTTCGCTGGCTACGTGGGCAAAGGTTTCCTCTTTGACTTGGAGCACCTTGGCCGCAGCCTGGCGGTGGCTCTCCGCTTGAGTTGATGTGAGCACAGCCTGAAACTGCTGCACCAAATCCGCGCTGCTAGCAATCTCTACTTGTCCTGATGCTCTTACCAATTCCAATACACCGCCATCTACAAGATCCAGGTAAGGAATGGCGTTGTGAGGGCTAAACTCCATAGCTATAGTGCTGGCCTCTGCCAACAGACCACCCAAGGCATTGTGCAAGTCTCTCCAACTGATATATGTAGAAACTTCAGCCTGCAGCTGCGAGTTGAATTCCTCGAAAGTGGAACCTTCTATGGCATGAATCAGTACCTGGGCTGGGCCCTGCCTAGGAATCCAAAGAAACCAGCGTCGGGTACCAGTCCGAGCCAATCCAGAGGCCTGAACAGCCACTGGATTGGAGGAGCGAAAATCATATAGCAGCCATCCGTCCAGATGGTGTGTCCGTAAGGCTGACTGAACTGCTACTAAGGTCCAATTCTGCATGGGTCTTGACGCTGCTAGTCCCTATTGTGTTTTGGGCTCAAGAAACTGTCGCCATGAGTTTGCACGGGTCTGTATAATCATACTCAAATGGCGGACCCCGAACGCTTTAGAAGCGGGTGCAGGTCCGTTTTTTTCACCTCTCAAACGGCTAGGAGAATGAAGTTTATGTACCAACAGATCACCATTGTCGGCAATCTAGGAGCCGACCCTGAATTGCGCGTGCGCCGTTAGCCACCAGTGTGTCTTGCCAACGGAGTTGGCGGCACAAGGAGTATGTGTCAGGCGGCATGACTTACCTTACGCCGAAAGGCTCAGGGGACCAAAGCATGTCATGGCAAAGGCCTTTAGGGACCTTTCGACTGCCTGTCCGCCATGGTGAAAGCTGAATTGCCTGAAATCCAGTTGCGCGGGAGCTGCAGGGCTCAGGAAGTTGGACCACCGACTTCCTTCAGATTCAAGTCCTCGTCGCGAGTGCATCGGCCGGGACGCTCCACAGAATCTGGCCACTGGATACCTTTGTATCCAGACGCGGAACGAACGGGTCACCTAAAGTGGACTAGACACGGACACACTGATTGGACTGCGGGATGACCTACGGACCTGAATTGGTCTATGGTTACGGAGTTCCCATAGTAGTCAGCGGAAGCATAATGGCTTCTACAAGGCGAAGGGGAACAGACAAGCAGTATCGAGACAACAGGTATGCGAAATGCAGAAAGCCGACGTAGTCTTTGATGCACTGCAATCACTTGGAACTAAAAACTTGCCGTTGCTGCGCGCCTATCGGCTCTTGTTCAACCCCTGCACATATTTTCCACATAAGGGGCAGGATTTGACGCTCTTAATTCAGGATCTGAGGACGCAGCGTTTTCGCTGGGGGAGGGACTCTGACCAAGATGACCTGATGCACGGCGCATTGGTGCGAATTTTGACCGAATACTTATCTGGCCGCGATGGACAGTATGTCCATGGTCTGCGTTGTGGTACGGGAATTCATTCAACCCTCCGAGCTGCTAGGGCGATTGCTCAGAACGCACAGTGGCTTGGGGTCTGGCACCTTCGGGATCTGCCAGCTTTGCTGCCAAATAAAGTTGACGGGCTTTTCTTTGAAACAGTAAAAGATAAGCGTTTCCGAGACCTGCTGGCCCATTTTCTGAGATTCCGACCGCATCCCGAGGAAGCACCTCAGCATCTGATCACCCAGTCTTGGCTTCCTGCAGGATTGCACGGTGTCTGCCAACATCTGACCCTACGAGAGCTGGACTTGCATATGGCTGACTTGGCTTCCAACACAGGGACCTTGTCGATGCCGGAGGGCGACGGAAACCGATCGTCTTTGCGTTTTGTTCGATACATGAACTGGATATTGGTGGCTGGAAACGGCTCGCGGGACGAAGCCTTGAGATGGTCAAGGGAGATCAATGCCTTGGTCCATTGCATTGCTGAAGTCTCTACCGATGATCTTGCAAGTCTGCAGCCAGTAGACCGACTTCGACAATCTGTGGCATTCCTGGGTTATGAACTTACCGTGACCGATTCCGGAAAAGTGGTCCTGCGGATATCTGATAGTCAGGCAGCTATGATGCGAAGGCCTTTTCTCGTGCTAGGCAAGGCAGCCAGCCGTGGCGAACGAACCCAGCTTCCCGACAGTGAAATCTGCAAACTCTTCACACAGGAATTCGGAGCCTTCGATCAGTTCTATGCCTTGGCGGAGAATCGAAGGCTATTAAGTAGTGTGCAAGAGACTCTCAGATCCTCAATGTGGCGCACTTTAGCTCATAAGCACAAGAGCCGAGTCAGCACCGTTGCTCGAGACCAGAGTTTAAGAAGCAGAGGATACAGCCTAATTCGAAAGGTCGGAAAGACGCAGTTTCAAGTGAAATGGATCGATGACGTGAGATGGAACGATCCGAAGCAGACGCTTGTGGGAGAGCCGTGTGCGGTGAAAGTCGCATGCACGGTTCGGAGGGAGGCCTAAATACTAAAAGTAGGGGAACGTGAGATTCTCAGGCCTACCCTACTCCTTACCCAGCGGAGACAATGTCTGCAATTTTAATGTGGCTACAAGCCGCAGATTCACAACGCGTGACGGCGACAGGAGAGATGAAACTACATGGTTTAAAGTAGCAGTTTGGGGTCGACAAGCAGAGAACTGTGCCAAGTATCTAGCTAAAGGCCGGAAGGTCTTGGTCGTTGGCCGTGTCAGTGCCAATGCCTTTACCGGCCGCGACGGCGAAGTAAGAGCCTCACTGGAAATCAGCGCATCTACCGTGCAGTTTCTTTCTGGGCGGGACGAAGATGATGGCATGTCAGGGGGTGGCGGAGGTTACAGCGCTTCCAGTAGCCAAGGCTACACGTCTAGAGATGGCAGCTCCAATTTTGATGACAGCGAAGCTATTAGCGGCGGAAAGACACCTGGAGCAGGAGGGTCCAATTTTGATGTCGATGATGAAGGAGATATACCTTTCTAAGGGTATGGAATATTGTCCGGCTCAGGCGCCAGGTACTAAGAGGTAGAGGTTGCATTGTTCCGGAAGGTTGACAGATCAGCGCTGTTCACTTCTTGTGGTCAGCGCTGCTGCTACTTTGCCAATCCATAGAATGCAATACTGCATCTCGAAGAACCTGGTATCGAAGATTATTCAAGGTGCCGCTGGTCCACCTACGGAAATCTAGCGTCACTATAGGATTCGACTGCGAATTAGGTTCGAGGAGGCAGCTGGGCTTCGCTCTAGACGACATCTCTAACGAACCAGAATCGGTTTTCTTGAACAGGAAGGAGATGCTGTTCTCTAGGACCCGTTGGGATAATTAGTGTCACTGTCCAGCCGAAGTTAAAATAGGCAGTCTTTAGGAGGCATTGTTTCAGCATGGCGGGATCCTCGTACTGAGTTCCCTTCCTTAAGTGGGAGAATCAGCATTTTCAACTTGCAGCGCTGATGGTTCTTCAATCAATTCAGTTGTGAGCCCCTTCAGAGCCGCGATGGGTTCGCGTCCAAGCTGCACGCGCAAGATTTGGCGTCCCTCCTTTTTCAAGGCTTCCGCATCCCCCATGGCCTGCGCTGCCTGTAATGTGCCAAAAGACAAGGCATGTGTACCTTGGGTTCCCGGGATGTCCATGTCATAAGAAGGTTCTTTCAGCAACTGAATGTAAAGGCCCGAGTTAGGTCCCCCTTTATGCATTTGGCCTGTTGAATGCAGGAACCGAGGGCCGATGCCAACGGTTGTGGCCATCCCAGTCCTGCGGCAGATAACCTGCCGCAACGCTTCCAGCTGTCCTCTAATCTCATTGTTCAAAGGCAAATAGGCCTGCAAGGATACATAATTCCCCTTTCCCTCCGTTTCCAGGAAATCTATAAGATGCTTCGCATTTGCAGGAACGGTATCGCCTGGAGGTAATTTTCCGCTGTCCGCATATACATCCAGGAATTCACGCGCGGCGATTTTCGCGGACTCAACGTCCGGCTGGTCGAAGGGGTGCACTCCCAGGCAATGACCCGCTACCGCGATAGCAAATTCCCATTGAAAAAATACCGAACCGAGGCGCTCATCAGGGAAGCTTGGAAGCACAACAGTTGGGTGGCCGGCCTCGGCACAGGCTGAAGCCACCAAAGACCATTCTTGGTTGCTATTTTCTTGTCCCTGGCGCATAGAAAACACCACGCAACACCGATCATTCCCAAAGAGAGTAATTTCATCAGCCGATTCACGCAGCACTGGCAATATTCCCTTGCCATCTTTGCCCAGACTTTCTGCAACAAGCTGTTCCAACCAGTCACCAAGTGGAAACAATCGAGGAGGCATTAATAGGGTGAGTTTGTCCCTGCCTCTTAACGCCTGGAAGGCCATGAAAGCCCCCAATTTAGCCGCTTCATTCCGGGCTAACGGCATCTGGCACTGCTTTATCGCCTCATTAACATTTTCTAGCATCCTACCCACATCGGCGCCAATCAAAGCCAGTGGTACTAACCCGAAGAAAGATAGAGCGGAATATCGCCCTCCAATATCGGGATCGTTTACAAATACGCGCTGCCACCCGTCCTTTTGAGCCAGCTCTATCAGACTGCTGTCCGGATCAGTGATGCCGACAAAATGCTCGCCGGCATTCTCTGAAGGACATTCCCGCTGAAATCTGTTCCTGTAATAGGCGTAGCCCGAAAGTGTTTCTACAGTTCCGCCCGACTTCGTAGCAACTATGAACAGCGAACGCGACAAATCCAAGTTGGAATCCAGTTCGACAATTTGGACCGGGTCAGTCGAGTCCAGAATAGATAGTTGGAGAGCAAAAGAGTCCAAATCCGGCACGATAAGCTCTGAAAACACTTCTGGAGCCAAACTGGAACCACCCATTCCAATAACCACTGCATGACGCAAGCCCTTGTTATGCATTTGCTTTGCCCAGGCTTGCAGACCAAGGCTCTCTGACTTCATGCGTTCATGAATATCAAGCCAGCCCAGGCGATTACTAATTTCCGCGGGGCTATCTCCCCACACCTTGTAATCCCGTTTCCAGATCCGCTCAACAAGGTCTGATTCAGAAAGCTTAGCCAGCTCCTCTTCAAAAGTGGCTAGGTCTTGACCCAGTCTGAAATCCCAAGCTCTCACGTTTCTTACCTCTCAACCAATGCCATTTCCCGCTATTATCCCTTTCGTTGGTAGCCAACTGCATCTGTCATGCGCGGGTTAACGGGGGACAGAAAGGATTTGTTTCCATGCTTGTGGAAAAGGGCAGCCTCTATCGTTCGCAACCCCTGACAATTTTGGAGTTGCAGATAGTCCAGCCACTTGGACGCGAAGGTACAGCTGTCTCTTCCTTGGGCTTCCCTCTGACTACCCCTTCAGGCCAGTGGTGGAAATGCCTTGGATGAAATATTTCTGAGCCAGGAAGAATACAGTCAAACAGGGCAGCACCATCAGAAAAGACATTGCCATGATGGCATTCCAATCTACTTCAAACTGGTCTCTGAACATGGCCAGTCCCAATGCCAAAGTGAAATTCTTTGAGCGATTGAGAAAAATGAGGGGTTCCAGGAAAGAATTCCATTGCGACATAAAAGTAAAAATAGCGATAGTTGCCAAAACGGGACGAGAAAGAGGCAATAGGATTCGGTAAAAGATGCCCCACCAGCTGCAGCCGTCAATTTTGGCGGCATCATCTAATTCCTTGGGCAGAGTCATAAAATATTGCCGCATGAGAAAGATGAAAAAGGCTGTGCCGCCAAAGGAAGGGACCCAAAGAGGGTAATGAGTATCAATCCAACCAAAGGATTTGAAGATGAGAAACTGCGGGATCATTAGTACTTGGAAGGGGAGCATCATTGTGCTTAGCGTGATGACGAAAAGCACATTCTTGCCCGGCCAGCGGAGGCGGGCAAAGGAGAAACCCACTAGAGCACAACTTGCAACACGGCCCAGCATGGACAAACCCGTAATTTTGACCGTGTTGTTCAAATAAACTCCGAAACTGGCCCTGTTCCAAGTGGTCCAGAATATGTCCCAGCTTGCGGGATTGGGGATCCATACTGGCGGGGTCTTGAACATTTGAGCTGTGGGTTTTATCGCCGTAGTCAGCATCCAAAGCAATGGCAAAAAGAAAAACAGACTTATAGAAATCAAAAGGATATACAGGACTATCTTGCGCAGGGCGGCCATCAACCCAGGCATGCTCAGGCCCGTCGCACGGACCGGAGCCATAGGTAGAAAATCAGCCATGGGGAAAGTAACCTTTATTCACCCGCGTAGAATACCCAACGTTTGGAAAGAGACAATTGCAGCAGCGTGAAAATCATGATGACCACGAACATGAACCAAGCCATGGCGGCCCCATAGGCCATTCGCCCCCACCAGAAAGAGATGTTGTACAGATAAAGGGCATAGAACATGGTCGCATTGTTGGGGCCGCCATGCCCGTTCGTAGCCACATAGGCCAATGTAAAGACTTGAAAAGCACCAATAATGCCAGTAATTGTGTTGAAAAGAATCACGGGTGACAGCATGGGAATGGTTACAAAAAAGAATTGACGAATTTGGCTGGCCCCATCAATCTTGGCTGCGTCGTATAACTCTGTGGGCACGTTCTGCAGGCCAGCCAAAAAAATGACCATTGTAGCCCCGCCTGCCCCGGTCAAAGTCATTAGGATGAGCGCCGGCTTGGCCCATTCCTCGGATTGAAGCCACAAAGGGGGAGAGCGAATGCCGATTTCCCGCAAAAAGTAATTCACAAGCCCGATATTGGGATCCAAGATCCACATCCAAAGTAAAGCAACCGCTACACCAGCCACTATGGAAGGAACAAAGACCATGGTGCGGAAAAGCGGAATCGCCCGAAGTTTCTGATTTAGTAACAAAGCCAAAGCTAAGGAAGTTACGAGTCCCAAGGGCACGCCTACCACTACGAAGTACCCGGTATTGGCAAAGGACTTGCCGAACAATGGGTCGTTGGCAAACAATTCGACATAGTTGTCGATACCCACCCATGCGAAGGGATATCCAATTCTGAAATTGGACAGACTTAGTACGAAAGAATAAACAAATGGGTAAACGTTAAAGAGGATCAGTCCCAATACCCATGGAGCTGCAAACAGCCACCCGGCTAGCGACTCTCGTCTGCGGGATTGTGTCTCAAAGTAGGCTTTTAGCATAGGGGCACAACCTTAAGAGGGCAGGGCGCTGCTCTGCCTCGTTGAGATTGGGTAGTACTCGGAGGCCGGAGATTCGCTCCAGCCTCCAAGATTGGCGGGTATCGCCTGAGCCTAGGGAATCTTGTAAGGAGGTGCGTTGTCGAGACCTTCTTGCCAGATCGCGGCACAATTCTCGATTGCTTCCTCAACGGAGATTTCTCCAAGGGCGGCCTGCTCAAAGTAATTCCCACCTGCCTGCCGCAGCTCGAAGTAACCGGGAGGGTTGATCACGTCATAACCATGCGGGGCACCCATCTCAAGATAAATGCCCACAAAAGGTGAATCTTTTACGAACTGGGTGTCTATAGCGGACTTGCGGACCGGAATGTACCCACCCCATTCACTGTAAAAGACGTTGTGCTCCGTCTGGGTAAAGACATGTGCCCATTCCACGGAGGCTCCCACGTCTGCAGATGTAGGAGATACGGACAAGAAGTTTCGCCATGAGATGGAATTCTTGCGATCTATGCCATCCGCTGCCGTCAACGGAAAGGCGAAACCCAAGTCTTCGTACTCATCGGGGTTGTAACGCAACACATCCCTAGGCAAAGTACCATGACCGCGCATATGCATGCCGATGTTCTTGTTGGCGAAATGCGGGATGGGAGCCTCATCAGGAAGCCGTGCAACACCTTCAGGATAAACAATTCCGAAGAGTTCGACCAGCCAAGCCAAAGCGGCCACACCTTGATCCGTATTGAAGCGGACCTCGGTATAACTCTCATCAGCCATCTCACCGCCCAACCTCTGCAATTGGACCTCGAACTCCTGGAAGAAGCTTCTCCAGTTATTGGGACCCCAGCCGCCCAGGACAAGCGTCCGCCCTTCCTCGACTTGCTGAATTGCCTGCGCTGCGGCCATGTATTCCGAGTCCGTCGCTGGTGGATTCTCCGGATCCATTCCAGCACCTTCCAAAATGCTCTTCCAGTAGAGTGTTAGGGAAGGTTGGCTGAATATGGGCACGCCCCAAGTGCGTCCGGCGATCTGGGTACCTTTGATGTTGGCAGCATAATAATCGTCAAGGTCATCCCAACCGTTTATGTAGTCATCCAATGGGGTCCCTTCGCCACTTGTCGCCACGCGTCCGGCCGCCTGAGTTCCGGCCTCATGCACATCAGATAAAGAATCCCCCACGATTGAGGTTGTTAGCTTCTGCCTATATCCATCATAGGGAACATGCTCAGCCAACATGTCAAAGCCCGGGTGCTTGTCTCTAAACTCCGGGGTTACAATGTCGTTGATGTAATCCAGAAGTTCCGGGTTCATGCTGAACATCCACAGGCTCAGTTCAGTCACTTCTCCAGCTACCGGCATTGCAGCTGAGTCAGCGGGGGCCACAGCCGTGCCGGGCATTGTACAGGCCGCCAGCGCTAAGCCTGCAGACGACAAAGACGCAAGCTGCAAGAACCTACGCCGGGATACCATAGTCAAATTTGACATGCCTCACCTTATATCTACATTTTTTGAACAAGACACTTCAGCAGAAACCCATGGAGATTACTGGGCTAGAACTGGAGTTTCTTAATGTTAGAGGAACCCCTCAATAGTGTCAATTTCGTTATCCGAAACTTACCAGGTTCCTTAGCCTGATTAACCTTGTGAAGAGCTCCATTTTCGGGATCAACGGCCGCCACAACAAGACCGCTGCTCGATAAATCCTCGGAATCCTTGTCTCAGTCCCTTTCGAGAATCACTTCGTGATTTCGGTGCCTATAGGGGCTAGCGATAGCCTGCCGCACAGAGTTCATACTTGCGAACTCCTGATGAATGAAAGGAGGCGAATAGGATTCATGTCGTGCCATTTGCTGTGCCTCGGCATTGTCCAGTCAAACGGTTCCTGTGTACTTGCGAAGTCGTTAGAGTTTGGCCAACACAGACCATGCCGAATTCGCCTTTGGTGTGCCCCTCTGGTACAGCGCTTCCAAATTTCATTCGAGGACACCACGGTCGCTTGTCCGATACGGTTTCTTCAACAGCGGACTGATTTACATGATTGGTCGACCGTGACAAGAGGAGGCTTCTTGCCTCCATTACTTCATTAAGAACCACCTCGAAAAGGAACGGCCCTCAAGGGCGCCTCGAAACAACCGGAGGAGATTCACAGCAACATATCCCCCTTGTACAAGAATCTTCTCAGTCGTCGTCGAATTCTTCAGGCATGAGTACAAATTCGGGATAGGCATCGATCCCGAGTTCACCAGCGTCCTGGCCTAGATGTTCGATCTGAGCTGAAACGCGTACTCCCATTGTCTTATCCAACAAAATCCAAATAGCCCAGGAACATGGGAAAACAAAAATTCCCACGGACAGGACGCCAATCAATTGCACGCCGAAACTAGCCCCTCCAACTATGGCAGCAGCGAGTGTACCTCATATGCCCGCGAATAGATGGGCGGGCACAGCTCCAACCACATCATCCACTTTTGCTATTTCCAGCAGCTTGATCGCACCGGTACAAATAATTGCACCAAAAGCTCCAATAATAATTGCCCAGTAGGTCTGTGAAATGTCAGGTCCAGCAGTAATGGCCACGAGTCCGGCAATGCCCCCATTCAAGCCAGCAAACAAATCCATGCGCCCGAGGATAGGACGAGATATTAGGATTGCCGCAATGACGCCTGCAGCGGCTGCCAAGTTGGTATTGACCACCACTTGGCTCATTACCACCGCGTCTTTTGCAGTCCCCAATGCCAACTGGGAGCCACCGTTAAAACCCAGCCAACCAAACCAAAGAATGAAGACCCCCAAAGTTACCAGGATTACATTTGAAGGTGGAGTCGTTTTTATGGACCCATCGCGGCGGAATTTGCCAAGCCGGGGCCCTACCACTATCGCACCGGCGAGCGCAGCCCAACCACCAGTGCTATGCACAACTGTGGAGCCAGCGAAGTCCTGGAACCCCATAGAGGAGAGCGAGCCCCCACCCCAAGTCCATGCTCCTACGATGGGATAAATGACCGCCGTCAGAATTAAAGTGAAGATAAAGAACGACCACATGCTGACTCTCTCTGCCAAAGTGCCGGATACGATGGAAGCCGCAGTGGCCACGAAAACCATCTGGAAGAACCAATCCGACATGGTGGAGTAGCCGCCTGCAATCACGGTGGCAGCAGCTTCTGCCTGCCCTCCCATCAAGGCAATGTCTTCGGCCGTTGGCCCATAGAACAGCGCCAACTTGCCAATTACCGTCCCAACATCGACATACATGAGGTTGTACCCAATCAAGTAATAGGCAAGGCCGGCGATGGAATAGATCCCTATGTTCTTGAGACAGATCATCGACGAATTCTTGGTTCGCACAGAACCGGCCTCCAGCATGGTAAAACCTGCTGCCATCCACATGATCAGCGTTCCCCAGACAAGAAACGAGAATGTGTTGAGGATAAACTAGGTTTCTGCATCAGTCACTGCATGAACAGCAGTCGACCGGAGTAACAGGAAGCCAATGACCAAGCAAATGCTTGCCAATATAGCCAAGCGGCGTTTACGTAATAGGACGTTCAGAAATAGGGTCACTTCGGCCTCCTCGGCTTAGAAAGGAAGGTGTGCGCAATATAAAGTGGGCGTCCCCCACTTTGTTAAAGAACTTACCCCTTTTCAGAACGTTTATGGAAGCTTTTCCAGCCTCCTTGCACTAGTCAAAATTCCACCGCGCCTTCTCTCACCGAACGGAGTAACAGGATTGGGCCCACAGATCACTCGGTGGCAGTGGCCCCCAATGCTACACCGGCACGTGTAACGGGTAATTCGACTGTCATTTCGGTGAAACGTCCCGGTTCGGATTCAACCTTAATAGTGCCACCGTGTTCTCTTACTATATCGTTTGAGAGAGACAGACCGAGACCCGTGCCCTGGTCAGTGGGCTTGGTGGTGAAGAATGGATTGAAAATCTTGTCCACCACGTCTTTCGGCATGCCATTCCCATTGTCCCGGATGGTAATAAACATGCAATCTTCTTGCCATAGGGTCTTAAGCCATAGGGTCGGTACGTAGGGCACAGATTCATCTTCTTGACTGTCCCCGTTTTCCAGCTGGTATCTCTTTTCATTCGTGGCATAACAGGCATTGCTGACCATATTAAGGAAGACGCGTCCTAAATCTTGGGGCACTACTTCGATTGGTCCCACCTCAGGGTCGAGATCCATGTTAATAGACAACATGAATTCCTGATCCGTTGCTCTCGCACTGTGGTATGCAAGCCTTGTATGCTCATCCAACAAACTGTTGATATCTGTGGATTGGAGGTCACCGGAACCTCGCCCCATTCTCAACATTCCTTGCACGATGCGGTTCGCCCTTTCGCTATGAGACCGAATTCGCTGTAAGTTATCAGTGAGATCGGTGTTGAGTTCCTGGACCAATTCCTTCTGATCCTGACTGAGTGACACCGCTTCGTCGTTGAAGATCTGCTCTGATTCTTCCTGAAGTTCCTCCAGCAATTCTTCGGAGGCCTCAGCGAAGTTCTTGATGAAGTTTAAGGGGTTGCGGATTTCGTGGGCTACACCAGCCGTAAGTTCGCCCAGGGCCGCCAGCTTCTCCCGCATGACTATCTGATCCTGTGCCCGTTGGAGGTCGGCCAGCACACTCTCCAGCTGTTCATTCTTGTCTTGCAGTTCATCCGCCAGTTTCTCTACCAAATTGAGTCGCTGTACTTCCAATGCATGACGCCGAAACACTTCCAGGGCAGCAGCCATTTCAGCGATCTCATCCTGCCCCTGAATGGTAACAGTAGCCTCAAGGTCCCCTTCGGCCATACCCCGCATGCGGTCTGAAAGCAGATTCAACCGTTGTAGCAGAACTCGTCCAACGAACAACCAAGCTATCGTCAGAGCTCCGACGATGCTCAGTATATTCACGGCCAGAAGGAGGCTCCGTCCAGTCTGAATGGCTAGAGTCGATGTCTGCGCGGCGCTCTGTGCGCGTGCTCTGGCTCCGCCAACCAGACCTTCCACGCGTGCGACAAGCTCAAGGCCGACCTCTTGATTGAGTTCAATTAATTCCCGCTGATGATTGAGTAATCTGATCTCTTGAGCCACTAAATCGAAAATACTGCGATTCCCGACGCCTGACGTACCTAATGCAAAGAGATGTTCGAATGTAGGTGAGACCTCGTCTCGCCAAGGATCCTGCCCGAGTCCATCGAGGCTGAGGTTGATACGGCTAGCCGTAGCCTCAAACCGTTCGCGCAAGGGCTCAAGCAAAGGCTCCTCAGAAACATTGAAGGCATTGGCCAATAATTGTGTAGCGAGCGTGGTATCAGACTGCAATTCGGAGAGATGGCGGTAACGGTCAATTTCTAAATCCGATGCATGCTGTACACGAGGCACGGCGGGCTGTCCCAAAATGCGAAAGCCGGTCAAGATGTAAAAAATTTGGTCGTCAATTGCTTCCACCAGAATTGATTCCAATTTAAACTGCAGCGCCACAAGCTCTTCTTGTCGGCCGTTGGACAGTTCATTCAGCTCAAACAATACCTCGACGTCGCGCTCGAGGGTCTCGATGTTGCTGATCAAGACTGTAGCGTTTTCGCGAACCAACGTATTGAGACCCTTTTCAACCTCTACCTGCTGCATCAGGTTTTCCAATTGGACCTCAAACGCCTGCCGTTCCTTAGCAACTTGCTCAGAGACCGTCTCGAAGTCTTCGGCTGACGCAACAGTGAGCCGCGGAGCCGCCGCGACCAAGTTGCCGCTTTGCTGGGCCACTCGAAAGGCCGTCACCATCTCGGGGATGCTGCCGTCGTTCACCAGGCTTTGAACCTCGCCGACGCGATTGAAAGAAAACCAGCCTACTAGGCTGGCGATCATGGTGAGAAGAACAGCCCCCCCGATACCCAAGTAGAGTTGAACGCCGATGCGAAAACGACTCTTCAACACCCACTTCAACTGGGGATTCACGGGATCTCATCCTTGAGTGTACGTACGGGATGATACTGGCCGTCTTGGCCTATTACGGTAAGGAATACGGTATCCGAACCTTGATTGTCATTCGCTCCAAAAACAAGGGGGAATCCGCCTAAATCAAGAATTTCTCCGACAAACAGACCTTGCAGGAGACAGGCACGGGTCACTTCCCGACCACATCGTTCCAAAGCCGCGATGGCTAAGCGACCTGCCAAATAGCCTTCCAATGAAACGAACCCGGGCTTGAATTCACCATCGGTATAGGCATCAATGGCCTGTTGGTAAGAATTCGTGACAGGTACGTTACGATCCGTCGGAAACGGAACCACTTGAGTTACGTAAACTCCGTGTCCCCTTTTTACATCTTTCTCCCAAAGGGCCTGCGCCAGTGCATTGCTTCCCACGAAGGAAATATTTACGAATATTGGATTCATCTGCATGTACCGCGCCCAAGCAATGAGTTCAGCTAAAGGCTCATAGGCGCCAACCAGAATTACCGCTTCAGGATTGCCTTCACTTATATCAATGAGAGCTTTCTTAATATTGGAAGTATTGCGAGGATACAAACCTGTAGCCACAGGTCGCATGCCTCGCCGTTTCAATGCAAGCAGAGACCCTTGATAACCAGCGCGTCCGAAAGAATCGTTTTGGTATACCACGGCGATCCGCTCCAATCCAAGATCAGAAGTCAAACGCTTGACCATCTCCTCAGTCTCTTGGTTGTACGAAGCACGCAGGTTGATAATGTTGCCCCAAGCGGATTCTCGAAGAAAGGCAGCGCCTGTGAAAGGGGCGATATAGGGGACTCCGGCGGAAGCTGCCACAGGTACGGCAGAACGGGACGTGGGGGTACCGACTGCGCCAATCAAAGCAAAGACTTGCTCCTCTTCTATGAGCTGAATGGTATTGGCGATAGCAGCTTCAGGTTCATAGTGGTCGTCTAGAGAAATCAGCTCCAGGCGACGGCCGTTGACTCCTCCCTTCTGATTTGCCTCATGAAAAGCGGCATCAATCCCCAATTTCATATTGATGCCCAGCTCTTGGGCTGGCCCACTAAAGGCCGCTGATTGGCCAAATACAATTCGATCGTCAAAAACGCCAAGGGCGCTCTCAACCGGAGGGGCGGCACCTGTAGTCTTTTGGGGATCCCCCGATTCAGTGATGGCTACCGACAATGGGTCTGGGGGGGCACACCCTAACAGGCCGCCAGTCAGACATAGCAGAGCAAGTACCCAGAAGCAGTGGCGCGAGACCAAAACCAAGGAGCGTAAACCGGACTTCACTCTCTTCGTTTGGGGCTTATATAGATAACTAGACAACAGGTCTAGCCCCTATACCTTGTTCACGGGTCATTGAGGTTCCTGACGGAAACGCCTCTCGCCGTGCAGTTGCCCCTGTCCCGCGGGCCACAGTGCGGTTCACGTACCGCACCCGAATGTTGAGCGCGGCATTGTGATCCGCGTGCAGTTGGAAGTCGCAGCGTTGACACCGGAACACCGCCTGGGAGGGCCGGTTGCCCGCCGCCACATGCCCGCACTGATGGCAGGTCTGGCTGGTGTACCGGGGGTCCACGGTCACCAGCTGCCCACACTTGTACTGCAGGCGTTGGGCCAACTGGCCCCAGTTGCTGGCCAGGATCCCGCGGTTCAGGCCCGCCTTGGCCTTGACGTGGGTGCCAGGACTGTCCTGGGTCCCTTTAGCGGACTTCGTCATGCGGCGGGTGTGCAGCTCCTCGACCACCAGGGTGTGGGCCTGGTCCGCCAGCGCCCGACTGATGTGGTGGGTGTCATTGCTGCGGATCCGCTTTTGCTGGCGCCGCAGTTTCTGCAGCTGCCCCCCCAGCCGCCGCGCCCGCACCGAGCCCCGCTGCTTGCGCGCCTGCTGGCGTTGATACCGCGCGGCCCTGGCTGCCAGGCGGGTCATTTCCGTCAGCGGGTACACCCTGCCCGCACTGTCGGTGACCTGCCCCACATTCCGGTCCAGACCCAGTACTCCCGTGGCAGCGCCGGCGCGTACGGAGACTGCGGGCACTGCATAGGTGAGATAGACGTACCATTTGGGCCGCGCGCGCGTGCCTTCCTGCCGGATGCGCGCCTGCCGCACCTGCCCGTAGGCATAGGGATTGGGGCCCTGGAGCCGCAGCCAGCCGAGGCGCGGCACGCGCAGGTGCTGGGCCCGCACCTGTACCTGTTCCGGGATGGTGAACCCGTCCTGCCGGCGGTGCCGGCTCTGGAAGCGGGGATACGCCCGCGTGCCCTGAAAGAAGGCCTGGTACGCGTCCGCCAGGTATTTCAAGACATAGCGGACCTCGCGGCAGCTGTACTCCTGCAGCCAAGCGTACCGGGGATCCCGCCGCAGGACTGTGAACTCCTGGCCCAAGCTGAAGAAGGTCACCTGGGGGCCCTGCTCCCGCGCCCCCTCCCGGTATGCCGCGTACTCCTGCTGCGTGCGGGCCAGAAAGTGAGTCCACACAAACCGACAAGCTCCCGCCGTACCGGCCAGCTGGTGGGCTACCTGGCGGTTTTCCGGCAACAAACGCAACCGCACACTGCGGTGGACGGTCTCAGCTGGTGCTACAGTGGGCGCAGCAGGCATGGAATACACAGTTCCCTGTCTGGAAGGGAGCGGTAGGCAGGTCAGAGGGCCTGTCGCTTCCGTTTATTATACGCACACATGCTGGGAAATTCAAGGACGTATACTCCCGGTCCCCGGCCCCCGCCAGGCGGTGTACGCCAGTCTATACGCCCCTTGGCGCATCCTGGGCATTTCTGATCTGCCTGTGGCCCGCGCGGGACAGGGGCCTCTGCGCGGCGGGACGCGTTCCGGGTAGGGACTTCTATGACCCGTGAACCGGGCATAGCGGAGTGGCTAGGTCTGTTGTCTAGTTATCTATATAAGCCCCCTTCGTTTCACCAAAGTCAAAAGGTTCTTGCCGCTCTCCCGCTGATAGCTCTGTTCGTCCGTCAGAGTTCGTATTAAGTGCAGACCAAGCCCTCCGATCGGGCGGTCTTCCAGTGACAACGTGACATCTGGAGATGGTACTTCTCGTAAAGGATCGAAAGGGGCGCCGTCATCCGCAATTTCCAATATGACAGAGCGTGCATCGGAAGTGAGGCTGACCTCCATCAAATTAACTTCAGCATCTTTTCCATGCTCAATTACGTTGGTGCCCACTTCGTCAATGGCAAGTTGCACATGGAAAATCAAATCGGGCTGCCAATCCTGCTGCTCCCCGAATTCCCCAACCTGTTCATTAACTTGGCTCAATTCCTCGAGCGTAGGTTTGAATTGAACAGCCCAATTTGTACTCACGAATCCGCCCTCATGTAGGAAAACGTCATGCAGGTGATGTCGTCGAATTGAGGTGTGTCCCCTACGAATTCTTTTACTCCCTGCAGGATAGCCATATTGGCCTCCCGAGGACTCTTGCCTACCTGACCTGTACACAACTCCTGCAACCGTTCCAACCCAAACTCTTCATCAACGCTATCGATCGCCTCTGTTACTCCATCTGTATAAAGAACCACACTGTCGCCGGGGGCTAATGTCGCTATCTTGCACATGAATTCGAATTCATCCACCACACCGAGAGCAACACCGCCAGTCAATGGAAGAAGCTCTGTAGAACCGTCAGCTTTAAGAATGATCGGCGGATTGTGACCCCCATTCGCGTACGTGAGCTTTCCTGACTTGGGATCCAAGACTGCATACAGCACAGTAATGAACATGGCCTCATCATTATTTTCAAGTAACACCCTGTTTACCTCAGTCAATACCTTACCCGGATCCAAGTAGCTTATTGCATTACCCTTAAGGAGGGTGCGACTGGACATCATGAAAAGGGCTGCTGGCACTCCCTTATCCGAAACGTCAGCTATTGCAAGTCCCAGCTTGCCACCATCCAGTCTAATTACATCAAAGAAATCCCCGCCCACATTTCTGGCCGGTTCCATACTGCCATATACAGCATATTCAGGACTCTCAGGAAATTCCCGAGGCAGAATCGACTGCTGAATATTGCTGGCAATGGAAAGCTCGTTTTGAAGGGACACCAGTTGGTCCCTGGCCACCAGTACCTCCCGCCATTCCTCGAGATGGCGCAAAGTTCGATCGATCGTGACCCTTAGGTCCTTGAAGTCAATTGGTTTGGTAACGAAATCAAACGCACCCCTGTTCATCGCAGTCCGGATGTTGTCCATATCGCCGTACGCAGAGACAATCACGGCACGAATGTGAGGATCTATCTTGGGAATCTGTTGCAACAGGGTGAGACCGTCCATCTCAGGCATATTAATGTCCGAGATGACCATGTCAATGTCATCGTCCTCCCGCAGCTTCTCCAATGCCTCCAAGCCATTGCCAGCAAAAACAAACTGGTACTGTCCCGCGCGTACTGGCCGACGCATGCGCTGCAGCATGAGCGGCTCCAGATCTGGCTCATCATCCACAACAAGTATTTTGTAAGGCGGTTTCGTCATGTCAGTCTTCTGTCCTTACAATAAGCCAACCGCGACATTCTGTTCAGGAGACAATTCATTGGTTCAAAGACCACCTGGTTGATGGGCTCCTCTCCAGACTTTAACTGAGGAAAGCCAAGAATCACCTGCCCTCAAATACTGCCTTCATGTCTAAGTTCCTCAAAACACACACACATCTCTGGGACATTTCTTGGCTCCCGAGTACCAGCTCTAATCTTTGCCAAGCGAGATTCAACCCATCACCCTGGGGTTCAATTTCTTGAAAGAAGGATCTGCAGGTGGGTCACTTTAGCCTGGTAGAGTCCTTTGCAGGTTTCCCTGACGCCAAGTGGAATCTGATTTCCAACTTGAACAAGGCAGACGGCACAGCGACCAAGGATCTGTCTGGCTTTTTCTCGACTCAACCACTTACGGCAGCTAGAGCCTCGGCACGAGTATCGTGGACCTGAATGACTTTATCGAAACCACTGATTTCAAATAACTCCCTGACAGCCGCGGACAGCGCACAGACCATGAATTTTCTTTCAAGCTTTTGCAGGTTCTTAGCTGTCATTAATATGACTCGTAGCCCAGCACTACTGATGTAGGTTAGCGACTGGAAATCTATCAAAACGGCTTCTTGACTCCCTTCAATGATCTTTTTCAAGGAATCATCAAAGTCTCGAGCATTGCTACTGTCGATTCGCCCTTCTGCAAGAGCAATCAGGGCGCCGTTTTCCTCTAATGTATTGACGATCATTCGTTTACCCCATTCAAATTCTCATTTTGACTGGCTACAGGGCGTCCTTTGATTGTCAAGGACCCCATTCCCCACGGACATCTCATGCGAGTTTACAGCAATGCCGACCGACTGACTATGGCTTTGGCTTTGGATCTATGTAGTCGTGAAAGGGCATAGTTCGGAGACAGGAAGTCTTTCTATGTGTTGTCTTCTAACTCAAGCAAAATAAAAGCGAGTCAGCAACATTCTTCCGTTTTGTCTTGGATGCCTTTAACATCACTTCAAATAGTGCTGGATAAACTATCTGCAGTACTGATCTGCAAGACTACAGCAGCCTTGCAGAACTTGGATTGCCCCAGCACAATTCCCAAGGCCGTTGAACTTTCTGGTGTGTCTCCCCACGTTTCCAGTGAGTCTGTGCTGCTTGCATGGCTCTGATTTCAACGAAAAGACTTTCCGAGTGCGCCAAGAATCTGCTGGCCCGTCGTTCAAACTAAAAAGGAACTGATCACTCTTTTCAGGCTCCTGGCCAATTCATGGTAGTCCTTTCGAACTGGCATTGCTCCAGGTAAGCTAGGCAGATTGACAGAATTCCAATTTGACTTCCAGCTAGGATCACTTCATAGGAATTGTAGTGCTTTGAGGTCACTCTTGCAGCGGTCGTATTGTTCCCAGACCCCAACGGCCCTCGTTGGGGTAAATCGAGCGATGCTTGGTGACGCACGTAGTCTAAGCCAAGGTCATTCAATTCGTTCGCCTTCTCTGTACTCGCCAACACGGAACGTTTGGGTCCCAAGAGTAAACCGGGCAGCTACAAGACAATTAGGGTTTACGAGTCTGCATTTCTGTTCTTTGCGAGTTCCTGAAGAATGAAAATGGATACGATCTTCGTCGTTTCTTCTTACGCCAACAGTACTTAGGGCGGACTTGGGTTTTCTCGAGGTGGAACATTCACGGATTGCCAAACCTAAGGCATGAATTAGCATTGGGGCATTGCCCTCTAAATCAAACCCGACTTGAGCTCTTGCTTACCATAGAGATACAGGTAGAACACCTGCGATAAATTTACAAATTCGCTGATTCGTCTTTCAGCCTGACTGCGGTTCAGCCACGTCCCAAATCTAACAAGACTAGGACGGATTGCTATGAATCTGGAGAGATAAACTAGCAAGGGTGACCGCACCTCGAAATTCTGACGAAAGTCCCAGGACAGTTACTACAGGCCATTCTTATTAAGGTTAGGACTGGCTCTTAAAGGCTACCGGGTTACTCCTCAATGGCATTTAACACTTCGCTTCCAATGCGGCTCTAAAGGTCTCAATTCGAGAACAGTAAGTCTCCAGGAAAGGGCCCTTTCTTCGAGGGCGGATCCCTCTCAGATAGATTGAATCACCAAACTCGGTTATACATCCACTTACTGTTCAATATTGGCCGCGGACTTCGGCCTCACCCAAGGGATAAAAAAGAGGGCGTCCACGGCGAATCTTTTGTTGAAATTCGCCTTCTATCACGCTGTAGGCCACGAATCCAGAGCGGATTCTGAGTTCCTTTATGCTCACTTAAATAAAAGTCCTTAGCTCGGACAGACAGGAGAAGCCGTATGACTGCAAAAACAGTACGAATCGGAGTGGTTGGGGCAAGCCGCGGCGCCTCGTTCGTTCGAGCCGCCCAGATGGACTTGGGAATTGACCTTGTAGCAGTTTGTGACTCGAGTTCTGAGCGCCTGGATTCACTCCATGCGCCGCCGGGGATTGTAAGAACTCAGAACGCAGATGAATTTCTGGCCTTGGATTTGGATGCAGTTGTGATCGCTACATACTTCGATGCCCATGCACCACTGGCCATACGAGCACTTAGAGCTGGTTTACATGTCCTCAGTGAAATCACGGCCAACGCCACACTGGCTGAAGGCGTGGCCCTGTGCGAAGCGGTCGAAGAGACGGGGCGTATATATATGATGGGTGAGAATTCTGCATATACGAACTTCAACCAAGCGATGAAGGAAATTTATGGCTCAGGCGAGATTGGAAGGGTCCTCTATGCCGAAGCTGAATACAATCATCCCATGTCGCCCGAAACCATGCTGCGTCTGGCTCCTAACCGGAACCATTGGCGCAACTGGATTCCTTCCACCTATTACTGCACCCATGCTCTTGGACCCCTCATGGTAATCACAGGAGCTCGGCCGATTTCAGTTAACGCCCTTTCCATCCCAGCCGCTGAATTAGGACCAAGAGAGGCAAGAATCAATGACCCGGGATCCGTAATCCTTTGCCGCATGGACAACAACGCAGTCTTTCGTCTATTTGGGATTCGCATTCCAGGGCATAGCAATTGGTATCGACTCCACGGTACTAAAGGTGCCATGGAGAATGTGAGAGGTCCGGGTTACTTCGGGCCAGGGCAGGTTCGTGTATGGCATGACCCTTGGACCTGCCAAGAGGGACAGGTAACCGAACGAAGCTTTGTTCCTCAATGGCCGTCACACCAAGGGCAGGTTGGAAATTTCGGACACAGGGGCGCCGACTTCTGGATCCTTCACCTCTTCCTAGAAGCCATCCGCAAGAAGCAACCACCGTACTTGGATGTGTACCGCAGTGTGACCATGAGCAGTGTCGGTCTTTTGGCTTGGCGGAGTGCCCTCAAGAATGGCCAGCCAGTTGTGATACCTGACTTTCGAGATCCAAATGCGCGGGCGGCATGCAAAGACGATAATCTCCAAGCGGGTCCCGAAGTGTCCGCTGGAAATCGACTGCCCTCTTCCGTTCGCGGCGAGATTGAGATTGACCCCTCAGACGTGGAACGGGCTCAAGCGTATTGGGACAGTCTGAAATGAAGCCGGTACATAATTCCTCACTGCCAAGGCCCCAGGAAAATCTGAAAAACACTTCTGATTTGCCAAGAAACTGCAATTGGACCTTTGCAAGATCCTCGGACTCCTTTAGACGAACAATTCGTCAAAGCCAAGTTGGACCTTTGATCGGTCACAGCCGCAGAAAGCGGTATCAGATGTTCTCTCAGCAGCCTTTTAGAAAAACGCGGTACGGCGTTGCCTTAGTTAACAAAGGGTACTCAACTTAAAATTGCCCAATTTTTGTCATTGCGGAGGGTGTCCCGTTCTTCCTTGCTGAAGGGGCCAATATTTGGGTGCTCTAGCGAACTCTAATGATATGAGAAATTAAAGCAAAGGCCGACATCTAGATGCAAGAATTGAGGTAGCCCCAAGGAGCCTTTGGCGCGGCAACCCTTTCATGGAATATTCAGGGCCGCAAACTGGCTTCCAATTTCCTAAACTTTGCCTTGTTGGAAAGTACTTTCTATCTCTTCCTGCAAACGCACTTGAGCGCATGTTTCTCAGGAATATATCTAGCTTGCATTGGCGGGTGAGCGGCATCGATCAAAAGACCTTGCAATGGCAATCCTGCCCCCTGTTCCTTATCAGGAAGCTCTGGCATGGATTGAATCCTTTTGAGGAGACTGTATTGTTTTCGGCTGAAGCAGCAACGGCACTTTCTGAGTGAACAAAAGGAAACAAGGCAGAATCCTGTATCGACAGTGACTATTCCACAGAACCAAGAGGGAGAGCCAAGTTTATGAAAATCTTAGTAACAGGCGGAACTGGACGTGTAGGGGCGAATCTCGTCAAACTCCTGTTGAAGGAAGGCCACACCATTCGCACACTCTTGTACCCGGGAGATGCGGGGAGGGCGGGAAAGCTGGATACCTATGAGGAAGTAGAGGCTGTAGAGGGTGACCTTCGCGATCTGGAGGATGTTAAGAATGCAGTGAGAGGCGTGGATGCCATTTACCACCTTGCTGCGGCGTTTGGAGGACCGTTTGACAATCATCAATATCTGGCAATAAACGGTTCAGGGACCCTGAATCTGTTGGAGAGCGTAAAGGAAATGTGCCCCAATCTACATCGCTTTGTATATGCCTGCACAGAAGCGATCTATTGGCGCTTGGAAGATCGCAGTCCCAACATTCAAGGGCGCGAAAGTCGTTATTTCCCCAATCCCATCACAGAAGACATGGTGGCACGGTATCACCAAATGCCATATTTCCTGACCAAATGGATTGGGGAACAATTGGCCATGACCTACCACTTTCAGTTTCAAGTTCCGGTAACGTCGTTTCGTTTTTCCACAATCATTGAGCCCAGCGAATTCTTGAACGAAGTGGGGTTACCTAAGCTCTTTCTATTCAATACAACCTGGGAAAACTACCAACATCAACACAGTCCGGAACCGGCAGAGCAGGAGATGTTGGAGGAAATCCGAGCCCTCCATACAGGGGAGGACAAATTCCTGCTAAGCCTCAATCCCAACGGGGTGCCTTTCAGACAGCAATACTGTGATGTACGGGATATTGCAAAGGGTCTTTCACTGGCAATTGAAACCGATCAAGCAATTGGGCAGGAATTTAACTTGGGAGGGGCCGCAATTTTCGATTGGGCTGAAGTTATACCTTTCCTATCGCAGAAATTTGGATTGCCATTCGTCGAAGCCAGGATCCCATCTCCTAATTACTTCGAACTGGATATGTCCAAGACCAGGAATTTACTTGGTTTTAATCCATTGCATGACCTTAACAGTATTCTGGAAACTGCCGAGGCTATGCGGCATGGGGGAACTACGGATGTAATTCCCACAGGAAAACGGTTTGAGTCTAGTCCTTAGCTTCCGAAATACATGCCCTGCACGGCTCTTGTCTAGCCAGCATTTTCCTGCTGGAGCAATCTTTCTGGAGGCCGAACTGCTTGGCGGCAGACCAAACGGTTTCTCTCAGTCCGCTTTCAGGGTCCACAGAATGCCTGACTTTGGCCGTATTAATTAATTGGGCTAAGAAGGGCGCGCTAGCGAGTTTGCCCGTGATCGCTCTGATCTGGACTGCCGTAGGGAGCCTGGCAGCTCAGAATTGCACCAGCGTCAATGGTGCCTTAGAAACCGGAGACGGCAGCTAGAGTCAACACGGATTCGTCTGGTTCGACCACAAAGGTTAGCCCGCCGTACTGGACAACGCTGCACAGTCAGTATCTTCAATGCGGAAATTCAACTGGTGACTCCGATAATGCGTTGACTTCCTGACATTGCACCTATGCGATAGGCCGTATCTGAACCCTATTGGTACTAGTGCGGCCTTCTTCCACAATCAAAGCAATGCCGCCGCAACGCAAGGTTGCATGGCCGCCATCGGCTTCCAGCAACACGTGGCCATTGACCGAGCAGGTAATGTGCCCATTGTCAGACTCCACCTCAAGGTCATAGGTTTCCCCGAATTCGATAGGAAAGGCAGCTTCAGCAAGTACATCCTCATCTCCGTCGAAAGTACTGACCAATCGAGCGATGCTATCCCGACCCAGCAAGAAGGCTTTATAACGCTTCATGCCCTGCACGTGAATGCCCACACCTGCGGCCTTGACCATATGGGGGGTTATGTCTACGGATACTTTGTAGTCTTGCCAGTCACGGGTGCCAGTGATTAACAGACCTCGACCCTTGTTGTGAATCAGGCGGAAAGTCTCTGGATACCACCCTTGGTAGTGATCGATGCCGTTTACCCAAGCGTACTTCCACATGACACCTGAGAGCTTCCTGGGACGTTCCCGCTTGAAAACGTCAGGTGTTCGAACCTCGTAGTCTGGCGGACCGTCCCAGGTGAGATAATCCAGAAAAACATAGCCACTTGCTGTACTCTCGGAACACAATTCGAAGCCGATTTTGGCGATGGGATTTGCCCCTGTCTCCGGTGTTCTCCATTCGAATATCTGCTCAGCACCTGGATCCAGCTGAATACACTCTCCCCGCACGATCTGTAGTTCCTCCCGCTCACCGAAATACTTCAGGTAGAGGTTTGCCATCACTGAAACCCCATTGTGCGGGCAGGCTTCCACACGCGCCCTGACAATCTGGCCCGGATACAATGTGGGCGCGGCCAGCAAAGCATAGCCATGATTGTTGAAGTAATCGAATGTTTCATAATCAGGTATGAAAGTAGAGGTTTCTACCCGGGAATACTTGCCGGTTGCCATGCCGCGGAAACGCAGGGCCAAGCACCGGTCACCAGTTTCGCTATGGCCTCTGATATTGCGTAATGTAGTAATACCTGCAGTTTCACGGTCTTGATCTTCCTGAAAACCTTGCAGGGACCCAGGGAAGGAGAAATGAAACTTAGCTCCTTCCTTAAAGTTGGGCAATTCGGTTCCAGCCAATTTAGCCCCCATGTTGGCCAGTTTCATGCTCTGTGTAACTGCATCAGTGATGGAGCTGCCGCCATCGGCAGTTGGCAGGTAGATACGGTCGGCGACCGGCTCCCGCCAATCCGGACCGCTACTATCAATTCCAGCCAAACCGTTCTTTATACCCATCAAACAGCCAACATTGCCGGAATTGCAATCCGTATCCCAGCCGCAGGTATTTACAATCATCAGGCTCTTCTGGAAGTCATTTTCACCATGTAGCAGGGCATGAATGACGAGAGCATGGTTAGGCACCATATGGCAGTTGCCCCCATATTTGTCATATCCATACTTCTGTTCAATCAGCTGGCGTGTAGCCCGCCAATCAGAGTCAGAGGCGTGCCATTCCCTAATGTCACCAATCATGTTGTAGATGAGGCTGTCCTGGGGAATAAATGACATCCCCACATCCAGCAGCTTCTCCATATCGTTTTCAACAAACGCTTGGGCTTCCATTGCCGCTAGCATTACGGCCCCATGCACGGCCTCTCCGTCATGGGAAACCAAAGAGGCTTCGCGGGCCAAGTAGGCTGCCTGTTCAGGGTTGCCAGGGGAAATCATGGCCCAACCGTCAATAAATATTTGTGACCCAATCTGTTCGGCGACCACTTGACCGTTTAAGGCGATAGAACCACTATCTGGACCATCGATTCCTTCTTTCAGTCTTAGGTAGGCTGTATGTTCTGTGGAGTTACCCAAGCCACCCCACCACAGAACTGTGCGCTCTTCAATCAAATAATTGAGCCAGGTGCGTCCGATTTCCTTGGCGGACAGAGACCTGTTGTACTGATAATCTTTCATGGCGCGCACAAACGTAAAGGTACCGGATATGTCATCGTCGGTAACCACGAGAGGTGCATTCAGTTTGTCATGGACGTAATAATTGATTTCGCCTAGGTTTTCCATGATGGCCTTATAGGACCACCCTTCAATGGGCCGACCAAGGTATACACCAATAATTTTCCCTAGTACGCCAGCATAGACGCGTTCCGCATAATCTGCCTGAAGGGTGCCCATATCTGCTGTGATTCCTTTGAATTCAGGGGTTGAAACGAAAAAACTATTGTAGAGATTGGAACCTGTCAAAACGCTGGGTTTCGGCCACGTGCTGCTCCCTATGGAGCCTCGAAGCCAATGCCGTAAGGCCCGCCGCCAGCGGATCCAGGTTCATACGGTTGGCGTCGTTCACGATTTCAATCCATGAAGGTCGAATGACTCCATCTCCATGCAGTGCACCCAGAACTGAGCCAGCCATGCCCGCTATGGAGTCACAATCCCGCCCGTAGTTCGAAGATGAAGAGACAGAGGATTCGAAATCCCCGTCGCAAATTACCATCAGTGCCAGGGCGACCGGGACCTCCTCGATGCTGTGTCCCCGACTCGGATTCCAGTCATCAGAACCGTTGCCCCTGTCCCGAAATACTTCTGGGGCAGTGTCATAGGGTGCTATGGCAGCGCGCACCTCGGGCAAGGCGCGGCGCCAGTCGGAATTGCCGAAAGCAACCGGACGCAGAGCTTCCAAAGCGGAATGACTGCCTTCATGAGCCCTGTCCAAACAAGCGTCAAAAATGTCCCGAGGCGTGCAGTCCAAGAAGGCATGGGCCACCGCGAAAGCCATGAGTCCAGCGGCTTCCAAGCCAAAACTAACCTGATGTGCGCTGAAAATGTCAATGGCATCTAGATAGGCCCGTTCGGGGTTGCAGGCATTGACAATGCCCACTGGCGCCGCGTACATGGCCGCCCCACAGTTAACCATGTTGCCGACGCCGCCTGTACGGGGATCCGCATTTGCCAAGCCATGGCGCAGAAACAACCATTTTTCTGGATGGAAAAGGCGGTCGACTAACGGTACCTCACGGCCATATTCTGAGACGTAACGAACTTCAGAGCCGATGCGGTTGGAAATTTCCTGGGCGAAATCGAAGACATCCAACCGTCGGTCGGCGTCAATATACATTTCGCTCAAAACCCGGACCATATGAGTATCATCCGTATGTCGACCATCTCCTTTGCCTATATCGGAGGGGCCATCCCATGGTTCCACGAAGTCCAGAATCTCTCCGTATCGTGCTTTGATCTCATCAGGATCTTTACCTTCCGGTGGCGCCCCCATAGCATCGCCAATGGCACCACCATATATACAACCGCGAATTTTGCCGTAAAGCCTATTGTTAAGGGCCATGTCAATTCCTCTTAGACTTGGGTCCCGCCTTGGCTGAGACCGGCGAAAGGACGCCTCTGCGGAGCCAGAAACAGAACCGACTCAAACGGTTCTCTACTTTCGTCCTATAACGCTACCCAGCATGCGAAAGCTTTAGAAGAGCCATTCTTACGCATAGGTGTGGAAAAGGGAAAATGAGACAGCTCCGACTGCTTATTGCTTTGAGTCAAATTCGGCTCAATAGCCTTGCCTGTTCAAACAGAGGTCGAAATTCCTTTTTGTCGTTGCCGGACCATGCTCGTTGGAGAATTCTGGAAGACGGAAAGGATGTGGTGCAAACACACCATCCAAAGACTCACTCACAGAGATAGATGGTCTCGAGCAAATCGAGAGAATTCCGCCTGCGTAAGTACAGCCTTCAGAAAGTTTTGGCCAACCTGCTTAAGCAACCAATCCCTAGCCCCTTCCGAATAGCCTCCTCCATCTAAGATGATAAATGTCTCCAATTTAGATTTCTTTATGGACAAGACCTCAAATGGATATTTCTGATCCACACTGTCTCCCGACGCTTGCCATTTACACCGAAGAACTAGGCAATTCGGAAAACGCTCTGGGTGAAAGAGTATTGCGTCAGCCCTTCTATTCTTTCCGTAAATGTCTTTGCCAACAACCCATTGAGTAGCGTAAATCGGATTTCCATGTTGTTTCCGGACTGCGAATTCCCTTTGGATTACCTTTTTGTACTTTCTTTCGTCAAGAATGTCATCAACCCAGGCTTCGAGGCGCCGTCCTGCTCGATTCGCACCCCCTTCTTGAGAAGGCATCAGATAACCACCAAGAGCTCTTGCTCTTTCCCGCGCCCTGTTCCAATACTGTTGATTGAACGCTTTCCATAGACTTCAATAAGCTTAGATTCTTTGTAAAGTTCCCTTATGGGGGGCGTGTCGCTATTTGATACCAAGATATACGCCCCAGCTTGCTTCCATTCTAAGCAACAGTCCCTCAACCTCTCCTGTTCCTTGAATTCGAAACCGTCCCCCGTATAGGACGTGAAAGTTCCATCATATGGAGGATCGCAGTAAACCAAGTCTCCCTGTTTCGGATTTATTTGGCTGAAGTCCATAGTTCGGATGTTGGCTTTCTGGAGTGTTATAGCAGCTGCTTTCAGATTCTTCTCGTCGCATATCAGGGGATTCTTATAGCTTCCCATGGGGACATTGAACCGACCCCTGCTGTTGACACGATAAAGACCATTGAAACAGGTCCTATTTAGATAAATGAATCGAGCCGCAATTTCGACAGGGTCACTCAATTCATGCTGGTTCCTGACGGAAGTGTAGTGCGCCGCTGAATGAGATCCCTGATGTCCTCGCAAGCATTCGATCACCTCGTTGGTCTGATCCCTAACTACATTGTAGGTCTGCACAAGCTCAGAATTCATATCGGAAAGAAACGCTTTTTCAATCTTATGGGCCACTGCAAAGAAGAGCGCTCCGCCACCTACAAAAGGTTCGAAATAGGACTTAGAATCAAATGGGAACTCCTTAAGAATCTCGGGAATGAGACTCCGCTTTCCTCCTGCCCATTTCAAGAAAGGACGAGCAGTGGCCTGTTCCAAGTCTTGACTTACCCTATTGATAGGTTTTTCTTACTCTGTACTGGTTGCCCATCGCAACGATTTCGAACTGTTCAAATGGGACCATTCAGGAAAAGCCAATGTATTGCCTGCCTAGTATAATCGGGTAATTCCCATTGGGGCATGGGGGCCGCGATCTTTCCTGGCCTGATTTCTCTGCATGGGTATTACACTGCTTACTTGCTTTGGCTCAGTATTAGGAAGAACATCTCCAAACGCCGTAGAAGTAGTGCCAGAATTTTTAGTTTGATAGAGCAGGGCTTTGCCGTTTGGCTTATGCTCTTCAACAATTCAATTTAAAGATCTCACACCAAGCCCGAAGCCTGTTATCTCCAACCTCCTTCACTAACATCCTTAAGCCTTGAATTTCAATTCAATCCACGAACATGGATTTGTGCGAGTGGCGGTCTGTGTGCCCCGAGTCCGCTTGGCAGATCCCGTTTTTAATTCGCAATCGGCGATATCTGCTTTGGAGGATTGCCATCAGAAGGGCGCCGCGTTGGCTATATTTCCCGAGTTGGGAGTATCTGGTTACAGCATCGATGACCTACTTCAACAAGAAGCCCTTCTTTCTGGGGTTAGACGGGGTCTAGCCCTGATTTTGGAGGCCAGCAGCAAAATCAGCACTGTTGGAATAGTCGGAGCCCCTCTGTCTTTTCAGGGACAATTATTCAACTGTGCCGTAGTTTGCCATGCTGGGCAGGTGCTTGGGGTGATCCCGAAAAGCTATCTTCCCAACTACAGAGAGTTCTATGAAAAACGGCACTTCGTCTCTGCGCATCACGCCGATATGACCGAGGTAACTCTCTTTGATCGCACCATACCGTTCGGCCCGCAGCTGGTTTTTCAGGCTTCACATATGCCGGCCTTCACCTTCCATGCTGAAATCTGTGAAGACGTATGGACCCCGATTCCTCCCAGTACTTTGGCAGCTCTGAGTGGTGCCACAATCCTTACCAACCTTTCAGCTAGTAATGTCACAGTGGGAAAGGAAGATTATCGAAGGCTGCTTTGTTCTTCCCATTCTGGCAAATGTGTTTCAGCCTACTTATATTCAGCGGCCGGCAGCGGCGAGTCCACCACAGACCTGGCTTGGGATGGACATGCACTCATCTATGAGAATGGGCGGCTTCTGGCCGAGTCTGAGAGATTCCAACCTGAAGGGCACATAACTTATGCCGACGTAGACTGTCAGCAGTTGATGCAGGACCGCATGCGACTTACCAGCTTCGGTGATAGCAAATTGGTACACATGAGTACTCTTGCTCAGTTCCGCAAGGTTGAATTCAATTGGATTCCGCCGGAGCATGTAAATTCACTACAGAGAGAGGTTGAGCGCTTCCCCTATGTGCCCAGCAACCCGACCCAACGTAGTCGAAGGGCCGAAGAGGTTTACCAGATCCAGGTGTCCGGGCTATCCCAACGCCTTGAAGCTACTGGCATTCAAAAGGTGGTTGTAGGTATTTCAGGTGGACTGGACTCAACTCAAGCCTTGATCGTGGCCGCGCGTACTATGGATCGCCTGAAACTATCACGATCCAATATTTTGGCCTTTACTATGCCGGGCTTTGCAACCAGCGCAGGAACGCTTGCGAATGCCCATGAACTTATGCGATCCCTGCGAGTCACTGCCCACGAGATTGACATTCGTCCCTCCGCTATGCAGATGTTCCGAGACTTGGGACATCCTTTTGCGGAGGAAGAACCAAGTTACGATGTGACCTTTGAGAATGTCCAGGCCGGAGAGCGAACCTCGCACCTTTTCCGCCTAGCCAATTACCACAACGCACTTGTCTTGGGCACGGGGGACTTAAGTGAACTGGCTTTGGGTTGGTCAACTTACGGTGTGGGTGACCAAATGAGTCACTACAACGTCAACAGCTCTGTACCCAAAACTCTCATCCAGCATTTGATTCGCTGGTCTATTCACTCGCAACAGTTCAACAACAGCACCTGCCAGGTGTTGCAGCGCATTCTGGATACGGAAATTTCACCTGAATTGATACCCAGCGAAGATGGAAACGGGACCCAACCAGCTCAACGTAGTGAAGAGACCATAGGGCCCTTCGAGCTACAAGATTTCAATTTGTACTACATTTCGCGGTACGGCTTTGCCCCTTCCAAAGTTGCCTTCCTAGCTCTCCACGCTTGGGGAAGCAAAATTGACGGGGCGTGGCCAGAATTCATCCCCAATGAAAAACGCAACGAATACAGCCTGGCCGAAATTCGCAATTGGCTGCGGATCTTCCTAGTTCGTTTCTTCCAGCTGTCGCAGTTCAAACGGTCGGCCATCCCCAATGGACCCAAAGTGGGTTCTGGTGGTTCCCTGTCGCCCAGAGGTGACTGGCGCGCGCCAAGCGACGGCTCAGCTAAAGTCTGGTTGGAGGAACTGGAGCGAAACGTTCCCGCTTAGCTACTGGAAACAAGCAGAGGTTCCTTTCTGGAACCCCTACCATTTAGAGCGGAGACGACGGGATTTGAACCCGCGACCTCTGGCTTGACAGGCCAGTATGCTAAACCGCTACACCACGCCTCCGTGTAGTTCTAGCATAGTATTACAGTCGCCTCGGTATAGTCAAGATAGGCCCGCCGTTGACGTTTAGGCAAAACCGTCGGCTTTGACACATGACCCACGACTTACAGCAAAAAGTCATTGTGGTCGCTTATCCGCTTGCGTTTGGCTCCAATGGGCTTGTGTTCAGAGCTGCCAGCCAACAGTGTGCCTGCTTGGTCAGAGCCCGCGCAAACCTTAGGTAACCCTATCAGCCATCCAGCCCATGGGCCGTCAAACGATGCCCAAACTAACCACCGGGACATACGAGGTAACAAGTAACAAGCAAACGTGAGAATCGAGACCCAAATATAGGAGATCCCTCAAAGCCTTCTTTGTAGATGCCACCTTTATACGAGCCAACGGCAAGGTCTCAAGCGCGCGGTGGACTTCCCCACCCAGCCGCAAGACTTATGTACCAATGCAAAGGCGAGCATGGCGTTCGCCTTGATACAAGGGGAGTTTCCGGACTTCGAAGGCTTCGCAGCGGGGCAACTGGAGGCAGTGGCACATTTCCGCCCTGCCCCCGCCACCATGGATTGCCTGTGCTCCGATTCAACTTTGGCTCATCCCGCTCATCCCTTGACGGCACCAGCAGTCAGGCCCTGGATGAACTGGCGCTGAAAAATGACGTAGACCACGATGACAGGTACGCTGATAATTGTGGCGCCCGCCATGATCAGGGCGAAATCTCTCGTGTAGCGCGACTGAAAGAACATCAGTCCCACTACCAAAGGGCGCAGAGTTTCACGCTGCATGAAAATCAAGGGCAGCAGGAAAGAGTTCCAGGCTGCGAGGAAACTGAAAATGCCCAAGGTGATCATGCCAGGGGCGGTCAAAGGCAGCATGACCCGCCAGAAAACCCCGAATTCGTTACAGCCGTCGACTCGCCCGGCGTCTTCCAGTTCATTGGGCAGACTCTGAAAGAATGCCCGCATGATGAAGGTGCCAAAAGGGAGGCCAATGGCGGTTTGGGGGATGATCATGGCCCAGTAGGTTCCCAGGATACCGACATCGCGCAAAGTGTAATAGAGGGGAATCATGATGGACTGAAAGGGGAGGGTCAATCCTAGAAGAAAGCTGTAAAAGAGCAGGTCTCGTCCCCTGAAAAAGTGACGTGCAAATGCATAACCGGCCAAGGAGGACAGTACCAGTGTCAAGCCCACAGTGGGAACCGTCACTATTACGCTATTGCTGAAATACCTGCCGAAACGGCCCTGTACCCACGCTTGGCCGAAGTTTGCCAATGTAGGCTCCCGCGGCAGGGACAAGGGTGAATTCGCAATTTCCAGCGAAGGTTTAAGAGCGGACGACCACACCCAGACAAAGGGCAGCAGGCACAGTACAGCCACTGTGATCAGGATGAAATACTTGAGAATTCTGGCCAGAACCATGCTGGTCTGGCCGGGGACCGATGCAACTGTGGAACTTTGCATTCCAAATATCTATCCCCTTTATTTCTCGGACAAGCTGCCGCGTTCCCGCAGCGTAATGAAAGTAAAGGAAGCGACCAGCGAGAGAACCGTGATGATCATAGTCAAGGCCGCGCCATAACCAGCTTCGTTCAAGGTAAAAGCTTGGCGATAAACATAAGTGGCCAGAACATCAGTGGCATTGGCAGGACCACCTCTAGTAGATACGAAGATAATATCGAAGACATTGAAGCCCCCGATCAATGTATAAGCAGTTAGCATGGTCAGGACCGGTGCTAATTGCGGCACAGTTACGTGCTGGAACCGCTTGAAAGGGCCCGCCCCATCAATCTTGGCGGCATCATGCAGTTCCATGTCGATGCCCTGCAATGCAGCTAAAAGAATCACGAAGCAGAACCCGAAATAAGCCCAGAGACCAGCCAAGAGCAGGGCGTAGAGGGCCCAATCGTAATCTCCGAGCCAGCCCCGCGCCACTCGATCAAGTCCTATGCCCCTCAGCGCCACATTTATCGGGCCAAAGAGAGGATGGTATATCCAATTCCAGATGATGCCGACCACGACCGATGCCATCACGACTGGCATAAAGAAAATGGTGCGGAACACCACCCTTCCTTTGACGCCGCTCCAGACCAAGGTCGCCAGGATCAGACCGATCACCACTGGCGTCAAAGTACCCAGGCAGATCCAGATCAGGTTGTGGCGCAGGGACAACCACATGAGGGAATCTGCGAACATTTCCCGATAGTTGGCCAATCCGATGAAATTCTTGATGGGTTGGGCTCCATCCCAATCCGTCAGGCTATAGTAAATCGTGTTGAAAAAGGGCCACAGCACAAAGAGCCCGTACATTAGGAAAGCGGGAAGTATAAACAAGAGTGGGAGCGCATTTCTACGCCACCCACGCCGGACCCGTTGAAGGGAGGCAATCAAATTGGATCTAAATTCCTTGTGGTTGCGAGGTGAGGAAGAGCCACTACGAGCTCTTGGTCCGTGCGGGAGGCGTCCCTTTGCCGGGTCCCGCCTCCCGCAGACTTAATGGCCGAAGCAACCCGTGATCCGGAAGGTTGCAGACCCAAAGCCTATTCGGTGAGATTGATAACTTCGCCGGCAGCCATGGCTTCTACCATCGCGGCCTGCAATTCCGCAGCAATTTCTGCGGGTGTCTTAATCCCTTGGAAAATGGCGGCAAATCCATCCCACTGCACCTGGTTGAAATTGGCGGGAACCACCACATCGATGTTGTAGCCCATGCTCTCAGCTTGTTCGCCAATAATGTCAAGTGCCAGAACGAGAAGGTCTGGCAATTCCAGGGCCGAAGTGTCCAACGGGTAGGCAGGCACCGCTTTGATCTCGGTAACCCAGTTCAGGCCCATCTCATCGCTGATGAGATAATCGAGGAATTCCAGAACCTCATCCGGATTTTCGGTTGCCGCACTGACCACCCATCCGGATCCAATGCCACCAGGCACTACGATAGGATTGCCGTCAATGGATGGCAAGAAAAAGAAGCCAATGGGCTCAGTGGTATTCTCCGGGTTTGTCAGGCTTTCCACTAGCCACGTGCCACTGGGGAACATGGCTGCCTTGCCTGTCTGCAGCATCGCTAGGCCATCGTCATAACTGATGGCGTCGAAATCCTCCATGAAGCAACCTGCCTCAGGCATGTCCACAAAAAACTTTTGAATGGCGTCAACAGTATCGGGATTATCCCAAGACTCAAGGCCGGAAATCATGTTGGTCAGGCGGTCACGGCCAACTTTGTTGTTCATCATAATGCTGAACATATGGTAGCTGGGCCAACTGGAGCCGTTGGTAAACGCAAGCGGAATCAACCCCGCTTCCTGAATCCCGCTGCACATGCCAATCAGTTCTTCCCAGGTGGCGGGAATGGTCCAGCCATTCTCCTCAAAGAGGCGCTCGTTGTAATAAATGCCGATAAATTCGAGTTCGTTGGCGACTCCATAAGTGTGACCGTCAAAAGTGCTGCGGGCTAGAGTCCAAGGGTAAACGCGCTGATCCCAGCCCATTTCGGTATACGCCTCATCCAGGGGCATCAATAGTCCAGCTTGAGCGAGAACACCGGCAAAACCGGGGCCCAAATCGTAGTAAAAAATATCTGGTCCAGTGCCTGAACTGAGTGCCGTGCGGATGATATCTCGCAGGGATTGGCCACCGAAGCTTTCGCGCACTACTTCGATACGATCCTGGCTTTCATTGAAATTGGCCACGAAAGTATCCATCTGGTCGGACACTTCAGCAAATTGGTCCCAGAACAGGACTGTGACTTTTTCCTGTGTTTCTCCCGGGGCCGGCGGAGCCGCTACACAAGAGGCCAAGACCAAGGCGGCAACTGAGATCAAGGTAATCAACAGTAAATGAATTCGCTTCATATAGATTTTCTCCAGCTTCCAAAAATTAAATCTAGATACCGACAAACAGCAGGAAAATGCCAAAACCCGAAAACAAACGCTTTAGCACGCTTTCGTTAATACAGAATTTTCTTGCTACAACTAGGACAGTCCATGCAAGGCCGGCTCCCCTCAGGCCCCGTAAACTATGCCACACGCCCCGCAACCGGAAGATATGACGAAATTCTATCATTGCCCCTTTGCAGGTGCCTAGGCACCAATCATGGCAGATTAACAACGTTTCTGACCAAGAATAGTTTGCCTGCCCCCAAGGCCAAGCTCTGCAGTTGAGGCCGCATCTAGCCGAATTTGTCGTTGTCCAAGTTTCCCAGAAATGCTACGTGCTGCCTCCAAAGGGTTCCCGGGCCGGTGGTGAGTTTCTCCTTCTGCCAGTGAAAGCGTCTGGAACTATTCTTGCAGAGGCCCGGCCACTGGTTCAGATCCTTCGACTTCCGCCCAGTTGGTTCCTGCTCTGATGGCCGTACAGTAGGACCTTGAGCGGACATCTATACCATACAATCGCCTTCCCGATTTCATTTCGCGGGTCGGCCTATAGTTCCAGGTGTTTAAGAACGGTAGTTGCGTGGCAAGCGGCTAGGAGGACGCCCGACTCTAATTGGCAAAGCCGCTCATCTTCCACAAAGGGCCCTTTATCCTGATCCAGATGCGATGGCCCAATTGCTTTCGGATTGCTGTAGGCCCTACTGTAGTATTAGGGTTCGGTTCGGTCCCGTGTACGCTGGACTGTCTCTGTCGGGCTGTCCTTGTATTCCTGGCTCTTCTAGTGGATGACAACTTAACAGTTTCCCCGAAGTCGGGCTTGCTTGCTTTCACATCCAACTGGGTGCCCATTCCGTACTTTGGCTTGTCATCTTGAGACGCAAAAATTGAGGGTTAGATCGTGTATCACGGCATCAACGTAGTCGACTTTCATGTGCATTTCCCATCGGAGTTGCCCTGGTTTGGTGACATGGCGAGGCCAACGGCACTAAAAACCGATGCAGATGATGACAGGAAGCGTTTAGTGCAGGAGATGTCCCGTCCTTACAGTGCGCAATGGCGTCGTATGTGGGACTTCCCCGTTCCAGAATCGGGTGCAGACCACCCGGGCGATGCGGCCCAGGCAAGGCGCTGGAAAGAGGAACTAGATGAAAACGGCATTCATGCCGTTGGTTTCGTATCGGGCGGAGGCAACGACAATTTGGCAACAATATGTGAGGGGTTTCCAAATCAATTCATCGGGTTCGCGCACCATGATCCCTTTCGCGACGATGCCGCGACCGAATTGCGCCGCGCGGTCAGGGACCTTGGGTTGCGCGGATACAAGCTCTTGGCGCCAAGCATCGATCGGCCCATTGAAGACAAAGTGATATATCCAGTTTGGGAAGCCTGCCAGGAGTTGGAGATTCCAGTCCTGATCCACTTCGGTATTCAAGGCGGCCCTGGGGGCATTGCCTACCACGAGAACATCAATCCCTTCAAACTGCACGACATTGCCCGGGATTTCCCCCAAGTGACATTCGTCATACCTCATTTTGGCTGCGCATGGGAACGGGAGACTTTGCAATTATGCTGGGCCTGCCCCAACGTCTGCGTAGATACCAGCGGCAGTTTGCAGTGGATCCGCTGGGTACCAGGAGACGTAACCATAAAATACCTGTTCCGCAAGTTTTACGAGACTTTAGGACCCACGCGCATTATTTTTGGTTCAGATTCCAGTTGGTTCCCCCGCGGTTTCGCGCGTCGTTATCTGCAGGATCAGTTTCGTGACTGCGTAGACCTTGGAATGCCTGACGAACATCTGCAAATGATTTTTGGGGGAAACGCAGCCCGTTTGCTGCACATATCCTTGCCAGGCACTTCACTAGAAGAGGAAATCACATAGGTAGTAAGCAGGTTCCATGCCTGCTCTTTAATTGATTTCAAAAAGGAGATAGAGAAGTGAAGTTACAGCGATTTGCACTGTACTTTGGATGTTTGTTTGTAGTCTTAATGGGTCTAGCGGCCTGTGCACCTCCTGCGGAGCCCGCCGCTTCGGCTCCCATGGCAGAGGAGGAGCCGGAGATCATTGAAATTGAATATTGGCAGTACAACTTCGAAGCCCGAGTTTTGGCCATGAATCAACTGATTGAGCAGTTTGAAGCTGAAAATCCCAACATCAAGGTCATCCACAATTCAGATGTGCCTTATGCCGAATACCGGGACAAGATTGCAGCCAGTGTGCCCGCAGGTGTGGGACCGGATGTTGCTACATTGTTCTACGGCTGGCAAACAGTATGGCTGGATGCCGAATACCTTGTGCCTCTGCCGGAAGACGCTTTCCCGGCGTCCATGATTGATGCGGAGTTCAGCCCGTTAGTGCAAGCCAGTTTCGTGGATGGAACACTCTATACCTTGCCCACTGCAGTGCGTACCTTGGCCCTGTTTTACAACAAGGACCTGATGGCAAACGCAGGCCTTGACCCAGAGTCGCCTCCCTCTACCTTGGAAGATTTGGCAACACAGGCAGCAGCTTGTACGGTCCGGGCGGAAAATGGAGATTATGAGGTCCAGGGCTTCGTAGTGGATTTGGCAGCACAGGACCATCATTGGTTCCGCGAGGTGTTGGTGCGCCAATTTGGAGGTAACCCATATGCTGAAGGTGGCCAGGCCGTGAACTGGAATTCTGAAGAAGGGCAGCAGGCATGGAATTACCTTCTGAGCTTCAAAACCGAACTGGAGACCGGGGATCGTGATCTGTTTGACGGCAGCACAGGGGCCTTCTTAGCGGAACGCGCCTGTTTCCACATTGACGGTTCTTTCCGTCTGGGCACGATCGCCAACAATGCTCCCGATCTGAATTTCGGCGTGGCCGAGTTACCATCTCATAACGGGGTCCAGAGCACCTTTGGTAGTTACTGGACACATGGTATTACTCAGAAAGGGGCGAGCGATCCTGCACGCATGGACGCTGCCGTCAAGTTCCTGCAGTTCATTACATCGGATGAAGCAGGCACTCTTTGGGTTGAAATGGTGGGCGAACTGCCGGCTCGCCTAAACGCCGGATCGAATCCGGAGCTATTGGAAAATCCTAATTTAGGAGCATTTGCAGCCGGCCTAGCCTATGCTCAGGCGACATTCTTCGTGAATGAATCGGATCAACGCCAAGCTCTCATTGATGCGTATGACATGGTTGTGTTGGAAGGTGAAGATCCTGCCGTGGCCCTAGAAGTGGCTGCCGATACCGTACAGGAAATTCTGGACTCTCACTACGGCCAGTAACTGCACCAAAGTGTCAGCATCCCTGCCATTAATGATGGACCGCAGACCGTGCTCTGCGGTCCATCTCATATGTTCTACGTCAACAACCGACTATCCCGCCGATGAAACTTACATTGCAGCAGAGGCAGATACTGTGGGCATACGCTTTTCTCAGTGTTTCCCTCCTATTCTTCGTCATCATCCGCTGGTACCCAGCCCTTCTTTCCTTCAATATAGCGTTCCGCGACTGGAACACTTTCAAAGGCGCAGGATCCTGGGTAGGTCTTGAAAACTACGCTGCGATTTGGCACGACTTCTTGAAGCCCCGCAGTGATGTGCGGGCGGCCTTTACCAATACCCTGAGCTATGTGGTCTACGGCGTTCCCGCCCAGATGGTGTTGGCATTAGCTATTGCATTGTTGTTGGATCGAATCCGGGCTTTTTCCACATTTTTCAGGGTGGCCTATTTTGCCCCCTATGTGACTTCAGCAGTCGCAGTGGCGTTCGTCTGGAATTGGTTGTACTTGCCCCAAGACGGGTTACTAGCCCAGATTTTCGATCTTCTCCATATTCCAGAACAGCCCTTTACAAAGAGCCCGAAACAGGCTCTGCCTTCGATCACAGCTGTCGCGGTGTGGCAGACCCTTGGCTATTCAGTAATTATCTACTTGGCTGGCATCAAGCAGATACCCTTTTTATATTACGAGGCGGCTCGCATAGACGGTTCCAGTGGCTGGCATCTGTTTCGCAACATTACGCTGCCCTTGTTGAATCCCGTCATTGTCTACCTGACAGTACTATCCACCATTTCCTTTCTGCGCCTCTTTGCCTTGGTACAGAACATGAGTCCCCAGGGGACAGGCGGTCCCTTGAAGAGTACGACGACAGTAGTTCTGGAGGTGTACCGGAAAGGATTCTCCAGCTATGATATGGGTTACGCAGCCGCCTTGACCGTAATCCTCTTCTTTGTCATCTTGCTGATTACCGTTGTGCAATTGCGATTCCTGACTCGTCGATTCGAATATTAGATTCCGTCAACGCTTCGCTAAAGAAGAACAATGCTCCCATGGAGCCCAATTTAGACACTACGGCCTCGCCAGTGTTGCAAAGCAGCCGTACTACAGCATCTCCAGCCTTTGACTTGCGTGTACAGGGCATACAAGGGCTTGTCTATATCTTGCTAACGGCTGGTGCCCTAGTCATGGTTACCCCGTTTCTATGGATGCTGATTACCAGTTTCAAACCCGCTCCGGAACTGGTGGAATTCGCTTGGTGGCCCAAGTCCCCTACGCTGGCGAATTATCAGCGCGTCTTGGCCACTTCGAATTTCGTGCGTTGGTATTTCAACAGTGTGTTGGTCGCTCTTTTCTCCACGACCTGTGTGGTGCTTTTCGACTCTCTTGTCGGTTACACGTTGTGCAAGTTCGAATTTCCGGGAAAGACCTTGATCTTCGTTGGTATCTTGGCCACCCTAATGGTGCCTACGGAGATGCTGATTATTCCCTGGTTCGATATGAGCGTGCGCTTCCATTGGAATGAGGGGATAGCCCAATATTGGGGCATCGCATTCCCAGGTGTGATCACGGCTGCTGGCGTATTCCTAATGCGCCAGTTTTTCAATGGAGTGCCTAACGAACTGCTGGATGCAGCGCGTATGGATGGAATGAGCGAATTTGGCATCTGGGTCCGGATCGGGGTGCCGCTCACTAAGTCCGCGATGGCTGCTCTTGCCATTTTCAATTTTATCGGGAACTGGAATGCCTACCTCTGGCCTCTCATCATAGCTAGTCAACGCGAATACTACACCTTACCTGTGGGGCTATCTTTCTTCCGTGGAGAGTCGACTACTGAGTGGGAGAAGATCATGACTGCCTCGAGCCTGGCCAGTATTCCACTGCTCTGCGTCTTCATGGTGTTCCAACGCAATATCATCGCAGGGGTGGCCTTGACAGGGCTCAAAGGGTGACCGGTTTTAGATGTTGAACCACAAGAGCTCCGAACTGGAATAGCGCAATGGATGTTGGGTACATTGAAGAATTTCCGCTTGGGGGGTCCTGTCTTCTCAGTTTAGTCAGCTCCCATACCCGTGTATAAATTATGGGTTCGGGGCGAATGCTGCCTAGAGCCCGAGGTCGGGAGAATCTCCAGCTTCATCCCCTTGTTCCCTTTCGCTTCACGAGATCCAAAGTCACGCAGTCCAAGCCAAGGAAAACCCGCCGTTTCAGACATATGGCAACTGGCGGTGATTATGGAGACATATTGATCTTCGCGCGTTTTCCCTCGGGCTGGAGACAGAGCCCTGTAGCTCCCCGCATGCAGGAATACATTTCAGTTGCCGTAGGTACAGATCTAGGCCAAAACTCTTCATCCCATACGTCGGTTGGTGGTGGGCCGCATTAGGTAAGAAATATCAAGACGCACTTTCTGAGAAGAGCTCACCTGACACCGCAGCCAACACCAAAAACTAGGATTGAGGAGCTTAAGTCCTCCTGACATCAGGCAGTACGGCCTAACCGGACATCTTCCTGTGCCAGGAAATCCCAGTAATCCACGGGCCCCGGATTTGGTTCTGGGCTCAGGCCATGGCTTGACCTGAATTCCCGAAGAGCGTTGGTACGTTTCATCTCCGTCAAGGTCACTCTGCTGCCTTCAACTGCCGAGGTATAGATGCCGTTGATGACCTCCAATACATGTAAACCACTCTCACCATCGCAGGGGTGGTGTTCTCCTACGTCCAAAGCCTTTACGAAGTGTCCTGCGAAAGCGAATTCATCTGGATGACAATCCATTCCATCCTCCCAGCCTTCAGGATTTTCCAAGGGCAGAAGCTCCCACTGACCACTATCCCCCGTCCACTCAGTCAAATTGGTGCCTGGCGGAATATTAGGGCTGGGCAACCAGAATGCCCCGTGGGGCCGCCACAGCAATCTCCCCTCGGTGCCATACACTTCAACTACGTGCGCACTCAGATCTATTCGTTCAAATCGATGCTGGAGCAGAGTGGCACAAACCCCATTATCGAATTCAAGTAGGGCTGTCACATTCTCCCCTGCCATGATGCCCATGCCTTGTGGAGCCAGCAGGACATCATCAGGTGCTATCTGTCTTCCATCTGTCAAGACATGGGCGCTGACAGACCTGACACGGCCACACAATGAGAACAACTGATTTAGAAGATGGGTTCCGATGTTGGGCAATCCATATCCGCCGTAGTAGCCCTTGCCGCTGGTATACATGTAGCGGATGTCCCCTATGAGCCCATCGTTCACGGCCTTGCGGACAGCAGTCATGGCCGGGCTAGTCCGCCACTGGTGATGGACTGCGATCTCAAGGTTCAGTTCCCGCGCACGATCCATCAATTTGTCGGCCTGCTCCAGGTGTTCGGAAATGGGCTTTTCCACATCAATGTGGCACCCATGTTCAAGGCAACGCATGACTAAAGGGTAGTGAAATTGGGTAGCTGTAGGAATCGCCACAATGTCAGGCTGCTCCTGCTCTAGCATCACGTCCAAGTCTGCATACTGAGCTGAAACACCAAGCTCTTGGCCTACCGCGTCCAGGCGCTCACTGTCCAAGTCACATATTGCCACCAGTTCCGTACGTGGATGGGACCTGTACGCCCGTCCATGTGCTCGGCCCCGGCCGCCGCATCCCAAGAGAGCCACGCGATATTGCTTCATCAGTTTCCTGCCTTTGGTTAGTCGGGGGTCTGCTGATTCTGCGCCACGCTACCATTTCGTGCAAAATCGGCAAAGCTTGCCAGAGTCGAATTCAACTGTCAGCTTTTTCTTCGCAATTGCTAAGATGGGACACGGAATTTCACACAACAGGCATCCGATGGATTCACCCCGCCAGTCCCTGGCAGATCGAGTAACAGGCACCCTCCGAGAAATGAGCGTCGCGACTTCTCAGAGGGAAATGTTAACCACAGTCGAGGCACTCGTTGAACGTTATCCGACCTCTGTGCTACTAAATGCAATGCTACGCATGTTGCCGGAAGCCGACAGCCAACTTCAAGGAGGCTTGGGCCTCTTGGCCCAGCGGCTACCCCGCACGATCACAGAGGAAAAACTTCTGCAACAGGTTCTGCATAAGGATCTCTCCACCCAAACCCGTTTCTCGGCTATAACGATCCTACAGGATTTCCTGCACAGGCCAGTAGACCCGAGATTTGTTCAAGACATTTCGGATGTGGACAGTGTTATCCTCAGCAGTTTGCGCGATGCTTTTGCAGCGCGAAGCAGATTCCCTGGCGTCCTTATCGAGTACACCGAACAGTTCGCCCGCCTGGAATTCCAGCATCGAAAGTACGTGCTGGACTTACTAAACCATGTAAGCGTCGATGATGCCGTAGATCTCTTGCAGACGATGGCATATTGCGCAAATCCTGAAGTGTCTCTGCAGGCCCTGGATTCACTTGCCTCGTTAGAAGCAGAAGATGGCGAACGCACCCTTTACATTTTGAGTCAAAGCCTTTACTTGAGCTCGGAATTGGCAGCTGCTGCCCGCCAACGGCTTCGCCAAAAGAGGATCGCCGGGGGCAGATTCGTTCCTCTCACTTTGCCCCATAGCTCTCTAGCCCGCTTCCTGGGCTTCGACCAGACAGGAGTGGCACACTGGTACTTGGCTCAAGACGGTCGGTCCTACGGGCTATCAGTGGGGTTTGGCTTTCGGCAAGGAGTGCAATATGTCCGGAAAGTCCCTCACAGTTCCGAATTGGAAGGTTGGCAGCAGCCCAGCCACATTCGACCCGAATGCCGATATGAATGGGCCAGATGGCTTTTGAGTTATACCTTGTCCCACTTTCCCCCTGTCACTAAGACCGATACATACCCGGAAACGTATCAGATCTTGGCCTCCGAACTTTGGCAGTGGGCGCCTCCTTCAGAAGGAGCCGAAGCGCTACAAATGATGTGTCGCGCCTATCCTTTGAAACTGGAGGATCGAGAGCCTGCATCCATCGCCAAGGAAGTCTCAAGGCTTACGTATTCAAGCGCCCTCCGCGACCTCTATTGGAAAAAACCCCAAATGCCCCCGGAAGAGAGGATTTCACTTTGCGTTTGGTTTCTGAATGTGTGCGCTCTGACTCTCTGGCACAGTCAGAGGAAACTCGCGGCCTTACTGGCCAACTCGGCTCGGCTCTTAGAACAAGATTCCTTGCGTGCCACGGAGTTATTAGGCTCGTTACAGGACCTTTGGACCAAGGCTCCTGAATAGCAGCCAGAACCAGTTTTTGGCACTCCGGACTGCCTGAAAACAAACTGGGTAAAGAGACTCAGTAAATGCCAAGTTCGTCCCGGGCCTCGTCCGACATCATGTCAGGATTCCAAAAAGGAGTCCAGACCAGATGTACATTCACCCGTTCCAGTTCTGGATATGCCTGCTGCGCTTCATCCTGCACCGACTTAATTATTTCCGGGCCCGCCGGGCATCCCGGACTGGTCAAGGTCATTGTCACCTCGGCAACCGAATCCTCGGTGACTTCCACCTCATAGATCAGACCCAGATCTACAACGTTCATAAACAATTCAGGGTCTACAACTTTTTCCTGCAATACTTGCAGTACTTCCTCTTTTGTGGGCATAGATCATATTCCTCGACAGTTATTCGGGCGCTGCGATCAAGATTTCATCACCTTCAATCTTAACTTCGTAAGTCGGTGTGGGCATGAATGCCGGCATGCACATGGCATTGCCTGTCTTTATGTCAAATCGAGCTCCGTGCCTGGGGCATTCCACCTGGCAACCCTCCACTATGCGTCCAGTGGCCAGCGGACCTCCATCATGGGTACACATATCTTCCAAAGCATATATCTCACCATCAAGATTGAAGACAGCGATGCGGTAAATGCCGTACTCCACCAGCTTGGAGCTGCCGGGCGGCAGATCTTCCAGTCTAGATATGCTGATGTATTCTGTCATTTCAATCCCTCGCCATGAGTTCCGTCAATCCCACTCATCTAATCCATACACTCCCTTTTTGAGCACTTTCAAGGATAGCAAGGCACATTTCATGCGCACTGGTCCAATTTCAATTCCCAGCATTTCCATAATGTCATCCCGGTTCAGTGCCTTTACCTCCTCGAGAGGCTCATTCAAGATTTCTTCCATAAGCATGGAAGCTGCCGCCTGACTGATGGCGCAACCTTGGCCGGTGAAAGCCACTTCGCGAATTTTGTCTTCTTCATCCACCTTCAAGGCAATCGTGAGTTCGTCACCGCAGAAAGGGTTGTAGTCGTGGCCCTTGAAATCTGGCAATTCCAATTCTCCCTTGTGGCGGGGATATTTGTAGTGATCGATTATCGCTTCGCGATACAGTTGGTCCATCGTTTCTGAATCTGTGCCTCCGCCTAAAAAATATCGCTAGCCCGTTCCATACCCCGTATCAGGACATCCACGTCTTCGGCCGTATTGTAAATGTAAAAGCTGGCTCGTGAAGTGGCGATTAAATCGAACCGCTGATGCAACGGCTGGGCGCAGTGATGACCGGCCCGAATAGCCACTCCTTCCTGATCCAGAATCGCAGAAAGATCGTGAGGATGAATTCCTTCCATGTGGAAGGCAACCAATCCCATGCGGGCTTCCGGACCGGGACCCAGTATTCGTACTCCTTCGACCTCGCCCATGCGCTCATAAGCGTATGTTGTCAATGAGGCGCTGTGAGCCTCCACATTTTCGAGGCCCAAATCCATTAGGAAGGAGGCTGCCGCTCCCAGCCCAATTGCTTCTGCTATAGCAGGAGTTCCAGCCTCGAATTTATAAGGCAGTTCATTCCATCGACTGCGTTCGAGAGTTACCTCTCGAATCATTTCGCCGCCACCCATGAAAGGGGGCATATGCTGTAACAACTCGCGTCGACCCCAGAGTAGACCTATACCCGTGGGTCCGCACATTTTGTGTCCGCTATAGGCATAGAAATCGACATCCAAGTCTTGGACATCCACCGGGATGTGGGGCACGCTCTGTGCTCCATCCACCATCACCTGAGCTCCCATTTCATGGGCCGCTGCAGTCATTTCCTTGACCGGATTGACTGTGCCGACCACATTGCTGACGTGGGTAAAGGTTACTAGCTTGGTCTTCTCACTCAGTAGAGAGTGAAAAGCCATTTGGTCCAGAAGGCCCTCATCAGTAACAGGCACAAAGTCCAAAGTAAAGCCCAACTGATCCCTCAAAATTTGCCAGGGCACGATATTGCTGTGGTGCTCCATTTGGGTGGAAATCACTTGATCGCCGGGCCCCAAGTTGGCCCGTCCCCAAGTGTGGGCGACCAAATTGAGGGCTTCAGTGGTATTTCGCACGTAGATGCAGGTATGGGGATCGGGGGCGTTAATCAGCTTAGCAGCCGCAACTCGAGCCTCTTCATACAGAGTGGTTGCCTCTTCACTCAATGTATGGACACCTCTATGCACATTGGAGTGCGTCGTTCGGTAATACCGGTCCATTGCCTGCAACACTGCCGATGGTTTCTGGCTGCTAGCCGCGTTATCCAGATACACCAAGCGGGTCTGTGGGTGAATATTCCGCTCCAGAATAGGAAATTGGCTGCGGACTACTGCCCAGTCCACACTGCCAGGGGAGGGAAAAGAGGTTGTTGTTGTTGGTCCGTGGGACATGATTTGCCTCACCCGCCTATCTTGCGTGCTATGACCTGTTCCAGCTTGCGGACCACACTTTCTACAGGCACTCGGGCCAAGACTGCTTGGAAAAAGCCCTGGACTATCATGCGTTCCGCCTGCGCGCGGGACAGGCCGCGGGCCATCAGATAAAAGACATACTCGGACTCCACCTGGGCAGCTGTAGCTGCGTGGGTGCAGCGCACATCATTGGCTTCAATCTCCAATCCGGGGATGCTGTCAGCACGGCATGCGCTCGAAAGCAATAAATTGCCATTACGTTGAAAAGCGTCTGTTTGCTGTGCCGCATTGTCCACCTTGATGCTGCCCATGTAGACACTTCGAGCCTTGTCTTTCAAAGCTCCGTTAAAAAGCAGGTCACTGAAACAATTGGGGCCACGGTGATGTTGCAATGTCTGATGGTCAATGTGCTGGCGCATTGTGGGGAAATAAATACCCAGCAATTCGGCATGGCCGCCGGGTTCATTGAGTTCCAGATCCAGAAAAGCTTTTGTCAGCAGACTACCCCAACTTACCTGAATCCAGCGCAGATCTGCATCTCGGCCCAAAGCCGCGCGCCCGCACATCAAGTTCCAAGCCGTCAAGTCCAGATCCTGCAAATTCATGTACCGCAGTTGTGAATTGGCTCCTTGCACTATTTCCACAACCGAATTCTGGAATCCCTGATCTGCTCCCAGCAGTTCATCCACCACGGTGACCCGGGCACTTTCCCCGAGAACGATTAGCGTATGGTGAAAACCGGCATGTCCCTCATTCTGATGGGAAATGACTTGCAAAGGCAACGTCACTTTGGCGTTTCGGGGCACATACACAAATGCGCCCGAATCCCACAGGGCCCCATGTAATGCTGTGAACACATTGGTGTCCACTGGCACCGCTTGTCTCATGAAATGCTCTTGCACCAAATCTGGGTGATCCCATAAAGCTGAATTCAACTCCTGAAAAATGACCCCTTCCTGTGCCAATAAAGCGCGCCGACCTTCCGCGTGGAGCAGGTTCCCGTCTTCGAAAACCAGTGTTGCCGCACTTTCCAGTTCCGCTTTTTCCGCGCGTAGAGAAGAGGCTAGTTCATCCTCCGAAATCTGATCAACAAAAGGTAGGCTGTACCTGAAATTTCCTAGTTTGAGACCCGTCAGACGGGTGCGCCGCCAAGCCTCATCTGTCAAGGATGGCCAATCCATACTTTCATATTGGCCCCAGGCCGCCACTCGAAAATCCCGCATCCACTCGGGTTCGTCCCGTCCAGCCGACAGTTCCAGTACCAGATCCAGCGTAGGACCGGTCCCCGCAGCAACTTCCGACACTGCCAACAAGTCATTCAGCATTAGTTATTCCATTTACCACACAAGAAAGAAAGAGAAAACTCAGCCTTAGCCGATGCTGCCTTCCATCTGCAATTGGATCAATCGATTCATTTCCACGGCGTATTCCATGGGCAATTCTTTGACCAGGGGTTCAATGAAGCCGCCCACTATCATGGCCGCGGCCTCCTCTTCGCATATGCCCCGGCTCTTCAAATAGAAGAGCTGCTCTTCCCCGATGCGGCTTACGGACGCCTCGTGGCCTACCTTCACGTCGTCCTCCTCGATTTCAATGTAAGGATAGGTATCGGAACGGCTGTCTTCATCCAATAACAAGGCATCGCACACAACGCTGCTACTACTGTGGTGGGCACCTTTGGCCACTTTTAGCAGACCTCTGTAGCTAGATCTTCCGCCACTCTTGGAAATGGACTTCGAAATGATCTTGGAAGTGGTGTGGGGTGCAGCATGCACGACCTTGGCTCCGGCATCCTGATGCTGCCCCGCACCTGCAAAGGCGATTGACAATATTTCACCGTGAGCCTTGGGGCCCATCATGTAGACCGCCGGGTATTTCATAGTGACTTTGCTACCTAAGTTGCCGTCAACCCACTCCATAGTGGCGCCCGCATCCGCCATGGCCCGCTTGGTAACCAAGTTATAGACGTCCGTACTCCAATTTTGAATGGTGGTGTAGCGGCAACGCGCATTTTTCTTCACCGCGATTTCCACCACGGCACTGTGCAGGCTGTTGGAAGAATAAATTGGGGCTGTGCATCCTTCTACATAATGCATACTGGCCCCGTCTTCCACGATAATCAGGGTGCGTTCAAACTGGCCCATGTTCTCCGCGTTGATCCGAAAATAGGCCTGTAGCGGTACGTCCACTTGGACCCCTGCCGGAATGTAGACAAAACTGCCCCCACTCCAAGCAGCACTGTTAAGGGCCGCGAACTTGTTGTCTGCGGCCGGGATTATAGTGGCGAAGTATTCCTTCACAAGGTCCTCGTATTCCCGAAGTCCGCTGTCCATATCCAGGAAAATCACCCCGTCCTGCTCCCACTGCTCTTGCAAGGAATGGTAGATAACCTCGGAGTCGTATTGCGCACCTACGCCAGCTAGGAATTTTCGTTCCGCTTCAGGAATACCCAAGCGGTCAAAAGTGGCCTTGATGTTTTCAGGGACATCGTCCCAGCTCTTGCCTTGGTTTTCGGTGGGTTTCAGATAGTAATAAATATCATCAAAGACAATACCCGAAAGATCCGCGCCCCATTCTGGCATGCTCTTGGCAAAGAAAATGTCCAAAGCCTCATGGCGGAAATTCCGCATCCACTCCGGTTCCTTTTTTATGGCGGAAATCTGTTCTACGACTTCGTGGTTGATGCCTTTTTCTGTCTTGAAAACACCTGCCACATCGTCATGGAAGCCAAAGTCATAGTCATCCTTAATTCCAGTCAAGTGTTGTTGATCTGCGATAGTCGCCATAGTAATTGCTCCTAGTTTTGCATCCCGGTCAAGGCCGCAGCTGTCACTTCTTCAGATCCATACTGAGCCTCCACCCAGGCGTATCCTTTTTCTTCCAATACATGCGCTAGTTCCGGCCCACCTGTTTCAACGATGCGTCCGTTGTGAAAAATACTGACGAAGTTAGGCACCACAAAATTGAGGATCCGTTGGTAGTGGGTAATCAAAAGAAATCCGCGTTCTTCAGTTGCCAATTTGGTGATGCCCTCTGCCACTACCTGCAAGGCGTCAATGTCCAGTCCAGAATCAGATTCGTCCAAGATGGCGAATTTCGGTTCCAGCATGGCCATTTGCAGGACCTCGGTACGTTTCTTCTCGCCACCGGAGAACCCTTCGTTCAGATACCTCCGTGCGAAACTCGAATCCACCTTAAACTCGTCCATTTTGGCATTTAGTTCACTGCGAAATTTGCGCATTGGCATCAAATGACTTCCTACAACGCCACTCTGGCCGCTCTGCTTTTGGTGCGCTTCCCGGGTGTAGCCTCGTACGTTGGAAACCGCCGTACGCAAAAAATTGGCCACGCTCACCCCCGGCACAGAAACCGGATATTGAAAAGCTAGAAAAATCCCCGCTCGGCACCTTTCATCCGGCTCCAATTCCAAAATGCTCTCACCATCCAGCAACACATCGCCTTGGGTCACTTCATACTTAGGATGACCAGCCAGCACGTAAGCCAGTGTGGACTTCCCCGAACCGTTTTTGCCCATCAAGGCATGAATCTGCCCAGACTCCAAAGTCAGGGACACACCTTTCAGAATCTCTTCGTCCTCTACCCGCGCATGCAGGTTGTTGACTTCCAATACGCTCATCACAACTCCTGTTTAGGTTGCGTTTTTAATTCAAAACCGAAGTGGCAGCTACAACTGTCCTCCATGATGCAATCCGCCAGTTCCACTTTGGTCCCCACTGCATGTCCGATCATGTCTCGGTCCATGGTGCAGATTTCATGATGCTCCACAGCCAAATCATGGTAGGGGCAGTTGAACAATTCCAGTCGCACATGTGAACCGTCTGCCTCCTCATGCACTTGGCAAAGAATGCCTTTCTGGGACATCAATGCCGCCAGTTCATACACCCGCTCCTTTGCGCCTTCGCCCTGCATCTCAGCGGCGTACTCCTGAGCCACCCTGCGGGCCAGACGGGCCATCAGCAGGTCCACGGTATCGGCAGGCACCACGTCCATCATTTCCGACAACATCGTGACCGACAGATCACCGCAATGACAATCAAAAAGGGACCTGGCCTTGCCAGTATTGGAATACACATGATGAGGCCGACCACGGCCTTGGACGACCGTCTCTCTAGCTACGTAGCCGCCACTTTCCAACGAAGATATGTGCTCCCTAACTGCAGTCCGCGTCAACCCCAAATATGCCTCCAATTGCTTGTGGGTGGCCGAACCTTCCTTCTGCAGGAATTGCACGATCAACCACGCGGAGGCTTGTATAGGTTTCTCTTTCCTCATAGCCATGATTGAGACCCTCAACTCGCCTGCCATGCATGCCAAAGCAGTACCTTAACACAGCGTGCTTGCCTTTTGACAATATTTACTGACAATATTGTCAAAAAGGATGGTTGAGGGCAGTTCCCCTGGCTCAAGCGGCGGATTTCCAGCCTATGAACGGAGGAGCCAGTCTTAGTGAAAGCTGCGGAGGCCATAATAACAGAGCGCCACTCAATAGCGGCAAGAATGCGAGGAAGTACATGACGTTCGGCAATTCCCAGATGTCTGCAGCAGTACCTGCTAACCCCGTTGTGAAGGCCCCGCTGGCAAACATGACACCCAAAGCCAAACCGCTAGCCAAACCTTCGCGCCGCGGCAACATGGATTGGGCCTGGACGATGATGATGCTGTGAGACGTATTGGTAATAAAACCGGCCATGAAAGCGGCCAAATAGAAAATTAGGCCATCCTGATTCAACAGCAGGAAAAGAAAGGGGATGCTGAGCCACAGCGACCAGATCATGATCTTCTTGCGGCTGATGTAGTCACCTAAAATGCCGCCGATTAGAGTGCCCACCGACCCTCCCAAAATCAGCATCCCGGCCCTGGCCCCGTAGACCGCGGATTCCAGCCCTTGATCAGCGAAGTATTTAGGCAAAAGGCTCATGTAGTTTTGCATTGTGGCCGAGCGCATAATGATGTATATCCCCAGCAGAACGGGCCCTACGGTCATAGCCACCCCAATTTTGGAAGGCCCCGTCTTTCCGCCTTTTGGAGGAGGAATCCGCGCCAGCGGCTTATGCAATAGAACCTGCATGACCACCACCATGGGCAGGGCGGCAAGAGCCATGTAGGTGATGCCTACGGGTCCGATAATACCGAGCAGCAGACCAGCCAGCACAGGTCCTGTGGAAAGACCGATCTGACCCAGGAAAAAGAATGCAGACGTGGCGGTACCGGTTTGTTTGAGCCCTCCGGAAAGAGATGCCGTACGCGTGCTGCAAGCGTGGAAGGCCGCGCTGCCAAGACCTCCAATGGAGAGCACGGTCAACAGGGTCAGGTAGTTCGGCGAGTGGGGAGCGAACGCGAAGGCCACGATGAGCCACAACAGTCCTCCTTGGCTCAACCATCGTCCCTGCCATCGGTCCGCCAGCAGACCAAATAGGGGCATGGGAAGTGCGGATATAACGAAATACAGGGTAATACCCCAAGCCAACTCTGCATTACTCAGATGGAATTTGCTGACCAGTGCAGTCAACAGAATGGCAACTGAGGAATTCAGGACATCCATGGAAAAATGTCCAAAGGACACTCCCCAAAGATGACCGTGGCTAATGCCTCTCTCCATCGCCCGCAGGCGAACCCGAGTGCGGGCGTAGGTACTCATATCTTCAATGTGTTCAGGCCAGGAGGTCTGAACAGTGCATACTCCCCACTGGCCAGTGGGAAACAAGAGTTAACTGGCAGGTTCAAATTCCATACACGTCTTGGAGCTTGGCCTTGAGGTAGAGAATGTATGGTTTGGCATCTATTTCCGACCCGGTGACTTGGCGCAGCAATTCCATCGGCTCATACTTTCGACCATGCTGGTGGATTTTCTCCTTCATCCAAGCCAGCAAGGAAGTGAACTCACCTCTGGCCAATCGGTCGTCCAGATCAGTAAGTTCCTGTCGACAGGATTCCCACAGTTGCACCGAAATAATATTGCCCAAGCTATAAGTTGGGAAATAACCCAGACTGCCGAAACTCCAATGAACGTCCTGCAGCACCCCTAACCTGTCGTTAGGTGGAGTGATACCAAGGTAGGAATGCATCCGATCATTCCATTCCTGCGGCAGCTGTGCCAGATTCACCTTGCCTTCCATCATGGCCTTTTCCAATTCGAAACGGAGCATGATGTGCAGGTTGTAGGTGACTTCATCCGCTTCCACGCGAATGTAACTGGGAGTGACCGTGTTGATAGCCTTGTAGAATTCCTCCATTCTGACCGAATGGAGGGAGGGGAAATGGGCCTGGAGGATTGGATACGCCCACTGCCAGAAGGGACGGCCCCGCCCCACCAAGTTTTCCCACATTCGAGATTGACTCTCATGCAATCCTAGCGAACAGCCGGATGACAGTGGGGTATGGTCAAAACAGGGGTCTACATTCTGTTCGTACAAAGCATGTCCACACTCATGCAACATGCTGAAGAGGTTCTCGTTGAGCTTATGTGCAGCAACGCGGGTGCCCATACGGACATCGTCTCTGCTGATGCTGGTGCAAAAGGGATGTGTCACCTCATCGACCCGGCCTCGGTTTACATCAAAGCCGTAGGCAGAGACCAACACATTGCCAAGGGACCGCTGAGCTGTTAAGTCAAATTGGCCCTTCAAACAGGAAGTGTCTATCCTGACTCCAGATTCAGCCACCGCTTTCACCAGGGGTGCAGTCTCTTCCCGTAGTGGCGTGAAAATGGCCTCTACATCCTTCGTTTTCATGCCCGGTTCAAACTGGTCCAGCAAAGCATCATACACATGGTCACTGTAGCCCTGATATTCAGCGTATTCGTGTGCCAGATCCACACATTTCTGGATCCACGGCAGGAAACGCTGGAAATCTGAATCGGCTCGCGCCTTACGCCACTGTTCGTTCGCCAGAATGTAAGTTTCAGTTGCTCGGGCAACGTATTCCGCTGGCAATTTGCGGGTCCGTTCGTAATCTTTGCGGACCACCCTGATGACGGAAGCGTCGTTGTCATCAGGACCCAGATCTTGTTCCAACGGCCGCAGTTCCTCCAGCCACTGTCCGACCTCGTCAGATACAAACAGCTCGTGACCCACGCGGCTCAATGTTGACAGCTGGGTAGCTCGGGCCTGCGAGGCCCCCATGGGCATAAAGGCCTCCTGATCGTAATGTAGGAGAGCAGACGCCTGTTCCAGGTCAGTGACTGTCCCCAGTCGTTCTTTCAAAGCATTTAGGGTTTCCAGCATGGTGTCTCAAAAGGTGAAAGTTTGGGAGGCGAACTATTTTCAAAAAGGTCCAAACAGCACGAACGCGGGACATTGTCCCGCGCCACATTTTCTATCGCATTATAGGGGCTCTAGTCCCTCGTCAACCTCTTTTATAACAACCCCAACACATATTTAGTATGGAGGCGGGAAGGCATGGGAGTCGAACCCACCGCAGCCAGTTTCGCACTACCTGCCACTGATTTTGAAGACCAGGGTGCCCACCGGGACACATGCCAACCCACTGGCATTATACCTACTAGGATTCAATTGTGGGAGTGCATCCGCTTTGGCACAAGATGGGGCAAAATCTCGCTAGCTGGGCCCTCAAGCCACAAGTCTGCCTGACAGGAGATTTCTGTAGGATGTGGGTTGACATCCACGACTACGGAATCGCGGGTTCCCGCTAGAAAAGGCAGATCTGCGGCCGGTGAAACCAGCCCACTAGTTCCGACCACCAACATTACGTCGCACTTTGAGGCGGCCCGGAGGCACCGCTGCCACAGTTCCGAGTCCAGCAGTTCCCCAAACCAGACTACCGAAGGTCTTAACAGCCCTCCACAGTCGCAGACCGGGGGAAGGTCCCGGTCCCACAAACTACTGGCGCCAACCCCAAAACGCCCGCAAGCCTGACAGTGACAGCGGGACAATTCTCCATGCAAGTGCCATACTGACCGTGATCCTGCGCGTTCATGGAGGTCGTCCACATTCTGGGTTATCACCTGGCAGTTGGGAACAGTCTTCTCCATCTGAGCCAGAGACACATGACCGAGATTGGGGTCCGCCTGTCGAATGGCCTCAAAGCGAGACCGGTACCACTGCCAGACGCGTTTCGGGTTACGACTAAAGCCAGATTCAGAGGCGAGATCTTCGAAATTAAAACGGGACCATATGCCCGATTGCGCATCGCGGAAAGTGGGTATGCCGGATTCAGCGCTAATTCCGGCTCCTGTCAGACATACTAGGTGGTCGGCGGAAGAAATCAGGTCTCGGGCATGTTCCAAATCAGATTGAGAAGGGCCGGCGGACATACCTAAGAGCCTTCAGGCGCCGAACCGCTTGAGACGACCCGCATGGGCCAAAGCTTGGGGCAACAATGAAGTTGCTGGGAATGTGCCCATGCTGCCGGAAGCACAACTGCCCTCACCAAAACAGTTCGAGCCGTCCGGCCGGACGGTCTTAGCCCACAAGATAGTCGGGACTGGATGCCAGCTGTGGCTCCGCAGGGCTACGGGGGTACTGTGGTCTCCGGTCACAATCAGGACATCTGGCCCCAGCTGGCGGAGTAGTGGCAATGCCGCGTCTACTTCCTCTATGGCCGAGATCTTGCCAGCCAAATCCCCATCTTCACCATAACTATCTGTCTTTTTGATGTGGACAAAAAAGAAGTCGAAATTCTCCCAGTTTTTGGCCAGCGCCCGAAACTGGGCTTCTGGGGTTTCGCCAGCAAACTTCACGGGTTCCATGCCTACTAGCCGGGCCACACCCCGATACATGGGATACACGGCAATGCCGGCCGCCCTCATGCCGTACAGTTCCTGGAAAGTGGGCAGACCAGGGTCAAAAGAGAGTCCACGCAAATTCAGGTTGTTGGCTATTGCTTCAGTTTGAATTTCCGCCCTGGCTACTTTCAACCAACTGTTGACCAAATCGGCAGTCCACTGCCCTTCAGGTGTAGCGGACCGGTCCGTAACAGGCATGGACGCCGCTCCCAATTTGCCGGGATCTGTTTCCGTCAGTTTCCCGTTCAGCCCTTCACCCCGAATGACCAAAACGAACCGGTAGTCCTTGACTGGAAGCACAAAAACTTCATATCCGGGCAAAGAAGCAGATGTAGCTACCTGTAGCAAGCCGGTAAGTCTTTCGCATTCTGAAGTAGGGATTCGACCAGCTCGGCGGTCGGTGATCAGGCCTGCAGTATCGGTGGTGGCGAAATTGCCGCGAGCCGCCAAATCTTGTGGTCCTAAGGGGAAGTCAATGCCCAGAGCCTCAAGTACCCCTCTCCCAATCTGATGTTCAACCGGATCAAAACCGAATAGCGCCAAATGGGCGGGTCCACTGCCAGGCTCAACCCCTAGTCTCACAGGAATGCTAAGCCCTGTCATCCCGACCTGAGCTAATTCGTCCAGGTGAGGCGTACGAGCCAATTCCAGTTCTGTTAGACCATTCTGGATGGGTATTCCACCCAAGCCGTCCATGACCAACAAGACAATTTTGCCTCCTGAAGTGGCTAACGATTGGTAAAGAGTTTCCTCAACCATGTGTATAAGGTGCTGGCACAAAAAGACCCTAGCAGATCAAAAAAGGCCGGACCTGGGCAGGTCCGGCCTGATACTATCTGGGTGATTGGTTCAGGAGGCCAGAGATAGCTCACCCTGTGGGTCAAAAATGTGGGCGTTGGCCATGTTAACAGCCAGTTCCACCGCGTCGCCGCGGCTATACCGTACCCGCGGATCAACACGGGCAATGAATTGTTTATCGTCTGAGGTCTTCAGATAGAGGAATATTTCGTGTCCCATGAGCTCCACCACATCCACGGTGGCCACCATGTCGGACTCAAGAATTCCCGGAGGTACGAAATCCTTGGAATGCATATCCTCAGGACGAATGCCCAAAATCAATTCCTTGCCTGCATGGGGTCGCCACTCGGTGGCTTTGGGTTCTGGCACATTCATGCGAATGCCTGGGGTGTTGACCTCCAACTTGCCATCGGTCTCTACCAAAGTGGCATCAAAGAAATTCATGGATGGACTGCCAATAAAGCCTGCCACAAACACGTTTTCCGGATGATTGTAAAGATTCTGTGGAGTTTCGAGTTGCTGCAGGACGCCAAGTCGCATTACCGCGATACGAGTGGCCATCGTCATGGCTTCAACCTGATCATGCGTCACATAAATAAAAGTCGTAGCCAAGTCTGCGTGCAGACGAGTCAAATTGGCACGAGTCTCAACGCGGAGTTTGGCATCCAGATTGGACAGCGGCTCATCAAAGAGGAAAACTGCGGGGTCTCGCACGATGGCTCGACCTACAGCCACACGCTGTCTTTGTCCACCGGAGAGCTGTTTGGGCTTGCGGTCCAACAGCTCTTCAATACCCAGATCGGAGGCGGCCGCGCCCACCCTCTCCTGAATCTCCGCTTTGGGGGTCTTGCGCAGTTTAAGTCCAAAAGCCATGTTGTCGTAGACACTCATGTGCGGATACAGGGCATAACTCTGGAACACCATCGCGATATCGCGGTCTTTGGGTTGCACATCGTTCACCACACGATCATCAATCAGGATGGTACCCGCCGAAATCTCTTCCAATCCCGCTAGCAGGCGCAAGGAAGTGGTCTTGCCGCAGCCTGATGGTCCGACCAGCACCAAAAATTCCTTGTCAGCCGCTTCCAACGACAAATCGTGGACAGCAGTGACTTCGCCCCATGACTTGAATACATTCTGATAAGTTACACTTGCCACGAAACTGCTCCTTAATAAAAAGCCTTTCCCCCTACAAACCAGCAGAACTCTTCGGTCGAAGGTTCAAGGCGAGCTTTCTCCATTAGAACCTACGGGCACAAGGCCGAAACCGTCCAATCCGAGGGGTATTAAAATAACTGGCTCAGCAATATTTTAAACGGCATTGGCTGTAACATCCAAACTGTGCTTAGACAGTCAAATGCAGTGAGGAAAAACTCTACGAATGTCGGAGTTGAAGCGTAATGGGACCGGACAGATAAACGCCAGTTGGTTGCCAGAATTCGAAATGCCGCATGTGGCCTTCCAGGCGCGGCATCCCTTTGAACTGCTCTGAAGGCCATCCCCCTCTGTAGTTACTAGTGGTATTTCAGGGCGAATTGAAAACATGCGGGCAGCGCAATTCCAAGCCAGTCAATTTAGTTTGTTGGCGCGCAAGAGAATTCCAGCTGGATTCTGGCCGAGACATTCACCGGCTTGCCATTGCATGCAGAGCCGGATTTCCTTGTATTACCTCCACCATCAAATTCCTGTTGGAAAATTGAGGATTAGACAGCGAACGCCCTACCGCTGCCGACAGGGCAAGTCGGCTCTATCGAAAATGGTTCTGAGAGTAAGGGGAACAGAGGAGACTGAGGCTTTACCGAAAAAGGGACATCGGACCGATCTTGGAACTAAACAGGCGCTGCACCTTGCCCGCCAGTACTGGAGGACCATTGATGCCTGGCACTGTCAGGGGATTGCGCCAAGGAAGATCGGATGAATGTTTCAATCCCAAGTATCGAAGTATGAGAGCCATCCCCGCAGCCCTGTCCACGTTCGCCTTAGGCTAGGCTGAAGTGATTTCAGTCTACAAATCTATCTGTCACGACACCCAAACCCATGTTCCGGCAAAATGTCACTATGTCGGCGGCAGGTAGATCCCTCAAGCTGCCCGCCGAACCGAAACGATGGGTATTCAGCCGGTGTAGTAATGTTGTCCCGAAATAGCATTTGGCTGCGTCTCCCATAGCAAATCCGACTTTTTGACAGTCGCCAAATGGCAAGCCGCGGGCCCAAAGTTTTGGTGTAGCTTTTATTGCGGATCTACAGCCGGACGTAGCAATATGATGGCCTACCAACGGGCTGCCGTTGCTTACTTTACAGACAGTAACACAGATTTTTCTATGGGTCATTCTGAATCGAGTCCACGAAGTCATATTCCCCATTCACATCCTCCAGGCAAGAATCCCAGTCTCCGAATCACCGTACCAGGCATGGAGTCAATTTGTCTGGGGATAGATGCACTGTCCGCCTTGCCGGCCTTGGAGCAGACAGATTGCTATATAGTTAGCACTGGGCATGGAACTTCTGGGCCCTTTAGATTTGGCGGGCCGACCTTGGCAGCTTTGGCATCCCGCTGCGGAATCGCGGAATTCGAAAGCGTTAGAGTTACCAGTGGCGACAGGTTTTTCACCATCCTGACCGCCCAGGAAGTAGCATTGTCCCATCCAGGCTCCGCAGTTATGTTGGCTTTATTCCTGGACGGTCACCCTCTCACTCGAGAGCAGGGACTAGTGCGCCTGATAGTCCCCACTGAAAAGAGAGACGCACTGAAGCAAATCAAGTGGGTTTCCCACTTAGAGTTCAGGACTGCGGCCCGGGCCACCTGACTTTTTACTGGTCAGCCTATGCCTCGCGAATCCAGAAATAAACCAATAGTCGGCCCTTTAATTGGAATTGACGTGGGCGGTACCTTTACAGATTTTGCCGTTAGTCAAGACGGAAAATTACATGTATTTAAATTGCCCACTACCCCCCAGGACCAGAGGTTGGCCATCAGGAATGGCATAGACCAGATCGATCCAGGCTCAGGCCTGCCTGCTATTGTGCACGGTACGACTGTAGCTACCAATGCTTTGTTGGAAAGGAAGGGCGCCAAGACTGCCTTGATAACTACCCAAGGCTTCAAGGATGTACTTCAAATCGGACGACAGAATCGGCCCCATCTGTACAGGCTATCGCAGCCCCCTCCCAATTCACTGATACCTTCGGAACTCAGGTTTGAGGTAAGGGAACGTGTCAACTCCTTAGGCCAAGTTACAGAGCAGTTGGACGAGGACAGTCTTCATGACTTGTGTCAGGTCCTACGTGACAGAGGCGTTGAAAGTGTTTGTATAGTATTCCTCTTTTCATTCCTCAACCCCTTACATGAGAAGGTGACCGCCAAGATTATCCGACTGCACTTGCCTGGAATTCCCCTTTCGCTGAGCTGCGAAGTGCTCCCAGAATATCGAGAATACGAACGCACCGTTACAACAGCCACCAACGCATACCTTCAGCCACCAGTGGGCGGATATCTGGCAAATCTGCAGGCAGGTGTGTCCCATCACACGTTCAGAGTCATGCGTTCCAGCGGCGGCACCATAGGATTGGACACTGCGCAGAAGCAGCCCGTGCAACTCTTGGTCAGCGGCCCGGCGGCAGGTGTTGCCGCGGCCCAAGCACTCGCTCAGAAGGCCCTGGCTACAGTTACTCCGGCAATCATAACGCTCGACATGGGCGGCACCAGTACGGATACGGCCCTGTGCCACAACGGCCTACCCATGACTTCAGAGAGCGAAATAGGCGGACTCCCTGTCCGGATTCCCATGGTTGACATTCATACCATTGGTGCGGGAGGGGGCAGCATTGCTCACGTAGATTCTGCAGGCACCTTGCGTGTGGGACCCCAAAGCGCAGGGGCCGATCCGGGCCCCGCCTGTTATGGCCTTGGAGGCCAGGCACCTACAGTCACTGATGCCAATCTGCTTCTGGGACGACTACCCCACAAGCCAGCTCTTCGAGGAGAAGGTCTGCAATCCCTCTACCCCGAGCAGGGCCAGGCGGCTTTGGAAAGGCTGCAGGAAAGGCTGGGGGCGGACACTGCTCAGATGGCAGCGGGGGCTGTTCTGGACATAGTGAACGCATCCATGGAAAAGGCTTTGCGAATTATTTCGGTCGAACGCGGACACAATCCCTCTGATTTCACCCTCATCCCTTTTGGTGGCGCTGGGCCCCTACATGCCTGCGCCTTGGCCGAGGCTCTAGAAATCCAAAAAATCTTAATTCCACCTACACCGGGCGTTCTGAGTGCTTTAGGACTACTGCTAGCAGATGTTTCTCATAGTGTCTCCCGTGCTCTCCTACAAACGTCCGAGCAGGCAGCCCAGGAGCCTCAGACTGTTTCAGGTCTGGTCGAATCCCTGGTAGACCAGGTGCGAGCGGTCCTAGCCACAGAGCATCTTCCGGAAATTACAATTTCCCTGCAGGCCGATATGCGGTATGCCGGTCAAAGCTATGAATTACCTGTTCCGCTGGCGATACCTGTTTCCGCTGATATCCTGCTGGATACCGCAGCGGATTTCCATGCGGTACATGCCCAGCGATTCGGCTATGCAGACCTTGAAGCCCAGGTTGACATTGTGGCCCTACGAGTCACAGGGCGAGGAAAACGCCATAGCGAAGGCATGGAATCCGAATTAAGACCATCGGACGGAAATCCCCTCGTTTCCGCAGGAGAACTACCAGTGTGGATTCAAGCTCAAACTCCAACTCTAACCCCTTGCTACGACCGCGGCCAGTTTCGGGCAGGCCACACATTCCTTGGCCCTGCAGTCGTGTTTCAATATGACACTACAACCCTAGTATTGCCCCACTGGGAAGCCAAAGTAGATTCCTGGGGAAATCTCTTCTTGGAAAGGTAGCTAGATTTGTGGACGCCCTTCAGAAATTGCAATTGGAAGTTTGGCGACATCGCCTGACTAGCATCCCCGAAGAAATGGGAGAGGCCTTACGGCGCAGCAGTTTTTCACCCAACATCAAGGAACGCCTGGACTTCTCCTGCGCCCTATTTGATGCCACTGGTTTGATGGTGGCACAAGCGGCCCACATACCCGCCCACCTAGGAGCCATGCCAGCCAGCGTCGCCACAGTCCTGCCGCTTTTTCTGGATTGGCAGGAGGGAGATGTCGTAATCGTCAACGACCCGTTTCAGGGCGGCAATCATTTACCGGATATCACCATGATATCGCCAGTCTTTGTGGACGGCGAAGAGAACCCTCCATTTTTTGTTGCTAGTAGAGCTCATCATGCGGACGTCGGTGGCATGGCACCTGGTTCACTGCCGCTTTCCACGGAGATATTTCAGGAAGGGATCATTATCCCCCCGGTCAAGCTCTATAGGGGAGGAGTACTCAACCAGGACTTACAAGATCTGATCCTGCGAAACGTGCGCACGCCCCGCGAACGCAAGGGAGATATCAACGCCCAATTAGGTGCCCACCGCACTGGGACCCGTCGGCTGCAGGATCTCTGTGCCCGGTATTCTCTATCTGAGTTGCGTCAATATGCAGCCGGCCTGCTGGCCCACAGCGAAAAAATCATGCGTGCCACTATTCGTTCCTGGCCTAAAGGCAGTTTCTTCTTTCGGGACGTTTTGGAATGGCCTCAAGGTGACCAGACCCTGGAAATACCCCTGCAAGTTACCTTGACGGTGAAAGAAGATTCCCTTGACCTAGATTTCACCGGGACCTCTCCTTGCATGATGGGGTCCCTGAACGCCGTCATCGCGATCACCCAGTCTGCATGCTACTACGTAGCCATCAGCCTGTTGCGGGAAGAGATTATGGTCAATTCAGGATGCTTCGCTCCTATCTCCGTACGCGCCCCGATAGGCACAGTATTGAATGCAATCCACCCCTATGCCGTGGCTGGAGGAAACGTGGAGACTTCCCAAAGGATAGTGGATTTGGTATTAGGGGCCGCAGCACAGGCTTTTCCAGACCGAATCCCCGCAGCCAGCCAGGGCACCATGAACAATCTGACAATGGGAGGTTTCCGACCGGATGGGTCCATATGGGCCTACTACGAAACTATCGGCGGTGGCATGGGAGGAGGGCCAGACATGGAAGGTATGGATGCGGTGCAAGTGCATATGACCAATACACTCAATACTCCAGTCGAGGCACTGGAATTGGAATTCCCCTTCGAAGTTATACAGTATGGAGTCCGCCCTGGTAGCGGAGGCACCGGCCAGTATCGTGGCGGACATGGCCTGGTACGGGAATTTCGCTTTCAAGAAACGGCTACTGTTTCCATGCTCAGCGAAAGGAGACATGTGGCCCCTTGGGGTCTGGCAGGTGGAGGACCCGGAGAACGCGGCGTAAACCTGCTGATCCGGACAAACGGCAAATCTGAGGAACTTCCAGGCAAATTTTCTGTTTTATGTCAATCTGGCGAAATCTTGCGTATATCCACGCCTGGCGGCGGCGGTTGGGGCCGGTCGGTAAGTACTTAAACACAGCGGACTCTCCTAAGGCAGCAGGCAATCACTAGGCTAAGATGAAGGCTCACAGGCAGCCCGTAGGCTTAAACGCCGCACATTGAGACATGCCCCCAGGCAAATCAAAAAACTCTTATACCCCTGTACTGAGCCAGAAGGCCATCCAGGCGTTACAGAAGTCCCTAAATCAGCAGGGAGCTACGGCAACGTTGCTGCGTGAGGAACGCAGCATCCGCCAACCTGATTCCTGGTTGGTGGAACGGTGCTGGATTTCACTGGCTCAGGCTGGTGCCACAGAGGCGGCTCTAGTGTTGGCTTCCCTGATCTCTCACCGCCAGCCCTTGGCCGTGCCCAGAGCCCTGCTGGCCCTGGCGAAACAGGCCAGCCTCGGAAACGCTGAGACCCTCTTTGTGCAGAAGAGACTTGATCAACATGGTTTGATGGTGCTGCAGAACCCGGGGGAAAGCAAGAAGGCTCTTCAAGAGAATTTGCTCCTGACTTCGTCCGCCGCAGGATTTGTGGACATGCCTTCCTTGGTATTCAGCTGTCTGGAAAGGCTGGATCAGATTCCGGGGGCCTGGCGACAGATCATGATTTCTCCCGACTTACGCCCAACTCTGGCAGCTTCGCTGGCTGCGGTAGAACTTCACCCATTGACCATAAATCTGGTCAGGTCCTGTCTCAACCGATTCGATTTGGATGGAGCCTTGTTTCTTAACGACCTATCAGCCTCTTTGGTGGATCTCCAAGGTGCCATACTGCCCGGTCGAGAAGATACCATGCACCACTGCTTACAAGCTGTCACCCGTCTGGTTACAGGGGATGTTACCGTACGCCGGTTTGCCACTAGTGTGCTGGCCCGGGGAGGGGAAGGGCAGGCAGTGCTCTCTTCCGTCGATATCCTAGCAACCATGATAGAGGCCCGTCAGGAGACAGCTCCACCGGCCCGCGACGCAGACGAGAGCATTCTTCGCCATGTAGTGCGTGAGAATGCCGACATGGAAGTGGACCTGCAGGTCTTTACTTTGCAGGAGTCCCTAAGGGCCATGCCTGTCGCCAAATCCCGTAGCGAAGAGGCAGCGGGACTGGTGGAGCGCTTGGTAGTCCTTGGTAGCCGCAGCGACGGTTGGACAGCTTCCAGCGCGATTTCCGCATTGGTTGATGCCGGCTGGTTTGAAGCCGCGGCCCAACTGGTGGACAGCATCGCACCCTCTGATGCTACCAAGAGTGATGCCATCTGCGGTCTGATCGAAGGCCTGTTAACTAAAGCGAAGTGGGATGATGCCGACGCGCAGGTCCGGCACTTCTGGCCCTGGATAGCGCATCTCCAGGATGAACATGTTAAATGGCTAACCATACGCCGCTTGGCAGAGCTTTATGTCCAAGCCGGGCTACCGGACCGGGGCATGCTGTTGCTGGCACCGCAACCTAATCGGCGCCTTTGGCACCGCCTATTCAGTGTCAAACAACAGGTCCCGGAAGAGAGGCATCTGGACGAATCTCGAGTGCGGCTGCTATGCCTGATGGCAAATCCAGCGGACAGTAACGAAAGTGAGGAAAAGGCGATGGTGCGGCGTCTGAACTCAAGGGCCCTTGTGCTTCTGCAAGGAGAAGCTCTGGCGGCCTTTTACCTCCGTTTGCTGCCGCACTTTATCGAGGCCAAACGCTGGACCCATGTGACTGATCTATTACCCGGAATCCAGGCTGCCCTAAGCAAGATCAAGGGTCAAAAGCACGCGGTGCGCACGCGGGAATTCGCCAGCTTGCTGGCCAAAGCCTTGCGCAATATCCCGCATGAACAAAAAGTCTGGTTAGCCCAGCAACTCACCCAGTGGGTCAGCGGATTCTGGATGCAGTCCCCAGCGGGCGGCATTTGGCAGGTTGTTTACAGCATTGACGGCTGCCTGGAATTGGTACATACCCTAGAAGGTCCGCAGCCCCTCTTGGACATTGGGCGTTATGCCCAGAATTCCAATCGTGACCTGACCTGGGGCCGGGCAGTGGAATCAGCGATACAACAGATGACAGAATCGCTGTAGTCGCAGTTCTACTCCCACTTAAAACAGGTTGAGTAGGCCGCTGCCGAAGGAACTTGCAAAAACCAAACTGACGATGCTCATCAGCTTGATCAGTATATTCAAAGATGGGCCGCTAGTGTCCTTGAAAGGATCACCCACCGTATCACCAACGACAGCCGCCTTGTGATAGTCAGAGCCTTTGCCGCCGTATTCCCCAGTTTCAATCCACTTCTTGGCGTTGTCCCAAGCTCCACCAGCGTTTGCCATCATCACAGCCAACAGAAATCCAGAGGCAATGGCGCCTATCAACATGCCAGCCAATGCCTGAGGCCCCAGCACATACCCCATCAATAGTGGCGCCATTATGGCTACTAGACTGGGCAATACCATTTCCCGCAAGGCGCTACGGGTACTAATGGAAACACAAGCCTTGTAGTCTGGCTTTTGCTCGAACTCCATGATGCCAGGAATTTCCCGAAACTGGCGTCGTACCTCCTCCACAATGCTCTGGGCCGAACGGCCCACAGCCGTCATTGTGCGGGCCGCAAAGAAGAACGGCAGCATAGCCCCAACCAACAGGCCTGGCAATAAAATCGGGGAAAGCAGATCCAGCTCAGTGATATTGGCCTCTGTCACAAAGGCGGCCATCAAGGCCAGCGCCGTAAGAACAGCCGAGCCGATGGCAAAACCTTTGCCAGTCGCGGCTGTGGTATTGCCCAAGCTGTCCAAAGCATCAGTACGTTCACGTACTTCAGGCGGCAGCTGACTCATCTCTGCGATACCCCCGGCGTTATCCGCCACGGGGCCATAGGCATCCGTAGCCAGCGTGATTCCCAGAGTGCTCAACATGCCCACTCCCGCCAAGGCTACAGAGAACATGCCATGTTCAACGCCGCCGACTAGTAGGCTGGCCACTATGGCTACAGCCACCGTAATCACTGGCATTACCGTACTAATCATGCCTACAGATAGACCTTCAATAATAAGGGTCGCAGTGGTGCTGCCGGCTGCGGCAATGGCCTGTGTAGGCCTACGCGTATAACTGGTGTAATACTCCGTAAACCAGCCGATTAGATTCCCGGCTACGAGTCCAATGACTATGACCCACCAAAAACGCCAAGAGACATTTTCCAAGACAGGTATTTTGTCCGCTAACCAGATTAGCCCTGCCACCAACAGGGCAACCAGAACGGAGGCGGCATAGATGGCTCGGCTTAAAGTTCCCAACAATTCTTCCTGTGTGGCGTCCTCTTTTGTCCGAACCAGAAGTGATCCTCCAAAAGAGGCGATGATGCCCAGTGCAGCTACCAACATCGGCAGAAGTGCCACGCCGGGACCGAGAGCCACTAAACCAAGAGTTGCTGCCGCGATAATAGAACCACTGTAGCTTTCGAAAAGGTCGGCCCCCATGCCAGCCACATCCCCTACGTTGTCACCTACGTTGTCAGCGATGACAGCAGGGTTGCGGGGGTCATCTTCGGGAATTCCCTGTTCCACCTTACCGACCAGATCTGCCCCGACATCGGCGGCCTTGGTGAAAATACCTCCGCCAACACGTGCGAAAAGCGCGATGCTGCTGGCCCCGAATCCGAAGCCGGCAATATACGTGACGTTACCGTCAAACACCAGGAACAGAGCGCTCAGGCCCACAATGCTGAAACAAACCACAGACATACCCATAATTGAGCCGCTGCTGAAGGCCACAAGCAGACCTTGGTTTAAGGACTTCTGGCTGGCTGCAGCGGTGCGGACATTCGCACGGACCGCTATGTACATTCCCAGGTAGCCAGCGGCGGCGGAGGTTAAAGCCCCCAGTACAAAACTGGCGGCTGTCTGCCAATCCAAGAGGATGGCCACCAGAATTGAGACTATCACCACGAATATTGAAAGGACCCGGTATTCATCACGCAGGAATCCGGACGCTCCTTCCTGGATGGCAAGGGCGATTTCCTGCATCTTGTCTGAGCCCTGGTCTTGGGCCAGAACCCGTTGTATCCTCAATAAGACATAGACCATTCCCACCAAACCGACGGCCATGGTCAGATAGATCAGGCTGGTTGTGTTCAGGGCCATAAAGAGACTTCCTGTAGATAGTCCGAAGAACAAAAAATTGTAGAGGGAGGGAACGCTATAAGCCAAAAACCTTGCCCTGCATTTTTGACCTGCTGGGTCTATAAGGTGGAAACGGGATCCAGGTCCACTCGCCATCCTGACGGTATTTCTAGTTTGTGCAGGAGGCGAGTGGGATCGTGGCCCAAGATCAGAATTTGCTGTCTCCAATACGTCCGTAACCGCTCATAGAAAGGCGCAGTGGGGCCCAATACTTCAAGCTGCGAAGCTTGAGGACCCATCCGATGGAGTTCTCTGCGGATGGCCCTCTTAAGCGACTGCCCGGCCTTGCGAGCCTTATTGGCATCCTTGTCCCAGTAGACTAAGCGCGCCATACGACGGTGGGGCGGGTAACCCATCTCTTCCCGAAATTGCAATTCTCGTCGACAGAACCGTTCGTAGTCGTTCTGCACTGCCGCCTGAATTGCATAGTGTTCTGGCTGATATGTTTGAAAGAGGACGCGTCCGCCGCGTGCACTTCGGCCCGCCCGGCCCGCCACCTGTATCAGCAACTGACACGTTCTTTCCGGTGCCCGAAAATCTGGCATGAACAGGCCAGTATCAGCAGCAATCACACCGACCAAAGTGACTAAGGGCAGATCCAAGCCCTTGGCAATCATTTGAGTGCCCACTATCACATCCACTTGTCCTGAACTCACCAATTTCATAAAACGAATATGGTTATCCTTGCCGCGTGCGGTGTCCGCATCCCAGCGCAATATGCGGGCAGCAGGTAGCAACTTGGCCAACTCATCGGTCACCAATTCAGTGCCTGCCCCAAAGTAACGTATGCGTTTGTCCTGGCAATCAGGGCAAGTTCTAGGCGGGCTATCCTTTTGGCCACAGGAATGACATTCCAGTTGCTGGGAATCCTGATGATACGTAAGGCAGATGGAACAGTCTGCACAGCGCAACACATGGCCACAATTGCGACACAAGACAAAGGTGCGGGAGCCGCGCCGATTCATCAGTAAAATGGCTTGCTCTCCCTGGGACAGCACGAGCGCCAGCTGTTCCTGCAAGGAGCGACTGAAGACACTGGAGTTGCCAGCCATCAATTCCTGCCGCATATCCACCAATTCGATGGGAGGCAAAGGCAACGCCCCAAAACCTTTTGCCGTTTGGCCTATACGTTCGGGCAATATTGTCCTGGTTATTTCCCCTCTGAATACACTTGCCAATGTCCCAAGGCTGGGCGTGGCACTGCCGAGAATCAATAAGGCGCCGCTACGCCGGCTCATTTCCGCAGCCACACGACGGGCATCGTAAAAGACACTGTTTGCCCCCCATTCCTCGGCACTCTGTTTAAAGGCATCATCATGTTCTTCATCTAGCACAATCAACCCTATGCGAGCCATAGGTGCGAAGAGCGCGCTGCGGGGACCTACCAGGACATCTATAGCGCCAGCATGAGCTAGCCGATATATGTCAAAACGTTCCCCCGTACTGAGCCCTGAGTGAACAAATGAGACCCGCCCAGGAAAACGCCCTGCGAAACGCTTGACGGTTTGAGGTGTGAGGGAGATCTCAGGAACCAAGACTATGGCCTGCCGTCCTTGCGCCAGACAGATCTCAAGGGCCTGCAGATACACCTCCGTCTTGCCACTCCCAGTAATGCCTTGGAGCAACACCGTTTGGCCGGGAGCGCCGTCTTTTCGATTCAGGCGCTCCCGCATTACATCAAGGGCCAGTTTCTGGGCCCTGCTCAGCTGCAAGGCATTCGAAGGAGGAAATGCTTGGGATTGGATTGGATTGCGCAATCTCTGCATTTCTTGTAGCTTAATTAGGCCGTGGTCGGCTAGCCATCGCCAATCCTTCAAGGGTGTCTTACACAGTGCATCCAGTTCGGACTTCCAAGCCTCACCTCCTTGTTTGGCCAGCAATTGCAAAGAATACAGGTACCTGGACGTGCCTCCCAGAGCCAAGCTCTTGAGCCGGGCTTCATGAAGTTCCAAGCCCAGTTTGATCTCTGCACCTTCCACTTTGAGCCAGCCCTTCTGCTGCAGAGCGCGAATTGCACCGGAAGCAGCAGGCAGATTGCAGGCCTGAAGAAGCTCATTGCGGCTAACACATAAGTGAGGATTTGCCAACAAATAGTCCCAGACTTTCTTCTGGTGTGTGTTCCGCCCCTTTTTGCTCAGACAGATGGCAATTTCAGCTGGTTCTATCTGAAGACAAATGCGCCACTCGTAGAGAGGGCGGGCTATTCCTTTGCCCCCGCTACGGGTTATTACACCAGCAGGGGCGAAGAGGGTAAGGCAAGACGAAAAGGGGGCCACGTAGTAGCTAGCCATCCATCGTGCCAGTTCCAGCTGCAGTGGCCAGAGGACCGGTGCAGAGTGAATTAGCCTATCCACATCCCTCAGGCCTTTGACTTTCGTCTCATGCAACGTTCCCATGACGACTCCCTGCGCCCGTCGCTGGCCAAAGGGAACAGCCACCAAATGACCCGGCCGCAGCTGTCCCCGCAGAAGGGGCGGCACACTATAGGTAAAAAATTTGAACCTTTGATTTGTGCCGAGAACTTGCTTTCCGCGTATTGGAATCAATACAGCAACTTCCACAAATGGCTCTCCAGCAACAAGTTCCTCAGGAGGAAGAACTGATTTCATTGCTTGCTCAGGTCCCTTCTGATTTGACGCGGAATCGGCCATTTTCTATAATGGTCTGCTAAATTAATATAGCTCGGCTGGTCGTTCCAGCCTCTGTCTGAAGGGCCGTAAAGGAAACTCATGCCCAAGAGAACCTGGCAACCCAAAGTCCGAAAGCGATTGAGGACACATGGTTTCCGCCAACGAATGCAAACGCCCGGTGGTCGAAATGTCCTGAAACGACGTCGCCTGCGCGGACGCAAACATATCGCTGTACAGCTTACACATCGCAAGTCCAAGTACTAGCATTAGGATTTCCGATTGACTCCTTGGCATGAAGAGACAATACCGCCTGCGCGACTCGCGTTCCTTTGCCCGGGTGCGGAAAGCAGGGAGGTGTCGACGCACCTCGGATCTGGTGATGTGTTGTCTAGACAACGACTTGCCGCATTGTCGATTCGGTTTTGTGGTCAGCAAACGCGTGGGTAACGCCGTGACGCGTAATCGCGTCAAACGTCGGCTGCGGGCTATTTTCGCCAATAACTTGACGCACATGAAATCCGGTTTTGATATCGTGATTATTTGTCGGCCATCGGCCGCTGCCATGGCCTTTCGTGGCTTGGAATCGGCCTGTATGAACTTGACAAAGCATTTGAGTTTACAGTTAGAACCATGACCAGTCTATCTTCATAACACTGTGTGAGCACAGCTCCGCAGTATGTCCTGGCTGGTCCTACGCCTCATTCGGTTCTACCAACGGCGAATATCACCCCTGATGGGGGCCCATTGCATTTATTATCCAACCTGTTCCCAGTACGCGCTGGAAGCCATCCAGAGATATGGCATTCTGTCCGGTGGCTGGCTGGTTTTCAAGCGCATCCTGCGCTGCAATCCGTTCAGCCGGGGGGGATTCGACCCGGTTCCTTGACCACCTAGGGAGTAACTCCTTTTGACGCGTAACAAGTGGATTCTTTTATTGGCCCTCGTAGGGGCAGCCCTGTTGCTAGCTGGCTGCGGCGTAGATCGTGCAGGCGTAGATGTACGGGTCGTAGAGCCGGAAGGCTGGTGGCAGACAATTATGGTTTGGCCTCTGGCCCGCACCCTGATCAGTATCAGGGACTGGCTGTTGGAACGGGATATTCCTTACGCCTGGGGATTTGCCATCATTATTTTCACCGTTTTTATCCGGATCGTGCTGTTGCCTTTGACCTACGTTCAGATCAAAGGTATGCAGAACCAGAAGGAAGTGCAACCCCGGCTGCAAGCGCTTCAAAAGAAGTATGGAAAGGACCGCGACAGATTGATGCGGGAGCAACGCAAATTGTATGAGGAGGAGGGTATAAATCCTCTTAGCGGGTGCCTTCCCATCTTGTTGCTTGTGGTACAGATGCCCATACTCTTTGGTCTTTATTCCGCCTTGGTGACACTGGGAGGGGAACTCAGCGATGCCCGTTTCTTCTGGATTCCCGATTTGGGTTTCCCAGAATTTACAGGAGGCATGGGTTGGGTCACAGAACTGTTTCAAGCAGGAGATTATGGCCGTCTTGTGGCCTATTTAGTGTTGCCCTTGACTTTGGTCGTCACACAATATGTCATGTCCAAATACATGAATCCCACGGCAACGGATACCAGTAGTCCCCAAGCCGGTACCATGAAGTCGATGAGCACCATCATGACGCTCATGTTTGGCTTTTTCTCCCTCCAGGTTCCGGCGGGACTGTCCCTTTATTGGGTCACTGGCAACTTGCTCCAGATGGGCCAACAGTACCTGATGGGCCAGATGCAGCAAAGACAGAAGACTGAGACTGAAGCCAAGCAAGAAGGCAGTAATTGGCGTTCATTGCCCTCTACGACTCAGGAAGTTACGGAAGGCCCGGCTATAATTGAGCCTGAGAGTAATCCCTCTGCGACAGGGCGCAGGCGGCGCAAGAAACGGCGGAGCAAACAATAGTTTACGCGGCTGTCGGACGGCTGGGATTCTGCGTTCGGCAACACGCCCGCAGCCTCTTACCAGAGACCGTTTGTTCCTGCAAAGCGTCTGGGAAACACCTCCAGGATAATGCAAGGTTTGGCAATAAGGCAGGCGTAGGATTCAATTTGGCCCGAGGTAACAATTCGGGCTGAGGACCAACTCAAGGAATCAACAGCATGAGCGAAGAGGGCAGGGAATTCAGCAGCAAAACCATCGAAGAAGCCATCCAGATAGGATTGGCTGAAATGGGATTGGATCGCGGCGAGGCGGACATAGACATAGTCCAACATCCGCGACGTAAGTTCCTTGGGTGGGTGAATGCGGTCGTGCGAATCACCAGTATTGACAACTGGGAAGAGGACGAGGAGGAAGAGGAGGAGCCAATACCCCAAAGCCGTATAGCAGGCCAGCCCGAACCGGAAGTAGAGACGGACAACCACGATGACGAAGAAGATTATGAAGAAGACTATGAAGACTATGAAGATGAAGACTATGACGATAAACCGTCAACACGAGAGTCTTCTCGTCGCTCTCGGAGTGAACAGCGTAGCCAAGACGAACCTGCGCCCACCTATGACGACTCCGAAGGGACGCCAGAAGGGGAGGAGCAGAACGAAGAGGTGGCTGTCCAGACATTGACCCAGCTTCTAACCAACATGGGGTTTGAATCAAGTGAGCTGCAACGTGTTTGGACCGGCGCGGACGACGGCAACCCAATTCTGACCCTGAATGTCCGGGGCGGGCAACTTGGGCGTTTAATAGGCAGGCACGGAGCGACTCTGAACAGCTTACAGTTCATATTGCGTCTGCTATTAAGCCAGCAGCTTCAAGAATGGCCCAGTATCACGGTCGACGTTGACGGATACCGCCTGAAGCAGCAAGCCAACCTGACAAAACGTGCCCTGCGGATTGCCGATGAGGTGGTAAACAGAGGGCGTCCTCAAACCTTAGAAGCCATGTCGGCAGCTGATCGACGTATCGTGCATCTGGCCTTGCAGGATCACCCGAAGGTCTATACCGAAAGCAAAGGGTCCGGGGCACAGCGGAAAATTGTGGTCTACGCCCAATAAACAAAGAACTCAGCTTGTATAGCCTTTGCCCGAAATAGCCAGCCAGCGGAGTCCGCGCGCCGCTGCGTTGTGTTTGCCTTGGACGGCATGAGTCTGGATATATTGTTGCTGGGCAATGTCACTCGCGACATTGTCGGCGACGAACCGGCCAGTTCGGAATACACTTTAGGTGGGTCCGTCAGCTACGCGGCCCTGACTTGCAAGCAGCTTGAAATTAGGCCCGCGCTGGCCACTCGGGCGGGACCCGATGTAGACATTACTGACCTAAGGTCAGCGGCTCAGTGTACGTTGTTGCCCTCGGAGACCACTACAACTTTCGCAAATAGGTACAGTTCGGAAGGTCGGATTCAGTATTGTTACAATCCGGCTCCTCCGATAACCGCTGCTGACTTGTCACCTCAAATGCGCCAGGCCAAGGTAGTTTTCATGTGCCCCATCATGCAGGAGGTGGCTCCGGATGTTCCTGCTTGTTTTGGAGAAGACAGCTTCCTGGCTGCTGGACCACAAGGCTGGTTACGTCGCACTGACTCTGAAGGACGAGTTCATGCTTCGAGATGGGCCAACCAGGAATCCTTTCTACGCCGGTTAAACTTGCTCATACTTTCCCGCGAAGACATCGACTACGACCTTACAAGGCTTTCTGCATGGATGGAACGCCTGCCTTTGGCTGTCCTCTCCAATTACAAGCATGGCTGCGACATCTTTAGGCGGACTGGAGATCGCATTCAGCAACAGCACGTACCTCCTCGTCCTGCCCAGGAACTGGACCCCACTGGCGCCGGCGACATTTTTGCAACAGCTTTTCTGGTGCGTTTTTTGGAGACTGGTCAGGTCTGGCATGCAGCTCGCTTTGCCAATGTAACCGCCTCCTTCGGGGTAGAAGGCATTGGCACCTCTAAGATTCCCACTCGCCAGAAAGTAATGGAGTATCTCTACCGGTATCCGGTGGCGGAGCCAGGACAATGAAAGGGCACTGTATCTGCCTGACCAATCAGAAAGGCGGGGTAGGCAAGACCACCTCAGTAGTTAACTTAGGGGTCTGTCTGGGCCAAAGGGGCCTCAAAGTCTTAATCGTGGATAACGATCCCCAAGGCAACGCTACCAGTGGATTGGGACAGCGGGGGCAAACACGGAACGGCTCTCTGTATGAAGTTCTTCGCGGCCGCGAACCTATTGGTAGGGTTTGTTTGGAAACGGACTTCGAAGGATTGACATTGGTTCCTTCCAGTCCAGATTTGGCTGGTCTGGAGAGGGAATGGAGCCCGGAACAATCCGACTGGCAGTACTCCCTGCGTCGGGTCCTAGCCGATTGCCAAGATGAGTTTCACTACATATTGATCGATAATCCTCCCAGCCTTGGCCTTCTTTCCATCTGCGGCATGACGGCTGCCCGTTCTCTGGTAGTACCCATTCAATGTGAATACTTCGCGCTAGAAGGATTGAGTGCCATCCTTGAAACGATGCGAAGAATAAGACAAACCTTAAACACCGAACTGATACTAGCGGGATTTCTGCTGACTTTGTACGACGTTCGTACTCGTCTCAGTCGCGAAGTTGCGGCCGAAGTGCGCAGCCATTTCCCAAAAGAAACCTATACAACCATTATTCCACGTAGTGTGCGGGTGGCTGAGTCACCCAGCCACGGACTTGCGGTGGTGACTTACGCCCCCGAATGTGCGGGGGCCATGGCCTATCAATCTTGGACACAAGAATTCCTGGACCGGCAGAATAGGTCCTCTCTGGAAGGCGGTGACGAGGCACAGGCCCTACTTTAGCTGCGGGCAGTCATCCGCCCCATTCTCTGGACACCAAATTGATCAACCTTTCGGCTCAACCTGGGTGAAATTTAGCCAAAGGAGCTAGATCCTGCCGACACCAGGAGCATACATGTGAAGAACAATAACCAGCCCAGCCCTTAAAAATTCCAGGCAAGATTGTCAGAAATACCAGTGGGAAAGAACACACCTTCATTTAGGTGAAGTTGCCGCAGGCACACTTTTTCGAGTTATCTGTTCTTGGGACCGTTTTCCTTCTTGCCGACGCAAACTGTAACACGGCAACGAAACGCCGGATTCCCTGCTCTATCATCAGTATCTATCGAAGATTATCTGTCGACAGGCGTTTACCTTTGAAACAGCAGTAGTCCTGTCTGGGGTCGCGCAGTTGTGGTACGACTTCCATTCATGGACGGTCTGAAATCAACCCTAGCCTAGTTTCGGAAGTTGACATCTTGGAATCGTATCTTCCTAAAGGCAGAAGCGGAACTGGAAGTAGCAGCCTTCAGCAAGACCCTGGGTCAAATCGGGGCCCGAAATGATTGCAACATCTACAAATTCATTTAACTGTCCGACACAGTTGAAGAAATATCCAGACCAGTCAGAAGCGAAATACTGGAACAGGCCAGGGGATGCGCGAAAAGAGGCGCTTGGGCAAGGCATCGAGAAAGCAGGTTAAGGAAAAGTACTTGTGAGCGCTAGTTGACCACGTCAGTGGGAAAGGTCCATCGTCCAGATTTAGCATCTATGGTATCTATAAATGAGGGGGGCCTCAAACAAATTTATCCTATAGCACTAGTCGAGACCTAACAGGCCAGGAGAGCCAACCTTATATAGCTAACTTGGATTGCCGGCACTAAGAACAAAAGGACTGGACCAATATTGGATAAGATAGAGGCGGCGTTGCAAAGACAGTCTGTATGCTTAACTAACTATGTGTTTCCTTGTGCTTGCTCTCAGATTCGGTTCAATTACAAAGCAGGAATCTAGGTACAGTCCATGACTTCTCCCACCAACAGGCCAGCATCCAAAGGTTTCGGGCTGGGCCGTGGCCTAGATGCCTTATTCAGCCTTTCTGAGGCAGAAAATACGGTTGCCCCTGGCGAAGGTAAAGAATATGGAAAAGAGTTCGTCGAAATCCCTGTCCTTAACATCAGACCCAATCCCCAACAGCCTCGCAAGGACTTCAGCAGGGACAAAATGAAGGCTTTGTCGGAATCCATTAGGTCTTCCGGCCTGCTTCAGCCCCTAGTAGTTCAACGAGATCGGGAAACCCTAGATCGTTACCTCCTGATCTCTGGTGAACGCCGTTGGCGTGCTTCTCAATTGGCCGGTTTGCTTACGGTACCGGCGATCATTTGGGAAGCAACTTCGCAGGAATCCCTCGTTTTAGCTCTCATCGAAAATGTGCAGCGAGCTGACCTCTCCCCTCTGGAACTGGCGCAGGCATTCCTCCGGCTATCAACTCATCACGATTTAACCCACGCCCAGATTGCCGAGGCTATGGGAATTAGCCGGTCTTCTGTAACCAATGCCATCCGATTGCTCAGCCTGCCCAACGTCGTTCAGGAAGCACTCGCCAGCGAAAAAATAACCGTGGGCCATGCCAGGGCCATCCTATCTTGGCCCACCCCAGATGATCAATCTCAGGCCCTTCAAAAGATCCTCACCGACGATCTAACTGTGCGGCAGACAGAGGAAGCGTTCCTGGATGGGTTGCAACCCCGCGCGGGCCACGCCACACATAACTCCGCAGAGGCTGAGATTAGCACCGAGCCTGGTTTAAGAGATGAAATCATTCTGATTGAAAGGCAGCTGCGGGCTCAGCTGGGAACCAAAGTAAATATACAAAGGCGGCAGAACGGAGCTGGGCGTTTGGTTCTGCACTTCTATGACGATGTTTCGCTTAATCGGTTGATTGAAACTCTGTTGCCTGACAATGAACAACTCTAGAAGGCACAGGCGGGATCGGGAACAATGCAAGATGGCTTTCTTCAGTTTAGATCTATGTGCGGAGTACCCTCTCGAAAACCTGCCGGCGACACCCGCATGAATGAGGCATTGGCTTTGAATTCTTGGATATTGGCTGCGTCCAGATAACTGAAGGAACTCTTGACCCCACCCAGCAAGGATTGAATAATCTTGTCCACAGTGCCTTTGTAATGCACTGTGCTCTCCACACCTTCGGGAGAGCGGCCCTCGAAATACTCTTCGTCCAGAGTTTGCCCGTGCCGTAGTGCTCGGTTTTCTACGGCCTCTTGCGACGCCATGCCGCGAATTCGCTTGACCAACCCTACAGGGGACTGCTCCAGTTCTCCCGGACTTTCTTTGGTACCGGCCAACATGCTACCCAGCATGACGGAATCGGCTCCAGCAGCTAAGGCTTTGGCGATGTCTCCCGCAGAACGTACGCCCCCGTCCGCGATGACCGGCACGTCAATGCCGGCCTGACATATATCGAATAGTGCGGTCAACTGCGGCACACCAACACCTGTGACCTGGCGCGTGGTACAGACCCCGCCCGGACCAACCCCAACTTTGATCGCGTCTGCCCCAGCATCTACCAAGTCCAGAGCTCCAGCCGCAGTGGCCACATTTCCCGCAATTAGGCTGACGTCGGGGAAGGCTTCTTTGCAGTTTCGGGTGCCTTCCAAGGCGTGTTCCGAGTGGCCGTGGGCAATGTCGAGAACTAACACGTCTACGCCCGCACATACACAGGCTTCGATCCGCCCCATTACGTCGTGGTCTGTCCCAATTGCGGCACCCACCAATAAATCAGCGCCTTGCTCTTTTACCAGAGCAACTTCAGCAGCCTGATGCTCTGGAGTCAGGAAACGGTGAATGATGCCAATTCCTCCCAATCTCGCCATGGCCATGGCCATTTCGGACTCACATATGGAATCCATATTCGCAGCGATCACAGGCACGTCCAGACGCAACGTGCGCGTGAACTGAGTGCTTAAGTCAACTTGCAGTCGGGAACGGATCCGTGACCTCCTTGGAATAAGCAGGACATCATCGTAGGTTAGGCCCAAAGGGATAGTAGATGCGAAGTTCATGAGGTTCCAACTGGATCGAAGAGGAGGGTTATAGTAGTGACCCAGTGCGGAATTATATACTCTGGACCCGTTGGCCTAGGATGAAAATTTAACTCCTCAAAACAAATCTATGCTCTTCACTAACGAAGTTGATTGAGTGGGTCCATTCCCATACAATGCAGAAGGTTTACAGTTCTCTAGGTGTGAAACAGGGCAGTGTTGAGCGGCTGCCTTATCCTGAAACTGTTCGCATCTTGCCCTTAACATGACCCTTGCAGCTTCTCCAGACCATACCTCCCAGGACCGGACCCAAGATTCGCTGTTTGACGCCGAACGACAGATAGTCCGGCAGGCCATGCACAAGGAGGGTTCAGCCGAAGATGAGGTACTTGCTTATCTACTGCCTACGGAACAGGGCCCTAACTCGGCAGTCCCTTTTGCCAGTGTAATTTTGGCGGTGGGAATGCCGCCAAGAGATACTACGGGCCATCGGACCGCCCGTTGCCAACTGGCCATTGCCCTGGAAACTTTGGCCAAGGCTCAACGCATCCATCGTCTCAAAATGGTGGTAGAGACGCCTCCTGATTCTTTTATGGCAGGCAGTGCAGTCTTGTTAGGAGACCATCACTTCGCACGGGCCGCTCAGCTAGTTACCCAGTTGGGCAACCCACCTCTGCTGGAGGCTTTCGCCCATGTTCTTAAAATGGCCAGTACTCAGGAGGTCGCCAGTCTGGTGGCAGAATCTTGTCAGGAGCTGAGGACCCGCGCTGCTATAACAACGTTTGGAATCCAATGTGGAACCTTCCTTTCCGATATTGTGCCGGGGGAGGTAACTCGCACGGTGGCAGCATGGAGAGTATTAGCTACTAGCTCACATCTTGTTCCTTCAGAAACTGCTGTGGCCAAATTCCTGGCAGAGGTACCCAAGCATCAAATAGAACGCTGGCGCGTGGCAGCAGCGGAATACCTAGACTGGCCTCTTGGCGACAGTTTCTAGAATGAATTCCTGCCTGAGGACCTAGCTGTCCAAGGGCTTAATGTCTCCTTAAGGTTTTCTTTATCTCCCATCAGTTCCTGTTACATAGAATCAATTTACTGCATGCTCGTAATGCTGTAAGGAGAAAGCGAGATGATTGGATATGGAATCGAAGACTCCCCATTCCAATGCAATTGGGACTCCGTCACTGATCTCTGCAGTGCCGATCCTCAGTTTCGGCGCATAGTATCGGTTCGACGCATTCATGAAGAGCGTATGTTGGCCAGCGCTGACAAGCCCCTCCAGCACACCGTAATTGTCTTAGATGGGCGACTGCACGTTGAGGCTTTCGAAAGTGGAATCGAAGAAGGCAAGACGGAAAGACGAAAACTATTCGCACTGCCTTTTGAAGACGGCACGGTTCTGGGCCCTTCCCTCTTTTCAGATTGGTCAGCATACAATGTCAAAGCCGTGACGCCCACAATTGTCTGCTATTTGCTGGCCGACTTGGAATGCCTTGGCCAGAATTGGAGCGATGTACTGGAAGCCTTGCTGCGCAGCCAGATCAGTGTTCAGCAACAAATGTATGACGAGCAACTAGAAGCTTATGAGCCAGTGCGCACCCGCCTCGCCCGCCTCCTAATGCGGGAGTCCTTCTCTGGACAAGCCTCCATCTCCATGTCTCACAAGGCTATCGCCGAAAGACTAGGCACTTATCGCGAGACGGTGTCCAACCAGCTTGCCCGTCTCAAGAATGCCGGAGTAATAGACTACGGGTATCGGGTCATCGAAGTGCGAGATGCCGAACGCCTCAACTTAATGACATTCACCTGCGAACCCATGCAGTAAGCAACTCAAGTCTACTCGCCAGGTGCTGGCACCCCCTTGCGCTGGGCCCGTACTTTCTTGATGCGACTGGATTCGATCTTAGTCACGCTGAAGTGCCATTTACCGCTCTCTACCTGATCCCCTAGCACGGGCATGCGTCCGAGGCTACTGAAGATGAACCCACCCATTGTGTCTGCCAATTCTACCGGCAGGTTAGTAGCCAAAATACGGGCTGCATCGTCCAAGTCAAAACGGGCGTCAAACTCAAATAGGTCTTCTGACAGCCGCGTAAGCTCCGGTTGCTCATGATCATATTCATCCTGGATCTCTCCAAAGATCTCTTCGATCAAGTCCTCGATGGTAACCAGACCCGAAGTTCCACCAAATTCATCTACTACGATCGCCATATGTATTCGGTTGGCCTGGAACTCCCTCAGCATCGCGTCAACTTTCTTGCTGGCGGGTACAAAGTACGGTTCCCGCATAACTTCAGAGACTGGTGTTTGCAATTTGTCTTCTCGGTAGAGCCTCAACACATCCTTGGCATAGAGAATTCCTTCCACTGAATCCACATTCTTGGAATATACAGGGATACGGCTATGACCGGCCGCCAGGATGATATCCAAGGCTTCAGGAACAGGCAGATCAACCGAAGCCGTAACCATATCAATACGCGGGACCATAACCTCGCGAATTAAGGTCTCCCGTAGTTCCACTACGCTAGCCATCATGCGCTTTTCAGATTCCTTGATTTCGGTTTCGGCATCGTTCAGATCAATCAGCTGGCGCAGCCCTTCCTCACTGAGATAGGACATGTCGCCGCCGTTGTTCTCCATCGGTTCGCTTTGCCACCTGCGCGTCAGAAGCAGTAGACCCCAAACCAAGGGTGACATTATGCCGTTCACGGTTTGGCCCAGCCCAGACAGCCAGAGAGCACGGCGCGTCTCATCTTGTCTGGCCCATGCCCGGCCCAGCACCTGTGAACCTGCCAACCACAGCCCCAGACTCAGGAGGATCGCCCACCGGGCGTTTACACCCAGTTGCAGAACTTCCAGGCACCACATGACCGCTAATCCAGTTCCAAGGAAAAACAGTGATTTTCCCAGCATGAAGGCAACCAAGAAACTGGTTGGATTAGCCAACAGCTGTTCCAGTCGCAGGGCGGACGGCACATTCTGAGCACAAAGTAATCGCACTTTGCGAGGGTGTGAGGCAGACAGGGCCATCTCTCCGGCGTTGAAGAAAAAGGCACCCAATGAAGCCGCCATCCATATAAGCCCGAACAACCCCCAATAGAACCCGTAAGCCACAGTTCCGTCACTCTCCATCTTGGACTGGTGGGATAGACACACCCAAATCCGGCGCTTTGGGTCGAGCAGGCACTCCATAAACCAAGGTTTTTGCCGGCACATCCCGAGTAATTACTGAACCTGCTCCTGTACGAGCCTCCCGTCCTACCCTCACCGGGGCCACCAATTTCGTGCCACTTCCCAAGAAGGCACCTTCTTCCACCACCGTCCGATGTTTTTCATCGCCATCAAAATTACAGGTGATAGTACCTGCACCAATATTGACGTAAGCGGCTATATCAGCGTCCCCCACATAGCTGAAGTGGCCCATTGTCACGTGGTTTCCTAGATAGCTGTTCTTAATCTCTCCAAAGCTACCGACGTGCACAGACTGGCCCAGATGTGCCCCAGGCCGCATGCGAGCAAAAGGCCCTACATCACAATCATCCTCCAATGTCGCACCCTCAAGCGACGACTGCCGAATTCGACAATTGTTACCTACTCTCGTGTTATGTAATTCGGTGCCGAAACCAACCGTGCACCCCTGGCCAATTCTGGTGGCACCGGTTAGCACAGTCCCAGGACCGACATGGGTATCGGACCCGATGATCACATCTGCATCAATATAGGTCGAACCTGGATCAACAATTGTGACCCCGGACAACATATGGGCAGAATTAATACGTCTCCGCATCAACCGTGCAGCTTCCGCCAATTCAACTCGCGTATTGATGCCGCTGGCCTCTTCTGGAGCCGCGGCCACTGTCTGCACCGCAATTCCCGCGGCAACGGCCATGCCCGGCATATCTGTCAGGTATTTCTCCTGGCTAGACTGGAAGGCTAGGTTACCGATCTCTTTGCGGAGCCACTCAACTTTAAATACGTACACGCCGGCATTGAATTCCGAGATGGCCAATTGGGCGGGAGTGCAATTTCGCTCCTCCACTATTGCCGAAAATCCGCCTCGTGCGTCTCGCACAACGCGGCCGAACCCTTGAGACTGAAGGCGGGAAATAACCAGAAGCGCAAGTGACGGGCCTGCTTCCTTGCCTTGACAATCTACTAGCTGCTGTAATGTTCCCGCCTGCAGCAAAGGCATATCACCATGCAGGACAAGCACCGTATCGGCATCCGGCATGAGATACGGCAACGCTTGTGCGATAGCATCACCTGTTCCCCGCGGAGTTGGCTGAATGCAGAATCTGGCCCTCTCCGCAAATAGTTCTGAAACTTCAGAATGATCCGGCCCGATAACCACCAACGGTGGTATTCCCAATACGGAGAAGGCCGCCTCAATCACCCACTGCAGCAAAGGCCGGCCGCATAAGTCATGCAACACTTTAGGCCGCCGCGAAAGCATCCTTGTCCCGCGGCCGGCCGCCAGTACGACTACGTCAAGCATCAGCCCACCGGCCCTGTTAACAGGACGCGCCAAAAGCCTACCCTTAAGAGTAGGCGCATTCCATCAAAAGTTCTAGGTGGAGGCTTATCGTCCATTGGACCAGGTCATGCACACACCGGGCTAACCTGCAGATTCGAAACCAAATGACCGTAGAAAAACCACACTTGAGGCAATAGCTTGCATCCTGAGGGTTTTGTTGGCAACGGCCTACTCTTGCACACAGTCGCCCATGCACTACCATCGACGCTGGCGGACTTAACTACCGGGTTCGAGATGGATCCGGGTGTACCCCCGCCGCTCTAGTCACCAACAAAACGCTCAGTACGCAATCTCCACTGGCCTGACCTTACGGCTCGACAAACTAACAACTGAATAGGATATGAGCACTTACCACATGATGTGAAGAAAAATTAAGCCCTCGCACGTTAGTACAGGTTAGCTAAGACATCTCTGCCCTTACACACCCTGCCTATCAAACTGGTAGTCTTCCAGCGTGCTTACCAGGTTATCCCTGCGAGGGAACTTATCTTGAAGCTGGCTTCCCACTTAGATGCTTTCAGCGGTTATCCATTCCGGACGTAGCTACCCAGCAGTGCCGTTGGCACGACAACTGGAACACCATTGGTCCGTCCACCCCGGTCCTCTCGTACTAGGGGCAGCTCTCCTCAATTCCCTTACGCCCACAGCGGATAGAGACCGACCTGTTTCACAACGGTCTGAACCCAGCTCGCGTGCCACTTTAATGGGTGGACAACCCAACCCTTGGGACATGCTCCTGCCCCAGGATGTGACGAGCCGACATCGAGGTGCCGAACCTCCCCGACGATGTGAACTCTTGGGGGAGACTAGCCTGTTATCCCCGGGGTAGCTTTTATCCGTTAAGTTCCGGCCATTCCACTCTGAACCGAAAGCTCACTAACGCCGACTTTCGTCTCTGTTCGACTTGTAGGTCTCACAGTCAAGCTCCCTTCTGCGTTTGCACTCTTCGACTGGTTTCCATTCAGCCTGAGGGAACCTTTGCGCGCCTCCGTTACTCTTTGGGAGGCGACCGCCCCAGTCAAACTACCCACCAGACACTGTCTCACGACCGGATCACGGTCGAGGTTAGAGCCAAAACATAGCAAGGGTGGTATTTCACCGGCGACTCCCCCGATCCTGACGAACCAAGTTCATAGTCTCCCACCTATCCTACACAGACTAAGCCCTAACCCAATGCCAAGCTGTAGTAAAGCTCCACGGGGTCTTCTTGTCCTGCTGCGGGAAAGGAGCATCTTCACTCCTAATTCAGTTTCACCGGGTCCTCCGTTGAGACAGTGCCCCATTCGTTACGCCTTTCGTGCGGGTCGGAACTTACCCGACAAGGAATTTCGCTACCTTAGGACCGTTATAGTTACGGCCGCCGTTCACCGGGGCTTCAGTTCAGGGCTTGCACCCCTCCCCTTAACCTTCCGGCACTGGGCAGGCGTCAGCCTGTATACGTCGTCTTGCGACTTAGCACAGACCTGTGTTTTTGATAAACAGTCGACAGGGCCGTTTCTCTGCGGCCTCCTCAAGCTCACGAGCGCGAGGCTCGATCACCTTACTGAGGCATTCCTTCTCCCGAAGTTACGGAATCACTTTGCCGAATTCCTTAACGAAGGTTATCCCGATCCCCTTAGTATTCTCTACCTGTCTACCTGTGTCGGTTTGCGGTACGGTCGCGCAGGACTAACTAGAGGATTTTCTTGGCAGTATAGGTTCGGTCGCTTCACCCTTTACGGGCTAGCCGTCACCCCTCAGCTCAGCGAGTCTTTTAACCCCCGCCTCAAAGCCTGCAGGCTTGGAGCAGCTGTTCCAGCAGCTGTCCGACTTACCTTGCTGCGTCCCCCCATCGCTCAAACACCCTTACGCGGTACAGGAATATTAACCTGTTGTCCATCGACTACGCCCTTCGGCCTCGCCTTAGGACCGACTAACCCGACGCGGATTGACCTTCCGTCGGAAACCTTGGACATTCGGGGATTACGGTTCTCACGTAATTTATGCTACTCGTGCCAACATTCTCACTTCTGTCCGCTCCACGTCTCCTTACGGTAACGCTTCAGTGCAAACAGAACGCTCGCCTACCACTTCCTGCCGCGCGCACGCGACACGAAATCCGTAGCTTCGGTGGACAACTTTAGCCCCGTTAAATTTTCGGCGCAGAGTCACTCGACCAGTGAGCTATTACGCACTCTTTAAAGGATGGCTGCCTCTAAGCCAACCTCCTGGCTGTCTCTGTAACTCCACATCCTTTCCCACTTAGTTGTCACTTTGGGACCTTAGCTGACGGTCTGGGCTCTTTCCCTTTCGACCACGAAACTCATCTCCCGCGGTCCGACTGCCGCCCTTAACTACCGGTATTCGGAGTTTGGTTGAGTTCGGTAGGCTTTCAGCCCCCTACCTCATCCAGTGCTCTACCCCCGGCAGTCAACGGTGCGACGCTAGTCCTAAAACTATTTCGGCGAGAACCAGCTATCTCCAAGTTCGTTTGGCATTTCACCCCTATCCACAGCTCATCCGAGCATTTTGCAGCATACAACGGTTCGGTCTTCCACCAGGCATTACTCTAGCTTCAACCTGGCCATGGATAGCTCACTTGGTTTCGGGTCTACTCCCTGCAACTCTGACGCCCTGTTCAGACTCGCTTTCGCTCCGGCTCCGGCTGTCACTGCCTTAACCTCGCTACAGAAAGTAACTCGTTGGCTCATTCTCCAATAGGCACGCCATCACCCGACTGCAATGCAGTATCAGGCTCTGACTGCTTGTAAGCATACGGTTTCAGGTTCTATTTCACTCCCCTTATAGGGGTACTTTTCACCTTTCCCTCACGGTACTTGTTCACTATCGGTCGACAGGAGTATTTAGCCTTGGAAAGTGGTCTTTCCGGATTCACGCAAGATTTCTCGTGTCCCGCGCTACTCAGGATCCCAACCTGGAACGGATCGATTTCGGGTACGGGTCTATCACCCTCTATGGAGCGCCTTTCCAGTGCGCTTCCCCTATCTAGCGTTCGCCTTTGCTGGTCCTACAACCCCAACACCACCGAAGCAATGTTGGTTTGGGCTGTTCCGCGTTCGTTCGCCACTACTAACGGAATAATCTCTTTTCCTCCGGGTAATTAGATGTTTCAGTTCCCCGGGTTCCCTGCGCGGCGGCTATGTGTTCACCGCCGGCTGTGCCGGCATTCATCGGCACGGGTTTCCCCATTCGGACATCTGCGGATCAAAACCTTAGCACGGTTACCCGCAGCTTATCGCAGTGCTACACGTCCTTCGTCGGCTCCTGTCGCCTAGGCATCCCCCGTATGCTCTTAGTAGCTTAATCTTTTCTTCGTTTACATCAATTAGGTATATTAGATGCTCATATCCTATACAGTTGTTAATCTGCCGGGCACAAGGCCCTAGGGTCTGTTAACCCTGTGGGTCTGAGTGGACTCGAACCACTGACCCCTGCGTTATCAGCACAGTGCTCTAACCTGCTGAGCTACAGACCCTCAACGGCATTTTAACCGCTGAAGAGTGACAAGACGGGTATTTACAATATTCCAAAAGACGTTGGGTCCGAGGGGTGGACTGTATCCACAGCGACCCCCGGCCATTGTCCTAAAAAGGAGGTGATCCAGCCACACCTTCCGGTACGGCTACCTTGTTACGACTTAGTCCCAGTCATCAGTCCCACCCTAGGCAGCTCCCTCCTTGCGGTTAGGTCACCGACTTCAGGTGTTACCAACTTCCATGACTTGACGGGCGGTGTGTACAAGACCCGGGAACGGTATTCAACGCAGTATGGCTGACCTGCGTTTACTAGCAACTCCGGCTTCATGCAGGCGAGTTGCAGCCTGCAATCCGAACTACGAACCGTTTTGGTGGGATTGGCTCCAGATTGCTCTTTGGCTGCCCATTGTACGGCCCATTGTAGCGTGTTAGTAGCCCTGGATATAAGGGTCATGCTGACTTGACATCGTCCTCACCTTCCTCCGATGTATTATCGGCAGTCTCGCTAGACACTTGTAACTAACGACGAGGGTTGCGCTCGTTGCGGGACTTAACCCAACATCTCACGACACGAGCTGACGACAGCCATGCAACACCTGTGTACGCCCCCCGAAGGGTCGTTCCGCTTTCGCTTCACTACTACGTACATGTCAAACCCAGGTAAGGTTCTTCGCGTTACATCGAATTAAACAACACGCTCCGCTGCTTGTGCGGGTCCCCGTCAATTCCTTTGAGTTTTAGCCTTGCGGCCGTAGTCCCCAGGCGGAGTACTTATCGCGTTAGCTTCGGCACAGATAACTGTAGCTACCTACGCCTAGTACTCATCGTTTACAGCGTGGACTACCGGGGTATCTAATCCCGTTTGCTCCCCACGCTTTCGCTCATGAGCGTCAGGTCAGTGCCAGGGTGCCGCCTTCGCCACTGATGTTCCTCCCGATATCTACGTATTCCACCACTCCACCGAGAATTCCACACCCCTCTCACTGCCTCCAGTAAAACAGTATCTAACGACCCCTCCTGGTTAAGCCAGGAGATTTCACGCCAGACTTGAATTACCGCCTTCGAGCCCTTTACGCCCAGTAAATCCGGATAACGCTTGTCACCTAGGTATTACCGCGGCTGCTGGCACCTAGTTAGCCGTGACTTATTCGTGCGGTACTGTCCTTGTCTCATCCCACACAAAAGGAGTTTACAACCGAAGCCTTCTTCCTCCACGCGGCGTTGCTGGATCAGGCTTGCGCCCATTGTCCAATATTCCTCGCTGCTGCCCCCCATAGGAGTCTGGGCCGTATCTCAGTCCCAGTGTGGCTGATCATCCTCTCAGACCAGCTATCGATCGTCATCTTGGTAGGCCGTTACCCCACCAACAAACTAATCGACCGCGAGCCCCTCCCAAGGCGCCTGAGCTATACCTGACCTTTTCTAATGGGGCCAGGTCTACGGGGTATTAGCCATGGTTTCCCATGGTTATCCCCCTCCTCGGGGCAGGTCACTCACGTGTTACTCACCCGTTCGCCACTCTCCAGTTCGGCCGAAGCCTCCCCTTCTCGTTCGACTTGCATGCGTAAGGCACGCCGCCAGCGTTCATCCTGAGCCAGGATCAAACTCTCCATAAAAGAGTTTGCCTGTGCAATTTCTAAATTGACAGGTTAATTTTTTTAACCCGCCTTGTCACTCTTCAGTTGTTAATCTGCCCTGCCCCTAAATTGGCAGCGAAGGAAACTATACCACATCCACCCATTGGTGCCAAAACCAATTTCAAATAGATTCGTATGTTGGGTTGTTCGAGTGCCGGATTAAACGGGGGCCCTAAAAGTGGGTTGGACTTTGCCCTGCACGCGTTTTCGCAAATATTGCCACTCCCAGGGAGCTTCCCTGAGGCGTGTGGGCCCGTTGCGGAGGTCATGGGGGATGCCTGCCCGTTGGGGAAAGTGACTATAAATCATGAGCCGACGGGGTACTCCCGAGGTGTTGCCCACGGAATTGTGGATCAGTAAGGCGTGAAAAATGAGGACCGATCCAGCCGGAGCAAGCACGTCTATGCCACCCTTGAAATCCACCAAGTTGCGTTTGACCTGCAAACCGTTGTCCAAGGACTCATGCTCTAGGTCCACCGCGTGAGTCCCGGGCCACACGCGGATAGGTCCACTGTCTGCGCGACACGGATCCATCGTGATGGCGGAGGAGAGAATATCGGGAGGATAGTTCTGGGCTTTGTAATACGCGTAGTCACTGTGCACTGGGAAGCGGTCATCCATCTGTCTAGCTTCCAAATTGCCGATGGGCCCCGGCACCGGCTGCTTGTAATTGAGTTTCTCTTCCATCAGAATGGGATCATCACCCATGATCTGGCGCATTGGAGCCAATAGTCGGTCGTCGGCTGAGACTTCAGTGAGATAAAGTGACAAATCATTGATGGGCTGTATTTTGCGCACCATCCACTGTTGATTGCTTAGGGCCCGAATATCCAGCCGCCGGCTCTGGCGTCCGTTTGCCAGAGATGAATTGACTACTAGTTCCAAAATGTGGTCCGCTTCGGACCGCATCTTCGTAACCTCGGCTTCAGAAAAACGCGCCGGCAGTACCAAATAGCCTTGTGCCTTAAACTCGGCCAACTGCTGTGGTGACAAATCGGATTGCATGGATTTTGCTCCCTTTCCAAGTGTAGTAACTTTAAGCTATGAGGTTGCGGCCATTATATCCGTGGCGCCAGATCTTGGAAGAGCGGGCTTGGACTTGGTAGGAATAGTGCTATTCCAAGACGATCATGGTGGCGTCTACTTCCACCCGTTCTCCCGCCTTCACAAGAACCGATTTGATCCTGCCAGCGCGCGGCGCGGAAATTTCGTTCTCCATCTTCATGGCCTCCAGCACTACCAAATTTTGGCCTTGCATCACTTCATCACCCACTGCTACTGAAACACTGACGATCAAACCGGAAATGGGGGCTGCCAGGTGCAATTCCCCATCCGGTGCGACCTCTGCTTGGCGGCCAACTTGCAACCGGCGTTCGGCTTCATCCTGCACACTCAATTGAAAACTGTACCCACTCAGGACAGCATTGACACCCCCGGCTGCAGACTGGATTAAGACTTCGTGGCTCTGGGAATCAATCAGGACGCTGAACAGCTCAGGAATGCCGCTTTGCTCCAGACTAATGTCAACTAGCTCGCCGTCAATCCTTACTTCATCATGGGTGACATCCACCTCGAAGGTCTCCCCCTCGACATCTACGAAGTATTTCACCAGCGCCCGCCCACAGAGCGCATTCGTCCAGACAATCTCCACATGTCTGAAGAGCCTGAGGCGGCGGATTTCCGCAAAGTAATGGCTTGGCGTTTTTCCTCGTGGGCCAGTAAGGCGGTGGTTACGGCTGCTATGCGGGCATGGCGGTGCTTTTCCACTTCATCATCTACCAACTGCTTGCGGTCGATAAAACCTGTATTGAAATTTCCCATCATGAATTCTGTGCTTTTCATGACGGAGATGTGGAACGGTATGGAAGTTTTTATGCCGGCTATTCGGTATTCGTTCAGAGCGCGGCGCATTCGCATGATCGCTTCTGCCCGGCTCTCGCCCCAAACGATTAGCTTTGCAATCATGGGGTCATAAAATAGGTCAACGGGACAGCCCCGGTACAGACTGCTTTCCACCCGCACACCAGGTCCAGTTGGCTCCTGTACGAAGTACACCACCCCATTGTTAGGCATGAAATTCCGAAAAGGGTCCTCGGCTGTAATCCTGCACTCAAGTGCCCAGCCCTTGGGTCTGATTTCCTCTTGCCGTAAATGCAGCCTGCGCCCATCCGCAATAGCGAACTGTTCCTTCACGATGTCGATTCCAGTGACCATTTCGGTTACGGGATGTTCAACTTGCAGGCGAGTGTTCATCTCCAGGAAGTAGTATTTGTTTTCTTCACTGTCAAAGAGGAATTCCACTGTGCCCGCATTCTCGTAATTGACGGATTCGGCCGCACGTATAGCCGCCTGCCCCATCTCCTGCCGAAGCGTATCGTCCACAACCACACTGGGAGCCTCTTCAATCAGTTTTTGGTGACGGCGCTGGATGCTGCATTCCCTCTCACCCAAATGCACTGTGCGGCCGAATCTGTCCGCCAGGATTTGGATTTCAATGTGTCGAGACAGGGGGATGTATTTCTCCAAATACACATCATCGTTTCCAAAAGAGGATTTCCCTTCGCGGCGGGCCGTTTCCAGAGCGGCATCAAAATCTTCCATTTGGTGGACCACTCTCATTCCCTTCCCGCCACCGCCAGCTGAGGCTTTAATCATCAGAGGAAAACCGATGTCCTTGACTTTGGCTTTTAGTTCTTCATTGCCGAGTCCGCCAGAGGTTCCTGGAAGGACGGGCACGTCAGAATTCTGGATAGCCTTACGGGCCTGAACTTTATTGCCCATAATGGCTATAGCATCCGGACTAGGCCCTATAAATGTAAGCCCGGCATCCTGCACCGCGGCTGCGAACTCCGCATTCTCGGCCAGAAAACCATAACCTGGATGGATGGCGTCCACTCCAGACCGTCGGGCGACATCAATAATGCGATCCATACGCAGATAACTGTCGCTGCTGGCGGACCCGCCTACATGGTAGGCCTCATCTGCATACCGCACGTGCAATGCAGATCGATCAGCATCGGAGAATATTCCAACCGATGCGATACCCCGCTCTTGACAGGATCGGCTAATCCGAATTGCGATCTCACCTCGATTGGCGATCAGGACCTTGCGAAACATAACGTGTTAAGTGCGGGCAAAAACTCAAATCTAGAGCGGAATGTTGCCATGTTTCTTGGGCGGCAGTTGACGCCGTTTGTTTTGCAACATTTCCAGAGCGTTGATCAACCGAGGTCTAGTCTCGTGCGGCTCAATTATGTCGTCCAAATAGCCATTTTCAGCCGCTATAAAGGGGTTGGCGTATAGGTCCCTGTATTCCTGAACCAGTTGGGCTCGTCGGGCTTCCGGGTCCTCCGCATCTCTGATTTCGTTCCGATAAATGACGTTGACCGCTCCCTCAGCTCCCATCACAGCTATTTCGGCTGTAGGCCAGGCCAGCACCAAGTCCGCTCCGATTTGGCGGGGGTTCATGACACAGTAGGCTCCCCCATAGGCCTTGCGCACAATTACGGTGACTTTGGGCACCGTGGCTTCGCAGAAAGCATAGAGCAGCTTGGCCCCATGCCGGATGATTCCATTATGTTCCTGACTCAGGCCCGGCATGAAACCTGGTACATCCTCCAACACTACCAAGGGAATATTGAATGCGTCGCAGAAGCGCACAAACCGAGCGGCCTTTTGGCTGGCCAGTAGGTCCAACACTCCGGCGAGCACTATGGGCTGCTGAGCCACTATGCCCACGGAACGGCCATGCAGGCGGGAAAAGCCGATCAGAATGTTCGGTGCCCAGTCGGCCTGCACCTGAAGGAATTGGCCATTGTCGACGACGCGGGAAATGACTTCAGTCATGTCATATCCCTTATTGGGATTTTCCGGAACCAGACTGTCCAGCGCCAGATCCTGACGTAAGGAATCGTCCTTATTAGGCAGAATAGGGGGATCGCTCATGTTGTTATCCGGCAAATAGCTCAGCAGCTGCTTGGCTAACAACAGGGCTTCCTCTTCGTTGGCCGCCGAGAAATGAGATACGCCGGACTTGCTGCCGTGCACGGCGGCACCGCCCAGTTCTTCCAGGGTCACATCCTCTTGGGTCACAGCCTTGATTACGTCCGGACCGGTTACGAACATCTGGCTTGACTTCTCCACCATGAAGACGAAGTCAGTCAGAGCCGGACTGTACACAGCCCCACCTGCACATGGGCCCATAATCACAGACAACTGGGGGATTACGCCTGATGCCAAAGTATTGCGATAAAAAATCTCAGCATATCCGGCCAGTGACTTCACTCCTTCTTGGATACGGGCACCGCCACTTTCGATAAAGCCAATGACCGGAGACCCGTTCTCCATGGCCTGGTCCAACACTCGCGTAATCTTGTCGGCGTGTCGGCGACTGACTGTGCCTCCCAGCACCGTAAAGTCCTGGGCATAGACATAGCAAAGCCGACCTTCCACTGTGCCGAAGCCGGTTACCACTCCATCCCCTGGAGGGCGCTTCAAAGCCATGCCGGGCTCGGCGGAGTCGTGCTTGACGAAAACCCCTTGTTCGCGGAAAGAACCCCGATCCAAGAACATATCGATACGCTCGCGGGCTGTATATTTGCCTCGGGCCTTGTGGCGAGCGATTCGCTCGGGACCACCGCCTCTGGCCACTTCTTCGCGCAGGACAGCCAGGCGATCAGAAATGCTGAGTAGAGAATTCGAAATTTTCAGTGGGTCGTCACTCACGCGCCCTTTACTCCCAATCTTGTAGGTCGACAACAATCTTGCCGTAATGTTGATTCGACTGCATGCGCCGGATTGCCTCAGAGTAGTTGCGAGGAGAAACTACACTGTCAATGACTGGCTGCAGGCGGCCTGCGAAAACCATATTCATTACTTCCCGGTAATCTGCCTGAGTTCCCATGGTGCTTCCCAGGATAGAAAGATGGCGCATGAAAAAGGAACTGAGGGGGAAGTTGGCCTCATAGCCGGAAGTTCCTCCCACTGTGACCATCCGCCCCCCCCGGGCCAAAGACTTCAGGCTATCCCTAATGGTAGCTGCCCCAACATTGTCTACCACCATATTTACTCCTTGGCCCTGAGTAGCGACTCTAACGGCCCTGGACCAGTCTGACTCCTCATTTCTGTCGCAGACCCAGTCCGCACCATTGGCCAACGCCCTTTCCGCTTTGGTCGCACTACTGGCAACGACAAAGACTTCAGCACCGCGTAAGAGGGCAATCTGCTGTGCAGCGACATTGACGCCGCCACCAGCTCCAACAATAAGGACTCTCTCCCCTAGTTCCAACTGTCCCTTCACCACTAAGCTATGCCAAGCTGTAACATAAGTCAGAGAAGCAGCCGCGGCCAACCGCAGGTCAAATCCCTTAGGCACCGCAACCAGACTACGAGCCGGAATGGCCACATATTCACACATGGTGCCAGCGCGACTTTCTCCCAGAATTCCAAATGACTCACATTGGTTGGTTCGGCCTTGATCACATGCAGCACAACAACCACACCACAAGGCGCTATTGGCGGTAACCGCCTGACCTAGATGCCAGCCGCTTACGTCTTCCCCCACCCAAACCACATCTCCACTGAAATCGCTGCCAGGAATGTGAGGCAGAGCCAGACCAATGCCCGGCCAGCCAATACGTACCCAGTCATCCAGCCGATTTAGAGCCCCATATCGAACGCGTACAATGACTTCATCCGCTCCAGCAACGGGAACTGGCGCGTTATTCACTACCTCATATACATCGGGGTCGGGGTCGTGACGCGTGAACTGCAAGGCGCGCATGCTAGTGGGTATGTACATAAACTGGGAAAAGGGAATGAATTACTAGCAGCCGGGTCGATATTGGAGTATATCGGCTCAGAGCTTTGACGCGGTGATAATACAACAGACAGGAGAGAAGTTGCCGCGTCGGCCACTTCAACCGCCTACCTGCCCATTGGCCGTCGCAAACTTACAAGGGCTCTTTTCCTAACCATTTCGCCACTCTGATTATTTTGAGTCTTGTGCCGTGCCATGATTGATTACGCCAAATTGGAAAGCTGTCTTGCAGGCTGTGAAATAGGGCACACGGTATATACCCACTCCCGATGTCATTCAACGCAGGACATTGCCCATGCTATAGCTGCCTCCCATCGGTCCGGCACCCTGATATTAGCCGAACTGCAAACGAAGGGACGTGGTCGGAGCGGCCGAACCTGGACAGATCGGCGGGGCCGGTCCTTGACAACCAGCTTCCTTCTGAAGACTCCTTGGGGGATTGGAAACTCGGCCCCTACTTCGCTGATGGCTGGCATGGCCGTCCTAGAAGCTATATCAGAATCGATACCTGAAATAGGGAGAAACCTATGGCTTAAATGGCCCAATGATATTGTTTGGCGCGGCCAAGCAGGGCTCCAGCGGAAACTGGCCGGAATTCTGGTCGAAACCCACTACCAAGGATCGAAACTGAAACACGCGGTCTTGGGGATAGGCGTCAACGTAAACCACTCTGCAGGGGAACTGCCTAAAGTGGAACCGCCATCGTTGACCCCAAGTAGTCTGCGTTTACTGGCTGGAGAGCAACAGGACCGCCTCAAACTCTTGGTGTCTCTTTGCCAACAGTTAGCCAGTTGGCTGAGCCCCGATAGTCCGTATTTCCTACCAGACAGACCATGGGAAGAGAAAATGATTACTCTCGGTCAACAAGTGGTAGTGCATCCTAATGCCTCGAATTCGCCGACTTTGATGGGCATTGCTACCGGAACTACAAAACAGGGCAGTCTGATTGTAGTGGACGCCGCCGGTCACCGCCATGAAATAACAGCCGACGACGTTTCCATTCGTGGCTGATCCGCCGTGGCGGTCACACGTGGGTCCGTGTCACCCGGTCCCAAGATGGCTCTTCGGTGATCTCCCCTTCCAAACGCAGTTCCCGACCCGAAGTGCTTTGGCGCAGTCGAGCGGTCACGTAATAAGGGTCATGTTGGAAGACCAACAATGGGTCTTCCTTCAAGATCTGGGTTTGCAGTTTGCGCTTAGTCTCGATACTGACCATGGGCAGTACATCAAAACTTGGCACCCAAGCCAGCCGTTCTAGATGTATGCCCCAGCTGGCGGCATCCCCAAGAAACAGCAACGACTCGCCGCCGGATTCTACCCACACAACTTGCAGGGAAGGAGTGTGCCCTGCGGCGGTTTCTGTACGCACTGAGGGGCCGAAATCGTGCCCGCCGAAAACTGCCTGCAACTGTCCAGTACCGACCAAGCTTTTCCAGTTGTTGGCCAGATATGTGGCTCGAGTTCTCTCATTGGGGCTTGTAGCGTCCTGATACTCCTGTCCTTGCACATAGTACACGGCATTGCGGAACACTGCTTCCGTACCCCTTTCCGAGCCTTGCCCCGCCCACTGCGTCATGCCGCCGGCATGGTCGTTGTGCAGGTGAGTGAGAAGGACGTGAGTTACCTGCTCCGGTTCAAATCCTGCTGAGTGCAGTTCCTGCACCAATCTTTGCTCCTGCGTGGGCAGCAAAAATCGCTGTCGCTGAATGGCACTGTATTTGTCGCCGAGACCGGTATCCACGAGTATTAATTCATCTGGCGTTTCCACCAAGAGGCAGCGAAAAGCATTCGGGATCATGTTGTTCGTGTCGGGTTCGATCACTTCGCTCCACAATACTCTCGGTACTAGGCCAAAGAAACCCCCGCCGTCTACGCGGTGCTTGCCGTCCGAAACGATGTGACAGGAGATGTCCCCAATCTGCACGCGGGGCGGAGCGTTCTTCTTTTCCGACATGCCTGACCTCCCTACCAAAGGTTGCGTTGAGAGAAGTGATGAATCAAGCGGGCCCAAACTGGCTTTGGCATGCAGTATCTACCCGATCTTCCCACAAGCGAGCCAAAGCGAGCAAATAGAAACTGAGCCAGGCACAACACTTGACCACCTTAATATGCATAGTTATGATATAAGGCAATTCAAATCCGCGCAGTTTCCCCCGAATGCTCTAAACTGGCAGCCATGCTTATTCTCCTCACGAGGATGTCATGACGGCTTCAAAACGCCCCCACATTTCCTCACTGCAAGATCTGCGTGCCGTGGCGTTAAGCCGCCGCCCATCCATGTTGAGAGGGATCGTTTTTGATTTCGACCACACCTTGGCAAGACCCCGCGTGCCAATGACAGATCAGTGGCAGGAAGGCGCACAGACGGCTCAACAATTTCTGGAGTCCCAGGGTCTTGAGCTTTTTCCCGACTTCTGGAAACAGGTAATAGAGGCCCGCCGCTTTGCCCAGCAAAAGTCTGAGGATGAGGAAGAAGAGCATATTGCCAACGATACTATGAGTTTCCTCTTACAGTTTTGTGGCTATCCTGCCAGCAAAATGGACGAACAGGTGCTTAAGACTTCCGTGGACCTCTTCTACGCGCCGGAAATGACTGGTTGGGAATTACTGCCAGGTGTCACGGACACTTTGACGGCTCTTCGAAACCTGGGACTGGAACTGGCTATCCTTGCCAATTACCCCTGTGAGCGGGTCTTTCAACGAACCATAGATTACCTGCAACTCCGGGATTACTTTAGCGTTGTCTTATGTAGTGCTAGCTTCGAATGGCGCAAACCCAGTTCAGATATCTTTGAGCAAGTCCTGAAGCAGTGGAACCTGTATCCCTATGAAGTGGCCGTGGTAGGGGACAACCTGAGGGAAGACATCGCGGGAGGGTTGCAACTGGGCGCCATGACTGTACATGCGCGAGTCACCGCAGCAGATGCTCAAACGACTTACAACAACGAACGGGCCGCCGCCAAAATTAAGCCCGATGCTGTATTTGAAACCTGGCCTGACCTCCTAGATGTAATAAATCCGTGGAAGTGAAGGGTACACTCCGGTTTGGTGCAGACGACATGGATAGCCGCCTTTACCCGACACAACCCCGCATTGGTGTCGGTGCAGTGGTTTTCGATCCGCTCCACAGAGTATTGTTGATCCTAAGGGGCAACCCACCAGGCGAAGGACAATGGGGGCTGCCGGGAGGTCTGTTGCACCTAGGCGAACCGCTACAGGATGCACTACATCGGGAAGTTGCCGAAGAATGTGGAATCTCCATTGAAATTGTGGACCTGGTGAGCTTGTATGAATCCGTGATTAGGGACTCCGAAGAGCGCATCGCTTACCACTACGTGGTGGCGGACTACCTTTGCCATTGGCTGGAGGGAGAGATCATGCCGGGCGATGATGCACGGGCAGTGGCTTGGGTGAGCCCGGAAAATATGGGAAAGTATGAATTAATGAGCGCGGCAACAGAGATGATCGCCGCCGCACGGCAAAAGGACCTACGACAGATCCGCGGCTAAATCTGGAGAGATTTTTCCAGTTGTCCAGAGCGGTCGTTATCTAGCGACTTTTCCAAATCTGGCTTGATTTCTGCGAAGTAATCGAGGTTCATGCGATTCATAGCCTCGGCATGTACAACTGGGACGGGTACTTCCGCCTCGCTGACGAGCTGACGGAAACGACTGGTCTCGAACACCACATTTTCTCGGATGTAGGGCGCCTGGAAGGAAATGGCTCGGGCGAAGACTTTCTCCAAGGCATTCATGGGGTGTCGGTCAAATTCTGCCCTGTCTACAATCGTCAGGCCCTTGATGCCCAAAGAACCTTCTACCACGTCCACAATGTCCTTCAGGATGGGAGCGTCTTCGTTGACTACGTTAAATACTTTCAAGTCCTGGTTGCGAATCTCCGCCTTTCCTGCCAGTGCCACCATGCAATCCACTACATAATCAATGGGCACCAAGTTAAGCCTCAAGTGCGGCACTGCTTCGAAACGCATGTTAATAGAGTTATCAAAGTGCTCCCCGTACTTGCGCTTGTACATCAAATAGAACTTGAAAATGGTACCTATCACCTGGTAATACCCTGAGTGGGTGACAGAACCAGAGCCCTCGCTACCTACAATGATGGCCGGTCGCAAAATGGTGAGATCTAGTTTGTGCTTAGCTTGAAAGTCTGCGACCTCTAGTTCCACTTTGTGTTTAGACCATTCATAGAGCCCGCGATAATCCGGGGTCGATTCCACTATGTCTTCCGGCACAATGTCTTGGAGCCGACCACTGGAATAAGCAGTGCTAACGTGCATATAGCGGGGCCGGGAACCAGCGCCGTTTAGGGAGAGTGCAGTGTGAATTACATGTCGCGATCCCTCGACATTGATGGCCTCAATTTCAGGAAGGTCCTGTTTACGGAATTTGAAAGTAACGGCCGAATGCCAAATGGTGTGGACGGGGTCGGCAAAGATAGACCGTAACTTACTGACGATATCCTCAGTAGAGTCTTGTACGTCCCCGGCAAAAACGTAAAGATTGTGCAGGGGCAGCTCTACTTGGGCATCTATTGACAACAGGATGGATACGAGCCGCGCCCTGGCTGCTTCGTTGTCTGTTGCTCGCACCATGGCCACAACCTGCGCGCCCTCTAGCAGAAGACGCAGGGTGAGATGAGAGCCAACGAATCCTGTTACTCCGGTGATAAAGTGTACGTGGAGCATTCAATCAGTGAATTCAATCAGTGAACTAGGACATATGTTACCTTTTGGACTCGCCATTTTACTGTAAGTGCGGCAAGGCAGCTGAAAACGAAACAAGGGTGGAACCAACCTTGGCCACTGAAATGCAGTCAGGTTGTCCACGAGAACGACCTCCAAAAGGAATGTGCTTTTGCTCATGCATCCCTTCCATGAGGCCCATACCTACACAACAGACAGCCGTTCCTGAGGACACAAGAGTGGGACAAATCCAGTATTGGCGAGAATAAAGAAGGCTCTGCGGGGTATGCTCTTGAAGTTTTCAGTCACTTTATTTCAGACAGAACCATGTTCTCTACCAAATTAGTAGGCCTACTTTCTGTTCTGGCAATGTGCTGCATTTTGCAGACTGCATGCTCTGACGATATTCAGTTGGCTCCGTCAGTCCAGTCAACCATTCCCGCGACACCCGAATCTGCGGAAGCTACATCTTTGGCATCGCCAATCCCTACGCCTCCATCCTCGTCAACATCTTCAGCTGAGGAAGCTTCTTTGGCACCTGGCAACTTTGAACTGTCTTTGGAGCAAATCGCCACCGGTCTTGAAAAGCCACTCTTTCTAACCCACGCCGGAGACAATTCAGGACGGCTCTTCATTGTAGAGCAACGGGGCCTCATCCATATTTGGCGTGACGGATCCCTGCTTCCTGAGCCTTTCCTGGATATTCGGGACCGAGTCAACGATAGGGCGAATGAGCAGGGACTGCTGGGTTTGGCATTTCCACCTAATTATGTCAAATCCCTGGAATTCTATGTAAATTATTCAGCTTCCGCTGGGCAGACCCGCATCTCCCGCTTCTCGGCATCACCCACTAATCTGGACGAAGCCTGGCCAGATTCGGAGGAAGTGATCCTGGAGGTGGTCCAGCCAGCATCCAATCACAATGGCGGCATGATTGCCTTCGGACCCAGCGGCATGCTATGGATCGGCATGGGGGATGGCGGAGGTGGGTACGACCAATTCCAATCCGGCCAAAATCCCCAGACTCTGCTAGCCAAAATGGTTCGCATCGATGTTCTAAATGCAGGGCCCGGTCAATATACCGTTCCGACAGATAACCCTTGGGCAAATAAGTCATGGCAGGGGCAAGACATATTTCCGGAGATATGGGCAGTGGGCCTGCGGAACCCCTGGCGTTTCAGTTTCGATAGGTACACCGGGGATCTGTGGATCGCGGATGTGGGTCAGGACAGATTCGAGGAAGTCAATTTCGTCCCTGCTCCATTGGCCGGAGGACTGAATATGGGTTGGCCCATCCGAGAAGGCAATCATTGCCTTCTCGGTTCCGCATGTCAGGACGAAGGGCTGTTGGCCCCAGTTGCCGAGTTTCCACAGGAAAACGGGGTTTGCTCCATCACCGGCGGCTATGTCTACCGGGGAAAACGGTATCCGGCTGCATTCGGCGGTTACATTGTGGGGGACTATTGTAGTGGTGAAGTATGGATGATCCTTCCGCCGAAGAATGGTAGCGAAGAGTGGCCGATAGTGCGCATTCTCGACAGCGAATTCAACATCAGTTCTTTCGGAGAGGATGAAGATGGGGAACTGTATTTAGTTGCACAGGAAGGTCAGATCTACCGATTGCATTTACCCACTACTTGATCTGAAGGAATGCGCGCAAACATGTCTCTGCTATCTCGCCTGCTATCCGGCACATCTTCCTCCTGTTTCAATGATGGATTCGCCCCAGGAGATCCCACAAGATTAGAAGAACTGACGGCGTTGATGGCAGATCTGAACAGAGCCTGCACATCGGCCTCTGGAATGCTGGTAGATTATCCGGCGGTCGCAGCGCGGCTAGGTCCTGCACGGGAAAACTTGTACTCCGGCCTCCAAGCCTTTGATCCAGATGCCCTGCCGACAAGAGAACAAACTTTGACTTTCTGGATGAATCTGTACAACGTACTAATTCTGGATGCCGTCCTTACTTTCCGAGTTAGCAAATCCGTGGTGGGTTTGACCCGTGGCATCCTGCGTTTTTTCGAGAAAGCAGCTTACTGCATTGGCGGTCAGCGGTTTAGCGCCAATGATATCGAACACGGCATACTGCGAAACAATCAGGGACATCCGGTTGGGGACGGTTGGCAATTCACGGATAGCGATCCGCGGTTGAATTTGGTAGTTGTCCCCATGGAACCCCGCGTCCATTTCGGTTTGAATTGCGCCAGCCACTCCTGTCCCCCCATCCGGGAGTTTGCTGTTGAGCGGCTAGATCAACAGATGGACCTCTCTACTAAGTCTTTCGTGGATGCGGAAACTAGGGTTGAGGCTGATCCGCCTCAGTTGATCTTGTCCCCGATTTTCAAGTGGTATCCAAGGGATTTTGACTCTTCAGGTGGCATCGTGCCCTTCATCGTAGAACACTTGCCCGTCCAGGATAAGCGCCGAAAATTCTTGGAGCAAGAGAGGAATAATCTGCGCCTGCAATTCAGTCCTTACAATTGGAAATTGAACCGGCTACGGTGAGGCTGGTGCTTGACCTGCGCCGCGTGCGTTTGGCCCTAAATTGGTGCCTTTTTGGAAGAGCTCGAATTTTCCCGGGTGGGCTCCATCGGGACGGGCTCGGGCCGCTTTCGCGTGATACACTGGATTCTCATGGTGGCCCTGAATGAAACCTCGGAGAAACCCTGGTCATGCAGATCAGCCCTACCCTCAAAGTCCAATGTGAAAACGCCCTAGACTTCGCCGACCAACAGATGCGGAGTCTGGTAGAACGGTATCCTGGTTTTCTGCCCATGTACACCATGGGCGGCAAATGGAAGCATGATGGTGCTGCTTGGACCAATTGGTGCGAGGGGTTTGTAGCAGGCCAGATGTGGATTTTGCATCGCCATAGCGGCACCGGATATTGGCTGGAAAAGGCAATTGAATATTCCAGACTCCTTGAAGGGCGGCAATACGATCGGAATGTTCACGATTTGGGATTTACTTTCTGGTCTTCGTGGAAACGCTGGTTCGACTTGACCGGCGATGACACACTCAAGGCCACTGTCATTACGGCCGGACAGACAATGGGACAGCGTTTCAAAGAGAAAGGAAAATACCTGCGTTCCTTTGTTGCTGACGAAAGCCTTTTCATTGACATCATGATGAATGTAGGGATCATTTTCTATGCCGCCCGTGAAACTCAGGATGACGTGCTTTGGCAGGTGGCTCTGGATCATTGCCTCACCACCCGTCGGTACCTTGTGCGAGGGGATGGCAGCACTTCCCACGAAGGCATATTCGACTTAGGAACCGGCGAATTTCTTCGCCAGACTACACATCAAGGATGGAGGAACGACTCATCTTGGGCCAGGGGACTGGGTTGGTCGCTATACGGATTCGGAACCGTCTACGAATACACAAATGATCCCAGGTTTCTAGAATGTGCCGAAATGAACGCCCGTTTTTACATGCAGCAGACACCTGCCAACGGAGTACCCCCAAACGATTGGGCAGAACCGGATCCCAATGTTCCCTCCGAGAGCTCCGCCGCCGCCATTGCCGCTAGTGGTTTCCTTAATCTGGCACGGCTAGTGACTGACAAAACAACCGCACAAGCATACTTCGACTACGCCTGCACCATCCTGGATACTCTGACGGGACCGCAATTTCTGGCCAATGCGACGCCGGGCTGGGAAGGGATCCTAATGTTTGGCTCTTACCACCAGCGGCTAGGTCTAGGTGTCAACGAAAGCGTGATGTGGGGTGAGTACTTCTTTCTGGAAGCTCTCTCAAAAGCCTTAGCTTATGAGTAAGAACGCCTTGGTGACTGGGGCCAGTCGGGGTATCGGGCGCGGGATTGCGTTGGCACTGGCCGGAGCAGGTTGGAAGATTGGCATCAATTATCGGAGCAACTTACCCGCGGCACAAGAGACGGCCAAGCAGGTTGACCAGATGGGTGGCCAAGCATTTCTGGTACCGGGTGATGTAGCCACAGCTGCAGCCAGAGAATCCATAGTCAACCAGGTATTTGAACAGATTGATGAGCTTGACCTCTTGGTGAATAACGCTGGTATGGCGCCGCGCCAACGTACGGCATTTCTGGATATGACCGAGACCAGCTACGACGAGGTTATGGCTGTCAACTTGAAGGGGCCGCTTTTTCTGACGCAGTCCCTAGCCAAACGGTTGGTTGCTGCCGCAGACGCGGGTCGCAGGGCGGGGCGGATTGTCAATATCGGCTCAATCAGCGGCTTCACAAGCAGCCCAAACCGCAGCGAATACTGCATTTCCAAGGCGGGCATGACCATGATGACTGCCCTGCTGGCCGACTATCTGAGTCCCTGGGGAATTAATGTTTATGAAATTCAACCTGGGATAATCGAAACAGATATGACGGCTGCCGTGAAAGGTAAATATGACGTCCTTATTGCTGAAGGCCTTACGCCCCTGCCGCGATGGGGTACCCCCGAGGATGTCGGTCAAGCGGTATTGGCTGTAGCGCAGGGCGCCTTTCCCTTTTCCACGGGAGAAGTCTTTAGAGTAGACGGCGGCTTTCACCTGAGACGCCTGTAAGAGGGTCTCAAAGGAAACAACATCTTCAAACCATGAGAGCCAAGCGCGTCCATCGAATTGCCCAACTGCGTACTCCAGAGCTATTTCGCCGGTATCTGAAAGAACGCGAAATTGAACTCGGCTTTGATGCGGTACTGGAAAAGGGGCCGGATGCTCCTTTGGCTCGGCCTCACACAGTAGCTGGCCTCTCCATAGGCAACCGCTTCTGCATCCACCCCATGGAGGGTTGGGATGCGACCACAAACGGTGAGCCCACTGACCTGGTTCGGCGTAGGTGGGCCCGCTTCGGGGAGAGTGGAGCCAAACTGATTTGGGGCGGAGAAGCCGTGGCTGTGCGCCCGGACGGGAGGGCCAATCCCAATCAACTGATGCTGTCAGAAACATCCATGGCGGGTATTGGGGAATTGCGAAACCTATTGCTGCAACGTCACCGGGAACTGTATGACACTACTGAGGACTTGGTGTTGGGGTTGCAACTGACACATTCAGGTCGCTTCGCTCGGCCCGTGGACAAGGCCCGCATGGAACCCTGGTTGCTGTACGAACACCCCATTCTGAATGGGAAGTTCAATGTGGATGCGGAGGCTCACCGCATGCAGGACGACGACATTCGGAAATTGATTTCAGACTTCATCGTGGCGGCCAAGCGGGCCCATGAGCTGGGATTTCAATTCGTGGATATTAAACACTGTCACGGCTACCTGGGGCATGAGTTTCTCTCCGCTTACGACCGAAAGGGAGACTTCGGTGGCAGTTTTGAAAACCGGACACGTTTTTTGAGAGAGGTAGTAGCTGGCATTCGGTCGCAGACTCCTGATTTGAGAATCGGGGTTCGGCTGAGTGCCTTTGACTTTATGCCTTTTAAACCAGACCCGGAACTGGAAGGGCAAGGCGTGCCAGACGATGCCAACGTAGGTCCCGTATACCCCTATGCTTTTGGAGGGGACGGCACAGGCGTAGGTATAGACCTGAGTGAGTCCGTGAGGTTTCTAAGTTTGTTGCGTGAACACGACATACAATTGGTCAACATCACAGCGGGCAGCCCTTACTATTCTCCACACATTCAACGTCCTGCCCTTTTCCCACCCTCGGATGGCTATAAACCGCCAGAGGATCCCTTGGTGGGTGTGGCCAGGCAGATCGCGGCGGTGGGCCAACTGAAGGCTCAATGCCCCGATCTGACGTTAGTGGGGTCCGGTTATTCCTATCTGCAGGAATGGTTACCTCACGTGGCTCAATTCGCAGTACGTGAGGGTCTGACTGATTTTGTAGGTTTGGGACGCATGGTTCTTTCCTACCCTGAAATGCCTGGGCACGTCTTGGCGGGCAAGCCGCTACAGCGCAAGCAAATATGTCGAACTTTCAGTGACTGCACGACTGCCCCCCGCAATGGGCTCATATCTGGTTGTTTTCCTTTGGACGACTTCTACAAGAACAGACCAGAGTATGAGCAATTGCTCGAGTTGACCTCTTCCCACTGACTCTTGACTTCATCTCTGTGGTCCCCAACATGTCCTCTACATTGCCAATTGATGCATTTCGTACGACTCTGGTAGGCAGCTACCCTGTACCGCGTTGGGTGTTCAGCTCTCCTGGTTCGGCTACACTGCGCGACGCCATGCAGGTGGTGTTAAAGACCCAGGAGTTGGCCGGTTTGGACGTACTGGTGGACGGTGAAATGGGGCGCTTCGACTTCGATCATCCTGAAACAAACGGAATGATCGAATATTTCCTTCAACCCATGGAAGGGGTAAATACGGTTCTGTCCCAGGCCGAAACCCGGTCCTTTCAAGAACAGGCAGGTATGCACTTTCGAGTGCAGCCGGCGGGCATAGTTACTGCTCCCTTAGCACAAGGCGGTCTTGATCTGCTGTCAGACTACGAGTCTCTTCGCCAATTGACTTTCCATCCAGTCAAGTTTACGGTTACTTCTCCCTACATGCTGGCCAAAACGGTCTACGACACTCATTACGCTAGTCTGCCGGACTTGACCATGGCCTTGGCTGAAGTGTTGGCTCAGAGCATCGGTGAGATCGAGGCCGACATTTTGCAAGTGGATGAGGCCAATCTGCCCGGATATCCAGCGGACATTGCTTGGGCTCACGAACCACTCAACGTGGTCTTGGATGCCATTCAAAAAGAAAAAGCGCTGCATCTGTGTTTTGGAAACTACGGGGGTCAATCCATTCAATCCGGATTCTGGCGCGATCTGGTGCCTTTTTTCAATAGCCTTAGAGTAGATACACTGATTCTGGAATTCGCCCGCCGGGGCTATGGAGAGCTGGAGGCCTTCCGAGATGTTCGAACGGACATCGCCTTGGGTATCGGCGTCGTGGACATCAAAGATCTTGAGATTGAAACACCGGAAGTCGTGGCCCGCCGTATAGAAGAAGCTGTCAAAATTATTGGTGCCGACCGGATCGCCTGGGTCCATCCCGATTGCGGCTTTTGGATGCTGCCTCGCAACGTGGCAGATGGCAAGATGCGGCAATTGGTGGCAGGACGCGACCTTTTCTATTCGGCCGGATCCTGAGGGCGCAATGCCTAAGTCTCGGCCTGTCCAAATGGCGGCCATAGGACTGAATCACAGTCACATCTTCGGCATGCTTGGAATGCTTCTGGCGGAGGGGGCTGAATTGCGCGCTGTGCATGCTTCCGAGTTGGAGCTGCAGCAGCAGTTCTCCCAGCAATTTCCCCAAGCAAAGGTCTGCCAAGATTCTGAGGAAATTTACGAAAGCACGGAAATCGACCTGATTCTTACCGCAGCTATCCCATGCGAGAGGGCGGAAATCGCAATACGGGCCATGCAACATGGCAAGGACGTGCTGAGCGATAAAGGAGGCATGACGTCCCTAACGCAATGGGCCGAAGTGAAGAGAGTTCAGGCTGACACGGAACGCATCTATGCCATAGCCTACAGCGAGAGACTTGGCAGCAGAGCGACGGTGCGGGCCTTGGAATTGGCCCAAGCCGGGGCCATCGGCCAAGTCATTCAAACTTTGGGCACCGGCCCTCATTCCTTGCGTCCCCACAATCGGCCTGATTGGTTCTTCCGCAAGCAGGCGTATGGCGGCATTCTCTGCGACATTGCGACACATCAATTTGACCAGTATCTGTCTTTCAGCAAGGAATCTAATCCGCACATTCTGGCTGCACAGGTAGCAAACAGGGCGCATCCTGAGTTCCCTGAACTGGAAGACTTTGGGGATGTAGTGGTGCAGGGGGATCACTGTTCCGGCTATATGCGGGTGGACTGGTTCTCCCCTTCTGGGTTGGCCGTATGGGGCGATACTAGATTGTTCGTGCTAGGTACAGATGGGTATATGGAAATCCGAAAGAACATTGATGTGGGCCAGTCTGCAATAAGTGGCGATCACCTGTATGTGGTCGATGCCAACTCAACGCGGTATGAAGACTGCAAGAACGTAGAACTGCCCTACGGGCGGCTCTTTCTGAATGACATCAGGAACCGCACCCAAACCGCCATGAGTCAAGACCATTGTTTTGCGGCCATGCGGTTGGCTTTGGAAGCCCAGATCTGGGCGGACCAAGCCAAGCACAACTAGACCCCATTCCTGTTACCCTCTTATCTGCGGGCCGCCAGTCCGCACCGTGAATTCAAGCCCAAAAAAGGATTTAATTATGGCTGCAGAGCCCCCCATTCAAGTTGGTATTGCCGGTTTGGGCCGTAGTGGCTGGCAGATTCATGCCAACTTGCTTAAGGGACTACCAGACCACTATCGAGTAGCCGCAGTTGCCGATGCTGAAGCTTCTCGGCGGCAGGAAGCAATGGATGTCTTCGATTGCGAGAGCTATGAAGAGTTTGGCGGCTTGTTGGGCAATGATCAAATAGAACTCGTGGTCATTTCGTTGCCCAGTTTCTTGCACGCGGACCTGACTGTTCGGTCACTTCAAACAGGTCGTCACGTGGTTTGTGAGAAACCCATGGCTGACTCGCTGCCGGCGGCGCAGCGGATGGTTACAGCCGCGCAGGATAGCATCAAAGTGTTATCCATTTTTCAGCAACGCAGGTACAACCCTGATTTCCGAAAGGTACAGGAAATCCTGGCTTCTGGGATTCTGGGACGCATCGTACAGATTCGCATGACGGAGAATAAATTTGGCCGTCGATGGGACTGGCAGACTCTAAAACAGTACGGCGGGGGAACCTTGAACAACACGGGCCCCCATTACCTCGATCAGGCGATGCAGCTCTTCGGTCCAGCGGAGCCAGAAGTGTTCTGCAAATTGGAGAAGACTGTCTCCCTTGGTGATGCAGACGACCATCTGAAACTGGTTTTCAAGGCCACTGGTCAGCCCACGTTGGACATTGAGATTTCCAGTGCCTGCGCCTTTCCTGGAGAGAATTGGAACATCATGGGCACCCAAGGTGGCCTATGGGGCAACCGCGGCGAACTGCGTTGGAAGTATTTTGATCCACAGGAACTGCCACCGCGTGAACTGGACACCCGGCCTACCCCCGATCGTTCTTACAATCGAGATGAGATTCCGTGGCGAGAGGATAGCTGGCAGTCAGATATATCCCACAGTCAGGCCTACACTCAGTATTACTTGGATCTTTACCAGACCATTCGACATGGTGCGCCTCTTGTGATAACTCCGGAGAGTGTCTTTCGCGTGATTCAATTGCAAGAGAAGTGTCACGAATTGTCGCCAGTGTAGAAGTCAACTTGCCTCCAGGGCCACCTGGAGCCGTGGAGGCAACCCAATAGTCAAGGAAGGAATTATGGCCGGAAATCCCAGATTGATGTTCAGCACCTTGGGCTGCCCCAGTTGGACCTTGGAGCAGGCTGCCGACGCGGCCGTAGCCCATGGATATGGCGGATTGGAGATTCGACTCCTGGATGAGGAGATCATTCCAGCCGACCTCACGGAGGGCCAGAGGCAGCGAATCCGGGACGTCATGACCTCACGCGGATTGAAGGTGATCGGTCTCGGGGCCTCCACCCGTTTCACAGCCAGCGATGCTGACGAGAGATCTGAATTTGAAAAGGAATTGGAAGCCTATATAGGATTAGCGGCCGCCCTTGAAGTTCCTTATGTGCGTACTTTCGGCGGCAACACGGCAGAGGGTTGCACTATGAAACAGAGCGTCAGTTGGGTGGCCCAGAGCCTGAACAACCTGTCCCCAATCGCAGAAGCCGCTGACATCACCATTCTGCTGGAAACTCACGATGCCTTCTGCAAAGGTAAAGACGTGGCTGCAGTATTGGACAAAATTCCATCCAGTCACGTACAGGCGGTCTGGGACGTACATCACCCCTGGCGTATGGGGGAAAGTGTGACCGAAACCTGGAATTACATAGGGAATCGAGTGGCCCATGTGCATCTCAAGGACGCCCGGCACCGGACCGACGGCAGCTTTGTGCTGTCCCTCATGGGAAAAGGCGACGTGCCCAATCAGGAGATAGTCGAGCTATTGGAGGCTAAGGGTTACACCGGCTGTTACAGCGCAGAATGGGAGAAGAAATGGCACCCTGATATTGAGGAACCCGAGATCGCCTTGCCGCAACACGCAGAAGTCATACTGAGCTGGCTACAATAGCCAGCCGGAGGAGTTGCTAATCCCTGTCTGAAATGCTAACGGTCTGCCTCGCCTTGAGCCCTCCAACTCTCGTTCTTGAATTGTTTGGCCAAGCGGGTTGTGTTAGCATTTTTCTTCCCAACCTTAAATGAGCACCTGACATGGCTATATCGCACCCCAACTTCGCAGCCATGAAGACATGTGACTGGAGCCCAATGTCCTACAGCCACTCTAAAGAAGTACCAAAACAGTGTCGATCACACACGCACAGGCAGAACACGCATGGACGTCTACAAAAGCAGAACTGGAGCTGAAACTATCGGCTGAAGAGTTCGATGTTTATGTAAGACAAAGCAACCTTTTTGCTTGCGAAGACGGGGAGCTTCTGGTCAGGGTGCCTCATGCCCTGGCCCTCACCTTCCTAAACGACAAGTACAGGTCCACAATCAAACGCAGTCTGTCCCGTGCCTTGGGACAGGCAGTCCAAATCAATTTCTTTGTCGGCTCCCCGCCAGCGGAAAGCACAGGCGAGCTGACACCAATTGAGGCTCTGAGTCAGCAGCATCAGGAGTCCGGAGCAGAAGATTCCCGTGGTTTCACCACAAAGACCAAACTCAATCCGTATTTCACCTTCGACCAATTCATCACAGGAGAACACAATCAGCTGGCTTGGGCTGCAGCCAGATCTCTGGCCGGCAGTCCTGAGAGCATTTACATGCCCCTGTACATTTACGGCGACGTGGGTCTGGGCAAGACCCACTTACTGCATGCCATCGGGCACGAAGTACGAAATACAGGAGCCAGCATCGCCTTCTGCACGACCGAGCAGTTTCTAAATGACTTGGTCAATTCAATCCGAACGCAACAGATGGACCGGTTCCGGACTCGGTACCGAGACGTAGACCTGCTGCTACTTGACGACATTCAATTCCTGGGGGGCCGCGAACGCACTCAAGAAGAATTCTTCTTTACTTTCACGGAGCTTTTTGAACAGGGAAAACGAGTTGTACTAACCAGCGATTGTCCTCCTAAAAACATTCAAGGTTTGGAACACCGGCTTATTAGCCGATTTGAAGGCGGCCTCACAGTGGACATCAACCGACCGGGGTATGAGACAAGGCTAGCCATCCTGCAGCAGAAGGTCAGTTTGTATCAGTACGACATCCCGACGACTCTCCTGTATCCCATCGCCCTACAAATTCAAGACAATGTGCGGGTCTTGGAAGGGGTTCTGCACCAGTTGAATCTGTTGCGTTCCCAGAATGGCGCCCCTTTGACAGAACAGCAAGTCATGGACTGCCTAGGCAGCATAGTAACGAACGAGATGAATTGGGAACCAGAAGCAGTGCTGGAAACTATTGCAACCTACTTCGCCTTGGATTTGGATGGATTGTGTGGACCCTCCCGCAAGAAGGCCTTAGCCCATGCAAGACAGATCGCCATGTACTTACTGCGGCACGATGGTCAGATTTCCATGCCCAAGATTGGAGCATTGTTGGGAGGACGCGACCCCAAGACGGTGAGTCACGGTGTTTCGCGCATCGCCGCACAATTGACTGAGGACAATAAACTGGCCGGCGAAGTAGCCGAAATCCGCCGTCAACTGAGTGTTCCCGTCTAGTTCTCAACCAAAACGTCTTGGTCTTCAAGTTTCCGGCCATAATTTCGTCCCAACCAAGCCATTACGGCGACTGCCAAGACGGAAAACCCGAACAAGGCCAGCAGTTTGTTGAGGCGATCATCGAGTGTCAAAGTCAGCAGCCCAAAGAGGCAGCAGAACAAGTAATAGGCGAGGACGATTAGGCGTTCAGAAATACCTCGGTCGAGCAGAATGAAGTGCAAATGGTCACGGCCGGCATGCCACGGCGCCAGACCCCTACGCAGGCGGCTGTAAATCAACCACGCCACGTCTACAATTGGCAGTCCCAGCACCATGGTCACGGTAGCAATTTTGGCTCCACCCATGATGCCTATGGCAGCCACGGCGAACCCCAGAAAAAAGCTGCCGCTGCTGCCCATGAAAGGGCGGCGGCGGGCCAGATTGAAGAAGAGAAACCCTAAGAGAGAACCCACTAGAATGGTTGGCAGCACAGCTACGCTGGCCTGCGGCTCTGGGAGCACCAACAACATGTGCAGGGCCAGTACGACTGCCAGGATGGCGACCACGCCGGCTGCCAAACCGTTCAGCCCATCCAGGAAATTCACTGTGTTCATGCAACCCATGAACCAAAAAGTTGTGACCAGAAAGACAATCCACCAGGGGAGTCCATCTGGTCCCCATAGCAATCCAGCTTGAAAGGGATTGTTGACATCCTTGATAAAAATTAGACCGCTCATCGCGATGAACGCGGCCAGAAATTGGGCCAAGTATTGATAGCGGGCATTGAGATCCCATTTGTCGTCAGCCAAACCGAACAATGAGCAGAAAAGAGTTCCCCCGATCAAGCCGAAGATTCTTCGCATTTCCTGTGGGTCCTGGCTTTTCGGGAACCAAGGATACGTTTCGATGTCAGAGATTAAAGGCAACAGGAGGTACACGGCCAGCACAAATAGAAATGAAAACCACATGGCGATGCCACCAGTCCGTGCCACCACCCCCGAATGGCGCCGACGTGAACCAGGCCGGTCCACCATTTGCCACCGGAGCCCAAGGTAAGAACTGAGTGGAGTGAGAAGCAAGCTGACCCCACAAGTCAAAGCTGCCAAAACGATGAAAAAAGGGTAAGAAGGCATGCTGGTTTAGCCAGACATAAGCTGCGTCCGGGCCGTCTGGTTGTACCCCCTTCTCCTGGGGGAGTTAGGCAACAGGGGAATCAGGCCATGTCAAGTTGGGAGGCTCAATGCTCATAGCCTTGATCGAAATCTCTTTCCCAACGCACGAACCAATTTGGTCGTTGCCCCATGCCGGTATCGTAGTCCCTACTGGAAGGGATGCGTGTGTACTGGTGAATGAACACGGCAGCGGGTTCCACGTAGGTGGAATCGGGAGCCATAGCTTCCTTTTGCTTTTCCACGTGGGAATCCTGTTTGCCGCCGCCACGGCGGCTGCGACTGGCGCCCTGCTGACCCCGGCGGCGGCGGCCTAGTTCACTTCCGCCTTCCTTGGTTGCATTTCCGGATTTTGAATCGCTCTTTCCATCGCGCTGTCCCAGTTTGCCTTCTCCCGCGGATTCCGAACTTCCGCCGCCGCCACGGCGACCACCACTTCGACTATTGCGTCGGCCCCGTCCTGCACGGCGAGGTCGTCCAGGCTGCGATTCAGATTCCTTACGGTTTGTAGATGCCGGATTATTGTCAGGATTTCGTTCTTCCGTTTCTGTTGTCACGGTTTCAGTACCTCAAAAAGCTAAGACACAGTTATGCTGAGCACTTCTGCGCCGTTTGGATCATGTAGGGAAATAGTAGTACCGGGGCCCCAGACAGTAGGCGTCCGGCCCCAGTGTTTGTCATAAGCCGTGTCATTGCCTGTGCGCGAATACAATCGCACGCTTTCGCCGCGTAGCAGTGGGGGCATTTGGGGGAATTTGTACGCACCGTCCTCGGTTGTGACCACAGACCAATCGCTAAGATTGATCAATTGGCTGTGGAGATTGACAATAACAATGGCCTCCTCGGCATATTGGCCGACATTCAGAACCTGGATAGCCATGTCTGTAGCCGCCAATGCTGACCCGGTTCCTAGCTCTGTTGATCCTCTCACATCCGGAATAATTAAAGACTGGCCCGGCACAATGAGATTGGGATCGGAGATGCCGTTTAGCGCAGCCAGTGAGCTCTGCGCCACCCCAAAGAGTTCCGCGATGGCCCCCAAGGTATCCCCTTCCCGAATGGTGTAAATTCGGGAGTTAATGACTTCAGCCGCCGTAGCATCAGCATTTTCCAACGCCATTGTAGGAGTGACAGCAGGTACCTGAACAGAGGGCGTGCCTATCTCCGAGCCAACAATAGTGGAGGCGACCTCCAAGACAAAGGGAGCCTCGGGTTCGGGCCGCCGCAAATCGTAAATCAGATACGCAACAGAAGCGGCAAGCAGAGTGAAGAGCGCATTGACAATGATGACAAAGACGAGCTGGCTGCGATTCATGCCTCTTCTGGTCGCCTGCCCGAAGGGCCAGCTTCAGTCTGCAAAGCTGTGCCAGAGTCCCCCCGATTGTCCTTCTTTAAGGCTGGATTCTAGCATAAGAAAAGAGCCTCTGAGATTGCATTCCCGGTCTGGAAGGGACCGTAAGCCATGTAGATACTGGCTCCGCGCAAGCACTAACTAGCTGTATTTTCTTTCAAGAAAATCGCCATTCCAGCTCCCGAACAATCAGAGAACCGGCAGCTTTGGTGGCCGCGGTCGCGGCTTGGCGGCTGAGTCGGGTTAACAGCTCCTGGTCACCGAGCCACTCTGTGAGCACATCAAGCTGCTCTTCTACACCTGCGGCGTAGCAACCCAGTTGGTGCCGACGGACGAAGGCTGGATTGAACTCCTCCTGGCCAGGGATGAAACTGCTGACAATCAAAGGCAGGCCCATTGCGGCAGCTTCCATGATGGTATTTGGACCGGCTTTAGTAACAGCCACATCGCTGGCGGCCATCCAATCGTGCATATTGTCCACGTAGCCCACAATTCTTACTTTCTGGTTCCCAAACTGGGCCTGCATTTGCTTGCGAAGGCTGTCATTGCGGCCGCAGATGACAGCCAACTGTAAGTCCGGGATACTGCCTGTCGCCACTGCAGCCATCAACCGAGGCAGCAAAGAGGAGTTGGCTCCCATTCCTTCGCCGCCACCCGTTACCAAAAGGAGCGGCAAATCCGCCCGGAAGCCAAGTTCGCTTTTGGCCGCGCCCTTATCCAAGTCAATGTCAACGAACTCCCGGCGCACAGGCAGACCATAGACTCTTATGGCGGCGGCGGGCACGCCTGCCTTTCGGGCTGCCGTGGCACCGGAGGAAGTTGGTACAAAAGCCAGATCCAAGCGTGGGTGGAACCAAGAAGAATGCGGAGCGATCAGATCTGACACAACTGAGGCTACAGGAATCGGGCTCTCTAGGGAATCCAACACTCGAAACAGCACAGCCAATAACAGCGGATTTACGGTAATGATCAGATCAGGACGGAATCGCTGCAGTAAGAGATTGAAGTAGGGCTGGCAATAACCGGACCAGATGGAAGCCATGCGTTCCTCGGTAACTACCGGACCGTAAGTCTCGAAGGTCCATTGCCACAATGCCGGCCAATGTTTCACAACCAGGGGATAGGCATCTGGCAGATAGCAAAATGGCCGAGGAGCGCAATAGCGATAGACATCAATGAAATCTACCTGGTGTTCTCCGGATCGCAGAAGGGCGAATTCTTGCTGCAGCGCTAAAGCGCAGCTGCGATGGCCCCCGCCAGTATCAGACATGAGGATTAACACGCGCATGACAATCTTTAAATCCCAAAACTCACTGTTTTCCTGGAAACCTACGAAAACTGCTGGACGTGGAACTCGAAATCAGTAAGCTCCCCGGCGCAACAACACAGCTGGGATTGTCCGTAAGGCAATTTCCAAATCCAAAGCCAGATTCCAATTCTCAGCGTAGTAGATGTCCAAGAGCACCATCTCACCAAAGGTAAGGTCACTCCGGCCGGAAACCTGCCAAAGCCCCGTAATGCCCGGCATTACGGAAAGACGTTTCAAATGCCAGTCATCATATTTCTCCACCTCCCTCGGCAGAGCGGGTCGCGGTCCTATGAAACTCATTTCCCCCCTCAAGACATTGATGAACTGGGGCATTTCGTCCAGGCTGAAACTGCGTAGAAACCTACCCACTCGAGTGCGGCGGGGATCATCCTTGATTTTGAAGAATCTGTTAGAGGCAGTATCCAAATCCTCCAGAACTTCCAGTTCCTCTTGTTTTTCCTCCGCGCCCTGGATCATGGAGCGGAATTTATACACTCTAAACGGTTGCTGATTGCGTCCGATTCGAATCTGTGAATAAATCACTGGACCTCGGGACTCCACCATAATAGCCAAGGCTACCAAGGCCCCAATTACCAAAGAAGGACCGATGACTAGTATCAAGAGCAATATGTCCAGTAGCCGTTTCAAAAAAAAGTTCCATCCCGTTAAGGAAAGGGATTGCACGCTAATCAACGGCACCCCGTTTAGAGTCTCGAGCTTGATTTGGCGACGAGTTACTTGGAAGAGATTCGGTACCACTTGCGCGGGGACTTCCTGGTCCAGACAGAACTGAAGAGTCTCTTCGACCAATCCGTAATTGCGCCAGGAGAGACAAATAATTACGCGGTCCGGCCGCAGCTCTTCCACTACCTGTCCCAAGCGCTGAATCGGACCCAGCATCTTGAAACGCCCGATGTCCCCATGGTCTGAGCCATCCTCCTCGTTGAGGAAACCCAGTAATTCCCAACCCAATTCAGGGCGAGCCACGATGTTGCGCATGACCATGCGTCCGTATTCTCCCGTCCCTACCAATAGGACTCGTTCATTGCCCACTCCCTTCTGATGGGCGTAACGGCGGACGCGAGCTGCGATGAGCCGGGAAAGACTGATGAGAAATGTCATTCCGCAGGCCGTGTACAGGAAGACCAAACGGCTGTAGAGCAGTGGATTGAAGAAGAGCTGTGAAATTATCAGAATGACAATGCTTAAAGTGCTGCCGCTTGCTATATTGAAGGCTTCTCCCAGCCTGCTGTCTTGGGGTCGCCGGCGGTACACACCTGCCATTTGAAATACCAAAGGCTGAATAATCAATAGGGTCAATGCTGAAGGCCAATACACATCAAAAGATTGGTTATGTACTGGCTCCACTTCCATGAACCACTCCAGCCGATAGCGTACGACGTACGCTAAAGCAAAGGAAAGCATAGTCAGCAGCAAGTCATGTAGCCGCAGCAGGAAATGACCCAAGTGGGGGCGGTCCGAACCCAGCAGGCCGATCAAGCGGGAATCCATGTGTTAAGTGTAAGAGACTGCCTGCTCTCTACCGAGTCCTCATCGCAACCAGACGTAAACAAATCTACAGTACGTCCTGATAGACCCTTAATAAGGCCTTGCCGGTGGCAACTTCGCTAAACCGGGCCGCATGAGGTAAGCCTGTGGCACTCAAATGCTCCCTAACAGAATGGTTCTGGGCTAAATGGGTAAGTAGACTTTGTATTTGGTTTGGGGATTCAGTGTTGAAAAACAAAGCATGATCGCGAGCAATTTCTCGGAAGGCCGGAATGTCACTGCAGAGCACAGGGGTGCCGCAGGCCATGGACTCAAGAATTGGCATGCCGAATCCCTCCAGCCGGGAAGGAAACAGGCAGCCCAAGGCGGCCCTGTACAGCGCCCCCAATTGCTCTGGAGGAACATACCCCAACGAAGTTACCTTGGATCGTAGTTCTTCAGCCTGCAAACGGTCGTAGAAAGCTTGGCTCTCCCAACCACGCGCTCCTGCTAACACCAGGCGAACTTCCACGGATCCTGCCAGTCCCGCTGTGAACTCGGACTGCCACTGTGTAAAGGTATTCACCAGCCACCCCAGGTTTTTGCGCGGCTCGATAGTCCCCACATGCAGAAAATAGGGAAATGAGAGGCCTAGCTGCGCCAACACTTCCTGATCTGTACCGGGATCTCGAGGACCGAGACTGGGATCCACAGGCACTGGAATCACCGTAATACGTTCTGCAGAAACGCCATACAACTGAATCAGGTCGTCGGCAGTGGCTTGGCTGATAGCCACTACATGCTGAGCTGCGGCTACGCTACGGCGTGCCATGGTTTTCAGGTATTGCCGCCTCAAGAAGGGCACAGAATCCGGTGTTCTTTCGAAGGACAAGTCCAGGACTGTGACCACGCGCGGGCAGGAACTTAAGGTCGGCAGCACGTTTACCATTCCATGGAAGAGATCCGGCCGTATGCGGTTTAAGGCCAATGGCAGGCCTGTCTGTTCCCAGATCACTCTTGGGCTGCTCCCGCCTTGGGCTGCCTTAATCGGCAAATATCTGATGCCAGGAATGGGATCCCCAGGATCCGTCACCAACGCTTGTAAGTCCCATTCTCCGTGTTGGGCTGCGGCTCGAGCCAGACCCCGCAAAGTCCTGCGAAGGTACTGACTTACTCCCGCACTGCGAAACGTGGTACTGGCATCCAACAACGTGGCGTTTAGAACTATACGCTTCACTCGGTAGCCCCTTTGGCTGCCCGGATCTGGCTATACACCTCTATCAATTTTGACGCGACCTTTTGCATGCTGAAATGGGTAAGTACTCTGGTCCTTCCGGCCTTGCCCCGCAATCTGCGTTGCAACGGCGCAGCCTGTAGTGTCTGCAAATGTCTGGCCAATATTTGGTAGTCCGCTTCGGGATACACCAAACCCGTTTCGCCCACGACCTGCTGGCCTTCCCCACTGTCACTCACAACAACGGGGATTGAGCAGGACATAGCTTCAATCAATACTCGTCCGAATTGCTCCTTCCAGTTTCGTTGGGTCCGGCTGGGCAAGACAAAGACGTCGAGACTTTGATAAAAGGCGGGCATCTCTTTCCCTGAGCGGCGACCTAAGAAATGCACTCTTTCATTAAGGTTCAGTTCCGCAGTCATTCGCCGCAATCCCTTCTCAGCATTTCCACGGCCTACCAAATACAATTGCCAGTCCTCCCTCAAGGCAGCGCACGCCTGCAGCAAAATATCCAATCCCTTTTCCGGCACCAACCCGCCTGCGTATCCGATCGTAAAACGGTCATTGGCCGTAGGTGGATCGAGCGGCATGAAAAGCCCCGTGTCCACACCCATTTGGGGATTGACAGTAACAGGACCAGCATATCCCTTGGTGCGCAAGACTTGCTTCGCTTCTTCTGAGCCCGCGATAGCACAGTGGGCCCTTTGGTACACATCCTGTTCCCACCAACAGAAAGGCGGTGGATATCGGCGTACCAGGTTTTGCCAAGTAAAGAATACCGACGGGATTCCTAAACCTGCAGCTTGCCGCAGGCCCATCCAAGTAGCCAAGTTATATGCCTCTTCGTCAAAATGCAGCAAATCGGGCTTCAGACCCCGCAACCTTTTATACAAACCAGGATAGTAGTGCAAGTGGAAATGGCCATTGAATCGCAAGGGAATTTCCTGAAGCCGAAAGTGAGGTGAAGGCTCAACACTAAGTTCATGTCGACCGCGGGAGTCCTGCCAATATGGAGGACAGAAAACGGTCAGATCTACTCCGTTCTGCCCAATTTCAGAAAGCAGAGACTGATAGATTCCGGTAACTAGGGCTTTGCTTACCAAGGCAACGCGCATGGTTCTCAAGTTACCCCCTTAAGATTTTTCACGGATACACGCAAACCGTCACGACTCACACAAATTAGCGAACCTTTGACTGCTGAGTATCCAACCACCAGTGGGTTAGTAAGAATTTTCCGGAGGTGAACTCATTTCGGCCATCTCATTACTCCAGTTTGAATGCCACTTCCGGACAGGATACGTCAGGAAAGAGATGGGCCATGTACAGGAAATCCACTCCCAATGTTATTTCAGCTGTCTTTCAGTCCGCTCTACTTTCACATGACTTCGGAATGCCCTGGTTAGGTATACATTGCTGTTATGGAACGCATGTAGAGCCGGCGCAGTGTTTGTACTGCGCTAGGTGTCGCCTCGCACAAGAGAAAAATCCCTACCAGCTACTTGATCAGCCGCCCTGCGAACGGCGTATTCGATATGTATCGGGAACTTTAGTTCCAAGACTATGGATGACCCGGAGCTCCATTTGGAATAGTCTTTAGGTTAGCAGCGTCGATGTCGTAGTCGATTACGGCTAATCCCCAACTGTTTCCCGAGGCCTCTTCAACCCAGATGGATCGCCGGGCATGAACACTGGCCTCAGAAAGATGCTTAGCTAGTCTGGCAATCCGCAAGATGGCTCCGATTTCGAGCTTCCAAAGGCGTGACTGCGCTGAGAGACTGTGAAGACTCACTTCGCATCTGTAGCAAGTTAGATGCTTTGGCCCAGTAAGTGGACCAAAGGCCCAAGTTGAAATGCCCAGTTGCAACGAGCAGTATTCATCTTTCAAGTAGCAACATACAAGAGCCCTTCGGGGAAAGAATCGAGCCCAAGGAAGTCGTCGTTAATTATGTTGGCGATTCGCTCATGCCGCCAACTGGCTCGGCCCGAAAAGGGCATCTCTCCCAGAAATTTGACAAAACCTTTGCCTCAACGCGCAGCAGGAAAGCATCTCAGATGCGGCTCTGCTGTCCCCCCTGCACTTCTCCAATTCGGGCGTTTCTGGCTGAGAAAGGGGGGCTAAGACAAAAAGTGCTTGCACCAACGTTCAGGGGAATGCGGCTCACCTTGTAAGATCGGACACATGCAGCTTGGGTGGAATACCCCATGCCAGAGGGACAATTGCCTGCGATTTACCAATCAGGAGGAACTAGCCATGAGCTTGGTGCTTGTACATGAAGACAGAGACCAGATGGAGACCGACATTGTCAGCAAATTGCAGGCCGCAGTAGGGACAAAGGAACTGCTGATAACAAATGACCCTGAATTAATAAGAGGACATTTGGACGAAATCGAGGTGCTGGCGGGCCATGCCCCGATTGAGGTTCTATTGGGGGCTGAAAATTGCCGTTGGGTGCAACTTTTCTCAGCTGGAGCTGATGGGTTGTTGATGCGCCATCCCCAAACTCGGAATATGGACTTTCAATTGACCAATGTTTCGGGCATACATGCCATCTCTATCACAGAGCACATCTTCGCCTTAATATTGAATTTGGCGCGCAACATCCAGGGAGCCATACGCGTACAAAAGCAGGGGGACTGGCGCAGAATGCCTAACTCGGCCCTACGGGAAGTGGCTGGATCCACCATGTGTCTGATGGGAGTTGGTAGTATCGGCAGCCGCGTAGCTTTGGCGGCTCGTGCTTTTGACATGCGGGTTGTGGCGGTTCGACGACACGCTGACTTGGCTTTGCCTCAGGGGGTCGAAGCGATTTACGGCCCGGAAGACATGGCAACGCCCTTGGCTGAGGCAGATTGGGTAGTGTCCTGTTTGCCCCACACACCTGGTACGCATGAACTGATAGGTGCCGCCCAATTCGCAGAAATGTCCAATGAAGCCTTTTTCATTAATATCGGGCGAGGTAAAGTGGTGGACGAACAGGCACTGATTTCCGCATTACAAGACGGCGGCATCAAGGGGGCAGGTCTGGATGTAACATATGAAGAGCCCAATCCCCCGTCCTCTCCCCTTTGGCAATTGGACAATGTGATTATCACTTCCCATTATTCCGGTGCTTCTGTGGACTATCGCCGACGCGCGGGAGAAATCTTCATCAACAATCTCAACCGGTATGGCACGGGTGGACCTCTACTCAATCTAGTGGACAAGCAACTGGGCTACTAAGCCTGGTTCTTCGTCCTGCTGCAGTTGGCCATGTCCAATTTTGTTCTGGCCCTAGATATAGGCACTTCATCGGCCCGATGCAGTGCCTATGATCAGTCCGGTACATACCTGCCCGATAGCCGAAGGATGCAGATGTACCGCGCCGCAGCAGATGGCACTTTGGACTTGGCGACGGTCGTTCGGGGTTGCGAAAAAGCCATAGACGGCACCCTTTCTTTACTACGTTCCGTAGCTCCAGGACAATCCGTAGAAGGCGTGGGCCTCTCGGTCTTTGCAATGAGCTGGCTAGGCGTGGATGCCCGCGGCCATGCTGCCACGCCACTATATTCTTATGCTTGCAGGCACGGTGCGTCGGCTGCAGGCCAGTTGCGGTCCCGACTGGAAGCGGCAGGGCGCGTTAGCCAGATCTTTTCAACCAGTGGAGTCCCTATACACACAGCCTATGCGCCGGCTTTGCTTTCCGGTCTAGAAGCTGCTCCATCTTTTATGAATGCCCGGGTTCGCTGGTGGCAGACCCTGGGAGCCCATCTCTTATCCCGTTGGTTTGGCCAAGTTCCGGGCCCCATCAGTACTTGCGAGGCTGGCTGGACGGGATTAGAGGATCGAGCTGCCGGCATTTGGCTGTCCGCTTGGATGGAATATTTGCCTTTGTCCGAAAGGCAATTGCCGCCAATGCAGGACTATTCCCAAGGATTGAAGGGGTTGCAGCAGGAATGGTCCGACCGCTGGCCGGAACTGTCCCATACTCCGTTCTTCTTGGCAGTTGGCGATGGAGCCGCGGCCAACATCGGGTCAGGGGCCTTGGACAACCACTCCCTAGCGGTCACCATCGGAACCAGCGCCGCAGTTCGGGTGCTTGTACCTGGCGTACCGTTCGGCATTGCCCCCGCCGTGCCGCCTGGTCTATGGTGTTACCGAGTTGATCGAACTCGGCACCTGCTTGGCGGCGCCCTCACGGACGGCGGCAACATCGTGCGCTGGCTCTATGATTTGCTGGCTGCCCAGAATTCAGATTTGGATGAGGCTGCCGCGGGCTTAGCCCCGGACGCCCACGGATTGACCTTCCTGCCTTTTCTGCATGGTGAACGCAGCCCTGGCTGGGCGAACAACGCCTCCATGACCATCCAGGGCATTACTGCCAAGACGCAGCCTGGCGATCTGTTGCGAGCCGGGTTGGAAGCTGTGGCATACAGACTGGTCCTGATAGCTCGTCTCCTTGAGAGTCACTTACAACCCAAAGCTGTAGTACTGGCCAGCGGAGGAGCATTGGTCCATTCCCAAATTTGGCGCCAGATAATCGCCGACCTATTCGGGCGGGAAGTGCGGTTGCTACAGGAAACCGAAGTCACCAGTCGGGGCGCTGCTATATTGGCTTGGGAGGCCTTGGGGCAGGGCGCCGAATTGCAGCGTACGCTTCCCATTCGGGACAGGTCTCTTCCGAATCCCCTTGCCGCGCCGTACTATGCCGCGGCATTGCAACGGCATCAAGATCTGTATGACAGACTCATTTGAAGCTGTCGTTTACCGACCATTTGTTGGCTAAAGGCAGGATTCAGAGTACGATTCAAGCCATTGAATGCCGATGCGGGCTGTTCTTGTCTGGGAACCAGAGGAATAGATTGCCGCCAGTTTTTCCTTAGCCTTTTCTCCGTTGTTTTCTTCCTGATTCAGAGCTACGAAGGTTATGCCCGTACCCCGCATAGTAAGCAGACTGCAAGCCTACAAGCATTTAGGATCCGGCATCAATGTGATTGCCGACCTGCTCGGTCCCACCTTGGGACCTGTGGGGGGCGTGGTTGCGCATCAGCAGGATGTGGGCCGAAAGACCGAACTGCTGGACGATTCCGCTACGGCAGTGCGTCGCATCATTCAGATGTACGATCCAGACTCCGATGTCGGAGCAATGTTCATGCGAGCGATGATCTGGCAGATCGGCCAAGAAGTAGGCGACGGCGGATCTGCCGCCGCGGTATTGGCCCGGGCTATTTTCAATGAAAGTGCCCGACTTACCGCGGCAGGCTTCAATCCAATCGTCTTGGCAAAAGGCATACAAGCTGGCTGCGAAGAAGTGGTGCAATACCTGCGGGATACTGCAGTGCCGATTGGCGACGAAGATGAACTTGCAGCCTTGGCGCATTCCATTATTGACGATCCGGAATTAGCCCAGGTCATGGGCGAAATGAGTTATCTGCTGGGACCTGATGCCCATATCAATGTCCACAAATTCGTGGCCCCCTATTTGCAGCAGTTTTACCATCCGGGTGGACACTACAAAGCTCAGATCGCCAGCATGCATTTCTACACCGACAAAGCACATCGCAAGGCTGTGTTGCCGGCTGGCCGGATCGCTCTGGTAGACAAGAATATTGGAGATCCTGTAGATGCCATCGCGATTCTACAGGCCGCCCATGCGGCTCAAGCCAGCACGCTGACAATTTTGGCCAACAATTTCAGTGACCAAGTGATCGGGTTATTGATGGCCAACAATCGCCCGCCACAGAACAGGGAATTTGACGAATCGGCTTTGGACGTCCAAGAGCCGAATGCCGTGTACAAAGGTAAACTCCCCATTACGGCCATCCAGATGAAGTTCGTTGGGGAAGAAAGAGTTGCGGCCTATCAGGATCTGGCTCTACTGACTGGAGCCACTATAGTTGGCAGCGACATTAGTAAGGCCGCTGAGGACATTGCGGCAGAAGATCTGGGCGCGGTCAACCGCGTCGAAGTGGACACAGACAGCCTCTATGTGCTGGCCCAGAATCAGTTTGACCCCGCAGTCCGCCAGAAAGCAGCTGAATTGCGCAAGCGATTGGCTGAAACAGCCATGGATGACGATGACTGGGATTTACTGGTACGCCGCGTCTCCGCGCTCAGCGGGGGAGTGGGGCAGCTAAAGGTTGGGGCCAACAGTAAAGTGGAAAGGGAACTACTCGCAGACCTTTCCAAGCGAACAATTCGGGTCCTGTCCAAGGCCCAACGGAGTGGCGTAGTGCCCGGTGCCGGAGCCAGTTTGGTGCATGCCTGCGCCGCCATGGACATGTCCGATGAAAGGTTGGCACCTGGTAAGCGCGTCCTGGAATCGGCCTTAAGTGCGCCGTTGACCCAGATTATGTCCAATGCCTATATTGAAAATGCGGGAGTGCTGGTGCAGCGGGTCCGGGATGCAGGTCCTCAGGCGGCATTTGATGCCTATAGCTGCGAAGTGAGAGATGCCTTTGAAGCCGCCATCCTGGATGTGCCCGATATCCTAATCGATGTATTGCGGACAGTGGTCAGCAATTCGGTTATGGCAATCACAACAGACGCTATCGTCTATCACAAAGACCCTGAACAGTCATTTACGCCGTATTAACCCTTTGCCTTAAGCTCGCATTTCAGCGTATTCCCAGCCTATGAGCGTTATCCTGTCTCTCTCCCAGTCCAATGGCATGCTTTATGCGGCCGGTCCCGAAGGCCTGTACAAAGTCGGGGATAGCGGCGAACTTGCTGAAGTGATTCAGCCCCAACGCTATCTTTATGCTTGCTGTGCTTTGCCGGACCGAGTGTTAGTAGGGGGTGCACCCCACGGTGTGGCTTACAGCCTTAAAACCGGAGACAGCTGGCAAGGGGGGTGGATGGACCATGTGGACAGTGCGGTCATGTCCTTGACTGCAGCTCCAGATGTAGCTCAGTCGCAAGTACTGTTGGCAGGTACAGAGGATAAAGGTATTCTGCGGAGCGCCAACAACGGCGAAGGCTGGTACGTTTGTAATTTCGGATTGGAAAGCCTCAATATCCTTCATGTTTGCTGGGCACCGCCCTATCCTGCGCACGTTTGGCCGCGCTGGCAATTGGCATTCGCTTGCACTGACGAGGGCATTTACCGTTCTCCAGCAAGTGGACGTGGATGGAAGCGATGCAGAGGAGCAGTTGGAGTCTTCCAAGTTGCCGCTGTGGATGTCGACTTCCAAAAATCCGAAAGGGTGCTCGCTGGTACGGAGGACACAGGCCTGTGGATTTCCGAGAACAAGGGTCACGATTTCAAGCGCGTGCCTGATGCACCGCAGCGGATCAACGCCTTGGTTGCCCTAGAGCAAGGCGGCTACCTACTAAGTGACGAAACTCATCTCTGGAGTTCGCCCGACGGCTTGAAATGGGTGCCCCATCGGGACCAGGACGCATGCCTAGTATTGCAGGAAGCAGGCAATCAGATCTGGGCTGGCGGACAGGATGGGCTGCGCTTTGTGGACCTATCCTTCCCCCACTAAATGACCTTGCAGTTTTCACTGAGCGGCAAGACCGCGATTGTCACTGGTGGCACCGGGGTGTTGGGCGGTGCGATTGCGCGTGGAATGGCGGCTGCAGGGGCACGCGTGGGAATTCTGGGGCGGCGCGATGCGCGTGCGGTCGAGGTCGCGCAGGAGATTGTTGCTAGCGGTGGCGAAGCCTTTCCCGTGCCAGCTGATGTACTTGATAGGAACTCTCTGGAAGCGGCCAAGCAGCTGACACTGTCTCAAGGTGGGAGCGTCGATATCCTGGTAAACGCCGCCGGCGGCAATGTTCCAGCGGCGACTGTCTTTGAAGAGCTAACTTTCTTTGACCTCAGTCGGGAAGCCTTTGAACAGGTTGTAGGTCTGAATCTCACAGGTACCCTGTTGGCCACGCAAGTGTTCTGCCAGCCTATGGCAAGACAAGGGACAGGCTCAGTGATCAACATTTCTTCCATGGCAGCCCAACAGCCTTTGACCCGTGTAGTTGGTTACGCCGCTGCCAAGGCCGCGGTGGACAATTTCACCCGCTGGCTCAGTGTGGAATTCGCGCGGGTCTACGCGCCTTCCTTGAGGGTCAATGCTATCGCTCCCGGGTTCTTTATCGGGGATCAGAATCGGGCTCTCCTTCTGGAAGCCGACGGCACTTTGACCGCCCGTGGACAGCAAATCATAGATCACACACCTATGGCTCGTTTTGGCGAACCAGAAGAGCTGGTAGGGACAGCTCTATGGCTGGCCAGCGATGCCAGTCGCTTCGTAACAGGCACTGTCATTCCGGTTGATGGTGGGTTCGCAGCCTATTCGGGGGTTTGACGAGAGGATTGCCCCAGTCAGTCCGCACCTGTACCGTCCAGACTACAAGTATGCCGGCCCCAACACTTCTCCCCAATCCGTTTGACAGTAAGGGTCTTGGGAGTGGTCTTGCCCCTGAACTCAGGCACACACTTGCACTGTCACTAGGGGTAAGAACCGGCATGTATGTGTATGCCGAGTCCTTATACGCTGAGAATTGCCGCCTTTTCTTCCTGGGCAAGCGGGGCGATGAGCGTCTGGTTGGGTGCTTGGCCGCAGCCCAGAAAGAGGTTGGCATTACCGGCCGGGCTCATGAGCTAACTATGGCCGACGGCGCCCGCTGCAGTTTGATAGTTGGACCCACCAATGGTCCCCAGGCTGAGCGCCTGCGCCAGGCCCTTCCATTCCTGAGGCCTATACCTTGTGCTTTGGCCAAGTCGGCAGGTACAGGGGACCGCTTGGGGGTGGCTACACCAGGACATATTCGGGCATTTCGGGCTACTGCTGCCACCCTAGACCCGGTCCCTGCCCATCCGCCTATCTTTCCCATATTGGCACAGCAATCCATTCGGGAAAATGACCGGACAGGCCGGACTCCGCAGGCTGTAATTGACGATGCTATGTGGGGAGTCATGCAGTGCGGTTGGACCCACGGCTATGGAGCGGACGCTGACCACCTCAAGACCACGGCGGATGTAGACCTGTGTCACAGCGCTGGGTATACCTTCTTTACGGTGGACCCAGGCGACCGTGTGGATGATGAGGCGAATACTGCAGGCATGCAGGTTGTTTCCGCCAAGGCTGCAGCCCTGGACTGGGAGCTATTGGATAGCTCTCCAGCCGATTTGGTCTCCCGTCTTGCCGGCCAGGTCATTGATCTGGAGACTGGGGTGGTTACTCTCAGTGAGGAAGATGTACTTCGCTCCGCTGCCAAGTACGGGCCAGCTCTCGCCCACACCGTGCGGATGTCACGCCACTTGGCGGCACTGCGAGGAAAGGAACCTTACGATCTGGAGATGAGCGTGGACGAAACGGCCACGATCACCTCTTTGGCTGAACACGTTTATTTGGCCTACGAAATGCGGAGACTACAGGTCCCGTGTGTGAGCGTGGCGCCCCGCTACTCCGGCATGTTCGAAAAAGGAGTGGACTTCATAGGGGACTTGGACGAATTCGCCCGCACATTCGCAGAACATGTGGCTGTTTCGCGGTTGTATGGCCCCTACAAATTGAGCTTGCATTCAGGCTCCGATAAATTCAGCATATACCGCCTGGCCACGGCGATCGCCGGCAATCTCATCCACTTGAAGACGGCTGGCACCAGCTACTTGGAGGCTGTGCGTACCGTGGGCTACTTGGAGCCAGATCTATTTCGCTCCATCATGGATTTTGCCATGGAACGGTATGAGACGGACCGGCAGGCCTACCATGTGTCAGCTCAAAAGGCTCAGGTTCCCGCTTATGCCCTGATGCCGGACACGGACTTAACATCCCTCTTAGAGGACTTTCATGCCCGCCAAGTATTGCATGTGACCTTTGGTTCGGTTCTCAACCATGCACAGCTGTTTCCAGCTTTGATGACCACGCTGCAACACGGAGAGGAAACCTACGGAGACATTCTGCAGACACACTTTGAAAAGCATCTGCACCCATTTCTGTAGGCTTTTTTTCATGGCATTGATTTCGAGTATATTGGTGACCTGCCACTGGACTGGAAGGAAATATAATGGCTGAAACCTTTCTCGTAACTGGTTCTTTTGGGTGCATCGGTGCATGGGTACTGCGGGTACTCCGAGATGAAGGGGTGCAAGTAGTAGCCACAGACCTTTCGGATTACCCATTGAGACCCGGGCTCTTGCTCAATGAAGTGGAGCTGCAAGAAATCGACTTTCAGCAGTTGGATGTCACAGATCTGAACGCCGTCCAAGAAATGGTAGCCAGCAAGGCCATCACTCATGTGGTCCACTTGGCAGGATTGCAGGTGCCCTTCTGTCGTGCTAATCCGGCTCTGGGTGCCAGTGTGAACGTGCTTGGCACGGTGAATCTTTTTGAAGCCGTAAAAGCAAACTGGGGACAGGTTCAAGGCATGGCCTATGCCAGTTCGTTGGCTGTATTGGGCACTCCAGACAGATACACGGAAAGACCAGTAGGCGATGACGTGCGTCTGCACCCGGACACCTTGTACGGGGTCTACAAACAGGCGAATGAGCACACAGCCCGGATTTATTGGCAGGAATACGGCATCCCCAGTATTGGGTTGCGCCCCTACATTGTGTATGGAGTAGCTCGGGATCAGGGCATGACTTCAGACATAGCCAAGGCCATTCTGGCTGCAGTGGCACAGCAACCTTTTCACATGAATTTCGATGGCCCCTGTGCTCTGCAGCTGGCGGAGGACGTAGCCCACATGTTTGTAAAGTGTGCCCGCGCAGATTTTCAGGGGGCTGCAGCCTGCAACCTGCGAAACGACGTAGTAACGGTCTCCGATTTTGTTGCGGCCATTCAGGACCAATTTCCTTCAGCGGCAATTACCTATCCCGAGGGAAATCACTTACCTTTTCCCCACGATTTGGACGACCAAGGGCTGCGCCGAATCATTGGGGAAGTGCCACATACGCCCCTGGCGGCCGGTATAGCCGACACCGCGGCCCGATTCCAAGAGCTCCTATCTGAGAACCGTGTGGACCTAGCCCAGCTGAACTCAGCTTGAGAGAAATGCATGACCGACAGTCTTTATTCCCGTTTCGCCAAAATTATCTGTACATTGGGTCCAGCTTCGTCCTCCCCAGACATCCTACGCGGCATGATCGAAGCGGGGATGGACTTGGCCAGGATCAATCTAAGTCACGGGACTACTGCACAACACGCCGAGACTATTCAGATGGTCCGGCACATCTCAGAGGAAGTTGGTCGACCCATAGGGATTATGGCGGATCTCCAGGGACCTAAATTGAGACTAGGGGCCTTGCAGGAAGGCGGCGTGCAACTGTCCTCGGGCGATGTATTAGCTTTTGACATGGAGCAGGAATTCGGAACTCGCTCCCGAGTGCCCATTCCGTCCCTCGACTTCTTTAATCTTATCCAAGAAGGCACATGTTTCCTGGTAGATGATGGCCTGCTGGAATTTAAGGTCCTTTCAGTAAACGGAACCCGTGCTACCGCTGAAGTAATTCACGGCGGAACCCTCTTGGACAAGAAGGGAGTGAATGTCCTCAATTCCCGAACTAACGTCTCGGCTATGACAGACAAAGATCGCTTGGATTTAGCCTTCGCCTTGAAACAGAGAGTGGACTGGATAGCACTAAGTTTCGTGCAAGGCCCTGAGAATGTTCAGGAAATTAAGGACCTCATTCGCGCCGGTCTAGAAGTGTCGGAAATGCAAATTCCGGTCGTTGCCAAGATTGAAAAACCGAAGGCCTTGGAAGTTATTGACGACATTCTCGACCTGACAGATGCGGTGATGGTTGCCCGTGGGGACTTGGGAATCGAAACCAGTGCCGAGGAAGTGCCCTTGATTCAGAAGGAGCTGATTCAGAAGTGCAATGCCTTGGGCAAACCTGTTATCACAGCCACCCAGATGCTGGATTCCATGATTTCCAATCCGCGGCCGACCCGAGCAGAAGCCAGTGATGTGGCCAACGCGGTACTAGATGGCACGGACGGCATCATGTTGTCAGGGGAGACCGCGGTAGGGAAACATCCAGTCTTAACAGTCAAGACAATGGCTACGATAGTAAGCGCAGCTGAGAAGCGATTTCCTGCTGCGATGCCGGATACTGATACCTACGCGTTCGATGCAAATCCGATAGCCGTTTCAGTCGGCAAATCCATTGTGCATGTGGTAGACGAAGTAGATGCCCATGCCATTCTATGTCCAACAGCTTCCGGGTTCACTGCCAAGATACTGGCAAGTTTCCGGCCTAACGTACCCATCATCGCCTTGACTTCTGACCCTCGTGTGCAAAGACAGCTGTGTTTGTACCGCTGCGTCCATTCCTTGGACATGGAAGATCTGACTACTTCGGAGGAAGTGTTGCAGAGGGCCATTGATCGGGCTCTGGCGGCCGGGGCCGTGAATGAAGGGGAGAGAGTAGTCCTTACTGCTGGCACCATCATGGGAGTTGCCGGTATGACCAATATGATGACTGTCCGGACCGTAGTTAAGCCTTTACTGTATGGGAACGGTGATGGGCGCATACATGTGCTGGGACGCTGCTTGCATTTCAATGAGAGCGTGCGGGTTCTGGATCAGGAGAGCCTTACAGACTGCATTCTGTTCGTTAAGGAATACAATCCCATCTGCAACCAAACTGTAGCCGCCTGCGTCGGCCTCATCACAGGAAGCACTAGGGCCGAGGTGGAGGATGCCTACCCTGAAGCCCGGAGGCGCGGGTTGCCCGCAATATATGAAGCTGAAGGTGACTTCAACCACCTTAGAGTGGGACAGATGCTGATCCTGGATGCCGTGTCCGGACGGCTCTTTGACTACCAGGCGTTCCAGGAAGGCTAGTTGCTTTTACCATGCGTATCCGCTCCCTGACTACCTTCAACCTGGAATGCCGGTTGGAGGAGCCATTCGGCTGGTCGCAGGCTTGGACTTCCACCCGCGCACTCCAATTGGTTCGCATTGACACGGATGCGGGCATTTCCGGCTGGGGGGAATGCAGTGCACCTGCAGCCTCCCCTCTCATTCACGAAATGTTGGCTCCATTGTTGCTAGGAGCAGACCCGCTGCCGAGGGCGGAGCTGTGGCAGCGTATGTTTCATTTGTTTTATAACGGGGGCCTGGTAGGTGGCATTGGTGGCAGTGCCATCAGTGCCGTGGACATTGCCCTATGGGACATTGCAGGCAAGGCCTTAGGAGTACCGCTGCATACGCTGCTCGGCGGAGCCGTGCGGACGCGGGTACCCGTCTATGCCACGGGTCTCTACTACAAGAAGGATGAACAGCTGGACAATCTGGTGGCGGAAGCCTGCGGCTACGTGGCTGCAGGATTTCAAGGCATGAAGACCAAAGTGGGGGGCCTTTCCTTGACCGAGGATACGGCTCGAGTCAAAGCTTTGCGCCAAGCCGTCGGTTCAGATATACATCTGATGGTGGATGCCAATCAGGCTTTCGACGCCGCCTCGGCCATACGCATGGGCCAAGCCCTTGCTGATCTGAACTTACAATGGTTTGAAGAACCGGTCAACGCTCAGGATGTAACAGGCTATGCCCAGGTCAAAGCTGCTTTACCCCACTTGCCTTTAGCCGGAGGTGAAGTATTACGCACCCGATTCGCCTGCAATGAATATGTACGCTCTGGGGCAGTGGACATACTGCAGCCCGATGTTGTAAATGTGGGCGGCATCACGGAAATGCAACGTGTGATTGCCTTAGCCAATTCCCAGGGGGTCCGAGTATATCCTCATGTGTGGGGTTCTCCAGTCATGGTCGCCGCATCCCTGCATTTGGCCGCCACGATTCCGCCGACAGGTAGTGCCGATTCAGTACAGCCGTGGATTCAGGAGCCGGTGATGGAATTTGACCAGACACCCAACCCTTTGCGGTCAGAATTGACTGATTCACCCTTCACTTGCCAGGCCGATGGCAGAGTGCCTGTGCCGATGCAGCCAGGTCTAGGCATTTCCTTGCGGCAGACTGCTGTAGATCGACACTGCACGGCCCAGCAAACCTCGTCATGGCAAGGCTAATTCCCAAGAAAGGCGCAACTCGCGGCCTGGGGAAACTCAACCAGACACCTAAAGGGGTGTAATGTAGGGCACCTGACAGCACATCTGGCCAATCCCTGAGAGCTGTCACAGTTGAGATCGGATTCCCTTTGATATTCGTATGCGCGGCCCTCTTTCTGCCCTGGTCTCTATGCCTGCACAGGCATCTTCCGCGTATGATTGGTTGCTGGTGTGCTATTGCCCTGGACTTGAGAAACTTGCTTTGCCACACGGCTCATCCGCCTCTCAGGTTGCCGCCTTGCTGGAAAGCCGGAGTTATTCACAGCTGGCTCAACTCCTGACCGGGTCGTTGCCAGATGGCGTGGGATTGGTCCTCGCCATGGACATTCGGTTGGGCGATGCACCAAGTCTGTGCATAGTTCGCACCGAATTGACTCAGATGCGGGAATGGCCTACTCCACTGGAATTCTCAGTTTCCCTCACTCAACTGCTCAGCGCAGCCGCTCATTGGATACCGGCTGCTCGGAACGCGTTATTTTTGTTGCCACAGGAACAATCCGTAGGCAGCATGGTGCCCCTCTTCCCAAGCACTCCCGGCATTCTAGCCGGATTGCCTCAGCCCAAGAACCAGCCCCGGTTGGGCACTGCTTCCGGAGAGTCGCAGCAGACATCCCTGCTAAACGCCGTAGAAGTTGGTTTGGCCTTGGCGGGCTCTCGTCAAGAAGGCGGTCCCCGCCTGCATCTCCTTCTGAGCGAGAACTGTCTGCAACCATCTCTGGAAACCGCTTACCAGTTGCATGAGGAAGTGGAATATTTCGCACCCTTGCGCTGCAGGGGTTCCAACTACATACTGGGTGCTCTCACTTCCCTGGTACGGGAAGAACAGTCTCTGCAAGCCAACCCGGACCGGCTTCTACTTGCAATCCTGAACGCAGCAGACGGCGCTACCAGAGCTCCCCAAACGGCTTTGCCATGGCAGGGCCTGATAATGGGGCGCATCGCCCATCTCTATTTTCTCTGTGCCCAATTCGCTAGCAATAGCCAAGCTCTGTGGCAAGAAGATCGGTCTATTCAGACAGCCTATTTGCTCTCTTCATTCCGTGCTGGAGCAGAAGGAGTTGATTATCGAGAGCTTTTCGCACTGGCCCAGGGACTCCGTTTCGAGCTGCATCGGCTCCCTTTTGCTGCCGTGGAACATATTGATCCTGTGTTACTCAGTCAGCTTTCAGATAACCTCATGGAATTGCTGAAGGTTAAGCGCAATCAGCCAATGATGTTTCTTTTGCCTGGAGATGCAGGGGCACAGCCGCATCTTCAAGTTTATCTGCCCACCGGGTCACCCCTTCCTGAATTTCAGTTGCTGCATTTTGCACAAGGCGGATGGGCCAATTTCATTCAGTTGCTCCATGCCGCACGCGCCTGAAGTCGGGAAACTACCAGTGCGTGGCTTCAGTACCGTAGCGGGGCCAGGGAGGTGGGAATGACCACCCCGATGCGCAAACAATACCTAGAGCTGAAGGCGCAGCATCCCGACACGTTGCTGTTGTTTCGTCTGGGTGACTTCTATGAAACCTTTGACGAGGATGCGAAAGTACTGGCAGAGGTTTGTGAGGTCACCTTGACCTCCCGCCCGATCGGCAAGCAGCAACGAGTGCCCCTGGCCGGCGTGCCGTACCATGCGTTGGCCACATACCTGGAAAAACTCATGGCGCATGGCATCAAGGTAGCCATTGCTGAGCAAACCAGTCCTCCTGGCAAGGGCTTGGTAGAAAGGGAGATTTCCCAGGTGATGACTCGTGGTACCGTTACCTCGCCAGACATTCTCACTTCCGAATCCAACATTCTGGTTGCCCTCTTTTTGGATCCTGCCGGGGAAAAAGCAGGTGTGGCCCACGGGGATCTTTCAGTCGGGCATTTGGCTGCCACACAGTTAGAAACCACACGACCCTCTGAACTGGCGCTTATGGTGGTGGATGAGTTAATGCGACTCAGCCCTACCGAAATCCTGCTACCTACAGGCTGGCAAAGCCACCTGCCGGAATTGGGCACTTCTCTCGACAGGGCAGGCAGTGTAATTTCACTGATTGATGATTGGATTTGGGAAGAAGGCAGAGCTACCCATCAGCTCCAGAGTCATTTTCAGGTGCACTCACTGGGGGGATTCGGTCTGGAACAGCAGTCTGCGGCCATATCGGCTCTGGGTGGACTGCTGCATTACGTGCAAACCTTCCAACCTAGAGTAGCCCAGCATCTGACCCGGTTGCAGACTTATGCCGTCTCCGACTTCATGGTGTTAGACGAATTCACGCGCCTCAATCTGGAACTTACTCAGAACCTCCGAAATCGCGACAGCGAAGGCAGTCTGTTGAAAGTCCTGGACCAGACTCTAACCCCCATGGGAGGGCGGTTATTGCGCCAGTGGCTAGGGCAGCCGTTGCTGGACGTAGCGCAGATCAATCATCGGCTAGACGCTCTGGACCAGCTATATCAAGACGGTCTGGCTCGACGATCATTACAAGACACATTGCGTCACATTGGAGATCTCGAACGTTGGGTGCAACGGGTCATCTACAACATGGCGTCACCCCGGGATCTGGGAGGCATCCGCCAGACCCTAGGGGTTTTGCCAGATCTTGGCACACTAGCCAAGACTATGACATCAGGGCCTATCTCAAACATCCTGACTGGACTACCTGAATTGGAGGATTTAGGCCAGCTGTTACAGCGCGCCTTGGCAGAAGAGGCTCCGGCCTCCCTCAGTCAGATGGGTTTGATCCAAGAAGGCTATAGCCCGGAGCTGGATGCACTGGTGCTACGCACGCGTGAGGCCAAGAATGCATTGGCTCAGATGGAAGAGACCGAGCGAAAGCGTCTGGGCATTCCTAAGGTGAAAGTGGGTTACAACCGGGTATTCGGCTACTACATTGAGATTCCCCGTAGCCGTTCTGACCAGGTGCCCTCGGACTATATCCGCAGGCAGACCCTTGCCAACGCAGAGCGGTTTGTCACAGAAGAACTGAAAGAATATGAGATGCTGATTCTGCATGCCGATGAACAGCAGCTGGCATTGGAACAACGGCTCTTCGAAGAACTATGTGCTCAGGTTCAAGAACGCCAGAAGCAACTGCTGCAGTTTGCTCAACAACTGGCCAATTTGGACGTCTTTGGCGCCCTAGCATCCACAGCTGTAGACGGCCGGTATGTGAGGCCAGAGATAGTCGATGAATTTGACCTCTACATCAAGGCAGGAAGACATCCGGTAGTGGAGCGCGCCCTGACAGGGGGAAATTTCGTACCCAACGATCTACAGATGGATTCTGACGGGGCAATTCAGATCCTGACGGGTCCCAATATGGCAGGCAAGTCCACTTACCTGCGACAAGTGGCCCTGATTGTATTGCTGGCTCAGATGGGTTCTTTTGTTCCGGCCCAAACCGCCCGCATAGGCGTAGTGGACCGGATATTCACGCGGATCGGAGCCAGCGATGCCATACAACGGGGATTGTCCACTTTTATGGTGGAGATGATTGAAACGGCCCACATTCTCAATCACGCTACGCGGCGTAGCCTCTTAGTGCTGGATGAGATAGGCCGAGGCACTAGTACTTATGACGGCTTGGCCATCGCATGGGCAATCCTGGAATTCATTCACAATGCCCAGCATTTGGGGGCCAAGACCTTATTTGCTACACATTTTCATGAACTGACAGATTTGGCCGGTCGGCTGCCCCATGTCCGAAACTTCAACGCGGCGGTGGAGGAGGGCGGGTCAAACATTACTTTCTTACACACAATCAAGGAAGGCCGAGCGGAAAGATCCTTTGGCGTTCACGTAGGCCGAATGGCCGGTCTACCTAAAGCCGTAGTGGAGAGAGCCGAGAAGATTCTGGGCCAGCTCGAAGCCAGCGGAGCTGCAGTACCCAACAGTTTGGACACTGTCTGGGAACAAGTGGAAGAAGGCCAAGCAATTCAGCCAGCTCTTTATCTGCAAGAACATCCAGTGGTCACGGCTCTGCAGCAGTTACAGGTGGATTCAATTACCCCGATAGAGGCAATGAATCAACTGTACGCTTTAGCGAAACTGGCCCGGGAGTTCGAATAGGGACGGAGATTTAGCGACCTAGATTACTGGTGGTTAACTGCTCCATACCACAAAGCCGAAATGGACCAGATCTGGCCTTGGCTCAGCGAAGACCTTTTCCCAAAGCCAGCGGCCCTATGCTATGATCGGCTTCAACCCAAGCAGGAAATTAGAGTCCCGTTTGGGGGACATTTTTACAAGAATTCAGAGGAGGCAGCGAGTTGCACGCATTTGATTACGCGGCACCGGAAACCTTGGATGAGGCCGTAGCTTTATTGACCAAGCAAGACGGGCATGTCCGAGTGCTGAGCGGTGGCACAGACCTGTTAGCCCAGCTCAAAGATGGCAAAGGATCACCTTCATTGGTGGTAGATATCAAGAATATCCCGGATCTGATGGCATTTACTTGTGATGCCAGTCGAGGCTTGACACTGGGAGCTGGCGTGCCATGTCACGTCATCAACAACGACAACTCCATTCAGAAGCTGTATCCGGCCTTATTGGACTCTTCGTCCCTGATTGGCGGCACCCAGATTCAGGGGCGCGCCACCATTGGCGGCAACCTATGCAACTCCTCTCCGGCAGCAGACTCCATACCCAATTTGATTGCCCATAAGGCAGTCGCCAATGTGACTGGCCCAGATGGTGACCGTTCAGTCCCGGTCTCCGAGTTCTGCACAGGTCCGGGTAGCAATGTTCTCAAGGCCGGCGAACTGCTGGTGTCTTTGCACCTGCCTGCTCCTGTCGCTGGATTCGGTGCAGGATATCTGCGATTCATCCCTCGCAACGAAATGGACATTGCCGTTGTAGGTGCAGGCGTATCTGTAGTCCTAGATGGCGACACAATCCAGGAGGGCATAGTGTCCCTGGCAGCCGTGGCGCCCATTCCGCTTTTGGTAAAGGAGGCTGGAGAAGCTTTGGCAGGTCAGAGTATTTCGGACGACCTTTTTGCCCGCGTGGGGCAGATAGCAGAAGATGCGGCCCGCCCCATCTCGGATATGCGCGGCACCATTGCACAACGCAAGCATCTGGCCGGAGTTCTGACTCGGCGGACCCTGAAAATCGCAATTGACCGCGCCCGCGCGGCCTAACTCATTCACTTTCGTGTGCCTACAAGGGAGATCCTGATCAGTGAACAAAAAGATTGTTGTCAACACCACTATCAACGGGGAACCACAGGTATTTCTGTGTGAACCCCGACAAACGGCCCTCGAAGTAATTCGAGAAACATTGGGATTAACGGGATCCAAAGAAGGCTGTGGAAACGGCAATTGCGGTGCCTGCAATATTATTCTGGACGGAGTTCTAGTTAATTCTTGCCTAGTTTTGGCTCTCGAACTAGAAGGCCACGACGTACTGACCATTGAAGGCGTAGCCGACACCTACGAAGACGCAGATCTTCATCCTATCCAGCAGAAATTCCTTGAGCATGCCGCCTTACAGTGTGGTATCTGTACGCCGGGTTTTATAGTATCCACCAAGGCTTTGCTGGAAGACAATCCCAATCCGACTGAAGATGAAATTCGTCTGTGGTTGGCTGGGAACTTGTGTCGCTGTACCGGTTACGACAAGATAGTTCGCGCGGTAATAGATTCTGCTGAAGTAATGTCTGCCTGATCTAACAGGAGAACACAACATGACTGCCTCCCCGCAATACAGGATTCTGGGCTCCCGTCCACCCCGACCAGACGGAGTGGACAAAGTCACAGGACGCGCCATTTACGGCAATGATACGCGGCTGCCGGCCATGTTGTATGGGCACATTCTGCGCAGTCCGCATGCCCACGCCCGCATAGTCTCGATTGACACTTCCAGAGCGGAGGCATTACCAGGGGTATATGCCGTAGCAACGGGGGCCGACTTGCCCCAATTGGCGGACAGAGTAGAAGACCTGCGCTATACCAGCAACAATGTCCTGGCTGATGACAAAGTCCTCTATGACGGCCATGCTGTAGCAGGCGTTGCCGCGGTGGATTTGGGCACGGCGGAGGAAGCTGCGGGGCTGATAGAAGTTATTTACGAAGTTCTGCCCCCAGTGATGGATGTGCACCAAGCTATGGCCGATGGTGCTCCCATTCTGCTGTCCGATTTGCGAACGGATGAATTGGGAGAAGTGCTTGAGGGAGAGACCAACATCGCTTCTCACTTCAGGCATGAAAGGGGAGATCTGGAGTCGGGTTTTGCTGCCGCGGATATAGTGATCGAACGGGAATTTAATACTGCGACTGTGCACCAGGGCTATGTAGAACCCCATGCAGCTACGGCCCTGTGGAATGCCGACGGGCGAATAACCGTTTGGTGCAGTACACAAGGCGCTTTTGCGGCCCGTAGTCAGACTTCAATCATCCTGCAGCAACCGGTTTCGAAAATTACCGTCAACCCTACTGAAATCGGTGGAGGCTTTGGGGGGAAAATTCCAGTCTATGTGGAGCCGGTCGCGGCCCTTCTATCTAAGAAGGCCGGGCATCGTCCCGTCAAGATTGCGATGTCCAGGGCCGACGTAATCAAGGCCACTGGTCCTACTTCCGGCTCCTACATCAAAGTCAAGATGGGTGCTACCAACGATGGAACCTTGACCGCGGCCGAAGTGGTCTTGGCCTACGAGGCAGGGGGTTATCCCGGTTCTCCCGTACCGAGTGCCTCCGGCGTGGTCTTGGCCCCATACAAGTTAGACAATGTACAAGTTGACGGGTACGACGTGTTGGTGAATAAGCCCAAAGCGTCCCCGTACCGAGCTCCGGGCGGCACCAACGCCGCCTTTGCCTCCGAGTCCGTGGTGGACGAATTGGCTAGTGCCATCGGCATGGATCCCTTGGAGTTTCGACTTCAGAATGCAGTTGCCGAAGGCGACCGACAGGCCAACGGCATTCCTTTTGGCCGCATTGGTTGCATTGAGACACTCCAGACGGCGATTGACCACCCGCACTATGCCACGCCTTTGGATGGCAAATTCCAGGGCCGGGGAGTGGCCGCTGGTTATTGGATGAATTGGGGTGGCAAGTCCTCAGTCTCTGCCAGTGTGAATGCTGATGGCTCCGTCAGCTTGTTGGAAGGATCAACTGACATAGGCGGTTCGCGGGCTTCGATTGCTATGCAACTGGCTGAAACCCTAGACATTCCCTACGAGCAGGTAAATGCCCAAGTGGTTAGTACGGACCAAGTGGGGTATACCGACCTTACCGGCGGAAGTCGCACAACAGCAACTACAGGAATGGCGGCCTATAACTTAGGTCAGAATCTGAGAGCTGAAATGACTAGGCGCGCGGCCGAGCTGATGGAAACAGAACCCGAAACCGTCACGTATGAGAATGGGGTGTTCAGCTCGAACGGTAGTCGACTGTCCTTCAATGAAGTAGCCGAACAGGCAGATTCCAGTGGTGCCCCCATTGTGGGTACTGGAACCGCCGCTCCGGACCAGTGGGGGGCAGCATTCGGTTTGCATATCGTGGACTTGGAGGTTGATCCGGAGACCGGTAAAATCGAGATACTGCGGTATACAGCATTGCAGAATGTGGGCAAGGCTATTCATCCTAGCTATGTGGAAGGCCAGATGCAGGGCGGCGTTGCTCAAGGCATCGGCTGGGCGATCAACGAAGAATATGTGTATGGGGATGACGGCACATTGCTAAACGCCAGCCTCTTGGACTATCGGATGCCAACTTCTCTGGATCTGCCCATGATCGAAACCGTATTGGTGGAAGTACCTTGGCCAGATCACCCTTATGGGGTGCGTGGCTGCGGAGAGACACCCATTGTCCCTCCCGCAGGTGCTGTTGCCAACGCCTTGAATGACGCACTGGGAGTACGCATGAATGTGCTGCCAATGTCTCCAGGCAAAGTGCTGGAGCAATTGTGGGCGCAACCGGCTTGACGGAAACTTGCAGCAAGTCAGAGTAACCGAGTTCTGAGTGTTGGTGTGCCTACAGTCTGGATCCCGCCACTCATGCGGTCCCTAAGTGGGGATCGCACCCAATTGGAGATAGCTGGCGAATCCGTTCGGGAGGTAATTGAAAATCTCGAGGCGGAATGTCCGGGGATCAAAGACCGCCTGTTAGCTGAGGGTCGGGTCAAACCCGGGATCGCAGTAGCAATTGATGGTGTAGTTCTGACCAAGGGTCTGGGCACGAAGGTGGCACCCGACAGCGAATTGCATTTCGTGCCCGCAATTAGTGGTGGCTCGGACAGCACTGTTGCTCTCCTTTTAAGAACACGGATCAATTGTGTTCTTGTAGAAAGCGCCCCAGCACGGGCGAGGCTGCAACTCCGTTGAAACAATCAGATGCACGAATCTGAATCTAGTCCGGCTCCGTTCGTGCAGATAATGAGGAAGGCCGCCACTTCCTAGTTGGAGATCGGGTCGCTGCCTTCAGGCGCAAGCCTACCTTATTGCATTTCCTCAAATGGCTCAATTCAGCTGTCGCTCCGCCCAGTCGGAGAGTGTGTTTCCAGTCACCATATATACATTGCTGCCAGCTTTGGACGTACTTCGAGACGATTCTGACATAACTGCAACTTTGGGAGAGATTTAAAGTATCCATTCGCAGACGGTCCCAATCGGGGCTATTCCTTCCGTTCTTGCCCTATGCACCCGAAAGGTCAGTCCGGGACTTGGGAAGAGCTTCTACAGTCCCTCCCCATTCCCCTTCAACAATTCCCCTTGGACGCGGCACTGCAATTTCTACTCAAATATGATCCGTTATCCGTTGCCAGAAGGGGCTTGCATTTCTCCTCAATTCCCTGTGGTTCGACGCTCCAGGTATCTCCTTGCTTCTCTCAGAATTGGCCTTCCCGGACCTCGTCTGTGCTCAGATTTACAACCTTTGTTGGTTGAACGGATCCGTTTTCGTCCAGCGTTCCTTTTCCTTGTTTCAGTTTCATGGCAGCCACACTGTCCAAGCCTGCCAGTTTCTTCGCGCCTGCCAACGCCTTCGCGTCGCCTCCGTAGTATTCGAACCATGGTAGACCGGCATTTGTATAATCTTCAGCTGTCGGGGGTCGAATGGGAGGTTCAATTCCCGATACTGTGAAGAACTGAACACTGTTGAGCACGTGCACGAAACAACGGGAGCGAGTCGCCAATTCCCAAACGTCGAAGCCGTACTCATCTTCGAATATCTCCTGGCGCATTAGCCCGCCTGGAGCCAAACCCATTTCCATCTGCTCACCCATAGGCGCTGTGGAATACACCACTTCAGGTAAGTGTTCCCTCTTACGAGTTGCCTCGTAAACGGAAGCTTTCATGGGATAGACCGCAATTTGCAGGCCCCCGTACTGCCCCTTTCCAGTCAGTTGTTCTTCGGCGGAGTATCCTTCCCCTAAAGGCATTGCTACAAACTGTCGAATCAGCCCTTTCCCAATACTGAAGCCGTCTAGCCAGGGCTGATCTGGAACCACCATGTAATTCTGCGGTTTTTCAGTGAGATCGTTGGACCAATTCTGGCCAGTCAAGGCGTCAATTTTGCCGGCTGCTACCTTCACGGCCATGGGATAACTTCCATGGAAGTTAATCCACATTGCTTCAGCCTGATACATGGGCAAAAATACCCCGCCGTGTTGCGCCCATGTATCCGGCACTTTTTTCAGATAGTCGTCAACTTGAAGGAGCGGGAAACCACCGAGCCCCGGTGGAAGAGGGTAGTCGCGATTGTCGTCGGGTATGCGCAAAGTACGTTGGAAGCCGATAGAACACTCCGCGTCCTCATGCACTTCCGGGAATCTCACTACCAATTGATTGAGTTTCAGTTCGATCATGACTTTCCTCTCTTTGAATTCGGGGAACTTTGTTTGCTACCAGTCGCCATCGCGAATTTCACGTGCGACGGTCAGAATTGCATGGTCTGGGGCACTCCTGAGTTGTCGCAGCAAGTCCGCGAACAGCTTCGGCCTTCGCAGAATGATTTCTTTTAGGTCGCTGGACACTTTGCCTGCCATGGCCAACAGCAGGTCTGGGTCCTCGCCCAATTCGTGGGCCAGCCGGCGGATCGTCGATTCCGAGGGTGGGGCGACCCGATCTCTTTCAATTTTGCTCAGATAGGCAGGTTCCACCCCGATGCGCTGAGCCACTTGCCGTACGGAGTAGGTGCGATCACACCCTCGGATGGCTTCTCTTGCTGTGCGTATATAGTTCCCATATGTCATATGTACTACATAGTACACAATCATTATAAGGAATGCAAGTTTTTTCTGTCTGAATTCACCATATGCCTCGCAGATGCTTTGCACCCGATGACAATGGGCTCCGAGTTACATCGAAATTGCTTGTGGATTGGTAGAACAATGCTTTTGCGACCGTCGTTGGCCCTTCGATGAAAGAGCTCACGGCATCTAAGCGTAACAGGGCAAATAGAGCCCAAATTTTCAGGACCCCCATTCGCGGATTCAAGTCAGGTGCGATTCAACCGGATAGGGATTTCGTCTAGCAGTTCGTATTTCGAAAGAGAGAATGCGAATACTGGTGGGAAGAACACCGTGAAGCTGTATGTTTTCCTTCTCGTCAGCGCGAGCTTGTCCTTGAGCAGAGTGGTCGCGACAATACTCTGCCGCCGGTTCGGGTGAGGGGGGAATCGGCCGTTAGCTTGTCCTGCTACCGGTAGACAGAGAAAAGGCACGAGATTCTGAAGATGGCTGACGTCTGGCTTGAAGTAATAATCCAAGCAGGCCACGAAGGTACAGTATGCAGGCCATCTATCGCAAAGCTACCGCGTGAAAGCCACATCGGTTTCGGCACGTGTTGGCCGGAAGAGTTGAGAGGACTTTGGGCGCGCTGCAAATCCTGAGGTTTCAGATTAGCGGGGCCAGCAGCTCGCTTTCTTGGTCGTAATCCTTTCGGACTGGTGCCTAGTCGTGCCCGATGGTCTTGCAAATCTGAGTCGACAGAGTGAAAACAGACTTCAGCATGGTTTGGCGTGGGACACCACTACCGGTCTTTACCCAACGGCCGTTGGGTAAAGATATGAAGAGTTTCCCTGCATATCGACATACTTTTGGCTTCCAACGAAAGTAGGGCGCACCAGGGGCGGTCCTAATCTGTGCATTTCACTAAGGAAATCTATAAATCTGCGTCATCAAGTAGTCACGCGGCCTTTGCCATCGGTGCCTTATCCCATATTCACAAGAAGGCCTTGACCAACTTGATGTAGTTGCCTTTTGCACGTCCCTCTTGCCCGGGCATCCTCTTACTAGAACTGCCGGAGAATCCTCCCGTTGATTTAGCACCATATATAATTGCCGATAAGTCCAGCCCTCGTAGCTCAGTTGGATAGAGCACCGGCCTCCGGAGCCGGGAGCACAGGTTCGAGTCCTGTCGGGGGTATGTATGGCCCTCTGTACTGGAATTGCTCCTCTTGGCTGAGCGACCATTGGTGAGCGGCACGTATTTGGCAGTTTCGACTCACCAAAGCGCTAAAGTTTTTTCGACCATAAGACACTCAAACCCCACACAGGAGCAATGATTTGACCGCCGTAGCTACCCATACCTCCTTACAAGCCATCAAGTCAACAGAAGAAGCCGCTTCTTTTGAGGAAAACGGCTTTCTTCTGGTTGAAGATGTCCTTACTGCTGAGGAACTGGAAGTCTTGCGGGGAGAAACCTCCCATATTTGTCGCGGCGAACGAGGCAAAGTAATGGGACTGCCTGAATTTTCCGAGGCCGAAAGTGCTGAAGAAATAATGGCCAAGACCCTGTGTGTTCATTTTCCGCACAAAATCTCTGAAACTATGTACGATGCTCTGGCGCAGCCACTAATCGTAGCCTATCTGACAGCATTGATAGGCGCCAACGTGAAATGTATGCAGTCTATGCTCTTCATTAAGAGTGCCGGCAAACCTGGACAGGCCTGGCACCAGGATGAGGCTTTTATTCCCACCAGGGATCGCTCCCTGACTGCAGCCTGGATGGCATTGGACGATGCCACACCGGAGAACGGCTGCCTGTGGGCTATCCCGGGGTCCCACAAGCACGGGGTGCTTTGGCCCTTCCGGGACCATGACGACGAAAGGTATGACTGTGCTGCAGAAGCCTTTGATTTTCCTTACACCGATGAAGATGGAGTCATGATTCCGGCAAAGGCAGGATCCGTGGTTTTCTTCAACGGTTACCTCCTGCACCGGTCTCTGCCCAACTATTCAGAATCGGGATTTCGCCGCTCCCTGGTTAACCACTATATGAGTGCGGAATCACTGTTACCTTGGAAGCTGCCCACAAACGGCCAATCCATGGGCACTGCAGACTTCAGGGACATTGTGCTCATCGCAGGGGAGGACCCCTACGCGTACAAAGGCATCGAACAATCTCGTTTTTCCCACGTGCGACCCAGCAAAGAGGGAGGGTGCCAGTGGCCGACGCAAGAAGAACTTGAGGAAGGAAACGAATTAACCCGCGAAAATACACCCGCCATGGGCGCCACTCCAGCTATGGGATAGGACCAAAGCAGGTCCCAAGAGTGAAATTGCAGCGGCCTGAGGGCCGCTGCTAGATTCAATGGTTTACTGCAGCGGCGGCCTCTGCCACTGTATCAATGGTCTGTTCTATGATCTCCGGCGTATGACTAAGGGAAAGGAATAAGGGATGGCCTGGAGGCAGATACACGCCTCGGGCCAGGCAGCCCTGCAGCATTGAAGTGACCCTTTCTTTATCTGCTTCATCAGTCACCGGTGTAGGCATTGGTCCCAAGCCTGTCAAACGATACCCAATCTCATGTTCACGGGTGACTGCGTTCAAGCCTTCTATAAGGCGTTCCCCCATTTTCCACTGGTACTCAATACCATTGCGACGCTGCATTTCAGAGATTACTACGCTCATAGCCGTGAGACTGAGAGTATCGCAGTGGAAAGTAGCTGCTAGCCATGCTTCCTGGCACTTTGGACTCCCCAGAATTTCCTTGCGACCTGCTACAAAGCTGCCAGGATAGCCATTACAGCAGGCCTTGCCGAAGGAGGACATGTCTGGTGTGACCCCAAAGCGTTCCCCCGCACCGCCGTAAGCCACACGAAATCCCACTTTTATCTCATCGAAGATACAGAGGGCATCGTACTGATGGGCTAAATCTACGCATCCTTGCAGGAATTCCGTGGTGGGACCTTGCTCACGCGTTGTCTCCATGATCACGCAGGCAACTTTCCCGGTATGTTGCTGTAATAAATCCTCCAGTGCCTGCAAATCATTGTAAGGAACTTCCAAAGTCAATTGCCCCACTTGCTCTGGCACCCCGATGCGACCAGCCATAGCCCAGTCATGCCAGCCATGGTAACCGCTACGTATCACATAATCCTTGCCGGTATAAGCCCGCGCCAAGCGGATGGCACCTGTTGTAGCTGCACTGCCGCCAATTAAGAATCCGAGCATTTCGGCCGACGGAATCAAGTCAATTAATTGTTGGGCAATGGATACTTCCTGTTCCCAAGCTGTAGTAAATATGGTGCCATGCTGAATCTGATGCGTAATAGCGGCATTCACAACAGGGTCGTCGTAGCCAAGCAGAATGGGCCCATACGCCAAGAGATAATCCACATAGGAATTGCCGTCCGCATCCCAGAACCGGGGTCCCGCGGCCCGAGAAATGAATACCGGATAACCCCGCGCTATCATCTCATGACTACGCTTGTGTCCTTGACAACCCCGAACCAGTAATTTATCTGACTGCACCAGCAGGTCTGCAGAGCGAGTGATTACTGGAGTATCTAGCTGTGACATGAAGTTCTCCGTTCAAAGGCCAATGGACAAGATTCAATTTCAATCTGCGTGACGGTAGGTTATTAAACTAGACTTAAGCCTTCATCGATCTCCAACTGGTAGATATTCAGTTGGCCAGACAACACCTCTTCCATGGAAACGGCCCGACCAGCGGCATTGGATTCCAATAAGGCGTAGGCCAGGGCAACAGACCTTTTTCCCTGTTCCAAATCCACTTCAACAGTCTCGCCTTCAATAATGGCTCGGCCGAATTCCGCATATTCAATAGCAATGATACGAGGATCTATTTCCGTGAAAGGCAAACTATATTGCCAGAGTCTATCCCCTCCAAACAGAGTGGCGGTAGCTGGTTCAAGAGCGAAGTCCGGAACCAGATCCAGGACAGCTTCACCAGAAATTGATTCGCCTCCTGACAGATGTACGGTCAACTGGCCGCCGCTGCGATCATTAGGCAGGTCAAGAGACCCCTGAGAACCGTAAAGATTGCGTTGAAAAAAGCCCCTGCCATGGGCTGCGTGATCTTCTGCGAATTGGGCTACAGCCCCACTTTCAAAAGCAATCGTGCCGTACGAGGCATCCTCTGCTGTTGGCCCGAAGGTGGATGGCATTACTTTCTGCCAGCGACTGTAAATGCCGGCGGGATTGGAGGTCATGTCGTTATCCTTGCCAGCAGCTGGATTCCGGCGTACTTTCTCATGCAGTCGCGTCTGACCAAAGACCGTAGTGGCCTTCCCCAAGTAATACTCCAAAATGTCCGTAAGATGTACTCCTACATCCAGCAATACCCCGCCCTGATCCTTCATGTGTCGCCACACCGAGATGGTCATCAGGTCCGCTCCACCGAACACATTGTGAACCATGATGCGGGGATTGCCGATGACCCCTGCCTCCAGCAAAGCCTTGCCCAATCGGTTCATGGGATCCCGCCGGTAATTTTCCGCCACACTAAGGATCAGGCCAGACCTGGCGTGGGCTTCTTCCATGACCCGACAACTCGCTACCGTGAGACCTACGGGTTTTTCGCACATTACGTGCCAGCCGCGCTGTAGGGCCTCGGAGACCACGCCATGATGGTAACGGGGTGTAGCAGTTACATCCACGGCCTGCACATCCAATGGTTCCAGGTCCTCTTGGTTTAGGGCAATTGCAGGGCGGGTGCCCAACCGTCGTTCCGCTTCGTCGGCTAGCAGACTGGCATTTGCCGCTACTGGATCGCATGCACCTACCAGTTCGAAGCGGGATAACCCTTTACTCTGCAATTCGACCAAGGCTCTGAGGTGCCTGTTGCCCATGCCGCCACAGCCAACAATCGCAAGTCTAACCTTCTCCATATCTGAATCTCCTCTAATACGCGGGCTGGCAAGAATATAGAAGCACGCCGGTTCTACCGCAGAACGGAGACTCTGGGGAAAGTAGCTAGGCCTGTTTCACTGGACATAAGCCAGCCCCTTGGAAGACAACTAGAACAAATACTTGAGTAGTGAGGCCAAACCCGCCCAACTATCTATATCGTACCAATATATTAATCGTTGCATCCCGATCGGCATTCATACGCAGATCGCAGGGCAGGCAAAGGAATGACGCCGGCGATATCCGCTTCGTCTGGCTGACACATCCCCGGCGATGGCACTCTTAGTTCTCATGCTTTAGGTCTACTTTGACGAATCGCCCGCACTTGAAAGACAGGCGTTGGACCTATTGTCCCCATCCGCAAGACAGAATGCTCTTGTTAAGGCCTGCATTTGCGTTGAGGTCCTGGACGGATACCTCTTGAAATGCTCTGGACCGGCTTCATCAAACTTTGCATATTCCAATCCTCTGCCACAATGGTGTTCGCATTGTAGGCATGAGTGCGACTGTTACGGTATTTGCCATTGGATCCAATTCGAGTCTGCTTGTGTTGAATCTTGTGCAGCTGGCTTCCGATACGCTGACACTGTGCAGTGCTTCTCTGCTTACGGGCCAGGACTCTGTTTCTTACAAACTGACATATTTCCACTGCTTCCGCCAGAACGGTACGCGGCGCCCTTCTGTCCAGCCAAAAGTGCAGCCACACTCTACGGCGGTAAGATACTGGATCTGGGGTGAGTCAGAACGTTAGCAACCGGTTTGGATAACGCCCAAGCTGACTATAATGAGGCAGCACGCTGCTAAATTGGCCTATCGCTTTTCTTGTTTTAGCATATTTTGTCTGAAATATAGCTTCCCGGTCGCTAGCGTGGCAAATGAATTCCAGTTTCATGCGGAACATCGGGGTCTGTTTATCGGGGGTTGCATCTTCCTAAAGCCGGAAGTAGCTGGTGAGAGCGGAAAGAGAAGTTTCCCAATATATTTGTCGTGCAAGTATTAATCTCCCCATTCAATGTAGGAATTCCCACGTCGGCTGTCATTTGGCCTCGAAATGCCAAGTTTTCTTTTCCGCTCCTATTGCCAAGGCGGTCCTCAGGGGGTGCCAAACGGCCACCAGGCGCCAGATTCCACAGTTCCCCTAAAATCCACGACAGTCCCACACTGACGAGACTGTGTCTGTCTCTTATGGATTTCCCATCATGTGCAATTCCATGGGGGTTTCATGCAATTGGATTTCATAAAAGGACAAGCCAACTTTCCGGTGGATTTCCAGTATTGGAGTTCGGTGTCCAAGCGTATGACCTTCTTCTTGGTCACGAAAGAGTCTCTTGTGGCTGGAACTGAATATAAGTTTCGACACATGTAATAAATTTCAAGTCCTAAGACTGATTTCTGAAGGAATCCGGATGTACATGCAACAGAGGGGTGGGTATTATCCCGTTCGGACTTCGTCCTTGAGGACGAACTCGTGTAGACAACAGTGCAAATCTCAACCTAATTGAGAGTCAATCGAGACTCAGGGGGGAGGACACACTCCGTCGTAGGCCATGCGTACTAATACCGGTCCTTGGTTGCAATCGAAACATAAGAGTTTGGGAATTGCCACTTGAGAGTGGACAAAGTGCTGACAAAGATCAAGTACCAGTAAGGACGCTGGTCACTTTCGCCCGGAAACTGTGGTCTGCTCTTTGGTGTACAGACGAAGGGACAAGATTCCGGTTCTGAATAGCATGACACCAAGGCACAGCGGCCTTTGCCAGACCTCAGAGATATGCTATTTCGCGGGGCCTCTTTCCAACGTCACGGTTACGAAGGACACAGCTCGTTGCTTTTCCAGTGTTCCTGTGACTTCTCCAAAGACTGGACTGGGAAAGTAGTCTTATGTTTGTTCCTCTCCTGCCGTACGTGATTCGAGACGCGCGTCCAAAATCAGCAGGCCGGTTCCATCGTCGCCAATGCGTTTGAGATGTTCAACGATATCCAGGGCCGATTTCTCTTCTTCTACCTGTTCCTCAATAAACCACTCCAGCAGTACATGCGTGGCGTAGTCTTCCTTCTCCCGTGCGTCCCGGTATAGATCTTCGATCATTCGAGTCACAATCCTTTCATGTTCCAACGCCATTTCCATGACATCCAGCACTGACTCGAATTCAGTAGGAGGTTGATCAATTGATTGGAGAACGGCACGGCCGTTCCGCGCATTCAGATAGTCAAAGATGCGTAGTGCGTGGTCGATTTCTTCCTGGTGCTGGATTCTCATCCAATGCGAAAACCCAGGCAGAGTTTCCTTTTCAAAGTACGCAGCCATCGACAGATAGAGGTGAGCCGAGTACAGTTCGCTATTCAATTGACTATTCAGAGACTTCTCAAGCTTCTTGCTTAACATGGTACATTTGCTCCCGCGAATCTCTCCTGAACGGAGAGACGGTGTCAACAGTGTAATACACCCAAAACCACTTGAATGACTACCCAATCACCTGTTGTGTTGGATGTATGGCAGGGACCGGATCTTCCCACTATTCATGCATTCTTCAGGTTCCCGAGAAAAATTGACGGGGCTTGGAATATCAGGAATCCGAGTGCGACCAATGCCCGATCCGGCGACGGATCCCCTTTTCCATCCCATGGAAGCGCTGGACACTGTCAAGTCCCTTTTCGTGACGCGTCAAGATGGAGCAGCATAGAGAGAGGCCACAGCCTCGTTGACAACTTGGGCGTCAAAGACTAAGGCTTGGGTGCAGTTGAAAGCCTGGTACGCAAGGCGATGTAGTGTTGTTCAACGCGCCTTGTCAATGGCCTGCCACCAATGACTAGGAGTCATAGCAAGAATAGTGCCCCCGAGAAATGATGTATTTGGGTTGCGGATTCAATCCAGATCAATTGCATCGCCACGCCGAGAAAGGCTGCTATAGGTGCAATGTGTCTGAATTCTCCACGCACCTTCCACTGATAACTGGCCGCAACCAAGATGGATAGTCCTGCAGACTCAAAACCTTTGAAAATGTGCTGGCATCTTCAATCTCCGCCAGCCAGATCCGCTAATTCATTGCAATAGGCAGAGCCAACTTCCCACAGGCAGTTGCCTGGCTTCCACATTAATGGGAGCCCATCTGTCCATTGGGCATAGGAAATATCCTCGCCACCGAATGGAACACTTTCAAAATCCTCATTTTGGGAGCATGTCGGCCAGTCCCCATGTAGAAGGCCACGAAAAGACCCGACATCTCTGTGCGGTGTTGGTTACTCCATTGGCACTTTCAACATATTCAAGGCCCATCGCGGAAGAGGCTGTTTCAACCGTGTGTAGCTTCTTGACGGCACCGGAATCCGTTCCCAGCTCTGCTACCTTTGAGTAGCGGGAATCACTCAGTGAGCCAGCTTGTGCAGAAGGTGATGGTACGCCCTTTGGCTCCGCTCGAAACTCGCCAGACGAAAGAATTCGTTGGGGGAATGTGAATTCTCGTCAGGGAGACCAAATCCGAGATTTACTGTATACACACCCAAATGCTCCAGGATGTCTCCGCAGATGGGAATGCTGCCACCTGTCCGAACGTAGTAGGGACCCTGACCATACAATTCGACCAAGACCTCTCGAGCTGCCGCGTTGCCCCAGTGTTCTTGGGGAATGACATAGGGTCTGCCGTTCATAGTCAGGAAATCCACGGACGCCTCCACCCCGGGGGGAACGTGACTTTCCACATGCCGTTTCAATAGACGCCGAATGACTTCAGGATCTTGGTTGGGTACAAGGCGGCAGGTAATTTTGGCATGCGCCATGCTTGGCAGTACCGTCTTGATGCCGTCTTGTTGAAACCCACCCCAAATTCCGTTTATCTCGAGAGTAGGACGGTGCCAAATACGTTCCCGCGTCGTGAAGCCTTCCTCACCGAACATTGCGGCGATACCCAGATCTTCCATGTAGCCAAGTTCATTAAACGGTATTAGAGCCGTATCGTTGCGCTCACTTTCCGTCGGCGGATTCACTTCGCCATAGAACCCAGAAACCCCGACAGTCCCGTCGGGATTGTGCATGCCGGACAGCAGGTCGACCAAAGCATGAATGGGATTGTGCACTGCTCCACCGAAACTACCCGAATGTAAGTCTCGGGACGGCCCCCGTAGATTGATCTGAATACCGCAGACGCCTCGTAGGGACATGGTTAGTGAAGGCGTGTCTTCGGACCACTGTCCTCCATCGGAACTGACGGCCAAATCACAACTGAAGCGATCCTGCTCCCGGTCCAGAAAGTCGCTGATCTGGGGGCTGCCGATTTCTTCCTGACCTTCGAAGCAGAATTTCACATTTACTGGAAGTCGTCCTTCGCTACACAACATGGTGTCGATAGCGGCGATTGTCGCGAGCAGATTACCTTTGCTATCGGAAGCACCTCGACCATAGACCTTGCCGTCTTGATTCCAAGGTTCGAAAGGAGGCTTGATCCACAGGTCCAAGGGATCAACAGGTTGCACATCAAAGTGGCCATAGATTAGAACGGTAGGCTGACCTTCAGCATGCAGCCAATCTCCGTATACTACGGGATGTCCGCCAGTTTCCATGACCTGGACATTTTCGACTTCGGCCTTTTGTAGGCGTGCAGCCACCCATGAAGCCGCCTGGCGGACGTCGTAAGCATGATGCGGCAGCGCGGAAATACTGGGAATGCGAACAAACTCCATGAGTTCTGCCGTGTACTGATCTTGTCTTGCTTCAGAACGTTGTTCAAAATTCATGAGTAATTTCCTCAATCGCTGGAGCCGGCAAAGTGAACCAGGTGCAAACCAATGCCTCACCTGTGAACCGTCCTGCCTGGATTTGCCGGAAGGTCAAGTAACAGCAACAACCCTTACTTCAAAGTGTTTATCTCTGTTAAAGGGCCAGAAACTCAGTCAATGCTGCCGAACCAATGCTTCATACTTTGCTGCTATTCCCTTGCCGGCCGATTCTATTCGGGCTAAATAGCCGACTTCGGCTTTGAGACTTGACAAAAGGCAAAAGGACGAAACTGAGACAACCCAGACTCGAAAACTGACAAAGCAGGGAAATGGGCCCCGGCTGGCTACAATTGAAATATGTTACAAGCTCAGGCCTCAGAAACAACCCCCGCTGTCAGTGGACCCGGTAATTCCACGAAAATGACATCTTTGTCATCGACCGAAACAGGGAATGTTTCTGCCTTATACGGACCCATCACAGGACCTTCATCCACGAAGACATCATATTTGCGTACCCGAACTCTGTCCGGGTTGTGCCAAGATTGTCCGGTCCTAATATCAAACTCCCAGGCATGCCATGAACACCTCAGGATTTCTCCGTGCCGGGAGTATGTCCTTTCGCCTGGCACGCGCGCCGAGAGAAAACCAGTCACGCGACCCAGACACAGAGGACCCCCTTGATGGGGGCAGGAATTTCGCAATGCGAAGAATTCTCCACTGAGGTTGAAAATGCCAATCGAACGCCCCGCTACTTCGACAATTTTGCGTTGTCCTTCGGGAATCTGGTCCACTGTCGCCACAGCATATTTCGGCATCTTCAATTACCTTCATGCAGTAAGGCCGTACAGTTCCAAGGCGTTCTCCCCCATGATTCTCCTGCGGTCGCGGCTGGAAACCGTGCGTGGTATAGCTCGATCCGGCGAATCGAAATCCCAATGAGGGTAGTCCGTGGCAAATAGGAGCCTGTCAGTCATATCCAGCTGATTAAGCATTTCCGTGAACTGATGGGGTTCAAGGGGTTCCTCGATAGGCTGGGTTGAAAGCCAAAAGTGTCTGCGGATGTAGGCTGAAGGCATTTCTTTCACCCGTGGCAGTTCGTGCGACAGTTGCTGGAATACCTTGTCCATCCGCCACATCAAAGGCACTATCCAACTGACCCCCCCTTCCACTATTACTATTTTCAATTCAGGAAACAGTTCGAAAAGGCCTTGGCTGACCATACTGGTTATTTGAGACTGAAAGCTCTGCGCCATACCGGCATGATCCTCAATATAGAAACTGGGCCATCCTGCCCCTGTCATGGCATGACCGCCGGTACTGCCAAAGTGGATCGCGATCGGCAGATCGTATTCCAGGGCCGCCTCGTAAATGGGCCAGTAACGTCGGCTGCCCAAAGGCTCGCGAGTTCTGGTGATGAGCAGGACCTGCACCATGCCCGGATGATTGCCAACCCGATGGATTTCTTCAGCCGACAGAGATCCATCCTCATAAGGCACCATTATGGAGCCGCGCAGGCGCGGTTCCTTTGAAGTCCAATCCTCAATCTGCCAGTCGTTGACGGCCCGCGCCATGGCCAGGCCAAAATCCAGATTTATTTGGTCGCCTGCTCCTGTAAGGGGGAGCAGGATGCCATATCTGATATTCCATTCATCCAACAGCTGATTCTGCATGAATGCCAATTTAGAGCCTGGAAAGGCGCCACCAGGCGGCCACGCATCGTGGCGAGCTGCTTTGGGCATGGCCCTAGGCATCAGACTACCGGTGTAACCAAGGCGTCCAAAATTGTCGTAGTGGTTGCGCCAGTAAGGTGACAGGAAACGACGCAGGCAATCTTCATCCATATAAGAATGAATATCAGAGTCGACTATGGTCAAATCGGTATTGATGTCGCGGGCCGGGGAATTAGAGACCGCGGAGAAAGGCTGTACCATGTGAATGCTCCTTACAAAGTTCGCCGAGCTGGCACCTGCATTCGATGGGCTAGGACTGGTTTATCTCTATAGATTATAAAACGATTTCGGATTCTCAAAACAGATTTTTTGAATCAGATCAGATGGAAAGTAACTTGGGATCGCTTCTTTCATGGAATCATACTGCCAGTGAGGATAGTCAGTTGAGAAAAGGAGCAAATCCTCTGCCCCAATCTGAGACAGAATTTCCAGCATTTGCTCCGAGGATTCCACGGCATCCAAAGGATGGAGCGTCCAACGGAAATGCCTGCGAATATATTCTGATGGCCAGTGCTTAACCCAGGGAATCGTATGGCGTAGCCCTTTCCATTCCTTGTTGAGGCGCCACATCAAAGATGGCAGCCAAGTGAATCCTCCTTCAAGCAAGACAACATACAGATCAGGAAAACGGTCGAAAACCCCCTCATACACCATGCTCATAACCTGGGACTGGAAAATCTGGGCCATGCCGACATACATTTCGTAGAAAGTTGAAGGCCAGCCCACACCCGTAGGCGGATTGCCCGTAGCACCTCCGAAACTGATGGCCATACGCAGATCCGCATCCACGATGGCTTTGAACATCGGATCGTAGGAGCGATTTCCGTAGGGCAGTCGCGAACGAACTGGTAACACGACCTGAACAAAACCAGGATGATCCTTCCAACGCTTAATTTCCTTCACAGCCATGTCAGGGTGTTGGCTGGGTACCACCAGTGAAGCTTTGAATCTCCTGTCGCGATTGAGCCACTCTTCGACCTGCCAGGTATTGACCGCAGTCGCCATGTCCACTGCCAGATCCAGTGAATATAAAGACTGAATCCGGTACGTCGTATTAAGGATACCTAGTGATATATCCAAGGGATCAAGAATATGCTCTTGCATTAGCTCTACCCGTCTTTCCGTGGAAAGCTGAGGGTCCTGGTACACATCCCGCCAATCCGGGTGGATTGAAGTGGCGATTTGCACAGGATGATCGTAGGCATCAGGTCCGACATAGTCGGACTCCTCTGCATAGTGCACCCAGTGCTTGGGCATGTAGGGATACAGAACAGTCTTATTGGAAACTTCATTGTGGAGATCGCAGTCAATCATTGGGTCTCCGGGTGCTCCTTTCGCACTCTGCCTGTAATGGGTAATAAGTCTGCAAGAATTATCCTCTATTCTCCATGTTCCCGATCCGCATTCAGCAGAGACTAGAAACAACAACGCAGATTTGAAAGGATTTAAGTCTAGACCGACAAGACATTGGCAGTAAACTGCGGCGCAGCTGCGGCACTAAACGTGTTCGAAATCGGACTGTAGATTCGATCAGCAGTATTTGGGACCACACTAGTATCGCCGCTTTTTGCCTCTCCTTACTTTGGTAGAAGATTCGGTACGTAGGACTAGAGTTGCGAAACGTATGTCGGCCCATTAATTCGCAGAGCTCCCAAACGAATGAATGGACTAAGGAAACTAAGACACCCAATCCAATTATGAGTGTCACTTTCTCTCCACTTTCCGGCCAGCAGGAATTGGCAGAGCTGAGGAAGATGGGGAAATTTGCCATTATCACGCAGTATTGATTCATAGGGGAAAGGCAACCTAGACGCCAAAAGCCCTTCCCTGGAAACTATATCAAAGCCCTAAATTGCCATATGGTCTTACTGATTGCGCCTGACCGTTTTTCTACGCAAGCCATCGACATGGCATTTAGACTGAAAAAGTCAATTCTGAATGTCGCTTGGTGCAGGCCGGGCCGCACTCGTTAGAGCTCTAGCTGCGTCCCCCAGATCAATATTTCTTTCTTGCCCTTTCCCCAATTTCATTGTGCCCAATAGCTCTGCACGAGAGTATTAGTCCGGCGCGCCGACTATGATGTACTTTGGGGATCGACATGGCTTGGTCCCCAATTCTCACACCGGAAAACTTTCCCAAATATACGTCTCTGGCCTACCTGTTTCTGTTCCCGAACTTTCCGCCAGAGGTCTCGTGAAGGGGCTCGGCTGGTTGTTGTGGTGCCTTTGGCTGATTCTGGCATTTCAGCTTTTGAAAGCCCAGATACCAGTGGTAGGCCCGGGATCTATAGTAACTGGCGTATTTGCCAACCAGACAGAGTTCCATCAAGGGATCTTTCATTTACGCTTCAACGCGCAGTCGGTGGATGCCACTCTTACTTCCACACGATCGCCAGTGCAATATTTCGCCCGGCAGCAGCGGGCAATTCTGTTCACAGTGCCCGAAGGATATCGGCCAGCGCGGACCACAACAGTGGAAGTAGAGGGTTTACCGGTTACAGAGTATGGAGTCCCTCATCCCACTAATTCGACCCCACGCAGGTTCCGACTGCGCATTGCCCCAGATGGCACTGCACGATATGTAAACGACGCTGGCGTGGATGGCGTGGAATACCTATCTTATACAGTGAAGTTGACCTGGTCCACGGACTATGCAGCTGCGGACAGAGCAGCTTTGAATGCTCTGTACAGGTCCACTCAGGGCGAAAACTGGGCGGCCAACTTCAATTGGGGACATGAAGAGGTTCCACTTGGCGAGTGGTATGGCGTATCCACGGACAGATCCGGACGGGTAACCCATTTGGACCTATCCCAAAATGGATTACGGGGCACACTTCCGATTGAAATGGGCGACCTCTCCGAATTGCAAAAATTGAACTTAATTTCAAACCATCTGAATGGCAGCATCCTCCCAACTCTAGGACAGCTCAGCAAACTGAAAATACTGTACCTTGCGGACAATTCGTTTAGTGGCCCCATTCCATCGGAGTTGGGTCGGCTTCACAATCTGGAGGTAATACATTTGCAGAAAACCCAGTTAAGCGGAGCGATCCCGCCCGAACTGAGCCAGCTTCAGAATCTGAAGGAATTGTATTTGGCTAAAGGCCAGTTGAGTGGCCCGTTCCCTGCAGAGCTAGGGCAACTTCGCAAACTGGAACGCTTAAGTCTCAAACAAAATCAGTTGACTGGAGAAATTCCTCGTGAAATAAGTCATCTTCGCAATTTACAAAGCATCTGGATTAACAACAACCATTTAAGCGGATCTGTACCAAGTGAGCTAAGCCTGCTCCAGAATCTGGGAATTATCTACATTGGGGGCAACAATTGGGCTGGTTGCCTGCCGCCAATTTGGTTCAATACTGAGCCCAGATACATCGGCGGAGACTTCAGAGATTTAGGATTGCCGTTATGTTAAGTTTCGAATGCCTGAAGCCCCATTTCCCTCATAATACGCAACCCAGCGATTGGATGTTGTATTGATTGATGTCAAAATTGAAGTCGTCCAGAAATGGGGGCTTCAACTCTAAACGTCCCTAAAGACCACTGAGTTTGTTCCGCGTTTATTCGTAAGAGCTTGGCTCTGATTTTCAAAGATTCAATATGAGTTCACCTGAATTTCAAATCCCTGACTCACTCGCCTGAAAAGTAATTTCGGCAGAAGTCAGGTTGTAGCTGAACTGCCGTGCAAACGCAATTCTTGATTTGACACCAGTCCTAGCGTCGTGGAACTGTGTCAACTCAGAGATTCCAGAATTGATTTGCGGACTTGGAGAAGAACCTCGAGATTTAAGACACTTTCCAAACTGTACAGTTCAGCCAACTAGGATTCGCGGGGCTTAAAGAAATGCTGCGGGGAACCCCTACTTTGACCTGCTGTCTCTGCAGCCACCTCGGTCTGGGTACTGGAATTCTGGGTTTGAAAAGACCGGACATCAGATTCATGAATCCGACCAACCCTTTGTACCAAATCCTTTGAAGGTAATGGACCTCCCTAAAGCAGACCTGTTAGGGCCTAGGCTATTTGGAGTCTCCTGGAAACGCCCGTCTGCCCCCACTGAGGGTATTCTTTTTAAGAAAACTGCCTTTGCACGCGGTTATTAACTCATCTGATTCCTGCGAAACCCAAGCACAAGTCAATAGATGAAGCCCTTCCCTCACACGCTCTTCAGATATTCACGTATCGAGAGTGCAGCCGTAGCTCCTTCGCCCGTCGCCGCCGCCACTTGCTTGGTGCTTCCAGCACGGACATCTCCTGCAGCGAAAATGCCCGGCACGCTGCTTTCCAGCATGTATGGCGCCCTGTCGGTATATAGATTCATGCCGCCTTCGAAATGTCCGAGATCGTGGCCTGTGGCCACGAAACCCCAACGGTCGGTCACAATCTGGGTATGCTCAAGGAATTGGGTGTTAGGTACCAGGCCTATGAATATGAAGGCGCCATCCACCTCAAGGGTTGAGAGATCTTCAGTCTGCCGCTGTTTGGTCTGCAATTCGCGCAGATGGCCGCCGGAGCCCAAAAACTGTTCTACCTCCGTATTGAAGAGCACTCTCACTTTGGCTGCAGAAAGCAGTTTTTCTGTTATGGCGGGGGAAGCCGTAAATGCATTGCCCCGCACCAGCACCGTAACTTGAGAAGCGAAGCGCGTCAGGTGCAAGGCTTCTTCGGCAGCACTGTTGCCTCCTCCAATCACAGCTACATGACGATCCTGGTAGAACGGGCCGTCGCAGGTCGAACAGAAATGGATGCCAGCCCCAATGTAATCATCCTCGCCAGCTACACCCAACTTGCGGTAACTGCTGCCTGGAGCCAGCAAGAGTGCATGGCAGCGGTACTCATCACCTTCGGCCGTCACGACGATGTGAAATGGGTTTTCGGAACGAATTCTAACGACTTCCGCCGCTTCCAGAATTTCACCACCGAAGTGCACTGCTTGTTTTCTGAGGCGTTGTGCGAAATCAATGCCATCAATGCCTTCCGGAAATCCGGGGATGTTGTCATATTTGAGGGTGCGAGTGGCCTGGCCCCCGACAGCTCCGCTTTCGATCAGGAGCGTATCCACTGCTTCACGCGTTGCATAAAGGGCCGCAGTCAGGCCAGTTGGACCTGCCCCAAGAGAAATAAGGGGCCAAAACTTGCGGGCAACCGACGAACGCAATCCCAATTTCCGGGCTAGTTCGGCATTGCTAGGTTCCACGAGCAGGGAGCCATCTGCAAATTCTATGGTTGGGATTATGCGCTTTCCATTGTTGCGCTGAAGGACATGTGCCTCTCCTTCCTTGTCTTCTTCAATATTGACCCATGTGTATGGAATCTGACGATCCCCCAGGAAAATCTTACTGCGTCGGCAATCGGGGCACCAATAGGCACCATAAATCGTAATATCGGATGCAGCCATATGGAATTGATTCCCCCCTTCCACATTTAGGACTTCAGATAGCGACCTGGAAAAGCCCAGATTTCCTGGCTTGACCAGGAATTCTAGACGCCGACCTTATTCTCCACGGATCGTCAAGAAAGACCCCTTAAACATCCTTATTCTTGCAGAGGAGAGGCCAATTGGCCTGAAGATGAGTCCTGCACATCCCAGCCGGACTCTCTGATCGATGCGCGGAGTTCGTCGGAGAGAGACCAAGACTTGGCTTTGCGCGCCAAAGCCCGCGCCTCCAGCATCTGCTGAACTTGAGGCGGAGGCTTCAAACTGGCCGCCTGCTGGGCCTGTGCCGCTTCCCTTTGATCCAAGCATGCCTTAGTGCGGTCCGCACCGATTTTGGCGCTCAACTCTGGCAGATTCCAATCTCCCAGTTCGTACAAAGAAAAGGCTTTCCCGGCCTTGTACACAGATGCCGTACCGGACCGCAGGAGCGTGGCCTGTCCTCTGCCTAACACTGCAAAGATGCCTTGCGAGGGTTGGATATGAACAGCAGTATTTTCGTCAATCCCCAGCACCGCTGGCTCTGGCCCATCCGGCAGAAGGTCAAGCAATCGGCTAAATCTCTCCAGTCCCATGTAACAGCGAGTGGTGTCAAGAGCGGCACCCCCCGAAGTGTTATTCCAATGTGGAATCAACGTCAAGTTGAGTCCGAAGTCTCCAAACAAGTTAAGGCCCTCCTGCCAGTAGAGGTCCATGCCTACCTTGTAAATCTCATATACGGGCAAGGAAACCGCTCCAGCAGCTACAGTTGCCGCACTGGAAAGAAAAAGGTGCTGTCCCAGTCGGTTGCAGACCCGCATGTAATCCCAACAAATACTGTCCCGCAGATGTTGGATCGCGTAAGTAGGGCTACCCGGTCCCGTCAAGACAACGTTGGCAGTCAGTTGGGGTACTAAGAGCTCTGGGTTATTGGTGCTGAGTTCGCCGTCTCGGCGGCGGGCAGGCAAAATCCGGACGCGGGGCTTGAAGTTAGGCAAACGCTTCTGAATGAAGCTCGCAATATCCTCGGCCACACCTTGGGAATTGGGTTCAAAGCCAGCCGGAGTCTCCAATATTGCAATCCGAGGCTGTTCGCCAAGATATTCAAAAAAACCTTGATAAACGCGTTGAACCGCGGGGGCAGTTTCGCCTGATCCCAAAAGCAAGATCGATCCGGGCTGCAACTTAGACATTACGTGTCAGCCCAGATGCCTGTCCTGGCTTCCAACAACAGCCGATCCGCCAATTGATGGGGCCTATGCACGTGAATGTCATGATCAGTTTGGAAAAACCAAGCGGTAGCTGCTTTAGAAATTCCTACTTCCGCCTTTTCTACCTGGGAACGCTTGCGTGCAGCGCGATCTGGGTTGCTGGCCTGTTCTGCCACGCAGATCAGTGTTGGAGCTCGGACTCTCTCGAAATACCCCTGGGGTCGCATCTCCCAAAGTCCTCGCAGTACCTTCAGATGATTTTCCAGACTGAGGCAAGGCGCGATTCGCCCTTTTTCATCCACAGTGAAGTTTCCTAGCGTATGCTCCACCCCTTCCTTGGTCCAATCGGGATGATACGCCTGCATGCGCGCCCGCATCTCATCAATTGGAATGCCCTTTAAAGGCGGGGGCCTCAATTGGCTTTCCACTTCTGACCAGTCCTCGCCAATGGAGCTCTTGAGATCTATGAAGCCGCCATCGATGAATCCAAGTCCTGAGACCAGAGTGGGATGGACCGCACCCAGACACAAGGCCACATTGCCGCCCCAGCTTTGCCCGGCCAATATGGGAGTACCCACACCCATTTCCTGGATTAATTCCGCTACATCAGCGGCAACATTCTGGCAACTGTAACCTTCGTCTGGTTTCTGAGATAGACCGTGGCCTCGCAGGTCAACGGTCACTACGCCGTGACCAGCCTGGTTAATCCTGTTGGCCACAACCTCCCATGTCAGACAATTGCTACTAAGTCCATGGGCCAAGAAGAAAAACGGCTCCTTGCCAACGGCCACTCTGACATGCAGAGTAACACTCTGTGTTGGGAGATCTACGAACTGGTCCTGGAGCATTTCGGGTATTGATTCTACTTCAGACATTATTAGGAAACGGTCGCAATCGGGACTGCGCTGGGAATCCTGCGCCAAGAAGAATACATGAGGCCAGCCCTTTCAGTCGTTTAGAGATGGGCAGAGAAAGGTCCAAGACGGCCAAAGCTACCAAGCGGCACCAGAGAACAGCTTACAGACGACTGCTCTGACCGTTGCCTTTGCGGTTGGTTCTTAAACGCAGATTGAAGGCGAAAGTGTCAAAACAGACAGAATGATTGGCTTGAAAGCAAAGGCTTGCTGTGTCCGCCAACGCGACTATAATTGTTTGCACTCAGACAACGCCAAACGGTCAGGACAAAGATTTTTTCTTGTAAGGCTCTGTTTGGCGTGTATACAGTTGGGATTGATGCGAACCGCGAACGAAACCACTTCAGCACTTGATTGGCAGCGCCAGGGAGAGAGAGATATGCCGGCACTTTCACAAGATCAGTTACAGTTTTTTGAGGAAGAAGGATATCTGATAATAGAAAACATTGTTCCCATCGAACTCCTGGACCAATTGATTGTCGAGTACGGCGGAGTGCTTGACAGACTGGCGGAGGAGCTTTGCGAGGCAGGGGAGATTTCCTGTACCTACGATAACTTGCCCTTTGGGGAGAGAGTTACTGCAGTCTATAAGGACAGCGGCAGAAGCCACGCGCAATACTTTGACTTCACTTTGCCCGGGGCGGCGACGAAAGCGGACACGCCCTTTTGGACGGGCCCAGCAGTGTTTAAGGCCTTAACTGAACCGAACATCTTGGATGTCGTGGAGAGTCTAATCGGCCCTGAGATCTATTCCAATCCAGTTCAACATGTGCGTATCAAGCCCCCGGAAGTGAATGTGCTTCCAGGCGAGGCACATACAGGTGGACTCACCAACGCCACTCCCTGGCACCAGGACAATGGGGTTGTTTTGCCGGAGGCGGACGAGACCAACATGCTAACAGTCTGGTTTCCTCTTTTGGATGCCCCGATCGAAAGTGGTTGTTTGAAAATCATTCCGCGGAGCCACCGGAGGGAGTTGCTCATTCATTGCACCGGGGTACAAGGAGTCCATTTGCCGGATCCCCTGTTGGAGCTCGAAAGTGCCATGCCTGTGCCTATGCGGCGTGGCGATGTTTTGTTCCTCAACAAGCACACCTGTCACGGTTCCCTGTCCAACCTCAGTGATCGCATTCGCTGGAGCTTCGACATTCGCTACAACCCCTCCGATCAGCCGACCGGGCGCGGATTCCTGCCTGGCTTCGTAGCCCGCAGCCGCACTGCCCCAGAGACAGAACTGCAGACCTCCGAAGAATGGACCCAGCTATGGTTGGACGCTCGAGAACGCTTGGCAGCGTTGGACACGGACGCCACAGGCTTTTATCGGTGGGATGGCAAAGCCTCGGTCTGCGCCTGACGTTCTTGGCCTGTAGCAGAGATGCCGCAGGACTCTGTTAGAACCAGCCTTGGTTCTACATAGAAATATAGATTGAAATACACGTGACATGTCGCGCCTAGGCGCGACATGCGCGCTGCACCTAGGGAAAGAAGATTCTCCATGAATATTATTGTTGTCATCGCGGATACTTTCAGATATGACAATATTTACCCGCTTGAAGATAACCCTCTCAAGGGTAAGCATTTGGAGGAATTTGCGCGTCAAGGGGTGAGCCTATCCCATTTTTACACAGGCAGCTTTCCCACTATTCCTCAGCGTACAGATTTCACAACGGGGAGGGTGGGCTGGCCTTGGTATCCTTGGCAGGCCCTGCAACTCAGCGGAAACAACCATTTACCCAAGCTGCTGGGCGAGGCTGGGTATGTTTCGCAGTTGTTAGGAGATTGCCCCCATCTGATCAACAGCCGCTTTGACCTTGGTTTTGATGGCTTTCACACGCTGAGGGGCCAGGAAGGGAATTCCCACTTTCTGCGGCTCAATCACGAGATCAGGGAAACTATCCCTGTTGCGAAAACCCGCACTGGTAGCGGCTTTATGGGGCGCAACTTGCCGGACTTGCATCGTTGGACCAACCAATACTTTGAGAGGGAATCAGAAACGTTCGCATACCGCACCGCGAACAAAGTAGAAGAGTGGCTGGAAGAGAATTACCTGCATGATTCTTTCTTCCTTTGGGTGGACTTCTTTGACCCTCACGAGCCTTGGGACCCGCCAGAGTATCTGGTTCGCAAGTATGACCAGTCCGGCTACAATGGTCCCCCTATGATCCATCCCAATTACGGTATGGCTAGTGACTTGAATGCAGCAGAGCTCCAGAATCTCAAGGCCCATTACCTGGCCGAAGCTTTTATTGTAGACCGCGCCATCGGGCGAATATTGACCAAGATTGAAGACCTGGACCTATATTCAAATTCCATAGTGGTGTTTATGTCTGACCACGGCATGAGCCTCGGCGAACACAACCGTACAGGCAAATCCAACATCAATACCAATGACGATCGTTACTGGCCCATTTATTCCGAGGTGGCGCACTGCCCATTTATCGTGAGGGCCCCCGGACTACCCGCGGGCACAACCGTGGATTCCTTCATCCAGCCAGCTGATATTCAACCGACACTGTTGGAATTGGCAGGTCTTCAACTCAGACCCCTGGACTCCTGGCACGGCCATTCCTTTACCCCGCAACTGAGAGGCCAAGCACCGCTGGAACACCGGGATTTCGCGGTAACGGCAGGTCACTTGCGACAAAAGGACGGACGAATTCCTGACTGTGCCGTCACTCCGGTGGTGTATACCTCTGATTGGGCTTATATTCCCATCGGTCCAAATGGAGACAGCTGTCTTCATGACCGCCAGGCCGATCCAGATGCCAAGATAGACGTAGCAGCTGACCATCCAACCGTGGCTCGTGAAATGCAGGAACGTCTAAATACATATTTGGAGGAATTGGGCGCCCCAGAAGCAGCACTGGAAGCAATTCAACCTCTGTAGCCCGAAATCTCCCATCGACGAAATGCCATGTAGGAACGGACTACTGGCCATAGATTCCGGAATTGGGTGTTGACAGCGGGCTTCCTTCGGCAATCCCTGCCGTGCGGACTCTTTGTTGATCGAGCGGACAAGGAGTGTGGCCACCTAAGCATTGGCCTGCAATGGCGTACCGCCAACATACAGATTGGGGCCTTCACTCGCAGCCAGCCGATACGGAGGATGTACAAATGGCGGTCCACGAACTTCACACCGCTGGCAATGGTGAAACTGTCCTGTGTCCGGTGCTTGTGCTTGAAGCCGGGACAACCGCGCTGTCTTTTCAGAAATTCCCCAAAAGGCATCGGCCAGATACTTGAGGTTGTAGGGCACCTTTCAAATGCTGAATGCCTGCAGACATTCGTATTGCGGATGGTGCCGCAGAGTGGTGAATTGCTTGCCCAATGTAAAGAAAGAGACGCTGGGTTTAGGACTGAACTTAAATTTCCCCCACCGCGCATAGCGCCATTGGCTGTAGGCGAAAAGGTAGTTCCATACCAAACGAAAAGTGCGGCGCCTGCCAAATTTGTCCCCGCTATCTAGGTCCCCGGCAACAGACGCAGGCGACAGACGCAGGCGCACAAGGCGGCGCACTCGATCTGATGTAGGTCGTGCTATGCTGGCTGCAGCAGGCCGGGGAACCATCATTTCCTGTCTTTGAGCAAGTGGTAGGCAGGTGGGAGCGCCTTTCGCTTTCGCCTTTATACCCCTACGCAATCGTGACAGACATGGTTTCTTAGGTATATAGTTCCCATTATTAACTGGGCTGTCTTGCCTTTTTCTTGCAGCCGGAATTACCTGCTGTTGCTGATTTCGAGCTGTTACTGCAACGCACCAATGCCTCCGCACCGAATTGTTGATAGGCCTCTTGCCCACAAGCATTGCCAGAGTACAAGTCGCTGGGCATCCCTTTCTGGCTTTCCGAAGACCTGAAATTGAGTAACAGCCAAGCAAAACCAACCACTTTGACCAATTGAGGCCGAAGGAATTTCTATGCGTATCCTTTACATTGATATTGATTCCTTACGTCCAAATCATCTGTCCTGTTATGGATATCACCGGCAAACTTCTCCCCATATTGATGCCCTGGCGGAATCGGGGGTCCGTTTCACCAATTTCTACGCCACCGATACGCCCTGCCTGCCGAGCCGTACCGCTCTGTTCTTGGGACAATTCGGGATCCGAACGGGGGTAGTTAACCATGGCGGGTACTTCGCGGATTTGGTACCTCAGGGTCCAGAACGAGCCTTTCGCAGCAGCCACTCTACAGACTCCCTGGCAAGTGTATTAAGAAGAACCGGTATCCATTCCTGCAGTATCAGTCCCTTCCCAAACCGGCATTCAGCGTATCAGGTTTGGTACGGTTTCAACGAAACTTTCGATACTGGCAAAGGTGGCTTGGAAAACGGTGACGAAATGTACCCTCCGGCCCATCGCTGGTTGCAGCAGAACGGTCGGAGCGATAACTGGTTTCTCCACATAAATTTCTGGGACCCACACACACCGTACGACCATCCACCGGAGTATGGCAGTCCGTTCGCCAAAGAACCGATCCCAGAATGGATCACCCAGAATCTTCTAGATGCACAGAACCAGTCCTTTGGTCCTCATAGTTGTACGGAAGTGTCTGGCTTTACTGACAAACTTCCGGACCGCTGGCTGTGGGGCGTAGGACACATCAGGACGCTGGAGGATGCAAAAGCCCATTTGGATGGCTATGACACAGGCATCCATTATGCAGATCATTTCGTGGGCAAACTGGTTCAAGATTTGAAGGACCTTGGGATTTATGACGAAACCGCCATTATCATCAGTGCTGACCACGGGGAAAACCAAGGGGAGCTGAACGTCTGGGGCGACCATCAGCTGGCGGACAATATCACTAACCGAGTGCCTTTGGTCGTACGGTGGCCCGGGGTTACCGATACACAGGAGGGAACAGTCAACGATCGCATGCAATACAACCTGGATCTTGCTGCCACGTTGGCTGACTTGACAGGACAGGAGAAGCCAGAGAGTTGGCAAGGTGAAAGTTTCGCATCCGCTTTGTCTGAAGGTGACCCCAAGGGACGGAACAGTTTAGTAATCAGCAATGGGGCTTGGAGCTGTCAACGGGGTGTTCGCTGGGACAATTGGCTGTTCATTCGCACCTACCATACCGGATTGAAGCATTTGCCGACCTATATGGTTTTTGATTTGGCTCAAGATCCCCACGAGACCACTAATCTGGCTGGTTCCCGACCGGATCTACTGGGAACGGGTCTTCAAAAGCTAGATCAGTGGGTAGGAGAGCAGATGGGCCACGCAGAACGCGGGGATCCCTTTTGGGGAGTAATTGCAGAAGGCGGTCCGCTCCACGCCAATGTTAACCACAGCTATTGGAACAACTATCTGAATAGGCTAAGAAAAACAGGCCGGGCCCATCATGCCGACCAGCTGGTCCGTTTGGGTGGGTTACCTCTCACTTCCGGACTAGAGTAAGAACAATATTTGTTCCCAGATGAGAGACTCAACATGGCTATGGATCAACTGACTGACGTTTGGTGCGAGGTTCGGCAGATGTCCGATGCCTTGGACAGTCTGCCCGGGCACGTCAACATTACAGTACCTGCCCCCGGCCACCTGGACCCCATAGCCACCGCAGAACCTGCCCAAGCCATTTTGGCCAGCTCTGGCATTTCCTATGACCGCGAAGCATTTGGCAGGTTACCGAATCTGCGCATCTTGGTGCGCACCGGCATCGGCGTGGACAATGTCAATACTGCTGACGCAACTGCTGCAGGGGTAGTTTTCTGTAACACTCCCGCAGGCCCTACGGAATCTACGGCAGAACATACAGTGGCTCTTATGCTTTCCATAGCCAAACGAGTTCCTGAAGGGCAAGCACAGATGGCGCGGGGAGAATTTGCCCCGCGGGGTGTTAGTTTGGGCAATGAATTGATGGGAAAGACCTTGGGTCTGGTAGGATTTGGCAGAATTGGGAGGAGAGTGGGCCACATCTGCCAGAACGGAATCGGCATGGAATTACTGGCCCATGACCCCATCCAGTCCGAAGAGCAGATCTTGGATTCGGGGCTTAAAGTTCAACAGGTAGAATTGGATACGCTGTGGGCCAACTCCGACTTCATCAGTTTGCATGCACCATCCATTCCTTCCACATATCATATGGTCAACTCGGCAAGCATCGCCAAGATGAAAACCGGTGCGTACCTGCTAAATCTAGCTCGGGGTCCTCTCGTGGATGCCGGAGCCCTTCTGGCCGCACTGGATGAGGGTAAATTAGCCGGGGCCGGACTGGATGTTTACGAACCGGAACCACCGGCAGTTGACTCTAGGCTCAGGACCCATCCCCGAGTTGTAGCCACTCCCCATTCCGCGACTACTACGGTGGAAGCGCGCCAACGCATTGAAGCCATGGCCGTGGCCGAAATTCAACGCTACTTTGCGGGGCATGCACCACTAAACGCCCTCAATCCCGAAGCCTGGCCAAAGAGTTAGCCTACCGAAACTATCTCCTATATTATTTATGTAAAGAAAGGAAGTTCCCATAAACGTGTCAGGTTCGGCCTGCACAGGAATTGGTGGAACTCAAGCGAGCAATTCAAGTGAAAGCATTATTCGGCATACTTCCTGCGTTGCAGGAACTTCAAAAGGACGTCCGCGAACTCACGCGTGAAGTCAAGAGACTGCGGACCGAACTCAGGGAACTCGAGAGCGAAAGCCCCGAAACCGCAGCCAAACCGCAAACTAAGCCTGCAAAACCCCCTGCACGTCCGAGGCGAAGGCCAATTGATGTGCATTCCATGGAGTTGCAGAGCGTGAACGTTGCCCGGACTGGCCAGAAGGCAGCATCCTATCTTCACAATCACGGTTTCGTCATAGAGAGATACCACGAACAAAACGAAGACAGTTCCGAGGAACGCAGCCTGTCCAAGTTCCTAGGGGACCGACATGACACCACTTTAGCCCCACTCTACAACCAGCTACGGGATCTGGAAGTAAATCAGGAATTCACTATGGAACTCGCCGACAGTTCGCCGGAGGAAATCAGCGACTCAGTCCAGTTGTGCCAAAAACTAAGTGATGTCCACTATTTGCATGATTACAGTTATCGCAGGGGAGCCCAGTTACTGCAGGGAACTCTAAAAAGAGAAGGTGAGGAATACATTCGGGGACGCTGGTTGGAACAATATATCCGACGGCAGTTGGTTTCTGGTTTTGGGCGGGCACATCTGGGTTATTCTTTGCTAATGAATCCGCAATTGGCATTTGTGGATGGTCAAAAATACGAACTGGACCTGTTCGTCCTGGAAAGGGATTCACCAATATGGCTGGAATGTACAACGGCCAAGAATCCCAAAGAACGGCTTTCCCGCATGCGCACCCTGAGAACCAAGCTGGACATTCCCGCGGATCGCACTCTGTTGATCATTGCAGGTATGTCTAACGAAAAAATCCGCAGTCTTTCGCGTGGAGCCAAGTTTCCGATCGTAAGTGCCACAGACTTCTCGGAAAAACTCGGCAAGAGCCTGGCCTAGGGAATTCATTTGGGATATCAGCTAATACTGAATACTTTGGGTTGCCGAAGATTCTGGCTCGAGAAACCTTCATGTCAACTGCAAATCCTTGATTCAAAGAGGGACACATACTGTCTTCCAGTCCCTTTCGCGTGAATCTTCATTCGAAGTGAATTCCGGTAGTCCTATGCCAATTTAGGTACCCATTGGCGGAATTCAACCTTTTGCAGTCCCGTCATTTTGAATTTTTCAGATTGAGTGAAAGCCGTTCCCTAACCAATCCAAGCGCTGACGTCCCCCTCAGATACTCCGCTTGAATCTCTGGCAAGATTATCGGGGCTGGTCAGCACGTGGCTCAATTGGGGGGAGGGGGGAATTGTGCCTAGTCATACAAGGTCCCCACTGTGCGGTGTACGAGGAACAACCAACCCACCGGCTCAATCGACGGGGAAAGGAATCGGCACATTGTAGTCCGCTTCCACTTCAAAATAGCCAGTTGCCCAAGACTACATTCCTACCTCAATAACTGCGCAGCCAATTCCTTTTCCGGCTGCCATATTCCGAGCAAGATCCTTCATGGTCGAGAGTTTCGGATACTCTAGACACGGACTTTCCATTTCTTTTAGGCAAAGGGAACCCCCCTAACCCCAAGTTCGCTTGATTCTAATGAAATTGGGCTCTAATGGCGTCAAGGAGAGCCAGCCGAGGACGGTTCTGTCCTTCTACGCGAAACGGATACACTACTTTGGCCCGCGCGCGGTTACACCGGCGCAATTTCGCCACCACCAGTTCATCCCACGGAATCAGTGCATCCTTGCACGCCCAAACCCAATCGCTGCGAGTGCCCTTCGGCTTGCGGTCCAATTCCTATGCTTCAAGAGCGGTCTGATGGGATGTGGATATCTCTGTTGGCCGGCCGGACCATACAGCTAAGGCTTCTCGTCAACTTCAGCCCCATATGCAGCCCTTCCAACATTCCTGAATTATCCGCAGATCGAGGGTATCTGCGGCCGCATCGCCAGTAGGGGGAATACTCGAAAGCTATTGAGAGCTACACTTGTCGAGATTGCCAACGACAGTTGATGTGCAGCGGAAGAGTTGTTAGAAGAGGCGTACGTCCCCCTCCCCCATGGCAGCGGGCGCTGGCCAGCACCCGAGGTTCACAGCTGCCAGCCGGGAGACCAATTTCCAGCTGAACAGCGTTGGGATGTAGTGCACTAAGGAATCGTAGCTTCCATTGTCAAGTCACCCGCGTTGCGTAGAATACCGAGGCAACTTCAATTCTACTTATGCCTTACGGCAGTCACGTTCAATGATCGAATGAGTCATCGAGCGTTGTTTCGAAGGGATGAATCATGCGGAAGTTCGCCATCGGTCTTCTTGCCCTATTTCGAAAGACTTCCCTCTTCATTTGGAAGCTACGGGGCAAGACGCAAGAGGATGCGGCTGCCCAGCGGGTAGTCAGCGGTGAGTCCTGGAACGAATTCTGCGATACATTGAAAGCGGCAGGTGCCGCGTTGAATTTTCCGGGGGCACCACAGGATCCGTTCAGTCAAGCGGAAGGATATCGCTATTTGAGCCGGCTCGCCCGGGCTGGTCTGATGGCTTTCATCGAGCACGCCGCCTCCAAGGTCCCAGTGCTACACCGCGTTGTCAACGAAACCACTAAGCTTGGCGCAGACAATCCTGACAATTTCTATCAAACGGCGGCGTTGGACGGGAACCAAGAGTACAGAATCACCGGTCGGCGTAACACAATCACCTACTTGAGCTTCGGTACGCAATCTGGCAACTATGGACAGGGGTGAGGTCTGCCTCCCACCGGGTACATAGAATCAGATCAAATCGAAATGGACGACAACGGGTGTTTTGAGCTGATACTCAGTTGCAATCCCCAAGGCAGCAATTGGCTCCCGATGACACCTGAAACCGGTACTTTGGTGGTACGACAGACCTTCCTCGATCGGGAAGCGGAAACCCCGGCAGAGCTAAGAATAGAGCGCATCAACTGTCCCGAGGATGAGCGCCGCCCCTCTCCCTTGACACCAAGAGACCTAGACGAGTGGTTAAAAAAGGCGGGGGAATTGGTGGCGGGGGCATCGCTGCTGTTCGCCAAATGGGCGCGTGATTTTAAGAAACACAGTAATGAGCTGCCGGTTTTCAACCCTCAAGTGTCTCTTGGAACTGGGGGAGATCCGAACATTACTTACTACCACAGCCATTGGGCAATCGCGCAAGACGAGGCCCTTCTGATAGAAGTCACCCCACCAGAATGTGAGCACTGGAACTTTCAGTTGAACAACTACTGGATGGAATCTTTGGACTATCGCCATTACCGGATCCACACCAACAAGCATCTCGCCCATCTTGAGGACGACAATTCGGTACGCCTGATTGTGGCGCATGAGCTTCCCAACCTGCCCAACTGGATCGAGACTGCCGGCCACACGTCCGGCACCATGTGTTTCCGATGGGTGCTGGCGAGGGAACACCCGCGACCGCACACTCGACTGGTCAAGTTGAACAGTTTGAAGGACTAGCCGAATGGGAGATTGCTGCTGTGGCTGAAAAGAGCCTTGTGACTCCAACGGACTATGAGAATCCCTACCGCCCCTTCCCGATCAGGATTTTGAACCTGATCGGGAGGTCGGGCGAAAACCTCGGATTGTCGGGTTCCCTAGAAGTCGACAATCTCGTAAACCATGCGAAACGCAAGACCGGACTTGCGGACTTCGGTGATGACGGACATCTCCGCGCCTTGTAAGTGCTCGTCGGGTCGATCAACGACGAAGCGCGGCTGACTGCAACCGGCAGAATCATTCAGAAATCGCGGCTTGCCGATGCACTTGTTCAACGGTTGCGGATCGAGGATCTACTCAGAAGACATCCTGAGGTTCATGATATCAAGCTCGGTACTATCGTGCTCGTCACCGGATTGCAGCGAACAGGCACCACCTTGATGCAACGACTGCTGAATTCCCATTCCCGGATTCGGGGCATCTCAGGTGCGGAAGCGCTTCAGCTAGTACCGGCAGGCAATGTGAAGGAGAGGGGGGCGAAAATCCGCAAACGGCGTGCAATTCTCGCCCAAGGGGTAATTTCCTATCTGTCACCCCAATTCAAGGTCGTACATCAGATTGACCAAAATGAGCCTGAAGAGGATGTCATGCTGCTAGACCTGAACTTCATGAGCCAGTCGGCGGAAGCCATCATGCACGTGCCACGCTATTCCCGTTGGCTGGAAGGCCAGAATCATACGCGAACTTATGAATTCTTCCTCATGGTCTTGAAAATTCTCTTTTGGCAGAACCCCAGCAGCTGTTGGGTGCTCAAGACCCCACACCACATGGAGCAACTCAACGTGTTTCTTAAGGTCTTTCCCGACGCGACGATTGTGCAGACCCACCGCGATCCGCGAAAAGCACTGCCCTCCTTTTGCAGCCTGGTTGCCCACGGCCGTGGCATTTTCAGCGATTGCGTCAATCCTAGGGAAATAGGAAGCCATTGGTGCAGGAAAACTTGCAGGATGGTTCAACTGACGATGCAGTCCCGAGTCGGGATGGATCACGGTCAATTCCTGGACGTATCGTATTACGATCTAATCAAAGATTCGATTGCCGAGCTTCGGCGGATTTGCCATCAGGCGGGGATCGGTTTCGATGACGAAGCCGAACGTGAAGCTGAGAATTACATGAAAGCAAATCCTCAGAACCGTTTTGGCAAACACGCCTACCGACTAGGCGATTTCGGCTTGACCGATGAAATTGTAGAAGACGCCTTCTCCTCCTATAGGGAGAAGCACAATGTGCCGTTCGAATGAAGCCTCCGCTCTCAATCGAACGTGAAGCAAGTGTCGGCCGGCGAAGCTACTAGCCTTCCATGACCAGAGAAGCACCGAGAATAGGAGATGGCACCGTTGTCAACGCTGTCTTCACGGCAATCCGAGAACTCAGGAATCGGGAGACACCTGATGTTAAACCGGTTCCGGATGACTTGCGGATTGATGGCCAAACCTGTCTGGTTACCGGTGCCAACAGCGGTCTGGGCAAGGCCGCTGCCGTCGGTCTCGCAAGGCGCGGGGGGAACATGATCCTGGCTTGCCGTTCCGGGCACACTGAAACCTGCAGCGAGATTAAGTGCCTTTCAGGTTCTGAGACCGTTGAAATGTTGGAGGTGGACCTCGCGGATCTCGAGTCCGTACATCGGTTCTGCGACCTCCTGCGCCAGCGCGGTATCCGCATCGAAATCGCGCTCTTGAACGCTGGTCTCATGACGCGCAGATCAAGAAAGACCCCGCAAGGATACGAGATGATGTTCGCGGTCCATTTCCTGTCGGACCGGGTGATGATCGACCGATGGTTGCAAGACGGTGTGATGAGCCCGTCGCATCAGGCTGGAACAACCCCGCGCATAGTTTTCATCACATCCGAATCGCACCGCTCTTCTTATGCCATGGATTTCGAGTGCCTCGGTGCCTTCACGGAATTCGGGTTGAGGGAGAGCCTGAAGAACTATGGCCTCACCAAACTGGCCCTGTGCACATTCGCAACCGAGCTTTCCCGCCGGCTGAACCCTGATTAGGGCCTCGGGATAACTGTGCATGCAATGTGCCCTGGAGGTGTAGCCTCGAACATTGCCAGAGACACGCCGATGCTATTGAAACCGATCGTCAATCCGGTGTTGAGGCATTTCTTCCAGTCCCCGGAAGAGGCGGTCGCACCGGTTGTCTACCTCTGTTGCTCAGAAGAAGCAGGCAATGCTACGGGAATGTATCTGCACATGATGAGACGAAAGCCGGTTTCGCGTGTTGCATTGGATCCAGCTAACGGAGCCAGGCTGTGGGAAGCCAGCGAAGCCTTGGTGGCACAATCGAGGAATTCACACTGACTGACGCTGAAAGATGCCACATTCGTTTTCCAAAGCCGCCAATCATCTGCTGCATCTCCTCGCCCGCCATCCGACAGCCAAAAAGATCGATATGTCCGGTCGTCGAGTTGTCGTCACCGGCGCCTCTCGCCTTTCTCTCGGATATGAAACTGCCAGGATCCTTGCGAGTTGGGGAGCTTCTGTCGTTGTCACCTGCAAGGGCAACATCGCGTCCATGGCGGATTCTCTGAAGGATCACCTGCGTAGAATTGACGTCGACGAGACAAGAGTCGAAGCCCCTGCGCTCGACCTGAACGATGTCGACAGTGTCAACAGGTTCGCTACTTGGTACGGGCAGAACCATGACGGTAAGCTGCATGTTCTGATCAACAACGCAGGCATTCACAGGAATATTTTCAGCCCGACTAGAAAACTACCTCTGAGCAGGGACGGCTTCGAAATCCACTGGTGTACCAACTATCTCGGAACCTTCCACCTGACAAGTTTACTGCTTCTGCATCTGAAAAGAAGCGGGCTGGAGAGTGGAGACGCGCGGGTCATCAATGTGTCTTCCCACCTGCATGACAGGGTGACGAACGAACACCTATTTAGCGGCAGCGAACGTTACCACTCCTGGGATGCGTATGGTTTACCGAAGCTTGCACTGATTCACTTTTCGTTCGAAATCCAGAGACGGTTCGCGGACCGATACAACCTGCAGTCGGCGGCATTGCACCCAGGATCCGTTTACACCAACCTCACCCGGATGGCAGTCCCTAGAGGAAGGAACGGAGGTGTGTTACATCGAATAGGTTTGGCACTGGCATCCATGTTTTTACTGCCTCCGGTGCACGGCGCGCAAACCACCGTGATTTGCGCCAGCGAGCATCCATTGCAGGGCGGGAAATATTACATTCGCTGCGGCACCGAAGCATCATCCGATGCGAGCAGGGACGGAAATACGTCGCGCCTGCTCTGGGAAAGGTCGGAGGCGTGGGTCAAGACTCTTTTGAAGCCCGGCGGTGATGAGTATGAGCAGATTTGAAGTACAGACTCGGCGCATCCGGATCGACGCCCCTGCCGGTTTTGTCTGGGACGTTCTCACAGACGTTCAGAAATATGGCGAGTGGAATCCGTTCACGCCGCAAGCACGGACGGATTTCAAGATCGGCTCGTCCGCTCATCTGCTGGTCAGGATGGGTTCGGCAAAGATGCGGATAACCGAAACCGTTTGTGCGTTCTCACCCCCTCGACTCTTAGCCTGGAGAAAGGCATTTGGGGCGCGCTGGCTCTTGCATGCGGTGCGAGAGCAGCACCTAGGGGCCCTCAGCGAGACGAGCTGTTTGTACCACAATTTGGACCGTTTGACCGGGGTACTTGCGCCACTGGTGTTCCTGTGTTTTGGCGGTTATATGCGTCGCGGGTTCGCCGATGTGGGCGAGGGACTGAGGCACTATGCCGAAACAAAGTACGTAAAAGCAAAGTCGAGCGGCGACAGGGCAAACCCGTTCTATGATTCAGATTCGGAAATTACCACCTGACCCAAGAAGCGGCTGCTGTTCGGCCTGCGAGTCTCTTCAGTCAGCAATTTTGAACCTGCCCTTGAAATCGCTGGTCCCCATCCCCAATTTCGCGCGCTCCAAGCAGCACGCCCGACGGACTTTATCCCCCTTGCAAGCCTTCCCCGCGATTGTAGGCCGGAGGAGTGCACAGCGAATGCGTCTGCCGCCACAGTGTTTCCGACCGCGGTCGCCTTTCTCACGTCTTCGTTATGCTCTTTCGTCCCACCACCTCGACTCTCTGCAAACTGCATTGTCCGAACAGAGGACCTGCAGAGAATCACGATCTTAGTTCAGTCTGTGAGGTGCACTTCTCTTGACGGTTCATCCTGGTGATCAGTAATGGTATGGAATAATCTACCCAAATACCTTCTCCCGGCAACTCTGCCATGGCTTGCCGTTTTTCTCCTTCCAGCGGTGATCATCGTCGCGTTGGCGCCCAGCAAAGAACACAACAGAAAAGAGGGGGATTAGCCAAGGAAGGATCAGAGAAGGTTAACTCAGCACTAGGGTCAGACCGAACGCGAAGAGTCCCTCCCCCAGTTAATTTATGCACTTTGTTATGGGCCAAAACACTAGACCAGCTGGTGTCGTTCAAATTTCATGATATCCCGGACCTTGAACGGTCCGAGGGACAAATGAAACGGATATTGCCTCAAGTAGTAGCTTCGCAAATTCGCTTCACTCGAAAGGATTCAAGGAAGATCTGTTGTCGACGGTTATCCTTTGTTAGAAGTACCTCTTTATGCCAATGTCAGACTGAAGGCAGCTGTCCTTGATTCCATTGGAGCCACTGGGCAAAGCCTTGCCGGAAAACTAGGATTGCTGTCCGTAGGCCGCAGGATCACCTACCATATTGCTATTTCTTGTAATTCCATTGGAACTGAAACAGCTGCAGCTGTTTCCCGACGCAATCTGTTGCCTTTCCCTTGTTGTGAACTCGAACCAAGGCAGAGTCTTGATCTTCATCAAGAAAGTCGCTGCTCGCTAGGAGAATTCAGTATGCACATCCTTGTTACCGGATCTAATGCACCGCTGGCGATAGCGTTGACACAAGTTTTGACCCGCAGGTCAGACATCACACTTAGAGTTCTAAATCCAGCCAGAGACTCAACTTTGGCAGACGGAATCGATTTCATCGAAGGGGACCTACGAGAACCGGAAGTAGCAAAACAAGCTGTGGACCAGGCAGATGCTTTAGTGCATCTGCTGCCCTGGAGCTTGTCGCTGTTGCCAGAGGAAGATCATGTGGAACGCCTGGATATGGTGATGCGCGGCACTCGCTCTCTCATGTTGGCCGCTGCTCAGGCTTCAGTCAGGCGGATAGTGCTCGGCGGTACTTTGGGCCTCTTCGATCGGCATCCAGCACAATGGAATGTAGATGAGTTGTGGCGACCCCGCCCAACCCCTACTTTGGCGCATCTCTTGCCCTGGGTCGGAGAATTAGTAGTCCGAGAGTTAGTACGGCGCAGCCAGATGGAATCCATTTGCCTACGGTTCGGAGAGGTGGTTGATGACACAACCGTGGGCAGTCAGCCTTTTGACCCGCGGTGGGTGCATATTAGCGATGCCGTGCACGGACTGGAACGTGCTCTGGACTTCGAGCATGCTGGCATGCTGGATGCGGGCCGCCCAGACTGGTCTGTATTTCACATCATGGGGGCCGGTTTACGGAGCAAAATCCGGCATAGGGATGAGACTGGGGTGGAAGAGCGAAACACCAGTGCATCTGCTCCCTTCTCATACAGTCCCCAAATGGACCTGGGCCGAAACGCACCGGAAACTCCACTAAACAACATTGATCAGAGACCGTGGCAAGAGATTCTGGGACCGTTTGACCCGGTAGATAGCAGGCCTATCCGCAAAGTGGTCTTATTTGGCGCCGGCGGTCCTATGGGTGCCTCCGCCATAAGAGACATGCATCAGAACTACACCTTGAGGCTGGCTGATTGGCGCCCAATGGCCGACGTCATCGCAGATCTCGAAGCCAGGGAAGACTACGACAGTATCATTCCGCTCACGTTGGAGGAACCCCATGAAAACTGGATTGTTGATGTGCGGGACCCTGACCAAGTGATGGACGCCTGCGCCGGAATGGACGCCATTGTAAACTGCTCTGTCTTGCGAATGGATCCAATTGACGCCTTTCGAGTCAGCGCGGTTGGTGCTTACAATATGGCCCGTGCCGCAGTTCATCACGGAATCCGCCGCTTCGTACAGACCGGCCCGCTTTTACAATTGGTGCATGGCCATGGCAGTCATTTGTGGGACTACCAGATTCCAGTGGAGGCTCCCAGTCGGCCCTACGAATCCCTCTACTTTCTATCCAAGTACCTCGGTCAGGAAATCCTGCGTGTTTTTGCCGAATACCACGATCTGGAAGTGGCGGCAATGCTATTCTGGGAACTCGTCAATCCGGATAACCCAGACCACAAACCTCCCTTTTTCGTTTCTTGGCCGGATTCGGGGAGAGCATTGCGACGAGCACTTGAAGTTCCCGGCCTTCCGAGCCCCTATGAGGAATTCAACGTCAGCGTCGATCTACCACATGGAAAGTTTGACCACGGCAAGATTAAACGGATTTTAGGTTGGCAACCCTTGGATAACCTCGATCACTTCTGGCAGAACGCGGGAGAACTGGAACTACCTCGGCTCCAATAGCCTTTCCGAATGGGACGAATTTGAGAACTAAGAGCTTTTCGCGTTTCCCGCCGTCCGAGGGCGAGGGAAGAGGGCCGGACATCGCCGCCGCGCAGTCCTCCACCTCGATACCCTTGACGGAGTCTTTGGCTCAGCGCCTTGCATTCCATAAACATCTTTCGGGAATTCCCGGAAGCCAGTCTCTATCCGTCTGTTCCGCTCCGTAATAGATAGCTCCAGACTGTATTGCTCCACTTATCCTGCGGCATCCTTCCGCGCTTCTGACTGTGGGTCTTACGGTCGTTCCGTTCTTGAGCCAAGTGTCTATCCTAGCGCGCGGTAGAACGAATTCTCAGCAGAAAGTAGGGGACCAAAGCTAGTCTCTGGCATTTGAGGGAATCTGCCGGTTCTCGGCAGCCTGTGCGATGCAGATTTCCAAGATTCGGTTCGTAGACTTGAGATCGGTTGCCCAAGTCCTGTTATGTAAATTGACATGCCCTTTGCTAGTCAGGGTACCTGAGCCCGCTCACTCAATGGGGATCGTTTCGCACCTCTAGCTTCGACAGTTGCCAAAGCTAGGACCTTTACGCAAGAATCTCTCCAAGGGGATTGAGGTTACCAAAAGTTCGGGTAACCCGATTCCTCTAACGATTCTAATCCTTGGGTAAAGTCTCATCAGGTGTCTGCAGCCCAATTCAGCAGTGTTGCGATCAATTTCATCTGACCAGCATTGATTTCCTTTGCCTTGGGAGAGACCCCAAACTGTCTGATTTCATCGGCCATACCCATTTTCTCGGCAATTTAATTATTGCGTTATAGCGAATTTGCCAAGCCCTACTCCTTACGGATTGCCGGTGATGGCTCTTAAACAGGCCATTGCCATCACAGTCCCCGTTGGCCAGAAGGTACAGGATTTGGTATGGGTGGACGGCATCTTCAACCATCAAGTAACGCCGACCAGTTTTTTACCCACCATAGAATTGGTCGTATTGGGAATCCATTTCATCCAGGTCGCGATTTTTACCTCCAATCAGCCTCAGTCCCATTCGGATCAGCTATGGACCGAAAGAGTATCCAGCCTTGGCATGTCAGAGGAGTAGTCCACAAGGAGACAAAAGAATGCACATTCTTGTTACGGGAGCCGACTCACAACTTGCTCGAGCCTTGACTGAGACACTGGTTGCCAGACCAGGTTGGACAGCCCGCGTTCTGAATCCGGCGCGGGAAGAACCTGTACTACACCGGGTCGAAACATTGGAAGGGGATTTGCGTGATCCAGAAGTTGCAAAGACTGCCGTAGCCCAGATAGATGTCATAGTGCACTTGTTGCCTTGGAGTTTATCGTTGCTGTTCTCCAATGATCATGTCGAACGACTAGATATGGTCATGCGGGGCACCCGCTCTCTCATGTTGGCTGCTGCCCAAGCTTCAGTCAGCCGCATTGTGCTGGGCAGCACTTTGGGACTATTCGATCGTCATCCTGCGCATTGGCATGTCGATGAGCAATGGCGCCCACACCCTGACCCCACTTTGGCCCACTTGCTACCGTGGATAGGGGAATTGTCGGTGCGGGAGCTGGTGCGATGCAGCCATATGGAGGCCATCTGTCTTCGTTTCGGAATTGTAGTGGATGATTCGACAGTGTTCAGGCAGCCCTTTGACCCGAAGTGGGTTCATATTCGTGATGCAGTGCATGGATTGGAACGCGCCCTGACATTCGACCACGCTGGCATGGCGGTTGCCAGGCGCCCGGACTGGTCCGTATTTCACATCATGGGGGCCGGAATCCGGAGCAAAATTCGGCATAGCGAAAAGACCGAACTCATTCCTCGTGCCACCAGTGCGGCCGCGCCTTTCCATTACAAACCCCTTATCGACTTGGGTCGAAACGAACCAGACTATCAAGTGAAACCCCCTGTTCTCGCGCCGTGGCAAGAAATCTTGAAGCCTGCAGAGCCCGTTCCCAGCCGTCCAATCCGTAAGGTCGTCCTGTTCGGAGCTGCGGGCCCTATGGGCGCCTCTGTCATACACGACTTGCATCAAGACTACACTTTAAGGCTAGCCGACCTCCGACCCATGGCCGACGTTGTCTCCGATTTAAAAGCGCGGGAAGAATACGACCGTACCATTCCCCCAATGTTGGGCGCGCCACATGAAAACTGGATTGTTGATGTGAGGGATTCTGAACAGGTGATGGCTGCATGCGCGGGGATGGATGCCATAGTTAATTGCTCTGTTCTACGCACGGACCCTGTCGATGCATTCAGAGTCAACGCTGCCGGCGCCTACAATATGGCCCGCGCTGCAATTCAACTCGGTATCCGCCGATTCGTACAGACCGGCCCACTTCTGCATTTCTACCATGGTCATGGCACCCATCAATGGGATTACCAGATTCCAGTTGAAGCACCAGGCCGGCCCTATGAATCTCTGTATTTTCTGTCCAAATACCTTGGCCAGGAAGTCCTGCGGGTCTTCGCTGAGTACTATGACTTGGAAGTCGCGGTTATGCTGTTCTGTGAGCTCGTCAATCCGGCACATTCAAGCTACCAACCTGGGTTCTTCGTGTCTTGGCCAGATTCGAGTCGGGCCATACGAAAGGCATTGGAAGTGCCCGAACTCCCCAGCCCCTTCGAGGAATTCAATGTCAGTGTCGATCTTCCTCACGGAAAGTTTGACTTCGGCAAGATCACGCGAATTCTTGGCTGGCAACCCTTGGATAAACTCGATCACATCTGGCAAGACATGGAGTGAGGGAAATCGTCTCGCAACTTTCCAAGTACCCTAATTCCCAGCTACTCAGGAGTCAACATTGCCAATCCCGGAGGGCATATCCGCGCCTGACCATCCCTGTTGGGCCATCGGGAGTATCCGCGGCTGGGTTGGCCAACCCAGCAAAGCCGTTCGTAGAGACGGCAATCAGCCCGGCTTAATTTTCAAGGATTTCGGTGGGTCTTACTGGACTTGATGGCTTGGGCTATGCAGATATCCAGGGCATGGGTCAGCGAACCGGGGTTGGCTTTCCCGGTTCCAGTTATGTCAAAGGCTGTACCATGTGCTGTAGTAGTCACTGGCACCGGCAGGCCAGCAGCCAAAGTTGCTCCCCGCTCGAATCCCAGAAGTTTCATAGCGATCTGTCCCTGATCGTGGTACATGGTAACCACGCCACCGAATTCGCCACTGCGGGCACGTACAAATACAGTGTCAGGAGAAACCGGGCCCTTAACGGAAATCCCCCCAGCCCGGGCATTCGCTATGGCTGGTTCAAGCACTTCAATTTCTTCCTCCCCAAAAAGACCACCTTCGCCAGCGTGGGGATTCAAACCGGCAACAGCCAATTGGCGGCAAGATGCTCCCATAGAGCCCAATACCAAGTCCAGCCTCTGAATAGCTTCTAGCACTCCCATGGATGTAATTTGCCCTGACACTTCAGCTAAGGGTATATGAGAGGTCACACGGGCAGTACACAGTTCGTCCAACACATTGATCTCACTTCCAGGTTGGTCCAATTCAAACAGGTCGCTCAACAACCCCATGTCATCGGTATGGGTGGAACCGCCTAGTTTCAGTGATGCCTTATTCATAGGTGCGTAGGTGAAACCGTCCAGACGGCCCTGCTGTACCAACGTCACGGCCTCACGGAGACTCTGCAGGCAATATCTTCCCGCTTCTCCAGAAACCTGTGCCACGCCAGGCAAGTCTCCGCTTTCAGTCAAGGGCCAAAAGGCAGAAGAGACGGGGTCTGCCTCCCACTGATCCCAATTCTCCAAAATGGGCAGATCCGGATCGGGAAGGCCAGCTTGCGCCAACCCGCGGGCCCATACTGCCGGTGCGACCACAACCGCCAGCCGCACCCGTTGATCTGTATAGCTAGAAAGTAGCTTGGCTCCCACTTCCGGGCCAATGCCACTCGGGTCCCCAAGCAACAAACCTATAGTGGGCCGTTTGTCAATCAATTGAAGATCCAGTGACTAATCTCACCACCGCGTGCGAACGGAGCCAGAAAGAACTCGTTCTTGACCAACACCGGCGAGTGTGCCTCAATCTCAGTGTGTGGCTGCATTTGACAAAGAAGGGCCAAAAGTTCAGATAATTGTATATGAAGCCCACTTCGACTTCTTCAAGTGGCCTAGTGTACTGAAGCGAGAACAAGCGAAAGAGTTTCTCGTTAGCAGTACGACTTGTGCGGTCTCCACTGTTAAGAAAAATATGGAATAGCAGCAGACTCTCTTCGAACAGGCCACATTCCAGTGACACAGGGCTAGTGCCCAGATACAGAAGTTGAACGGAGGTACTTAAGGGCCAAATTCCTAGTGCAACACAACTGGAGAGAATCTGTTCGAAAAGAACGGCCATTCTATTCTGCATGAGTTCAGGTAGCCAGTAAGCCGCTGTTACTTCATATAGGAGCCTTGTTGCAGTGAACATGATTAGGGCAGAATCATCACACAAAGTCATTTAGACGGTGAACAGGAACTGCATGGCGTCTTAGCGCTTGCTGGAGTTAGAAACATCATGAAATCCCTAAACGGCCCTGAAAGTTCGCAGCTTGAGCAGGATCGTGCCTCTCAAGCAATCTATACACGCCGCGCCAACCAGCCGGCACAACTGGATTGGTATCAGGACCAGGCATTGGGAATGTATCTGTACTGGACGGTCGACGCCCAGTTTGGCATGGTCAACGCCCACTCCGTAGTTGGTGCATCGCAGAATTTTTTGGAGCGATATTTCCGCCAGCTTCCTCTGTGGTTCAATCCCAAGCAATTCGACGCCACTTGGTACGCGCGTCTGGCCGCTTCGTGCGGATTTTCGTATGTCACTGTAACCGCCAAGAACCACAACGGGTTTTGCATGTGGGATACGGCTACAACAGATTTCAAGGTCACCAACACCCCCTTGGGGTACGATGTCTTGCGAGCGTACACCAATGCTTTGCGGGAACAGGGACTGCCTATCGGCTTTTACTTCTCTCCCGACGACGCCTGGTTTCAATGGCAACGGGGAAAGGAAGTCACACGCGCCCATGACTACTGCAACCCAGAGTTCAATCCAGAACTGCTGGCATACGATCAGAAGCAACTGCGTGAATTAATCGAAGCCTACGATCCCGACATATTGTGTGTGGATGGCTATCGGAATGCTACCGCCTCGCTGGTTGAATATGCCTGGGACCTGAAACCCGAACTGATGGTAACGCGGGGCGGAATCCTCACTCCGGAACAGGAGGCGCGTCGGGAAGTTCAGGGGCCATTCGAGTCTCATTACACAATCGGCCGACAATGGCAATACCGGGCTGGCAATGATGAGAACAAGAGTGGCAAAGAGCTCATTGAACTTCTCGTGGATATTCGGGCGCGGGGAGGCACACTGTTGCTGGCAATCGGAGGGCCGGATGCGGACGGGCTCCTGCCCCGCGATAAAGACGACCGTGTGCGCGAACTGGGCCTGTGGATGTTCGTGAATGGGGAAGCAATGGATGAGACCCGTCCTTGGCGACAGCAGCGTCAGGGCGATCTCATGTTTACGCAGAATGCCGATGGATCCGTGGTCTATGCTATCGACCTCGGCCCCCAACTGCCTTTCGGTTCATGGCGGACAGTGTCCATCGAAGGTATTCGCCTCAGTCCCAGTGCCCAAGTTTCAGTTCTGGGGTCATCTGGCCTGACACTCGAATACAAACCTGAAGTGAATCCCTCTCCTCGCTGGAAGGCTACAGCAATGGGAATAGAAGTAACTTACTGTCGGACCCAACGTTTGTATAACGACCTTCAGTGGCCTAATCCTATTACGCTAAGACTGGAAGGGGTTCTGTGAACTTGACCGAACCCTTACCTTTGAGTTCGACAGTCGAAGGAGAATTTAGGTGTTCCACAAATTTTTCTTCTCTGGCCGAATCGGCGAATCCTGAAATCGCGCCTAATGGCTTTCCACTTTAGAGAGATCGTTCGTTAACGGAGCTGGGGGGAAATTCAGTTACAGAATTACAGCCTCCCACTACATCTGAATCTGGCGGCGAAAGGAAAATAGGGACAAGAGCGGCTTTAATTAGTTGCTTAGGAAACCTTGGTCTGATAGAAATCGGGCTCCGCATCCCAGAGCTAGAGGTGTGTCCATACAGGAAACAGATTGTACAAATCGATAGCTCAGAATAGTTCTTCTTAATTCCATGGTCATGCAAACGGCCTGCGGATAGGCGCCTTAAGAAAGCAAAGGCGCAAGCAACGGGCCAAACGTTGAAAAGTGATGCAAGAAGCAACTTGGTTACAGAGAATGCTGACCAGGCACCTGCAACCGCAATGTCGGTAGCCCCACAGCCGGTGCTTCTGTTTCTCAGATCAATTCAACCTGCCAGATTCCAATCTGAACCTAGTTGGGGTGGGCTGTTGGCTACCAGAACTGACTTAAATATATCCGGTGGTATTTCGCAAGATTCTTTTCGCAGGGAAGTCGGCAAGGCTAAACCGGCAGTTCCATAACCACACAGACTCCGATTTTGTGCATCAGCATGGGATTCGGCCTCATTTGCTGTCGGAACAAATGCGGTTGAAGGAAACTAGAGCGGAAAGCGAAATCACAGGGGACGAAAAAGGAGTTTCGACCTGTTCAAATGAAGCAGCTTCTAAACTCGCAGATCGAAGAAGCCTGGAAGTTACGATATCTGGCCATCCACTCTGAACCCGTCTTACGCCTCTATTCAGACACGCAGGGACCGATCGACTTGTCTTCTGTCCAATGGACGACATATCTCGGAGTCTCCAGAACACGGGGCAGCTGAAGGTTTTGAGATTGTTCCTCGGCATCATAGGGAAAAAGGCGTTTTCCAGATTCCCGAAAATACAAGGAAATAGGAACGCCCTATTTCAATGTCCGCGGTTCTGTTTCACTCGTTACTGGCAAGGCCTTCTCCGGTCTTGGCTGGGTTGCAACATTCCAAAAGTGTCGGACATCCATGGCCAACGTTGGCCCTTCCATGAGATTTACGGCCTTAATCTAGAGCCTTCATTTCAATCCGCGTTTGTAGGAGCATCTTTCGTGGAAATAAATAGTCCGATTCCCAAAGCAGGCATAACCGTGGTGAGGCATAGCTGCTGGTGACTATAGGAGAATTGTTGCTGTTGCAGACTTTGCCAAGTAGCCAAGGCTTTATCGATGTTCAAATACGCGACGACTTCCTCCTGTTTAGCAAGGTTCCCCAAGACGTGGCTCACTTCATCGGCCTGGGCTGTCAGGCGTTGGAAGAGATCAGCAGATTGACGTCCTCTCACTGTTCCTCCTGTAACTTGCCTGGGTAGTTTTCCAGTCATGGTTTGACGGGCAAGCCAGCGGTCAGACCCTCTTGGACCGGACCAGATGGCATCTGGGATTGAAAGGCACAATTCCACGAGGTCTTTACTTGCAGTTGCGTCCCGTATTCGAATGCCATTCATTTTTCCCCTCTCGGCCCACCGCTGTCCCACTCTGTTTTTTCCGGGTTCGATCACTTGCAATCGGGGCAACCGAGCATCTTTGTCCAGAACTTGATAGTAGCCATGGAAATCTGTCTGGCTTACAAATTCCCGAAAATGTAGCTTTCGAGCCATTTCCGGCTGCAGAAGTGAAGCTTCTAACCACGGCTCTAGGCCCTGGGAGGCCCTGTGGAAGTAACTGGTAATCCCCAAACGCAAAAAGGGGCGAATTACTTTGTGTCGGAAGGCGAAGGCCAGCTTTCGCTGGGCGGCCAGCTCTTTGAAAGTGCGGGACCATGGCCGACCATACCAGGATATAGTCCCATTTCCCTGCTGGCCCGTCATCAAGAGATCGTGGCTTTCCGTTTGAACAGTCTGCAGAAGATCTGCTATCCAATACATATTGCCAACGCCGATACTGGGTTCAAGGTTGGCTTGCAGCATATAGGCAATGCCCCGCAAGGGATCCCAGTCTTCGGCTTTGATGGCAACGGGCGTTCTTAGTCCCAGGTGGTTTGCCGTAGCTCGAGCTTGCGGCAATTCATTGGCAATGAAGCCTGCTGGCCAACTTGCCTGAGTGTCAAACAGCGGAGTAGCACAGTAGAGTGCAAGGTCGGTATCTTGAGTGTTCATCTGGGCCCAAACCCAGGCGAGAGATCCTGAATCCAGACCGGCGCTCATAGTTAACGCTGGCTTTCGCGACCTCTCAAACATGCGTCCTGCAGCATTTTGGATTCCTGCAACTAGGGCTTCGCTATATGAGATCTCAGTTTGACCGATCCAGAGCTCAGTTTCTTCAGGAAACCAATATCTCTGCATTCGAATATCTCGGCCCTCCCAGGTAGCCGTGTGGGCCGGCGGGAGTAACTGTATGTCTGCCCAGGCAGTTCGGCTCGTGAGAGGATTTAGATTCACAATGGTGGCTGCCAATGACAACGGATCCAATTCCCTTCCCACCCAAGGTAGCGCGGTTAAGGCAAGGTGGGATGTACTGAAAGCAAGCAGCCCGACAGTTCTACTGAAGAACAAGACACTGTTACCGTTATGGTCACGGCCCAATGTAAGAAGTCGACGACTAGGGTCCCAATAGGCCCAGACATAGTCTCCCAAGAGTCGGTGAACACTGCCCCGTCCCCAGAGCTGAAATGCGAGATGCATCATTTCACAGTCCCGCGTGTTTTGAAGCTGCCTCGCGTCCAAGGAAAGAAAAGGGCCCAATTCCTGGCGGTTATCCAAGACCCCTTCCGCAGCTCCTAACAGTCCTGGCCCTGGACCCAGCAGCCCGCCTCCAGCGAGGGGGATTTCAGTTCCAAAGCTTGGAACATGGGCCAATGCCCCTCCAGGCGCCTCTGCTACTCGCACTGGAGAACTGGAGTCCAAATTCATGGCCTCCAGCATGACCTGTCGATATGTGAACAGATCTTCGGCCGCGGCATCGCCTACGACCCCCAAAATGTGACTCATGGCAGACCGTCGAGACTTCAGATGCAGGTGGCAGGAAACATGGCCGCTAGACTATGGCTTCCCCTTCCGAGCCTTACCGCAATATACGCTGATCTGAAAGATCTTTAGCGCCCACAGTAGCCACAATACTGCTCCCAAGAAATTCCCTGATTTCCAGTCCCGAGAGTCCATTGACGATCTGATACTGCGTAGGCATGTCATCCCACCGGGCTGGAAAGAAGTTCAACTCCCCTTCGCCCCGCCACATCCCTGTCACTTTGCGATGGGGAGTAGCCGCCGGAGTCAAGACAGCATATTCAGCGTCCGGCTGTCCCCATTCTCCCGTGCGCGGCATGTACTTGTAATGGAGTGTGCCGTCATTTCGAACAGCAGTTGGCGTCACACTGGCCGGATCAACTTCCTTCATATTTGTTAAGGACATGTCCAAAAAGGTGTAGGAAAGCCAGCTGGCCGTGCAAAAAGTGTCACGCCCAAGAACACGTGGGGGCGGCAATTCACAATATATCTTGGCAAAACCTAATTCCTCGCGCCCTGTCAGAATAGGATCGGTGAGGTTCTCCCATAGGACTGTGAGAAAACTGCCTTCCACGTAGTCGACTTCCCCTCTGAAAATTACGGGAAAGCTGGCCCCCAGTGTTGCATACCCTCGTCCAGCCAACCACTCTATTTCTGTCATATAAGTTGCCGTTACGGTTACGACAGGAGCGTGCCCCAACTCAAATCTGGGCGGGCACAGTGCCTGTAACTGGTCTGGATCAGTCCGATACTGAATCGTATGGCTGACTGATTTCGGGGAATTGATATTGTTGAAAACGCGACCATCGGGCCCACGGCGCGGGCCGGTGGCCATACCGAAACAGGTAGGCATACGCCAGAATTCAGGAGCTTTTCTTTCCATTTCAACTTTCCTCCTTATATTTCCATCAAAGGCAAGAGCCAAATTTGGCCTCTGTGCAGAATTCACCCGCGCCACAGCGTTAAATCCCAAACAGGTATTGTTGCCGAACATGAAAGTGCCTCTCAATTGCTTCCGAGGAAGCAATCAGGGGAACCCACGCCTGACCTTTCAAGCTCTAAATTTAATTGTCCAACAACATGACGAAGTACTACACAGTCACATTGGATCGGAATCATGAAATTCCCTTCCAAAAGGAACCTGGACCTATTAGACATGTATATAATGCCCAATTCTCACACTCTTCAGCCTGCAAATTCCGGGAACTGACATGTACGTACGGATCGCCTACGGTGAACTGGGGCTGGATCTGGACTTGCCGGACGACACTGACATAATTCAATCTACCCACTGTCAAGGCCTTCCAGATGAAGCCGAAGCGGTGCTGCAGGCCCTTCGGGCGCCCATCCAGAGTGCATCCCTGGTTGACCGGGTGAATGAACACTCACGGGTCCTAGTAGTCCATACAGACATTACCCGCGCCACTCCCAATGAACGCATACTGCCTGTCTTATTGGCAGAATTGGCTGTGGCGGGAGTGCCGCGGGACCAGATTACACTAATCAACGCCTTGGGCACGCATCGCCCTCAGACGGAAGCGGAATTGAGCCGGTTGCTGGGTCCGGAAGTGTACAGCGCACATCGGTGCCTGCAACACGATGCTTTTGACGATGATCTGCTGGTTTCCCTAGGAACTACGTCGCGGGGGAATCCTGTGCGCCTGCATCATTTACTGTTGGAATCCGACATGTGCATTCTGACGGGGTTCATAGAGCCCCATTTTTTTGCCGGATTCAGTGGAGGACCCAAAGGAGTACTGCCTTCGCTAGCTGGTTTTGAAAGCGTCCTATCCAATCATGGCGCTGAAATGATTTCTCATTCCGATGCCAGTTGGGGCGTATTGGAAGGAAATCCTATCTGGGAAGAGATGCGGGAAGTGGCATTGAGAGTGCCCAACACTTTTCTCTTGAATGTAGCAATGAACAGCCAGAAAGAGATTACAGGAGTTTTTTCCGGTGATCTGGTAGCGGCCCATGCGGCCGGATGCCAATTTGTGAAGCAAACTGCCATGGTTCCCGTACCGGGCCCTTACGACATTGTGGTCACTAGCAATAGCGGATATCCGTTGGATCAAAATCTATACCAGTCTGTCAAAGGCATGAGCGCAGCCAGCCAGATAGTACGGGCTGGGGGAGCCATCATCATGGCCGCTGAATGTGCCGACGGCATTCCTCAACATGGCCGCTATGCCGATCTGTTGAGAGAGGCAGGTTCCCCGCAAAGTGTGCTGGAAATGCTGTCTCAGCCAGGTTTCAGCGAACACGACCAATGGCAGGTCCAGATACAGGCCCAGATACAGTTGAAGGCGGAGGTGTTTGTTTACAGTCTCAAGTTAACTGATGATCAGATTTCACAAGCTCTCTTAACGCCTTGCTCTGACGTATCCGCACAAGTGGCAGATCTGGTGGATAGTCACACAGGGCTGCAGCCGGCCAGAGTATGTGCAATGCCGGATGGTCCTTTGACCCTAGCCTATTTGGATCCGTTTCCAGTCTGACTCTTACCTCCACTTGCAGAGACTAGAACCGCTATCCGTGGGCACCCAGAAGCCAATGATGTATGCATGAGCGTTTCGCCCCGGAAAGAAACAGGGCAGCAAAAGGAGTTTTTTTTGAGAACGACTTTGCAGATTTTTATTCATCAGCGATTCCCAACCCACTTGGGCGACGATGGCAGTTTCATTGCTTTCCAGGAATCAATATCTTTGATGGTTTTTACAGGGACCGGAAGACCAATTGAACTTCACGCTTATATACGGGTTTTACCGCTGACTGGGGACAGATTGACCGGGTACTAGATTCTCACTGTTCGAAAATTCCGCGAGTATCCGTCTTCCAACTTCTGAAGAACAAAAAGGGTGCTCCCAAGTCAGATCTTGTATCCTGTCTAGTCGCAGCGGTCACAACCCGTCACCGGGCTTTTGTGCAGCCCAATAGCCACCAAGGTGCCAACAAAGTTTTAATTTCATTTCCAGATTTCAGCCCACAACACCCCCAAAGGAATCGGTATGTCACAGTCGCACTTCTCGCATCTGGAATGCAGCCTTACTGGCGAAGTATATGACTCAAACCAGATCATGAATCTGAGTCCGGCTAGTCAGAGGCCCTTGCTAGCCCGATATGACTTAGAAGGGGCAGCCCAAACAATGACCGTGGACAGCTTGCGGCAACGCGCTCCAGGCATGTGGCGGTATAGGGAAGTCTTGCCCGTACGAGACACCCAGTTCATCATTAATCTGGGAGCAGGTTCAACACCACTGTTACCGGCAGCCAGATTGGGCCAACACGTGGGATGTCCCCACACTTATATCAAGGACGAATCCTTGAACCCCACAGGCAGTTTTAAGGCCCGGGGACTGGGGATGGCAGTTAGCCGGGCCTGGGAGCTTGGACTGCGGGAATTGGCTATTCCTAGTGCTGGAAATGCTGCGGGGGCCATGTGCGCCTACGCTGCAGCCGCCGGTATCAAAGCCCACGTATTCATGCCATTAGACGTACCTGAGACCTTCAAGATCGAATGCGAAACCTATGGGGCCACAGTCACGCTGGTGGACGGTTTAATTACCGATTGTGGTGCCAGAGTGCAAGAGGGCGTAGCCGCCCATGGCTGGTTTGACCTTTCCACCTTGAAAGAACCTTACCGGTTGGAGGGAAAAAAGACTATGGGGTACGAACTAGCCGAACAGCTGGGCTGGAAACTGCCGGATGTAATCATCTACCCTACTGGGGGTGGCACAGGTTTGGTAGGCATGTGGAAAGCCTTCGCCGAGCTAGAGGAGATGAATTTCATTGGCTCTGACCGTCCGCGCATGGTTTCGGTTCAGACAGAAGGCTGCGCCCCCATTGTACGGGCTTTTCATGAAGGGGAACGTTTCGCCACAGAATGGGAAGGGGCAGCCACCATCGCCGATGGCTTGCGTGTACCGAAGGCCGTTGGGGACTTTCTGATTTTGGATGCCATTAGGGAAAGTGATGGAACGGCCATCGCAGTAGCAGACGAAGCCTTGTCCGAAGCAACTAAATTGATGGCAAGGCAAACTGGAGTCTTTCCTGCCCCTGAGGCAGCGGCCTGTCTGGCGGCGCAGCAAGAATTACTAACACAAGGCTGGATCAAGAGGGAAGACTCAGTGGTTCTGTTCGTTACGGGTACCGGTCTGAAGTACACTCACCTGTTTTAATACTTCTGAATTCCTCGGCTCCAGACAGGATCGGACAGGAATGATGACCTGTAGATTTTGGTAGCAGCAATTCCACATGGCAGAGATTCGTGGAATGGGTAGCATTCTGGTCAACGGCTGGTTCTGGGACCGCTTGGATACCGGTTCCGGTCAGTATGTGAATGCCTTAATACGGCATTGGCCTCACGCCGAACAAGGGAACGGGCCACAGATTCACCTGCTAGTACCCAAACATGCTCGCGGCAATGTAAGTCTTGACCAGGAAAATTCTATATGCGGGCCCGTATTGCACGATGCAAATTTAGTAAATCTGCCACCCGCATTGGCAAAGGTCTGGTGGGAACAGGTCACAGTCCCCTACTCGGCCCGAAAATTGGGAGCCGATCTCGTGTGGCACCCTTATTGGACTGCCTCTTTATGGCAGCCGCAGCCTCAGGTAACAACAATCCATGACGTTATCCCGGCAATCCTTCCTGCGTATAAGGGCGCAACCAGGCAGAAACTGTATTTGCGTCTAGTAACTGCGGCGACCAGACGAACTCGCCAAATAGTGACGGTTAGCAAGGCCTCAAGCAAGGACATAGAGGAGCAATTGGGTTTGCCACGGCACTGCATTTCAGTTGTGTCCAATGGCGTAGGCCCCCACGAAGTACCGCCCTTTTCAGTGGCGGAATCTATACGGCGGCAACACAACCTGCCCTCCCGATTCTTCCTGTACTTGGGCAGTTTCGAGAGGCGAAAGAATGTAGCGACGCTGCTTAAAGCTTTCGCGCTATTTCGCGGGAAAGGGGGCGATCCCGAAATGGTTCTGGTGCTTGCAGGAAAACTGCCAGATCAAGATACCTTGGTGCTGCAAGATCCCCGGCCCTTGATAGAAGAACTTGCCCTAGGACCCTTTGTCCGAATTTTCAACTTTCCTACCGAAGAAGAAAAGGCCGCGCTCTACGAATTGGCGACAGTCTTTGTATTCCCGGGGCTGTACGAAGGCTTTGGCCTGATGGTGGCAGAAGCCATGCGGGCCGGAACACCGGTCATCACCAGTAACCACTGAGCAGCACCGGACTCAAGACATCGTCTCCGGCACAAAACACAATGTGGATTCCGTCTCGGACGGATGGTCCATACCGAATATGTCAGTCACCTGCCAGGTAGAGGGCTCAGCCTGGATAAGGGGCAAGACAATCTGGCACGCAGTCACTGGATGGGCTACAGCCGAATATGCCGTACGCCAGCTTTGGGCGATCGCCAGAAACGGATTGCCAGATAGTTCTGACAGCATTTCATTCAGAACCAGCAAGGAGGACCGCATATCACCGGTCAGAGCATGGACCTGTACCAGCCGGAAGTAAGTCAGGCCCCGCAAAAGACTCAGCTCTGTTTCCGATGGAGTACCTGTAATGCTGCAGGCCTGGAGAGAGGAGTCGTCCAACACGTTTCGATACAGTTGCAAAGCTGGGCCGTAACCATAGACTGAAGATCCCTCCAGCACTACATCAGCTTCGACCAAATTCAGTCCAAGGCAACGGCTGGCCGGATTCTCCGGATCGTATTCATACCATACCCGTTGGAAGGGCTTTCCCTCTATGCTCTCCCACAGCTCCACCCGGGCTACTTGTTGCTCATCGGCGATAAGGCCGCTAATGCCACCCTCCAGAATGATCTGTTGGCCCTGACCTGGATTGGTGGCGGGAACTGGAGCCAGTCGGACCGTCCCATTGGCAATAGTGGCGCTCTGGCGAATGTGGCTATTAACGAAGTCGCCATCCCAAGACAACACTTCGACAGTAGACAGGCAAAGGAAATTGCAAACAGTGTCCACCCAGGCCAAGTCCACCTTCCCATCTACATTGAAATCATCCATGGCCAGCAGGGAGCCCACTCCCAAGGTTGGCGGCAAAAAGATCAGATTGAAGGAGCTACCAAAGGATTGGTAGTAGACCATCATGCGACTGCCTTTCTGGTCTGAACCCAAACTGTTCTCGTCCGTTCCCACTACCAATGCCACTACATCGGATTGTCCATCTCCGTTAAGGTCGCCGGACTGGAGCGTCCCTTCTTCATCTGACAAAACATTACAGAGACGCAGCCAGGTTTCAACCAGCAGCAGGTCTCCTTTGAGGCCATTGAGCAAAGTCTCAACCATATTTGGGTAGCCATCCAAAGTGCCCGGACATATGGGCAATTCATCGGAAGCAGCAAAGGTAAAGGGATCCATGTTTCGCAACTTTGCGGCAGAAGGAAACAAAGAAAACGGCTCCTCCACCCCAGGTGCTGTACCAGGTCCGGTCGTCGGAAGTTCCTGATTTGCAAATGGGGTTAGGAAAGGGCAGATATCGGAGGGATTCAGCGGCGGATTGGCGTATCCAAAGGCCCCAAAAGGCTGCCAGGTAGCTGGATGGGAGGCTACATATGCTTGGGCGGCCGTACAGGCCACGACAGAATCCCCCGCCCCCGTATATGCTTGGTGCCAAGTCCTGCCAAGACCAGTAAAGACGGAAGATGGATAGGCCTGCGACAACACATCAATGATTTCTGCTGCTACATCTGGTTGTTCCTGGTAAGCAGCGATGATAGCAAGCCGCAAAAGGCTGAATGAACGCAGGTAATCCCGCTCTGAGGAGTCATGCCAGACCGTCAGAATGTTGTCTGCCAAAGCTTGACGATACAGGATCTGTGCGGCGTACAGATCCTGATAGGGGGATTGTAAAGTCTTGTGGTGGGCTTCCATCACTACATGGTAGAGAAAACTGGTGGGTCCGTATTCGTTAGCCACTCGCTGGAACGGTTGACCGCCCGGACTAGCCCAGATTTCCGTACGGGCTCGCTGCGGACCAGCATCGACATTCTCGTAGATACCCCCCTGAATACTCACTGCCAGGCCATCCCCCACTTTCTTGGCCTCACTAAGTTTGACTTCCGCATTCACCATTGCCATCGGCGCCGCCGTCCAGTTCTGCCACCGGCGCGCAGTTGGATCCCAGCTTTCAATGAAAACTGAGGTGTAACAGACTTCAGCTCCGCAGGATTCGTCGGAATAGACCAAGTCTGAAAGCTGGTCTGCGTTGATGTCCCCAACTGCAAGCAGTAATAACTCACCGGCCGCTTTCGCCTCTAGTTCCAGAACCAATCTCTCCCCCTGCCAGTGGAATAGTACTAAGCCCATCCGGTGGCCAGGACTCGCAACGCCATTTAGACCATAAGTGAGTAGCAGATCTGTGAAGCCGTCGCCGTTGATGTCTCGATTCGAGATCAAGGACTCAATCGCAATGTCACAGCCAATCGCGCTGTGCACCAATCCTTGCGGGTCGTTGGACCAGTACGCCAAGGTGCTCTCCAGGAAGTCCAGCACCTCGTTGGCTTGGAACGGGCATTCGGGAACTGGCAGGTCCAGGCTGGGAATAAAGTCCAGAAGTGGCTGCTCTTCAGGTTCAGGAATTGAAAACGCGGCAACATCTGGTAATTGCGACTGGTAGGCCGACGGCACAGTGACTCCTTGGGGAAGCGTCGGGGGAAGTCGGGGGCTGATGTTTGTCAACTCCGAAGGTAAGGGAGGTATAAACAGGCTGCGACCAGCACTTAGCAGTCCGGGGCTCCCGCTGCTTTCTCCATTTGCTGCCAACAGCAGATTGACTTGCAAACTGTAGCTTGCTGCAATTCCGCTCCAGGACTCACCGGCCTGCACTTCATGGTAGCGGGCAGTTTCTCGGGAGAAATCTGCCGGGACCAGTAACTTCTCACCTTGGTAAACGATGTCAAAATCCCGGACCGACTGAGGGTTTTGACTTTGCAGAGTGTCTATAGAGTATCCCGTAACCTGGGCAATGGAATACCAAGTGTCCAACGGTTGCACATGGTAGTAGTAACCATTGGCATTAGTCTGAGCAAGCAGCAGGCCAGCTGCTAACACCCACGATATCCCGACTAAACCAAAGATGAATATTGGTTTGATAGCCGGCCGCCGCGCACTGGCTAGAACGGCCCGGCCCAAGCTGAAGGAGGCAAGACGGAGAAACACAGTCGGCAGTAGGGAACTTTCAACTGTCCGCAATAACCGCACGGACAGGTTCGTAAAGTGAAGAAATGGCGGAATGCACCAATATAGAGGACAAGAAGGAGGTTCCAGAATTGCCCCGTTGATCACTCATGGTAGCACAGGAACTGCTACCTTGAGCAGGGGCTCATCTATCCTAAGGATTAGCTTCAACAGGATGCAGATTCCGAATTCAGCGATGCGCTTGCCATATTGTATATTTCGGTTTGTCACCCTTCGGCGCATTCAGGTAGGCTCCGAACAGTCAGATTCTGCAACCTGGCAACTTTCCTAGTCAATTCCAGCCCTCACTTGTCTCTTGGCCGCTAAGCCCCTTTTTGTTCCTCCTGAAGACCTCCACGATGCCGATCTGACAATCAGCGACTTGGCGCGGATTCTAAGCACAGCGCACGCCCCCTATTCTCTGCTGGCAGGCCATCTTCTGCTCTTCTTGCAGCCACTTCTCGCCTTGCTGGGGTTTTCCCTACCCAATTCCCTTCCTGACCACCTCAATGGCTGGTCCTTTGAACCCCCACAAGAGGACTCTCAGGAACAGCGTGACCCTTAGCCAGCAATACCTCAAGAGTTGGCGGAAGGCCCGAATGTTGGCCGTGGAATCCGGTCACCCTCTGCATATTCCCCTAAATCTTAATTCGCTGGAAGCGGAGTTTTTGCCGTTGCTAGATGCGTGGCAAATGGTGACTCTGGCCAGTCTGTCAACTGAATCCACTACCATAAGCGTAAATGGTGCTGCACACACCTGGTTGCTGGCCAACCTGAATCTGGCCTTTAACCAAGAAGGGAAACCCTCCCCGAACGCGATTGGAGTGCCAATGACAGCGGTTTGGCAGGGCCCTACTACAGGGACCCGCATGGGGATAGTTAACACTTTCGAACCCCATACTTCCATTGTGGGCCATTCTTTGGGAACCAGTCGCGACCCGAATCAAGTTAAAGTCTCTCTGGCAGCTACTCCTGTTCTACCTCGGGACCTGGGGGTAGGTACCTTTAAGCAATTGACCCAGGTTGAACCAGACCATGAATATAGCGCAGGATATGCGGCAGGATGGTTGGGTTTCTTAACCGCTCTGATTCTGCTGTTGGCGGGAACCATCTCCTTTGTAGTAGCCCTGGCGGCTAGGTTCTGAGTTTTTCACATGAATACCAAGCTGCCGCCGTGGCTGCGCACGATCAATTGGACGATAGTCTTCATGACCATGTTATGGATCGCTTACGATCGCGTGCTGCAGCCGATGGCGGGCTGGCCAATTGCATTTTCTACGAGCGTCTTATATGACTGGCTCCGGGACATGGCAATCCTAGCCATGGGGATCGGGCTGATGCATGTAGTGTTCCTGCATTTGCGACGGGTCTGGCAGGCTCGTTCCAGCTGGGGCTACAGTCTCCTACTGCTTGTAGCGGCCACTGCCGTGGTCGCAATGGGGTTAGGAGACGGGTCAGGCCCGAATGGCGCCGCCTTGCAGTGGGTCTATGCATACGTTTTGGCTCCTGCTGAGGCTGCATTGATGGCTTCCACTTTGTTCGTACTAGCCGCGGCTGTATGGGTCGCTCTGCGGTTGCGCCGGCGTGGTGCGCCGTGGCTGATTCTTGGATTGCTACCCGTATTAGCCCTGCAAATGCCTTGGGTAAACGCTCTTGTGCCCGCTCCACTGGCCCCTTACCTGGACGGTGCCTTGCATCTTGTAGCTACCCCGGTCATGCGGGGATTGCTGTTAGGCACTGGCCTTTTATTGATTGCCTCAATCTTCCAGTACCTTGTGGGTCAGCCCGGGCCACCTGAACCGGAATCCTGAGACCCCCGCGTTCTCGTCGTTGGTGCCTTGCGTCATGTCAGTTTATCCGTGTATCCATTGTGGGCAAGCGTACAGTGGGGACGATCCCTACTGCCAGAACTGCGGAGCACTCCGGGAGTCTGAAGTTGCAGAGACTGCAGCTCATTCATTTGCAGAAACGGCGTTGGTACCGCAGGGCCCAGAAGGATTTACGGGGGACCTGCCCGAGTCCAATTCAGAATCCGAAACTGAAACGGCGGCCGAAAATGGTGAAGCCGCCGGTGCAAACAAGGTGTCGGACGGGCCGTTGCTTCTGAATGTTCTCGCCGGATTGATACCGGAACGGGTTGTCGATCATTTTCCCCCCAATTGGGCTCAGGCTCAGGGCTCCTCAGGATCCCCGGACAATTCCATACTGCAGGAAATGAAGTCCCGTTTCGGGATCTCGGGGTCCTTGACCCTTATTCAACCGACTGGCATACCTCACAGTGAGTCCCTACGAAAGCAGTGGTTGCTTTATGGTGCCATCTTGTTGGCTGCCTTGCTGTCATTCTGGTTAGGTTCAATGTCGCTGCCAAACGAAACTTACGACTGGGGTGGCACGGAAGCCGCCTGGCAGGCCATTCAGGAACTGGAGCCTGGCAGCAATGTCTTGATTTACTGGCAAAACCATCCAGCGGTGGCTGGCGAATTGGACTTGCCCGTGGCCCCTGTCTTGACCCACTTGCTGGCAGTACCTGTGGACCTCCATTTTTTTACCCAGCATCCTTTGGGCCTGGCCGAAGCGAGACGGTTGTTGGCTATCCTGAGAAGGAGACAGGCCATAGCCCTGAGTGAAAATGAGACATCAGCCATTGTCCATGAAATAGGTTACTGGCCCGGCGGCTATGTGGTTCTGCCGGGACTGCTGTCACATCTGGCGAAGATAGAGCCCGATCTGCACATAGTTATTACTGCAGATGCCGATGACGTAATTCACTGGCTGGAGCAAGTTGGTCCCCATACTGCAGTCCCCATTTTGGCAGTCACGGGCGCGGGTGTCGACCAAGTGATCCGACCCTATCAGGACTCGGAGCAACTTGCCGGCCTGGTCCGGGGGTATAACGGAGCCCAAGCCTATGCGCAACTCAATGCAGATCGCTTTCCAAATCTGCAGAGGAAGAAAATCCAGCTCCACATGGCTGCACAGAATTGGATTTCAGCCGCCCTGATTCTGGCTTTTCTGGCCTCTTTACTACTGCGCTTCTACGCCATTCCTTCATGGGAACAGACAGAACTTGACTCCTGAACAACTGGAAGCTGTCGGAGTCTGGACAGGCCTAGTAATTTCCCTAAGTCTTTTCAGTCTTTTCTTGGGCCAGCAATGGCACTCGCGACTGGTTCAACACCTTTTCCTCGGAGCATTGATCGGATATCTACTGTTATTAGTTTGGAAAGATCTCTTGGAACCAAGGCTGCAAGACCTGTCGGCCACGCCGGGTTCGTTGCTCGTTCCTTCCATTCTGGTAGGTATTTTGGCAGCAGGTGCACTGGGTCGCGCGCGCGGCAGATCTGGCGCGGGCACAGTAACCTTGTGGGTTACACGACTGGCTTCTTTCGTGGGATCTTTTCTGGTAGCTGCAACTTTAGCTACCGTAATGTTGGGAGCTTGGCAAGGCACTATTCTGCCTCAGGCCCTGACTGCTGTCTCTACCGCCTATTGGTTACCTGTAGCACTTGTAATTACCATTTCAGTGATTCTAACTATGACTTTCTCTCCGGCGTTGCAGAAGCAGTTACCGAGTCCTGTGGCCAGTACAGTACAAGCCCTGTTGCCTCTAGGGCGCGCTCTGTTGTTGCTGGCGAGTGGTATGGTCCTGGCCCGCATTTTCACATCGCGGATCACTTTGCTGGCCGCGTTCCTGGATCGTACGTGGACCGCTCTTGGCCAGTCTGGAGCCGTTGACTGGTTGACCAACCTGTTTTCCTGAGGTGGGAGATGGCAGCAAAGAGAGGGGGCATTCTGTGTGTCGGCATTGACGATGGTCACGTCAAAGCTTGCCTCTGCGATCAGGTCTCTGGAAATTGGCGCCTGGTCACATGGTTGGCAGAGCAAACACCCTTAGCTGATCGGGCCAACTTCGAGCGGACCCTGGAGGGAGACTCAGTTACTGCCAGCGTCCATTGGGCGCTGAACACCTTAAGCCAGTTCATGGGTTGCAATCTGCAACATGCTTTGCTGCCCAGAGACGAGACCCGCGGTGCCGAATATCAGCTGGAAGAATTGTTATTGACCGCCAGCGTCCGACCTCCTTTGAGGGTCTGGGTTATGGCCCTTACGCCTCTGTGGGTGCCCAGACTAGAAGAGGTTGTGCACAGCCTATCGGCTCACGTAGTAGGTGTAACGCTTTTGAAGGAGGACATGCCTGCCTGGCGGCTACGCCAGGAATTGCACAGCGGACGACCAGACCTGTTACTGATTTGCGGTGGCCATGACGGGGCATCCAAGATGGGGCATGGAATCAGATCCGCTATTCCATTGCTAGCAGAATGTCTTGCCCTGTATGAAAGTTCCCTGCAGATCATTTACGCCGGCCAAAGTGAATTCTGCCCCGAGTTTCAGGAAGCTGTCCGGGCGGCAGGAATGTTTGACGCCCTCCTTATACCCAACATCTTCCCCCGACCCGAATATTTCCGATTTAACCCCTTACAGGATGCGTTGAAGGATATTCGCGGCCGACGAGAATTCCAGGGGATTGGGAAAATCGCGGGGCGAGCTTGGGGACTGGAGGCGGGAGATGTCAAGTCTGTGGCAGAGAGCTTCACGGGAGGGCTTCGCGTCTGGCAGGGCCGGGAACAACCTGGAGCCGATCTGCATGGAATTCTGGAATCTGCGGGACGCAGGTTGCATGTGCTCCTTCCGGCAGATGTCCAGAAGCCGACCAAAATCTGGTATGGGATGGGTCCGGAACCTCCGGATCAACTGAAGGACTGGCCTCCTGTGGGTTTGGCCAGTGGCTTTGGACTGTCCAATTTCTCAGGTGTAGAGATACCAGAATGTGATCCCAAGGGTTTCCTTCCACTTATCGCGCCTTTGTTCGCCAGGGACCCGGCGGCGGCTTGGTCCATTTTGACAAAGGATTTACTCATGGGATGACCGCGGATACTACTAGTCAGAAGACTGTCGGAGAGGCTGCCTAAGGACGTTAGCCCAATTTCATCTTTCCTGCCATGAACGTCTCAATTTACATTCCTGGGTCGGAAAATCCCGGATAGGGCGCCAGAAATTCTGCACTTTTGAAAGTCACAAAATCGCAGGCCCCACATCTTATTCGGACCCATGAGCAAGCTACAGTACGCGATAGTGCGGACCACCAATGGCCAGCCACAAGAAATTGTTCAGCATGTCCACTCCCAGCTGTTTGCCTGCTTTCTCCACTTACACTAAATCGGGGTTGCGTAGCGCCGTCGGGGCGCCAACTCCGGTGCAGGTTACGTGTACTAACCAGTCAAAATTTGGAGTTGGTTGACTGCGACCCGCTTACGAAAACACTGTGAGATCTGCCTCCACTGCAATGTAGAAGGGGCTCCCTTCGCCTCTTTAAGGGTTCTTACCAACATTGCAATAACTGTGGAGACCTTACTTAAGAATGGGTCCAATTTCTGATGGTTGCAGCCGAGTGGATTCGTCCCTGTGGAGTCAAGTGAACTGACTGTGACCAACGACAACAGCTTCAAGGTGCGCTGATACGACTTGCAAGTATTTTCTTGCGGACTCTCTATCCTCCTTAGCCGCGATTTTTGTCAACGCGCCCTATTCCCATATCTAGAGTAAGTGTTGGAGATAGAAGTGGCCGACACCCACGCGGGTACTGTGGTAACACATCCCGAGCATTCCCATCGAAGTGGAAAGTCAACCCAGTTCCTTAATGAGGGACTCTAGGTAGAACTGCGGTTCAGGTCACAGAAAGAGGCTAAACTCTGTCTAGTGTGCTTTGTGGGCCTTTCTACTGGCTATTGGTTTTTGGATCGCTGTAAGGGCAGCAAAAGGGCCCTCCAAAGACCAACCTCGCTTCCGCGCCTTTGTAGATACTGCTCCTTATTCGTCCACCGATGATTTGCACTCAGTGTCCGACCGAACGGCCCAATCCCTTCTACACGATCCTTTTGGTTTCAAAGCGAGTGTGCCCAGCCCCTAGGTTGCAGCCTTGGTTAAGAGACTTCTGCTTTCGCCATGCAAGAGCCGGCTCCTTTGCCCAATGTGCATTGCGCTACAATTGATGTTCTCTACGCAGTTTTCTGCTTGTTAAAGAAATTTTCTGAATACAGGCCCCGGTCAGGCCGTGGCAACTATTGAAAACTGCCCTCCTACAGACTCCGAGAGGTGACCCCGATGACAAGAACCATATCAAGACGCGAATTCTTCATAGTTAGTGGAACCACAGTGGCCGGCACTGTGCTTATAGCTTGCGGAGGAGCAGCCCCGGAAGCAGTCGAAGAAGCCCCCATGGCGGAGGCGGCGGCCCCGGAAATGCCCATGGGCAAGTACAGAGAGGCTCCCGCTCTGAGCGAGATGGTCCAGGCTGGAACTTTGCCTCCAGTAGATGACCGTTTGCCTGCTGAACCACGGGTTTTGGAAGTCCTAGACCAGCTGGGTCGTTACGGAGGAGAACTTTCCAGTGTGGTTGCTGATCCCACCGCCAATCTTTTTGAAATCTCCAACGGCCGCGGTGCTAGTTTGGCTGGCCGCAATTACGGCTTGGACAGCATCATTCCATTGACAGCAGAGAGTTTTGAACTTAGCGCTGATAGCCAAATGTTGACGGTCAATTTACGCGCGGGCGCCCGCTGGTCCGATGGCAGCCCCTTCACCACTGAAGACGTCTTGTTCTGGTACGAGGACGTGCTGCTTAACGAGGAATTGACTCCGGTAATTGATAGTGATTTAACCCCCGGAGATACTCCGCTGCAGCTGGAGGTCCTAAACGATTACAGTTTCAACCTGATATTCGCGGTGCCTTATCCTAGCGTGATTGACATTCTGCCTTCGCTGGCGCTTTGGCGACCCAAACACTATTTAAAAGATTGGCACATCAATTACAACGAAGAGGCCAATGCGAAAGCGCGAGAAGAAAATTTTGATGCCTGGTACGAAGTCTTTGAGTATCATGCCGACTCCGGTGAAACCCAACAGGATGCCGAACTACCGGTCTTAGGGGCTTGGGTCTTTGAGAGACAGGACACGCAGGGCAATACCTCCTATACCCGCAATCCCTATTTCTGGACTGTGGATGTTGAAGGAAACCAGTTACCTTACGTCGACACTCTACGCAAAGTGGTGGTGGAAAATCGGGAGGTCTTGACAGCCAAGGTACTTGCCGGCGAAGGTACCCATCACAGCTGGTTCCTTAGTCTGGCAGACTTTCCGCTCTACAAGCAGAACGAAGAATCCGGCAACTACACGGCACGACTGCATCCCGATCTGCGGGCCTCTGAAATGGGCTTTGCCTTCAATTACACCCATCAGGATGAAGTGCTGCGAGAGCTATTCAACACTTTGGAATGGCGGCAGGCCTTGTCACATGCCATTGACCGGAACGAAATCAATGAATTGCGTTTTGGCGGGCGCGGTGTTCCTCGCAATCCCATCATGCATCCAGGTCCCAGCTTCTGGGAAGATGGCATGGATCAGTACTACACCTCTTATGACGTAGATCTGGCAAACGAGTTGCTTGATGGCATTGGGCTTGTATACGACAGCGACGGCAGATTTCGTTTGCGCCCAGATGGCGAAGCAATGACCATAACCATGGAAGTGGATGCCGGACGCGCAGATCTCTCGGAGGTGGGCAACCTGATCAAGTCCTATTGGGCTGCAGCCGGAGTCAATTTGAATGTGAAGGGCCAGGATCAGCAGTTCCTCATGCAGCGCATGCGCGCCAACGAGCACGACATCGGTGTATGGGCGATTGGCGGCTCTTCGGAACCCTACTCCCGCCAGCATGAGCCTATTCGATATCGCCCCCCTTGGCACTGGAGCAGTACCCCCTTGAGCGGACCGCTATGGAGACAGTGGCTGGACACCGACGGAGCCGAGGGCATGGAACCACCGGACATTATCAAGGAACTGTGGGATATTACGGTGCAGTGGCAGGCCGAACCCTTTGGCACTGACCGGTATAAGGAACTTGGTCGGCAGATGCTGCAGATAAATGCCGAGAATGTCTGGCTAATTGGCACTGTAGGCTTGGTCCCGCGGGCTTCGGTGATCCGCAATACCGTACGCAATCACCCGCAGGCTGAAAACATCCTGAGTATTGAATACGGTATGTGGAATCATTATCAAATGGCCCAATGGTGGATTGACTCTTAGTTGTAAGTATCTGCATTTCGGGTCCCGCGCCTGCGCGGGACCCGAAATGCATCTGAACCTTTCAGCCTTCAGAGCTTAAGTAGATGCTGAAGTTCCTGTTGAGCCGTCTGCTGCTTTTCATCCCGACTTTTTTGGTCATCTCTGTAGTGACCTTTGTTTTGATTCAGTTGCCGCCAGGGGACTATATATCTTCATATGCCTCCCAACTGGAAGCCTCAGGGGAAGAAGCCAGTGAAGCCCTGCTAGCCGCATTGCGGCATCGCTACGGTCTGGACCGACCTGTCTGGTTCCAGTACTTCAAGTGGCTCGGCGGCATCTTAACTCGAGGAGATTTCGGGCACTCCATGCAATGGAATCGCCCCGTGGGAGACCTGATTTGGGATCGCTTGGCCTGGACAGTGGCTATCTCCTTTATCACGATCATAGTCACTTGGATTCTGGCCTTTCCTATAGGTATATACTCGGCCACACATCAGTACTCCCCTTTCGATTACATCTTCACATTTCTGGGATTCTTAGGCCAGGGCATCCCTGACTTTCTGCTTGCCCTTGTACTGATGTGGATTGGATTCAGCGTCTTCGGACTGGATATGGGGGGACTCTTTTCTGAGGCTTACCGCGAAGCCCCCTGGAGCTGGGCGAGATTCGTCGATTTGCTGGCCCATCTTTGGCCTCCGGTACTGGTGCTGAGCGTCTCCAGCACAGCCGGACTCATTCGAACCATGCGCGCCAATCTGTTGGACGAATTGCGTAAACCCTACGTAGCGACAGCCCGCGCCAAGGGTATGAAGGAGTGGCGTTTGGTCCTGAAATATCCTGTACGGGTAGCACTAAATCCCTTTATCTCTAGTATGGCCTATGTACTTCCGCAACTCATATCCGGCGCGACTATCATCTCTATCGTCCTCAGCTTACCTACCACAGGGCCGATTCAGATCCGGTCTCTGATGAACCAGGACATGTATTTGGCCGGCAGTCTTTTTCTGTTGTTGGGTTCCTTGACGATTCTGAGTACGCTCCTTTCTGACGTGTTGCTAGCCGTAGTTGATCCCCGCATTCGTCTGGAATAGGTGAGAACCATTTTAGGACTCTAAGTTCTCATGGCGGACTCAGACGGCACCGACACTACTCAGGCCCACGTCTTCACGGCTTCCCAGTGGAAGCTGATGTGGTGGCGTTTCATTCAACATCGAATCGCCGTCTTTTCCATGGCTGTGTTGTTAGTTGCCTATACCGTAGCAATTTTCGCGGAATTCCTGTCTCCGCATGATCCCAACCGGTTCAGTTCCCTGTACGTGATGGCTCCGCCGATGCGGCTACGTTTGGTAGAAGATGGTTCCTTCACATGGCCCCTTTATGTTCATGGCTTCACCTCGACCCGTAATGAAGAAACTTTGAGAATGGAGGTAGTGCCGGACGAATCCCAAATGTACCGGTTAAAATTCTTTGTCCACGGGGACCCATACTTTTTCTGGGGGCGTTTTGAGACTGATCTGCATCTCTTTGGCTTGGCATCAGAGGAACAGCCACTTTTTCTGCTAGGGGCTGATGATCTGGGTCGAGATCTGTTCTCGCGCATTTTATATGGCTCCCGCATCTCCCTTTCTATAGGTTTGGTAGGGGTGGGCTTCTCTCTAATCTTTGGAGTGCTACTGGGTGGTATTTCCGGCTATTTCGGGGGAATTATCGACACCGTGATTCAGCGCATCATCGAATTCTTACGATCGTTGCCCGCCATCCCCCTGTGGCTCACTCTGGCTGCCGTTTTGCCTCCGGATTGGAGTGCACTGCGTATCTATTTCGGCATCACCATAATCCTTTCTCTTATTGGCTGGACAGGCATTGCGCGCGTTGTCAGGGGCCGATTCTTATCCCTGCGCGAAGAGGACTTCATCCTTGCGGCCCGCCTGGCCAACGCGAGTCAATTGCGGATCATCCTTAGGCACATGGTTCCTTCCTTTACCAGCCACTTGATCGCCCATATCACGTTGGCCATCCCTGCAATGATCCTGAGTGAGACCGCGTTGAGTTTCCTGGGTTTAGGCCTACAACCACCCATAGTTAGTTGGGGAGTGCTGTTGCAAGGAGCCCAGAATCTGAGGGCGCTGGCCTTTGCCCCCTGGCTGCTGTGGCCAGGCTTTTTCGTAGTGACAGTGATATTAGCTTTCAACTTTGCCGGAGACGGGCTGCGAGATGCAGCTGACCCCTATGCTTTCTAAGTTCCACTGACGTTGCAACCAATTGTGGGCCTTTAGAAAATGTTTTCTTCAGCAGAGAAGAAAGACCTGATTACTCCGGAGCCGCTCTTGGAAATACAGGATTTGGAAACGCACTTTCATCTGAGAGAGGGTGTGGTGAAAGCAGTTAACGGAGCCAGCCTCACCATTTGCAAAGGGCGGACCTTGGGAGTGGTAGGCGAAAGCGGCTGCGGCAAGAGCGTAACCGCCCAGTCCATTCTGCAAATAGTGCCAAAGCCTGGACGGATCGTGCAGGGCCAGATCCTTTTTCATGGATATGACATTGATGACGCGGAGCCAATCTGCATTTCGGAACTCAATCCAGACGATCCTCTGATGCGAGACATTCGGGGGTCTCGCATCAGCATGATCTTTCAGGAACCGATGACCTCCTTCAGCCCAGTGCATACGATTGGTAACCAGTTGGCAGAGACCATCGAACTACATCTGCCAGAGGCCAAAGATAGTGCCGAAGAAAGGGCAATCGAGTTAATGACCCATGTAGGCATTGCCAATCCAGTCCAGAACTTTAATTCCTATCCTTATCAGCTGAGCGGTGGCATGAGACAAAGGGCCATGATCGCGATGGCTCTCATGTTGGAACCCAGTTTGTTGATCGCAGATGAACCAACCACGGCCCTGGATGTCACAACCGAGGCACAAATCCTGGAACTGATGCGTAGGATGCAGGACGAATTGCACATGGCCATTATGTTCATCACGCATGATCTAGGCGTTATAGCTGAAATGGCCGATGAAGTTGCCGTCATGTACCTGGGGCGCATAGTGGAAAGGGGCCCAGTCCGGGAGATATTCAAGAACCCGAAACATCCCTATCTCCGGGCTCTGCTGGAATCCATTCCGCGTATTCAAAGACGCACGGGCAAACGACTGCAGGCGATTGAGGGCAATGTGCCCAATCCCCTGGACGTGCCTTCTGGGTGCCCCTTCCATCCACGTTGCTCGGACTTCATACCGGGGACCTGCGATGTCAACGTTCCGCACACGTTGGAGCAGGCACCAGACCACTACGTGGCATGTCACCTCTATACAGATTGAATTCCGAAAATGGACAGCGAACACAGTAATTCGATTGCCAACACGGTTGCCGCCAACGGTAAGGGAGACGGCGAAGATCTGTTAAGGGTACGAGATCTATGCAAGCACTTCCCTATTCAATCGGGGTGGCTGCGTCGCACAGTTGGCAGCGTCAAAGCAGTGGACAATGTGGATTTCACCTTACGCAAGGGAGAAACCTTTGGGTTGGTAGGTGAAAGCGGTTGCGGCAAAACCACTACAGGCCGCACCGTGTTGCGAGCCATTGAACCAACCAGCGGCGAAATCCTGTATAACGACCGCGAAATGGGCTGGGTGGATGTAGTTCAGCTTGATGCGGCGTCTCTGCGGCTCTTTCGCAGGCACACCCAGATGGTATTCCAAGATCCCTTCTCTTCTCTTAATCCACGCATGTCTCTGTTGGAGATCATTGGCGAACCTCTCCTCAACAACGGTATCCGAGATCTGAAGGAGCGGACCGACCGCGTAGCCGAACTGCTTTCTCTGGTTGGGCTGCGCCCGGAATATATCCACAGATATCCGCACGCTTTCAGTGGCGGCCAACGTCAACGCATCGGAATCGCCCGGGCCTTGGCTCTGAATCCTCAATTCGTAGTCTGTGATGAACCGGTCTCGGCTCTTGACGTGTCCATTCAGGCCCAGGCCCTGAATCTACTTCAGGATTTGCAGGAGTCTTTTGGCCTGACCTATCTCTTTGTCGCCCACCAGCTAAATGTGGTAGCCCACATTTGTGACCGCGTAGCCGTAATGTATGTCGGAAAACTAGTGGAAATAGCTGAGACCGAAGATCTTTTCCGTCGACCTTTGCATCCTTACACGGAAGCTCTCTTGGGGGCGGTGCCTCATCCTGATCCCGAATTCAGGGGGCAGCGCACCTTGTTGGCTGGAGAAGTGGCCAATCCCGCCCATCCTCCTTCAGGTTGCTATTTTCATCCCCGCTGTCCCTATGTGGAAGATATTTGCAAAGAGGTGGAGCCCGACCTCCAGGAAATGCCAAATGGTCGTTTTGTAAAATGTCATCGCGCCACTGAGATTGTGTTGGAAGGTTATGCCATATAGAGACGCTTTGGCGTGGAGCCGACTCCAGGAGGAGACGGCCACAGTGGACAGCCTGTTTACTCCTCAGGCCACGGGTTCCTTCCCTCATGCCGAACTCCCGTCCCTTCTGCCAACGCTTTCCTTAGGCAATTGATTTCGTTTGCCTTCCTCGGCATTCGGAGATGATTGTCGACCTCAATCATGACTACACGTACGATGAACCAACGAGTGCCATGAGGAAATCCAGTTCAAGTCCGGATTGCATGAGAAATCGAAAGGTTCCCCGAATTCGTCATGGGGCACCCCGCCCTCAAAACACAAAATAGCGGGCACCTTCCGTTCTTGCAGCGCTCAGGTCGGAGAGTCCATATCTTTGCAATCACTGGCCCATCCCAAGTCTTCAATTCTCAGATTTAGAGGCGCAGCCTTGGGTGTCCTTACTACCGATGGAATTCTCTCTAAACTGGATCCACCGCGTTGGCTAAGGCGTCAAAGCTCATTTGGGTGAGACGGAGGCGCATTTCCGTGTATGCCGGGTCCTGCCAGCGATTGTCGAATTCCCAAGGGTCTCTTTCTAGATCAAAGAACTCCCCCAGCTGATGGCCATGATAGTTCACGAGCTTATGCCGGTCCGTGCGTAGCATGGTACCGTGGCTGGAGACACGACCAAGTTTCCCATCGCTTTTCAATGCGCCGTAGTATTCCGAGCGCACAAATTCTCGATGTACATGCGGTTTAGTCCTGCCTTCCAGCAAGGGAAGCAAACTTCGTCCCGGCATTTGTGGTGGTTTTTCCAGGCCAGCCAATTCCAACAGAGTTGGGGCGAGGTCAGTCAATTCCACCAATGCTTTGCTCTGTACATTGGCTCGAATTCGCTGTGGCCATGAAAGAATCAGAGGTACTCTTACCAACCCTTCATAAAAGCGACATCCTTTCCTCCACAGACCATGATCCCCCAGGATATCTCCATGGTCCGACATGAAAATCACGAGTGTGTTTTCTCTCTGACCAGTCTCTTGAAGAGTCTGGAGTAACCGGCCTACGTTGTAATCAATTAAATCGATCATGGCGTAATAGGCTGCCCTCAATTCTCGGGCCCTGTGTCTGTTTGGTTGCAGTTGTGTTGCGCCCCTGGCGCTAAGACCATCAATAGCTGCCTGGGCAGTCAGATCGGAATCTCTGATATGAGGATCCGGCATGGATGCAACTTCAAGGCGCTCGAGATAGGAAGTGGGAGGGTCGTAAGGTGAATGAGGGTCAAAAGTATTGACACTCATCAACCAAGGACGGTCTCTTTTCTCCTTTATGAAATCGATGGCTTTGTCCGCACAAAACGTTGTGTGATGGTATTCTGCCGGAATGGGACTTCCCTTGGCCCGCAAGCCAGTAAGGCTTTTTCCTTTTCCCCTTATCCATTCTCCGTAAGCATGTTGGCGACCCCAATCGTCAAAAGGGGAATGACTCCAGTGAAAGGTGGGATAACCATCATCCTTCGGCCGAGCCTCTGGGGCGAATATTCTGGTGCCCTTGTCTGTGGAACCTGACACTTTAAACTGATACGGCCCAGCTAAATGGAGTTTTCCTACAAGCCCGCAGTCATACTGCGCTCGATCTCTCAGAGTCTTGGTAATGAGTTCTGCGCTTTCCGCCCATTTATCGTTGTTGTTGCAGCTGCCGCGCACTGTACTGGGGTAATAACCGGTCAAGAAACTTGACCGGCTGGGAGTGCAAATGGGACTCTGGCAAAAGGCATGGTCAAAGGCCACGCCTTCTCTGCACAACTTATCTAGATTCGGTGTGCGGACGCAAGGATTTCCTAAGGCACCAATGGTGTCCCAACGTTGTTGATCTGTGCAGATCCAAAGGATATTCGGACGGTTCAAGATGAGTTTTTCACTTTACTGTCAGAAACATTACCCCAGGCTGGGCAACCTCGCAGTAAGCCTCTGAAAATATTGGTCAGGGTATTGACCCACCCGGCGCAGGAATTCCAGAGAACACCCAAATGGTAATTCTGCCGGGAAAGAAATCCACAATTCCCCTCTGAAATTCCTCGGTTACGAATTTGCGTCACAAGGGTTTACAGTGCCTACTTGATTTGCTTCCAGAGGAATTGAGGGTTGTAAGAGCAGGTCGAGTCCAGTGGTGCCTTTGACCTACCCTGTCTTGCCATTGTTCTTTGTTCCGGCAGCCACGATCGCAATACTCTACTTGGTATCCTGATCTGGTTGCTTAAACTGATCAAGACCTTTGGAAAATCCCGCAGCCGGTCGCCAAGTCGCTATAATGGCAGCATTGGTCCGCATAGGAAAGTTTGAAACGAGTATGTCCAGCGATGCTGTTGTAACTCAGACAACTTACGAAACTCCCGGCCAGGAAATTGACGGGGAATTGCATTTCGACGGTTTCCGACGGAATGTAGTGGCAGCTGTGGGCCTGATAGCGGGTGGAGGTTTGGCTTTCACCATGAATCTGACAAACACCTTTTTCGCTGAGGCTACAGCGTGGGTATTCTTGGCTTGGGGCGTATTGCTCCTTTTCACTAATTTACTGGAAATGTTCGAGCACTTCATTGTGCGGGACGACGCCCTAGTGATTAGCAATCCCTTTCGGCTTTGGGCACGGAAGAAGGTATGGAATTGGTCAAATATTGAAAGGGTTGACATCTGGGTTCGCCGTTTTGACCCAACCTATGAGAATGTCTACCTCCAGGTTTATTACAACGCAAACGACGAACTGGACCCCGGCACTCGGCAGCGCGAGGACACACGTTATCGAACTGAACTAGCAGCCCTCATCATCGAACGCGCAGGCCTGAAGCCTGAGGCAGGTAATCCTACAGACCTTACAGACCTACCCAAAACGCAACCAGCTCGGTACAAGTGGATCTAAGGCCAAGTTTCAAATCCCAAGATTTCTAAGGTCGGTTTCCCCCGGCCTTTTCTTTTCTCTTCGGATTCTCGAAGATGTCGGTGGCGCCGTGTCCGTTGATACGGGCATATATTCTGAAGGGGCAATTACATGGCGGGGATACCGCAAACGTTGTCCGCAGGAAAAAAGCCTTTGTAACGGAAAGGCGAAAGATTACAGAAGGCCTGAACTGAATCTAATCAGAATGTGAGGGACTGCTTCGATGTGTAGTACGCGTCTGATGTAGTTGGCCGAGTTTATGCCTGCGGTAAGTCGATAGTGCGGTAGAAAACTCCCATGACTGAAAGTCATCTTCCCAGTTTGGTTGCGAAGCACCTAAGAACCGAAGCCGATCTACAAATGAAACTGATCCCGAGTGGCCTTAAGGTAGCTTTTTACAATGCTTGATTCCCTCTTCGCATCCCAGGGCAGAAATTGACCGGGAGGTAACCCCGATTAGGGCCATGGGGAAAAAGCGTAGTCTTAGCAAAGGAAGCAATGGGCAGTACAGTAGCCGACCTACAAAGTAGCTAGTCAACTACCGGAATGGAAATTATTATCCTGAATAATCGACTCAGGTAACATACCTAATTGAATCATGCGCCGGATGTGCTAAGTAACGAAGGCGCGGGCGCAGCATCTTAAAGAATGCTTGCTTGTGCCAGGCCGCCCTGCCCCTACAAATGACAGTGGTTTACTCCCGTGCGATGTTGCGCCTCGTCGCCTCGACTGAAAAACCATTCCAATAAAAAGATCAAGGCATCGCGATTGGCGAAAGCTGGGAAGCTTCCCCAAAGGTGCTGCACCCAGTAAATCGGAACATGGATTTGTACAGACAGTGATTGGGTCGCCCAAGGACAAACCGATGACAAATGGAGGCAATAGCCGGCAGCCAGCAGGAGGTGGGACAAGTGGGCAGGCACCTGAAATACTCGCTTGCCAAAACCGGTATTGACCCGTACGGTCTGAAAATCTTCCTACAAGGCATCGAATTCCTCCCCCCCTTCTGTGTAGGTCAAGTTGGCTAGCGCCCAACCCAAGGTCAAGTCCAAGTGGACCGAATTGAAAAGTTCCTGAAAAACTGTGGATGCCCCCCGCCCAACAAGCCCAATAGGGACCGCTGGACGCTTTACTCAAACAGCAAACAAAAATGCCCAGCCTTTCCCGACCCAAGAAGAACCGGGGGCGAGGGATCCCTACATACAGGCCCTTTGCCGAAATTGGTGAAAAAAATCTGCGGCCGCTTTTATTGGACTGGCCAAAGGGTCCTAACCCAATCATCGGATCGCTTTCCAGAAACAGATGGTAGTCTGGAACGTCCTAAACTGTAGAACTGGCGGTGTACACGAATCCTTTTAGACCTAGTTCCTGCACCGCCTACAGACAGCTGCCTGTTCCGGAGTTTCGCCAGAATTGAGAAAGCCACAGGGCATAACCCACCGGCCCTTGCCCTTCACTATGGCTCTCTGCACAAACGGCAACTGCCCGGCTTGCTGATTCCTAGCCACTACACTCGCCTTGGGTTCCCGATGGAAAAGGGCCACGCAGGCCCGACAGCGCAGATACGGTGACCACGCTTCCGCCTCCGTGGGCAAATCCGTAGCATTTTGGGGGCAGAATCTGGAGTTGAGATGCTCCTTGTCAGGCTGTTCCTTTGCAACCAGGCTAGAATTCGCCTTCCATGGGAGAAACTTAGGGTCTTGTCCCGTGTTGCCCTTCCCAGATCTTGCCTTCGGGCCAAAATCGAAGCTTGTGAAAGATTCGATACAAGAAACCTGTCTAGGCTCCCACCATATGCTGAGCTTCGAGCAAGTCAATGGCGCCTCCTTGGCAATCTGGCAACTTTGCCTGAGGCTGGAAGCCAAGGTGGTAATTGCTGGCGAATTGAACGTTCTGTACACAGTTTCAATGAGGCAAGTGTCACTAGGTAGTACTGCCATGCAGTTCAAGAAGATAAAAGACAAGGTTCCAGTCAAAGTCCAGCCATTAATGGACGAAAACTTGCAGATCCCTCCAATCCTGTATGACAAGGAAAGCAGGTTGTTTTCTCGGGCTTGGGGAGAACAGATACAGGCATTCAGTCTTTCACATTGGCCCAATCTGCCTCTTGGCCAAACCGTTCAGATATTTCTGGACAGCCACAAATGTGTGAGTGTGGAGGATTTTAGTGACTGCCGCAAGGGGCAGATCGTTGAAATGGCTCAGGTCATGAATTACCGGACGCCGCCGACTTACGCCGACAGAGAAATTTGCCCAATCGTTGTCAGTAGGCCAAGGGATCCCGCCCCACATCTTTGTATAGGAGGTAGCTAGCAGGCGTCTTGCCCACCGCGGCGAACCACTGGGGGCAATGGGAAGCCATCCAGATCACATCACCCGTCAAAGCAGTGTACCAATCATCATTGAGCCGGTAAATCCCTTGCCCTTCCAACATCAGTAGGCCGTGCTCCATGACGTGCACTTCGGTCAGCGGCAAGGAAGCCCCAGGCACGAACGTCAGTACATTGACCGCCATGTCGTATTCCGGGCTAAGCGGAATCAATGGGTGCACCAATACGCCTTCATCTCCGAATAGCGGCTCCCCTTCCACTTTATTGCGCTCCCCTATTACTACATCAGGCGGACTAACACCTTCCAGGGGTAGAAACCTCTTTTCAAACAGAGTTAGACGGCATGCTGTCTGGGTGTCCAAGGCGTGATGAGTTCCTGCAGGCAAATAGGCGTAACCACCTGATTGTAGGTTGTGGGTTGTGCCGTTAACCTGCAGGCTGGGTTGGCCTTCTTCCACAAAGATGAAGCGCTCTACACCGGCAAGAGGGCTTCCCGCCGAGCCGCCCGCCTGCATGTGAGCTACAAATTGGGTAAAACGGGCCCCCATTTGGGAGGAAATGAGGATGACGCCTTGAGTCTCCGTCCAACCTGCCAAGGGAGCCTGTAAATGGTTCCCAGGGGTTATGAAAGCGTGGGAATGAGTGAAGCGGCTGCGGGTTATTCCATAGGGATTCATTGCGTGTTCCTGCCTGAATTTAGCTCATTAAATGTATGCAGACTGTTCCCGTTGCACAAGATCACCGAAACCTGGCCGAATCTTTACTTGGCCTTCTCCATAAATTTCCACGCCACGCAAGAATGTTGAGATTACACGTCCTTTGAATTCATAACCTGTATATGCACTATGCTGATTCTCATACAGTAAGTCTCGATCCTGCAATATCCAGATTTGGTCGGGGTCAACAACCACGAGATCCGCGTCACTACCGGGTCTGATTGTCCCCTTGCGCGGATACAAACCAAAGATACGGGCAGGATTCGTGCAGACCATACGGACCAGGTCGGGAAGACGGAGTCCTCTCCGATGTACTCCAGCCGTCAAGAGAGCAGGCAGCATGGTTTGAATACCCGAAATTCCGCCCCAAGCTTGCCAGATGTCGGTATAGCCGACTTCCTTGTCCTGTAGTGTGCTGGGGGAATGGTCTGAACCGATGGTATCCACCAAGCCCAAATGTACCGTTTCCCACAGGTCCTCCACTTCGGCGCGACTGCGCAGGGGGGGTCCTACTTTGGCCCGTGGGCCGATGTGTATGTAGTCCTCGAGATCCAACAGCAGATAGTGGGGACAGGTCTCCACTGTAACTTTCACACCGTTGCGCCGAGCCCGCGCAGCTGCTTCCACCCCAGCTGCTGTTGACACATGCACGATGTGGAGACGGCCACCGGTCACCTGCGCCCAGTACAAAATGCGGTCTATGGCTTCCTGTTCCTGGAATGCCGGCCGGGACTCTGGCCAGGCCGCGAGATCCTTGCGGCCGGCTTCCTGCAGTTGCCGTGTCAGAAAATTAATTATCGAGTCATTCTCAGCATGAATACCCACTAGGTTGTCATGAGCCTTGGCCAGATTCAAGCCAGCCCAAATGAGGTCGTCGTCCACCCGCGGATATTCCTCCGAGGAGATCATGAATCCTTTGAGGCCGATTACACCTTCAGCGCAGAGACCTGGCACATCGGCCAGATTGTTGTCTATCAGACCGCCCCAATGTCCGTAATCTACGATGGACTCGCCTGCCGCCACCGCGCGCTTGCGTTTGAGTTCAGCCACATTGGTGGTAGGAGGATAGGAATTTAGAGGCATATCCAGCACCGTGGTAACGCCGCCCGCGGCCGCCGCACTTGTACCAGCTCGATAGGTTTCCCAATGTTCCCGGCCCGGATCATTAAGATGGACATGGCTGTCAATCAAGCCCGGCAGCAGCAGTTTCCCAGCCAGGTCCAAGTAGCGGATAGCTTCAACTCGCTCGTTGCCAGCAACTACATGGGAAATGACGCCATCAGTTACCGCTACGCCGCCGGAAAATTCACCCTCGGCCGTAACCACACGGGCGTTCTGAAGAAAGAGATCTGCTGGCAAGCGAGTACCGCGCTTTCAGCGAGTGTCTGTTGGCATGGGCAACTAGAATGCGCAACCGCAGAATGCAGCCGGTGTTGGGCCCAAATTGACGACTTCACGCATTGACTGGAGTTTAAGAAGGCCCCATCTTAAAGCGGCGAGCTGTACGCCTCCACAGACTGCGAGCCGCTCCCGCTTTATAGGCAGCCCCTTGCCGTGCCCCTTCCCACCATTGGCTGTGGACTTCCTCTGCGGAAACAGTCCAATTCAGGGCGCAAGCGCCCCAGCTTAGCCCGCCGCCGAACCCCACCAGTACAAGATTCTGGTTGGGTTGGATCCGGCCCTGCTCCATGGCTTCACAAATTGCTATGGGGATGGTGGCCGTGCTGGTGTTGCCATATTCCCCAATATTGATAAAGACCTTTTCTTCCGGGATCTTTAATTGCTTAATGACACTGTTCTGAATGATGCGCCGATTGGCCTGGTGGGGAATGACCAGATCCACTTCGTCAAGAGTCCAGCCCTGCTTCTTTATGACTTTGCGAGTCACATCGGCCATCACTTTAGTGGCAAAGCGGAAGACCGCAGGTCCATCCATACGAATAAAGTGATCACCGGCGTTGACTGTTTCCATGGAAGCCGGTCGGGCACTGCCGCCCGCAGGCAATGAGAGCAGGTCTCCGCCAGAGCCGTCGCTCCCCAATTCACAGGCTCCAATGCCGCCCGGAACATTGCTGGCCGCAACCAACACAGCACCCGCACCGTCCCCAAAGAGAATACAGGTAGAGCGGTCCGTCCAATCCACAAATCGGCTCATCACCTCTGCCCCTACCACCAACACATAGGTGGCATCTCCAGCCCTGATGACGGCCCGAGCCATGCTCAATCCATAAACGAAACCAGAACAGGCCGCGCTGAGGTCAAATGCCCCGGCGTGGACAGCTCCCAGCTTGTCCTGAATCAAGCTGCCTGTTGAGGGGAAGACATGAGTTGGGGTGCTGGTGGCACAGATTATCAGATCGATCTTGTGGGGCGGCACTTTCGCAAGGTTCAGCGCCCTACGAGCCGCCACTGTACCCAGGGTAGCAGAGGTTTCGTTATCGTCTGTGACGACATGTCGGCGTTCAATGCCGGTGTTGTTCCGGATCCATTCATCGGAAGTATCTACGATCTTTTCCAAATCGCGGTTTGTTACGATCTTCTCTGGAACGACAAAGCCCCATCCCACGATCTGGGCATGTACATTGGCTGGGCCGCCTTCCAAACGCAGTTGCGGTTTGGCGTCTGGCTTTTTGCTGGCGGCCGGCTCCGGGACAATCCCATTCAGCTGTGGCTCCAGACCCAACCCGCTATCGACGGGGGAAACCTTTCCGTTCTGAGTAACAGTCACGAGATTTCAGGCTCTGGAATCAGGGCCTGTCCTTCTCTGTCTTCCAACAGACTATCCATCCAACTTACAAAAGATCATGCTGGAGTTGTTACCCCCCAGACCAATACTATTATTCATGGACACGTCCACAGTGCGGGTCACGGCCGTATTGGGAGTGTAATCAAGGTCGCAGGTTTCATCCGGACTATGCAGGTTGCGCGTGGGCGGGATCTGTCCTTCCTCCACGGCCTTGACCGCTACAATGGACTCCACTGCTCCGGCGGCTCCCATCAAGTGACCCATCATACTTTTACTGCTGCTAATAGCAACGTTATAGGCGTGTTCGCCGAAAATGGACTTGATCGCGTGAGTCTCCACCTTGTCATTCATGGGGGTACCTGACCCGTGTGGATTGATATAAACAATATCGCTAGAGTCGATGCCCAGCATTTCTTTGGCCCGGATTAAGGCCATGCGCATGGCGTTCTGTATCCCAATTCCGTCCGCCGGCATCGCGACCATGTCTCCGCCGTCATTGCCCATACCAGAACCGGCTATTTCAGCATAGATCCGGGCCCCACGTTCCAAGGCATGCTGCAAAGTCTCCATCACCAAAATGCCGCAACCCTCACCGATGACGAATCCGTCACGTTGCTTGTCGAAAGGCTTGGCCGCCTCTTCCGGCGTATCATTACGGGTGCTGAGTACACCCATGGCATCAAAGCCTGCCACCATTGGAGATACAATCGCAGCTTCAGAGCTGCCACAAATCGCGACATCTGCAGAGCCAAATTTTAAAAGGTCGTAGGCCTGACATAAGGACGTAAGACCCGTAGAGCAGGCCGTGGTGACACCCATCGTGGGACCTTGAATGCCGTAGCGCACCGCGATGCGAGAGGCCAGACTGTCTACCAGCATCTTAGGGATCATGAATGGGGAGACCCGGTTCAGTCCCTTTTTGACCAAATTCACCACTGTGTTGGTGTATTCCTCAATACCACCAACACAACTGGAGACTATTACGCCAACCCGAGTCGCATCTTCCTGATTCAACTCTAAACACGAATCTTCCAAGGCCTCATGCACAGCCGCCACTCCATATTTGGTGTAAGTGTCCATACTACGGGCCTCTTTGCGCGTCATGAAATTCATGGGGTCAAAGCCTTTCAGCTCACCTGCAATCTGAGACTTGATGTGCTGAGGGTCAAAGCGGGTCAGCTGGGCGATCCCGGAGTTACCTGCCAGCAGATTGCACCAGGTTTCTTTGACGGACAGTCCCAAAGGGGTTAATGCCCCCATACCTGTTATGACTACCCGATGGGGAATGTCTTGGAAGGAAGTAGTTGCCATGACTTCTTGAGAGTATGCCTGTTGAAATTTGGGTAGAAACGACCGCGCGGACAAGCAGCCCTGCCAGTCCGTAGTATATTGATCTAACTATTCTACACTTTTTCTTCAGAGTTGTAGTAGCCCTTTAACCCGCCGACCACGAACGATCAGATTAACTGCGTTTCTAATCTTCGGAGCGGCCCAAGATAGGCTCAATAAATTCCCCAGATTGCATAGGATATTCTGGGCACAGTTGCTTGCGGTGCGAGTACGGGACCCCACAGGAAGACGGCCCCAATGCCAAAGAACGCTAGAGCAACCCTTGCCTAAATCGCCGGCGTAAGTGGACACCGCACATCGTAAACGGCGGCGGCGAGTTCGCTGCAGTAGGTGGGCCAAAAGGACCGCTGCTGACTTGATACCTTTCAAGATGCGAATTCTAGCTGCAACTGAAGGCATCCATTTCTCCTTCCGAAATCTGCAGGCATTGTCCTAGCGTGCTACTTGCTTGTAGCCGTCTGAGGCCTGGTGAAAACTCTGGGAGGGGGAGATGCTACCACAGGTCAAACCTGCCGTCCTGGCACATTGAGCATGGATGGGATTCCCAGATTCCAGACTTGGCTGACCGAAAACGATTGGGTGTCAGTCAAGAAAATTCGCGTTATGAGAGTTTATCTTGGCCCGAATTTCGGGGCAATGCTACGATTGTAGTGGCCCTTTTCCCACATTGCACATTGGGCTGACCGCTGGCAATATAGTCGGGCAAAGAATAATTATTCCAGAAAGTCGGTCATGTTTGACCTTCCTAATTTGTTGGGACCCACAGAAGCAGTCGGCCTCTATCCCTCCATTGCCCAGGAACAAGACAGGGGTTGCCAAGAATCGTGGCTGTAGCAGCCCGAAAGGGGACAATGAAAAAGTACCCATTGCAAGGCCCAGCCGTGCACGGGCTACAGGAACACGCCTTTCAAACTGAAATTCAATTTGGCGTAGAACATGGACAGCTCTGCCGGATTGCATGGTGGAACAGGTCTTCTGCCGAGCTTGACTATTGGAAATATTCCCGCTTGGGAAGGAATTGCCGACTTACCGGCCTGCAGGCCAGTTCGTCAAAGGCATGAAGCCCTCGATCTACGTACGGTCCGAGCCAGATCTTGCCCGCTGAAAGTTAACTATACTGACTGATCCCATAATGTTATTTGCTGTCTGCAGAGAGGAAATGGGGCATCGGACTACCCGATACCAACAGTCCTTTTATAAAGTCTTGAAAATAAACAAGGAGTTCAAAAATGAACGATTTGGCTAAGAGTATGGATCAGATAGACCTAGAGGAATTCAATCCAAAGGGCTCACCCCTTGAAGGCCCGCGCACCTCAATTGAATTGAAGGCGGGACCTATAGATTTGCCCTGCAGTCCATCCTGCATTGACCTTAGTGGCAGTTGGGAAATGGCTGCCGAGCTGTCCAGAGACGATCGGCTGGGACAGGAATGGCCCGATGCTATAGAAGCGCAGATTCCTTGTAGTGTTCACACCGCCTTATTAGAAGCGGGTTGCATTCCAGATCCTTACGTGGGCTTAAACGATGAGATTGCTTACCCAGAAGGATTCCGCAATTGGTGGCTTCGCAAGAGATTTCCACATCCTGGCGATGCAGTTCACCTCAAATTCCATGGAGTTTTCGACATCTGCGACGTCTGGCTCAACGGTCATTTTCTAGGTTCCCATAGGGGTATGTTCGGAGAGTTTGAGTTTCAGATTGCGGAATTGTTGACTGAACAGAACGAATTGGTAGTCCGACTGCATCCAGCACCTTTTCGCCTTAGTGATGCCGAACCAACGCCGTTTTTTGAAGGAATGAATATTGGTTGGTTGGACACAGCCACCTTCAATAACTCCTACGGATGGCATTACATTAATCTGCCCACGGTAGGAATTTGGCGGCCCGTGATTCTCGAGGCCAGGGCACAGTGTCAGCTACGGGATCCATTCGTGGCTACACTAAATCGCACTTCAGGCCTGGTTCATGTAAGTGTCAACGTGGATGGCCCGGTAGAGTCTTGGGCGGGGGTTTTGAAAGGCCAGATCGTCCCTGCGAATTTCCAGGGCCAGCCTCACCATTTTGAACATGAAGTGACATGCGAAGGAGGTTCTAACGAGGTGCGTTTGGAGTTCGAAATACCGAATCCCCAACTCTGGTGGCCCGCCGATCACGGGAATCCGGACTTCTATCGGCTTTCGTTGGGATTTGAGAGTCAAGATCTAGCCAGCGAAGACAGGATTGAAACCAACTTTGGCCTGCGCACCATAGAAATGCGGCCCCTCCCTGATGGGCCCAGCCCTGACAAATACAACTGGACGTTCGTTATCAATGGCCGCGCCATGTTCATCAAGGGTGCCAATTGGTGCACGATGGACGCCCTAATGCGTTTCGAAAGGAACATGTACGAACGGTTCTTCGCCATGGCCAAAGATTCCCATATTCACATGCTCAGGGCTTGGGGGTCGGGTATGCCCGAAACCGACGACTTCTTTGATCTCGCGGATCGCTACGGAGTCATGATCCTGCAGGAATGGCCCACGGCATGGAACTCCCATGCTGTGCAGCCTTTGGAGATCCTGGATGAGACTGTCCGTCACACCACTTTGCGCATTCGCAACCATCCCTCGCTTGTTATGTATGGTGCAGGAAACGAATCCGGCAATCCCGTAGGTGAAGCTATTAACATGATGGGCCGCTACAGCGTAGAACTTGATGGAACCAGGCCTTACCATCGGGCGGAACCATGGGGAGGCAGTGTTCACAATTATGACGTGTATTGGGGCCGACAGCCCGTGGACAAGTGGCTTGCCTTCGCAGCACCTTTTATCGGAGAGTTTGGGGTCGCCTCGCTACCCGCTCTAGAGTCAACGCTGCGCTTTGTGCCTGAGAAAGAACATGGGATTTGGCCTCCCAAAGCAGACGGTTCCATCGCCCACCATATGCCCGTTTTCAGCAAGAGGGGCGGACTTGCTATTCATGCCCAATATGTCGGAGATTGGGTTGCCAACGATTGCCTCGAGCATTTTATTTTGGGGATCCAGATGACCCAAGCCACCGGGATGCGCCACGTCCTGGAGTTAAATCGGACGCGTTGGCCTCAATCCACTGGGGTCTGTTATTACAAGCTAAATGACAACAATCCTGCATCCGCTTGGTCTACCGTTGACTGGTACGGGACTCCCAAGATCGCCTACCACATATTGAAACAAGCATTCGCGCCTTTGCATGCTTGTATTTTGTTTCCGCGAATATCTTTTGCGGGGGAACCAGTTAACCTTCCCGTCTTCCTACTTGACGATGCTTTTGCGCTTGCCCAACGGGACTGGAAAGTACGCGCCCGAGTCTTTGGACAGAATTTGGAACAGATTGCCCTCTTCGAACATAGAGGCTTGGCGGAATCCTGGGAAAGAGTAAGAGAGTTGGGAACACTTTCTTTGACAGCTGACCAGACATTCAACATTCCACTCTTGGTAGTGACTGAAGTGTTGGTTTGGAACCAGGTGGTTGACCGTACCTTCTATTGGCTCAACTATCCACAGATCCAAGGGTGCCTATTCGATTTGCCCCCGACTCAGCTGCGCACGGAACGCTGCGAAGAAGCGATAATCATTGTGAACGAAGGCACCGTGCCTGCGGTAGGAGTCCACTTTCATTGCCCTGAGATTTCCGATCACTTCTCATGTTCGGATTCCTATATTTGGTTAGACCCGCAAGAAAGACGGACTATTGCAACTTCACACGTAGACGAACGTGTTCAGGTTCAGGCGTGGAACGCCCCACTTGTATGACAGCCAGCGTACCCTAGGCGGGAAGAACCCAGTAGAAATGAGTCCACTTGTGTAGCATTTCTGGAAAACAGCCATACAAGGAATCGCAATCGGGTCTTCCCCAAGTCCCTTTCCAAAGCCCGAATAGATTTGGGTCTGTAGCCGAGCGGTTGCTTCTTGGAAGAAAAGCAAAACCCCGATTTCGGCATCTGGCATTTCTGAATCACAAGGTCTGGATATTAACTGAGCAGCACAGGCCAATTTGTCTCTTGCAGTTCCGGAACGAGTATTGGAATCTGCCGGCGGCGATCGTCACAGGCAGACGTCCGAGTCGGATTACGAGAGTACCGTGGCGGATTTTGGACCCAGATTACTGGGCCGTATTGAGTGCTTTAGCAGGGACCTGAACTTCTGCTCTTCCCTAGACTCATACCAGATTTGGTGTTGCCTCGCCGCCTTTTTAGGCAACCTCACCCACCGGGACGAGCAAAGGATTCAGCAATTTTGTCAACCGGGACGGAACGCATTTGGAAACGCCGCAATTCAATTACTGCAAACAGTGCTTTTGCCAACAGGGGATATAAACAGAGCGAAATACGGAGAGATTTTTCTCAGCAACTCCAAAACCCACGAAGCTGTCAGTTATGTCACTAGTCCTTCGCTGTCGAAATCTCTGAATTCAAGGACCGCATACGGTCGGCAATTTGCTTCTCTTTAGTTTTTCCGCGGCCCGAAGACGTCCTAGTCCATACAAATCCACAGGGTTGTAATTGCTTTCCAATCTCACCTAAGTAAATTCATCAGGACTGTTTGCCTGCTGACCGCTCCCGCTACAATTCACAATCTTTGAATCTCAACGTAAACACAGCAAGACCTGCTCTGCCAGGATCGATTCTTTAGACTCCCTGCAACGTCAATTCTGAGGCGAAGTGGCAGGCAGACATATGCTTTTCACTGTGACTTAGCATAGGTGGATAATCTGTGCGACAGATATCTTGTGCGTAAGCGCAACGGGGATGGAAATAGCAGCCCGAGGGGGGATTGGCAGGATTGGCAACCTCGCCAGGAAGCAAAATACGGCTGGTCTTGAGGTCAGGGTCTGGCTTGGGAACGGCCGACAGCAGAGCCTCCGTATAGGGGTGTAAAGGCCGGTGAAACAGCTCCTGCGTAGGTCCGCTCTCTACGACCCGCCCGCAGTACATGACAGCTACATGATTGGAAATGTGTTCGACCACACTCAAATCATGGGCGATAAAAAGGAAAGTTAAATTGAATTCCCTTTGTAAGTCTTTAAGCATATTGAGAATCTGGGCTTGAATCGAAACATCTAGTGAAGAAACCGGCTCGTCAGCAATAATCAGTTTAGGCCGAGTTGCCAGGGCCCTGGCGATGCCAATCCTCTGTCTTTGACCTCCACTGAATGCATGCGGATACCTATGCAAATGCTTGGCTTCCAGCCCTACGACTTCAATCAGTGCCCGAGTTCTATCCTCGATGCTATCGGCTTCCTCCACACCGAGTTTTCGTATAGGTTCGCCAACAATATCCAAGACTGTCCAGCGAGGGTCCAGCGACATGAAGGGATCCTGGAAAATCATGGAAATATGGGGCCGATAAGTCCGTAGCTCGCGTTCGTTAGCGACCGCCAAGTCAATGGACTGGTTCTCATCAATCTGAAAATGGATACTGCCGCTGGTGGGGCGTTGGGCTCGCACTACGCAACGACCCAAAGTAGTCTTGCCTGATCCCGATTCACCAACCAATCCGAGAGTTTCCCCTGGAGAAATGGAAAGACTAACGCCATCAACTGCGCGTACTTGACCTACAACCTTGCGCAGCAGTCCTTTCTGAATGGGAAACGACTTGCGTAAGTTCTCAATCCGCAATAGGGTTGAGTCGAAACCTCCTGTGCTCATGACTGACCCTCAGTTTCGCTACTATGCAAGAAGCAGCGCACAGTGTGTTGAGGCTTTACAGCAACCAGGGCGGGCACAGCTTGGTCACAAACTCCTTTAATCTGTTCGGGACACCGATCCAGGAAGCCGCATACCGGGTCTGGATTCAATGGAATGGGCACTGTACCTTCAATCGTGCTGAGCCGAGACTGGGACTGTCCTAGTCTCGGTATTGAATCAATTAAGCGGATGGTGTAAGGGTGGCTGGGATTGTGAAATATCTCCCTTACTGGTCCAGCCTCGACGATGCGACCTAAGTACATTACGGCAACGAATTCACAGACTTCGGCAATGACTCCCAAGTCATGGGTAATAAAGAGGACCGACATTTGCGTGTCTGTCTGAAGTTCCTTCAACAGTTCCAGTATTTGGGCCTGTACAGTTACATCTAAGGCAGTAGTGGGTTCATCTGCAATCAGCAGTGAGGGTTGACAGGAAAGAGCCATCGCAATCATGATTCTTTGCCGCATGCCACCGGATAGCTGGTGCGGAAACTCAAACATGCGTTGGTCGGGGGCAGAAATGCCGACTCTGTTTAGCATTTCGACTGCTTGTTCCCGGGATTCCCTTCGACTGAGATCGAGGTGCAGGCGCATCGCTTCCGACAATTGATTCCCAATGGAGTGCACAGGACTCAAAGAAGTCATAGGCTCTTGAAAAATCATTGCGATCTCGCGGCCCCGAATAGCCCGAATTTCCCGACCCTTAGGGTTCAGCGAGGTCAAATCCACCAATCCCTCTTGTCTGGTCTGAAAGAGGATTTCACCCGCAACGATACGACCAGGACGGGGCACGATTCCCAAGATCGAACGGGCGGTAATGCTCTTCCCGCATCCACTCTCACCGATGAGCCCGAGCGTAGAGCGTGCCGGTACGGCGAAATCGACACCGTCCACGGCCTTAAGAGTGCCATCGTCAGTGTCGAACCATGTCTTAAGCCCTTGCACCGTGAGTAAGGATTCAGGTTCTAGGGCTTCGGGAGCCATCAGTCCAGGACTGGCTTTGGGCACGGGAACTCCAGATATTGAGAATAAAGTGTCGGTACCACCGAAATGGGCAGTAAGCAAATCGCTCTCAGATACCGCCCGGCGGTCTCAACGGAAACTTTCCAAAGGGGTACCCGCCAACAAGAAAGCCCCGCTCGCCTAAGTATAGTATGAACATAAACGTAGGCGAACCTTAAACTAAAGTATATTTGTCCTTATTTATACATTCTGCCAGTTGCCGCTTCTTGTGATCCGCGACAGGAAGTTTCTCACTAACCCAGAAATTATGTAGGAGCCATGTGCCCGCGCAGGGCTGGCCGATAACGGCCTGATCCTGTCCACAACACCCGGAAATAAAGGAGACTGGCCGCTTCCTGCTCATTCTCAGAGGTTCAAGACGCCTTTGACTCATTTTTAGGCGCTCCATATAATGGTTGCACACATGTTTGGAGAGGGTTGTGTCCTTTTAAGGTTTTGGTCCTTTCGGCATGGGGCTTCGGGTACTTTGCTCGAATAATAATTTTTGCAGTTCCCATTTTTCTAGCCATCTACACAGCCTTGGGAGACTGCAGCTAACCAAATCTACGAGGTGAGATATGGCGCGGCAATTGCGAATAGTGAAACTGATTCTGTTTTTTGCAGTGTGTGTTGGGATGATTCTGGTTGGCTGTGGCGTTCCTGATGTTCCTGCAGCGGCGGATGAACCCTCCACTGATGCACAGGCTCCGATGGCGGAAGCGGATGATGACGGTTGTGCCTATAACGAGGCACCCATGTTGGCTGAACAGGTGGCTGCCGGTACATTGCCTGGAGTTTGTGATCGTCTACCAGTGGAACCCTTGGTACTGGGAGAAGGGCTGGCTGTAGATCCAGACTGGGTGGATATCGAGATTGGTGAATACGGCGGCGAAATGATCTATACATGGGTGCATGTAGAGATTAAGGAACCCATTTTTATTACCAACAATCGGGACCCAGAGATCCAGGCAGGCGGCATCTACAAGAGCCTTGACATCAATGATGACTACACTGAAATGACCTTTTCGATGCGAGCAGGTCACAAATGGTCTGACGGCGTACCTCTGACCACAGCAGATGTGGCTTTTGCGGTCGAGGATGTGTTGTTGAACGAAGAGATCTATCCTTCCATGCCATCTTACTTGGCCACAGGGGGTAGTGTCAGTGGGCTTCAACCCACATTGGAGGTAGTCGACGACTTTACCTTCAAACTGGTCTATCCTGAACCCTACAGCGCCTTTGAATATATTCTGACCGGGTTGGGGGTTGCTTACTACGACTTGCTCAAGCCTAAGCATCACTTGAGCCAGTACCACGCAGATCATGGCAATGCGGAGGAAATAGCCGCCCTTGTAGAAGCCGAAGGATTAGAGACTTGGGCTGACTTGTTCAATCAGGTTGACATGCGAACTTGGCAGGAATCTGCTGATCACTCCATTGGTTTCCCGCAATTGAACACCTTCCTCCTTACAGAGCATGAAGGAGACCGCTTCACTTGGGTGCGAAATCCCTACTACCATGGAGTTGATACGGCTGGCAATCAATTGCCTTACCTCGATGGGCGCAAGCACATCAATATCGGGTTCTCCGCCAAGGAACAGGCTGAGCTGCTCATGTTCTCCCGGCAAGCCCACTATCATTGGCAAACAGACCTGACAGTCTTGCCTTTGGTCATAGAACGCCAGGAGGAAGGCAACTACCAGACGCTGATTTATCCCAACAAAGATTCACGGATGTATTTCCTGAACCTCAGTTATGATGATCCGGGCTGGCGGGCGGCTGTATGGGATACTCGATTCCGAGAGGCTATGCAACTGGCCATAGATAAGCAGGAATTGTTGGATGAGCTCTATTATGGGCAGGGCTCGCTTCCCAAGACGCAGACCCCAGACTATGATCCTGATCGCGCTAACGCCTTGCTTGACGAAATGGGCATGGCCGCCAGGGACAACGAAGGCTTTAGGTTGGGCCCTGATGGAGAGCCCTTCGAAGTATTCATAACACAGACCACCTATGGCGGTTACTTCGAACAAGCTCCCTTCCTAAAGGACTATTTCGAATCCGTAGGCTTGCGCACGGACTACAAGCAGTTCGAGCCCGGAATCACCAGCCAGATGCAGCAAGCGAACGAACATAAGTCAGGCATAACCTGGAATACCGCCCCCCTCTGGCACGCCCACAACCCCATGGACCCGGACTATTTGCCTAATAACAACACCGGTCCTCTGTTCAAGACCTGGCATGACACCAGCGGGGAAGAAGGCTTAGAACCTCCGGCATGGTTGCTGGAGCTCTATTCCATTCAGGAAAACCTGTTACAACATTCGTTTGGTTCGCCTGAATTTCTAGAATGGGAGGCCAAGCGAAATGAATGGATTTACGAAAATAATCCATTCTTTACTTTCGTGGAGCAACCGGGGATTTACCACATGTTTTCCAATTGCTTGGGGAACGTAGTGACAGGACCTGTGTATCATCACGGATCCTGGACAAATCACAAGTTGCTTTACATCAAGAGCGACTGTGAAATGAACTAACGGTTTAGGCTCAGCAGAAGAGCTCAAACCACCTAAGGGCCGAGCCCGGGTACCTTTGCCGACGCGATATTTTCGCAACGGAAAACGAAGGATCTCGGGCCCGGCGATAGGGGCGGAGGATTCTTTTCTCCCGTCTTCCAACAGGCATGCTGATGGAAGGCGCTTCGTTGGTAAGTTCTGGTTCCCAATTAACTAGCTGGTCTGTGCTTCCTCCTAGCCCTCCAGTTAGAATTATGAAACCAACTTGCTCGGTCCTACCTTGTAAGGCAACCTAGAAAGAATCGATTCTGATCGATATGATGCAATCTGGTAGATCCGAGTCACCAGATGTTTATGTTCAGATGGTTGAATCGCCTTAGCGGGATCTCCAACAATATAGGCAGCACGATGCCGAAAGGGCTTCAGAATGGTTGTAGGAAACCTTTCAGTCCACTGGCGAAGCGGCTTTTGGACCTCCGCACGGATTTAGAATTGCGTACCAACTAGGGGCAGCTGGCTCTGCCTGATTCTCCCTTTCTGACTGGCTTTCTTTGACCCGCTCTTGGGTTCGCCCTTCGAATCGCAGGGCACGGCGTGGCATTGGGCCACAGGCAGAAATCACTTGGGAAGGACCTCTGATCAACACACTTTTTATGAGTGCTCTGATCAGTTACTGCGCAATGCAACACGGTGTGTAAGAATCCGGTCCGGTTAAACGCCGAGAGTAACTAACTCCACACAACTAGCACTCCAGAAAATCATTAGAACCCACTCTAGGGGGTTCTATAGGGACGCCCGCCCTCGATGCAAGCTGTGGGAATGAGGAGAATTCCTGTTTATTCTGCGGCGGGGCATTGACCATTCTGCCTTGCTGAAATCTTCCACAGACCTTGGCATACTAGGGGCAACAAAGCAATAGGTGAGGCAAGCAGCTGGCTAGACTGTGTAGATCGAGTGCGACTTGGTTCGGTGTACAAACCCCGTGAATTAAACCCCCATATACCAACGAGAAATTCCTTTTCCTCTCTTCTCCTTTTCCAGCCTTACCCTGAGGCAAATCCATCGACCTCGCAGGCAGGAAGTGCCGCCACTTCCGCTGAGTCTTTGATAATCCCGCCAGTTCAATCGCCCCCGATTCCAACGAGTTCTACTTCGGGCTCACTTAGTTGAGCGACAGTGGACATCCTTATCCTGATGTCAAATGGTAGACACTCGCCGTGAGAGTGGTGGGGTGTTTGATCTATTCCTTTCCGGATTGAACTTACTCTGGGATTGAATCAGGCTTCTATCCCGCACAGGAAGAAAACGGAATGCTCTGTATAAAGGAATCCACTGTCTCCAAATCCAGTTGGTGGACTGTCACTTGGCTTGGGGCCCTGCGCCCTTGGCCGCTAGTGCTAACAGTGTCTGATCCAAACAGCAACAAGGCTGCCGTTTTTCTACTTTGTATCAAGACAAAGTGGCGTTTGCTGTCTCACAGGGATTATTCTTGCTTCCGCTCAACCCTTAAACAGCACTAGCGAATCCAGATCTTGATGTCGGGCCAGGGCGCGGCACCAATATTCTGATTGAATCACGAAGGGCGAATCTTTTGCTCAATGTCACCGTTACGTGCTTTAAGGACGCCGGAGGCGAGAAAAGGGACTAGAGAGAGTAGGGATCTGAAGCGTCTCGCAGGCCATCTCCCACAAAATTGAACATCAGCACGGTCACAATGATGAATAACAGCGGAATGAGTTTCCAGCTGTGGTGCACTAACGCTGCGAAATTCTGAGTCTCTTGCAACAGTACCCCCCAGCTGACTCCAGGATCCAACATACCCAGGCCGATGAAACTCAAGGCCGTTTCTCCCAGGATCATGCCCGGAATTGCTAACGTGATGGACACAATGAGATAGCTGGCGAAGTTGGGTAACAGATGGGTCAAGATTGTCTCTAGGTCCGAACTACCACCAATTTTGGCGGCAGTCACGAAGTCTAGGTCCCGCAGTGAAAGCAGCTTCCCTCTTACAGTACGCGCCAAGCCGGGCCACCCAAACAATGAAAGAACCACTGTTATAGCAAAGAACCTAGCCTCCACACTCCAATCGAGGGGAATGGCGGCGGACAATGTAATCCAAAGGGGCAAAGCGGGAATACTGATCATCAGATCAATTACGCGTTGGATGCCTTCGTCTACCACGCCCCCAAAATAGCCGGAGATTCCTCCAATGAGGCATCCCAGGACAAAAGCTATCAGTACACCGGCGAATCCGATGGACAAGGAGATTCTGGCCCCTTTTAGGGTACGGGAAAATAGATCCCGGCTCACACTGTCTGAGCCAAAGAGAAATATATAGTTATCATCCCCGGACACCCCGAAAAGATGATGATCCGCGGGGAAGATTCCCATGAATTTGTAGGGGTCACTCCTCACAAGGAATTCTATGGGAATGATTTCGCTCTTTATCTCTGTGTAGATTTCTCTGAAGGTATCGGGGTCCCGACTCCGCTCAATCCGGTATATGAAGGGCCGTCTCCAATCACCTTTGTCATCCCTAATCCGAACGCGGGTTGGAGGTACATCTCTGAACCCCTTGAGGCGGGTGTTGGCATCGTAAGGTGAAATATAATCCGAGAGAAAAGCCATCGTATACAGGCAGATGAGGATGGTGCCCCCGATGCGAGCAAGCATATGCTTGCGAAAGCGGCGCACCATCAGTTGTGTCACCGACATGTATTCATACGACGAAGTAAATTCGGCAACGCCGACTGGATCTGCCATCGAGTCCTTTATGGGGCTAGGGACAACACACCTCGCGGTGCGATGTTCACATTAGTTGATTTCATTTTTTTTGACTTAGACCTGTGTCGACTGGAGAGAACCAAGCATATCTAGGAGTCGTATCTGATTCTAGGATCTAGCCAAATTAATCCAAGATCGGAAATCAGGGTTCCGAATACAGTCAAGACGCTCAAGATCATCAGAATGCTTCCTGCCAGTTGCATATCCTGAGACATGACAGCATCCAATAAGACCGGGCCGACGGTCTCCAAGTTAAGGACAATGGCCACCAAGACCTCTCCCCCTATCATGGCGGGCAGGAACCAGCCAATGGTGCTGACAATGGGGTTGAAGGCTATCCGGATCGGGTACTTCCAGAGCAGTCTCCCTTCCGACAAACCTTTAGCCCTGGCTGTTTCTACATAAGGCTGAAACAATTCGTCAAGGAGATTAGCACGCATTACCCGAATAAGTCCAGCCGTGCCGGCTGTAGCCAAAACCAGTAAAGGGACCCAGACATTCTTTAACAGATCCAGAAACTTTGCCGTACTCCAAGGCTCATCCAAGAATTTAATAGAGAACAGACCGGTGATTCCAAACCCTGTATTGGCATACACCACCCACATCAGGATTATGGCGAAGAGGAAATTGGGAATGGCAAGACCCAGAAATCCCAAGAATGTGAAGAAATAGTCAAGCGGTGAATATTGATGTGTCGCCGAGAAGATTCCTATGGGGATGGCGATTGCCCACACCAAAATCGTACTTGTAAGGGCGATGCCCATGGACAGAGGCACACGTTCGGCCAGGATCTCCGTAACTGGCTTGCCTCGATACTCGCTGGCCATCGCATCTCCTAAGTCCCCTCTTAGAAAACCTCCAACCCAACGAAAATAACGAACATGGAAAGGCTTGTCCAATGCATAACGCCTCATGATCCTAGAGATTTCCGCATCATCGGCCCGGATGCCTTGACTTTCCAGAGCCGCGACATAAGTCGAAAGGTAATCGCCCGGCGGCAGTTCAATGATCACGAAGATAAGGAAAGAAAGCATCAGGAGCATGGGAATCAGGATCAAGAACCTGCGAAGAATTATTTGGACCATTACCTTTCTTAACGACTCCCTCTGTTCAATTTCATTTTGTCATCTCAACGGCAGATACTGTACTCGCTTGCTTGGTTGAGGCGCATATAGAGCCTGCACCCTCCCAAAGAGAAGTTCATTTATTCCTTTGCCACTAAACGGCCCTGCACCTCGAGGTCCTACCATCGGGGCAATCTTTGCACAAGAACAATCCCACCAGACGATATGCCACCTCCGAGGGTGGTGGCGCAACAGGTTTTTCAGTGTTTCTCGTGCGGATGCCGTGTGCAGTTCATCACAATACATGCCCAGCCAACTATAGGAATGCCGCTACCGCAGCGGTTTTCAACAGTTAGCTTATATTGTTGCCACCACAACCAGAACACTTGCGATTGCTACCTGGCAGGTTCGGCGATTCTACACTTAACGCAAGAACCGCAGAAGTCTATTCGCCAGGGGGCGCGTTGCAGGTCGCAGCCTGCAACGCTCGCCACACGTTTTCAGGGGTCAGAGGCAGGTCTGTCATCCACACTCCAGTCGCGTCATGTAGCGCGGCCACTACTGCAGGTGCCACGGGCACCAAGGCCATTTCCGCCATGCCTTTGATATTCAGCGGGTTATTAGGCGCATCACCTTCCACAATCACGGGTACCACTTGTCTCGGCACATCCTTGACACCGGGAATGAGGTATGTACTGAACGTGGGATTGAGGATACGGCTGTCTGCCTGCTGTATTTCTTCGTATAAGGTCCAACCAATCCCCTGAGCGGCAGCTCCTTCCACTTGTCCCTCTATTTGCTGGGGGTTCACCGCTCTTCCAACATCATTGGCACTGATTAGCCGCAGCACTGTGATGTGTCCAGTTTCCAGGTCAACGGAAATGTCAGCGATCTGGGCGCAGTACCCCAAGTCTACCACCGTGTTTCCGGCACTGGTTTCTGAATCAAAGGAAGTCGTATTGCGAGTGATGAAAGTATGTTCCCCACGGGCGGGACGTTCTTCGTCCTCCCAGGCTTGCAATGCCTTGCGGGCGGCCCCTTCTATCGCGGCTCCCGTGAAATAGGTTAGGCGGGATGCGGAAGCGCTGCCACTGGACTCCGCATCATCGGTTGAGCGTAACTTCAGATGAATGAGTTCCAGATCTAACTGCAATTGCTCCGCCGCGATTTGCCGAAAGACCGTGTGCGCACCTTGACCGCAATCAGCTCCAGCGGTCCCTAACCAAACTTCCTCTATCTCTGCTTTGCCGTGCAACTCTATCCAAACATGGCACTGATCAGTCTTGCCTTGACCAATGCCAACATTCTTGCTGGCCATGGCAACCCCTCGACCATAAGCGACGTTTTGGGCTGAGCTGGGCAAAGATCCTTCGTTGACCACTTGACTGGACGATTCACAAGACTGTCCGTCCAGTTCCTGGCATTTTTGCTTAGCAGCTGCCAACACCTCTTGGGCCATACAGCCGGGGGGTATGGGATGTTGGGTAATGGACAACGCCCCTTCCTGCCAAGCGTTAAGTCGGCGCAGTTCCAGGGGATCAACTTCAAGCTCAAAGGCCAGCCGGTTCATCAAAGTCTCGAGCGCGAAAGCAGCCTGGGGACTGCCGAAACCACGAAAGGCCCCACCCATTGCGTTATTTGTAAAGACCGCTTTGCCAACCACGTGGGCGATGGGAATGTTGTAACAACCTCCCATAGACAGAGCGGCATTGCCGAGCACTTTATTGGAGGTGCTTGCATAGGGGCCAGCATCGCTGTACATCTCGGCCCGAATGAATACAAGGGTACCGTCCCGCTTCGCCCCCAGCTGGCAGTTCAACCAGAATGGATGCCGCTTGCTGCTGTATTTGATACTCTCCGAACGAGTCCAGGCGCCCTGCACTGGGAAGCCAGTACGATAGGCGGCCAAAGCCAGTAGAATCTGCAAGTGTATGTCTTCCTTGCCGCCGAATGCCCCACCTATAGCGGCGTACGAGACTCTCACATCCTCTTCGGCTTTGCCCAACACATGGGCGATCTGTTTTCGGTCGTCATGCATCCATTGTCCACCTGTATGCACGACGATCCTACCGTCCTTTGCTATCCAGGCAGTCCCTGCTTCAGTCTCCATGTAGGCATGTTCCTGTAGCTGCGTGGTGAACACATCCGCAACAACAACGTCTGCCAGTTCTAGCCCTTCTGCAATATCCCCTCTTCGAATCTGTATCTTCTGCAAGACATTCTTTTCAGGAGCTTCAGAATTGGCCGAATAGTTGGGTTGGTCGTGTATGGCAAGCGCTTCAGGACGCAACGCTGCCTGAAGATCGGAAATCGCAGGCAGATGCTCGTAAGTGACCCTTACCTTCGCGGCCGCGGCCACTGCGATTTCCTTTGAATCGGCCACAACCAAACACAGTTTTTCTCCCACCCAGCGGACCGTCCGGGCTGCCTCCGTAGAATTGACACCACAGAACACGGGCTGGTCTGGAAAGACAATTCCGTATTGGTTACATGGCACATCGGCGTCTGTAAGGACGGCAATAACTCCGGGTACCGCAGCAGCACCGGCTATATCCAAAGCCTGGATACGGGCATGGGGCACATCGGCGAAGACGGCTTGCGCCCATTTGAATTTTGAGGGCAAAACGTCTCCACTGTAACAGGATTCTCCCGTTGTCTTGCTAGGGGCATCTATACGTGAAACGCTGCTGCCTATGGCGCGCATGGTGAATCCTGCTCTACCCTTCGGTTCCACCTGCTGCGGCCAAGGTTGCTTCCAGAATCTTGGCGTATCCCGTGCAGCGACACAGATTGCCCATGTAGGCCTCCTGGACCTGAGCCAGAGTGGGTTCTGGAATCTCTTGCAACAGCTTGGTTCCGCTCATTATGAAACCAGGGATGCAATATCCGCACTGCACACTGCCGCACTCAACAAAGGCCTGCTGCAGTGTGCTGAGCTGTCCCTTTTCTGGCATCCCGGCTGCCGTTTCTACCGTACAGCCTGCTGCCCGTTCTGCGGGAATCATGCAGGATAAGACGGCCTTATCGTCCAGAAACACTGTGCAGGAACCACATTCCCCTTCGGCGCATCCTTCTTTGACTTCGTGGCAACCTGCCGCACGTAGGCTATGGAGCAGAATCTGGCCGGGTGCCAAAGCCACTTGCTCTCCATTAACACTAGCTTCCAAGGGTTCTTTCAATGTTTTTCCGGCAGAAGGATAGGTTCCCTTATCCCTCCCCCATAGCATCACCTGCTTGTCAGCCCAGCCTGCTCTTTCCCGGCCCGTGGCCAGGGAAGTCAAGGCCCTCTGAACCAGAGTGGAGATCATGGCTGACCGGTAGTCAGCGTGGCCGCGCACATCATCACGGGGAGAAGCCGCCCCAGCCGCCAAAGTCCCAATCTGTGAGATAGTGGCCTCATCCAGAAGGTGGTCCTGGCCAAAAGCCTCTGCCGAGTGCGCCCTGATAATGGTGGCGTCTACAGCCCCCAAACTGATCCGCAGATCCGTCAACGGAAAATCTGCACTGCCATCTGCCGTAGCCGCCACTACTGCCACACTTACCACTGAAATCGCTTGGGCGTGTCGCAGCCCCAATTTGATAAAGGTGCCGCGTTCGAAGTCGCTCAGACCGCGCAACCTGATGTTTGTCACTAGTTCGTCTGGAGCCAAAACCGTAGATCTGTAGCCCGTAATGAACTCCTCCAAAGGCAAGGTTCTATCGCCGCGCCGTAAACTAGCTACAGTTACTTCGGCACCCATAATGGCTAGAGGAACGATCGTGTCGTTGGCGGGGCTGGCGGAAACCAGATTCCCCACAATAGTAGCTCGATTGCGTAAGGGAGGTGACCCCACTTCCCAGCAGGCTCGAACCAATGGAAACGCTCTTGATCGCAGACCAGAATGGGCTACACATTGGTTGTGCGTGACTAATGGGCCCAAGGTAAAAGTGCCGTTTGTATTCTCAGTAATTTCGGCCAGTCCTGGGATCCGGGTCAAGTCCAGCAAAGTCAGGTCGCTTTGAGGGTTGCGTTCCAATTCCAACAGCAAGTCTGTGCCACCGGCACAAACGCGAGACCGAGCACCCAGATCGCTCTTCCACCGAAGCGCCTCTGTCAATGAAGTTGGGGATGCGTACGCTTGGTACAACACAGAATCAGACCTGAAGCAGCCAGAATTGAAATAGTTTCAAATCTTACCGTTTTTTCCACTTTCTACATGGATCTGGCCCTCTTTCATGGCATGAATCTGGGCCAATGACACTACAGGAACATTGTAAGGTGCTAGCAAGTGCCGGCCCTGTTGGAAAGTCTTTTCGATCACGCACCCTATACCTACGATCTCAGCACCGGACTGGCTTACAAGCTCATGCAAAGCCACGAGCGTTTCGCCGGACGCCAGAAAGTCATCCACCAGTACTACCCGATCCTTTGCCGAAATATATTCTGGGTTTAACACCAATTCCACTTCGGAACCCTTGGTAGGGCTGACCACCACCCGCCTGTAAGCGTTTGCCGGCATGGTGATAGGACGAATCTTACGGGCAAATATGGCTGGCACGTCCAAAGCAATCCCAGTTTGTACCGCAAAGGCAATGCCGCTGACCTCTGCCGTCACAACTTTCGTCACCCCGCGCACGCCGGCTTCCAACAGGCCCAGTGCCAGATGAGTGCCAATCTGCAGAGTCAGCTGGGGTTCAACTTGGTGGTTGATGAATCCATCAACCTTCAAAATATTGTGGCCCAGGTCCACGCCCTGAGAACGGATCTTGTCGACAAGTGCCTGCATTGTTGTTTTCCTTATTCCGGCGCTAGGTAGGGCCGCGGCCCTTTACGGTTTTTGGGTCCCGTCCAGATCCGGGCCAGCCAGTCCAGCCAGATCGGCTCCCGATATGCGCCAAAGACATCCTGGGCATAGCAGGCCACGGATTGAAAATCTCCCATCTCGCTCTCGCCGGTCAGGATGAATTCACCGCAGCGCAGCCAAGCATGGGCTTCTTGACCCGGTCTATGCCGGCCTTGTGTATTGAGGCCCAAATATAAAGTACTGCTGATGCCCCGCCGTTTGAGCATGTTTTGGGCGGCCATGGCCTGAGGTAGGCAAGCGCTCTCCCAAAGGGTGTGGTCAGCCATTCGCTCCACAATCCACCCCACGTCCCTAGCTACTTCAGCATCGGTTGAATCCAGCGTCTTAACGGTTTCCGCCATAAACCAACCCAACATGCGAGAGGCAGTCAGATTGAAGGAGACATGCCTGACTAGGAAGCGGCACAAACCCAGCATACAGAGGGCTTCCAAAACCAGACCACGGCGGCTCTTTGACCAGCTCCGGTACGAGTACCACCGAGCTCTCCAACGCTGGTTAGAAAACGACTTCAACAAGCCCATTGTCCTGAAGCTCGGTCAGGAACTCGATTACTTGCTTGTGACAGGCAGCTTCCCCAATATCTTCATACACTTTGAGCAGATCCTGGCATAGCTCACCTACCAATATGGGTGTCTCAATTCGGATCCAAATATCTTTCGCGACATCTTCCAAGGTGAAATATGCCTGCGATTCTTGCGAAAACATGGCCACGCTTTCATCCATAGGTGTCACCACAGGGCCAGCAGCCTGTTTTACCCGAGTGTCCAGTGTAATTTCTGGCAGAGACTTAGAAAGACCTATTGTCACCCAAACAACTCCGCTTCAATGCAATCTGCCAGCTCCTGGAGCCGGTAACCGGCCCGTGGTCTGCGCACCGCATACACCTCCACCGCGTTGCCTACTGCCACAATTTGTTGGAAATGTGCGGCCCGGCGGTTCAGCCCATCCAGGAAGGATTGGTTAAATGTGTATTCTATCAGCGTGCTCAGCTTTTCTTGGCCCTTCAGAGTCCGGATTTCCACTTCATCCACATCGTCCGGTTCGAGCAGGACGATACCTCGTAGCTCTGCGGGGGTACGCTGGAACTGGTCGTGTTTGAGTACGCTAAGTTTCTCTTCCTTGGGCCTCACTTTGGAAACTTTCTGCGTGGGCTGTTCCAAGTGAGTCGCTGCGTCCAGGCACAGCTTCAATTGGGGAAAGCCAGCTACCACCTGAGGGGGGGATCCCGCGGGTAAGTCGATGGGCGTAATGTCGTCGCCCTGCATCAGATAGTTGCGGCGTACCAATTCCGCCGCTAGCGTGGATTTCCCAGCCCCGGAACGACCCACAAAAAGGAAAGCTCCTTGCGGGGTCGCAATGGCACTGGCGTGCATAGGCAGAATGCCTCGTTGCAGCAAGATGGCAGTCATGACAATGGTCAGAAAGACATACCGCACCTCATCGTCATGGACGAAAGGAGTACGTTGCATGCAGATTTCCTGTCCATCAAAGGATAAAGTACGTACTACTCCAGTCTTGTTGTGCAGGAATGAACCTTCTCCAAACTCGATCTGATTGTAGGTGCCGTTGAAACTGGGGCGGATGACAGGATCTACCTGCCCATAAGTGACCCGCACATCAGGAGTCCCTATTGCTTCGGGAAACAATTCGGGGCAAGGAAAGGGGGTACTGAAAAGCAATCCGAAGGCAGAACTGAGATGCGTACCTTCTTGCAAGCGGGAAGGTAACCAGTTTGCCCGCTGGGAATCAAAGAGAGCGAACATCAGAATACATTGACACTTTAGAAGCAGGACCCCTGCTCACGAGGCAAACAATGCGGCCCGTCGCCTCTCGCCGATGTAGGTCTACCTAAGAGCCAACTCGAAATCCTGTCTAGCCTGTGGCCCCTTGAAAAGGGCTCACAGTCTCGTTCTCAACCGTTGTTTCAGCGTATAGTTCAGCCACCGACTCCACCTCAGATGATGCGACTATGGATCCATCCCGCAGGAAAAGAAAGTCGTCCACATATTCGTCTGAAATAAGGTCGTGTGTGACCATCAGAACTGTAACGTTCTGCTGCTTCACGATGGACTGGAATAGGCCCATAATTTCGTGGGCAGTTTGTGTGTCCAATTCACCGGTAGGTTCGTCTGCCAGAATCAGACTTGGAGAATTGGCCAAGGAGCGGGCTATAGCCACCCGTTGTTGCTGTCCGCCGGACATTTCGAAGGGCCGATGATGCATCCACTTAGTCAAGCCTACCAGTTCCAGACAATGAACCGTGTGTTCCCGCCGCTTCCGTCCTTTGACTCCGGACATGCGTAGCATCAACTCCACATTCTCATAGGCAGACAGCGAAGGCATGAGGCCGAAAGATTGAAACACGAAGCCCACGTTGTGCCGCCGCCAACGAGTCAATTTACGTTCGCTCCAGTCACCCAATTCCTCTCCAAAAATGCTAACGGTCCCGGACGATGGCCGGTCCAGACCGCCAACACAATTGAGCAGCGTGGTCTTGCCACTACCTGACCTACCTTTCAAAGACATGAAAGTACCGGCCGGCACAGTCATGTTTACACCTCGCAGGGCGGGTATATCAGCCCCACCCATTCTGTAAACACGGGATAATTCCTCAGTCACAATGGCATTCTTGCCATCAGTCATGTGGTTACTGTCTCCTTGATGCGGAACTGTCCCGCAAGCTCATTAATCTCCAGCCTGCTTTGCAGCTTGCTGTTCCGCTTCCAACTGCTTCCTACGCCGGCGACGCCGAAAAAGTCCGAATCGTCGTTTATTTCCCTGTAGGGCGTCCTGCAGAATCTGCGCTTCCTGCCGTTCATGCGCCTCCAGTTCGGGCGCATCTATGCGTTCACGGTCAACCGGTTTAATGATGATACCGTCTTCAGTGAAGTCAATGGTGGCCCGGCCTTTGATATCGAACCGATCAAGCAGCTCCTGGGGCAGTTGGAGCCGACCCGCCGTATCCAGAATCACCAATTCGTCGAAATGAGTTTCGCTCTCTCCTGTGATCTCTGAAGATGTACCTTCATTTGCGGCCGGCGTCCGGCGGCGGGTTTCGCTGGCCAACATGCCATCCCGAATTGAGACCACCCTGGTTACATGCTGGGCGATGCCCGGATCATGGCTCACAATCATGGTTGTGAGATTAAATTCCTGATTCAAATGGGCAATTGTGTCGTAGATCCGGCCTGCTGTGGCCGTATCCACTTCGCCAGTGGGCTCATCCGCCAGCAACAGCAAAGGATTGTTGGCCAGTGCCACGGCAATGGCCACACGCTGCTGTTCCCCGCCAGACAGCTCCCGCAGATGGTGCTTCATGCGATCTCCCAGACCCACCTTTTCCAGCAGATACTTGGCCCGTTCGCGCTTGACGCGGCCGGAGGCGCCAGCCAGGGTCATGGGCAGGATGACGTTGGCCCGGGCACTCAGATAGGGCACAAGATTGCGGGCACTTTGCTGCCACACGAAACCCACCTGATCTCGGCGGTAACGGTTAAGGTTGCGATCTGTCATCTTGAGCAGATCAAATCGGCCTACGCTTACCTTGCCAGCTGTGGGACGATCCAGGCCGCCCAGAATGCTCATAAGTGTGGACTTGCCACTGCCGGATACCCCAACTATGCCCATCAGTTCGCCCTCATCCACCGTAAGGTTTAGCCCTTGCAAGGCCACAATTTCTAGACCCGCCATTTGATAGATCTTGACGAGTCCGTCGCAGTTGATATACGGTCCTTCGATTTCGGCCATGTTCGTGCTCTGGGCTATACGGTCTCGCCTAATTTTATGGCCTGGAAGATCCGCATGCGCAGCAGCGAAATTACCAAAGCTATCAAGGCCGTGACGAAAAGCAGCCCGAATAAAGCATAGACCCGCGATATCGCGTCCCAGGCAAAGTCCACTATATATGGAGGAGTGGTGGCTTCAGGGGTCGTACCCACCTGCAGGTAGGGAATGAATGCATCACTCATGAAAGTTCCCAGCAAAGTCCCGATGCCCATCCCCACGCCAATCAGAAAAGCCAATTCCCAAGCCAGGAATACGGTCATTTGCCTTCTTGAAAGCCCAATGGCACGTAAAGTGCCCAATTCAATGAAACGCCGTCGGAAAGAAAATAAGGTGTATAACAAGAAGCCTAGGATAGTCAGAATACCGGAAGCGATGAAACCCACGGACAGCACGCCAAAGAGGCCTTGGCGTTGGGGCAGAGCCTGCTCATAGGCGATTTCCTGTCGGGCCGAATGGTAATTCATGACATTGACGTCATAGGAATAGAGTTCACGTTGTACTTTCTCAAAGTCGGTACCAGGGACGGTACTGATCAACACATCGTAGGGGAACTGGCCTCCCATAAGCTCGAAGAGATGCTCCAAATTGCCAATTACAATCGGACCTTCTTCAGGATACCAGCCCGGAAAATAGAAGATTTCTCCCAGAACAGTCATGTCTGCTTCGCCACGCAGTCCGTACCGCACAAATCGCATGCGCACAGTGTCCCCGACCCGAATGGTGTTGCGTCGCATGAAATCTCGATTCATCAAGACCCCGTTGTTTTCCAGGGCCAGTGAGTTCATCAGAGAACCTAGGGTAGCGGGCGCAAAGTCACGCCGCCAAAAGGAAACTTTCGGAAATTCTGTGCGGTCAACGCCGCGAAACTGGACTGCCCGCCAGTCGCCTTGCAATTGAACCTGAGCCTCAAAATCCGCGACGCGGGTGGCTCCGTTGATTTCTTCGGCTCGAAGGTGTTCGGAGACTGGCACGAATGTCCACGAGGCAGGTTGACCCGATGTCGATCCAGAATCTCCGCCGCCGCCAAATCCGCCCGGGCCGCCGGAATCTGGCAAATATCCCAGCTCAATCAAGCGGGCGTCCGCACCCACATTGTAATAAATCTGGTCATACAGATGATTGTCCAAGGTCTTGGCCAGGGTGGTCGTAAAGGTGGAAAGGCTCAATGTCAGAACCAGCAACACCATGGGCGCGGCGTAGACACTGCGATTGCGGGCCAAATGTCGCATTGCCAGCAACATGCCTACCCCGCCCATATGGGAAACCAACCATGAGAGGGCTTCCATGAAATAGGGCAGGAAGCGCAGGGACACCAAGGTCATGGCAAAAAGGCCTAGAGCTGGAACCAGAAATAGCAATGGATTGTCAAAGAGCGTAGCTCCAGTCAAAGGTCCAGAAGTCGAAATACTACCTTGCTGTCGCAGCAGATAAATGCCGTAGGCCGCAGGGATAAGTAACAGGAAGTCCAAAAAGGATCGCTGCCACCAGGGTGGCTGCAGGGCTCGGGCCTGCTCCCGCTTATAGGTCACAATAGTGTGGCGAGAGGCTCCCAAAGTCGGCAGCAACTGCGCCAACAGTGTTACGCCCACGGCGGCAGCACCCACACGCCAGATATTGGCATTGAAGACCAGGCGCAGACCAGAGACCTGTGAGAAATTCAGGAAAGTTTGCGTTGAGCCTATGACTTCTGCCACGAACTGGCTGCCGTAGTAGGCAAATGCCAGAGCAACTCCACCCAACACCAGAGCTTCCAGGAAAGAAATTCCCACCACCTGTAACGAAGTAGCTCCACGACTGCGCAGTACCGCTACTTCATTGCGTTGGCGGGCCACAGACAGGCCCACGACCAGACCAATAAAAGCCAGCAGCAAACCCATGATGGGCACGCTGAAGGCGTACAGGAGCACAGTCAGTAAGCCAGAAGCCCGTTGATACCGGCGCAACGCATCAGTGGGGGAAACTCCCAAACGAGTATTTGCCAGTAGACCAGCAGTGACTTGCTCCACTTCTACCGTGTTGGCCACCAACTGCCGGACCGCATCAGTCGTAATAGAGCTTCCGTCCATGATCAGGTACCAGAGGCCCAGGTACACATCTTGCGTGAAGGCCGGAGCTATGCGGCTGACATAGGTCTGCTCAGGTACCAGCATGACCGTTTCAAAGGTATTTGGATTGTAGAACCAGAATGGGGCTGTAATGTCCACTGGTTCCCAAATGCCGGTCACCCGAATGGGGACTTGAATGGTCCGTACACCCTCATTCGTGCGGGCGCGACGGAAAGTCATAAAGTTTTCGCCGCTCCCAATGCCGATCTCGTTGGCCATTTCCGCAGAAATCAGCACTTCTACCGGAGTGTCAATATTGCCAGAAACGGTCGGCTCGGGGAATCGCCCTTCAACAATGCTGATTTCGTGTTCTATGTCCGTGACAAAACCAAAACTAACCCATTCCAACGGATCCGTAATATCCGAATAGACAACATCGTCAGAGGGGAACAACCGCACGTTGTCAGTCTTGAAGTGCCGAATTGTACGTACATGGGGCAACCCGAGGCTCCCCCCTGCCGGACCGGTCAAATAGGTATCCACAGGCTGCAGATCTTCCCATTCCTTGGCACCATAGGTGGAACCCACGTAGCGAAACATGTAGGCGAAAGGCGGCCGTTGAATACCCCCTGTGGTCTGCGGCGCTTTCAACTCGTCCTGTAGGATGCGGTAATAGACCGCATCTGCATAGAGTGGAATGCTCATAATCAATGAGATTGAGACCACTAGACCCACCATGATCGCCAAAGCCAGCCCGCGTTGTGCGAACAGGCGCTTCAGCGCCACAGTAAAGATGGCGGTGTATCGGTTTATCAGGCCCACAGCAGTGGCAGGGGATTACTTGGGAAAAGGCGAACTGGACCTAGGGGCCAATCACCACGTCACCGGCGGCCAATCCTTCAACGATTTCCACCTTGTCGATTGTTTGAATCCCGACTTTCACGTCGACTCGTTGCTCCACGTCGTCCCGGACTTGAACCACAAAGCGGCGACCATCGAAAACGCGGATAGCCTGTGGCGGCAGCCACAGCACGGTATCCTTGCGTTCCAGCTCTGCCGAGACCCGCACCAAGTCACCCAGTCGTAGACCAGCTTCGCCGGCCGGCACAGAAAGCCCGATCCGGGTGGACTTGTCCAGCTCATCCACAGTTGTGCCTCCTCCTCCGGTACCATACGGATAGGGCAGGCGCCGAATGCTGCCCACTATGGGGTCACCTGGGCGACCCATCAGCAAAACGCTTACATTCATGTCCTCTTCCAAGTCCCGCAGCTGATTGCTTATCAGGTCCGCTGAGACTTCCAGGTCGACCGGATCTGCTAGCACTACAACCGGTCGAAATTCCTCCACATTGCGGCCCACCGACAGGGACAGCGACAGGATCATGCCATCAAATGGCGCCACGATCTGCGCGTTTGCCACTTGGTCATTAATTCGCTCCAAGTTAAGCCGGGCCCGCTCCACATTGTTGACCAGAATAGGATCTATCTCGCGGCCAATATCGGCCAGACGCAGTTGCGCCCTCTCCACATTCTTGCGCCTTACGGCGATGGCCACCGATCCAGCGGGTTCCGTCCTAATAGTTTCGATAAGTTCCAGCTCTGCAATGTCCAAGTCGATCTGGGCCATATTGATTCGGAATTCAATCTCTTGCTGGGCCTGGTCCAGATGAGCCTGAACCCGTTGTAGGTCCAGCTGAGCTCCTTGACGGGACTGCTCCAAGCCTTCAACCTCCAACTCGGCGATCAAGTCTCCTTGGTTGACCAAGTCATTTCGACCAAAATAGACAGCCAGCAAGCGGCCGCTGGTTCGGAAGAACAGGCCTTCTTCCTTAACGGGAGCAATTCGGCCGTTAAAGACCAGATCTTTCACGATTTCCCCTTCCATTACTGTGTAGGTGGGTTTCAGGGGAACAATTCTGGTGGGAATAGGCGTGGGAGTCGGTTCATTGGCCGCGATTTGTTCAGAGCGACCCTGCGGCAGCAAGGAAAATGAACATCCCCCCAACAGCAATAGCATAGAAAGCGCAATGCCTATGTTGGCAATACTGATACTGGTGCGACGCAATCTGTGCTGGCCCATGCTGTATTCCTACTGAATAACTGATTTCGGAGACGCCACTATGCGCTTGACTTCGATGCCCAGCTTGCGGTCCAGCATTTCATCTGCCAGAGGTTTGAGTTCGTTGAGCCAAACTCGATCCTCATAGACCGCCTTATAGAGTTGAGTCCGTTCCTCTTCACTTTCGAAACGGCGGATCCAGACATACAGATTGTCTTCCTCTTCTCCGATAAAGCTACCCACAACTACCATGCCTCGCGAGATCTGGAAGGGAATGATCCTCTCATCCATTACCTTCGCCCACTGGTCCAGTTTTCCGGGTTTAGTGCGATATGTGCGCAGTTCAAAAAACATGCGGGGTTGCCTTTATTTGAGTATGTTAGCCGGATGGATTGATTGTCCGCGCAGCGCGGACATGTGCGGTTATCTGTTCCGCAAACTTGAGTTCACTGTTGTCCAAAGGTGCATAGCCAATCACACGACGGGCGTTGGCCAGACTCCAAAACGCCTGGGAGTTGCCACTGATACCATAGAAGATTTGGAAGGGCACCCCATGGTCATCTTGGATATTGGGATGTTCCAGACTCTTAACAAACAACTGCTGCAGATCGCGATCACTGATGTAAACAGCCAGCGCGCGCCGCATGGCCCGAAGATCACCTAGCTCAATTCTCTCCAAATCATATTCACGCGGCCCGCCGATGCGAATTTGGATGTTTTCGAGCCGTGTCCCATTCATGGTACCGCAGGCGAAAACCAGACCCAAATGCTCGTAGCTTTCCTTGGCCCAGCCGTAATAATTGTCCGAAATGGCTCGATCGGCAGGATTCACGAAGTCCCACGATCCATCCAATATCAATGGTTCATAGTAATCTGCCGCGTGATTGGAGCTGGCCATAACCACCCGGCCTACGCCTTCCTCCCAGGCAGTTTGCATTACGTTGTAGGCCATTTCCACGTTGGCCAGTTCCGCCCTGAAGTGGGCATCCGGCCCTTCAGATTCTGGCCGGACAAAGCCAAAATGAACTACCCGATCGGCTCCCCTAAAGTGGCTGCGATATAGATTGCGGTCTTTCTGCGTCAAATCGACGATCTTGAGGCCCGGCACGGTGTTTCCCTGCCGATCGGTATGCCTGATATCCAGCAGCGTGAGATCATATCGTTCGTGTAGGGCTGGTAACACCTGCCCGGCAATTTTGCCAGCAGCTCCAGTGATTACGACGCGCATGGGACCCTCAAGTTCGGCGGGAAATCCTTATAGCAACGGTTTCTTCCGCTGTACTAACTGGAAAGGAGTGCTGAAGGGGTCTTTCAGAAATACGAGGGCGTCGCCGGCAGGGCTCATAGACTCAGAAAATACTGTGGCTCCTGCGGCTACCAGCCGATCCCGGTCCGCGACCGAGTCCGAGGTGCTGAAGGCGAAATGAATGCTACGTGGATCCACAGCATCCCAGTCCGGCACTTCTGCCTCCATCATGGAATAAATTTCCATCATGGCTCCATCCTCATCCGCCAAGAAATGTATGTACGGAGGAGTAGCATTTGCCACTACAATTCGAAGCCCCAAGTGCTCGCTCCACCATTGGGCCACGGACGTGGCATCCTTCACATTTACCGCAGAATGTTCCAATTTCATGTGCCTACCTCCGAATGGCGCGGGGGATATCCCTGGACCGCTTTGTCCTGGTACCAGCTATGCTTTAGTCAAACACGATCCTTTCGGCAAATGTACCGACGGAGGCTGTGCTAAAAACCTTACCAAGACAACACATAATGTTACCCTAGGACACTTCGAATCGATGTTTTGCTGTTAGCGGCCTGTCGAGGTGTTTGTTGGCGGCATAAAGGGTTGTGATTTGGGCGCTGCTGGAGCAGATTTTGAGGGAGAGCCCGAGGGTAAGACACTTAGAAGCTAGATTGGGTCCTTAGGTCACGCCTGAGCATTTTTTAAGCATCCAGGAGGAGTTTTCGACGTGGCAGAGCAAGTCAGAATCGGCATTGTAGGCGCGGGCAGTATTGCGGTCAGAGGCATCATGCCTCACTTGGCTTTAGAAGATGTGCAGGACAGGGTCCGCATGAATGCCGTCTGCGATCCAGAACCGGGCCGGGCCAAGGCGGCATCAGAGCGTTTTGGTATACCCCATTACTATGAAACATATGAGGAGCTGTTGGATTCAGGAACTGTTGATGCGGTGACTATTGCCTCTCCGATTAGAATGCATTTCCAGCAAGGGATGCAGGCAGTCGAAAAGGGCATTCATTTGCATTTCAACAAGACTATGACCACTACTAAGTCCGAAGCTGACACGTTGATAGACGCGGCGGCAGCCAAAGGGGTCAAGATAGTGGCCTGCCCGGGCGAAATGCTGCGCCCGGCACATCAAGAAGTTCGAGAGATGATCGCCCGGGGGGAGCTGGGCATCTTGACCTGGACGATCACGGGTTCTGCTTTCAGCACTTATCATGAGGACGAAAAGGTTCGTCAAGGCGATGATCCGCTGTCTAATATCAACCCTGCCTGGTACTTCCGCAAGCCTGGGGGTGGTCCCCTCTACGACATGACCGTCTATGGGCTGCACGCCACCACCGGCATTCTCGGGCCAGTGAAGCGGGTAACTGCTTTCTCCGGGGTTCGTATCAAGGAGCGAGAATTCCGTGGCCAGAAATTGCCAACCGACATGGATGACACCACCTTGATTGTGGCTGATTTTGGCGAAAACCTGCTGGGTTTGATTTACGGTGTTGCAGCTGGGTCATTGCCGTCGTTCGGTCGTATTTCCATTTTTGGGACCAAAGGGACAGTTCTTGGTTCTACCTTCAATGGCACACCCATTGACTATCCCGGAGCAGAATTGGATCAGCAATGGGGATTGAACGGTTCTCTGCCCCATGTAGTTGGGGAACACCGTAGCATGGAAGAGGCCCACGTCTATGAAGACATCATGCAGCTCGTGGATCTGTTGCTTTTCGACAAACCTACAACTTCCACTGCCGAACATGCGCGGCATGTAATTGAAGTTTTCGACAAGGCATATCAGTCGGCAGAGACTGGTCAAGCGCAAGCTGTGAATTCCACTTTCTAAGAGCACCAGACGCGACTCCGTACCGATCTGGGACTTATTCGAGCCAGAATCAGTCTGGGAGTGCCTTGGCAGGCAGGCCAGTATTGAACTGGGAACAGTAAGGACACTCGAGCCCTGTCCAACCCCCTGCTTGCCCGTTTGGGTTTGTCCCCGCAAGCCTTTCGGGTAGTCGCTGCCTATTTTTTTGCCTTTATGGCCTTGGGCACTATTACCGCCTCCATAGGTCCCTCGCTGCCGTTTCTGGCGGCACGAACGGGAGTTAGTATCGAGGTTGCCAGCGGTATGTTTTCCGCCAAGGCCTTAGGGTTCTTGATCGGTTCCTTCATTGCGGGACGTGTTATTGAGCGCATCAGGGCCCACGGCATGCTACAGATGGGACTTGCTGTGGCCGCCTTATCTGTAGTGGCAATACCGGTCAGTCCGGAATACGGAGTGGTACTGGCTTTCCTATTTGTAGCAGGCCTGTTTGTAGGTTCAGTTGACGTTGGGGCCAATATTTTGATTGTGTGGCAGATGAAAGAGAGGGTAGCCCCTTTCTTAACCGGTCTACATTTCATCTGGGGGCTGGGGGCTCTGCTCGCCCCTATCATCGTCGTGCAATTGAATCAGCGTACGGGTTCTCTGTTGGCTCCTTTTGCGGTCATTGCAGCCATGTTGGCGGCCTCCACAATTCTGTTTCTGCGCTTGCCTACACCACCTCCGATCCATGCCAAACAAGCGATTAGGGCCCCCTTGGCCCTGCGTCCCCTAGCCACCTTGATGGTGATGTTGTTTTTGGCTGGAGTCATGGAGTTGTCCCTAGCCGGTTTTATCTTCACCTATGTGTATGAAGGCGGGTTGGGCAACGAACAGCAGGCTGGGTGGATCAATTCCAGTTTCTATGCCGCATTAACTGCCACGCGGTTGATACTGGCCTTTCTGCTGCTTAGGTTTGCCAACCGAACCATCTTGGGCTGGGGCCTAACGCTAGTTATTGTTTCCTGCGTCATGGTTTTGCTACTGCCCAAGCTCTTAAGTGTTATTTGGTGTGGCGTGGTGCTCTGCGGCATCGGCCAAGCTGCCATGTTCCCCCTCACCCTTTCCATAGCCCCCCAGTATTTGCCTGCCGAAGGACGGGTCACGTCTTTCATGTTTTTAGGGGCATCAATTGGATTTGTTGCCATGCCTTGGTTGGTGGGTCAACTCTACGCATCCAGTTTCCCAGGCCCGGAAGTGGTCTGGTACTTCACTGGCGGGGCAGCCCTCCTGTTTGCAGCGCTGCTGCTAGTTCTGATCTTCACGCCGAAATACGGGCGTTATGCAGTGCCTGTCCCGCAACCGGCCGCCGGTCACTGAATCTCTAAGCAGACTGAAGCTGGCAATGGAACTCATCCTGGACCTAGCCAGGGGCGGTAGCTGTGCGCTCCATGGCCCTTCCGACCCGGTCAAGACTCCGAAAATCCTTCTATTCAGAAGTTGTATCGGCGTTGCAAGTCCGATGGAATTAGCTGCTTTTACCCTTGGCAGGCCTTCAGCTTGGGCTGAGAATGAATGTTGCAAATCCTGGCCGGCTGAAACCCTTACCGTTCCGTAGGGTTTCGGATCCGAAATCGTGAGACTATGCAACCATGCCCCGAACTGGATTCCCGCCGTTTTCCCCCTTCTGGGGGTCCTATCTTCCTAGGTAGCATGGACCTGTTTCCTTCGCGATGTTGACTTCGTTAGTCTCTCGACTTGGTCTGCCCACCAAGTCCCTTCGGGTAGTAACTACCTACTACCTATCCTATATCGCTTTGGGTACGGTCACTCCTGCTTTGGGACCCACTTTGCCATTCTTGGCCGAACGCGCGGGAGTCTCCCTTGACGTAGCCAGTAGCCTGTTTTCAGCCATGGCCTTAGGTTTTATGCTGGGTTCTTTTGTAGTGGGACGAGCACTAGAACGACTCCCCTCACACGGCGTAATCCAAGCCGCACTGTTGGTCATGGCTCTTTCCATGTTATCCCTATCGCTGGCCCCTGCTTTTATCTTCATGTTTATCGCTCTACTGGTGGCGGGTTTTTTCACGGCTTGGTTGGATGTGGGAAGCAACATTCTGATCGTGTGGCAGTTGAAAGAGAAGGTTCCCCCTTTCCTAACCGGACTTCATTTTATCTGGGGCTTCGGCGCTTTGGTTTCTCCCCTCATCATCGTGCAACTGCAATTGCGAACAGGTTCGTTACTGGCCCCCTTCGCAGTGATTGCCTTGATCGTTTCCGCCAGTGCTCTTTTGTATATCAGGCTGCCCAGTCCTGCCCCCAGACAGACCGCGAAAGAACAGACGGGCCCGTTGCCCCGCACGGCCTTAATTGCACTTATGGCTATGCTCTTCCTAGCTGGCACCATGGAGAACGCCATAGGCGGCTTTATCTTTTCTTATCTGCTGCGCACAGGATTGGCTTCGGAGCAGGTAGCGGGAGGAGTGACTTCCACTTACTATGTCGCGGTCACATGTACACGCTTAGCTGTGGCATTTCTACTGTTGCGGTTCTCCAGTCAAAGGGTTCTGGTGAGCGCCCTTAGCCTGATTACCAGTACGGTCTTAGCTGTATTGTTGTTGCCTCCGACACTGACACTGGTGTGGATTGCCGTCTTCATTTGCGGGATTGGCGAGGCATCTCTTTTTCCTCTGACTCTTTCATTGGCCCCGCAATACCTGCCGGCATCGGGGCGTTCCACTTCTCTTATCTTTGTAGGGGCATCTTTCGGCTTCTTGACCATGCCCCTCCTAATTGGCAGACTTTTTGAATCAGCCGCAGTTGGCCCGCAGATAATCTGGTATTACACCTTGGCAGGGGCTTCGCTCTACGCCCTTTGCCTTCTCATTCTCCGCTTCAGGCCACGCGTGATGGACTTCGCCGTACCGGCGCCCCAGGCAGCAGGCAGTAACTAACTCACTACACGGTCCCTACACGACTGTTTGGGCTACAATTCTCCTGCCCTGTGCCTTTGATGGGGGTAGGCGTTCTGCCACAGAAATTTCACGATGTAGAAGGGCGCATGATGCAAAAAATAGCGGTATTGGGAACAGGTCTGATTGGCATGTTCTACACCAAGGCACTGAACGGCCAACGCAATCGGGATAGAGTGGTGATTATCCAGTCCCGCTCTGAGGAAAGGGCGAAGCAGTCTGCCCAGGATTGGGGGGTACCTAATTACACCACGGATGTAGTTGAAGCCATCAACCATCCGGATGTGTCGGCAGTCGTGATCGGCCTCCCCAATTTCATGCATTTGGAAGCCATTAGCAAGGCGGCAGCCGCTGGTAAAGCAGTGCTTTGCACCAAACCTCTCGCGCGCAATGGCGCAGAAGCCAAGGAAATTCTGGATATCGTGGAGAAGTCAGGCGTTTTCGCCGGGTACTTGGAAGACTTGGTATATGCCCCCAAGGCTCTGAAAGCGATTAAGTCCGTACAGGATGGCGCGATTGGAGAGGTGCTGGTTGCCAGATCCAGGGAGACCCATCCTGGCCCCCACAGTGCGTGGTTCTTCGACGCAGAGAAGGCCGGCGGAGGTGCCATCATTGATCTTGGGTGCCATTGCATTGAGATCATTCGCAGCTATGTGGGAAAAGGTAACCGCCCCGTTGAGGTAATGTGTTGGAAAGACACCATGGTCCATCCCATCCAGGCCGAGGACACAGCCATGGTCTGGATTCGATTCGCCAGCGGCGCGATTGGCCAATTCGAAGTGAGCTGGACCTTCCGGGGCGGCATGGACCTGAGGGATGAAATCTCAGGCACGGAAGGCACGATCTGGCTGAATCACTTCCTGCGCACAGGATTCGAGATGTTTACATCCGGAGAAGGAAAAGGCTATGTCGCAGAGAAGTCTGAAGTGGAAAGTGGCTGGCTTTTCCCGGTGGGAGATGAAGTGGTGGAACTGGGCTATACCGACATGTTCTCGGACATGTTTAATAGCCTGGAAGTAGGCAAGCAGCCCACTGAGACCTTCTACGACGGATACGTTGTAAATTGCGTCATGGATGCTTGTTATAAGTCGGCGGCCTCGGGTATTTGGACCCCCGTGGAATTGGATTGGAGGGGCGGCGATATGAAACCTATTTCGCCCCACATCGAAGAACACGAAGGGATGAACATCGTCAAGCAGGAGACCATGCCTGACGGCCGAGTGAAAATGATTCTTATGGAGAAAGATACCGGCCGCATAGTCGACAAAGTGGTATAGATGCTTTGTCTGCGCCTTTCTCCGGCATCCCCATTTCGAGCGCACCGGGGTCAGCCTTCAGCCAAGCATCGTTTGCCCCCGACTCAACAGCCCTTCTATGGCGATGTCTGCTGTAGCAATACCCTAGTTGGGCCGCCGTCAGGTCCAAGGACTCGAGCCCATGGCTCTTGCTAATTTGAACTGGAAGTCGAGCTAGGCCACCAATTCCAACTCTTCTGCCGGCATGATTAAATTTGCTGGAGTCGGAGAAAGTGAGGAACCACTAGTTTGCGTGTGATTTCGAACGCAATCCCACGATAGATCTTGTTTCAATTTGCCGATTTCGCGGCAAATATTGGTCCAGATCAATGTAGGCGTAGACCTTTCAAAATGCACGTCGAATTCGAACCGGTGAGTTCGTGAGCTTTACATGGTCAAATTGAGGGCTTGGTCAAGGTCAGGAATGCCTGTCTGGATGCCGCCTTGTGCCGAGGGCTAGGGCCGCCGGGGTGTGGAGGGAGTGCGATGAGTGTCCCCCGCCGGCGGGTGGTGAAGTCGGGGCCGGGGGTAGGTCGTAGCCACACGCAGGCCCACAGATCGACACGTATCAATAAGCGCCGCAGCAGCGCCACGCCCGCGACAACATGCCATGGCGGCCGTGCAGGATGGCCTCTTGGTGGGCTGGATTCAAATCGGCGGGGGCGGCCGAAGGTCTGGGGTGAAGGCATTTCCGGCTCCAGCAGCTGCCATTCCGCGTCGGTCAATTCAATGGGACAGGAGGGACGTGTCATCAGATCACCCCGCGTAATGTAGGTTGCCATGTGGATGATGAAGACCCGCACCCAACCTTGATTTACGCAATTTGGCACATTGCATACCCCCTTTTTGACAGGCAGCAACTGGATCTGGCAAGAAGCTCTCCCGACCTGGAGTTTTCTTCTCAAATATATAGTCTCTCCTTCGGATTTCTTCGCTAGATGAGCCATTGTCAACTGTGTCGCTAACATTGGAGATATCTCCCTTCGTGCTCTATTGACTTTTCTATCAATACGATTCGTTCCCTAAGCACAAGGGCCCTGCTGACTTTGGTCAACCATTCATATTTCCGGTCAGCCGGGGGTATTGGTGTAGCCCTTCATAGGTCCCAGCTACATTATTTATGTTCTGGCTGAAGCGGCATCTGAGCATGTTAGTTCAAGTTCCAGTTCCCTGAGTACCTTGGTCCCGGTCGCCTCAAACTCAGGCTTCTCTGCAACAAGAAACTCTTCAGTGCCTGGCTCCTGACTGACCGTAATGGGCTTTAGTCACCGAGGGGCAGTTCTTTGCCCCGGAATCAGCTCTTCCCAGACAGAAATTGTATTACTGTGTGGGCTCGGAATCGATCCCTTCCCAATTACCTGCATCGAGAGAAGTCAGTCGTACTCGCAAAACTTGCAAGAGTGTTAGAGCAGGTGAATGGGAAGCAGGGAAGAGGTAACTATTGCTTAGCAGCCTGCGCCGTAGAATCTCCGGGAGGGTCTATGGTTTGAGGTAAAAGCCAGGATCCAACAGGGAGATTCTGCGGGCAGCCGGAGGGCTACGGCATGCCGCACCACTTTCGTCCCTACCCACCGGAGCAGCCGTTGCTTTTGCCCCCCGACCTACGGAATTGGTTGCCCGAGGGTCGCCCGGTGTCCACGGTGAGCGAACTGGTGGACGCGCTGGATCTGTCGGCCTTTTACGCCCCCTACGCGCAGCAAGGCTCAGGCAATTTGCCCTATGCGCCGGCCATGATGGTAAGAATTTTGGGCTACGGTTATGCCACGGGGGTGCTGCTCTCACGGCGGCTGGAGCAGAAACTGGAAGAGGATGGAGCCTTCCGGGTGCTGGCGGCGGGAAATCAGCCGCAGCAGCGTACCCTCTGTGAATTTCGGCGGCGGCACCGGGCGGCTTGCGGGGAGGTGCTGGTGGCGGTGGTGCGGGACCTGGGACTGATGTCGCTGGCCACCTTGGTGCCGGACAGCACTAAAATGCGCGCCCTCCCCGGCCAACGCAAGGCCATGAGCTATGGACGCATGCAGCAGAACGAGGCGCGGCTGACCGCGGAGAATGAGGCGCTGCAAGCCGCGGCAGAGGCAGTGAATGCAGCGGAGGATGCCCAACACGGCCTGGATCTACGGGGCGACGAGGTGCCCGTGGCCCTACAACGCCGGGAAAGTCGGCGGGCGGCCCAGGCCGCGCTGGAGGCACGGACACGCGCGGACACGCAGGCGGATACTCCCGCGGCAACGCCGCCGGCGCCCCCAGGGGCATGACACCTACGCCCCACACAAGTGGCTGAGGGAAGCGCCCATCGGTTGGATCAAGCAGATTCTGGGCATTCGCCAATTTGGCCTGCGGGGCCCGCGCCCCGTGCAGGGCGAGTGGGATCTGGTGTGTCTGGGTCTGAACGTCAGGCGCCTGCATCGCCTGCTGCGGCGTTAACCCGGGTCGCGCCTGATTCCCCCGGGCCCCAGGCCGCACCGACACCGTGCACCCCCATGGGACGCACGCACCCCGGCTCTGTGCGGTCCGCGTTCCGCCCAGACTCGGCCGTCCGCTTGTCTCCGCCCTCAAAGCCTTGCCTGCACAATTTCTGCGGCGCGGCCTCCTTGTATGAAAGTCGATTTCCATCCAAGTTGAAGCAATTCGAATTCTGCTTGAACTCCATTTGAAGGCAATTGGATAGACGGGTCCGCGTTTTTTAACTCTGCAGCAGCAGGGCTTCGTTAAGTCAGTAGAAGGGCCAGTCTGGCGGCTGACTGCTTGGAACCTGAACTACAAGGCAGTGGAAACTGTAGATTGCGGCACCTCTGCCGACAAGGAAACCGGCTCCTGCCCTTCGTCAGGTTCAATCTACCTTCTTGTTGCCAATTAAGAAGGACAGGGCCGTATTCCCGTTGGGGCAGGTTAAATTCGGGATTCGCAGTTACCTTCTGTTTCCTTAACAATCACTTATAACGCAAAGAAGCCCGGAATCTTCGAATTCCTACCTTTTCTTTGAGCATTCTCGGCGTATGTACCCAATCAGATGCGTCAGAGGTAGGTGAAGTTCGACATATGTTTGAATACGGAGCTGCACTAAAGAAGAAGCACACATGGCAACAAGCAAAGGTTGTCTTCCCAGAAGCCTCTTGAGAAGCCAGGGGGGATGGTTGCTAATCAGGTGGATGTCGAGCAGAAACGATACCATCTGCCGCTCCCGGCCCGCATGAGAGGACATAAACTCTACATGACCCGGAACTTCCCGAATAAGGGCCCTCCGTTGCGTAACTGTCTCATCAGGTTCAATCCAATTGGATCAGAAGAGGAAGCCAGGCCGAGGTTGACAACTTAGAACCATGCTAAACGATGTCTGACATGGAGATAGTGCACCTCAATTTCAAGGCAAACAGTGGATATGTATCCAGAACAATTGTAATGTTTTCAAAGGCGCCCGTGTGGCCGACGACGGAATAATAGAGCCAATCAGCATGCTATTCGGATAAAGCCTAATTTCGTTCGGAGCTGAATTGCACTACCGTTAGAATTATGGAGTTACTTTCTACTAGCTCACAAAACAAAGATTCTCTCTTGAAGGAGGGTAATTCCATGAGCAAACAAGGCGGATTGTCACGACGACGTTTCTTACAGGCAGCGATGTTAGCAGGGGTGGGAGTCGGCGTGGCCGCGTGTGTACCTGCCTCAATTCCGGAGGCGGCCCCAGCCGAACCCGTTACCGTCAGAATGTGGCACCACTGGGGCGGGGATCGCATTCCACTGATGGACACACAGATCGCAGATTTCATGGAGAAATATCCGGAAATAGAGGTTGAGGCCACACTTCAGCCTTGGGGCCAGCGGCTGGAAAAACTACTGGCATCGATCAGTGCCGGTACACCCCCCGACGTCACCATGCTAGCCCAACATGACATGGCCCCGTTTGTAAGGGCAGACGCACTTCTTCCCCTTGGGGATAGAATGGCTGAGGCTGGCATCATGCTGGATGAGTACTATGGCCCAGAAGCGATAGCCATGCAGCGGGAAGGAAACATTTGGGTAATGCCCAATACAATGGGTGGCTCACAGAATCTCATGTTCTATGTTCCCGCGGATTTCGAGGAAGTTGGCCTTGATCCGGCGAATCCTCCGGCGACTTGGGCAGATCTACTGGTTGCCATCGAGAAGCTGATCGTTGTTGAGGAAGATGAGATCAAACGGCTGGCTTGCACTCTGTATGGCGGTTCGGACGGTTTCAGACACTACATGGCAAGCAATGATGCCCCGATGATCAGTGACGACGGCCGCACTTCAATGATTGACAACGAACTGACTGTGCAAGCCGTTCAATTCATGCTCGACGTACAGGATGCCCAGGGCGGCATCGAGAAGGTGGCGGCCTGGCGAAGCACGACTTCCGCTTTCGAAACAAACCCCTTTTACACTGGATTGCAAAGTATCCAGTTCAGCGGGGGCTGGAACTACTTTTACGTCAAGGCACAAGCACCCGAACTTGAATATTCGTCCGCCATCTGCCCCGTGAATAACGACAGTCCCTGGGTTGGTAGCTACAACTACAGTTGGGGATACTCCATACCCAATGGGGCTATTGAGCCTGATGGGGCATGGCAGCTGGTCAAATGGCTCTCGTACGATCTGGAGGGAAGCTGTGAGTTCATGAAGGCACAGCTTCAAGCCCATCCCTTAAAAGCTTGCTCTGAGCAGCCGGAGTTCCAGACAGCCTCCTTCTGGCCAGTAGTAGAGGAAGCAACCACGCGTACCAAGGTCTACGGTAATTCCTTCCCTGTGTGGAACGAAGTCGGTGACGTCATGTCAAACTCCCTTGAGGAAGTGTACTATCATCTCAAGTCGCCAGACGAAGCGGTGGCGGAAATCGGTGTCAAACTCCAAGAATTGCTGGACGAATGGTGGGCCGGGCCCTGATCACCCGCGGAAAGCCCTTCTCGGATTCGCCGAGCCGAGAGTTTGGGACGAAAGCGGATCTAGAGGAGATGATGCTTGAAAGCGATCCCCATCAGATTCCGTTTTTTCTGTGAAGATGAACAGGCGAGTTCCGGACCGGGGTCAGTCCAGTTGACCGGAGCGGAGGCTGCAGGGAGCCTCTGCTCCAAATTGCGAAACTTAAGTCTGCCGCGCTTTTGCAAAGGAGGGTGGCTTTGGTTGACTTCCTGATACTCGTAGCCTCTTGGCAGGGGAAGAGCGTTTGTTAAGAAGACGTGAGGCTCTATATGGGCTGCTTTTCATCGCGCCCGCTTTGCTGGGCATGCTCATCTTCAACCTCGGACCCATTGTGGCCGCGCTGTTCTTTAGCTTCACCAAGTACAGCATTATTACCTCGCCCAGTTGGGCCGGCGTAGCCAACTACCAGAAGGCGTTCAGTGAGAGCCTTGTGTCGCTGTCCTTTGAAAACACAGCCTACTATGCAGTTATATCAGTGCCTCTTGGTATTGGTCTGGCCTTTGCCGTCGGCATGTTGCTAAACAGAATTAAGGGAGCCCCCATCTACCGGACGGCTTACTACGTGCCCTGCGTTGTGCCTTCCGTCGCCGCTGCCGTGATCTGGTTGGTCATGCTCAATCCCAGCGTAGGTCTGGTCAATTACTTTATCAGCCTCTTTGGAATCAAAGGGCCTGGGTGGCTGATCGATCCTGACTGGGCCAAGCCTGGATTGATCTTAATGAGCCTTTGGAGCATTGGTACCGGGATGGTGCTCTACCTGGCTGGGCTGCAAAGCGTGCCGGAACATTTGTATGAAGCCGCCGAGATCGATGGTGCCAGACCGTTGCGGCGCTTCTGGGCCATCACTGTGCCGATGATGACGCCTACCCTATTCTTTCACCTAGTTATGGGGCTGATCGCTTCGTTTCAGGCCTTTAATGCGCCATTTATCATGACCCAAGGGGGGCCGGTCAAGTCCACTTACTTCGTTTCACTTCTGATATATGACAATGCCTTCCGGTATTTCAAGATGGGCTATGCATCTGCTATCTCCTGGATTCTTTTTGTACTAGTGCTAGTGCTGACCATGGTCGTCCTGAAAACGTCAAGTTCCTGGGTCTACTACGAAGGCGGGGCGCGAGGGCGGTTTTAGATGGCAGCGAATATCCGCTGGATTCTGGTGCGTAGAAATACCTCAAAAGCTGTCTGGCACCTGCTTGCCATATCCGGCGCGATTGCCATGGTACTCCCTCTGCTGTGGATGATCTCGGCTTCACTGCAAACCATGGCGCAGGTTGTCCGATTTCCGCCGGCTTGGATACCCGACCCGATTGCCTGGGAGAACTACCCAACGGCTCTGACCTTTCTGCCCTTCGGCCTTTACTTTAGAAACACCTTGTACGTGACTGGCATGGTAATTCTCGGCGACCTGCTTTCCAATGTACTGGCTGCTTACGGATTTGCACGGTATCGGTTCCCGGGCCGGGACCTGCTCTTCGTGGCTCTTCTCAGTACCATGATGCTACCGGGGATTGTGCGGCTTATCCCTACATACCTGCTATTTCACCGGCTTCACTGGATTAACACCTTCGCACCCCTCATAGTACCTTCGTTCTTCGGTTCCCCTTTCTTGCTGTTTCTCCTGCGCCAATTCTTTTTGGGCATCCCCGACGACTTGACGGATGCAGCGCATATCGATGGTGGTTCGGAGCTGGCCATCCTTTGGCGAATCGTCCTCCCGTTGGCAAAGCCAGCGCTGGCAACGGTGGCAATATTCAGCTTCCAGGCTTCTTGGAATGACTTCATGGGACCCATGATTTTTCTTACCGATGAGCGGCTACGCACGGTAGCCCTTGGACTGCACAGCTTCAAAGGCTTGCCCTACATGAACTCGCTGTATAACCAATTGATGGCAGCCTCTACCGTGATGGTACTTCCGGTTCTGCTGGTCTTTGCGCTCTTCCAGCGCCACTTCGTGCAAGGAGTGACCTTGACCGGAATCCGCGGTTAAAGCCCAGACTCTTACCGCTTTGGCCACCTCATTCCTGCCCACGATTTGGAATCTTCCCGCAAGAGAAGTAATGCCATGACCACAACTGAACTGACTATAGACTGCCAATTTCCAGGTGGCAACATAATTGTCGATGCCATTGAGGGCGACGTGATTTCGTTGCATCAGGACCCGCGAGACACGCCCTTTGATTGGTTCTATTGGTACTTTCAGAACAGGGGGGCAGCTGGCCGCACACTGGAATTTCGCTTTGCCGCCAGCGATGCCATTGGCGTGCGCGGCCCAGCCGTGAGCACCGACAATGGGAAGTATTGGACTTGGCTGGGGCAGATGCCGTCCAGGGGCAGAGATTCCGATTCACTTTTCCTCACCAGCCGGACGCGGTGCACTTCTCCTTCACCATCCCTTACTTGGAATCCCACTTGAGCTCCTTTCTGACCCGCCACGCCAGCAACGCCAATCTCCAAATCGACACCCTTTGCCGTACCGGCCGGGGACGAGAAGTCGAGTTGCTTCATTTAGGTCAACTGGATAGGTCCCCGGCTCACCGCGTGCTGCTGACGAGTCGGCACCACGCCTGCGAGTCGATCGCGAGCTTCAGTCTGGAAGGACTGTTGGAGGAGGTATTGGCGGGACAGGGTCCGGGGCAATGGTTGCGGGAACACGTAGAGTTTCTCGTGATTCCCTTCGTCGACAAGGACGGCGTGGAAGACGGAGATCAGGGCAAACGAAGAGATCCCCATGACCATTGGGAGGACTACCTGGCAGAGAGCATGCACCCGACCGTGAGGGCCATAAGACAGCTCTTACCCGTCTGGAGCTCAGGTCGGCTCCATCTCGCCTTGGACTTTCACTGCCCATGGATTCGGGGCAAAACCCATGAAGTGATCCATTTCGTCGGCACACCCGACAGAGAAAACTGGCGACGTGTTGGAGATTTCTGTTCAATTCTGGAACAGAAATGCATCGGTCCCCTACCCTATCGTGCCCAGAACAACTTGCCATTTGGAGCTGGCTGGAACAACGTGGGACCACCGAAATCTTTCGAACGCTGGGCCGAGACTCTCCAGGGAATCAGAGTAAGTACTGTCGTGGAAGTCCCATATGCCAATGTGGAAGGTGCCATTGTCACCCCTGAGGCGGCACGAGCTTTGGGACGGGATCTGGCCACGGCATTATGCCAGTTTCTGTCGAGTACGGAGCCTGACAAAGATTTGCTATAGGTTAATGCTACCGTGCATTAAAGATTGCTTCGAACTGCAGTGGGGCTGTCCAGGAAAGCTTGCAATGACGGTATCCCCTCACTTGGAAATATTGCAACTGTAACTGAAGGATTCTGGTTCAATGTCAATTCTCCGCAATAACAATCTGACTTGCGATGTGCTTGTTGCTGGGGGCGGTCCATCCGGTCTACCCGCTGCCTTGGCCGCAGCCCGCTCCGGTGCAAGTGTCATTCTCTGCCAGGACAGGCATGTGTTAGGAGGAAACGCATCCAGCGAAGTGCGAATGCACATCGTGGGAGCTGACGCCGGCGGCAAACGGGGAGAGGAGCTGGAAACAGAGGCCCGGGAGGGAGGAATTATGGAAGAGATCAGGCTGGAGACCGCTGTTAACAACGAACAGCGGTCTGCTTCAATGCTTGATCTGGTCCTATACAACCTGTGTCGGGCTGAACCCAACCTTGAACTAATGCTCAACACCCGGGTTGTGGGTGCGGAACTGAAGGGCAATCGTATCGCCCATGCGGTGGCCGAGCGCCAGTCTACCGAAGATCGCTTCCTCATTACGGCCGAAGTCTTTGTCGACTGTACCGGCGACGGCCAGTTGGGCCTCTCTGTAGGGGCCGACTACCAACATGGTCGGGAAGGTAAACATGTTTACAAAGAGAACCTTGCCACGTTAGAAAGTGACGGTAAGACGTTGGGTTCCACACTACTTTTCCAAGCCCGCAAACACGAAAAGCCCATGCCCTTCACCGCACCACCTTGGGCGCGGAAGTTTACAGAAGAGGATCTGAGGTTTCGCACTCACGGTAAACCGGGTGTCAACAATGGCCTGGAATACGGCTACTGGTGGGTCGAGTGGGGTGGGGATCTAGATACGATCAGGGACAACGAGTCAATTCGGGACGAATTGCTTGCCATTCTGCTGGGTGTTTGGGATCACGTCAAGAATGACGGGGACCACGGTGCAGACAATTGGGCCCTTGATTGGTTCGGGTTTCTACCTGGCAAAAGAGAGTCACGTCGTTTCAAGGGACAGTATATATTGGTAGAGCAAGACCTTTTCCAATCCACCGCCTTTGAGGATGCCATTGCCTTCGGAGGCTGGCCTATAGATACTCACCCGCCAGCCGGTGTGGACGCCTCGGATGAGAAGCCTTGCGACCAGATCTTAACTGACTTCTTGTTTGACATACCCCTGCGTTCCTGTGTCTCTGCTGGGCTTGCCAACCTAATGTTTGCCGGGCGCAATATCTCAGCCAGTCATATCGCATTCGCTTCAACCAGGGTGATGGCAACCTGCGCGGTTATCGGCCAGGGAGTGGGCACTGCCGCTGCTTATGCAACAGCCCACAACATCAATCCCGCCGATTTGACCGAAGATCCCTCAGCCATTCATGCCATCCAACAACGACTCTTAAGGGATGATGCCTATCTCATTGGGGTAAATAACCAAGACTCCAGTGATCTCGCTCTTTCAGCGGAGGTGTCTGCCTCGAGCCAGCAGCCAGCCGGCAAGGCCAGCAACATCTTGTCTGGCCAGACTCGGGCTGTCTTCGGCAAAAGGGGGTCAACACCGGCACGGGCCCATCCTGGTACGCATCGATGGATGAGTGTGTCTGACGATGGATTGCCTGCAACCTTGGAGTTGGCCTGGGATCGAAACATACAACCAGATCAAATCGAGCTGGTCTTCGATACGGGTATGCACAGGTTGCTAACCCTGTCTCATTCCAATGCCTATATGGAATCCATGGTCTGGGGGCGAGGCCAGCCCGAGACTGTGAAGGATTATCAAGTCGAAGGCCGTGTGTCCGGCATTTGGCAGCCTTTAGTCGATATCTCAGGCAACTACCAGCGCCGCCGTACACACCGGATCGAAGGTTGTGGGCCTATTGACAGGCTGCGCATTAGAGTCGAGGCCACAAATGGCCTTGACCACGCCCGAATCTGCGAGGTGCGGGTCTACGAACCTGGATCACCGACTTGGTGTCGGTCGGAGTAGTGCCTCTTCCTGGCAATTTGTACTGATCCAAGAACGGGGATCCGTATTCGCCCTGCCGGGAAGAACAACATAAGCCAAGAATCTTTTGTTTCCATGCTTTCCGGCGGATTGGAGTCCACTGAATTCCTTCCTTAAGGCCTAGGCGAGGGTAGCTTCTGGCAATGGATTGTTGACTTTGCCGCTTGCAGGACTGGAGTTTTTATGGCTACGAAATGCAGCTTTATTCCTTTTGGCCTAACAGAGACTTCTCAAATACTCTTTAGGTGATTTCTTGGCCTCTCAAGGGCACAGATCTGCGCCGGGACTGTTCCGCACACTTTAGCCGTTCAATCCTCTCTGGTACATATGTGAAATATTGATTTTCAATAACTTCGCACCGATCTCGCCCTCTGCTTAACACAGGCTAACGGTGCCGCCTTAGACGAGGCACGGAAGTCTGCCTGACCCCATCATTAGTCTCTGCGTTGAATTGCCAAGGTACAGCCTCCTGCCCAGGGCGCGTTTAGCCTTTTGAACAGAGAGCCAGAAAGTCAATATCAAATATCAGCCAGTGAAACCTGACCTTGAACTGCTGGCTCCGCTAGGCGTTTGTCTCGAACTCACTGGCCCCCTCCCGCTGCGTGGCTGGCCGATATCACTCTGGCTATGACTGCCTATCTTTCTTGGGGAGCATTCCCCTTTCTGGCCGAGATGGTCTTTCCGGTTAAAGGGGGGCATCTGACCTCGATTGTAGCTATTGACAATGTCTCCTCGATGAAAAATGGCTTCAGCATGAGCACTGGCAAACGTTCTGGTTATGTTCCTTTTCGCAACGCTCTATTTTTGGATTCGGATCCCCTTAACCACCTGTTGCACAGTTGAAACGTACACCACTTGATTCGAATAGGATTAGAGGGACTTAGAATTCCTCTGCCAGCTTCAACTTAGAAGCGCGAATACCGCAAGAAATGCAGGGGGACTGCCTAAAACATAATGTGGGCTTTTATGAATGACGGCTGTGCCAATCAGTTCATAACTGAAGAAATGTCCAACGGGCGCCTCAGTGCAACTTCCTGTTTCGCATGGCCCGAGAACAATATCATTCTTGGAGGCGGTTTCTGGAGCGATGCTATCTCTTAGAATCTTGAATGGAAGGCGGTTAAAAAATGTCCAACGAAGATATACCGTTGTATCCGTATCCGGATGGCTGGTACGTGATCGAAGCAGGCGATCGTTTGCAGAAGGAGCAGGTTATACAAAAGACCTGGATGGGCCAGGAGATAGTTGCTTGGCGCGATGAAGCTGGGTCCGTTTGCGTTGCGGGCGCGTTTTGCCCCCATCTAGGCGCACATCTGGGTCCGGATTCTGGTGGGCTGGTTCGCAGAGAGTGCCTTGTCTGTCCCTTCCATGGGTTTGAATTCGACGTTTCTGGTCAATGCGTTACAACACCCCTCGCTCCACCGCCGCGGCTGGCCCGTCTGAAATCCTACCCCGTACAGGAAGTCAATGGATTCGTCTTTGCCTATTGGGGTCATCAAGGCCAAGCACCCATGTGGCATATCTCTGATGTTTCAGATGGAAACTGGACCGGTAGAGTAGCCTCGTGTCGGTCACTGAAATCTCATCCTCAAGCAACTACCGAGAATTCCGTTGATTTCGGCCATCTCTTACATGTGCACGGATATAAGGAACTCGAGCAAACCGCGCCGACAACGATTGATGGTCCTCTGCTTACCGCCTCATATTCCTTTTGGCGCCATATGCTCACGCCCGGCTTGAGCAAGATTGGATTTGGAGTGGAGATCAAGATTAGCGTTTGGGGGCTAGGTGTCTCTCTGGTTGAGGTTTTCAGTCCGTCAACAGAATTGCGCGTTTTGCAGTGGGTAATGGCAAGACCGGTAGATGGCGAATACATTGACCTGTGGCTAGCAGTTGACCCTAAGGGACCTGTGAAACTTGGCAGGATTGGACAGTTGCCTTCATGGATCAGCAACGGTGTTGTACCCAAGTTGCTGTTACATGAACTCGAACTGGAGGTGATGAAGGATGCAGACATCTGGAAGCACCAACGCTATGTGCATCGCCCTATGCTCAGCAAAGGTGATCGCGATGTTAACCGTTTTCGCGGGTACTGAGAACAGTTCTATCCTGAGCACACAATGCGAGTCGATGCTTCCGTTGTGGCCGAGGTTTAGTTATCCCTGTCCGCGTAGGTCTCAACGGAATTCAGGATACTGCCGAAGGGCCAGCCGTTTCACTTTTCTATAGGGGATGGCGCTGGCTTGTGACCCAGAATTTCAGTTTCTTGTGTGGGGCGCTTGTGGGAAACGGGTTGAATTTCATCTTATATTTAGACGGCCGGAGTTCAAGTTGGAAATAGTAGGCAACCATTAGCAGATTAACTACCATCTGTAATTCCACCCATCGCGCGCCTTGGCAGGTGTGGGTACCAAGCCCAAATGGTGCATACACTCCTTTACCTTTGTGTTCCTCTCTCCCAGGCAGATACCGGTCAATGTCAAACTTGTGGGGATCTGGAAAAGTCTCTTTAAGGTAATGCGGTGCCGTTGTTCCGATTAGTACACTCGTGCCGGCCGGAATTTCAAATCCATTGATATCGAAAGTGTTCATTACATGCCGAACAGTGACGGGAATCACCGGATACAGGCGGTGAGATTCCATGATGAGGCGGTGCGTAACATCGATGGCGGACATCGTCAGTTCGTCGCTACCGGGATCCCCCTTGCCAAACAATGCGTCAGCTTCGGCTTGCACCCTTTCATACAGATCTGGGTGGGTAACCATCGCATAGATGGCAACCGCCAAAGCACTGCCCAAGTAGATGATGGCGATCATCGGAGTGACAAACACAAACAGTAGATCCGTTTCAGGCAAGAACTGAGGATCATTGTCATGAAGACTTATCATGTCGTCAATAAAGTCGCGCGGTTTGCCTTTACGTTGTGCAGGGGAATGGGCCGCCTGGATCACGTCGAACAGTTCCACAATCTTCTTGCGTTTTTTCTTCATGCCGGGTGTCTTAAGCATGAATTTCGGCAGGGATCGCTGCACGTGCGTCATTAACGAGCGTTCCTTATAGGCCACCAAATCGAGAATGTAGTCTGAAGTGTCAACACCGACGGCAAGCTGCGAGACCTGACTACCCATCAGTCGCTTACACGCCGATGCACCAAGTATCGCGCCCCCTTCTGTCCATTCCCTCAAACCAGCCCGGGCCTCTGCATAGAGTTCATCTAGCCGATTAGACAGAGCAGACCGGGAATATCCTGCCTGTTGGGCCTTGCGCAGTCGGAAATGCTCGGCCCCATCCATGCCCGGCAAAGTTCCTGAGGCTCCGTATACTTTTTCCCAGTCAGAAAGAAGATCTTTAGTGCGCAGATAGAGACGTCCATTTCAATTCATCCACGAATTGGTTTCGGCACCAGCCAGTACAGTAATGCCCATATCGGTAAATGGTGCCTTGAAAGCAAACACCGACCCATACTGTTCATGGAGTTCCGCCATCAAAAGTGCCAGATTGCCTTGCCTAACCAATTTCTTAACAAGCAATTTAAAGAGATTCACTTTCGGGATAGGCTTGGACATACCCAAAGCCAGAGTGGGGCGCCGACTAGCACTCTCTGTCACAGCGGCCGCAATCGCTTGAATGACTAGGTCAAATTGGCTTATCAGCCCAATTCGGTCCCTGCACCGCTCTTAGTCCTCCGAGGTCATTAAAAAGCGGAATGCGTCACAGGCATTTACAAGGCCAATGATGATTGCATCGCGAGGATCGGGGATCGTATCTTCCAAAATTGTCCCGTATACGCGCGACTTGACTTCTGCCCGAACTATACCGTCTGTAGAGGGATACGTACCAGTTGAAGTCACGGCGCGTGACAGTGACCAGAATTCGCCAAGGTGATGTGTGAGGATGTCTTTGGCTACGAGCCGTTCCAGTACTTGCTCCAATATCTCTCCAGACCTTGCAGCAGTCTTCTCTACCCAGTAATGGGCGTTTTGGAAAGTGCCATCCTGTGCAATTTCTGCCAACACTGGATCGAGCAAGTCATCACCTGTGGATGATACATCCACCAGGATCAGTTTCTCCAGATCAGTATCAATGCGCCGCTCCAGAGCCAAGTCCGCGAGCACCGCACCTGCGAGAACACAAGCCAGATTCCAACCTTGAATCGGTTCCAAGTATCCGCTCTCCTCATTCAACAACAGGAGAAGCGTTTCTTCAGCTAACCTCATGAGAGTCTCCCTTTACGCCGGGTAGGTCCGCTGCGAAATACGTATCCTCGGAGCCAAGTGTCGATAACATATTCATAACTGCACTTCGTCTGAAATTGGGCGGTGTCTCTGCAAGGACTTGATGGTCTGGGCTCCATGTTTCCTAGACAAATAACTTAGCCGGGGCAGTCGCTAGCCGAGGAATTTCTCCCTGTTGGCCGTGTGTTGATCTCTCCTTAATATTGTAAATATTGTAAGTGGCCCATGTCCTTTAGCAACGGAGATTTCTTGGCTTGCCACAAATCCGCGCGTGTTCCGTTGCACGCTTGGACTTGTGGCTAACTGGATTTACTGCAGGCCTGCAGTCTCCGCGTCAAGGGCAGCAGATTCTAGTCGAGTTTTAAGAATCCGAATTAGGTGCTATTTGGATTCAGTTAATCACTTTCCATATCGGCAGCAGCAGGGGGAGGCAGATGTGTTATGAGAGATTCCGGCACCACTCTGAGGCCCCTCAAAGGGGAGATTCTAATTCCGGAACATGGTTGGTCATATCGGTAGTTGTACACCTCCTGCCTGTACTCAAGACGCCAAGCCGAGTGTTGTTAAAGAGGGCATCCAGGAAAAGACTATCAAGCCAAAATGTATATTGAAGGAGCTTGAACATTGTCGGTTGTATTCCTTTCATGTATACGTTACGGAAGCCGCGGTGAGGAGGAGTCTTGGAATCAGCGCGGAGGACTGGGATAGGCATTGAAAATGGTTGTAAGGCGTATTGGCGCCGCTTTAGCGTTTTCTACACTGCTGATTGTCGCCAGTCTTGCCTTTGAAACGACAGGAACCAGTTATTCTTTGACCCCAGATTCCACAGCTATCTTGGCAAGCAGCCTACTCTCACACGGCTGGTGGCGGCGTGCCTTAGATAACCGGGGGTTGAATCCTTCAGATAGCGTGCCCCAGCCGTTTTGAATGCAAGCAGTCAGGTTCCTTTAGCACCAGTCCATTTGGAAGTTACAGGGCGTGCTAGAGGATTTGTAGATATGGATTGACAGGATGTACCGGCTGCCGATGCTTATCAGATTTACTTGATGCGAATGCAAGCAAGCTTGCGTACAACATTGATCTTGCCCACAGGTTTGCGGTGCGGGCCGCAAACGATGTGGGGAATTCCGATTTATCGGCATGGGTCAAAGCACCCCCTATTTTTGAAGCTCCCGAGATTCTGACCGGAAGTCTCCAATACTGATTCGTATCAGGTAGGGCTGCTTCATTCCGACGCTTCCTTGCCTCGTTGGGTGAACCTTCCGTTCGAAGGAATACTAGTGGCCGTTAATGGGGTTGAGGCGATTTCGAATCCCTTGCCGAAAATATCCGCTTCGCAATATCACTTCGCTGTGCGGGCAGTTAACGACTTGGGTGAATTCGACTGGCCAGAAACATTGTCACTACAGCATGGGGGGTTTGCTTTTAAAGCGGCCATTGCATCTACTTAGAGTAGTCAAGAGACAGTCGTCTTAGATTGGCCGGAACTACCCGATTCTGCATCCTATGGAGTGCGATTCTGGATTCAAAACCAGTGGATGAATCTGCCCTGTGGCTGTTTCCAAGTCTCTCTTAGAGGCAATAGCGCGGTAGTTATCCGGCTTCCAGCTTCAAGCGAATTCAACTTCCAAGTTCGGACGGTGGACAAGGACGGTAGGTTCACGACCAAATGGTCTGGCACTGTCCGAGAATCGAATCAATTCAGCGTTTTGATACCGAGGATGGCCAGTACTCCTATGGTTTCCTTTCAATTTGCCAGTTTGTCCCCGCCGACAGCAACCCCTTTCCTTACACCACTTTCCACTCCAATACCAACGCCAACACAGATAAGACGACCGCCTTCCTCAACTCCGACACCAGCATCCCCATCCCCTGCGGGAAAAGCGGCCAGTAGAAAGAAAAGACAGCCAACCATTGATTCAGTTCCCCCGTCGCAACTTCCACACCAACTCCCACGGAGACGCCGATCCCAGACTAGGCACCTGTCATAGACGAGCATCCTTGAGCCGAAACTGGAAAGGACCCTTACGCAGAATCTACAAGGGCTGCATCTCGGTGCTGTGGGTAGGGTCTATTATATTTTCTGGGGAATGGGTTGGCACAAGGTAAAGGATGCCGAAAGATTTAAAGTGGATACGGAATGCAGAGCCGAGATTGATTTCTGATGGTCCGGGAAGGTGCAAGCATCCTCCTGACATTGACCACAACCAAGTGAGCGATCTTGTGTTTGGTTAACACGAATGTGACAAGGAATGGGCCCAAATAGCTGAGGGTCAGAGCTTTGCAGTACTAAGAAACATAGACGACAGGAAAGCCATACCGGAAAGAATGTGTTGGTAGTCGCTCAGGTGCCTGTAAGAACCATAAACTGAGCCAGGACTCCATACTGCGCTGCTCTCGACTCTGGTTCCCGGACAAAACCTTCGGCAGAGCACAGGATGCAGTTAGTACATGGTCTTCAAAATCTGAATCTTCGCGGCTAGAACCGCTTGATGTCCTGCTACGAAGGCGCCGAGTCCTGCAAGTAGAGAAAAAGGCGGCACTGAGCACACTGCTGGCCGCAGGCCCAGGCACTCATCGTGGAACAGTAACAACAGGGGGAGACACTGGAGCCCTACCTGTAACAGGGCCGGTGCGTGCCGGCGGCATCCAGATGTGCCACCTCAGCCGGAACCCAGGTGGACGGCCATGAAGGTGGCTGCATGTTTCCAATGCAAGAACCATAGTTATTTCGATGGTCGAGAAACTTGGTCGCAACAGATCCATGTCTCATTTCTTATTTCGCACTTCGGGCTTAGGACGGCCCCATTCGGGAATGTTACGAACTGTCTCAATAGGTGTAGTGGCCTTCGGACTGCATGACTCTCCCATCCGCTCAGCCGATTGCGGTCAGTAAACTTGGAGTAATCCTGAGCTCAGAGTGGCACCAAACAGAGGCTTCAGGGTCCCCAAGTTCTGTTTCTTCCACTTAGAACTTTAATCTGTGTGCGGTGGAGGAAATTCGAAGCACTTGCTGAAACCAGCTCACTCTCCGAAAAGCCCAACTCAACCTTAGCCCACTCTTTTCACAATCTTATTTGGAACTTCCTTAAAAAAAGAAAGTAACAAGGAGACAGCCACACTTCAATGCTGAAAGAATGTTTTCCGACAGGAAAAACAGGGCCCTGACATTACCGACCATATATTTAGGATCCTGGAGCCTCTCTTGAGCGGCGCCCGTCAGTGGGACACATTGTCTCTGGCTGAAACACCTCAGTGGGCCCACGGTTGGGTAACTGAAGTAACTGCCCTACCTTCCTTGAGAGACTGATCTATAAGCAAACTCAGGTACTGATCCTGTGCTGCTTCAGCAAAGCTATAGAAGCTTTCCTCTGTTGCCACATATCTGTCCATACCCAGGAGGCAGGCAGCCATGGCAATTTCATCATCCGCCAAGCGGCCCGGAGCCACCGGATTCAGGTATACCCATTCGTCGCCGACTTGGATGCCTTTGTGGTGGAAACCTTCCAGATTCATGTCATGGCCGGTGTCCTCGCGGCGCAACGGCAAATGAATGGGAGTCTGAGAATCCTTTAGATAGCTTAGGGTTTCCTGCACAATTTCGCCGTGTGTGCCCCGGACGACGACTCGGGCATCTCGAATCCATGAGAAATATTGTTCTCCGGCAAAATCAAAGATGCCGGTTTTGCCGCTTTCAAACTTGAAGATGGCTACTACTTGCCTCGACTTCTCCAGTCTTTCCGGAGGGGGCGGCTTATCTCGGTGCATACCAGCTACAATTTCGCCCTCCAGCAGAGTTGCTTGTACCAACACGTTTTCGTAGCTGACCCCTAGAAGCAAACGCAAAAGGCTGGTCCCATGATAACCATGCGCTACAGAGAGATTGACGTGTTGCATAGAGCCCAATTTGCCACTGCGAACTAAAGCAATACGTGTAGCATGCATCGGTTGCAAGTGGTATTGCTCGGCAACCTGAATACGGGCTCCTTGTGTCACCAGCTTCTGTAGTTGCAACAAGCCATCCAAGGTAGGCGCAGGCGGGGTCTCAGTTAGGATGGGAAAACCAGCCGCTGCAGCTTCTTCAATCAAAGCAGGGGCTGCAGGCTGCGACACGCAGACAATAACGAATTGCATTTTAGGAGTTGAAAGCAGGTCCGGCAGAGCAGTGACGGTGTTTACCCCCCATACTTGCTTTAACTCCTCCGCCCTCTCGGGACGTCGGGCCATGACCGCCGCTACATCAAATCTGTCCGGCAACAGCTGGGCAATGCGCAGAAAGAATTCAGTACGCCAGCCTGAGCCTACAATACCAAAACGAATGCGATCCTTCATGGGTACTACCTCTCAAGGCAGGTGACGGCCATCTCTGCCCCCACCGTGGCCTGAGTAGGGACTGCCCGGTTTCCAGTCAACGGGTTGGGGAGGGGCGAATAGTGATAGGGGCAGCGTCACTTTGCAGCAATGGCGACTGGACAAGTATGCGGCCTCGCAGATGGCAAGTGCCGCTAGTGAGACCTCAGCAATTTCATAACTGGGTGAGCCAGACTCGACCTGAGCCGCCAGGTGTTCCAAATGCACCTGGTGCCCGGATCTTTCTTCCTTAAAAGACGGTTGCAGGTAAGAGCCCTGCGGATGCGTCCCGTTTTGCAGGCGATAACCCTCGCTCCACGGCCAAAATTCAATCTGACCTCTGCTACCCACAAAACGCATAAGCGTTCCTGCCCCCTCTTTGGCTACGTCCACGTAGTCTCCGGTTTGCATTATGATGCGGAGGCCGGACTCAAACTGAACATAGGTAATGGCTTCAGTCTCAACTTGCATGCCGTCTCTGAAAGTACGTGTGTGAGGGTCGCAGAAAGACATGACATGCTGAACTTCCAGATACGGAACGGCGTGCAAACAAAAGTCCAGCCAATGAATGCCTGAGTTGATAATGTCCCAGCCCGAACACTGAATTTCTATAAGGGAGAGCTCCCCAATGTCTCCTTCGAGGATATGGCGCTTTACTTGAACAGGGGTTGGCTGGACCAACAGACCGTGAGGCACTGCTATGGGCAGGTTCCGGTTCCGGATGCTGTGAAGAACGGTCGTCCCTGAAACGTGATCATGTCCCAGAGGTTTTTCGACCAAAATCCCCTTTAATGGCAGGTTTAGGGCCAGATTCACTCCAATCTCATGCAGCGCGGGGGGAGTACTGATACAGACGATATCAGTAGGGATTTCCTCCAACATGGCTTCAGCATTGGAAAAGGCCTGTAAATCCGGGTATCTTCGCAGAGCCTTGGCTAATGCCTCAGTTCCAATATCGGCAACAGCCTTCAAGTTGTAGCAAGAGGAAGCTTGCAATGCCGCCAAACTGAGGCTTCCGCCCATTCCGGCACCTACGACGGCGGCAGTCAGCATCGCAGTCAAAACTAAAGGATGTCCTTTTTACGCAGGTCTTTGTCTCAGGAGTTACTACTATTTAATTATAGGCACTGACGGAAATCACGTTCACTTGGTCGGGAGTCAAAGCAGTTGCTTGGACCCAAAGATATACTGAGTTGTTAGACTTGCTCCTTTCTAAGCCATGGCCCTTCCACATTATCAATACAACGGCGAAGCACTAATTCTCAAGAGCCGCAGGCACGGGGAAGCAGACCTGATACTGACCCTTTTTACGCCAGACTTGGGTAAATTTGACGTACTGGCCCGAGGTGCCAGGAAGGCGAAAAGCCGTAAGTCAGGACACGTTGAGCCCTTCGTGTTGGCCAGTTTCTCGCTCCGGCGTTCAAAGTGGCTCCCTGAAGTGGCCGAAGCCCAAATCCAAGATGCATTCCCCTTGTGCCGGTCATCCCTTGAGAAAGTTACACAAGCCAGTTACACGTGCGAACTGATTGACTCCTTGACCCAACCTCGTGACTCTGGCGAATTGAGCCAGGTACTGTTCGACTTGCTGTACTTTGCCCTGTATGCCTTGAATCAGGAAGAAACTCGCTCATCTCTGCTTTTGCGCTGGTTCGAGTTGCAGGTCCTTACTCAGACCGGCTTCCAAGTCGAACTGCAATATTGCACCGAATGCAAACAAAAGGCAGAGCCCAGAGCCTGTTATTTCAACCTGTTGCACGGTGGCATATTATGTCCGGATTGCGGGCCTTCCATTGAAAGAGCTGAACGTTTGTCACTGCAGGAATTCAAGGCTTTGCGCTTTTTGCAACGAAGTGACTGGAGTACTGTCAGACAGTACGAATTTGCCGATCCCGTTCTCAGAGAGTGTGGGAAGCTGTTGCGCCGTTTCGTTTCTTCTATCTTGGAGAGGCAACTTCGTACTGAGCGTTTTAGGCGGCAACTCCGCGACTAACCCAGGTAGCAGCAGGGACGACACACCAGCCTGTGGGTTGTATGATTTCACCGTGTGCCCGCGATAGAATGCAAAGCGTCGATCTGGCACTTTGCAGTTTGCTGGTTCGGACTGTATGCCCGCAACACATTGCACAGACATGCCGGAAGAAAAAAATCCCCATAGAGCGAACCGTTTGATCAGGGTGGCCCGCGGAATTGAGCTCCCTGATCTGGTTCTGAGCAACTGCCGCCTCCTGAATGTCTTTACAGGGGAAGTCGAGTCCGGCCATCTTGCCATTGCTGACGGGCACATCGCAGGCATCTCCCACGAATACGCGGGACCTGAAACCATCGACTGCAAAGGGTTGTTGGTCACACCGGGCCTGATTGACGCTCATGTCCACATTGAAAGCAGCCTCTGTACGCCTCTACATTTCAGTCGGACTGTGTCTGCCCGCGGTGTAACTACAGTGATGGCAGATCCCCACGAGATTGCCAATGTCGCCGGCATGGATGGCATTCGGTACATGCATGCTTGCAGCCAAGGACTGAATCTGGATGTCAAATTCATGGCTCCCTCTTGCGTACCTGCTTCGCATCTGGAAACCAGCGGGGCAGATCTGGACGCTGAGGACTTGAGAGATCTTCACGCTGAAGGCCTGGTCTGGGGTTTGGCGGAAATGATGAATTACCCCGGGGTGCTGTCCCAGGATCCCAAGTGTTTGTCAATCTTGCAAGCCTTCAGCGACGCCAGGGTCGACGGTCATGCCCCTCACCTGAGTGGTTTGGACCTCAATGCCTATCTAACAACTGGGATTGGCAGCGACCACGAATGCACCAATCCTGAGGAAGCATTGGAAAAACTGGCCAAGGGGATGTACATACTGATCCGAGAAGGCACCATTACCCGGGACCTGGATGCCTTGCTGCCCTTGGTCAACGACCGAAATATGCGACGATTTTGCTTTTGCACGGATGACCGCATTCCAGCGGATCTCCTAGGCGAAGGGAGTGTGGACTACCTGATAAGACGCGCTGTGGGCCAGGGCATGGCCTTGGCAGATGCCTTCTGCCTAGCCACTTTAAATACATGTGAGTGGTTTGGTCTAACGGACAGGGGAGCTATTGCCCCTGGCCGCAGGGCCGACTTAGTGGTCTGGGACGAAGCCAACAATCTAGCCCCTGTGTGTGTGTTGACCAAGGGAATCCCAATCTTAAAAGAAGGGCAGCCCCAGGAACAGGCAGCTCTTCCTGCGGTCTTGCTTGCCCAATCAGTGGCCAATTCCATGCATGGCCACTGGGACCATGTAAATTTCGATGTCGCGGCTCCAGGCACCCAGGCCACGGTTCGTGTGATTGGTTCCATTGAAAACCAGATCGTAACCGAGCACCTTCAACATACTTTGCCCGTGCAGAATGGCCGAGTCCAAGCGGACCCCTCTGCAGACGTGCTTAAGATATCCATGATCGAGCGACATGGCCGCAACGGGTCCATGTGCAACGCCTTTATATCCGGCTTTGGATTGCAACGCGGTGCGCTGGCTGGGACCATTGCACACGATCATCACAATCTGGTAGTGATCGGCGCGGATGATGCCTCCATGCACAGAGCCGTGCAGGCTGTTGCGGGCATGGGAGGCGGTATCGCCATCTGTAATGGAGACAAGGTGCTGGCCCAAATGCCACTACCGGTGGCCGGATTAATGTCTGAAGCCCCGTTACCGGAAGTTCACGAGCAGTACCGCGAATTACAACAGGCTTCTGCAGATCTGGGCGGACAGATGCACGATCCTCTGATGGCATTGAGCTTCATGGGTCTGGAAGTCGTGCCTTCTCTCAAAATTACAGACCAGGGCTTAGTGGATGTTGATGCATTTGAATTTATCCCCGTAGTAGTCTGAGAGCCGGAAACGCCGATGTCCCTTTTCTCCCATGTGCCAGCTGCACCTCCCGACGCCATTTACCACTTGACTACAGCCTGCAACGCTGATCCCAATCCACAGAAATTGAATCTGGGGGTGGGGGTATACAAGGACGCGTCTGGGAATATTCCTATCCTTCAAACTGTCAAAAAAGCCGAAAGGCAAATCTTCGAAGAAGAGAAATCCAAGAGCTACCTGCCGATTGAAGGTTCTGTCGAATTTGGTTTACAGACTCGTCGCCTTTTGCTCGGATGCCATAACCGCCTGGCTGAGTCCCCATCCAGTGTAACCCTGCAGACTCCAGGAGGCACCGGAGCTCTGCGCCTGGCCTTTGAATTGATTGCACAGCAGCTGCCTTCCACCACTATTTGGATCAGCAATCCCACGTGGTCCAATCACGGGCAGTTATGTACCCAAGCGGGCTCCGCCTTTCGGACTTATCCCTATTACAGCCCCGTTTCAAAGAGTCTGGACACTGACACCTTTCTTGAAGCCTTGAGACAGATTCCGGCCGGGGATGTAATCCTCCTGCATGGCTGCTGCCACAATCCCACTGGCAACGACCTGGACTTGGACACTTGGCATGAAGTGTCCATCATTGCAAAAGAGAGAGGAATCCTTCCTGTAATCGATATTGCATACCAAGGCTTTGCCCGAGGGTTGGATCAAGATGCGGAAGGCCTGCGGTTGCTCGCTGACTCCGGTCTGCCCCTGATGGTGTGCAATTCCTTCTCGAAAAATTTCGGTTTGTACAAGGAACGGGTGGGTTCACTGACTGTTCTGGGTTTCGAGACAGAGGAGTCCCAACGCCTCCTAAGCCAGCTGAAAGTAATGGCTCGCACCCTCTGGTCTTCACCCCCCAGTCACGGCTCCCAGATTGTGACACGCATTTTGGAGCAGCCGGAGCTTAGAACAATGTGGGTCGAGGAACTTCGGGAAATGCGGGAACGGATCAACGAAATGCGGCATCTGCTAGCCGAATCTATGCAAGACCTGGATGCAGATACAGATTTCTCCTTTATGTCCCGTCAATTTGGCCTTTTCTCCCTCACAGGGATCGCTCCAGAAGTTAACGAGGTCATGCGCCAACGAGACGGCATCTACTTCATGTCTACAGGCCGCATCAACGTGGCTGGACTGACTTCGGAAGCCATCTCTTATTTTTGCCAGTCTTTTCTGGCTGCCCTAACCTAGGTTGGTCTTGCAATGCTTTCCCTGAGTCGTCTGCTCACAGACATTCCACCCTCCCCAACAGCCACCATGATGCAAAAGGGCCGGGATTTGTCCCGCGCTGGCTTTGACATCGTGAATTTGGCGGGTGGAGAGCCGGATTTCGATACCCCTGTGCATATCCAGGAAACTGCCTTTAAGGCCATCCGCGAAGGCAATACCCACTATCCGACTTCGCACGGCACGCCGGAGTTGCTAGAAGCCATTACGGCCAAACTGAAGCGAGAAAACGGAGTCCACACCTCGCCAGACAATATTATCGCCACCCCGGGCGGCAAATGGGCTCTGTATGTGGCTTTGATGACAGTTATCAATCCGGGGGACGAGGTAATCATTCTGGATCCTGTCTGGGTCAGTTACAAGCCCATGGTGGAGATCATCGGAGGCACACCAGTGCATCTTTCCCTAAATGCCGAAAAGGGATTCGCTCTGGACCGGCAGATGCTCGAAGACCACATCACACCTCGCACACGAATGATCATGTTCAACTCACCCAACAATCCCACGGGCTATGTCGCGACCCCGGCTAGCATTCGGACATTGGTAGACGCTGTAATCAAACACGACATTTACTTGTTAAGCGACGAAATCTACGAGCACATTATCTACCCCGGCCACGAACACATCTCTCCGGCCTCCTATCCGGAAATGGCGGAACGAACGTTTATTGTCAACGGTTTCAGCAAAGCCTATGCCATGACGGGATGGCGCCTGGGTTGGCTAATGGGTCCGCCAGAAGCCATCCGCCTGGGACGCAGTTTCATGACCAATTCAGTTACTTCAGCCGCCAGCTTCACGATGGCAGCCGGTGTAGCTGCTCTGGATGGGCCACAACAATGTGTCTCTGACATGCTGGAGGCTTATGCCCGCCGACGCAGCTTCCTCCTGGAAGCCTTTGACGAAATTGAAGGTATTGAATGCTTCCCGCCTGAAGGAGCCTTTTACCTCTTCATGCGTTTCCCTTATACCCAGCGAAACAGCGTTGAATTGGCCGCTTACCTCTTGGATGAAGCACATGTAGCCACAACTCCAGGTGCCGCGTTTGGGCCGGCGGGAGAAGGGCATCTACGCATCAGCTTCGCTTCCCGCGACGATGAACTAGAAAAATTCGTAGACCGGCTGGCGCGCTTAGCTCCAGACTTCTGATCTCTCCAGGTTTCAGGTCACCAGTTCCGGTCCAGTATGGCCGAACTCAATCTACTCACCATCTGCCTGGCCATTGTGGCCGGTATCTTGGCTGGAATCATCAACACATTGGCAGGATCAGGCTCCGCCATTACTTTGCCCATCCTGGTCTACCTGGGCGTTCCAGCCAACGAAGCTAACGCTACCAATCGCATTGGGGTGGTCATTCAAAATGTAGCGGCTATCTTAACGTTACGGCGAAAGCAGGCTATGAATCTCCGGGCCACGGACCTGTGGTACACGGGGACCATGGCAGTAGGAGGTGTTGGCGGAGCCGCGCTGGCATCGGACCTTAATGAAGAGGTCATGAATCTGGCCATTGCTGGCATGTTGGTGGTGGTTCTGATCACCATTCTGCTAAAACCGGAAAAATGGTTGCGAAATCAGACCGAAGAAGCTGCAGAAACAAGACCGAAATGGAGCCGTCTTCCGCTTTTCCTCCTGATTGGAGCGTATGGGGGTTTCATTCAAGCAGGAGTAGGGCTTTTTATACTCTCTGGCCTGGTGCTGACGGCGGGGTACGCACTGGTACAGGCCAACAAGCTGAAGCTGGCGGCCGTATTGGCATTCACAATTGTGGCTCTGGTAGTCTTCCTTGCCCAAGGAGTCCGCCTATGGTGGGAGATCGGCCTTACCCTGGCCGTCGGACAAAGCATGGGCGCATGGCTGGCAGCTCGTTTTATGGTAGAAAGCGAGAAAGCAAAGTACTGGATGCGTTGGCTTCTGATCGTGGTGGTGCTGTATTCCATTGTCCGGTTCAGTCCCATACCCCTCCCTTTCTAGATCGAACTCGAGAATCCTTCAAGACCAAGCGCTTCCACGGCGAAGTAGCAAGGAATAGAAGAGGAGTGTTTTCAGTAAAGTCCTAACGCCATGGCCCATTGTGGATAGAGGCGGGGCGAAACTGGACCAGGGGCGCGCTTTCGACCTCACCGCCGGTGGAGAAATCCGGAATCCGAGGGAAAACTTTATTTTGCTTGGCCATCCAATGGAGTTTCATTGAGGTGATTCTAGTTTGGAGGATCTACCTGGTTTGGCGATTCAATATACAACTGAGCGCGGGAATCGACTTGGTTCCCATCTTTTGTGTTTGAATCCAACGTTCAGCCACCATTTCCCCATTGGTGGGCGAAGGATTTGTTCTTTGGGCCGTAGTGTTGTCCGAAGGACACGTCTGGCGCTTCTTTACTGGAATCGGCATCTTGCAAACTGACTTGCTGATTCCAGGACCCACTAACAATACGGAATCTAAGTTCTTGCTTGCTCTTTTCGCTAAGTCGTTGCTCGCTTGGTGCCCTGCGGTCGCAAGGGTTTTGACAACCAACGTAAGTCGGTAGGGCTGAAGCGATAACCAGTAGGGCTGGACCCTCAAAAATGAATTGTCCGGGCAGACGTTCTTGGCCACCCCGAATTCCTATGTCCTCAGTATCAGGACATATTTAAATCGAAACTGGCCTCTTGGCCTTCCCCTACGAACGGGAGGGACCACAGACTGGTTTGACCAATACGCAGCAAGAGTTGATTCTCCGCGCAAGACTCGCTGGTTTCTTATGTGAAACTCCCCCATTCGATCCGTTTTTACTTGACTCTAGCCTGTTGGAGCCTCATAGTACCCACTCTTATTTCGACCCGCGATAGCCAATCAGGCCAAACTATGAGAGCAAAAACGATTGATGACTGTGATAATCAGAGCATTCGACCATTCAGAGGCCGACTATGAGGCCTGGGTGGCCCTGGACAATCAGATTTGGACAGATTATGTTTCCACGGTTCAGGCCCGTAGGCACCGGGCAGAGACGGTTTCAAAGAAAGCCAAGTGGCGATGGTGGATGGCGGAAAAAGACGGCAAGCTGTTGGGCACGGCATACCACGGCCGCTACTTGTACAACACCCGTCCCGGCAGCTTTCTTGTCAACATCAATGTCGCTCCTGGAGCTCGCAAACAAGGCTTAGGTTCTCAACTGTATGACCACTGCCTGACCCAGATGCAGGCGGAACATGACGAAATCCGCGTCATCAATGGGTTTACCAAAGAGAACATGCTGGACTCCCTCTGTTTTCTGGAAAACCGCGGTTTCACTAGGGTCTTACGTGAACCACTTTCACTGTTGCAGGTCCAGGAATTCGATCCCTCCTCCTTTCAAATCAAGGCCCAGCGTACCGAAGACGCTGGCATATTTGTAAAGACGTTGGCTGAATTGCAGGATGAATTCGTGGACTGGGAGGAGCTGTATTACCGTCTGGATATCGAAGTGAGGGCGGATGTACCCAATGCGGATTCGTTCCGGGCGCCTACATTCGAGGAATTCAGCCAACGCCATTTTGCAGATCCGGAATTTGATCCAAGAACTGTATGGATCGCGTTAAAAGGACGGAAATGGTTAGGCATGACCGAATTTTCTGTTAACAATGCGGACCCCAAAAAAGGGTATACAGGAATCACCGGCGTGCGGCATGCGGCACGCCGTCGGGGCGTAGCTACGGCACTGAAATTGAAGTCTCTGGTCTATGCCCGGAAACGTGGGTTAGAAGTGATTCAGACATTTAACGAAGAGAATAACCCCATGTTTCAGATCAATCTCGCTCTTGGTTTCAAGCCCATTCCAGCCAGATTACATTACAGCAAGGAATTCTTGTTTGGAACGTAGTGTTGTGCCAGGCCGGACTACACGGCCTTGAGTTTCTGGAGGAACTTTGTTAATTGCTCAAAAATCAGCTCCGGAAAGCCTCAATTTATCTTTATGGACTAGAGAAGTTCTGACCATCAAGGAAATAAAATATTCCATTTGCTTCCACATGGGTCAGATTCTTGTATGCTGGTGACGCGCAGCGCACGGAATGTTCGGAAACGGTCGCAATTCGGCATTGGGGGACCTTCCGTCCCATCTGTGGCGTTCTCCAAATGCAGCGGCCCGACCTAAATCCTGCCGAATACCAAGGACCTTTCTCTTGACTCCTCCTACCTAGAGGTTTCAAAGTAGGCGTTCTTTAACGGGACTGTACCGTGAAACCGGGCCAATTCCAGGTGCAACCCATGGCTCTTGCCCGTAAGATTCAATGCTCTTACTTAGACGGAAACCGACTTTAGGCTTAGTGTATCCCCCGACAATCAGACTTTAACCCAAGAAGCTTCCACGTCAGAAGGCAGGTAGCTTTGGGTGCAATGAAAGTCCCAACCAAGGAGGCTTCTTACTGCCAATTCCTGACCGGGGCACGGAGTCTGCAGCTATATCTTGGACTTTATTATGGAATCTGAAGCCAAAGAAAGAGACCTAGAATCAAGTCGGCTTGTGAGCGGCATTGATGGACCTAATTTCATCATTAAGCAGTAATTCCAATTGCGAGAATCAGTTTTACCTTGGAGCGATGCCACGTAGATATACCTGCTCAATTCAAGACCAGTCTGTACAAATCCGACCCAAGAGACAAATAGAAAGACGATAAATGACCGTTCAGATAAGAAGCCTGGAAATGAATGACACGGACCTTGAAGCCTACGTGAGACTGAACAATAGGGTCTACGACGACGATGTTTCCACTGTTTGTGAAGAAAGACACTGGCTGAGCACTGCTCCAGCCGAGGCCCACTGGCAACATTGGGTGGCCATAAAAGACGGCAAGATGGTTGGAAATGCGGCCAACGCCAAACAGCTGTCCACGGACCGCGCTGGGAGCTACAGAGTCCATATTGCTGTAGACCCCAATTCGCGGCGGCAAGGCATAGGCAGTCAACTATACGACCATTGCGTTTCTCAATTAAATCAGCATCATGATGATGTACTTTTTTTGTTTTCCTCAACGCGGGAACACTACCAAGATGCCGTTCGGTTCCTAGAGAAGCGCGATTTCAAGCTGAAAATGAGAGAGCCGCTATCGAAGCTGCAGGTCGAGAGTTTCGACCCTACCCCATTCCAGCCCAAAGAGGATCAAGTCCACTCCTCCGGGTTTGAAATCAAGACTTTGGCGGAATTGCAAAATGAGTATTCGGATTGGGCGGAGCGTTACTACCAATTGGATAATGCGGCCATGGTCGAAGTGCCTTCCACCGATCCCTTCGTGCCACCGCCCTTCGAGCAATTCGAGAGAAGTCATTTGAAAGACCCGGAATTCGACCCCAAATCCATTTGGGTTGCCGTAAGAGACGGCGAATGGCTGGGGTTAACCAGTTTGTGGATATCCAGCGCCGATCCAGAAAAAGCATACACGGGTTTGACTGGAGTGTTGCGGCAAGTACGCCGCATGGGGGTCGCCACCGCCCTGAAACTCCGAGCCTTGGACTTTGCCCGGGCAAGGGAGGTTAAAATAGTGCAAACGGACAATGAGGAGAACAATCCCATGTTTCAGATCAATCTGGCACTGGGATTCAAAGCCATTCCGTCCAGCCTTTACTATCGCAAGGACTGCAACTGAATTTCCTAGGCACATGCGCAGGGCAAGAAAGTGTCGGGCACGGAGCTCCAAGCAACGCATGGCCACGGTATCAAATCCGGTGCCCCGCAGCTTGAAAGTTGGCGAAGCCTCAGAATCGGGCCACCCCAAGAACAGCGGGAACCTTTACAATTGAGGGACGATCGATAAGAGAATTCCCTGCGACAATGATGCGCGGTTCTGGCAGAGACTAGAGACATTACCAGGATGCCAAAGTGCTGGTCCACCTTCGTGTATTTGTCAGCTCCGCCGCCAACTTCGAGTCTTTGGTCCACTTGTACGACACTTCATACGGCTGCAGACCTGCTATCTTGGAAGAATGGCTCTATATTTTTGCCACTACCACTACCCCTCCGGAGAGTTACTGGCAGAGATGGGTGGCCGAATCGGATGGGCGTTTAGTGGGCACAGTTTCTTTCGGAAGGGATCTCAACGGTGCGAGATCGGGCAGCTTCAGAATGCACCTGGTGGTAAAACCGGACGGCCGAAGTCGAGTAGAAGGGCGACGCTTGAATGACCATTGCCTGTTGCAGCAGGAGAAGGACCGTGGGGAAGGTGCCCCTCTGTACACCACCACGCGGGAAACCCATAACCACGCCATAAAGTTTCAGGAAACGGAAGGATTCCAGTACTATATGCGCAAAGAATTGTTTCTGTTTGACGTTGAATCCTTAGGCCCTACTCCCTTCACTTCCAAGCTCACACAGACAAAAGCCAACACATTCGTAGTTAAATCCTTACAGGAATTACATATGCGGCTGCCAGACTGGAAAAGGCGGATCTACCTGCTGGAGAGCGAACTGGGAGTTGATGTACCGGGGGCTGGTCCTTTCATATCCTGGCCCTTCGCAGAGTATTGCCAACGAAAGTGTGGCGGGCCGGAATTCAATCCTGACGCCATCTGGATTACCTTGCAAGATGAAGAGTGGGTCGGTATGACTGTACTAAGCCTGTCCCTGGGAGAACCGGCGAAGGCTCACCCCGGTTTAATAGGAGGTCGCCGCGAATCTCGACGTAACGGCATGGCAACTGCTTTGAAACTAGAAACTTTGGTCTTCGCCAATCGTAGTTGCAAAAGTATCGTGCAGACGGGCAACCAAGAAAATAATCCCATGTTTCAGATCTATCTGGACTTTGGATTCAGACCCATTCCCACCTTTGAACACTAGCGCAAAGATCTTCTACCAGCGGGCAGAAGGTCCCTTAGCAGCACCGTGCATACCTATCTTGCCTGAAGGACCCAGAAACCAGGTGCGCCTGTGGCATTGACTGTACAGACCGTAACCATATTGGGCGCGGGGACTATGGGCTCCGCCCTCGCTGGGTTGCTGGGTGACGCGGGCCTGCGCGTGCTCTTGTTGGATCTGCCTAGCGGCACTGTAAAGGCAGGCCGTTCCCCTGACCCGCGGCAACGCAATCAAATAGCGCGGGCCGGTCTGGAACGAATGCAGGCCTCGCGTCCGCCCAATCTCTATGTTGAGGGGTGTCTAGATTCAATTGAGACGGGAAATACAGAAGATGACTTCGAGGCCTCCATATCCCGTAGCGATTGGATTCTGGAGGCCATTTCGGAGGATTTGGAACTGAAGCGCGAGCTTTGGAGGCGTATTCAGGCTTGTTGCCCAGCGAAGTCCTTCGTTTCTACTAACACTTCCGGTTTACCCCTTCGGTTGTTAACAGAGGGGCTAGAGACTGATTTTACGCGCCGCTGTTTCGTCACACATTTCTTCAACCCACCTCGTTATCTACCGCTCTTGGAATTAATTCCTGGACCCCACACGGATCCGGGTCTGATCGTTGAGTTCAGAGACTTCGCCCAGTGGCGCTTGGGCCGAGAGGTAGTGATTTGCAAAGACACTCCATACTTCGTTGGGAATCGTTTTTTCTCATTCTTCCAACAACATACGGTCAATACTGCCTTGGCGCAGGGACTATCGGTCGGGGAGGTGGATGCTTTGACAGGACCTCTGCTGGGTCGCCCCAAGACTGCCACTTTCCGCTTGGCGGACATTGTGGGGCTGGATGTCATGGAGCAAGTCTGCTCCCATGTAAAGGACTTATTACCGGAGGATGTTGCATTGCAGTCCGTTACACAGGGGAGCGTAAGGCAGATACTACAGACCTTGACTGAGGCGGGGCATTTCGGCCGCAAAAGCACCCAAGGCTTTTACAAGGAAGTCATGGCTAGTGAAGATCACAAGGTTTATATGGAATTGGACTTGGATGCGGCGCGCCAGGGGGTCCTCCAATACCGAAATCCTATGCCTTTGGAAATCCACAACTTAAAGAGTTTGATGGCAATGCCTTTAGCGGAAAGGCTGCAGGCCCTACTCTTCTCCGATTTCCCCTATCAGGATTTCTTATGGGAGATCTTGGGGAGATCCTGGAGTTATCTGGCTGGCATAGCTTCCGAATTGGCCAATTCGGTCTATGCCATAGACCGCGTCATGCGTTGGGGTTTCGGCTGGGAATTGGGCCCCTTTGAAGCTTGGGATTCTGTTGGGTATTTGGATTGCAGCAGGGAAATGGATGCCAGGGGCATGACATGCCCTCAGGATTCAAAAACTTTGTGGCTTGGCCAGACCGTACAAGAACAGTTGAAAGAAGACCGCAGGTTCCACAGGGGCTCAGGGGCGACACGAGAGTCCGCAAGCTTTGATGGAGGATACGTAGCTGTCCGTCTAGAGGAGAGTTTCCACCACTACCAGGACACGTTGGGCCAGGCGAAAGTGCTTCTGAGAAACGATTCTGCCTCCTTGAAAAAGGGCAGTGGCCACATACTACTGCTGGAAATCCACTCCAAACTCAACACCATCGACAACCATGTGTTGGCCGTCTGCCAGTCTGCCCTGGATCGTCTGCATGGATCAGCAGCTGGCCTCGTAATCACTGATGACAACGACATTTTTTCAGCGGGGGCCAACTTGCAGTTATTGTTGCAGGAAATCGAAGCCCAAAATTGGGCTGAGCTGGAAAGACGCATTGGGCAAGGCCAGAACATCCTACAGGCCTTGCGAGAGGCCCCCAAGCCTGTTATCGCTGCACTGCGCGGGTTGGCCCTGGGGGGAGGGGTGGAAATGATCATGGCAGCAGACAGAGCTGTCGCATACCGGGATGCCCGGCTGGGACTGGTGGAATCCCGTGTTGGTCTGATCCCTGGCTGGGGCGGCTGTAAGGAGTTGGTGCGCCGCCATTTGCCCGTCAACGGTGACTGGCAGATGAAAAGCCCGGAACTTACGGTACAGGCCCTCATGTTGACGATTGGACAGGCTCAGGTCTCAAGCCAAGCGGAGCAGGCACGTAATATGGGATTGCTAGGCAGGCGAGACATGATCGTCAACAGATCCAGCCAGGTATTGGCAGGAGCCGAAACGGCCTTGCTCTCCATGCAACTGGAAGGTTATCGGCCCCCGGTGACTAAGGAGAATGTCTATGCAGGGGGCAAAGATCTGCGGGCCAATTTGGAAACGACTCTGTATTTCATGCATGAGGGTGAATTCCTGTCGGATTATGACTACCATATAGGCTCTACCTTGGCTCTTGTGCTAAGCGGCGGGGACCTGGATACCCCTGCATGGATGGACGAGCAGTATTTCCTAGATCTTGAACGAGAGTCGATTCTTTCGCTGCTCGGTGAAGAAAAGACTCAGGCTCGGATACGACACATGCTGTCCACAGGCAAACCTTTGGCCAACTGACCACAAGGAAGGACTCTTTCATATGCAAGATGCTGTTTTTGTCTCCGCCGTACGCACCGCCGTCGGCAGAGCCCCACGCGGGCGACTGAGATCTGTGCGTCCTGAGGACATGCTGGCAACTACTCTCACGGAAGTCATAGCTAGGTCCGGCGTCGAGGCAGACCGCATCGAGGATATAGGCATCGGTTGCGCCTTTCCAGAGGCCGAACAAGGGTTGAACATTGGCCGGATCGCGGCCTTGCGGGCAGGATTACCTGTTTCCGTGAGTGCTCAGACAGTTAACCGCCAATGTGCCAGCGGACTCCAGACCATTGCTACGGCAGCCCAACAAATCATGGCCGGTATGGGCGATGTGTTCGTATCCGGGGGGGTGGAGAGTCTGTCTCGGGTGCAAATGACCAATCAGCGGGTCAAGGTCAATCCAACTCTCCTACAAGAATTTCCTGGTGCTTATCTCAGTATGGGCCTTACTGCCGAAAACCTGGTGCAAGAATTCGGAATCTCCCGTGAAGACCAGGATAAGTATGCCCTGCGAAGCCATCAACGCGCGGCCAAGGCCACGGCAGAGGGCCGCTTCGCAGAGCAGATAATGCCTTTGGAAGTAAGGGTCCAGAGTGGTTCGGGATCCAAAGTGACCGACAGGAGTTTCACCTTTGCAAAGGATGAAGGCATCCGCAGAAACTCATCTTTGCAGAGCCTGGCTTCATTGCGGCCCGTGTTCCACGCCCGCGGGACGATTACCGCAGGTAACAGCAGCCAGACTAGTGATGGAGCAGCCGCCGTCATGTTGATGAGCCGCGATGCAGCTCGGGCAGCCGGCATTAAGCCTTTGGCCCGTTTCCGCAGTTTCGCGATTGCGGGGGTAGATCCAGAGTTCATGGGCATAGGCCCCGTCGAAGCTGTTCCTAAAGCACTGAAATACGCGGGCATGACATTGGCAGATGTAGATTTGATTGAACTGAATGAGGCCTTTGCCGCACAGGCTTTGGCGGTAATCCGCGCCCTGAATCTGGATGAAGAAATTACCAACGTAAACGGCGGTGCAGTGGCCTTGGGCCACCCCTTAGGGGCAACTGGCACCAAACTGACGGTACAGATGATCTATGAATTAGCTGCCCGCGACCTGGAAGTTGGGCTGATTACTATGTGCGTAGGCGGTGGTATGGGGGCAGCAGGCATTATTGAACGATTACATTAATTGAATAGGATTGACCTGTTATGCAGAATTCCTTCGTTAATGTCGCAGCTCAGAATGTAGTTTTTCTTGATTCGGAAGAGATAGATCCGAAGGACTTGAAACCGGACCAACTGTTGATTGAAACAGAATGGACTTTCATCAGTGCTGGCACGGAATTGGCCAACTACACCGGTGTGGAGCCAAAGACCCGGCAGAAAGGATCTTGGTGTTTCTACCCTTGGCGCTCCGGTTATGCCAACGTAGGTATAGTCAAAGCCTTGGGTTCAGATGCGACCAGAGCGAAAGTGGGAGATCGTGTATTTACTTATGCCAATCACTCTGCCTTAGCCAAGTATTCACAGACGAAGCTGGTCTATCCGGTACCCGATGATATGTCCCCAGATATCGCTGCCGCCTCCCGCATGGCTGGGGTGGCCGCTACCTCCATCTTGGTCTCCACCATTCATGGGGCTCCGACCGTAGTCATATTTGGTCTGGGTTTGGTCGGTAACCTAGCTTGTCAACTGTTCAGGACGCGGGGCTGTCGCGTGATTGGAGTAGATCCAATTGCGGAAAGGCGTGCCCTGGCGGCTTCGGTAGGCATTTCCGATGTGATCGGAGGCACACCAGAGGAAGTTCAGCCCCAGATCCTGGAACTTACCAATGGGGAGAAGGCAGACATAGGTGTTGATGCTGTAGGGCACAGTGCAGTATGTCTGCAAGCCCTCCATGCCACTCGGAAAATGGGGCAGATGGTGATACTGGGTACACCGCGGGCTCCTGTACAGGGTAATTTGACTGATTTCCTGGGAGAAGCCCACTACAGCTCTATCCGCGTAATAGGCTCGCTGGAATGGCAATTCCCTATGTATCCGGCCATCAACGCGGTGTCATCACAGTTCGAGAAACAACGCATGATTTTCGACTGGGTGCGAGAGGGCCGTATTCAGTTGGAGCCCCTAATCTCCCATCGCCTGCCTCCCCACAAAATTGAAGAGGCCTATCAAGGCCTATTACATCAGAAGGAGTCATATACCGGAGTTCTCTTGCAGTGGCAGTAGTGTATCGCCCGGCTGTGTTGGACTTAATTGGGCGAGATTGCGGGATTTCCCTTTAGACTAAAGGCAGAGTGGGCGCGCTTACCGCCGAATCTTTCAGCAGGATAGCCAGAATGATTTATAGCAGGAACGAGCATTGCATGTACGAATCCCACATGCATACCGAGCTGTGCAAGCACTCCCGAGGCACTCCAGATGAGTATGCCGCCGTAGCCGTCGAACGAAACCTGAAAGGGATGACGGTCACATGCCACTGCCCGTTACCGGATCAGATTAACGCCGAATCGCGAATGGCCTACAACCAAGTGGGCAAATACGTAGAGATGGTGATGGCTACGCGGGCTCACTTTCGGGGCCGGCTGGATGTGCGCCTGGGCCTGGAGAGTGATTACTTACCTCAATTCGTGCCATGGTTGCAAAAACTCCACACAGAGCAGGACTATTCTTACATCCTGGGATCCGTGCATCCACAGGCGGCTTATTACCGCGATGCTCACTGGTCCGGAGACGTCCGGGATTTCTGTCGCATTTACTATCAACATCTGGCAGAGGCGGCAGAATCCGGTCTCTTTGACTGTCTATCACACCCAGACTTAGTCAAGAATACCGATCCCCAGAAATGGGACTTCGGGGCCGTAGAGGATGACATTGCCCGCAGCCTGGACCGGATTGCCCAGACAGGTACTTCCATGGAATTCAATACCTCAGGTCTCTTTAAGAAGGTCCAAGAATACAATCCCGGTCGAACCCAGTTATCCATGATGCAAGAGAGGGAAATTACAGTTGTGATCGGGGCTGATGCCCATGTACCCCAACGAGTTGGGGATCACTTTCCGCAGGCCCTGGATTTACTTCAAGAAGTGGGGTACACCCACGTTTCACTGTACCTGGACCGGCAACGCCAGGATTTGGAGATTGACCGTGTCCGGAGATCTCTGCAACTGACAGAAATGGCGGCGTAGGAATTGGCCCCGACGAATCACGTATGGATGCTGACGAGAAAAGAACCACTATCTGTTTAGGTCAGGAAGCGGGTTACACACATGTTCAAAGGACTTGGCCAGACAACGCCAAGATCGGGAGACGGGCCGCGCTAGGAGGTCTCTTCAACTGACAGCTTTGGCTGCGTAAGGCCCGGCCTGTCCACATATGGATATCACTAGGGAAAGGTTGTCCACCCATTTGGGGGAAGTATCGCTACTGTCTACAGGTCCTAGTGACAGTCCGGTGCCTCCATTAGTGTTGCTCCACGGTTTCCTTGCCACCAAAGAATTCTGGAAGCCTCTCATACCATTCTTACCGACACACTTGCGTATCCTGGCTTTGGATCTGTGGCCTTTGGCCAGATCTCGAGAAAAGGGCGAGGGTCTGGATTTCGATTATTTGGCCGAAGTGCTGGAGGCCTTGCGCCTGGAACTGGCCATACCGTATTTGCAGTTGGCGGCGCAGGACTTGGGCAACTTGGTACTTTTGCGTTACCTGCACAGGTATCCCCATGCTGTCACCAGGAGCATCTTCATAAGCCCTGCCCTGTACCCTGACCAGAAATTACCCAAGGGACTGCTTTGGTGGCGTCGGCCCATTGCAGGGCCCATCATGTCTGGGTCTCAATTCGAACGATCTCTTCAGCACTTTTATAGTCGGGGAGCCCGGCATGCGCCAGATCTGCAAACAGCGGTAAATGGAGCTAGTCAAGCATTTGGATCGGTAGCTGGCAGAGCTGCGTTGCCACATTGGATTCGGTGGGGCCATCCTCAACTGTTGTTCTGGGACCATCCACAGATGCTGCGGGGCATAGGTACACCCAATCTAATTCTCTATGGTGACGACAACCCTTACATTCACTACAGCCAAGTCGAGCGGCTGGGGCATCATTTAGACAAGGAACAGACTCGTATCGTTTATCTTTCCCGGTGCGGTCACTTCCCCAGCCTCGAGGTCCCGGAGCGTGCGGGGCATGAAATAGGGCAGTTTCTCACAGTCGTTTGAAGTCACTTCGGCCATTACGCATAAACATGCCATCTCAAGAAGACCTCAAACAGCAAGCTGCCGCGGCCGCTCTGGCCTTCATTGAGTCTGGGATGGTAGTGGGTCTTGGTGGGGGTAGCACCGCAGCCATGTTTATAGCTCAACTAGGTCGTGCACTGCAGGAAGGCAAGCTGCGAGATATTGTGGGGATACCCAGTGCTAAATCCGTAGGAGCGTTTGCCAAAGTGCAGGGAGTTCCGCAAACAGATTTGGAAAGTCATCCTCAAATCGACGTCTGTGTTGACGGGGCGGATGAGGTATCACCCCAATTTGATCTCATCAAAGGGGGCGGGGGCCTTCTGACCCGGGAAAAGATAGTCGCGCAAGCGAGTGAGAGGCTGGTAATTGTGGTAGATGAATCCAAACACTCACAATTACTCGGCCAACGATGGTCCGTACCCGTGGAAGTTGTGGAATTCGGCTGGACCTCACAGCAGGATTTCATGCTTGAACTTGGAGCCCGAAACATTACGGCCCGTCAGACTGCAGAAGGCCGTCTACATCGTACGGATCAGGGCAATTTGCTTTTAGATGTAGACTTTGGCCCGATTCTGGAGCCTGCCAAGATAGCTGCTGAATTGTCAATGCGCGGAGGCGTCGTGGAACACGGATTATTTCTGGGCATGACGACGGATCTGATCACGTCATATGCCGCAGGTGGTGTGAAAGTAACGGGTCCTGAACGAGCTACGATAGATCTACAGTAGCTTGAGAACCACTTTGGCTTCTTGCCAAAGTTCTTCCAATTCGTATCGGGCCCGGCCTTCCGGCGTGAATAGATGCAACACAACGTCGCCATAGTCCAGAAGATGCCAACCGCTGCCGTCGGCAGGGCGGCCTTCTACCCCCTGCGGCTTGATTTTCTTTTCACGCTTGAAGTTGGTCAGGATGTCGTCTTCAATGGCCCGCGCGTGTCTGTCGTTCACCACGGTGCCAATCAGAAAGTAGTCGGCAATGGTGGTCTGGGCGCGAATATCAAGAAGAACCACATCAAGGACTTGCTTTTCTTCCAGCAAATCCACCAGGGTGCGGCCAAGCATCAGGCTATCCATGGACACTCTCCTGCCAGTTCTAGAATAGGCTTCTTCACGCTACTCCACGATCCAATTTAACAAGGTCTGGTCCCACTCCACAGCATCCTTGCCGAACCACATGGCGATTTCGCTGGCGGCAGTCTCGACGCCATCACTGGCATGCACCAGATTCCGGCCGATATCTGTGCCGAAGTCTGCGCGAATAGAACCTGCCGCAGCTTCCACCGGATTGGTAGCGCCCACCATGTTGCGTACCAACTGGACGGCGTTTGGGGCCTCTAACATCAGAATCACAACCGGCGCGCTGCAGATAAACTCAATCAGGCCTGCAAAAAATGGCTTTTCAGCATGCAATGCATAGTGCTGACTTGCCAGTTCTTCGCTGACTTGCAGCATCCTTAAATTGACCAATTTGAGGCCACGCCTCTCGAAACGGGAAAGAATCTCCCCTACCAGACCGCGTTGTACGGCATCAGGCTTAATTATCACTAAGGTTCTTTCGCTCATTCCTAAGGTCTCTCCTCCAACTTAAGGCTGCGCTTCAGCATTCTGTGTGTGCCGGGCACCTCCAATTGTGGCACTGTACTTTCTACAGGTACAAATCCCAGACCTACCATTGTCTGGGCCAGAGTACCATCCGGATCTAAAAGGGAAATGTAAGTGCTGGCTATTGCCTGATCTGCATCATCGCCCACCAGGGACAAAATGTACCAACCAGCCAGGAAATACCGGTTGCGTTGCACCATGGTACGACCCGCTGCCAGTACTTCTGACCGCCGGTAGTTGCGCCAAGCACAGATAAGCCAGGCCGCGTGCCAGTCATCCCTTTCGGGGTACCGGTCAGTCAGTTCTGCAAAGACGTGCACAGCTTCCGGCCAGTGCCGGCTATGCAGATGAGTAAAGCCCAGGGCCGGAAGATCCAGCATCAAGTCACCGTGAAATCCCAGCCAGCGGGAACGATAATCCGGGTTAAAAGGATGCATTTGCCACAGGCGTTGCCAAAATTGAGACGCTTGATCCCTTCCTTCAGATCCCCTTCTGTCCCCCAGACTGGCTAGCGTCTGGTACGCCAACACATTCAGAGGGTCAGCCTGCAGTAAACGCAATGCAAAGGATTGACACTCTTGCAGGTTCTCATGGCGCCAGGTAAGAGCAAGCGCTCTTTCGTACGCAGCCAAGTGCCAGGGACGCTGCGCCATTAGGCCCCGTATGGCTACCCGCGCCGCGTCGAGATTGCCTCCAGCCAAGTGTTCGTCGATGCAAGCCATCCAATACGTAAGAGTGACCATTTCAGTTCTGTTCCGTTCCGTCATGCTGGTAGGACCGGATCCGGCGGCCGTTGTGATCATCAAGAATAATTCCACTGTTCCGCAATCAGCACCAGCAGTTCAGAAATGTCCACACTTTGCTGCTGCGAGGGCCCGAAAGGATCCAAGAGTTCCTGTTTCCCCATTAGTATCTGCAAGGTGTTATAAATGCCGCATTGCAACACCTGCGACTCATATCCACCTTCCAGAATCACCACCAGTTTTCCTTGCGAGGTCTCGTCGGCCAGAGCCACCAGTTTTTTGGTAAGCACAGCATAGCCTTCAAGAGACAGGTTCAGCTGGGCCAACGAATCTCGCCAGTGACCGTCAAATCCAGCAGACACCAAGACCAGTTCAGGTCCGAAGTCTCGTACCAGTGGGGTCACAATCTTGTCCAGCAGCTCGTTTAAACAATTGTCCCCGGCTCCAGCCGGCAAAGGCAGGTTGCAATTGGTCCCGAATCCCGGCCCTTCACCCATCTCAGCTAGAGCCCCGGTCATAGGGAAAAGCGGATACTGGTGCAGGCTGACGTAAAGCACTTTAGGGTCCGCGTAGAATATTTCTTGGGTGCCATTGCCGTGATGCACGTCGAAGTCCAGAATTGCCACCCTCCTTGCCCCCAATTGGTGTTGAGCCCATCGGGCAGCGATAGCCGCATTATTGAGGAGACAGAATCCCATAGATTGGCCGCGGGTGGCGTGATGCCCGGGCGGCCTAACCAGAGCCATGCCGTTGTCGGCACGTCCGCGCCAAACCTCTTCGGTAACCTGCAGAGCCGCGCCAGCGGCTAGCAATGCCGTTTGTAAGCTGTCTTTCTGTAAGTAGGTATCTTTGTCAAGCCACACCGTCTTGTCAGGCTTAACCTTGGTCTGCAGCCGATCCCACAATTCGGGCCAATGGACCATTTCAACTTGTCGCCGGGTGGCAGCCCGAGCAGGCAGGTACAGACACTGGGATTGCAGGCCTGTCATTTGCAGCAGGGACAAGATTGGTTCAAGACGATATGCAGCCTCTGGGTGACCATCCAGACTATGTAGTCCATGCTCCCGATTGTGGGCCAATGCGGTCCTACGCAGCGGTAGCCTATGCGTGTCTGGGGTTCCGGTGTTAGAGCTCATTCGCGGCCTCACGTCTGCCTTCCCGAGTATACTGCTACCATCAGATTCCTATCCTCCAGAACTGCCCTCATGGTGGTCTAGTTAGGCAAAATGAACCTCAATGCTTTGTTGGCAATACGCCGCAGCCAGCAACCGGAGAAACAAGCTCTGGAGTTCAGGGAAACCGGCAGGACTTGGACCTACGCACAATTGCACGCAGAGGCACTGGCCATGGGCAGATTCCTGACTCACCATAGCGTAAATCAACAGGACCGCGTTGTGATCTGGGCAGAAAACTCGGGGACTTATGTGGTAGCACTGATGGCCCTGTGGTTGCTAGGCGCTATCCCGGTACCGGTAAACCTGCGATATCGCCGGCGGGAAATGGAACTTATTCTGGCGGATTGCACACCTAAGGCTATTCTTGTCGATTCTTGCAATCTGGGTCTTTTTAATTCTTTGGACATAGACCAGGGACTGCTGAATCAGGTAACTCTGCTGTCTCTGGACCAGATACCTACAACCCCCGGCGAACGAACACCTGAGCCCGTGATAGGCAGTGATGAAACGGCTCTGATCATGTACACCTCAGGAACCACGGGACGCAGCAAAGGGGCCATGATTACCCACAATAATCTGGTAGCCACAGTTACCGGTTTAGTCAGCGCCTGGGGTTGGCAGGCAGACGATGTGTTGCTGCTAACATTGCCTCTGTTCCATGTGCATGGTTTGGAAGTGGGATTGCTTTGCGCCTTATCCGCAGGTGCCTCAGTCATACTCAACCGCGCTTTCAATGCTGAAGCTGTCCTGCATCAGTTGGCGGCTGGAAAGGCTACGCTCTATTTTGCAGTTCCTACCATGTACTTCCGCCTCATGCGGCTCATGGAAGACTCCACTACTCCCGACCTGAGCCACATGCGCCTCTTCTGTTCAGGCAGTGCGCCTCTAGCCGCGGAGGATCACAGGCGGTTTCGGCGGCTGACAGGACATGTGATATTGGAAAGATATGGCATGACAGAAACAGGAATGAATTACAGCAATCCCCTGGCAGGGGACAGAGTACCCAGCACGGTTGGATTGCCTCTGCCAGGAGTCTCCGGGCGCATAGTGGATGCCCAAGATCAGGTACTGCCCAATGGCCAAGAGGGTCACTTGCAATTGCGGGGCAGCAATGTGATTTCTGCCTACTGGCGAACCCCTGAACAAACCGCCGAGGCCTTTGTGCAGGATGAAATGGGCAGGCGCTGGTTCAGGACGGGGGACATGGGGCGATTCGATCCAAATTCAGGGTACTTAACTTTGTTGGGCCGCAGCCATGAATGCATTCTATCTGGAGGCTTCAACGTTTACCCGCGGGAAATAGAGGAAGTGCTAATGCAGTGCGCTGGCGTTCAAGAAGCCGCCGTAGTGGGACGGCCTCATCCTGAATGGGGGGAGACTCCACTGGCATATGTGGTGGTGGAAGATAGTTTCGATGAAGACGCCGTCACGGCTTATTGCCGCCAGCAGCTCGCTGGTTTCAAAGTACCCTCCGAATTCCGCATCTTGCCTGAACTGCCTCGCAATGCCATGGGCAAATTGCAGAAATTTCTGCTCCCTCTCACCTGATCCGCCATGCACATTACATTCAAGGAGCATCTGCCAGTGCGAGTCACTGCACGCCGTTACTTTTTACACATGCAAAGCCGCACCCAGTGGCAGCCCGTTCAGACCCAACCCAGAGGAGTCTGCCTGCGCAAGTCTGAACTGCCTTGTCCTGAATTCAGCCGATTTCTTTATACAGCCGTAGGGGGAGATTGGTATTGGATTGATAGACTGGGTTGGTCCTATGACCAGTGGATGGATCTGATCGCAGATCCCGAATTCCATACCTGGGTCCTCTATAAGAAGGGCACTCCAGTTGGATTCTTTGAATTGCACCAATCCGGAAAAGGGGTGGAGATAGCCAGTTTCGGACTTATCCGCAGTTTTCAACGCAAGGGATTAGGAGGATTTTTCATCTCCAAGGCTATCGAATGCGCTTGGGAACTGGATCCGCAAAGAATTTGGCTGCACACTTGCGAACTTGACCATCCCAATGCCCTAGAAAACTATCGGAAACGCGGATTTGTAATTTTCGAAGAGGGAGAATGCCAATATGACTTGCCGCCGCAGCCGGTCGGCCCATGGGTGGGGTCAATGTTAAGAACACATCCCGATCAGAGGTTTAGCTAATCCCCTAAAGGGAAAGAGCAATTAATTGAGTTGAGAACGCGCTCGCCGTCAGCGCTATCGTCACGGAACAGGAATATCTATATCTATATCCTCCACTTGAGACTGCAGGTGCGGGAATCTGCAGGCCGGAGGTTGAACCTCCGGCCTGCAAATCTGGGTGATGGATTTGGCTCGATTACTCGACGTTGGTCCTGGACTGCAGAAACTTGGGAAGTACCACCCACAAGGTGAAGAGTACTGCGAATCCGGCTGCCACTACTAAGAGTCCCATTTTGTTAATTCCTAGTTAAACCAATGGCAAGAATTCTATGCGGTGGCACTCTGGGTTGGGATTGCCAGCTCTGACGAATCCTGGCCTATTCTTTTGTACTAAATGACTAAGGGTTTTCAGGAAACAGTGGATTGTGATACAACCGAGACTGCTAGCCCGGATTCTTTCCACTTTCTTTCTGGACCTTCATGAATTCAAGTGGCAGCTGCGCATCTCGCAGGCAGGCAGGCAGGAACAGCAAATTATAGGCAACCGGGGTCTGGCCTCTTTAGATGCTTACTTGATTCGGACCGGCAACATGCCGAACTAAAGCTGGCGAATTTCGGGTTCAACCGACTTGAGTTCATGTGGCACATTGACTTAAATCTGCCATTACCTTGGCTAGTCAGCTCTTTCACTCCAGCGCATGCGGTGGGGTCGATTGCAATAACATTTTGATCCTGCATAGCTGGGGCCAACATCATCTCGAGACCTTCAGTAAAGAGATTTCCAAATTGGAAGATGCCCCAGACAGAATTCGCACCGAGTGATGACTGGTGGGACGGTTTTGGGGTCGATGAACCAGTTCTTACGAAGGGGGCCCGCAGACAACCGGCCCACTGGACGCTGCACTTTGACTTGTCAAGTACCTTGGTGGCGAGCTCAATAACCAAGTTGGGGCCTCCTCATATTGATACAACCTGGAGTAAGAGGCGCTTACTGATTGCCAGCTATAACAAGATTCCCGCCGATCCAACGAGGTTCCTGCTTCCCACCAGCACTTTGGGTACCATGCTCACCTCAGCGTTTCGCGGACAAGACTCCCCTGTGCTTTGAACTGAACTATCTTGACGGCCTCCACCTGCTGTAAAGGAAAAAAGCCCTGGGGGACAAGGAAACATACTAGCTACTCCAATTGAAGTGCGGACCTAAAAGGGCGGGGTGCGGAAATAGCTAAACACATCAGCACTCAAGAATTCTTTCACTCTCGAATGGCTTTTTTAGGCCGAGGTTGCATGGGTATTCAGAGTGGGAAAACTACCTCAGAGGCCTGACCGGCAGCGCCGAACTCTGAAGAAATTGGCATGCAAACAGTCTTGATTCTGGCAGCCTACTTTGAAACCCGTTTCCCGACCTGTTAGAATGTTGGCAGCGGGGGGCTACTGCCACTCCCATTATGTCCCTGCCGCATTTTCAAACCCATAGAGCAGCCTTTGTAAACAGATTTCGGATACCGCTTTTCACTTTTTGAATGTCTTTGGCCGATACAAGGACTGGCTACAAGAGAGGACTGATGGCGTCAAGCAGAAATCTCGATCTCTCCTAGTGGCTTTGCTCGGTGATAGTACTGCCATTCAGTACCGAAGCGCGGAACAGCACTATGACTCCACTTTCCCACATTGTCCCCATTTGCGGACCGTGACCCGGAAGCGTGGGGCCCTTAACAAATACCGGATCCCTTCCATAACGTTTACATCTTTTACATAGCAATTCATAGAATCGCCAGGTTTTTCCCTAGCCCTTTGAATGCCTGTGCTCGTGTATTCGGGACCAGCCGGACATCGTAAAGCTGCGTCGCGAGGGAAACTCGAATCACATCTAGGATTTTGTAGCTCGGACGCGCCGGTCGGGCACCCACTCTTACAGGAAGAGCTTGTGTACGCAAATGGAGTAATGCACTTTCATGGCTAGAACCAAGTCAAACCGAGGACAACCACAACTGTCCTTCGTAGGTCTCAAAAATCGGAGCAATGAGGAATTGCTTCTCCTGTCACAGGAACACCGGGTCAAACGCGCCCATCGCCTTGATAGGAAGAACCTGATCCTCAACATCTTGCAAAACGCAGCCGAAGCACGGGGCAGCCTGTTCGGTGGTGGCGTGCTGGAAATCATGTCCGATGGAGTCGGGTTTCTACGAACAGATCATCTGTTGCCGGGTCAAGATGATGTCTATGTCAGCCAGAGCCAAATCCGGCGTTTCGGTTTGCGCACAGGTGATATGGTCATTGGCCAGTTTCGACGGCCTAAAGATTCAGAACGTTACAATGGATTGCTGAAAGTCGAAACTGTCAATGACAAAGAACCTAGCGAGGCCAAGTTACGGCCGCGGTTCGAGCAGTTGACCCCGATTTTTCCAGAGGAACAGCTGTACCTAGAGACCTCTCCAAGTATTTTGGCCACTCGGCTAATTGATTTACTTTGCCCAATTGGTCGGGGTCAACGCGGTCTTATCGTGTCACCCCCAATGGCCGGCAAGACCACTATCTTGAAACGCATCGCCAATGGGATTACAGCAAACCACGAGGATACCCATCTGATGGTCCTCCTCATTGGCGAACGCCCTGAGGAAGTCACGGATATGGAACGTTCTGTGCAAGGCGAGGTTTTCAGTAGCACTTTCGACGAGCCTGTCCAGAACCATGTCGCCGTGTCGGAGATGGCTTTGGAGCGCGCCCGCCGGTTAGTGGAATTCCGTCAGGATGTAGTAATCCTGCTAGACAGCATAACGCGGCTGTCCCGCGCCTACAATCTGGCTGTGCCGCCTTCGGGCAGAACTCTGTCGGGAGGCATCGATCCAGCCGCTTTGTACCCTCCGAAGAAAATCTTTGGCACCGCCCGCAACATTGAAGAAGGCGGATCATTGACTATTCTGGCTACGACGCTGGTGGATACCGGCAGTCGCATGGACGACATGATCTATGAGGAGTTCAAAGGCACTGGCAATATGGAAATTCATCTCGACCGTCGCTTAGCTGAGCGTAGAATTTTCCCAGCCATAGACGTGGAACGCAGCGGCACCAGGGCCGAAGAAAAACTTCTGGACCCAGAAATTTTGACCAAGGTATACACTCTGCGGCGCATGATCGACGCAGTAGGTGGAAGCCAGGAAGCCATCCTACCAATTTTGGAAAGGCTGAGTAAATCCGGCAACAACACTGAGTTCCTAGAAAAATTAACGGTCTAGACGCGGGTTTAGACTCTGTCTCCCGATGTGGTCTGGAAAGCCAACCTTCAGGCTACCTAACAGAATTTTCATAAATGATAGGATAGTTTTCGTATTCCCACTTGGGCCTCTAAGTTGTCCAGTACACACGAAATCTCGCCTTCCCAACACAGCCCCTTCTTGGGAGTGCCGCTAGATAGCCTTCAGCCACAACTAGCACCTAGGGAGTGGGTGGAACGACTGCATCAAGTCCGGTCTTTCCTTACCATTTCATTTGTCTTTACCATTGTGGTGGGAGTGGTTATAGCGCGCGCCAATATTGAAGTTCTGGAATCATTGCCCGATCGGGCATTGGCTAGTTTCAGCTCCCGGAACCTGGAACTCCTCGATACGGCGGCGTTAGTGGAGGTATCTCGGGATCGAGGCTTGGCCGCGCAAATCAGTCGTCCGATTCGGGTGCAACCCAGATATAACGAAACACTGGAACTGGAAGTGGGGCAGAAGGCGTCTACACCGGCCCAAGTGTTATTGGGATCCGGATTCTTGAAGGAATACATTGTCCGCCCTGGGGATACAGTTTGGGGTCTGTCCCAACTGCTGGGACTAAAGGCGGAGACGATTCTCGGAACTAACCCACAAGTAGATGAAGCTACGGCCCACCTGTCGATTGGAGACATACTTAATATCCCTTCCATGGATGGGGCCCTGCATACAGTGGGTTCTGGGGATACGCTCTCTGAAATCGCAATTCTCTATAAAGTTGGCTATGAAGCCATTCTCGATTTCGCCCCCAATCGGTTGGAAAACAACATCATAATTCCTGGCCAGAAGCTGTTCATTCCCGGTGGCATCCGCCCCCCGCCGCCGGTAGAGGCGTACATCACTTATTCCGCTGACAACGTGCCCATCAACGCCATAGGTTCAGGTGTCTTCCAGATGCCAGTACACGATACCTATGTCAGTCAAGGTTATTGGGCTAACCACCGTGCCTATGACTACGCAGGATCAACGGGTAACCCCATTATGGCAATAGACCACGGGGTAGTGGCCTACGCCAATTTCGGCTGGAATCATGGGTACGGGTACTTGGTTGTCATTGACCACGGCAACGGATTCACTTCTCTTTACGCCCACTTGTCCACTTTTTCCGTCCGTGCGGGTCACGTTGTGCAGAAGGGACAGATTATTGGCAATATGGGAAATACGGGAAACAGTACTGGCCCACACTTGCACCTGGAAATCCGCAAGGACGATAGGGCTCTCGAACCAGGGCAATTTCTGCCCTGAATCAGGATTGAGAGATGCCACCTTGGGTCAGGGCTTTCGGGTCCAGCAGTTTATCGAGTTCTGCTGCAGACAGATCTGTCAATTCCATCGCCACGTCCTTGAGAGAACGGTTTTGCGCGTAGGCCTGTTTGGCAATTTTGGCGCCCATTGCATAACCAATCACGGGATTCAGAGCTGTCACCAGTATAGGGTTGCGTTCCAGAGTGGCCTGAATGCGGCCTGTGTTGACTGTGAATCCTGCAATGGCCTGTGTTGCCAACCGGAGACAGGAATTGCTCAGCAAAGCTATACTCTCCAATAGGTTGTGGGCCAGCAGGGGCAAAGTGACGTTCAGTTGAAAGACTCCAGATAGCCCTGCTTGCCCCACGGCAACATCGTTGCCTATGACCTGTGCGCTGGCCATAAGCACTGCTTCCGGAATGACCGGATTGATCTTGCCGGGCATGATGCTGCTTCCGGGTTGCAGGGCTGGAAGAGAAATCTCACCGAGACCGGCGATAGGACCGCTGTTCATCCACCGCAAGTCGTTACAGATTTTGGTCAGGGAAACGGCGACGGTACGCAAACGGCTGCTCACGTCCACAATCACATCCTGTGCAGCCATTCCGGCAAAGAAATCCGCCGCGGGCGCAAATGGCAGCTTGGTCAGATCCGACAGATGCCTCAAGGCCGTGCCGCTGAAATCCGGATGAGCATTGAGGCCCGTACCCACGGCAGTTCCGCCCAAGACCAGCGAAAGGAGTTCCGGCATTACCCCCCGCAGGCGGGACCTATTGGCAGCAATCTGTTGTCGCCAGCCGCCCATTTCCTGTCCCAGTGTAACCGGGGTCGCATCCATGAGGTGGGTGCGTCCAGTCTTGGTGATGTCGCCGCATTCACTTATTTTGCCGGATATTGCATCTACAAGCACATCCAGAGCTGGCAACAGATCCTGACTGATGGTCCAGGCTACACTGACATGCAGAGCACTGGGTATGACGTCGTTGCTACTTTGGCTCATATTGACATCGTCATTGGGATGAATGGCTTCACCCAAAGCACGACTGGCCAAAGTGGCTATAACTTCGTTGGCATTCATGTTGGTACTGGTGCCAGATCCGGTCTGGAAAATATCCAGAGGGAATTCAGTGTCATGCTGATTGGCTGCAACTGCTGCTGCTGCGGAGGAGATAGCCCGGGACTTGACCGAAGCCAATAGACCCAGATCCCCGTTGGCTAGCGCAGCAGCTTGCTTGATCCAACCCAAGGCCCTTATGAAGCTGCTAGGAAATTGATAGGGACTGATGGCAAAGTTGTCTAAAGCTCGCTGGGTCTGTGGACCATATAGAGCTGCCGCAGGCACCTCGACCGGGCCCAAACTGTCTTCTTCTATGCGAATTTGGGGGGGCATGAATCCTCCTACCCAAGTGTCGTGACTGAGGGGCTGTGGTGCGGCTGCAAACCGAACCTCATGGTTCCATATTTGTCGGGATTCTAATGCAATTAGGTGGAGAAGCCCTGTTGGTGGGCCGCCAAACTCGAAGGTTACAAATTCTGGGCTTGGCCAACCCAAGCATGATATTCCGCTTCCGACAACAGCCGGATCGGATATCCCAGGGCCAATAGCTCTTTGGCTTGGCTTTCCTTGCGGTTGAGCTTAGGGCCATCTGGATTCGGCGCCACTATGAGGACCGTAGTGCGGGGCGTGACCCGGGATCCTACGCTTCCTCCCAGTGCAGTCAAAACCTGGGCCGATTTCTTTGCGGGGACAAGGACATGCGGCTTGAGAAAACCAGTAGATGGGCCCCCAGCGGCCCATCTTGGCGGCAGGTAGGGGTGAACATGTAAGGGGACCAAGCACGCCTGCCAACTTTGCCATAACGCCACAGGTCCCTAGTGGCACCAGCCCTAAAGGCTTCAATTACGATTTCGGCCGCAAATATAGAGTAAGCCAATGCGTCATGATGGCGAAGGTGCAAATCTAAGACTGCTGCCAGTTTGTTGAGAGCATAGTCGTCCCTGGCATACCGAACTGGTCAAGTCCGGCGCGTGAGAGTTGCGCTGTTTCGCCACTCCATGAACTGCAAGGGTGCAGGGCCATAACTGTGACAGGCCTGCCGCAGAGCGTTCTTATCATAGGGAACGTGGCCAACCACCAGCCCAGCCAGTCGCCGTTGGACCTCAGTATATATCTGTGCCCATTCAGGGGCGAAATTGACTCGCTGAGGAGCAAGGCCCATGTACCCTAATGCATCTTCAGTCAAAAGAATCCTAGGGATTCACCGAGGTCTGCCAGGTTTCAGAGATTTCCCCGGCCCTTACTTGGCAAATCCCAATTGTGCAGATGCTACCGAGCCAACGGTTAGCGGTCTCTACGTCCACCGTCGCAAAGTCCGGCGGGCCAGGCGCCAAGGAAAGGGCAGGGGAAGACTTTTAACGATTTGAGAGTGATTTCTGATTCATGAGTAAAAGAGATCCAATTTGGTCAAATTTCCTGGAGCCCTACGATTGTATCCAGTGGGCTGCCAATTCATTCAAGTTCCCCATCCATAAGTGTTGGCGTTATGTAGGATCTCTGACAATCTGTACGTTGGGAGCATAAGGTCCTTTCTACGCGAACTACAATGGGTTTGGTCGAGGTTGGGAAGGCCAAGAATGGCCACCCCTCTCTAGTGCCAGATCGGCGTCGAATTAGTCTAAATCGTCTTGGAGCGAAGACCCGGCAAAGGAGGAAATCTTCACTGAATGGTCCGCACACGGTCCAGATCTCTGCAAACTAGCTTGAACTCCTGGCTCTGAAACGGATTCGGTCCAGGGAGGGCGGGCAACAGCCAAGGACCGTGCAGTAAAAGAGCCGTTCAAGTCCGAACAGAGCCTTATAATTCCCAAGACGTCTCTTTTGGCAACAACCGTAGAATCGGATTGAACAGAAGTGCGCTCAGAGCCGTTCCTGCGGGTGGGACACCGTCTATTGGGAAATCGTAATTGGGTAATCAGGTAGGGGAAGGTGAAATTACAGGGGAAAGCAATGCATACCAAGATAGTCGTGATAGATGATGACCGCTTTTTTCGCAAATCTGCCCAGCGTTTTCTAGAGAGCCACTTGGACGAGGTGTTTGTCATCAGCTGTGACAGCGCCGAAGAAGGCGAACGCCTTATAGGCGTGCATCGCCCTCATATCGTTATCTTGGATCTGAAATTACCCGGAATCGATGGCATGGAATTATTGGAGAGGCTGCCCCATGGTCCCAGCGACCCGGATGTGATAGTGGTTTCTGGACAGCCCGCCACAGATGCTCAAACGGTAGAAACGTATATAGAGGCCCTGGGTCTAGGGGCGCACCATTTTCATCGCAAAGGGGACGGCCAGGCCCGAATGCTGGCCCAAGTCAAGAGACTGATTGCAGAACGGCAAGCCGTCCGTCAGGAACGGACCGTAGAAAATGAAATTGTGGAAGTGCCAGAATTGGACTTGGTGCTCTATCGGGACGACAACTTGGCTACCAATCGGGGCCAGGAAGTTAATCTGACACCAGTGGAAGGCAGATACTTGGGCCTGCTGATGGAAAACTGCAACAGAGTGGTGCCTTTGGAACTTTTCTATTCGGTTCTATGCGAATCTGAGGGAGAATCCAGCCAGCTTTTTGACCAGACCAACAAACAGACCATTCGCGCCCACATCTGCTATTTGCGAAAAAAGCTGGGTCAAAACACCGATAGTGAATCTCTGATTCAGACGGTTCGCACCAAAGGCTACAAGCTAGTAGTCCCGCAAGAGCAGCCAGAAGTGGCTGTCGCCTGAACCGTTGCGGGCCTGTTCCGCAGTTGGAAGGGCTAGGGCAGTACAGGCGGCCCTCCACGTGCCATCCATAATTACGGCGGCTGGCAGCCAGGTTTAAACTGCCCCTTGGGGAAGATCCGGCATGCGGCTTGGTCAATATCTGACTCTAGTTAATACCGCCCTGGTGTTGCTGTTGGTAGTTCTGACCCTATTCGCCGCCACATTTGTTTCCTACAGGTTCATAGAATTGCGTTTTAGGGCGCGTCTGGTTCGTGAGGCTGCTTCCCTATCTCAGCAGATGACAGAATTTCTGGGCACAACCCCTTTGCCTTCACTGACCCTAGGCAACATTCTATTTCTTGCTGAACCCGACAGCTTTGTGCGAGTCCTTTTCTATGACGAAAAGCAACAGTTACAGACTGTTGCCACCAGCATGCGAGTGACTTCCGTCCTGCCTTGCAATCTGCTGGAGCAAAGCTACCGGGATACTCTGTCTGAGAGGGCAGAAATGGTGATCGCGGCCGATATGCGCGCGGCCTCTCAGCAGCCCGAACACTTTACATTTGAGGCGGATTTCTGTTACAGCCAACCCGATTCGGACAGCACTGAAACCAGGTCCTACTACACCTGCGCTGAATGTCGCCCTGAATCAGTCTGGATCGCCCTGCTACCGGTATTGGCCCCCGAGCCGACCGAGAGCGGAGGGGCCCAGTCTTCACAGCCGCGGGTAATTGGTTTCATAGAGGTTATCCAGTCTAAAGGATTTCTGGAAGAGGTACAGGCACGTCTGTGGATCATCTTCTGGGCCAGCAGCCTATGTGGCTTTCTGGTCCTGAGTCTGGCCACTTACACCGTGTCCCGTTTCTTCACATCCCCGCTATCCCGTATCACGGAATCAATTAGCAGTATCCAGAGCACTGCGGAAGCCACCACGCCCCTGAGTGTTGAGAAGGTCCGGGGTATTCGGGAGGTTTTGGACCTGGCGGAGGCTTTTCAAGGCATGCAACGGCGGCTGGGCCAAAACCTCAAAAGCAAGCAGGACATGGCTTCCAACTTAAGTCACGAACTTCGCAACGCCTTGGGGGCACTGGAATTGGATATAGAAACTTTGGACCACCGTTGGAAACCTCGGCCAGAGGACCCAGTCAGTGCGGAAACCCTAGAAGACATGCGCCAGAATGTGGCGGAAATGATTGAAATGAGCAACCGTACGTTGGCTGCTTTGTATTCGGAAACCTCATCCATAGTGCTGAAGACGGAGTTGGTGGAGGTGGAACCCCTATTGCAGGAGACTGCATCGGCCCTGCAGGAGACTGCAAACCAGAAACAGGTCAGTCTGTACGTGGACCCCTTGGAGGAAAAGCACATAGTAGATGTAGACAGGACTTACTTCAAGAATGATGTCTTGCTGGAAATCGTCGTCAACGCCATTAATTACACTCGGCCTCAGGGCAAAGTTACCGTTGGGTCCAACCAAGCGGGCCAGTGGATTCGCATCTGGATTCAGGACACTGGTCTGGGCATTGACCCGAAGTTCCACGAATCCATTTTTGACCCCTATTTCCGAGTGGACCAGACAGCCAATCCAGGTCGTAACAATCGGGGGTTGGGGCTCAGTCTAGCCCGTGGTCTGGTCCGTCAGCTCGGAGGCAACATTCACGTTTCCAGTAAACTTGGAACTGGCAGTACGTTTTCCATAGTGCTACCTGCTGCGGTCAAGCTGGAACCCGATTCAGGTGATGCGTAGAATTCCCGTCCATAGGTAGTGAAAGCCATTTCGTCCCCGAATAGGGAGCATGGGGTTTCCCGTCCTTTGCCGAATTCACCTAGCTATTCCAAACGTGTCAGGCGTAACAATACCTGGGGGGAAAGGCCTGTCAGTTGCGTGATCTGACCATCCGGCCAGCGCACTTCCAGGGCTCCCAGTGCGGCACCGTTCGGCAGCCCGAAATGCAATCGCGTGGGCTCCCCCGTTAGATATCCACTATTGGATCTCACGCTGCGAGACAGGATGCCTTGGTCTGTATGCAGGATTACTTCTGCTCCCAAGGCAAGGGTATTGCCTTGACCTGGCCATAGCAGTTCCACACTCAGAGACTGACCTGCACAGAGGCGGTTTTCAAAAAGAATGGCTGGGTCCAGCAAGTTGTTGACCACTATGTCCAGATCGCCATCCAAATCCAGGTCCGCCATGGCCATGCTGCGGCCACCGTCCTTGCTGTTTAGGCCCCAGTCCGGCATCCATTGAAAGCCGCTTTCGCCAGCATTGCGAAACACCAAATTCTCTTCCACTAATTCCGCGTTCTCGAGGTGCGGAAACATCTCCTGAGCCTGCATGCCGTTAACCACATACAAGTCCAGAAGGCCATCGTTATTTAGATCCCCGAACTGGGCAGACCAAGTCCAACCGGTGGCCTCAAGAGCGGCGCCGCGGGCCTTGTCTTCATAGATGCCGTGTGGACCCATGACTTGCAGTACGTTATGCATTACCTGACCGCCCGTGACCTCGAAGTCCATGTCTTCCATGAGCGGCATCCATTGCGCCATAGTCTCCGCGTCTGTCTTGAAGGGCTTCATATCTGCGGCGAAAATCTCCAAATCACCGTCGTTGTCCAGATCTCCTGGAGCAAAACTCATAGTGTTACGGGTTACCTCATCAAATACCCGTTTTTCTTCCCAGCCCGATGTGGTGCGCAGCCAGACCTGATCCGGTACCTCAAAGTCCTGACCGACCAAGATGTCTGGGCGACCGTCCGCGTTGAAGTCCTCCAACAGGATTGCCAAGGCTTGGGCCTTGTAGGCCAGGGGCTCTCTGGTGAACTGTCCGGTAAGCCCATCTTGGGACATAAGAAAGACGCCGCCGGACGGAGACATAATTCCTTCTTCCTTTTGTCTCTCCGCGTCATATGTGGCGACAACTGCATCCAAGTCATGGTCGCCATCCATGTCAGCCCAGGCCATAACGTACGTCCGGTCCGGGAATAGGGACAGCATTTGCCGGGAGAAGGTTCGTCCCCCTTGGCCGTCCGGCTCGTTGTACATCACAGCAGGCAGGAAGCGCCGGAGGGCAAAGACAATGTCGGACCAGCCGTCGCCATCCACGTCCACAGCGCTGACGGCTCGAGTGTTGCGGACTGGCAAATCCTCGCGGCGAAAAACCAGATCACCTTCGTTCCATAGCACCGCATTCTGACCATCCAGATTGGCAAACACCAGATCCAGGCGGCCATTCTGATTCAAGTCACTGACAGCCAGCCCTGAGCCATTGCTGGCAAAAAGCCGCACGGGTTGCTCATCCACGTTGGTGATGAAGTCCAGTTCATGCTCAATAAATCGATCCAAACAGGGCGCGGCGGGTTGATAGGGCACCAGTTCCAGCTGGGCCGAAACCTGTCCCGGAGCGGAAGCTGGCAATAACAGAACCGGGGCGCAGCCGCTACACAGCAAACCTATCAGAAGCAGTGCTTCTACGCGAAGGGCCCCTTTCGAAAGCAGGTAACTAATATTCAAGAACGATTTCAGGATTTTACTCATGCATCTAGCTCCACTTAATCACGGCCCCAGTCAACTCTGGCACTGCCTTTTCATCAATAGCCGCGTACAGTTCCGGCGCGTCCTCCGCATTAACTGAGTGGCTGATGGTCTTGCCCCAAGGTAGGGCTCCAGTGGCAATATTTCGCATGACCGCCTCCCGGCAAGGCTGGAGCCCGTCGTTGCAAGGGAAGTATGTGGTCAGCTGTTTCGCGTGCGGAACCAAGAAGCTAAATGTTACAGGCGCGCTGCCCAAATTGCCCAGGTAAACAAACTTGCCGAAAGTGCGGCAGAGGGCGAAGGCTGAATCCAGATTGCGGGGAATGCCGGTGGCTTCAAAGACGACATCTCCGCCCCCAACCTGGAATTCCTGGACCGCCTCCAACACATTTGCACCCCGGGCATCTATTAGATAGTCAATGCCCAAGTCATGGGCCAGCCGCATCCTGGTTTCATCCAATTCCACACCAACTACGACGGCCCCGCGCAGACGGGCCGCCAACATGGCTCCGGTCCCAATCAGGCCCAGCCCCTGCATAACTACCAAATCGTTCATCTGAACGCCTGCCATATTGACAGCATTGTAGCCCACAGAAGGCATCACAAACATACTGCCTACTTCTGGGGAAATCCCTTCAGGCAAGATTTCAAGCTCCTGGTCCTGCGGCACCACAGCTTGGCTGGCATGAGTGCCCGAACAGGAATTCACAGGCCGTCCTTCCAATTCGAAATCGATAGAATTGCGCCGATAGTAGACGATGTCGCCCGTAGTGAAACGATCCACCGCGCTGCCAATCTCTACCACCAAGCCTGTGGCTTGGTACCCAGTGCAGACGGGAAAGGCCCCCCAATTCAGACGTCCTTGAATCACCATAAATTCCGTGCCCACGCTGACTCCCGAATAGAGAGTTTGGATCCGTACCTGATCCGGGGCCAAGTCCGGTTCACTGAAATCTTCCAGCGAGAACTGGCGGTCTTGGGTGGCGATGAGAGCCTGAATGGCCATAACTACCTCCTTGGAAAAATAACTTCGGTCAAGGCTAGCCCTTAAGGCCGGTCAATGTAATGCCTTCAGTGAAGAAGCGCTGGGCAAAGAAAAAGATTAACAACACCGGCAGCAGGGAAATAGTTGCTCCCACTTTCAGCAGATTCCAATACATCGTGTATTGACCCAGAAATTATGCTAAACCCAGCGGCAAGGTTTTCATTTCCAGCGAATTGACAATCAGGAGCGGCCACAGGAAGTTATTCCAGCCCCACATGAAGACGAAGATGCCCAATGTAGCCAAGGCTGGCTTAGAAAGGGGCACCATCACATTCCAGTATATGCGCCAGTAGGCGCAACCATCAATCTTGGATGCATCTTAAAGTTCCAGAGGAATGGACTTGAAGAACTGACGCAACAAAAAAGTCTCATAGGGACTGAAGACCAAGGCACTGTGAGGCCCCAGTACGAGTCAATCCAGCCCATCCAACTGACGAGTACGAACAAGGTAATCATAGTCATCTGGAAGGGAATCATGAGGGTAGCCAAGTACAGGACGAGGAGTTTCTCCCGTCCTGGGAAATGCAGACGGGCGAAAGCAAATGCCCCCAAGGAACAGTTTGCTAGTTGGCCAACCGTCAAAATAAGGGAAACAAACGCGCTGTTGAGAAAGCAGAGATCGAATGGCAGCGCATTCCACGTGTCAGGGAAATTGCTCCATGCCACTGGCTCGGGGATCCAAATAGGTGGAAAGCGACACGCCTCCTCCCAAGGCCAGAAAACGACTTCTCGAAAGTATTGCATGCAACCCTTTCATGATCTGCTCCCGCTATTTATTTAAAAGGGAATAATCACTATACAAGACGGCTAAATGGTGGGTTTCTGTGGCACGAAGCCGATCTCGGCCTCTATTCGACGAATGTCATAGACCGGATCGCGCTCATGGCCCGGCCTTTCGTAGTATGAGAAATCCAAACGTTCCGCGTCGGTTCCATACCAGGCCTTCAACACCGCGGGCACTGTATCCCGAGTGCAAGCCGAGGCTGCAACTGCATTCATGATTCGCAACCCAGCCTTGTGCGGAGCCTCCGCCGCCTTGGTGAAACAGTCCACAGCATCACTCAGATACATGCGGGAAAGACTGGCCAGGGCCCATTCCGGCAAAGTGTCTCCTGCGCACACTGGGTCTAGCTGGGCCGCTTCATTTACAATAGCAGCCAATCGAATATTTATTATGTCCAGTTCAGGATTTTGCCGCGAGAGATACCGGGTTACTTCCTCCATCAAATACTTGGACAGGCCGTAGCCATCACGGTCCAAGCAAGGATGTTCGTCAGGTATTGGCACTTGGAGGGGGCGAAAGAGCCGGCTCTGTATGCCGATTAGGGCTATGGAACTTGCCAAGACAAACTTGCTGCAGCCGCAATCTATCAAGTAACGCATCAAGCCGTGAGTTCCACCCGCGTTGACACGAATGCCATCTGCCTCTGTACAGCCACCGGTGACGGCAGCTAGGTGAACCAAAGTATCGATCTGGAGGTGATCGAGCTGGGACAACACTACTGGCACAGAGAAGTCCCCCTGAATCCTTTCTACTCCTTCCACGGGAGTAGCAGCCCGAGACAGACAAATGACTTCATGGTCAACCTTGAGCCGAGCTGCCAGAGCCTGACCGATGAATCCGCTGGTACCCGTAATCAGCACTGTCGACATCAGTGCATTTACTCTCTCTATTCTCGATATGGTTGCCACTCTACGACGCGATCGTAGCACAGGCGAATTCTTCAGCTCAAGTAGAGTCCTAAGGCCTATTCGATAACTAGCTTTACCGGAATTTCTTAAGACTCCCTCGAAGTCTATTCATTGCCGGAACGGCTAGGCCGTTTGAAGATCCGGTCGAATCTCGCCTTCCAGTACTTGGCCAATCAGCCTCTTCAGTTGCACCTGGGAGACTTGGTTGGTAAGTTGCACCGGAGTTGGAGTAACAGTTTCGACACGCAGGTAGTTGTCCGTGTAGCCGTTCCACAGGAAGCCTTCACCAGCAGCTAATTCTTGGCCTGTTCCCTCCCACAGAACGGGGCGTATGGAGTTAAGGAAGCTAGACCTAACTTCCCACCCTGTAGCTTCAACTGCCGTTTGGACCTGGCGGAGCCTTGCCTTCTTGACAGCCTTGGGCAATTGGTCCGGCAAATCCGCAGCCCGAGTACCGGTTCTGGCACTAAATGGAAAGACGTGGGCATCCGCGAACTTCAGGCCCTCAATGTATTCCAAACCTTGCGAGAATTCAGACTCGGATTCACCTGGGAAACCAACGATGATGTCTGTAGTGACGGTCAAACCGGGAATGTGCTCCCGCGCCGATTCTACTAGGTTGGCAAAAGATGAAGTTGAGCATCTCCGGCCCATGCGCCTAAGTACGTTATCGGTGCCAGCCTGCAAGGGCAAATGCAAGTGAGGGCAGAGCCTGTCCGGCCATTCCTCCCAACACTGGAATAGTTCCTGATCTACGTTCCAAGGCTCCAAACTACTGACGCGCAGTCGCGGCATATCGGTTTCAGACAGAATTCGACGCACCAACTGAGGCAGTCTCACCGGTTGTCTGCCCTTAAAGTCACGGCCAAAGCTGCCCAAATGCACACCTGTCAGTACGGCCTCCTGAAATCCGTCCCCAGTCAATTCCCTGATTTCCCGAATTATTTGGTCTGGTTCCCGGCTGCGGCTGTCACCACGGGCTACAGTGACCACACAGAAAGTACAGCTAAGATGGCAACCGTCTTGTACCTTGATGAAGGCCCGAGTGCGCCCCTGTGGATCTGGGGGAATTGGCGACGCTGTGGGACGTAGCCGTTCCAGGGCTTGCAAATCCAGAAAGTCGCTGCTCCAGTCCTCAAGGAGACTAGCTAACAGATCTTTGTCCTCATTTAAGGCGATTTTCCACACCCCTGGCAGTTTTTCAACCACTTCGGGTTCCAGGGATGTGTAACAACCCGTAGCCACGATCCGGGCCTGAGAGTTAGCTTTGTGAAGTGATCTGATAAGTTGCCGCGACTTCTGTCCAGCAGCAGCAGTAACGGCACAGGTGTTGACAACAATGACTTGCGCCTGGTCTGGTGCGGCAACGACCGCGTGCCCGGCTTGGCGCAATTGCCTGGCCAAGTGGTGGTTTTCACCGTAGTTAAGGCGGCAGCCTGTTTGAGTTAGAAAAACATTCATCCCATCATATGCTCGTGAACTTGCCAGCCAACCGTTTAGGATTTGGCTCTCTGACTTTACAAGACCTTAGCCGCAGCAGAGAAGATCGCGTAGAAGCCTTTAGAAGAATAGTTGGGCATCATTTTATGCAGTTGCGAATTAGAAGCCCCAATCCAGTGCCTTAGCGGGACGGTAGGGCCCGTCCTCAATCGGTTGCCGGCTTGGCAAGTGGTCTTTGAGCATCCCATGCAAAATCTTGATCCCCTCTCAGAGCGCTCTTCTATTTCCAAACAGGAGGCAATGTGCAGTGACTTTCCCTTCCCACTTCTGAGTTCCACTGCAGTTATGGGCCCATCGACCCCGGACCCCCAAATTTCGAACGCATGCGGGAATGCCCAAGTGGCGCCCTTACGAGCTGTGGAGACAGTTGGCAGTTCATCGGGCCAAAACGCATCTCTTAAGTATTCAATCAAAGGTTCAACTACTATGGGACTGTTTACAATTGCTTAGCTCGAGGATTCGGATTCGCCTATTCTTGCTGACACTTTGGGGCTGGACATCTTCAGTACTGGTTCCGAAGTCCCCACTCAGGAGCAATTGTCGCTTGGTCGCCTTCAACCGGCGATTCGATCTATTCCAAGTCCTGCCGAATGAGACTTCCGAAGGTCTCCCCAAGAGCGAGTGCATGGCCGGGAAAGTCGCCAGTCCCGCTCAGCAGTCTCCGGTTTGCAAATCTGCATCTCTGGCCGAATTCTGCGTTACTTGACGTGGCACCCAGCACAATTTCTTACTCTGGCCAGAGCTTTCTCTTAGCCCTTTCATATTGGATGCGTTATTTCCATCAATCCTTGAACTTGCACCATGAGCGGCCCCAAACTCTAAGCCGTCATTGCACAGGAGACCTAAGATGACAGTCATGTCAGGCTTGTTCTCGAAACACGCTGTTTGCCGCCATTTCCGGGAACTCCCGGTAGATTGTTGAGAGGAGTTCGTGAAATGTTCGCTTTCTAATCCAGTTGGAAACCGACCTCACATATTGTTCCGGCTGTGTTCAAACATGGACCGAAAGTGGGCATCCCGCCTTCTCTTGCCCCTTAGAATTAGTCGGAAGTCTCTCAGACCAGGAGAGACATAGTTGAGGTTCTACGAGGCCTTGCTTGGTGCGCTCCTCCAATTCAGGTTACATTTCTTTGTCAATCGGACCGAAGTCAAGGAGCTGGAAACATGACTCTTTTCCTCTCGGAATTCCCTTTTTCACCTGCGTCCAAAACGAAAATCAGCTTTTGTACTTTGACTGGAATAAATTGTGGCTCCTTTGCCGCCCCCGACCTGCCTAGACTCTTATCGCTCGAAACATGGGCCCCTTTATCTCAAAGTGTTCGCTGCCTTCACGGCAGGCTTGTTTCACTTTGCACTTAATAGTTCGTACTTTTAACATGCAAGAATAATTTGTTTCAAATGAATGAGAAACTCAGACATTCGTAATCGAAAATAACTACAAAGCGAAAGAGCCTGAGGATCCCAAGAATCGTAAAGATTCCAGAATATCCAGACTGTTGGATGAAACGGTGCCGGCTCAAGAATTCTGGTCACTCCAATATGTTCTGGAGAAATGGACCTTGCTTTGCCGACGGTTGGTAAAGGGGCCACTTGGAACTTTCGCAAGGTAGCCCACTTTACTTGAGCTGTTCTTTCTGTTCTAAGCTTCTCAAAGCATAGGGGTTCCTTTCCACGAGGCCGCTAGGGTAACTCCCCAGGCTAGGACTCTTTCTTAGCCTCCCCCAATTCCTCACGACTTGCTGAAATAATATTTATGGAAATATAGACTTGCATATTGGCTATCAAAGAATGGGCTGGGAGAGGTCTCATTTCAATCTGCTATTATGAAGCCCTTATCCTCAACTTTCCAATCCGAATGGATCCTGCCTATTTGTCTAGTCTGAAGCAGCCTGCTGGATCGGAAGTAAATAGGGACTGCAACTGCAGAGAAGATTTCCTCAGCGCGGGATTTTCGCGGTAACGTTTGCACGAAAATTCCGGTGTAAATTCAGCCAAAGTTTCGAATCGGCGGAGACGATAAAAAATGGATAGAGTTGAAATTGCGGGAAAGTTTGAGAAGGATGGGTTCCTGGTGGTGCCGGATCTTTTCAATAAAGGGGAAACTGCTCGATTGAAGACCGAGATCCAGACCGTGGTTGAAGAAGTACGCCAAGAGAAAGAACAGAACGGCGAAGATTGGCAAAATATGATGAAAGTAGGTGTCCACGTGGGCGTGGCTTTCCGCAGCCAATTCTACAGAAATGCGGTAGCTGACGACCGCATACTGGACCTGCTGGAGCCAATTCTGGGCCCAGAAATTGAATTTCTTAGCGACAAAGCCGTTTTCAAAGATCACGACGCAGACTTCGGTAGTCCTTGGCATCAAGATCATCCCTATTGGATGGGCAGTCACAAGGTTTCCCTGTGGATAGCCCTGGATGATGCAAATATAGAAAATGGATGTCTGAAAGTGGTGCCCGGCTCCCACGTTCAGACAATCGAACATGCTGATGTCTCGGATGGCAAGGGCTTTGGTTACAGGTTGGAGTCCAGTCAGGCACAGGAGGAACAGGCTGTGAGCACCCCCATCGCGGCGGGGGGTGCCATTGTTTTCCACGATTTAACTTTGCATGCCAGCCATGCCAATACTGCAGGCACGGATCGTTGGGTCTGGATCCCCACTTATCGATCCCTTCCTAACGATGACCCGCCCTACCCCTGGGCAGTAGCCGCTCGGACGGTGAGAAGCAAGTCAGATTGAAAACCTGGTATTCGAATCAGGCAGAGTAATTTTATTTTTTCGAAAGGAGTGAATGACATGAATGAGATAGGAATTAGCCGCAGGCGTTTCCTTGCGTTGTCAAGTACTGTGGGCGCAGCAGCTCTGATCACGGCCGCTTGCGACACCATGGTTCCGGCGCCAGCCGCTGAAGGCCCCATGGAAATGGCAGACGTAACCATGAGCCACTGGCAGCACCATTCCGAGAGCAGGGCGGCTGCCGTAGAAGCTTTCAAGGAGGATTTCGAAGGTCAGAATCCGAACATTACCATTGAATTCCAGTCCATTCCATGGGCGGAGTATTGGGGTAAATTGGCAGCTGGCATCGCTGGCGGCGCCGGTTCGGCTCCAGATATTTTCCAGATTCCAATGGGTTTGGTTGAGGAATACATCGCCGGCGACAGTCTCCTGCCCGTAGCAGAATCAGTCATTACGCCCAGCCAGATTGCCGAAGACTACCTGCCTTGGACGGTTGCCCGTGGTTCCAAAGGGGGAGAATATTATGGTCTGCCCTTGGATGTGCAGACTTTGGTGATGTATCGCAACAATGCCTTGTACGAGGCTGCCGACCTTGATCCCGCAGCACCCTATGCGGATCATGCTGACCTGTACGCGCAGGCCACGGCACTGACCAAACTGGCGGGCAGTGATGACGACCAGATTGGCATCCACACGGGGTACTACAGCGCCTTCCAAACCATCCTCTACCAGCAGTTCCTGCAAAGGGAACAGAACGGTCAGCCATGGGTGGATGAAAGTACCAACGAATTGGTGTGGCAGGACTATCCAGAAATTCTACAGACATTCGAATGGTTCTGCGATCTTTCTGGCACTGCGGACGACAATTCCTTCCTGCAGGGCCAGAACCGATTCGCGTTAGGTCGAGCCGCAAGCCAGATTGGGCATCCCGTGACCCGCGGGAGCCTGGCCCAGATGGCTCCGGATCTGGAATACACCATCGTGCCTTTCCCTGTCCGCTCCGCGGGTCAGGAACTTTATACCGCCGGCTCCCACTGGATGTGGGTCGTAGGCAATTGGGTCCCGGACGCTGAAGCTGGCTGGCAATGGGTGCATTTCTGCACTAATCGGGACGCCCAGATTATCTGGAATGACGTTGCGGGAGACTTGCCCAGTTTCCAAGGCTTGGGCCAAGAGGCCCAATTCCGGCCTAATACCAACGCCGAGGTCTGCGTGGATTCACTCGAATTTGCCACCCCTTGGGAATGGGTCGGATGGGCCGAATGGGTCAAGGAATTAGGGGACGGACGTGATCGCGTAGTTATTGGCGGAGATGATGCCTCCACTTCCTTTGACACCATGGTTTCAAACTTGAACGGAGTGATCGCCAATCACACTGTTTAGAGTTTTCAGTTGTGTTGCCTGCCGTCGGGCAGGTCTTTCTTGCCTTGCTGCGCAGGGGCCGGATCTGTCGATTCGGCCCCTGCAGCAGCCACGGTTCTCCGCCTGACAGCGCAAATGGCTAGAGTTCGAATTAGTCGCCTGCAGAGACGGGAAATCCTGTGGGCCTACACATTCCTCGGGCCGGCCTTCCTTTTCTTGTTGGTCCTGATAATCTTTCCCATACTTTTTGCCTTCTATATCAGTCTCCACGATTGGAGTCTGATTCCACGTGATTTTCCCTTGATTGGCTTCGCCAATTATCTTGAGGCCTTGCAAGACTCGTTGACCCTCAAGAGTCTCCAGAACACTCTTTATTACACGGTAGGGGTAGTTCCCTTAGGTATGTCCCTGGCGTTGGCGTTGGCCTTGATTATGAATCAAGACCGGCTACCCTTTCGCACAGCCTTACGCACGGTCTACTTCATACCGGTGATTACATCCTGGGTGGCTGTTTCCTTTGTCTGGATCTGGATGTTCGAGCCCCGTTGGGGACTGGTCAACAACTTTCTTAGTTGGTTTCAGATTGAGGGCCCCAAGTGGCTGGCTTCTCCAGACTGGGCATTGCCTGCCATCATGATCGTAGCTATTTGGAAAGGCCTAGGTTTTAGCATGGTGATTTTTCTCGCAGGGCTGCAGGGCATTCCGCGAGAACTATATGACGCAGCCAAAATAGACGGCGCAAATCGTTGGAAGGGCTTTCGCCATATCACTTTCCCGTTGCTGAATCCAACTGTGGTGTTTGTAACGGTGACTGCCGTGATCGGATCTCTCCAGGTCTTCACGCCGGCAGTGATTATGACTACCCAACAGGGCGAAGCTGGGGGCCCCATCAATTCCACCCGTGTGATGGTGTACCACATTTACGCCACGGCATTCCGATATACCGATTTGGGTTACGGGGCATCCTTGGCCTTTATTCTGTTCGCCCTCATTCTGGTAATTACTTTGGTGCAACTGCGGTTAACGCAGCGGGAATTTGAATACGGGTAGGTCGGCATCATGGCAGTTACGGCACCTGTACATTCGGCAAAGGAACACGGCACGATCTGGTCTGCCGTAGGCAGATATGCTGGGTTACTAGTGTTGCTCGCGGGAGCAGTATGGATGCTCTTGCCGCTGGTCTGGATGCTGTCTGCATCGTTGATGCCTCTGTCGGAGGTCATCAAGGTGCCGCCAGTGTGGTTTGCCCCTCAGAAATATTCGGTAGAGAACTTTCTGGAGGTCTGGTTTGAGGTTGGATTCTGGCGGTTTGCCCTGAACAGCACATTTATCGCCCTAACCATCACCGGTACGCAGCTGCTGACTAGTACAATGGCAGGATTTGCTTTCGCGCGATACGAGTTTCCGGGCCGGATCACGTTTTTTATCGTGATCTTGTCCACGCTAATGATCCCCTTTCAAGTGATCATGATTCCGCTGTTCATAATGATGGCAAAAATGGGTATGGTGAATACCTACGCAGGACTGATCGTACCGGCCCTGGTAACGCCTTTTGGGATTTTCTTGATGCGTCAATTCATGTTGGGAGTGCCCAAATCCCTGTTGGAAGCAGCTCGTATGGATGGTGCCCCAGAGCCTTATATTTATGCCCGCATCATGTTGCCTCTGAGCAAACCTGCTATTGCAGCTCTAACCATCTTCACTTTCCTCGCGGCTTGGGACGACTTCCTGTGGCCCCTGATAATTTTGAACAGCAAAGAAAAGTGGACATTGCCTATCGCCATGTCCCGCTTCACCGAACAATACATTTCTCAGACACATCTACAGATGGCTGGGGCCGCCGTGATGTTTTTGCCGGTGTTGATAGTCTTCCTGCTCATGCAGCGCAACTTCATCGAAGGTGTTGCCATGACGGGACTGAAGGGTTAGCGGGCTGAACAGGTCGGTGCCTGTAGCCTTACTTAAGCACAATGTTGAGGGTTGGGATAGTTGGAGCGGGCAACATTGCCCAGATACACGGCAAGAGCTGGGCTGAATTACCCGTTCACTTGCATGGCTGGTTCGATGTAGTACCTGCTGCGGCCGCGCGGTCCGCCCAGAAATGGGGCGGGGGCATTTTTCATTCACTGGAGGATTTACTGGCAAATTGTGACATCGTTGATGTCTGTACCAGTGTGGATTATCACAAAGAAGTGGTGCTGGCAGCTGCTGCTCAAGGCAAGGCCATCGTATGCGAGAAACCTTTGGCCCGCACGGTCTCGGATTGCCAGGATGTAGTGTCCTATTGTGAGGAAGTTGGAGCCAGGTTATTTGTAGCCCAGGTGGTGCGCTTCTTTCCCCAGTTTCAGGCGGCGAGGGAGGCTGTGGTATCAGGCCAATTGGGCACACCTGCCACCATCCGCACAGTGAGGGCCTTTGGCTTTCCAGGTGGAGGTGCTCATAGGGCGCAGCAATATGCGGATTTCCAAAGGAGCGGCGGAGTGGTTCTGGATGTTGCAATCCATGACGTCGACTACCAGCGCTGGTGCTTCGGCGAAGTTGAAAGAGTTTTCGCCCGGGGCCTTTTAGAAGCAGGCATACCCCAAACTGACCATGCCTTGATTTTGCTCCGATTCACTTCGGGTGCCATAGGGCACATCGAAGCAAGTTGGGCCCATAAACAGGGGCTTTCCCGTACTCACTTGGAAATTACCGGAACTAAAGGCATCGTAGAGTGGGATTCCCGGGATAAGGATTCCCTGGAAGCTGCCACCTCAACCGCAGGTGGCACAAGCAAACTAACCCCCTACGTTGGGCGGGACCACCCCTGGTATGCCGAACTGGCTCATTTCCTGCAGTGCTTGGAAACGGGAGCTCCTTTTCGAGTGTCGCCTGAAGATGGTCTACAAGCTGTCAGGATTTGTGAGGCCGTCCTGCACTCTATTCGCACTGGCAGGCCGGTGACCATGTCAGAATTCGAGGGGTAAGCAATGCCTATCCGTATCGGACTCTGCAGCATGGCTCACGGACACGCTTTCTCGTATCTGAAGTGTCTACAGACGCTGCCTGAGGTGGAAGTAGTGGGTGCTTGGGATGAAGTGCCCAGTGTGCTGGAGCGCGTATCGAATCAGTTTGGTGTACCCACCTACTCCGATCTGAATGCCTTGCTAATCGGCGACTTGGACGGTGTAATTATTTGCTCGCCCAACTCCCACCATCGCCAACACGTGGAAATGTCTGCGATACAGGTACCAAACATTCTTTGCGAGAAGCCCATAGCTACATCAGAAGTGGACGGTCTGGCCATGTTGGAGGTCTGCCGGGACACTGATACACGATTGCAAATTGCCTTCCCAGTTCGTTTCGCACCTGCCATAACGGAGGCCAAACGCATCCTTGACCAAGGCGAACTAGGTACCGTATACAGTGCCTCCTGTACGAATCAGGGATCCATGCCAGGCGGCTGGTTTGTCAATTCGGAACTGTCTGGCGGTGGGGCCGTGATAGACCACACAGTGCACGTGATCGATCTGCTGCGTTGGTTCTGGGGCACAGAAGTAACAGAAGTCTATGCAGAGATCGGCCATAGCCTGCTGCACCCGGGTTTGGGCATCGATGACGCGGGCCTGCTTTCCTTCCAGCTGGCTAACGGTGTATATGGCACACTGGATACTAGCTGGTCTCGTCCGCCTGCATATCGGATCTGGGGCAATGTATCGATGGATTTAGTCGGCTCCGAAGGAGTCCTAGCCGTGAATGCCTTCGGTCAAGCCCTGACTCTGACCAGTGAAGACACAGGACGTACTCACTTACAACCTTGGGGCATCAGTCCTGACATGGGACTGATACGCGACTTCGTAGACATGATTCGGCTAGGGCGGGAACCTTCCATTACTGGCTACGACGGATTGCAGGCTACTCGCGTGGCCTTGGCCGCCTATAAGTCGGCCAAGGCAGGAGTCCCCATCTCGTTGCCGCTAAATCCGCTAACAATCGAGGACTGATGAAGAAATGGAACTACGCCTGGGCACTTCCACATATTCCTACTGGCATTTTGCACCGGAACTGTTTCCAATTCAGAAGGTATTCGAGGCAGCCCATGAACTGGGTCTTCACGGCGTAGAGATCTTGCACCGACAGCTGGAAGGCGAGTCCAACGAGTATCTGCAGGGGCTTAAGCAACGCGCCTTTCAACTGGGTTTGAGCCTGTACAACCTGTCCATTCACCAAGACTTCCTATGGGCGGAGCGGGAAGAACGGCAGCAACACGTAGCCCACACACTGCATTGCATAGATCTAGCCCACGAAATGGGTATTCCTTCCATCCGAGTGAATTCCGGCAGTTGGCGAAAGGAAGGAAGTTTCGATGACTTGGTGAAAGCAAGAGGTTGGGTGGAGCCGTGGGAAGGCCACACCCAAGAGGAAGGATTTGCCTGGGTCTGCGACTGTATTTGCCAGTGCCTCAACCACGCGGCACTGCGCGGGGTGACACTCCTATTGGAAAACCACTGGGGGCTGACTACGTTCGCCAGAGACATGGCGCGCATCATTGAGGAAGTTGATTCCCCTTGGTTAGGGGCAATTCTGGATATGGGGAATTTCCTGTTCGAGGACAACATGTATGTAGCCATGGAACAGATCGCCCCCCACGTTCAGTTGGCCCATATGAAGACCTACCCAGGGGGCGGATCCTGGTACAGCCTAGACTTGGATTACGCCCGCATTTTTCAGCTGCTGTTACAAGCCGGCTTCTCTGGTTTTGTATCTATAGAGATGGAAGGACAGGATCCCGCGGAAACAGCGATGCCTTACAGCGTGAACCTTGCACGGGAAGCCTGGAAATCAGCTCAAGAGACTCTTGGCAAGTAACCCATTCTGCATAGGAGAGTTGCTCCATGGCCAAAGGGGGCAAGGGCCTGGAAAAACCCTTGAGTAAATCTCCGCTCAGATGATATGACAAGTCTCAGATTTCGTTGAGGTCTTTCATCACTCTGTGAAATTCCTCAGGGGTGTTTACGTCCCAAAGTAGCTCTGCTTTTCCCAACTCCACTCTCTGTACTCGTCCCCAGTCCCTATCTCGAACGGTTCTTAGGCCTTTTGAATCTTCCGGAAGCTCAAGCACTTCTTGTATCAGCTCCCGCTCCAAGACAATGGGGTGGCCGCCCTTGCCTTCGCAAGTTGGTATTGTAAAGAGGATTCCCTGCTGGCACACCCCTAATTGATGGGCTGCTAGCACCTGTTTTATAGTCTGGGTACTGCGCGGCTGATCCACATTGAGTATTAAGGTGGAGCCCGGTGACCCCGTGGCACTGACGGCCCGGAGGCCCGCTTTCATGGAGCCAATTTTGCCGCTGCGATAGTCCTCATTCACCACCCACCGAAAGTGAAGGCAATCTTGAGTAAATTCCTCCAAGGACAAGACTGTTTGTAATTCCTGAGCGCGATGACCCAAAACGGCCACAACATCACTGGCCCCGGCCTGGGTTAGGGCCCGCATCTGATGAATAATTAGGGGCAAGCCCTTCCAATTAAGGAGGGCCTTCAGCCGGCCCATACGCCGAGATTCCCCGGCAGCCAACAACACGGCTGATACCCGAGCGGGCGCCCTCCTATCTAAGTTACTTACAGTGTTTTCCTTATTAGAGTTGATAGGGATAGTCGTTTTAGGCGGTAGAAAGGCCACATCACTTCAGCAAATGCTAGTCTAATCTAGGTCGGCCTTAGTAATAGAAGCCTAGGTTTCTTCGGCCATTCGTACTAACGAGCCTGACTGCAGCTGCTGCGAAGACTACCGAACCCGCTGTCCAAATTCCTGACGCATTTCTCAGAACTACCTAGAGCCAGGTCCTGATTCGCGCATTTCTGCGGATGGCGCGGCAACGTCCTCCATGCCAGCAAGGTGGCGGCGAGTGGGTGCGACGGTAACTTCGCAAAGCTGATTCCCGACAGTTTCGCCAGAATCTGCGTAGCCTCAGGGAATGGCGGAGCACGGAAAAAGTGCGACAACGGTTTTGTCTGGTTTAATTTCTTACACAGATTCAGGACTGACAGGGAGAGCCACGAAGAATGTCGTCCCTTTCCCGAAAGCACTGCGGGCCCACAATACTCCATCATGAGCGTCCACAATGGCCTTTGCCAAGAAAAGGCCAAGGCCCGTACCCGAAGTGCTGCGACTAGAACCTCGATCCACCCTATAGAAACTCTGATAAATCTTATCCAGTTCGCTCTCTGGGATTCCAATCCCTTGGTCAGCTACATAAACCACCACGCGGTCCGACTCCTGATTGCTCCCCGCGTGTTGCAACCAAGCCCCCACGCGAATATCGCCACCAGCTGGCGCATACTTGATGGCATTCCCTACCAAATTGGCAAAAACCTGGCGCAGTTTGTCTTCGTCCGCCTGTACGGCAGGCAAAGGATCCTGAGGAAAATCTAGGATGAGTTGGTGCCGGCTCGCTTGTAGGCTTTCACCTTGGACTACAGACTGGAGCAGGCGCGGCAGTTCCACAGGATATCTCTCGAGCCTAAGGACACCGGCAGCCACTTTACTGACATCCAGCAAATCATTGATCATTCCTTCCAGCCGATCTGATTCGTCCGCTATGATTTTCAACATTTCCTGGGACTCGTCAGGTTGCCAACTAGCGTCCGGCCGTTGTAACAACTCCACGTTCCCTTTGATCACAGTGACCGGTGTCTTGAGATCATGGCTGATGGCTGATACGAAGGTAGTTTTCTGCTCCTCCTCTTCTTTGAACCTGGTAATGTCGGTCACATTGACGATAACGTTGAGTAGATTGTCCTGAAAGTCTCGCAGGGGCGTATAAGTAACCGTGACGGTTCGAGTCTTTGCGCCGGGACGCCTAATTTCCCCTTCGCAATTGATGGAATCTTCGCTGGGCAGATCTATGGCCTCGCTGCTCTGGCAAAAATCGAACCCGCTCACATTGTGTAAGTCCAATACTTCGTTGCATCGCTTCTGTAATGCCTGGTCTTGGGTCATTCCTACTAGGTCTGCCAATGTCTGATTGAGGCTCACGACATAGCGGTCTTGATCCAGAATCATGACACCCACAGTGCTGTTATCGATAACTGCAGCCAGCAGCTGTTGCTGTTCCTCCAGCTCCCGGTACATGCGAGCATTGCGCACGGCAATTGAAGCCTGATTAACGAAGCCATGGAGGACTTGGCGATCAAGCGGAGAGAAGGCATTGCGCTGACGAAACAGAAACATGACTCCCATCAGAGAATCTCCCACATGCAGGGGAGCCCACAAAGTCTCAGGACTGAGTCGAAAGCTCTTTCTCAGGAGCTGGTTTCGGACTAAAGTTAGCCGACGTCGCATTTCGTCCTCAGCCATAACTGCTACGAATTCGTCGTCCGAATCTGCAATAGCGGAAGGGGTTCCTCTCCTCGGCACGAGATGAATGGGCAGGACTTCGGTCAAAGGCTCAAAATATTCCAGTTTTTCTGGCAGGCCATATCCGCATACCAAAGGCTGCTTTTGCTGGCGGGCGTGGCTGTCGGGGGCGGGCCAGATCGCAATTAGGCCTTCCGAGCAATTCATCAATTCCACTGCGTTGCCGAGAATTAACTCAACTAGGCTAACCAGATCCAAGCGGGAAGTCATAGCCCGGCTGAGTCGCAGCAGGTATTCTCGCTGACGCAACTGGAATTCGCTCCGCAATAGATTGGGCACGTAATGCACGCGCCGGGGAGTATCACTCATTGTTGTATTGTCTTGGCCATCTCAATCAGCGTTGATACGGCCGAAAATGGGCAATCGAGCTTGATAGACTGGTGCTCTGGTTCCAGCAAGACTTTCAGACTGTATTTTGACAGATGTCAGGTCGCTGGACGAGGCAATCCTGGGGTATCAAGGTCATCCCCCTAGGCCCGAAGTGTCTTTCTGAGCGGCAGGCGGCGAACCTGCGGCTCCGGGGGCGAGATCAGATCCCCCACGCGGCGCGCATGTCGGCCACCGTACGTAACGCACCTGCAGTGCCGAAGACCTGGTGGCCAGGACCCCCTTTGGTCCACCGTTCATCCATTGGTTCGTGAGCGGGCTGAAACCGTACGTCGCAACTCAGACGATAACGTTTTGTAAGGTTGGTAGTGGAGGCGTGCATAGTGTGCATGCCAAAGAGAATGACATCGCCGGCCTCATAGTTGGTTGTCAGCCAACGGCCTCCGAACTGGGAAACGATATCCATGGGTTCCTTGGTAAACCACCCATCCACGCCGTCTCGATCTACGTCCATGCGACCATAAGTGTCCCGCACCCGTGCAAATTCAGGCAGATGGTTTGAGCCTTCACAAAGACAGAGAGTCCCATGTTCTACTGGAGTGTCACCGAAGGGAATCCAGACTGTATGCAAATTGCCTGAGCCGCGGCCCATGTAAACAAAGTCGTAGTGGGCCCCCGTGTATTGTTCGTTGCCCACCGCTCGCAACCACTTGTAGGCAAAGGTAGCAGCGTCAGCCACGAAGTATCGCTGGAAGAAGGAAAAAAGCTCTTCACTTTCCAGCACATGCTGCACTTCAGGCTGATAGGTGATCTCAGCATTGCCCATCAGACGCACATGCTTAGCATCCCGTGGCATGACTCCTTCCAATATGGGCGTACCGGGCGTAAGTGCGCCGCGGACTTCCATGTAGGATAGGACGGCTTCGCGCCCAGTCATAACTTCCGCGGGGTCTATGAGCTGCTTGAGCAAAAGGTATCCGTCAGTGTGCATACGTGACCGCAGGACGGGAATCGCTTCGTCTGCGTAGCTGGACCGAAGCTCTCCTAATTCCGCTGAAGGGAACTCAACGTCTTGATGCCCGAAGCGTACTTGGATAGTCATATAGCTAGATCGCTGCAAATCGTAATTCTAAGCAGTTGGGCCATTCGACCGGAACAAGAAACACCGAAAATCATCCGGGCCGACCTAAGGCTGATCCTTACCTATTTTTAAGAATCCGTCAAACCACGGGTAAAGGAACCCATTGGATTCGGACGATGGTTTTCAGCGTTTCTGAAAACAGGCATAAATGCGTGTTCGCTCTTCCTTGACAGTCCAGTACTGTTGAGATCAACCAGCTCTTCCATCTACCCAACTTTTTCGCCACTCTGTAATTCCGGATGGTAGTACGTAGCGCCGGCAGCTAGCAAAGAAGCCAGCGCGAGAATACCCGGTGCCAATATAGGACTGCCTCCGCGGAAGGCATACATAAATACATCTGAAGGTTCAGCCCCAGGTCGTATCTCCAACTCAAATAACAGGTTGTGTTCTAAATGTTCATATATTCCGAAGACACTGCCTGCCAGATTGAGGGCCATGATAACTCGCAGAGCTATGATGCTGGCCCTATTCGCGTTGAACAGGACTGCCCAAATGACTAGCAACCCAAGCCCGCAGAGCACAAAGGGAATCCATTGGGTAGTGGTTCCGTAGTGTTCTTCCAGCCAGAGCTCTATGAAGGTGAAGATGCATGTGAAGCTGGCAACCCACAAGAGGAAGCGACGATACTTCCCAACCAAAATATCAAGAGGCACGATCTATTCCTTTAGATATCAAGCTGCCTGTGCAAGGCCTTCTACACCAATGTAAACTGATAGCGCATCTAGGAAATCCTCTTGAGATTCAAATGGTCTGCCAACCACTAACGCAACAGCTATCGCGTCGTCAATTCCCGGAATCTGTTTTAGCGTTTCGGCATCCGATTCGTTTATGTCCGCGGGAACAAACACATACCTTTCATAGAAATCAACTTGGGCGTCGTCTACGTACTTGCCTATTTCTCTACGAAACTGCTGAATGCTTATGTATGGCCGATATTCAAAGAATTCACGCACCATGCGATTGCTGAATTCGGGAATTGTGGCCAGCAGTTCCTCTCTGGTCATGTTATTTAGATCGATCTTGGGAACTCCTGAAGTATCCACGTAATCGCCGGCGCCTGATTCCGTATTCTCTGTTTCTTCCCCCTGTTGCACTTCTGCCGGAACAGTCCCCTCAGTTGGAGGCACCGTGCAGCCGCCCAATACGACTAAAGTAGCAAAGAAAAAACAGCTCAAGATTCGGCATCTACTTTTCACTTCAATCCAATTCACTATATCTCCTCCGGCGCTAGAATTCTTATCTGATAAATGTACTCATGAAGACATCATTGATAGGCGCGAATCCTTAGTTCGGCACCCACTATATCCAGACCAGGAGGGAAGTTTTCTTTGGGAATTGCTAGGAATTTTCGAAATTCGGCCCACTCCATCGAAATCACTGAGACGTGGCGAACACATCTTTTCTTGGCACATCCGATTCAAGAAAACCAGCCGATTCCCTTTTTCCACTTTTCCCCTCCGTTGACAGGCCTCTGGCACGGAGTAACTCAGGAAAGCGGAGACTCCATTCATGTTTTGTTGAATAACTTGCCTATTTCTGTAGAAATGCGAACTGAGAATAGGCCCCTGCAACTATATTCGATGCCACAGGAATTCCCATTGCTTTTCGGAAGTAACTGATTCCTGCAATGGGTTTCGAGGCCTTGACACCTCCAAACTAATTCGAACGGTATTTACAGCGGACAAAGTAAATAAGCCATGAAGAACCAATGGAGGAAAAGAGAAGAAGCACTCTTGCAGCCTGCGAATTGCCTTGTTTCAACTACCCCCGATGGCCGCAACTGTAGAATCGATCCCTGCAGCTACACCTGTTGTTGCCGCGGATTACATACTATTTGGACGTAAGGTATCTAATAGCCCTGAATCGGGGAGCAGCTACACCACGTGGCCACTCTGAAATCTCTGAACTCGCAGCACCGACAACTAGCGGTCTGGCCTTTTCAACAATGTTGGATAAGCCTGATGCCGTCTGACACTCCCCAACTTGACGCCCTCCCTCCCGAGAGGGAAAAAGCGGAAACTTCGAAGTCTGGTGACGCCAAGCCGGGAAGTAGGCTAGGCAGTAGATATAAAGAGGCAGGAAGTGCAGATTCGGCGTCTAGAAACGGCCTCCCCGGCCATTAATGAGGAAGAGGAAACGCCAAGAATCGATTTTCCAGCCAAGGGTCCATACACACCTGCAACTTGTGTCAACTCAGGAATTCTGGACCCTTAAAGATTTTGGTTGTCGATGCTATCCCAGAGCTTCCTGAATGGCTATCTCAAAGGCGCTGAAAGGAATGCCACCTTCATAAACCTTGCCGTTAATAAGAAAAGAAGGCCGACGCCGAATAGACCAGTCTGCAACACGTTCATCATTCATGGCCCTAACTTTCGCCAGATGCGTTTCATTTGACATACAAATGCCGAATGCCGCTGCGTCCAGTCCGATCTGACTGGCGAATGCGTTGTAGGTGGCTTTATCTGCCCGAAACAGCTTGCTCTGACTGCTGAAGAGGAGATCGTGCATGTTCCAAAACTGGGCGGGGGACTGTTCCCCGGCACATTCCGTGGCCATGCTAGCGTATTCACTGGCCTGCCCGTGATCCAGAATATGGTGAAACCCTAGGCGAACTTGACCAGAACTGACAAATTCCGACTTGAGTTGAGGTTCTGTGCGCAGCACGTGCGCAGCACAGGTTCCTCACAGGAAGTCGCTGACATCCAGGATCGTGACGGCGGCCTCTGGATTGCCAACGTAAATGTACTGACCTTCGGCCACAAAGTGTTGGGTCCAATCTTCAACCGCAGGAACTGCCACCTCTTCCAAGGCCACATCCTCTTCAGCTGGTGCTTCCACTTCCGGCATATTTTCGCAGGCCCCCAAAACCCACAATGCTGCCAGCAGCAGAGCCAAGATAGTGAGTCTTGCGGACACAACCAAGGCGCGCTTCCGGTATTTAGGCATATCCTTCCATTCCCCCTTACTTACTCCCTTCTAAATTCTATCCCGAATCTGCTCCTTCCAGAGCGGACAACTGAGTGAATATCTGGTCAAAGACATTGGCGAAAGTTTCTTTCTCCAGAGACCCTACGATGGGTTGGGCTAATGCCCCATACTGGCGGTGCCAGATCAGGAAGGTCGGCGTGCCTCTGATGATACTAGAAACGTCTGCCATGCTTTGGGAAACCAAGTCTTCATAGTGATTGCCATCTAGGCAGGCTGCATAGGCAGCTTTATCAAAAGGGGCCATATCCGTCTGGTCCCAGAGATCCAACCAATCCACGTTTGACGGCAATTCGGTGCCTGAGCGAAATTGGTCAGGAATCGTTACTTGCACCAGTCCCGGAGCATCGTTTGCCAGCAAGGAACCGTATGCCAACAGTGAAGTCTCAAAGTTTGAGTGACCCCAGTCTTCCGGGTTCGCAAAGAGGATCTCATGCATCTGCCAAAAGCGGCCCTGCTCTCCCGCACACATGGCGGCTTCCGCTGCGAATGGGGCATGGGGGTGAATATCCAAAGGAAAATGCTTGTATACCCACATGACTTTGTGAGTCGCCACGAACCCTGCTTCCAAGAAGGGGAAGGTTTCCAGATTATGCTTGCGACAGAAGGGGCATTCGAAGTCGCTGAATTCGAATACAACCACTTCCGCAAACGGAGAGCCCAGGAAATGGTCGCCGGCGTTAGTAACCCCTTGCACCACCACCGGCTCTTCCTGCTGATCTGGTAGCCACAGACTCGCCGCAGCTAGCCCTTCATCTGTAATCCAATAGGGCAACTCATCCGATCGGTCGGCCTCCGCCTCCATGCTATTCAGGAATTCTTCCAGATTCCGTGTCACCCGAGCCAAGTCGTCGAAAGGTAGGGCCCCTGGCAACGGGAGTGCCCGATCTGGGGTGTCTCGGAAATGCATGACGAAAGTAGGAGTGCCATTGAATCCAGCAGATCGGGCCTCCTGAATCGACGTGTCAATTCGGCTAGACACCTCATTGTGTAAGTCCACTTGGCAAGTAGCGAAGGCTTCAACATCCAAGGGGGAATTGACTATGGGGTCAGAGTTGTACGTTTCAACTAACATACGATAGAAAGCAGGGGCATCCTGAGAACGTGCATGCTGAGACTGCGTGGCGTACAGCTGTTCGTGCATCCACCAGAAAGCGTCAGTACTTTGTAGAGCAACGCACCAGGCGGCTCGGTGGGCGGCACGCGCCTGTGGATGCAGTGATTCCAATGGCAAGTCTTTGGCAATGTACTGCACCTCGCCAGTCAGAATGAATTCTTCAACGTAACGTGGCAAGGTTTCCTGATTGTGTTTCTGACAGTAAGGGCAGTGAAAATCAGAATACTCGAGAAGGACGATGGGGGCTTCTGCAGATCCCATGTAGGGATATCCGTCGGCCGTAAAGCCAGTCTCCAGCACAACTAGGCTCTGTCCTTTCTCTGCAACAACGGCCGGTTTTGTCACTTCTACCGAAATCAGGGCGGGCTCAGCCTCGGTCTCCAATAGCGGTGTGGGCGTTGGTTCTGCCGGCACCGTGCCAGGGTATAACAGTGCGTTCTGATCCACTGTGCAGGCAGATAGAAGCAACATCAGCGGCAAACAGACCAAGAGTATTTTCCAGTCGCGAGGATGCGAATGAACTTCAGGATTGGGCAGAAACTCTCGGTCATTTTTCATGTAGGTGGTACCACAATTCGGTGGATGGGCAGGAAGACGGATCCGGCCCGAACAACAATTCGAGGCCCCACATCCGGGCGAATCATCAAATCTGGGCGCGCCGTGCTGGAGACTGGAAGAGGTCCCCTTGCCATGTGAACACTGTAGTGGGAAAACGGCCCTGGCTACAGTGTCTTCTTACAATTGAAAGTAAAGTCTGTTGTCCTTAACTACCTTCGCTTCGTAGTTATGGACGAGACTCTGAAGTTCATGCTGCAATGCTTCCCAAGCATCTTCCTTCAATAAGTGCTGCAAGAGCTCTTGGTCTTCGGTGGTGCAGCCCATCAGCATTTGAGGACCCAAACCCCACAAAGAGTACCAGACCTCGCTAGGTTCCAGCCCCATATCGGAAAGACCGGGAATGAATTTCTTCACGATGAAAGTATCGTAGGTCCTTTCTTGGCCGGGCTTAATATCCCAGCTCATCAGCAATTTGAACACAAAGTCGTGACGGCCCGTGGCATAGAATTGGCTTTGCGCCTTGCCTGTACCAGCCCCCGAATATAAAGAGTAGTGAAAAGACAAACTAACAGAATCCGTCACCAATTGCAAAGGGATTCTGGAAGGGCAGACGGAACTGGAGACAGGAGACGACATAGGTGCAAGCGAATCCTGGAATGGGTCCCTTGGCACTACCTAGGCGCCATCACGGCCTTCTGGCTTCTTGGGGTTTCTGGCGTAATGGCTCAGAGTCTCGGACCGGCTCCAGGAGCCTCCCACCTGTATTTGGTACCCACGAATACCCACGAAATCAGATTCCTTACGCACATAGTGGAAGTGGAGGTTGTCCAGAACAACGATCTAACGGTCCAGTACAACGTCATTTCCACCTACCGGTTGCACAACATCGCTGACGAAATCCGTATCGTGGCTCTGAACCTACGTTCCTCAGAAGACACTTTAGACGAGGTTGCTGATGGCGGGTTTAGGGAAATACAACTCTACGAGGGAACCATCGCCGTGCCTTTGGACCCATTACCAGACGGACAGTACCGAGCCTTAGTTTCCTTGGAGCCAGACGAACGCATACGCCTAGACCTGCATTACGTCGTCCCTGCGACCAGTATGTATTTCCCAGAAGTCATTTACAACTTCACGCCGTTGAGGATTTGGGGCGACCCCCCGGAGAGCATGCGCCTGAGCGTCTACGCCGATGGTGAATTAGACCAGCGCCGCCTTCAAAAAGTAGCCCCTGCTAACTACGAGAAATTGGACGGCGAAGTACGTTGGCACTTTGAGAATGCCTGGCCCTGGACTCCTCTGCAACTTCGTTTCATTCACCAAGCGCATTGGGACCTGATCAGTCAGGCTATGGAATCAGGAAACCAACTGGCCTTGGGCAGGCTTTATCACGTGTTGTACATGGTTAGCTCAGAGCAACCTTTGAGTGAGAGTCAGATATTCTATGATCAGGCTTTGGCGTCGTTGTTACAGGCTGTTGAACAGAACCCAGGGCAAGCACACTACAGCCTTGCTCAGCTGTATCGATCCCAGCTTCTACAGGTATTGAGGCCAGGGCATATCATCTATCTGGAACAGGCACTCCATCACGGCAGGCTGAGTCTACAGCTTCTACCTCTTGAGTTCGAAATCGAGCGGCGGGACCTGACCCGCTGGCTTATAGATGGTTTCGGAATGCAAATTGCTCTAGCCACGCAGCGCAAAGACTGGGTAACGGTAAACGAAGCCTTGGCTGAAGTGGAAACACTGCCATCTGACTTCGTCAACCGAGAGCAGCTTGAGGAAATACGCCAAAACGTCACTTTGCAGCAAGCTATTGGACTATTGGACTCAGAAGCCGTGGCAGAAGCTGTCGCCCTGGCTGAATCCTCTAGCGGTTCTACTGCTCACTTGCCTCCCCCAGAGACAGTCCCTCTATTCCAAAGTTGGTTGACTTCTGTCGAAGCTAACCATGGCACACTGAACCTAACCATGGAAGGTTCGGTAGATCCTGCCCAAGCGTTACGTTTGCCTGCCAAATTGGCGTTGTTGGAGAGTCTCACCACACAAGCAGGAAACGGAATGCAGCTGACTTGGGATCTGCAGGAGTTTTCTGACGAAGTCCCCATTCGGCGAGTCCTCCAGTTGCACATATTGGCGACGGACGAAACGCAGGCCCAGAAGCTCGCCCGGCTTTTGGGAACCGACGCGGACTGGATGCTTTTGAAACAGATCCTTTGGACCCACTGGCCGCAGGTTGCTGTTCACAACCAATTGCTTACGCAAGACTTGGTCTACGAATATTCGCTAAATTTGGAAGACGTCTTTCGCCTCTGGAATGCCAAAGCCCAGACCTTGGAACAGGAAGCAATCCGTGAAGCCAGTGTGGGTTCTGACAGTCCGGAAGATGTGGTCCGTCAATTCAATTATGTACATTCAGCGCAGGCCTGGCGCAATCTGGCTGCAAATTCTGTAGTCCTGGTTTCTTTGGAATCCGAGGCCAAACCACCTGCTCATGCCTCTGAAATATGGGTTGCCACTTTGGAGGATCCGCTGCTGCAAGCTCGTTCAGCCAGCCATGCATTGCGAATGCCGACCCTGGCAGCATTGGGCAGCTTTCTGTTGGTGTTGCTGCTGGGCATAGCCACTTGGCTGAACAACCTGCTACGTTCGAAGATTCCGTTGGCCCGCATGCGCCGGAACCAGACTCGTCAGGCCGCGACTTAAGTCGTGCAGAGCTCAGTCGCCCGACCTGCAGGGCTGGAGACTTCGCGGGAATTTGTCTATACCCGGGACAATTGGCTGCATCCCATACTGGTGTGCTTGCTTTATCTAACTATGGCCCTGACTTTCGTGGCCGCGGGTTGGATTGAAGAAGGGTCCGGGGTCTTCTTTGGTGTTGTGACTGGCGCCGTGACATGTGGCCTGTTAGTAACTTACGCCCGTTTTTCCGTCGTACCCATGCTGGCTTTTGGGTTATTGGCGAGTCTTTGCTGGACTGTCTTCCTGGTCTCTGGTCAGATAGCGGAGGATGACGCACGGGGTCTGCTAATGCAAGGCTTCAATCTTATGCAAGGCAGGGCCTACCTTCTCTTGGAGATATGGTGGAAATGGGCCTTGAAAGTGGTGACCCAAGGGTTTTCGGGAAGCAACCTAGCCTTCCTGCTCAACCTTTCCTTCTACCTGTGGTGGATAGCCTATTTCGGAACATGGACCTTGCTGCGCTTCGGGCTTTCTTGGCGGACCTTGATCATGGCCAGTGTGGTAACAGGCGTTAACACTTTCTATGCCCCGGAGCCGGTCAACGGACTTTATATTTTCTTCCTTTTTGTCGCGGTGCTGATATTGATCAGTGCCAACTTGATTTCTCTGCAGTGGCGTTGGCGGGGCACCCGCATCCGCTTCAGCCCGGACATTCTTTTCGACTTCATGCAAAGCGGGTTGCTTTTTGGAGTGATAGTGGTGGGGGGCGCCTGGAGCATTCCCAGGATAGGCCTATCGCCCACTCTGCACGATGTACTGACGCCAATCAGCATGGTCTGGGAAAGAACGACGGATCAGATCGCTTCCTGGAATCAAGGGCTAAATCAACAGCGGCGCACGGGGGATGCCACCTTTAGTTCCACGCTGACCCTAGGTGGAGCTCGGGCCTCCTCTGACGAGCCAGTAATGCGCGTAGCTGTGGCAGAAGGCCGGTATTGGCGGGCCAATGTCTTCGACGCTTTTGATGGGCGCCAATGGCAGAATACTTCGCAGGAACGCAGTAGCTTGAGGGCTGAATCCCCCGTAGTCGTGCCCAGGTGGGACAGCCGCGCCCGGCTGATCCAACAGATTACACCGTTGCAGGATCTGGGATATGTAGTGCTGGCCGCACCTGATATAGTGCAAATGACAATGCCGGCAGTGGCTAGTTATGAGTTAGTACCCGACCCGTCTTTCACGGATCTGCTGTTGCTGTCAGAATCTTCAGAACCGGCCGCTGCTGAACTGACAGATGCCTGGGAATTGCAGTATGTGCTGGCCCAGGTTCCTTTGCTACCTAACGAACCCTATCAGGTCATGAGTTCCCTGACTCAAGCTACTGTCTGGGATTTGGAGAATGCAGGTTCGGAAATTCCAGAACACATTCGCGACCGTTACCTGCAAATTCCTGACTCCGTAGACCCGGCCGTAGGACAGTTGGCTGCCACTCTCACGGCCAATGCTGACACTCCTTACGCCAAGGCCAAGACATTGGAAACAGCCTTGCGCCGCATTCCATATTCTGAAGACATCCGAGGTGCGCCGCCAGGGGTGGACCCGGTCAGCTACTTTCTATTTGACCTGCAAGAGGGCTACTGCGACTACTACGCTACTTCCATGGTCATGATGTTACGGATGTTGGACATTCCATCCAGATTGGCAACAGGCTATGCCGAAGGAGAGTTTCAACCTGAGACTCAGGACTACCTGGTCAGACAGGAGGATGCCCACACGTGGGTAGAAGTCTATTTCCCTGGGCTGGGTTGGATTGAATTCGAACCTACGGCAGGCGAAAGCGTGCTAATCCGAGATCAGGGCGGCCCTTTTTCAACTGCGGATACCGACAGTTCGGCAGGCGCTAGTTCCTTGCCGAATAATCTTCAGGACGACTTGAATCAGGGCCTAGATTCTGAAGACCCTTTTAACGATTCCAGCATGAACGATGCTTTCGACCCTACAGCTGTGCCTCTGACTGCAAATTCAGTTGGCTGGCGTGTCTGGTTTGTTGGGATACTGATTATGCTCGCCCTCTTCATGAGCATTTGGTGGGTAAGGGACCGTTACCTGGCCCGCAATCCGGTCGAGGATGCAGTGGAGCGGGTATATAGTCGACTAGTGCGTTGGGGTTGGCGCCTGCAATTGCCCATGCAGTCTTGTGACACCCCTCTGGAACGGGGTCAGGTGCTGGCCAAGACCTGGCCGCATCTGGCGGAGGAAATCGACACCGTATGTCTGGCTTATGTACGACAGCAATACGGGGCCCCCGTCCCCGGGTCCGTACAGATGCGCGCCGAAGACCAAGCTGAACGAGCCTGGAGGCGCTTTCAAGGGCCCATCTGGCGACGATGGCTGGGACAGTCATTGCGAAATCTGAATCCTAAGCGCCACCCAGCCAATTTACGATCTGAGGACCTTGAAGGTTAATTCCTGCTTAGATTCGCCAAGGCCAAATCATAGCGGTAAGCGGAAACTATGGTTTGCTAATGTTGGAGACAGTCAGCAGGATTACAGAAGATCCTTCAGAACCTGCATCCTTGCGGGTTGCCCGATACCTTTTTTGTGCCTCGTTGTTCAAAGACCCCATAGACTGCAGACCCGTCCTGAGTTCCCCAATTGCTTCTGGGTTGTATTGGACAGGAATGCAGATCCGTGGGTCCAAAACCTTGCAGAGCTGTAATGCCCAGTCCATGTCTCTCTGCTCTTCTGACCCAATTGGCAGTATGAGGATATCGGTCTTAAGTGCAAACAGTTCTTCCACCAATCGTTTTTGAGATGGGCGGAATCTTGCGCCAGGATGACCCATGTGCATGACACCAGTCTGACCGAAGTCAAAGAAATGTACCAACCTACGGGTAGTCGCATTTTCGAGAGGGAGGATTTCTGCCCCGTCTATTTTGGGACCGGCTACATCACAGGGCAAGGAATGGATAAATACACCACCTGATTCGAATTGGCCAGGGACGGAGACCACCACGGGCTCTCCTGGCATGTCTCCGAAAGCGTCCTGTTTGTAGTGCTGGCTACTAACCAGAATGTCCACTTCAAAGCCAGGGCTGCGGAGTGTAGGACATTCAGGAGATTCTTCCAGCAGTGGGGTTTGCACCTGCTGGTTTGCCGCCCCTTGGAAAGGATCGTAGAGAATTGTGATGCTTTCTTCACGTAGAGCCACGCAGTTGGCCCCATACCAGGTAATTTCCACTGTTTGCCTCTTAGTTTACGGCTGTCTTCGCAACTCTATTTTACCAATTTAGGGAGGGAATTCGGTCTCCAACTGAACTTGAAGACGAGAATTACCTGCAAACCGTAGGAAATACTGATAGGAGGTATGGTCTCAAGTTCCAGGTTCCTGTCCCACCTCGCCGAGACGGGCGAGATTTCGGTCTCTCCCTGTGTTACGATTCGCCTTGCATGCTGCAAATCAGTCTATTTTTTTCTGGCCTTTCAACTCAGGAATTCCGTTATGTCGGCTATCCGCTTCGGGACTGATGGGTGGCGCGGACGCATAGCGGATGATTACACATTCGCGAATCTGCGTCGATGTGCCCAGGGGTTTGCGACTTTCCTCAAACGCACCCACGGAGAAGGCCACCCCACAGTGGTGGGCTATGACTGCAGGTTCCTAAGCGAGGCCTTTGCCGCGGCGGCGGCAGAAGTGCTGGCAGGAAACGGCTTTCTGGTTCACCTGACGGACCAAGCCACCCCCACGCCGGTAATTTCCTTCAGCATCCCAGAGGTGCAGGGGGTGGGCGGCATCAACATCACAGCCAGCCACAATCCGCCGGCAGATAGCGGTTTCAAAGTACGAGATCAATATGGTGGGGCCGTTCCTCCGGCAGGACTTAGTTCCATAGAAGCCTTCATTCCTTCCGCGGACAGCCCCTCCCACGTAATCCATACGCCTATGGAACAGGCTGTGCGAGAAGGCTCCATCTGTTGGCTTGACCCAATTCCGGCCTATCTTGCTCATTTGGAGACTTTGATAGATGTCGCTCCTATCAGGGCGGCGGACCTGAGCGTATTGGTGGATGTGATGTGGGGTAATGGCAGTGGGTGGCTGAGTAGAATTTTGGACGGAGGTCGGATTCGGCTGAAGGAGATTCATTCAGAGCGAAATCCCTCTTTCCCGGAAATGCTGCGCCCGGAACCCATTCCACCCAATGTAGATGCAGGTTTGGCAGTTGCGCGAGCCATGAAAGCTGACTGTGCCCTTTTTCTGGATGGTGATGCAGATCGCTGTGGGTTTGGTGATGAGCACGCAGCATTCGTGGATCAGCTACGGGTATACGGTCTGCTAGCCTACTACTTCCTAGAGGTGCGCGGTGACCGCGGCCCCATTGTCAAGACGCTGAGCACCTCTTCAATGCTGGACCGGCTGTGTGCGCATTACGGCGTGGAACTGCACGAGACCGGAGTGGGGTTCAAGTTCGTAGCCCCGGCCATGCGCCTTTCTAATGCCCTGATTGGCGGCGAAGAAAGCGGCGGTTACGCCTTCCGCGGGCATGTGCCGGAACGGGACGGCATCTTGGCCAGCTTGTTTTTGCTGGATTTGCTGGTGCGTACCGGCAAACGTCCGACCCAGCTGCTGGACGATCTTTTCGCATTGGTGGGGCCACATCACTACGCGCGCCGGGACGTGGCTTTGACAGGCGAAAGCCAAAAACAGCGGGCCATTGACCTACTGGAAGCCCTAGATATCGAAGGACTGACCCTGGGGGAACGGAAGGTAACAGAATTGCAGAAAACGGACGGATACAAATTCAAGTTGGAAGATGGGGGTTGGATGCTGATTCGATTCTCGGGAACCGAGCCCTTGATCCGTATTTACACTGAGATTTCCGATCCCGCTGATACCCAGTCCATTCTGGCCGAAGGCGGAGCTTTGGTGGGGGTATAGGCAACAGGGCCTGAGCAACAGATGACTGTCAACGCGTCAACACCTACGCTGGTTGACACCCACTGTCATCTTACAGACCCTGTGTTCGCGAACGACCTACGTGAGGTACTGGCCTGCGCCCAATCCCAAGGTGTGCAGCGTATAGTCAACATCGGAACGACATTGCAGGACAGTCGGGCCGGGCGGGAACTGGCTCAAACACTTCCCCAGATGTATGCGTCTGTAGGCATACACCCCAACCACAGCCATCTGCAGGCTGAGGACTATCTGCAGCAACTTGAGTCCATCGCGCGAGATCCCAAAGTGGTGGCTCTGGGCGAAATTGGCCTGGACTATCACTGGAACCGATCTCCGAAAGAGAAGCAGGTGCGGGTCTTTCAGGAACAATTGGAGCTAGCCGCTCAAGCAGGGCTACCCGTAGTTATCCATTGTAGAGAAGCCATGGCAGACGTTCTCAAGTGTTTGGATGGTTGGATTCACAGCTCCAGTTATGTCGGCTCACCTTTGGCCTTGCGCCCCTACGCGGGAATTCTGCACTCCTTCAGCGGGGACGAAAATGACGCTCGCAAAGCACGGGAAATGAACTTCCTCCTGGGGCTGGGCGGTCCCGTCACTTTCAAGAACGCGAAAGCACTTCATGCACTGGTCCCCCGGCTGGGTTTGGCCAATCTGATCCTGGAGACGGATGCTCCTTACCTCAGTCCTCACCCTTATCGGGGCAAACGCAATGAGCCGTCCCGCGTCTCGTTGATTGGCAATCGCATCGCGCAGCTGATGGGAATTTCCTTCGAGGAGGTAGCCGTGCGCACCACTGCCAACGCCCTCAGCATTTTCGGCTGGCAGCCATTCTGATCATCTCATGCCTAAACGCCCTTCCGCGACTAGCCTACCTATGGCCGCCGACTATGCGCTGATACGCTCTGAAATGGCGGCGGTTGAAGAGATGATGCGCACCACTGCAGTCACAGAATTGCTGCCTTTGCGAGAAGCCTACCTAAAGATCTTGAACCGGGGCGGCAAACGGCTACGACCGGCTTTGGCCCTGCTCTGTGCCAGTTTGCTCAGGGGGCCAAGCGATTCAGTCCCAGATTCGGTCATCGCTTTGAGCGGAGCAGTTGAGATGTTGCATACCTCTACCCTCGTACATGATGACGTAATCGATGAATCTACTCTGCGGCGCGGCGCACCTACTTTGAACACGATCTGGTCACCGGGAGCATCGGTGCTAGCAGGGAACTACATGTTTGCCCAAGCTGCGTATTACAGCGCGCGGACCGGCCATGCCCGCGTGAATCAGATTTTCAGCGATTCGTTGGAAATTCTGGTAAAAGGGGAGATTGAACAGATGAAAGTCAAGCATGATCTGGACACTACGCGGGGCCAATATTTTGAACGCATAGCTTGGAAGACATCTAGCATCTTTCGTATCGCCACCGAGAGTGCAGGCATCCTGGCGGGCTTCAGCGATATGCGCATTCGCGCCTTGAGACGGTTTGGAATTTATTTCGGGATCGCCTTCCAGATCGTGGATGACATCCTGGATTACATCAGTGAACCCCAGGCTCTAGGCAAACCTACGGGTTGTGACTTGCTGAATGGCAATTGCACACTCCCGTTCTTCCTATATCTCGACCAGCATGCCGAATCTCATCAGGTTCTGGAAAGGCTAAGGGAAGCCAATTCCTATCGTTTTCGGGACCCAGAAGTCTGGGCCCAAGCTGTACAGAATTTTGTGGTGGAAGCTCGCCAATCCCGGGCTGTAGAAATGTCCTACGCCTTGGCTAAGCGGTACATAAACAAGGCTCAGGCTTGCCTCGATTTTTTTCCGCCCTCTGAGTTTCGTCAGGTGTTATACGAACAGGGAGATGTAGTCTTTACCAGACTCCTTTAGCTGCTTCCGTTTCCATTCGCAATCCCCTGCCGCGCAGTCTACAGGTAATACCGCGAGCAGTTGAAGACTTCGGACAGCGGCGCCTCTCTCTTGTGGCCAACCTATCCAACCCAGTCTGGCTTGGCAATCTCAATCCTACGGACGAGTAACTATGCCGTTTGGGTCCCGTTTGCTCTGTCGCATTTCAGGGGCTGCATTCCACTGCGTACCGCCTGGGCAATGGCCCCCTCCCCTTTCTATAGAATGCTGTTCTAACATCCTTTCTCCATATGAAGTGGCTAGATAGATATGGCCAGTCCAGCCTGCCACTCCCTTCTTTTCTGCCCTGCATATAGCAAGAAGTAAGATCCCGAGCTCTGGAAAACCTGTGGAGTCAGGATGCCGTCACTGTCCCACGCGTCGCGATCTTCAGATGGAGAAAAAACGGGATTTTGGGGATTGGCTTCAAAGTGGCGGAAATCGCGGGTTCTGACGTGACCGATTTGCCAAGCGTTACCGTCGAATCCGCCATAGAGGATATGGAAATAATGTTGTCCTCTAAAAATTTCAGCTTCCCTCACCCCTTTACTGTCCCAGGGCCGTCCAGAACCTCTGAAGACGGGATTCCCCAAATCCTTTCTTACAAATTCAGGGCTTGAGGTCGGAGCCGTGGCATGACAGATCACTGGTGATCCTGCCGACTCCCCAGTGTAGATGATATGAATGGTATCGTCTACGACAGCGACAGAAGGATGTGATGCGCCCTTCCGCTCATGGTCCATGTCTGCCGCGATTACAGGAGTGGTGCAAACTCTAGTCCAGTTACCGAAGTCTCCTTCCGTTACCAACAGACCTGTCTGTTTAGGAGGTCTCTCCCGTCGACCAAGGTAATACGCATAGTATTTGCAGTCAAAGGGATTCCAGAATGGAAAAGGGTATTCGGTGGTGAAGTCGTCAAAACCTTCTTCAGTGGGATGAAATACGGGGTTGCGCGCATCGTGACTCACCTCACTGGGGCTTTCCGCAAAGGCGGTACTGTGCATTAATACCCAGTAGTTTCCTTCCTTGCGCCTGCCCCATAGATAGTGGATGGTGTCTTCAACGACTATTGCATGGGCAGCAGCAGCCCATTCAGGTGGCGCACAATAAAGGAGCGGCTGGCCGCCTTGCATGCGTTCGAAATTTGCGAACACCTCAAATAGTTGGTCATCTAAAGGTATGTCAGTACTGTGCATTAGAGAATTGACACCTTTCCTTGCAGTTGCTCCTTGTTCCGACCTCTTTCAGTTTGAATTCGGCCTTCGTAGTTACTACAGAGAATTCCAATTTACTTACTTATCCAAAGCAGCAGGTTGCTAAGCAGACGATCGGCCACGGGGTCATGTCCCAGGTTTTCCACGATCCGGTGGGTGCAGAGTATGTATTTCCCTGCTGCCCATGGTATTTGCGCCAGGTCAGCACCATGCATTGCCTCAGAGACACCGGTGTAATTTTGTTTGTGCTTCAAGCCTGCATACCAGCCGAAGGTGATGGTACCGCTGATCCACTCAGTTACCGGTGTGGCCATGGACCACCGCGAAACGACTTCGCGATATTCCTGCCCCATCAGGCAGTCCGCAGGCAATCCATCGTAAATTGGATGACTTTTGACAACATGGCTGCAGGGCACCCACGTACCTTTAGCGTTGAAGTAACTTACGTCGAAAGGCCATAGCAGGTCCTCTGCAACGTGACCCCGCATTCGTCGATGTTGCCCTGTGGCCTGAAACGTTGATTCAGGCGGGGCGCCAAGAAAGATGGCGCTTCCACCACTTTGCACCCAGTTCGCCAGTTCGGCACAGGCTGGTATCGGCTGCCCATTCCACCCGTTTAAATTCACGAGAACAGGACATTCGCTGGGTGTTCCCGGGGAGAATGTTTCAAATTTTGCACCCACGCTGTGGAGATAAATGCCCAAGGCCCCGTCAATGTCGATTACTGCGATCTTCTGTTGGGGAAGAGTCGACTTAGCCGGATCGAGGACAAAGAAACTGGAACTGCCCTTAACTGCATCGGATGTTCCCAGTTTAAAGGCAACCTCAACCTGGCAGCGACCTATAACATCTTCGGTGGGGACCCCGTATGTTCTCCAGTCGACAATTCCCTTAGGCAAGGCAGCTTGTTCCTGGATATTGATCAAAGTAGCGCCAGCGCTGTCTGTCACCTGCACGGAAAGGGTCCCGGAAAGGGCTTCCTTGTCGTTGACTGATGTAAGCAATATCTGAAGATCCTGACCTGCGTAAAGATTCTGACGGCTTGGGCGGACGGCAATGTAGAAGTCAGCAAAAACCTCTTGAATAGCGTAATAGGCACGTTTGGGGTTGCGGAAGTTGTCAATAAGACCAGCCCCCACAATCCAATCGCCGTCATTGAAGGCATGGATACCGATACCGGCGACATCAGGGTTGATGCGGCAGGCTTCCGCCATCAGCTTGTTGCCCGTATAGTGAATTTCCTGGCAGGCATCTACGAAATCCCGGAATTTTGGGAAGACCTGGTTGGTCCCGGACTGCTCTAGAACCAATTTGTATGAATTGTAAAGTCGTTCATGTATCCGGTAGTCTGGAGTGAGAGGATTGCCTTCGCGCCGATATTGGGCCATATTGGCCTCCAGATCGGGAATGCTGCCATAGCCCAATTCCGAAATGTTAGTCAGTAGACCGGGCTCAGTGTGGCTACGCGTATGGCTCCCCAGGCCTTTCCGCCCCATGGCCTCCAGTTCAGACTCGGTTTTACCCAAATTCCACAGATTGTCGTAGCTAGCCTGGTCGAGGGGTGCACCTGGATAATCATGGACATCATTGATCAAGGTTGGTTCATACTTTCCCGGTAGGTAAATGCTGCATACACCGGCAAAGCCACCCGCTTCGTCAATGATGAGCCGAGTTTCATCCAGCTCGCGGGCTTTCAAGGAAGTACTGTGCCGCAGGCGTTTGAGCCCATCGCGCATGATTTCGTTGAACATTTCCCAAATTACGATGCTGGGATGATTGCGATCCCGCATCACCATCTCAGTGACTTCGTTCTCAATGCGCTGCTGGGTATAAGGAGTCATTTGCGGCCAGTTGTCCATGCACTCAACTGGCAGAGCACCCACGAACAGTATTCCCATTTCGTCCGCCAGGTCATAGACCACTGACGGCTGCGGCTTGCGCCATGGGCGAATCATGTTGATGTTGCCTTCCTTAATCAATCTGAATTCTTGCTTGAGCAGGTCCAGATCTCTGGGATACACCAGTGAATGGGGGTAAAAGGCCTCATTGAAGGTTGTCTTGAGAATGATTTTTTCGTCGTTGAGGCAGAAATTTTTGTCTCTGACAGTGAATTCACGGAAGCCAAAACGTACTGACGGCTCATCTGAAACCACGTCCTTGCACAGGAGTTTCGTCGTTAGCACATAGAGCTGGGGGTCATCAAGATTCCAGAGCTTGAAGTCCGTAACAGTGAAATTCCTTTTCAAATTGATGGTACCGGGCCTCAGGAGCAGGAATTCAGTTTCTGAAACGACTGAAGCACCGTTTTTGTAAGGCGTGATATCCCAATTGATTTCGACCTGCTGCCCTGTGAGACTGCTATTGCGGAGGGTGGCTTCTACCTCCACATCTCCAGTTTCAATATTGCCTTTGACAAACACATCTTCGACATATACACATTCCGTTGCATTGAGCAGCACAGATTGCCAAATTCCGCCCGCGATCGCGCCCCGCCAATGAGGCATGTCATCTCTACCTAGTCCATCTATGACTACATCCCGAGTGATCAATGGGGTAATGACCCGCACTGCAATGAAGTTGGCTTGGTCTTGGCGCAGAAGTTCACTTATTTCCAGGACAAATCCGGTGTAGCCGCCCTCATGATTGCCTGCGGCCTCGCCATTGACCCATACTTCAGCTCTGTAATTCACAGCTTCAAAAAATAGGCGGATGGTCTTTCCCTGCCAGTCCGCGGGCAGATCGAATGTTTTGCCATACCAAGCCACGCCTTCATAGTCCTGCCTGAACTCTTCCAAGCATGCTGGTACGGTTACCTGTTCAATATCGTGGTAGCCGCAGAAATTTTCCTCGTGTTGCCAGTTAAGGGTGCGGCCCTTGTTCTGTTGATCAAAAATGACCTGCCAGCTTCCGTCCAATAATAGATGGGGGTTCATGTTGGGGTTTATCGGATCTGTCCTTCTTCTCTGTACTTCTGCCCGCCACATCTAGATTAAGGTATTGTCCTAGAGCAGTTGAGACAGATTGCGATGCAAGATCGTGTTTTTCAGTTAGGCTGCGCTGTCCTCAATTGCCAATCTTCTTTGAGATTGACAAATGCCATGCGCAAGAGCCCGTAATCACGGTGCCCAAAGATTCAGTTAATCTCGGGTTATCCTCCAGGACGGACCTACTTTTCAGGAAGGAAAGAAGGATCTAGGCCGGTATGTCTCTTTCGCACAGTCCGCAGTCTGATGACAATCCAGCACCGGCGTCATAGCGTCCCCGGCGGCCAAGGAACTACCCCGCCCCGCATCGCGACCTGCATCGGCAATGCAGAACATGCACCTCCAGCCGAGCCTTCGATCCGACCAGCTCCAATTGCTCCAGAAATGCAAAAAGGAAGAAAATATGAACGACACTGTCCTTAGGCGGTAGACTCGCATTTATATAGGCGCGTACCCCATTAAATATATATGAGGAATCCGTAATGTCAGACAAGGACCAAGAGCCGCGCATAACGGCCCATACAGACCCGGAATTGGTCGATTACATGTTTGACCTGTACGGGTACTTGATTCTGGACCAGGCCATATCCAAGGAAGATCTGGCGGAAATGAACCAGTGGGTGGATGACCGCTGGGACAAGGTCAAACGCCCTGCCCTGGGGTCGGACATTGTAGCTAGTGCCTGGCTTGGCAATGTGGAAACCCATAGCTACGGGCTGGACGACGGCGTGAATTTTCAGCACATCGTGGAGGGCGGGCCAGCTTTTGAAAAGATGATAGTCCATCCGCGCTGGCTGCCGCTGGTAACCAAATATGTAAATCCGGTTAACGGATTATCCATTCACGAAAACTTGCTAAACTTGCGCGGGCCAGGCGGCTATCTTTACATTCATTCGGGTGGACATGCGCCTCTCTGTTATTTTACTTTCCGGCAGGAAAACACAGGGGAGTGGATGGTAGGCCAGATTAATGTACTGATGGCCCTAGAAGACATCGGTCCGGGAGACGGACCTACTGCCTTAATTCCAGGCAGCCATCGAACAACGGAGGTGCATCCACGGTTGGTACGAGATGGCAAAGGTATTGTGTCTGCCCATGACGAAAGGGAAGCGGCGAGCACAGCCTATGGCACCAGGGAGATTTATCTGAAGGCCGGGGACGTGCTCTTGTTTACAGACAGTATTACGCATGGCTCAGCGGAGCGCACTAATCCGGGCTACCGGCGGACTATGATTTACCGCTATTCCCCGCGTTACCTGCGGGCCCGCTTCAATTACACCTTTTCGGAGGAACTGCTGGGCCGTCTGAACGAACTGGCGCGTACTATCCTGCAGCCTGTTCCCCCGCGGGGACCACACCTACCTCCAGTTACCTAGCGGGCGGTGTGTTTGTTTCACTGCCAATCTTGCCTTTCCATGCTGCTCTGACCAACCTATACACATCTTTGGGCCCGTCATCGTGACTACTGTACCCGAAGTTTCCATCATTACCGTCTCCTGGAACGTTTGGGATCTGCTGCGGGCCGCTCTGGAGCGACTTGAGCGAGTGAGCTATCCCACTGCGGATCCACAAGTGCGGATCCTGCAACCTGTGAACAGACATGCGAAGCCATTATGTTTCGAAGTGGTACTGGTTGACGGCGACAGCAGGGACGCCACGCCAGATCTTGTGCCCTCATTGTTTCCCTGGGTCCGTTTCCTGCCAGCTGGCGCCAATGTGGGTTTCACCAAAGGCAACAACATGGGAGCAGGGCACAGTCGGGGAAGCATATTTCTCTTTCTGAATCCAGATACGTTGATCAATGCGGCTGCGATTTATATCTTGAAAGACACTCTCCTCTCCAACCCTCAGGCCGGTCTCGTGGGTCCGGCTCTCTATACGGCTGACGGCCAATTGCAGGATTCGAGGCGCACTTTTCCCACGCTCTTGACAGGTTTTTTGGAAAGCTCCTGGCTGGGACGCAAATGGCCCAACAACCCTTGGGCGCGGAAATATCATTGCCGCGGCTGGCCTGCAACATTTCAGCAGAGAGTGGACTGGCTGGAAGGGGCTGCCCTGATGTTGCGCCGCGAAGCCTTCGCAGAAATTGCAGGCTTTGACGAAGGCTACTTTATGTATAGCGAGGAATTGGATTTGTGCCGCCGTCTGCGAACTGCCCGCTGGATCACCCTTTATTGCCCCCAAGCCAGTATTCGGCACTATGGAGGTAGGAGTTCCACCCAGGTACCAGCCTTTACTCATGTTATTTTCAATACCAGTAAGGTGAGGTATTACGCCAAGTATTTCGGGCCTTTCTGGGCCGAGATGCTACGGCAGTACTTGTTGTGGGAATACCGCCTAAACTTGATTTGGGAAGGGGCCAAACTCCTGCTGGGGCACAAGATTCCCTTGCGCCGCCAACGTGTACATGCCTATCGACAGGTGCTGGCTTCCGGTCTTCGCAATTGAGGAACTAAGAAATGGCCCAACTATCTGTTGCTCCCGTTTCCGGGATGCGGGACCTGCTGCCCCAGGAAGTGGCGCAGCGAGACTACGTAATTGACGTCGTCAAACGCACTTTTCAATTGTATGGGTTTCAACCTATTGAAACACCGGCCATGGAAAGGCTCTCCACTTTGCAAGGCAAATATGGGGAAGAGGGCGAACAGTTAATGTACAAGGTTCTAAAAAGGGGCCAGAAACTGACAGAGGCCTGGGATGGAGCAGCTGACAGATCAGATCTGGCTGACATGGGGCTGCGTTACGACCTGACGGTGCCACTGGCGCGGCTGGTAGCTGGCCATCAGCAGGAATTCTTGCCGATCTTCAAACGGTATCAGATCCAGCCGGTGTATCGAGCCGAGCGGCCTGCGAAAGGCCGTTATCGTGAATTCATGCAATGTGACGTGGATATAGTAGGCCTAACCAGCCTGGATGCTGAGGCAGAAGTCATCGGAGCTGGCGCAGCGGCCTTGGGGGCCCTGGGATTCTCAGGCACAGACGCCTACCGGATGCGCATAAACCACCGATCTGTATTAACCGGTCTGCTGGATACAGCGAAGGTACCTTCGGATCTACATCCGACAGCATTAGTAGCAATTGATAAAGCCGACAAGATCGGCACCGCTGGTGTAGAAAAGGAGCTGCGACATCGGGGTATTTCCGAAGACAGCATCAAGATCTTGCTCCAGCGCATGTCTAGTCTGGGCAACGAAACCTTGACCGAAAGGCAAGCTACCAAGTTAGAAGAAATGCTGGCAAGCCACTTGGAAGGATTACAGGGCGTAGCAGATTTGAGGGCCCTGGATAGGCTCTTGGCCGAGGGTCCTTGCCGTGGCCGCACGGAATTGGATCCCTTCCTGGCTCGCGGCATGGGATACTACACTGGCCCTATCTACGAGGTTCAGTTCCCTGACTTAGCTAGTTCTGGGGGAGGCGGAGGGCGTTACGATGAGCTTCTTGGCATGTTCGCAGGCAAATTCATACCCGCATGTGGTTTCAGCATGGGGCTGGAACGGATTCTCTTGATTATGAGTGAAAGGAAGATGTTTCCGGAGGATTTGGGCCAGGGGCCCCAGATATTGGTATCCCAAATGGATCCTGACTGCGCTGCATATTTGCACGGAGTCGCTAACGAACTACGTAAAGTTGCTGTGCGCACAGACCTGTTTCCCGAAGCTGGCAGTTTGCGCCGGCAGTTTCGCTACGCGGAAAAACATGGAATCCAATATGTGCTGATCGCAGGTTCGGATGAAGTCGAGGCTCACCAAGTTACTATCCGGGACTTACTTTCGGGCGTACAGATCACAATCCCAAGAGATGAAGCAGCTGGTTATGTGCGGGCCCAATTGGAGAAGTCCTAAGGAAAAAGACTCAGTGTCCTGACCGCATTTTGCTTGGGGGCGTACCCAAGAAAGTCTACGCAGGTGCCAAGTCCCCCGTTCGCATTGGAACCTAACAGCCTGAGAATGAGGTCAGTTGTGACTCGTCCTCCTTTAATATTTATCTGGCAACTTCGCCACTTGCCTTCCCGCTGGAGAAAATACTTAAAGAAATAGGGACAGTTGAAGCCAATTTAAAGAGTTGGATTGTGTAGATCTAGCCAGAAAGCACTTTCGGCATGCATTCTTGGCAGGTCAGCATCATCCGTCTGACGAACACTAGATCTGTCTTAGAACCTTATGGGCCAATTCGTGAAGCACCTAACTTAATGTAAATTCATTTACCTAGGTCAATTCTCAGACCAAAACGCCTTGCGAAGGCCTCTAGTGTGGTTAGAAATGCGAACGTGCCAAGCCTAACAGATCGAGCCTTGACTTCGACTATTGGGGCTTCTCACTCACTGCGGACATACGACACCAACCAACGTTTCAAAATATGAGACAACGTCTTCGGATATCCGAATTAGAAATTCTACGGCAAACGCTGGCTAGTTGGTAAACAGCGAAACCGCTTCACCCTGGCAAGAGATAGCAGCAATCTTGGGCGGATGCAATTCGTTCTGTCCTAGCGGCAAAGGGGTTATTGCATAAAGGAGTCTTGGAAGGCGTAAATTTAATATTGGCATGAGCTCTGACAGAAGTGTTCTTGAAGCTCCTGCGGCAAATTCCATGGCAACTGCCCTAGCTCTTTCGATTCTGAGTAACATCCCTCGTCATATAGACCTGCGTGCAGGCCCACATCAAGAATAGGCCGATCATAAATGCAGAGATGACGAGCCTTTAATTTGGTGCCCATAGGGGAAGAGAGTTTCCACCCCTGAGGGATTCGCTACTTTAGTATGGGTGGCATCTCCAGCTTGGGGCTTGGCAAGTGAATCCCGCACAACAGCGCAATGAACTACACGTCCGCACATCGGCCTGGAATGAGAATTGCGGCGGGGACTGAGTTTGTCCCGGAGAGACCGAGAGGACTGGCCCAAGGCGGGGACAAAGCCATTGGACGAAGGCATGGCCAGCTAAGTATGCTGAGGATCTTCGACAACTCGACACACCCTTAAGTGCCCTTGCATCGACCTCCCTCCTTGTAAGACATGCGCCAACTGTTGAAAGCGCAGCTGCGGGAGCTAATGTATGACGAAGGGGACAGCATTTATTCCTGAAGTCTGATCCAGGAACTGAAAGTTGCACGCTGTTTCGCCCCGTTGTAGCAAGTGGGTGCTTGCCGCCGGGCGGGAGCTGGACCAGGAGCCTTTGGTGATGGCGTTGGGTTTCACCTCCAAACAGGATGACTTGGTAGCGCAGATAATCAGTGTGGTTTATCGTCAACATGCCATCCCTGTAGCTGGGTACATTGTAGAGGCGCAGGCCCAGGACTTCTGGATTGACCAATTCTGTCGCCTGCTGCGCCAGCTTGTTCTGGCTCCGGTGCCGGTGCATCTGCTCTGTGACCAGGGACTGCTGTCAGGGGCGTATCAGACTGCGGTGGTCCTTGGTCCGCTTTAGCAACACCGACTCAAAGCGGGGTCATCACGCCCGAGACTCTGCAGAGCCCGTACAGTTACCAGGGTTAAGAATCCACGCCAAGGGCCCTGGCAAGGCAAGGACAGAGAAGAGCCTGTTCCAAGAAAACGGAGCACAATCCCCTGTCATAGCAAAGGGTCCTTGGAGAATTGATGAGGCATGGCTGTATCTAGATGTGGCCATCGCCGGTGAGGCCACCGTGTGGCGGGTGTCCCATGAGACCGCGGGGCTGACCGAACTGCGTTCCTGGATAGCGGCGGGCGCAACAGGCCATGCAGTAAAAGTGCCTAACCCGCGCCAGATGCGTGCTTTGGCACGCGCCCCTTGCCCGTTGGCCAAGACAGGCGCGTTGGGTGCTCAGGTTCTGGCCTGCTTCGCGGCCGTAATCCTGACGCCCGCCCGGCCTTCACCCGACCCGGAAACCCGGGAGCTACGGGATATGGTGGCCATCCGTTGCCACCTCGTGACAACATCCCCCGCAACGCACTTGTTGGCGTCAACGGGCGGGAATACAGGGCCAGAACAGAGCCCAGTGCCAAGCCCAGTGCACCGCCGCCAGATCGCTGCCCTCGGCGGCGTAGCCCTACTCAACCGTGTCAGTGACCAGCTCCGAGGAAAGTCTACCGTAGATCCGCGTAGTGGGTGGGGGAAGCCAGACACGGGTGCGCACAGCCTTATACATAGCCACCTTGACCGTCGCCAGGCATTACCCTGTAATCCTCAGGTGTTACAGGCACCTGGGACCTGGGCGCACCTAAGATGACCGCCTTCAATGCGGCCATCGGCAAATTGCTCGCCATTCTCAATGCCACGAAACCAAGGATTGAAGGCCAATCTCCCATATTGGAAACTTGACTTCCAACACAGTTGCTTTGAGTGGGCATCCCTGCCAAAGCTACCAGCCCCACGTAACCTTTCGACCGCAGGGCCTGCCCCAAACGCGTGTCGGTGCGCACGTGGTGGGCCTTACCCTCCGGCTGAAACGGTATCTGCGGCGTGTAGCGCAAGCACGGATGCCAGCCCAATGCCACAATCTGGACCCACAGGCGGCGACTCCATAGCACGTGTACCGGCACCGTGGCCGGTACGGGGGGAGCCAGCATTCGCAACGGGCGACAGGAGTGGTCTATCTAGGGACCCTGGGCCTGCGACTCCACGATATGCCAGGCGATAGGGAGGGTGTGCTGGCAATAGACCACACTAATGACCAGCGCCACTAGCTCATCCTGTTTGCGGGGGACCTCTGGGCGTGGATCCAGCGCCAGCACCAAAGGCTCCTGGTGCAGCTCCCGCTCGGCAGCTGGCACCCGCCAGCTGCGCACCCACTTCAACAGCGGGGCGAAGCAATATGCCACCTCCAGTTCCTGACCCGGACCCCAGGAATGCGGACCCTCTGGGTGGCGGTCCGCATGGTCATACAGCAGCTACCGCAACAGGCGCCGCAACGAGTGCGGATTGCCGGGCCCCTGGGGCTATGCGCCAAGGCCAAGATCACTGTATCCTGACAGCCGTTCAGGGCCAGCAGCGCCCGCAAGTGGCCGGGCAGATCCGGCAACTGCGCTTTCAACAGTTGGCAGGAGTGGCTACTGTCTGTGGGACCTAATTGTGCTGACCATTGGCCATACATTCGCGCGGAAAACCAATCGATGCGGGAACCGAGCGATCTTGGCATGGAAGAATCTTAATAAAATGTTGCCAACCCCTGATTTTCCAAAGTTTGTCCACAGGTCCTAGTATTTGGTGCAATTCTCCATAAACATTCCTTCACCCAAATAACTTTTCAAGCCATAGCATGAAATCCTTGGTGAGCTGCCCGCCGACATCCAAATCCTCTTTCTTTATTGCCCCACCCATGAAACCAGGTTCCTCTCGGGTCGCCAGCCAAGCGTATACTTTGGCCCGCAACGTTTTCTTTGATTTGAATTTTCGATCCCTACAGGGAATATTATCTATATATTGGCGAGCCTTGGGCCATACTAGATCTTGACCTGGAATCATAGTCGCCACGAAGTCTTCAAGTTCGCCGCTTGAACAATTGTCAGGCATTAGCCAGATACCAATGCGAATAAATTTACTCTGGATCCTGACCTCTGTGACAGTTCCCTGGGAATCAGGTTCCAGGGCCACTTCGACTGATTGGTCATCCAGTTTGGATGTCAATCTACTCCGAACTTTGTTCCAGTGACTCTCAAGGCTGTCATTGGCATCCACCATGATGCCTAGGCTCTTAAGCTTTTTGGCGTTCAGCTCTGGTGCAATCGCTTTGAGAACCTCTTCAAAATCGCCCTTGTCACGAATTTGAAATTGGGGAGCAAAAGCATGAACTTTGCAGAGATTAAGTACCACATGCTTGTCATTTTGCCCTTCAACGAGCAAAACTTGGGGGGCTTGGTCAATGGATGGGTTTCTCCGTCTATGCACAGAATTATCTTACCTCTATGCCCTGTTCGGCTGCCGTCACAAGCTCCTCTTCTGTGTACTGGACGGCCCGTACCTCATCACCCTCTTTATCAATACGAATGAGGACACCTTCAACTTCGTCAGATTCTGTAGCGGCTTGGGCAAAACCAGTGAAACAATCCCAACCGTGAGTAGTTGCAAGAACCTGCACATTATTTGCCTTGGCCATCTGTAGTACCATGCGCCAGTAATTGGGCTGTAATGAATAATGTATACCGTTTTCGGCTTCATCGATCAGTAGGAAACCATTCCTGCTGTTTGCAAGGGCCAAGGCGGTGCCAAGAAGACGAAGGGCTCCATCACCCAAGCTCTTCAAAGGGATTCGATCTGCATTTCCCACGAATTTGGCCAACACTCGACGTTGTCTTATTCGCGTATCTTGAAAGTCACCGACAACCCCAATCCTTTCTACCTGGCCATTGAAGATTGTGTTCAAAGCATCCACAGCTTGGCTTTCATTTTCTGTCAATAAGACCTCATCCCAAAACCGGGCCAGCACCACGTTGTTTAACAAACCTGGTCCAAGCGACTCGCATGTTAATATCGGCGGCAATCTCTCTTCGTCAAGCCAAAGAGGCGCGCGACGACGATATTCTCTAAAAAGTCGGGCGGAAGTTGGGTCTTGGGGAGAGAATAGCCAAGGGATTACCAATTCAGATTTCTGATATTTGGATTTGATTGCGTGAAAATTGCTGGACAATGGAACAGAGAGAGATCTCTGAAGGTAATCCATTTGCTTTCTGCTCAGAGTGCCAGTCTCGATTGTTAGCTGCTCCGAGGCACTTTGGGGGCCAATAGCAATGCGAGCGTCTCCCGATAAATCCCTTCCATGAAACAATGCAGAAAAATTGAGTTCGGATACTCCCCTGATTTCTCTTTCTCCATCTTCGCCAAGAACATCAGGTACAAGAACGTATTCTTCTCGGCTCTTTAGTAATTGGGCTAGAGCGGTATAGCGGCCATACTGGGCGTAAACTCGTACAGCATCCAATACGGTGGTTTTGCCTACACTATTCTGTCCGGTTAATAAGGTTACAAGACCTAATTGGGGAATTCTAAGCTTCCTTAGCCCGCGAAACCCCTCGATGCATAGATCCGGAAGTAACAGAGAGGAAGTGTGTTGTTCTGTGGACATAGTTCCTCAAGAAAACCTAACGTGACTAAACAAAATTCCAACCTTGTCGGTCCCTTCCAACATTATCAGAGCATTGTACATATAACAATAGTTTGGACGGTTTCAGTGTCTAAGAAGTGGCACTCGAGGATTGCTATCCTTAGTCTAATGACATCACAATCAAGGAGAGCCTGGGCCCCATTTACCTGTTGCCCATCACTGTCTCTGGGCAATCCCCAAAGCAAGTTCGTGACCCATTTGCTCCCGCTGCTTCTGCCCCAACCCGGGGCGCAGCAACTCTAGTGACCTGGGACCGCTATCGCGAATGGTCTGTGCACATCTATACTCGCTGGTGCGACCGATATTTGTACATTGCTGTCTTGAATCAGAACACCTGCAGACAGTCTCGGTATTTACATCTTTGGCCATACGACCTCCTAATTTCCCAGGTAACATCGGACCTTGACGAACTGGATGTGGCCGCTACAGCCGTACTGCTCCGAGAGCACGGGCAACTGTTCGGCGTGGTACCGGACACAGTAGGGACATCAGGGCGCGAACATTTCGTACAGGAAAAGCGGGGCCGTCGGAGGTGTAGCCGGTGGGAAGTGTGGGGTCAGGGGCAGGTGGTCCCTGGGACTCAATACCTTCGCACCTAACATAAGAGGAGTAGGACCAAGTCTATCAGGCCCAAACCGTAGCAATTGAACACAAGTCAGAAGGCCTTACTGTCATTCTTCCAACTCCGGTGCAGACCCTCCACATTCCGCAATGTCTTCGCGTTCACTTTCGCCATCCGCCGCAGGTGAAACGCCAAGACCGCGGGATTGTCCGCGAACCAGACTTTGAGGTCATTGATAAACCCGCTTTCCTAGTCCTGCCTGGTGTGTAGACGCCAATCGCCCTCTCCAGTGAAGTGCGCCCGTGGACTACGTTGGCATGGGCTTTATCAGGGATTCCACCCAGGGCACCGGCGCTTGTAACGTGCAGTACAGAGCTGCCTAACTCTTTGCGCGTACCGCCCCACTGCATAGGTCTCCTGCCTAGCTGATACACACGGCTCCCGTTTACAACTCTCTGCAGTTAAAACCCTGTGCAGATCTCGTAGCCCAGATGTAAAGAAGCCAGTTCTGCTCCCACGTCCCGGAACGCGCCAAAGCCGGAGGCAAATGGGTTTGCTCGGCGGATCCTCGCTCAAGTCCGCCTTGTGCCGCTCCCGATAGCCAGATACGGCATCTATGTTGGCATGCTCAACTTGCGCCCAAGCTACCGGGCCGTGGAGATCATAGGCTTTGCACAGCTTGCGGGAGGACCATTGGACGTTGTAAAGGTTGTTAAGTCAGGAATAAATTCTGTGATAAGTGTAGAGAACGGTGAGGTGACCCCTTCCCTTGATGGATGTCTTCTAAGGGGCTGTGAATTTAGGGGCACATAGATTAAAGAATTAGACAATTAGCGGAAAGTATGTTCGTGGGCGATGCAAGGGCAAGTGGAGAGAATCGGCATCCCCGAGACTGCGCAGGGACGGTCTGGCCGACTTCAGGACAGTGGCCGTGCCGCGTCAGTTGGAAAGCGCCGGATCGTTTTACCGGACCATCTAAGGACCGAACTGGAACCGTTGGAGTGGTGCGCCACAAGCCATGAATAGCTCGGTGAACTTTGTCTTGGCACATAAAGTCAATTCGCACGCAAAGGGCTGCCTGCTATGGGACCCGCTGTAAGACGACGCGGATCACATCTCTTCTTGGGGCCGGATTAAGAGCTCGAGGTAGAACGTTGCACGGTGCTGTCGATTTTGACCGTGGGGCCAGTCCTCCCCTTAGAGCGCTTGACTGGGGTAGGCATTTGTGAGAGCCCGCGGTAAAAGAGGCTCCTTGGAATTACTGCGTGCGTCTCTTTGAGTGTTCCTGACCATGTTGGCCACAGTGAGCCATTCTTGTGGGCTGTCAAGAGCTAAGACTTAGTCGTTTCCCATAGGAGATTGCGCTGCAGAAACAATCGAGGGCAAGGATTTGGGTACGGCGGCAGGTGGATGCCGCCCTGACGCAGTGTGCCCCTCCCGGCCCGTCGCCACATAGCCATCAATGCCTCGGGTTTCCAGCTCCTGCAGGTCCTGTTCTTTGCGGTAGCCGGCGTTGGCCAGCAGTCGGTTGGGAGTGTATCCGTAGCCTGCCTGCACCGAATCCAGCGCGCACGGCAGCTGGCCCTGGTCACTGGTGTGGGCGCGCACTTTGGTGCTGTCCGGCACGGGGGTGGCCGGCGATACCAGTCCCAGGTCCCGCACCAACTGTACCAGCACTGCTTCGAAATTCACAGAGGGTGCGAAGTTGCGGTCGATTCCCCGCCGCCAGCACCCGGAAGGCCACTTGCTCTTCCATTTTCTGCGCCAAGCGCCGGGACGACAATGCCCCCGTGGCATAGCCGTAGACCAAGATCTTTACCATCATGGCGGGTTCATAAGGCAGATTGCCTGAGCCCTGCTGCGCGTAGGGGGCTTACAAAGCCGCCAGATCCAGCGGGTCCACCTACTCGCTCACCGTGTACACCAGGTGAACCTCGGCCAACCGATCCCGCCGGTCAAGGGGCAACAGCAGCGGCTGCTCCAGCTGGTAGGGTCGAAAGTGGTGTGGCATGCCGTAGCTCTCCTGCTGCCTGCAGAAAGTCCCGGTAGGGATCTGACTCTTACCTTTTACCATAGATTCTGCGGAAAGTTCTACAGCGCAGACTCATAGATGAAACAGTTAAAGAGCTTTACCAGAAATTTCCTTTTGGAAACTTGGAACATCAAAACGCTGAAGGCTCGCATTTAAAGGTCACAAAACGGAATGTTCTTGCGCACTTGTTTCACAAGCGGGAAGATCGTATGCCCCGCTCCGTAATAAACGTGCGGTACCGGTCAAACGCCTCATTGACAAGCTCAGGGGTAAGACCGTAGTCCGACAAGTCGTACCGGGTTCTTTTTTCCTTTTCCCGTAGCTGTGCCTGATGCAGCAGCCAGTTATCCATGCGTTTCACCGCGGTCTGTTCGAGAGGCCAGTTGAAGTGTTCGTAAATGATCTTCACGATTGCCATCGGATCTTCCACCAGATCAAGATAGTTCAGGTCAAACCAGTGTCCCTCCAGTTCCGGATGGGCCTCCCTAAAGTCTACCGCTCTGTCCAGCATGTTACTCATGAATGCGAGCTGTTCAGCACCCTCCACATGAGGGGGACGTGGCTCCATGGAAAGTGAGCGTATCTGTTTCACTAGGTTATTCCAGGATGCCATGAAATGGGCGGGTTCGCGGTGTGTCTGGATGAAAAGGGCGTCTGGATAAGCCTTGACCAATGCTTCCAACTCTATCAAATGGAAGGGCATCTTCAACAGCCACTGTCCCTGGTGGCCCTGTTGTTTGCGGTGCTGAAAGTTGAAGAGCTGCAGGGCACAACGGTGGTGGGCATAGGCTTGGTCCGAACCATTGGATTCCAGCCAACGGGCGTATTCCGGCAGATATTGGCGTACAGTTCCCACCCAAGAAGCAAAGGATTGTCTCAGAAGTCCGAATTCCTCTTCCGGTTCGTCGACATCAATATGATGGAGGCCAGAGAAAATCTCGGCAATGCCCGTGGCTTCGGTTAGGTCTTCGAAGTAGGCCCGTCGCGGATCGTCAGGAGTTCCTGCCAGTTCAGCATGCTCATCGGTCCCGAGGGTCGGCTTCACAATTTCGTAACCTCGTAAGGCCCAAAAACGTTCATCACGAAACAGCAGTCGATGTAGATAGGTAGTACCGGTGCGGTTAATACCAACAATAAAAACCGGTTGTGCGATCTCTTCTCCCCTAATCTCCGGATGATCACGCTGCTGCTGTGCCAACAAGGTATTGTTGCGCAACATTCGGTTCAGATCCAGGACAGCGTAACGCAGACTGGCTTTCCATCTGTCGGACTCCGAAGCTTTCAGAGCCTTAACCAGTTGATACAGTCCCTTCCTTATTCAGGCCGGATTGGCCTCCTCCAGTGTCAGACCCTCCCTCTCAGCATAATGGCTAGCCCTAGTAACCAGACAGTCGTAATCGAGACGGCTTGTGGGTATGGGATAAGGCCAAGTCTCCCGATGCCGCCTGCTCCAATCTTCGGTATGTCTGAGCATAGTCAACAGGCCTGGCCACTTTATTGGATAGGGACAGTCCTCTCGCAGGGAACGGTCACAGATAGGCCGGGAAATTCTCCCCTGCTTAAGGCCAAACCAATAAGGCCCAAAATAGTCCAGTAGAGTCCAGTAGCCATCTAGTGGTGAGTCCACACCTCGGGCCTGACAAAGCTGTTTGAATGACTCATAGGGAACTTCCCGCCAATAGATCCCGAAATCGACCGGTTCCAGTTCGTGACTCACCAGTTTCGGATTACAACAATGGTAAATCGTGTAACGTCGCCCGGGATTCAGCGAAATTGCTGTGCAGACTTTGCTGATGGTATCGATCGTTTCGTTATTCCACGCATTAAGGCTTCCCTCTGGTGTAGCCTCCACATGCGTCATGGCAGCAAATATGCGAACCGTAAGGTCGTCCTCTTTGACGAAACCGGAACTGGACATCCCTGCCTGGGGCAGGCGGAAGATGGCCAGAAGCAGACCCGCTTGCTGGGCGTACAACAGGATCTGCTCGGCCGTCAATTTGCTCCATGAATATCCACTCATTCCAAGGGGAAAAATTCTTTTCATGTTTGCCAAGTCAGGCTGCATCTGATGCTCAATGTGGCTATCCTGAAATTATTTGGCAAATGCGCAAAAATACTGGGGGAATACTGCCAAGGTAGAAGCATAGAAAAGAGGTTTGCGGCGGTTCCGCAGGCACAGTTCCAGCAGGCTGCGAAGACTCACCGTATTAAAGTCGCGGATAGCAGCATAGGACGAAACCAAGGTCAGATCCGCGGCCAGATGATAAACAGCATCGATCTGCTGACAAAGGTTCTCGAAGTCCTCCTCACTTAGTCCAAGGCGTGCCTGGCCAATATCCCCCACCACTACCCGAATGCGGGGTTCGAATTTCTCATCCCAAATATCTGCTTGCTTCATCCCATCCCTAAGGCGCTGCAATCCACCTTCGGCATTCCGGGCCCGAACCAAGCAGTAAACGACAAGGGTTTCATGTTGCACCAGGAGTTCCCGCAACATGAATCGTCCCACAAGGCCTGTTCCGCCTGTGAGAAAGACATCTCGAAATTCGCTGGGAGATACGGGTTCTGGCAGATCTTGTTGGCTCACCAGCGAATGGACAAAGCGGCGAAGAGCATCAACATCCTTCTTGCATTGTGGCGGTAAAGTGCCTTGAAGAGGAGCCACTCTCAAGTTTCCAAGCGTGTCAATCGTAATGAATTTCCCCAATCAAAGGCTTGGATTTAACGCAAGATTCACTTCTGACTTGGCAGGGCAGGCTATCCGTCCGCTCTAACCTCACCCAGCCGCGGTTCAAGATAGCCATTTGGGGGGAAGTGATCTGCCAGTGCACAGGCAAAGGCCGAGGGCTGGTGTTGAATAGTCCGGCGGTAACCTGCCGTTTCTTCAGTATCGTCAGCAGCAACTTCAGTTGGTACATTTTCTCCCTTGCTCTTCTCACTCAGGATGGCTTGGGCCAGGGACATACAGGATGCGGTGGTCATGAGCTCAAGGGCGCTTACCTAGTAGTAGAACTGCGTCTGAATGAAGGCGCACCCAACTCGGCTACGGAAATGGAATTCAATCCAAAACTGGATAGAGGTTCCTCAACACTGTCCTCTACATGGCCACACAACTCCGCGACTTTGGCAGGAATTTGGGCCACCACAGTCTCAAGGGTCATTTGGTTGTCTGCACCTACCCGATAGGCGTCTTGATTACCTAGAAGGTGCCTGCTACGCAAGAACTCCGGCGAGTCCATAACCCAGGGCGGCTGCTGGAACAAGGCCGACACCAGATGATCCTTTTCAAACATTGCACGCATAGCATTATCCAAGTTGCTTACGGCAAATTCGCTACTGACTGCCGGCATGCCGGTGGCCTTTACCAGACGCAAAACATGCAGATTGCGCGAGTCCATACCCGTGCCGCTGATGGCAGCGGTGTTGAAGGAAAGCCCAGGGGCAGTCCTTGGCGACGCCCTAAAGCCGCTAAACCATCCAGATAAACGCTCGCGGCTCTGTAGTTGATCTGTCCAGGATTACCGAAGGTAGAGGCAACAGAGGAAAACAGAACGAAGTGGTCAAGAGGACAGTTTGCAGTGGCTCGATGGAGGTTGAGGGCCCCTTGAGCCTTGGGAGCAAAAAACTCTGCTACGGAAGCTGCTGACATATCAGCCAACGACCGATCGTCCGGTACTCCGGCCAGATGGAAAACACCTTTGAGCGGTCTGGCTAACTCTGAATATGGAACGTTTGACATCCGCTTCATTAGCAACATCACCGGCAACAAAATCGATCTCACACTTATCTGCCAGGTAATTCAGTGTGCTCTCCCGGCGAACTCACTCTACACTCCGTCGGCGCTGAGGATCCCGGTCCAGAAGAGCAGTGTGGAGAGCACCCCACCAGGTAAGACAACAAACACAAACCCAACCCGCCAAATCCTCCCATCACCAGGTAGGTGGCGTCGGGATCTAGGAATGGTTGCCGATCTGCAATGGGGAAATCGGGGTCTTCGTCCTTTGGAGCTGCTTCCAACACCAACTTGCCTTGATGCTGTCCGGACATCATGAATCGCAAGACTCTGCTGTACTCCCGACAGGGGAAAACCGTCACGGATAGAGCCGGGACCGCTCCCTTGCCAAGCAGGTCAAAGAAGGCTAAGGAGAATTGGCGAGTCAGTTACGGGTCTTCCAACATCAAACGGTTCACATCAATCGCGCCAAACCGCAGATTCTTGCGAAAGACCGCCAAACTCAGTGCATTGTCAGCGTATATATCCACCTTGCCAATTTCGCAATGCCAGCCAGAAGACCTCAAAGCCTGGAGACACAATTCAATATGGCGGCCGGAGAGGGAATTCAGAACAACATCAACGCCTTCGCCCTGGGTTACCTCCATCAGCTCGCTGTACCAATCGTAACTGTGCGAATCAAAGGCCTCCCGCACACCCAACTCACGCAGTTTTTCTCTTTTTCCCTCACTGCCTGCCGTGGCGTAGATTTCGGCCCCGACATTCTGGGCCAGAGCAATGGCTGACTGGCCGACGCCACCCATGGCGGAGTGGATGAGAACCCGTTGGCCTGCCCGAGATCGCGGCAGATGGATCAATGCATAGTAGGACGTTGCGTACACTGACAGTACTGATGCACCCTCTGCCTGGCTGAGGCTCTCCGGTTTGGGGAATACCAAGTATGCATAGCCAACTGCATGGTTGGCAATGCATCCACCCTTGATAAACACCACTTCATCGCCGACCTGATGCTGCTTTACTTCCGTGCCGACGCGGCTGACGATGCCACTGGCTTCTAAACCCACTTCAGGTCCCAGGGCAGAGCGCTTGTAGGCCGAGGCCGGTAACATCCCCAAAGTAAAGGTTACTTCGCGGAAACTAAGCGCAGCAGCTTCAACTTCGATCTCTACATCTCTCAGTTCCAGGTCAGGCAAGGCATATGTCTTCATCTGCAGCCCTTCTACTGACCCCTGATTATCCAGACGCAGCCTGTATGGAGGATTCTCACCTGGCCGCACCGGTGACACCCTTTCCTGGATACTGGTTATCCGGGGCGCCCACAAGCGGCCCGCTCTGACAACCAGTTCGCTTTCACGGAGGTCCGTACAATTCAATTTTGCCGACGTATGCAAGTCATCGGGAGAACCCAGATCCACGAGGCGAAACTCGATTTTGGCTTCTTCCACTACCTCCCTGACCATGGACCGCACAGCCCCCCACATGGCTTGGCCGCATGGTTCCTCCATTTCAAATGCGGCTCTCTGAGTGACCACTTTTAACTGGCACGGGCGCTCTGCGCCGGATGTTCTGTAAGCCACCAAAGCTCTTACAAAGGCCACGAAGCGCGCCACCACTTTTGGGCCAGTCGGGTCCATAGGATCCAGCCCACAGAAAAAGTTGATGGCATGTACATCATCTGCATACGGCCAGTCTGGCAATGAATCAAATTGGCCCTTGGTTATGAATTCATCAGGTGCAAAGTGGGAGGCACTGGAATTGCTTTGGGCTACCCAGTCTGCTGCCCAACTGCCTGACTCGCCAATCACCCATTCTGGCCCAGGGCATTCCCACTGTTTTGGTGTCATGAATCATGGACTATGCGGCATCTGGCTGGATTACACTTCCCTCCTCATGGCGGATAAGCACCAAGCCTCCGGAAACCGCCAATGTTCGCAGGTCCTGCGAACACCAAGGCCAACCACTGCTCCCTGTCATTGGCTGTGGCCAAGGGTTCCGGCTTTTATAGGAAAGCCTCCAGTGCCTCATAGAGATCTTTCTGACTACGTACGGCAAAGGCAGTCCTCACAGGGAAATGGGTTCGCCGACGACTCAGATTACCGGCCAAGGTATAAAGGTCCAAGGGCTAGCTGCAAAATGTTTCCCGCAACTGCCTGGCACTCTCGGTTAGGGCATCGGCGGTATGCGCCGACAAAGGAATCATGTGACCAGCTGACGGGGCCAGTAGTATTGTCCAAACCCGCGGCTTTTCAGGACATTATTCCCTAACCGCGCATTCTCCATTGGCTCCACCAAAGCCGAAGGAGTCTATGCCCACGACCACAGGCCGATCGGGAAAAGGCTCGCAGTCTGTTTGCACGCTCATGGCATACCCATCAAAGTCAATCTCCGGATTGGGAATCGCGATATTCCACGAAATCGGAGCTAATTTTCGTTCATTCATCAACAGTACGACCTTGAGCAAAGCACAATGAAATGCGTCCGATTCCATGTGTCCCACATTGCTCTTGACACTGGCAAGGCGGAGGGGTGCAGTCCAGTCCAGACCGCCGAAAGCTTCGCCAATGGCATTTCCTCCAATGCGGTTGCTTACTACCGTTCCCGTCACGTGAGCTTCTATATAGTCAAAGTCCTGAGGCTGCCGGCCGGCACGCGCACAGGCCGTGCGCATAAGTTCCACCTGCTAAGCTGCGTGGGAGCGAATTTAATAGAACGCCCCCTAGCTAAACTGTAGGTTCCATCGGCAGCCCCCGCGGCATTGATGGACGTGGCCTCTATTACGGCAAAATTCTCATCTCCGTCTCGTTCTGCAGCGACCATGGGCTATATGGCAAAGACGAAGGAGCCCGCCGCCCGCATGTAGCCATTAGCCTCGGCGTCAAAGGAATGGCATTTGCCTTTAGGACTGATAACGCCCAAGGCGTTGAAAGCACTGCTGACCCTGGCCGAACCCAGGTAGTTAACCGAGCCGACAAGGGCTTGTTTGCAGTCACCGCTATGGATAGCATTTACCGCTGTATGCAGGGCGCTCAACCCAGCTGAACAAGCGGTGCAACAAGTCATGGACGGTCCCATCAAGTTAAAGGAGGAGGAGATGCGGTTGGCCAACATGGCCATGCTAATTCCCGCAACCGTTAAATTATTTGCCCCAAACAGGGGCCGCCAGTTGGCCTCACCCAGAGTCTGAGTTCCAACAAAGACTCCAGTCTGGCTATTGTGCAAGGAATACAGGTCCCATCTCGCATGCTCCAGAGCTTCCCAAGCGCAATTCAGGATCATGCGCAAATGCGGACTGGCCAGCACCATTTCATTGTAGGAGACCCCGAAGAAACTGCGATCAAACAACCAGTTAACTTCATCGGGGACTAGGCCCTCATAGGGGCTGGCGAATCGATTCGGCAAGTAAAATTGGCCGAGTGGTCTGTAGCCCCTGCCATAGCGTTCGACAATGGGTTCCTGAACCACTCCCCGCTGGTTCAGCAGACTCCAGAAATCGGCTTCTGTCCTGAAATTTCCCGGCATGCGAAAGCCATAGCCGACAATGGCTATGGCATGTTGAGATGTCCAAGGTTTCATAAGCTCAACCCGATTCTCAAATTACATGAAATCCTCGGATGAATCCCATCCAGGTACTCGACCTGTACCGCACAACTGGTCCGTGATCATTTTTGTGAATTGACCACCTCTTCCATAGTGCTGGCCGCGATGCTAAGCATGTTAGCCAGAATCTGCTTGCGTCGTTCCAGGAGCTTTTCTGCCCTTTCCCACAATGTTGCTTAAATCTGTTTGACCGCTTCTTCCCGAACAGCGGCCAGAAGAGTTTCGCCTTGGCTGAATTCATATTTTTCTACGGTAAAGGGGGCAATATCTGCGATGTTATCGCCCAAGATGTCCATACCGACTGAACTCTTGATGTCCAGTTCCATACCTTCTGTTCCATGATCACCACTTTCCTTGCTCATCCTATTTCTCCTATACCAAATGTAGGCTGGCGGTGCACCAATATGGGCCCTAAGCTAGAAAACTAGCAGTCCTCCATTGCACTGAGGGCCGCGAAATGCGAGTCATACACTGATATCAACTGGTCAAGACCGCTGACCCCAATAGTCTCGCCAACTGCTTTAGATAGAGAACATAATCCGAATTGCTTGTCCTCGTCTTTGAATTTCTTGGCGGCCGCCAAGACCACTCGCAGACCTGCACTGCAGATGAAAGTCAGTTGCTCAAGGTCCAGTATTAAAGCATTGTCTCCAGAACCACATTCGGCATCCAAAGCCCTCTGCCAATCGCTTGCATTACTACTATCGATACCGACCCGATATCTTTCCTGTCAGGACGCCGCCCGTTCCCTCCCACTCAGCATTTACTGACATCCTGTTAACCCCCACAGCTTACTGAGAAATTGCGCCATTAACCGGGCCTTCACCCAATGGGTCAGCCAAACACCATGGTGTTGTCGAGACCGGTTTGCCAAGATTCCAGAGGTTTCTAAAGCAAACAATTAGCCCCTTTCTGGACAACTGTTAGTTAGTAAAATGACTTCCACTTCCAGAGGACTCTTCAATATGGAAGAGTGTAGCAGGGCTTTGAAAACGATGTTAACAGAAACATCCTCAAACAGAGTCCAGTCTTAAGGGCCTGATAATTCCTACCTTTATTTCAGTTTTGCTTCGGACATCATGGCGGGAGTAAACAGATCGAGGGGGCCATTCACGAGGTCCAGGACACCGGACATCACCTGGAACATTCGTTGTGCAAAACCCTCCAAGGGTTGGTCACCCTTGTCATTGCCAAACTGACCCATCTTAGACTCAAACTTCAACTTCCCTTTGCGTTGGTATGGATGTGCCGACTTTCACCGTGGCTACGTAATTCCTAATTAGATGTACAGTTGGAAACCTTGGGAAATCCTGCTTTGGCTATTTACCATCAAAGATGGAGTGCCTGTGTTTGTCAGGCCGGTCAGTTGTGATTCTGGAGGAGTGACGTATCCTGCCAGGCCAGCATTCTACAGACACGGAAATCTATCGAACTGATGGATACCGTTCTTCCTGGGCCCCGCTAAGTCTTGTGTTTTTCTGCCCCCAACAGCTTTGCTCCCTCACCGAAGAATGGGACTCAAAGGCGAATATTCCGGTTTGCTTGTTGTAAGAATTTACCCATGATCCGGGAACCCGCCTGTTTGTATTTCCGGCCAACCCGTTGAACTTGTTTTCTAATGTTGCCAGGCCATTATGCCACCAGGGGTTATCAGATATGATGGCTATTTCTCGACAGCTACTCCATGCTGCGGCCAAGTGAACAATTTGGTCTATTGGCTTCAATGGGAATGTAACTGCTTGAGTCCCTATAAGATATTGGCATGGGCTTTGGAAACTCACTGTCCATGATTTGTGTCTCCATGGACGAATGTTGGCGGAGTCCCTTTCACCAAACTGGCAGGGCGTCTGTCCTCCATGTGGACGTGACGCCCGATAAAGCCTCAGAAGGTTTGGCCGGGTCTTGGCTAGACAGGCAAGAAGTGGAACGTCGGTCCCGATACCGCCTCCAACGGGAAAACAGTTTGTATCGTGCGGCGTTGCGTGCCTTTTCTAAAGGAAGCTCTGTTGCCATAATGCTCAGCTTTCCTTAGGAACCACTTGCTAAGGCAGGCCCACTACCCTTGCCAACGGAATTGGGGCTCCCTTCAGTTTCAATGTTAGTTACAGTGGTAGTCGAGGGTGGATCGCGATCAGTCCAGAAGGACGCAACGGTGTTGATGTGGAGGAATACCTTCCTTGACCAGATCTTGAGGGTACGGTTCGGATAATGCGAATGCCATTCATTGCATAATAGGGTGCACCCTAGAACCAGCCCAGTTTTGAAGCTAGATTGACCTTATTTCACTAAAAAAAACGGTCAAGAGACCAAGCAATTCATTGATGCAATTAAATTCAAACGGAAATGATGAAATGATTGACTACACGCGTTTCGATTCTGACAATTTGGATTTGGCTGAGATCACAGCAGGGCAGTCACCTGATGATCTGGGACAGATGGTGAATGAAATGGTCGAGGCACAACTGAAGATGATGTCCAATTGTAGGGACGCAGATGTCACCTTCGTACCGATTGACGAGGAAGCCGACGATCCAGCGGCTGGAACTGAGGATGAGACTTCACTAGCCTGGACTCTAGGTCACGTAATAGTGCACTGCTGTGCTTCAGCGGAGGAATCAACATTCCTGGCCAGTGAGCTGGCCCGGGGAGTTCCGAATCACGGCCGCTCTCGACATGAACCACATTGGACCACAATTAAGACCTTGCAACAGTGCCGGGAAGCTTTGCAAGAGAGCCGCCGTATGCGTCTGGCCACCCTGGATATCTGGCCAAAACAACCCAATCTTGAAAATTCCTACGAAGTCTGGCCAGGCGGACCTGTGGCCAATGCCCTCCAGCTCTTTGTATTTGGCCATGTCCACGAATATTCACACTTCGGACAGATCCGGGAAATCGTGCGGCAGGCCCAAGATGCCCGCAGATGAAATTCGGTGGTCCAAAGCCTGGTTCCAAACACAATGGCCAGCTGGAAATTGGCCTCAAGATTCGGAGGCGGTCCCGTATTCTTTGCAGGAACCAGAACTTTAAGGGATTCTGGAGCCGTAGGGATTTGTTCGCCAGAGCAACGAAGACGGGTAACTTGCTTTAATCGTCTCGTTTACGGAGAGAACCTCGGCTAGCCGCACCAGGCAGGTTCGTCGCAAGGTAGGTTGGCCAAGGAGAGAAAGCAGTTTGGTGACGGCCGCTTACATTTCCGCCAATCGGGTCCAGACGGCAAAAAAGTGGAATGGCGCGGCTTGAACTTCGATAACTCTGACACTTCCATTATTTAAGGTGCAAGTGGGTCCCATCCTGAAAAGGTCACTGAAGACATGAACAAGCGCGTTAATGAGCTCTTCGCAACCCGAGATTCCTCGGACCGGAACATTGCGTATGAGGCTTTCGTGGAGCTGATGAAGCTCGCCGAAAAACCTGTGAAATGGTCTTACGAAGTGTGGGATGAGATGATCAGCGAACTCACACACAAGGATGGTCACAAACGGGCGTATGCTACCCAGATGCTGGCGCGCCTTGCGAACAGCGATCCCGAAAAGAGGATTCTGAACGACATTCCCAAACTCGCCGCAGTTATGCGCGATGAGAAGACTGTAACCGCGCGCCACACGCTTCAATCCATCTGGTGGGTTGGTATGGCGGGCCCCCAGCAGAGAGCCTTTGTCATCAAAGCCCTGGCGTTGCGCTTCCAGGAGTGCAGCAGCGAGAAGAACGTCTCCCTTGTGCGAACGGACGTCATCACCTCGCTCGGAAAGCTCCTGAGAGAAACTGGAGACCCTGCAATTTCGAAAGCGGCAGAGGAACTGATGAGCTCCGAGAAGGACGGTAAGGCACAGAAGGTGCAGCGCGCCAGTTGGTGAAAAGCGTCTGCATGACATGACGCCCTGCATCTAGGAACAGATGGACTCCTTAAAGACACAGCGCAAGTCGGATCGCTCGCCCAACATGGGGATTTTTCCGTAGTTATCCTTACAGTCCCATCGCAATTTGCCCAGAGTCGGACAAAGGAGTTCCCCATACTGCTCTTTGGGATTGATCAGCTGTTGACAGATTGAGAAGGTCGACACCTCAACCTGGGCAGTTAAGCACAGTAAAGCGCGGGAGTATCTCCTTTTACGAAGATGCAAGCCTGTGGGAACGTGATGCCCGGAGCATGTCAAAGAGTCACGGTTGGAAACTCTGTTTCCTTCTTTTGCAGCAAGTCGCAAGGCAAGGCAAGATTAGGTAAATATAAGCACTGTTAAACTCGCAATCCCAAGGATTACCATGCAAGAAAACCGATTGCTTTCCAATTTTCGGGCCAACATGGTGCCCGTGGGTCACATGATTTGGGAATTCGGAACGAGGGGCATTGCCCGTATGACCGAATTGGCTGGATTAGACTTTGTACTATTGGATACTGAACATGGTGCCTTTTCCCCGAGCCAAATCGCCGACCTGATAGCTTGGTACCGTGCTACCTCGGTAACCCCCATGGTGCGTGTGCCTCAAAGAGCCTTTCACATGATTTCCCGTACTTTGGACGCAGGCGCACAGGGAATAATGATGCCTAACGTGATGAACGCGGCGATGGCCCGCCAAGTAGTTCAAGCCGCGAAATTCGCACCCGTGGGGAACAGGGGATTAGGCTTGGGCGGCTCAGCCACTGCCTACGTATCCGGGGATGTGAGGGAGCAGATGAATTCCCTTAATGCCCAGACCGCTATCATCTGTCAGATCGAAAGCCGCGAAGCCTTGGAGGAACTTGATGCCATAGCTTCAGTGCCCGGCGTGGATGTGATGTGGGTGGGACAGTCAGATCTCTCGCAGTCTCTTGGTATACCTGGGGAATTCGACAATTCTGAATTTCTCGACGCATTGCGGGATGTCGTGGACTGCTGCGAAAGGCACGGCCTTGGTGCAGGCATTCAACCCAACAGCCCAGAGCAATGCAAAGATTGGATTGACTTGGGGTTCAATATAGTGTCGTACAGCGTAGACACCGCCCTCTATACAGACGCTCTGACCGAGGCTAGAACTGTTATCTCTAACTTGGCTCAGTAGGCGATCTTTGACTGGTGGGTCGAAATCTGTTGCAGACCCGATATTCTTGACTGGCCAAATATTCTCGACAATCATAAGGGAAAGATTTAGTTCTGGGATCCCGCAAACCAGAGGAGCCATTCGGTATGACATTGCCCCTTTCCTTCCCAGTCAAGTTCTTTCTTATTAGTCCCTCATATGCGTTTTTGGCCTCGCGCTTGGCATAATCACTAGGCTCAGGACTTTAATTTCAGCAACTACGTGAAGACTCATGTGGCTGGCCCGGCGTTTCTCACAGACCGTTGACAGATTCTCCGACTTCATAGGAGAGATTGCAGTCTATTTTGTGTTAATCACGGTAGTGATTGGCGTCTACAACGTTGCGGCCCGTTTCCTGGGGCGATACCTTGGTCTGCAGCTGTCTTCCAACCTATACATCGAAATGCAGTGGTATTTGTTTTCCCTGGTGTTTTTTCTGGGATTCGCGTACATCATGCAACACGGAATCAATGTACGAGTCGATTTCATATATTCCAAATGGACACTTAAGAGGCGTGCCGCCTTGGATTTTTGGCTTAATTTCGTCATGATCCTGCCTTTTTGCGTCATCGGAATCATTGAAAGTTGGCAACCGTTATTGACCAGTTGGGGCCTCTCTGCAAGCGGTCATTGGTGTTTCGATCGGGATGGAACTGCAACCACAGTCCAAACAGTGCTCTATTTCTTAGACTTTCTGGATTTATGGGGTATGTATTGTGGCGAGATTTCCCCCGACCCAGACGGTCTGAATCGGGCGCCCATCAAGTCGTTCATTCTGCTGGCCTTTTCGCTGCTAGCCCTGCAGGTTCTGTCTGAACAGGTCAAGCTGTGGGCAGTATTACGAAATGATGAAGAAGAGGGACCAAAGTCTCTCCTGGAAGCAGATGCACCTCTGCGCTTGGAGTGAATCGGATGTTCAGGAACCAATCCATTCAAGGAGGAAGTGATGGGGTTTGAATGGCTTGCCCTGGTGATGTTCGTTGTCTTTTTCATGCTGATTATCTACGGTTATCCGGTGGCTTACTCTTTTGCAGGCACAGCCTTTCTGTTTCTGGTGATCGGATTCGTGCTAGGTGTCTTCGATATGCGTTGGTTGCGGCTTTTGCCCAATCGCTGGTTTGGCACCATGTCCGACTTTACTTTACTAGCCATCATTTTCTTTGTGTTCATGGGGGCGGTTTTTGAGAAATCAGGTTTGGCGGAATTGCTGCTGGAAACCGTAGGACAGCTCTTGGGTCCCATACCTGGCGGTCTGGCGTTGGCCGTAGTCTTGGTGGGCACCATGCTCGCAGCGGCAACCGGAGTTGTGGCTGCCACAGTGATCGTCATGGGACTGTTGTCCCTGCCCATCATGCTCCGATATGGCTACAACCATCAATTTGCCACTGGCATCATCACCGCGTCCGGTACCATGGCCCAGCTGTTGCCCCCCAGCCTGGTACTGGTAGTGCTCAGTGATCAGATCGGAGTCGGAGTCGGCGATCTCTTTCTGGGGGCCCTTTTTCCAGGGCTGATTTTGGCCGGCCTTTATGCCCTATATGTGGTTGTCATTGCCTTCTTAAAACCGGAACTAGCACCGCCGCTGCCCCCAGAAGCGCGTACTTTACACGGATACGCCTTGCTTAGGCGCACATTGGTGGCGGTCGTGCCCCCCCTTGTATTGATTTTCTCCGTTCTGGGCAGCATTTTCTTTGGTTTGGCAACCCCGACCGAAGCAGGTGCAGTAGGAGCCTTTGGTGCCTGTCTACTTTCCCTATTCAATCGTACTTTGAACTGGCAAGTGCTCAAGCAGGCGGCCCGCTCTACCGCCAATATCACTTCGCTAGTTATTATGATTTTGTTTTGCTCCACTTTCTTTGGTTTGGTGTTTGACCGGTTGGGGGGACAGGATCTGGTGCAAGGGCTACTGACAAATCTGCCAGGAGGATTCTGGGGATTCATCATTGTGGCCAATATAGCCATTTTTCTGCTAGGCATCAACCTGGAGTTCATTGAGATCAGTTTTATTGCCATGCCCTTGTTCGTGCCGGCCGCCCAAGCCCTCGGGGTCGATCTGGTGTGGTTTGGGGTCATGATGGCCATCAATCTGAACATGGCTTTCATATCCCCGCCAGTGGGGTTTTCCCTCTTTTATCTCCAAACAGTGGCCCCCCCGGAAGTGAAGGTTATTGACATCCATAAGGGTGCGCTGCCTTTTATGGCCCTCCAGGCAGTCGCACTGGTTATCGTTATTGCCTTTCCGCAGACGGTGCAGTGGCTGGTACAGGCCATGGCCTGAGCAACCAGACCGGGACAGAATCGAAGGACCCGGCCTAAACAGCCGGGTCCTTGCCATCCTTCATGAACCACGTAAACAGTGAGATGGCGCTATCTGTCTCAGCCTCTGTATATTGAATAGCCGGTCAGTTGGATTGATCTGCCTAAATCATAGATTGGTAACTGGTCATGGCTGATTCCGCCAAACTATGCCAAGACTGAATACTTGAGCGGAATTCGCTCCAGGCAGAAAGGATGGATTTGAAATCGGGATCGTTCGCAGCAATCTCATCGTACATGCTGAAGGACTCAGCCTCTGCAGCCTGTAGGACATCGTCTGGGAATGGCAGTAGTTCGATGTCTTCCTGCATGAGTTGCTGCAATGCCGGTGGGTTCTTGGCATCGTAGGTGGCCATCATGTTCAAGTTAGCTGTAGCCGCCGCACACCGCACCACTTCCTGGTACTCCTCGGGCAAGGCGTTCCATTCCTCCAAGTTGATTTGGACTTCCAAAGAGGGGCCCGGTTCCCACCAACCAGGATAGTAGTAATACTTCGCAGCCTGTTGGAATTTCAACTTTGAGTCATCATAGGGACCAACCCACTCGGCGGCATCAATTGCCCCTGTCTGCAGGGCTTGGAAGATTTCACCTCCAGGCAAAACCTGCACAGTGACACCTAGGCGATCCATGACCTGCCCGCCCAGCCCCGGAATGCGCATCTTCAAGCCTTCTATATCTGCGACTGAATTTATTTGTTTGTTAAACCAGCCACCCATTTGCACACCTGTATTGCCAGCAGGGAACTGGATCACGCCAAACCGCTCCGCATAGAACTCTTGGAGGAGATCCAAACCGCCGCCTTGGTAGAACCAAGCATTATTCTGGCGACTGGTTAGTCCAAAGGGTAGGGCGGTTCCAAAAGCAGTTACAGGGCTTTTGCCCGTATAGTAATAGGAGGCGGTGTGACCACACTGCACGGCCCCCTGCTCCACTACATTCAGCACCTCCAACCCGGGCGCCAATTCGCCAGCGGCGCGTACGTCAATCGAGAACTTGCCGTTAGTAATTGCACTGACAACTTCCGCGAAGGTTGTGGCCCCGCCAAAAATCGTATCTAGCAGAGGTGGCCAACTTGTAGCCATTTGCCAATTCACTTCAGGAAGCGACGGCTCATCGGATACGGCGGTCGCGAGATCACCGGCAGGCATGGCACAGGCCGATGCACTGGCCGCGGCTGTAGCCAAGGCTGCTACCCCCAAGAACTTTCTTCTTTGCATATTTGCCTCCCTTAATATGGAGAAAAGGACAAAAACCAGAACCCGTTCAGTGTACAAGACCTGAGCGCCGTGGGGCCCCAATGGGACTGCAAGGGACCCAAAAAGAGGGCACGTGATGCCCAGAGCTTCTAATGGGTAGTGGCAACTGTGATAATACAACAGGCCGCCCATAGACCGCAGGGCCTTTCCTTCACTTAACAGCTCATCAGAAGGCCTGGTCTTTGCAACCAAGTTCATGCCAAGCTGGGGTTTCGGTAATCCGGCTCTGCCAACCCCCGAACAGTATCTGGGGAATTGGCTTCCTAACACTTGGGCATTGCCAAACTGCAAGGATCTCCTCTGCGGAGCTGACAGGATTTCGATCCAACCAGAGTAACCCGGTGGCACTGTATCCAGGAAGCTTCTGGAAATCAAGTGGGGTCAATTCTAAGGCCTGCGAATTGTGGGTCCTTTTCGTGACGATGAAACCCACCCGAGGAAACAGTTATCCTTGATGCCACTCCATCTTGGCCACTACCCGCCGTGCACAGTCCCTGTTCCCAGCACGATACCAAGAGTCGTATAGGTTCCCTGGACGATTCGGCGACTTCCCAACACAGGTCGCATCAGTGAGAGAGCGATTTCGCATTGCAGCACCTTGTTGCCCGGCAGCCGTATTTCATAGGAGACCCGCGGTTCCTCCAGGTTCCCACTGATGACCGGATTTACGAAAGCGGCATCTGCGCGAGACTATCGCCGCAGCCCCGTTTACCCATAACGGGACAAGATCGCATCCAATGCATCACGCTACCTGTGCGCGCTATTAAAGTTCCCCGCCAGGTGCATTACGACCTCGCAAACACCGAACTGGCTAAACACGAACAACGGATGACAAAACATGCTCCCGCCGTGACCATCGTCGGATCGTCCGAACGCCGTTCAGCGTCGTTGATAACCTCCTAACCCACCAGATGACTTTACACCGATTTTCTGAGAAGGCCCGCCAATCGGTGCTGCCCGTTTCCCCCCGATTCTCCTGCAGACACTCATTCGCAGGCTCCGTCAGTTTCAGTGCATCGTCAGACTCGCGGTAGGCCAGCAGCTCAGTGTCCAGGGTGATTGTAGGGCCGCGAAACTCCAACCTTACACAGTGGTCGAAACGGAGCGTGGCGCAGGAGTTGGTGCTTTCACCCTTTGGGTGCCTCCAGAGCGGGTACTGTATTTGGAAATTTGGGAAAGACATCTACGCCGCGACACGGCTGGACAAGCCGGAAATCTCGGTGCTGCCTGGACGAATTCCAAGTTGAGCTGACCATCCGCCTACCCAAGAACGTGGTTCAGACCTGCTCAAAAACTGAGATGCGAGAACAGACTCTCCGTCGTTACCAGAACCGGGCCATTGAGGCCGTTAATGTGATCGAGGAGATGATCCAGCTTCCCAGAAACATGAGGGAGGCCAGTCCCCGTGGCGAGAAGCTGGTATTGTCAGACGACGAGCTCGCCTTCTTTGACGCGCTGAAGACAAACAACAGCGCCGTACAGGTAATGGTCGATGAGGCCCAACGCGTCATCGCTCGGTAGCTTGTCGAGGCAGTGGGGAGGAACGTTACATTCGACTGGACTCTCCGAGAGAACGTCCGTACCCAACTCCGGGCTCTGATCTGCCGTATCCTACGTAGGCTCGGCTGCCCGCCGAAGAGCAGGCAGAGGTGTTGACTGAAAGCTGGGCCAAGGTAGCTTAGAAGGCTTCAGGCACAGCCCTGACAACAGGGCTAAACGAAACCTCAAAAGCGAAGTTCTTGATGTTTTCCAGTTTGACACGGAAACTTGGAATTTTCGGCACACATCCAACCGGGTAACTGGAAATCTGGCCAAGTGATGTTACTAGGTGGTGGCATCCGGATTGCAGTCGCAAAATTTGGTTCGGACCTTCGTCCCTGCCACAGTATCCTCTTTTTGTTGTCCTAATCTTGGTGCTGTAGCATCGGACCTGAGCGGCTCACGTCAAGATCAAGGCAGAAATCTGTCAGGTAGATTGAACAAATGAAGAGATTTGACGCAATTGAACTGGAGATATTGTGGCAACGTTTGATCAGTATTCTCGACGAAGTAGATCAGATCATTGTGCGTACCACTTTCTCCACGATACTCAGCGAGGGCCGCGATTTCGCTTGTATCCTGACCGATCGCCAAGGGGCATCGCTATGCCAGTCAGTTTGGAGTTCGCCCAGTTTTTGTGTTGTCCTGCCCCTAACTGCCCGGGAGTTGCTACAGCGGTTTCCCACCAATGAGTTGCAACCAGGCGATGTCCTGGCGACCAACGATCCCTGGCAGGGCACCGGTCATCTGCCGGATTACATTCTCCTCATTCCGGTCTTTCGGGAAGGCCAGGTTATTGCCTTCATAGGTACCGTTTCACACATGTCCGATGTCGGTGGCCATCCCAACGAAATTGAGGGCTCCGACGTATTTGCGGAAGGGCTGCGCATGGCTCCCTTCAAGCTGTACAGAGGAGGACAGGAAAACGATCTGGCTTTCTCCCTGATCGGAGCCAATTGCCGCGTTCCCGACCTGCTCTTAGGAGATCTGCGAGCCATGGCTGGTGCCGCCGAGATAGGTGCGCAACGAATCAGGGAATTTCTGGATGACTACGGATTGGTACATCTGGATGACTTAGCACAGACAATTCTGAATCGGTCTGAGCAGCTGATGCGTGCCAAGATCGCCGCACTTCCCGATGGATGTTATCGGCACGAATTGGAGATTGACGGATATTTGGAACGCGTTTGGCTGCGAACGCAGGTAGTCATTGCAGGCGATGAAATTGAAGTGTGCTTTGCCGGCACTACCGACCAAACAGAAGCTGCCGCCATTAACGCCTCCTTCAACACCACCTATGCTACCGTGGTGTTTCCTTTCAAGTGTGCGTTAGTTCCGGACATTCCCAACAATGAAGGTCTTTTCCGTCCCATTTCCGTTAATCCTCCTGTTGGGTCCATCCTGAATGCTCGATTTCCTGCGGCGGTCAAGGCTAGGGCCAAGACCACCAATAACCTGAACCAGTGCATCTTCGGCGCCCTTCATGAAGTCTTTGGCGACCAGGTAGAAGCCAGCAACGGAGGAATTTGGCCCTTCGTGCTGTCTGGAGCAGAGGAGCCGTACGGGAACTATCTGGTGGATATGCTCCCGCATGGGGGCCGCGGTGGCCAGCCGACTTTGGACGGCATGTTGCCCGTAGCTTGGCCCAACAATTCCACGATCACGCCCTGTGAAGTAATGGAAACGAGAGCCCCACTACGTTTTCGGGCCAAGCAATTGTGGACCGACAGCGCCGGTGCAGGTTGTCATAGAGGGGGGCTGGGCCAGGTGATTGTCTTCGAGCACGTCGGTCAGGAACCTATGATGTTCAACTTGACCCCGGATCGCGTAGCTACAGTCCCGCCTGGACTCGCTGGGGGCGGGCCCGGAGCCAAGGGCGAAGTATTTATCAACCAGGAAGCCGTGGAACGCTTCCCACCCATCCTGCTCCAGCCAGGTGACGTGGTTGAACTGCGCATTGGTGGTGGTGGTGGCTATGGACCGGCCCACCAACGACCACATGCTCTAATTGCCAAGGATGTGGCCCAGGGCTATCTTTCACCTGAAAAAGCCCGCGCTCACTTTGGATTTGCAATATCCATGGCATAGGGGTTTCCTGCCTCTTTGTTCCTAACCAGTTCGCCGGACGACTTGCTCCCGAATTCCCGAACCAGGAATTCCAATCTGAAAATCTTCCACAGGAGCACTTTGTGGAACGGTAAATGCAAGTCTTCGTAGTGGAGCTTGGGAGCGGAAGGTATGTTGGGAAGCGGGAAGCCCAGCGGGGACTGCTTAAGGCCGACCATCATTAGCAAGGAATTGGTGGGGCGGGATAGGTCCTACAGCAAGTTGGCAAAGGTGGGGGCCAACTTAACGGCCTCTGGCCCCTGACCTGAGGCCGAGACCCCAAAGCGGGGCATCGCTCCTAGCACCTGAGGCAGTCTCTGCAGTGGCCCTGCCTCCTTTTCCATCCCCGCCCGGAAATTGAGGATCCCACCGGGCCCTCAGCCCCAATCCGCCACTGGGCAGTCCCAGAAACGGCGTTTCCAGTTTGGCCTTCTAGGATCTGAGGTGCATTGTGGTCAGCACCAAAACACTTGCCAGTATTACCAACGGGGTAACCATCCACAGATACAAGGCATCTGAAATCGCGGCGCCCAAGATCGGCTCCCCTGCTACTCCATAGATCAGATAAACCACGGTCCCTACTGTGCTAGCCCACGACACTCTAAACAGCAGGACACTGGACGGCAACCGCCTGCGGGCGTACAGGTAATAGGCAATTAAACTGGACAACAGAAACAAGAAAGATGAGATGAATTGGCCTATCTCCAAAGCAAACCAGGGCACAGTAACAGGGGGAGAGAGCGGTTCTGGGTTTTGGACTTCTGGGGCAGGTTCTTCTGGTTGAGGCATTCCCGGCTCAACTGAAGTAATCAGTGCCGAGTCCTCCGTGCCCACATTGATCTGCAGTTCTACACTAGTGTGACTGCCAATGCTAGTGGCGGCCACTTCCAAGACTTCGGGCCTATCTAACAAGACCTCCGCCAAGCCATACCCATTGACTGACGGCACAGGTTCAGTCCTCAGATTTAGGCCCGAACCTGAGTATTTAAGGAGAAACTGAACGGGGGTTCCATCTGGCACGTGATGCCCATTGCGGTCAACAATGGGGCCTGCCTTAATGATTATTGTGTCTCCTAAGTGGACATCGAACAACTCAAGTGCGAAGTCGCTACGCTTCTCGTCGAAGAGAGTCAGAGGAATAACTTGATCCGGATCTGGTTCCAACCTTTCTATTAAACTGCTGTAGCGGGTACCGGGCACACTAACCGGTGGGGCTCCGCTGAAATCCAAGTCCCGAAACAGAGCCCTCACCGCAGTCTCCACAAACGCGGAAGTAGGACTGTAGGCACCGACATACGCAGCCAGTTTGCTGACGTCCGTTCCATCCAGAATAAATGGAGCATCAAATGCCAGCACCACCACTTGCTTTTCCGTGGCTAAGTCTCCCCGTTGGCGCAGAAACTGGGAGACTGCGTCGCTTGGTGGATGTTCTTCTTCATCTATGTCCAACATGGCGAAAATAATCCAGTCGGCGTTGTTTAGTGTTCTGTCCATGCGTAGACGGAGGCCCCCGTCCGCGGACAGATTCAACACTTCAGAAAGCTGAGCTAGAGAGAAGCTAGTAATCTGATTCGGCGCAACTTGGCGTGTGGTTTCAGGCCCGAAAAGGCGCAAAATTGCTTGCTCCACCGTACCCGTTTCCAAGATGGAAGTTTCCGTACAGAGAAGGCACACATTTCGCGGTCGACTGTCCGTGAAAATGACCAGACGGTCATTGACAGTGGGTTCCGTGGCCAACAGATCTCCGGCTGGGGTCCTATTTGAATGCAACAGAGTGATGGCACCCTGGGCTACGCGCGTAACTACGTCGTGCTTAAGAGCCAAGCTTTCAGGCGAAAATGCGTCTAGCTTCGTTTCCTCAACCAAGACGTCCTGAAAATGGAAACCTACCCAGCTTGGGGTTACTCCCCCTTTCTCTGGTCTTTTTATCCAGCTGCTGGATGTAACCCAACTGTCATCAGTCTCCAAAGATTCCTCGGCAAAGGGGTACTCCCGTAGGGGAAAGACCAGCAGTTTTGCCATCAGAATGCGTCTGACAGACTCATCCACAGCCTCAGCGAAGTCAGGCTTCTCCAAGTATTGGGCCTGAAAAAACTGGATAGTCGCCTTAATGGCCACACTGTCAGCTTCATCGCCATATTGGTCCAACCAAAGGAGATCGTTCCCGGCCTGGAATGCATCGCCTGCTATACGCTGTGCAAGAAACGAATCATCGGAGGGGTCGTAATAACGGCGGATCGCCCGGACTCCCAAGGCATCGCTCATTAACAAACCCCCCTGATGGCGCCAAGTCTGGAATTCTTCTAACGCCAACATTTCACCCAGTTGTTCCGACAGGCTGATGGGAGGGGTTCGCTCGCGTGCCCGTAGGAACCCACTGTAACGGATATGGCTGGTTACGAATCCGTTGGCTGAGCCGGTTGGCCACACCCCTAGTTCGTCCCCCGTTATTGAAGTAACCTGAGCGAATGGAATTAATTCGTCTCTGCGCAAATCCTCCAAGTTCCCCTGAACGGTAGCAAGTTCCTGGCTGGGCTGCCTATCCCTGCCACCTTGTCCTGGAAAATGGCGGGGGAAAACCAGGAGGCCGCCGCTGCTGCCTTCCTGCGCCCCATGAATAAAGGCTTTCCCGTTCTGCCCGGCCCACCAGCTGTCCCCCCCGAAAATCGCGGTGGCCGAAAAGCCAGCGGGTATGGGCGGAGCTTGGTCTGAAACGTCAAGGTCTGGGCCCAGCAGCAGATTTATTCCCACCGCCTGCAGTTCCTGACCAAGGATTGTGCCCATAGCCCTCGCGAAAGTCGGGTCCCAAGTTGCACCCAGTGCCATCTGACTAGGTTGGGGCGTAAAGCCGTGACGTAAAGGAGATTCCAACGCTCCTGCTTCTCTTAGAGAAACGCCGATCAATAGCGGCACCGAGAAAGCGGGAGGTGGGTCTGCCGATGACAATGCCAGAGCGGCGAAGTCCCCTGGAATGCCTTGCCTGGTTTCCGGAAGCTCCTGCACGGTGCCCGCGGGCACAAAGTAGCCTCGTGCCGCAGCCTGCAGCTGGTTGGCCAAGCTGGCCACTTGCCGAGGGGTATCGGTTGCCGGCCTATTGTCGAGATTCTGATTCCGTTCACGGAGAATCACACCGCCCACTCTATAGGTAAGGAGCAAATCCAGAATATCGTCATCGGGAATAATCTCGGAGCCGAAGAAAGGCACTACAAAGAGCTGGCCCACTTTGTCCGCAACTGACATATGGGATAGGAGAAAATCCGCCAGCTCCGCGTTTGAAAACTGTTCCCGCATATCTTGGCCAAGGGGCGCACTCTCGGTTACTGCCTGGGCAGACAATACCTGTACCCAGTTTGTCGAAAGGATCAACATGCCCAACCCCATGGCCAGAAAATGGATCCAGTACTGCCTTGGGCGGGGGGGCGGGTGACCGATCCCTTCTATTTCTCTACTTGGCTTTGGCACTCCTACGCCCCCACATCCACGGGTAGGATTCGAGGCTTTGCTACACTCAAGTGAGAATAGCATTCACTCGCTCTAAGTTGTAAATCCACTGTTGGAATCATGACATTTAGCCAGGTGGCCTCAGATCTAGAAATCCTGCGCCGACTTCCGGTGTACACAGAACGCATCCAATCCCTACTGGAATTCGCTGCAGCCCATAACCTTCATTTTAAAGAGCCGTCTCTGCTATTCCTGGCTTTCGTAAATCGTTCTTTCGTAAATGAACTGGTCTTTGACGATCCACTTTTCGACAACGAACGGCTGGAATATCTGGGCGACGCCGTCTTGGAAAAGGTAGTCAGTGAGCGGCTATATCGTCACTTTCCCCAATGCAACGAAGGTGAATTAACCCAGATGCGGGCCCAACTGATTCAAGGCCGCTCCCTCTCTGTGTGGGCCAGAGACCTGGACTTGGGTTCTCATCTGATTATGGGCAAAAGCGGCGAGCAGAACAATATTCAAGAAAGCCGCAAAGTTTTGGCCAACACTTTTGAGGCACTTGTAGGTGCCATCCAGCTGGATCAAGGAGACATAGCGGTAGCCCGTTTCTTGGAAAGGTGGCTGAATCCGGCTGTAGAGTCTCTGGCCGCCCACGGCCTTACCCGCAATACCAAGAGCGAACTTCAGGAATTGGTACAGGGCACTCACGGCGTCACTCCCAGGTACGAATGCATCCGGGCATTTGGCCTCAGTCATGAGAGGGAATTCGTGGTTCAGGTTTCAGTGAGGGACAAGGTATTGGGGGTTGGGCGCAGTTCCAGCATGAAGGATGCCAGTTTCAAGGCTGCAGAGGAGGCAATTTCCCACTTTCGCCCCGCCTCCTCCTGAGCCTGCACATCCTAGAGTTGCAGAGCCTTCATTTCACTTATCAGGTCCCGGCCTACATCAAAACCTCCTTGCCAGAAGTTAGGGTCGGCGATATTAATGCCCATATTCCCCAAGATAATGTCGGGATCCTGGGAACCCCCGGTGGCCAACAGATTCAGGTAACCAGGCTTGAAAGCCTCCCCTTCCTGTTGATACCGCCGGTACAAGGCCAACACCAAGAGCTGCCCGAAGCTGTAGGCGTAACAGTAGAAAGGTGTGTGGTAAATGTGGGGGATCATGAGCCATTCGTGTTGGAAGATTTCATCCACATCCACACTGTCGCCCATCTGTTGTCTAAGCTGGCTGAGGTAAGTTGCGCTCAGATCTGCGGGAGAAGCATTTCCCAGGACTGCCGCATGAGCACTCTTTTCAAAGACTACGAAGTAGGCTTGCCGCATTACTGTGGCGTACATGTCATCAACAGCTGATGCTAGCAGTTCCCGGCGCACCATGGGATCTGACTCTTCCGATAGCAGGCGTTCTGTGAGCAACATTTCGGTGAAAACCGACGCCGTCTCCGCCAAAGGTAGGGGCGCATGCTGAGTCAGGAGAGAGTGATGCTGGGCCAGCAGACTGTGAATGGCATGCCCTAGTTCATGGGCCAACGTAGCGACATCGCGGATGCGTCTTGTGTAATTCATCAGGATCCAGGGAGTCATCGAAGGCAACACGGTGGCGCAAAAGGCTCCTGCCCTTTTTCCTTTGCGAATTTCGCTGTCAATGTGCCCTTGGGAAAAGACCAGTTCCGCTTTGGCTGCCACATTCGGGTCAAATGCCTTGACCGTCTGCAGTACCATATCCACCGCCTGTGAATACTCAATCTCCTTGTCCGAAGCTGAAAGAGGCGCGTAAATATCAAACCGGCGCAGCTTCTCCATACCTAACCATTGCGCCTTCAGGGCGAAATAGTCCTGGAACATGCCAGCATTGTCTTGGCATACTTGGAGTAGAGCCTCCACCGCAGCATCTGGAATGTTGTTACCCAGATTCTTGACTGCAATGGGGGAAGTGTAGTTCCGTAGCTGTACGTTTTCACTGTACCAGTCCCGGATCCGGCTCATATAAATATGGGCCAAGATGCTATTTTCTGGTTCGTACACACTGAGCAGCTCTCGATAGGCTGCTTCCCGCATTTCCGCTCTGGGGGAATAGGCATGTGTCATCAACTCCTCGCGAGTCATCGTCTGCTTTTCCCCGTCGATTTCCAAAGTGAATTCCAGCCGATTTGTAAGCATGGAATAGACGGTGATCAGCGAACTCATGCCGTTGGCGTCTTTCGTATTGATAATCTGTTCGGCTTCCTCAGCCAGCGTAAAAGGCTTGTACCGACGGTCGCTCTGGAGAGAATACGCGTAATCTGGATAGAGATTTGGGTCAGGCAGCAGGGCTTCGGCTTGCTCGTCGCTGAGGGATTTCCACCACAGATCAAAAAAGAGAACCCGATTCTGCAACTGAGTCAGCTCTTGTTGCATGTAACCTTCGTATCGTAAGGCCTCTTCCGACTGTGTGTCTGCGGAAAACCAGAGACTTCCATAGGCTCCCAGCACATACATCTGTTCCGAGATGCGTTCGATTGCCTGCATGAACGGAATTAGATCCAGTCCGGGCCCGGCACCATTCTTTTGGGTAGCAGAGACACCGCTCAATTGATCCCGCATTGCTTCGAAAGCGGAAACCTCTTGCTCCAGTTCAGTCAGCCGTGCCGCGATGGTTTCTTCCGCCGTATCTGGCAAGAGTTCCGTCAGATCCCACCCGCTTAAATCGTATGTTTTGCTCATGGCAATTCCTAAAAATATAAGTGAAAGTTATTGGGCCCTCAGCGAGGGTGACGAGAGAAAAAGGGCAAAGGGCTTAGTTGCCTTTCGACTTAGGCATCAACGGGGATAGGCGGGAGGCCAGATCCTGCAAGGTCAGAGTTTGGAGCCAAACCTTTCCAGGTCCGGTCAGAGAGGCAATGAAGAGGCCTTCTCCACCGAAAAGCATATTGGACACTCCCTTGATGCGCGTAATGTCGAAGTCCACGGTAGTTTCGTAAATGGCCACGTGTCCAGGATCCACCTTGATACTCTCTCCCGCGGCCAGTTCGACCATTTCGACTTCACCCGGGATTTCTGCAAAGGCCAGGCCTTCTCCGGACACGCGCTGCATGATGAAACCCTCGCCCCCGAAAAAACCAGCTCCCAGCTTGCGCTGGAAAGTGATGCTCAGGTTGATGGCGACATCAGCTACCATGAATGCATTCTTCTGCATTATGATCTCGCCGCCGCCAGTCAGATCAAAAGGCACAATCTTGCCAGGAGCATACGGTGTGAAAGTTACTTTGGCTATATTGCTTTGCGCTGTGTAGGTCGTCATGAAAAAAGACTCACCCGAAACCTTACGCATCAGGCCGCCAACCAGGCCCCCCGGCATCTTGGTTTCCATATGGACATCGCCGCGGATCCAAGCCATGCCGCCGGACTCCGTGCGCACGCTTTCTCCCTTGACCAGTGTGATTTCCACTGACTGCATTACTTGGCCTTTAATCTCATGCTGCATGGAATTCCCATCTCCTTGTTACTTACAAGCGAATTAGAATCTGATGGCTTGGCCCAAAATAGTCTTAGGTCCGCTCCCATATTATTATGAAACTTGGATTTATCGGGTTTGGTGCCCTATGGCGGCCTGTTCTGGCGCTAGCGGTCTGCCCTCTTTGGGGCGTTCGGCAACCGGTTATAGAATTCAGTTTCACCAAGCGCCGCGACCCATCGGAAAGAATTGCTAGCCCCATGTCAGTTTCCCTCCCTGCCTCCGGCAAGAGTTCAAAAGACATTGCCGACTTCAAGTGGTACCAGGAGCGTTCCGCAGATACTTGGAGCGAGATCAATACAGACCACGCTATTGTGTACCCCACCTTGGGTCTGACCAACGAAGCAGGTGAATTTGCGGGCAAGGTTAAGAAAATATTTCGGGACAAGGGAGGCGTCATATCAGAAGAAGACCGTGACGCCTTGAAGTCTGAACTGGGAGATGTACTTTGGTATCTAACGCAGATCTGCAGCCTGCTCGACTTGGAATTGGCCGACGTAGCTGAGGCCAATATTGCCAAACTGAGTTCGCGCAAGCGACGCGGTAAAATCGGAGGGGACGGCGACAGCCGTTAACCTTCGGTTCCGGGCCTGCCCGGACTTTCTTCCCATTACATTTCAACCAAAGCGGACGAGCCATGAACCTGACAGGACGCGCAGTAGTAGCTGATGGCCAGGACTTTACTGTGCAAGAGAGCACGGTGCCGGATCCGGTACCCCACGGCATAGTGCTCAAGCAGGAGTTGGGGGGCATCTGTGGCACAGATCTGCATAAGTGGCAGCAGTTCTTGCCTGGACCCACCTTGCTAGGCCACGAGAGTGTTGGCACAGTAGTGGCTTTGGGTCAGGAGATGCAAAAGGACTTCCAGGGCCAACCACTCAAGGAAGGTGACCGCGTGGTGTACCATCCCCGCAATTCAGGCACGGCCTACGGCTACAGGGGCTTGGAATTCCCTTTCTCAGGTGGTTTCGCGGACTACATTAGTCTCAGTGACCCGGAGACTTGCGTACTCAAGACGGAGACAGATGCCCGCACTGCTGTACTAGCGGAGCCCTTCGCGATTGGCACCCACGCTGTGATGCGCGCAGAGGTGCAGCTGGGCGATTCCGTTATCGTGCAAGGCTCCGGGGCAATTGGCCTTATGGTGCTTATCTGCGCCCGCCTCAGCGGAGCATCCCAGATTATTGTCATCGGCGGTCCCGCTCGCCGTTTGGAACTGGCTCAGCGTTTGGGTGCACATGTCACTGTGGACATTGCGGAGTTTCCGGACACCGTATCCCGTAAGGAGGTAGTATTGGCTCATACCCGCCAGGGAGGGGGCGCGGACGTGGTCTTTGAATGCGCCGGCTTTCTGCCGGCGGTTCCTGAAGGTTTGGAATATGTAAAGCAAGATGGCAAGTTTATTGAATGTGGGCACTTCATTGACGTCGGCGATATACCGGTCAACCCGGCCCGCCATTTTCTGCTGCCCAATATGCGCCTGGAAGGCATTTGGGGCAGTCGCTTTCCACACTTTGTCCGTGGTCTTTCGCTGCTCGAGCAACTGGAGTGGCCCATTGGGGAGATGGTGAGCCACATCCTGCCCTTGGAACGAGTGCGGGACGGTTTTGAAGCGTTAAACCGAACTTACCAATTGGACGGCGCCGACGTGATCAAAATTGCTTTGGCTAGTGATGATAGTGCAACTTTCTAAGGCCTTCTCGGAACAACAGCGGAGAACTACAAAATGCATAGCGGAAGACTAGTCATTGCCAAGGACCAGGAATTTGCGATCCGGGAATACGACGTGCCGGAGCCACATCCCAATGCCTTGGTAATCAAGCAGGAACTTGCAGGCATCTGCGGCACGGATCTGCACAACTGGCAAAACGGATTCGACCGGGAAACGGTCCTGGGGCATGAGAATGTGGGCATCATTGTCAGCCAAGGCAAAGAAGTGACCACTGACTATATGGGTAACAAGGTTCAAGAAGGCGACCGCATCATCTTTCGACCCGGCACAGATGGCGGGGAGGGTGCCTATGGCTTTTACTATGAACCGGATGTCGCACCTCATTTTGTGGGTGGATTTGCCGATTACATCTACCTTGGCAAGCGCGGCACACAGTTTATAAAAACCTCCCTACCTCCAGAGGTCGCTGTTCTCACAGAGCCATTTACCGTGGGTGTGCATGCCGTCATGCGCGGCCAAATAGAATTCGGCGACACTGTAGTTGTGCAAGGATCCGGCGCCATAGGGCTGGTTACCACCATCTGCGCCAAAGTAAGCGGCGCCGGGAAAATCATTGTGGTAGGCGGTCCGGCGGAAAGACTGGAATTGGCCCGTAAATATGGGGCAGATGTGGTCATTGACATTGAAACGGTGACATCGGCCGAAGAGCGAATGGAACTGGTCCTGGCGGAAACCCCCAAGGGCCAAGGGGCGGACCGGGTATTCGAATGTGCCGGATTCCTCCCAGCCACACCAGAAGGATTGAGTTATCTACGCAAGAACGGCACTTTCGTGGAAGTAGGCCACTTTGTAGACATGGGCACTTTGGAATTCAACATCAACAAATCATTGATGGTTCGCAACTGCCGCCTGGAAGCCATCTGGGGCAGCGATAATGAGCACTTCGTGCGGGCTATGCCCATTCTGGAAAAACTAGAATTCCCCTACGCCGAGATGGTCAGCCATGTCTTGCCCTTGGGGCAAGTCGTGGAAGGCTTTCAAGCCCTGAATGGCGATTACCGGCTGAATGGGGATACCGTTATTAAGATCGCCTTAGGTTCTGACGTGTAGTTGCAGACAGATATGGATATCGCGGCTGCTCCCCACTTCGCTGGAACTGTGCGTTCTGGTAACGAAAGGACATCGTCGTAGCCTTGAATTGTTCTGTTTCAGTTCACTAGAAACGGACCGGTTATGTCGAGAAAGGTCTTCTTTCCGGCATTCCTGAGGCCAAAATAGAGGCTGCATCACCCGCCGAAGAAGCGTCCTGATCGGCATGGGCCCTGTGGACCGTCATCAGGCCTTTGTACTGTTCGTATCTCGGCATTTTGAGTCTTACTGCCAAAGTACTTCCGTCTGCAACCAACCCCCTTATTGAGTCAATCGTCCTATTTATCAAGATTACGGAATCTAGGCACTGTCCAATCTGTCAGTCTAATCTGGGGAAAGACAAGTCTTGTGGCATGATCGGGCCTAAGTTACTTTTCATCTTTTCGCGTAACAGAATTATTGATGCATTAGACCTTGATATATAGATCCGAGTACCATCCCGATCACTTGCTTCTAGCTCTGATTTCAGTCACAGGACAGGTTCTCCATTACCCCCGACCTTGAAAAGCCCACCTCTTGGGGGATTGATGTTCTTTCAGCCAGCGGATTCCGATTGACGGCTTCCCGTCGTGCGATTTTGGCAGTTCTTTCCGAACACGAAGGCCATTTGAATTCAACCCAAATCATGGAAGAAGCCCGTGGGTACCATAGCCGCATCAATTTGGCCTCCACCTATCGAAATCTGGCTCTCTTCACGCGCATAGGTTTGGTGCGTCCCTTGTACATCGGCGAAACCCAACCCCTCTACACCCGAAACGACCAGCCTCATCATCACGCCATCTGCCTGCACTGCAATAAGGTTCAGGAATTTGAAGAGTGTGCCGCCTCGGGTCTGGAACGAATGGTCGAGGAACAGTACGGATTTCGATCCTCCAGCCATCTGCTGGAAATCTACGGCTTGTGCAAGACCTGTCAAGGAGCGCCGACAGATTGATGGGCCTTTACTCCATTTGGACTGTTCCTGAAGGACGTTCGATTGTGCCCCCGTGTTGGGGATTAGCCCAATTGGTTTCGTTTGAGGTGACTTGATTTCTGCCTTGAATATTGGCTGGAACTAAATTTAATAGAGGACTATTTATCTTAAAGTCAGAGTCGGCCTTAACTATCCCTTTTGGGACAGTAAGGTAACGCCACAGGTAGGTCGACTTGGACACGATCGGTAAGCCTCCCACCGTTTGGCTATTCCGCGTAGACCTGCCTGCCTATTTGGCCATTTGCTTCAGGGCCGTATAAACCGGTAAGGGCACCCAGTCCGGAGTGACTATGCTCCACAGTGCTCTTTCCGTGCCGGGGGCCACCACCGCGAAATTCAAATTCCACAGGAACGCAGGACCCACCCAACCCCAGTCCTTCATCATTGTGTAAGCCTGGACGGTCCAATCTGCCTGCTCCTGATAGCTATTGTCTTGCGCAAAGAGGTAATAGGGAACCCAGTCGCCCACGGCCCAGCCGAATTCGGTCGGCACAATGGGTATATCCGCCGCGCCGTACTGCACCGCCAGCGCGCGATAACCTTCCAGGGTGGATCGGAAGCTCCAGGCATGGTGCGGCACGTCGCAGGCACCATTAAACGAATTGCCGTACTCCTGGATGGCGGAGCACGCCTCCTGCCAGGTATATTGGGGTGGTACGTTATACCCAGGGAGGTGGACCCCGATGCCATCTACAAGATCCGCCAAGCCTGACGCCAGCATCTGCTCCATATAGCTAAAGTCATCCATGGATAAATTGGAGTTGTCCCCCGTCGGCGTGGGGGCGCCGGAAATGATGCGGATGGAAGGGCAAGCCTCGCGGATCGAAGCCGAAGCAGCCGCCAGCATCTGCATGTAGGACTCGGCACTGAGGTTGAGATTGCCCCACTTATAGTGCAAGTTCTGTTCGTCCCAGACCTCTATGGCATCAAGGGAGCCGCAGTACCGGCGAGCCAGTGTCCCCAGATAGGCGGCGAAGTCCTCATTGTCGGCGGGAGGGCCAGCTACGGTCAGATCCGCTGCGGGCCCTCGAGCCCAGGACGGTGCCGCTACTACGCTAAACAATACCTGTACGCCCTGTTGGTTCGCTTTTTCCAGCAGTCTATCCATGTCCTCCCACCGCCGGTCCCCGCGGTCGGGTTCCATATCCTCCCAGCGCACCTGCTGCTTGAGCCAGGTGAAACCAAGGTCACGGATCCCAGCCAGAACCAACCTCCCCTGGTCTTCGTCCCGGGCATGACCCTGGATACCGTAAGCAAAGTCCAAGGGCATCATCTCCTGTGAAGGCGGCGGGTTGTCGGCCAGCGAATCCGCAGCGGTTTCGCCAACAGCCGGAATGACGAGCTTCTCACCAGGACGAATCAGGCTGCATTCCGTAAGTCGGTTGGCCAACAGCAGGGCCGTCAGGGATACCTCGAGATCCCGCGCAATCAGTAACAACGCATCACCCTCCTGGACCTCATACGAAGTACCTTCCATCACGGTACCGGTTGCCGGAGGCCAAGCCCAGTCCAGTCTGGGTATGCACAGCACCTGGCCGACGGGCAACCGATCGATATCTGACAGGTAGTTGGAACGGGCCAACGCGTTCAGAGGCACGCCGTAATCCCGAGCGATCTGGGACAGAGCGTCGCCACTTTGGACGACATGCCGCTCACCTCCGTTTAGCGGAGCCAACGCGGCCTGAGGCTGTGATGGCAGCTCCTCGGACGCACCTGGTAGGGCTTCCGGCATCACACAGCCCGCCAGTAGCCCCAACATCCATACCGTCACTACTACCTGCCCTGCTTTGCACCGCATAGTTCTCTCCTGCATTCATGGTTGGTAAGCTCGCCCCCGGAACCAGAGGCTGTCCCTTTGGATATTAGTGTGCCTCATGTTCGGCGCTGCCCCGCAGGTCAAGGGGTACTTGAAACCCTGGCTGATGCCCCCAGCGGCCAGGTAATTCAGGCCTAAGGGCCCGATCCCACCCGACCCGTAAAGTCATAGCACCATGCAATTCGGCCTTCCTGGGCCTCTGAGCTGTAGGGCTTTGCGGTCTGACTGGAATCGGCACAGCAACTTGATTTCCAGGTGTTTTCAGATCCAGGCGCGCTTCAACAGCAAGGGTGCCAGCTTTGCCAGACGCCGGCTGGTGAATCTCTTTAAGGGGATAGGCGAGGTAGAACTGTGGCACATGCTCTGGAGATTCTGATGAAAGTAGCCGTGTCCAAATCACTACGCCAAATCCATCGCCAGCTTTGCCTTGAGCGTGGCACCGTATTCAGCTCGCTCTGTCCCCGGTTGCTCAGATTCCACGAGGCGACGACCAAACAACCAATACGCGACGGTTATGGTGGCAATCACCGACCGGGCAACCGTGTTCCGGGCCGCTTCCATTATCTTCGCTACAACGCCAAAGACGGCTGCATCACCGGCTCTAACACGACGTTTGAGAGTGGGACGGGCGTGGTCAGCTACTTCTAGGTGCGTGGGGTCAACGCCAACGGTGGGCATCGGGTCGGCCTGGGCTCAAGCGGAGGGCAACGTTTTTGAATATTGACAGTATGCTCGCCGCAGGGGCCTCAGCCAGCTCCCGTCACCGGGCGCACTCACTGCATCGCAGGGATATCATTGCAGGCGGACGGTTTAGCCTGGATCGACACGAGTCGGTCTACGGCTCCTCCGGCAATCCCCAATTTCCTGCGCGATTCACGTTTCGACGCTGGAAAGCAGAAATCGAAAAAGCTATCGATGTAGCTGTCGCCCACTCGCCCGAGGGCGGTGGAAATGGTGATGGCCGCGCCGAGGCGTTGCACATCCTTCTGGCGAGGTAGGCTTTGGGTCATCCTACAGTCGATCAGTCCCAGGTGGGGAAGTTCACGCGGTGGCGCGCTTATAGGTACAGGTGGCGGCGATGAGCATGGTCACCGTGGTCGCGGCCAGGACCCAGAGACCCGGGAGTGTAGACTCCCGCTCCCATCCGTCGATGATGATCGTCCGCAAGGTTACTAGCGCCGGTGGCAACGCGGCTTCATGCCTGGCCGTCTTAACGATCTCCTGCACCAGACGCCGTAGTTTGGAGACCCGGACCATCGGATTCTTTGCGAACCAGGCATTGGGGTCATTGATGATGGCGCCTTCCTTGTCTCAACGGATATGCAGCCGGTCGATGGCTCACTCCAGCGGAGTGCACCCGTTGACCACGTAGTTGTGGTCTGCCTCCGGGATGGCGCACAAGGGACAGCGTTCGTGACGTGCAGCCCGGAGCAGTCCGGCTCACTATTCGCCGCCCACGGCGACGACCCACATGTCCACACCGCGACGGGGGTTGCCCTCCGTAAGGACGTCGAACGAGGTGTCGTTGATGTAGAGAGGCGGTCGTGGAGGGTAATGATGACCTGCAGGCCGTAGGTCGCGCGACGATCGATGTCGTTCGGTTCGTATCGCACGGCGAAGTCGACTGGGAAGCTCCACGGGTTCTTGATCGTCTGGGAGGCTATGAGCGTGGAGGGGGCGTCCTGCCAGGAAACGTCGCGCAGCTGCACGGTCAGGACGGCTCCCGCGGGTATCTCGCGATCGCCGCCGAAGGTAATCGACCCGGTCACGGCATTGGGCTTCACTCCCCAGATCGCCACCACGAGCACGAGAGCGGCGATGAGAATGGCGAATGAGACGGCGCGCATTCGGAGGCTACCTTTGGCGGCCGACAAAGCTGTGGGCCTCGGTATGGGCGCCTCGGAGTGTAGCTCGCATGGCCAGCAGGATTTGCTTAGCGCATGCCAGGTTGGAGGATGGTCCCCGGGCTGGACAAGACGGCGCCGCGGCCGACGACGGGGCAGGGGTAGCGGTCGCCACCAGGATGCACTTATCACTGGAGTTCCCAAAGGGAGGCGGAGCCGTACATCCAGACAACGCCAGCCGACACAACAGGCCCTGTAGCGAACCCACCCGCCGCCGATAGCTTGGGCCCGTGTGCCCCTCGCCCTTCATCCTGAGACCTCCATCTGTCCGTACTGGCTGTCGGGTCTGGATTTTCCGACCAAGCCCCCAAACTGTCAAGTGATGCGGGTCAAAGGGCCAGGTCCCACCCGACCTCTAAGTCACAGCACCTTGAATTTCAGCCTTGCTGGGCCTTTGCGCGCCTCTTTTTTTAGGGGCTCAGGCCGGAATCAGCCCAATAACTGGATTTCAGGGCATTTTCAGGCCCCGGCCCGAACCCGCTCCGCATACTACAGATGAACGCTGCGCCACAGGCAACAGGCGGCCTCGGCGCTGTACAGCAAACGGACCTTGCGCCAGACCTCATTTTGGTAAGACGGCACTTACCTCAAATGTTGGCAGAAATACGGGTCGTACCGCAGAAGAAACCAAGCAATTGGATATGAGAATGTGTTCTTCGGCTTCAGTGACCGGCTTGTCGCTGCGTTTGGTGAGGGGGACTTGCCACATGCAAACCGCACTTTCAGCAATTGCGAAGAAAGAGGTCAGCTGTAACGGTAAGGACGCCCCGCTTCTTCCATAACCAAGTTGTAGTCTTTCAAGATGCTAACAACCTTCCCTTTGACTTCACTTTCCGCCGCAAGCTCATCCCAGAACTTGTGGGCAGCCACTTCTACAGTCGCCCATTCATCATCCGGGATTGTGGTTAACTTCATTTTCGTACCTTGAGTCCGGAGTTGAGCCTCACCACCCCAGTACCACCACTGGCGGTAATAATGTGAACTGTCCAAGGTGATTTTGAGCAACTCCTGCAAATGCTCTGGCAGTTCGTTCCATCGGTCCAAATTGGCAAAAAAGGATCCCGACCAAGCCCCAGAAATGCTATTTGTTAGGAAATAGTCCGTAACATCAGCCCAACCGACTGTATAGGCTTCGGTGATTCCCGACCAAGCCATGCCATCTAGTTCCCCGTTCTGAACCGCGACAACGGCTTCATCCCAAGGTAGTGATACCGGAATCACTCCAAATTGACTGAGGAATTGGCCAGCCGTTGGGAACGTGAAGACCCTTCTGCCATTCAGATCCTGCAAGCTGTAGATCGGATCTGTAGTTGCAAAATGGCATGGATCCCATGCACCTGCAGACAGCCATTTAACGCCAACCTTGGAATACTCCGCATCCCAAATTTCGCCGAGCCCGTATTGATTGAAGAGAACCGGTACATCTAGCGAATAGCCGCTGGCAAATGGGAAGTAACCGCTGAAAACCGCGACTTCTGTAGGTGAACCCATTGAATCGCCGTCCGACTGAACCGCATCAATTGCTCCCTGTTGCAAGGCTCGAAACAATTCCCCTGCGGGTACCCCTTGGTCCGCGTAAACCAGTTCGATTTCCATTTCATCCCGCGCTATCTTGTTGAAGCTGTCGAGCGCCGGCTTAATTACATGAGCCGCAAGATTCGGGGAAGCATATGTTTGCAACCGCCATTTGATTCTCGGCTGCGCCGGAATGACGCAAGACGTCAAGGCTGCCGCAGCAGCAGCGCCAGCTCCGGCAATGAATCGGCGTCTTGTGGTCAGGTGTTTTCCTACCCAACCTTTAATTAGAGCATCTTTCGAGCAATTTTGAGTGATTCTAGTCTGCCAGCGGGTCTTCGCGCTTGAGCATTCATGGCCCACTGCACAGCATTCCAAATCATGCCATTCCAATGGTTTGCCTTGATTTACGTAACCGATTCAAGAATCGGCCCCTGCCCCGTTGCCTCTGACGAAATCAGGTATTGGGGTAGGTAGCCCACTTTTCCCTTGTTAAGCAGATTTCGAATTGCACCTGACCGGACACTCGGCTATCCCAGACTTGTCGCTTTTGTATGCCTTTGACTTCCCCTTTGGGGCCTTCCCCGTAAACAGTCCCCGGCACCAAGTATCCCTTGCTCTGAAGGCGAGCCCGAACCTCTGGCTGGCGGGTAGTCGAACTGAAAGTAAGGCATCAAGAACCTACCAAACCCATGTTACAGATGAGTTTCTTGTGAGGACTAGGAAACCTTCCTTCCTTGTATGCATCCTAGATCGGCCATTCTGCCTAGCGGCTTGATCCAGGTGCTGCCAAGACCGAGAATCAGGCATAACTGCATTTGCGGCTTCCGCTACCAGTAACGGTGATGGCGGCCAGTTGTGGTAAGCGTGGAGGTCATCGGTCGGACCCGTACCGTGCCAGGAAATACCGACGCGATTTTCGCAGCTCACGAAACAGGGTGTTGCGCCTAGTGAACACAGCTCCTGCTCAGTCGGGAGCTTGAAAGTAGGTGAGGCATCACTCCGCGAAAGTCACGGCGACACGAACCGAGGCCGGGCCCAGCCGCGATATCGCAGGGATACGTCATGAAAACGGACAACTACAGGGTCCTTCTAGGACATTCTCTGCAGAGGCAGTTCGGATTTCTTTCTCTGATGCCTATCGGGCTCTACTTGGTGCTACAGTGAAACAGAATCTCTCTCGGAATCGACGAGGAGGGCGGCACCCCAATTCGGCGTAGACGTCATTCTAGGAAAGGACTGATACACCAGAAACAGCTTCTTGGAATTACGTTCCCGACGTCAGGTTCGCCCTCCAGTCAAAAATGACGCCAACCATGGAATCCGGATGTGCTGCCATGTCTGCAAATATATCCGCCGCCTGTTTCGGGCTTGCAACCTTAGATTTCAAGGGTTCAAGATTCATTTTATGGCGCGCCATCAGATCCAACACGATGTTCAGATTACGTTCAATGGAATGCTTGTTAAAGGAATCATGGTGCAAGGGATAACGCCATTCGTGGGCCCCCTTCAAATTTACGCTCCCACCTCTCCAAAGATGCACCTGATTCAGGAAGGGAGTGATGTCTGTATCCAAACTGCGGCGAGGGGAACCCAAGAGTACAACGTTTCCTTCTCCACTCTTGCCAGTAAGAGTTACGGCTAACGTGGCGCCTTCAGGGGTACCCGAAGCCTCTACCACAACATCGGGTTCTCGTCCTTGGGTGACAGCCATGACCTGCTCCCGGACATTTCCCTGTCTTACATCGACGGTGTTGTCTAGTCCGCAGCGGCTTGCCAGTTGCAGACGGGCCTCACTCAGATCGGCGACGACTACCTGGGCCCCAGCGTTTTGGCATAGTTGCGCAGCCAGATTTCCGACCAGGCCCATACCCAACACTACGACCAAGTCACCAAGCTCAACTTCGCCCACGCGCAATGCAGTCATACCGACAGATCCCATGCCGGCAAAGGGAGCGTCCAGGTCATCCACACCAGGTGGAATCTTGACTCGTAGACGATTAGTCAGAGTGTGGCTCCAGTGCGGTGTATAACTGAATACCCTGTCCCCGACCGCGACATCCTGGACCCGACATCCAACTGCCACGACTTCCCCCATTGCTCGGTTGCCAGGGTCAAAGGGATATTGAACTTTCTGCAGCCCCGTAAGTTTGGATAACTCAGTACCTGTACTCACAATGCTGGTTCGTGTCTTCAGCAAGACATCATTGGCTCCTAAATTGAAGTCCATGGGCTTCGTAGCCACTCTTACCTTGTGAGGTGCCTCGAATTGAATTTTGGTTACTGGAAATACAGGCATTGGTTAACACCACAGGAAGCTCTTTTTGAATAAGGATTGGGTACGGAACGGAGGCAGGACTGCGGGCGACCGGTAACAGGAAGCCTTCTTTTCCAGAACCGGCAGGCTCTACAAGCCATGAATTCGGTAAAACTGCTCGGAAAGATAAGAAAAGGCATCAGTTTGCCCAGATGTCTGCAATCCTATTCGTTGGAACAATGGCTTATAACCTGCAGCCTTATTGACATGTGAATTCATGAGGAAATCTAGCAGACATTCCTTCATATCCATTCGAGTTTTTCGGTGTTCCGACGCCTCTGCCAAATCCTCCAACTCATAGGGATCCACGGAAAGGTCGAATAAGGATTCCTTTCCGTTGAAAGTGAACCATTTGTAGGCCCCTTGACGAACCATGTAATTGAATCCATGCGGATTTCCAATTTCGGAAAACACCGCTTCATGGAGAGCGAATTCGGAATCCTGACCCAGCGGTTCCAACGATTTGCCAAATTGCAATTGAGCCTGTTCGCCGCGGGCCGCCTGGACGATGGTAGCGTAAATGTCCAGCCAACTGACTAAGGCTTGAGAATCCTGACCCGATCGGAATTTGCCGGGCCAGCGTAGAATCATGGGAATGCGAGCGGACTCCTCGTGGAAATTACCTTTCCCAAAGCGACTGTGGCTTCCGAGATACTCGCCATGGTCGGCAGCGAAGATAACTAACAGATTGTCGCTTCGACCCCGCTTCTGCAGCGCTTGTAGCAGTTCACCCACTCTCTCATCTAGATGAGTAAGTTTCCCAAAATAATTGGCCTGCATTTCCCGAATCTTTTGCGGACCGATGCGCTGATCTCTACCCCGAGGGACATTGGGGGACAGCTCCATGTCAGTCGGATCGTACAGGCTGGCGTACGGCTCAGGTGCATCGTAGGGTGTATGTGGCCCGGGAAAGCTGACGCACAGGAACACCGGCTGATCTCGCGGGCAAGAATCCAAATATGAGACGGCCTGTCGGGATACATAGCCATCAATATGCTCATCTGGCGTTAAAGGGGATGGTCGCACCACTCCATGATCCCCGGCCCCTTGTTCGAAATGGGTGAAGCGGTAGGCGATGTCGTCAATGTAGTCTTTGAGTACTCCTTGGGCGGCCAGGAAACGGGTGTATTCATTCTGAAGGTACGGTCCCATAAAGGGTGTAGGCAATTCCTGAGGCCAATCCAACCCTATCTCGGCATAGTATTGGCGGTACGGCCCATAATCTTCTCCTGCCTCCAGATTGAAGAAGTGGTACTTGCCGATCTGAGCCGTTGTGTAACCCGCAGTCTGCAGCTGTCGAAATAGCGTCACTTGATGGGAAGGAAACTTCTGTCCTGTGTAGTTGTTCCAGAATCCATGCTGGTGAGGAAACTGTCCACTTACCAAGGAACAACGGGCAGCCATGCAGACAGGGGAAGCGGTGTAGGCGTTGTCGAAACGCAGGCCTTGATTCGCCAGCGAATCTAGATGAGGAGTCTGCACGATTCGGTCCCCTGCACAACCCAGCATGCGGGGATTCCATTGGTCGGTAAGAATAAGGAGGATATCCGGCTGGTCGGCGTTGGGTTGACCATCAGGAGTGGTTTGGATCTGTTCCTCGTCTCGCATTGTTGTACTCATCCTTTGGAACCAGTTAGCACCAAGCCCTGTACTAACTGTCGTTGGGCCACTATAAACAACAGGATTGGGGGGATGGAAGAAACAATGGATGCCGCCATCAAGAGATGTGTGGTCGGTTCCCCTGAAATATCAGAGGTGGCTGACGTAGCCAGAAACCGCAGTCCTACTGAGATAGTAAGTTTGTCGGTGTCCTGGAGGTAGATCAGGGGTTGAAGGAAGTCCTCCCAGTCATTCAGGAAGCCTAATATGGTGAGCGCAATCAGGGCGGATTTGGACAGTGGCAACAGAATTTGAAAGAAGACGCGCCAATAACCCGCACCGTCGATGCGGGCCGCATCGTCCATTTCCTTGGGAATGTTTCTGAAGAACTGGCGCAGCAGAAAAATGGCGAAAGCACTGCCACCAAAATAGTTGGGCACGATCAGCGGTAGGTACGTATCAATCCAACCCATCTTGAAGTACATTACAAATCGGGGAATGAGAGTCACATGAATCGGCAACATGAGAGTCGAAAGCATGACCAAGAAAAGGAATTCGCGGCCTGGGAATCGAAACTTGGCAAAACCATACGCCACCATGGAAGCCGTGAACAGCTGGCCTACTAGCGACACTATTGCCACAAATAAAGTATTGCCCATGAAGCGAGCCAGGGGCACGATCTCCCAGATCTCAGCGTAATTCTCCCAGAGAAACGGATCTGGAATTAGGTCCGGTGGAAAGAGTTCCAGCTGGTATGGATTTTTCAGGGAGCCGGAGAGCGCCCAAACAAAGGGTACGGTGAACAACATCGAAGCACTGATGTATGCACCGTAAATGACTACAGTTCGGACAAACGCACGAACTGGAGATTCTTGAGCGTACATCCTCGCTTTCTATTCCAGCTCAATCGCCGCCATAATGGACCCATCTTTGGGAACTTCGGACCTGCACGTAAGTCAACGCCAACAGGACTGCCACAAGTACCCAAGCCAAGGCAGAGGCATATCCCATTTGAAAACGCTGAAAAGCCTGCTCATACAGGTGCAAGACGAAAAAGTAGGTCGCATAAGCTGGGCCTCCCTTCGTGCTTATGAAGGCCGCAGTGAAAGTCTGGAATGTCCCAATGACGGTCAGCACCAGAACAAAGAATATGGCGGGAGTCAGAAGAGGAATTGTGATGTGCAACTGTTCCCGAAACCAACTGGCCCCGTCTACCCGGGCGGCATCATAGAAAGTGGCAGGTATGTCTTGCAATGCCGACAGGAAAATAATAGCGCTGGTGCCACCAATGGAACCCCACAGGCCCAGCAGCACTAGAGAAGGCACGGCCCAATCTGGATCTCCTAGCCAAGATGGTCCGTCTATACCAATCTCGGACAGAAGGTAGTTCAATAGACCAAAGTGGGGATTGAGTACCCAGGTCCATACCAGAATGGCAGCGACCCCTGGCGTGATGGAAGGTATGAAGAACAGTGTCCTGTAGACCACGCGCCCCTTGATTGCTTGGTTCAGAATGATGGCACAGCCCAGTGCTCCCACCACCGTCGGCGGCACGCGCAGAAGTACGTAGTACAGCGTAACCTCTATGGATTTCCAGAACCTTGGATCCCCTTGCACCATATGGCGATAGTTCTCGAAGCCCATCCAGATTGGCTCGCGCAATATGTTGTAATCAGTCAAAGAAAAGTAAACCGAGGCCAACATGGGTCCAAGTTGAAAGATCAGAAAACCCAGAATCCAAGGAAAAATGAAGAAGAGGCCCCATCGGGCCTCGTACCAACCTAGAATGCCGAGGTCAAATGACTGGGCTATTTTGCTTTTAGCTCTAGCCATTAGGTCTTATGTTAAGCACGGTAGTTAAATATTAGGAACAGGAAGCTGCAAGATGGGAAGTTGCCAAGCGACTGTATAGGGAGCGACGGAGAAAACAATGCGCTTCGACACAAGTCTTGCGGGAATTTTAAAGGTTTTCAAGATTCATGCTTTCCCAAGGGGCAATCGATCGTGTATGAACTGGCCAAGATTCCACTGCGAAATTAATTTGCTACATCTGGGATAACCAAGTAACTAGGGAGAGAAAAAGAAAAGATTCCTCCTCGTCCCGTATCAACCCACATTCCAAAGGCCAAAAACAGTACGCATCTGTCTCTTGTCCAATGCAAGGCTCAATGACCATGCACAGACCTAGGTCTCCGACCGGAGGACCCCATTTAGCAGTGCGTGTACCTGCACACTTCTCATCGGCGAGGTACCTTTCTGAAAGTACAATTCGAGATTCGGCATTCGCTCGGAGACCTGCGAGGAGACGAGTCTCCCCCAAGGGCAGCCGATTCCAACAGTAAGCCTGGGAATCGGCTGCACGTCCCTAGAGCGAGTTAATCAATGTACAGATAAACTAAAAGGTTTACGCCATTGGCATATCAAGAATGCCCTGTATTTCATCATGTACGCTGTTTACCACGTCAGTTAGTGGGTCGGTGGCTAGCCAGGCCGCCTCCATACCCCTCTGTAACGTGCTGAACACGTCGCTGGACCGCCCATTTGCAGCTGTGGGTGCAGCCAATGGAGGTTCATTAATCCACTGCCGTACATAGAACTCATATTGGGGGCTAGACAAAGCTTCAGGTGCCAACAAGGCAGCCTCGGTGGGGAGAGGGATGAAACGGGCATTCACTACCCTCTTAACTCCTTCTTCCGCGGCCAGAGTGCCTTTAACCCACTCCCAAGCCAAGTCCTGATGCGAAGAGGTGGATGAAATGGCCGAAATATCGCCGACCAATCCCCCACGTGGCACGTCGCCCATGTTGGGGACAATGAAAGTGTCGAATTCGAAATCCTGTACCATTTCCCGGAGAAATGACTCACGGTAGCCATTATCGTTGGCCATCATGATCTTCTGTTCGGCAAAGGGCGGCTTCCAATCTCCGATGTCGGTCGGTTGCGCCGTGGTCTTGTGCTCATTAATTAAGGCATAGAGCAGATTCCAGAATTCCCAGGCCTCATCAGAATTGATAAGAGATTGAGTGCCATCCTCACTGATCAGATCGCCACCCATGGATCGGACTCCGACCATGTAACCTTCGAAGTTGGCTCTGACCCAAGATCCGAAAACACTATTATCCAAATCTGTTACTGCCTTGGCAATTTCAACATAATCGGACCAGGTCCAGTCCGGATTGTCCAATACAATGCCCTTTTCGTTGAGGACTGTCTTGTTGTAGAAAAGATATTGCGAACTTGGGTGCGCCCCGAAGGGTATTCCGTACTGCACTCCCTCATAAGCGAAGGTCTCTATACTCCCAGGAATGAATGTATCGAGATATTCTTTATAATTGTCCCGATCGATCAGGTCATCCAGCGCCAGGATAGTTCCATTGGAAGCAAATTGAGCGAAGAAGGCCACATTTACTACCCGAAACAGATCCGGAGGGGCACCGGAAGCAATCCCAGACATAATCTTTTGAGGAAACTCGTTGCCTGGGGCTAGAGTGAATTCGACGTTCGCACCACCGTTATTGGGGCTGAATATGTTCGCACTGTAGTCTTCGAAGTAGGCTACCAATGCTGTTTGGGATACCCACAGAGCCGAAAGAGTGACCGGTTCTTCGCTCACCATGGCCTCCTCAGCGCCAGCCTCCGGTGCTGCCGGCACAGCGGCACACGCTGCTAGGGCCAAGCCACCAGACACAAAGCCAACAGACCTTAGGAAACCCCTTCTAGTTAGATCATATCGTCCAGACATACTGACTCTCCTTATCTATCGGATTTAATTGGTAAACGTTTAATGATGCTAGCACAGCCCAAAAAAAAACTCCAATATGCCATATTTTCAGCAAATTTCCCTGTCAATAACCGAGTCAGGGCCCCCTTTTTTGGCGAGCTCTTAGGCACGGCAGAATGAGCTAGATAGAACAGGTAGTTACATGAATCAGAAGGACTTTGGCTCGAGGCTTCTTGACAGAGCATGCCAGTGATTCCAGCAAGTTTCGCGGTTCGCGAATCATGTGCCTATTCCCATTCGCAAATCTGCCTTGTTCTCCTGTTACAAATGTGTGGGCGCGATGACACTCCCATTACTGGCTCCCTGGGGAGGCAAGGAGCAATGGAAAATTTGAATAGAAATGATAATTCGGCGGCGGAAAGGGCACTTCGAACTGTTTCTTGCTGTCTATCCAGCCATTGGGAGAAGGTCGCCTGTGAACAAGATCCTCATTCCATTGAGCTCCCTTTTGCCCAATTCCCAGAACCATAGATTTTTGTCGAGGTCTTGCTTCTTCAGTCCAGACCCAAGACTTCAAACTGGTCCCTTATCCCGGGCAGAGGATTTAGACTTGGCCTCAGGTTTACCGCTTTGAGGCTAGCTAGCTACCATTTGATCTCCGTGGGACAGTTGTACCAGTGGCAGAGACAGTCTCTGTCCCTGATCATTCATTATTTGCAAGTGGCCAGCAGCGGCACATTTGTGATTGGGTTCGCCTAAGTCAAAGCGTAGGATCTCGGGTCGACTCTAGGAAAGCTGCTCCTAGAATTGGGAGCACATGGCCAATCGGGGGCAGCCCGGGCCCGATCCATGCCTTCCTTTTTGGATGCAGGCAGGCAGGACAGTCAGGCTGCTTGCAGTTTATGTCCTATGGTGAATCGTCAGCATCTACTCTTTGTAATTGTTCACTTTTTGAGTTGTCGGATAGAGGGACCTGAATTACATGCATTCGTAGAGGTCCTACAGGCGCGTTTCATTGTTGGTATAGCCGAGGAAACAAACTCTATTGTCGATACACCTAGGAAGGAATACCGTTCCTCAAAGAGGCTGATTCGAAGCTTTTGCTACCGGCCTCATCGGATGCTGGGTTGGCCTTCCTACTGCAAGCTGCAGATCAGGTTCCAGTAAGCCCTTTTCTTTGCGCCCTTACTTCCTCTTACCTTCCAGGTCGGCCAAACTGATTCTGAAACTGTTTATGCCATCCCTCTTTCCTTGGTCAGTTGGAAGAGACCTTGTTCTGTACCAGCGTGAAGAGACCTTGGGAGTGACATCCTTGAATGGGTTGTCACTCAAAGCGAACCAATGGAAGCGCTTAATCTATTCAACCGATGCAGCTTAGACTTGTCAGGAGCGATGTACCAAGACTTAAACCCAACGAATTCCCGACAAGAGTCGGCGCGGAAGGCCAAACCAGACAAACGTGGAACTTCCTGCTGCTCTGGTTGCGGCTGCAGTCCCTGGATTCTGCTGCTTATCGCTGGGGTCCTGGCGTACCCTTACTTCCAACGGGGCCTGTTTTTTCCAGCCACAGCGGCCACTCAGCCGATTTGCCGTCAGATCCGCTTCTTCAGTGCCTACGCCGAAGCGCAGGAAATGCCCGCTATGTTTTTCCTGGTGGATCGCCATTCTGACAGTAGCTGGCTGGCCGTGCAGGTAGGGGAGAACCACTATCTATGGTCAGAATTCGGATCGGTGGCGGGAAGAGTCCCTGACACTGTTGCACAACTCCTACAAGACGGGAATATGCCTCCGCTGGTGCAGGACACTGTAAACGGCATAGTTGGCCTGGCTGCCAGTCCCCACATTCCACAGGTTGCCCTGCTTAGCCCTATCTTGCAAGACTGTAGTCTGGAAGACCAAATAGCCTTAGAGCACAATTTCGCTCGAGACGTACAGCCTGCGGCACCAACGGTTGCGCGGCCAGATCCTGCTTCTAGGGAGGGTTCCTCTGCGGCCGCAGAGGAAACACAAGGGAAGTTAGAGCAAGAAAAGATTACGGTCTATTTAGGCACAATCGTCGGGGAAGAAGGAGCGCTTGTTCGGTCCGGACCCGGCTTGGAATACGAAGTGGTCAGGACATTGCCACTTGGTCACTTGGTCGGTTATACCGCAGTGAGTGAAGACCGGAAGTGGTTACGCCTGGAAAGCGGCGACTGGATCTCCGTATCACTTGTGGCTATTCCCAAAGTGGAAAAAGACCTTGAATCTACAGATGAGGCAATGTCGGAGGTTCCGAATCCGTCCACGGTGCCTGGTCTTCCTGTTCTGCCAACGCCCTCGGCCTCAGGCCTCTTAGCGGCTGGAAGTCCTGAGGCTGTTAGGGAAGAACTGCGCCAACAGGCCTTGAATCACGTAAACCAAGCCCGGGCCCAAGAGGGGCTTTCGCCAGTGCATCTTGGAGATAATGCGGCCGCTCAAAGCCATGCTGATGAGATGGCTCGAAACCAATACTTGTCTCACTGGAATATGGCCGGCTTGACCCCAGACATGCGCTACACCCTAGCAGGGGGAGAAGCCTACAGCGCAGAAAATGTGGCCTTTGTGGGTAACATAACGGGACCTGAATGCGTGCCCTATGAACCCGCTGAGTGGCTGGATAGTACTCTGGATGGCTTGTTGGATAGTCCTGGTCATCGTCTCAACATACTCCGTAGAGAACACACAACTCTACACTTAGGTATTTCCTTTGACTGCCGCATACTCACCGTAGTGCAGCTCTTTGAAGGGGAATATGTCACTTATGAAATCCCCCCCACCATTGATGGAGGTCTGCTGGTCATGCAAGGCCACCTTCACAACGGTGCTACTTTGCCCCGCGCGGGTCCCGCGGAGGGAATTCGCATTGCGTTCTGGCCTCCGCCGAATCCCCTTACGCGCGGGCAACTTTTTAGGGCTGCCGGCTACTGTTCTGGGACCCCAATTGCTTCCATATTGGTGCCCCTGCCAGCCTTCTATATATACGATTCAGACAGCCCATCGTGGAGCCACACCGGATGCCTCACTCCTTACGCATCCGATCCTCAATCTCCAGCCCCTTCTACCAATGCCCAGGCCAGCGAACTGATGGAGGCAGCCAAGCTCTGGGAAGTGTCCCCGGAAGCCTATTCTGGACTGGGAATCCTGCCTGACATTTGGCAGGTGGGAATGAACAGCTTCGTCGTACAGGCTGATGTATCGCAACTTGTGGCAGAACTGGGTCCAGGCGTATACACCACCTTGCTGTGGGGCGAATTGAACGGCACTCCCATCCCGGTTTCGGAATTTGCCATTTTCGTCAGATAGTTTTTCCTGCGTTGTTTGCCTGTTAGCTATTTGGCGGGGGTTGGCCTGCACAGGCGCCTCGCAGCAGTAATGACATTCCTGTTTCCTAATTGGGAAGGCGATTTTCGGATGTGCAATTTCCGCGTCCGTAGGCCTTTCTTCGCATCCCCCTGTGTCCGGAGTCCAAGAAGGCTACTGAGCCTGTGCTGATTGCCGAATAGCCCTTTCTTCAACGCATAGGCGCAGAAGGGCGACTCCTGCTTGAACACCCTTACTGGGGTCTGGGTAGCCTTTGACCAGCCCCTGGAATCTCCTGCCCTCCCCTGTGCTTTTTTACTCTTGGGAAGTTCTTGCGTTCTGCTCAGGATCGAAGGGAGGCTGAGACCTGGAGAGTCGGAGCGCGGAAGAAGCCATACGCCCACTCAGACCTAGCGGGAACACCATTTGCAACAGCCATGGCTTCCTGGAACTGTATAAAAACGGAATCCCCTATTGGAGACTTGGCAGTGCTCTAGTCTGCAGGGGTAGCCGCATGAGATCATGAATAATGGATCTTTGATAAACAACATTCTCCAGCATAGATCCTGTCTTTGCTGTAACTCCATACCGAAGTAAGTCACGGCTCACATTAAGTCGCAGCCCCGCGGGAGAGGAAGATCTTTGGAGTGTTTGGAAGAAAGTTGGACTTTGTCATTCGAACTTGCTCTTCTTAGGAGGCAATGTACACATAGGTGTTGTTAAGCAGGGATTCCCCCTCTACAGAACCAGAATCTCCAGTCGGCCAGATCCGTATGAATGGTCCAAGCCAAACAGGACAAAATGCTTAGAATTGCGATTGGCTAGAGTGTAACCTAGAATTTATGTCAAATTAGAGGGACGTTTGATACAGCGGAAAGATTCGTTACGATTTTTCTTTAATCTGAATTTCGGCGACCGCCTAGCGCAATTCAGTGGTGTAATTACTTTCATGAAGTTACCAGCCAAAGGATGAACGACATTAATACAGAATCCGGCAACGAGATGACTCACCCCACGACTAACGAACGTGGGCATAAAGTGGACCTGCTAGTCAGGCAGGCCGACTTATTGGTCACGATGGATGCTGAACGCCGGGAAATCCGAGGTGGCTGGGTCGCCATTTCCAATGGATTCGTTGCGGCTGTAGGTGGGCCGGGTCAAGAGCCTCCGGCTGAACGAGTGATCGATGCTGCAGGATGTCTGGTGACACCGGGATTGGTCAACAGCCATCACCATATGTACCAAAATCTCACCCGAGCTTTTGCACCGGCTCTTTCCGGCGACCTCTTCAACTGGCTGCGCACTCTTTATCCCATTTGGAGTCGGCTTGACGAGGAGGCAGCTTACGTTTCAGCTTGGATCGGCCTGTGCGAACTGGCGCTAGGCGGCTGCACAACGTCAACAGACCATCTCTACGTCCATCCTCTAGGTGGTGGAGACTTGATAGGTGCAGAGATCAAGGCCGCCACCGAACTCGGGTTCCGCTTTCATCCCACCCGTGGATCCATGAGCCTCTCCGAAAAAGACGGCGGCCTACCTCCCGACACAGTAGTTCAAGATGATGATGAGATTCTGGCCGAATCTGAGCGACTGGTGAAGACGCATCATGATCCTGCCCCCGGCTCCATGGTGCGTCTCGCCCTGGCGCCTTGTTCCCCTTTTTCCGTCACCGAAGCTTTAATGTCCCGCACAGCCCAGCTGGCCGAAAGCCTGGATGTGCGCCTGCACACACACCTCGCGGAGGACCCAGGAGAGGATACTTTTTGTGAGGCGATCTTCGGTTGCCGTCCTATTGATTATTTCGATCGCGTAGGTTGGGGTACGGGTCGAACATGGGTGGCCCATTGCGTTCATCCCAATCCAGCAGAAATTAATAAACTGGCCAGTTGGGGAGTTGGCGTCGCCCACTGTCCCAGCTCCAACCAGGTGCTGGGAACTGGGCTGGCTCCAGTCCAGGAATTCCGCGATGCGGGGATTCCGGTAGGGATAGGCTGTGATGGATCAGCGTCCGCAGATTGCGCCTCAATGTGGCTCGAAACACGTAGTGCCCTGCTTCTGGCGCGTTTGAGAGGCGGCCCCGAAGCTATGCAATCCCGGGATGCCTTGGAAATGGCCACATTGGGAGGGGCAGCTTGCCTTGGTCGCGACGACATTGGTTCTCTCGCCCCAGGACGAGCCGGCGACCTCGTAGTTTGGCCGCTAGGGGGAGTATCTTTCGCCGGCGCACTGTCCGACCCGGTTGAAGCTTTATTGCGTTGTGGGCCAGTTTCCGCCCGGGATACTGTAGTGGCTGGTCGCAGCCTAGTATCCGGCGGAGTGTTAAATGTACAGGGGGTGTTCCAGATGCTTGACTGGCATCACCGGATCGCGTCTGCATGGTTTCAGAAAGCGACGAATGGGTGACATTCACCGTCAAGTGCATCCACCCGGATAGCGGATTTGGCGTGTCAGTATAGGGGAACCAATCCATGGAAGGACTTTTCTCCCATTTACAAATTAGATTGTGCGGCGCCGTTGACTGGGGGCTGTCACGGACGTCTCCTATGCTGGGGAGCAACCAGTTCTAAATACTTATGCCAAACCAAGTCCACCGACTTCATCGAGGGTGACAAAGCCGCGCCTCAGCCCACCCTTGATGGACCGATAGAGCCAGCCAGCTGAACATACCTTATACATTGCAATGATTCCCTTTCTCGCAAGGAGCCAGATCGGAGGGTGCTTGAAAGAACCAGTCCCATAGGATATCGCCCCGCAAATGAAGAAAGAGGGACAGAAAGAAATGATTTAGTGCTTTCCTTAAGACATCCAAAGCAATCAGTTTCTAGAAAAGCAACTGAAAGCGAAGGCGTAAACCATCCGGCCTCTGCCTGCAAAAATCGCAGGAGAGAAGCCGTGTTGGCCTAGAGAAAGGCCAGAGCTTTTCTGGATACCCCCATAGAAGGGAAGGGCGCAATTAACCGAATAGACCTTGTCTCATGGACATGTACAACTGATCTGTAGGGCTTCGAAAATGGCAAATCAATCGCCATCTGCGTAAACCTCTCATGTACACCATATGGATACACTGTACAATAGTGCTTATATTAGAGTTTGGCTTTAAGTATTCTGAGAACCCCATAAGAGTCTGTAGGAGCATCTTCGATTCCCGCCGGAGAGATAGGAGAGTGCCTTCTTCAACACATGGGCGAAACCGGTTTCATCCGGCCCTGGCGGATCTTACAGAGAGCCCAAATGAGCCGCGGGTTCAAACCCGATTCGGCAAAGCGAAAACTGTGGAGTACCCTGTTCGCACGTCGGCTAGTGCGTTGCATATGTATAGAAGGACTGCCTTTACGCTGGCATTGGGGCAGGGGCCGCGCCCGCGACCTGATCGAACTCACACCAGACGGCAGGCATTGGTATCGACGGCGGACCCATAGGGAACCGGCCGCCTCGGAACTGAATTGGGTGATGCAAATGCACGTGTCCGCTCGACATGCCTTGGCTATCCTGGAGGCCAGAGACTACCTGCGGCAGATGGGGTTGCCTACCGATGATGACCCGCCGCCCTGTCCTCAGAGCGCTGAAGATCCCTTGGGTCCGCGCAGCGAGCCTGACCTGGTGGCCTACTACCAGAACAGAGTATTTCCGGTGGAAGTACAACGGGAAGTAGGTAGCCGTTACCTACCCAAGTGGGAAAAGAGCCTCGACTTGTACCAACGGCTGATGTTAATCACTTTTTCAGAGACCAGCCTGCGCCGCCAGGGCACAAATTTGATCCTGGCCCGACAGCGCGGTCAATTGCCCTCTGGCCGCATCCTGCTAGCCAGCCTAGAGCGTTTTGAAAACGGATTTCTGACTTTCTCAACACTATAAGGACCGAATCAGAATGTCATTGTTCAACTGGCTTGACATGGTACCACCGCGCGTTCAACAGATTAGGCTGGAACACTACGATATTCCGCTGCCTCAGGTTCTCTCAGACTCCACCCATGGGCGAATTGCCTCCTTTGGCCTAAACACCGCCCGCGTGACGACTGAAGAAGGGCTGGAAGGCCTAGGCTACAGCTATGTAGTTGGAAATATCGGGGGCTCAGCCATTCATAGCTTGCTCCGCGACAATTTGGCTCCCTTTCTGCGCAACACCGATCCCGTAGCCATAAACACTCTCTGGTACCAGATGTGGTGGTATGTCCACTTCGTGGGCCGAGGTGGCCTGGCTTCCTTTGCATTGGCTACATTAGACATCGCACTGTGGGATCTCTTAGGGAAGGCTGCCCAGTTGCCCTGGTATCAGTTGCTGGGAGGCAGCAGGCGGCCCATTGCTGTCTATGCAGGAGGTATTGACTTGCAGTTGACTTTAGCCGAATTACTTCAACAGACTGACGGTTTTCTGGAACAAGGGTTTGAGGCCATCAAGATGAAAGTGGGCAGATCCAATCTGGATGAAGACGCGGCCCGTGTCGCGGCCATGCGAAATCATCTTGGGGCAGACTTTCCCCTGATGGTGGATGCCAACATGCAGTGGGAACCCGACGAAGCTATCTTGGCGGCCCAGGCTTTGGCTCCTTTGAACGTTTATTGGTTGGAAGAACCAGTCATCCCGGATGCGTACGCCGAGCATGCCCGCATTGCCAAAGAAGGTGGTCTTCCCATAGCCACTGGCGAGAATTTGCATTCCCTCCATGAATTCGAACTTATGTTATCTCTGGGCCAAGTGGCATTTCCAGAGCCGGATTTGGTTACTTTGGGTGGGGTCACCCCCTGGCTGCAGGTGGCCCAGCTGTGCCTGGAGCAGGGCCTTCCCGTGACTACCCACGGTGTTCATGACTTGCACGTACAACTCTTGGCAGCTATTCCTAACTCGTCTTATCTGGAAGTACATGGTTTCGGTTTGGAACGTTTCATGTCGGAGCCCTTGACATTGCGGAACGGGCACATGTTGCCCCCTGACCGGCCGGGACACGGAGTGGTCTTGGACGAAAAGGCTCTCAGTTCATACAGAATCTCAGCGTCCGAAGTAGGTTGAAGTGGACCTGAAACACTCCAATTTCTCTCTGGAGGGGATTGGAATACCCTGATGGAACTCCAATCCATGACATTGTGCTATCTGAGAAAACTTGAGCACACGTGCAGGTTTGGCAAATCTCACACAACTAAATCTGGTTTGGCTTTCTTGGTTCAAGGGCACTTAAATCCAGTATTCCCTGTCCCGTTCGGAACTTCTTTGACAGGGGGCCAGCGGACTGGTCTCCGATGGTAGTGGGCACTCCGCCCTTCGCTTTATATGATCTTCGGGGCCCAACGTGATAGGGATTCCCACCGTTTTTTCGGATTTGTGCAATAGGGGGTCCGTCAAAGGAGAGTTATGCATACCGCATCCTCTAAGATTCATCTGGCTTTGCACACCTCAGGCCCTTGGCTAGAACTCCCAACTCTCTTTGGGTTACTCGCTGCTTTCCCCGCTGGGAGCACAGGTTTAACGTCAAGAGGGGCAATTGCCTTTCACCTTCCACAAGAATTGCTTTCTAAGTCTGCAACGTGACCAATGCATCATCCCTAACAGGGGTGGCTGTCTTCTACCTACATCTCTCAGACGGCTCCGCCGATACTTCGCGTCCAGTAAACCTTCTTCCACGATGTCCCAAACGACGCAGAGTGATTTCAAACCTTCATATGGGCAAGCTCAAGGACGACTACATTTTCAAGGCGTGAGGGCTCAACCATGATCAGGCGCCAACTGAAACGTAGAGTCCTGTCACTGGCACAACTGCCCACCCGCTTCGGTAATCCCGAATAAGCACGCGGGGGCTCTTTGTCAGATCTAGGCGGGACAACCAAATCTCAACATTCGAACTTTTTTTGCCTTGGCTTCCAGCCAGTACCAGAAGACGAAGGCGCTCTGGTTCCGGTGCCTGTTTTCAAGCTCCTCTTCTCCCAGAGGCAACGACAAGTGGGAACTCCAGTTCGCTAGAGAGACAGAAGGGGAATGGACATCCGCAAGAAAAACTGTAATCGAGACTTCGCGACCCAGATAGGGCAAAGTCTTACCATCTTTGAAATGCAGTTCTGAATCGCGTTCTGCAGCTTGGTTCTGGAGACTGACGATGCAATCGACCTATGGGCAGAAGACAGTCTCGATTTCTTGGCCATGTATGAGCGCTGGCGCGGCCACCGCTACTTGGAAACCGATTAACTCTATCTGAACTGTCTTCCTACAGTGCGCACTACGGGGAACTTCGTACTCGATTTCAGCTTGCCACACCGGATACGATGCAGAGCCGTAGTGTTAATCTCTTCTCCAGAAAAATCTGCGTGTATGGACTATGTACCACCATTGTTGGTGCGATCAACTCTCTACACGGAGTGACCCGATTGCTATTTCTCTACTCCAACCCGCTGCAATCCGCCGCCTCCTCATAGCCAGGCGCATGTGGCTGGGACTCCCGCATGTAAATAATAGAGACTGGAGAGCGTCCACCAAACAACCAGTTCACTGCTACCCGCTTACGTCCGGCACTCCAGGGGAAGGGAGTTGCGAACAAAACAGAAATCTTCAAATGCCGTTTGGACGCGCGTCCAAACGGCATTTGAAGAACATTTCATATCCAATGAATAAGTCCAGCCGAAAGTCTCAGGACCCACCGGAGAAGGGCTCCTTTGAGAAAGCTGGCTTTTTACTATTCAGCAGAAATGCAAGTAGCACAGATCTAGGACTCGGCGGCGAGTGCGGCATTAATGGCTGTAGCTGCTTCAGGAGTTACCCAGTTTTCCCAAACTTTGTTGTCGTTGAGAAACCATGTAGCGGCTTCAGAGGCTTCGCTGCCCGGATTGGCATCCATCCACTGGAAGACGCTTTTGTAAAGGTCAATGGAGAATTCCCATTTCGACAGCATCTCAATCACTTCCGGTGCCCGTAGCGGGAGGCTCTTGTGGACTGCAACCATCACCAATGAATCACCGAAAGCACAAGCCTTGTCGGCATCCCAGCACTCCAGGGTATAAGGGGCCTCTTCCAGGCGCACCAGATCCAGCTTCAGAGCGGGGTCACCTGTACCCCACATGTATCCGAGCCAAGGCTCCTTTTTCTCATAGGCGCCAAAAAGTTCGGCAAACATCGCCTCTTGGGAACCAGGGCTGATCACGTGCAAACCATCGGTCAGACCATAGGCTTCAATTTGCAAGGAATTGACGACTTCACAAGACCATCCGATAACACAACCTACAAGCCTTGCTTTCCCTCTGCTGTCGGGGGTAGAGAACAGTTCCTGGTACTCAGGCTTGAGTAGATCCTGTGGTGTCTTGAGACCAGGGTTGGCGTCTGCCACATATTGCGGAATGACAAAAGTGCTTTGCCAATCTCCAACTAAGCTAGCCCCAAGTTCCACCACGTCTCCTACCTCAAGGGCTTTTTCCCAACCGATGTCCTGATTGGGGAGCCAGATTTCCATGGTTACATGGATGTCTCCTTTCTGTAATCCTTGGAAATTAGGTATGGTCGCTCCCAGGATGACGTCCGTGGGATATCCGTAACCGTGTTCGACGATGTATTGCGCAATTCGGTTTTGGACCTGGGCACTTGTCCAGTTGAGGTCTGAGAAGACGATGGTCTCCTTCATCTCTTCGGATTCCACTGTCGTCTCACCGCTTTCCGAAACGCCCGCCGGTAGTGTGCACGAGAAGACAAACATGGACAGTAGTGCCAACAGCACAAAGGTGAAGCTGGCAATCTTAAATTTGTGCAGATTCTTCATATATCTTTACTCCAACATCTGTGATGTGTAATGTGACAATAAAAGTAAATTCCTATTGCTTAGGTCTTGTAATCCTCCTTTCTCTTTCCAAGTCTATATGCAAGAACTTGCTTTCCATTAAAAAGGAACAGGTTCAACCCTCTGTTCCCATCAAAACTTCCTGGCGCTCTCTGGCTGCCGCCTGGGTAATCCGATCGATAATAATGGCCATTACCACGATGCTGAGTCCTGCAATTGCGCTGTTTCCTGCTTCCTGTCTGCCCAATGCTCTTAAGACCGCCTCACCCAATCCACCCGCGCCCACCAGCGATGCCACTACAACCATCGCAAGAGCTGCCATCGTAGTCTGATTGATGCCCGCCATAATGGTGGGCAGGGCCAACGGTATTTGTACCTTGGTGAGCAGCTGCAAAGGTGTCGAACCAAACGAACGGGCGGCCTCAACGACCTCAGATGACACCTGCCGAATACCCAAGTTAGTCAGCCTGATGACGGGCGGAACTGCATAAATTACTGTCGCCATGATGGCTGGCACATTTCCAAGTCCGAAAAACAAGATGCCTGGAACCAGATAAACAAAGCTCGGCATGGTCTGCATGCCGTCGAGAATAGGCCGCATCACCGCGTTCCAGAGGGCATTCCTAGAACCAATGATTCCGACAGGAATTCCGATCAACAGAGAAATGGTGACTGAAACCACAATGAGAGCCATGGTTTCCATGGTTCCCTCCCACAAGGTGCTGGTTCCGCCAGGCAGTCTGCCCATCAAGCCGAGCAGCAATAAGGAAAGGGCGGCAAAAAACGCCATGTTGCGTCCCGACAACTTCCAAGCCGTTAAGGCAACCCCAAGGATAACGACCGGCCAGGGAATCCACAGCAACAGGTCCTCTATGGCTACTAGCACCCTTGTAATGGCCCCCTTAATTCCGTCAAAGAACCATGATCCATTGATCGTCAGCCAGAGCACCCACTCATCCACTCTAACGCCGATGCCTCTGCCCCATTCAGCTGGAAACGGCATGCCAGGTTGCCAGAAAATCAGAGATATGGCGAGAGTTACGATTAGGGCTACTGCGCCGAAGAGATAGGGACGAACCCCAGAAAACCGACCAGAATTTGAATCCCCACGTTTCATGTCAGATTCAGCGGATGATTGTACGCGGGCCACGGCAACTTCTGACTTCAGTCGCTCTGACCCTGTCGTCATTTCATCCTGCAAACTGCCGGCATTCGCAGCTCCACCATTTCCACTGACCAATCCTGAAAGCAATGAAGTCCGACTAACTTCGCCTAAGAGCTTTCCTTGAACGTCAACGACGGGCAAGGGAATCTCATTGAGTGCCGCTTTGGGCACGATGTCATCTATGCTGTCTTCAGGACTAATCGTCAGGGCCTTTCCTACCGATAAACTTGGCGAGCCAGCCATTGGCTCTGAAGACAATGGAGCCGTATCGGTCCGATCCACGACTCCTTTAAGAATTCCATCTTGGCTCAATAGAAATAGCCAATCGGAGTCCTTCTCTTTCATTACCTGAAGAGGAGACTGGGATCCTCTCCCTTCCGTAAAGACCAAAGTGGGCTCTTTCATGATCGCCTTGGCCTTTATGACCTTAGCCAAGGAGACATCCTGCACGAACTCTGAAACGTAGTCTCCTTCAGGCCTCGTGACTATCTCTTCCGGCAAACCCATTTGGACGATTTCTCCATCGCGCATAATGGCAATCCGGTCCCCTATTTTCAAGGCCTCGTCCAAGTCATGCGTAATGAATACGATGGTCTTATTGAGCTCTGATTGCAGATCTATAAGCAGATCCTGCATCTCCCTGCGAATCAGGGGATCCAGACCACTGAACGGCTCATCCATTAGCAAAACGTCAGAATTTAAGGCGAGCGCCCGAGCCAACCCAACGCGCTGTTGCATCCCACCGCTCATTTCCCTTGGAAAATATTCTTCCCAGCCACTGAGACCGACTATCCTGATCGCTTCCGCCGCCTCCTGGTATCTCATTTCTTCGTACATGCCTTGGACTTCAAGACCAAAGGCAACATTGTCCAACACTCGCCGGTGGGGAAGAAGCCCGTAACTCTGAAACACCATTGCAATCTTCTGGCGGCGAAACTGAATTAGATCTTCCTGTTCATAGGTGAGGACATTCTCTCCATAGAAATGGACCTGTCCCATGGTGGGTTCGATCAACCTGCTCAGGCAACGGACAAGCGTCGACTTTCCACTGCCCGAGAGTCCCATGACGACGAAGACCTCGCCTGGTTCCACATTGAACGTCACTTCTCGAAGAGCTACTACAAGCCCCAATTCCTCCTGGATATCTTTCCTGGTCTTAGCGGAGTAGGGTAGTTCAGTAGCCCTTTCCGGGTGATCTCCAAAGACTTTCCACAGCCCCTGAACCTGAATCGGGCGTTCCATGTTGCTCATGGGTTTAGAAATTCGAGAACAACGTAGCTAAGTTCTGAGGATTTTGGCATTCGTCCCAAGACGGAATGTAAAGCCTTGGGTCCTTTACCAAGGATTCCATTACCATGCTTCAACAGTTTGGGACAACAAACGAGTGCGTTGATAACAAACTTAGCCTTGTGTCGGTGCCAATGGTGGGCCCGTCAGGCGAGGGACTACAGCGATATCCCGATAACACTTTTCTAAAGCACAAATGCGCTTTGCTCTCCTCGTTGCAAATATCCGAAGCCAATGCGGTCCTACCAAGGACCCGCTGTTCGGCGTTGACAATACTAATGTTTGAAATTTGGTCCCACCAGCAGAGACGGACAGAACGGGCAACCTGTTCTGCTCTCGCAAGAAACCACCAATTCAATATAGACCTTTCACCACCATTATAGAGCTCATGGCCCATTTAGGGGCGGCCACAGCTCCCGGCATGAGGACCACTGTCGGTTGAAAGGGGACTGAGTAGTCACAGTCCCGCATACCAAAGCACATGACACGCACATGACACTTTGACCACAACTCTTATTCAGGAGGGCTGGGCCGAGAACCTCTAAGAGACAGCCTTTAGAGGCAAAACATGGGAGCAAACTCGCCCCTCCAGATTGAAGGCGCCCCTCTATAAGGTACCGGGGAAAAAACCTGGCAAGATTGCTTCAACCGAAAGATGCCCAGAGAGTTAAATGCTATTCCTTCTTAGCCCCGGAAGAAACCAGACTTCGAGAGGTCCAAGAATCAGAAGACCGGGGACCTAATTCCCCGGTCTTAAATTTTCATGTTTGGATTTGGCATCGCCTATTCGACGTTGCTCCGAGACTGCAGGAACTTTGGCAGAACCACCCACAAAGTGAAACAAGCTGTGAAGCCGATAAGTGCGAGTGCGATTTCCATGCTGCCTTCCCCTCAGTAACTCTATGGCTTGAATTGTAGAGCCAGAGGAGAAATCAGGACTTGGCAGTCCCAACGAACTTGCTAGCAATCCCTATTGCAATTTGCACAATATGAGCTTTACTTGGCTTTAAAGCCTTACAGCCTCACCTCCTGTCCAGTGCCCATTTCCAGGGCTCGCGTGTAAATGGAATCCGCGGCAGCCACGTCCTGAATGGCCAGGCCCACGGATTTAAACACTGTAACCTCATTCCGAGTCCTACGGCCCAAAATTTCGCCCAGTACCAACTGGCCTAATGTGCCCGCAATGTCCTTAGTAGCTACCAAGCCTGCTTTGAGGGGCACTATCCAATCCCCAGCTTCTTCCAGAGCCGCCTCAATTTCATCCACAAAAAAGCGCGAATCCACCACTGTTTCGGTAGGTAACTCCTGTTTATGGGGTTCGAAAACCCCAACCGCATTAATGTGCATGCCTGGCTTCACATCCCGAGGATCGAACACCGGAGTGGCGGAAGTGGTAGCTGTGCACACAATGTCACAGTCCGCCATAGCCAAACTCGCTGAGGAGGCCTTCTGCAAACTCACACCAGGCAACTTGGGGGCCATTTCAGCTATAAAAACCTCTACATTCTGAGGCGTAGGGCCATATATTTTGGCCTCAGAAATCTTCCTGACGGCACAGACAGCTTCTAAGGAAGTCCGAGCCTGCACTCCAGCTCCGAAGATGGCCACGCGATGTGCTTCTGGCGGTGCCAAGAAATCGGTCGCCAACCCGGCCACTGCACCAGTGCGTATAGCTGTAACCGCTCCTCCGGCCATCCCTGCTAGGATGCGTCCAGTTTCCGCTTCTAGGAGCAGAACCAACCCGTGGATTACCGGTAACTGTCGAGCACGATTCTCGGGATACACCGAAACCACTTTGACTGCGGTCCTGGCCGCTTTAGGCAACTGCAAAAAGGCTGGCATACACAGCGTTATCCCTAGATCGTTGGGTACATCCAACTGCACTCTTTGGGGCATCCGACCTTTCCCGGCCTGCAACCGCCCAAATGCTTCCCGCAGACTAGCTATAGCCTCTGGCATGGGTAGACACTTGGCTACATCTGCAGCAGACAGCATCAACACCTTACACCTCCCAGTCGGGCTGTTTCAGAAGAAGGTACGGCTTTTGACTGTGCTGGGGCGAACAGCCTGCGGCAGTCGGAAGTCGAGCCCTGTTTTCGGATTCAGATGACCCCATTCTGCGACCTAGAAAAGTAGGTCACCTTGCGTAGGTCGATGTTCCCTTCTTTCAATGCTTTACGCACCAGGTGATCCGGTAGGTCCAACTTCTCTGCCAGCAGGGCGCCAGTCCAACGGGGACGTCCCAGCGGCGGACCCATATACACTAGATCTCTGATGCGTTCCATGCTATCACCCAGGGCGCGGGCAGGACGGCCTGAACGCGGCCTGTCTTTCAATCCTTCCAGTCCCTCGTCCAAGTACCGTTGGCACCATTGCAGCACCTGCACAGAGGACATCATGATGCGGCTACTGATCTCTGGAGCCGGAAAACCATCGTCTGCCTGCAGTACGGCCCGAGCCCGTTGCGCCAGGCGATTTTCGACCAAAGGAGCCCGGGCCCAACTCAGTAGTTCCTGCCGTTCAACTGAGGACAGATCAATCTTGGCCACCGCGCCACGCTGCCGATTCTTATACCAGAAAAGAGACCGATGGTTCCCATCTGCCGCGATTCCCAACTGGCGCTGCCGCTCCAATTTGGCATGAAGTTGGGAATTGACCAGCCCTTCATAGCCCAAGTCCACAAATCTGCGGCGCCATACACTGACCTGGCTGGCATTGGTACCAATGCGCCGCGCAATATCACTAGTGGACAATCCCCTATCTGCCATCAGGATCGCCGCACACCTCCGCTTCAGAAGAGGGAGGGCATCGGTACTATTGCAAATCTTCTGTAATTTCGTGCGCAAGCCCGGCTCCAAATGCACTGGAATCGGGGGCCTCCCCATTCTCTTACTGATCAGCTACCTACCTTGGGAACGCGCACGCGATACGTCTTCATAAAGTCCGTCCATCCAGAGATGAAAAGTTTTCGCTGGAACTCAAGCCATTTGGCTCCTAGTCCTGGATCTGTGAGATTATAAACTGCACTGCTTAATTTTGGGACTTATATACCTGAGTACCAAAGTGGCTCAAGTATATCGTGTTCACGGGTCATGGAAGTCCCTAACGGGAACGCTTCTCGCCGTGCAGTTGCCCCTGTCCCGCGGGCCACAGGCAGATTGGCTCTGCCCAGAATGTTGAGTGCGGCATTGTGATCCGCATTGAGCTCGAATCCACAATCTACACAGGCAAAATCCGCCTGCGTCTGGCGGCTCTGCTTGTCCACACAGCCACAGGCACTACAGGTCTGCGATGTATACGCCGGATGGACCTGGATCAAGCGCCCGCACTTGTAGGCCAGCCGCTGTTGCAGCTGGCCCCAGTTGGTCGCCAAGATGCTGCGGTTCAGGCCCTCCTTGGCGTTGACGTGGGTGCCGGGGGATTCCTCAGTGCCCTGGGCAGATGCCGTCATACCCGCAATTTTCAGATCCTCAATCACTACTGTGTGGGCCTTGTCCGCCAACTGGCGGCTGATATGGTGCGTGTCATTGGCGCGGATGCGCTTCTGCTTGCGTCGTAACTTCGTCAACTGCGCGCCCAGCCGGCGGCTGCGGATGGAGCCCTTCACCTTGCGGGCCTTATGTCGTTGGATGCGCTTTAGCTGGGCGTCCAGCCGGGCCGTATCCGTCATGGCATAGACAACGCCCGCACTGTCTGTGGCTTGGCCCACGTTGCGGTCCAGTCCTACAGCGCCCATACGGGCGCCCGGCTGGACTGCCTGCACCGGTACCTCGTACGTGATGTAGGCGTACCACTTGGGGCTAGTGGGCGTACCTTCCTTGCAGATGCGGGCTTGGGGAGGGCCTTGCATCCAGCGTAGAGGTTAGACCCCCCCTTCAGTTGCAGCTTGCCCGTCTTGGGCACATGCAGGCGGCCCTGCTCGACCTTGACCTCAGACGGAATGGTGAAGCCGTCTTGATTCCGGTAGCGGCTTTTGAACCTGGGATAGCCGCGCTGCCCCTTGAAGAACTCCCTGTAGGCGTCCGCCAGATACTTCAGGCTGTAGCGCACTTCCTGGAAGCTGTAGTCCCGTAGCCAGTCAGTCTGCCGGCGCAAGGCGGTGAATTCCGTGCCCATGCCGAAGAAAGTCATATTGGGCCTAGGCTTTGCAAGGCCAATCTTGTAGTCCTGCCAGCAGCGGTACTCGAAATACTGGCGCTGCTTCAGGGCCACAAAGTGGTTCCAGATAAAGCGGCAGGCTCCGGCTGTGCCGGCCAGTTGGTGGGCCACGGCGGGCGTACCTGGTAACAAGCGTACGCGTACGCTGCGATGCACTTTGGGTATACTGGAGGCAGCAGGCACGGAAACCTCGATTTCCTGTCTGTGAGGAAGCGGTAGGCAGGTTCAGCGCCTATCGCTTTCGTCTATTATACCCTATTTGGTACTCAGGTATATAAGTCCCTTAATTTTCGGGGAGAATCACAATGCAATTGCAAGGGAAGAACGCACTGGTGACCGGTGCATCCAAAGGAATTGGCCGCGCCATCGCCTTGGCGTTTGCCAAAGAGGGCGCTGCGCTGGTCGCCACCGCGCGCAATGCGGAAGAATTGGATTCTCTCACTGCAGAGATATCAGAGGCGGGCGGCACTTGCCATACCATTGCCCAAAGCCTCGATGAGGACGGAGCCGTAGACACCGTGTTGGCATTTGTCAAAGATCATCTGGGACCTCTGCATATCATGGTTAACAACGCAGGCATAGGTTCCAGCCAACAGCCCATGCTAGTCTCAGAATATGATGATGCTTTCTGGAAGCTGATGATGTACGTCAATCTGACGGTGCCCTACCTTTTCATTCGCAAGATACTACCGGAAATGAAGGAAAGGCGTTACGGGCGCATCATCAATGTTGCTTCGATCAACGGCAAGGTGCCTTCAACATACGGCTGTGCCTATACCGCCAGCAAACATGGTTTGTTGGGTCTGACCAAGTCGGTCGCGGTCGAGAATGTGGCTTACGGCATTACGGCCAACTCCATTTGTCCAGGTCCGGTAGTTTCCAAACTGAACAACGCCCGCATCGAATTTGATGCCAAGCGCGCCGGCGTATCCTTTGAAGAACAGGAGAAGAAAATGACCGGCCTGGGTCGACGGTTGGTACCCGATGAAGTAGCTCCTTTGGCCGTCTATCTGGCCAGCGACGGATCTGCGACTATGACGGGCCAGTCCCTGAACATTGACGCCGGAATCGTAATGGCAGCCTGAGGCTGATTCGAGATGGAACCAAATCTAGAGAGGAAAATCAACTCTCTTGCCGGTTTGGGCAGATTGGTACGCGCCCAACACCATTTCCACGGAAATGCGCCCTTCCTCAGCGGAGATGGTCTCTTCGGTGAGGCCGCGTACGTAGTCAATCCACGGGCGGGGCACATTGCCAATGCGGGCACCGTGCGCCACAGGGATCTCCAAGGGAACAACGGTCCATGCAGTGTCTCCCTGACGAATATAACGCAGGGCCACAGCGTCAGGATGTCGCGGAGCGGACACAGACGGACTATCGTCAAAGTCTTGAATGATAGTGCCTTCATCACCGTAGATTTCAGTGGTGTTGACCCCAGCCACCGTTACTGAGGAATTAAAGAGAAAGCCCATTTCGCCCCGGCCAAAGCGATACACTGCGATGCCGGTGTCATCCGTATCAACCGGCGTTACAATCCGGTCTATCTCGGCAATGACGCTGGTGGGTTTGCCCACCAACCAATAGAACCAGTCTGCCGGATGGCTGGCATCGTCAAAAAACATGCCCACATTGGCCTCTGGATCGAAGTGCCAGCGGGTGTGACTATTGACAAATCCCTCATTGAGCAATACTCCAATACAGTGCCTCCTCCGGATTACGGAGACATTTCCTACAACGCCCTGATCCAATAGATCCTTGATAGCAATATTAGCTGGGTCTCGGCGCATCTGAAACGCCATGCTGAATTTCACCCCTGCGTCATTGACCGCCTTGATGATGCGGTCGCAATCCTCCAGAGTGGTAGCCATCGGCTTTTGGAGCAGGATGTGCTTGCCGGCTGCAGCCGCCAGTTCCACCATGTCGGCGTGACGATTGGTCTCAATGCCAATCATCACCGCGTCTATATTGGGGTCTTCCACGACTGCCTGCGGCGTATCTCTGTATTCATGGCCATGTTGCTTGGCTGCCGCATGGCCCCGCTCAGGATTGTCGTCCCAACACGCAAGCACATCCGCGTCGTCAAAGCCTCGCAGAATCTGGCAATACGCGCCCACATGCCCATGGGCGTGACTTAATACACCAACATGCAACCTTTCCATGACGAATCCTTAAAATTGTTGAAGCAAGATCAACCGCGGTCGGAAAGGACCGGCAGAAAAAAGCATTGCTTAGAAGATCCGGAAGTGCGCCCCTACTATCGGGCCTGTCCAAATATAGGCTTTTCCAGCACTGTCTGTTGTTCGTAAATAGAGCCAGTTTTCAGAGATGGTGGTAGCGGCATCCGCACCGGTACATCCGTCACTCGGGCCTTATTCGTAGGTTCCCCACGCAGAATATTGGAATTGAAGTCTTCCCAGTCTCCGAAACCCATAAGTGGCCAGGCATCCAGGGCGCGCATTTGAAACAGCAGCAGCCGACGCGGGTAGGGAGAAGTGTTCAAAGCGGATGCATGCAGAGTACGCACGTGATGCAATGAAATGCCGCCTGCATATACCTCCATGGGCACCGCTTCATCGGCATTTTTGACTTCCTCCGTAACCGCCCCACAGAAATGTCCGTCCTGATTGTGATCCAGAATAGGACCCTTGTGGCTGCCCGGGATAACCAGCATGCAGCCATTTTCTACAAGACAATCATCCATACACACACCCACGGCCAGGAGATCATCGTTGGTGTGAGGATAGAAGGCCCAATCCTGGTGCCACTCGACGGGACTGCCAAACTGAGGAGATTTCATATTTAGCTTGTCTCCGTTAGTACGCACTCCAGGACTTAGCAGGTCCTCTACGATGTCCAGGATTCCGGCGTGGCGCATGATCTGGTCGTAGATTTCATGCTGTTGCACGGGAGACTTGAGCCGGCGCAGGCGGGGCTCGGCTGCAGTATGCCCTGGTTCCAAATCGAAGACATCGTGTGCTCGGAAAATGCCCGGGACTGATCCACAAAGTAGTCAGTGACTTTCCGTAGTTCCTGGACCTCTGCATCGTTCAAGACATTGTTGACGACCAAGTATCCATTTTCATGATATGCGTTTATTTCCGCTTGGGGTAGCATCAGTTTTTCTCCACTCAGGCAGGCCAAATGTGTAGACTAGGCAGCCGTAGATCCAGATTAGGTTCGGTTGGGCCATTATATGCCAGCCCACTAGGGCATTCGCATCATTCCTGTGGCAGCAAGATGTCTGAAAGGCCAGCCACAATCGTTTCCAATTCCTGACGGTCGTGAGCGTCCAAGCTAGCCATGCCGGGACGCCTCATTTCGGCCGTATCCAGAATGCCGCGCATTACCAACATTTCTTTGATCATGCGTAGACCTAGGCAAAACCCCAAGTTGATGAAGGGCAAGAGCCGGTTATAGACCGCCCGAGCCTTTTCATGTTCTCCGGCTTGGTAAAGATCCCAGACTTGCACATGTCCGTCCACAATCTCCACGGAAGGCATGAATCCGTGGGCCCCGCGCGTCATTTCAGACATCATCCAGCGGCACCAGGCCCCTCCGAAAACCCCCCAACACTCCTCTCCCAGCTCGGATAGTAAGGTGGAGATATTGTGGGCGCTGGGTTCGTTTTCTTCTTTGACATAGCGCACATTTTCGATGTCCCGCAACAGCTGCATGATACGCGGCACCGGCAAACCAGGAGGTGCGTCCTGAATAAAAACCGGTAAACCTTCTGCGGATCCAGCAATTGCGGTGTAATAGGCTGTGGCCTCTTCTATGCTGGGCACGCCTATGTATGGAGGCAAGGCGATGACAGCCGAAGCACCATGCTCTGCTGCGTGCCGAGCATGTGACTGCGCTCCCTTTGTGTTGGTGTCTGCGACTCCTACCACTACAGGGATTTTCCCGTCAGCAGCCCGTAGGACTGTTTCCACTCCCAGGCGCCGTTCCTCCAGGGTTATGACCTGAAACTCGCTGGCCAAGACCGGGTATACCAGACCGTGTGCCCCTGCTCTGCGACAGAAATGAACTTCCCTTTTCAGGCTGACCACATCCAACTGCTGGTTAAGGGCAAAGGGGGTTTGAACGACAGGAAAAATGCCTCTCAGTCTTTCCATTTGTACGGGTCTCCTTTGGGGTTAAGAGTTCAGCATAGCGGCGGTCGGTTCCTTCTCAGTGACTTGGTCAGCCCCCAGCTCATTGTTGCTGCTGAAGGGAGAAAGGAAGATTTTCAATAGCTCAGACACAGGTTTGAGAAACTACCTTTCCGCCCAGTACCCATAGGCGTAGAAGTCACACCTTCTTGCGTTTCTCATTTCTTGCTCTAGTTTTCACAGAATTTTCGGAAGCATCCCCTAGCTTGGATAGATCCCCTCATATTAGGTTGCCAAAAAGAGAAAATTCGAAAATTTACTTGTCCTTTACCGCAGCCCTGCTTGCCAAGACTCACACTCGATCCGATACAAGCCATGAATGCTTCTCTATTCAGAGTTGCTCCTACGTATGCTGACCTTACCTTCATACGGCTCAGTCCATGTCTTCTATTTCCACGGCGTACCCGTCGATGGCAACTTGGTCCCTAACCCCATTCAAAGGTTGGGTCGTTTCGAGCAACCTCGAAGACATTCCTGTGAGCTTGACATGGGCGTCCCAATACATTTTTTCATTTTGCAGGCACTCGTTTGCAGTGTGCAATTAAATGTCAGCAAGTTTCAAAGAGAGTGCGACTTCAGGAGCTAAGAAACATTCCGTAATTCGCAGTCGCAACTGGTCTGTAAATAGTCGACCAACGTCGGTAGGGTCCGCGAGTCTGAAAAGTAGAAAACTGTCCAGCAAATAGGGCGAGCGAACTAGAAGCTGCCGCCTGTTTTTGCCAGGAAACCAGCAATCAGACCGGCAGCGCGCAATATGGCCGCTGCGCCCTGTTTACTCAAGGCTACTAGGTAGGTTTCAGCTCAGGAACTCTTTCCATACTTGAAGTGATACCCCACGGTTCCAGTGTCGTCGATTGTATATCCCCATTTTGCGATGTATTCCTTACTTGGCAAGAAGTCGTCCCCCCTGTCCCGTAGCATGGCATGCAGTTTTTCATGCAACTCGGCCTGTTCAACTGCTACGCTGGGCTGATTTACCAGATTCTCCAGCTGATACGGATCAGATTGATTGTCATAAAGCAGCCACGGCCCCTCTAAGGATTCCACGTAGGTGTGCCGGTTCGTCACAATCCCTCGGTATTCTCGGCCGCCGTGCTCTTTTACCGTGAACTGGCCGAAGGGATGTATGCACATCACCAATGCTTGTCCCCCGGAAGGATCTTCTCCTCCTTTCAAATAAGGACCGAAATTCAATCCTTGAATTGATGCCTGCGGCTCGATTCCGCAGAGGTCCATGAGAGTTGGCAATACATCCACCGTGTCAATTGGGGCCTCTCGCATGGAACCCGCTGCCCCTAACCCGCGGGGATATCTCAAAAGGAACGGTACCCGAATAGATTCTTCCCAAGGTCTCTGCTTCTTGGTTTGCCCTTGGGACCCCAGCATGTCACCGTGATCGGAGAAAAACAAAACAATGGTGTTATCCGCGATGCCTGTTTCCTCCAAGCAGTTCAGCAGTTGGGCAAAGCAATCGTCCAACACCGTGCAATGAGCATAGTACCCCGCAATCCACTCCCTGGCCTGCGCATCCATTTCAGGCGTTACATTGGGACGCAGCCGCAAGGAGTCGGCATCATACCGTTCCCTGTATGCTGCAGGGGCGGTTTCATATGGCGCGTGAGGCGGGCCCCAGGATAGGCACATCAGAAATGGTGCATCTTGATCCCGATTTTCTATGTAAGAGCAAGCATCCTTGGTTTGGACTATTGCATCGTATTCCTCCCAAAGGGAAGGTTGCGGCGCATCTTGATCATAGTAAATAGAATGGTTGTAATCATGGGTACATTCCAATACTTTCCAATAATCAAACCCTTGGCGACTCTCAATCGGTATAGGCGCGTCACGGCCACGGCCGTCCACATGCCACTTCCCAATATAGGCTGTCTCATATCCGTTACGTTTGAAAATCTTGCCCATGCTGTCTACATCATCGGCCAGATGCACGTCGTTAAGAAACAAGCCATGCGACAGTGCGTATTGTCCTGTGAGCAAACAGCCTCGGGCAGGTGTGCAAACCGGTATTCCCGAAAGGGCATGAGTGAAATTGTGGCTGTTGGCCGCGAACTGATCTATGACTGGGGTCTGTACCTGGTCATTGCCTGCATAGCCGCAGGCCTGTGCCCGCCACTGATCAGCCAACACCAGAACTATGTTGGGACGTGAGACGCCCATGGTTGCTATTCTCCTTTCTGCCGTGCGGATTTCACACAGTCAGGAATTTAAGACAAATTGGGTTCGGAACTGATGCTATTTCGCCCGTAGCGTGAAGCAAACCAGTCTCCAGATCTATATCGAAGACTACTATCGTATCTGTATCCTGGTTGGCGGCATAGAGTTTACGCCCTTCCGGATCCAGAGCGAAGTTTCGTGGAGTCTGACCTTGGGTAGATTCCTGTCCCAGCAACGTCAAATGCCCGTTGGCCGGGTCTATTGCAAACATAGTGATGGAGTCATGTCCTCGGTTCGAGCTGTAAACCCATTTGCCGGAAGGGTGTACATGAATATCAGCGGTGCTGATGGGCCCGTCCCAGTCTGCGGGCAATGTATTGATGGTCTGGACCGCGGTCAGCTTGCCGATTTCCCCATCCCAGTTGCACACGGTTACTGTGGCCGCCAGTTCATTCAGGAGATAGGCCCATCGCCCGTTAGGGTGGAAATCAAAGTGCCTTGGACCCGACCCCGGTTCCACTGAAAGGCTACTGACCTCGGTCAATGTACCTGCCCCACCGTCATAGCGATAGACTTTGGCCTGGTCGATACCCAAGTCAGGAACTATGGCAAATTTACCTGTAGGATCCAAATTGATGGAATGGGTGTGCGGCCCTTCCTGCCGTTCCGAGTTCACACTGGAGCCTTCATGTTGAATGCGCTGAGCTCCGTCCTGCCAAGTTCCGTCCCGGTCAACGGGAATGACTCCGAGCGAGCCATTAAGGTAATTGACGACCAGAATATGCTTGGCTGCTGGGTCCATAATGAGATGGCAGGGCCAGGATCCCATTGAAGAATGTGTTTCCAACATTCGCAAGTGCCCCGTAGCCCTATCAATGGCGTAGGAGGCTATGGAACCGCCATCTCCGTCTTCTACTTCATCCACCTCAGCCACCGAGAACAGCAAGTCACCTTCGGGATGAAGGGCGAGGAACGAGGGATTGGGCACCGCTTTGAACCAGTCAATGTACTCGAGCTCGCTTTCCGCATCTGCCCGGGAAAAGACGTAAAGGCCTTTGGCTGTGGGGGAGACGTGAGGCAAAGCCTCTGTATAAGTACCTACGAAAAGAAATGATTTACCCGATTCCGACATAGGGGGTTTTCCTTCCCATCTGAATATTTGGTTTAAAAGCTCTTCGGAAACCGACGCTTACAGCGCCACTCCTAGAAGTGTTCCTATACTTTACTCGACAAGCGAGATTCTCAACACGTTCAGATCTGGATGCTGGGGTTGGTTCGCCAGGGATCGGCTGCTTTTATTCGCAACGTACTAAATTACTTACGTTACGGGTCCAAGCCGGAAAAATACGTCTGGCTACCTCTTGACATTTCTTTGTAGTTGGTCTTGACCAGACTACATCGGTAATACGCCCCTGCCCTCCAGAACTGACGCCCGGTCTTTCATCGGAGTCAAAGAGATCTCAAATAGGCGTGCCGCAGTGTTCTCCCTTTCGTGCCAAGAAGTATATTTCCATGGCAGCTTTCCGATTTTCCCCAGCCCGTCTGCAACTAGATCGTCGGTATCTTGAAGTCCCAACTTTCGCTTCCTGTATCCTCAATGTGCTCTTCTGCTTCCTCGATTCAAGGTGCCGGATCCCCCTGCGCCACTAAATGAAGGAATCGTCAAGATGTCGGCTCAACCCCCACCAGAGGCATGAGCAAATCTGTCTTTTTCTAACCAAATGCAGATCGCGAAGATCCCTTCCAGATTCGCCAAAACCCGGTTAACGGACACTCAAGAGAAGATTCAGTACTGTTATGTTCATTCATGCAGTTGTGTGCTCTGACACCTACTCCATCAACATTGGAGGCAAAAGGTTATCTAATTTTTCAGATACTGATGGAGCTCCACCTTCACGTTTGGGGGCCTCTGCAGCGTCAACCCTCGCTTCTGAGGGCCTAAACACTGCATCCTGACTACAGGCAAATGCTACCGACCGTGCCGGTCTTACGCAAAGGAGATTGCATTACAACAGCAAAAAACTTCGAGAGGCAGCTGGCGACCGGACCAATATTCCCGGCGGAAAGAGCCTGTCCAGAGACTTAATTCAGGGCTTCACGCAAGGCCCTTAGCGCCGTTGGCACCGTTTTCTTGGAAGAGATGCCGTAGTTCACTGAAACCAGCTTGCCATCTCCGTCAATCACGAACAGACTGCGTTGAATCCACTTCAAGGGCCTAGGTAGGCTCTTGAACCCGCGTAGGACACCGTAGGATTCGCATAGGGAATTGTCGGCATCCACTAACAAAGAAAAAGGCAAATTGTGTTTCTCTTTGAATTTGGTATGCGAGTCCAGGCTGTCCAAACTGACTCCCAGTACAGTGGCATTCTCCGCTTCCAAACTGGCAAAGCTGTCCCGCAGCGAACAGGCCTGACTGGTGCAGCCGTGGGTACCGTTCTTGGGATAGAAGTACAGGACAAGATTGCGGCCTTGGAAATCGGACAAAGCAACAGGATCGCCCCTTTCGTCTACAGTAGCGAATTCAGGAGCAGTAGTATGGGGCTCCAAACGCTTTTGCTCCATGGTCCCTTCCAACACCTGCCTTGTAGCATGCAGCGGGAGCGTTTAGCCCGTGGTCTGCAAGACCTCCATTGCCTTCGGAACACTGGCGTCAGGAGAAATGTCGTAATTCACCGAAATGAGCTGACCTTCGGAATCGATTACGAAAAGGCTACGATGGACCCCCATGAAAGTCCGACCCCTGTTAGTACGCTCTCCCCATACTCCATAGGCCTCGCACAAACTCTTATCTGTATCTGCCAACAACGAGAACGGCAATTCGAACTTTTCGATGAACTTGGTATGAGAATTTGCATCATCGGGGCTTACACCCAGCACGGTGGTATTCAAAGCTTCCAACGCAGCGAAGTTATCACGTATAGAACAGGCCTGCTTAGTACACCCGGGGGTTTCGTCCTTAGGATAAAAATACAGGACTACGTTTCGGCCACGGAAATCCGCCAAGGATACAGTTTCGCCTTTCTCATTTGTGGCATTGAATTCAGGCGCGGCGGCGTTTTCTGCCAAATGCTTCAAACCCATGTCCTACTCCTTGATAACAGAGACAGTCAAGATCGGTTAAACAGTGATCAGCGATTTCTCTTTGTGATAGACGACAGGATTCTGTGCGTTGTCATCAATTTCATCCCCAACTTGATACTTGGCATATTGTTCGTCAGAGAGGATGTTCTGGATGCCGTTAAAGGTACTGCCGTAAGGCATGAATCCGCACGTCATAGCCCGACGCCAACCAGAGGTCATATTGGCCCCAGCTCCATGCACGATCAGCCCATTGTGAAAAGAGCATGAACCCGCCTTCATGGGAGCAGCGGCGGCTTCGGACTCCGCCAAGCTGGGATAGACCTTAAATATGTCTGCCATGTTCTGGCCAATTCCCACGTTGTCGTAAGTTGTGACTTTATGGGACCCTTTCAGAAAGTAGAGACACCCGTTGCTGTAAGTAGCATCGTCTAAGGCAATCCAGATGCTGACTGCATCCCGGGAATAAAAGGACCAGTAAGGGTTGTCCAGATGCCAGGCGGTGGCGTTGGCCCAAGGCTGTTTTATCAGGGCCTGATCATGCCAGACCCGCATCCCATCCGTTTGGGCCAGTGACGTAGCCATTTGCCCGATTTCCGGATTGAACATCAACTCTTTGACCTTGGGGTTGTCTTGCCACAGGTTAATGCGTTGTACGAAGACATAGTCGTAAAACGACTCGCCAGCCTTCCACTTTTCATCGTCCTCATCCACGCCTGCGGCAGCCATTTTGCGATGCTTACGATCCGCTACAGCCTTTGCTATCGCTCCGCGCCAACTTTCCAGTTCCTGGGGGTCAAGGAAATCATCAATGACAACAAAGCCGTTCTCTTGATAGAAATCCACATATTCCTGGGTGATGTGACTGTTCACGACACTCCTTTTTGTTCTGAAACCATGCCCCAGGGAGATCTAGATCTCTCTGGGGCTTTTCAGTTGTCTACCCGCCAATCAAGTCACCCCGGCCCAGGATGCCCTGGGCCGCCAAGTGCAACCTAGTTGTCAGAGGTATAAAACATTTGCTCGCCGCTATTGTTGCCGGCGATGGCTTGTCCCTGGATTGGCACATTGCGCATGGCGGCATCTGTAACCAACACGTAACCAACCTCTTCTGCGATGGCGATCAGATATACGTTATCAACCAGAATCTGATAGATCTCTTCGAACAAAGCCGTATCCTCGGCAGATCCCGGGATGGCCTGTACGCGGCCCTGCTGGAGTTCAATGATGCGCTGCACGGGCGCGGGCGGCTCTTCGCCCTCCTCACCGTTGGTGTTAATCCAAGTTCTCCAAAGAGGTGCCCAGGTATTCTGCGGTTCATAGTCGGTCCAAGTGCCTGCCGGCCACATGGGTTGAACGTTCCAAATGATGGTAGCGTACATTTCGTTGGCGTCTAGACGACTTCTCCACAGGGAGGTCTCAAGTAACTTAAGTGTGGAATTGAGACCTACATCGCGGAAATACTCGACCAGAAATTCACCAACCGGTCCAATTTCCGGCGCATGATCCGCATGCTCTAAGATGAATACGAATGGCTTCCCATCTGGTGCCAATCGCCAGCCGTCGGCATCCCGCGCATCCATACCCATGGCATCCAGTAACGCGTTGGCCCGACCAGGGTCATATTCCCCTGGAGCCAAGCCTGGAGTGCTGCCATACCCAAAATAAATGTTGTCGATGATTTCTTGGTTGTTGATAGCGTATGCCAACGCCTGCCGGAATTCCAACGTGTTGACGACGGCTCGCCAATCTTCATCTGGATTCGTGTAGTTGAGGAAGAGGGAAGTGGGGTCAACATGATTGTCCATAATTCGGAAATCGATATAGCCCTTCTCTTTAGCTTCCTGGTACAAGGGGAGCTTGAGCAATGCCGTATCTTCCCGCAAGAGGTCAACTTCATCGGCGAAGACTTTCAAATTGACACCGTCTGTGTCTCCCGTCAGCGCTGACCAGACTTCATCAATGTAGGGCAACTGGTTGCCCGCCGCATCCACTTTGAAGTAGTAGGGGTTGCGTTCGAACTGCATCAGACTCTCGCCTTCTGTGACATTGATCCACGGCCACAAGGCGGGGAAGCCGACACAACGTGCCCTGGTAAGATCCCAGTTTCGGCAATCAATGGCGGCGAAGAGAGCCCTTTCACCTTCTAGATTCCGTTCCTGGGCCATCCGGTCTATTTCTGCCTGGTCTGTGTAATCGCTGTGGAATCCCTTTAGGTAGTGGGCAGGTTTGAAGACATCTGTGTAGCCCTGCCAACCCTTGATGCTCAGTTCCCGCAGGAATCCCCCATAGGTATCTTCGAAAGTAATACGGAAGGAGTAGTCGTCCAGTATCTCCAGTTCCATGGGCTCACCCACTGGACTGCCGGCCGAATTGAACTTGGAAGGATAACCTGGGCTGATGTCCACGTTATTCCAGACGTCATCGAAAGTGAAGGCAACGTCAGCTGTTGTTACCGGTTGACCATCTGACCACTTCAAACCTTCTCTCAGTTGAAATTCGAAAACGGTGTTGTCATCATTGGCAGTGTAGCTCTCCACCATGTTGCCGTAGATACCATCAACCGTGATGCCAGGAGCGGCCAACACATTCTCATTCAGCATGATGAAGACATCGGGATTCCAATCCGGATTACCATGCCCGAAGCGCATTACTCCGCCGTATTCCCCAATTTCTAGATCCGGCAAATCTTCGACCAGCGAAACTATGCCAGGTACCACTACGAGGGGGTTCTTGGGCAATCTTTCATCTACAGGTGCCAAGTCCCCGGAGGCCACTCGGGCATCCAGAAACGGTGATTGGCTGTATTCACCTTCTTCCATTGCGGCATCATCTGACGCCTCATCCATGGGCGCTGCAGGAACAGATGGTGCTCCGCAAGCTGCGACCAAGAGGGCCAGCAGCAACACAGACGGAACCGAGATCCTAGAAAAACGCATTACATTTCCTCCTTACGTACACGAATACGAAACGCTACAAAGGCAACCAGATAGAGTCTTGCCGCATCGTGCCTTGAATCTGTACTAACTTGAAATAAAATGACGTTTGCATTATAACCTTGGGAAGAAACTCCGGACAATAACATGCTGCTGCCTTCTTGACTGAAATTTCTCATTGTTTCTGTGCTAGAATGCCCGGATCGCCACCAGAGGGACAGCTACACAGCCACCGCAATAAGGCGCGAAAGTTTCAATTGTAGTTTCCCCACGATTTCAATTCCCCTAGCCCTATACCATATTCAATATATGAGTTATAGCCGCTAGTCATAGCTGTATCGAACAGCTGCCACACTACAGGAAAAACACAATGAGTGACGTCCCTTTTATACCGGCTTCGGAAGTAACCCCTAAGCATCTGTACCTGAATCGACGCCGCTTCATGCAGGCCACGGGAACGCTGGTGGGAGGAGTTCTGATCGGAGCATGCAATATGCCGGAGGACGAAGAACAGGAAGAGGTTGCAGCGCCGGAAGAGGCACAAGCGTCTGCCCCGGCCCAACCTGCAGCTCCGGCCCAGGCCGCAGCCCCTGGGGTTGACTATGGCTCGCTCGCAGACGAGTTGGGCGATGTGGTAAACGAATTCAAAGACATTACCAATTACAACAATTTTTACGAGTTCACTGTGGACAAGGGACGAGTAGCACCCATGTCCAAGGGCTTTGTTACTTCCCCATGGTCTGTAGATGTAGGTGGTTTGGTGGACAATCCCAAAACTTACACCTTGGAAGACATTTACGGTTTTGCCCAGGAAGATCGAGTATACCGTTTGCGCTGCGTGGAAGCCTGGTCCATGGTCATACCCTGGCGAGGGTTCCCGCTGAGCGCCTTGCTGGATCAGGTTAAGCCGCAGTCCGGAGCCAAGTATGTCCGTTTTGAGACGCTCTATGATCCTCAGAATCTGCCCGGACAGAAGGGCGGTTACAATTGGCCTTATGTGGAAGGGCTGCGGATGGACGAGGCTATGCATCCTTTGACATTGCTGGGAACTGGCCTGTATGGCGAGAACCTGCCGCCGCAAAATGGGGCTCCGGTGCGGGTGATTGTTCCTTGGAAATATGGCTTCAAGAGCATAAAATCCATCGTCAAAATTGATCTAGTAGAAGAGATGCCTACTTCCTTGTGGATGAGTGCCGCCCCCAACGAATATGGCTTTTATTCCAATGTGAACCCAAATGTGAACCATCCCCGATGGTCGCAGTCCCGCGAACGGCGTATCGGCGAACGAGGTCAACGGGACACATTGCTCTTTAACGGGTACGAAGATCAGGTAGCGTCACTGTATGAAGGTATGGACTTAAAGGCTAACTATTAAAGTACCTGCCTATGATAAAGATTTTAGCGAAATCAGGGTACATCAAGGCGCAACTGCAGTTGCGCCTTTTCCTTGCCCATGCCGGCAAGGGGGAAATTAGAAGAAAACTGAACAGAGGGAATTGCTGAAATGGAAGCTGTTCGCGTATGGATGAAGAAGCATCGCATCCATTGGCTCACGTTGGTAGTCCATGGGGGAGTCTTGTTGTATTACCTGTTCCGGGCAGTGCAATTCTTCGTGATTGCCCCCGTGGATGAAGTGGATTGGCTCACATTGCAAACGGGGTTAGCAGGCTTAAACCTGATTACGCTTTCTTTAGCCTGTACTCCACTGATCACCCTTACCGGCTGGTCCCCCTTGGTCAGAGTTCGCCGCCCCTTGGGGGTGTATGGCCTGGTTTCAATATCGTTTCATTTCATAATCTTTTTAACCCTGTTTCATGCTTTCTTCTGGGAAGGCATATTCAGCGATATCTTGGGACGCAACGTTTACCGGGTTGGGTTCCTAGCCTTTCTTTGCATGGTGCCCTTGGGAATCACTTCAACCAAAGGGTGGCAGAAAAGGCTGCGCAAGAACTGGTCCCGTCTCCACAAACTGATGTACCTCATTGTGTTACTGGCAGCCATGCATTACATCTGGATAGACAAACGACCCAACATGCTAACTCTGCTCACGGACGGTGAATTGGCCCAATTAGGCGGACAGCTGTTGACCAATGGATACATCCGGTTGGAATTGATTATTATCATGCTGCTACTGAGGGTACCGGCCATTCGCAAGCCCATCGTAAGCTTCCGTAACAGCCGCAAGAAGTCTCGATCTACCAGACCCGCGCCGGCCTCTTCGCCAGCTGCGTAGCCTCTTGACGTTTTTGCTCCGGCTCCAAATTCTCTTAGCATGTAAGGCAGATTGTTGTTACCGCTTTTTTCCACCTACAGTGAGCAGCCATGATTGAATTCGGCATCTGCAGACCCATCACCGCCCATGCGATAGCGTCAGCTCAAGGCTGCGACTACATCGAATGCGGCGTATCTGAGCTACTTCCGGCACTGCCGGATGATGACGATCAGGTGAAGGCCAAAATGGCCGAGTTTGAGGCTGCCTCTCTTCCGGTCAAAGCCTTCAGTGGGTTCATCCCGCCAGATCTCAAAGTCACCGGTCCAGACGTGCAGTGGGGTCAGGTTTCAGATTATGTTGATACAGCCCTCCGGCGGGCGGCTGCCGTAGGTGGGCAGATTGTGGTCTGGGGCAGTGGCGGGTCCCGACACGTACCGGACGATTTTGACCGGGATCTGGCAAAGGACCAAGTAATCCGCTTTCTTCATCTGGCTGGTCACTGGGCTGCCCTGCATAACGTGACCATCGCCATTGAACCGCTCAATGTCAAGGAATCCAACATAGTGAATTCTGTGAGTGAGGGCGTCTTTTACGCTGAACGCGTAGCCCACCCTAACATAAGAGTGTTGGCCGACTTTTATCATATGGATGAAGATGAAGAGCCTTTGGACGCCATTTCCCGGTTTGGACCTTGGCTGCGCCACATTCATGTAGCTGACACGGGGCGGCTCTACTCAGGTTCCGGTTCGTATCCTTACCCAGAATTTGTCGCAGAAGTCACAAAGGCCAACTACGAAGGTATGATTTCCGTAGAGTGCCATTGGCAGAACCTGGAAACAGAAGTCGGGGCCAGCATGGAATTTCTGAGGGCGCAGTGGGCGAACCATCAGGATTGACAGAGACAAGGGAAACCATATCAGCAACAACAGACTTCATTGATTGTCTCTGTAAATGCTGGGTGGCAATCGGAATGAGTTAGCCGTTGAGAATTGTCTTTAGGTGTCCGCGGGTCAACACCGAGCTGAACGAAACTGACTTTGAACCAGTTTGGGCCGGAACACAACTCCTGCCTTGAGGTAGGACTTCTGGCGCACCCGGAAGGAACATTGAATCCCACACAGGACCCCGTTCCTAAGAACTGCCTAGCCCAGTCTTATTTTTCTTGAAGGCTCTAGCTTGTCTGCGTGACCATGAAATAAAGGTCCGGGGATGGCCTCTTTCTATGGTTGCTGCCAAAGATGGAAGGCTTCTGACAAGGGTGTCTCCTTCTTGCGTTTGTTGTGGATTCGAACAGTTCCTGTTAAAGCAATGGAATTCGCTGGACCACATGAACCTATCGACATTGTGCTTGAAGTAACTCTTAAAATGTCCCGGCGTTGTGTCTTCTACTTAAGTTCCTCTCACAAGTGTAAATCGCTGTCACCTAAAGCGTGCTCGGCCGCGACCAGGAAAGATATCTCATGCTAGGAAAGCGCTGCGCGTCTCACTCCTCATCTAGGTCAGGGGGCTAAGCCCGTTCAAGAATACTGACTACTGCGAGAGACCGGGCGGCCAAAGGCCGGATTCGGGTGGCGGATTGAATGGCGACGAGCAAACCTCGGACAACTAGAAGTGACTTGGCTAAGCCATTTCCGCACGTTGCGCTACCGACCCTACAAGCGCGTGAACCAGGGGAACAGAGTTGAAATAATCAAATTGTCTTTCTTTCAGCGGACGATGAAGGCAGCTTTGTGGCGAACGCATAAGCCGATTGGAGCCGTGCCGGATATTCCCGTGCAGTAGCCGCTAAATCCGTTCGAAGTAGCGCACTCGCTCCCAATCTGTCACAGCCCTCCGGTAAGCGTCCGCTTCCGTGGAGAAAAAGTGAGCGTAATGTGCCACCACATCCTCGCCGAACGCCGAATGCGCCAGTTCGCTTCCCTCGAAACTCTTGACCGCTACATCCAAACTACCCGGCAACATCGCCTCGCCCGGAGCCGAGTAGACATCTCCGAGGTATGCCGGTGGAGGCTCAATCCGTCCCTCGATGCCTGCCAACCCCGACGCAATAACCGCGGCGTAGGCAAGGTACGGATTCACATCAGCTCCTGGGATCCTGCATTCAATCCGCAGGCTTGAACCAGCGCCCACCACTCTGAACCCCGCTGTGCGGTTATCCGGCGACCACGCAAGCGCCGTCGGAGCCCAACTTCCTGCCTCGAACCGCTTATAGGAATTCACAGTCGGCGCGTAGCACACCATCAAGTCTGGCGCGTACCGCATCCACCCGCCCAGGAACCAGCGAAACACATCTGAACATGCATTTCCGGCCAGATTTCCGTCCCCTGCAAATGCATTCGTCAACTCCCCATTCCTGTCCGTCCACAGACTTATATGCAAATGCGAACTTGAACCGGCTTGGTTAGCGTCCGGCTTCGCCATGAAAGTAGCGCTACAACCCAGCTGGTCCGAAATCTCTTTCACCGCCTGCTTCAACACCAGGTGCCGGTCCGCCATCTCCAGTATCGGAGCGTATTGGATGTTCAGCTCATGTTGGCCCCGGCCAAACTCTCCTTTGGTCGATTCCACCGACACCCCTGATGCTGCGAGATGACGGCGAAATGCCCCATTCAAGTCCTCTGTCCGCGCCGCCTGCAGGATGTGATAATCCTCGATATACCACCCAGCCTCAGGTAGATCCCGATACTCGCTCTGCGCCGCTTCCGCGTAAGAAATCCGAAACTGGTAGTACTCCAGCTCTGACCCCGCCATGGCATGGAAACCCTGAGCGCGTAGCCGCTCCACCTGTTTGCGCAGCATTGAACGCGGTGCCACTTCCACCGGCTCATGCCTGGGCTCTACTTCCGCATCGCAGATCACCAGTGCAGTCCGGTCGAGCCACGCCAGCTTTCGGACTGTCGCCAGATCTGGCGCTAAGTGTATATCCCCGTAGCCGCCAGCCCAGTTCGAAAATTTGTAACCTTCCACCGGCTCCATTTCCATGTCTGCAGTGAGCAAGTAGTCGCAGACATGTGTCCCGCTCTCCACATCCGTCAGGAAGAACGAAGCATCCAACCGCTTGCCCAGCAGCCGCCCATACAGATCCGGAAATGCCAGAATCACCGTATCGATCAATCCCTCGCTGACCGCCGACCGCAATCCTTCAATATCCAGCATCCCTAGTGTCATCGTTTCCTCCATACGCAAATCCGTGGCCCACAGCCAACCTGAAACCTGCACCTACCGCGTGGGCGTTAGTTCTTAGCCATACTATGACACCATCACTCGCGTCAGCTATTGCCGGGGATTGGAATCGTTGACATCCACACATACAGCTGCAAGGGGTCACTTTGAGTTCGAATTGGAGACGCCCCTTTGACTAGCTGTTTAGTTCATCTCAAAGCAGCCGACCATCTCTCAAAGCCCGACTTAACCGCCTGAGGGCTATTTTCGACAAAATCTATGTCGAAAGGCCCAGCAAAGTCTTTCGCTGTCCAGCCTTCAAATCCTTCTAGTATTCTTGCATATCACACCGAACATAGAATCCCGAACTGCAGGCCTCGGAGCGCCTAGGTTCTTAACATCCTTTGGACATTGCGGGTTGGTTGCAATTGGACATCAAATCAATCGGAGAGAAGTCGGAGCGGGGATTGGCCATTCCTGGTACCGCTGTACCAGTCGCGACGAGAGTTTCCTGCTGGAATTCCAACGAAGTAGGACAAAGAATGAAAGGGGAATCATTCGAGGCGGAACGGTTCGTCGGGGCATTCAAGGAGCCCTAGGTAGTGTCGTCAAAGTGAGCCGATGACGGTAGGTTGCTGTAGTGAGTGAAGGGGGTGGGGTATTTGACAGCAACCTACCGTCGTTCCGACCCAGTATCAGGTATTGAGCAGGCTCTTTCGAACCAAATTTGGAAACGCTTGCCCCACTTGTCCGCGACCTCGGGCGTGACTACCCAGCGCTGGAGCGTTCTAGCTGGCGGGGACCCAGGGTCCCCGCCAGTAGCGGCAAGTGGCGATCAGCAGCGAAAGGGCAAAAGGCTGGCTGGAGATGAAATTCCGGACTTCACAGGTAGTATGTTCAGTAGCCGTCGGATGAATTCCGCCATGACCAGACTCTGCAGCTGGCGCTTGGATTGGTCACTGTTCATGTAGCCGACACGGGGCGGCACTACCCAGAATCAGGTTCATATCCCTACCGGAATTTGTAGCAGAAGCCACTTAGGCAAACTGCGAAGGTAGGATTTCCGCGGAGTGCCATTAGCAGGACTTGGAAGTGGAAGTTGGTCCAAGCATGGAATTTATACGCTCAATGTGGTTCGACAAAGTGAATTGACCTGGCTAGTGCAAATTCTTTCAATGTGATGTAACAGCGGTCCTTTTAAGGTTTTTTCCAAGAGAGTCTTACTTCACCATCGGGTTCATTCCAGAGCAGTCCTAACTGTGGGTCCTGTCTGACAGGTAACTATTTTGGGTTGGTAAGGGTCAATGCACTAGGAATTCATGAAGTAGCTTTTAGCGTAGTGGGAACCGTACTGAAAGCCATCCTCCCAGCGTTGATCTGACGAGTTTTTGTGCTACATATGCTACGCGGGCCCTGAGAAGCCTGCAGACGGTCCTCTAGTTACAAGGAAGACCCTGAGGGCAAAGCACGACCAGAAACCTACAGCAAACAAAGATTCGCTATCGGCGTTGCTGTTTGATTGTTCATTTTTGGATAGAAGCCTGCAGCCAAGAAACCTCTGAAAGTTCATGGGCTGGACACAAACTTAAGAAGAAATTATATATTTCCACTTCCAATTCCCCGCGGGACTGTTCCCGATACTTGCTTACCCCATAATGATGCGATTAACCGTCGCCTATATTGTGTTCAGAAAAAAGTTAGCCTATCCAGTTGCAGACTGCCTTCGGAGGTTGTCTAATGCCTATCACTGGCCTACACTTCACAGATATTGGCCCGTTCAAAGAAGCAACACTCGAATTCGACCCACAAGTCAACGTACTTACGGGACCAAATAACACAGGAAAATCCACTATATTGTGGCTGCTGGGAGAGCTTCTGGTTTACCCTTTCACCATACCTTCAAAGGTTTTTCGATCAGCCAGCCCTTCATGGAAATTGGGTTATTCAACTGAAAGCGGCATAAAACAGATCGAAGGCAAACTACCGGCCCAAGTCGAAAACATGGTCGCACTTTATTCCGATGTTGTTGGATATACGTGTTTAGTCCCTGCCCTGCGCCAAGCAACCGATTTCCTTTCAACGGGACCGACCTCATTCAGCCAAGATAATGAAATACGCCGGTTGAGAACTGCGAATAGCATCACCCGCTCAAGACCTGCATTGCTTAATGACATAGTATCCGAAGAACTGAGCACCAGTCGTTTCTTGCGAACTCGAGCTTCTGATCCTGAAGAACTCAGACGGCGGGCTATGCTGACCCAAACCGATGCCTCGTGGGTTAGTGATGCAGAAATAATTCAGAAGATCATCAATCTTGACTATGCATCCTATCGAAATAAGCAACCAGCCAAGATAGACATTGTGAGAAAAGTAGCAAGTTTGGTCACTGAAATTACAAGTGGCTATCCATTGACATTCGCAGGAGTTGAGGAAAATGAACAGGGCCTATTTCCCTTGTTTAATACTCCAGACGGACCATTGCCTTTCAATGTCTTGAGTCAGGGTACTCAATCACTCCTGCACTGTTTAGCTCGCCTTCTTTTCGGATACGCAGAGTACTATGACTTTCCAACAGACCTTGAAGATAAAAAGGGAATTCTAATAATAGACGAAGTGGATGCCCACTTACATCCAACTTGGCAGCGAGGAATCATTCTCGCCATTACCAGCAATTTTCCTAACCTGCAAATCTTTTGCTCTACACATTCCCCCCTGATGCTTGCGGGGCTCAAATCCGGACAAGTGCATTTGCTGGAACAGAAAGGCGAAAGCAACGAAACGAGAGTTTCTAGAAATGACTCGGACATCATTGGATGGACAGCCGATGAAATCTTTCGGGGGCTTTTACAAGTACCCAACCCTACTGACAAAGCTACATCTAAGAATGTTGAGCACCTTCAAGAATTGAGGTACAAAGAAATGCTGACTCCCTTTGAAGAAGAGGAATTGGCACGATTGCGGGAAGTCATAAACAAGGATTTGCTCACCGGCCAATTTTCTTCTCAAATCGAAGAGTTCTCTGAATTGTTGGAACAAGCAGGTTTCCTTTCAGGAAAGAAAGGGGAATCCCCGAATGTTTCAAATCGTGACGATCAGAAATAACTGAGAGCCATCTTGATATGCATTATGTCGAGAGAGGATGCGAACCCAATGGTCTGGAAAAGCCGCGCGAACGGCACACTCAAAATTGGGTAGATTTCTATGAAAGTAAAACAGGCGAAAAACCCAAAGATACGCACTGGACTAAATTCAGTATCGACTTAGCTAAGAGATTTTTTAATCTGTGCGCCTATTGTGAAGATACTTGTAAAGGTGAAGTAGATCACTTTCGTCCCAAGATTCGCTTTCCTAGCTTGATATACACGTGGTCAAACTTAGTATTAGCTTGCCTTAATTGCAACAATGTCAAAGGTAGTAAATGGCCTGAATTCGGTTGTGTAGATCCCTGTGCAGAACTGCTGAAGAAACGACCATAATGTGTCTTCGGTTTTGACACCAAGAGCGGCGAGATAGTGCCGCTAGAGGATTTGGGACCTTCCGCACGCCTAAAGGCATCGACAATGATTCATGCACACAGACTTAATGATTTTCATTATTTGCAAGACAGGCTTGAATGGCTGGAACTCGTAGAATTGATACTGTCAAGAGGAGAATGGAGTTTACTTGATAGGCGGAAGTTTCTGGTGACCTACAGGGCTCGAAGCAAGAAATATTCCAGCATTGTCAGATATCGACTGGCTGAACTAGGTTTTTGAGAAATAGCCTATCCCCTATGCGTTGGCAACGACTAGAAACCCCAGTAAATCCAAAGGTGTGAGTTCCAATGTATGAGGTTGGCGAAAGAATGTAAACAGTTCTTAAAGTCCTACTCGCCCCGCAAGATTAACCACAGGTTGACTTCGCTAATGCTTCCCTCTCTTGAGTCTGTTGAACCAGGCTTGGTGGTTTTTTAGGGGCACAGCTAAATTGATAGGGCTTGGATACATTCATGATTAGGTTAATTCGCCGATTTGGCAGCCGCCCGACCTTCTGGCTATTCCCATGGAAATCGCACTAGCACTCATCGGCTTTACTTGCTTCTTCTCTATGTGGGTTGTATTGCCGCGTTTCCTGATGATCCGCAAGAACCCAGAAGTAAAAGAGCTGAGCGACTTGGAACGGCCCATCGACTTAGATCAATTGAATATTGCAGAACTGTCATCCCAAGAAGGAGAATCAGACAGTCTGAGCCTGCCCACCGACTTGACGGGAAACCCAGTCCCTTCCAATTGATTCGCCACTGGTTTCCGGTTATGCCATTGGTACCGAGGCTGTGGCAACATCTTGGTATTGCTTTCTTTTGAAGGAGTTATTCTGATGCCCGATTCACCTCTGATCTCTCCCGCTGCTGCCTTTGAGTTGATGTCCTCTGGTTCTTCCCGCTGCTGCTGGGTGGACTGCCGCTTTGATCTCAAGGATACGGAAGCAGGTGAACGGGAATACCGAGCAGGACATCTGCCTGGGGCCCAATACGCCAATTTGGACCGAGACCTTAGTGCCCCGCCGGTTCCAGGGAAAACCGGACGACATCCACTTCCGGATCCTGAAGTTTTTGCCCTGACCCTCCGTCAGTGGGGTATTAACCTAGATACGCATGTAATCGCGTACGACAATGGCCAAGGGCCCTTCGCTAGCCGTCTGTGGTGGATGCTGCGATGGGTCGGTCACGCCCATCAGTCTGTGCTGGACGGAGGCCTAACGCAATGGACTCATTCCGGTTTCCCTGTGGAAACAGAAGTGACCTCGCCGGCTTCTGGCAACTTCAAAACTGAAGTGAATCCGGATATGGTCATAACCGCCGAGGAAGTTGGGTCCTCTCTTGGAAAAGATGAAATAACTGTGGTGGACTGCCGCTCCGCTTATCGCTATGCGGGTCATTCGGATCCCATGGACCAGCCATCCGGCCACATTCCCGGTGCCTCGAACCAGCCACATGGTGACAGCTTGGGGGAAGATGGCTTTTTCCTCCCGCAAGCCGAATTAAGAAGGAATTTGGAACCGGATTTCGGTTCACATGGCTCAGTCGAAACCGTTACGTATTGCGGCTCCGGAGTCAGTGCCTGCCACACTGCTTTGGCCTCGGTACACGCAGGTTTGGCGCTGCCTCGAGTTTATATTGGCTCCTGGAGCCATTGGATCACAGATCCCACTAGGCCCATAGAGCGTAGCGAGGGCATCTGACGCTATTTGCCCTTGCTAATAGCCCGGCGGGCGATCAAATCCACGACTCCTGGAATCAAGGTCTTGGCAATTACGGCGACATTGCCACGCAGGGAGAGGATAGGGCCCCGTCTACGCTTGGCAATTGCCTGTAGAGATCTCTCTGCACATTGTGCGGATGTCATCATGTGTCCTTCGGAGAAGGGGCTGGCTCCCAGCGGACTGCTGTCTCCACCGAGAGAACGCGCCCGGATCTCTGTGGCTACGAAGTCCGGAAAGACCACTGTCACACTGACGCCGTTCTCTGCCAGTTCAATGCGCAGGGATTCGTGAAAGCGGGCTGAAGCAATTTTGGCTGCCGCGTATGCCGATCGTGTAGGCACTGGTATCCTCCCGGTGAGGCTCGCAATCACGCCAATGCGGCCCCGGCTCTGTCTGAGGTGAGGAAGAGCGTGAAAGGTGCAGTAAACACCACCCAAATAATTGATCTCCATCATATGCTTGACCAGAGAGAGATCGGCCATTTCATCCACGCGGGCCAACATGGACTGACCCGCATTGTTGATTAGGACATCTATGCCTCCCAATTCGGAAACTGTCCGTTCCATCAACTGCCGACAGCTCTTCTCTGAGGTCACGTCGGTAACCTGAGTTACTGCTAACCCGCCCTCCGCTTGACATTCCAGTTGCACTTCCCGGAGCCGCTCGGCGTCGCGTGCCGCCAGTACCAGCTGAGCCCGGGCCTGAGCCAACTGCAGCGCCATAGAACGGCCGATACCGGAAGTGGCTCCAGTTAGAACTATTATTTTGCCTCTGAATTCCTGTTGAATCTCCACGCGGCATCCTTAATATTAAGCCTGGTGGCTACTGGCCCTCCATTGTACTTGGCAACCGGCAGCCCAAGTATCCCTGATGGTTGCAGCGGGCTGGCTTGGCGGCCAGATGCTAAAATTTAAGTTGTGAATACCGTCTAGCCTAGGCCCCCGCCCTACGGCGGCTGTCTCTTTCATCGAAGCTGGCCCCGCATAGACACGTCTGCCCCCTTTATAGATCCCAGAATACATGAGGTCGCGGCCTCAACGCGGGCAGACTCAGTGCCTGTCATTGTGCTCTTCCATGATGCCGACGAACAGGCTCATTTCCAAGGCCAATCCACACGGGCCAGCACTTTCCAGCACATAGAAGGCGGGGGTCGTTACCTCAACTTCGCGGCGGCAAGTGTGAGGCGCGCAGATGTAGAACGATCTGCCCGGCAGGGAGCATTTCAAGCCATTTGGTTGGATGCTCTGTGCACCACTTGCCTGAATCACTCCATATCCCATGTCGGATTTCCCCTCGTCAGAGCTGACTTCGGCGTCTACGGTACGGGTATCTTGATCGGAATCGCTGATACAGGTTTGGATCGGAACCATCCTGACTTCGCTGACCGGGTAGAAGGCTTTCGCGACTTTCTAGAGGATGGTGGCCCTCCGGACCCTGACGGACACGGTACGCATGTAACTTCTGTCGCCTGTGGTTCCGGGGCTGCCAGCAATGGGCGCTACGCCGGGGCCGCGCCTCTGTCCAGCATTCTGTCAGCCCGCGTCCTGCACAAAGGAGGTGCAGGACGCATGAGCAAGGTCATGTTAGGTATTGAGTGGCTGGCTGCCTCAGGGGCAAAGATTATTAACCTGTCCGTTGGGGCAGAAGTAAGCGTTTACGGAGTGGATCCCCTGAGCCGTCTGTGCGCCAATCTGGTAGAGGCCAACATCGTGGTTACAGCCGCGGCCGGAAATTCTGGGCCCTTCCCACGGACTATTGGCAGTCCCGGATCGGCCCCCCGGGTAATCACGGTTGGGGCAACAGACTTCTCCGATCAAGTAGCCAGTTTCAGCAGCCGCGGCCCTACCATCCAAGGGCTAATCAAGCCGGATCTGGTGGCCCCTGGAGTGGATGTGGCCGCAGCCCGAGCCCGGGGAACTCATTTAGGAACCATATTGAGTGAATCCTATACCCGCATGAGTGGCACTAGTATGGCGGCCCCGCTTGTAGCCGGGCTGGCCGCTTTGATGCTGGAAATCTCTCCACAACTGACTGCTTCGGAGATCAAGGCCATTCTGCAGTTGAACAGCGCACCACTCGATCTCCCCTTCACTGCGCAAGGGGCAGGTCTCCTGCAGGCAAGCACTGCGATGCGCTCTCTGGTAGAGCAAGTTCCTGAGGAGCCAGAGTCCGCTCAGCCCAGGCCCAGTCCGGCAGTGCCAGTCCCGGACCCACCGTTAGCAGAGGATCCTGTCCCCCCTTCAGGTTGTCTCACCCCCGGGCTTGGCCGCGTTTTCCGGAAACTGAACAGACGAGCTGTCAAGCCTGAACCGACTGGTTAGAAACTTGGTGGCCTAGTAATTCTCCCGGTTGCCGCTTCGGAGTTACTTTCTGCCCATGGCCCGCCTGGGGTCCAAGGCATCACGCAGGCCGTCCCCCAGAAAATTTATGGAAATGACTGTAATGAAGATCATCAGTCCAGGAAAAATCACCAGCCAGAAATGACCCCTCAATAGTTCATCCTGACCGTTGGTCAGAATATTGCCCCACGTAGGGGTGGGTGGTTGCACTCCGAATCCCAGGAAACTAAGGCCGGATTCCGCCATCACAGCTCCGGCTATACGCAGTGAGGCCGCAACTATGACAGGTGTCCATGCATTGGGCAGAAGGTGCCGCCACAGGACACCGGTGGGGGAAACACCTACCGCCTGCGCCGCGAGCACGAAGTCCCATTCCTTCAAAACAAGCAACTGCGCTCGTACTTGCCGAGCCACCCCCATCCAGGAGAGTAGCCCGAGAATGAGCACGATGCCTACGACACCGCCTCCCCGTTGCAGAAGGGGTAAGTCAATCTGGCGTAAGTAGACCGTCATCAAGATCAGTATGACGATACGGGGTAAAGCCAGAAAGACATCAGCCACCCGCATGACCAGATTGTCCACCTGTCCGGCTTGCAGACCGGACAGGGAGCCCAAACCTGTTCCTAGAGTCAACCCTAGAGCCGTAGCTAAGACACCCACAACCAGGGAAATGCGACCTCCATACAACACTCGCGTCAAAAGGTCTCGCCCCAAGCCGTCCGTCCCCATTGGATGACGCCAAGAGGGAACCAGATATCGTTCTGACATATTGGACTTCTCGCTACTGTAAGGAGACCACCAGGAGACCGTGGCACAGCCAACCACGATCAACAGCAGCAGTGTGCCTCCAGCTACAGCGGGACCGTGGGCCGTCCAATCGCGCCAGGACTGACGATTCTTTCGAATCACAGCGAAAGTTGTGCTCATCGGGGCAGTCGGCTAGCTATACCGGACTCGAGGGTCAAGGTAGGCATAGAGGACATCCGCAACCAGATTGAAAAAGATGATTAGAGCCGCATTTATGAGCACTATGCCCATCAGCACGGGAAAGTCCACCCGTTGAGCGGACCGGTAGAAGAGACGTCCCATGCCAGGCCAAGAGAAGATGGTTTCGGTAAAGAGCGCACCCCCAAAGAGCCCCGGTAAATCCAAAGCCAGTACGGTCACAACAGGCAGCAGCGCGTTCTTGACCGCATGGGGCACCAGCACTCTGTGTTCCGGTAAGCCCTTGGCCCTAGCCGTTCGCATGTAGTCTGAATTCAGCACTTCCAGCATCTGGCCGCGCATGAACCGCAAGTAAGTGCCTACGCTGACGAATGTCAACATACCCACAGGTAGTAAAAGATGTCGGAGGCGCGCTCCCAGTAGCAGTCCTCCCCTGCCGATCGGTGTCATGCCTCCTCCTGGCAGGAGCGGAGCACAATCACCGCAATCCCATAGATGAAACCATGCGAATCCCTGAGATGGGCTGACCGGATAATGCAGCCATACACTGAAAATCGTAATCAACAGCAGCCCCAGCCAGAATACCGGCACGGCCTGTCCGATGAAGGCAGCTAAAGTCAACAAGTGGTCAGGCAATGAATACTGGTGCACCGCGGTCAGAATGCCTAAGGGCAAGGCGATTGCCAGCGTGATAACCAGAGAAACTCCCATTAAGAGTAGTGTTCGGGGCAGCCGTTCTCCTATCTCCAGAATCACGGGGCGATGCGTGACCAGGCTGTGACCCCAGTCTCCCAGCATGATGCGTCCCAACCAGTAGCCATATCTCTGCCACCCTGGTTCTGCCAGACCCAGTTGTGCCTCCAGACGTGCCAGATCCTCGGGAGCCAGATCCGGGTCTTCGGCATAGGCTGCCAGCGGCCCGCCGGGAGCCGCGTCAGCCAATAGAAACGTCAACAGGCTGATCAGTAACAGGAGCGGCAACACCTGCAGCAGACGACGGACTACATAAGCTTTCACATCGAGCGCAAAGAAAGGACCAAGGCGGGCAAGCCTCTAGTCCTCCCTATTCCTCAATTTAGGGACCATTCCTCAGCGTTCCAAGTCTCATTGTTCCAGGGATTGACCTTGAAGCCGATTACGCTGGTAAGGGCAGCGTGTAAATCACCTCTTTCATACAAATAAATGTGGGGCAACTCTGCGTCAATGAGTTCGCAGACTTCCTGGTAGGCTTCAATCCGCAATTCCGTCTCTGGAGTGGAGCCAGCAACATCCAAAGCCGAATCCGCGACTGGGTTGATCCAGCGGCTGTAGTTGTTGCCGACACCGCCATTGGCTGCAGTGGGCATGCTGGAACTGTGAAAATAGGATGCCATTTGACGATGCGGGTCAATTCCATCTGTAGTGGTGTACATCAGTATGTCGAAATTACCATGCTTGCGGAAAGCCCCGTTGGACCAACTGCCGAACAACACGGAACTTGGCACATTTTCAATATAAAGTTCTACGCCAATTTCGGCCAACATCTCGGCCAAGAGCACTTGTGTGTCTTCGCGTAGCTGATTCCCTGAGGTGGTCTGAATTTTTAGACGTAGCGGGGTCCCTGCCGCCGCGTGTGCACAGCCGGCACATTCACGTATGCCGTCACCATCGCCATCGGAAAAACCGGCTTCAGTCAGCAGATTCTTGGCCAATGCAGGATCATAGTCGGAAGGGGCAATGTCGCACGCAGCCCAACCAAGTCCAATTTCGCTGGTAGCAACCTCCGTAGCCCCATATAGCAAATTGTCCACGATGAACTGCTTGTCGATGGCCAGTTCTATGGCCTGCCGCACCCGAACATCACCCAATAGAGGATGAGGGTGTTCTTGAGGTCGGTCCGTAGTGTCCAATGTCGGATCCGCCAGATTCAATAGCAATCGTTCGGTGCGGGAACTGGGCCGACCGTGCAATCTGATATTTTCTTGATCGGCGAATTCCGGCGTATCTGCCTCTGTCAAGTCCCGCAAGATGTGAATCTCGCCACTGCGCAGTAACGCTTTACCCACTTCCCGACTGGGCACAATGCGTACCACAATCTGATCCACAAACGGCTGGGTAGGGTAATTCCGATAATTGGGGTTGGGTTCCAAAAGAATGTGGTCTCCGGAGACCCATTCCACCAATTGGAAGGGGCCGGTGCCCACAGGTTGCCGATTGTAAGGCCACTGCGTCATCTCCGCCGGATCACCAGTGGCGTGACGGGGCAAAATGGCATAGAAGAGACCTAGAAAAGGCGCATAGAACTCAGCAAACTGGATCGTGATATTGAAGTCGTCGGTACAGTTCACACTTTCAATCTGATCCCACCCAGTACGGCGTACAGCTCCACTGTCCTGATCGACGGCCGCTTCAAACGTGAAGAGCAAGTCATCGCATGTGAATGGTTCGCCATCGGACCACAACACGTCTTCCCTTAACTCATACTTGAGTGTCAATCCGTCTGCGGAAACACCGCCATTCTCAACAGTTGGCACCCTTGTGGCCAGTTCCGGGTAATTCAGACCATCCGGATCCAGACCTAACACCCCCTCAACCACCAACGCCCTCACCTCGCCGGCTACTGTCTGCGAAGCCAAGAAGGGATTCAGTTGTTCCGGTTCCTGATACATGGCATACACAATCTGTGTAGGAGGCTCTAAGGGCTCCGAATCGAGTGCTGACGGCGGCACCTGACAGGCGACAGCTACCAGAGCCAAGCCCGTCAACAGAAGGACGCGCCACATTGATGGGTGAAAGGTGGATTGTTTCATCATGAAGGGAATTTCTCCTGTTTTGTACAGGTGTGGAAGTACGGACAAAGCACCTGAATCACTGCCAAGTAAACTGTCGGATGTCACTGGATAGGCTAGCGGACTGAAGTTCACGCGGCCCACTCTGTATGGAGGGGGCAACCACGCGCACCACTGTAACTTGCCACAGAAATTCTTGATTGCCTTCTTCCACTTCTGCGTAAGGGGAATCCAGGAGGTGACTGGTGGCCTTGGTCCACACCGTGGGCGGGCCGAATTCCTCCCCGGCCCGGGGCCATATACGCAGCACATACCACTCGTTGGGGGCCAGAATATCCACACTGAGCCAGTGGAAAAGGATCGGGTTGCGCCGCGAAATCAGGGCGCCGTTCGCCGGACCTAACAGGCGCGGGCCGGGAAAAATGGGGTTGCTGGTACGCGGCGCGAGGTCACTGGAAACCAACACCTCCTGCGACAATCTGGGTATGGGGATTACTAATACCTGACCCTTGTTTATGATCACGTCAGGGGACAAGCCGTTGGCAATGAGGATTTCGTCAGGCGTGGTCCCGAAACGATACGCCAGGCTGATGATATTGTCACCAGCCTGCACTTCGTAAGCGAAATTGACAGTGGAAATTATGCCGGATTCCGGACTGACCGTGTTTGCCGACTGTTCTTTGCCCGGGATTTCCAGCAATTGGCCAGGATTCAGCGTGTCAGAAGTCAAATTGTTTATGGTACGTAGCTCATCCAATTCCACCTCATAAAGGGCCGCGATGGACCACAGAGATTCATTTACGGAAACTTCATGGCGGTACGGCTCCGGCGTCGGAGGTATGGGAGTCGCGGTGGGCCACGGCGTTGCAGTCCCTGTGGGCGTGGGCACAGGTGTAGGCGCTTCCAGTGTGGGTGGCATGATCACTTCGGTTGTGGGCTCCACCTCTCCTGTGTTCCTACCGGGTTGGAAGAACTGCCAACTCAAGATGCCCACGAGAACCACTATCACCACCGTGGAAATGTTGGGCAGTTGCAGGCGCGGCCAACGAGGTCCCTTGACCAACAACGATCGGCCACACATGAAACAGGAATCCGCGTCCTGCACCACACGGGTGCCGCAATGCTGACACCGCCGTTGCACGTGCCTAGGAGCCACCGGAGGCGGAGAGGCCATATTTCAGAATACTAGTGTTTGTGTTCCGGAGGTGCTCCTCTGCAGGAACTTTGCGGGGGAGTCCAAACAGGAAGGAATTCAGAGTAACACGGCCGGCGAACCAACTGGGGATCCCCCTTGCAATGGGGCTCTATTCCTCGGTCTGCTCCAACAAAAGTGCGATCAGGTCTCCGATCTCCGAAGTGTTCAACTTCTCGCTGAAGTCTTCTGGCATGACATTGGAGTCAAAACGCTTCACGATAAAGGCGTTGGGCCGGGTGATACTACGATAAAAGTACAACGCTGGACTCTCTCCCTCTACTCGGCCCACTGCGATATTGGCTACATCGTACCAACTGGGCCCTGACAGCACTTCGTCTTCCTCTAGGGAATGACAACCTGCGCAACCTTGGAGTTCTGAGATTTCCTGTCCTTCGACAACATCTCCCTCTTTGATGGCAGCCACTACGTCTTCCGGCACTCCGGCAAAGATCTCATCCTCCGTCAGTTCTGCCAGTTTGGGGATGACCCTTACCACTATGGTGATTCCTTCTTCTGAGACGGCCACCATAAAGGGGGAAATGATCTGAGCTGTAGGATTGGGAGCGCAAGCCGCGAGCACGGCTGCCACCAGTAAGACCACTAGGCCAGAGCTCAGTAGACTGATTTTGCGCACTGACAATTTTCGCAACGCTCCTCTCCTGACCACCGCAAGAGGCAGCCGATCCGCCAGAAAGTGTAGCACAGGAACGGGCCGAATCTAGGTCGGCAGAGGGGGCAGATTGAGGAGATCTTCTGTCCTGCTGAGGAGGAATTGGATGAACCAGTAAGGCGCCCACAATCCACTTTCAAAGTGTTCTTCCGTAGGTTGCCCGCACAGCCTCCCCTCAAGTTGAATTTGTAGACTTGCTGAAAGTTTCGCTGAAGGTCCTTCGCAGATGGGGCCTTCTACCGAACATTCTGTTCCTGTGTCTTGCGGGCCACAGTGTTGCAAGCCCTTGCACTTTATAGACAGACTGTGTGGGTGCAGCTAGAAGCATTTGGACTATCCGAACTCTGTCACTGGCTCCGGTGAAGGAGTCACTCTTCAAAGGAAGTCATAGGCTAATTTGAGACTTCCATCTTCTGGCGTAGCGATTCGACATAGAGTTTGAGGCACAGGATCGATGCGGACTGCCTAATGAGGATTCCTCAATATACGAGGAAATTAACTGTCCTGGCTATTGCAATTTCATCTGACATTCATACCTCTGGCAGATGAAATCCTGACTGGCTTTAAAGGAGGGGGTCTGCCAGGCTGATCCGGATTCTCAGAATTAGAGATAGGCAAATGGGCCTCTGCTTAAATCAGCTTTATTGACGTCGACGGGGCGGACGCGAGGGGCAAAGGGCAATGTTCCCGGAGCTCCACAAGTATCCTTCATTCGATTCCGCAAGTTTCGGCTGATCTGATAATCGATCATTGCGGGCTGCGCCCTGCCCAAGAGTTTCGGAAGTCAATGCCGGTCCAAATCCTCTCTCTGTTGCTGAATGACAGGCAGGCTTGGCAACACAGAGTGATTTGCCAGAGCCATTGCCGTAAGTCTTGTCAAGTAATGCGGCCCCATCAGGGTCTGAATATGCTGCCAGATGCCCTTTTGGCCTTGGTCAGAGTCCTCGGAGTGGAAGATTGCCGAATTGCAAAGCCCAATGAGTGGTGTTTACCGTTTGGGAAAGAGATTCCGCTAGCTCCGCCGCGCCTGACGGGCATAGTACATGGATATAGAGGCAGCATTTGCAGCATTGTAGCTATCAATGCGACCCCACATGCGAAGACGCAACAAGAAATCGCAGTTCTTGCGCACATTGGAGGACAGACCAGATCCTTCGTTGCCCACCACTAGGGCCAGCGGCCCATCCAGATCTACCGCATCAATATCCTGGGCCACCGGTGCTGCAGTTTCCAGGCCGGCCACCCAAATGCCCCTTTCCTGCAACTGTTTAAGTTCTCGCGCTATATTGGTGACTCGTACCACCAGCATGTGCTCCAAACCTCCCGCGCTTGCCTGACTGACTGCCGGGGACAGTGGGCATGCTCTGTCCTTCGGGACTATCACTCCGTGTACGCCGCAGTTCTCCGCGGCCCTGATAAGAGCACCCAGATTCTGGGGATCCTGAATGTGGTCGGCCACTAGCAACAGGGGCGGCTCAACGCGTGCTTCCGCATGAGCCCACACGTCACTCCAATCTGCTAGCGGAAAGGGGCCGACTTCCAGAGTGCAGCCTTGGTGATGCGCCTTCCGCCGATCCAAGTCCTGAAAGTACTGCCGGTCCCCCTGAAGCACTTCTACCTCTCTCTGTCGGGCCAGGGCCAAGAGACTCTTCAGTGGTAGCTTCTGTGCTTCCGAATCCCTTACGCGGAGCTTGTAAAAGCGTCTGCGACCTGCAACCAGCGCTTCCTGCACAGAGTGCCAGCCGATTAGCGTTTCATTCAAGTGGGTCGTACGCGATGCCAAGTGGTGCCTTGGGGGCTATCTTCCAAAGTAATGCCCAACTCCTGCAACCGATCGCGCAGTTGATCTGCCAGTTCCCACTCCTGAGAATTCCTCAGGCTGGCTCGGGTATCTATCAATAATTCCACCAATTGGGAAGACAGGTCGGCGGTTTCTCCCAGATCCTGGGAGGGTGGCGGCAGGATGAATCCAAGGACCCCCATCAACTCCCGGACAGTATCCTGGGCCGTGTCAAAGAATAGTCCGCCTACATCTTGGACACGGGCTGTATTGATGACACGTATGAGATCAAAGACTGCGGCAATGGCTGCGCTGGTATTGAAATCATCATCCATGTGGCTGCGGAAGGAAACGCGTGCTTCCTCTGTGGCTTGCCGTAGTGTTTCCGCGGCCTCCCCTGTTACCTGTTGTCCGGGAGAGGGTTGTAGTGCTTGCCTCATACGGTCCAGGCCCCGTTGGGCAGCTCCTACAATCTCGCTGGAGAACTGTACCGGCTTGCGGTAATGGCCTTGAAAGACCACCATGCGCAAAGCATCGGCCCCATGACTGTCCAAGAATTCTTGAATGGAGATCAAATTACCCAAGGACTTGCTCATTTTGGTGCCAGCCAGTTGCATCATGCCGTTGTGCACCCAGTACGTTGCGAAAGTTTCGCCGGTGAGGCTTTCGCTCTGTGCAATTTCGTTTTCGTGGTGCGGGAATATAAGGTCATTGCCGCCGCCATGGATATCTATCGAGTCCCCCAAATGGTGGCGGCACATTGACGTGCACTCGATATGCCACCCAGGACGGCCCGAACCCCAGGGACTATCCCAAGAAGGCTCTCCTTCCTTCGCTTTCTTCCACAAGGCGAAGTCCGCTGCGTCCTCCTTGAGGTCATCGCCTTCGATGCGTGTGCCGGACCGGGCATCCTCAAGTTTGCGCTGACTTAGCCTGCCGTAGTCTTCATCACTTCGAACGCGAAAATATACGCTGCCATTCAGTTCGTAGGCATGTCCTTTTTCACCCAACTCCTGAATGTCGTGGATGATATTGGGAATTTCATCCGTGACTCGAGTGTATTCATCTGCCTCCTGAACGTTTAGATCCTGCAGATGCTCTAAATACTTCTGAGTGTAATGTTCGGCTAATTCAAAGGGATCTCGACCCGTTTCATGGGCCCTGTCAATTATCTTGTCGTCAACGTCCGTGAAGTTAGTGACGTAAGTTACAGCGAAATCCCGATATTGAAGATAACGCCCGATCATGTCGAAGACAATGGCGCTCATCGCATGCCCGATGTGAGCATCCGCGTATACAGTAGGCCCGCATACGTACATCTTGACTTTCCCTGCTTCCAGGGGTCTGAAGTCTTCTACGGTGCGGCTCAACGTGTTGTAAATCTGCAGAGCCATAGCTCCCTCACAGCAATCAAAGGCCAATTTGAACTCAAATCCATTTAAGCACAGGGCAGAGTCATATACCAACAGGCGCTTGCTTCAAGGTTAGCCCAGCTCTCTGTATTCACCACCCTTAGTCTCCTTCAGTTTCCAGACATTCCTTGGTTTCAGTTCGTTTGGCCGACTGAGGCTTTCCCATGGTCGGGTTGGATATCAGGGAACAAATGATCCAAGAATTCCCTGGCAATTCGACAGCAAATAGCCTTGTACTTCTAGCTGCATCTGGAGAAGAACCATGCCGGGATTGGGTTGTGTCAAAACTCTTGCAAATAGATACAATTCCGTGGCCCGTTTCACCAAGATTCTCAACCCCGATCTGTCCCTCCACTTGACGTCTGTCCATGTCGAACGCGAAACCATCTGCACCGTGGGACCACGGAGGCCCTAACCCCACCAATTACTCTCCGCTTCACTTGGGAGGCGTGGGTTGTGGGAATGGATTCGAGTTTCCCGAATGCAGGGATTCGGCAGAATCAGGAACTGCGAAAGTGAAATTCGGCACCCTGTCTGCCGCGGATATGGCAGATACACAGCAGTTGAAGGTGCATTTCGGATAATATCCTTTGGTACCAGCCCTGCACAATGTGCAAGGTTAGGCCCTAGAGATACAGAACTCCCCGAGAGCGGAAGGACTAAATGGAAAAAGTGCAGGAATTCACGGCGCGCGTTCTGGAAAACACGCGGCGGGTTATTGTCGGTAAAGACGAACAGATCAAGTTGATTCTGCTGGCCCTGCTTTGCGAAGGGCATGTCATGATTGAAGATGTGCCGGGTGTAGGCAAAACCATGCTGGCCCGAGCCATTGCCCGCAGTATCGGCTGTTCATTCAATCGGGTCCAATTCACCCCTGATATGTTGCCCAGTGATATTACTGGCGTCAGTATCTTCAATCAGAAGACCCTTGAATTTGAATACCGTCCCGGCCCTATCATGGCCCAAATCGTCTTGACTGATGAAATCAACCGCGCCACCCCTAAAACCCAGTCCGCCTTGCTGGAGGCCATGGAAGAAAAGCAAGTCACAGTAGATGCCCAAACTTATGTTTTGCCCCAGCCCTTTACCGTACTAGCGACCCAGAATCCAATTGAATTTGAAGGTACATTCCCTTTGCCCGAGGCACAGGTAGACCGCTTCATGTTGCGAATTCAATTGGGATATCCAGTCAAACAGCAAGAGATGGAGATCCTGGACCTGCAAAGAGAGCAACATCCGATTACTACGCTGGAGCAGGTGGCTGGCGTTGAGGAACTACAAGCCGCGCAGCAAGAAGTCACCGAAGTTTATTCCAACGATTTGGTGCGGGACTACATTGTGTCACTGGTATTGGCCACCCGGGATTATCCAGACCTGTATCTCGGTGCCAGCCCCCGCGGTAGCTTGGCCCTCTTCAAGACTTCCCGGGCCTGGGCTGCAATGGAAGGACGGGATTTCGTCATTCCAGACGACATCAAATTTCTGGCAGCACCTGCTTTGGCCCACCGCCTCATCACTAGTCCGGCGGCCCGCATCCGAGGGGTCGACTCGGCCGAAATCATAAAGGAGATTCTGAAAACAGTGCCAGTTCCGGGAGCTGAAGTCCGCCCGCGCGTCGCGTCCAGAGCGGCATGAGCTACCGACTGCTACTGCTCTTCCTAGCCGTCAGCTTGTTTTGGATACTGGCTTTCAATACCGGCAATCCTTTTTTCTTCAACTTAGCCTATCTAACTACCGGCGGCACCGCCCTCAGCTATCTATGGGCGCGTGTGAGCATTCAAGGCGTGGCAGTCAGTCGCTTCGTATCCGGCCGCCACAGCCAAATCGGCCAACGCGTGGATGAAGTCTTTGAATTGGCCAATCGTGGCCGTCTGCCCAAGTTGTGGGTGGAGCTGCATGACCATTCCACACTGCCCTTCCACGAAGCCAGCCGAGTGGTCAGCAATTTGCAGCGCGATAGTCGGAGGCGATGGCAGGTCCGTACCCTCTGCTATGTGCGGGGCCGGTATCGGATGGGACCCATGCATGCGCGCAGTAGCGACCCGTTAGGCCTTTTCCCACAGGAAAGGTTTTTCCCAGCAGCCAACTCCATCCTGGTCTACCCCGCGGTCGTGGACCTGCCTCGTTTTTCCCCTGCTGTCGCCGACATGGTAGGGGATGAAAGGGTACGGCAGCGCACTCCCATGGCCACCACAAATGCCGCCAACATTCGCGAATATGCCCCGGGAGACAGCCAGAACCGAATTCATTGGTTGAGCACGGCGCGTACGGGCCGCCTGATATCCAAGGAATTCGAATTGGACAAGAGTGCACATGTCAGGGTATTTCTGGATTTATATCGGGGAGTAGAAATCGCTCTCCCTTGGCAGTTGGATCCAGTGAATCTCAACCGCTTGCCTTTGCCTAAGCGTGGCGAACGGCGACAGGCCCCAGAGTTCACCCTACCTCCCACTACCACAGAATACGGCATATCCGCAGCTGCCAGTGTTCTGCGGTATTTCATGCAACGGGGCCGGGCCATAGGATTTGCCACCTACGGCCAGACGCGGGAATTCCTACCAATGGAAAGGGGAGAGAGGCAGCTCAACAAGATTCTGGAAACGCTCTCAGTAATGGCTGCAGAGGGTGACGTACCGTTGTCCGACTTCATCCTCACTGATGGCTTTGACATGACGCGCAACGAGACCCTAATTGTGGTCACGCCGGACCCGAATCCCCACTGGGTGCAGGTGCTGCGGGAATTGCGGTACAAAGGGGTCAATGGGTTGGCCGTTGTCGTTGACAGTGAGACTTTCGATCCTGCAGTCAGCATGGAATCCGTTTGGAGCAGTCTGCTGGCGGCGCGCATTCCTTATTACAAATTAGCTCAGGACCAGAAGCTGGAGGACGGCTTAGCCGGCCAAGTGGAAAATGGGGTGGGGTTGTCGGTCTCCTTAACTACAAGCAGGAGGACGGCCCCCGAAACTATTTCTCGACGCGCCTGAACTCTCAGATATATCACCATAGTTTCCTTACTATTTGTCCATATTTGGAAGATATCTTTCTTGCGTAACTTCATTTGAAATCGCGAGGAGATTCGCCATGAAGATAAATCGCAAATTCATTGTAGGAATACTGTTAACCGTACTCTTGGTGCTTGTAGGTGTGGGTACCGTAATGGCTGCCACCCGTGAAGTACCGGGTAGGAAAAATGGCCATCACTTGACGGGGTGGCTCGATCGTTACCATACTGCCTGGAGTACAAATGCCCTTGAAGGCCCTGAAGGGCATTCCATCTGGGAGCTAGTCGCTGTGGACTTGGGCCTGGCCACAGCTGACCTCGAAGACATAAGGAACGGGCGGCCTCAAAATCTTGAGGAGTTAGGAATTGATCGGGCAACACTGCAGACAGCCATTGAAAGTGCCAAGACCCAGTTCCTGGCTGAGGCGGTTGCCGCCGGCACTCTCACGCCGGCGGAGGCTGATGAAATGTCCGCCCACTGGAGCCAGGGTCGGCTTCGTCCGCATGGTGGAGGTTTCCAACTGCCCGCCTTCATTGATGAAGCCCTGCTAATGCAAGTGTTGGCGGAAGAACTTGGAGTAGGTGTGGAAGAACTGGAAGCCGCCAGGGCGGGTGGCAAGGCAGGTCTGGAAACTTTAGGTTTAGACCGTACTTCGCTTGGCGCCGCCTTGCGCGATGGCGTGGAACAACAGATCAATGAGGCGGTGACGGCCGGTACCATTACGCAGAGTGAAGCGGATGACTTGCTGACTAACCTTAACTGTTCGAGCCGTCGCGGCCGCTTTCATTTTGGCCTTGGCAACTCCAGGTCATGATGCCTTAGGCCGAACGCCGCGCCCAAGTCAAAAATGGCCTCAGGATCAAAGCGTTGACTGTGTGAAGGGGCCGCATCTGAAGATGCGGCCCCTTGTTCTTCCTGTCTCATAGTGAGTAGTTAGAACTAGACCTAAGGGCCCCATGCATTGGCTCGCTCTGCCTTAGGGCGCATCGTTCAGAGCCTGCTTCAGAATGAGGAATTGGGGCTCGACTTGCACGGCTCAAGTAGGTGTGGGTTTACCAAGGTCCTTTTTTCCGTGTTAAAGGACTTCTGGCAAACCAACAATCTAAGAAATTGGGGACGGTCCTTGGACTTCCGAGGAATTCCTCGAGCTCATGCCACTCGCAGGAACAACGAAATTTCAGTCTTGCCTCCTATATTCTGGCCGAATATCTCAGGAGCGGGCAATGGGCTCTTTTGAAACTGTGTGCTTCCCAATATTGTTTTCTTGCCATTCACATATTGTCTTTACATTCACTGGTTAGAGTCCCTGACATCGTGCTTATTCAGATCTTTAAAAGGACGGATAACTTGACTAACACAAGAAACAAATTTACAGCGGTCATCATCCTGGTTGTATGTCTGCTCTTGGCCAATGTAAGTGGCATATTTGCCGCAACGATCGATGCAGGTCTGTCTGAAGAAGACACCTCGAAACAGGAGCAACCCACCGAAAATTCCATGACGTCCACAGGAAGCGTGGGCCACGGAAATAGAGGCGGGAGTCGTTCCCTTCCCGCTGCAGTTGACTTCGAGGAAATTGCGGAATTGATCGCGGCAAGGCTAGGCATTTCCGTGGAGGAACTTGAAATGGCGTTGCAAGTAGGTCCGAGCATCATAAGGGAATTTGGTCTGGACCCTATGGCGTTCGGAAGGGCCTTTCGGGCAGTGGCAACAGAGAAAATTGTGACACCAGAACCCCGCTTGGCAAGGGGCCAGAGGGATGTTGCAAGCAAACTTACCGTTCGCCAAGGTACTTCTGTGGAGGAATTGGCATGGGCTATCAGACAGAGCCCAGAAGCCCTGCCGAAGCAGGGGCTCACTTCTCGGACACCACGGCGAAATCTCATGTTCGCAAAGATGCGTGCCATACCTGAAGAGACAAGGCCAGCAAAATCCGAAAGCCAGCCAAGGAATTCCATGAGATGGCACGCTAGAAACAACGAAAAATTTACTGAACGCGGACAAACCAGCAGAGAATCGGATAGTGTACGAAGGCGGCACCAAGATAACGCCAGAAATGGGAAACCGCGAGAAACCGAATTAAGGGGAATGGACACTTCTGTGGAATCGCAAGACTTGCTGGAACTTACGGCTCAGAAACTTGGTGTTCAACCCGCAGAATTAAGGGCCGCCTTCAGTGAAGCAGCCATGGAACTCGCCTTGGATTCCGTAGGCATGAAATCCATGAACGGAATGTACCCCTCAAAAGCATTCAAGGGTGATGAATCCCGCAGTTCTAGCCAGGCGGCCAAGGGAAGTTTCAACCGCGGCTACGGTTCGCGGAACAGGGAGGCGTGGGAAGGCAATACCTGTGGACGCACCTGGGGGAACTTTGAACACGAACAGGCTCTAGATTCCAAGGGCTCAGAACCCATGTTCCAGCGCCCCACCTACGAAAGTTTCAAGGCCTATTCATACGAGGACTCAGGCTGGCAAGCCAGGAAAGGGTTCTACAACGACAATGAACAGCAGAACCAAGAAGCTTGGACAAACAAATTCTGCGGACAGGGCAAGGAAGATACGGACATGGAGAACAGATCATTGTGCGGAGAACATTCGGGCCCGGGCGCGAATCGAACGCAAGGCGATCCAGTCGAGGAAAGTCCGCGCCACGATGGACGATGGGGCCCTGCAGGACAGATGCCAGATGATTGCAGGACAGATGCCAATTAGCCTGTTTGCTTCCTAACCGTAACGAGAAAGCCGCGCCCCTAAGGGGCGCGGCTTTCTCGTTACCATGTCTCTCATTTCTTAAATGCCTACAGGGGCATCACCCGTGGGAAGTCAGGAACTTGGCGCGGCCACTTCGGGATTGCAAGGGTTGAGATTCAGAATCCATGAGACGGATTTGAGCCTCACCTTTCTAGAGATCAGACTGATGTAGCCTCTTCTGGCGCCGTTTTGTCAATCTTGATCCGTAGATCGGCCTCTTCAGACATCAGTCGCTCGATCTTGTCTTCCAAATTACGCATCTGCTTCCTGCGCCGACGGAACAGCGGATCACCTTGACCCATATTCAGCCGATCAATCTCCCGTCGCGCCAACACAAGCTGCTGGCCCACCTGATTCTTCCTGTCAATTAGTTGGCTACGGTTCATGGCGCTCACTCTTAGTTGTCATCCGAGAAGTCACGGGGCTCACGGGGTCGATATAGCAAATAGGCAAGTCCAACGCCCAAAAAATATAACAGAATCAAAGGTGCCAGGGCCAGAGCCATATTGACCGGATCAATCGTTGGAGTAATGATGGCAGCGACAATGGCACTTATTACAATGGCATACCGCCACCAACTCAGGAGCCGCGGGCCTGTAACCACGCCGATGCGAGCCATGAACGCCATGATCAATGGCAGTTCGAAAAAGGTTCCTATCCAAAACACGATGCGAATTACAAAATTCACAAACTCCCGCGCACTCCAGTTAGCGGTAATTACCTCCTCCCAAAATAACTGCAGAAAGTTAACGGCCACAGGCAGCATCACAAAGTAAGCAAAGGAAGCTCCTGCCAGAAACAACAAGAAAATCCCAGGCATGATCATCATCAGTCCCCGCTTTTCGTGGGGATACAGCCCGGGCAGAACGAACGCCACCAATTGGTACACGACGAATGGCATCGCCACAGCGGCACCTAGTGTAAAACTGATGCGGAAAAAGGTAGCGACGTTTTCAAACGGGGTGATGGCCTGCAGGTCCACGTCCCAATCCCGCACAATCTTCAGGGCTACTTCCTCAGAAATGAGCATACCCAGCAGCGTTCCCGCGACCAGAGCTCCCAAGATCCACATGATGCGCACCCGCAGTTCGCGCAGGTGTTCCATCAGACTCATGCGCGGATCTTGTTCTTCCGCGGAGCCAGGCTGCTGCAGGTCTGTAGTAGTCATGTCAGAATCGGGGTGGGTGGCTAACGGGTATTGCCGTAGGGCCGACAGGAATCCTGGCTGGGGATGGGAGCAGCAGAGACCATCGGGCCATCGATTTTGCCAAAGCAAAGACGAAGCCAAGAGGGCTCCGGCTCAATTGCTAGGCACCACCGACCAAGAAGGCTGAATCCGCTGCGCTAAGTCTTAGCAAATTCTATCGCGCCCGTGCGCGGACAGCCGGACTTTGCTTCCTGAGACGGCTCCGTTGAATCCCAGGATGGTGGCCCTTTCCATCAATTCTCTTGGATCGGCCACCATTCTGCATGCGCAACTGCCTCCTCCTCTCCATAGTGTCCCACCACCTGTCTTTCAATTTCGGGGCTGAACGCTCCCGACTTGCCCTTACCGCCTTGGTGGAACTGACCACACCGTTGGTACCCATTGGTGTAGGAACAGCAATTTCCGTACCGACTGTAACAGAATCTGATGTCGCAATGAGGTCCTCAGCGGCAAGGGTCATACCTGTTCCTGCGGCTGCGTTTCCATTCATTTCCGGAGTGGGGCTACCTGGATGCGTTCCAATTGTATGGGCAGAACCAATCACTTTCTGGGATTCCACTCTCTGAACGCCGGTAATGTCATTGGTAGCGGCTGCCACCTCTTGCGTTCCTACTTCTAAGGCCTCGTGCGCCACAGCTTCTGTGCTGGTCTCTTCCTGAGTGGTCTTTTCAGGTTTCTCATCTGGCTTTGGCAAGGCTGCCTTTGCCTTGCTTTTAGGTGCAGATGAGAGCTTCTTGGGCAAGGCCTTCTTGGTTTTGCTTTTTGCCGATGCTTTTCTGTTCTCGTCATCTTCATCAAAGTTCAGATCAAGTTCATCATTGGCCCAGTCTTCAATGAGCTTGCCAGTCTTGATGCCTTTGAGTTCTTTGATTTCTGCCAATCCCAATTCCGCTTCCAGTTGGCCAGTCAGATCTTTGGAGAGGTTACGCACTTTGAAGAAAGCACGGATTAGGTCCTTGGCAACTGTAGGTAGTCGTTCTGGTCCCAACACAACCAAGGCCAGCATTATGATGAATACCAGTTCTGGAATGCCGATTCCCAAGAAGGAGAAATTGCTATTGAAACCCATGACTGTTCAGGGGATTGGTTCCATCGACTCAGTTGCAGCTTGTGCTTTCAATGCCGCGCCCAGGACTCCGTGTACAAAGCGGGGACTGATGTCCGACCCGTAACACTCAGCCAGTCTGATGGCCTCTGAAATCACCACCTTGACAGGGGTATTGAAATCTTCACGGTTCAATTCGCACAGAGCCAAACGTAGTATGTTGCGGTCTATGAAAGACAATGTTTCTACAGGGAATTTCCTGGCTACCTGCTCTATAAGGGAATCCAGCTGAACTTGGTTTTCTATCACCCCCGCCACCAGGCGGCGCACATATTTCTGGCTTTCCGCTGAGACCGAGATTCCGGCCAATGCCAGACTGTGAAACCGTTGCACCATTACTTGACTAGGGGTATGGTGTGCAGCTTCCCGCTCGTACAGACATTGCAATGCCGCCGCTCGATAGTGGCTGTGACGGCCTTGGTAAGCACTCTGGTTGCTTATCGATATTGTTGCTGTTTGGGTAGGCAGAGCACTGCTGTCAAGCGGTTTCCGATTTCGGCTCTTATCTACCACATAACGGACCTTTCGGGGTCCTTTCTGTCTCATTGTATTTGTTTGTGGCCTCCCAGCACTCAACGCATGGATAAGCCGCCATCGACCGAAAGAGTCTGGCCTGTGATGAACTCCGCCCGGGGAGAAGCCAAAAAAGCCACGGCGTGAGCGACCTCTTCCGGCGTGCCCATTCGTCCCAGGGGAGTTTCGGAGATAATCTGGTCCATGTGTTCTTGAGACAAGACGTCGGTTAAAGCGGTAGGAATGAATCCAGGTGCCACTGCGTTAACTGTGATTCCGCGGCTGCCAACCTCCCGGGCCAAACTCTTGGTAAAGCCCAGAATTCCCGCCTTACTAGCCGCGTAATTTGACTGCCCGGATTGCCCCAGCAGTCCCACCACACTGGTAATGTTGATGATTCGTCCATTCTTGTGCCGCAACATGCTCCGCAGCACGGGCTTGGTGACGTAATACATGCTGTTCAGGTTGGTCTGAATTACAGTGTGCCAGTCTTCTTCCTTCATGGTCATCAGCAGGCTATCTCGAGTTAGACCGGCATTATTGACCAAAATGTCAATCCTTTCATGCCTGTTCAACACCTCTTTGACTAAAGCTTTCGCTTCTCCACTGACAGATACATCGGCCTGGTTAAGGGTACAACGGCCTCCCGCTCGCTCCACTTTGGCGGCCACAGCCAAAGCACCCGCCTCATCATTCCGATAGTTAAGAACCACTGTACTGCCTTGAGCCGCAAGCTCGCAAGCAATAGCCGCGCCGATGCCCCGGCTACTTCCTGTCACCAAGGCAATTTGGCCGGTCAGGTTCATGCTGTGGAGGGGTGTAAAAACCGCCGCGGAACGCGAGGATCAGCTGGCGGATTATAGCACAGAATGAGCATAGAATTACGCGCTCTCAATCGTCAAACCGGCTGTTCCAGGCACCTAGGGTTGGCCTTGCAACCATGCCTGCCAAGCCTGTAGGTCCGCCCCGTTTTGAAGGGCGAAACAAGGCATTTTTCGATCGATCCTCCTTTGAATGCCAGTCAGGACGCTGCCGTTGCCAAATTCTGCACCAGCTCTTGCACCCATTGTAGCCAGCGTCTGCATCGAATTCCACCACAGGACGCCACCTTCCAACTGGTCGGTCAGTTCAGAACGGACGGATTTGGAGTCGGTCAGGGGCTGGGCTGTGGTATTACCAATCACCGGTACTACGGGAGATCGGATAGGCGTCTCTTCCAGGACAGACTGCCAGCGGGTACGGGCTCCAGCCATAAGCGGACAGTGGGCGGCAATGCTCACAGCCAGCGGTAAAACCCGCCGTGCCCCCCTGTCTCTAGCCAATTGTGACACTTCCGCCACTCCCTGTAGGGAGCCGCTAATTACCTGCTGCGTTGGATGATTGTCGTTCGCCACCTGTACCACTAACTGAGTCTCCGCGGAAACTTCAGCACACAGCGCCTGCAGGTCCTGGGAATCCATCCCTAACACCGCGGCCATGCCCCCCGGATGCTTCTGCCCCATTTCCTTCATCAGGCGGCCACGTGTGCGAACCAACCTGAGGCCATCCGCCAAAGTTAAGGATTCAGCCGCTACCAGGGCCGAAAATTCCCCCAGGCTGTGCCCGGCCAAACCCACTGGCTGCGGGAGGTGCCCCAGCATTTCCGCGGCGGCACGCCACACCGCTATGGAAACGGCCAGAAGGGCCGGTTGGGCATTGACCGTATCTGTAAGTTCTACTTCCGGTCCTTCCGCACAAAGGCGGCTAAGCGGCATTTTTAGAACATGGTCTGCCTCAGACAGAGTCTCCCGCGCCGCAATAGAGAATTTGGCCAAATCAGAACCCATGCCCACAGCCTGACTGCCCTGACCGGGAAAGAGATACGCCAGACCCTTGGGCCCGGGGGCGAAATTCATGGGTTTGAAGGAATGCAGGGCTCGCCTGGGCTACGGCAGGACATGCCCCGGCTGATGGCACTAGGCCTATCCTTAGGCTTCACTCTCTTCTATGAATTTGTGACCTCGGTATTCACCGCATTCCATGCAGCCCTGGTATGGCAGCACAAAGGCATCACATTGCGGGTTCGAACAAGCCTGAAAACGCAGACGACCCAACGCATGGTGGGATCTCTTCTTGCGGGCGCGGGCGCGGCTGATACGGCGTTTGGGTTGCGGGGCCATTGGTTATCTCACTTTGCTCCTTATTTGTTCCCTTGAGGGAGTGATCCACCTTCCGAACTTGCATTCGAGGTGTCCGTTACTTCCAACAGTGGGCGCAGGGCCGCCCATCGTGGATCCATGGTCATAGGTTGACCGGTCTCTGCATCCAACATGTCCTCGTTCGCCTGAGCCAACGCTTGGCGGCTCTGTTGAAAATTATGACACTCAAGAGGCTCTGCATAGGCACATGCAGGATTCTGTGAGGTTGCGATCCACAGATGCTGCCGGACTACCTCGCCTAAATCCAGTACGTAATGGTCGTCTATCAGCAGCGCTTCGTCAAACATCGTGTCGGTTTGCCCTTCGTAATCCTCGGGCCGCAGAAACTTGCCACTCTCCACATCCTTCAGGGGCCTAAAGGTTTCCTCCATCTGAAACTCGACCGGATAATGGATCGGCTCCAGGCAGCGGCTGCAGGCTACATCCAAAACTGTACGGCAGATTCCTGTGACCAGTATTCCGCTGTGGATACGCATACAACGCACCCTACCGGTAAGTCGTGCGACCGGCGTAAGTTCGTCATAGAGCTGGGATATATCATCATCCAGATCAAAGTCGCGGGCCCAGCCGACCGTCTGTTTCAACCAATGCGCAGCGTTAAACTGCATTACGCAAGTCCTCTTGCCTGACCCCGTTCAAGGGCAGGCATTTTAGTCTGTTCAAGTGGGGTTTGTCTATTCGTACCCCGTATTACAGTGGTCAGCTGGGAATTTGAGTGCGGTTCTCCAGTTCGGTAACTCCCATTTCCACTTCATTTAGAACCTTGTGCATCACCTGCGACAAATCCCGCAGTATGTTGAGTTGATACTGTTCCGCATCAAACCGCATATGGGCCACTTGCAGGCGCGTCTGTTCAAGGACTGCTTCCTGCTCACCCTTGGCCTGGCGCATGATCTCTTCCTGCGAAACCAGCTCTTTCGCCTTCTCATTGGCCTGAGCCAATATGTCTTCGGCATGGCTGCGGGCCTCGGCAATGATTCGGTCCCGCTCCAGGATCATACGTTCCCCTTCCTTGATGGCACTGGGGACATTGATCCGCATCTTGGCCAATACGTCAAGAGACCTCTCTTTGTCGATTAGCACAGAGGACGTCATTGGCATAGGCCTGCCATCCGAAATCATGTCGTTCAATTCATTAATGAGGCTGAGAATTTCCATGGCGTCCCTGATGTATGAGCTTGCAATGTAGTTTTTTGGGGCTACCAGCCCGGGTAACCCGCCAAGAGCTGGGCAATTCTATCATTCTGGACTATTGTCTGCGATCAACCCTTATGAGACATTCTGGTTCGCATTTCTCCACTCCGGCTCTCGTTCGGCCCGCTCCTGCAACCTGAGAATCTAGCCTGCAAGGCAGTTACAGTGGGTGCCGGAGCCCACTTAGACACATCTCCCTGCAGACCAGCCACCTCCTTCAGGATGGTGGCACTGAGAAATGCATAGGCTGCAGAAGTCATCAACAGGCAGTGTTCAGTCTCGGGGGCCATCTGGCGGTTGGCCATGCCTACCTGTCTTTCGTATTCGTAGTCGGCAATGTTGCGGAGCCCACGCACGATGACCTGCGCGCCCTGTGCTCGAGCCACATGTACAGTGAGACCATCGTAGGTGATCACCTGTACGCGCCCCAGGTGGCTGACACCGGCCCGCACCAGTTCCGCCCGTTCCTCCGCACCAAAGAGCTCATTGGATATGGGAGATGCATACACAGCTACCACCAGCTGTGCGTAGATAGCAACAGCCCGCTGCACGATGTCCAAGTGACCATTGTGAAACGGATCAAACTTGCCCGGGTAGAGGGCCGTGACGTTCAATTCCCCACTCCGCGTTTGTATCACGCCGGCAGAAACTGCTGGCTGACGTAATTATGAAACATGATACCTGTCTGGGACAGGCGCACCCGGTCCGCCTCTATTTGAATCAGGTCTCGTTCTTGCAGGAATTGCAGTTCCCGAGCATATATCTGTCGCATGTTCTCACCGTGTCGTTCCTTGAACCCGGCGTAACTCACTCCTTCCTGGATTAATCGCAGGCCCAACATCATGGTCTCAGCTCGGCCTAGATCTTCTCCGATCTCTTCCACTTCCGACACGGGACTCGTAGCTTGTCGCAGCGCCCGATTGTAACCGGGAACTGAGTCCTGATTCCACCAGCGGACTTCAGATCTAGCTTTGTAGTCTGAGGGGCCGCGCCAGTGGCTATGTGCTCCCGGACCGAAACCCAAGTAATTCTGATTGCGCCAGTACCGCAGGTTGTGGAGGCAGGTTGTAGCGACTGCGTCTGTCTCCTCCGATTCCCTGCACCAGTTGGCAATCTCGTAATGAAGGAAACCGGCCTCAGCCATACGCCTCTGAGCGTATTGGTACTGGCAGGCGGCCAGATCTGAGTCCGGCTGGGGCACTGACCCAGAAGCCACACTCCGAGCAAGAGGAGTACCTTCCTCAATTGTTAGAGCATAGAGGGAATGGTGTTCGGCCTGCAGATCCAGGGCTGCTCCTAAATTCGCGCACCAAGACTCCAGAGACTGCGCTGGCAGGCCGTGTATCAGATCCAGATTAACATTCTTGAAACCGGCTTCCCGGGCCGCGTTGACGGCCATTCCGATGGCGGCCGCGTCGTGCCAGCGTCCCAACAACTCCAATTCGGAAGCCTGGAAGCTTTGAGCCCCCAAGCTAATACGGTTTATCCCGCATTCCGCCAAGGCAGCAAACCGATTCTGGTCTGCTGAATGGGGATTGGCTTCACTGGTGATCTCGCAATCCGACAGAATGTCGAAGGAATCCCGAAGGGCCCACATCAATTGGCGCATCTGGTCCGGTGCCAGAATGGAAGGTGTACCTCCGCCCCAGAACACTGTGTTGACTGGAGGGTGGTTGGTCAAAATGCCCCAGCGCCTGATTTCTGCACATAGGGCATTCACTGTAGCCGGAATCAGTTTTTGCAAACCCGCATAAGTATTGAAATCGCAGTAGGTGCATTTGCGAGCACAAAAAGGAATATGCACATACAAGCCTAGGGGCTGACTGCAACGCCAGAAATCCCTCTCTATTAAATCCCAGAGGTTCAAGACTTCAGTCCCGTTCTAGTCGGTAACCATGCCCGCGCACTGTGACAATATACTCCGTGTCCGGGTCACTGAGAGCCAATGTCTCTCTCAAACGGCGCATCAACGCATCTATGGATTGGCGGCTGATACCCGACGGCATATCGTCAGGCCACACAGCCTTCTTGATCTCGTCGCGGGTCACCACGCCGCCACCTGCCTGCCAGAGCAGATGTAGCAGACGAAACTGCATTGAGCTCAGGGGCGGGTTCGCCAGCTGACCTTTAAGGGTCACAGCTCGAGTGTTAGGGTTCAGTTCGATGCCTTGTGAGGCAGTTTCCCAAGCCAAGTCCGTGGTGGCGTCCTCACTGGCGAAAGCCAGCTTGAAACGTAAGGCCACTTGCACTTCATCACCATCCTGCAAACATTTCGCGTGGCTCAGGAGCTGTCCGTTTACGTGGGTCCCATTCTTGCTGGCGAGATCCCGAATGAAGTAGTCGCCTTCCTGCCAGAAAATCTCGGCATGATTGCGGCTGACCAATCTGTTGTCCAGAAAAATGTCACAATCAGCATCGCGGCCGATGATTATTTTGCGGTTAGGCTGCAGCGGCCACTTCCGGCTGTCCGCGGCAGAACCCAACCATTGCAGTAGCATGGCTTGTCGGCTCTGTTCTGCCGTGTCACTCATACAAGATTCCAAGAATGCGGTTCTTCCCGAAGGGCTCACTACGTGGCCGCATATTCGCCCTACTCTATCCATTCTGGGTGTTTCGGATTTCTCTTGCGGCTAGTAAAGGTATTATCCCATTGCGTATGGGGTTTTTCCGTTCCATTTCAAATACCTTTATGTTACACAGGTTAGGAGGCGGGTTTACAAGCCGATATTGAGGTCACAGGCCCTTAATTTCGGCTGCCCTCTGCCATTCCTGCTTCTCTGCCACTTAGGAACCACCTACATTCGCCATGGGACCCTTGCTCAGCCCGGAGACCGTCCTCCAAGACAGATACCGGATCGAGGCCCTGGTTGGACAGGGGGGCATGGGGGCAGTGTATAAGGCCCACGATCTCCTGTTGCCAGGCCGCGTCTGCGCGGTCAAAGAGGTACTGCCGGCGCAGTGGCACTACGCCCGACGAGAAGTTCGCCAGGCCGCCATTGCTCAGTTTCACCGGGAAGCCATCACACTGGCACGATTGGATCACCCCAATCTTCCCAAGGTCAGCGATGTCTTCACCTTGGAAGAAAGGGAATATCTGATCATGGATTTCGTGACAGGGCCCAGCTTGGGCGAAGTCCTCCGCCAATCCCAACTGGACGCGCCGGGCCAGGGCTTGTCCGAGGAACGGGTATTGGAGTGGAGCAGTCAGCTGTTGGATGCATTGGCCTACTTGCACCAGCAGTCGCCTGCCATACTGCATGGGGACATCAAGCCAGCCAACATCATATTGGCCCAGTCTGGGCTCTTGAAATTGGTTGACTTCGGATTGGTGAAACTGATACAGCCGGAAGATCAGCAGACGATCACAGTAGTGCAGGGACGGGGCACTTTGGCTTATACCCCCATCGAGCAGTTTGGCGGCGATGTCGGCCATGCAGAGCCTTCGGCAGACATTTACAGTTTGGGAGCGACTCTCTATCACTTGCTGTCAGGCCAAGCCCCGCCAGATGCTAAAAGCCGGTTCCTGGAAGCGGGCCAACTACGGTCCCTGAGGCAGCCAGGTCGGTCAATTTCGGCGCGCACCGAAGCTGCCATTTTCCATGCTATGTCCATGCATCCAGACCGGCGCTTCTCTTCCGCGGTTGCCTTCCGACAGGAGCTGTTAGGGACCTCCGCTCACCAAATTGAGGACATTCCAGTCAACACCTGGAGGGCCGCCGTGCGGGAACACCAATGGCTGTTGGCCATAACTTTCCTCTTGATTCTGGCGGCTCTGTTTGCCAGTCTGGGATTGGGGGCAGCAAGGTAAATCGTTCAGTTCATAATCCGCTGACCCTTAGGTTTTGTAATTCAAGATCGGCGGGTGTTACACTGCCCGATGGATTGTCCGGGTGCGATGCGCACTTGACTGAGTCTGTGGAGGGCCGTCAGCGAGTCGGAGCGTAATGACAAACACGCGTGTGAATGTTGGTCGCATGACCCTGGTCCTGCTGGTTACTCTGATAATGCCGCTCATAATCGGTGTTTGTCTGGATCTTTTGATTGATACATCTCCTTGGATAACGGTCAGTATGGGGATCATATCCCTGCCCATTTCCGCTTTTTTTGTGGTGCGCCAAGGCAAGTACGAGATGGAACGCGTAATTGAAGCCGTTGCTCCCGAGCAAAGCCCCCCAGCACTTTCGACCGACTCATTCAAGTCTCAGCAAGGGTAGCCATATGACGGCCGCAGCAGATGCTGGTACACCTGCCAAAACCCCCTTCTTCAAGAAACCCAAGGTGATCTTGCCTCTGTTGGGCGCTCTAGGCCTGCTGGTCCTCAGCATTTTCTTGCCCAAGCCGGAGCTGCATGTATCTTTAGCCCCAGAAAAAATTTGGCACCAAGGTCCGGATTGGTTTACCAACACCTTCCTTACCACTTTCATAGTGGATGCGCTGCTCATCTTGATGGCCCTGGTAGTCCGGAACGGTCTACGCCGCGAAGTCCCAAAGGGATTCACAAATTTCATGGAATGGTTCATGGAAGGTCTCCTAAACGTTGTGGAAGGAATTGCCGGTGAGAACAGCAAACGGTTCTTTCCTTGGGTAGCCACCATTTTCTTTCTGGTTATTGTCAGCAATTACATCGGCCTGATCCCTGGGGTCAACACGATCCAATCCCCTTGGTCAGTAGTAACGGATGACCACGCCCGGAATATTGCCGCCGAAACGGTAGTGGAAGCCAGCCCCTCCGGGTTCCTGGCCCTCTTCAATGCGGAGGCCGAAGACGAACATGCTTCCACTAAACCGCTGCTTAGGGCGCCTAGCACAGACCTCAACATGACTTTTGCTCTTGCCGTTATCACCATGATCATGGTTCAGTTTTTCGGTCTCAAAGCACTGGGTCTGACCTACCTGCGGAAGTTCTTTGCTTTTCACCGAGGTTTCATCGGGGCTATCGACGGTTATGTAGGCATTCTTGAACTGATTTCGGAGTTCACTAAAATTATCAGCTTCGCCTTCCGACTTTTCGGCAACATTTTCGCTGGCGAAGTGTTATTGGCGGTTATGGCATTCCTAATTCCCTTCATGGTGCCCGCCTTTTTCTACGGTTTTGAAATCTTCGTTGGCTTCATCCAAGCCGCGGTCTTCATGATGTTGGCTCTCATCTTCTTCCATGCCGCTACCATCAGTCACGGTAGGGATCATCACTAGGCCTTGCAAACTGCGCACATGGCTGTCTGCACGCAGGCAACCACGTTCAACTAGCCTTTATTCACGAGTCAGAAGTAGACAGGATCACAAGGAGTTCAACAATGGAACTTGATGCCGCAAAGGAAATCGGCTCGGCGCTGGCCATTGGCCTCGGTGCTATCGGACCCGGTATCGGCGTAGGTTTAATTGGGGCCAAGGCCGTAGAGGCCATGGGTCGCAATCCCGAAGCTGTCGGTATCGTGCAGCAGAACATGTTCATTACCATTGCCTTTGCAGAGGCCATCGCTATTTATGGCTTGGTCATTTCACTGCTGATCAAGTTCGGTTAAGTACGGAGCATGCCCGTTCCCCCGAACAGGTGGAGGTAACAAACAAATGGATGCTCTTAATACCCTAGGCATCACCAGCATGGGTTTCATATCCCAGCTGGTAAATTTCGTGGTCATCATGCTGGTGCTGACCACTTTGCTCTACAACCCCATCCGGCGCACCCTGATCGCCCGCCGCGAGCGTATCGCAGCAGGCATCAAACAATCGGAGATGGCTGAGGTGGCCGCGGCGGAAGCAGAGCAGACAAAACAGAAAATCCTGGAAGAAGCCCGCGACGAGGCGCAGCAGATCCGTGCTACCGCCACCCGCGATGCAGATCAGGCAACCCAATCGATTCGCACGCGAGCCGAAGAGGAGGCTACCGAGATTCGCCAGCGCGCTCATCAGGAAGCGGAAGCCCAGAAGGAAGCCGTCCTGGGAGATGCCCGTCGCCAAATTGCAGAATTGGCCATGCTGGGTGCTGAACGCATTTTGGAGCGTGAATTGCAGAACCCGGTGGACCAGGAGCAATTCATCTCGTCATTGATGGCAGAAGGAAAGTGGAGCTAAGCCATGGCCTCAACCAACACGGCCCTGGAATACGCCACCGCCTTTTTGGAAGCCAAGCAAGACAGCTGGCAGACCCAGTTGCTAGAACTATCCCGCAGGCTAGGAGACGGCACCGGGTTGCGCACGCAATTACGCGTGTCTCGCCAGGACCAGGCGCAAGTGCATGCAGCTCTGCGAGCGGAGCTATCGGATGAATCGGATCCTGCACTGATCAATCTAGCGACCGTACTAGTATTGGAAAATCAGTTGGATTTGATTCCAGACATCGCGGCAGCTTTGCAGTCCCAACTCACGGGACATACTGGTCCGGTCAAGGCCCAAATCACAAGTGCAGTAGCCCTGACTGGCACCCAGCAGGAGGCTTTGCGACAGAACCTGGCAGCCGAACATGGCCAGGATCTGGAAATTGAATTCCTGATGGATGCCAGCATTATCGGAGGTCTACGCATCCGAGTTGGGGACAGCCTGACTGATCTCTCCGTATCCAGTAGCCTACAGGCTTTGCGAGAACAGGTAATGGCATCTGTCTGATGTCTCCTACCCAACTTCAGGAATAGAGGGAACTGAAACAGCATGGCAGTAATTGACGCTAATCTGACGCAGTCTCTGAAAGACCGCATCTTGGCCTTCCAGCCTACGCCGACACGCGTGGATGTGGGAGAGGTAGAAGAAGTTGGCGATGGCATTGCCATTGTGAAGGGCCTTGAGCAGGCTATGGCCAGCGAGCTAGTTGAGTTCACCAAAAATGGTACGCTGGGCATGGTACTGAATCTGGAAACAGACAATGTCGGCATCATCATCATGGGTGAATACACCGACATTGAGGAAGGAGACTTGGTGCAGAGCACGGGCCGTATTGCTTCCGTGCCTGTGGGAGATGCTCTGCTAGGCCGGGTTATCAACGCGGTGGGCCAACCTATTGACAACAAGGGCCCCATAGACACCGACAAAACCCGCCTGGTGGAACGGATTGCCCCGGGTGTGGTTACTCGCAAATCGGTTGCAACTCCAGTGGAAACTGGCCTGACGTGCGTTGATGCTCTGATTCCGATTGGGCGAGGGCAACGAGAGTTGATCATCGGTGACCGTCAAACCGGCAAGACCGCCATCGCCATAGACACAATCATCAACCAAAAAGGCAAAGACCTGATTTGCATCTATGTGGCTATAGGCCAAAAGCAGTCCACGGTAGCCCAGGTAGTGGGAATTCTGGAGCAGAACGGGGCCATGGAGCACACGATTGTGGTTTCCGCCGCCGCCGCAGACCCTGCAGCCCTCCAGTTCATCGCGCCCTACGCCGGCTGTGCCATGGGCGAAGAATTTATGGAGCAGGGCCGTCATGCTTTGATAATCTACGACGATCTTTCCAAGCATGCCCAAGCATACCGCCAGGTTTCCTTGCTGTTGCGTCGCCCACCTGGCCGTGAAGCGTTCCCAGGAGACGTCTTCTATCTACACAGCCGCCTGCTCGAACGCGCGGCGTGCATGGCCGATAGTGAAGGTGGGGGCACGCTTACAGCCTTGCCTGTGATTGAGACCCAGGCCAATGATGTATCCGCCTACATTCCCACCAACGTGATTTCCATTACCGATGGCCAGATCTTTCTGGAAAGCGATCTCTTCTATGCTGGCGTACGGCCGGCGATGAACGTGGGTCTGTCGGTGAGCCGAGTAGGCTCCTCAGCGCAAACCAAGGCCATGAAGTCTGTGGCCGGGCGATTGAAGCTGGAGTTCTCACAGTACCGAGAATTAGCGGCATTCGCCCAATTTGGCAGCGAATTGGACGCCTCCACTCAGGCCCAGCTGAATCGAGGCCAACGTATTCAGGAAGTTCTGAAGCAAGTCCAGTACCATCCTCTTTCCTTGACCAACCAAGTGCTTTCCCTGTGGGCTGTCAATAACGGCTTCCTGGATGAAGTGCCGGTGGACCAAGTCAAGAACTGGGAGGAGGGTCTGCATGAATTCATTGAAACGAGTCACGCCAACATTGCTGCGGCAATTCGCGACTCCCTAGAGCTAGGCGACGAAACGGAAGCCGCCCTACAGACAGCTGTTGCCGATTACGGCCGCACCTGGGCTCCTGCGTAGTTCCTGATTACCTGCTGAGTAGCTCATGGCCAGTACCCGCGAAATCCAGCGCCGTATCAAATCGGTTGCGAATATCAAGCAAGTTACGCGCGCTATGGAAGCAGTGGCCGCGTCGCGTATGCGGCGGGCGCAGCAGATGGTGGCGGCTACCCGCCCCTTCGCCGAAAAAGCCTTTGACGTGTTGCATTATTTGGCTCGACTGCCTGTAGTGGAAAGTAATCTCAATGTCCTGTTGCAGGGCCGGGAAGTCAAGAAGTCCTGCGTAGTGCTGGTTTCGGGCGACCGGGGACTGGCTGGCGGTTTCAATGCCAATGTCATTCGCTTGGGGGCTCGAGAGATCGCGATGGCTCGCGAGGTTGGGTCCGACGTCTGCGCGGTGACAATCGGGCGCAAAGGCCGGGACTGGCTCCACCGCTATGATCCCATCGTGCATGCCGAGTTTCAGGGCCTACCCGACGCTCCCTCACGGGCCGATCTTACGCCGATCACGCGGCTTCTGATTGATGACTACCTGCAGGGAGTCTTCGATAAAGTACAGTTGGTCTACACCGATTTCGTAAATACTCTGGTGCAGAATCCAGTTTCAGTGCAGCTGCTACCAGTTGTACCCGCCACGCCCTCTGTACCTATGGCTCCGGACTACGTATTCGAGCCTGATGCTGAAACAGTATTGCGAAGAGCCATATTCGAATTTACTGAAGTCCAGATTGTGAGGGCCGTATACGAGTCTCTAGCCAGCGAGTATTCCGCCCGTATGGTTGCGATGCGGAATGCCACGGAAGCGGCCGATGATCTGCTGACAGACCTCACGTTGCGCTACAACAAGGCCCGACAGGAAGGTATTACCAGCGAACTGATGGATATTGTAGGCGGTACTACCGCCTTGGAACAGGCCCATGCTGCGTAGCCCGGGCTCAAGTAGAAACAGGAGAACCAGTTAGATGGCCTCAGATATCAAGGGCACTGTCACACGCGTTATCGGCCCCGTGGTTGACTGCGCTTTCCCTGACGGCAACCTCCCGGAGATATATGACGCGGTCTTCATCTCTATGGGTGAAGGCAAGGATTTGGTTTGTGAAGTACAGCAGCATTTAGGCGGCAAGGCAGTGCGAACTGTATCCATGGGATCTACCGACGGCCTGCGCCGCGGTATGGAAGTTACCTCCCAAGGAGAACCCATTACCGTGCCCGTCGGGCCCGGTACGTTGGGCCGCATTTTCAATGTAACTGGTCAGACCATTGATTCCGATGAACCGGTGGAAGCCGCTGCCTACTACCCCATTCACCGCCAACCGCCTCCATTTTCCGAGCGCTCTACTAAAGCAGAAGTTTTTGAGACTGGGCTCAAGGTCGTAGACCTGATCGCCCCCTTCACCAAAGGGGGTAAGACTGGCATCTTCGGTGGGGCAGGCGTAGGCAAGACGGTAGTCATCCAAGAACTCATTAACAATGTGGCAGAGTTTCACAGCGGTTATTCCGTATTTGCCGGCGTGGGAGAACGCAGCCGCGAGGGCAACGACCTTTGGCATGAGATGCGGGATTCGGGAGTTATTGACTCCACCACCCTGGTTTTTGGACAGATGAACGAGCCGCCCGGCGCGCGCCTGCGGGTGGGCTTGACCGGTGTGACTATGGCTGAGTATTTCAGAGATGAAGGCAGAGACGTTCTGCTCTTCATTGACAACATTTTCCGTTTTGTACAGGCGGGTTCTGAAGTATCTGCACTTCTGGGTCGCCTGCCTAGTGCAGTGGGTTACGCGCCTACGCTAGGCACAGATATGGGGGAACTGCAGGAACGCATTACCTCCACACACACTGGTCCATTACCTCGATGCAGGCAGTCTATGTACCTGCAGATGACTACACTGACCCGGCTCCCGCTACGACTTTCGCCCACTTGGACGCGACCATTACGCTGGAACGTTCCTTGGCGGACCAAGCGCTCTTCCCGGCCGTAGACCCCTTGAGTTCCACTAGCCGCATCTTGGACCCGGTTATTCTGGGGGAAGAGCATTACGAAGTGGCCCGCGGTATCCAGCAGATTCTGCAGAGATATCGGGATTTGCAGGATATTATCGCCATCCTGGGTGTGGAAGAACTGAGCGAAGACGACAAATTGGCCGTTTCTCGGGCACGGAAAATCCAACGTTTCCTAACCCAGCCCATGTTTGTTGCCGAAGCCTTTACAGGAATCACCGGTCGGTTCGTAAAGATTGAGGAGACTATTTCCGGCTTTAGCCAAATCCTGGTCGGCGATCACGATGATCTGCCGGAGCAGGCCTTTTACATGGTGGGAACCATTGAAGAAGCACAGCAAAAAGCCGCCAAGTTGCGGGCTGAGAATTAAGCCACAGGCAGTAGCCGTATTGTTATGCCTCTCTTAGTTGACATCGTCACACCGGAACGCCTGCTGGTTTCGCAACAAGCCGACATGGTGCTCTTACCGGGTGCTGCAGGGCAGATGGGGGTAATGGCGGGCCATGTGCCACTGCTAACCACTCTGGCCGAAGGAGAAATTGTGCTTACTCTCAATGGCGAGGAAATTGAAGTCCTGGCCGTAGGCGGGGGTCTGGCTGAAGTCCGGCCTGACCACGTAACTGTGCTCGCTGACACCGCGGAGCGGGGCGAGGAGATTGATGAAACGAGGGCTGAAGAGGCCCGCCAGCAAGCTGTACAGGCGCTGCAGGATGCCAGTGAAGGACCATTGCCTTCGCCAGTCCATCTGGCCGCCCTACGGCGCAGTCAGACCCGTTTGCGGGCCGCCGAACGCATGAAGCGACGGCGCCGATCCTCCCAGCCAATTTCTTGATACCGACCGTAACATTCTTGACTACGGGTCACCAACATGAACGGGCTGGCCTGGTCAGGATGTCAAGGCCGGTACTATAAACTTTAGTATGTCCTGCTTGGGAGCAGGTGGGGGGGTTCTCATCCCCTCTTCATTGTCCTTTTTATAAGACCTCGCATCTCGTCATGCTGCAAAAGCTAATAGGTATAGATCTAGGCACTGTAAATGTGCTGGTTTATGTCAGTGGACAGGGAATCGTGAAGCAGGAGCCTTCTGTAGTAGCCGTGCGTGGCAACCAGATGGTGGCTGTAGGCTACGAAGCCTATGACATGTTAGGCCGCAACCCCGATAGCATCCAGGTCGAGAGGCCTTTGCAGAATGGGGTAATAGCCAAATTTGACGTGACGGAGGCCATGTTGCGATTTTTCATTCGCGGCGTGACCGGAAGGCGACCACTATTCAAGCCCCGAGTAATGATTTCGACACCACGCGGGGTAACCAGTGTAGAAGAACGGGCTGTGCACGACGCCGCCATGCAGGCAGGAGCAGGTGCCGCTTATCTGATTCCGGAACCACTGGCCGCCGCTTATGGGGCTGGCATGCCCATTGGCACTCCCACCGGCAACATGGTGGTCGACTTCGGAGGCGGCACTACAGAGGCTGCTGTGGTCTCTATGTACGACATTGTAGTGTGGAGCAGCATCCGCACTGGTGGAAACCGCATAGACGAAGCCATTGCCAATTACATGCGTAAGAAATACAGCCTTCTGATCGGAGAGCAAACCGCCGAAGAGGTGAAAATCAATCTAGGCAGCGCCTTGCCCATGGAATATGACTCCAGCGTGGAAGTGAAGGGCAGAGATCAGGTGAATGGATTACCTCGCACCGCGTCGCTGGCCAGCAGCGAAGTTACGGAGGCGATAGAAGACCCACTCAGCGCCATCATTGCCACTATACGTTCCACTCTGGAACAGACACCGCCGGAATTGGCTTCGGATATCATTGACCGAGGTATCGTACTTACAGGTGGCGGATCCCAATTGCGTTTCCTGGCCGAGCGACTAACTCAGCAGTTGGGAGTGCCCTGCTACGTTGCGGAAAACCCCTTGGCCTGTGTTGCTTTGGGGGCTGGTCGAGCCTTGGAGAATTATCAGATTATGCGGCGCAGCCTCCCTGAAATTCTATAACCACTGCCTAGACCCCAGTAGTTAGAGTCGACAATAGGGCAAAAGGGCGGGTAATCCTCTTCGGTCCGTCACGGGCCCCCAGAGCGGGGTATAATGGCCTATATGTTTCTGGAAGACCGCTGACAGGACGGTGAACGCAGATTGCCCTAGGGAACTGGGCCCGGCAGCCGCACAGAGATGACTTGCAAGCCTGCCTCCTCTCCCTGCGGGAAGCCTTCTGAAATTCTGGCCTGACCGGGGCCGCTGTGGGACTTCGGTTAAGGGCCGACTTTTCGCAGGTTGCGCTCGATCGAGGTTACGACCTGTTCACTTTCTGGAAAACGCGTGACAGTCCAATTTGAGGTTTGCCATGACCCAGCACCTAGCCAAGAGAAGACTCGGCAATACCGAAATCGAGGTTTCCACTCTCAGCGTGGGGGGCACGGGCTTCGGCAATTTGTACGACGTGATTACGGATGAACAGAGTACAGAGGTAGTGCAAAAAGCCATAGCTGCGGGTCTGAATTACTTTGACACCGCTCCTTTATATGGACAGGGGCTGAGTGAGACCCGACTTGGCCAGGCATTCCAGACCGTACCGCGCGATAGCTTCTTCGTTTCTTCCAAAGTGGGTTGGCGACTTCAGCCCTTAGACGCAGGGGAGGGCACGGCGCACATATTCCCTGAATCCAGCAAGGCCAAGATGGTCATGGACTATTCGGCCCAAAGCATCAAGGATTCGATTGAAGGAAGCTTGGAGCGGCTGCAGCTGGAACACATCGACATTTTGCTCATGCACGACCCGGACGAAGGTATGGTCAAAGGACCAGAGGACGTCCTGGCTGAGAAACATAACCACTTTGAAGAGGCGATGCAGAACGCTTATCCGATCCTGTCCGACATGAGAGCCAAGGGTCTGGTCAAGGCCATCGGCTTAGGCATGAACCAGTGGCAGATGTTGGCTCAGTTCGCCGAAGCAGGACTGTTCGACTGTTTCCTGCTAGCTGGCCGTTATACCTTACTTGAACAGACCCCGTTGGCGGAGTTCCTGCCCATGTGCCAGGAGAAGGGCATTAGTATCATCATTGGCGGCCCCTACAACTCCGGTATCCTGGCCACTGGCGCTACAGCCAATACCCATTTCAACTACCAAGAGCCACCGCCACAGATACTGCAGAAAGTCAAAGGCATGGAGGCCATGTGCATCAGGCATGGCATAACGCTTCAGGCAGCCGCCTTACAGTTCCCGCTGGGTAATTCTGCCATCGCTGCAGTTATACCAGGAATGAAGTCTGTTGAAGAAGTGCAGCAGAACCTAGCCAATATGGCTATGAACATTCCCTCCGACTTTTGGGCTGAACTAAAAGATCGGGAAATAATCGACCCAGACTCCCCCACTCCCGCGTAGAGCAGAGGCGGTGCCCCTGAAGTAAGGCAGCCGCGGGGCGCGACCGCTTTGGTAACTCAATATTTTCCATTGGATACCTACAGTTGATTCCTGGCCTGATTTGCTCAGCCAGTCCTTGGCGCTGAATGCTGCATAACGCGAGGGTTTCGGAAGCCGGAAGAACCTAGTTGGACGAATCGAATTTGGGTCTCCTTTTGAACTGGTCCGAGGGCCCTTTACCTAGCTTGCAAAGATGTCTTTGCGCCATCCCCAACGTTACTGAGGAGCAGATTGTCCCTAGCGTAGTGGATGCAGTGGAGCAAGGCCTAACGGCGGGTCTTTGAATTCTGGATCACCCAAGTGTGCAGGTTCATCCCCGTTAGTTTCTCGTGGCCCTACCCACCCCTAGATACTGAAGCTCCCCTGCTCGCAGCTTCCTGCTTCTCAAGTCTTGAGGCGTACGTGCGCCTTTGGATTTCCAATTCGGTCAACATGCGGCGAGGGGGTCTGTGAGATTCAAAGCCCTTGGGAAATAGAAAGAATGAAAGTCACCCAAGTCACGGTTTCTGTGCCCTGCCCCAACCAATACTAGTGAGCGAAGTGCTCTCAGCGGCTTTTCGCCCAGAAGCGCCTCTGCTCCAGGCGAAGCATTTAAATTTGACCCCTATCGAGAAGTGGAAGCGGGTTCCAGCATGATGGTTGGGCCTATTGCCCGGGAATTTCACGGCAAAGAGACAGTACACTTTCTGGTTCCGACCCCCAAGGCAGCAGCTCTTCCCCCAAATGGGTCCAACATCTCCTGCCTCGGAACAGTAAATTTCTACCTCTACAATTAATTGACCACAGAAAGACAGAAAGGGTTAGGAGAGATAAGAACATGGTTAAGTACGGAGAACCCCTTCAGGATTTCTTTCGGTCCAGCGACCCGGAATGGTCAAGCAAGTTAATCAGGGGCACCCTTACTGTCCTTATCTCATTTCTTTTGACATTTGTCCTGATTGGCTTGGCTGGCTGGCTGATAGTCGCGGGATACGGTTTGCGTCTTCTATACAACGTACAAAGCGTAAAGGAGCATCCTCTGCCGGCATGGGGCCAGAACAGAGAAGATCTGGAAAGAGGATTCAAATTGTTTGTGGTCGCGTTGGTTTGGTCGATTCCTCTTATTGTGATTCAGATACTTTTGGCTTTGGATCTATTTCTGGATTGGGCTGTATTGCCTCAAGTCTTTGGCCATGTTCTGAGTGGCCTTTATGGGATATTCACGGTCTTGGTGGCCCCCGCTTATTACGTCGCGATGGCGCAACCGAACAGCAAGATCTCGGACGGTCTTAAGTTTGGAGAGATTATCGGCTGGGCATTGAATCACTTGGGCCAAATCATCCTAGCTCTTATAGTTTCTTTCGTAGTGGGTGTAGCCCTTATGGCGGTTAGTAACTTGGGCGCAATTGCGATTGGTATTGGCCTGCTCGTCACTGTCCCCTTGGCCAACTTCTTAACCCAGATATATGCCATGCATCTTTACGGTCAAATTGCCCGTGCTTCAACTCAGGATTCAGTAGCTCAGGCCTTGGAAGTGAATTAGCTATACGGAATCTGAATCACGTCTTAGGCTTGCTAGTAATTGGAGATTACTAGCTACGGCCCGTTTAATAAAGAAACTTCCTGGATTCCTACACGGGAAAGCGCGGACGACCTTTGATTCCTGGTCACGATGCAAAAAACTGGCCACTGCTGGCAAACCAGCGACCAGAGCGCGATTGGTGACATCCGAGATGCGGTTTTCCCTATGCTTAGTAAGTTGAAGCTAGACATCCCCTTAACGAAGATCCAGACTCTCTCTTTGTTGAAATCGGTAGGGACAGCGTTCGACCAAGACTGTTGAAGGAGACCGGCACGGAGCCCAATTGCACAATCAGATTCGTTGGTTGCCTCTATCGCTACTCTGTCTGGTTGTAATGTTCACATCTCCTCCCGTGCTGGCAGGGGCCTGTGTCCTCTTGGCCCGCATTGAGTTCGTAAAAGAGTGTCGTGGCATGCCAACGAGGGGCCCCTTGAAACGGGCCTAGATCCTTTCCGCTTCACGAAACGGCCTAAAGGGAAGTTGACTTCCTCAGATCACGGCCGACCGCAGGTTGCAATCTTTCTAGATTCTGGCAGGTATGTGCAACTCGTCTCTTGAAACATGGGGATTCTCTAACCTAATATTCGGAATGAAGTTATCCCCTGCCCAATCCATGACCCTAGTTGAGACTATGTTCTCACTCTTGCAGAGTACAGTTAGACCCTAAGTAGGTCCTCTTAGATTTGGACCGTCTATTGCAAATAGGTCAGTCCTTCGGGGTGCACAACCCTCACGGAGGACATTCAGCTGATCCTGACTTGATTCGGCATGTTCGAAAATATCAACACTCCAATTCTGATACTCAACCCATCTGGCCCGAAGAAGCCTCACTTTCTCTGTCCCACACTTTGAGGGGTGCCGCGCGAATGTTTGCTGCAGCGATATTCGTAGGTCGGTTTTTCCTAGGAGTCAGGTCAAAGCCATTGTGAGCATTTACGATGCAAGGCCAGACGACTGGCAGATCTGGCGTCCCCAGGTCGTCTTGTAGGGGAGCAACCAAGGGCCCCGGTAAACCTAATGGGACTGCCCATAGCAAAAGGGCATAGCCCTACCTATTTAGGGGTTAGAATAGGGACATGCCTTGAGGTGGCTAGATGCGAAGCAGCCCTGATATGGCAGCCCGTGGCATTGCCCACGCGGCTTTTTAGTGTGCAAACTGAGGTCGATGAATTCAAAAGGAATTTGCCATTATGGATAAAGGCTATGTTCATCCAGAGGTGTTGAAGGACACGGAATGGGTCGCAGCCCATCTGAAGGATCCCAAAGTCGTTCTATTGGAAAGCAATGAGGACCCTGCTCTCTATGAAGTGGGTCACATTCCAGGCGCTATCGAATTGAGTTGGACTCAAGACTTAAATGACGAAGTAAAGCGTGACTTCGTTTCGCGTGAGGATCTCACGGAGCTTTTCCAAGTTTTGGGCATCGAAAACGAATCCACTCTTGTCCTATATGGGGACAAGAACAATTGGTGGGCCTGCTATGCCTACTGGGTATTGCAGCTAATGGGCGTACAGAACCTGCATGTTATGGACGGAGGCCGCCAGAAGTGGTTGGAGGAGGGAAGGGAGATCACCCGCGAATTGCCCACGTTGGAACGCTCCAACTACCAGCTGCCGGACCCGCCTGCCGCACCGATCCGGGCGATGCGGGATGAAGTGCTGGTACACGCAAATGGCAGTCTGCCACTGGTGGATGTTCGCAGCCCAGCCGAATACTGGGGGGAACTGCTGCACATGCCGGACTATCCCCAGGAAGGCGCCTTGCGAGGGGGACACATTCCTCACGCCAAGAACGTCCCATGGGCCCGCGCTGCCAATACAGATGGAACTTTCAAGAATGCCAACGAACTTCGGGACATCTATGAGACCGAACAGGAACTCAGCCCGGATGACGACATCATTACCTACTGCCGTATCGGTGAGCGTAGCAGCCATACCTGGTTTGTATTGACATACCTGTTGGGATACGAGAAAGTCCGCAACTACGACGGATCCTGGACGGAGTGGGGCAACGCCGTGGGAGTCCCCATCGAACGCTAGGCGCTTCCTTGCTTCTTGCCTGTAGTGACAGTGACGGCCGGCCTGGTCTGGATTTCCGCGCTGCTACCATTCGATTGGGTCGCCCGCGGGCAAGGTATTAGAAATATACTTTCTGGTTTCCGGTCGTCCCAAAGGGGAAGTTCGGCTATTATGGTCTCGAGCCTGGCATATGCCAGGCTGGCCAGATGTTGTGTTTCACAATACTCCCTCACATCGCAGCCACTGAACACAGCATCGGCGACGACCAATGACTACAACGGATCCCTCCTCTGCTAAACCCCAGGTAGCATTGACCAGGGACTTAGGAGTGGGCGCCATCACCATGATTGGGGTCGGCGCCATGATCGGGGCAGGTATCTTTGCCTTGACGGCTTTCGCCGCCGGTGAAGCCGGACCAGGACTCTTGTTGGCCTTCTTTCTGAATGGCTGCATAGCACTCATCATAGGCGGCTGTTACGCCGAACTGGGAAGTTGTTTCCCGGCCGCGGGCGGCGGATACTTGTGGGTCAAGCAGGGCATGAATGACCTGTTTGGGTTCCTGGCCGGCTGGATGAGTTGGTTTGCCCAGTCCTTGGCTTGCGCCCTCTACGCATTGGTTTTCGGTTCCTTTGCAGTGGAACTCTTGGCCCTGTGGGGTCTCAATCTTGCCCAGTATTGCCAGGTGGAGAGTGGACTTGGCTGCCCGTTGGTGCATTGGACTCAGATCGCAATGGGTGTGGCCATGGCTATGGGGTTCACATACATCAATTTCCGAGGATCCTCGGAAACCGGACTGATCGGCAACGTAGTCACCAGCATCAAAATCCTGATTCTACTGCTGTTGGCCGGCTTCGGTATTGCGTCCATTTTTGGCAATAGCGGCGGTTCTATTACTCCCATAATAGACAGTTCCTTCACTCCCTTCCTGCCTTATGGTATTTGGGGGGTCTTCATTGCCATGGGCCTAACCTTCATTGCTTTCGAAGGATTCGAAATCATCACGCAGAGTGGTGAGGAGGTTAAGAATCCGGCCCGTAGCATTCCGATGGCGATAGGACTCAGCATCGCCATAGCCGTAACCATCTATTTGCTAACAGCGTTCGTAGTAATGGCCGGCATCAAGTCTCCTGACTCCTCCATACCAGTCTATGCCTATCTGGGACAGCTGGGAGAACTGGGCATGGTGGAGGTAGCGGCTCAGATTTTCCCTCGAGGCGGTCGTTTCATTTTGTTACTGGCGGGTCTGGCCAGCACAACCAGTGCCTTGAATGCCACCCTGTACGGCTCCAGTCGCGTCAGCTTTGCAATGGGACGTGACGGAAATCTACCACCCATCTTTGGGAAGATAAATCCCCGTACGTTCACACCGTACCTTGCTGTACTAATGAGCGGCCTGCTGGTTGTTGTCATGTCTGTGGTCTTGCCCATCGAAGATGTGGCAGCCAGTACCAGTATCATGTTTCTGTTGCTCTTCATGATGGTCTGCTACTCCGTGGTCAGTTTGCGCCAGAGACGGCCGGACTTGAAACGAAGTTTCCGGTTGCCGGGCGTACCGTACACACCATGGCTTGGTATCGGCATCTGCTGCCTGCTTGCTCTCTCTCTGGTGAGCCTGAGCCTTCTGGCCTGGGGCACAGCAATTGTCTGGATGCTCGTTGGGTTAACCGTTTATCTGGTCTTTAACGTGCCTCACCGTACCAAATGGGAAGTGGATCCAAATCGGATACTCTCAGAAAGCCGAGCCTCTCTGCGGCTGGAAGCTGCTACCGAAGGCCTGCGTACCGTGCTGGTACCTGTGAAGGATCGGTATATGGCTAGCAGCCTAGGCATGTTGGGAACCATTTTCGCCCGTCAGCGTAGTTTGGAATTGTTTGCTCTCCATGTAGCCAAGCTACCCGGGATGGAATTGGCTCTGCCTCAGGACTATCTGGACATGATAGACAGGGATTTGACCCAGAATGCCGTCCGCCATGCCAAGAGTCTGGGGCTACCTCATAGGGAGCTAACGTTGGTAGGCCGGAATGTGGGACAGTCCATCAATGCCATCGCGCAGCGCTATCATTCTGAAGTGATTTTGTTTGGCTGGCCCGGAGCCCAAGTGGGAGGCAAACATGCATTTGGCTCAGTCATTGATCTGATCGGTAGCAATCCGCCCTGCGACATTGTAGTGGCCCACTTCAATAGCCGCTGGCAACGACCTCGACGTATCGTGATTCCCAGCCGTGGGCAGGGCGCCAACCTGCGCATGACCTTCGAAGTCACGCGCCTAATAGTGAATTATTATGAGGGAATGGATGCCGAAAAGGCCGCCAACGGCGAGGAGGATTTACCTTCCCCCGTACAGGTGCGTACCATTTATGCCGTGACTTCGCAGGAAGACGAGGAGAACGTGCCTATCGTGCGCCAGAATTCGTTGGATTTGGCCGCAGCTGCGGGAGTGGAGACCACTTTCACGGTAACCGAGGCCGATGATGTGGAAGACGGTATCCTGGCAGCTAGCCGAAATGCAGATTTGTTGATGCTGGGCGCTTCGGATGAAGGGTTTTTCACACAGCACTTTCGGGGAACCATCCCAGAACGTGTAATGCGCAAGTCCTCAGCGAATGTGATCATGAACCGCAAGTATCAGGGGCAGGTATCCAACATATTGCGCCAATTTATGCAGGAACCAATCTCCCTGGAAGACCCGCCAACAATGTCCTCAGGGACGGTGGAAGGCTCCTCCGAAGAGAAAACAATCGGTGGGTAGTACGTAGTAAGTCGAGCAGTCTAACGCAGGGATAGGGCTCCGCACCTCAGTTAACGGCGGGCATCCCGATAGCGAACCAAGGCCATGAAGGTCTGACTATCCAAAGACTCTTCATCGAATTTGCCGGCATCCAACATCTGATCAATCAAAGCCAAAGCCTTGTTGCGGCCAATCTTGAGCCGTCGTTGCAGAACGGATACTGACAATATCGTCCCCGACTCGGCAATATTCAGAGCCTTCTGATAGAAATCCTCTTTCTGCGAGATGGGAGGTGCGTCATCCCCTTTACCTGGTACGGCCACAGGCGCAGTTGCAAGGTCCGGCAGGACTTCATCCGGGGCCGGCAAGCCCAGCGCGCGATCTTCGGCGGAGACAAGCGATTCCTCAGCCATGAATTCTGGCAAGGGCTTTAATACCGACGTTTCCTCGGTTGCCACTGGTACTGTGGCCGGTGCTTTCTCAAGGGTGACCGCGGCTTCCGATTCCTGCTTTTCTTTGGTAGTCAAAGGAGGCAAATCAGTTTCAGCAATTTTGGAAGCGGCCGGCTTGGCGTCTCCAGCCCAGGGCAGGATTGGGACTGGCTTCTTGGCCATAGATTTCGGTGCAATGTGATGCACGGATTCCTCAAATTCCGGAACTCCTACTTTGGAGACCGGGCGCGATTCCAGCTCCTGTTCGGAAACTAGTGATCCAGATGGATTGGCGTTGAATTCAGCGCCTTTTTCGGAATTGGGTATTTCCCTTTGTACCAACCACTCCTGCACTGCCGCCTGCGCCGCGTGCACTTGTTCCTTTTGCTCCTTGGCGATCTTCCAGTATTCCACCACCCTGTGTATTTCCACATCACTGACCCAGGTGCCCTGTACCCGCCCAGACCGAGTCGCATCTGGAGATACAAAAAGCATGTCCCCCTGGCCCAGCAGTCGCTCAGCTCCGGGACCGTCAATAATGACTCGGCTGTCCGTCTGACTGGAAACGGCGAAGGCGATGCGGGCAGGAAAATTAGCCTTTATTAACCCTGTGATCACGTCAACTGAAGGGCGCTGCGTAGCTATGATCAAGTGGATGCCAACGGCCCGGGCCATTTGAGCCAAGCGGCAGATGGAACGTTCCACCTCCTGCGGGGCCATCATCATCAGATCTGCCATTTCATCGATAACCACTACGATGTAAGGCAATGGGCGTTCCCCCTGGGCCTTGCGGCGGGCGTTGAACCGTTTGATGTCACGGCATTTGGCCCTATTCAGCATGTGGTACCGCTTGTCCATTTCCTGGACGCCCCAATCCAAGGCTTGCTCAGCTTCTTCGACGTCGATGACCACCTTCTTGATCAGGTGCGGAATGTCGTTGTATTCGCTTAACTCCACCATCTTCGGGTCCACCATCAGCAGACGCAACGTATCCGGGGAGTGGGACAGCAACAACGTGGAGATGATGGCGTTGATGCAGACCGACTTGCCCGTACCGGTTGCCCCGGCAATCAGCAAATGCGGCATCTTGGCAAGGTCAGCCACTATGGGTTGCCCTTTCACGTCTTCGCCCAGTGCCAGCGGCAAGTCCGCGTCCATGGACTGGAACTGTTCGCTCAGGAAGAGCTCTTTGAGGCTAACTGAATTACTGCGAGTATTGGAGATTTCAATCCCGACGTAGCTGGTGCCGGGGATGGGAGCCTCGATCCGTACCGATTGCGCTGCAACTGCCAGCGCCAAATCGTTGCTCAGGCTCGTAATCTTGCTTACTTTGACCTTGGTCCGGTGCGGGCGGCCCTTGTTGTCCAGCCGCTGGATGTAACCCGGTTTTATCAGATACTGCGTGACTGAAGGGCCCTTATATGCTCCTTCAAATGTTGCCGGCACCCCAAATAGACCCAGCGTCTCCTGTAGCAAGACCCCGGTCTGGCGGACGTGTTCATCGGACTCCGCAATTCGTTCATGATCTTCCAGCATTTGTTCCAACACTGGCAATTGCCAATAGTCAGCGACCTTCACGTCACCTATCACGGGCTGACGCGTCGTGGCCGCACCAGTCGGCACATTCAACGGAGTTGGCGCGGGTACTTGCGCCGCGGCTATAGGCTGGGCCGGCGGCGGTTGGGGTGGGTCTTCATACCGCGGGCGGCTGTTACGCAATCGTTGCAGAATGGCAACGTATTGCTGCTCCCAGCCACGATATCGTTTCCGCCAAGGTCCAAAATCCACTTTCTTAGATCGCAACCAGATGTAGACCTGATAAACCCGGGTTTCAGGCCACGGCTTAAGACGGTAGTCTCCCTGTGGCACACGACCCAGTAACTCCCAGAAACCGAGTAAAGCCTGTTGCACCACTGCCAGTCCTCGCAACACAAGGGACTTCTGCAACATGTACAGGCTGGTAACAGTCAGCACCGTCAGTACTAGCCAGGCCCCATGTGGACCCAGTAACCCCTGCAGCTGCTCGCCCAAGAGGCGCCCCACCCAGCCTCCGGCGGAGTCTGTAAGAGGTGACAAGAGTCGGGCTGTCTCCAGGAAAAGATCCCCGGGTGCCAAGGTCATAGCCACTACAGAACATATAAAGAGCAGCAGGAATCCCCAAGGCTTCTGCCATTCCATTTCCGGCATGTGTTCAACCGAACGGATGATGATCCAGAAGCCTAGAAAGCCCAAGACAAAGGGAATACCCCAGATTGCCGCTCCAAAGCCGCGCTGCAGCAGGTCAATCCACAAGGAAGTCAGCCGACCCTGATTACCGGACATCAGGCTCAGTAGTGTAAGGGCTGAAATTGTGACCAAGAGGGCCCCGTTGAACTTCGCGCTCAGTAGTGAATCCTGAAACGATTTAAGAGACAGGCTGTCTTTAGAAATCTTTCGTGGGGCCATTTTCCTCCACCGGGCCTGACCACTTAGCCGGGGGGTGACACCCTAGTCCTTACCCCTTGCCGGTCAAATGAAAGGAAGGAAGACGCGCAATACGCCTCCTCCTATCATTGTACAAAGGATTCAGTCCGCTTTCTCGCGGGCGTAGCAGAAACCGGGCCTAGAGTGCACGACTTAACACTTCGCGTGGCCAGCACGGAGTGCTGTCAGGGCTTTACTTCAGAGAAAGCAGTTTGGACATGATCACCGGCCGTCGCCCGAATTCGTTCTTGCAAAAGCGGTTAAGTACCCCACGCACATCCTGTTCAATGTCCTTTTGACTGGTTCGCACACCGCGGGCTGTCAGCTTATTGAACTGCTGGGTGACCAGTTTGCGCGCCTGACCATGAAATTCACTTTCTTCTTCCGGATACAGGAACCCGCGTGTATTTATGAGGGGCTGACCCAACATCTGTCGGTTGCGTGCATCGTAGCCAATTACGCAACTCACAACGCCACTCTCTTTGAGCCAGTGCCGTTCCTTGATGATCTCCGTACTATCGCTAATGACATTGCCATCGATCAGGACATGGGCAGCGGAGACTTTCTCGTCATACCAAGCCCGTGTTTCCGCCAGCCCATCCCCGGTTTCAACACCGGTGCTCTCCATGGCAAACACCTGTCCATCTTCCAGAATGAAAACATCATCTTCATGCATTCCAGCTTGGTGGGCATTACGGGCATTGAGGAACAGATGCCGAAATTCTCCATGCACAGGTACGAAGTAACGCGGCCGTAACAAAGACAGCATGCGCCGGTTCTCCCGCTGGCTACCGTGGCCTGAAACGTGAATGTCTGCAAGAATGTGATAAATAACATCTGCTCCCAACCTGAAGAGTCGGTTCACCATCCCATAAAAGGCCACTTCATTGCCCGGAATGGGACTGGCCGAGATAATCACAGTATCTGTGGGGCGGATGTCATGATCCCGATGGCCTTCCTTACTTAAGCGGTTCAGGGCACTCATGGATTCGCCCTGACTGCCTGTTATGAGCACACACACCTCCTCGTCCGGAAGGTTGTTTATCTCTTTGGTGGAGAGCAATTTCTGCTTGTCAAAGTCCAGGTAATTGAGTTGCACAGCATTGTCGCCATAGGTGAACATCGAACGGCCCACCCAACCCACGCGGCGACCATTTCGCTCAGCCAACGAAATAACTTGCTGAAGCCGGCTGACATTGCTGGCGAAAGTAGAAAGAAAGATGCGGCCAGGTGCACTCTCAAACAGTTCCTGCAGCTTGTCTTCGATGGAGATTTCACTGCTGGTAGGACTGACTTCCTCGGCGTTGGTGCTGTCAGCCATGAGTAGCAGCACCCCTTCCTCGCCCCAACGCGCCAGGCGCTCCTCGTTTACTGGCTCATCCACTATGGGCTGGTCGTCAAATTTGAAATCCCCCGTGTGGATGATGCGTCCTACCGGAGTCTTGATGGCTACTCCCATACTGCTCGGGAAGCTATGGTTGACTTGGAAGAATTCCACTTCGAAACAGCCAATTTGTAACTGGCTGTTTACATCCACTTCATTCAACAGGTCCAGAGCTTCCGTCGGTACCTTCTGATCTCTAAGTTTGTTGCGCACCACACCCATAGTCAGATCCGCACCATAAATCGGCACTTCTAAGCCAAAATCGTTAATCAGATAGGGCAGAGCTCCGATATGGTCCTCGTGGCCGTGGGTCAGCATTATGCCCCGCACTCGATGCTGGTTCTCTAACAGGAACTCCACATCCGGAATGATCAGATTTACGCCTGGCTCTTCTTCGGTAGGAAACATGCTGCCTGCGTCAATGACCAGAATGTCATCCTCATATTCCACTAACATCATATTCTTGCCAATCGTGCCCAGGCCCCCCAGAGGAATCAGGCGCAGCACGCCCGTTTCAATCGGTGGGGCGTGGACTTGCCTTTCCTGCGTTTGCACATTCATTACTTTTTTTGCTCTCTTTCAAGATCTCTGCAGCCGTTCCTTGTTTTCGGGTTACGACTGCAGATGGATGTCTAAATACTCAATGTTCAGTTCTAAAACAAAGCTTCCTGGGTGGGTGGTAGAGGCACTTCGGGATCTAAGTAATCCGGATCTCCTGGATGTGGAACGCCAGCCGGTAAGGCTTCCCCCATACGCGCTCGTTCATTCGCTTGCTGAGCCCGACTAATTAGATTCGGTAGCCGTCGAAACACCTCTTGATAGCCCGGCATAAAGTTAGGATTGCGTAGGACCGCCGCCGGGTGAAATAGCGGAATAGCGCACCGGCCCCTCCCTATATTGCGGGCCCTGCCCTGAATCCGTGTGATTTTCTCACCCGGAAACCATCGTTGCATGCTGAAGCGACCCAGAGTTACGATGATGCGGGGATTGACCAGTTCAATCTGTCGTTCCAGAAAGCCTCGACAAGCCTCAATCTCAACTGGCATGGGATCGCGATTACCTGGTGGGCGACATTTCACTACGTTTGTAATGAAAACGCTGTCCCGCTCAATACCCACCTCTTGCAGCATTTGGGTCAACAACTGACCGCTGCGGCCTACAAAAGGCCGCCCCTGTAGATCCTCATCCTGGCCAGGCCCTTCACCAATGAACATGACCACGGATTCGGGATCCCCTTCACCTGGCACGGCGTAAGTACGTCCTTCGCAAAGACCACACTCCGTACAGGCTCTGACTTCAGTTTCCAACTGAACTAAAATGGTCTGCCTTTCAGAACCAGCCATACCGATCCTCCGGCAAGTAGCTACCGGCCCTTTGGACGGATTGCGCATACTCGTACAGCTGGCACAATGCCTGCTGTACGGAATTCTCCTGTAGGCGCGGAATGGACATCAGTACCGCGTCCTCACCGTCAGGATAGCCACTAGGCTGGATTCCGTCTTCCCGAAAGCCGTGCCGTAGATACAGGCGACGGGCCACTGCATTGGATTTACGTACTTCCAACTGGACTTCAGACATCCCAGAGACCGTCATCTCCTTCAGGACCTGCAGTAGTAGCCAGCGCCCCAAACCCAAACCGCGCATTGCCTTGAGACAACCCAATTTAAGCAGGTGCCCCTGACTGTCATAGTCCGCATAGCAAGAATAGGCTACAGTTTCGGAGTCTAGGTCTGCAGAATCCGCAGTGCTTTGGAGGCGCAGCACGCGCCATTTAAAGTGACTATCCAGATGCCACAATTGTCGAATTTTAGGCAGACTCATAGGAGGATCGAAGCATTCCAGTTCGACTTTTGACACGGCTGCAAGATCCCACTGAGTCATGGGGGCAAAACGGACGGTCAAAGGAGCGGCCACTTGACCCTGGGCAATGGGGAAGGACATCAAAGTTGCTGGGGGTAGATGGGTGCCAAATGCTGCGGCAAGTGCCAATTGGGGTCGGTTTGCCAACGGTGCCAAGCCAGACGTGCAATTTGGGTTGCCGAAGGCTGCCGGTCAAAGGCAGACAGAAATTTAATGTGAGGCAAAGCGGATACCGCCGTCAGAAGCTCATCTGACAACTCACCGGCCACCCACATTTCTGTATCGAGGGTGGGACGCAAGCTGCGTAGAAATTCCGCGAAGTTCTCAGTTGTACCCCAATGGTGGTCCTGTGGCCCAACATAACGCCATGGGGTGTGACCGTCCATAACGGCCCAATTGTAATAGCCTCGTCCCGCGGGTTGGACCACAATCAGATCGCTACTGCAATCGATACTCTGAGCCAACTGCCACAAGGAATATAGCAGCGGAGCCAAAGCCGGCACACCCATCAAGGGCAGACATTTGGTTGAGCCTGTTGACATCCCCTTTGCTACACTGAGACCGATGCGAACCCCGGTGTAACTGCCGGGGCCAGTACAGACGGCCACCAGATCCATGTCCGCCGCTGTCTGCGCACTGTGTGCCCAAGCCTGTTGAATGGCCCTGGCCAATTCTACGGTTTGGGCGCGGACTGACTGCCAAGAGAAGGCGTACCTAGGGCTGCGGGTGCCTGTGTCCCAGAGGCAGATCTGAGCCAGACTCGAGGAAGTATCAATCGCCAGTATCACTATTTCCCCTTGAATTCTCCCGCCTGCCATCTAGATCCCGAAGGATATTCCTGTGAATTCACAACCTGCTCAAATTGGTGCCCATTTGTCCGTTTCAGGAGGCCTGGACCAAGCCGTAGGACGGGCGTTGGACCTGCATATGACAGCTGTCCAGATCTTCACTAAAAGCAATCGCCGCTGGCAGGACAAACCACTTACTGAAACTGCAATCGCCGATTGGCGCACGAGTTTCATGGACTCCGGTCTGGCTGCGGCAGTGTGCCATGCCAGTTACCTCATCAATTTGGCTGCACCAGATCCACCTATACAGACCAAGAGCAGGATGGGACTGCAAGATGAACTCCAACGGGCTCACTTGTTGGGCATTCCATATGTTGTCATGCATCCTGGGGCTCACAAGGGCACTGGCCCTGAGGCCGGCATAGCGCGTATTGCGGAAGCAGTGCGAACCACTTACGGTGAACATCCTGAACTAGCTGATACACATTTACTCTTTGAGATCATGGCTGGGCAAGGTACGGTGGTTGGCCGCAACCCAGCTGAATTGGGACAACTGCTACAGAAACTTGAAGGTGAAGCCCCCGTAGGGGTCTGCCTGGACACGTGCCACGCATTCGCCGCTGGCTTTGATTTGCGTACTCCAGACGGCTACACAGACTTCATGGCGCAATGCGATGGTGCATTCGGCTTGAACGCGGTGGGTTGCTGGCACCTGAATGACAGCAAAGGCACTTTGGGCAGTCACTTGGACAGACATCAGCATCTAGGCGAAGGCGAACTAGGTACTTCTCCCTTCGCCTGCATTCTCAATGACCCTTGCTGGCATGATACGCCGCTGCTTTTGGAGACGCCCAAGACCATCGAGCGCACCTCAGACCTCAAGAATTTGCAGGTTCTGGGTGGGCTGCTGATGGACGACTTTCGGGTGCCGGCTGGTCTGATGGAGGACAAGCCACCTGTTACATAGCGGTTAATAGATTTGGACAGAGGGGTCCACATCCTTGGACCAACCGTTGGTCCCACCCTCCATGGATTTGACGTTGGTATAACCACGTTCCATTAACCAAGCCGTAATTTTGGCACTACGCCCGCCCATTTTGCAGAAAATCACGGCATCTACATCTTTGTCTTGCAATTCGGCTGGAATGCCGGCTTCGCCTAAGTCGCGCAAGGTGCTAAGGGGCAGATGTAATGCGCCTTCAATTGCAGCAATCTCTAATTCCTCTGCTTCTCTTACATCCACAAATTGGAAGTCTTCCTGGTTGGTCATGCGCCGGGCAACCTCTATGGGGCTCACTTCCGGGGCATTAAAATCGTTAGGCATGAAAAATAGCTCTCTGCTCAGTTTGTAATGAAGGGATCTTCGGGGGCATCGTCGAAATCCTCTTCTTCAATACGCTGCCGCCCAGCAAATCCAGTGTCAATGTCGTGCCAATACTCCAGATTTTCCTCACCGTGCTTCCAGCACAGGTAAACCCGCTGCCCTTGCCGTAGGGACAGAAAATCCACAAGCCCCGTATCCACATCCTTGACCAGAATGCCCATAGCCACAATCTGGCGCACTGCTGAAGTCAGTCGGGCAAACTGCTCCGTGAGGTCTGTCAGTTGGGCGTTGCCGCCATTGGAGGCACTGTCTCGGAGCAGAGGCCACACTTGGGGGCGCAGCTGCATAATCTGGCTGCGCGATTCCTGCATGCTGTTCATGTAGGCTTTGACGCGCGGCAACACGCGCCGGGCCTCGGAAACTGTGTAGACGCGCAAGCGGGCCGGCTCAGCCATAGGCCTCGCCGGAGCCCGCGTGGATTTCAGCCAGAAGCCCTACTAGCCGTGGCTGCCGCAACCAGCGCCGCCACCTGCCTGTTCCTGCCCTTCTTCCGTACGAAAGCTGCTGCCACACCCACAAGTACTGACAGCATTGGGGTTCTCAATATGGAAGCCACCGCCCATGAGGGAGTCCACATAGTCAATGTGGGCTCCACCCACATAGAACGAGCTAGTTGGGTCCACGAAAATGGTCATTCCGTGTTGTTGGGAAACATCGTCCCCATCTCGTGCTTGTTCTTCGAAGGTCATGCCGTACTGCATGCCGCCACAGCCGCCACCCTTTACGAAGACGCGCAAGCCATGGCTCTCGCCCATGCCTTTCTCATCCATGACCTGTTGCAAACGACCCGCTGCAGTTTCAGTTAAGGTAATCAAATCAGGTTCTCCTCTGTCCAATGACCTCTATTACACCTAACATTATAGGCTAGAGTTTTCCTAAACAACTTATAAATAATCTCAGATCGCTGAGAAATTCACCCCCCCAGCTGATTCATAGACCGGTTCTCTGCGAAGGCACCCAGCGCCAGATCATGGCCCCAAGGTTTGTGGAAGGCCCCTTCCCACATGATACGTTGCATCTCGGCTCGGGAGCTGCCCGCTCGGAGGGGGGTGATCAGGTCCACTTCATCCTCCTTAAGCAGGCACAGGCGGAGTTTGCCATCTGCGGTGAGGCGCAAACGCCCGCAGCCCTGACAGAACGGTTCTGTCACGCTGTTGATGAACCCTAGAGTGCCTTTGGCCCCGGCAATGCGATACGGTCGACTGGGGTCCACATAGTCGTAACCCACGTCCTCCAGTGGTCCGAAGTGTTTCTCGATTTTGTCCTGCATTTCCCGGAAAGGCACCACGTTGGACTGCTGGAAATCCGTTACGGCGTCAAAAGGCATCATTTCAATGAAACGCACTTCCCAATCGTGTTCCAGAGTCAGGGCCGCCAGATCCAGCATGTCCTGTCCATCGTTGAATCCGCGCACGATCACGGCATTGAACTTCAAAGGGGTAAGGCCTGCCGCTACGGCGGCGTTTACCCCGCGCCAGACATCGGCCACATGACCCCAGCGTGTCAATGCGTGAAACTTTTCTGGATCTAAGGTATCCAGGCTGACATTGACTCGATTCAGACCGGCTTCTTTGAGGGGCGCCGCCAGCTCGTCCAACATGAGAGCATTGGTGGTCATGGCCAAGTCCTGTAACCCTTCGAGGGCCGCCAGCTGCCCTACTATCTTCACCAGGCTGGGCCTTATAGTAGGTTCGCCGCCTGTAAGCCGAATGCGAGTTACCCCCAAACTAACCGCCACTTCTGCCAGTTCCAGGATTTCGGCATCCGTGAGCAGATGGGACTTGGGCATAAACTGCATGTTTTCCGGCATGCAGTAAACGCAGCGCAGATTGCAGGCATCGGTCAAAGAGATGCGAAGGTAATGCAAAGTGCGCCCAAAGCTGTCGGTAAGATGGGTGCCCGGCTCATAGCCCGGCACTGGATCTATGGTGATATGTCCCCGCGGGGAGATTTCAGTTACGGAAGACATGGCAGGGATTGGGTCCAGAGACACGGGCTGATTCATGCAAGGTAGGGTCCGACCTCTTAGGCCAGCTCAATAATTGTTTCCGCTGGCCCTGCCAGATGAAAGGTGCAGCAATTGTCACCTTGGGCCAAATTCTGGTCATGGGAACACTGTTGGCCCACCAGTTCACTGACCAGAGCTAAATCCATCTGGCACAGTTCCCGGTGCTCTTGCGGTAGATCCCCGTAGGGACAATTGCGAGTTTCCAGATACATGGCAGAGTCACTGTTCTCCTCTGCACGGGCCACGGCCGCCCCATAACCGTAGGAGGAGAGAGTTTGGCTGGCACGCAGAAGGCGTTCCTCGAGCGCCAATTCAGAGAGATCCCCCGAATCGAACCCACGGGCCATCTGTTGGCCCATGTCTTTAAACAGGTTGGTCACTTTGTCTGGGGAGGAAAAGGAGCGAAATTGGCTTAGCAATCCTTCCACAAGCCAAGGGGTGCAATGAAAAACCTGACGGATCCCATCAGGTGTCAAAGCATAATGGACAGCGGGCCGTCCTACGTCACCCGACGAAGGCAGGGAAACCCTTTCTACGTGACCACTCTCTTCCAAAGCCAACAGATGATAACGCAACGAAGGGGGCTTTATATCCAGCCAATCTGCTAGTTCTCGGGCAACACCGCGCCCGTGTTCCTGTAAGACCTCTAGTATTTGTTGTTGCGTGGCATGCATGATGCTGCCTGGCTCCTCGGCCAAACACTACTCAAGTGTTTCAGCCGTCCAGAAAAGCATTCTAGCATAGGGGAATTTGCCCCTCAGTAAAGAATTTCTCAACCTCAGGATTACCGAGTATGCAATGGTGTCGGAAGTCACCCAAATCCGTTTGCCAAAGATTGCCATCCTATAGTCAGGCTTGGTAACCCCAGCTGGCCTTGGGATCACTTGGTACACCAGGTACCCAGGCCAAGAAATCACGACACAGTTGGCGGGAAGTTGAGCTATCCATGCAAGCAGCTGACGTCTCGAAATCAAGGAATGGGGTCGGCTCGAGGTTTGGGGTAGACTGCCCTTGCCGGTCCGCAAGGATCCCATCTAATAGCTTTTCTTCCTAAGAGAATGTTCTATTGCAAGTTGGTCTCCATAGAATCCCATCTCTTATCCAGTGCCTCAAGTGGAAATAAAGTTGGAGCACCACCCACAACCTAGACGAGGCCCATCATAGTGAACGCGGCCCCCTGATAGAGCCGCTCCTGTTCCTTCTATGAAGTCGGCCGATATCCAAATAGGAGTAGGGCCATGCAGGCGAATCCTATGCCTGACCAAACCGACTTGAGAACAACATCGAAGCTGGACATGCGTCCATGGCAGTTGGTTGCAATCACCAGACCTAACCGTTCACAGATCCCCATGGCCCAACTTTCATTTTGGATGTAGTGGGAGAGTCGCTGGATATTGGCTTACGCGACTCCCAATCCCCCAATTTCGCCTACCAACGCTGCATGGCGGATTTTCAGCAACGTGCAACTCTGGACACTTTCGGCCCGCCTTGGCATTTAGCATGTCGAGAGCCAGAAATCTGCGGCACGGTTAACAGTTTGTCCGCAGTTAGAGAGAACAGAGTCGACTCACTGGTAGAAAGGGTCAGGGTCCCTTTCACGGTTTCAAGGTGGTGGTAGGATGCCGCATCGCACTATCGGAACAAGCAATCAAAGAGCAAATTTGGGCGACAGCTGCTCTCTCCCTTGGCTAGGAGAAATTCCACCTCTGCGACATACAAAGAAATAGTCTGTGTGCAACCGCCTACAGCAAAGTCTTCACCTCCACAGCGTATTGCACCAGCATCCCATAGGAGTTTGACATGCAAGGTTGGAAAGAATCTTTAGAAACCAATTATGAGCTAGTAGCCGTTAAGCTTTTCTGGGCCCTTTTGCTGCTGTGGCTGGCCATTTCCTTGCTGACAGGCTGCACAGCACTGCCTTCTGGGGGGCAGTTCACCTTTGTGGTTCCGCCTCCACCTGAGGAAAGCCAGTCTCCTGGAAATTTGCTGGTGATTCGTGAGGCAGATGGAAACTTGGTCATCCTGAATCCGGAAAAGGGGAGTCGGACACAGCTCACTTCCGATGCCAGCCCCACCGTGATGCATCTTCAGCCTGTGTGGGCACCGGGCACTGGACAGCTGGCCTGGGTGCGCTCCGAAATCAGGGGTTCTGCCTTCAGTGGGAAAGTTATAGTCGCCGATGTCACAGGCGATATCCAGTCGCAGGTAGAAACCCAGTTTCCGCCTTTCTACATGTATTGGGACCCCAGCGGCACCCGCTTGTCACTGTTGGGCAGCTGGCTAACCAATGGTGTTTCCACGATGGCACTAAACGTTATAGATACCGACGATCCAGAGGTTGCCCAGACGCGTTTGTTGGATACAGGTCAGCCGTTCTATTACGCCTGGGCCCCTGACGGGAAACGATTGATTGTGCATCGCGACTTGAACACCGTCTGGGTCGGCCCAGCTGACAAACAGCGGCTACTGACCGCTCAGGCAGCCGGCTTCAGTGCACCCGCCTGGCTGGCTGGCTCAGAAGAAGTAGTGTACGGCGACTTGCGGGATGGGGTAGCGACATTGGTGCGTGCGAATTTGGAGACTGCTACCGAGGAAATCCTGACTTGGTATCAAGGCTCTCATCTTGCCCTTTATCCGAATCCCTTGGGAAATCGCCTGGCGATTATTGAAACTCCGGATTCCATGGCGGTCAATGCCTTTGGTCCACTTTATATACATTTCCTGGACCAAGGAACTTTGGAGCAGATTACTTCCCTGCCTGTGATGGCAGCATTCTGGTCTCCTGATGGGGCCAAACTCCTCTTCTGGGAAGTTGATGTGGAAGGCGAAATAGGAAGCTTTCATTTGCGGGTCTGGGACGAATTAGAAATACGCGAACTTACACCTGTAACTGTTACGCCACGCTTTTTTCAGCGATACCTGGTTTTCTCCGACCAGTATGCGCTCAGCCATGCCCTGTGGTCTGCCGATTCCCGCATGATTGCCTTTGCTACTCGCGGCCTATCGGGAGAGGATGAAATCTATACGCAGGATGTCGAAGCCGGCACCGGACCAGAACGGGTGGCAACAGGCGACCTGGTATTCTGGTCGCGAAATACTCAAATTGACTGAACATGCCCCTATGACCCAGTCCCTCAACGAATTGTCCTTCAGCTGGCCAGGCCAGTACCAAGCTGCTGTGTCCCTCACCTTTGACGATGGCTTGGCATCTCAGCTGGATACGGCCATCCCCATGTTGGACAAAGCTGATATGCGTGGAACCTTTTACCTCAACCCACGGGACAATTGGGAGCGGGACTTGGCTATCTGGAAGCCCGCGTCCGCCGCCGGACACGAATTGGGAAACCACACAGTTACGCATCCTTGCTCGGCTCAGTTCGGTTGGTCTTTGGACGGATCGCGCAAACCACTGGAAACGATGACGCTCGCGGAGATCGAGCAGGATATTGCCCTGGCAGGGGAAAGGTTGCAATGGCTTTTCCCAGATCAAGGTCGAGTGTCCTTTGCCTACCCCTGCTACCACACCTGGGTAGGCCAGGGAGAAACTCATCAGAGTTATGTACCGGTAGTCGCTCGCTACTGCACGGCAGGTCGCACCCGCGGTGAGCGCACGACCGATCCGCAGAACTGCGATTTGTTCCACTTGAATTCGTTGCCGGTCGAGAATAAGACCGGCCCAGAACTGGTCCAGATCGTTATGGAAAGTCTGGCTCAGGGCCGGTGGGCGATCTTGACCTTCCACGGCATTGAAGAGGGCCATCTGCCCGTTACAGCAAATGCTCTGAAATGTTTAGTGGATTCCCTGAAAGCACATGCCTCAGAGATATGGGTAGACACCGTGCAACGGGTCTCCATTTACATTCAGGCCCAGCGAACTCCCGATGCCTAGAGAATGAACTGCATCAGCTCAGGACTGGCACCCCTTGTGAACAGCCCAAATGGGCAGACGTTCTGATTTGTTGGCAATGTCATGCATCAGGCCGTGATCATCGGAATTCATGAGGGTAGTGTTCGGGGACGGGAATACAAGAAGGTTCAGAAACCTCCGATTCAGGATGTTTTGAACCCCTGGGAACCCTTAATGTCTCCACAGCCTATATGGGCAAGGGCGCGCTACGTTGGGGTGCGGCGGAGCGCATAATTTGGCTTTGGTTTTCTTAAACGCGTAAAGGGGTAGTCAGTTTGAGCAATTTTTCTATAGAGATACCTTCAGATATAGGGGATTGCTAAACACTTCTTTTCCCAGGGGCACGGCGCGCGGATGTGGGATTTTGGCATGAACCGGCCCCTGTTCCAAGTCTCAACTAACTGCTCGGTACAAGCGAAACAATCAGAAAGAGATGATGTCGGACATAAACTCCGCCAAGCCAGACGCCAAGCACCACAATGGTCCTACTGGCACAAATAACTATAGGGGTTGTCAATGTTCGGACTAATTGTCCCATGCTGTGCCAACTCGCTGGCACTTAAGACTAAGGGATCGGCAGCGCCGCCTACCGTAGGTAAGGAAAAGGGTGGCTCTGCTGTTAAAGAAATTCCCGGTCGCTCTGCCTGACCTGCTTATGCAGGACCGATTGTAGAAGTATTCCTCATCAACTGCCACAGCTTTGTGGTCGTCCATATGGCGGATTCCTATTTTTCCCGGGAGGGAAATGATATTCGTCCAAGTACAGTTCTCGGATGACCCCATGTGTCCGTGTTGTATCACGACTCTTAGGCCCGATGTTCGTGAAAGCCGTCCGTCCGCCGTCATGAGAGGGATTCCCTGGAACAGTGCAGCAGCGACATAGAAGGCTTCGTGGGGAGTAACGGAAGTCATGGATTTGGATCCACAACGCAGAACTTTCCCTCTGCAGGATCCGAACATTCAAAATCATTCCTGATCCAGGACCGGCAACGGCATTATGTATGTTTTTTTTCGTGGTCGCCGATCTTGACCAACCGGTCTTTTGGGATACAGGTTCCTCTGCTGGTGCCTCGTTCTCTGTTGATTCGTTCTACTGAGTACCCAATTTCTGCACCATATAAGCCTTGGGCACGGCGTCTAAAAAAGCTGTAAATTTGGAGAAACTCCAAAACCCGGTCGGTCCGTTGGGTACAGAAAACCGTCTCTGACTTCAGGCTCACCCAGCCAACAGCGTAGCTGTCCCACTTCTCGTTCATTTTGGAGTATCTCTGCCAATCCCATACAGTCTGAACCTACGATCAGATGAAGGCCCCAGACTTCGCCACCTCTGTGGAGACAAATGGGTATTCCTCCGCTTTCAGCAAGGGTCAAAATAGCCAAAGCACCGGTCATGCCACCGCACCACGTTATATCCGGCTGCCAGACGTCCAGCGATCCCGCCTCAGCCAGCTTTTTGAAACCTGCTGCGGTGAATTCATGTTCTCCCCCTGCAGACATGACAGGAGCTAACCGCGGCCGTAGCTCCGCCAATTCCACATGGTGATCAGGAGTGAGCACGTCCTCAAACCAAAACACCTGGTACGAATCCAGCCTGCGTCTCATTTCAAGGGTAGTACTTACATCCCAGGACATGTAACAGTCCAACATCACCTTGCCGTCCGGTCCGAAAACCTTTCTGGCATCAGCAACCATCTCTTCCGTCTGAACATAGTCAGTGGGTGCCCGCCACTTCACGGGAATTTTCGTGTTTGAAAAACCCAGGTCCCTGAAGTGTTGAAAGTGGGTGCCTGACGCATAGGCTTCCACCGGCTCCCGCTTCCGCGCGCCAAGAAGTTCATAAACCGGCGCATCCATTGAATGGCCTAACAAATCCCAAAGCGCAAGATCTACTCCACTGAGAGCCATCATGGCGATACCCCCTCGGCCGTAGGGCAGGGAAGCACGATACAATGACTGCCATGTAGCGCGGATATCTTCTGTACTTTCAATTCCGCGTCCGATCACGAAACGACTTAGATGCTGGTTGACGATTTGAACAGCCGGTCTGCCACCGCCGCCATAGCCCCATCCGACATGACCCGTGTCAGACGTGACCCGTACGGCAATCTGCCAGAAGTGCGACTGCCAGGCATCTGAAGCGGGCCGAGCCCAGCGAGGGTACACTGCCCGAACTTCTATGATCTTCATTTGAAACGCTCCCTCTTGGCGAACGGTGTTCAATGATAAAGCCAGGACAAGCCCGGATGTCCAGCCGGTGCGTCCAATCACCCCAAGCTTTCCTTTTCTCCTGTGAACGCACCTGTGTCAATGCTTGCCCCACCGACTCCCAGACAGTACTTTGGCTGAGATGACCGGCGCCATTTGCAGAGCTGCCAAGGACTTGTGGCAAGGACCAATCTATCTTGGCCAGCCCCGGTGGCAGTGTGTCCTCCCGTGATTCCATACAGGGTGGAGACGGTTTGAGGAAGATCCACCTCAAATGCCAGAGCCCTTCAGATTATGTTCCCTTGATGGGTACTGCCAAGGGAATGGGAGTCCGGTTGCAGGGCCTGGACTGGATTCGTCGCTCTGTTTCGAAGCGGGAAGTCGGGGTGCCTGTTTGCGGCTGGGCTGACGGCTGGTCGCTGTACTCATCCACAACAAACAAGATTTCAGTTCTCACACACGAGGCCTGGGGCGGTCGGACAGAGGTAGGACCCCCAGGCGTGGCTATACCGAGAACAGTGACTTCAGGATCGATTCGGACGTGGTTTTCAGTCGGAAGTAATCTGCTGGCCGTGCGAACATTAGAAGCCTTCTTCACACCTACAGTTACTGCGGGGGTTGGAAGTTCAGCTGGTACGGGATCTACCTGCAGAGACTCCGTTCATGGCTTTCAATCTGGCAACTAGATTCCAAAGCCACTCCAATGTCAGGCACTTTCAAGTTGAATCTCAGTCCGGAGGCAACCAAATGGCCCATATGGCTGCTGATGGTAGGAACTTCCTGTTTGGCCTCGGCCGCCCCCCGCATGGCCCTTTCTGTCATGCTGCCAGAGATTGGGGCAGATTTAGGGCTCACCCTGTTTCAAATCGGCCTGATTTGGGGCGCTAATGTCCTAACATCGGTTTTCTCCTCCATTGTCGGTGGAGCAATCAGCGATCGCTACGGTGCCCGGCGTTCACTGATAGTGGCCTGTGCTTGTACCGGGCTATTTGGTTTGGCTCGAGGCCTGGCGCCAAGTTTCGGTTGGCTCTTGATATTTTCACTTCTGACCGGACCTTTCATCTCTCTCATACCGCTCAATCTGCACAAAGCAGGCGCCCAGATCTTTCCGCAGGAGCAACTTGCCCTTTCCAACGGCGGAGTCTCGCTGGGTATGGCAACCGGTTTCATGCTGGGTGCGATCTCAGCGGCCACCTGGCTGTCACCCCTATTGGGTGGCTGGCGGATGGTCCTCATTGCTTCGGGACTGCTCACCATGCTTTTCGGCCTGGTGTGGTTTCTTGTTCCCAAGCGCACGGGTGTTGATCGAGTGTCTGCACATGCAACTCAGACGGGGCTGCGAGAGGAATTGGGCCGCGTGTCCCGCATACGGGATGTGCGCCTGCTTTGTCTAGCCGGTTTCGGATACGGTGGCTGTGCCCTCGGGTTGCTGGGATATGTGCCCTTGTTCCTGCGCGAGGCGGGTTGGCCCGGCTTTCAGGCGGATCTGGCCCTATCTGCTTTCCATTTCGCCAGCATGATAGCTACCATCCCGCTCTCACTGCTTTCGGATAGACTGCGCCGTCGCCAACCTTTTCTGCTAATTGGGGCTTTCTCTTTGGCTCTATCAACCTTGATGGTGCCCCTGGCTCCAGGCCAGTTGGTATTTGTGGCCATGGTGACAGCCGGCCTGATGAGGGATGCCTTCATGAGTATCATGTTTACGCGCCTCATGGAAAGCAAAGGCATCGGACCTGCTCATGCCGGCAACGCATTGGGTGTGGCTCTAGTGGGCATGCAGTTGGGAGGTGCCATTTCACCGCCTATCGGCAACGCCTTGGCTATGTTCGGCAGGGGCCGCCCTTTCCAACTCTGGGCCATCATGGGGTTATTGGCGGCCATGCTCCTCTGGCGTTTAAAAGACAGGCCCCATGGATCGCATGCAGATCGCTAGTCGGAACTTCAAAGAATCTCGACAGGCGGAAAACGGCAAGTCTTAAGAAAATAGGCCTCAGAATACATCCTGCCAATTGTCCATCACCTGCTGGTCGCCCAATCCCACACGGGACACATAAGGAATGTCCAATTGCTCTGGGCACCCTTGCCGTCTATAGAAGCATTTGTCCACTTGTTCCCGGAAGAGCAATCCAGTGAGATGCAAAGTTACAGGCTTGACCGCAAACGCGTAAGCGGATGGGAGGATGCCTCACACCCCCGAGCTGACGGACCCGTCTTCCTGGTGTGTGGTCTCGGCCGCCTCTTCGGCAGGCAGGCTCATCACGATACGCAGCCCTTGGGGCTGCGCGGCTTCTGCCCATACTTTGCCTCCCTGAGCTTCTATGAGCGACCTAACAATTGCTAAGCCGATGCCGGACCCTCCGCTGTGGGGACTGCGAGACTTATCTGCACGATAGAATCGATCGAAAATTCGGGGCAGGTCGAGTTCCGGTACCCCTGGGCCATTGTCTACCAAAATGAAACGAACTTCCCGCCTCAAGGCCACTGCCTCCAGAGTCAAAGTGTCCGCTGCAGATCCATGCTGAAAAACATTAGCAATCAAATTGCTTAACACTTGCATGAATCGTTCGGAATCCACGTAGACCATCGGAAGGTCAGAGACATCTGTTGCCCGTAGATCAATCCCGGCCCACCGGGCTGGTTCCAGAAAAGTGGTGCGAAAACGCGCAAGTATTTCACTCGGAGCTACGAACTCCTGATTCATATGCAGGCGCTTGGAATCTGCCTGTTCCAAGAAATGCAAATTGCGAGTGAGGGCATCCAACCGATCTGCTTCTTGTCGGATCACCTGCAAGTTTGCTTCGGTCTTCGGAACTATTCCTTCCTGCATCGATTCGGCCAGGCCCCGGATAACCATAATGGGTTGGGCCAGGTCATGCACGATGTCCTGGGTCATCCGTCGCTGCTGCTGTTGGCTGGCTCTCAGCTTTTCGTTCATGGAATTGAAGGCCTGGGCTAGAATCCCAAACTCATCTTCAGACCGCACCGGAACACGGTAATCCAGGTCCCCTGCGGCTACAGCTTTGGTTGCTTCTGTCAATTCCTGCAGGGGGCGGGTCATACGCCGGCTCACTAGAGTGCCTGAGACCCCAGCCGCCAACAGAATGGCTCCAAACCCCATCCAGGCAATGGGGGAACGGGCAGTGCCAGCAATATCCTCGATATTTCGGACAGCTGGCGGGTTCATTATTTGCAGAAATCCCACGATCTTGCCATCTTTGATGATTGCCTCTTCCCCTAAACCGCGCCGCAACCAATTCTGCTTGCGCAACAGCGTATTACGCTGCGTGCCGACCGGCAAATGGTCTTTGTCCAGCAGCCGGGCGTAAGGAGGGATGGGCGGCTCCTCCTCATGGTGCCCCCAAGATTCTTCGTGATTCTCATAATATTCAACCAACCCAAGGGTCAGCTTTGGCAGGGCCTCCCGCTGAAATTCCCGTCGATTGAACTCGTTGGTGGTATTCCACACGCCGAAAGCCCCAGACAACAGGATGACACCCAGCCCAAAACCTGCAAATGCCGTATTCAGCTTGCCGGTGAGAGAACGCGGAAACATAGGGGCCTTTAAGCAGGCTGATCCTGCAGGCGGTAGCCTACGCCGTAGACAGTAGCGATGTAACTGGATTCTCTTTCGGGCCCGTCAATTTTGCTTCGTAGATTTTTGACATGCACATCCACCGTACGTTCAAAACCGTCATTGTCGGCATACACGTCGCCAAACATGGATTCCATCAGCTGAAGGCGAGACAGCACCCGGCCTTTCGCCTGCACCAGAGCCACCAACAGTTCAAACTCAGATCGGGTCAGATTTACTTCCTCGTTGCGAACCTTGGTTTGGCGGCGCGCTATGTCAAGGCGGATGTCGCCGATCTGTTCAGACTCGCTGGCCATTCCGCCGCGTCGCAATACGGCAGACACCCGGGCCATCAATTCACTCATGCTGAAAGGCTTGGTTAGATAGTCATCTGCCCCAAGATTGAAACCCGTGAGCAAATCCATCTCTTCTAAACGGGCCGTCAGGAAAATCACGGGAACCTCGCTCTGTGGACGCAAACGACGCATGAATTCGAAGCCATCCATGCCAGGCATCATCACGTCCAGCAGAATGAGGTCTGGGGGGCGTCTGTTTACGCAGTTCAAGGCCTCTTTTCCGTTCCTGGCTGCGGCCACCGAGAATCCTTGACCCTCCAGATACTGGACTAACAGATCCGTGATCTGCGGACTATCATCAACAACTAGCAAATGCCGGGGCATCTTTCTTCTTCTCCGTCAAAAGCTGTGCCCAATTGAAGATTCGGACTCAGTATCCTTCCAACCGATACACTTGGACTCTATTTTGAAAAGAAATTGTGAAAAGGTTGTTAAGAACTTGCCAAGACACTTTGGAACCAGTGGAAAGTTCGGCCATGCCAAGCACCCAAGGTGTTAGTCCAGATGAGCTTTTCGAAACCATGCCTAAAGAACCTCATCCTTCCCCATCCTACGCGGTACCCACTTTCCGCAGATTTTGGCTCACGTCAGCTGAAGTGAAGCCTCACTGGGCATTAGATTCGTAGAGCCTCCCCCTGATAGTTTTTCCAGTGTAGAAAGGAAAACAGAGACCGTAGTGGCCTCCGCCCTGTCTGTAAGTTCTTCCTGAACTGGCCTGCGTTCCTTCTTTTGGTTTCTACTTTTCCGCTACTTTTGTATTCTTTGCAAGGCCCAAGATACAATCTTTTCCGGACCAGGGCCCAATAAGACAAGATCCAATCCTATATTCCCTATCTTCAAGTCAAGCTTTCTTAGAACGTTTGCCTTGAGCCGCGCTGAGTTTCGGGCCGCCCGGACCACAAAGACAACATGAAACGGTACAGCTACTCGCGTGACATTCGGAATCGCGTTAACTTGCGGGATGGGAGATTCAAGGGAGCCGAGCAAGAATCTCCTTAGCCTGTGCCGACCAGATTCGCACGATGTCGGGAAAACGCCATAGTGGTGCTTGACCGGGTAGTGAATTTCAGCTTCATCGGATCAGTGATCCCCTAAACGGGCCGGTGGCCTAATTCCTCCGCTGGCAACCACAAGTCACAATTGCACGTACGCATAATGCTATCCTGCGACAGGGAGCCGCTTCACTGGTGTGAGTGGAAAATCTTGTACACCTTCAGACGAAAGCGATTGGAAACTTTTCTGAGGTCGATATTCATCCCACTTCCTCCTCTGTTTCAGGCCATGCCGACACTTAGGTAATTAGGTCCCCGCCTCCCCTGAGAGCCTCCAGTCTTTCTGCATACACATTGCCCATCCACATTCGGGTATTCATGAGGTCGTACCATCCTAAATCTGCCCTTATTTCCTTACTTGATGCAGCTACTAGTACCTCTTTTTCTACGCAATCTCTGACCTCTATCGAACTGTCATTCTTCGATCCTGCAAACAAACAATCTTGGTGAAATCATGTCTGCACGCGTGGAGCAACTCCTGTCTCAACTCACACTGGAAGAAAAGGCCACTTTGACCAGTGGCGACAGCATGTGGTCCGTACCGGGGTTGCCACAACAAGGCATTCCTGCTATGCGCGTCACAGATGGTCCCAATGGGGCAAGAGGGTTAGCCGGCACCTCAGCCTGCTTTCCCTGCGGCAGTGCCTTGGCTGCCACTTGGAACACAGTACTGGTACGCAGCATTGGGTCGGAATTGGGTCTGGAAACCAAGAGCAAAGGAGCGTCCGTGCTCCTGGCTCCCACGATTAACATTCATCGATCGCCTTTGAATGGGCGCAACTTCGAGTGCTTTTCGGAAGATCCTCACCTCGCGGGTCGGATGGCGGCTTCCTATATTCAAGGTTTGCAATCACAGGGAGTGGCCGCTTGTATCAAACACTTCGTTTGTAATGATTCCGAATTTCAGCGGATGACTATCGATGTCATTGTGGATGAGAGAACCTTGCATGAGATTTATCTCCCTCCCTTTGAAATGGCAGTAAAGGAAGGTGGAACCTGGGCCGTGATAGCCTCCTACAATCGTGTGAACGGGGCCTATGCCTCAGAAAGTGTCGAATTGCTCAAACGCATTCTTAAAAAGGAATGGGGATTCGATGGTCTTGTCATGACAGATTGGTTTGGAGCCAAGACTACCAGCCGTTGTTTCGTAGGGGGTTTGGACTTGGAAATGCCCGGCCCAGCCCTCATGTTTGGTTCCCGTCTTGCTCAGCGTATCCAGACTGGAGAATTCAAAGAGGCGGAGCTGGATGACAAGGTACGTCGGTATCTGACATTGGCAGAACGAACCGGAGTCCTTGATGGCAAAGGCCCAAGGGAACAGCCTTCTCCGGATCGGCCAGCTTCGCGGGCTCTTATACGTCAGGCGGCCCGAGAATCGGTCGTCCTCTTGAAAAACGAGCGTGCAGTCCTGCCTCTGGATCGTGGCAGTCTCTCCACCCTTGCTGTAGTCGGGCCGATGGCGCGCACCGGTGCCATCATGGGTGGGGGTAGCGCTTTTGTAAACCCGCCATATGCTTCCCAGCCCCTGGCTGCAATCCGGCTTGCAGTGTCCGAAGAGACGGAAATCCTGCATGAGAAAGGCTGTCACAATCATTTGCATGCTCCCCTTCTTGAACCTGAAATGATGGGGGCCCAAGACGGTGAGGATTGCATCAGAATCGAATACTTTAACAGTCCGCATTTCCAGGGCGAACCGGTCGCTCAGGAAATGCGCAAGACTTCAGATATCTTCTGGTTTGGCACACTTCCGGAGGGAGTGCAACCAGAATTTGCGGCCCGGGTGACGATGCCATTCATACCCTCTATTTCGGGTGAACACCTGTTCGGCTTGACCAATGCAGGGCTGGCTCGCTTGCAATTGGATGGTCAAACCGTGCTTAACAACTGGGAAGAATTTGTGCCTGGTACCTCCTATTTTGGAATGGGGTCTGTAGAAAAGATCCATAAGGCGCAACTGGCAGCCGGAGGCCAACATGAACTCCAGGTCGAATTTGGTGTGAATGCCGGTAGGCCATTTGGGGCCGTTCGCCTAGGAGTAGTGCCACCACTGGGGGACGACGCGGTGGAACTGGCCGCCCAAGCCGCTCGCAAGGCTCAGGCTGCGCTCGTCTTTGTAGGGCTGAACGCAGATTGGGAATCGGAAGGCCACGATCGCCAACACATGGATCTTCCCGGCCGTCAGAATGAACTGGTATCAGCCGTGGCTTCCCAAAATCCCAGTACGGTCGTCATTGTTAATGCTGGCGCACCAGTGACGATGCCTTGGATAGAGGAGGTTGCCGCCGTTATGCATGTTTGGTATCCCGGTCAGGAATATGGGAACGCGGTCACTGATCTGTTGTTCGGGGAAGCCAATCCAGCTGGTCGACTGCCCATCACTTTTCCCAAGCGCCTGCAAGACACACCCGCTTTCACGAATTATCCTGGACAAGGCGGTCAGGTTCGATATGGCGAAGGTATCTTTGTTGGTTATCGTTACTACGACTTCAAGGACGTAGAGCCCCTGTTTCCCTTCGGACACGGCTTGTCCTACACTTCCTTCGCCTATTCCGACCTGCAAATTGTTGCAGTAGAAAAAGAAGCCGCATCTGCATTCCTCATATCTGCCATTGTCAAGAATATCGGGGCCTTTAAGGGGGATGAAGTTGTCCAACTCTATGTTGGTCCACATACACAATCCACTTCGCGGCCACCAAAGGAGTTGAAGGGTTTTATTCGCGTGACTTTGGATCCGGGTGCGGAATCCCACGTCGAATTCCAGATTTCTGCCCGTGATTTGGCTTTCTATGATGTACGAACTGGTGGCTGGAAGGCGGTGGCTGGAACGTATACGGCGCGCTTGGGTGCTTCCTCCAGAGACATCCGTCTCGCCGGTGCAATTCAACTAGAGGAGGACTGGCTCGAAAATGTGGCAGACAACTCAGGGGCACTTACGCTTGACAGCCCGATTCCCAGGATCATGGCCCAAAAGCAGGGGGCGCTGTTTGCCGCGCTGGGTGAGGCTGCACAGACGCCTCAAATGATGATGTTGATGGGTCATGCCTTGGAGGAGGGTTTGACTATCAACGATTTGTCTAACACTCTGCCTGATTTATTAACACCCGAAACCCTAGAGAAGATTTCAGCCATTCTGCAGACTTAAGACCAAAAACCGGTTCCCGCTGGCTACATGCAGTCAGCAGGTCCCAGCTACTGAGCTACTTTACTGTTTTACTTGGCATTGCCTTCAAATTGAGAATCATCCGCGGCCCAGCCTACCCTTTCCTTTCGCTATTGGGCCCTGTTTTCAAATTGCCTATTCCGATGTGGGGCCCGGCTATACTTCCCTCAGCCATTCACAGATGGCCTGAGGTTGGGCCTTCAAATAGGTTCTAAAGGCAGCTGACTAACATGGCTTACTCCGCGGAAAATACAGGAGTCCCAACAGTGTGGGAATGGGAGGCCCAGTGCCGGCAACTGGCCGATGACAGAGCTCGGACCGAAGAGGAGGCGGCATGGGACAGAGAGGGTGGTAGCCCTGTGCAATATCGTTTTCGCTGGGAGCATGTCCAGAAGGTGGTCCAGGAAGCCCAGTTTCTGGCCCGCGAGCTAGGTGCTGATCCGGAGATTGCCACTGCAGCGGCGTGGCTCCACGACATCTGCAAATTGGAGCCCAACCATGGAGTTCGGGGAGCCGAAGCGGCAGCGTCGTTTCTGGCGAAGACTGCCTTCCATCAGGAAAAAATCCCAGCCGTAGACCACGCCATTCGCCATCACGCGGGCCTGCATCGACGGCCAGGGGCCGAGCCGCTGGTCCCTGTGGATACGGCCATCCTGTGGGACGCGGACAAACTCACGAAACTGGGCGTGGCTCAAGTAGCCATGCTGCTCTGCGGACCCCATGCCCAAGGCCATACGCTGGCAGAACGCCGGGACCAAGTTCACGACTATGTCTTCTCCTGGATAAACCGTACTGTTGAAAGCATGAATACGGATTTTGCCCGGGAATTGGCTGGGATCAGATACACACAGATGAAGGACTTCCTGGAACTTTGGTTTCAGGAAGCTGGCAAACTCAATGGGAACTCCAGATTGAGTTAGTCAAACCAGGATGGAAACTTGGCAGGCTGGTAAAGGGTATGGCGTCCGTTCCCGCTGCTTCAGTGCAGAGACGCGAGCCTGGTAACACAATGTGAATATTTCATCATCACGTTGAGCAAGCAGGCAAATGCCAAAGCAGATCGGACGCGAATTTTCTCACCAGCTGACAACGCAATCAGAGATCGAATCTCTTTTCGTTGTTACAGATCTGAGCCAGCCTGGCAAGACTACCCCTTGCCGCATGGGTTGTTTTCATTCTGGTTACTGTAGCCCCTATTTACCCTGACCGTCTCGCGGGGTTGTTCAAAAGCAAGAATGGTGTCGTGCTGTTGTCCGAATTAAGCGAAGAGCTCGAACAGTTGAAGGAAAGAAGGAAATGAAGATGCTGCAAAGGGGCTCTAAAACCGCATCCTGTGCCTGTGAATGGATTTCCCGTTGTGCGGCGGGCGTGCAAATGAGACAAAGTTCCGAAGGTTCGTCTTGGTTTATGTAAGAGCAAAATACAACTACATATTCTCATCAGAACTGTAATATTCACTGGAAGCAGAACTGTTCCGGTTGGCATATTCCTGCTCCATACCTGCCGCCCGCTGAGCCCGATCAGAGGCTTGATGTTATGTCCACTATTACCCGAATCTCATCGCTGTCTAACTGGGGTGCGCCTCGAGCATCGTGGATTATTACCGCTTTGGTGCTTTCTGCTTTAGCCGTTGCCATAGGCCTAGCCGTGAACACAAATGCTTTGGTAGTGGTCATACTTGTGTTATTGGGAGGTCTACTGGCTTTGGCAGGACGGAGTCAGGATGGAGGCTTCATCGGCCTCTTGGCGATCTCGTTCCTATTGCCGTTTGCTGTAGTTCCACTGGACTTTGGGTTGAAGCCTAGCTTCCACAACCTTGCCGTGTTGGTGATATACGGCCGTTGGCTGGTCCGTTGGATAAAGGGCGAGGAGCTTCCAACTATACCCATATACACTACGGGTCTGATTTTAACGTTTGGCCTCTTAGTTGGAGCGGCAACACTCTGGGGACTAAATTTCGACACCCCTTCCCTGTTCGAATTACGCAAGGTGGGCGAATATCTGCTTAATCTGGGATTGTTCATCCTTGCCCTGCAGCTAATTAGGCGCCCCTCTCAGATTCGCCTGATAATTATGAGTCTGGCCGTACTGGGAATCATAGGGGCCATTCTGGGATTGCTTTTTTACTTCATGCCACAGGAGACGGCACGCAGCTGGTTGGGTAGCCTCTCTGCCCTTGACTATCCATCCGGAGCCGTAGCCTTGCGGTACATCCAAAGTGACCCCAGGGAAGCTTTACGGGCCATTGGCGTGGCTGTTGACCCCAACCTTTTAGGGGCAACCACCGTGTTGGGGGCTTGTTCCCTGTTACCTTTCGCGTTTGGCAGTCGCAGAATCGAGGTGCGTTTAGGCGCAGGAATCGGTCTGCTGGTCCTCACCGCAGTTATATATTTGACCTATAGTCGGAATGCCCTGGTGGCCCTCTGTGGCGTAGCAGCATTTCTGGCTGTGGTTCGATACCGTTCTCTACTCTCTCTGGGACTGCTGGGCTTCCTCCTGCTCTTGTTTCTTCCTCAAACTCAGGCCTATGTGCAGAGACTTGTGGAAGGTCTGCTCCTCCAAGATCAAGCCACCCTCATGAGACTGGCAGAATACCGCAATGCCGCTACAATCATCGCAGCCTACCCTTGGACGGGCTTGGGATTCTTCGGCACGCCTTCGTTGGATTTCGCTGAAGGGATTTCCAGCATGGTCATCCTGACCGTAGCAACAACCATGGGACTGCCGGCGATGCTGCTTTTCCTATGGATATGGGTCCAACCCCTGCTCGGGTATGTTCAGGTTCGCCACCAGTTACGTGGACATCCCATGGAACCCTATACATTGGCGCTCGTAGGGGCAGTTGTGGCTTTGGGCTTTACAGGTATATTTGACCATTTCTATGTGAATCTTCTATACCCTCACATGTCGGCTCTATACTGGGTACTCTTGGCAACCTGCACACGCGCACTGAGCCTGCTGCGTGAAAACAACACTATGCAACCAGAAGTATTGCCCATAGAGGAAACCTAGAAGTGTCTGCATCCCCGCTCGTCCCAATCTCGCTGGAGCCAGCTAGCCTCGAAGGAGACTCAGATTTCCTCACCCGAGGCCGCCGCCCTCCATGGCTCCGAGTAAAGGCTGCGGGGGGACCCAAGTATGAAGAACTGATTGCATTGTTTCGCGGTCACAGGCTGCACACAGTCTGCGAAGAGGCAATGTGTCCCAACCTGGCCGAATGTTGGAGTAGAGGTACAGCCACTTTTCTGCTGATGGGAGATACCTGCACCCGCAGCTGCGGTTTTTGCAAGATCAAGACCGGCAATCCTGGCATATTGGATCCCGATGAACCCAGACGCGTGGCGCAGAGCGTGGAGGCCATGCAGCTGAATCATGCTGTGCTGACCAGCGTCAATCGGGATGAACTTCCAGATGGCGGAGCTTGGGTCTTTGCTGAATCCATCCGCTGGATCCGACGACTGGTACCGGGCTGCACTATCGAAGTCCTAATCCCGGATTTCAAAGGGTCTGGTCCAGCACTGCAAAAGGTAATGGACGCGCAACCCGAGATTCTAAACCACAACATTGAAACGGTGCCTCGCCTGTATCGCCGAGTGCGGCCCCAGGCTCGCTATCAACAGAGCCTCGGTGTCTTACGTCTTGCAAAGGAAATCAATCCGCGCAGCCTGAGCAAATCCGGAATCATGTTGGGACTAGGGGAAACCTGGGAAGAAATCCTGGAAGTCATGGACGACATGCGGGCTCATGACGTGGAGATCATGACGATGGGTCAGTACTTGCAACCCAGCCGTTATCACTTACCGATCAAACGGTATTACACCCCTCAGGAGTTTGAATTGTTGAAGACTGAGGGGAAAGCCAGGGGGTTTCGTTGGGTTGAAAGTGGTCCTTTGGTACGCAGCAGTTACCATGCAGACGGGCAGGCCCATTTGGCCCAGAGCCAATCCTTACTGACAGATCCCGTGACTTGAAGGAATAGGGATATTAGGTACACCCCAAGCAGCCTAACTGGCCAGGAGTAGCGCTCCTTCTTAACGGCTGGATTTTCGAGCTGAAGGACCAGACCGCAAGGCTCCTAGCGCCGAAGCTTTACTTCGCTTCAGGCCTGCTAGGGAAGGCAAAAGGGCTGGCTAACTTCCTCCTCTCAAGTCTCTTCGAGCATTGATGCCGTCAGAATGACAGAATGACAGAATGACAGGCCGTCCCTTTCTGCTCGGGGCCCACAGCACCTTTGGACCAGGTCGGGACACCGTCGGAAAGAAAACAAGAGAAAGAAAGTTAGTAAGGAAAGCTATTTGGAAGCGCCGCTGCAAAACAATGCTCGGTTTCGGGGTGATATTCAAGACATGAGTCATTCATGGCTATATTCTAGAATATCGGAAAAGAACGTCCCCCCCCCCCCCCTTGTTGGTAGGAGAAAGAACGAGATGGATGTCAAGGAAGCGGTCAGGAAGGCCAAAGACCATGTTGAGGTCATGTTTGAAGGGGAAAACCTGCAAAATGTCGGATTGGAGGAAGTCACTTTCAATGAATCGAACAAACGGTGGCTTGTTACGGTTGGTTTCTCACGCGTATGGAAATACAAAGAACCAACTACATGGAACGAGACGATGGGAGGAGGAACGACAAGACCGGGCAGCAGTGGTCGCAGGGAATACAAAGTTATTGAGATTAGTGACGTAGACGGAAAAACTCACTCAATAACGATCAGAGAGTTTAAAGGAAGAGTGTCCTGATCGACACGAGTCTGCTCGTGTTGCTGGCTGTAGGCATGACTGATAGAGAAATTATCGGAAAGCACAGACGAACCAGGACTTTCGTTAGAGAAGACTATGACCTGCTTCAAGAGCTTATCGGAGATTTCAACGAATTGAGAGTCCCTTCACATTGTTTTGCTGAGGCGTCCAATCTGTTGAAACATACAAATGACAGAGAGGCCAGTCTACTGTTGTCCACTTTGTCAAGCCTCGTAGGTAAATTCGTTGAAACTTACATACCCAAAGAAATCATAGTGAAAGAGAGACACTTCGTCCGTCTTGGTGTAGCCGACTCAGGGATTATTCAAGAATCTGAAAGAGTTACATTGTCACTCACGACGGATCTTGAGCTATACAAGGCCATCGGAAACATGGGCAGGAGTGTAGAAAACTTCAACCATCGTCGAATTCAGGTCTATTAGGGCTGCATCACTATCTTAATTCGCCAAATGACATAGAAGAGGAAATTGCACCGCTTTTGTACCCATGCAGATTGGGAAATCAGCAAGGCTTCCTGCCCCCTGTAACAGCGAGCGTACCAGGCTATTATGAGTTAGTACAAGCCTCTTTCCGGCCAGCCAGTTACCAGATTCAGGTGCTTACATAGGCTATTCCCTAGATTCCAGATTCTGCCGATAGGAATCCGATCCAGATGTAATTGGCATCGCCAGCCTACACCAGACCAAACTGCCTGTCTCCGGCATCTCCTAAGCCTGGCCAGATGAAACCATGGGGGCAGTCGTCTCGTTCATCGGTCAATCTCTCGTCCACCACTCCGATGAATGGATCGATATCTGGATGGACCTCGTTTAGATGTCTAATGCCCTCAGGGGCAGCCAGTATGCAGGAATACCGAATGTCAGGCACATGCAGTTCCTTGAGTAATGTCAGTGCCGCTGCTGCTGTGCCGCCGGTAGCCAACATGGGATCGAGCACGATACAACTGTCCACTGGGCGAGGTATAGGTTCCAAGTAACAGGTTGGCTTCAGAGTTTCCTCGTGTCTCTTGAGACCCAGATGCCAGACCTGCGCTTGGGGGATGACACTCCAGGCTCCCTGCACCATACCCAGCCCAGCCCGCAGAATGGGGGCCAAAGCGAGTCGGGCTGCGCACCAACGGGCTCGGGGCACATGCGTGAGGGGTGATGTAACGGGCCGTGTTGTAAGAGGTAAATCTCTGGTGACTTCGTAAGTGAGCAAGGTGGAGATTTCCGCCATCACCTTGCGAAATTTCTCCGCTTCTGTATTCACATCACGCAACAGTGTCACTTTATGCAGGACCAGTGGATGGGTGGAGACATGTATTGTCATGTGAAGGTTATTTCCTTCCGCAACTCAACGCAACCGCCGGGCCGCACGTTCGATCTCTCCCTGGCAATGGACGCAGTATTTGGCATCTGGCCGCGCCTCCAATCGTTCTCTCCCAATAGATTTCTTGCATCTGTTGCAAATGCCATAGCTACCTTCCACAATGGCTGACAGGGATTCCTGTAAGGCCGTCTCCCGTTTTTCCAGCATGGCGATGAGCGTAACATTCTTGAGTCGCTCCGATACTTCAACGTCACCTTCTTCCGGGTCCACATCTACTTCGCTGTACATCGCAGCACGCAGGTGCGCAAGTTCCTCCTGAGTTCGATTCAACTCTGATTCCAGCTTCTGTCGTCCCCATTCTAGAGAAATGGGTTCATCGTCAGGCACAGGTACCGGCGCTTCTGATTCCGGTACCGCAGTTGCCCTGCCCTTACCCTTTGGCTTGGTCGCCGACTTCGTCTTCCGGTTGGTATTGGTTTCCTTCATAGGGTCTAACTTACCACTGGTACTTGCCTTTGCATTTGTTGGGGGAACAGGTCTGTTTTTTGGTGTAGCCTTGCTTCCACTACTGGGTTTGGGATTGGGATCGGCCATATTTGGGGCATTCGTTGTCATGAAAAAAAATCGTGGGCGGCAGCTTGGTCCCTGCCGCGTCTAAAGGGAAAAAACCTTATCACAGCATGAGCCCGCACAGTCAATTAAATCTCGACCACGATCAACTCAGGTCCCAATTCCAAAAGGATTGTCACGGGATCTGAGAGTTCGATTTCAGGCAAAATGGGTCCTCTTTGCAATTGATAATCTGTGAGTATTAACAGAGCCATTGAGAGTTCCAACCGGACGGTTGATTGACAGGGCCCGCCACATCAACTTCCAAGCACCATGCGCGGGTGCCGGACCTATCGGGGTGGGTCAAGCTAGAAAATACCAGACTACAACGTTTCCGTAGGGGACGCCGCGGATGGATAGAGACGCTGCGCACGTCCAAGATTTCCGCCAGTTTACCGACATATTTAGCCGTTTCTTGATCGCAGATGTACTTAGCCACATCTAAGTCATGAGAAATAGAAGAAAAAGGCAGATCCATTTGCTACAGAAGTTTAAGTATCCAGACTTGCATTGAACAATTTAGAACTTGAAGAAAAACTGCTCTGGGTGGACCGGGACCGCGCGGATAACTGAAAAACCCCAGATCCCCTTTTCGGGAAAATTGGTGAAATTCTCTTTCATGACAATCGGTTTGGGAACGCCCACCGTACCGAAGCCGGGCAGGAAGTCATAAAACCAATCCCAAAGCATACGGGCCTTGGTCACATGGTCTGCGTCCGTCAAGGCATTGAGCATCTCCTGCCAAACAGTGTCCACCCATTTGATCTCTTCCGGCGGTTCCTCGGCTATTTGGTTTCTAGTATCACCATTTAGCCACAACTGCCAAGCCCGACCCCAACGGACATTGCCATGGCTGGGGTGATTGAGGCGCGAATTCCACACCCAGGTGAAGTCTGAGATGTCTCCTTCCCAGCCTGACATGGATATTTCGTTGGCCGCCACTAGTTCATTCAGCAAGTCCCTGTCAACAATATTCAATTCGGCCTGTAGGCCTGCCGCCCACCATTGTTCCGCCGCCAGCTCAAAGACTTTGACCACATCTGCCTGTTCCGAATCCAGGTGACAGGTCCAAGCGACCCGGCTGCCATCGGGATGCAAACGGAGCCCTGCAACGTCTTTCTGATCATATCCCGCCCGATCCAACAGCTGATTGGCCAAATCCGGGTCATATTGGCTCCAGTGGGAATCATCCCCTTCCTGGTAGTACTTGGACGTGGGCCAGACTGCCCATTGGCGGGGTTGTCCTAGGCCGAGATAGACCGCATTGTTGATGTGGGACCTATCCAAAGCCACGGACAAAGCATGACGCACCTCCTTATTCTGAAAGAAGGCCCGGAGGTTGGAATCCGAAACGGTCAGGTTAGGCACAATTACCGTCTTGCCCGGAAAGGTGGAGTTCCACAGCTTGATTTTGAGATTCGCCGCCTCCCGAAACTGTCCATACAGCTCCGTGTCCTGCAGCTGGAACTGCCGACCGGCAAAGGTCAGCTCCCCCGCGGTCAACTTGGACAATGAGTCCCTACGGTCCGAAATGATTCGAACTACCGTGGAGTCGATGTAGGGTAGTTGGTTGCCTTCAGTATCTACCTTCCAATAATAGGGATTTCGCTCGTAGGTATGTCGATCCGCTGCATCATCCACGCGGACAAACGCTGTCATCCCTGGCAGACCCACTTGTGCCGGTATGGTGGACTCTACGCGGCAGCGATCCCGAAACAGCTGACCCCAAGTTTCAAGTCCTGCATCAGAGACCATGGCGGCCAACTCTTCGCCATCGGCGTAATCTGGGTGAAATTGCTTGGCGTAGTGCGAAGGTTGCCACAGACCGCCTTGGGCTCCGGCGTAGAAACACTCATTCAAAATGATCAGGGGATAGGGCTTATCGAAAGTCAGTCTGATCGTAAACTGGTCCACCTTTTCCATGGTCATGGGTTGGCGTTCAGCACCACGTCCTGTCTGCCAGGCATCTGGAGGCCCTTCGGGGGCGTAGTCCTCATTGAGCCAAAGGCCTTGCCAGGCAAAAACAAAATCGTCGGCCGTAAACTCCGTACCATCCGACCATTTGAGCCCTCGTCGCAGATAGAGCATCTGTACTTTGCCCTCATTCAAGAACTCCCAGCTTTCGGCCAGACCACTGGTCACACTGCTGAAGTCGCTATCAATCCGCAGAATTAATTCTGTACCGATTACAGCTTGCGGATCTCCAAAGAGGGCGTTCGCCTCGCTGATGGCTACGACTGACTGCCCACCAAAACTGCCCACCTCTTCCAAAGGGACCACCACTTCCGGATTAAGGGGCAGCCGGTCGGCGACAGGCGGCAGTACGCCGGCCGCAACCCGTTCCGCCAGCATCGGTGCTTCGTTGTAATCCGACCCCACATATGCTTTGCCAACATCTTCGGTGGGAGCAATCCCACCAGGTTCGGCAGTAGTTCCCGAAGCCGGCCTACAGGCCGCTACTGCTACGGCGGCCGAAGCGGCGGCCGTCAGCATCAGGAATCCCCTTCGATCCACGTCCAGTTCCATGTCCATACGCCTACTCGTGCACCTGACTGTGGAAAAGCACACTGCGTCAACTGCGAGTTAAGATGGCGATTCAATGCATATGTGGATCATCGAGCTGCATGGTCTCGCTGACAGCCCAGTCCGGTACTGAAAAGTGGCTGGCTACAACCGTCAACATGACGAATTCGAACATACCTTTCCAGAATTCGAAATTTCCTGGAGACGAGCCCTGGAAGGTAATGGCGTACAGGTATTTTCCTTCGGCGAACATGCGGGCCTGACGTACACATAGCGCGTCATGCAATTGGAAAGTACAATGCCACTCCACTCCCCAATCACTGGCCTCATCTGGAGTCAAGGGCCGCCAAGACTGCACCAAGCAATCCTCTAGTTCCGATAGCCCTTCCCGGATTCCACTCTCCAGAATTTCTGGTTCCCCCTTTGACAGGGGATCCTGCAGATCTTTTACATCCACCAGAATGTGAGTCAACGGATCCTCTGGATTGGGCCACAGAGTCACTCCAATCCCTGGCACTTCGGACTCCTGAATATGCCAATCCATGGGATGCCAAAAGGATAGAATGCCTTCAGCATGATTGTAGAGTTTCACGCCACGGAAGCGGGGGCGCAGAGCCTGAATAAGCTGATTCACGGAGCCGCCCTCTTTCTATTGCTTCGAACCAAGATACAACGCTTCCCTAGAAGGCAAAGTGCCCCTTAGACGGCTACGTAGAGAATCAGTATTCGCTACAGCATTGAAGCGCGGGACCGAAGAAACACAGAAACAGGCTTCAATGGGCTTGGGCAAACGCACTTTCCGTATGCCAGCCGTGCGGCACGCAAGAATGCGGGATGACCCACCAGGGACTCGAACCCCGAACCCACTGATTAAGAGTCAGTTGCTCTGCCAAATTGAGCTAGTGGGCCCCTTACCTTTACGTGTTGACAAGAGTAACACTGGCCCTGACTCTAGTCAACAGATCGGCAACCCGGGTGGAGCTGTGGTTCGAAAAAACAGGAGTGAAATCCCAACCCTCAGGTCACTCATACGGTCTTGCCGATGCCTACAGCCCGGCATCTGACACATTGAAACCATGTCCCCTAGCTGGCCGGAGTTTCAAGCTAATCACCCATTTTTGATCTTGGATGGGGCCATGGGTACTGAGTTAGAGCAGGCTGGAGTGCCTGTGGCAGGCCATCCGCTTTGGTCCGCGCTGGCCTTGCTGGAATGGCCTGAGGCTATCCGAAATATACATTCGGCCTATGCTCAAGCTGGGGCCGACATCTTGACAACATCTACTTATCAAGCCTCCCTGCAAAGCTTCAAGAACGCAGGACTTGGCAAGGAAAAGGCAGCAGAATGTCTGGTTTCGGGCGTAACTTTGGCTGCCCAGGCCATAGAGTCACACCTGGCCTCGGGCGGCAGCCAGACTCCATTGATCGCTGCTTCTTTGGGGCCGTACGGCGCGTACCTGGCCGACCGATCGGAATACACCGGAAATTATGGGATGGAACGGGTTGCCCTCTATGATTTCCATGCCCCGCAAGTGGAAATCCTAGCTAGCTCTCCCGCCGATATTCTGGCTTGCGAAACGATTCCCAGCTTGGCTGAAGGAGAGGTCCTGGTAGAGCTGCTGTCCGTCATTCCTGATAAACCAGCGTGGATATCCTTCACGAGTCGGGATGGCTTACATACCAGCCACGGGGAACAGATCCGGGACTGTGTGGAACTATGTGCAGAACATAGTCACATAAGGACGGGCATCAATTGCATACAGCCCAGACTTGTGACCTCTCTTCTGCAAGCAGGCCGTGTTGGTAACCAAGGACTGCAGGTGGTGTACCCCAACGGGGAGCCGAACCGCATTACAGCCTCAGATGGGACCCAAAACAGCCAATGGCTCTCGAAATTGGCCCCTCAATGGCTTGAATCTGAGGTTCAGATACTTGGGGGTTGCTGCGGCACTTCTCCTGCCTTTACCCGCCTCTTAGTTCAACTCCGGGAATCCCTAATCACTTGAACCTTGGCCTCATCCGATTTCAGCCCACTATGCAAGGCTGACCGATGTGAACTACTAGCCCCATTGAACACCAGGCAGAATCGAGAATTATCTGTGTGCCTGGTGGCAGCTACGGTGGGGATGCAGGTCGTAGCACACTTCGCCTCTGGATTCTTTCGGAGCGGGCAAGGACTCCAGATTTTGCCAGGTGGCCGTAGGTGCATGGTTGAGCTTCAGCGCCTGTAACACGCGGGACCTCTACTTACAGGCGTCGTTGAGAATCAAATCGGCACCAGGCGAGAAAGTGCAATATGCCTTGCGGCTCATTAATTCCTGACCCCAGGGCCGTGGTCGCCCATCAACTTCCGGGAACAAATAGAAACTGGCGCTCCCTTCCTGAGTTGGGACCAAGCCAGAATGTCTTGGATATCTTGCCCAAAGAGAAATGATCTGTATCCAGAACAATCCGCAGATCTGCTGTTTGAACTGTTCATGACGGCGGTCGTTTGGAGCGCCTTTCAGGGGCTGCCTTGCGAACGCCACCTGTGCGAGAACGGATAACTGCTACCTGCGGGGATTGCAGAAGAGTTCATGCAAGCTAGTTGCATGAACGGGGCGGGGGACACACTCTCATTCTTTGCCGTTTGCTGATATAACTATAACGGGGGTCCCGGCCGTTTGCAGGGGCGTAGCCCGTCGCCTTTAGGGGGCAAGTCCAGGCCCATTCCCATGCACTTCATTGCAAAGGACTTTCGTACCAGCATCTACTTGCGTTTTGCTGTTTTTCTCCTGCCCTTGGTAATCACAATCTTCGTGCAGGAGACCTCCATCCAATGGATTGCCGGAGGATTGGCCCGGCTGCCATTGCCGGTGGAATCCCTGGCTGCGTTTGGTCTGGCCTGGGGCATCAGCACTTTTCTGACCGGCCCCCTCGTCTATTCCAAGCAAATGAGTCTGGTGCTTGTTGAACGCAGGCAATCCTTCTGGAAGTCCCTGTATTTCATATTGATAGTAGTAGGTGTAATCACCTGTGTCCAGGCCTTATTGGCAGCTACAGGTCCCGGTCGTTCCTTCTTGCAGAATGTCCACCGCATCAGTGCGGAGACCACTCAGGATGTAGGGAGCATGTTGTTGTGGCTACTGGCACATCCGCTTCTGAAAGGAATCACCTACGTGATGGCCGGGCCATTGATTCGCAGCCGCCAGACCAAATATGTGAGCTTTGCCTCCGTGAGTGGCTTCGGCGCGGTAGCGATCGTTGCAATCCTATTCCTGCGCCACCCATTCCTGCGCACGCAGCCGATCTTCCTGCCGGTAATGGCTCTGTACGCATGGCAATCGGTGGAATTAGCTGTGGTCACTGTCGGTGTGGTGCGCCATCGCCAGCGGATATGGAATACACAGCCGCACGGAAATGTGACTCCAGCCCATGTGACGCTGTATTCCATCTTTCGCTTCTTTTGGCCTTTGGCTGGCATGGTGCTCTTGCAGGAGTTCAGCCGGCCTCTGATCAATCTTTTTATCGCGCGTCAGCCGGATGGGGAACTGAATCTGGCGGTGCTTGCTGTAGTCTACGCTTTGGGCCAATGGCCCTACCGTTGGCTGAATGAGACCCGTAATGTAGCTGCCTCTTTTTACAAGGAAGACCCCAAATTCCAGGCCTTGGGCCGCTTCTGTCTAAGCATGGGCCTGCTTTCCATTCTGATTTCGGTAGGTCTCTACTGGACCCCGCTGCGGGAGTGGATTCTGCTGACCTTGGTGGCGGTAGATCCAGAAATGGCCAGCCTGGCAGGCTGGCCATTACGGATTTTTACCTTCTACGCAGTAGCGGTAACCTTGCGTTCCTACATGCAGGGGGTGGGACTGGTGGAGCGACGCACACCTTCCATGTTGCCTAGCGCAATCTTGCGCCAGTTCGCGGTCATCCTATCTCTGTTAGTCTTGCCGTTGCTGGGTCTTACAGGGGCTACCCTGGGTGTGACAGCTCTACTCGGGGGATTCCTGGTCGAAGCCTTCACTTTGCTGGTAGCGTTGCGAGGGCCCGCCTTGCGGGCGCGCCTTATGGCGTTAACGGCCAACGCCAACTGAAGCCAATCCCACGAAAACCAAGGAGGGGCTGTGCGGATCAGGTCTGGGTTGCCTCGATGGGCAAGGGCTGGGATCCGCCTGCGATGACGGACTGCTGAGCTGACCGCATCCAGATATCCCTCTGTGGAAACGGGATCTCCACGCCCTGCTTTTCGAATTCGAAGTAAATGCCTTCCAATATGTCACTTAGGGAACTCAAGCGATGGGCTGGTTCACCCACGTAGTACATAAATCGGAAATTTAACGCAGAATCCGCGAATTCCGTCAAAAAGGTACGCGGCTCTGGGTCCTCGAGAACCGCCTCATGACTGGTAATTTCATGATGCAGGATTCCATGCACTTGCCGAATGTTGGTGCCATAGGCAACGCCGACATTTGCATCAACGCGGATTACTGTATCCGTCTTGGTCCAGTTTTCCACCTGCTGGGAAATCAGAATGGAATTGGGGAGGATGACCTCAGTATTGTTAAAGGTCTTGACCACAGTAGCCCGGAGCCCAGTTTCAATAACGGTGCCCACCATGCCATTCACATCTATCAGATCTCCATCTTTGAATGTTTTCTCTATGAGAATCACCACACCGGCGACATAGTTGCTGGCCAACGTCTGCAAACCTAGACCCAGTCCGATGCTGACAGCCCCAAGCGGCACAAGCATGATAGACAGGTTAATCCCGATGAAGGTTAGGGCGGTATACACTCCGGACAGCAAAACAGTAAAACTGACCAAGGAGTTAATGAGTCGCCGCGCAGACCCGGTAATTCCGGCTCTGGGCAAAATGCGTTTTTGCAGCTGGTACGACAAAACGCGGGCCAGCACGTAAAACACCAGGAAGACTGCGACCGTAATTAGCATGTCTACCAGGGTTAGAATCTGGCCTTGGGTTTCCAACAGGGGCATCGTCAGAAATTTGCTTATACCACCCATTTTTCTTCTCTCCTCTAACTTATCGGTTCGCTTCCCAAACCGTACGCCATAGATCCCATCATCACATAGGTCGCCGTAGGAATAGCAGCCCGAAGCCAACAGGATAATCACAATAATCCTTTGGTTTTCAATATGTTCCTAATGATGTTGAGTCAATGCAGCCAAGTGCTCTCAGTTGCAGCTCCAAAGATGGCAGCCGAAGAACAACACGAAGGATTAGCGGCTAGAATGCTGTTCGGCCTTTTGGGGCCGGAATGGCTGCACAATCTTCAGAATAGCAAAGTAGCAGTCCACATATCTGTCGCCGACAACCGCTACTGTCTGACAAATATCTTCTTCGGTCCCATCCTGCTTGGGGCAGTCAATGTGGCGTCGCGAGGCACGCCCACTTGGAGCAGCGGGACTAGCGACGAAGAGACTAACTGCCGGCCAGGTGGCACCTTGTTTTATTGCGGCGTGCGTGGGTTCAAAAATCAGGAAATATATGTGGTCAGGGGCCTCTTCAGGGATATACGGAACCCCAATCCTTACCGCCTAGAGCCTAGCCACAGCCTTGCTCCATGCCTCAGGTGGCCAAGTTTTTCCTGGGTCAGTGGCTGGATTCAGTTCTGGCCTCTTCCAGAACCCTAGGCCTTTGCAGGAATGGTTCCAGATTTAGCCGGATTTTCCTATGGCCCCTTTCGTGGTTGTGGCTAGGGAATGAGGACGCCGCAATAGGAGCTGGCAGAACCAAACTTCGGAATTCCCAGACTCTGATTATGTGATGGTTGCACTGGTTCCGCATAGTGGGCATACATACCGATCGACAGACCCTATTTGTTGCTCATGCCAAGCCGCCACGATACTGACGATCTGGAGTCTCTTCAGGACTTGCGAAACCAGCTACTATCCATGCGAGCGTGCCAAGACGGAAATCTGTCCGAGCAGAAATGAATACACATCCTGACAATTGGAGCGGCAAGTGAAGGCACCCACTCAGGTCACGATGTCTGTTCTGGTTCAAGCTTTTCCAGGTTCCTGGATATAAGGAGGGAATTGGGAATGATGACCTCAGTATTGTCTTCAGTCCTGACCAAAGTGGCCCTCAATCCGATTTCCAGAACCGTGCCCTTTACCCCATTCACGTTGATCAAATCCCCGTCTTTAAAAGTATGTTCATGGAGAATCACAATACCAGCGATGTAGTTGCTAGCCCATGACCGTAGTCCCAGTCCCAAGCCAACTCCAACCGTCCCCACGGGCACTAGCAACACAGAAGCATTGATACCGATATAGGACAGAGATGTGTAAACCCCTGCCAACAGAACGGAGAAGCTAGCTACGGAACCGACCAGCCGCCGCGCTGAGCCTTTGACAAGAGTATTCGCACATATGTGCATTCACTATATAAACGGTATTATGTATTTTAATTGACCAAATCCCTGCCTGGGAGACCTCCCGCAGGGAAAAATCCTGAGGGATCGTGCGCGGCAGGATGGATTTGGACCCGCGCGGGCTCCTCAAAGTGGTCTGCGGGAACCAGCGCCCTGCAGGACAGGACGTTGGGTGGCGAAATCATCCCTCTTGTCTCAACATAAGCTAGTTGATTACAAGCATGTTTGTGCGAATACTCTTGTCAAGCGCTGAGCCTGAGACACGGGCAATCCTCAAGACCCTATTTTGCACCTGGCGAGACGTGATGCGGGTTAACACATAAAAAGCCAGGAAGACTACGATCGTAATCAGAATGTCCAGCAAGGTCAGAACCTAGCCTTGGGATTCCATGAGGGGCAATGTCAGCAAACTGTTTATACTGCCCATAAGCTTCTCTCCTCCTGTTTATCGGAATGCCCACCACCCCACGCCGTAGGCCATAATTCCCGTCAGCACATGGGTCGCCACATAGACGACGGCCCAAACCCAGCCGGATTCCTGCAGTATTTCCCCGGATTCCACCATGAATGCGGAATACGTGGTAAAGGCACCCATGAAACCCGTAAGAACAATAGCACTGATGGTGGGATTCAACGGCCAGTCACTCTTCATTGCGGAAACAAAGGCGGCTGCTAGAAAACAACCCAGAGTGTTGACGGCCAGAATACCTATCGGCCAATTATGAGGCCAGACTCGCTGCACGGTTTCTAAAATGGCAAAGCGGGAGACCGTACCCATAGCACCGGCGGCCGCTAGCCATAGCAACTTGGCGATCATCTTTTTAGGATCTGCCTGGCCCAAGGCCAGGTTTCGAGGAACGGGCCAAGACTTTTACTTACACGGATGGGGGACATTATCTACTTCATGTATTCTAGAGGCATGGGATCAGGCCCATGTCGATTAACGGCGGTGCCCTGCCAACTTTAAGTCTACACAGCCCTTGGAACTCCAACTCCCAAATAAAGCGCGTTTCGTATGCAAGCCCAAGCCGTAGTTTTTCCCAGCGCACGCCAAGTAGAATTCAGAACCGTAACGTGCCCGGACCCCGGTCCGGGCGATGTAGTGGTTGAGGTTACGCATTCCTGGATCAGCAACGGCACGGAGGGCTCCTACCTGCGCGGGGAGCGCATTGCCGGAGATACTGCCTTCAGACAGGGAGACCCCGTGCCTTTCCCCGTAGTAGCGGGATACCAGAAGATAGGAAGCGTCATCTGGGTGGGAGACCGTATCAGGGATTTGCAAATAGGTGAAACCGTCTTTGCTGCGACGGGCCGGGTGAATGGCATGTTTCACGCAGCAGGTGGCCAGGTCTCTCCTTCGGTCACTAGCCGGGATCAGATCTGGAAGCTGCCAACGCAACCACAGCCCTTGGCTTTTGCTGGCATGGTTCTAACTCAGGTGGGATACAACTGCGGCGCCCGTCCCCAGCTGCAGCCAGGGGATACGGCCGTCGTGATCGGAGACGGCTTGGTGGGTCATTGGGCGGCTCAAACTCTGTCTCTGCGGGGCGCTCAGATTGTCATGGTGGGTCGACACGCGGACCGGCTGGCAAAATTCCCCTCAGGACCGACCCACTACCATATCGATGAACATAGTAAGAATTATCTGGAGGACCTGTCAGATCTAAAACTGCAACCCCTGCAGGTGGTTGTGGATACTGTAGGGACAACGGCCCATCTGCAGCAGTTGCAGCCCTTCATGGCCCGGGGAGGCCAAATAGTGTCCGCAGGTTTCTACGGCACGGACGATCTGTGGTCTCTTCAGGATCTGCGGAATCAGGAGTTATCCCTGCATTCGGTGGCTGGCTGGACCCGTCCCCGCATGAATGAAACCCTTAAACTTATTGCAAGTGGCCAGTTGCGGACTCTGTCCCTGATAACTCATCACTTTCCGGTACAAGAAGCCGCGGCGGCCTGGGCTCTTATCCAATCCAAAGCGGAGCCCTGCTTAGGAGTCATACTGGACTGGACGTCAATACCCTATGCCTGATTTACCTCCAACAATGCAAGCGGTTCAGTTCACAGGACCTGGGATGGTCGCATGTAGGGAATTCCCCGTACCTGCCGTGCCACCTGGGGAAGTCTTGGTCAAAGTGGAAGCCATCACTACCTGTCCTCAGTGGGACATGCACATGCTGGCTGGAGAACCCATGTTTCCCGGCGGAGTACTCGAATATCCTTTACCGGTGGGACAACCGGGGCACGAGATGGCCGGAGAAATTGCAGCTGTGGGCTCAGGAGTGAAAGAATGGCAGCCCGGCGACAAGGTGGTCGCCTGGCGTGATCCCGGCAAAGTGCGGCTGGGTTGTTATGCCCAATTTGTGCCTTTCGAGCCCCAGAACCTGCTGAAACGGCCAGCTCATCTCGAGGCAGCGCAAGCTGCCTCTTTAGAACTTGCAATGTGCGTTGAGGTCTCGATGGGGTTGCTCCAGGAAATGCAGGCCCTCCGCAACCAAAGGATAGCAATAAGTGGAATGGGGCCCGCCGGCCTGATCGCCGTGCAAATGGCCAAATTCTATGGGGCTGGCGCGATTTTGGCCTTGGACCCTATTGCCGGGAGGCGCCAGCTGGCGGCCCAAGTCGGAGCAGATCTAACTTTGGATCCCAAATCCCCGAGGGCAACCAGCAGGTCCCAAGACGACTTCTGGGACACGGGAATGGACTGCACGGGATTGGCCGTTTCCGTCAGCAAGCTCCTGGAACTGTGCAGCAAGGTCGTACACGTATTTGGGGTCTTGCGGGAAACTGTGGGATTTGGGTTGAATGAATATCGCAAAGGATTGGCCTTGGTGGGATATGGCAGCCACTCCAGAGCAGCAGCGGAACGGGCATTGAGCCTACTCAGCTCTGGGCAATTGGATCTCAGAATGCTTGCAACCCACACATTGCCCTTGACCGAGTATATGAGCGGCATTGAACTGTTACGGCGGCAGGAAGCAGTCAAAATATGTTTTCTGCCCTGGCCGTAGCCAATTAGAAGTTAAGTTCCACCTTGGTCCTCAGCACTTACAACGGGCTGGAAGTCCAATCGGCCTGGCCACCTCGGACAATCGAAACTGGTGCGGATCCCCTGCCTGTTCCCTACTTGGTTCGGCCTCCCCGAGTGGTCCCCATAGACATTGGTCGACAGCTGTTCGTAGACGACTTTCTGATCGAACACACTACCTTGACGCGGGTCTTCCACGCGGCCAAACCTCATGATCTCGCTCCAGTGCTTTCGCCGCAGACCAATTTGGAGCTGAATTTCGGTCACTGTCCCTTGGCCGGCCCATTCAACGACGGAGCTTGGTTCGATCCGGTCGACGGCAAATTCAAACTCTGGTACCACGCCGGTTGGTTTGACGGTACTGCCCTAGCTACAAGCTCTGACGGCCTGCATTGGGAGAGGCCCGTCTTGGATGTGGTGCCAGGCACAAACGCAGTTATTTCACATCCCCCTGGACACCGCCGCGACGGGGCTGCTACATGGCTGGATTCAGAAGCAGCACCGGATTCACGGTACAAAATGTTCATTTACTGGAGATGGAAACATGGACAATCTGGCCGTCTGTATGCCTCCCCGGATGGCGTGCATTTCCGCGAGCTGGGAGCCACCTCCACTTGCGGGGACAACACTACTTTCTTCTACAACCCATTCAGGGGCACTTTCGTTTTTAGCATCCGGCAGGGCTGGAACCAGCGCGCCCGTTCCTATCATGAACATGCGGACTTCGCAGCGGCAGGTAATTGGCCCCAGGAAGAAGCCCAAAAATGGGCCCGCGTAGACCGGCTTGACCGCCCGGATCCCATCATAGGAAATCCACCACAACTGTACGATTTGAACGCGGTTGCTTATGAAAGCCTTCTGCTGGGGGCCTGGGCTATTTACTACGGACCGGAGAATCCGGTCGCATCCTATTTGGGAAAACCCAAAATAAATGACCTTCAAATAGGTTACAGCCGCGATGGCTTCCATTGGCACCGGCCTGATCGTACAGCGTTCATTCCCAGCAGCCGCCAATGGGGTTCCTGGAACTATGGGTATATCCACGCCGCCGGCGGTGTGTGCCTGGTCGTAGGTGATGAACTCTGGTTTTACTACTCCGCTTTTTCGGGTCAGAGCCCATTGCTGAAACCTGGGCAAACCGGTGCCTTTGAACAAGACAATGCCATGTATGCAGGAGGCCACACCGGATTGGCTACATTGCGGCGCGACGGTTTCGCTTCTATGGAAAGTGGGCCTGATGAAAGTGTACTCGCAACACGTTTGGTGACATTTTCGGGTAGCCACCTTTTTGTTAACGTACAGACTGCTGCTGGCGAAATGCGAGCGGAGGTGCTGGATGAGCAAGGCCAAGTCCTGGCTCCTTTCACCCGCTCTCTATGTCACCCCCTGCGTACGGACGCCACCAAAGTAAGAGTCTGCTGGCATGGGGTTGAGGATCTTTCTCAGCTTCAGAATCGGCCCGTCCAGTTTCGATTCTACGTGCGCTCAGGCCAACTTTTTGCTTTCTGGGTAAGTGCCTCTACCAGAGGCGAGAGCCGTGGCTATGTAGCCGCGGGCGGACCTGGATTTCAAGGCAGCAGAGACATCTGATGACGACAAAGACCGCAAACTCCGGCGATCTAGAAAGCCCGAAAAGATTGCATCAACTCTTGCGAAGAAACGGACTGTTTCATCCACAAGAAATCCGACATCGTCATTAGCAAATTAACGAATTTACCGGATCATGGAGAAATGTATTAGTGAGGAAGACAGTGATTGCTTTACATCAAACTGGAAAAGCGGGGGAGAGCAGCGGCCCAAAAAACTAGCCAAGGGCAAGTCCTGGGGCCACTTACTCTTTCAGATGCAATTTTTCAGGAGTATCCTGCGGAATTCCGTTGGTGGCATGGCTCCTGGTTGCCCGCTCTGCAGGGACTAGAACGTGTCACACTGAATGCAACAAAGCTGGGCCAAAGGCACGCGATCTAAAACATATGTGGAGCCAGCTCCTTTCGAAAGACTTACCTCTCCAGAGCCTGTACTGAAGAGGTAGTTTACTCCTGCAGGGCCCGCCTACTGTCGGCTCAGTCAATCCCTACTCAGTGAGAATGGAGAGAGTCTCTTCCGGAATGTCTGCCGTAAGATAAAGCCACTTTGGAAACGGCCCTCGGACCGAACCACTAACCGTCGCGGCCCAAATTCCTTGCAAGGCTAGGTCTTCAATATTTCTTGGAGCCGTTCAGCTATGAGTTCGGACTCACCTTCGTACAACTGATTCATGATCAGTTGTAGTTTTCCTTCATTGATTACGCACTCTATGGAAGTTTCGCTATTCTTGAGCTCTGTCTTGACTTCCTCCAGTGTCAGCGGGCTGTCTTCTTTCGTTTGTAGCTCCACCCGCTGCAGCACAGCGCTGGGTATCGTGACCCACTCAGCGGACAAAAATGGCACGTCCTTGACTGCTTGCATGACAGTCTTGCCGCGGGCCTCCAGCTCGGCCAGCCGCTCTTCATGATCCATTTCCCACCATTCGGAAAGAGCGGTCATGGTACCTACGATGTCCTGTCGATCTAGCTTGAGAGGTCGACCGAAGGCTCTGTTTTGCTTGACTTCGAAACTCACGAAGGTGTGGGCGTGGGCCGCTTCCATATATTCCCGCTTACCGGCCAGCAGGCCTGTACCGTGGAATGAACCAAAATACTTGGCTCCGTAGCAGACCAAGTCGGCGCCATTGGAAGGGTAGTACCGCATGATCTCCAGAGGATAAACCACGCAAGCTGCATCGACAATCAAGGGGAGGCCGTGGCTATGAGCCACATCTCGCAACTCCATGAAAGTTAAGGACTGATAGTGGAATTCCACCGCCAGGTAGTGAACCGCCAGGGTCTGAGAGTTGATTGCAGCTGCAACATCCTCCACTGTAGCGCCCTTCTCGTCCCCAACTTCAACCAGTTTTGCCCCACACAACGTTAGGGCCCGATCATAGCTGTAACGCTGACACTTCTGAATGATGATTTCATTTTTCATGCCGGTGGTGTCGGGAATCTGGGCGATTTTCTCCGGGTCCGTACCGGTCATTAAGGCCGCAACAGATAAGGTCATCGCGGCGGCGCAGCCTGGGGTTACCAACCCCATTTCAGCACCCAGTCTCTTAGCTACGAGCTCTCCCGTCTCCCTCTGCAAATCCTCCATCACCACAAAGTGTCGGTTGGCAGCATCCGCAGCAGCGAGCACTGTGGAGGATACCCTTGATCCACCCATTATGGTGCGCGGGCCAGCCGCGTTGATTGCCGGTCGAACGCCCAGCATGCTATAAACAGATTCTTCTTGGGACCCCACCGTTGTACCTCCAGATCTTGAATTCAACCAATGCGGCCCTAAGCCCGCAACGTTCCTAAATAGGCCAACATTGTCAGCTCTAATCAGAGCTTACAGGCCAAACTGAATTGTACTCTCTAAATCAAGGCAGACACAGGCCGAATTACGCACCTGGCATCAGTCAAAGTCGGTTAGGGTGGCTGCGGTTTAAGATCGCTTCCGACTCATTTGAGTACTCACAGCTTCTCGCCTCAGGTATTCCGATCTAGGTTGAACGCTGTTTTTCTGGTGCCAGTTCTTTTGTGCATATCGAGGTCCACTTATGCTGGCGGCCAGGCATGAAAGGATCCCCGAATATTTTCTCGTGACCCATGACCCTATTCTTCAGAGGTGCGTAAATACTAGAAAGAAACTGCGTCTATTTTGTGCATTGGAAGAGCTACTTGAATGTCGAGCGGGTACTACCTGCCACGACGCTCAGGTAGGATTTCCGCTCTCAGAGAAAGTTCCGGGCAGCGACAGTGAGGCAGGCCCGATATGCTTGAAGCCGTTGCGAATTTCGACGCGTGAAACCTGGCCCTATGATATATTCGTTGTTCGTTAGCGGAGCGAGGGCCTCTGGCTCAATCTGGCAGAGCAACGGCCTTTTAAGCCGTGGGTTTTGGGTTCGAATCCCAAGGGGCCCACTTCGTTCCCGTTGGCCTGTTTATCAGTGCCTATTTCCTACCTTTCGCACATCAGCGGTTACCGTGTCCGCATCACGATCTTGCCAATATTCAAATTGGCCGCCATGCGAGCTTGAGCTTCGTTAGCTTGCTCGATGGGATACACGGAGTCAATGATTGGCTGAATGCGACCGTTTCGCAGGTGTGCGCCAAACTGCTCTTCAAATTTCCGGATGATGCCTACCTTCTCAGCGATGCTTCGAGGGCGTAACACAGACCCAATCAGGCGCAGGCGGGGTCGCATCACTTGGCCCAGGTTGATCTGCGTCGTGGCCCCGCCAAGCAGGGCGATCACTACGATGCGTCCGTATACCTTGAGCAAACTCAGGTTTCGCTCTAAATATGCAGCGCCCACCATGTCCATGATTACGTCTACACCTGCCCCGTCCGTGTAGTCTTGAATTTCTGCTACGAAGTCCTTCTCCTTGTAGTTCACTGCCAGGTCCGCGCCCAATTCCCGACAGCGCGCCGTCTTTTCTTCTGTCCCCGCGGTTACCAATACCCTGCAGCCCGCATGATGCGCCATCTGAATGCCTGCAGTTCCAACGCCACTGGCCCCCCCGTGCATCAATACTGTTTCTCCGGATTGGAGACCGGCTTCCATGAAGAGATTCAAATAGGCCGTGAGAAAGACTTCCGGAATCGCCCCTGCATATGTGAACTCCCACTCGTCAGGTATGAGCAGCAGCATGGAACCAGGCACACTGACTTTCTCTGCATATCCGCCACCATTGAGCAAGGCATAGACTCTGTCACCTTTCTGCCAGTCGGAAACATTGGACCCAACCGCCGCCACCGTGCCCGCCATTTCCAGACCCATATAGGGGGAAGCCCCAGAGGGCACCGGATAGTTACCGGCACGTTGCAGCAGGTCAGCTCTATTCAAAGACGTGGCCTGAATGTCGACCAGAACTTCATCTGGGCTAAAGTCTGGATCCGGTACTTCGGTCCATGCCATAGGATTGCCGGGTTGGTCCCTCTGTACAGTGATGGCTTTCATGGAGAATTCCTTACGTAGTTGGATTCTGGTTAAATGGAAATCAGCCGCCGCGATAGTTACTCGGCAATTTATGAATCAGGATCCCGCTCCGCGACTTTAGGGCCCTGCCAACGATATTTAGGCAGGGGAATGGCTCCCGTATCATCAAAACCCACACCCTCCCGCCGGAGCAACTCTCGCTGTAGTTCGGCTCCGTCCCCGGCGCGCGGGCTGATTCGTCCCAGCCGGTTAATCACTCTATGCCAAGGCACATCCGAATCGAAGTCCAGACCCGCCATCGCATACCCTACCATGCGTGGAGTGCAGCGGCCTACCAGAAGAGCGATCTGTCCGTAGGTGGAGACCTGTCCCCGTGGTACCTGCCGGACCATGGAGTAAATGTCCGCATAGGTCGTCTTAGCCATAGCCTTTTAGGACACCCTAGCTGAGAATCAGAGCGGGATCCATAGGATACCGGCCGGCTCGCTCTCCGTACACTGAGAAACCCCGTCCCGAGCCGCTGCCTTGCGAATCCAGACAGATGGATAGAAGCCTCGCTTGCGGGTCCAAGTGCACTGCCGCCAGAGCCTGACGGTCCAGAACGATGGATTGTAGATAGCCGTACGAACCAGGTTCGAAGTCGTAGTGATGGCTCAGTACACCTCGTGCATCCGCAGGATCATCCTCTAACTGCAGCGTTTTAACCTTTGCCCCACCCACATACACATCCACTGCAGTGGGGAATCGCTTTTCCATGGTCTGCGGTGTGTGGTGCCGCCAATTGCGAGGCGGCCAGGAAAGCTTTTCAAACATGTGGCCACGAGAACCCACTTCCAGTTTCAGTTCCAAACGAGTCAGATTCTCGAAATCTACGCTGTCTGGTATTCGCACTTTGTATTTCAATGACCCAGGCCCGTTTCCGCTGGTCTTGCTACCCACGGGGGACGTGCCGGGAACAGGCCAACTGCAATTATGGAAGCCGCCGGGAGCGAAGCGAATTACGGTACCTGCTGGGGTTTCTTCCACTCGAGGAGAATCTCCGCGGGCGACCTCTACATTCACATAGTTTCGATGTAGAACGATTCCGTTAGCATCCCGCAGGCGCAAAGCCACGGTGGCCAGCCCTTCTACCTCTCCCACGTCGAAAGCAACAGGGTCTGTCAGTGTTAACACGTCATATTGCCGCGGATTCACCGTAGTGTTACTTGACGGGCCGGTATGGGTGTTGGCCAGTCGATCCACTAACGTGACTGTCCATTCCAGTGTGGCCTCTGTTAGATTTTCGCCCCAATTGGAAACAAAAGCAGAGGCGGAGAATACTGTCCCAGGTGCCAGAGTCAGGCAAGGGGGGCAGTCCAATCCTACAAAGAGCGGCGCGTTAAGGTCCGATACCGTCATCCCTTCCACAAAGTCTTCGTAGCCAAAGAATTTGTGCGAGCGATCATATTTGTAGAAACCGTTGTGCTCCCATTCAATGTCTGTCAGTTCAGTGTATACATAGCCACAGATCTTGGCATGGCGCCGCATGTCTGTTGTCAGGAACTTGAAGCACCAAGAGATATCCATGTCTCCCATCGCTGCACTGACACCCCCATATTCGCTGTTCATCAGTGGTTCTGTGCCTTGCACATTCCCTTCGCCTATGTAGTTGAAATCTGATCCGGGGAAGGTCTTATCCACAACCTGCTGTACGTGGGTACGTGCTTTGGCATAGTCGTTGATATAGAAATGCCAGGAGTTCACGTCGGTTTCTACGTGGTCATAATTGCAAGGAGAGTTGTCCTCTACCATCCTGGTATCGTCTAAGCCCTGGGCGGTCTTGAAGATGTGGCGCACCCATTCCTGGCCGTCTTTCGTCTTCTGATTAGCCAATCCCCAAGTTTCGTTGAACAATATCCACAGCATGATGGAAGGGTGATTGAAGTCCCGCTGGATCATGGAATACACTGTTTCCTCGCAAATCTGGCGCATGCGCGGTGAGTCCAGGTCCGGGCTGGGCATGTCGTAATGAATCAGAATTCCCAGCTTGTCCGCCCAGTAGTAATAGCGGGGTTCATTGATCTTGATGTGGCAGCGCAGCATATTGAGGCCCGCTGCTTTGGCCAGTTCTATATCCTGCCTGATGGCCTCATCGGAGGGGTATGCATAAAGACTTTCCGGGTAAAAGGCCTGATCCAAAGCACCCCGCAAAAAGATAGGTTCTCCATTTAAGGTGAGATATTCGAAGGAATTGTCTCCCCACTGTTCACTTCCAAAACAACGCATCCCAAAATATGTGGAAACCCGATCCATTTCCCCTTGGCCTTCAATGTACAACGTGCCCACAATTTCATAGAGAAAGGGGTTATCAGGAGTCCACAGCTGGGCATTGAGGAGCTGAATTTCTAATTTTGGAGCCTCGCCTCCATCGTCCGCAGAGGGTTCCCAATGAATCACCTCAAATAAGCCTTGCGGAGAACTGATCTCGAGTCTTGCCCGGATGCCTATCGTCAATTCCAGGCCCACTTTGACAAGAGCCCTCTCGTGTTCCACATTTGGGAAGACAGGCATTTCCTTGATGTAGCTAGAATGCCGTCCCTCCAACCAGACGGTCTGCCAAATTCCGCTACTATGGGTGTACCAGCGTGGCACCTGTTTGCCCACCAAGGTTGAGGCATCGGCAATATCAAAGGCACGCACAGTAACGCGCACAGTCTCGCCAGGAGCGGCTATCTCTCGCAAGTTACAGGAAAAAGGTAGATAGCCGTTGGCATGTTCGGCCACTAGGTGCCCATCGACCCAGACCCGTGCCTACCAGTCCACCGCTCCGAAATGCAGAATTGGATCCAGACCTACCCACTCTGCGGGAATCTTGATGTCGCGTTCGTACCAGCCTGCCCCTTTGAAGTCGGTGCGAGCCTGACCGGAAAGCTGGCTCTCCCACGGGAATGGCACAACTATGGTGCTCCCGCTTTGGCTGACAACCCCCGTCAGGTGCCAGCGCATTCCTTCACCCACTAGCTTTTCGTCAAACTTAAAGTGCCAAGTGCCATTCAGATTGATCCATGGGTCTCGATAGAAGTCAGGCCGAGGATGTTCAGATCTGGGGATCGTCATGGCGTTACCTCAAATAGGACTGAGTAATGGCAGAAGGCGGTATACAGCAGTACCCACAGGGTTTGGGAAATAGCTGACCCTTTCCAACAACAGATAAACATCTGTTTCTTGTCTATCAGAAAGATCGTGCGTACAAACTTCAAAAACTGAAGTAGCAATTGGCAAGGTGGAGGATTGGGGTGAAAATCGCATGTCTTGTCCCTTTGGCTCAGTGGGCGGGGACTGAACATACCGCAAATATATATTCTGTCGGGTAAAAACATGGGATTCTAGATTAATTCAGAGATTAGGTCACGGCTTCAACCTAGTGTTTGCCGGCCGCTGCAAGAAGGTTTTGCAGCGGTGCATTGGGTGGGAGGCGGCTCTGGAGGGGCTTTGCAGGCCGACAGTGGGAAACGGGGAGCAAAACGACATAGAAGGAGCGGTAATGCGGCCCTGGAGTTTGGGGGTGCTGACCCAAGACACCGGTCGACAGCCCCTCACAGTTTCTTATTTCGAACCGATACAGTTTGCACCCAGAGCGGCAATCATGCCCAGAAACCTGTAATTTGTACTGGCCACCACCCGACCATAGGAATTCAAGTCAGCCGATCCTACACATTGACACTGTGCAACCAGACCGGTCACGTCCTGAAGATCTGGCTATGGGCAAAACACAGTCTATCAATGCCTGTGCCTACCTATTTCTCTCTTCACATCGATGCGGAAAAACTGAGATGACCATTACAGTGTAGTCTTCTAACATGCAGTCTCTTGCGCTTCTTTTTGCTAGTCCGAAATAGGCTCATATTTATACATTGCCTCCATTTTGATTTCTGAGAGCCTCTAGTCCACCAGAGAACTCTAGCTAATGGCCAGACATCGGGAGAAAGCCGTATTAAGAACAATTTGACCCAATACGTCACTCTCCTGCGAAACAATGCCAATGTTCGCTACTTGGTGTTTTCGTTGGTTATCAGCCTTTTTGGCGACTGGTTCAACTTCATTGCAGCTACGGCAGTGGTGACGAGATTGGCTCCTTCAGGAATTACGATCAGTCTCCTAGTAGGAATTCGCACACTTGCACCTGTGCTGGGAGCTCCTCTGGTCCCTCTGGTGGTGGCACGTTTCCGGCGACGCACGCTTCTAATTGCTTCGGACTTGATACGGAGTCTGCTGGTGTTGGGATTGATTCTGATCCAGTCGCCTGACCAACTATGGCTGTTTTATGTGTTAATCGGCCTACAGGGATTTCTGAGCGGGGTCTTCTTCCCCATTCGGACAGCTATCCTTCCAAATATAGTGGCCAACGAAGAGGAATTGGGTGCGGCCAATACTCTGAGTTCTCTCAGCTGGACTGGCATGATTGCGTTAGGTACAGCCCTTGGCGGCATAGTGACTACCCTTCTGGGTTCGGAAGCCGCCTTCGCAATTGATGCGGCCACGTACCTACTCTCTGCCTTCTGCCTGTTTCAGCTCAAATACCAACCTGCCTCCGAAACTGCACGCCGCGATCTGGCTTCCCTTAGTTCGGTCCAGACCCCAGCCGATTCGGAAGTTTCCTATGCTGATCTCATGCGTTTTCTGCGAACGCACAAGGATTTCCTATGGTTGGCCACTAAGAAGACTGTGGTCACAGTCTTCAGTTTCATACCGACGCAGATCCTACAGATCCTGCTGAGCCAGCGTTATCCACAGATCGGCCCCAGTTCCCTTTTGTTGGGATATATCTTTTCAGTCGGTGGACTCGTGAGTTTCTTCAGCCCCATCGTCGTCCGCTTGTTTACTGGCAATGACCATCGCAAAATGCGCCGGGCAATAACTTTCGCTTACTTGGTTGTAGCCGTAGGCATGTACATGCAAGCGCCGGTGCCGCCCTTTGGAATTTTGCTTTTGGGAGTAGCTCTCCGATCTATCGGAGCCGTTCTCATTTGGACTTTCACCACCCACCTGATACTTAGTCTTACACCTTACCGATTGCGGGACCACATGTTGTCCTTCGAATATTTCCTCTTCAACCTTATGGGAATTTTAGGCGTCATCTTGCCAACTGTGATCACTGAAGACCCGCGTCTGGGAATATTCGGAGCTTTTACCTTCCTAGGTACCTGCTTCTTGGTGTTGGCGGCGGGTTGGGCGATATGGCTCTGGAAGGGAACCTACGATGTCGTCGCCGAAAATCCAGCCGGTAACGCAGCCTGACAGTATTACCGGAATCAGAAGGGAGCGAGCCTTAGTTTCCACTTGCCGACTGCACGGTCGAGAAATTCCCGCGAACCATTGAAAAGCCTAGCCTCATAACTCTTTCTTGAATGGGACGAAGGCGGAACTGGTTGAGGATTTCAGGGTCTCACTGCCTCGAAGTGGATTAGCACCACGAATGGTCGTCAGTTTCACAGAGAGTAGCAACTGCGGCTGACTGCCCGGTAGGAGCTGCCTTGGTCTCGTGCCAAACTTCGCATCTTCCTTCAAGTCCATAGCAGGATTGAAACCTTCGTACAACTTGAAAGCTTCCCATGTTTCTGTGGGGAATTTTGGCAGGAATTTCAAGACTGAAACCGAAATTCATTGAATAGAGACATTGTGTCAGCCCGAATCCCATGGCACTAGCTATGCTAGTTAGTTCATTTGTCTAGGCACGTCGATGTCAATTGCCAGAGGGTGTTCCAGCGAACACCAAACCTCCAACATCATGGCGCCCTTTGAGCTTGTTTGGGTCATGATCATCAGTTCCCGATAGACGTTAAGGGACCCGAGCCAAAGCAATTTATCGCCACACTTCTTGGAACAACTAGCTTTGGCTTAGGGTCAATTGAGAAGGCGCTGTTGGAGGACTAGAGCAGATGGAGCGGGTTTCTAAGTTGGTGGTCTTTGGAAAGGGATTGTATTTCTCTCTATTCGGCAAAATCTCTGCGTAGGCCGACAGCGGTCCCCAATCACATTCGCTTCTTTTCCTCGAATTTTCCAGGCCGAGAGAATGGAGTCGGGCCGTGGCAAATCAACTTTCACGATCAATGTATTTCTCATACACACTTACCCCCCAGTACCTGCCATCAGGCTTGACAGGGCCGACCCAGTCGTTCCGGAGGAGTGTCTTGGCTATCTTTCGGTGGATGAAGTAATGACCAACAAGCAACACCGACTGGTCTTTCTGAGCCTCGTCAGATAGCAATCTGGCAGCCTCTTGTGCTCTGAGTTTCGCTATTGTCAAGGGCTCCGCTTTGTATGAATAGCCGAAGAACCAAAGTAACCGGAAAACGGCTGCCCATACAACAGGATTCAGGATAGGCCAATTCCACGTGCCATGAGGCAGTTCAAATTCGCGAAATATATCCTTCTCTATGAACTCTGCCCCGGGGCAAACAGTCTTCATCGAGCAAATTGACCGCCGCAAGTTGCTGCACATTTTGGATGGGCAAGACTTAGCGATATCCACCGTTTCTTGAATAGGAAGAGAGCCTTTGCATATGCCTGTTTGGTCGTACGCATCAATCCAGGATGTAAATCCTTTAGCAGAGACACTCTTTTCTTTAGCGACATCAGGCTTGCCATGCCTTAGAAGTACAATGCGCATTCTCTTCACTTTCAATTCAGATTAACCAGGCCATTCCGCCATTGGAGAGATGGGCAGGAACGGGATTAGTCCAATCTCGTTTGTCCATACAGCCTCTGTCCGTTCAGGACAAGCAGGTCGTCACTTCATTCTTAGGTATGAATGTAGTAACCCACGTAATTTCTACGATGCTCTTTGCCTCGGCTCATAGGGAGAATCCAGCCAGAAACGCGAAACCTGCCCATCGGGGGAAGGATTCACTAGGTACGTCACCACAGGAGCCCTAAGTTCTTCCCACCCTTTTGTCACCACAGTTGCTTCTCTGCTTGGAAGCCGTTACCTGTCTATATTGCGGAATTGCAAGTTGGACTGCACCGTAGGCTTTTGGGATCAGAACTGACTATCAAATTTCCTCACCAAAGGGCGAATGATACGGTACCTGGGACTTTCTCACTCCGACTTGAAAATCGCACACCATTTAATAAAGAAGCCCAAAGGGAATGCCAGAGCTCTGGGCGGTCTGTGGCTGAGACAATCTGTAGGTCTGGCTCTCCTGTTTCTTCCTTCGGAGTACATTCAGCCGGGCAGTTCCGGTTGGGCCCTGTTGAGTGAATAACAGGCAGATTCCTACGGCTGAGGATCCTTCAGCCCTAGGAATAAGGAGATGGGGAGGGAACAGAACAGGGCCCAGAGCAAAAAAGGCGCCCCTGCTCCCAGGATGGCCAATGAGTTGCCAGCAGGAGGCGACAGGGCTCCGCCCAGACGCAGGCCAGTCATAGCCAGGCCGAGGGCACCGCCGGCATATTGCGGTCCAACCCCCTTGCTTTCCATCAAGCGAGTAATGAATACGCTCATAAATGCATCTCGCATCAGACCTCCTACGAGCATGGCAGCAAACAACGAATTGCCTGGCAAAATGGGCACAAGGAGGGTGGCGCAGGCCAACAGGGAGGACCCTAGCACCAGAAACCCTTGGCGATTCCGCAAGTGGTCAGAAAAAAGAGTGAGGGGGATGGTAGCTGCCATGCTGGCGATGTGGAAAGTCGTGAGTGCCAGATCTGCGCGGTTCACCATCGAGCCAATTTCCCGCAGATATAGAGGCAGATACCCCAACATGCCTTCCACACAAGCTCCGTATCCGAGCACCGCCAAGCAGATGATCCGGACATCACGAATGCCCCACACATAGACAATGCTTTCCCGCAAGCTGGCGATTCCTGCTTGAGGATCTGTACTTGCTACGCCTGTCCAACGGGGCAACAGGGCCCAAACCAAGCCAATCATCATGCTAACTACGCCCGTCAGCCGCATCACATTGCTCCATCCCCCCAAGGCAGGAGAAAGATAAGCGGCGGCTGTGAAGGCCCCGGTCACGAAACCCAGCGCCATTCCCACAGATACGCCACCGTTAGATATGGCAAGCTGGCGCAAGGGGAATACTTGGGCTCCCGCTTTATGAAGATTGATGGGTATCAGAGCCGCGAAGGGCCCAACTAGAAAGGATGTTGCAAGCAGGTAACCATAATTGGGGGCAAAGCCTCTGGCCAGACCGAAAAAACCCGCCATTACGCATCCTGCCACCAGAGAGGCCCGTGCGCCGTATCGGTCGCTGAGACTGCCCCCCAATACAGAAGCAACAATGCCTGTAAAGGTTTCTGTGCCCCAGATGAGCCCGACTTGCACCAGACTCAAATTCATATCCCTTACGATTTCAGGCAACAGAACTGCAAGCGCCATACGCGGTGCGGCGCTAGCCAGGGCTGCTGATATCAACATCAGTAGCCAGATTGCCCACTTAGTAACTTCAGCTCGATCAATCGTAGCAAGCACTGAAACGCGTCTCAAAGGCCCCTCCTATAAGTAGCAGGTGCCTTTAGATATTTCCGCATGTTTCATGGGTTCCAGTTGCTGACTTCAAATTTGGCCAAGATTTGGAATTGCCGAATCAGAATACAGAGGGGGAGGAATAAGGGGCTGACGGTCAAGTATAGGAACAAACCATCAGGACCCTCCAAAATGCATCTTTTCTAAAATTAGATAAAGGGTGATAATCCTCCAGCTATTCAACCGATACTAAGAGGGTAAACCTTTCAGAGCAGCTGCCTGTTGGCGGCACTAGCGGAAGTGCATCGCCACCCACTTGTGCTGGCGATGCATCCCCAACCAAATTCTATGTTGGCAAATGAATCAGCTCTTTCGTATCTCGCAGAGAAGATACGCCACTGGTTGCACGCACGGCCGCCGTAAGGGGTGACTGCTGTCACCTTGCGACCCTATACCATCGCTCGCCAATGTAACCTCCCTATACCGTCACTTCCTACCACCAAGTTGTCATCAAACCAGATACCCGGATAAAGATGCACCTTAATGAATCCAGTCGCCATAATTCAGAATGTCTTCGGCCAGACTCGTGGCCCTGCCTGATGTCGAACTTCCTGTAAGCTTTCCGAAAGATGACGGTCAAGTTGCCTTGTGGCTACTAATTCCGCCTGCGGTTCAACTCCCTGCCGTTTCGAATCTTCCGGTTACCACCTTACAGCACCACTCATTCATTACAGGATGGCCACGGTCTTGGCCCTGAACCTGTCCCAGTCCCATTCCGCACCCCAACCAGGCCCGTTCGGTGGGGTGACCATCCCTTTCCTCGGCACGGGGGCGTTGAGCAGACCGATTTCCAGTCCCAATGTGTCTCGGCTACCGCCCGGAAAATATTCGTAGCGGGATGTGTTGGGTATGGCGCAGGTTAGGTGAGCGTGCAACAGCCCAAACAGACCCCCAGATCCATTCAGTTCTACCGAGGTGTTCATCTGGGCGGCGAAGCTGGCCAGATCAAGAAGAGAGGTGGTCCCGATCCGTGCATTGCCGCGCACCAGATCGGTGGCTCGGACCTGCAGCCACGCACGAGACAAATCCAGATCGTGCATCAGTGTTTCCAGTGCCATTACAGGGATTGACAGCGCTTGGCAGAGCATCTGCAGCTCCACCAGTGAGCGATCGGGCAGCGGCTCCTCAAACCAAAGAAATCCTTCCTCCTCCAGTACTTTGCCAATGGCCAGTGCCTCTTCAAACGTGTACTGGCAACCAGCTGCGTCATGCATCAAGTCGACCCCTTCTCCGGTCTGGTGCCGCAGTGCCCGTAGCCACTTCGCATTGCGCTGCCAAGGCTGGGAAAAGTGGTCCTTGATGGCAACGAATCCGTCCTGGAGGGCACGGTCAGCGTCGGACAGCGCTGTATCCAGATTCCCGCTGCGGACGTTGTAGTAGGCCTCGGACTGTTCCCGGCAGCTACCTATCAGCAAGTGGACCGGCTGATCCGCCACTTGCCCAGCAATGTCCCACAGGCAGTTGTCCAGTGCTCCGTACCAGCCAGGTGACAGGAACGCATGCCGGGTGGCGTAGTGAAGCCGATCCCGCAGCCCCCGCCTGTCTAGGGCGTCCTGACCCACAGCCAGCCAACGCATGAACTCGAGTTCATCGGCACGGAGGGATGAGTAACGGGCATCACCCACTGTACACACACCCTCCACTCCGTTGGAGGTGCGCACATGCAAGACGTGTATCTGGGTTTCAGTAGGTCCGCGGCTCTGTGAGCGCCAATAGAAGCGCCCGTCTTCATGAGATCGTGCAAGGGAGAAAAAGCTGGTGCGTCCAGGCAGGTCCAGCACCGTCAGGCTGATCATTTCAATATTCATGGGGTTGCTGTCAAGAAGCTCTGATGTCCAATGTCGGATGGTTACCGTTCCATTTTGCCATCCACAAACCTTACCTGCATCACGCGAGGATACGCTACATCTATACATTTGATTTTCTCTGCTGCGCCCAGTCCGCGGGCTGCCCGGGCCGTCTCTTCCAATTGGCTCGGTTGCGCGAAGCCAACCCTAGGGTGCCGCCAGTCTTGGCAAGAAGGCAGACAATACCTTTGCCAACCGCATCACCAAAACGCACTCAATTACTGATCTTCAATACCCGAATTGTCTTGTGTTGAGCCAACGTGTGAACAGATTACAGATGGAAGGAATCAGAATGCAGGGGGATCAGGTCAGACCAAATACCAGTTTGAAAGACATTAGATCCCTTTGGCCTACGAAGGACTGGGAAGGGACCAGAATCCGGAGGGAGGGATTGGTTTCATTCGCAGTACCCTTGGATTTCCTTCACTGTTTCTTAACATTCATTGGAGACAATACACGCTCTTAGAAGACAAGGCTTCGTAAAACAACCAACAGAGGAAATCCATATGCTGCAGCAGTTAGCCAAGAATGTATTCAATAATTTCAGCGTTTCTAGAAAGCCAATTTTCGATATATTCCAAGGAGGAGATAACAAGGTGGCCGGCCGGCATCCTTCCAAGCGGTCCAAGATGTTGATATTGGTGTTAGTAGCCTTCCTGGCAGGAGCCGGAATCGGCGGCTGTGTAATAGAAAGTGAGGGCAGTGGAGAACATGCATCTGAGCGTGAAGCCCAAAGCGATTCTCTGGGTGGCGAACGCGGTGAGGAAGCGTCAGGAGAACTCCTAACGCTGGACGAAACCTTTGATACGGTCCGCGGAGGCGCTCGCCTCATCATTGGTTATCATGCCGAGGACAACATTTTTGCTGGCACAGTACAAAACACTACTAACGATTCTTTGGCGCAGGTTCGAGTGGAAGTTCATCTTTCTAATGGCATAGAACTTGGTCCCACCACGCCAGTGGATCTTGTACCTGGTCAATTGATCGAAGTGACTCTGCCAGCACCTTCACAAGCATTTGATGGCTGGGTACCCCACGCCGAAGTCGGAGTGAGCGAACTTGGATCTGAGGGCTCCGAGGATGAAGGCACAGGGGAACATGGATCTGAGCGTGAAGCCCAAAGCGATTCCCTGGGTGGCGAACGCGGTAAGGAAGCGTCAGGAGAACTCCTAACGCTGGACGAAACCTTTGATACGGTCCGCGGAGGCGCTCGCCTCATCATTGGTTATCATGCCGAGGACAACATTTTTGCTGGCACAGTACAAAACACTACTAACGATTCTTTGGCGCAGGTTCGAGTGGAAGTTCATCTTTCTAATGGCATAGAACTTGGTCCCACCACTCCAGTGGATCTTGTACCTGGTCAATTGATCGAGGTGACTCTGGCGGCTACTTCACAGACGTTTGACGGCTGGGTTCCCCACGCTGAAGTTGGTGCGGGTGAACATGGATCTGAGGGCTCCGAGGGTGAGGGCACAGGGGAACATGGTTAGGAAGCTACAAGGAACAATCGCCAGCTGACAAAGAAAACAATAACTCCCTAGCTGATGGAATCCGGAGGTTTAGTAAATCGGTTAGGGCCTTCGTCCTACCTAAGGGGTACTCAGGGCAGCAGTTGAACAGATGCTTACTGGCATCTCTTCTTTTGTTCTATACATATTGGCAGAGCAGAGTTCGGGGGCAATTAGGCTGCTCTTGAATCAGCCTGCTCTGCCTCATCTCTCTCTTCGGGCCGATCCCGCAGGAGAACGTAGTTGGGATCCGGTTCGACGTGAGACCAGCCGTGATCCTGCCATTCGCGCCTGACCCGCACCAATTCAATTAGTACCGTGCGCTTGGTTTCCGGAGTGTCAAAAATATTGGCGCTTTTGAGAAAATTTATTACGGCACCCAGCCTCTTGATGCTTAATTTCACGGCCCGGTGCTGAATTCGCTCCCGTTGCTTTGTTTCCTGAGCCCCTTCCAGTTGCTTTACGTACTTGGTCAGCCATTCCATTGGGGCCCGCCGCGTATTCATGATCTGTTCCGCCAGTTCCAGTCGGCGCCCGTAATGGTCTAGTACATTGTGAAAAATACGTGGCAATGTGATCTTGATCAGGAAAAGTACAACTCCGAAACCCAAGGCCATTATCAGAATGATTACCAAGATAGGGATATCCAACATACCTTGCCTACTGCTACAGGTCTAACGCTTCGGCAGCTTTGATTACTTTGCGCCGTTCCACGAAGCGAAGGATCAACACAAAGAGAAAACCCACCGTAATGGCGGACATTATCCACTGCACCACATAGCCTGCATGCATGCTGGGCGGGGTGCGCAAGGTATACCAGGTCCTGGCGGGATACGTGATTTCGGATTCGCCGCCGGCAGGTTCCAGATGCAGGTAATAGGGTGCCAGCGGATAGGGCAACTGAGCTTCGATCTCCGCCAAATCCATCCGGGACCAGAATAGCACCGGCCTTTCTTGCTGGGCCAGGAATTCGGGGTCCAGTACTGGAGAACCGGGAAGCAGAATGCCTTCCAACAGACCCTCGGGTTGTCCGTTGAATTGGGCCCAGCTGGCAGGCGTTTCAAGTCCTGACGGCAACCAGCCCCGATCTACTAACACCCAAGCGCCATCTGCCAGTTGCAAAGGGGTTACCAAATGGGGACCAGCATCCATGCGGTCCTTGGGGCCAACCCACACGAACTGATTCTCAAAATCAAAGGTACCAGCGGCTAGCGCCTGGCGAAAAAACACTTCATCAGTCGACTTGGCAAGAGCACCAGTCAACGGAAGGTTCAACGTTTCCATGGCTAGCTGTTGGGTCAGTTGTTGCTGCTCTGCGCGCCGAAGTTGGTACCGTTGCAGCTGCCAACGGGCCATCCCCAGATCAAAGCAAATACTGGAAATCACCAACAATGTCCAGATCCAGCGGTACCCTTTGAAGAAAGACTGCCAAGAGAGATTCCAATCCAGTGAGGTCAGACTGGGCAGTGGGGAGGTGAGGTTGGACATGAGTAATTCAGATAATCCCGCAACTGTCGAGGCAATGCCAATAAAAGCCAGTCCGCAGAAATGGCAAATACCAACTTTCACTATAACGACTGCCCACAGCTTGCGGTTGGGATCCTAAGCGCGGAATCATACCAATTGAACAGACCCAAATCTGAGTCCTTCCCACAGACCTGCCGGAAGAGCTGACCTTTTGCCGCAGAAAAACCTCCCGAATCTCGAGGTTATTAAATGAAAAAAACACCGAAAGAGACTAAACTCTGGCGCGCAGTAAATCACGAATCGCTATGACCACTACCCTTCCCCGTTCACTCCGACGCCAAAACTTCGATCTGCGCCAGATCAGGGGAGTATCACAGGTTAAGGCTCTTTACCGATTCATCGCGGGCTACCGGACGATTTATTTGGCCGCACTAGCCTCACTGGCGATAGCCGGTTTCGCCCGTTCCCAGTTTGCCACGGTCATCCGCCTTTTCACGGACGATGTGCTGCTGGCGCAGGACTATGAGGGCCTTTACTGGTACGGACTGGCTTTCCTGGGCCTAGCTGCAGTTGCCGGCACCTGCACCTTCTGGGGTGGACGCCAAGCCGCCCGCACGGCAGAAGGCGCAGTGCGGCGGTTGCGGGTATTCCTATACGACCATTTGCAGCATTTGCCTTTCGCCTGTCATGACCGCATGCAGTCGGGAGAATTGATCCAGCGTTCCAGTTCTGATGTAGAGGAAGTACGCCGATTGCTGGCTGAGCACTTTACGGGTGTGGGCCGAATCTTAACTATCTCTTCCATGTCTTTCCTGGCCATGTTCGACCTGCAACCCAGGCTCGCTCTGGTTTCTGCAATCGTAATCCCAATTTCCATCTTCTTATCCTCCCGCTTTTGGCGGCATTTGTCTCAGATTTTCTTCGACTTTCAGGATCAGGAAGCCCGCCTCTCCTCCATGCTGCAGCAGAATCTGTACGGAGCGCGGGTAGTGCGGGCATTCGCCCGCGAAAGACATGAGGTTGGCCGTTTCGAAGTAGCCAACGAAACCTTGCTCCGCCGCGGCAAACGCATGGTGCGCTTTCACAACATCTATTGGCCTAGCATGGACCTGTTGCTGGCCGCCCAGATGCTGGGCTCACTGATGTTGGGATCCTGGATGGCCGTTCAAGGAGAAATTTCGGCGGGCACCTACTTGGCCTTCGTATCTCTGCTCAGCCTGATGATCGGGCCCATCCGCCATCTTGGTCGCATTTTCGCTCTCTCCTCACAGTCTCTAGTGTCTATGAGCCGAATACGAGACATCATTGAAGAACGGCGCGAGCCACTGCATGAAGGTGACCACATTCCAGAGGGACCACTACAGGGAGACATTCGCTACGAGAACGTCTCCTTCGCCTATGACGAACCGAATTTCGACACCAAAGAGATGCGCAAACCGCCAGTCGTGCTTCACGACATCGCATTCACTGCGGAGCCGGGCCAGAATGTGGCCATACTTGGTTCCACAGGTTCAGGCAAGACTTCGGTCATGAATCTGTTGCTCAGGTTCTATGATGCATCGTCCGGGCACGTCTACTTGGACGGAGTGGATCTGACCCGCTATCCGCGGGCCATCCTGCGCCGCCACATCGGGATCGTACAGCAGGAGCCTTTCCTCTTTGGGCGCACCATTCGGGATAACATCGGGTATGGATCCGAACGAGAAGTATCTGAAGAAGAGATCCAGAATGCGGCTCGAGCTGCCAACATCCATGACAGCGTCATGTCCTTCCCCAGGGGGTACGACACCATTGTGGGCGGTCAGGGAGCGACCCTTTCGGGAGGCCAACGGCAGCGTTTGGCAATTGCACGCACAATCATAAAAGATCCTGCGATCCTGATTTTGGACGATGCAACGAGTGCAGTTGACGCAGAGACCGAGAGGGCTATTCGCGACGCACTTCAGTACCTTATGCAGGGCCGGACCACATTCATCATTGCCCATCGCATCTCCTCCATTTCTGCGGCGGACAAGATCCTAGTGCTGGACGGCGGCCGTATTGTCCAGGCTGGCACGCACGACGAATTGGTGGCACGGGAAGGTCTATACCAACGGGTCTTCCAGCTACAGACCAGCATCGATGCAGAACTCACCGCAGAATTGGCTACGGTCACGGGGAATGCCCAGCGGGAAACCAATGATCCAGACCCTAGCTTGCGTGTACAGAAGGACAGCAGATGAGCAGTAGCATTCACTTCGAAGAAGAAGAATATTCTGCTTCATTCAGCGGCCCCGCTCTGATGCGGCTGCTTAAACTGGTCCTGAATTACAGGAAATTCGTGGCAGGTTACTTCATTGGGGTGGTCGGCCTCGTAGCCATGGAAGGGACCCACATTTATCTGGGGAAACGCATCCTGGATGAAGGAGTGATTCCGGGAGATTTCGCCCATGTCCAACAGCTGTTGATTCTGTGGGCCTTCATAAGTGTGGGTGTGGCAGGATTCGTGGCCCTCTTTATTTTCTGTGCCGGCTCGGTAGGTCAGGCCATCAACTACGACCTCCGCAAGGCCATGTTCGGGCGCTTACAGGAGCTGTCTCTCTCTTATTACGATAGGACGCCCGTAGGCTGGATCATGGCCCGCGCCACCTCAGATTCACGCCGCGTCTCGGAGCTAGTTTCCTTTGGGTTCCTGGATTTTTTCTGGGGGGCCGCCTCCGTGGTTGTGTTCCTAGGGTTCATGGCGTGGCTGAACTGGCGGTTGGCTCTAGTCATGGTGCTCATCGTGCCCGTGATGGTGGGCGTTGCCCTGCTCTTTCAGAAGCACATTCTGGGCCATTGGCGGGAGGTGCGGAGGCTCAATTCGCGCATCACGGGTTCCTATGCCGAAAGCATCCAAGGCGTGCGCGTTACCAAGTCATTGGTGCGGGAAGTACCCAACTTGGAAGAGTTCAGCGGACTGTCCACAAATATGTACAGTGCCAGTTACAAGGCAGCTTGGCTCTCGGCTTTGTTTTTGCCGGTGGTCCAGGTGGTCGCGGCTGTCGCAGTGAGCGCTGTAATTTACATTGGCGGTAATCAGTACGCCCAGGGATTCATGACAATCGGGTCCATTCAAGCCTTCATTCAATACTTATTCTGGATGCTATTTCCCATCCAGGAAATGGCGCGTGTATATGCCCAGATTCAACAGGCAGTGGCCTCTGGCGAGCGGATTTTTTCGCTGATTGACTCCATTCCGGAAATCCAGGATCAGCCAGGAGCCAAGGAACAAGTTTCGCTGCGCGGGGATATTGAGTTCAAGCACATTCACTTCGCCTATGAGCCCACTAACCCAGTTCTCAAAGACTTCTCACTGCACGTCCGGGAAGGCGAAACTATAGCCCTAGTGGGCCCCACGGGGGCCGGCAAGAGTACGGTAGTGAATCTGCTTTGCCGCTTTTATGAACCCCAGACCGGAACCATCGAAATTGCCGGAAATGAAGTGCGGTCCATGACTCTGCATGCTCTACACAGCCGCATCGGGATGGTGCTGCAGACTCCGTATCTGTTTTCTGGCAGCCTGGTGGAGAATTTGCGTTATGGCAGACTTGAAGCCACTGACCACGAAGTGCGAGAAGCCGCAGAGTTGGTGGGTGCCGACGAGTTCATTCGTAACTTCCAAGACGGCTACGACACGGATGTAGGTGAAGGCGGATCGCTATTGTCCGTAGGGCAGAAACAGCTGATCAGCCTGGCCCGGGCTGTCTTGGCTAAACCGGACATTTTCATCATGGATGAAGCCACCAGTTCTGTAGACACTATCACGGAAGCCAAGATTCAAGCGGCCATGCAAACTTTGCTTTTTTCCACCACCAGCTTCGTGATAGCCCACCGACTCTCCACCATTCGTAATGCGGACAAAATTCTGGTAATCCGCAATGGCGGCATCTCCGAGATGGGAAATCACGCTGAATTGATCCAAGCTCGCGGCTACTATTACGATCTATACCGCAAGCAATATCGGGACGAGGCCAGCCGGGATACGGACCCCTTCTTTGGGTCCAAATTGACTTATGCCTGATCGAGAACAACAGAGTCGGCTAAGCCAGGGAACCTAGTCGGAGGTTTTCACCCTGGAGTAGAGAAACGCGTCTTTAGGGGCCGCGCCCCGGCCGTAGTAAGTCATGTAGTTTCGCAAGAGGCCTTCCCGTTCCATGCCAGCACGCTCCATGACCCGCGCTGAAGCTCTATTGTCTACATCGCAGTATGCTTCCACCCGCCAGTAATCCGGCTGTTGCAGACACCAGTTGCTAAGCACGGTCAGAGCCTCAGTCATGATGCCCTGACCCCAGTAAGCTCGGGAAAGCACATACCCCACATCGACATTGTGTCCTTTAGGCCGCATGGAAATCATACCGATCACTTGATCGTGTTCCCTCAGCAAAATACCAAAAGTAAAATTACGGCCATCTCGCCATTGTTCGTTGCATTCCTGTAGGAAACGACGTGTGGCATGGATGTCCTCATGGGGCTCCCAAGGAAGAAACTGGGTTACCACCTCGTCCTGTGTGTAATTCCTGAAGATGTCTTCCGCGTCCACGACGCTGGTTTTGCGCAATATCGTACGTGGACCTTGCAATGTGTCCGGGGGATACAGCAGTTGGAACGCATCTGATGAATTGGACATGGTTCACTGGCCTAATCAAACTTTGAGCCGTCGACTGCAATATAAGAGGGGAAGAGGTGGATAAGTATTTCTTTGCCGTACATGTCCATATCGAATCGCAATCATTTTATCCTGAAGACTGTCCTGGAAAGGTACTTACCCTTTCAGCCATCCAACCAGATTCCATAAGGCCGGTAGGTGGATTCTCCATCAACCGACCAGCCAAGAGAAACGGTTCCTGATAGACATTTACGATTTTGCCAACTTGCATCCCTTGATTCCGAGTTACGGGAAGCCATAGCATTGATCGTCAAGGTCAAGCTCATCCGCAACTTCCAAGATAGCTATGACACGAATGCATGCAAAGGTAGTGCATTGTTGACCGTGGCTCGGAAGCCGCGGGCCAACCTGGGTCGGGCAGTCTTGGCAAGCCCTAATTTCTTCATCAAGGATGAAGCAGGGAGTTCCGTGGACACCATCTCCGAAGTCAAGATCCAGACATCCTTGCAAAAACTACCTTATCCCACCCCCAACTTTGTACCTGCTCGCCGCCATTCCAGCTTTTGCAACACAGACTAGACTTTGGAAGTCCCAAAAGGCGGCATCACAAGAATCGGCAATGACATTAAGCTTTTCCGGGCCCGCGGTAACTACAACAATCCGTAACGGAAGCAATTTTGGGATGACACCAATCAGGATACTGAGCCTTCTATGATTCCAAGCCATCCTGTGCCTGATCGGAAGTAACAGGGCTGCTTAAACCGTTGTGAAAAATGTCAGCCTATTTGGTGGTCTTCACTCTGGAGTAGAAGAAAACATCCCTGGGGACCGCGCTTCGGCCGTAATAGATCTTGTAGTTCCGCAGCCGACCTTCCAGCTCCATACCGGCTTTCTCCATAACACGAGCGGAGGCTTTATTTTCCACATCGCAGTATGCCTCCACCCGCCAGTAAGTCGGCTGCGTTAAACACCAATCGCTGAGGATGGTCAAAGCTTCGGTCATAATGCCCTGTCCCCAGAAGGCGCGCGAAAGTACGTATCCAACATTCACATTGTGGCTTTTGGGCCGCATCGAAATCATGCCGTACACTCGCTCGTCCTCCCTCAGCAAAATGCCAAAGGAAAAGCCACGACCATCTCCCCACTGTTCATCGCACTCCTTAAGGAAACGACGTGTGGCATGGATGTCCTCGTGGGGCTTCCAGATCAGGAACTGAGTTACCGCCTCATCCTGCGCGTAATTCCTGAAAACATCTTCCGCGTCTGTCACGCTGATTTTGCGCAAGAGGATGCGTGGCCCCTCCAGTATCTCGGGGGGGTATATGGGTTCGCTTGTCTCTGCCTTATGGGACATGTTTCTCCTATATGGCTTAACTTCGCATGGCTCGGCTTGCGGGGGCCGAAGTCCTTCACGGCAGGGCCGATTTACCCGGTTGAAACCAGGATTAAAATTAACATGTGGCTTCTGCAAACTTGTGCCCGTCTGTTCGAACTGCGTGCAGACTCCTATTCCGCCACGGCATGAAAGTCCATTTCCAAAGTCATGTTGTCGTCCACCCAGGACACCAGGGGAGGCATAGGCACGTTGATTCCATGCTCTTCCAAGATGATGGCGGCGGTACCAGTACCAGTCAGCTCTGTTTCTGAATTGAATACAGCAGTCACCGCGAAAGTTACATCTACACTGGTGTCCAACACTTGCAGTGGTCCCGTGATTTCCAAGGTGAATTCTTCTCCCACGGAGACACTGTTAGGAGCGCTGCCAATACTGGTGGGTACAAAAGTGATTTCCGGGTAAAGATTCGTGTACAACACGAAGGTGCGGATGGCCCTATTGCGCTGGTTCCGATCTGTAACGAAGGTGTTGGCATCGATCACGATAGGAGTGAATTCGGTATCCGCGATCCGCTCGGGGTTAGTCCTCAACGATCCAGTCACAGCCGACGTTACCCCGGTAACTTCGGTATGAATTCCGCCCAGAGTCTCGTCGATGATGAATCGCACCTCGGAACTTTCACTGATGATTGTGAAATTCAACAGCTCGGTAGGGATCGTTTCCCGCTCGGTAACTTCCACCTCAGTCTCTGCAGTGGATTCCGTTGCTGCTGTCTCTGCAGGGGTCTCTGTAGTTTCCTGAGAGGATTCGGACTCCACCTTCTCGTCTGGCTCTGAAACTGGTGCAGGCGCCGGACCCGTCGAAGGCATTTGGCAAGCGAACAACACTAGGCTGAGCAGCACACTTACAGAGAGAGAGCGCATGCCCCTGATTCGCTCGACGATTGTCCTTCGGTTCAACATGTTGTTCCTCTCTGATACAGGCAAAAGGATTGGATACCGTGATATGTCGGGCTAGTTCACGGCGAGGGAAAACTGGCTGCGAAAAATTCCTACCTGACAGGATTTACGGCCTTCTACCCACAATGCAGCTTTCAGCATATTAACGTATTGGCCACCCGATTCATGTCAACACCTCATTCAGGAGCGGGTCTCCGGCTAGGCCGGCCATCAGATTGTCTATGGAGCGTTTGGACATGCCGGCTCGCGTTTGGCGTGAGGCAGACCCCAGGTGGGGTGTGATGATGACCCTGTCGTGGTGCACCAATAAATGATCTCTAGGGAGCGGCTCCGGCTCAGTCACATCCAAGGCGGCTCCGGCTATTTGGTTCTCATTCAGGGCCTGCAGCAAGCCGTCGTGATCTACAAGGCCGCCGCGGGCGATATTGACAACAAACGCTGTGGGTTGCATCGCTTTGAATTCTGCATATCCCATAAAGCGAGAAGTCTCTGGAGTCATAGGAGTTGAGAGCAGCACGAAGTCAGACTTAGCCAGCAGTTCAGCTTTGGAAACATAAGTGGCTTTAAGGGCTTTTTCCCTGTCAGCATCCGCTCGATTGCGGTTGTGATACAGCACCTTCATGTTGAAGCCGCCAGCCCGCTGGGCTACTTCACTACCGATAGCTCCCATGCCCAGAATGCCCAGGGTTTGTCCATGAACTTCTGAGCCATGAAGGATGGATGGGTCAAAATGCAGGAATTCCGGACTGCGAGCGTAGTCCACGCCTAGTTGCAGGTTGCGGGCTATAGCCATCAGCAGCAGGAAAGCCATGTCAGCTGTAGCTCCGTCAACAAAGCCGGGGGTATTGCCCACGGGAATGCCACAAGCGCGGGCATCTGCGATCACTATGTGATCAACACCCACTCCCATATTGGAGATCACCCGTAATTTGGGCATTTGGTCCATGACCGCGCCATCTACCAGACCATGGCCATAGACATAGAAACCTTCTATTTCAGATATGCCGGGTGTTGTGCCCTTCGGCACCAAAATGGTGGTTTCACATCCACGGTCATGCAATTCCTGCATCATTTCTTCCGGGATAGGCATGTCCACCAGTACTTTGTAGCTCATTCACTTTCCTTATCTGTGTCTTATTTGGGGAGGGTATTGTAGAGGTTTAGTCCCAGGTCACTTGGCAGGTCAAGGGGGTTTCAGGTGTCAAGACAACCGGCGTATTGAAAATCAGGCGGCCTTCCGCCTCCACTCTACAGATAGCTTTAACCTCGCCTACCCGCACTGTGGGTACAGATGTGGTCGGCAGAAACCCGAGCCGAATTTCGGCTAGGGTTAGGCTCCCTTGCATGACTTGCAGAGACACTTGGCCTTCGGCCACAGCAAATTCGCCCCAACCCGAATCCAAAGACCAAAGGCAGCGGAATGGTGTCTTGTCCAAGCTGATGGGGTTGAAACTTACCCAGCCCTGCACCATATCGAAGTTGAAGCCTGCGAAAGTGTTAAGCAAAGCATAGGCGGCCATAGAACGCGCGTAGTTGCTCCCGCATTCGATCTCATTCCACGGATTGCGCTTGGCGCCGTCATAACGGTCCCGAATGGCTTCGATGGCATTCATACCTTCAGTTACCAAACCACACTGGATCATTTGAATGGCCGCCGCGTACTCATAGCCATTCTGGGTCTCCTGAGCATAGGGTAGTGGGATCACCGGCTGTTTCTTGCCTTCTGGCCATACAGCTATGGCCAAACCGCCTTCATCATTGAGGGTGTAAATCCGACAAGGATTGTAGATTTCACGGCTGGAAGACTTGAAGTTATGTCGGTACAGGAACTCGTTGGCCGTACGGGTCTGCACCGGTTCGAATATGTCCCCCAGACCGTATAGATTCGCGTGCCATTGGGCAAGCACCTGATCTATCTCACAACCTTCGGCGATCTGGTACTTCAATTCTCCATATTCTGGCGCCCAGTAGGCTTCTTTCACCGTATCTCCGCGGAATGTGGCTGGGCTATCCAAGTATGGATCCAGCACTTTTTCATTCTGCAAATCTATCAGTTGGTGATAGTACTCCCCGTTAAAAAGGTGTTCGTTTGCCCAAGCCTGGCCCCTTTCGAAAATCTCCTGGAACAGCATGGCATGGTGAGTGTCTCCCAGATGGGCTGCCATTTCCCCACCTGCCTTCAAGGCCCCCAAATAAAAACCCGTTAGCCAGGCGTTGGGACCAAACAATTCCATGTCCAGCGTGTGATGCTGGCGACCCTGAAGAACGCCCGTCTGATCCGGGTCCCACCTGTCTTCGTTGTCTGGATGCCAGGCGAAAGTGATGGAACTCCGGACGGCAGGCCAGAGTTGGCGCAGCCAGTCGGAATCACCGGAAATTTTCCAGTCCCGGTACACCTTCATCACGCCACCAAACTGTCCGTCTGCACAAGCACGTTGCCTACTGTTCACAAAAAGGGGAGAACCCAACGGCAACTGAATGCGGAAAGGCATGCCACCATCGGGGCGCAGATTGTACTTGTAGTCCGCGGTACGCATGGAGCGCTCCAGCCGCGGGAAGAGGAAGGGGACCGTCTGCTGGTAATTCCATACGTGTGTACAAGAGCCCTCGCAACATCCTGTCGTGGCATGGGCCCCCTCAAACCCATATAGAGTGCCGTCCTCCAAGCGTTTCACTACAGGTGTTTTCAGCGTGGAAAGATTGGCGGAGACGGCCTCAATGGCAACGGGCGGCAACGAGGAGGAAAAGAGAGTTTCCTTGAATTGCCCGGTTTCGCTCTGCAATCGGTCCCAGTTGCACAAAGCATATTTGGCGCTATCTGCAGAATCAGGCCACAACCGGGCATAGTAGTTACGCCAGTGATTTTCGACGCCTATTTCCTGTGCGGCAGCCACTGAGGCTGCGCTCCAGTCGTTCCGGCAGTTAGGGAAATGCCAAGTGATTACGTACCGAACGCTGCAGGTTTCGCCGGGAGCGATCCTTGTGTGGACCGCTAGCATGCCTTCATTGCTGTCCCCGGATTGCTCCAGAGGATAGGACCGGCCAGGCAAAGGGCCAGCGGTCATCAGTTCCTGCCAATAGACTTCTAGACTGTCAAACCACTGGCCTCGAAACCAATAGTTCTGGCTACTGACTGTGGACCCGGGACTATTACCAATATCTGTGCCCAGGCACAGAGTCCCATATCTAGGATCGGTTTCATTCTGGCCTGCAGCCGAGAGATGCAGGATGTGCATGCCATCCCCAGCTTCGGCAGGAGCTACATATTTGTTAATGTTGGGCGCGGGCAAAGGATTGGACAACACTCCTAGCACGGTGTAAGTCAGAGAGCGGTCCTGAGTATTGGTCATCTCAATTTCGAAGAATGCCGCCGGCAAGCTGCACTCATCCTCTTTGAGTGGGATGAAGGGACTAAAGGCCTTCATGACTGCTTGCCCAGGAAAGGTCGGGTCCTTGAACTCCAGACGCGCTATGGGAAACTCTCCTCGGAAATCCACGTCCTGAAAGTGGGGCAGCCCGCCAAGATATTCCCTAGCAGGACCAAAACCATGGCCTCGGAATTGCGTGCTGCCCAACTGCCCCATATAGGGTGGCGGGAGATCTCCCTGTAACACCCTGGCGTCCAACACTTCATCGCCATCCTCAACCCGTACAGCAAAGTGGGAAAAGCCGTTCACGCTGCCTTTATTAGGATGGTTGTAGATCTCCCAATCTATGAGATGGCCGTTGCCCGCCAGTCCAATGCCTCCGGCGCCAATGCCACCCAAGGGAAAACTAATGTAATGAGTCCGGTTTCCTTGGTAGAGAAATCTGTCCACTACTGGCTCCATACATGAGTGAATGCGGCCTGGGCTTCCAGCATCAGAAAGTGCGGGACACTGGAATCTGAGGCACGGGAAATGAGATTCATTGTACTCGGCACGGGTGCAACTTGGTCAAACCAGGATGTCTGCATCAGGTCAAGAGGATTTATGGGGCGAAAAAGCAGAAGGAAAGTTCGATGTGTCCAGTGCGGCGGCTAGTTGAAGGGAAATTTCGTACCACTTGCGAAATAAAGTCTACAGTGGCAGATTCCGGTTCGTTGGGGAAAGAGGAGTCACATCTTTCGCCCGCCTAAGGGGAACAGAGAGAGAGGAGATTGGCACAGAATGCCGGGGCCAGCGAACTGTATTGGAGGAGGGCAAAGATACCCACAGATTAATGAATGGCTACCCCGGCAGCGCTCAGCATAATAGTGTCTTTCGTAAGTCTTATTGGAACCAGTGTGCGGCGGGCAAACCAAAGAAGATCGCCCTCATTGCGCCTATCCACCCAGTGCCCTCCCTTCCCGATGCCAAGGTCAAAATCCAGAATTCAAGGATTGAAGAACTTAAAACCTCCCAGGAATCTTGGCACAAGACACAGTTGCTCTGGATCCGTGTAGTCGCGTTAGTCAACACTTGACCGAAGTGCCAGTGGCACATCCTGTATGTGTGTGCCCATAGGGCACAATTCCTCCTCCACCTCCAGCGCTCCACGCGCAGGGCACGCCTACCCGCGCAAACGATCCGGCAGCTGAGCTCTCCACAGTTTGCGTATGTCATACCTTGCAGGGAGTCGACGCATGTCAAGACTAGGGCGCTGACATGTTGGTCATGTGATCCTAAACGAACCTAATGGTCACGCGTTTGCCCTAACGTCCACCGAGATTCCTAGTCGCCTTGCACTGGGCTTGCACCGCCCTGCTGACCGTATACCAGATCCGGCTTGCGCCTGTTTAATCAACCCACAGTAATGCAGAACAACATTGGCCAGCACTTCCTTCGCGCCCTGATGAAGCCTCTTCGCAACTCCCCGCGTACTTCGCCCACAGCCGCCTGGCAGGGACCGGCGGGGGCAATTTGGCTCAATTGGATGTCTTGTCCCTGCACTAGACCTTCCCCTGGCGGTCTAGATTGCACACCTCAGTCGCGTGCGCCGCCCTGCAGCTGGCAGCCACAGCGAGCATTTTTCACATAAGTGCTGGGCCGGACTTTCTTAGGTAGGTCAAGAGGGGGAACGGCAATAGCTCCGCACTGAGACATAAGATGTCAATTTGTGACAATCACTGGCTTCCAGCTCCCGTATGGCGAATCCCATTCCCACAAACGCAGCCTTTCCTCTAATCCTTACCGTCTATCTATTTACTTGCATCCTGTATGTCGCGACCAAAGTGAATTGTTTCAAGAGATTGGACAAGACAGCCTGCGCGCCATATCGGTCCGGGCGGTGGCCCGGGGGTATTTCTATCACTCGCAGTTACGTACCGTTTCGTGCGTCCAGTGTCTGATCTGATCCTGGCGCGAACGCCGAAATGTAATCAGGATATGTGCATTAGATTCAAGCGCAGACACGGCAGCCAGACAGCCTTGATAGCGGACAACATCCCCTGCGGGGACAGCCCCATCAAGAGGTAAACGCCCGTGGTTCAGTCTCTGCGTTAAGGGATGAAAATGGCACGGGAAGCATGGGCCAAATGCTACTGCCTGTGTATCCCTAATTGACATGACCACGAAATGAAACGGAAATGAAATATGTAAATATATATAATTCTTATCTAAAACAACTGAAATGAATTCGAAATGAGATGGAAATGGTATCGGAAAGAATGAGTCGCTATGCCATCCCACAACATTGGATACGCTACGATGCGAACGCCCTTTTCAATCTTCTGGTAGAGGCGAAAGCTGCAGCCGCTTTGCTGCGACAAATGCCTTACCTGCTTCAATGGATTGAGCAGGCACACGAAGAGCAGTTGCGACTGGAGGCGGAAGGAACATCGCGCATAGAAGGCGCGGAGTTTACCCCGCACGAACGGGAAGAGGCGCTGGCCGCTGACCCACTCACGCATTCAAGACTGACCCACTCACAGCGGCAACTGCGTTGCGCAGACGCAACCTACCGCTGGCTGCACAAGCAGCCGCCGGACCGTTCGGTAACTTCTGCGTTCATCAGGGAGATTCATGGGCGACTCGTGACAGGCTGCGACGACAATCGCTGCCAACCTGGATCATTGCGTCCCGAAGGTTGGAATGTCACTTTCGGGAGCCCAATCTTCCGGGGCGCCGAAGGAGGAAGTGAATGTCAAAGTGCCTTTGACGGTCTATGCGCAGCGATAGCCGGTGAATTTCGGCGTCATGACCCCATTATCCAAGGCGTTGCAGCACATTATCATATCGGTGCCATACACCCTTTCGGCGATGGCAATGGTCGCACCGCGCGTGCGCTTGAGGCGTTTATGCTTCAGTGCGCCGGAGTCAATGATGTGATCATGGTTAGTCTCTCCAACTACTACTACGAACACAAGGATGATTATTTATTGTCCTTGAACCAATCACACCAGAACGGGCATGACATTACATCTTTTCTGTCGTTTGCATTGAAGGCAATAATTGCCCGTTGCAACGCTTTGAGCGGAGAAATCGCGAAACACCATCGGCGTATACTGTTTCGCGAATTTGCCGGATCTATGTTTGGGCAACTACGCAATCCACGCCGCCGTGCTCTGGGGGAAAGACAGCTGAATATCTTGGAAATGATGTTGGATGGTACCCCCATTCAAATGAAGAGGGTATTGCCCCTCTACCAGAGTTTGAAGTATCCAGGCAGGGCTGTGGTTAGGGATTTGGCGCACTTGCTGGATTTAGGGGCAATCGTTTGGGAAAAAAGCGATGACAAATCGCATTTCAAGCTTAATTTGGACTGGCCACAGCAGTTTTCGGAGTCGGAGTTGATTGCGCGTTATGAGGATTTGCCAACGTCCGCCTCGACAAATCATCCGGCTATGGTTGAATTGCGCCGCTTGCTGGGACGACGCTGAAATCGCTGCTCGTCATCGACAGTTGGCAATCGAACGGGGAAAGATTCCCAGGCATTTGTCCGGATCACTCATGCTCGTGCTAGATGCCTTTTTCTGCCATGCTGGATCCGGTTTTAGATGCCCCTTCTCATCTATTCAACCTAGAGACGCCACAACGCCCATCGGCACCTATTCACTAGGGGATATGTCTGAGTCTCAATGACAGACAGGTTGCAAAACATCTGGAAGTAGGACGCAGTCCTTTGGCGAACTATGCTTGCCGTGGCCTAGTCTAATATAGTTTTTCTTCAAGAGCGGCCGAAGTGTCACTGTCATCATTGTGATTGGCTCCCCCGGTCAGCACTGCGGAAAACGATGTTCCCTGAAGGGCTCCATACAAGCCAATGACCAGTCCCTTTTGTATCTTTTCTCCTCGCCCCTTTTTGGGGAGGCATCCGGGTTGGAGTGGAACCTGGGCCAATTCCAGGAAACCCCGTTTGGCTTGTACAGTAGTTGTTGCATCCCCGTTGGGAGACAATGCCTGAATTACGGTCTCAGAGGCTGTGGGAAGCTCCTGGCCAATCTATTGGCAATGCAATATCCCGGACATGGCAATGGCAGTCCAGATGCCGTCATCATGACCATGGTTTATCAATGCGATCTGAGCAGTGAGCGAAATTACCGTAGCCCAGTCCCATTGCGGTAATAGACCCAAGGGGGCGGGTCCCATTACACTCCCACAACTCCGGCATATGTTTGAAAGATGAGGTAGAGTGCCAATTCCAATGTTTGCCAGACTGGATAGAAAAGCGGATTAATATTGTTGATCCAGCCCAGCTTCTTGAATATCGCGAATAGGGGCACAAGGCGCACCAAGTCCGGCACCGTTTTCGTGACCACCACAATGGCAAATAGGGCATCTCTGCCTTTCCAACCAAAAAGAGTGGCAACTATTTAGGTACATGAAAGCCCCAAGGTTTTAGTCAAGTCGCTACATGCCCAGGTAGTCCATCCAAGAAACCAAGTTCCTGCCAGCTAGGCGGCGCTGTTTGGCTATGGTTAGCTTTGGGCTGGTGTTCCGGAGCAAAAGAGTACGGGGCACCCCGCCGCAAGACGGCCCTGCGGGGGTGCGTGGCCTTTGCGAGGGCCGCATCCAGGACCCAGTGCAGGGAGTTCTCACACCCAGAGTGACTGTATTGGATGCCAATTCTCCAACGAGGACTGATGGTCTTCCATCCAAGGTAACTGGGCTTTGAACATGGTAAGTAGTGTGCGGATGGCCGCGCTGAGGACAACCTTCTTGGGATTGCCCGCCGCACTCCGGTTCCGGTACAGCTTGTGAATGACAGGATTGCGCTTTGCGACGGTCAATGCTATCAAGAAAAGGACGGTGCACTGGCTGGCTCGCCCCGGACAGGCTGCTCACAGCTTTCCCTCCCATCAGATACCTGAATAGTTACTTCAGTGGGAAGTGTCTGCCTCAGTCCAAGCGGTGTACCGGTTTGGGTGCCAGAGGAGCAAAGGCCTCCAAATGGGTAATGTAGTAGCGGGCGCCGGGCGCCGCTTGATTTTGGGCCAGGCTTTTCCAAAGCCACTCTTCGAGAGCCGCCGGCGCGGCCACCGCCCGCAAATTTAACAGGAATTCCCAGCTCTGGGAGACATGGCCTGATTCGGCCTGCCGATCCCAAGTCCACATTTGGCCCACCAAGCTGGCTTTGCATACAGCATCCCCATCTTTAGCCAAGACTTTCATATGGGCTACAGACAGGCCTGCATCGCGTAGACCGATGGCCATGTGGCGAGCAAGTTCCCCCACCCACGGACCCATTTCACTGAGCTGAGAGGTGCGGATCTGTCCCCGCGCGTTGAGCCATCCCAGTGTTTCCTCAGCTTGGGCATATAGGTCGTAGTCAATGAGCAAAGACTCTGGATCCATGCTCTGGCGGCCCAACACTACTTCCAACCAGGTGTCCAAGCCTTCCCCCGAATAACCAGATACCCTGTATATAGGTCGGCCGGGCTGCTGGTTCTGGATCTCCTGCTCCCGCTTGGCCAGCTGCCGCGGCGAAGCCAAGTCGATCTTGTTGAGCAGGACCATTTGCGCCTCCTCCCACTGTTTGGACTGGAGATACCCCACGGTCGGCCCCAAGGACTGTGCGATCGCGGTGCCATCTACCAATATGGAAAGTGGAGCAAATTCATACTCCCCCTGCATCAATAAGGGCTTGATGACTGTTGCGGCCAGGTCTGTGCAACTGCCTACTGGCTCCGCCAAGATTACGTCTGGAGCCACCTGTGCTTGTAGAGCTTGCAAGGCCGTGATCAGTTCCGGGTATTTGCAGCAGAAACAGCCTCCCGCTATCTCCACCACGGGTACATCGGCTGCAGTCGCCAGAGCTGTATCTACCAACTGCGATCCCTGATCATTGGTGACATATCCCACCTTGTATCCTCGGTTCGTCAAACGTTGGGCTGCCTGCAGGAGTACTGTGGTCTTGCCTGCTCCCAGGAAACCACCCAGGATTATGAGACGCGTCATCAGACCGGCTCCAAAGAATCCTTCAGCGCCTTTTCCCTCTCAAAGCCGCGCCGCATCAGTAGCAGTACGGCCGTGACATTGAAGGGCAGCAGAACCATTGGCATAAGTACCCATCCCGCAGGACCCAGTGCCCGCGCGGCTAGACTTAGCAGAAATGCCAACGCCAGCAGTCCCAGGGACACGATGGGCCAGCGGAAAGTCAAGGCCATGCCGTATTTCCAAGCCCGCGGCAATGACAAGTCAAACAGGATCAATGTTGGCAAAGTTATCAAGGTCACAAGGGTCAGGATAATGGCTACCCCCAGGTTTGCAGTTACACCAGCAAGTACCAATAACGGCGGATTCAGAGGGACAAGAGCCGAGGCGGCCACCCACAGATTGATCACGACCAGCGGCGGCAGAGCTGCAGCCAAGACACGTACATATCCGAGCCACAAGGCTTTAAACGCATCATAAAAATGGGCGACTCTGCCTGTAGCCGCTCGACCCAGGGGATAACATAGCGCGGTCCAGACAGGAATGGGACCCAAGAGCAGCAACAAACTGGCTACTGGCACTTGCCCTGTATTTTCCCACACGAACCAGGCAGGTACGCCTGATATTAGCAGGGCCAAGGACCCCAAAAGCAACAGGGGGCCTTCCTGCCAAATCAGGTGCAGTGTAAAACGGGCGTAAGTATTGTCCCTTACCGGAATTTCAGCGATGAAGATGGGAGTCGGCACGGGGCTTCAAGTCAAGTATCGAATCGAATATTTATACCGACAGGGCATGGCTCATGTTCCGGAGTAAGGCTTTCGAGCCGACAGTCTACAAATGGCGAGGAGGGTGCACCTCTGTCTCATATTTAGGCCAAGGAAGCCCCTTGGTGGTAGCTGAACCGTCTGCATGTCCGTGGGACCACGGAACAAGACTAGGGAAAGGAGATTTTGTTTCCAAGGCAACCGCCGCTGAAAAGGAAGAAGGTGGGACAGCCAACAGGAAGTTTCGCAAAAGTCCTGGTCGAACCAGCTGCACTTCGCGGTCCTGCTTCTCTCCAAGTTGCCCCTGCCCCATGTCAGATTGCTTAACAACGATGTAAAGACCTTTACTCATCAAAAGACAACTACCGGCCATGCGGCTTTCACCCAGCCTGGGGCCGAAGGGCGATAGCGTCCTGGCCAGTAATGTACAGCACGGCAGTTGTGCGCCTGAAGAATGCAATTGGCCGTGCCTTATATTCCGGTCAGTATCCGAGAACAAAATCATGTTGCCCCGCTCAACCGGCTTCAGTTGGACTCGAACTCAATCTTGACTGAAGTCTCTTGGCGGAGGAAATTGAGTGTTTTTCACTGCAGAATAGCCCCCTTATGGGGAAGTTTACGGGGACTTTGAAAGTGCCGTGTATTTGCAGGCCTATTTGGAGAAGCCGGCTGACTGAGTTACCGCTATCCATTGTGCGCGAGAGGCTGTCTTCCAAGACTTTGAATCAAAGGGCAGTCTTGATAAGAAGCGCCGTATTTCGGTGAATCTGAAGACTTCCAGCACGCGGGTAAATTACTCCTTCTCCAGACTTTGGGGTTAGGCGATTTCTAGACACGGTTTGTACCCATGAAGTTGCTGGGCCGGAGATGGCCGCACAGCGACCTGTTTCCACTTGGGCGTGCCCGCAAAGCAATTTTGGCCCCGGCGTGGGCTCCGACTTCCACCGAATGACCCGCTTCCCGGGATCAGATGGCGGCTAGTGCAACCCGTAACTCGAGGGCAGCAGGCCTTTTTTCACTAGGCCCACCTAACTGACTCTCTTGTATCAGAACATGCGCCAAGACTGGCTGAGGCGGCTCCGAAGGAAAAAGATGCAGACCTCTAGTCGAAGGTTGCGCGCCTTTAGAAAGAGGTATTGTGCTGGCATCTTTGCTGCTGGTTACCCATAGTCGGCTAAGTTGAGACATTCGTCCCTTGCCCGCTTTAAGAGCTGTGAAGCTGCAGACGCAAATGCCCCTGCGCATCGTGGGTCCTGGTCAGCATAGGTATGCCTTTGCCTACTGTGTGCTCCTGTCTTGTGGAAGGTTGCGACCTATCCTCTATGAGGAACAGGATTGGGCCAATAAAATGTTTAAGGATTGGGATCTTTTAATAATGGATATTTTGTATAATATTTTCTACGCTACTATTTCGCAGGCGCCCTTTGTAAGCACTCTTCGTACCCGTTAAGCGCCAGTGATACTTCGTTCAAGATAAGGTTAAGCGAACGTTGTGTCTCGAATGCTTCTTGTGGAACAGGGCAGTTCCAAAGGGGCATGGATTGGCGCTCTGCTCTGCAATATATAGCCCGATTCGGACTAGCAATATCTGAAAGAACCATGCCCGTCGAATGTGTCACGCGCCAGATGGGCATTGTGATTCTAGAGCCACATGCAACTGAGATGGCCTGCCTTCATTGTTGGATGCACAGCTCCCTATAGGCGATGCTGATGCCATCGTGCCGCAGAGATGCTGGTCAAAGCATGTATCCACTGTCGGTGTCGTGCGCAAAATTCCACAGCCAACACCTGAGTGGCTCTCCCTAGAGTGGATGATGTGACTATACAGCCTGGAAACAATGCCAACGGTTCGTCTACCCGCTGGCGATATCCGAACTTCCTCGTAAGAATGGTTCTCCGCATGATGATCGTCATGACCGTGCTGGCAGTCTGGGCCTGGACTACGGTTTCCTACCCGAGTCCCAATTCCATTCCTGCTGTGCGCACGCCCGTCGGTCTCGAAATCCCTATACTCCAGCGTGCTCTCCGGCCGCCTCCATTGACCGACTCGGTACCCGACCCATCCAAGGGCCCGGTTCCATCCCTGCCGTCCCCTACACCCATCATGCCCGCCGCTACCCCAGTCATATCCGAAGTTCCCGCTTCTTTCCCTCCGCTCTCGTTGTATGCAGCGGCTCTGAGCCCGGAACAAAACACAATGTTGGATGGCCTCTCACACTTGCCTCGTTACGAAATTGAAGTGGAACTGGTGCCGACTCTCCAGGCCTTGAGGGGCACTGCGTCCGTTGCCGTCCTGAATTCTAGTTCCAGTACGTGGACTATGCTCGTTTTTCGCCTGCCAGCCAATTTGCCGAAACTGGGGGCAGATATGCAGGTCCATTCCATTCATGTTAATGGCCAATTGGCATCCCCCATTGAATCTGGGAATTCAACTGTATTGACCATACCCCTACAGGCACCCCTGTCACCGGGGAACTGGATACAGGTGGATCTAGAATGGCGGCTCCAATATGCCTCCTTCAACAACCTTTACCACTATGTCAGGTTAGGCAGAAATCAGGACATGCTCAATCTGCCCTATTTTTATCCAGAACTGGCGGTATTCTCGCCGGGAGCCCCCGGCACCAATCCTGAAGGTTGGTGGATTGCAGAACCTCAAGGTAATGCGGACCTCCGATTTCATGAGGCCACACTCATGCACGTAACCGCAACCACGCCCGATGACCTAGTAGTCGTGGGTAGCGGCCATCTCATGGATACGGTACCGCTGGAGGATGGACGTAGCCGTTATCAGTGGATTACGGGGCCAGTCCGCGGTTTCGTCTTGCAGGCAAGTCCTGTCTACCTCATGTCCACCCAAGAAGCGAATGGGGTGACCCTCAGATCCTATTACCATGCGGAAGATGAAGCTGTAGCCAAGAACGCCTTGGCATATGCCAGAAATGCCTTGCTTACTTTTGAAGAACTTTGGGGACCTTATCCGTATTCCGATTTCACCATTGTGTCGTCGCCCCTGATCGACACAGGTTTGGAATACTCAAACCTGATCCAGATTGGTGTATTGCGTTACCGAAATCTTTCCAACGACACAACCTTTCTGATCATCCACGAAGTTGCCCACCAATGGTGGTACCTGCTGGTCCACAATGATCCTGTCCACTTTCCGAGTCTGGATGAGGGAATAGCGGAATTGGCCTACGTCTTTTACTTAGAGGAGAATGATGCCGAAATCGGAAGGATCGGCATGATTCACTTCTGGCGTTCACAACTGCGGAACTTCGAAGCACTCTACTCGGGGGACGTCCCCTGGTGGCGGGCAGGCCCCTACCAGAATCCCGAACATTATTACTGGGCGCACTATAGGCGGCCGGCGGTCCTAATGGGCGATATATGGGCTTCGGCTGGCGATGTGGCATTCAACGCGGCGTTGCGCGACTTTATTGAGGACTATCGGTTTCAGATTGTGACACCTGAAGATTGGGAGTTCGAATTAAAGAAAGTGGTTACCGAAGACCAATTGATTGACTTGCAAGAAGCTTGGCAAATCCCAGCATCACCAGCTCCCTAAGCACTGAGCGAGAGATGAGGATAGATTGTGATGCTTCTGGGAAATCCTAGCGAGCCCAGGCCTGCCATGGGCTCCACCAGGAATATGCTCCCTTCCTTAGGTACGAATCGCCACCACAGTGACCACATCTGCAAAGACTCGGTGCGCACTCGGATCGCGGGTAATTGCGCCCGGCATGCGGTCTGTCCCCGCGGGTTTACAGCTAAAGGGGGCCGTCAAAGGATGCAGGCTCTTGACTTAGCCCCCAGCAAACCGACTATGGTAGGGACCGTGACGGGAACAGCACAAGCCCTGTGTGTGTGAATGCAACATGCAGAATCGGCGCAGGCGGATCTCCTTCAACACCTGCGCTGCGGTTTACTGCTGTTTCCCGCAATCTGGGATCAGAGAGAGGGCGGCATGCCGGGTTCACTTCACAGTGCAATGCATGCAGTTGCGGGGGCCGGCCGGAAGCCCTGTCTTGATGTCCTGACATCCTCTGTATCCGCTTCCCGGCTACGCACCCCGTTCCCCCCAGACTTGGGTGTCGGCCCAGGCGCTCTCGGTCCTGGAACCCCGCGACTGGACACTCGTGCGCCGGCGTAGGGCCTTTGGTTGCTTCATGATCAATGGCATGGAGGCCCGCACCCATTTGCAAAAACTGCCTAAGTTTCGCACTCCATCCAGCGCCACCAGTAACCGTCTCAGTACATCGTGGGCGGGGATCTCCTCTTAGAAACGCTGCTTGTACTTACCTTTGAGAATCTCAAACTGAGAAAGCGCACAAGCTTGGAGTAGCAACGCCTCAATGAAATCCAGTTGTGCGGGCCATTTCCCAAAACTTGGCCAGGTCGAAGTTCTGAAATATCTGAGCTTCCTTGCCATTCAGCATTGAGGCCCCATCCCCTCCGATCTGGGCTACCACCCCTAGGAGTTCGCGCTGCAGAAACAATCGAGGGCCGGGATTTGGTGATGGCAGCAGGTGGGTACGCGGTGCCGGCCGGGACCTTGCGTCACGCGGTGCAAGAAGAGCGGGCGCGGGGCGTCACGCGGGGGTGCACGGTGTCGGTGCGGCCGGGGGGCCCGGGGGAATCGAGCGTCACCCGGGTTAAAGCCGCAGCAGGCGGTGCAGGCGCTTGACGTTTAAGGCCAGACATACCAGATCCCACTCGCCTTGCACGGGGCACAGGCCGCGCATGCCGAATTGACGAAAGCCCAGGATGCGCTTAATCCAACCGATGGGCGCTTCTACCAGCCACTTGCGTTGGGCGTAGGTGTCATGCCCCTGGGGGGTGTCCAGTTTGCGCTGCATGCGCTGGGTGGCCGGTCCCCGGGGGCGCCGCCCTGAGGCCGTGTGCCCCTCCCGTCCCAGCGCCACATAGGCGTCAATGCCTCTGGCTTCCAACTCCTGCAGGTCCCTTTCATTGCGGTAGCCGGCATCGGCCAGCAGGCGGTTGGGGGTGTGACCGTAATGTGCCTGCACGGCATCCAGCAAGCGCGGCAGCTGGCCCTGGTCGCTGGCCTGGTCGCTGACCGTCGCGGTCACAATCAGTTGGCTGTCCGCATCCACCACCAGCTGTGCGTTGTAGCATTGCTGGAAGCCATCCTGGCTGGTTTTCATGATGCGGCTTTCGGGGTCTGTGAAGTTGGATTGGCTCTGGGGCTCTGGCGTCAGCGGGGATGTGACCGGAGGCTCTGCCGGGTCGGATGGGTCTGGGCGCGCCACCGCGGCCACGGGCGCCTCGCTCTGCGCCCGGGCCTCCAGGGCGGCTTGGGCCGCCCGGATGGCCGTCCGCCGACTCTCCCGGCGTTGCAGGGCCGCGGGTACCTCGTCGCCCCGCAGATCCATCCCGAATTGAGCATCCTCTGCGGTATCCAGGGCCTCCGCCGCGGCTTGCAGCGCCTCGATCTCCGCGCTCAGCCGCGCCTCTTCCTGCTGCATGCGCCCATAGCTCATGGCCTTGCGTTTGCTGGCGTGGGCGCGCACTTTGGTGCTGTCCGGCACCAAAGTGGTGAGTGACACCAGACCCAGGTCCCGTGCCAGCTGCACCACCGCCACCAGCACCGCCCCGAAATCTGCGCGGTGCCGCCGCCGAAATTCACAGAGGGTGCGATGCTGGGGCCGATTCCCCGCTGCCAGCACCCGGAAGGCCACATCCTCTTCCAGTTTCTGTGCCAGCCGCCGGGACGACAATACCCCCGTGGCATAGCCGTAGACCAAAATCTTCACCATCATGGCGGGTGCATACGGGAGATTGCCTGAGCCCTGCTGCGCGTAGGGGGCATAGAAAGCCGCCAGATCCAGCGCGTCCACCAGTTCGCTCTCCGTGTACACCAGGTGATCCTCAGGCAACCAATCCCGCAGGTCGGGCGGCAACAGCAGCGGCTGCTCCGGTTGGTAGGGTCGAAAGTGGTGGGGCATGCTGTCGCGCTCCTGCTTTCTGCGGAGTTTCCGGTCAAGTCCTGACTTTACCCTTATACCATAGACTCTCCGGGAGTTTCTACGGCGCAGACTCCTAGGGCCGGATGTGTCTGGATGAAACAGCTTGACCTTACTGCATGCTCACGACCTGGCAAAAAGGAGGGTCTGTTGTTCACAATTAGGACAATCGAGTTCTCCCATTCTATGAAACCTTCCTGAACCCACTCAGGTTCCACCAGAACGCGGCCTATACTGCCATGTTGTCCGGGCCAGTTTCAGCCCGGAGAACCCCTCTGCTTGTGCTGGGACTGCACCAAGTCCAGAATTGGGGTTACGTGAAAGTCATCTTCAAATGCTGGTCAGCCTTTCCGGAGCCAATCTTCCTATAGCTGGACCTATTCATGGGCATGGGACGCTGGCCTGTCGGACCTGTTTTCAAAAAGGCCTGCGCCTCTGAAGGGGGTATCCGATTCGACCTCTACGCTGGCAATTGACAGCTCAGACCAGTCTCTTGCAATTCCGGGGTCCATGCGAAGGGGCCTTCCCCATTTAGGGTCAGGTTCAAGTCTGTCGGGTCCAGGTCCAATCGCTCCCAACCTCCCGCTCGCAACGTAATCTCCCGATCTTCAAGATAGGGCATGGGCAAGCCATGCAATGTCGACGTTATATCCAGTCTGACCGCATCCTCGGTCCAGCTTTCAACCTTTACTGTCATTCCGTCTATAGCAAACGCCCGCTTGGCAGCGACATCCAGATAGACGGTGCCCCAGTGGCGTTCCAAATAGGCGCTGGCAGCCAGTCCGCCAGCAGAACTCCAATTCATGCCGCTCCAGCCGTAGCCGGCATCCCGGCCCCTATGATGGATATTCTCGGGGGCATACCCTTGCCCTGCACCCAGATGCGGCATCTCCACACTATTGATTTCATTCTCGTGGTTTTCGGGGATGTCCATAAGCGCGAAGGAAGCCCGGCAGGCAGCAATGGCCCTTTCCATATATTCCGGCTTACCCGTCACCGCGTAATAGTCTGCATAAGTGGTGGAAAAGCGGGCCTGGCGCCCATCATTCCATTCTCCATCGGTGTTCATCACGCCAAAACCGCCAAACAGATGTCCCGGCAAATGGCTAGGATTCCAAACCTGCTGGTACAGCGAAAGCACACTGAGCAAGAATTCCCCAGACTCCAGCCAGGCGATCTCCTTGGTACGCCGATAGAGGGCGAGGTACATGTCACAAGCCCACTGCATGGACAGGTTGTTGTGAGGCCGGATACCAGACCAGTAATCCATGGCGTGGAGCGGCTTGGGACTGCATGAATAGAAGGTCTCGAAGTCATTAAAGTTCAAGCCGGGCAGAACATGATTTTCAATGTAGTTGCCAGCACGGATGGCCGCCCGCGTGTATTCCGGCTGCTTCAGCAGAAAGGCACATTGGGCCAGCACGGCTCCACTGATGGCAGTAGTGGCACTATCTTTGAGCTGGGGCGCCGGAGTCAGGTCTGCATACAAGTAAGTGGGTATGGCCCCGGAAATCTGCTGTAACTCCATCAACAAGGCGCAATAGTCCTCGGCTAATCCCATCAAAGCCTGGGAATCCAACTCTGGAAAATCAGCTATCCACTTCAGAAGCCACCACATGGTGACGGACATGGCTCCTGTGTCATAGCCATGCCGGGAGTCTGCACTGCGAGCTGTCCAGAATAGAGTGCCTTCGTATTGGTCCTCATTAAAGTTGAAGATGCAGGGGAAGGCCCCATCCTTGCGGGGTGCAGAGCGCATCAGATGTAGCATCCCGTCCGAAATTCGTTGCAAAGCCTGGCTGTTCAGATGCTGGCCATAATGTCTTAGACCGTAGCCCACATGCATGTCGTTTTCCCAAGCATGAAAATTTGCCCCGCGACGGCTCTTATTCTCGATGCCGGCACCTTCTGCACCCGCCACTTCCGTGTATCGAACACTAGTCGGCAATTCATATTGGAACGTATAACGGGTGCCATAGGCTGAGAAAGGCAACACTTGAGGCTGTGGAGCAGCCATTAAGGGCTGGGCATACTGCTGCCACAGGGCAGAGCTCAGGTGTTGAGTCACTTCTGCCGGCGTGGAGCAAGTTCCAACATGCAAATTGAAGGCATACATGAGTTCCCCGGCAGACTGTAACGGAGCTGTGTCGGGCCGCTGGTCGAAGTACACATGTCCATCAATTTCACTGGCACACAATCCATAGGAGAGCCGTGGCCCTTCCAACAAAGTGTCAGTCACCCGCAGGTCTAAGGCATGGGGTAAGTCCCGAGCGATGCTGAAAATATCCAGATCCGGCATCAGAGCCGCGTAGTAGCCCCTGGCAATGACCACGGACAAGGGGGCGCGAAAGAAATGATCTGCGCAGACATGGCTGGATTTCTTGTGCAATCCGGGCAACCAGGCAAAGTCCAGCGGATCACAGGAACGGGCAAATTTGCCCTGTGGCGCGAAGTACAGGTGATTGAAGCAACGGGCCAGCTGTGTTTCCTCCGCAAGCTCCAACTGAGTCACGAATCTAATGCCGTAATCCGAAGTTACTGAAACGTAAGACTTCAGGCCATGGAGTCCAAACTGCCCCTTAAGTTCCAGTTGCGTGCCCTGCCGTTCCACCTGCCGGTACAAGGCTGCTTCCACTTTGAATTCCGGGTCTCCCGGGGCCCGGAATGAAACGTCTGGATCTTCACACTTCAGGATCTGCTCTTGGTTCCAAATGGTGGTGTCGTCCCAAGCACCCGTGACCACCACAGTCTCCCAGTCCGGGCCAACCTTTACACAGACCTGCAGCCACACCAGGTCTTCTTCCTGATGTGCCGTAACCTGATATCTCTCATTCTGGATGGTCAGTTGTTGAGCTATTTGATACCTCCGGTAAACCCGATGCTTTCAATCATGCGGCGCTGCAATAGCAGAAAAGCCAGCAACACTGGCAACACGCCCATGGTTATGCCGGCCATTATGACTGTCACACTGCCCTGGCTGTATTGGCCCCGCAGCATAGTAATGCCCAAGGGCCAAGTGTACTTAACCTGCTCATTCAAAAAGATGAGAGGGAAGAAAAAACTGTTCCAATTGGCAGTAAAGACGACAATAGCCAAGGTAGTCAGGGCCGGTCCAATCAGGGGCAGCATGATCTGCAGCAGAATGCGCACCGGTCCCGCCCCGTCGATACGGGCCGCATCTTCCAATTCGTCCGGAATTGTGAGCAGATATTGGCGCAGCAGGAATACACCGAAGATGCTGGTCAGAGCAGGCAAAATCAGTGAAGCGTGGGTGTCTATCAGCCGCAGGAATCGCATTTCCATGTAAAGAGGTACTATGGTCACCTGCGCTGGCACCATCAGGGCAGTGAGCAGGACAACGAACAGGAATTCGCGGCCGGGGAATTTGAGACGAGAAAAGGCGAATGCCGCCATGGTGCAGGTAACCAGCTGACCCAGTGTCACCCACACCGCAATATTCAGGCTGTTAAGGAAGAAGCGAGGAATTGCCACGTGAGGATGGAAAAGCACCTGCCTGTAATTTTCCCATCGCCATTCGTGCGGCCACATTTCCGGGGGGATAGCGAAAACCGTTGCAGGTACTTTCAGAGAAGCCGTAACCATCCAGATGAAAGGGAATGCCATGAAAAAGCTCAGGAAACCCAACGCCAAAATGATGATTACGGTAGCAGGGCGGCGGTACCCGCGGCCCCAAAAGGGGCGTTTTTGCAGACGCACGGCGGCAGTCATGGCCAGACTCTATTTGTAAAAGACCCAGCGGTCGCTGGTCAGGAACTGGACCAGCGTCACCAGCAGAATTGCCAGGAAGAGCAGAAGACCTAGCGCCGCGGCGTAGCCAAAGTCCAGAATTTGAAAGCCCCGCTCATAGATATACATAAGCATGGTGCGACTGGCATCGCCAGGGCCACCTTGCGTCAGTACAAAGGGGGAATCGAAGAGCTGAAAAACCCCTATGGCTCCTTTGACCAATATGAAGAAGATTACTGGCGAAAGCATGGGCAACGTAATCTTAATGAAGCTGGCCCAACGTCCCGCCCCATCAATGGTCCCCGCCTCATACAGTTCCTTGGGTATGCCCTGCAAGCCGGCCAGCAAAAGCAGCATGTTGAAGCCCACACCATTCCAGACTGTCATAATGATTACGCTGTTCTTGACCCAATTAGAAGAAATCAGCCAAGGAATGCGGGGAATCCCTATTTCGCCAAGAAAGTAATTCACAATGCCCAGGTCCATGTTGAAGAGATAGAGCCAGACAATGGAGATCACAGCCCCGGAGACCAGAATAGGGAAAAAGAAGACTGCGCGGAAAATAACTTTAAAAAGGGGCGGAATAACGCTGTTGAGCGCCACAGCCAGGATCATGGCCCATACCAGATCCAACAGGATCATGCCCACCACATAGTAAACAGTATTGCCAAATATCTGTAGGACGCGGGCGTCGTCCCCGAACTTCCGGAAGTTGTCCAGGCCAGCCCAACTGGGCTCCGTCAGGAGATCGTACTCCATGAAACCCAAGGCCAGACCTCCCACAATTGGGCCCAGCACAAAAAGCAGAAAACCCAGTACAGTGGGCAGAATGAAGAGATAGCCCGCGACCGCGTCCCCACGGCGCAGACTCTGCACGCCGCCGGGGGGCAGCTCTGATTTCACCATATATGGGGCAAGTATATTGGCAGCGGGAAGCCGGCAAGACCAGGCGAGGGGCAGGCTCCGGCTTCACCGCGCCTGCCCCACCTTCTCATACCTACGCGAATTTAGCCGCCCAGTCTTCGGGCCGCCTGTCCACCATGGCCTGCAGTTCTTCCCTGGTGCTATTCAGAGCTTCTGAGATCCCCAATTCGTCAGCAAAGACCTGAGACAGAAAACGATTGCTGATCTGTTCCATCTCACTGAAGTCTGGAGGCGAAGTCACGGACATGACTGGAATGTCTTCACGGTCAATTGATTCGTACCAGAGCCGCCCGCTGCGATCTTGTAGGTTTACAAAGTCATCGGCATAGCCCACACTCCGCAGGGAAGGAATGTTGGCTCCAGTGGAGACAATGTAGGCAATGGATTCCTGTTGCAGCAGTTTGGTCTCGAATTTCCAGGCAGCCTCCGGATGCTGAGAGGCCTGGAAGATGGGCCACGAGCCACAGCCTACCTCTGTCACGCGGCGCGAACCTTGCGGCCAATACTGTACATCCCAATCCCTGAATTCATTCTGCAGGAAACCGGTTAAGGGCCAACGTCCTGCCATGAGCATGGCTTGGGTGCCAGCCTCGAAATTGCCAGTCAGGGGCGCATCTGGCTTCGGCGCCGATTCATCCACATACATGAGGTCGTACAGGAATTGAATCACCTCGGCATAGGCCGGATCATCCTGCAAAGGCACCGAAAGGTCATCTCCACCTCCCATCATGCCTTCTAACCCATTGTTGAAGAGCCACGGACACAGTCCGAAGGGGGCGGTCCAGAAACTGAACCCATAATGTGTGGTGTTGTTTCCGTCCCGTTTAGTCAGGGCCGCGGCGTATTCTCGGAAATCGCTGAAGGTCCAGTCCTCAGGCGGCATCTCCAGTCCTTCCTCGGCCAACCGGTTCACGTTGAACCAGATCATCATGTTGTTGTAATCGTAGGGCAGTCCATAAGTCTTGCCACCGTAGACGAAAACCTCTGCCAATTCGGGAGACACGTCTTCGAAATACGCATCCAATTCTGTTGTCGCCTCAATATATTCGTCCAGGGGCCGGACCAAACCACGGGCCACAGCCAGTCGGCCACCCTCGGTGGGGATCTTGCCCATATCCACTGTTTCGCCCCCGGCAATGGTGATGCTGAGCTTGTCAAAATAGCTGCCCCAGCCACCTCCGCCGACTACACCGAGGAATTTGATATCAATATTGGGATTCTCTTCCCGAAATTCATCCTTGATAGGTCCGTAAAGAGCAGCACTGGAGTCTGAAGAATCCGTGGTGACAAAGACGATCTCAATCATCTCTTCGGCCATTCCCGAGGTTGCAGCGGGAGGCGCGCAGGCCGCGGCTACTCCCGCGACAGCAAGCACACTGGTAGTCTTCAAGAACTGACGCCTAGTCAGAAAACCGGACATAAAAGCCTTCCTTTAGTAAAAAGTGGAACTGAAAATTATGACGTTAGTCTCTACTCCCGGCAGCATCCTTAATGATACCAAGAGTAGCAAGTGTCCCGAAGCTAGACTGATTACTCCCGAATCGGGAAATAAAAAAGCGGGAGTGTCTGTGAACTACCGCTTTCAAATGCGAATGGATTCCTTGTGCTGGTCAGGCCAACTGGGCTCGGGCAACTTCCGCCAATTGGGTGAAGGCAGCGCTGTCATGCACTGCTAAGTCCGCCAGAACCTTGCGATCAACATCCACCTCCGCCAAAGACAGGCCATGCATGAAGCGACTATAGTTCAGACCATTCTCCCGGGCCGCGGCATTGATCCGCATCACCCATAATTTACGCATTTCCCGCTTGCGAGTCCGGCGATCCCGATATGCGTAATGTAACGCGTGCAACCGCGCTTCATTCGCAGTTTTATAGAGCCGGGACCTGCCGCCAAACTGGCCCTTGGTGGACTTGATCACCTTCTTATGGCGTCTGTGCGCGTAGACCTTAGGTCTTGATCTGGGCATTACTTTCCTTGGGGTTACTGGCTATTGAATTTTTGGGATACCAAGATCAGCTGGCATCCACCACGCCGGCGACTTGCCTCACCATCTTGCGCATGCTTGGGACTTCCCCCACCACATTCTTGCGATAAATGCGGCGCATGCGGGAGTGTTTATTGCGGCGCAGGTGGCCGCCGCCTTGTGTACGACGGATCACTTTGCCGTTTCTAGTGATGCGAAAGCGAGCCGCAGCACCCTTGTGGGTTTTCATCTTGGGCATTTCATCAACCTCCGGCGGCTACAGCCACCTTGGGTGGGCTTTTCTTCGTGGACATGGGACTCAGCGTCATGATGATGGTGTTACCTTCCGGCATAGGTTCAGCGTCGAGCTGAGCATATTCCGTAACTCCCCCGGAAATGCGTCGCAGCAGATCCAAACCCACAGCCGGATTGAAGCGTTCGCGGCCACGGAAACGAACCCGCACCTTCACCTTCGAGCCTTCCCCAATGAACTTATGGATCTTACCTAAGGCAATTTCCACATCATGGTCTCCCGTCCGCGGGCTAAGACGAATCTCTTTCACCTCCACGCGGACCTGTGACTTACGCTTGTCCTTCTCACGCTTTTGGCGCTCGAACATATACTTCCCGTGGTCCATAACTCGACACACAGGAGGAATCGCAGAGCTCGAGACCTCTACCAGATCAAGATCTTCCTTTCGGGCCAAGTCACGCGCAGCTTCTAGAGGCATAACCCCTTTCTGCTCGCCATCACTGCCAATCACCCGCACTTCACGTACCACGATTTGTTCGTTGACACGAACATCGGGGATCACAATCTGGGGCTGTCTTTGATTTCTTCGCCGGCCTTTTCTTATGGCTAAACACCTCTAAACTGCAAGATTCAAGCCGCGTTCAAAGCGCGACCGCCTATGTAATAGGGGTAGCAAGTTTAACACTTCACTCTTAAGAGTATCAATTTACAGGTCCTGAAATCCACAGTCGGACCTTGCACTCTCCAAAATTACAGCTCTAGGGAACGCCTGGCGATGCTAGTTTGAACCTGCTGCAGGAATTGCTGACGCGGGACGCCCTGCTGCCGCTGGCCGGAACGCAGGCGTAAAGCCACCGAGTCATCCGCCTGTTCTTGGTCCCCTATCACCACCATATAGGGAATCTTGAAGAGCTGGGCCTGGCGAATCTTGGCATTCATGCGCTGGGCAGTTGCATCCACAGACGCTCGGATGCCCAGATTTCGGCAGGCCTCTGCCAACTTGGTGCTTGACTCCACATGGGCATCTGTAATGGGGATGATGCGGACTTGCTCCGGGCTCAGCCACGTGGGGAAGTTACCTCCGAAATGTTCAATCAAGAAACCAATCATGCGTTCATGGGTACCCAAAGGAGCACGATGAATGCAGAGCGGTGTCTCCGGCTGGCCTGCTGAATTCGTGTAAGTCAGGTTGAAACGGGGCGGTACCGCAAAATCCACCTGATTAGTGGCCAGGGTAAATTCACGTCCGATGGCGCTCCAGACCTGCACATCAATTTTGGGACCATAGAATGCAGCTTCGTCTTTGGCCTCCACAAAGGGTACGTTGCCGTTGTGCATCGCGGAACGCACCATCTCTTCGGTCTGAAGCCACAGCCGTTCGTTGTCCACGTATTTCTTACCCAATCCCTTTGGGTGGTGAGTACTGAGTCGCATCTGATACTGGTCAATTCCAAAAATCTCAAAGTACTTCAAGTACAGATCTATGACCCCTAGGAATTCGGCCTCGAATTGCTCTTCACTGCAATAGATGTGAGCGTCATTCATCTGCATGGAGCGGACTCTCATCAGCCCAAACAACTCTCCGCTCTTCTCAAAGCGATAGCAGGTTCCGTATTCAGCCAAGCGCATGGGCAAATCTCGGTAACTGCGCAGATGACTCCCAAAAATCTTGTGGTGCATGGGGCAGTTCATAGGTTTGACGTAATACTTGGTGCCATCCAATTCCATGGGCGGGAACATACCATCTGCGTAATACGGCAGATGCCCGCTGCGCAAGAAGAGATTCTCCTTGGTTATGTGAGGTGTTCGCACGTGTTGATAGCCAGCCGCCACTTCTGATTCGTGCGCCAGCCGTTCCAGTTCCTCAATCATTTTGGTGCCGTTGGGTTGCCACAGCGGCAACCCCGGACCCACCTCATCATCAAAGAGGAATATTTCCAAGTCTTGCCCCAGCCGCCGATGGTCTCGTTTCTTGGCTTCTTCCAGCATCTGCAAGTGCTTTTGCAAGCCTTTGCGATTCGCCCAAGCCGTTCCATAAATACGCTGCAGCATGGGCCGCTTTTCATCGCCTCGCCAGTAGGCCCCGGCGACACTCATCAGCTTCAGACCCTCAACCGGGATCTGGCCGGTATGTTCCACGTGCGGACCGCGGCAAAGGTCTTCGAAAGTATCCTGGGTGTAGGTGCTGATCACAGGAGCTTCTTCAATCTCTGCTCCGTATTCGTCTACCTCGCCGGACTCCAGCCCTTCAATCAATTCGATCTTGTATGGCTGACCTGCAAATCGTTCCTTTGCTTCTGTGGCAGAGACTTCCTGATAGGTAAAGGGGTGCTGGCCGCCAACAATGCGACGCATGCCCTTTTCAATCTTTTCCAGGTCATCCGGCAGGAATGTTCTGCTTCGGCCTTCTTCATCCTGGCCCAGATCGAAGTCGTAGTAGAACCCGTCCTGTATTGGTGGTCCAATGGCCAGTTTGGCTTCTGGATACATCCCCAGCACCGCCTGCGCCATGACATGCGCACAACTGTGCCTAAGCCTGTACAGTTTGTCTTCCTGACTGAGTTTTTCTTGATTGGCCACTCTGGCGTCTCCTTTGGGGCTGCAGCTCTCGGAATCAAAAAAGCAATGGTTCATCCCACAGGACGAAGCATTGCTCCGCGGTTCCACCCGAATTACACCTGCTACCAGATGTCGCTCACGTTCAGCCCCGATAACGGCGGGTCAGCCGGGACACGTTACTGGCGGCAAAGCGTTGGCGCATCCATTCTCGGGAGGTATTCAACGGGGAACAGGGCCGTTCTTGCAGCCTGGGGACCAGCTCTCTAACCTGCTCGGGTCCGTCTACTCGGCCCGATCTACATATTGATGCCGCGGTCACTTTCTAGTGAAAGCACGGGCTTCTGGTGAACGTACCCGACGGCTGAGGCCAGCCAGCCGTAGCTGCCCGGCTCTTGTTAGCTTCAGTCTAGCAAATGGGGAGTGGAATGCAGAGACAATGCTGAGCAATTGGTACATTGCTCTTCAATATGTGCTGTGCTGAGAGCGGAACAATAGGCAAAGCAGAAAACTGCACAGTTGGTATCCCAAGGGAAAGATAAGGGCATCATATACTTGACTAACAAAGACCATCTGTGCGAAACAATTTTCTATGATAGGTGAAAGTGCTGTGTCTTATGCGGTCTTCACATGAACGCAGCGAACAATCATTTGGGTACGGCAGAACGGACTGTGGCCCGAGGGACAGGGGCAACTGCACGGCGAGAAGCCTTTCCAATAGGGACCTCCATGACCCTTGAACAGGATAAGCGGAGGCGGATTGTGGCTCGTCAGTCCTGTATATAAGTCCCAAAGACAATGAGGCTGCTTCTGCTGGTCTTGACACCTGGCTCAAGAATCCTTGGTACCCACCCCTCAGGACTTGACCTGCCCGCTTGCCATTTCTCTGGAACGCCCTGCCTAGAAAATCTCTAAGCCCAGACCCAAAATCTCAAAACAAAAAAAGTCCAACGGAATCACCGTCAGACTTACGTAACACACATAGCAAATTAATGGGAGATACTGGACTTGAACCAGTGACCTCTACCATGTCAAGGTAGCGCTCTAGCCATCTGAGCTAATCCCCCGAGAGCCCAGAATCCAGTATAGCACGGGCTCTCAAAGCCAGTTTGTGAGTTGCCGCAAACGATAGCGAAGAAGCCTTTCAATTGGGATGAAATTGGCCGGTAGGTCCGAAACTGAGGTCATCAGCCTCATCCCTAGTTTCCAGAACGAAGTTCAGAATCAGGCGTTCCCGAGCGAGAAGACCAAACTCCATCTTCAACATGTCTTCAACGGTCTCCATCTCAATGATTCTCTGTTTGTCGCGCAGCTCGATTTGCATCGCGATTGCCACCAAGGCTGCCACCGTCTCCGGATCTTCCGGCACGTCATCCATCTTGAGTCTGAGATTAGCCCCTTTGTCCAGCAATTCCACGTATTCCAGGAAACGGGGGCGCACCTGCTTGGCCATGGAGGTGGCCGCGGCCCGATTGCCTTCCCGTATGGGAAACTCGGTGACTTCCGCGCTGAGATAGGCCTCTGTTGTAACCAGTCTTTCTATTCTGAAACGGTTCAGACCCACTGCGACGATATCCAGCTTGTTGTCCTCGAGTACATTGGCACTCTTGATAGCTGCCATGGTTCCCACTGCATGCGGAACGGCTGTCTTGCCAACTTCCTCTCCTTTCTTGATTAACGCCACCCCAAAGGGTTGATGCTCTTTGAGACAAACGTCAATCATCAACTTGTACCGATCCTCGAAGATATGCAGCGGTAGAACCATGCCGGGAAACAGCACGGTGTTTAAGGGGAAGACGGGTATTTCCATGTTCGGATCATGTCCCCAGGTTCGAAGTTCCTGGTTTGAGGTCAGGGTCGAAGACCACTTCATCTTTGTAGTAGACACCAATGTAATGTGAAGGTTTGCGAATTAGGCCCCCTTGTCGAAAACCTGCCGCATGTAGGTGCATCCTGGCCATACCGGAGGAGACGAATCCGGGATGGAGTGCTTCCTCATACAACACAAGCCGGCTTTGGGGTTTGGCTAATTCAAAAAGCCTTGTCAGCAGACTGTGAACCTCAGGTACTTCACCCAACACGGATCCCAGTACAATCAAATCCGAGGTATGCATTGCCAAGGGAGCGTCTTCCGGATTTGCTAGATGAAATGCCACTCTATCTGAGTGCCCTGCGGCCTCCAAGCGGGCTTGGGCCTTGGCCAACATTGAGTTCTGTATGTCCAGGGCAATCAGTTGCCCCTGACCTGTTAATCTACGCGCAAGCGCGGCGGTCACGACGCCAGTCCCACAGCCTACCTCCAGTACCTTCATGTCCGGAGTCACTCCACACAGGTCCACCAGTAATTCAGGGTTCAGATAACCCAATCTAGCCGGCTGTTCCAGCAATGGGGCCAACAATCGGGGAAAAGGCCGTGGTTGCTGAAACCAGTGCAGGCGCATTCCAATCTGCCAGCCCGCGACTAGCCCTACCAATTTGAGTAGACTCCTAAACATAATCCGACCGAAGCGGCGAAATTCCCCCAAGGAAGATTGCTGTAGAACGAGCGCGCCCGTAGGCAAAGGGTCAAAATTGGGCTGGACAGTCGCTTGCGTCCATAACAACTGTCGCTACTTGAAACTTGACACTTAAGTGTAGGCTACTATGAATTAGATTTCCGCGAGAACTGCGGTCACTTTGAACTTGCCTTAGAATAGGCGGCCTATCCGCCACTATGCCAATCCAGTCTTGGATTGTAGGACTTTCACCATGTTTCTGTCGGTGGTCATACCATTCTTCAATGAAGAGGAAGTGATCAAGGCACTGTACGCCAAGCTAGCAGATACCTGGGAACAGCTATCTGCGGAAACTGGTGCCACTTGGGAATTGCTCTGCGTCAACGATGGGAGCAATGACCGAACTCTGGAAATGCTGCGCGAGCTACGCCAGCAAGATGATCGTATCAAGATCATCGACCTGAGCCGCAACTACGGACAACAGATCGCGATCAGTGCGGGTCTGGACTACGCCGAAGGTGAAGCCGTCATCATAATGGACGCCGATCTGCAGGATCCACCAGAGCTGATGCGAGATATGATCCGGGAGTGGCAGCAGGGCTTTCATATGGTCTATGCCGTGCGCAAGACCCGCCAGGGGGAAACCTTCTTCAAGAAGACCACCTCCAGGCTTTTCTATAAACTGATGCGTTCTCTGATGCGGGTGGACATTCCCCTGGACACCGGTGAATATCGCCTAATGGACCGGCGCCTGGTGCGGGAATTGCGTCTCATGCGCGAACGCCATCGCTTCCTAAGGGGCTTAAGCACCTGGGTGGGTTTCAAGCAGAAAGGAGTTTATTTCGAGAGACCGGGGCGCTTTGCTGGAGAGACGAAGTATCCCCTGGGTATGATGCTGCGGTATGCCTTAGATGCGATCACCAGCTTCAGCTATCAGCCCCTCTATATGGCCAGTTACTTGGGTTTCCTCCTATCATTGGTGGCTCTGGTCGGAGCCTTCCTAGCTGTTGCTCTGCGACTAGCTGGCAACAGGATTCTGGAAGGCCAGGCAACTACTTTGGTCAGCGTGCTGCTACTTGGCGGTGTGCAACTGATTAGCGTTGGCATTATTGGGGCTTACCTCGGGCGTATCTATGACGAGGTCAAGGCCCGCCCTCTTTATATCGTGGGTGATGTATACGGCTTGACTGAAAAATCCCATACCAGAGTCAGCGGTGAAGTTCAGCGACCACGTGCTGCAACTCCGGAAGAATCAGCTTCTCCATAGCCAGTTGTACAGCGTTGGAAGAGCCAGGCATACAGTAAATGGCTTTGCCCCTGTAGATGCCGGCCACAGCCCGGGACAGCTGGGCCGCGGCTCCAATCTCGGCGAAACTCAGCATACGAAACAATTCGCCGAAACCCGGCAAGGTCTTTTCCAGTAGACCAGTAACCAGGTCACAGGTCTGATCCCGCTGGCTTATCCCTGTGCCGCCGTTGGTGAGTAAGGCCTGTGCTGAAGAATCACAGCCAGCTTCCAAGGATTTGAGAATCTGAACTGGCTCATCTTTGACCAATTCATATCCCACTATCTGGTGACCGGCGGCTTCAGAAAGCTTCCTGATAAGTTGGCCACTGCGGTCAGTGTCAGGAGTACGTGTATCGCTGATCGTAATAATGGCAATGGAAATAGCTCCGTAACTTTCAGCTCGATCGCGGTGTTCTTTCACACTGGCGGACTGTCCTTGAGTGTCAGACATTTTGTTTTCAACCTCCTGGTTTCTGGCATGACAGCAACGGGACATGGATTGGCTGCCCGCACAACTCAACTGCTTGAATTGCCAAGGAATTGCAGCGAATATAACGTGTTGTAGGGCTTGAAATGGCTCTGGAAAATCTAACCCCAGATCCAGACTGTTCTCGCCAAATTGAATTCAGATTCTGCCCCTGTAGGCAAATTTGGAAAATGAAGCGAAGGCTCGCGTAATACACACTCTTGCTTTGCTGGCCCGCCAATTACATTCACCCACTTTACACTTGATTTCGTCTTGCATCCTCTTCGGTTGGGCCCATACAAGAACTTCCCCATGGCTCCTTGTCCGACAGAACATCGGATTCTTAGTCAACTCTCAAAAGGAGAAGGCTTCCTTCAACCGCCGAGTTAGAGACTACAGCGAGATGGGGCGGATGCCATTCTCGGGCACCTTCACACTTAGGAGTGGGCAAAACGGACCTCTTATTCCATAAGACCGGCTACCCGTATAAAGGTGCTAACTATCAGATCTTCACCTGTTAGCAGCAATACCTGTGGGTCGGAACAGCCCACTGAGGCAGCCATTCCAGAGCACTTCCGTTTCCAGAGAAGCTGTCCTGGAGCAACCCTTGAATATTGTCCATTAACATAGCGAATTCGTGGATTCCGCTTTAATGGACATTCCGTGCTGAGATCCAAACTATTGCGACATCTTCCAAGGATCGTAGCGCCATGAAGCCCATTAATCTCCCCCGTGGACTGGAATTCACACTCTGTTCTGGACCTGGCATTTGCGAAAGGCAGCTTGGAGCCAGCATTTATTATCTGGCAAATTGCCCCACTTACAGGGGGGCAACAGATATGGCACTCCCTCCACGAAGACTCCACCAAGACCTTTGCGGGCAGCCAGACCACCCAGCGAGAGTCGGGGGTTGTGGAACCGAACCAAAATCGTTTCCGCTAAATCCAATTTGAAGATTGGAACTGGAAGTCCCAGCTCCGCCGATTCGCGTATTCCAAGTGTTGGCAATAGGAATCCTGACACAAGCCCCCGGGGTGCCTGCCAGAATGGCAAAGTCGAAATAGGCCAGTAGTTTCCCCGTATTCTTAAACCTAACAGAGGGAGCGGGAAGTCCGGCCTGCTGTCTACTTGCTGTGGCACCCCAGATAGTTTCCTGCCAAACGCAACCGATTGGGAATCATCAAGACCCTCTTTAGATATTCGAAGGATGACAGGTAGCCACTTACCCTATGAATTGCAGGACTACGCCAACGTAGAAGGCCAGAAGCAAGGAGAAGCCGAAGATAGCTTCAGCCAGTATCCTGCGCCAGGGAATAATTCGCACCTGGCGCTTTTTGAATGGCGATATTTCAGTCATAATCCAACGTGGCTACCGTCACACCCTCGCCGCCTTCTTCGGCGTCACCGGGCCGGGTCTTAGCAACATGTGGATGCCGATCCATCATCTGGCGCACAGCCGTCCGCAGTTGACCAGTACCTTTGCCATGAATAATCCGGACCCACGGCATGCGGCTGAAGTAGGCTTCTTGCAAATACCTATCCACTTGCGTAATTCCAGGCTCCACCCGAGAACCTCTAATGTCAAGTTCCATGGTGACATCGGTGCGGGGCGCCTGGGTGAAGCTAATCTTTACTTCCTCCTTGGCGGCTTTCTGGTGCAGTTCCAATGACTCCAAGCTTGTATTCAGTCGCATTTGGCCGGCCTGTACCTCAACCGGCTTCCCGGGCATTGGTTCTGAAGTGACGATGCCCGTTGCCTGTAGAGTTCTGATCCACACCGTATCTCCTTTGGCTATGCTGCCGCCTGGCGTGCTCTGGAGGCTGACTTTCGGTCGCCATCCAGATGCAGGCATCTCGGCAGCCATGCTCGCCAAGCGTTCCTGCGCAGCTTCCACGATACGTTGTTTCTCTACACGGGTGCTGCTGCTGAAGTCTGCTGCGGCCTGTTTGCGAAGATCTTTAAGCTGCTGTCTGGCCAGTTCCAGCATTTTGGCCATGTCCGCATGAGATGTCGCCAGGATTTCTTGTCGCTCCTCATCCACCAGAGCCAAGCGTTGGGCCAGCTCCTTCTCTGTCTGCCGCGCCTTTTCCATCTCTTTGCGAGCCTCGTCATGCAGCTCTGTAGCACGCTGTCGAGCCAGGCGAATGTCTTCCAACATGGAGTTGGCATCCGACACATCGGCCTTCACATTGGTTTCGGCCAAACTGACTACGGCTTCAGACAATCCCAAATGGCGCGCAATAGTTAGCGCGTTGGACCTGCCGGGCAGCCCCATTTGCAGTTTGTAAGTAGGTTGCAACGTCTCAACGTCAAATTCCATGGCCGCGTTGGAGACGCCTGCAGTACTGTGCGCGTAGAGTTTGATTTCACTGTAGTGGGTAGAAGCCAACGTGGTTACTCCGCGCTGCCGCAAATGCTCCAATAAAGCGGCCGCCAAAGCCGAACCTTCCTCTGGGTCTGTTCCTGCCCCTACCTCATCCAGGATCACCAAACTGCTGTCCGAAACTTTATCCAAGATGGAGACAATGTTTGTCAAATGGCTGCTGAAGGTGCTGAGATTCTGCTCAATGCTCTGTTCATCACCGATATCTGCATAAACGTCATCGAAAACCGAAAGGCGGCTGCCGGATCCCGCTGGAATTAGCAAGCCAGCTTGTGCCATGAGGACCATCAGGCCCACAGTCTTCAAAGAAACTGTCTTGCCTCCAGTATTGGGACCCGTGATCACCACCACCTGGCATGGCGGTACACCGGTGGGTCCAGAAACTGGACCAAGTTCAAAATTGAGAGGGACAGCCTCTTCCTTCGGTAACAGGGGATGACGTGCCTGCCGCAGCCAAACCAGAGTGCCAGGGTGCCAGATCTGCTGATCCTTATATCTAGCTTTTCCCGTTTCAATATGTCGAGGCCGCTGTTCTACCATTTCTGGACGAATGCCGCCGACAACATAAGCGTATCGAGCCTTGGCCAACACGAAGTCCAAATCGCTGAGAACGGAGACGTTGAGTTCTATCTCGATATGGGAAGCTGCTACGGTTTCAGAAAGAAGGCTGAGAATGCGGCCCACCTCTTTGCGCTCCGCCAATTCAAGTGAGCGTACTTCGTTGTTCTGTTCCACAACACCCAAGGGCTCTATAAAAGTGGTAGCCCCACTGGCTGATTGGTCATGCACTATGCCCGGCAACTTACTCTTGTACTCGGTCCGAATGGGAACCACATAACGGCCTTGGCGTTGTGTGACCAGATTGTCCTGCAAATAGGGCTTTAAATCCGGATTGGAGGTGAGCCTTCCAAGTAATCGCACCAACCGGTCCTGTTCCCGCCGCAGATCAGACCTAATCCTGGCGAGTGCCGAACTCGCTTCACTCTTGACCTCTCCCCGTTCATGAATACAACGGGCAATTTCTGCAGACAATTCACGGCAGGGCTGCAAAAGAGCAGCGAGTTGGGCCAAACCTGGATAAGTCTCGGCCTTTTTGGTAAAAGTGCGCTGCAAGTGCCAAGTCCGATCCAGCAGCAAATGAATGTCGTGCAGATCCGGGGGCTGCAACTGGACACGGCGAGTCGCACGGGCCGTGAGGCCTGTAACGTCCTTAATACCTCCGAAGCTGGGCTCCGATTGCTGGGCTAGAAATGCATAGGCCTCTTCAGTCAGACTGAGATTGGCCTGGATCGTTGGAAGGTCTGTGCTGGGCTGAAGCTGCCGTGCCCTAGCCATGCCGCCCTGAAAGGCACAATACTGGGCCAATTGTTCCAGGATCTTCGGATATTCCAATAGTTCCAGCGAATGTGCGTGCATCTCTACCTTGTTCCGGTCAGTCCCGTTTCAGGGCACGGCAGGTCCGGTGCAGGACGAAATTATTGGGGTTATGATTGTTGGAAGGGATGGAAATTGGCAACCGCAAGAGAGTTTTACATGCAGTATAATGTCCGATGCACTGATTGTCGGGGAGTAGCGCAGCTCGGTTAGCGCACAGCGTTTGGGACGCTGGGGTCGAAGGTTCAAATCCTTTCTCCCCGATTGGTCTACTTCTGAGGTCCTCGACAGTCAGCCGCCGGCGGGTATAGCTCAACGGTAGAGCCTCTGCCTTCCAAGCAGAAGGTGCGGGTTCGATTCCCGCTACCCGCTTACTCGGATCGGTAGCTCAATGGCAGAGCAGGGAGCTCATAACTCCTTGGTTACAGGTTCGAGTCCTGTCCGATCCACTCATTCTCAAGTTGGGCTGCCTCTGTAAGGTTGATGCCCGATGACGCTACGGGCAAATCCTACCTGTTTCTGCTGGTTTCCACCTGTTGGGCCTTTTATTAAGGTAGCGGCCCTTCTGCTGCACCTGCCCGGTCGAAGACATCTTCCTGCCGCCCAAACCGGTTGATTAAGGCCCCTTTCTAGAATGCTGAAAGGGGCCGCTAATTACCTCAATGGTCCAGCGTGGCTCTGACTCCTTTGGCGACTTTGCCACTTTCCTCCCTGCTCTGCTGTGCGCCGGCTTCATTCGTAAAACAGATGTTTGGCGAACTTTGTGGAAACCACCTTGAGGCGCTGCAGGCTGCCGACTGTGGACAATCCTACACGGACACCTGCTCCGGGGCCGTCCCCGCGGAAGAACTATCCGGCCTGCAAGAGACGCTGGACTATGTCCGAATGGGCGATGCCCTGGTAGTGTGGAGCCCGGACCGCCTGACCCGCAACCTCAAGGAGCTGGCGGCGCTGATCACGGGCCTGCAGGACCCGGTGCATCGATTATGTCTTCCTGCAGGAGCACATGTGCCACGCCGCTGGCCCGTTCGTGCGCCCTGTGGAATACTATCTCTTAGGATTCAGTCGGCCGGGAAAAGGAGAAAGATCCAGTGTCACCTGACCGTGGTAATGAAACACCCGTATCCCCTCGGGAAGGGGAAGATAGCCAAGTTACCCCGGGGCCTGATAACCAGTCGGATGAGTCTCCTTTCCCTGTTATCGAGAAAAAGAAACGGAAAAGGCCCATCTGGAAAACGTGTGGCGTTCTGTGCCTTATTCTTATTGGGGTTGGAATCTTAGCGGCCTTGGTTGGACAAAACGAGAATACAGATCAAGAGGAATTGTCCTCTGTTCCTTCACTCGCCACTAGTCCCACATCGGATGCGACAGCATTTACTTCAACCCCACAGCCTGTCGCCACGCTCATTCCCAATGAGGACTTGTGGCAACCAGTGCCCTTTACTCTGCTGTACCTGGAAGACAATTCTTTTGGGAATCGGAAAAGATACCGAGCCCATATCACGGCTCCGGAGGCCCTGACCCCGGAAAAGCGCGTGGGCACCGCCATGGCCGCGGCCAGAGCCCTGTATTGGCAAGGGTATATTGACGACGTAGTGTCCGTCATGCTGTGGGGCACCGAAGAGCAAGCGGTGTTATTGGCCAAGGTGCTGTTTGCGGCCGATCAATGTGGCTGGACCGGGGAGGACTGTACTGAAGATTATTGGACAGAAGTCCAGGCCAGTTCTGCTCAGTACACCGACGAGCAATGGGCTATCCGGGTGGCTTTTGAGCAAAGATATGACCGGTTCGTGCAACCGGAATTGGCCCCTATGTATGAAGGGCAACCCGTATCGGAAGCCGGATGGGATTGTTTTGAGATCATCGAAATCCCCCAGGGCGGAGGTTGTTTTTCGGAATATGGGATGTTATGGGAGGGCACGAACAAGACAGACTGTGAAAGGCTGAATTCCCAATGGCTAGTGCCCTCCATGGGCACCTGGGGGGCGCTGGATGACCTGTGCGCGCAAGACAAGGTGTTTGCCGAGGTAGCCCGCGACCCTGGATGTGGCCCCAGATGAGGTCGAGACTACTCTGATACACATGCTCGCTCGCCGGGAGGAGCTGGAATTGCCGGCTTGGCTCCGCTATCGGGACATAGACGGGTCCGACTTGCCTGAACTGGATGTGCCCCCTACCCCCACACCTACACCTAATCCCACTTCTGAACCCGCCTGGTACGATGGCGGCACTCTGCACCAGGGCACGCTAGCGGATTGGCGGAGGGCCACGGGAGCTAACAGACTGGCCACGGCCGGGGACATGGTGTATGTCTTGTTGACCCGTCAAGGGGAACAGAATTTGGATTTAGGGCAGATCCGGGTCTATGCCGAGGCCACGGTGGCCGGCGTGGACGAAATGGCGAAAGACGATACCTTGCCGGACGATACCGCTATATCCGAAATCATTGCCCTTATCTGGCTGGCCAGTGGCGTGGTGGAGTAAAACCTATCATCCTGCCACCAGCGATGCACCAGCCGTTAAATGCCGGTATCTGCGGGACATGGATATACAGGGCAAAGCCCCAGTCCAGTGGTTCGACCCAAAGAGCCATATCCCATTCGGCCTTGTAAGTCACAGAACCAGGCAAATCCGCCTTCCTGGACTTCTGAGCACGTCGTTTCCGGGGACCGAAGGACAGTAACCAGCGAATAACGACTCGTAGCTGCTGAAAGCACCCGTCTTGGGACTGGTTGATACTATATTCCAAGCACCATTTATTTATTTAGGGCTCGCATTATTGCCAACACCAATATAACGGCCCTTGCAACAACGAAAAAAGGCTTATTGCTTCGGGGCGCGAAGACGCGACCACCTCGATGACGTGCTTCTGGCACGCCGGCAGGGAGCTCATAACTCCTTGGCTGCAGGTTCGAGTCCTGACCGATCCACTCCTTCTCAAGTTGGGCTGCCTCGGTAAGGTTGGTGCCCGTAGTCGCTGCGGGATTATCCTGCCTACTTCTGCTGGTTTCCACCTGTTGGGCCTTTTAGTTTTACGGACTGTCTGCCGTTCTTTCTCAGTCAAATTCAACCTTTGGCGGCCCACCTGATTCTTTAAAGCCCTTCCTGGAAAGCTCAGGAAAGCAAGGATCAGTATGCTCCTTGCGTGGTTTCTTGATGATGGGTTAGTCTGGTGCCCTAACCGTAAATGATAGGACTGGGACAGGACGGAACTGGTGGTCCAATTTGGCTACTGCCAAAGACAACAGTCTCCAGTCGCAAATCAGCCTTTGACTCCACTGACCACAATGCCTTGAATATAGTACTTTTGGGCCAGGAAGAAAAGCACGATGTTGGGCAACAGGATCATGAGGGAAACAGCCATTAGCAGGGCCCACTCCACCCGATATTGGCCCTGGAAGAAACGCAGACCGAGTGCCAGTGTGTACTTGTCGTTATCGGAAAGATAGATCAGAGGACCAAGGAAGTCATTCCAGTTCTGCATAAAGGCAAAAACGAAGATGATGCCAAGGGCTGGTCGGATCAGGGGCACGCTAATCCGCAGGAAGACCTGCAGCGTGTTACAGCCATCAACCCGGGCCGCATCATCCAAATCAAGAGGCAAGGTCTTGAAGAACTGGCGTAGCAGGAAAATGTAGAAGGCATTGGCTCCAAAGAACGTGGGTACTGTGATGGGCAGGATGGTATCAATCCAGCCTATCTGCTTAAAGAGCAGGAACAGGGGCACAATGACAGAGGGATAGGGAAGCATCATGGTTGCCAGGACCAGCAAGAAGAGCGCATCGCGACCCGGGAAGCGTATTCGTCCAAAGCCAAAGCCCACGATGGCACTGGAGAAAATAGAACCGACAATGGCCAAGAATGTAATGCGTGTCGAGTTAAATGCCCACAGATTGAATGGCATTACTGTCCAGCCATCCCAGTAGTTTCTCCAACGCGGCGGATTAGGCAACCACTCGATGGGAAAAGTGAACTCAGTCCCGGACGCTTTTAGCGATGTAGTAATCATCCAGAAAAACGGCAGCATCACCACCAAGCTGCAAATCACCAGCGTGCAGTAGACGAAGGTCTTGTGCAGTAGCGGGCCCCAGTTGCGAGGCGGAGCGACGGGAGTTGTTGCAGCCTGCATGCTCATGTCCCGGGCTCCTTTCCCGGACTGCCTGTCGCGAGAGTCAGAGACTCATTCTTCATAGTAGACCCAGTCGCGGGACATCCTCAGAATCACCACTGTACAGCCCAGAATGACAAGGAACAGGATCCAGCCGAGTGCCGAAGCATAGCCCATGTTGAACCACTGGAAGGCGTGCTGGTAGAGATAGAGTACGTAGAAAAGCGTGGCGTAGTTGGGTCCTCCATTGGTCATAATGAAGGCTTGGGTAAAGACCTGAAATGAAGCAATGACGCCCACGATCAGGTTGAGCAACAACACGGGACTGATCATAGGAATTGTTATGTAGATAAACTTACGCAGTTGCGTGGCGCCGTCAATAGTGGCTGCTTCGTAGAGGGAGGTAGGTATTCCCTGGAGGGCTGCCAGATATATCAGCATGCTGCCCCCCACGCCCCAAATGCTCATTATGATCAGAGCCGGCAAAGCCCACGTTTCACTGCCCAGCCAGGCGGGCCCATCAATGTGGATCATATCCAGGAGGACATTGATGACCCCGAACCTGGGGTTGAAGATCCAGAGCCAGAGCAGAGACACAGCCACTCCGGCAGTAACACTGGGCAAATAGAAGACGGTGCGAAAAAAGCCGAGACCCCCTATCTTCTGGTTGAGCAGCAGCGCCAGCATAAGGCCTGCAACCAGATTCATAGGCACATTGAAAAGATAAATGAACGTGACGCGCAAGGACTGCCAGAAGAAGCGGTCTTCGAGCATACGGATGTAGTTTTCGACACCGATGAAGTTGCGGGTGCCGACAATGCTCCATTCGGTCAGACTAATGCCGAACGAACCCAAGAGGGCACCAGCGGTGAATACCGTAAACCCAATGATCCAGGGGGAAATAAAGAGATAGCCTTCCAGCGTACGACGCCAGTAGAGCCGACCCCTTATGGTTGGGACAGTAGTCACGAGACTTTCAAAGGGGTAGTGCCCGCACTCAGCGGCAAGCTGAACCCGGGGACTACCATTTGGTCAGAATTAAAGGGCTTGCCAGTCACCTAGGGCGACCAGCTTGCCTCAGACAATCAAAATATCCTCAGACTCAATGAGTTCGCAGATATCATCCGCCGCCTGCTGGGCAGACTTGGTGCCACGCAGTGCGTTATCGACTTCGGTCGTGACAATAGTGAAAAGAACCCGATAGGGATCCTTGCTGCGGGGCACGAAGGGATCGGGAATCGTGTTCCGGTATCCTTCCTTGATCATCTCGATATCCAGTTCGCCAATTGGTTCCACGAAGGCTGGAGAATCAAAGATGGACCAGCGGGTGGGGCCGTCGGTAAAGGCCAATTTCATGCCACCTTCATAGGACTGTTCCCATGCCTCCAGGCTGCTCCGAAAAACGGTCCAAGCAAAGGCCTCGTCAGGGTTGGGGCTGGTTGTAGAAACCACAGTCTGGTCTGTATCACCCCAACAGCGAACGCCTGAAGGTCCAGCCGGTAGCACTACAAAGTCCCATTCGAACGGTAGCCGCTTGTCAGGATGTAGGGCCTGAACGCTATCACACGTGGTGCCACCAGCCATCGCCATGCGGCCAGTTTCAAAAGTGATGCCCAATTCGTTGATCTGCATTTCAGGCGGTGGCTGGATACCGTGCTCAAGCACAAGGCTGGCTTGATACTCGATCCCGGCCACACCGCCGGCTTCATTGATGATGCATTTGCTCACGAGTTCGTCGAACACATCACCGCCGGAAGCCCGGATCAGGGCCAGCACATTCGTACCGCCGGAACCAGCGTAGGCATACTGATCCGGCTCGCCATCGCCGTCCAAATCCTTGGTTAGCTGCTTGCCGATCTCTATGAAGGAATTGAAGTTCCAACTGTCGGCGCCGCCCTGCCAGTACAATTCGCCCGGATGCGGCAGACCAGCTTCCGCAAAAATGTCCTTGTTATAGCGGAGCTGGTGGGTACATGACTTCTGTGGCAGGCCATAAATGTTGCCTTCAAATAGCGCGTCGCCTTGGTACAGGATGTCAGCATAGTTGATACCCGGTTCGGCCGCGGCAATGCGATCACTCAGGTTGGCACTACCGTTGGCATTGTAGGTATTGATCATCAAGGCTGGATGGCAAGTGAATGTGTCAGGTGGGGTGCCGCCGGCGATATCGATCGGAATTTTGGTATTGTAATCACTCCAGGGGATGGCGATCGGATCAATGATAATGCCCGGATTGGCTTCCTCGAACAGGCGGGCAAGGACATCTTCTGTTGCCTGAGAAGTTTCGTTTCCGTGCCTAGCAAAACCAATTTCAATGGCTGCTTCAGTGCCTCCACTGGCGGGGGAGGTCGGCACTGCGCAGGCAGCTAGCAAACCACCTGCAGCCACACCGGCGGTAACCCTCAAAAACTGGCGCCTTGATAAGGTAGCGATACTCATGCTTACGACCTCCAACAATTAAACTGACCAAAAGAGAACTCCGCCGGGGCCAAGTATTCCGTAGAAACCGATGGCCAGCGCGAGATAAAAGATTCTAGCATTTGGCAGGGAACGCTGAAAGCTGCCTGATTGGAGGCTTCTGACGAAGCTCTGGGTAGGGCTTAACAGCCAGAATGGGTGTCCCAGCCGGCAGGGGCTATCCCTTGCTTCCAGACAGCACGATTCCTTGGATAAAAAGCCGTTGCAAAAAGAAGTAGATCAACAGTACCGGCACCAAGGCAAAGGTGGCGGCGGCCATCATGTGGCTCATCTCCATCCGGTAGGAATTGCGAAACCGGGTCAGCCCCAGAGCCACTGTGAAGAGCCGTTCATCGGTCAGGTAGATCAACGGCGTGATCAGGTCATTCCAGTGGTACACAAATGAAAAAATGGCAACTGTCGCCAGGACCGGTGTGGCCAAGGGCATGATGATGCGGGCAAAGATCATGAGAGAGTTGGCGCCATCCATGCGCGCTGCATCCTCCAGCTCGCCGGATATGCCCATGAAGTACTGACGCAACAAGAAAGTGTAGAACGGAACCGCAAAGAATCCTGGCACTATTAGAGGTAGAAGCGTGCCGTTCCAGCCAAAAAACTTGAAAAGCAGAAAAGTGGGACCAGTGTGACCCAGAGCGGCACCATCATGGTGCTGAGCATGATCAGGAATAGGCCCCGGCGGCCGGGAAAATACAGGCGGCTGAAGGCGAACGCCGGCAGAGAACTGCCGACTATGTTGCCCACGATGTTCAGCACAGCGACCAGAACCGTGTTCTGGGTATAGGTCCAGAATTCCCCCTGGTTCCAGGCCTCAACGTAGTTGTTCCATTCAACCGGCCGCGGCACCCACTGGGGTGGGAAAAGGAATATCTGCTCGGTAGGCTTAAGACTGGTCAGGAACATCCACAACAGCGGCGTCATGAAGACGAAACTGCCGGCGACCAGTAGCACGAACATGACGATCGTGCGGCGAGAGCGGTAAGTGCCGGGAAGGTTGGTTCGCGATTCCACCAAAGTGGCTACAGGAATATCAGATGTCACTCCCGTTCTCCCGAGTAGAACACCCAGTATTGCGAGCTGCGCAGCACTACTAGTGTCAGCAGAAGGACGTTCAGGAACAGCACCCAGGCCAAAGCACTTGCGTACCCCATGCGGGCGTAGCCGAAGGCGTTGTTGTATAGATGCAGTACGTAAAAGTAGGTGGCGAAGCTGGGTCCGCCGCGAGTCATGATGTAGGCGTTGGTAAAGGTCTGAAAAACTGCAATGATGCCCACTACAAGATTGAAGAGGATGGTCGGCGTCAACATAGGAATCGTCACGTGGAAGAACTGACGCACCGTGTTGGCACCGTCTATCTGGGCTGCCTCATATAGATTGCCAGGAATCGCCTGCGGCGAGGCCAGATAAATAATCATGAGCGCCCCTGCGCCCCAGAGACTCATGACCGCGAGGGCTGGTAGTGCCCAGGTCGTACTCAGCAGCCAGGCCGGTCCCTCGATGCCGACCCTATCCAGCGCCCAGTTGAGCAACCCGAACTCTCCGTTGAAAATCCAAGCCCAGAGCATGGCCACGGCCACACCGGAGTTTACGGTCGGCAGGTAATAAATCGTACGGAAAACGCCGATTGCTGGCACATTCTGGTTGAGCAACATAGCCATCATAAGAGCCACAACAATGCCCGTTGGCAAAGCCATTGCCGAATAGTTGAAGGTAACACTGAGGCTCTTGCGAAACTGGTCGTCTTCCGTGAACATCGTGACGAAGTTCTGGAAACCAATGAACTTGAGGCCCAGTCCGACCTGCCAATCAGTGAAAGAAAGCCCTAGTGACGCGAGGATGGGTCCGATAGTCAGGACCAGGAAACCCAATGTCCAAGGCAATAGGAACAGATGGGCCTCTAGCGTCTCCCGGCGGGCGCGCCGGGAGGAGCTGCGCTGCAAGCTAGCTGTCATGACAAATTAGTACTAGCAGACCGGCCGCGTTAACCGGTGGGTGCGCGAACCGGTCTGACACCTTCAATTATGGGACGGCTCCCTGCCTGAAATTGGCGGGGAGCTGACCTTAGGCATACTTGTCCAGTACAGCCTGAAGTTGGTTCTGAATCTCGGGCAGAGCTTCTTCCGCGCGGGACTCGCCAGTCACCAGGATAGACGCGATCAGGTTCGGGTAGATATCTTCGATTTCTTACTCAGCAGCAGTGAACGGTACAGTGCGACCGGTTTCGAGGGCTGTGATCCAGTTTTCGGCATGGGCCGGTTGGCCGGTACCTGTACTTAGTACGCCATTCAGCCAGTCCTTGGCCACAGATCGACGACCAGGCAATGCCCAGTTGTCCTCGACAATAAAGATTTGCTGCATGTCCGGCAGGGAGAGATAGCGAATCAGCTCCCAGGCGGCGTCAGGGCTCTTTGTGTTAGCACCCATCGCATAGCCTGCACCGTAGTTGATCGAGAGGTTCTCATCCGGATTGATCGGATTCTGGGGCAGCAGTGCGATATCCCACTCAAGCTCACCTACCTGATCCCTGGTGCTGGTCACCTCCCAGACCCCAGCCATATTCATGGCGAGGCGACCGGAGGCGAACATGCTGATACCTTCCGGTATGTCTCCGCTTTGGGGAATCACCTGGTCACGGAACTTCAAGTCATGAATCATGTTCAGAGATTGAGCGTTCTCTGGTTGGTCGATGATGCACTTGTTGGTGTCGGTATCAATGATCCCGGCCGGCAGCCAGATCCAGGCGAAGCCGCTAAACTGCCACATCCAAGCAGCATCAAAGCCCCATTGGGTAGTTTCATCCCCTTCACGAATGGTCAGATCATTGATCAGTTGAGAAAATTCGTCGTAGTAGGACCAGGGAGTGTCCGGGGCGCCGTAACCCGCACTGTTGAGTGCCTCAACCTGGTAGCGTATACAGATAGAAGAGATGTTTTCCGGAATCAAATACCAGTCCTCTTCGTACCGCAGTTGAGGTACCTGGATGGGCCAGAAATCATCTAGAAGCTGTTCCTTGTCTGGATCCGCATTAATGTAGTCCGTTAGGGGCAGAATCCAGCCGAGTCTAGCTCTGGCGGAGGTCTTTTGCGTGCGGCTGTAGAAGACATTGGGCAGAGTGCCACCGGCGGCATTGCTGAAATCAATCGGGTACACGACAGAGCAGGTGTGCTGGAATGCGAATTCCAGCAGTTCAGTGCCTTCCCTAGAGCACAGAGTAAATTCCAGATTGTGCATGATGCCGTTAGCGAACTGTTCTGGACCGCAGTCAAACTGCAAACAGATTCTCGGAAAGACTGGGATGCTCTCCAAGCGCGTACTCAGGCCGGTCCCCCGGGCAGTGAGCGCCGGATTCTGGCCCTGATGTACAGTTTGAATACCGTCAAGTGGCTGCAGGCCGGTTACACCGCCATGAGCCGGAACCCGTTGGAGGCCTACAGTTAAGCTTCACTCTTAGTCAGGTGCAAGTATCTGTTGGTGCTATATCGCACTCCTTCGGGCGGGCTCAATCAGCACGACACTAATAAGGTAGCTCTACATCGAATCCAAAATTTCAGAGATCTAGCGTTGGACCTGGCTCTCGATATCCCGGCCTCAAGAACAACCACAGGAGACTGACAATATGCCTTTTCTCAATGGCGGCCAAGCGCTGATGAATTCCTTGGCTGCATTGGGAGCAGACGCAGTTCTTGGCGTACCGGGCGCCGGCCAATATGAGGCCGTGGACGCGCTTTGGAGTAATCCCGATATTCGATACATCTCAGTTCGCCACGAACAGGAAGCCTCCTTCATGGCGGACGCTTATTCCCAGGTTTCCGGTCGGCCGCCAGTGGTCTTGGTGGTGCCTGGACCTGGGTTGCTTTACGCAGGCGCCGGCCTTGCCTCAGCTTTCGCCAATTCAACACCTCTGTTTGCCATTACAAGTGTCAATTCCGACCCCTTATTGCGATCGCGCCAGTTGGAGCTATTGGCGCTGAACACGATGACCAAGTGGACTGTTCAGGTGGAATCTGTCGCCCAGATTCCGGAGGCCGTAGAGGAGGCCTGGCGACAGATGCTTACCGGAAGGCCACGCCCAGTGGGTCTGGTGGTACCTTCTTCTATATTGGCAACCTTTGACGAGGTGACGCTGCCTTCGTCACCACCCGAGATACCCCGCCCAGTAGCCAACGGGCTAACCGACGTTGTGGCCCAGGTGCAAGAAGCCCGGCGACCTCTGCTGTGGGCCGGCTCAGGAGTAATTAGGGCCGGAGCAGTGGAACAGTTTCGCAAACTGGCCACGGACCTCCAGATTCCAGTGGTGACCAGCCGCAGGGGCAAAGCTGTAATGTCTGAAACCGATCCTCTGGGGCTGGGTACACCTGAAATGCGTTTCCCTCCTCTGCGAGAGTGGATTGAACAGCGTGACTTGGCAATTGTGATCGGTTCCGGGCAAAACCTGTCCATGCTTCCAATGCCCGTGATCCGAGTCGACGCGGACAGCCAAGATCCGGCGCGGTCCCCCTCACAATGTCGATATCTTCAGGGTGATGCTTTGGCGACACTGGAGGCACTCCATCCACTGCTGGTTCCCCATGCAACTCGACCCAGTGCTGACATAACAGCGGATCTGGCTGCGGTCGCTTCCATCAACGCCAGACGATTTGCCCCCAAAGAACAGCTACAACCACAAGGGGAATTGATGCAGGGCATTCGAAGTGCGACCCCTGCAGACACTATTTTTATCCAGGGCATGAATCAGATGGGCTATTACAGCCGCAGCTACTTAAACGTGCCAACAGCCGGTCAATTTCTGACTTCTTCTTCCCAAATCACGTTAGGCGCGGCCTATCCCATGTCTCTGGGAGCTAAACTGGCCTGTCCCGAACGTCCCGTGGTAGCTATCACGGGAGACGGTGGCTTCCTATATGGTGCGCACGGACTGGCTACTGCAGTCCAACATGGCATCCATTCGGTAGTGCTGGTGTTTAACGACAATGCATATGGCAATGTTCTAAGGGCCCAGCGTGAGCAGTTCGACGAACGGGTGATTGGGACACGCCTGCACAACCCGGACTTTGCTGCTCTAGCTAGAACGTTTGGTGCACGGGGGTTTAGGGCAGACTCCGCAGAAGAACTGGCCGTCCACCTCCAGCGTGCTGTTCACGAAGAAGCGCACACGCTGATCGAGATCCCAGTTGGTGAAATGCAACGAATGTATTGACAAGGGTGCCCCTTGAGAAGGGGGGTTCCCTTTGTTTCGGACTCACAACGGGATAGTTGCACCAATGGCGCTGACCCATTGGTTCTTTCCGTCCTACGCTCCATCGCACCTTGGAAACAAAACCGGTCGTTGCCCAATCTGTAACTGGTATTGGGCCTGTTTATACGGTTTTCCTCCTCCTAGCTGCTCATCCCTAGCAAGGTACGTAATATTGGCCCCCTACAATAGCCTTCCATGGAGCGTCTTGTGCTGCATGTCTTGACCCCTTTCAGAGCTGAAATGTGTTGTCGGGTCTGTTATTTCAGACGGCGGTTGCCCTATCAAAGCTGCAAAGATTCTCTCTGCAACGCAGGAGACTTCGAGTGGGCCAGCTTGTTCATGGGTAGATAGCGTGGGGCCAAGACTTCGCTGTTATGATCTCCATTCGTCGCCTCCAACTAACCTAGAGGTAATTGCTATGCGACAAAATCCTGATCCCGTTAGAGTGGGCGTTATCGGTTGCGGTCAGATCGGCAAAAGCCATATCGCACATTATGCAAACAAAACCAATGTAGAACTGGTAGCCCTCTCAGATATCAACCAGACTGAATTGGATAGAGTGGCAGAACAGCATGGTGTAGAAGCCCGTTACACAGACTTTCGCGAGATGCTTTCCCGGGACGATATTGTGGCAGTCGACGTTTGTTTGCACAACAACTTCCATATGCCCGCCACTGTGGCAGCGTTAGAGCAGGGAAAGCATGTATTTTGCGAGAAGCCGATGGCTGGCACTTGGGTAGATGCGCACACTATGCTGCAGGCTGCTGATGCGGCAGGCCTCAAACTATGTATACAGAATCGCCTTTATTTCACACCCGAAACTGTGGCTGCTCGCCAGCTTGTTGAAGATGGCGAGTTAGGCGAAATTTACTACGGTCGTTCAACTGGCTTTCGGCGCATGGGCCGCCCCTTCGTGGACGGGTACGGCTCAGCTACCTTTGTGCAGAAACAGAACTCAGGCGGCGGCGCCTTATTGGATATGGGGGTTTACCACATATGCCAGTTACTCTGGTTGATGGACAATCCGGAACCCCTCCGCATCTCCGGCCAGACGTATCAGAAACTGCCCATGAACGAGAAACGTCGCCAGGAGAGCGGCTACGATGTTGAGGAACTAGCCTTGGGCATGGTGCGCCTGGCTGGTGGGATTACTCTGGATATCACGGAATCCTGGGCCATGCATCTTGACAGTCTGGAGGGTTCCTATCTCATAGGTGATCAGGGTGGAGTGCGGCTGGAACCATTTGGCTGGTTTCACACCCACGGCGATCTTGCTATGGACAGCACGCCGGACTTGAGGCTTCACGGTTTCCGTCAACAATTCGTACATCAAATTGGAGATACCTGGGCCGACCCACAATCCCATTGGATTGCCGCGTTGCAAGGGCGCGTAAATCTCCTGCCCGCGGCACAGATTGCCCTCAACTGCACGCTGATCTCAGAAGGGATTTACCTGTCCGCCAAATTGGACCGCGAGGTGTCAGCAGAGGAAGTGCGATCTGAATCAGTTTCCACCGCAGTTTCCATTTGAAAGGGAACGACAGCCTGAACCATCGTAGCCCTGCCAAAGGCCACACTGCCAGGATTGAGCCAAGATCCAAAGGTATAGTGAAGGCCCCTGTTCATAACCGAAACGCCGGTGACCCCACGCCCTAGAATGCCCGTCAACTCACAAGAGTTTCACTGGCCCCGGGTCTATTATTGTCAACGTAACCGGATTGGAAGCATCTTGTTTACTTTCACCAAGAGAAAGTAGTGCAAAGTGCCTGAAAAGCGGCCATTTGCCTGCTAAAATAATTCGAAGGACGGGCCACCCAAATTGACGGTCCCGCGCAACTTTCATCGGAGAAGAACAATGAACAGCAAGTTGAGGCTGGGGATTTATGCGGGCCTATTTGGCGGCTCCATCTTCGGCGTAATGATGGCCGGCGCCGGCATGTATCCCATGATCAGCTCGATGGTTGGGATGGAAAACGCCATTGTGGGGTTCGTAATCCACCTCATCATTTCTGCCGTGGTTGGGGCAATTTTCGGTTTCGCCTTGGATGACATGGTGATGCAGGGCCCAGGCATGAGCCTGGGAGTGGGAGCAGTCTACGGCATAGTGTGGTGGGTCTTGGGACCCCTGCTGATCATGCCAGCCGTGATGGGGATGCCACTATTCGCCGTTGAAGCCCAAACCGGAATCCTGTTTGGCCACGTAATCTTTGGTATTACCATGGGCGTCGCCTATTCGAACATGAGAAGATCCAGCAGCACCTGAGCGATCTCATTTTCTAAGCCCCCTGCGACAGGTGGGCAGTAGCAAGAGTGTATGCAGCCCCCTGGTGTCCCAGAACCAGGGGGCTTTTTGCTCCAATCGACTGATGCAAGATAAGTCCACATGCTGTTGAGGCTGAGTTTTTGTAGGGGTGATCACCGCTTTTCGAGCCTCAAGGCAAAGAGACTAATCCCGAAGGCCTCTGCAAGTTGGTAGCAGGGGAAACTGCATGCTTCGGCCCCTTTGAGTAAAGTCAATCAGTCTTTGCAACTGAGGAAACGCTTCCTTTTCCGCACGCAGACAACGACCTCGCGAATTCTAAGTTGCCGCGGTCAGCTCAGAATCCCAGCCAACATGGTGTCCAGTTATTAGGGAGATACTAACTTTCCTGTAGTCCAAGAATGGATAGGGCGGGCAATCGGAATGGACAGAGAAAAAGACCCCTGGCTCTTGCCAGGGGCCTTTTCATTTTATGGATTAGCCACAGGCGCGGCCGGCTGCTAAATCAGGAAGGGAAATTCAACACCAGATCAAAATTGGCTGCTGTCAACACGGGAATCAAAGTGTCAAAGACGGGAGCCAGGGATTCCATGTCCTGATCAGGCAACAAGGCATTGAATGCCGCTTCGTCTTTTAGCAAGGCCACTAGATTGTCCAACTCGCCGTTGTTCCATAACAGGAGGGGCAAATCGGAGCCGTTGATACCAATGGTCAAGCCCGATGAGCGAGTCTTGATAGCTATCTGAGTGATGCCTGTCTCAGCCACTGTTTCCAGCATACCCTCCGGCACTTTGGCTTCCATGTCCGCGGGCAGCATGCCCAGGATCAGGCTCAACATTAAGTTGTCTGAGGTAACAGAACCATCCTCCGCCACGGTGATGGGAACCACGGCAACGCCCTTTTCCTGTGCCGTCGTTTCAATTGCCGCCAGCTCTTCCTCGCTGGTTACAACAAAGTCCGCTGTGTCCGCGTACGGCATGGCCGATGCACCGCTCGGCATGGGGAACTCCAGAATCAGGCCCACTCCCAAGCTATCTAGGAATGGCAGCAAGCCCTTGGCTTGTGTCAGCACAGATTCCGGGTCGTCCACCGTTTCGCCAGAGAGGATAGCAATTACATCCAAGGCCTCTCCCAAGTCGGCACCTTCATACTGACTTGAACCGAACATCGGCTGACCATTGAGCCAGATAGCCAGCCCCTGAGAATGCTTGTCAATTTGGAGATGCTGGATGTTAGCTGCCGTAAACTTGCCCACCAATTCTGCACTGAACATGGAGTTCAAAGCGGGAGGAATCAAGGACATGGGGCCAAGCAACTCGTTGGCCACTGAGCCCGTTTCATCTATCTGCAACACGACGGCAGGTAGCTCCACCTTTAACCCTTGTCCGGTGTCTTCCGCCATTTGCCAAGAAGGGCGGTTGGCACAACCTGACAACAGAACGGCCAGCAGCAGGAGGGAAGCCAACCCCAAGCTAAAGCGTTTCATAAACAGAATCCCTCGCGAATAACTGAAACCTGGTTGTCGCACACAGCGTTTCATCATGCGCCTGATGCAACGGAAGTATTCCAAAGCCAAGGAGCGTTTCCTACCTCCTATTTTACACGGAGACAGATTTTCCACCGTTCCTATTAGGTTCGACTCGAATACTGCCTCGAGTATATATGGTGACAGCCATTTCTCTCAATGTAGCCGAACCCACAATATGGACTTCAGACGTCAATTTGCCGCGGTATGGATTTAGCTTGGCACCCATTGCCAAGAAGAAGAAGATTACTAGGTCGAAAATCCCCCCCTCCCCACCTAGCAGCAAAACAATCGTGCTCCATTCCTGCATGGAAGACTCAGTGCTTTATTGAAGAGACACCTACGGGAAGGCCTATCGCATGAGCGGAATCGAATCATTTGAAAAAAAACGCATTACAAGCCCAGAGACGGACGTGCACTCAAGCGAAAGACGCAGTGAACTGAGAGATCCCCTCAAATTCCTGCCACATATTGGTGAAACCTCCATAGCCTAGTTCGGCTACGTTGACATGTGCCATGCGACCGATCACGGCGTGGCGGACTTGAGGGGAGGTGTTAGGTCCTCCGACATGTTGCAACAAATGATGCGCCAGTACTGCATCCCCTGCTTTGCCAGTCAACATCCTGGGTCTTGCCGCGATGGGAATGGATGGGTCCCCGCGGGTCAGAATCTCATAACCATGGGTTCTGAAGAAGTCCCGAGTCTCAATATGGGAACCAGGCCATACCGTGAAATTCCCGCTAAAGGATTCGAGAATGTCGACCAAATAGATCACGACTATAAGCGTGAAGTCGCGGACATAGCTACCCACAGGAGATCCGTTGGTTCCAGTGCCGACTGCGTCCAAGTGTCCGGACACACGTGGGGCTGGTTCGCCCACTTGCAAGGGGAAAATGGGAGCAATCTGTACTTCCGGTAGAAGTTTCACCTTGGCCGACCCGAGTAGATCTTCCCCTATTTCCTGCACCTGCGTGCCGTGAAAGAGATCTAAGAGCAACTCTGATTTTCGCAGTTCAAAGCAGAGGCTGTCGCCCCGAAAGGCATTGGCATCCGCTCCCGTCTTGCCTACAGTGCCGATGGAGTGATTGATGGCTCGCAAGGCCTTCCGTAATTTCTCCTGCGGAACGGCTTCACTCACCTGGATATATCCTTGGGATACGAATTGAGTGGTTTGCTGTGACGTGATCAGATTTTCCCCCTGCCTTCCTCTCATTCCGCAGGTCGAGCACTCACCTACACCAAAGGCTCCCAACCTCTCTTGTCTATTCTACGGGAATGTTTTCAAGTTCCTTTGCTGCCATGTGCGGGGGTTAAGAACGCCTCCGGGTGGGCCTTGTCCGCCAGGAGACGACGCCTATCCGAAGGTTCCCCGCAGAGCTTCTAAATCCAGCTCAGAGACCCCTTTCCTGTGTTACGATAGCTTCCGCCTTGGCCTGCGTTTTGAACCGGGATTCATGCCGCAACGCACCGACATCGAGACTGTCCTCATTATCGGAGCTGGCCCTATTGTGATAGGGCAGGCATGCGAATTCGATTACTCAGGGGTTCAGGCCTGCAAAGCCCTCAAACAGGCTGGCTACCGGATTGTGCTGGTAAATTCCAATCCAGCCACGATCATGACGGATCCAGAGTTCGCGGACGCGACTTATGTGGAACCGCTAACCTGCGAATTTCTCCGCAAAATCATTGACATAGAACGGCCTGATGCCCTGTTGCCTACGGTGGGCGGTCAGACGGCCCTCAACCTGGCGGTGGAATTGGCGGAAGCCGGAATACTGCAGGAATTTGGCGTCGAATTAATCGGGGCTGGACTGGAGGCCATGCGGATTGCAGAAGACCGCGAACAGTTTAAACAGGCCATTACAAAGTACGGTCTCCAATCCCCGCGTTCCTACATTGCCTACTCCCTGGTCGAAGCGCGCAAGCACGCCAAGGAACTGGACTTCCCTATTTTTATAAGACCCAGCTTCACCCTGGGAGGCAGCGGCGCCGGTACGGTCTTTACGCCAGAAGAATTCGACTCAAAGGTTTCCTGGGGCCTGTCGGAGAGTCCGGTCCATAGCGTCCTAGTGGAAGAGTCCCTGATCGGTTGGAAGGAATTCGAACTCGAAGTCATGCGCGACGGAGCAGACAACTTCGTGGTAGTCTGCTCAATCGAAAATCTGGATGCAATGGGAGTGCACACCGGGGACAGTATCACGGTAGCACCGGCCCAGACCCTGACCGACAAGGAGCTGCAACGGCTGCGCAATCAGGCCCGCTTGGTCATGCGTGCCGTGGGTGTGGAGACCGGTGGATCCAACGTGCAGTTTGCCGTACATCCCGATACGGGCCGCGTGGTGGTGATCGAGATGAATCCCCGCGTCTCCCGCTCCAGTGCCCTGGCGTCCAAAGCTACAGGTTTCCCGATCGCCAAGTGGGCCGCCCTAGTGGCCGTGGGCTATAACCTGGACGAACTGACCAACGACATTACACAGCGCACAGTCGCAGCCTTTGAGCCCTCCATTGACTACGTGGTAGTCAAGATTCCGCGCTGGGCTTTTGAGAAGTTCAGTGGCGTGAGTGCGGAACTGGGGCCGCAGATGAAGTCTGTGGGAGAGGCCATGTCTATAGGGCGCACATTCAAGGCGGCCCTGCAGAAAGGCATCCGCAGTTTGGAAATCGGGCGTGCGGGTTGGGGACCTCTGGAGAACGATCACCCAGAGACTCTGTCAGACGCAGAATTGGCCGAAGTGCTACATGTGCCCAACCGGGACCGGTTATATGGAGTCTATTCCGCTCTGGGCCGAGGGTGGGAAATCGGGCGTATCTGCGAACTGACCCGTTTTGATCCTTGGTTCGTGGATCAGCTGGCTCAGATCCATGCTTTTGCGACTTCCTTCACCTCGCTCGATGACCATACCCTCCGCCAAGCCAAGCGACTGGGTTGCAGCGATTTGCAGATAGCGGAGCTGGTAAACCTTAATGCAAATCGGACTGGGCAGGAAGCCTTGACTGAGGCCAACGTGCGGGCTCTTCGTTGGGCGGCCGACATTCACCCGACTTTCCATCAAGTGGACACTTGTGCAGCGGAATTCCAAGCCGTAACCCCCTATCTCTACAGCAGTTTCGATGTAGGAGACGAGGCTCTACCCAACGACCTGCCCAAAATCATCATTTTGGGAGGCGGCCCTAATCGCATCGGCCAGGGCATTGAATTTGACTACTGCTGTGTGCATGCCAGTTTCGCCCTACAGGAGTTGCACTACGAGACCATTATGGTTAATTGCAACCCGGAAACTGTCAGTACAGACTATGACACCAGTTCACGCCTCTACTTTGAACCCCTCACCCATGAAGACGTGTTGCATATCGTGGAACGGGAGGCCAGCACTGGCAAACTTGCTGGCGTGATCGTGCAGTTCGGCGGGCAGACTCCCCTCAACCTGGCAGCTGACCTGGAGAAGAGCGGAGTGCAGATCTTAGGCACTTCCCCTAGCAGCATTGATCTGGCCGAAGATCGCTTTCGTTTTGGCTCTTTGCTGCAGCGTCTGGACATTCCCGCGCCTGCCCACGGCGTTGCCCACAATGTGGAGGAAGCCTTACTGGTAATCGAGGAAATAGGGTATCCGGTAGTGGTTCGACCCTCCTACGTCCTGGGTGGGCGGGCCATGGCAATAGTGTATGAAGAAGCGGAGCTGCAAGACTATATGGAGAAGGCTGCTCTGGTTTCTCCCAAACACCCAGTATTTGTGGACCAGTTCCTGGAGAATGCTGTGGAGGTGGATGTGGATGCCATCTGCGATGGGGAGAGGGTGGTGATAGGCGGCATCATGCAGCATATTGAAAAGGCCGGTGTACACAGCGGGGACAGTGCTTGTGTGCTGCCACCTAACGATATCAAGCCGGAGGCAATGGACATCCTGCGCCTTTCCACACATGCTCTGGGAACAGCACTGCAGGTTCGGGGCTTGATGAATATCCAGTACGCCATCAAAGACGACAAAGTTTTCGTCATAGAGGTGAATCCACGCGCGAGCCGCACCGTCCCTTTTGTGAGCAAAGCCACCGGGGTGCCCCTCGCCAAGATCGCAGCCAAAGTCATTGCGGGCGAATCGCTCGAGTCACAGGGACTGACTTCTGAACCCCCTTTGGAAGGCTTCTTTGTCAAGGAAGCAGTTTTACCTTGGAAGAAATTCTACGGCTTCGATACGCTTCTAGGCCCCGAGATGCGTTCCACGGGGGAAGTCATGGGCCATGCAAAGAGCTTCGGACATGCCTTTGCCAAGAGTCAGACCCAAGCAGGTTCTGCTTTGCCTTCGGAAGGTGGCATCTTGATTACAGTGGGCAACCATGACAAAGTTGGTGCCGTGGAATTGGCACGCGAGTTCCATAGAATGGACTTTTCTCTGTATGCTACGCAGGGCACAGCTCGGGCCTTGACCGCCGCTGGCATTCCGGTACAGGAAGTGCGCAAGGCCAGAGAAGGCGGTTGCAACGTCCTGGATGCCATGCGTGCTGGCAACATAGGATTGATTGTCAACACTCCTTATACCAACCGTAGCCAGAGTGATGGCACCCGAATCCGGGCCCTGGCCACACGCCTTAGCATTCCGCTAATTACCACCATGCCTGCGGCGCGTGCGGCTCTGGACGGCATTGAATCGATGCTGGACCACGAAGTGGATGTGCGGAGCCTGCAGGACTACTCAGCCCCGGTACTGGCATGAACAGGAATCCAGCCTATTTGGTACTGAGCGACGGCACCGTGTTTCAAGGAATGGCCTTTGGAGCCGAGACAACGGTTGTGGGGGAGGTAGTATTCAATACCTGTCTGACAGGATATCAAGAAGTAATTACAGATCCTTCCTACCACGGCCAAATGGTGTGCATGACCACGCCGCACATCGGCAATACCGGTATCAATCGGGAGGATCAGGAAAGCACGGGCCCACAAATTACAGCCCTGCTGGTACGCGAAATCAGTCAGGTTGTTTCCAATTGGCGTGCGCATAGAGCCTTGCCGGAATGGCTGCAGGAACACGGCGTACCGGGCATCAGCGATATAGATACCCGTTTGCTCACTCGGCAAATCCGCGAGCATGGCGTGTTACACGCGGCCCTCTGTACAGATAGTTCCAAGACACCTGCTGAGCTACAGGCGTTGGCTTCGCAGTGGCCAGGCCTTGAAGGCTTGGATCTGGTAAAGGAAGTTACCTGTAGCAAACCCTATTATTGGGAAACAGGTACTGCTAGAGACTGGTCACCAGGAGATCAACAGGGATCCCCTTCCGGGTGTGTTCCTACCGATACTGACGACAGACCCCTAGTGGTAGCCTTCGACTATGGCATTAAATTCAATATCCTGCGGCGTCTCACCAGCTATGGCATGCGGGTCCAGGTAGTACCGGCTCATACTTCAGCCGCAGAAGCTATAGCCCTGAATCCCGATGGTTTCTTTCTCAGCAATGGTCCTGGAGACCCAAGCGCCCTTCCATATGCCACTGAAACGGTGCGAGAGCTGATTCAGGGGGACACACCCATTTTCGGTATATGTCTGGGGCACCAGATTATTGCGCGGGCTTTGGGGGCAGACACATTTAAATTGAAGTTCGGGCATCACGGCGGCAATCAGCCGGTGAGTAGCGTGGCACAGGGCCACGTGGAGATCACTTCTCAGAATCACAATTACAGTGTTGGTTTCCAGGGACTGCCGTCTAATGTGGAAGTCACACACTGGAATCTGAACGATGAGACCGTGGAAGGACTGCGACTTACTGACAAACCGGTCTTCTGTGTGCAATACCACCCTGAAGCCAGTCCGGGGCCTCACGACGCAGACGCACTATTTGCTCAATTCGGCGCAGACGTACGGAAACACAGACTTGAGAGCAGGATGCAATCGGGCAACTCAAGCGAAGATTGAGTCGTGGCGGACATACCAAGAACAGGGCACTGGTCCTAGGGGTTCTTGCCCAAAACTAAAGTCTGGTAGGTTTTCCCGACCTGGCTACCCGAAGTCTTAACACTTTCAAGGGGCTGCAATTAACACCGACGGACTACAAAAGACCTGATGTGCCCAGAAGGACTTGACAAATTCTGAATGGCCTTGCATCAATGCAAAATTCAAAGGGAATTATTTGCGAAACCAACAATCGGGACAAGGATAGTTGCTAGTTCTTATATATTTCTCATCTCTTTCTTGTCTGCAGAACTTTGAAGGCATTTCGTTCCGTAGGAAATGGGGGCCTATTAAGCAGCAATAGCGAAGCGATCACAATTTTTGATTGGATGGTCTTCCTACCCTTTACCGGTGGGGCCCAGTACCTATCTTTCGTGCGGACTAACTACCTGTCTCTTTTGCCTCGGTTGCGCGGTATGGGTCAGTTCCATCAGTGAGCCTTGAGGTTGTCACTGCGGATCGAGCCGCGGTGGCGGCATTAGGTCCGTCAGTTAGATACCGCCCTTCCATACCTGGCAGGAAACCCCACTCGGCTGTAGGCCAATAAATGCCACAGAGCCTGCAGTAGTTTTTCCGCTCCCGCCGAACCCATCGGTGAAATCGGGCTTTGGTTCAGCAGACGAGGAGAGTGAGGCCGAAAGCCGGAAGGACGGGATCTTCACCGGTAAAAAAGAAAATCCAAAGGTAAAAGCAGGGCTGCCACTCCCTGTAGCTCAAGATGGGTTGGGCTCTAATTTTGCCCCGCCTCTAGCGGTCACTGTAGGTCTGTTAAAGGCGAAACGGCTGAAGTACAGTACTCCTTTTTGCGCCAGTAAACTTGACCATAAATCCAGAGACGCCATTTTTGTCGGACTTGAGACAAAAGAGCTGTGGACGGGAAACCCGTTTCGCGATGAATAGCCAGACAAGGTTGACGATACTGTTGTGATTTTCAACGCGGGCGATGTGTAGTTCGGCAAACTCCGACCTCACCTTGCAAAGTCAGCGCGCCCTGATTTTGACGGCGCGGCCACAAGCGAAGTCCTCGTGTTGCGTCCACAGGACAGGTCCTTGTGGAGATATCTGAGGTACCGCCTTTTGAGCAGTTCCTACATGCTCTGAATCGACACACTTACGTATGGCGCCAAGATGCCACGTGTAAGTCCTAATGAAGTGGCTGGAAGTTCATGCCTTTCCCGCCACTCATGGAATAACGTGCAATCACCGCATTCCTGGAACGAGAGACGTCGAAGATTGATGCTCTGGTCTTAGCGAAGTAGCAGCTGATCGAACTCCTTCAGGAAAGGCGCGCTTTTTTCATATTCCAATCTGCCCCCAATATCCAGTTGATTCACTCTGGAGCCGAATGGTTGGGGGGATACCGGAGTATTGAGAGGTTGCGGCTGTAAAGTGGCGGTACGCCGTTAAGCTTGGAAAAATGCTGCAAAGACACCGAAGAAATTCAGATGATATTGAAGTTCTATATCTGAAGGCACTTCACGTCCAATGGTTTGACGTTCAAACAGCGGATTCTCCCACGATGTGGGCAACTAAGGAGGAGATCAGTCAGTTCGGCAGCAGGGAGGGTGACTTGCTAGTCTGCGAGGGAGAAGAAGGAAGACGCTGCGGTATTATCGAAGTACAACTAGATAGATTTACTATCCAGAATGTGCGGCACAGAGTTCGTGCCCATAAGAAGAGTTGTAACTCTTACCTTCAATTTGTCCTTAATACAGTCAGTACAGTGAGTTGGTTCAATGCTCTTAACGATAGGACAACCGTTGCTCATCTGACTGGCGAAAGGTTTGGAAGACTTTAAGAGAAATGTCACCCCTTCCCGAGCAAGTTGCAATTTCCGCATACTAAGAACGGGAGACCATCAAGATTGACACTCTCGTTGCCAAAGTTCAGGAAGCCAAAATGCTCTTGAAGAAGCATCGGACAGCTCTCGTCTCCGTCGCTGTCCCCTGCGAGACTGGTGTACAGGGGTTGGCAGGATGAATCGGGTAGGCATTGAACCTGCACTGTTGGGTTGGGCCAAGAACCGATCCGGACGAAGCACCGAGTTCTTCCAGCAGCGATTTCCCAAGTTTGATTCCTGGGAACGTGGCGAGACACTGCCAACTTTTAAGCAGTTGGAAGACTTTGCCAAGGCTACTTACACCCCTATTGGATTCTTTTTCTTAGATAAGCCACCTGTCGAAAAGCTGCCAATTACTGATTTCCGCACCATGGGAGATACGGCCATAAGACATCCATCTCCCAGCTTGCTGGATACCATTTACCAATGCCAGAACCGTCAGGATTGGTACAAGGAAGAAGCCCGGTCCCTAGGTGAGCCTCCACTAGAGTTCATCGGCTGCTTGGATACGTCTGTAGATGTTTCGACGGCCGGAGCGCTCCTGCGCAACGCTCTGGCAATCGATATAGAAGAGCGGAGACAGTCTCCAACCTGGACTGAGGCGCTCCGCCAATTCATCAACCAGGCAGATGCCTTGGGCATTCTAGTGATGGTGAGCAGCATCGTGGGCAGTAACACCAGTCGAAGGCTTGATCCTAAGGAGTTCCGCGGATTTGCACTTTCCGATTCTTGGGCCCCTTTGGTGTTCATCAATGGAGCTGACACCAAGGCGGCACAGATGTTTACCCTTGCCCATGAGATCGCTCATCTATGGATTGGCGAATCCGGAATCTCGGATTCACATATGACAGCCAACACTGATCATGCCATCGAACGATGGTGCAACAACGTCGCTGCAGAGCTGTTGGTGCCGTCCCAAATGATTCTCCATGAGTTCGATCCCCACGCCAAGTTGATGGTAGAAACCAAGCGTCTCGCCCGTCGTTTCAAAGTCAGCACACTGGTTGCCCTTAGACGTATTCACGACACTGGATGCATAAGTTGGGACGAGTTCAGGGCTGCCTTCCAAGAGGAATCCAGACGCTTGCAGGAGATTCCTAGAAGCAGCGGTGGCAGCCCGATCAACAATGTGAGCGCCCGGGCTGGCAAGCGTTTAGCCCGGTCCCTGATTGTCAGTGTCCTTGAAGGTCGCACGACTTATTCGGAAGCATTCAGGTTGCTCGGTCTCAAGAAACTATCTACCTTTGAAAGGATTGTTGAGAGCCTAGGAGTGCGTGCCTAGATGGCATACCTACTGGATGCCAATATGTATTCATCCAAGCCAAGAATTTGCATTACGGGTTTGATTTCTGTCCAGCTTTCTGGGACTGGTTGATAAGGCAGAACCAGGCAGGTGAGGTGTTCAGCATTGAAAAAGTTGGCAGCGAATTGCTGGCCGGGGACGACGAGTTGGCCGAATGGTCCCGCGCCCGGAGCAATGGCTTCTTCCTCCCTCTGGCTACCGCCATGTCCCCTGCACTGGAACAGGCCAATATCTGGATTTCTGGGCAGAATTACGAGCAGAGGGCAATAAGCACTTTTTTCCAAGCGGCGGACTACTTTCTCGTTGCACAGGGCTAGACATCAGGTGCGTGACACCCTATGAGATGCTGAGAAACTAGCGCGCTCGGTTCGTGCTCGAACCATGAGTATCATCGGTCGGGAAACTGTTTGATCGTAAAGGTATTTGAGCGAACTTTCGAGGAAGCCATTGAGGCCAGCCTGCTTCGGGAAGGCCCGGATGCCACAGTCTCGACGCCAGGCGTGTAACATCTGCACCGGCATGGGATACTCGGCACAAATCAAAAGCGACGCGGGGAGGACCACGACCGGACTCTCTGCCTCATTCCCTGTGATGTCTCGGACTTTGCGCTGGCAACACAACTCCAGAAGTGGAAGAGACTTTGCGCGCATAACGGCACACAGGTCAAATCGCAATTCCTGAAACATCTGTCGGCTAAGATTGGACGGAGAGGCGCTATTGAAGTGCTGCGCAATGGAATCAGGGGTTTGCGTTGCAGGTCCCAGCTTGTCTACATTCGCCCGGCAAGCGGTCTCAATGAAGAAACCCGACGACTCTACAGGGGCAATTTCTTCTTGGTCATCAGGCAACTCCCTTACAGTACTCGAAACAACAACAGGGGCCTTGATCTTGCCCTCTTCCTCAATGGCATACCGGTTTTCACTGCTGAACTGAAGAATCCTATGTCCGACCAGAATGTCAGAGACGCGATCCACCAATTCAAAAGAGGCCGCGATTCACGAGAGACGTTGCTTGCCTACGGAAGTTGCCTAACACTCTTTGCCGTGGACCCAGACCTGACGTAAGTAACGACCCGGCATGATGGTCCAGCAACGCGCTTCCTGCCCTTCAATCAGAGCAAGTACGGCGGCGGCAATTTCCCAGCCCCGTTGTCTCAGCATGGTTATGCTACAGCCTATCTATGGGAACAGATTCGGTCGTGCGACATCGTCCTGGGCCTCATCCGCCGGTTCATCCACGATGTCAAGACCGAATACGGTCGTACGGACAGAACGAGAAACCGGTAGTTGATTTTCCCGCGCTATCACCAGACCGATAGTGTATCCTTTGCCGTCGACTTGGATCGGAAGAAAAAAGCAGCAAGATAGTTGGCAGCGTGGCAAAAGCTGCCAATTCGAAATGGGATTTCAGCGCGCTGAATCGCCTACAAGGCACAGTGTGCGGCCCTTATGAAGGCATGTAAACTTGCAAAGGTGTCTGTTCGAATTTGGTTGGAGACGTTGCCGCGAGAAGCGGCAAGTTGAGGGTGCCCGGTCCTTTCAATCGGAGTAAGCAATAACCAGCCAAATAGAAACTGATGGCAATAGACAAGGCATACAAGGAGTGTGTAATGAGAGGAATGGTGTCTCGCGAGGCGTGGTCATGAGCAAAGTGGCCAGAAAACCAAATGTCGTCGTTTTCTTCGTAGACGATATGGGGTATGGAGATGTCTCCTGTCTGAATCCGGACGGAAAGATTCCGACGCCGCATTTCGATCGCCTGGCGCGGGAGGGCATACGGTTCACCGATGCACACTCGACTTCTGCTGTCTGCTCGCCTTCCCGCTACAGTCTGCTGACTGGCCGTTACAACTGGCGGAGCGTCTTGCAGTCGGGCATCGTCGGACATTACGGGGATCCGCTGATCGCCGAGGGTCGGACGACCGTGGCATCGTTCCTGAAGAAACAGGGGTACCATACCGGGGCTATCGGAAAATGGCATCTCGGCATGGGATGGGACTTCGAAGCAACTCAGGATTTCCTGCCGGACGGAGACAAGTACGACACACGCGACTTTCCTGGGAATCTGGTGGCAACGGATGAACAGAAAGCCCTGTGGCAGGATGCTTTTTCGAAGCCGACCTGGGGAGGTCCAACTACGCGGGGATTCGATACCTATTACGGCGTTGACGTGCCGAACTGGCCCCCATATTGCTACATCGAGAACGACCGAACAGTAGGGACTCCATCCGAATTCCTGCCTGCTAGGCTACTTGGCAACCATCAGGCGAGCACGCCGGGGCCAGCCATGCCCTATTGGCATTTTGAGCAGCTTTTGCCGACCTGGGCGGAGAAAGCCGACGCATATATTGCCGAACGGTCAAAGAGGAAGGAGCCCTTTTTCCTCTATCTACCCATGACCTCGCCGCATACTCCGCTTGCGGTCAACGCACCCTGGGTCGGAAAGAGTGGACTCGGCAACCGTTACGCCGACCTGGTGATGGAGACTGATGACATCTTTGGTCGTATCTTAGAGTCACTCGATGTCCACGGGGTGGCTGAAGAGACGCTGGTTCTCTTTGCATCAGACAACGGCTGCGCCCCATATATCGGGACGGACATGATGGAAGCCCAGGGCCACTTTCCAAGCGCCCATTTCAGGGGCTACAAGTCGGACATTTGGGACGGGGGCCATCGCATCCCGTGCATTGCACGTTTGCCTGGTGTGATCAAACCGGGGTCGGAATGCAATCAGCTCGTCTGTCTCGTCGATTTGCTGGCAACCTGCGCGGACCTTCTGGGGGTCGAACTCTCTGCTTCAGAAGGCGAAGATTCTGTGAGTTGGCTACCTCTTCTGGAAGGAAAAGACGCGCCTGTGCGAACCCACGTAGTGCATCATTCACTGCAAGGCAAGTTTGCCGTCAGGGACCAAAAATGGAAGCTGGTGCTTTGCCCGGGTTCCGGGGGCTGGTCGAAAAGCGATGCAGAGGCCGCGGAAGAAGGTCTCCCGCTGGTCCAACTTTACGACATGGAAAATGATCCGGCGGAGCGGAAAAACCTTCAGGCAGCGCACCGGGATCGAGTCACGGCCATGATTTCGCTCCTGGAAAAGGCGGTTACCGACGGCCGCAGCTCGCCCGGACAACGCCAGAAGAATGACACCGAAGTAGACATTTGGAAGTTTTACACGATGCCCGGCACTGATGGAAACTGGCTTGACGACCTATAACCTGTAACGTCAAGGGCTGACCTAGTTGAAAGGAAAATGGAGCAAAACGGGAGTCACAGAGCGAGGCCCCTGCCTAACAGCTAGCAATACTGCGGGCACCTGGGCCATTGCCTAACAGGCTCCAAGGCCTGGCTTCTAACGTTGAAGAAAAGGGTGCCTTTGCTCTACTGCTCCAAAGAGGTTTCTTGTTCAAGAATTCCTTGCAACAACAGGATTCTTTCTCCGACTAGGCAGCGCCCAACAGCCTGTGCATTGCTCCATGGTGCGGCAGAACCATTTTCTCTGAACTGTACCCCCGGGGCGTTACTTCTACTTCGTAAGCATATCCAGAACGATTAATCACAAAGAGCAGTGCATTTTCGCCATGTTCAACGATCCGAGCCTCAACTAGCGGACGGTATGCCAAAGGCACGCCTGCAATCTCCACATCTGGCTCCAAGTCAATTGGCAGCCATCTGCGCAGCGTTTTTCTCACACTTTGGTGAAGGGATGAAGCGTAGGTGCGCCCCAGGGGGAAAGTAGGCATTAGCATCCGTCCCTCGGGCCCCATTTGCATCAATGCCGACTCTCCAGTGTCCCTGTATCGAGCAAATGCCTCACCGGGATGTTGGCTTACGCGAATTCTTTCATGAAAGGCGAATCCTCCAAACTGACCATCCCTTTGGTCCATACTCCAACCTGCGATGAAGTAAATGGGTTGCATCCACTCCTCAACCTTAATGCCTATCAGTTCGGTTGAAGCCAGAGTCCGGGATCGGTCATGAAGGGGCAATTCGGCAATTACCCGGCCTCCATTTCGCATGTAGCTGTCCAGGCTTCCCCATTCCTCCGGGTCCAAAGCAGATATGTTGGGCACGCACACCACCGCCAAGGGGCAATCGGCAGTCATCGGTTCCGTTAGAAAGGTAACTTCAAAGCCCAAATCCAGGAAGAGTCCATATAGACCCGTGGTGATAGCGCTCAGGTCCGCGTTTTGCAGGGCGGAGGTCCATAGGCTTTCCCGGCTCAGCAGAATTCCAATTCGGGGTTTTACGTTGTGCCCATTTCGAATAAGTTCCTGGTAGGGCTTCAGACTGGCTATCACCTCTCTGGTCCGCAGTCTCTTTTCTGTGTCGTAGTTGTCAACGTCCACCATGCCATTAATCCATGGCTCAGCTCCTGCCATTAGCGGGTCCCACCGGTAAATGAACAGCGCATCAATGGCGTGACTGAAAACCTGGTTTATTTCGGCCTCCAATTGCATGCCCCGCCAGAGAATATCTTTTCTGAAGGGACCACCCTGGGCTTCCGTGACCCATGTTTCCTTTTCTTTGGCTAAAGCTTTTAACAGTGACAGACTGACCCCGGCCGAAGAGGCAGTGGTCTCATCAGAGCCCCTGTAGAGACTGGTCGAGGCGTACCCTAGTTGGGGAGTAACCCACCAATCCTGGCCCGTGCGTTGGGGGTTGAAGGGGTTCGTAAAGTTGAAGCTCGCTTTGGCGCTGGAGTCTGTGATGTTGTCACTGATTATCTGGACTCCCTCCATTAGAAAGTCGGTCAGAACCTTTGACATGAATTCGCGCCAGAAGCGCCAGTAACCCGTGGGTTCCTCGTCCGGCTCGCGGGGAGGTTCCACATTCTGATGGTCATCAAATGACTGTTCGAAACGTTGGTTGAAAGATGCAATGGTTGGGAACTCCGCACGACAATATTGGCGAAATATCTCGACTGTGTAGGGGTTGTAGCAAAGGAAGTCCCCCGGCCCCAGGTGGGGTTCATTGTGAACATCCCAATCCTTTACCGCCGGATGTCTATCGAACCGCCGAGCACAGGCAGCCAGCAGCTCATTTCGTCTCTTGCGGTACTCGGGATGGCTGATACAGCACCTTTGCCACCTGTAGTCATGAACATGCAGAGGATAGGTTTCGCCGTTTCGGTCCACCGACTTGCTATCCGGGAATTCCGCAATGAAGTCGTTGTGGACGTAAAAAGTGGCAAAGCCAAACAGGACACTGATACCTTCCTCTTGGCACAAGTCAAGTAGGATGGCCACATCGTCTAGACCGCTGTCCAATCCAATGCGAATACGAATGCAATCGAAACCCGTGTCTCGAATTTTCGCCAGATCCCTTTTGTAGTCTTCAGGTCCCTGGGGCAGCCATTCAGTCCTCTTGGCCATACCCCCAAAAGGGTATTCATAGTGAATACCCATAAACATGGAATCCTCTGTCGACATGCTCTCCTCCTTAGCTTCCAGCTGAACTGTCCTGGCGACTCTCTGTTAAATCCTTCTCTGCATCTGATATACCGCGAACAAAGCCACCAGCCCTTGAGAGACCTGTGGGATTCATACTGTCAGAGACCCGAATGCACTACCGCTTGGATGGAGACTGGCTAGGGGCAAGATATCAGAGAGAACCTTAGCACCCCGAGAATTGTAGTTCCTGCGATATTCCTTCCGAATTGAACCATGGGCTGCTGGCAGGCGCGGAATCATTGGAAAAAACAATTACCAAAGCAATTCATGAAAATCGGAATCCAATTCGATTCTTCAATATTTGAGGAATGGAAAATACGTAGGAGTGTCATCTTGTGTATTGGCCTCAAGAGGGATGGCCTCTCCCCCACTAAGAGTCACCGTTTCACTTCCCAACCATAGACAAACTGGGAAATGAGTCTGGTTGCGACTTATGTGCCGAACCTTTTGTACGGGCGGCAGCCTTTTTGCCCCACCAGTCCTAGCACCTGATGGATCCGATACAAACTTAGAGCAACTGTGTTAGATGTCAAGTTTCCAGGGCGGGAGAATTGTCTTCGATCCAGGGTTTTTGGCTTTGATCATGGCATTGAGAATGGTCAGCAGTTTGCGCATAGCTGCGATGAGGGCGACCTTCTTAGGGTTGCCCAGCGCACACAGGTGCCGGTAAAACTTGCGGATCACAGGGTTGTACCGGGTGGCAGTCAAGGTGGCCATGTACAGGGCGGTGCGCTGGCCTCGGAACTGGCCACTGTCGCGGTTGAGTGGAGCGACGCCGACCAGGGCCGCGATTTGGCGGCGGTTCAATTGGCCCAGCTCGGGGAGTTCGGCCAGGAACACGCTGGTCAGGACCGGACCGACACCCGGCACGCTCAGCAGCAGGGCATCCTGCTGCTGCCAGGCGGGATGGGCCTGACGCTGGCGCTGCAGCTGCCGGTCCACCTGTGCCAGTTCCGCCTGCAACCAAGTGAGTTGGCCCTGGGCCAAGTGCTGGCCTTGGGTCCCAGCTCGGTAACGCCCACGTGCGTTGCTGGGCGATGGTGGCCACCAAATCGAGTAAATTCCGGGTCTCCCGGTCGGGCAGAGGCCGGGCGGGCGGCTGGATCACGGCCGCAAAGCGGGCCAGGATCTGCGCATCCAGCGTATCTGTTTTGGCCAGCTGACCTGTAGCACGGGCGAAATCCCGCACCTGGCGCGGGTTGACCACCACCACGGTATGGCCGGCCGTGCTCTGGGCCACAGCCGCGTCAGTTTCCAGGGCGCCGGTGGCTTCCATCACAATCTGTGCGGGCAGCACGGCGGCCAGCCGGGCACACTGTTCGGTCAGCCCCGCGGCATCATGGGACACGCGCCACACGGCATCCTCAAATGCGATGGCCACATCCAGGTGCGGCTGTGCCACATCAATTCCCACAAAAATCTCTGGCTTGGACATGGGATGGTACTCCTTTATTCTTGGAACAGGCTCTTCTCTGGCCCAGCCTTGCCGGGGGCCCTCTGGGCGCGGATTCCAGATCCTGGCAACTGTACGGGCTCCGGGAAGACTCGGGCGAGACGCGCCCAAGGGGCTCCCGGCTCTAAATCGGTCTCGCAGCCGCGGACCGAGGGTGTACACGGTCTGTCACGCCCGTCACAGGGGTCCCTGTCTTCTTCTAACATACAAGGGTGTGGTTATGCCCTACGGCTTCCTGTTCCTGGGGGCAGAACACACCGGGGCATTCTGGAGGCCGACCTGTTCGAGGCAGTCATCGGCCTGGCTGCCAACTTGCTCCTTGGGGCCAGTATCCCCGTTGCCATCTGCGTACTGAACCGGAACAAGCCGCCGGGCCGGCGCGGCAAGGTGTTGTTCGTGGACGCGGCCCAGGAGGGTTGCTTCCGGCCGGGCAAAGCCCAAAACTGCATTGACCGGGAGCATATCGAATAGGTTGTTAACACTTACCGGGCATTAGATGACGTAGACCGCTTCACCCACATGTCCGACCTGGATGAGATACAGGGCAACGACTACAACCTTGATATTTGCCGGTACGGAGATACCACGGAGCCGGTGGAAGTGATACCTGACGAGGAAACTTAGGCTCAACTGCGGGAGGCGGGGCGGCGGCGGGATGAGGCCGTGGCTCGGATAAACGAGCTCTGGGCGGAGATGGGATATGTGCGATAGAATACGACCATAGTCGTGGCTATGGTTAAATGTTTTGCCTTTACGAAAAAGGAAGTGGTATGGCAACATCAACGAGCGAATCGGGCAGCCAGAGGACCATTAAGGCCTCGGAGTTCAAGTCCAAGTGTTTGAAGCTCATGGACGAGGTGAACGAGGATGGTGGGGAGATCATAATTACTAAAAACGGTAGGCCGGTGGCGAAGCTGACTGCCTTCCAGGCACGACCCAAGACCCTCTTCGGCGCTGGGCGTGATCGGATGAAAATCCTAGGAGACATTATCAGTCCGATAGAAGTTGAATGGGAAGCTCAAGCCAGCCCTGACAGAGCAGTCGATCCATGACCTTCGTCGACACTCATTCGCTGATATGGCTCTGGACCGGTGATGACCACTTGGGCCACGGTGCCAGGCGGAACATCGATAGCGCACTTCAAGACGGGGAACTGGCCGTATCCGCAATGACGTTCTGGGAAGTTGCGATGCTCCGGGGCAAGGACAGGCTGGACTTCCCGGAATACGTCTCGGCATGGCGCCGGGAGCTTCTCGGGCAGGGAGTGCTTGAAATCCCTGTGGATGGCGAGATTGGCATTCGCGCCAATGAACTGGCCGATTTCCACGCCGATCCGGTTGACCGAATCATCGTAGCCACCGCCATGACCGGCCACCAACTGGTGACCGCAGACCGTCGCATCCTGGACTGGCCCGGCAAGTTGCGACGTTTGGATGCTACCCGATGACTACACCTGGCAAGTAGCACGGCGACGCGCTGCCAAACGGGTGGTGGATGGTGCGGCTTGGGGACCTTGCGGAAGTCAACCGTGAACATTGGGGCCCAGCATCAGTTCTTATGAAAATTTCTCGATTGACACGTAAGTCACAATAGTGGTAGTTTCAATAATCCATTGGCAGGCATCACCGGTCATCAATCAGAAACTAACTTTTCAACAATAAAGGAAAATTGACATTATGTTAGTCAGAAAGACGACACTCAGCCGTAGGAGTTTTTTGTCCATAACAAGCGCATTAGCTGCGGGAGCGGCGTTGGCAGCCTGCGTACCGGCGCCCGCAGGACCCGCCGACGCCGCGCCAGAGATGGAACCAGTGGAGATCTCGACCTGGACACAGGACCACAACGACGTTGTCCGAGCCGTCATTTCCGACGAGTTGATTCCCGAGCTTTTGGAAATGAATTCCGATATCTCGGATGTGAACTTCGAATGGTTGCCTTGGGGCGCACCCTTTTTCGAAAAGCTTGCGACCTCAATTGCATCCGACACGATGCCTGATGTCTGGGAACCGGCCCTAGCTGGGTTCGGTGATGTCTACCGCGAAGGTTGGGCGATACCTGTAGACGACTATATTGCCGATTCGACTCTGATCAGCCAAGACGACTTCATTGCGTCCGCTTTTAATGCCTGTGTCCACGAAGGCCAGCAGTTCGGCACTCCCCACCGCCAAGATGTGAGAACTTGGTTTTACCGCAAATCTTATTTTGAAGAAGCCGGAGTCACTGAAGTACCAGGAACTTGGGATGAGCAACTTGAAGCCGCTGTCAAAGCGACAAAACGGGAGAATGATGTACTGATCCAGGCTGGATATCCTCCTTTCCCAGGGGGCGGCCCTCCAGGAAATCAATGGTTCATGAGTTTGGTTTATCAGGCGGGTGGGGACATGTTGACACCCGATAACGGGCGGGCAGCTTTCAACAATGCGGAAGGCCTGATTTCCATGGAATTCTCCTTGGAGATCCTAGATGCCATTTATCCAGACCAGGTGTTTCAGTTACCTGAGGCAGCTGTGCCTCATTTCGTGAGCGGCAAAGTACCTGTCGGTTTCGGCTCAGGCACAGTGCGCAATATGAGAACCCATGCGCCAGATCAGTTGGACGATATTTGGTTTGCCGGGGCGATCCAAGGCCGCGGCCCCAAGGCCACGAAGGCTGCTTGGGCCGGCCCTGGAGCCAAGTTCATTTGGCACAATTCGGAGCATCCGGATCAGAGCTGGAAATTGATCGAGTTTCTCAATTCTCCAGAGTATGGTGTGCGCTGGCTTGAGCCGTATGGGCAGCTACCGGGCAGCAAAGCTGTACTCAACGCTGGATTTTGGTCGGAGAATCCCCTTGACATTGCCATGGCGGAAGAGGCGGACGCATATGGCCGTTCCATGATCTTCATGCCGGAGCCCGGCAAGATGCACGCGGACATGGGTCGAGAAGTTGCCAAGGTCATGTTCCACGAGCAGACACCTCAAGAGGGACTGGACGCCGCGGAGAAAGCTTGGAACGAAACTCTCAGCAAGTATTACTCTTAATGGGTGCCGCCTCTTGGCGATGCCCCCAGAACTATCCTTGAGCACCCGAGAAGGTTTAACCTTCTCGGGTGCCGAATGGCCATATTTCAACTTGGCGGAGGGGTATGGTGCATTTCGGCCATACCCGTCTCTTGGTAGCGGTCTGGATGAATCTTAGAAATTCAACCGCGACCTTGGCAGGTCGCTCGGCTGCATAGCGGAATAATCTATGCCGGCCCGGGCAAAAATAATTCCCTCTACCGGATCTTGGCGGCGAAAAGAAGCCGTTTACGGCTATCTCTTGGCGTCTCCGTGGATTTTGGGCTTCATTATGTTCACCCTGGGTCCGCTGATCTTTTCCCTGTATACAGGCTTCACTGATTATCGATTGGCCGATTTTAATTGGGTCGGACTGGATAACTATATAAACCTATTTAGGGATGATCCCCTGTTCGGAAAGGCTGTCTACAATACCGTTTACTACGCCTTTTTTGCAGTTTTCTTGGGGATCATCGTTGCCCTGTCCATCGCCCTGCTATTGAACTTGCCATTGCGCGGTATGTCCATCTTCCGCACAATGTTTTATCTACCGAGGGTTACACCTTTAGTGGCCGCTTCTCTCCTATGGCTGTACCTGATGTCTGGTGGCGCGCTAAGTAATGTGCTGCGCGTTTTGCACTTACCTACGACAAATTGGCTGGCTAGTCCTGTTTGGTCAAAACCAGCCCTGATATTGATGAGCCTCTGGGGTGTCGGAGGATCCGCCATCATTTTCCTGGCTGCGTTACAGGGGGTCCCCAACCAGCTTTATGAAGCGGCGGAGATCGATGGTGCCGGGATACTCCAACGATTTCAGAAGATTACGATTCCGATGATTTCCCCCACGATCTTCTTTACCGTAGTTGTGGGCACTATTGGTGCCCTGCAGACGTTCACGGAACCGCTGGTCATGACCGATGGGGGCCCTATCGATTCGACGATGTTCTACGTAGTATATCTGTATAAAACGGGTTTCCGCTTCCTGGAGATGGGCTATGCCTCCGCCATGGCCTGGGTACTGTTCGTGGCGATCCTGATCCTGACTCTCCTCATTTTCAGATCGTCAGATTTTTGGGTGTATTACGAGGGGAGACGACAAACGAACAATCGATGAAAGTAGGGCATTGGAATGCAAATGGCACCGACAGAGTTTTCGTAACCCGGTCAGCAAAGGGTCTCAAGCGGCGACGCGCCGCCAGGTTGCTGACTGGACAAACTCTGGGGTACATCGTGGTGATTGGTGGGGCAATCGCCTTCACCTTGCCCTTCATTTGGATGGTATCCACTTCGCTAAAGTCCGATCAACAGCTCATCCGCGAAGATTTCGTCTCCTTGCTCCCGAATCCCATAGTGTGGAGCAACTATTATGATGCCTGGTTTGGCCAGATTCCCTTTCCTCGCTACTTCTTGAATAGCGTCATAATCACAGTTGTACCAGTTGCAGCCAACGTGATCGTGTCTTCGCTGGTGGCATTTTCCTTTGCCAGACTGAACTGGCCAGGCCGGGATTTCTGGTTCATGTTGATGCTCAGCACCATGATGCTTCCTCAATTAGTGACGATGATTCCCAAATTCATACTCTTTGTGAAGATAGGATGGATCAACACCTATTTGCCATTCCTGGTCCAGGCATTCTTCATACCGGGGGGCCCGGTATGGGTTTTTCTCCTGCGCCAGTACTACATGACGCTGCCGGTGGAACTCGATGAGGCGGCCATCGTAGATGGAGCCGGTATTCTGAGTATTTACTGGCTGATCATCCTGCCTTTGAGCAAAGCAGCTCTGGTTGCCGTGGCGATCTTTTCATTCGAAAGTCACTGGGGCGACTTCATGAACGCCATTCTGTACCTGAGAACTGACGAGCTCTATCCTCTGACCCTAGGCCTCTACTATTTTCGTACCGAGGGCGGGATTGAATGGCAGCTTCTCATGGCAGCGACAATGCTGCTCGTTATCCCCAGTCTGGCCCTTTTCTTCTTCGCCCAACGCTGGTTTGTCCAGGGCATTGTCATGACAGGTCTGAAAGGCTAAATGCATACAAGCCGAATGGGCTGTTCAGATTGCTCCCTAGAATAGGAGGCGAGTTCCTTTCCAGTATGGCTCCAACCATTTTTTGTAACCATAACATTAGGAGAAGATTGCTTTATGAAGGTCCTTTTACTGGCTCTTGATACTCTGCGCGCGGACCATCTCAGTGGGTATGGATACTACCGGCCCACCAGCCCCGTACTGGACGAACTGATGGCTAAAGGCACCGGTTTCCTCAATTGTTCCAGTGCTTTCTCGGTTACACTCCCTTCATTTACCAGCATTGTTACAGGGAAATACTGCGCCAATCACAAAATGGTGATAAACCCCTTCATGTCCCCCAATCAACGGGAGATTTTTCTAGACGACACTACGCCTACCTTAGCTGAGGTGCTTTTGGACCAAGGCTACACAACAGCAGCCTTTGACAACCTGATCAATTTCGCCAGTCATCCCAGTTGGTTCGTGCGGGGTTACGAATACTACGTCAATGTCTCCCGTACTTCGGAGGCACGACATCACTGGATTCTCGCTGATGACATCAATAAACGGTTACTTCCATGGCTCCGGGAGCATGCCAGCGAGGATTTCTTCGTCTTCGCTCATTACTGGGACCCACACAAACCCTACAATGCTCCGGAACCCTATGACAGCATGTATCTGGATAGCGAAGTAAGGGTGAAGAAGGCCCAATCAGGCGTATCCTATGTTGAATGTGCCGGGCCTTTAGCCGAATTGAAAGACCCGGAGCGAGCCAATCTGGCGCGGTACGACGGCGAAATCAACTACTTGGACAACCGCCTAGGGCAGGTCTTGGGAGCGCTGGAATCGTACGGAATCGCCGATGAGACCGCGATCATTATCGTGGGCGACCACGGAGAAATCATGGTAGAACGTGACGTTCACTTTGACCACAGAGGCGTTTGGAATTTCAACGTGCGTGTTCCGTTGATTCTCTATAGCCCTACCCTCACCCCTCAGGTTCGTCGCTCCGATTCATACGTCCACCATGTGGATTTGTTCCCCACTGTACTGGACCTTTTGGGGCTTGAGCCGAGGAAAGGGCTGGACGGTTCTTCCCTGTTGCCTCTGATCACCAAAGAGCAGGACCAGATTCGGCCTTACCAGTTTGGCGAAGGAGCCTATCTCGGCGTACCACAGCGTTATATCCAGGACGGCTCTTGGAAGCTAATCAAGAATTACACCGAATTAGGCGCGGACAACCCAGCAGGGGGCCAGGCAAGGACATTGTGGACAGAGGCCCCACCATTGGAACTATACGACCTCGAAACTGACCCGGAGGAGACTCTAAATCTGGCCTCTTCCCTGCCCGACCGAGCTCGGGAAATGGAGAAGCTGCTGGAATCCTATCTAACGAGCATCTTGGATAATCCTGACGGCCCTGATGCCTTCGCTGTTCGCCAACGCGTGGCGGCGGGAAACATGCTGTGGAATGACTGACCAGCCTCAAGACATGGAACCCAGGCCTTGGCCAAGCAAATTGGTATCTACTCAGAAACCTTTTCGGATGGTTTGGTCCAGCGTCGGGAAATACATTCATTAGGTCAGGAACGACGGAAGCCGGGCATCGGGAATGAACCAAGCTACATGCTTCGACTTACTGATCCTGTGTGTCCGCAGGGATGGGACGTATCATTCAAACTCTTTACCTCCTACTGCACTACCCTAGAAAGTACCGCGCGGAAAGGGATACTGAATTTCCGTAAGACTCCGGCCAATTGCTGGGATGATGTTTAGGCCCATCTTTGCCTGCGTCTAGAAAAAGTCTGGCAACTGGCTTGAGGGATGAACAAGCTGAGGCCCGATCCTTTTACTTTTGCATAGCACCAAGAGCCGGACAGCTCCGTTATGTCTTGTCTCAGAGCCTAAGTGCAAGTTCGCGTTTGTATCAGTACCTAGGGCCTATCCCAATGCTCTAATTGGTTACGTCTGTGGGCCGCTGGGCAGAAACGCAAAATACGGCATTCCAAGATCAATAGAGTCCGGCTTTAGCGCGGTGCCGTCTCCAACGCTTGGCACAGTAGACTTTGACCTTGGGAAACGGCGAAGTTGCGGCCGTGAAAAAGAGCCTGTGCCTGAGACAAGCAGTGTCGCCCTCTGCCACTTTCAGACACCGAATTCATAGAGGAAACCGTAAACTTACTCAGGCCAACCCCTTACAGGAACAGGATGCCATTGGAGTACAACTGACATGGTCGGACCTCCGTTACAAAGAGGGCAGGGCATTGCAAAGGGAGAAGCCTAAGACTGCGGCGATGGGGCCGGAAAGTTCAGTGGCTCGATGTTTCCTCGAGCATGGTGTTACTCCAGAGGTCGAATGTACAGGAGGGTCAACCAAAATGGCAAGAGAAAGTGGTAGTCAAACCCAGTGGAGCAAGGAAAAGAGTGGCTAACAGTTCTTTCCTGATAACCCCTGATACTCGGACTGCATTTGCCCGATTCCAGAAACACTTGCAGGAGCTAGACCCTCTGGCATTGGTCTGGTTATTGATGCCTGGTCCCTTATCCAGAAAGTGGCGAGCTCAAGCAGCCAGTTCGCTGAATGTACACCTTCTTACTCTCGACCAACTGGCGAGCAATCTGCTGCGTTCTGCAGGCGACACCCAGATTGTTTTGAACCAGAGGCAACGTTTGCTGTGCTTGACTCATTTAATGGAAGAGGCCCACCGCGAACAGCAGCTGAAGGTTTTACCAACTCCATCCCAGACACCCAACTTAGTCAAGTATGTGGATTCGCTGATCCAGGAGCTGAAACAAGCCAAAATCTCGACAATTGAGTTCCAGAATGCAGCAATTCGTTCAGGCCAATCCAGGGATATGGATTTGGCTCATTTGTATAGCCAATATGAGGCAGCACTGGAATCAGATGGTTCGTGGGACGCCGCCAGTATTGTGGCTCAGACCTGCGTGCAGGAAGAAGCAATCTGGGCGACGCACCGATCACCGGCTTACGTTGGAGTGGTGGGTTATGACCGATTCACCAAGCTGGAACGAGAGTTTCTTACCATTCTCCAGAGGCATTCAGATTGTTGGGAAATCTACTTTCCAGCCGGCACAGACTCGACTGCCAGGGATTTGGCAGAAGAAACAGCGCGGGAACTGGATCTGGTTTGTCCCATCCAGCCATTGACTTCAAGCCAAAGGAAGAATAAACATTCGACGGTGCATGTGGAGGCACCGACTCCGGAGCACGAGGTACGACATGTCTTGCGCCAAATTAAGCGATGCCATTTAGACGAAAACGTCCCCTTGTGGGACTTCACAGTCTGTCTGCCTGACTTCACTACTTATGAACCCTTGATGCATTCTTGTGCAGATGAATACGGCATTCCTCTAAATCTTAAGAGGTCCCTGTCTCTCCATCCTTTGGCACAGACGTTTCACCTGCTACTACATCTTTCTCCCAGTTTTCTCTGGCATTCTTGCTGGGATGTCTTGGAGTCCCCCTTTGTGAAACAGTCTTTTTTCAGTGCGGAGGAGCTGAGGAACTTGCGTCAGATAACGCAGAGAGGACAGGTCCTTGAAGGTCCGCCACAATGGGAGAGGGCCATCAAGTGGGGCATTAGTCAGGCCGGGCCCGACGCATTGCCGCCTGAACAGGTGGCTTCTCTGTGGGATAGGTTGAACGATTTTTTTGCCGCGTGTCAACTACCTCAGGAGGAAGGCCCGCTGGCCTATATGACCTGGATTGCCAGCTTTCTTCCTGAGGACGGTGAGGGACCTTTGGTCCTAACCTTGCCAGCCAGCAACAACCTGACGCTAAGGACCCTGGCTGAGAGCGCATGGGCGCAAATCCAGAAGATCATCTCAAGCGGAAAGTCTGAGTTGGCATTGCAACCCATATCGCCGGGCACCGATGTGCGGATCTGGCTCTGGGAGGCGCTGGAAGAGCAAGAACTACAGATATACGAACCTTCCAGGGCAGTCCAGGTCACTTCTATTACCATGGGTTGGAATCAGCCCACATCTTACCTATTTGCCCTTGGCCTAAATGAAGGAGCCCTTCCCCGGATTCCGGATCAGGGGCCTATGTATACCCAGCAGGAGCGTCTGGACTCGCCTCTTCCCTTGCCACTATACGATGCGAGGCAGGCTCAGCTCCAGTGGGCTCAATTGCTGGCCAACTGTGATTCGCAAGTTACTGTGAGCAGACCCACTTCTGATGCGGAAATGCGGGAAATCTCAGCTTCTGTATTCTGGAGCCCTGTGAGTGAACCTTTGACCCTATCACGATCCCTTGTGCCGCCGCTTCACGAATCAGCTTCCCAATTGGAACTGGCCACTGCGCTCCTGGATCAGAGAGTAAACACTTCCTCCGCATCCTTGCAGAGGCGTTTGCACAAGGCCAACAGAATGGCCGACATCATTGCCGCCCGCCTTTCTCCCAAGGGCCAGCTGGGCACCTTTGAAGGTCACTTTACCGACCGGGCCATCCACACGGAATTGAAACGCAGGTTTGATCTGGACACCACCTGGAGCGCTTCTTCCCTTCAGGATTATGCCCGCTGTCCCATGGGCTTCTTGGCCAAGCGCATCCTGGAACTGCACCCGGAAACTCAGGCTGCAAGGGAATTGGATATCGTGACCAAAGGTCTGGTTCTTCACGACATCCTGAACAGGTTACTACGATGGATCCGGGACAGCCAGTTGAAGAAGAACGAGGATGCCACCGCAGAGATCCTGGCAAAAGGCCGGCAATGCGTCCAAGAAGCTTGGAGGAACTTACCGGATCGCTACCACCTACAACCTTACCCCTTGGACGGATTCGACCTAAGGCAGCTCGAGAACCTAGTCCTGCAGGTAATACAGCTTGAATTGGAAGATACAGAGTGGCAGCCCTTCCATTTGGAGTGGGAATTTGGAAATCGGATTCCTGAGGAAGTGTTTCTCCAGCGCGACGAGCGGGAATACATCCTGCCCCTACGCGGCATTGTCGACCGCATTGACAAATCAGCTGCGGGGCACTTGCGAGTTGTCGATTACAAGAGTCGTGCCAGGCCTTATAGCCAGAAGGACATAGAAGCGGCTCTGAACACGCAAATTGTGCTGTATGCCCTTGTAGCCGCTAGGCAAGGCTGGGGCACGGTGACTAGGAGCGGCTTTCGCATGCTGCTTGACACTACTACAGCGAAACTCAAGCCTGAAATCGATTGGACCGCGGAGCCTCCACTTTACGTGTCAGAAGTGCAGGCTGCCCTATGTCGCCAACAGGATGCAATGCGACTAGGAGTTTTTCCGGCCGCACCAGCACATTTTGCCGGAGCCAACGACCGTTGCTCAGACTGGTGTGAACTGGCGGAATTCTGTCAGCCTTCTCCAGAGAGTCGGCGCAAGGCAGAGAGGGCATTTTCCACATGAGTACGTTTACTCATACTCCAGCCCAACAGGAGGCCATCACCACTCTGGATCGCAACCTCCTGGTCCTGGCCAGCGCGGGCACCGGCAAAACCTACGTGTTGGTGCGACGCTTCCTATATATCCTCGAACATAAAAGAGCCTGGCCCATCTCCTCCGTTGTGGCGCTAACCTTCACCAAACTGGCTGCCCAGGAAATGCGGGTGCGCATTCTGCGGGAGGTCAATGAGCGAAAGCAAGTCTCTGCCGAGGGCTCTATTTGGCATGACCGCTCGGGAGAAGTGGCCCAGTTACAAGTATCCACTGTACACAGCTTTTGCGAACGAGTCTTGCGCCAACATGCGGTTGAAGCAGATATCGATCCAGACTTCTCAGTTCTAGCGGACAATGACGTGAAATTGCTGCGGAAGCAGGCCATCAGTCTGGTTTTTACGGAAATGGCAGAGGCTCAAGTGGAATGGCTAGAAGCCATGCCCTGTTATACACGGTCGGATCTGCAACATACCTTGAATCACGCATTCGGCAAACGCAGTACCCTACATTTTGTGCTCAACCAGAGATGCACGACAGAGGAAAGCCTACTGGCGGATTGGGAGCAATTGGTTGAGGAGGAAATGGATCTCGTTTGGCAGCAGTACGTAAAAGCGCACCCGGACCTATCAGATTCCATTGACTGGCTAGAAGCATACGGCGGACCCAGCCAGTCACCAGCATGGGTCGCGGAGGATAAGCTGGGCCAACAGATGGTTCCCTCTTATCTTGCTATACAGGCCCTCAGAGACCGGAACTGGACAGCAGCGGTAGAGGTATTGCACCAAGAATGCATGGCCCGGAAGCAGCGCGGCGCCAAGTCCAAATGGCACTCTGAGGAGGCGATGCTGTCAGCTCGTCAACATGTAGCAAACGTCCGTGACGCCTTGGTCTTCTTACGGAAGCAGGAATTCAGTTCTCACCCTGACCCGCATGCCCCGGAGGCAGCCCGTGCGGTCCGGATTTGGCTGAAATTGTGGCGCATTGCCTTGGCCCATTACGCTCGCCTGAAGCAGGAACAGTTGGGCCTGGACTACGACGATCTGGAGATCTTGGCATTGGATCTGTTGCAGAAAGGCAGAGCGGAGCCCGGCTCTCGGGTAGGTCGTTTTGTATCCAGCATCCGCCAGGTGCTGGCGGATGAGCACCAGGACATCAACCCCATCCAACAACAGATCATTGACACTCTCGCTCCTATCGAGATCCCAGGCCGACTTTTTGTTGTGGGCGATACAAAGCAAAGTATCTATAAATTTCGGCAGGCTCAAGTCACCGCTTTCGCAGAATTGGCAGTAAAGCTGCGCAAGGAGACGGGCTTTGAAGAAACAACACTGGCTTCTTCGTTCCGGACGCAAAAGTCACTGGTAGCTGCAACAAATCATCTCTTCAATCACGTTCTGACTCCAGAAATGGGTGAGGAATTTGCCAGCTTTGAAGCCAAACCTCTGCCGCTTAGCTCCAACATAGAGCCCTTCCACAACCAAACTGCCTCTGTGGAACTGCACATAGTACAAAAACTGGATTCGGAATCGACTGGGGTCGAACTGAAACAAGATGAGATCAGGTTAATTGCCAATCGGCTGATCCAATTGAAAGCGAATGGCTTGTCGGTCAGAACTCTCAACCAAACTGGATCTAACGATTCCGGAGAACGCGCCTCAAATTTCCAATGGAAAGATGCGGCAATACTATTGCGATCCAGTTGGGACGTAGGGCTATTTGAAAATGTATTGCGGATCGCCCAGATTCCCTACCAAGTAGCGGCTGAAGTGCCCCTGCAATCCCGGTTGCCGATTCGAGCGTTGTTATCCCTGCTAAGGCATTTACATCGGCCTTTGGACGACTTCAATCTGGCGGTTGCCTTGCGCTCTCCTCTGTTTGGAATTGACGACGAGACCCTGTACCGGCTCATGACCCTGCTGAGGGCGGCGGATGTGCCTCTTTGTCGTTTCTCCGAAATCGAAGTACCCATCGGTCGAGAGCAAGCAGCGCGCTTGGAACAGGCTGCTCAAATCCTGAAAAACCTTTACCCTTGGACTCACTCCGTATTGCCGGAAAGGTTGTTATGCAGAATCTTGGGAGATACAGGTCTGATGGAAACATGCATGGCGGATACAGACCGGTATCGGGGGGCTCGGCACCTGGAGGAGATCAGGGCCTTCCAGGCCCACCTGCGGGCTGAACAACACAGACCCCTGGGAGAATTGCTACGGAGATGCACGGAACTGGGCATTTCATACAAACATGCAGAAGAAGCAGAAACGCCCCACGGCGAAGGCCGAGTCCGGATCATGACTATCCACAAATCCAAGGGCCTGGAATTCCCGGTAGTCTTCGTGCCCCAATTGAATCGGCGACTGAGTGGTAGCGGCAATTCCATGGAAATTCCTATGTTGGAATTTGATCCGGAATTCGGTTTAGTATGCCAACTGCGGGACGAACAAGGGGCCTCCCTCAAGCCCCGCAGCCACTGGGCTGCCATGCGTAGAGAAGACCGGATGGGTTATGTGGAGACCAAGCGAATGCTCTACGTAGCGTGCACCCGCGCTGCCGATCTCCTCATCATGACCGGAGTCCACGCCAAGAAGGAACCGGTCGGACCCAGCAAGAAGACCGATCAAGGGCAAGCTCCACACTGGCTATCCGAAGTCTTGGAGGCGTACGACTTGAATAGCGAACACTTTGAGGTAGGCCGGCCCTGCACCCTTACGCGGAGTGATGGCAACACCAGTTTCCAGCTGTGTAGCGCTGGGTACCAAGCTGGCACAGTGGACTTGGAGGAACAGAAGGATCACATTGCCACAATAGAGCGGGGTGCTGAGCATATAGGCGGCCCCACGGCCTTATCCTTGCCACTGGAAACCAAGGCTGAGGACCTGCAGGAGATTGGCCGCGAGACTCGCCAGCAAAGGATTGGGACTTTCACGCACGACCTAATCACTCAATGGAACAGCTGGTACCCGAAGTCTCGGATTGAGCTGCAAGAACTAGTAACCGCCAGACTGCGCCAAGCTGAAATTGCAGATCAGCTGGCAGAATCAGACGTATTGGCCTATTTGTCCGCTCTGCGAGCTTCCCCTTTGGCAAAGGCAATTAATGCCGCCCCCGTCAAACACTGGGAGGTGCCTGTAGTATTACGAGAGGACACTTATGTCAAACATCGTCGCATCGATCTGCTGTACCAAAGCGAGGATGGGCTTTGGCACATAGTAGATTGGAAAACAGAAAGGGTCACCGAAGTGACCCTTCCCGACATCAAACGAAGCTATATGGGCAGTCTGGCTACTTATGCCCAAGCCGTTGAAAAACTCCTGGAGCAGTATCCTGAAGTGTGTCTCTGTTTCCTCTCTCCTGAGATCCGGGTTGTGCCGGTCAGCCGACAGGAATTAGTGTCTGTCCGACCCACATGACCCCGTTGGGCAAAGGACTTACTGGCCGTCTCCTGCACTGACATCCACTACAGACTGAATTGACGGGCCTGGGATCACCAAGGTGGGAGTCGTGCCTTCAGGTGTGATCAGCAATTTTTCTGTATTCGCCAGAGCGGCTGCGTTTTCCTGCGCAACATGAAAAATGAGGAGCCCGGGACTCTCAGTGTAAAGCACCGCCAAAGCCCGTTGTACGGCCGTGTCAGCCTGGGCGGATCGTTCCGCGGACAGGGCTCTAATGGTTTGTACCTCCAAGTCCAATTGGGCGAACAGCAATTCATTGACCTTCTGAGCTTCAATAACGGCCTTATTCGCTTCCACGCGGGCCAGTTCATTCTGCCGTTCCGCCTGGATTACTTTCTGCTGTGCTGCCAGCCGTTCCTCATCTAGTTGCGCCAACAGCACCTTCTGGCGAGTTTCTTCCTGAAGCCGACTCTGCTCCACCCGAATCTGACCTTCCTGTAGAGCTTGCTCTGCCGCGGCCTGAGCCTTGGCTCTCAATTCGTCTTGAGCGGCCTTTTCAGTCTGCAAGCGGCTTTGGACAATTTCATCCAGCCGGGCTTGAGCTTCGGCAAGGATGATCACATCCGGCACCGCAACGTTCTCTACCACCAGACCCACGTTCTGAGCCAGCTGATTTAATTCCACGTCAATGCAGGCTCGCAACTCATCGCGGGCCGAACCTATCACGGCATCGTTGAAAGTGCGGTTACCTACACAGACCTTCATAGCTTGCTTGGCGCGTTGCACTATGTGTTCCTGCAGAGCTAAATCATTGAGATACAAATGGTTGTACTGCGCCCACAGAGCTTGTAGCCGATCTGCCTGAGCCAATCGGGGCCGGAAAATATCGCCAGCCACGGCCACACCGATGCGCTGCTTGTCACTGGTAATGATTTCCGGGTCAACCACACTGAAGGGCACGGCAGATGAAGAAACTCTTGTTATCTCTACAAACAAGCCGAAGTCCGTATACACACCGGGCCCCACGACATCGTATATTTTGCCGCTTCGGAACTTGATACCGACTTCTTGCTCTTCCACTCGCTGCAACACATAGAAAAATCGGGAGCCGCCAAACCAGGTGAAAAGTGCCACCAGAATGATGATGATAAGGACTAACCCGATGCGGCGAGAGCCACCCACGCTGATCGATTGATTCATAGAAACTGCCTGCCTGTCGTGTGGACTGGAAAAAGACTGGGCTGCGCTTGCAGCGTGAACTCACTATCGTATCAGTTAATAACCTCGACACCGAGAATATCATGGCTAAGTCCGGACTGAGATTCGTTCCTTATTCCAACGCCGCCGGCTCAATGGCGAACAAATACAGTTCAATTTGGCAGTATTTGTACTATTGGACTTTAAACTGGCGGGATCAACTCTCATTGCGGAGCAACCTCTGGCAGGTCCAGTGCGTATTTCCTCTAGATAGCCGGAGCTACTAAAACTTTTCAGGAAGGCCAATGTACCTGTACACCCTGTTCGGATCCAACAAACATAGGGAAGCGGAATCACAACTACGCCAAGGGGCCGTCGTAACCGTGTTCGGATCTACCGATTTAGATTTGACAGAAGCAGAATTGGCCTACGACGAAGTCATCTTGAATATCATTAACGCACTGGGGGAAACTTCCCTCAAAGTTCCTGCGGACTGGGCTATAGAAAGTACTTTGGTGACAGTGTTTGGGGAGACCCACGGCATAGGGCACAACCACGGCGAAACAACCCGGCGACTGAGGATCCAAGGGTTATGTCTTCTTGGTGAGGTGCGTATCGAGCGCAGGGAAGCACCTCTTAAAATGGATGCCGCGTCGAAGCCTGGAGCAGGGGGATAGCCGGGCAGGCAGACCTACATATTTGACAGTCCCATCCTTCAGTTTCCATCCCACTGCAGGAACCAAGGCCTGTTGCAGCCAAACTGCCCCTAAATTCGGAAAGTCTGACTGCCTCCGGAGAGACGGCAGTATGATTTTTTGCCCTTCAGCTTCTTCTTGAAACTGCTGCGCACTCCGTGGCCACAGTGGAAGAGGAGCGTCTCCTACGGTTCTTGAGTTTGGATCAGAGCCCGACTTCTCGACAGACAGGCGCCCGTGCCCGTTGAATTTGGAACCGTTACCTAAAGCTGAGGGGATAGGCAACGTTTCGTAGCCCTTACGCCGCCTCCAGCTGCTTTCCCTTCGCAGTTTCTAGAATTCAACGCAGGGCGTATTGGTTTCGGTCTGCCAAGGTAGACCCTTAGTTTGCTTCATTGCTCGAAAGGCGACGCAGACTCTGGCACAGTTGCCGCATTCCCGGCTCCCTTGGATTCTTTCGGTTTATGGCGCATCAATACTTCCAGCTGTGTGTCCACATTGCGAGCTACCCGGCGACCAATTCTGCGGGAGGTGTAAATCATGGCATCCCTAATGATGCGCTCAGCTTGCACGGGGCCTAGTTCCAATTCAGCGGCAGCATTCATGGCTGCCTTGAATATGGTGGGTATGTGCTTCTTCAAGTCCTGTCGAGATTCGTGAGCACCTCGAAATACACCTCGGACGATCCCGCGCAGGGCCCTGCGCGAGCCTCTCGCATCCATGCGTTCGCCTAGCTCCTGGGCGATTCCCATCAGACTTCCGCGAATGATCAGCTGAGGGTCCGCTTCCACCTCCCATATCGCGTGGGCCGCTCCCCGGGCGGCTTGGTATGCGATCTCCTCTGCATGAGTTTCCAGATCTCGTTTACCGCGCAGTAGATGCGCTAGATTCAATCGGACAGTCGTGGTAAGGCCCCTTGCCGTCCTGGAACTGGAATGAGAGGCTTCAACTGCCAAACGCAGGGAATTGGAGAACTGAAATAACGTCAAACCCAACACGGTATCCATGCCCGGAATGTGTCTTACGAAATCCACTGGTGCTTGTAAATACCGAATACCCGGAATCGAATTCATGGCCCGCACCATGTCCGCTGAATTCTTGAATAGCGCGTCCACCACCACTTCACGCGAGTTATGTGGGCCTTCGTGAAGGCGAGCCAGCAGATTGGAGGCAATCAGGCTCAGGAGAAAAGCCAATTGGAACAGAAATTCATAGCCTCCGAATTGAAGGCCGGCTATTCCAAGTGAGGAGGTGGGACCCGTCCACTCAACATGAATCGTCAGTTGCCGCTTCAATAGGAAATCAATCAGCAACCCCCCAATCAGAGGTCCAACTCCTGCCCCCAAACTTCCAGCGATGGATGAGACCGAAAGAAAGGCATTATTAGTTTGCGACTTGGCCCGTTTCATTGTCATGACACCACTGGCAACATTGGCCCCGGCAGTGGCCACGCCAAGCGTCATCATGCAGAAGCCGATGATCACATATACCAAGAAATCCGAGCTTTCTATACCTCTGTCCACACTCCCCAACAGCGACCAGAGGGGCAAACCCAGGGCCATCAGGGATCCGCACGCCAGCATGATGGACTTAGCTCCGAATCGATCCACATAACTTCCCCACAAAGGTAAGACCCAGGCGGTAGTGATTTGTGACAAAGCAGTGAAAGCAATCACCAATGAAATGGGATATTCCAATTGCTGCAACATGTAGACTGCGAAAAAGGGAGTAGCGAGGGAAAAATAGAAGGTCCGCATGAACAGGAAAGCCAACAATTTGCGGAATTGGGAATCTTTAAATGGCACTCCCAAACCTTCAAAGGGATTCCTGTTCGGAGTGGCAGACCTGTACATCTTCAGTTCTGGAATTCGCGCCATGCTGAAGAAACTCAGTAATCCCAGGATTGCAATGCCTACGTGAAGCACAAACGTATAACCTTGCAACTCAGAATGGCTATCCCCCGAAGTTCGCCAGTAATCCACATACAAAGAGGAAGTCAAGCCAAACGCGATTGCAGATACAGATCCAATTGCCATCCGCCGGGCAAATACATTCCCCATTACGGGGGCAGGGATCAGATCTCGTAACCAACTCTGCCAGTTCAAGGCAATGAGAGGGCGCAACAACCCCTGCAAACTGGCCAAGAGCATGAGACTGGTGACACGGGCCGCAGGAGTCAGTTCCATGAAGGGCAGGAGGGCCACTGGAATCCAAAGCAGGTTGACCAAGAACCAGGTAAAGCAGGAAACCAATTTACGCCTGCGCAAGGCATTTGTCAGCGGGACGAATAGCAATTGCAATGGTTGAAAGATGAAAGGAGTCGCTCCCAGAAAACCAACCTGAAAGATATTGGCTCCCAGCAAGAGGGCGTAGGCCGTCAGAAAACCACTGGAGATAATGCTGTTGAACCCCATGGAGCCAACACCCTCCAAATATAGCCATTTCAAGCCCGAGCGAATCTGGGGCTTGGACAATGATTCCTGGGGTTTAAACATGTACAACTTCCAACATCATGCTGGCCATTTAAGGAATCTTCACAGCTGGCGGATCGGTTTCAGCTAGAAGGCTTGAGAACTTTCTCTTTATTTGTATTCCTGACTTGCAAGCGCGAAGACAGCAAAGCATTAGTTTAGTCATTGAATTTACAGTTGAAAGTAGCGCCCACTCCTTGAAGGGGGAAACCAAAGAAAGAAGACGCAGAAGCAGATCTATCGAACGCCCGAAAGTAGCGATCTGCAAGCCGAAGCAAACCTGCATGAAGTGAAATTCTGGGCACGCCCAATTGCCAGCGATGTGTTCCCGTTCGTCGGCACTTACACATGTCTCCCGTCCAGAATGGACACCACCAAAGTGGATTGGGAAATACTTCCATTCTGCGCTAGAGTTCGGTGTCACAGATTTAATGCAAGACTGCACTTCGGAGCCATTTCGGAAGGCGGCTGTGCTTGGTGTGCGTGGCGCGCCACGCACACCAAGAAACGCCGACACGTCGACTGAAGTGTGTGCACGTTTGCCGTTTCATGTTTTACATGTATATTCGAGTCGAATTACAGGAGACACACATGAGGAAGTTGAAAGTACAGACGTGGTTATGCTTTGTTGCAGCTCTAGGGTTGATGCTGGTCCTTGCAGCTTGTGGTGGCGCCACGCCGGCGGACACTCCGGAAGAGATGCCGGAAGCGGCCGAAGAAGAAGCCATGGTGGAAGCCATGGGCAAGGAGGCGCCTGCTCTAGCGGCGATGGTGGCGGCGGGAGAACTGCCTCCGTTGGAAGAGAGACTGCCGGTCAATCCCATGGTAGTGCCAGTTACGGAATCCATTGGACAATATGGAGGCACCTGGCGGTCTGGGTTGCTGGGGCAGGCGGATTCACCGTGGGTGCGTCGGACTATGGCCTACGAACCAATGATGCGTTGGACACCGGATTTGACTACCACCATTCCTAACATGGTAGAGGCGGTAGATGTAAACGATGCCGGCACCGAATTCATTTTCTCCATGCGAGAAGGCATGAAGTGGTCAGACGGCGAGGCCTTAACGGCTGATGACGTGGTGTTCTGGTATGAGTACTACCTGCTGAATGATGAACTTCAGCCGGTCAAGCCGCTGTGGATGCGGCCCGGCGGCACGGTGGGCACTGTCGAAAAAATTGACGATTACACCATTAAGTTCCGCTTTGGCGCTCCCCACGGCCTCTTCTTGCGCCAGCTGGGTTCCCAGTATCCCTTTGAGCCGGAACATTACATGTCCCAGTTTCATGGAGATTTGAACGGGGAAGCCGCGGCAGCCATGGTGGCAGAAATGGGGCTGGGCGACTGGGTGGATTTGTATCAGAACAAACGCAACCTGCTGAACGGCGTTGACATGCCGGTCATTTGGGCGTGGACCCTGACTACACCTGCTTCTTCGGCCACGCAGCTGGTGGCAGATCGTAACCCTTACTACTGGAAGGTGGATCCGGAAGGCAATCAGTTACCTTATATTGACCGCCTGATTTACCCCATTGTGGAGAGCGTTGAAGTTCAGGTCCTACGGGCCTTGGCCGGGGAAGTCGATATGCAGGATCGGCACATCGCCACTCCTGGCAACAAAGCTGCCTTCTTTGACGGTAAAGAAGCAGGCGACTACGATTTCTTCACGGTCGAATATGCTTGGGAAACCCCAGTTTCCATTGGCTTGAATCTGGCACACTCGGATGAGGCCCTGCGCGAAGTTTTCCTGGAAAAGGACTTCCGCATCGCCCTTTCTATAGCTATGAATCGACAGGAAATTATCGACATCCTGTATGTAGGCGATGGTGAGCCGCGTCAACCTGCCCCCCTGGCTGAGTCCCCTTGGTACCACGAGCAGCTGGCTTATCAGTACACTGAGTACGATCCCGACCAGGCTAACGCGATTCTGGACGGTTTGGGATATGCCATGGGAACCGACGGTGTGCGCTTGCGTCCCGATGGGGAGAAGATCAGCTTTGACATAAACGTCATTGCCGCCTTCGAACCTTGGGCGGAAATTATGGAGCTAGTCAGCGGATATTGGGCGGAAGTAGGCATCGATGCCAACGTCCAGGTGCTGGAGCGTTCCCTCTTCTATGAGCGTAAAGCTGCTTACGAATATGATGCGCAAGTGTGGACCGGTGCCGATGGCATCGCCTTGGTTATGGATCCCCGCAATTATTTCCCGTTCAGTACTGAGTCGCTCTTTGGGGTCGCTTGGGCCGACTATTGGCGCAGCGGAGGCAGCAAGGGCGTTGAACCACCTCCAGCCGCCGCTGAACAGCAGAGGCTGTTCGAGGAACTGGCGATAACTGTGGAGCCAGCAGAACAGGATCGGATCATGAATGCACTTCTGGATATCGCCGCTGAGGAGTTCTGGATCTTTGGAGTGACCAAATACTACAAAGGCTATGGAATAGTGAGGAACAATTTCAAGAACGTGCCAGACACTCTTTGGCAGTGGCATGTTTCAGCGGCTCCAGCCCAAACCAATCCAGAGCAGTACTACATCGAACAGTAATCGTCTCCGCAACGACGTAATTGGCCAGGGCGGGTAAAACCCTCCTTGGCCAATACCCCTAAATAAATGCTGCGTTACATCGCACACCGCTTGGTATTGATGATCCCAACCGTGTTTGGGATCTCTATCATCGCCTTCATAATCATCCAGTTGCCCCCGGGCGACTATTTGACTACTACCATCGCCCAACTTTCGGCAGCAGGGGACTTGGTCGAAGAAGAAGCCATTGCGGCTCTCGAGAGTCGTTATGGGTTAAACCAACCCATGCACATCCAATACCTAAAATGGATCTGGGGCATCGTCGGTCGTGGCGACTTCGGGATGTCTTTTGAGTGGGAACTGCCGGTCAGAGAGCTTGTCTGGTCCCGGTTGAGTCTGACAGTAATCCTGGCCCTGGCGACGCTCGTCTTTACGTGGGCCGTAGCCTTTCCGGTGGGTATTTACTCCGCTGTGCGCCAATACTCCATCGGAGACTACTTCTTTACGGGGGTGGGTTTCATCGGGCTGGCCATACCCAATTTCCTGCTGGCTCTGGTGTTAATGTTTGTAGCCTTCAAGGTTTTCAATCAGAGCGTAGGTGGCCTGTTCTCTCCTGAATTCGTGGAAGTTCCATGGAGCTTGGCGAGAGTTCAGGACCTCTTTAGCCACCTATGGATACCCATGGTTATACTGGGAACCGCAGGCACCGCGGGGCTGATCAGGTTAATGCGGGCCAATCTCCTGGATGAACTACGTAAACCTTATGTCAAAACTGCCCGCGCCAAGGGTTTGTCCGAAGTACGATTGCTACTGAAATACCCCGTACGCGTTGCCCTGAACCCTTTTGTAAGCACCATCGGCTGGACCTTGCCTTTGCTGGTCTCTGGATCCGCCATCGTTTCAGTTGTTTTGAGTCTGCCCACAACCGGACCTTTGCTCCTGCGGGCACTGATTGCACAGGACATGTACCTGGCCGGTAGTTTCATATTGCTTCTGGGCGTGCTGACGGTAATCGGCACACTGGTCTCGGATATTCTGCTGGCCTGGCTGGATCCACGTATCCGCTTCGAGAGTTAAGCCACAGACACTATGGCCGTGGCACCGGCTCTCAATCTGCAACAGGAGACTGTCTACGTTGCCACGCAGTGGCAGCTCATGTGGTGGCGTTTCCGCAAACACCACCTGGCCATGGCATCCGGCGTAGTTGTGCTCTTGATTTACCTGATCGCAATTTTCGCCGGTTTCCTGGCTCCCACCACACCGGAACACTATCGGGGAAATTTCACTTATGCCCCGCCGCAACGCATCCATTTTCTGGATAATAGCCCGACTGGGCGACAATTTCGTCCCTATGTCTATGGCTACAATGTGGAGATTGAGCAAGAGGCCCTGAGACGGGTTTTCGTGCCAGATGAAGAATCCAAACTGTACCTGGGCCTGATGGTTCGGGGCAAGCCTTACAAGGTGCTAGGTTTGATCGATACGGATCTGCATCTGTTCGGACTGGAGGATCCAGAGGCCCCTTTCTTCATCATGGGTGCGGATGTGTTGGGCCGGGACATGTACACGCGCCTCCTGTATGGCACTCGCATCTCCATGTCTATCGGGCTGGTGGGCGTAGCAGTGAGTCTAATGCTGGGGATCTTGCTTGGGGGCATCTCCGGCTACTACGGCGGCACGGCGGACAATGTCATTCAGAGAACCATTGAATTCATCAGATCAATACCCACCATCCCACTGTGGATGGGTCTGGCGGCGGCGTTGCCCACAGACTGGCCTCCTCTGCGCCTTTACTTCGGAATTACCATTATTTTATCCTTCATTGGCTGGACTGAGTTGGCCCGAGTGGTCAGAGGCCGATTTCTGAGTCTGCGGACGGAAGACTTCGTGGTAGCCGCGCGGCTAGACGGAGTGAGAGAGTTGCGGATCATCATGCACCACATGGTGCCTTCCTTTCTGAGTCACATCATTGCTTCTCTAACCCTGGCCATACCCAACATGATTCTGGCTGAGACAGCACTCAGTTTCTTGGGGTTGGGCTTGCGCCCGCCTATCGTGAGCTGGGGCGTGCTACTGAAGGAGGGCCAAAATATTCGTACTGTAGCCACCGCCCCCTGGCTATTGTTCACTACCGGCACAGCCGTATTTATAGCCATTCTGGCTCTCAATTTCCTGGGCGATGGCCTCCGCGACGCGGCCGACCCCTACTCTCGTTGAGTTGCCATGGCGCCGGAACGTGAATTGCTGCTGCAGGTTCAAGACCTGCGCGTGCATTTCCCACTGGAAGAAGGCGTGGTCAAGGCTGTAGACGGCGTTGACTTCGAGGTGTACCGCGAGCTCACTTTGTGCATCGTAGGGGAAAGCGGCTGCGGCAAGAGCGTAACGGCTCAATCCATCCTTCAGGTCGTGGACGCACCGGGATACATTGCGTCCGGCCAGATTCTCTTCCACGATCATAATCAAGTGGGGGCCACTCAAGTTCTGGATCTGGCGGCCATGGGCCGCACCAGTAGTCAACTCAGGGACATTCGGGGCCGGGACATCGCTATGGTCTTCCAAGAGCCGATGACATCACTGAGCCCCATTCACACCGTAGGCAACCAGATCTCCGAAGTGCTGGAACTGCATTTGAGAGTGACTCCCAAGGAAGCCCGCACGCGCGGTATCGAGATGCTGCAACGCGTGGGCATCCCTCGGGCAGAACAGAATTACGATTCCTATACGTTTGAATTGAGTGGAGGCATGCGGCAGCGTGTCATGATTGCAATGGCACTTTCTTGTAGTCCGCGGCTCCTGATCGCGGATGAGCCGACAACGGCTTTGGATGTGACCACCCAGGCCCAGATCATGACTTTGCTGCGGGAATTACAGGCGGAATTCAAGATGGGGGTCATTTTGATTACCCATGACTTGGGCGTGGTAGCCGAGATGGCAGATGAAGTGGTGGTCATGTATCTGGGACAGATAGCCGAGCAGGGGACCGTGGATGAGATTTTCCATGACCCCAAACATCCTTATACCCGAGCTTTGCTCCGTAGCATCCCGCGTTTCGATTTTGAGGAACACGACCGCCTGGAATCCATTCGAGGCATTGTGCCCGATCCTTTCCATCGTCCTGCGGGTTGCCCTTTCAACCCACGCTGCGACGAGAGGCTGGAGGGCCGTTGCGAATTGGAAAACCCACCGGTCTTTAACCTGGGTGAAAACCGGGCGGTGCGTTGCCTGCTTTATGAGGAAGATCGGGCCCTGAAATGAATGGAGCCACACCTCTGTTGGAAGTGCAGAACCTGAAAATGCACTTCCCCATCCGTACAGGCTTCCTGCGGCGTGACACCTCGTATGTCAAAGCCGTCGATGACATTTCCTTCGAGATTGAAGAAGGGGAAACGTTGGGTCTGGTAGGTGAGTCAGGCTGCGGCAAGACCACTACAGGGCGATGCATCCTCCGAGTCCTGAATCCCACGGATGGTGCCATGATGTATCACCCACGGCAAGGACCCGTCGTGGATCTGGCAAGACTGTCCAAGGGTGAATTGAACCGATACAGGCAGGATATCCGGCTCATTTTTCAAGATCCCTTTTCCTCTTTAAATCCGCGCTTGACGGTGATGGAAATTATTGGAGAAAGCATGAGGGTTAACCTTGGCCTCTCGGGGTCCGAATTGGAAGGTCGCGTCGCCGCACTGCTCTCCACGGTAGGCCTACGGCCGGAATACAGCAGCCGTTATCCCCACGCATTCAGCGGGGGCGAAAGACAGCGCATTGGCATTGCCCGGGCCCTGGCTCTGAATCCGCGTCTAGTGGTAGCAGATGAAGCCGTTTCGGCGTTGGATGTCTCCATTCGCTCCCAGGTCCTAAATCTGTTGCAGGATCTGCAGGATGAGATGGATCTGACTTACCTCTTCATCTCTCACGATCTGAGTGTGATCAAGTACGCCTGTGATCGCGTGGCAGTCATGTACGTAGGCAAACTGGTGGAAGTGGCCGAAACACGCACCGTCTTTCTGGCTCCTCAGCACCCCTATACCGAAGCCCTGATGTCCGCCGTGCCGCGGCCTGATCCGCGTTTCCGTTCCCAGCGCATCGTGTTGGAAGGCGACGTGCCCGATCCGGCTGATCCTCCTCCTGGGTGTCACTTTCACCCCAGATGTCAGTATGCCGAGGACATTTGCCGCGTCGAAGAGCCGCCACTGCTGGACACGGGGCCTGGACACAAAACCGCCTGCCACTTTGCGGGAGATCTACAACTAGCAGGCATCCAACGTTAGATTTGGCGGCAAGCACATCGGTACTTCCCTTTATCACTTGGACTGGCGCCAGGAGCAAAGGCCCAATGAGGTCGAGAATCCTCACCGTCTGTCTGGCTGTGCCACATTACCCCCTTGTCGGGTGTTCTCTTGGCTGAGAACTACCATGGGGCCCTCTGTTTGCGTTCGGGGCCCCGCATATTGAAGGTTTGAGGTAATTCGGAGTCTGTATTGGACAACTTTGTCAAAGGCACACGCAACTGGTTGGTCGAGAATAGATCCTATTTTTGGCTTATGCCGTGTAGCTCATTTCAGGGGTCTTCATTGTGCTGCCCTTGTTGTACGGTCCGCCAGCCGTCTCCAACATTTTGCAGAAACTGGACGCGACCCGATGGGCCATTAGCGCAGTACAAAGATTCGGATTCGTGGGGTTGGGCCTGTTGTGGCTGATCGCCATATTGCTTTCCGAGCCCTATCTCCGGACCAGGGCAGGGACAAGGCAGCTTAGGAAGGCTATTGCAAGGGTAGCCAGAATCACCGGAAATGTAATAGCCGTAACTGGCGCCATCCATTTTCTGCCCCCGCTAATTGAAATATACGTCTTGCCGCTTTTTGGCAGAAGTCAGAAGGGGCCTTCTAAATAGACATGGTTAAAGCCGCGTCATCTCCTCCCAACTTGCTGTTCTTGATGAAGGATCAGATGCAGGGCCGTGTCCTGAATCCAGATCATATTTGCCAGACTCCTAATTTCGACCGCCTTCGCGAGCGCGGCGCGGGGTCTACTTGACCCATGCCTACACCCCCAACGCATCTCCCAGGAACGCGCGGAGCACGGAGATGGCCTGCTCCGCGCGTTCCGCAGCCCGGCCAATGGCGATGCCGCGGTCTTCCTGTTCCCGCAACTTGTCGGACGCGTGGTCACGCCAATAGCCCCGCTCTTCGTCGTACCGCTGGAAGAGCGGGGCTGGCCGCCGTCTCTCCGGCAGTTTCCGCATCTCCGCGTCGTTTTCGCGCGGGTCCGGCAACATGCGAACCGTCGCGTTGAACAACTCGCTTGGGAAAGCCTGCGCCTCCGGCACGGACAGCTTGGGGTCGGCCGGGACTTCGTGGTAGACACCGTCTTCCAGCCGGTACAGCCACAGTTCCCTGGGCGAACCAGGCCAGCGCTTGCCGCCGAGGTCGTACACCAGGTACTCGTGGATCCCCAGCGTCTGGTACAGCCGCTGCTTGTCGTCCAAGTCTTGTGCCGCCGTGGATTCCGACAGGATCTCCAGTACCAGCTCCGGAACGGAGTCGTCGGGGCGCGCCCGGCGGTCCTCCGGCAGCCGCGACCTGTCCAGATCCTCCGCCGATGGCATCACGGTTAGATCCGGCTTCACTGTGTTTGCGGGCTTGCCCTGTTCCGTGTACCGCTTCAGCTCCACGGCAATCTCATCGACGAAGCGGTAGAAGCCCTGAAACGCAACGCGGTTGACCTCCAGGTCCCGAGCGGTATCGTACATGTACTGCTCAATGGTGTGTGCTCGTTCGTCTGGGGGATAGAACACGCCGTCCTCGTCGAATTCAAACAGATGCACGCCGTCGGCACTGAAGTTGGGGTCGGTCGTCCAGGCGTCGAAGTATTCGTGGGCGATGTCGTAAGCATGGCCGGGATCGTAGTGGGACAGGCTTTCCAGATAGGATTGTCATGCAGCCAAATTGCCCTTCCGCCAAGATGTCCGCTGCGTTCGAGCCTTCCGCGTCATGGTCGGGTCGGCCTCAAGCGGCAGCATCCGCACGCGTCCGTTGGGGATCGCCTGCGTCCGCACCTGTTCCTGCACGGCTGTGTCCATGCCCTTACCTCACGCTGACCTGCCGGGTCATTTTACGCAACGTCGGCGGTCCCTCACCGGGACGCCGTCTACACAGGGCCTTCGCATTTCAATTTGGTTGTGCCGCCACCACAGATGCTACTCGGGACCGCGTACCCCTGGACGTGAACCGCAGGCCGAATCCAATCGGCACAGCTGGACCATGGTCTTAGTTCGGTCGGATCCGCGGCAGTTACGGGACCATGTCCGCAACCGACTCCACGTTGCTGGTGACGATATTGTTGCCGCCGGTGGTTTCGGAATCGTAGACACCGGTGGACCCACCGAAGTACTGCTCGCCGGTGACATCGGCCAACTGGGCGGCAAACAGTTCGCCGGGCACGGCGTTCACCATGGGGGAGAACAATGGCGAAACCCCTGCGGCGACCGGCAGGTGATGCTGGAACTGCGAAGCCAGCCCGTTCGAATCCGGCGCGATCAACGCCATTTCCCGCCCGATCCGGTGCATGGGCGGCAGGATTTCCGCGGTACGCGTAGCTCCGCGTCCACCGTCGGCAATTACGAAGGTGGGGGCGTCGGGTTCCACGCGGCTGAAGTATTGCAGGTGGGCCCATTCCTCGGTGTCCTGGCCCCAGGCATCGCGGCCCACCGCCTCCAGGATCTTGGCTGCGGAGAACAAGGCCGTGGCGTAGCCGGGTCCGTCTCCTACGAAGGTGAAGTGCCTGCGTTCCGCCATCTGTTCGGCCAGTTCCCGGGCCGGGCCGGCACAGAGTTCGATGGTTTCGGCAATCCGGTCCGCGGTGGCGCGCAGATCGTCGCGGTGCTGCTGGGCTTCCTTGCCGGTGAGTCGGCCTCTGACCTCGCCCAGGCGAATCGCCATCAGCCACAGGGCCAGCATGGATATCCGGTAGGAGCGCACGCCGGGCGCTCGTACGAAGTCCGGAATTCGGCAGTTCAGGATCCGTTCGGCCGTTCGGCCCAGGGGCGCTTCCGGATTGCCTGTCAAGGCAACCGTCAGAAAGCCCCGCTCCTTGGCCGCCGCCACCGCCTCCCGTGTCCTGCTCACCGATCCGGAGACGGAAATGCCGATGGTCAGGGGATTGCGCCAGACCCGATCGGTGGCTTCCGGCAGGGCATACCTGGCCGCGCGCATGGCCGTGGCGGCATCGGTTGGGACACCGCCGAGCCGTTCGAAGGCCCATTGGGTTGCCACTGCTGCCATGTGGGAGTCCCCACATCCGGTGGTCACAATCCGCTTTACTGACAGCCATTCCTCGTGGTTCAGGATCTTCCTCGTCCTCTCATCGAGGCCCTCGAACTCGGTTTGGATCAATTCCGGCAGGCTTTTGACCTGCGCAATCATAGCGTTGGTGGTCATGTTGGTCCTTTCTTCTGAGCCACTACAATGGTGGCGGGTTATTCCGATAATCAGTCCGAAACTGCAAAGGATCGGCGACTTGGTTCAGTGTGCTTTTGTTCTTTCCCCGGAGCACGAATTCAGGGGCTGCCGCGGCTCTATGCGGGATTCATGCCCCTCACTCGCTGAGGCATGCTTCGACCGTCGCGTGGTCCGGTAACAGGCCCTCGGTCCCAGGGATGTCACAGACTTCGCGCCGGCGGCATAGGCTAGGGCATCTCCCAGCGCAAGGTCGGTCACGTTAGCGGTGACGCACGTCACGCCCAGCAGGTCGAGCACTGGCGAGCGGGCGGCCAGAAGCAGGGCCAAGGAGTCGTCCAGGCCCGTGTCCACATCAAGAACCACAGGTATGCCCGTCATCGCGCGCCGCTCTTCGGGTTGAAGTATGGAAATATCCTGGTCCCGGGACCAGGAGAAGCCGTCGGGTGCGGGATCAGAAGCACCTAATACCGGCCCAAGGCATCTATCAGCAGATCCAGGAATCCGGGTTCATCGATCTTCATGGCGACCTCGACGTTGGCTTCCTGGCGCAGAGGTCCCCTGTCCACCTGGGACGATCCGAACCCCCGCAGGTGCCGGTAGTCGCACACGGTCATCCCGTAGGTCAGTTCGCCCCGGGTTTCAACCGAGACGTGCATGGCTTCGAACTCAAGCAGAGCCGGATGGATCAGGGCCGCCACGGCGCACGGATCGTTCAGGGCCGACTTGCGGATGCCCGTCATGCGCTCGCCCGCGTCCAGATAGAACTCGAGCAGCTGGGCCACGACCTCGCCCACCCGGTTGCCCCGATTCCGGATTCGCTCAATCTCGCGGTTCGTTGCGTTCGCCTGCTGGGTCAGGTTCAGGCCGCACATCTTAATCGGTGCGCCGGATTCGTAGACGATGCGCGCCGCTTCAGCATCGAACCAGATGTTGAACTCCGCAGTGGCCGTGGAATTGCCCGTGGTCAGGCTGCCGCCCATCAGGCTGATCCCGCCCATGCGGGAGACGATTTCCGGACACTGGCGTATGGCCAGGGCCACGTTGGTCAGAGGGCCGACCGGAGCTAGCCAGACATCATCCTCCGCCATCAGGGTCTGCACAATGAAGTCGACGGCGTGGCGGCTTTCCACCTCCTTGACCGGCGTGGGCAAGTCCGGTCCGTCCAAGCCCGATTCGCCGTGGATGTGGCCGGCGTGGACCGCTTTCCTCAGCAGCGGGTCCCGCGCGCCGCGAAAGACGGGGATGTCGGTCCTGTCCATCAATTCCACGATTTTCAAGGCATTGGCCGTCACCTTGTCCAAGGTCTGGTTGCCGGCCACCGTGGTGATACCGAGAATGTCCAGGTGTTGGCCGGCCAGCAGGATGGCCAGGGCGTCGTCGTGCCCCGGGTCGCAGTCGATGATCACCTTGGTCATGAGAGATTCCTGAAGGCTATCCGATCCAGTCCGTACACTCCCTGCCGGGTGTGGAACCGATGGTAAAACGGCACGAAGCGGGCGATGAGTCCGTAGCCGGATTCCTGATGGCGTAGAGTTCGTCCAGGCAAGTCGTTGACATCATCGTGGCCAGGGTGGCATCCAGGCCCACCATGGTCAGAGGCCATCCCGCCGCTAACACAATCCAGGGCGGCCGCGGCGTCGTTGTGAATCTGTTTTCTCCTTATCCTTCGCGGTGATGCCTGGTGAAATCCGCACCAGTTGATAGCCAGCACCGCATGCCAATCCGCGAGGGCCAGCCTTGCATCGACCAGCCGGGCGGTTGTCAAAACTACCAAATGCGCTGGATTCTAACATTAGTACCGTAGTGGCCAAACAAGCTGTCTGTGACTAAGCGGTCCATATGGACGAATGTGAAGATATAGTCTGTCCTGTCGGATCTCGTCCGCCTTGTGCGCACGAAGTACGTCCTGCGCCACCGGCAGGATCCGGAGGCAGCGGCCGCCCGCGCGTGGTGGTGATGGACAACGCCTCCCTGCTCCTCCCGAAGCTTGCGGGAGGAGCAGGACGAACGGGAGAAGCGGGGCCCCCGCCTGTGGTACCTGCCCTCCACGGCCCGGAGCGGAACGACATCGAACGGACCTTCCACAAGGCCAGGCTCCGGCGCGTGCAACCCCACCCGCGCGCCCTCACGGCGGCCGTGCAGGCCTGCTTCCAGGATCTCCGGGACGAACTTGTATCCTTACATTTGTCCATACGAAATGCTTAGGGCCTTGAGCTGGCCCCGTCGTTACAGTGGGCTTGTCTCTATACCTGACCGCAAGCTCCTTGGCGATGTCTCTCGGTGCAGCCTAAATTCATGTCTTGAACCTTGCCCCTAGCCCATTCAAGGCGCCGGACTGCTTCCGGGGAGCCGGGCACCAGAGTTTCGGGCACCCCTACCTGCTCGATGGCAAAGCTGGCACCCACCAGTCCCCGCAGGGCTGTCTCAAGGAACGGCAGGCCCACCACCAAGCCGGCCAGCAAGCCGCCGCAGAACGCATTGCCGGCGCCGGTAACGTCGATCACCTGCGTCGGAACGGCCGGAATCCGCCACTGGTGTCCCTCGTTGTCCTGAACCCAGATGCCCTGTTCGGCCATCCGGATTACGACACGGTCCGCTCCCCAGCCCAGCAACGCGGTGGCCATGTCTGCTGGGGAGGCCTTCTCGGTGAGGGTTGCTGCTTCGTCCAGGTTGGGCAGGAACACATCGCACTCCCGCAACAACGGGGTCCATGCAGCCTGGTTCAAGCTGAGGAAGGCGTCGACAGGTTCCAAAACGACTACAGCGGAGGGGTTGGCCATCTTCAGTTGCCGGACCAGGTCGGTGACTTCCTCTATCGATCCGTTCCGCTGAACATGGAACCCGTGCGACTGCTTGATTTCGGCGTGCAACTCGTCAAAACGAACCTGATTGGCCACGAACTCCGAGAGTGAAGTTCGGAACACCTGGGTGCGCTTGCCATCGGCCTCGAACAGCTGCCAGGCCCTCGAGGTGGGAAGCCCGGCCCGATGAACCAGGCCGTTTGGCGATACGCCCAGCCGCTGCAGGTGCGCCACGAATGGCTCGGGCGCGTCGTCACCCAGATAGCCGGCCAGGCCCAGGGGCGCATCGTTCCAGGTGCGCATGCCGACTACGGCATGGCTTCCCGAACCGCCCAGGGTGCCCATGTAGGTTCGACCATCCCAGAGGACGATGTCGTCGATGATGACGCCGGAGATCGTCGTGCACTGGATGGATTCCGGAGACGGGTTCATTGCCTGTTCCGGGTCGGCGGCGAGACGGTCCGTGGACATTCAGGCGTTGCCGAGTAGGCAGACGCGGACTTGCCGTGACCGCGGCCCGTCGAACTCGCAGAAAAAAATTCCCTGCGACCAACCCAGGCCCAGTTGGCCGTCCACCACAGGCACAGTCACCGAGTGGCCCACCAGCGCCCCCTTGACGTGAGCGGCCGCGTCGGCCGGCGTGTCGAACTGATGGTGGAAGTTGGTCCGCGTCGGCACCAACCGATCCAGTTCTTCTTGCAAGTCCTGGGCCGTGGTCGGGTCCAGCGGCGAGTTGAGCGTCAACCCGCCTGTGGTGTGTGGACAGAAAATTGTGCACAGGCCGCTCGCCAAGCCGCTGGCCTCCACGATGCCGCGAACCTCGTCGGAGATGGAAATCAATTCCTGCGGATGGGTACTCTCAATGTCGATTTGCCGTGTATACACAACGATGTTTCCTTTGTATCGAATTGCATCGGGTACCCCCGGCGACCAAGTGCCCAATCCCGGACCTGTCGGCGGCATATCACTACAGGGATTGTAACTGCTCGCTGAGATCTGTGGGTAGCTGGCGGGCAGCTGGTGCAATGAAACAGTCTCCGTCCCAGTAGCATATGCCCCCAGAAGGAAACGGATCCGGCGAATCGAACACCATGCCCAGCGCCTCCCATCCTGCCACGTCTCCGGCCGACGGCGCCCCCCGCGGCATGGTCAAGGCGCACCAGATGGCCCCGTGTCCCAACGACTGGCAGGCGTCCCTGATGGCCGAGCACGCGGGCTGGGCGCGGGTGGCTCCGAACTGGTCCCTCAGCCGTTTCGCCGAGGCTTGGTTCACCGGTGAGGGCAAGAAGAATGAGTGGTTCTAGAATGTGGGCACTATCTACCTGGTGGCCAACCCCGTGTCGCCGCGGCGCACCGACGTGTACTACTGGCCCATCACGAACCGCGAGGTCGCGAACTGGGCGCGCCTGAACGAGCCGGTGGAGGGTGTGCTCGAGATTCGCCGGCGGGGCCGGCTGGTGGCCAGCATCGAGGCGACCGACTATGTTGACCAGTATCCGGAGGGCAGGGACCTGAGCGATGCCGTGGTGTACCTGGCAAGGATGCCCATCGGCAGTGGAGCCACTTCGAGGCCAGCCGACGCGAGTTCCGGGGTCGGGTGTCGGCCTACTACAACGACCTGGTCACCTACCTCCAGGATCTGGACAACCGGATTGAAGCCGGAACCCTGGAAAGGGAGCCGGAGCCGTTCCTCTATTCCTGTACGGAAGTCAACCGCGGCTTTTCCGTTGAACTGCCGGTCGGCAACTGCATCATTCAGGTCCGCACCATTGAAGGGGAGATTCAGCCCGGATCACGCCCACGGCTGAAGGTGTTCGGACCGTTGTCCGAGGGTGTTGCCATGTGGAACATTCCCCACGATCGTTACAAGTTTCCAGAGAAGAGTGACGACGAGGACTAGGTGATCTATTTGCGGCGGGGTATCATTGCCCATCTGCAACCCAATGAGGAGGAGGAGTATCGCGACATCCACCTCACCCGGCTGCTGGACCCGCAGGATACGTCCGGGCGGCCGGACTTGTACCAGTGGCTTCGGACGGATGAAATCCAGGATGGCGTGCTAGTCGTGGCACAGGGAAAGCGGTTGGTTGACCGGATTGCGCGGCGTTCCTACGCGGTGCGCCAGATTACGGGGGTCGGCCGGGGTTGCGAAATCCACGATCAGGCCACCACCGATCTGGAACGGTTGCGGGGGCGGCGTCCGGATTTCCAAGGCTACCCTGTGGACACCCGCGCCCTGCCTACGTCCTTCAAGGTTCATCTGGAGGATGCGGATGGTCAGCTGGTGCCCGGCAGTCGGCGTCGGGTGCGTGTGGGTCGTCCCGACAGCGAACCCTGGCTGGCGGTCCTGCCCTATGCACCGGTGGTGCTGGCGCTGGTAGTGGCCGGTTCCCGCCGCCGCCGATTTGTGCGGTTTCCGCGCGGTCAGGAGTGATATGACGGCTTCCTCGGGGCACAGGTGGGATCTGGTTACGCTGGGCGACTTGGTGGCCGACCTGATTGTGCCCATTCCATCGCTACCCATTGAGGCCGGCCGGCATCAGTTGGCCAAGTGGATGCAGCTTGAGGCCGGAGGCACCTGCAATACCCTCATCATGGCTCAGCGGCTGGGACTGTGCACGGTGGCCATCGGGGCTATGGGCGAGGATCCCGTCGGTGGCTACGTCCGGTCCGCTTTGGCAGAAGAGGGCGTGGACCTGGCCGGGCTGCAACTTTCGACGGACCTTCGCACCAGTCCTGCCATCGTCTTGGTTGACGATCAGGGTGAGCATGTCTTCATCGGTAGCCTGGACCGAGGCGCACACCAACCGTTCGCCGAGTCCTGGACGGCCATCATTCGATCCTCGCGCAGGGTCTTTCTGACGGGCTACGCCATGTTCATGGCTTCCATGCTGGGTCGCGACAATGCGTTGCAGAGCCTCCGAATCGCGCGGGAGGCGGATTGCCGGACCTATTTCGACGTGGGGCCACTCGAGTACCGGGGCGCCGGGGACGACATCGCTCGCGGTTTCACGCTGACGGATGTGGTACTGGCCACAGCGGAGGAGCTGACAGGCTGGACCGAGGTGGCTGATCCGCTTCGTGCGGCCCGCGGGATCCTTGACCAGGGACCCGGCTGTGTAGTGGTTAAAGTTGGTCCCGACGGTTGTCGCATCGTCACGCGGGACACGGAACTGCACTGCCCTGGCTTCCCGGTGCGGATGCGCGACACGGTTGGGGCCGGCGATGCCTTCGCCGCCGGATTCATGGCGGCGGAAGCTGCGGGCTGTGGTTTGTACGAGGCAGGCATGATTGCCAATGCCGTCGGTGCCGCCACTGTGACTGAAGTCGGCACGGGCCGTTTGTTGCCACAGCGCGACCAGGTGGCTGAATTGTTGGGTACGCAAGGACTGGTCCTGCCCGATCTCACCGGTCCCGATGCTGCTTGAGTTGGTGCGGTGGATGCCGTCCAGGCATCCACAGGTTCCATCGGTCCTGTGGTGCCCGGCCAGCTATCGAGGGACGAAGTTACACGGCTGAGGATTTGGAGTGAGTGCGAAGGCCTTTCGTTTCTTTCGCAGGTTTCACATTGCCCCCGGCGTACATTTGAACCTCAGCAAGGGCGGCGTTTCGATGTCGGCTGGGCCCCGCGGTCTCAAGACCACGGTCGTGACGTCCGGGCGCAGGTTCACAGTCGGCGTCCCCGGCACCGGCCTCCACTATTCGAAGGTGGTCAAGCCGGGTCGATCCGGTTCCAGGGCTGCGGGAACTGTTGTCCGCAGTCCCGAGCGGGCAGAGCCCATTCGCTCCGGCTTTTGGCGGATTCTGGGTACATCGGGCCCGGAGAAGGCCTTTTTCGAAGGGGTCCATGCAATCGCGCGACTACGACCAGGCCGCGGCCGGACATCTGGACAGGGCACGGGGCCTGCCTGATGCCGACTCTTTGACAGGGGTGCTGCTGATCGGCGAACACAGGTGGGACAAGGCTGACCTTCATCTCCGGTCGGCCCACGAGGCCGGGGACGAACTGGGCCAGTTGTTCGGCAAGTACGATGCGAACGTCAGTGCCGGGCTGGGTCGGTAGTTCGAGCATCAAGTGGCTGGGCCGGATTCAGGGCTCCACGGAACCCCTTTGGACGCGCAACAACTCGACGTCCTATATGCTGATCGGCGACGAATTCCCCCGAGGGCAATCGTCTCGGGCCGCGGTGACGACCCAGACCATCAAGAGCGCGTTGGCATTGTCGTGGCCCGCGGACCTGTCGGCAGGTCCGCATCAGATCTACGGCTATGCACAGTCACCGCGCGGTCTGATCGAGAAGGTTGAATGGAGCATGGATGGCGGTGCGATCTGGCGCGTAGCTGCCTCAGTGGAGCCAAAGTTCCAGTATTCCTGGGGGCGTTTCCTCATCGACCTTGAACTGCGGCCGGGCATGTACACGATCTTGACCCGGGCCACGGACGCGGCTGGCAACACACAGCCCAGTCCCCCCTTTCAACGCGAAAGGCTACCTGTTCAACCAGCCGGTGCCGCACCCGCTCCGGGTCTGCTGAATCCGCAGGAAGTGGCTCGCCACTGTGGTGCGGTGGGGCGGGTCGCCAACCTTCGGGTTGCGAACGCATGCGGCCTATCACAGGGGAATCCGCAAGGATTTGGCTGTCGGCGGGATGATGGCGAAGCACCGCGGCCCGTTGCGCGATCAGAGGCCGCGGAGGTTCGCCCCCTGGTCTGTTGTCCGGCCGGCCTGGGACGATCGGTATCGGGGCCGTAGGGACGAGCGGCATCCCAAACCCGGAACGCGCCGATCCGTCAGGCTCCGGCATCTGAGCCCGTCCGAATGCCCGTGTCGCGATCCAGGAGCAGGAATGCATCGCTTTGGCCGTCCACCGTGCGGAGTTCCGCCAGAATGTCCCTGAACAATTTTTCCTCTTCCACCTGCTCCGAGATGAACCAGTGCAGCATCACCTGCACGGCATGGTCTTCGTTTTGGGGCTTATACCGAGTGTCAATTCCTCGGTATAAGCCCCAAATTGGTGGAAGTAGCCGAAACACGCTCCGTCTTCCTGGCTCCTCAGCATCCTTATACAGAAGCCCTGATGTCCGCCGTGCCGCGGCCTGACCCGCGTTTCTGTTCCCAGCGCATCGTGTTGGAAGGCGACGTGCCTGACCCTGCGGATCCTCCGCCTGGTTGTCACTTTCACCCCAGATGTCGGTATGCCGAGGATATTTGCCGCGTCGAAGAGCCACCGCTGCAGGACACGGGTCCGGGCCACAAGACCGCCTGCCACTTCGCAGGAGATTTACAACTAGCAGGCATCCAACGTTAGAGCCCGATATTGACAACTTTCCGCCAAGATTTTGTGAAACTACGTGGATGAGGACATCAGCAGGACCCCAGGAGAGTTGCATGCCCTGAGACATCCTTGGGCTGTTCTGGCTTCGGACATTCAGACTAGGAAGAGCCTCTATCAGGGCGTTAGGTTTCGAATAACTGGAGACTGTTGGCACTGGGCAGCACCCGGTAACTGATTGTCAAAGCAGTTTCGGTTCATATGGAGGTCATGCGCCACTTCTTTTCTGTTTGTCACCATCTCTCTGCTCCGTCAGAAACTGATGTCGTGCGGGTTGGGTCTGTCAGCCTTCTGCACTCCTTGAAACCGTTCTCAGTCAAGTTGCGTTGACAAAAGGATACGAGGGGCCAATTTTGAATATGTTCCAGTCAGACCTTTTCGCGCCATTTCTGACAATTAAACCCAGACTTCAGACGGCTTCATTCATCTCAGATTCATCCCCAAAGTACACCCTCTTATTCATAAGGTAGTGTGCACCAGTGCGATGGTGCAAGCCACTACGTAACAGGTGGCTCGCACTAGAGCGGGTCAGGCCGTACTGACCTGGGTCCATTTTGCATGAGACCTCTTACTAGCCGGGGTCCCGCGCGCGTCACCCCTGTAACTTCCGGGAGCCCAAGTAGTTGCCAGAACCAACCATCCGCAAGGCAGAGCGCGAGATGGACCTCTGGCAAGAATCAAGGAGAAAGGTACCATGACCAAGTCCCAGATATATGTGGGTAGCGCGATCGCACTGCACCGCCTGAATCTGAGGATGGGCGGGGAGGAGATTTCTTTGCCAGATTCCCATGACGAAGCCTAAATCGCAGCCCTGTGTGAACGGTGAAGGATGCAGTCCCGGCCCGGATCGTGCGAGAAAGTGCGGTCACAGAGACAAAAGCTCGGCCAGCGCGGGATTCGGCCGAAAAGAGGAAAGTGGACCCTTGTCACCCGTTAGTCCTTCCACCACCTCTTCGGGCCGTGCTTCCTGGTCGCTTGAGCACTAAGTCGGGGTCTGTAAAGATCAGCTCGGACGTTCCGGTTCATCTGCCCAACCTGCGTGATTGCCCCGACGCACTTTTGAAAACTTTCCTCTCATTGTTGGGGGCGATACCCCCATTTGAAAAGAACTCCGCACTCTATCTGAGTGGTTCCCGCATCGTCTGGATATTGCCTCGTCATCCGATTCCCAGGCAAAACATGGCGACTTATTATATCGATTGTTCTTTATGGACAGTTTGTTCTGAGCCCTTCATCTGACATCGCGAGGTGTGATAGGGTTCCCGGGTGAAATGAAACCATATATATAGGAGCATTGACATGTATCGGTCATTGGGCACCCTATCGTTTTCATTGGTATTATTGTTGATAATTTCAGCCGTTCTCACGGCATGTGGACCGCCAGATTCTGCACCTGCAGAACCCGCTGAATCTGAAACGCAAGAGATTGCCATGCCACATGACATGATCCAGCTGGAAGCACCCATGCTGGCTGCCATGGTTGAAGCAGGTACTCTGCCCCCGTTGGATGAAAGGTTGCCTGCCACCCCTCTCGTGTGGGATTTCCCGGATGTCAGCGCCTTCGAGACGGAGACCGGACAGTACGGCGGCACGATCCGCCTAGGACATATCAACGATCTCAACGGCTTTGCGACTGTGGGACTGGCTCGCATTGCCTCTGATCGCTCCACCTACTATCCTGACATGGCACAGGATTGGGAATGGAACGAAGGTTTTACGTCGATTACTTTCCATCTGCGTCCAGGCATGAAATGGTCGGATGGGGCACCCTTTACCGCCCATGACATTGTGTTCTGGTACGACGAAATCATCCGCTCCGATGTGCTTGACGCACCCTTGGGAGTGGGCGGTATGAACACCGTAGCGGACACCGTCACCGCGGTGGATGATTTCACGCTTCGCTTTGATTTTGCCGAATCGAACCCGTTATTCCTGTTGCGCTCGCGCGGATTTGGTGGCGGGGAACCCTCTTCCTGGGAGCGGAGTGCTACACATTACATGAAGCAGTTCCACCCGAAGTTCGCTGAGTCTTCCGATGCGGATCCACAACAGCAATTCCAGGAGATGATCGATGGCTTGAGGCAACCCCGCTACGTCGAAGATCCAAATCGACCGGTGCTTTGGGCCTGGAAGCCCTCGGAATACAAGGAAGGCCAGTTGGCGCGCCTGGAGCGCAATCCCTATTTCTGGTCTGTAGACAAGATGGGTCGGCAGCTGCCTTACATCGACTATGTGGAGAATTTCTTGCTCGCCGATAGCGACGCGGAAGTCATCAAGCTGAAACTTATTGCAGGTGAGACCAATTTTGAGCGCAGACGCACATCAGTGGGGGATGTTCCGCTGTTGCGGGACAATGAGGAAAGCTCGGGCATCGACATCATCTTTACGCGGAAACCTGAAGGTTCACAGCAAGGGATCAAGCTGAATCCCACGCATAAGGATCCGCAGATGCGAGACCTGCTCAATGCCCCTAGCTTTCGGCGTGCGCTATCACTTGCCATCGACCGCGCTGCAATCAATGAAACAGCCTATTTCGGCTTGGGCCAACCCGGGCACGGTTTCAGCGAGCCGGGCGTTTACAACCCGGATGTTGACGGCGCGTGGGCCCAATTTGACTTGGAATTGGCTTCGACCATGCTGGACGAGCTTGGGTTGAACCAGAGAGATGGCGAAGGTTTTCGCACATTGCCGGATGGCGGAACTCTGACCTTCACGTTGATGTTTGTGCCGGGATGGCATCCCGGTGCGGATGAAACCGCAGAAATTGCGGCCGAAGGCTGGAATGCAATGGGCCTTCGGGGGATTGCCCAACCTGTGGAACATAGACTGCGTTCCGAACGGATTACAAACAACGATTGGGATGCCTGGATCGATCCTTGGGTTGGTGGCGTATGGGATCAGGATTTGCGTTATGGGACCAGTGCCTGCCGCACAGCGCCTGAGTATTGCAAGTGGTGGAATTCCAGGCATCTGGACGCAGATGCGCGGCCGGGTGAGGAGCCTACGGGCAAATTCCGCGAACTCTTCGAACTGGAAAACCTCATCTTGACCACCATTGACGAAGAAGAGCGAAATACCGCCTTGAACCAGCGACGCGCCCTGCTAGCCGACCAAATGTTTGTAATCGGCATAGTCCAGGGTCTTCCCCATGTGGTAGTAGCCAGCAAAAACCTGCGCGGGGTCTGGGGTAGAACCGATGCAATGGCCTACTCTCTTGGAGCCGGCGATGAGGACTATTGGCCGCGTTCCTGGTTCTTCTCAGAATAATGTCGACAAAATCAGAAAGAGACAGGAATTACCTGTTTGCGTAGACGGGGTGGGCAATATGCTGCGATTACTTCCTGAGGTAGGACCCTTTGTGCTGCATAGGTACATTGTGGTGATCTGCAGTGCTGTCACACCGGTCGGCGCATTGCAAATCCGCAAGACATAGAGATGTCGGACAAGCCGTTGGGTCCTGTCTTTCAGACATGGATCCAACGGCTTGATTAGTGGTATGCATCGTTAGTGTGCCGGTGGACCTGCTGTTCACTGACAGCCCATCCCGGGAGACGTTTGGTTTTCCCTGTTTGGCATGTTGACATAGTGCCCCCAAATGATGGTTGCTGAACATCCACTGCTCTCTGGGAGGGATATGGGCGAACCATGAAACGCTACCTTGTGCAGCGTTTTTCACAGATGTTGCTAGTCTTGTCCGTCGTATCCTTGGTGAGTTTCCTCATTATTGAGCTGCCGCCCGGTGATTTTCTGACAACGTTGCAGGTACAGCTGGAGGAACAGCAACTTAGCCAGGAGCAAATCGACGGCATGTTGAAACTGTACCGTGATCGGTATGCGCTGGACAAGCCATGGTACGTGCGTTACTGGCGCTGGATTTCCTCCATAGTAAAAGGCGATCTCGGATACTCGATGCTTATGAACAACCGCATCGATGTTTTGATTGGCGATCGGTTTCTGCTTACGGTCACCATTAGTATCACAACTCTCTTCTTTACCATGGTTGTGGCCGTTCCCATAGGCATGTTGTCCGCCATCAAGCGCTATACCGTCTGGGACTTTATCTTTACCTTTGTAGGCTTCATTGGACTGGCCACTCCCAATTTCCTGCTTGCCCTGATCATGATATTCCTTTCGGTTACGGTGCTGGATGCTTCCAGTGTGGCGGGGCTCTTTTCGCCCGAGCAGGTATTCAAGCCTTGGTCTCTGGCCAAAGTGCTCGACCTGTTCCAACATATGTGGCTTGTCGTGATCATCGTAGGCACGGCTGGCACGGCCGGTACGATCCGCGTGGTCCGCACCAAGATGCTGGATGTATTGAACGAACCCTACACGGATACCGCACGCATGAAAGGAATTTCCATGATGCGTGTGTATTTTGTGCATGCCTTGCGCGTGGCCATCAATCCCGTGATATCCAGTGTCGGTTTGAGTTTCCCGACCATCATCAGCGGTTCCGTGATCGTGGCCATGGTCTTGACACTGCCCACCATCGGCCCCCTACTACTGAGAGCCGTCATGGCAGAGGATATGTACCTGGCCAGTACGTTGCTCCTGCTGTTGACGTTCATGCTGGTGATTGGAAATTTTTTAGCTGATCTGAGCCTGGCCGTGCTGGATCCCAGGATCCGCCATGACCAATGATGCACGCCCGTGAATCAGGCCAGCCGCCCACGCCGCTTCGAAGAAACGGTCAGTGGGGAGCCTCATTGAATCAATGACATGACTCAGGAGTCTTTAGGGCCTTACCTACCCCGAATCTCCACGGAGGCTCTGCACCAGAGCGGCGTCGTGGAAGTGCAGCCTTTGTCTTTCAGGCGTTTGATATTGTTGCGGTTTCTCAAAAACAGGTTAGCCGTAATCAGTTTGTTGACATTGCTTCTGTTCTATGGCCTGACCCTGGTGGCTGAGTTCACCTCGCCCTACTCGACACAGATCCGCTTTCTGGATTATGTGGGGGCGCCTCCCCAACTCCCCGTTGTGTGGGGTGATTCAGGCACCTTCATCTGGCCGCCTGTGGTTTACGGTTTGAAGCAGGAGCGGGACCCCGAAACCTTCGTGCGTATCTACACGTTGGATCGGGAATCCCGGTTGCCATTGGGATTGTTAACGCGCGGAGAACCCTACCAGATTCTCGGTTTTGAGAGTAACAGGCACCTTTTTGGCGTGGAAGGGGGGGCCTTCTTCCTACTGGGGACAGATACCCAAGGCCGGGATCTGTTCTCGCGCATTGTCTTCGGTGGCCGCATCTCCACAACCGTGGGGTTGCTTGGGGTTCTGATCAGTCTTGTCATCGGCATGACGGTGGGCCTTCTATCAGGCTACCTGGGGGGAGCCGTCGATCACGTTATCCAGAGAAGCATTGAGGTTCTGCTCTCATTTCCCAGCATTCCCCTCTGGTTGGCCTTGGCCGCGACCCTGCCCAATGACTGGAGTCCGTTGCGCATTTTCTTTTTGATCACGATCATACTATCATTCATCAATTGGGGACATCTGGCACGGATCGTGCGCGGCATGACACTCGCCCTCAAGAACGAGGAATACGTGATTTCTGCCCGCCTGAGTGGTGGTAATGTCTGGTGGGTGCTACGGCGCCATCTGTTGGCCGCCAATTTCAGTTATGCCATTGTAGCGGCGACCCTGTCTATTCCAGGCATGATCCTGGCAGAGACGGCTCTTAGTTTTCTGGGCCTAGGCATTCAGCCACCAATCGTCAGTTGGGGCACCTTGCTGCAGGACGCGCAGCAGGTTTCCGTCATTAGCCAATACCCATGGTTGATAATGCCCGCCGGTTTCGTGGTTGTTACGGTATTAGCCTTCAACTTTATCGGTGACGGACTGCGCGATGCCTTCGATCCCCATGCCCAGCTCTAAATTCTGGCCGCAACGGGAGAAATCGGCCTTGAGCGGCGGGGCAGCCATTGACCCTGCGGAAATGGCCGATGACCAGTTGCTGTCCATTCAGGATCTCAGTATTTCTTTCACCTCAGTGGCGGGCACAGTACGCGCGGTGAATGAGGTCGACCTGCAGGTCAAGCAGGGCGAGATCATGGGATTAGTGGGTGAAAGCGGTTGTGGCAAGAGTGTCACGGCCCGTAGTATTGTGGGATTGAACCCCTCACCTCCTGCCATTGTTGAGAGAGGCCGGATCTGGCTGCGTACCCACAACGACATCGTTGATATCGTCCAAATTCGCAATCCAAAGGCTCTGCGCGCCCTGCGGGGCCGCACCGCGGCCATGGTGTTTCAGGAACCCATGCGCTCATTGCATCCCATGATGAGCATTGGCCGCCAGATTGTGGAGGCCATTTCCCCTCACTTGGATATGGAATTGCAGGTTCGTGAAAGGGCCATTGAGATGCTGGAATTGGTGGGTATGCCCCATCCTGGACAGATGTATGAGCGATTCCCGCATGAACTCTCCGGGGGCATGCGCCAACGGGCCATGATTGCCTTGGCCCTGATTTCCCGCCCGCGGTTGCTGATAGCCGATGAACCCACAACCGCGCTGGACGTAACCATTCAAGCCCAAATCCTGCAACTGATCCGCGACTTGCAACGGCAGCTCGGCATGGCAGTGTTGTTGATTACCCACAATATGGGGGTCATCGCCAAGACCGCCGACCGGGTTACCGTAATGTACCTGGGTACGGTGGTGGAATCAGGAACCGTGACAGACATATTTGCACGGGCATCCCATCCCTATACGCAGGGGCTGCTGGCTTCAATGCCTTCCTTGACCAGCCAACCCAAGACGCCGCTTACCTCCTTGCCGGGCACGGTGCCCGAACTGGCATCGGCGCCGACGGGTTGTGTCTTCGTCGATCGCTGTCCCGCCGTCATGGATGTTTGCGTGGAGCGCCCGCCCACCGTGGAAATCGAGGCGGGCCATTCCGTACGGTGTTGGCTTTATCAAACGGGAACCGGACCAGATCATGGAGGGGCCATGGGGTTTGCCGATGGTCATGTGCGTGCTCCCATTGTCTGGCATGAGGGGGATCCCGCGCCGGTGCCGAAAGTGGCACCTGTGCAACGACCCGTTCAGATCCAGGTCGAAGACTTGACTCTTCACTACCCGATTTACAAGGGACTGGTACGGCGCCTGGTCGGTTCGGTCCACGCGGTGGATGGCGTGAATTTCAAAATTCATGCGGGAGAGACGCTGGGACTAGCCGGCGAATCGGGATGCGGCAAAACCTCTGTGGGGCGATTGTTGACAAGACTGGTCGCACCCACCGCGGGCCGGGTACTGTTCCAGGATGGCCGTGAGTTGCAGGAAATATCCCAGCTTCCTCCTCGGGCATTAAAGCCCATTCGCAAGGCAATGGGTATGGTCTTTCAGGACCCCTACTCGTCCCTGAATCCCCGGTTGAGTGTCAAAGACATTGTGGGGGAACCTCTAATTCTGCACAAGGTCTGTGAAGGCAAGGATTTGCAAGATCGGGTGGGCGAACTTCTGGAGATGGTGGGCTTGCGTCCCGAACATCAAAGCCGTTTCCCTCACGCCTTCAGTGGGGGGCAACGACAGCGCATTGCTATAGCTCGCGCCTTAGCCCTGAATCCCGCATTCCTGATAGGAGATGAACCGGTGTCGGCTCTTGATGTGTCTGTGCAGTCCCAGATCCTCAACTTGCTCATGGACCTGCAGCAGCGGCTGCAGCTCTCAATGCTCTTCATTACGCACGATCTGGCAGTCGTACGCCATGTCAGCGATCGTGTGGCTGTTATGTACCTGGGTAAATTCGTGGAGATTGGACCTACCGTTCAGCTTTGTGCCCAGCCCGCACATCCCTATACGGAAGGTCTGTGGGCTTCCATTCCTATTCCTGATCCCGAAATCGTGACCCCCTCCTCGATCCCTCAGGGCGATCTGCCGGATCCAGCCCGTCCGCCCACGGGCTGCCGATTTCACACTCGCTGCCCCTACCGACAGGAACTTTGTGCCCAGGAAGAACCCGTACTAAGGCCTGTACGGGGCAATCCCGCGCATTTGAGTGCCTGCCATTTTCAAGACGAACTGTCCCTTGCAGGCGTCACCGACCATGACACAGACAGGATGCATCATGTTGAATCTACAGTTACCTGACTTCGCCGTACCGGATCGGGTTAGCATCGCACGCCCATTGCAGCCCAACGAAAAGTACACCTACGCGGAACTTGACGGGCCCGGAGTGATCCGTCTCCTTTGGGTCGCCCTGCAACATCCCCGGAGCATGACCCAAGCTAGCCGCAAGGCAATCATCCGCATATTCTTCGATGACGAACCCATACCCCATGTGGAGGCGCCCGTAGGGGATTTCTTCGGAATAATGCATGGTTTGGACTGGTATTCGATTGACACCCATTTCCTCTCCACCAAGGCCTGGATCGGCTATACCTGCTACTTTCCTATGCCGTTTGCCCACAATGCGCGCATCGAATTTGAGGCCGGACCCGAGGGGAACATGGTTTTTCTCCAAGTGGGCTGGCATCGGTTTCCCCAGCAGGCCCTGGCCGAACAGCGCCGGTTCTGTGCCCGTTGGCGGCGGGAAATGCCTACGCAGCGCTATGGCGAGGATTTCCTAATGCTGGATGCGGATGGCCCGGGCCAATTGCTGGGGTTCTCGTATGGCGTGCGCCTGTTTGACAACGTGGATCGTTGGAGTCACGGAGGCGCGGAAAACATCTACATCGACGGCGAAGGGACATTCCCTGTGTTCTTGCGCGGTATCGGTGGCGAGGACACCTTTGGCGCCGGCTATGGAGGAGCACTTCATCCGCCTGAGACACATCACTATGCGGCTATGCCCTACTATATCCACGAAGATGTCGGCGAAGCGCGCCCGGCACAGAGACTGGTAGGGTATCGCTTCTTCGAAAAGGACACCATTGCCTTTCAGGAGTCGATTCAGATGCGCTTTGGATGCATGGTCAACGACATTTGCTCTACGACCTACTGGTACCAGAAAGCACCGGTAAGACCGTTCTTCGACATGCCTGACTGGCCCGCTTTGCTCCCCGGAGTGGAGCTACCTCGCAATACCCATGACCGCGCACAGCCGACAAGCGGAGACTGGTGGCTGTGCGGACCATTCGCCAATCATGGCAATGAGGCCATGGGCCAGGAACTCCCCGCGGAACGTGCCGCGCCGGGCCCACACGGCCTAGATGGACTGCATGGTCTCGATTCTGCCTGGCTGACTGAAGGATCCCGGTCCTTGGGCCGGGATGTGGCGCGGTGGGTTCAGCGCGCCGCCGAACACGGCTTTATTGATTTCAACCATGTATTTCAGCCCTGGGCCAGGGGCGTGGGCAAGACTGATCAAGGCGTCGGAATTGCCCGGTGTGTCCTTCATGTGCCGGAAGCTGCGAATATAAAGATCCGATTGGGCTGGGATGACGTCATGCATTTGCGCGTCAACGACGAATTTCACGATTTGGGCTCCCACCATGCCTTCCGCACCCAAGAGATAGATACCCATCTGCAAGCTGGTGCCAACAGCATCATGGTCAAGTTGAGTAATCAGCTCGGCTCCAACCATGGTGGCTGGGCATTTGCATTCCTGGCCACCATGCCGGATGGCACCGTGTTGCGCCCCCGGGCGGAATGAAAACGCAAGCACTATCGTCGGGTTTGACAATTTCCATGGCCGGCATGATATCGCGGGACTCGGTACGCAAACACACAGTCCAGAGTAGAAAGCGCACATGAGTCTCCTGGGATTGCCTTCTGCCTATGCCGTGCGGCATCTTGCACACATATTGGATCGCAAGGGATTCCTTTGGAGCCGGCAGGAGGCTCGCATTATCCAAGGCACGGATTGGAGGCTGCTCTGGGGCACACCCCAGGACGCCCCCATGGCGGCGCGGATGGTGTCAGATCCTCGGGCCTGGCCTCTGAAGCCTGAATCTCTGGCTATCGTGCGGGATTACCGTGGCACGCTGCGGGATTTGGTGGTGTATGGAAGTGATGAACGCGGCTTGGCGTATGCCCTATACGAGGTCGCCCGGGCGATCGAACTGACGGGCACCGGGGAAGATGTGTTCCAGGGGATCGAAGAAGGAGTGGAGAGACCCACATTGCGGATTCGCAGTGTCATCCGGACCATGATGAATCGGAAACTTGACCGGGAGTGGTTTTTTGCCACCGGGTTCTGGGAGAGTTATCTCGATAACCTGGTAGCCACCCGGCACAATCGGCTGAAACTGAGTATTGGATGGCGCTCGGCTTATTTCTCTCCGCCCTTCCCGTTCCTAGTTGCGGTTCCTGGATATCCCCAAGTATCGGTGATGCACCTCACCCCGGAGGAGCGAACCCAGAATCTGGCGATGCTCCAAAGCGTGGCCGCCATGGCTAAGGATCGGGGGCTGGAGTTTTATCTCGATATGTATTGGATGAGTCATCGCTCCATGGGAGATTGGGCTGAAGCCCGGCGTTACCGGGTGGAGGGGCTGACCGCGGAGACAATCGGGGACTATACGCGCCAGGGAGTCAAGACCCTGTTGGACGCCTGTACCGACATTGACGGCTTGGGAATATCAGGCAGCATGGTAGAAAACGGATTTACCCAGGAAGACATGTATTTCCTGTTTGACGGCGTGGCGGCCTGTGATCGCCCGGTGGCCCTGCAGATTGAACTGAAAGGTGTGAACCAGGAGTTGGTGAATCAAGCGACACGCCGCGGGATTCATGTGACCTTGGGCGGAAAATATTGCATGGAGCATCAGGGACTTCCCTACCATCCCACCCAGATTCGGTTTGAGGAACTTGAGAGTTCGGGGCCGCGCCGCTGGACCCGCAACAGTTACGCCGATATGCTCTATCAGCCGCGTGCACATGATTTCATGTTCAATCTGTGGAATTGGGGAACCCAAAAGATACTGACATGGGGCAATCCCGCGATGGTAGGCAAACTGGCGCGCAATGCCTGCTTGAGCGGCAGCTTGGGTCTGGAACATGGTGACCCCCTGACCTACAAAGGCTCATACTCCAGCGGCCCTGAAGGTCACTGGCGCATAGTGCAGGATCCAAGCTTAGAATTTTATGACTGGGAGTACAAGAGATACTGGCTGCATTATGTGCTTTTTGGCCGGCTTATGTATAACCCTGACTGTTCTCCCGAGATCTGGCACCGGGAGTTCAGGCATCGGGTTGGGCCCGGCACCGGAGACTCCTTGCAGGCAGCCTTGGCGTGGGCCAGCAAGACGATGCCGTTGATCACCATGAGCCATGCGCCCAGTGCCAGTGACAATCTTTATTGGCCTGAGGTGTACACCAACGTTCCGATCTCCACCCCCGCCCCCGATTTCCTCAGCCGTGATGGCGGGGCCTGGTTTGGTCTCTGCAGTCCCAGTGATACGGCCCTGTTCTACCGTGTGGATGACTTTGTATCTGACTACCTACGCAACCAGGTGGGTGAGAAAATTGATCCGTTCACTACAGGCAAGTGGTTTGAAGGGATTGGTCAGGCCACATTCGCGGAGTTAGACAAAGCCCAAAGCAGTGACGCCAATGCCGTGCAAGCAGAATTCCGTACCTTGTGGATAGATACCTCGATCCAGGGCAACCTGGCTTTTTTCTTTGGCTGCAAGTTTGCAGCAGCTGCCCATTTCACCTTGTATCGGGACACAGGCGATCTCGCTGCCCTGAATGAGGCTATAGAGGCATACGAAAACGGATTACGATATTGGCGGCTTGTTGTGCGTCTGGCACCGAGCATCTATCCCCCCCATTTGGCATTCCACAACAATGGAATCATGAGTGGAGATTGGGCTGCCCGTGAAGGAGCCATAGTCTCCGATCTGGAGCAAATGAAGACAATCCGGCAGAATTACCTGGCCCAATATGGTTCTCAGCCTCTGAGTTTCGCACACGTTCCGGTCTGGGAGCAGAGCCCTTCTCATGTGACGATTGCCACCAGTCTCAAGGGTTGGGAACATGCCAAGGCGGTGCGTGTTCTATACGTAACGGATCAAGATGCCGTTGTGAGGCGTGCCACTTTGGTCCCGCCACACACTCTCTCGCCCCTGTACGCAGCGACGCTCAGGCTTGGAGAGCAAGCCCGTTGGCTACGCTACAGCTTGGAAGCCGAGTCCACAAGTGGTAAGACAATCCAATATCCGGGTCCGAATTGTGCCGAAGGCCTTGAAATAGCCTTGGGACAGCCCGTTACGGCTCCGAAATGTGAGCACGAACCCCCGACTGGATTCGAACGGGGCAAGCCACTGCCATTGCATCTCAAGGTTCATTGCCAAGAAGATCTGAAGCAGGTGCGCTTGCATTATCGCCACGTGAATCAGGCGGAGAGAGTGCTGCAGCAAGATATGACAGTCCAGAACGGAAGTTTTCTGGGGGTCATTCCAGCCATCTACACAGATTCACGCTTTGAGTTAATGTACTATTTTTCCGTCATTGATCGCATGGGCAATCGGGTGCTCTATCCTGGCTTCGAAGACGACTTTGACGCTCCTTACCTTGTATGCCCAGCAGTTGACAGCAACCTCTGAGACAGGGGCACGAATCGTCCCAACCCCACAAAATTTCTGGTGCATCAGTTGCCTCCAGGCTGGGCAGGCGGACATGTGTACTGCCATGTTTTGGGGGAGTATCCTGGCATGTCATAAGTACCCCTGATGCCAAGTCTCAACCCGGTCGAACATGAAACAGATGCCATAGGTGGCGTCCGTTCCCCATCTCAGGCGAAGTCTATCCTCAATTCGCCATGAATACCGACGTGCAGTTGGATGCCTGCGTGCAGGGCCGCGGTGCAGGTGGGTTCTTCCACAATGGCTGGACCTGCCCCAGTGGAAGCCGTTCATACAGGGGAGAGATTCGTTACTTTGCCAGGCATGGCAGGAAACTGACCTTTTGCATTGCTGTAGACATTTCCTGAGGATCAGCCACCTGCCAATCCACGGTTTCCTAGTCAGGAACTGCCAAAGCAGGGGAAGATCCGCTGTTCACAGATTGCTAGTCTCGAGGTAGTATCACACCTGACCGGGGACAGGGGGCAAAGTGCAGTGGGGGGCAGGCACTCCGCGGTGGGGACAGATTTGTGCATAGCCCCCTTGTGGCTGTACTTTCAATTACGCTCTTTCTGCCTTCTACGAAATTCCGTGCACAGCCGGTGACCCCAACATACAGGAAGTGTCTATCATCCTCCTTTCCGCGGTTCGAATCGGTGTGCCCTGGCTGACCCGGCATCTGAACAATCCTAACTCCATCCGGACCACGTTCAACCTGATCCGACCAAACGGCCCTGCACGGGGCCATGTCACTGGCCCCGTGGCAAGTTTCCCAGATTCAACGGGCTTTCAGTACTGATCCCAACTGCCGAAAACCCTCTGACTTCACTGTCGACCAGGGCAAGAACTTGGCTTGAACCCGATTGCAAGGGGCTAAATCTCTCTACTAACCCTCTCACTATGCCAAAATATCACCTCGTAGGGAAGAACTCTGTGTTGAGGTCTCAGCCGGATTGGCTTGCTTGCATGCGGTTCCGGCATGGTAGAGGTTTGAGGAATTCCGGTGTCTGTACTGGGCAACTTTGTAAACAGCACTCGAAACTGGTTTGTGGCGAACGGGTCATATTTCCTAGCCTACGCGGCATGGCTGATCTCGGGGGCCTTCATCACGTTACCATTGCTTTATGGTCCACCTGCCATCTCCAGCATTTTGCAGAAACTCGATGCAACCCGTTGGGCCATTAGCGCAGTACAAAGATTCGGCTTCGTTGGGTTGGGCCTGTTGTGGCTGATCGCCATTTTGCTTTCCGAACACTATCTCCGCACCAGTGCAGGGAAAGAGCAACTTGGAATAGCAATCGCCAGAGTAGCCAGAATCACGGGGATTATCGTGGCCCTGACTGGCGCCATCTATTTCCTGCCCCCGTTAGTCGAGATTTACGTAATGCCGCTATTTGGCGGAAGTCAGTAGAGGCCTTCTTGAGAAAGCATGGCTAGAACCGCGTCTTCTCCTCCCAACTTGCTGTTTTTGATGACGGATCAGATGCAGGGCCGTGTTCTGCATCCAGATCACATTTGCCAGACTCCTAATTTCGACCGCCTTCGCGAGCGCGGGGTCCACTTGACCCATGCTTACACCCCCAACGCCATATGCTCGCCTGCTCGGGCCAGCCTAATGACCGGACTGTTGCCTCACAACCACAATGTCTGGACTGTTACTCACACAGTCCGAGAAGACCGGGCCAACCTAAGACCGTCTCGCCACTGGGCAGAGTACCTTCAAACTGCGGGCTATGCCACGGGTTATTTCGGCAAATGGCACGTGGAACGCTCCCACGATTTGAATCAATACGGCTGGACCGCGGCCTTGACCGAAGAACATGCGACCTCCAAGTGGTCCCGCTCAGAAACTCAATCCAGACTAGAGCAAGGCACTTGGGAATTGGAAGGATTTGTAGATGCCATCCCTGGCTACGAACCTATTCGCTTTTATGGCGTAACTGATGTTCCACCTGAAAAGCGGATGGTTGGAGCCTATGTTAGAGAAGCCCAGGAATTTCTTGTCACATCTCTGGCCCACCCAGAGCCTTGGGCATTGTGTGTAAGTGTTCTGGAGCCCCACGATCCATTCATCTGTGGCACCGAGGCCTATGCCCTATATGACCCAGCAGACGTTTCCTTGCCTGTCTCGTTGCGGGATGACATGGGGGACCGACCTGAAGTCTACAAGCGAGCGCAGAGACCTTGGGCCAACTGGACCGAGCAACAGCACCGGGAAGCCGCTGCCTGCTACTACGCTTCTATTACAGAGATTGACAAGCTTTTTGGACGCCTCATTGACAGGATTGAAGTAGCAGGCCAACTGGACAATACTATCGTGGTGCTGACCTCTGACCACGGCGAACTGCTGGGTGCTCATGGCCTATATTGCAAGAATTTCACGGCCTCTGAAGAAATCTACAATATTCCCATGCTCATGTCTGGGCCAGGCATAGAACCGGGCGCCACTTCGGACGCGCGCGTAGGTCTTCATGACTTGCACCCTACATTGCTGGAGCTTATGGGCATGCCCATCGAAGGTTCTGCCGACTCCAATTCCTTTGCCCAGCTGTTGAATGCCCCCAATCACTCCAATGAAGTTCCTAGGCGGGGTTTTGCCGAATATGATGGGACCAGATATCAATTGACTCAGCGCATAGTTTGGGATGGTCCCTGGAAGTTTGTTCTCAATGGCTTCGCCCTGGATGAGCTGTATAACCTCGAAGAAGATCCCTGTGAAATGACCAATCTGCTGGCTACTGACGCGGCAGGATGTAGACCGAAGGCAGTCGAAATGACCCAACTGATCTGGGATTACATTAAGCGTACAGGTGACCAGACCCTGTTGAACGCCAACTACCCCATCCTGCAGCTGCCAGAAGTAGGACCTGCACAAGTGGCCTGAGCCCTGGGATCGGATACCCAGCAGCGGCAAATGTTACAAGGCGTCGGCTACCTGCCAGTCAATCACAGACCCCAGCAGATCTGGAGATTCTCCGGCCAGCACGCGGGCGCAGAAAGCGGGCATTTCGTCCACTTTGATGTGATGAGAAATGGTCTTGTGCCACGGCAGCGCTCCCAGGGCCATCTGATGCAGGACTGCTTCCCGGCAGGGCTCCTGACCGTCGTCACAGGGGAAAAATGCCTGAATGCGACGCTGATGAGCGGGCATGTACAGAAATTCCAAAGGAGCTTCTCCATACACCGCTAGAAATACGAACTTGCCTTCGCGGCGAGTCAGGGAAATGGCCTGATCTATTAGGGACCGGACGCCGGTCCCTTCAATCGATACGTCCGCGCCGCGGCCATCTGTAATTTCCAGTACCCGTTCCAGCACATCCTCTGACGCGGGATTGATGGTAGCTACAGCCCCAAATTCCTTCGCTAGTTGCAGGCGATTGGCAGCCATATCGATGGCTATGGGTTTCGCGCCGCGCAGGAAGCAGGCGGCCAAAGTGCCTAGACCTATCAGGCCGACGCCCTGTACAGCCACGTAATCCCCCATCCGCACTCCCGCCATGTCCACCGCATTCAATCCCACCGCGGGCATCACAAACATGGCACCGGTGGCCCCATCCACCCCCGCTGGCAGGGGTTCCACCCTTTGCTTTTCGGAGTGAATAACATGGGAAGCCCAGGTGCCGCTCCGGTTTGCCACTTTCGTATCCCCCAGAAAGAGATCCAAGGAGTTGGACCGGAAATACACCGCATCTCCCACCTTGAAACGACTCACGTCGGGGCCCAGGCCAGCAACTACGCCCGTCCCCTGATAGCCAAGCACAAAGGGATATTCTCCGTAGTATCTGGTACCCCGCACCGCCGTGAATTCCGTGCCTACGCTAATACCCGAGTAGTGGGTCTGGATAAGAACCTCATCTCCCTCTAGGTCCCGCAGAGGAAATTCACCAACATGGAATTTCTTGTCTTCCGTGACGTAGACAGCCTGCATGTTCATAGAAATCTCCCCACAGGGTTGGAATAGGGCGGCAAACTGGCCGGAGGGGCTTAGACTTTGTTCAGGGGATACACCGGCGGCTGACCACTGAGCACATTAATCACGTCCTGGGCACAACGTGTCCGCATGTCCTGCTTGGCCGCTTCGGAATACCAGGCCGCATGAGGTGTCACATGCACATTGGGCTCGTGAAGCAAGGGATGGTCCGGTGACGGCGGTTCCGTATCAAACACATCCAAGGCCGCGGCGTCGATTTCCCCAGCTCGGAGAGCCGCCAAGAGGGCATCTTCGTCAATCAGAGGGCCGCGCGCCGTATTGATGATGCGTGTTGTCGGCTTCATCTGCTGGAGAGCCGCGGCGTCAATCATGTGATGCGTGGCGGGCATGGCAGGCACATGCAAGGAAATGTAGTCCGAGCGGCGCAGCCATGAGGGAAAGTCCACCGATTCCAAGCCGTGGGATTCAATCTCGGCCGTCGGCACAATGGGATCATGCACGATCACATGCATGCCCAGTCCCTTGGCTTTGAGGGCGGTTTCGCGACCGATGCGGCCGAAACCTGCCACTCCCAGAGTCTGATCCTGAATACGCTGCACAGTGCCCATGGCTCCATAGTCCCATCTGCCAGCCGCGCTAGCGGCCAAAAGTGAAGGCATGTTTCGGGCCATAACCAGCAACATGGTGATGGCGTGCGTGGAGACCTCGTGCACCCCATAGTCGGGAACATAAGTCACTTGCACTCCGCGGGCAGTCGCCGCTTCCAGATCAATGTTGTCGTAACCTACGCCCAGGCGAGCCACCACCTTGAGGCAAGGCATGTGGTCCAGGAGTGCTCCGTCAACCGTGTTGAGCCCCACAATCAGGCCACTCGCTTGTGCAACATCGTCTTGGGCCTCTGCTGCATTTAAGGAAGTATGCGCGCGGATCGTACAGCCTGCCTGCAGCAACATACTTACTTCAGGATCCTGATCATTTATGTTCCGCACGGTATACAGAACCTTCTTGCTCATGGGTAAGACCTTTAGCAGGATTGAAAAGAGACGAAACAGATGACCAAGGCTTGGCCAGTCCAATCAAGTATAAGTGAGGGACTGTACAATTCAGTTCACCCTCTGGCAATCGAGTCTTGTATGCCCCTGCTTCATCTTCCTCGTTATATTGGTGGCAGTCTGTTGCTGGTAGCCTGCGGCCTGTTAATCTCACAGTTGCTACCTGCGGACTTGTGGCACGTTGCTGTTTTGGCGGGTGCCCTGGTCGTGATGTGGCTTGTAGGATTGTGGCAGAACCGACCCGCTTTGGCCTCCCCCTGTTTTATTGGCTTGTGCCTCATCAACGGCTTGGGTGTAATCGCCCAGGAATCCTTTGAGGCAGGCCTATTCTGTCAGGTCTTGTTGCTGGGCAGCTGGGACCTGAATTACCTTTCTACCCGGGTGGAAAGACTGATTGAAGACGCGAACGCTGAGATTTTCATCATGCGTCATCTGCGTCGTCTGGCTATCGTGCTGGGCATGGGTCTGATTCTGGCCTGGGTGCCTTTGCAATTGCAGTTGTCCCTGCCTTTGGTTCCTTCCTTGCTAATTGGATTCGCGTGCGTTTTCGCCCTGTACTGGTTCATCGGCGGCATGAAAAAAATGAGCAGCGGGGCCTAGATCTTCCACGGCCCTCATATGCTGGAACTGTTTTCAAATCGCCGCGGGCCGGCCAGCGCCTGTGAATGGTGGGATGATCATTGAAGAGACTTGGCCTCACTGACCGGTTGCTTCGGGGCAGACCTATTTGCGGCAATCTAGTTCCCTCTCTCTAACAATAGGTGCCCAGAGTTTGCTAGATCGATCTGTACGTGGCCAAAGCGTCGAAAGGTTATACTGGCAGACTCGTCCGATACTGGACTATGCCAGAAGGGCTGCAACCTACCCGTGCGAATTACTGAACTGCCAGCCGGCAAAGGCGTCCTAGGACTGACCCTGTGTCCAGGAATTTTGCTGGACCCAGGCGATCCGCCCGCCCCGGAGCGGAGACTTAGCTTGCATTTGGAAGCGGTGAAGGACTGGGGAGCAGCAGCCTTAGTGTCTTTGCTCGAGGAATACGAGTTTGAGCTCCTAAATATAACCCGTCTGGGCGTGCGTTCCGAGGCCCTCGGCATGGATTGGCTTCATTTGCCAATCCAACATCACGCCCTTCCAGATGAATGGTTTGAGATTCATTGGCCTTACGCCGGCCACCGCATCTTGAGCTTGCTGCAGAAAGGCAACAAAGTCGCAATTCACTGCCGCGCCGGGTTCGGTCGCACGGGTACCGTAGCCGCCCGCATTCTTTCCGAGCTGGGAGCCTGCCCCTCTGAAGCTGTTGAAAAAGTTGAAAGGGTCCAGGCAAGTCTGCAAACCAATATCCTCCGCGCCGCCTACCTGGAGTCGTTGGGCCAGCCACAGCGGAATTGCGAACTGGAAGAGCGTGTCTTGGGCTGTCTGCTGGGTGGGGCCGTAGGCGATGCTCTGGGGTATGACCAGGAACTTGATGAATGGCACGAAATTCGTGATCAGGAGGGGCAAGTTCGTTTCGAACCGCGGTTAGTGCGAAGAAAGAAGTTGCAAGTTTCCCACGCCACCCAGATGTCTCTATTTACGCTAGAGGGGCTGAAGAGAGCAGACTTGGCAGACGATGCGAATGTGTTTGCCCAGATCCGGTTGGCCTATCTAGACTGGCTACAGACTCAGGAACGACAGGTCGGCACACCGCACCATGGGACTTTGTGCCTCCATAAAGAACTACAGGTAAAACGGGAGCCCAGCTCTGCTTGCCTATCCAGTTTGGCGACAGGCGGGGATGGCACACTGGTAAATCCGATAAATCAGGTGCGGGATTGCGGCGCGCTGGTACGCGCTGCCCCTCTTGGGCTAGTACCGCAATGGGATCTGGACCGCACAATGGGCATCGCTACCCAGGTGGCGGCTATTACGCATGGTCATCCGGAAGAACGCTGGGGCGCCGCAGCCATGGCCGGCTTAGTCAATCTGCTTTGCAAAGGGCAGTGTCTACAAGAGGCCGGCCAGTTGGTTTGTAATGCCTTGACCAGTCGCACAGAGGCAGCTGCGATAACCCGGAAGTTGACACTATCTCAACAACTTGCCCAGAACCGGGAAGTAAATCCTTTGGATGCCGCCCCCCGACTGGGTACGGGGACGACGCCAGCTGAAGCATTGGCGATTGGCTTCTACTATGCCTCAAGCGGCAGGACGTTTGAGGAGGCACTCATGTTCGGCGCCAATCAGATTGAAAACAGTCATGTGGTGGCCGCCTTGACCGGTCAGCTATACGGAGCAGCTCACAATGTCGCAGGATTGTCCCACGCATGGGTGCGACGCCTTGATGTGTACAGTGCAGTCAACACGGTAATCTTCAGTTTCCTAGGCGCCTTCTAGCAGCCTCCCGACTTTGCCAAGGGACCTCCAGTGGCAACTTTCCTCAACTTGACCTAAGAGTTGTCGGCCAAGCAAGATAGGCAGATTGCTTTCTGACCTTTGGCCTTGCCAGACTGGCCGTTTGAATCGCAACCAGTCATGGAAGAAACAGAAAGGTGTAGTGTAGCAACCTGCTTACATTGAAGGTTACAGGGGCTTAAGTTTCAAGCAGACGAATTCGCTAACCAACGGTTTAATGTAGTCATAAAACCAAGTCTTAACTAGCGTATTTTGATGCCCAAGCTTGGGGCCATCGGTCTGAGGCCAGAGGGATCATCACAGAATATCAGCTAGCCCTGTGCCGGCGGCCCTATGCCTGTCACGAACGCAGCCAAGGGGCAGACCGAACAGATGTAACGGGAAGCGCCTTGTCCCACACACCGGAGTTGCTGCAGCATTTTCCAAGAATGGGCATTTCAGGTGAACTAGCAAGGCGGGGAATCGGATGCCTTCTCAGAGCTTCGAATTGCGGCGATGCCACTCTTGAGCGCGGTGTTTCTTTTCTGTGGCAACCTGCTGGGCGTATTGAATGTGCTGCCGTTTCTCCTTTACGGTCCCTTGCAGCCTGGCATCCTCCAACCGCTGAGCGACTCGCTGGGACATGCTTGCCAAATCACTGTCATCGACGTCTCCAGAACAAGCGGCCAGAATGGCCGGCATGAGTCGTCGGGGCGAATCAAATACACATGAAGCATTTGAATCCACTCTGGCTGATCCGGCGAATACGACCATAGGCACCACCGTTTGATCCAGTAACTCACCTAGATACTTCGCATGTCTGCGAGATTGAGAAACGGGGTTGTAGAAAGTCCCTTTTCGTCGGTCGACGCGCCATTTCCACATACGGTCACGCTCCTGCCCAGAAATCTGCCCTACACGATTCTTCACTTCTACGGAAAAGACTCTATTTCCCACGACAGCAACCAAGTCTACTTGCGCGGTTCCTTCGGGCGTAGGTAGCATTACGTCGCTCAGTATCAGTGACCCGCTAGGTAAGCCCTTAAGCAGGGAATTGTGTACGCGCAGTTCACCTACATAACCAATGAGACGAGCGTTGGTGCCTAGCGTTGACAAGATCCACAGAGCAATAAATTTGAGGTTTCGCAACCACCTCCGCTTTTGGGTCTCCGGAGTAACGGTGATTATTCTCTCGGTCATCTCTTTCCTCCGTTATGCAGGCAGCGCCAATTTGCCGCGCCAACGCATGGGCTCCTAGCCAGTCGCTTTCAATATCAAGAAACAAAGCAACACATGCCTACCTGTTTAAGAATCGACGTCCACAAGAGAACATCTCTATTGTGCCCGCGGCTTCCTCCGCGGGCTCCAGGAATGACTCCCCTTTGGGCTGTGCTTGAAAATACGACCGATAGCCACTTAGCCAACAAGCACAGAAGCAGCCCCTTGCATAAGCAAAGCCAAAAGGCCGAAAGTGCCTCGGTCCGGGTTGGCAGGAATTCCGAGTGGAAACCAGGCGACTTGTATATACCTTTCATTTTGCTTTCGAAGAGTAGGCCGTAGGATTCTGTCGCCCACTCATTGGTCGTAGCGGGAATCTCAATCCAGTCGAAACCTGTACGCAAGGACATTCCTGATTCGTTCTCGGGGCCAGTCCTCAGCAAAGGATTGCCAGAAGTGCTAACTGTCACTTTGAGGCTTAGGACATCCCCGTAGGCCGCTGCCACAAGGATCGGTGTGGAGGCAGCGGCAATTCATCAAGGAAAGGGGGAAAGGGAATAAGGCCTTACACTCCTTCAACGTCCCGTTCAACCCCAAAACCAAGTGCAAAGCCGGGCACAGCACCTGGCGGCATTCACTGCATTCTTCTACGTAACCGCGATCGCTCCCCGCCAGTTTCAGAGTCTTATCCAGGGCAACTTCCTCAGTCAGACATCCCAAAATGGGATTTTCATCACACGCAGTCGTCCTCTGGGAATGCTGGCTATGCCCAACCACACATTTCATGTGGCCAATCGGTGGTTGGCGACGCCTTCAATAGGCCACACTAATATTGCAATCTGTTCGGTCCTAGGAGGGCTCAATTCGAGCCAACCCTGTAATGTAGGGCCGCCAAGTTCAAGGGAGAAACAATCTTTCGTATTGAACCTACCGCTGCTGTAAGCATACAGATACTCGGAGCGATCGGGCTCCTCTAGCTTCAGAAAGAAGCAACGGCACAGTGTCCCCGCTGGCGGCAGGGATGCTTACACTTACCTGCTGTACTGACATCCGGCGTGTTCCGCGCGGTAGAGCCAGGACAGACATATTTCAGCAAATTACGCCAGGAACGGGTCAAGGAATTGCTTGGATAATTGCAGGCCGCGCAGTGCCTCTTCTTCAGATTGGGCCCAAAGTGAGTCCTCATGTTCAACGCTCAGGGCTTGGTTGTACCCCGTCTGAAACAATTCATCCAGATAGCGGAACCAGTCGACCGCCCCGTATCCAGGCAAGCGGTACCGCCACCACTGGGCCAGGGGTGTGCGGCTCAGCTGCTTTCCATAGATTCCGAAGGCATTCTGGCCGGCCGACAGCATTTCGGTGTCCTTGGCATGGGCGTGATAGATGCGATCCCCGAAATCTCGAATGGGTTGAATGTAGTCAATGCCCTGCCAATAGAAGTGAGAAGGGTCATAGCAGAGTCCCAACGCTGGAGATGGCACCGCTTCAAACATGGCATCCCACATTTCCGGAGTAGTAGCCAACATAGTGCCGTTGCGGGGCCAGTTTTCGAAGGCAAACTTCACATTCTTGGACTCGGCCTGGGCAGCGATAGGGGTGTACAGCTCCTTGAAAATCGCGACATTTTCGTCTCCACTTAGGGTCATATCTTTGCCAACCAGATGGGTGACTACCTCGATCCCATGTTTATGGGCCCAAGTAATCACTTCATACAATTTGGCTGTAAGCTCGGCCTGTTTCTTGCCATCTTTACTCAGATCAGGGGGTATCACGGCACCTGAAGCGAAGATTTTCATGCCAAGGTCCCGGCATGTAGACACGGCTTGGTCATTCAAGGCTGGCACATCAATACTGGCATAGCCGAGGTCCACCGCAGCCCGGGCGAAGTCGTCAAAGGCCATTTGATGGAGAGGCCGGTTACTCTGGAAGCATCCCAAAAACATGCAATCTCTTTCCTTATTGGTTGTGAGGGTAAAGTCCATTCCATGGGAGCCTTTCGGCAGCGCATCTAATGTACAGGGAAGCCGCCCGCTATACCAAAAGGATTAAGAAACCTTCCAACGAAATCCGAATTCTGCGGCGGTTGAATGAACTCATTGGCAGGTGCCAAGCAAGGCAAGCCCAGAAGAATGGCGGCGTGCGAATTCAAGGCAAGCAAGATTGAATTTCAATACTCTCCGGCATCTGCCGTCCGCCCAGATGAAGTCGCTGCCACCCGAACAACGAGACCGTACGGATGGTCAAATGAAGCCGCGCGACACCAGCTTGTTGATACTACTGGCAGTCTCAGCCGGGGTCTGGCATGCATATGAGCCTATCTACTCTCTTTCAGGACAGATCCTGTGGTCCGGGTGGATGGCCCATGGTGTTTCATTTGTTACCACTGTGCTTTAAAAGCATCCATGGGAAGTGCAAAGTCAAACCCCCGGTAGTCATTTACTGCGCACTACGGTGAATGAACATATGCAACTCAGATCACTCTCAGTCCTCGGAAGGAGGAGAAGAAGAAGCTAGGCCCGTGCCGACAAAAAAAGAGCGTGTACCTTTTGGCTGAATTCGATGGCTTCACGGCTACCAAGGCTCACCTCAATTTCAAACACCAAAGGTGTCCGCATATATTTCTTCGATGGCAAAGACTTCGTCATCAGACAGTGCCGCGAATTCCTTCAGACGTGCCCGTTTAGACAGTTGACCCCCGTTTTGTTCCAGAAACCTGCGCAAAAGATCAACCCATCTTGCCGACATATCAACGATCTGCTGAACTCCTGCTGAAAACCGATCATAAGATTCCAGAAACCGCACCTCCTGAGGCAGGTTTTTTTCGATGGTCTGTTCAACACAGCTATAGAGGAATTCCGCGTGCGGAGTTGCATCGAAATACCGATAGAAGTCGGCCGTTTCATTCAAGACCTCCACATTGTTGCGAGGCGTACTGCGCCATCCAATGAATGGCAACATAGATGTGGACCAAGAGGTCAGAACGGCACGGTACTCCGACAATCGCTCCAGAATGACTGTGCTGACCGGAAAAACAAGGCTGGGTGGAGTGAACTGCCCTGCTGCCAGGATGTGATGTATGAGCCACCGGTGAATTCGACCATTGCCATCCTCGAATGGGTGGATGTATACAAACCCAAAAGCAACTGCAGCGGCGGCAATTACCGGGTCCAGACCAGTTCTGAGTGCCCGTTCACAATAGCCAGCTAAACCCGCCACAAGAACCTGAAGATCCTGCCAACGCGCGCTGATGTGCTCAGGTACCGGTTCACTTGTTAGCCTGTCTTGCACACCCACAAATCCACCTTCTCTTCTTAGACCGTAATCTACGAAGCGTTGGTCTACGATGACAATTTTCTGGAGGCGCTCAAATTCACCTACGTCTAGTGACCGCTTTCCGGCCTGTCCTATAGCCTCTCCCCACCTAGCCAATCGTGCACTGGAAGGCTGTTCTCCCTCTATGGAAAAAGAGGATCTCGAGTCATCAAGGAGCAGGAAAGCTACTGCTCGAGAAATGATATCTGGACGGGTACGGCCAATGACTTGCTGGGCTCGGCCCTTGAGGTCACTTTCAGTTGCCTGTGCCAGAGCTCCTGTACGTTTAACCATCGGACAGAACGCCGGAGTTCCAGGAAGGTTGTTGAGGATTTTATGGCGTGGTGACTTTGTGCTCTGAGGAAGTGCAAATTGCTGCTCTTCATGCACTATCGGTACGTACCGTACCTTGCCGCAATCTTCAAGGTCGAGGTTGATTCCTGTCAGCCATTCGTAAAGAAACCAGACCCTTCGGGAAAAGCTGCCTGTGGGAGTGGCACGTATAAGAACCTCCAAATCATGGGGTTCCAACGCTCGAAATAAAGCGGACAACACTATGAGGTCAAGGCCTTCGTACTTCAAGGCAAACTTCAGGTCGCCACCGAGCGTAGGTGCGGGCTGATGTCGGGGCGTCAACAAGAGCCACTCGGGGGTTGAAGTGGGATTGTGTCGTTCGGCAGTGGCGGCCAGCCGCCTTGGCAACGGCACTCTCAAGTCATATCGACCCATGAGAGCCGCGTATCCAGCCATTGTTGCAGGTTCGGGCAGTGGCCGGCCGCGAAAATCGTTCACCATATGAGAAACCCGTCAACTATTGACATTGTCATGAAAAAATTATATCTGTTTTTCCTTTACCATGAAAACGATGCACCAATACCTAAAACTGTGAACTGTCCTTAGTTAAGTGTGAATGTCGTGTACTTGAGCTTCAAATGAAAATGACTGGGGGAGTTGAACAGATCACCTAGTTCCTTGTCTGTCCGGGAAACGTTGAGGTTGACAATACCCCATGGTTCCAAGGACCCAAGATGCCTGGAGTCGTGGCAGGAACAGTCGGATTTGGATCCGTGCTGCTTGAATGGTGTTTCTGGACGCCGAATCACAGCGGATATATGGGCTTCTCTTGTGGTTTGCACCAGAAAGCCGCACCGTCGCCTCAGTCTACGGACGGTCCACCCGTAACGACGATCTCCTAGATTTGCGGGGATCTCTTGCGTTGCCGTTTTGTCAACGGGGTCTTGAAAATATGGACGGATTGCCTCCTGTACGATCTCGGCTCAGTCTTGTAAAGGTTAAAGCCCGTTTGCAGACAGTTCACCTTTAAGCGCGAAAGGCTAAAGAAGTAACCACTTCCGGCAACGTTAGGGGGCCGTTTGGCAGGAGAGAGGGCGTGCATCATTCAGAGGCCCAGTGTCCCTCGTCTAAGTCCCTTGCATGGTCATATATCCCGACCGGAGCTCGAATTGTGCTCTTGCCTGATCGCTGAATATTCTCCCTGCAGTGGCCCTATAAATATTCAGGCATTCGACTATCATTCGCCTCTGGCGAAAACGCTTTCAAAAGGTGTGGTCACATGTCGTAACAACTGAATATGAATTGCCGCATTATTGCCAACTCTAACTACAACGAGAACTCTCTGATACGGAGGAATTTGGAGCCTGGTCGACGTCTGATTACCCATCTGAATGCGCGGAATTCAACTCCATTCAGTTGCCGTTCTCTGCCCGTACCGCAGGATTCACGTTGTATTCCAGCAATCGCTAATAACAAATCGTTGCAGTATTAGTGTGTCCCCAAGCATGTGCGGTTGTGACACATACTGCAAGGAAAGGGGATGTTCAAGGCTCAGTTTGAGAAATCCAATCGCTCAAGCTTCCTCTGGAATGCCTGCCGCCGCCCGCTGCCGTGCCTTTAACTGTATTTCTGAACTGGCAACAGAAAAGCGGGTCCATAGGGCCGTACCACCTACGATGCGCTGGATTCGCCTACCGAACACATTGAACGCACCAACAGTCAGTCCAAGCCCTGCAGGCCCGGCCAAGCCTGCCATAAGTCTGGCTGTGGTGGCACTTCTTGGGTATAGTCGAAGCTCAATACCTTGAAATCGTACAAGACAGCCAATCGCAGGTTGGGAGAGATATTGGGGCCTGCCATATGGGCGAGGCGGTGGTGCCAGAAAACCACATCTCCTGCATCTCCAGTGCATTCAAGCGAGGGCTGCGTCTCAAAAAAGGATTTGGCTTCCTGGTACCGGTTAAACGGCTCAGTCTTGTACTTCGATTCAAAGATATTGCTGAACCAGAGATGGCTACCAGGCCAGACCCGGAATCCACCGCCGCCTACTACAACTTTGTCCAGGTACGATACAGTGCTCAAGTGGAAGATATGCTGGTCTATGTGTAGGCGGTTCTCCACTGCCTCATGGTCTTCTTGTGGAAGTGTTGTGTATATTCCTCTAACCCCGCTGGGTGGGAGTAGGTTGCCTTTGCCTAGTAACTGCTCTGCCAATCCAATTAGGTCTGTATTCCGGGGAATCAGATCCATCATCCACTCATCTTCGCCCACCGTACGAAATTTCCAGATGTGACCTCTGATGAGGTCAGTACCATCGTCGATGTGAAACTCTTCTCGAAAAGGTCCGACCCAAGTCTCAGGGTCATCGCGTTTGAGTTGTGCAGGCACCCTTTCCCAATACACTTCATGGGCCTTGGCGAGCAGATCCGGTTTCAACAGTTTTCGTTTAATGACGAATCCGTTTCGCTTGAAGAACCGCATCTCATCATTGGTAAAACAGATGTCCATGGCACGGATTTCTCCTGGATGGGCTGGTGTCCCTAAGATCTGGTCGAGCAACGAATTGGCGGTCAGCCGGCCATCCTTGCTGGCTTCCCGCCACGAGATGATTCTGCCTGTGTCACTCAATTGACCACAAAGTGCAACTTAGCTGGTCTTTGAAGGCTGTCTCAAACCTTGGTGCAATGTCACGGCTGAAGAGGCGGTAGAACGGAATGTTCATAGAAAAAGCCATGGGGATATAGCATTGCATTATCGCATGAAGGGGCACTCTAGTAATCTTCACTGGTTTTCCCGGACGCCCAGATTGTTTTCTGACTACAGCCAGCTGAAGTGCATAGGACGGTGAAAGCAACTCCAGTCCTAAGAGGGTCCCAACAAGTGATCGACTGTCCTCGTTAGTGAAGTAGGGGATTGATAGCCCCATAGTGATATTGCCAGATCTGTTGGCCCGTATCCCTCCAGCTCTATGGGTTGATAAAGGCGAGCATCGCTCAGCTGCATTGCTGCCGAGTTTGTTGTTTCTACTTACTTGCTTGCTTGCAGATACTGGAGCATAGGGAAATCGGCGAACGGCCCAAGCGAATTCTGACCTTTGCCCCGGACCTCGGGGAAAATAGCTTTGGGCCCAGATGTGCTCGCCAATATAAATAGAAAATGCCGGGTGGCCAGCTGCCCAATTCGACTGGGGGCCAGAGTCTCGTGGGGGATTGGGGATGTTTCTCTTGCGGCTACCGTCCTCTTCTTCACTTCTCGAGACTGTCCCTGCAGATTTGAATAGAACCCCCTACTGCCACATTGAAATCTACGGTCAAGCACCCTTGCCGGATGCTAGTTGGGTCTTCCCAAATTGTAGTCAGTTACCAAGATGAAAACGCTCTACCCGTTGGGACAAGACTATGAACCCATCGTTTGAACAACAGCTTGTTCCTTTGCTTCTACCAAGATCTTCATTGCTGCACACCAGGGCTTTTAGGGCTTTCCTCTTGCAGAATCTGGCTGAAGTGGCTATAACTGCTAATTGGAAGACCAACCGGAAGGCGACCTGAAACCAGTAGACCCGTTAAAGGATTGCACTCTTGATTGGATTTGGTCTCTCTTGATTCAGATCGGGAAATCCAACTGTGCGGCTAGCCGAGAATTCGAGTTGAGGCCCCAAAGTGGTATGACGGTCCATTTCCTGCAGCGAACCCTCTCAAGTTATATAAGGAACAAAATCCCATGATCGTTGATTGCCATTCGCACCTCATGTGGTCTCCAGATCACCTCTCGGAAGAATTCAGAGCCGACGCGGCTAGAACATGGCAGGCCAACATGGGGCTAACCGCTGCCACTTTGGGCAAAGAGATGCCAGCGGAGGAGCTTTTTGATGCCAGACCGGAGAAACATTGGGCGGCTTCCGCTGAAGCAGACAAGGTCATAGTCTTCGGCATGCAGGCTCCGGCCACAGGCTTCGACGTGCCCAACGAAGTCATCGCCGACTACGCCCGTCAACACCCTCAGAAAATAGAAGGCTGGGCTTCAGTAGATCCCAGCCGGAGGGACTGCATTGAACATTTGGAATATTGCATCTCTGACCTAGGCTTAAAGGGCTTGAAACTGGCCCCAGCCTATCAGCTTTTCGACCCCATGGATCACAAGCATTACCCCCTGTATCGCAAGTGTCAGGAAATGGGTTTGCCCATCCTGTGGCATCAAGGGACCACCTTCCCTCAGAAAGCCCGCATCCGCTGGAGCCTGCCTTTGCAGTTGGAGGACATTGCCCTGGAGTTTCCCGATCTGAAAATGATCTTGGCCCATATCGGCCATCCTTGGGAAGCGGATGCCATAGTACTCATACGCAAGGCACCCAACTTGTACGCTGATATGTCGGCAATTCACTTTCGTTCCTGGCGGTACTGGCAAACGCTTGTCACCGCCTTGGAATACGGAGTAGGACACAAAATACTATTTGGCACCGACTTTCCCTTCGACACGGTTTCCGGAGCCATCGCAGGTCTGCGCCAGATCAATGACATGGTGGAAGGCACCCACTTACCGCGGGTCCCCACCGAGCTGCAGGACATGATAATCTACGAGAACTGGAAACAATTCTTCACACACTGGGCTTGAAGTCTTTAGGTTACAGAGCTTTGTAAAGCCTCCCGGGAAGCAGATTTCCTCTACTTTCCAAAGTACCTTCCGTGTCTGATTCACAAGAATTACAGAGGTATAAGGTTGGGAAAGCAGAGCAAGTGCCTGCTGGTACCTGCCTGCAGGTGGAAGTAAATTCACGCTCTCTGGGAATTTTCAGAGTTGACAGCGGCTTCAGGGCTTACCTCAATCACTGTCCGCATCAAGGTGCTCCCATCTGCGATGGAACAGTTCGGGGTACCACGTTGCCTTCCGCCCCTGGCACTTTCAAGTGGGGGCGAGAACACGAAATCCTGGTCTGCCCCTGGCATGGCTGGGAGTTCTCCCTGCCCGATGGGGTATGCCTCACAGACCGTCGCCGGTTGGCCGGCTTTCCTGTGGAAGTGGACGGCAACGATCTGTACGTCCTGATGCGCCCACAGTCCAGAACCTAGGGTTTTTCTCTCTTCCACATCCAGGATCTCCAAATGCCCACTTCCGTCATAGACACAGACATACACACCGTGGTCAAGACCCACTGTGTCGAAGAACGGCTAGCCCAGCCTTTTCGACTGCGTTTCTCGCAAGGCAATCGCGGTCCTGGGAATCTTGGTTACTGGAACCCCAATGGTGTCATGCGTGCGGATGCGGTCATTGACGGGGAGCGCATCGAGGAAGATCCCAGGTTACTAGGACCACACTTCTTCGACAAGTACAGCCTCGAATATGGGATTCTCAATTTCACGGGAGCCCTGCACTTTGGTCTGGGCACAGACCCGTACTACGCGGCCGCAGTAGTTACCGCTTCCAACGACGCCGTTGTGGAGGAGTGGTTGCCAGAGGATGAGCGCATGTACGCCTCCATCGCGGTCGCGCCCAATGACCCAGCCGCGGCCGCGGCTGAAATTCGCCGATTGGGGCATATAGACCGCCTAGCCCAGGTGCTCATGGTCTCCGGGGCCCGCATGCCTATGGGCCAAGCCTATTTCCACCCTATTTACGAAGCCTGCGCTGAAGTCGGCAAGCCCATAGCTATTCATCCGGGCCAGGAGGGTGTGGGCATATCCGGTCCACCTACAGGCGTGGGGTATCCCACCAATTACCTGGAATGGCATACGGACTTGGTCGGCAGCTACATCTGTCATTTGGTGAGCATGGTCACAGAAGGGGTATTCGTCAAGTTCCCAGAGCTTAAATTCGTTCTAATTGAAGGCGGGGTCTCCTGGCTACCACCTATACTGTGGCGCTTGGACAAGAACTGGAAGGCTCTGCGCCAGACTACGCCTTGGCTGGAAAGGCTACCCAGCGAGTATGTGTTTGAACATGTGTTCATGACCACGCAACCCATTGAAGAACCAGATCCGATTACCCACTTACACCAAATGCTAGGAATGTTCCCGGCGGAAAAGATGCTGATGTTCGCCACTGACTTCCCGCATTGGGACAACGACATGCCGGACTTCACGGCCCGGCTCATGCCGAAACACATGAAGACCCAAATAATGAGTGAGAACGCCCGCCAGCTGTACGGATTGCCGGCAACCCAGATTTCTTAAAGATAGTTGCTGGGAGACTGGCTAGGTAAAGCTCCTTTGGCTGCCGGAGCGATAAATCGCGGTCCACTGCTGTGAACGTGGGCGCTAAGGCAGGTTCATCGAGATGATGAACAACAAGCACAACAGCACTCTACCGAAGGGCATGTAAGACTGCTGCGAATTCCGGGAGCAGATTCATAAGGGGCAGAGACCGTGAGCAGTTTGAAGAAACCCATGGGAAAGACCGGTTTCGTTCGCGTCGAAGAGATAGAGGGAATATGGTGGTTCGTGGGCCCAGCGGGAGAGCCTTTCCTATCTCTGGGAGTTAACCACATAGAGCCTCATCTCTGGAGGGGCTCTTACAACCGGGAGCATACTCTTGAGCGTTACGGTCCTGACTTTGTCTTGTTCAATGGTCGGTTCAATCCAGATGGAAAAGCCGCTCAAAGGTGGATCGATCGGCAAGTAGAAGTGTGCAGAGCTCTGGGTCTCAATACCTTCGCCAAGCATACTCATCCTTCCATCCCAACACAGCTCTACAGTGATCAAATCTACTACGTAGCTTCGCTTGAAACGGCTCCCCTTAGCAATTGGAGGCAGGCAAGAGGGGAAGTCTCTATGCCCGACATATTCTCTGCCGACTTCGAACGCCATCTCAGTAAGAGGGTGCAGGAGGTCTGTGGCGAGCACCGTGAAAGCCGAAACCTCCTCGGGTACCTTTTTGTAGACACTCCGACCTGGGAGACTGCCCACACTCCGGGATCTAATGAGGAAGATGTGATGATCTATCCTTGGGTGAATTCAATCCTCCACCTGGGTGAACATGCTCCAGGTAAATGCGCCTGGATCGAACATCTGAAAAGGCGGTACAGCAAAGCCGATGAAGCCGCCCACACATGGGGGATACCGGTCAGCCCTGCTTACGGTATTTCCTGGAATTACCTTGCTCGATTGGAAACCTGGTTCCTTCCCGCGAATCCAGAACGGGCGAAGGCAGATTTAGTCCCTTTCATGGGACTGATCGCGGAGAGATGGTATCGGTTGCATCATGACGCGATCCGAAGAGAGGATCCCAATCACTTAATTCTCGGAGATAAATCCAGGGTGGATATGTTCCGCGAATGGCTCCTTCCGGCAATTGCTAAGTACGTGGATGTGGTTCTCATCCAAAGCTACAATCCGTTTGACCAAGATCGTGAAGTAATGGATTGGATTCATGAAAGTACCGGGAAGCCCATTTTGAATGGCGATGGGAGCTTTGGGTACCCGAACCCACATCAGCAGAAATACAGTGTGAAGGGATTTCCTTCCAATGCAAGCAGCGCGGAGGAAGTCGGCTCAATGTATCGACAGTACCTCGAAGAAACTGTTGATAGGCCCTACATGTTAGGTTGGCACCACTGCGGGTATCTTGAACAATGGGACGACTCCGAACGTGGAGATGACGACTCCAATGAGAACGGCTTTCTAGACCCGTTCGAGACCGAGTACTTGCCCTGGACGGATGTCATCCGCAAAGCAAACAGAAGGGCCCATGGCCAGCACGAAAGGAGCGTTCAACACAGACGGAGAGTGACCCCGGAATCTGAATCCGGTTTGGTTTAAGGTGTGCTGTGCCCAGCCTGAAAGCTCAGTTTTCATGTGAGTCAGAGGGAAGAGGCGATTCGGATTCCTTGGCTTAGGGCGGGGAAATGAGGCTTCTGAATGAACTCAACTGCTGGCTTAGACCTACCACATAATGCCGAATTGGTCGTATATGGTGGATAGATCGGCAACTGAATTTAGGCCGTCTTCGGATCCATCTTGAATTGGGCCCTGCAGAGAGACTCCTGCCTGACTTCCGAATTGGCAGGAGAAATGGCAGAACATGACTTGCTCTATATTTCCCGGTTCCAATGTTATAGGTATCTGCGAATCCGTAAGCAGAAACTATCGCCCCGTCGCTGGCAAGATTCACCCAAGCCGCTGTCAGGTAAGGTCGGACGCCTTCAGCGGGTACGGTATCTGGCCACTGCTTCCTCGTCGACCTCTACTCCCAAACCAGGCCGATCCCGCAAGGTCAGCCAGCCGTCTCTCTGAACCCACGGATCCGTTACCAGTTCGTGTTGCATGGGCGAGGGGTGAGGCTTGTAGTCCAGAGCCACAGCCTGTCGGGTTGTGGCCAAGAGGTGCAGACCGGCGGCCGTGCCCAATGCGCTGCTCCAAGTATGAGCACTGACTTCCAAGTTGGCGGCCTCGATCAGTCCAATCACTTGACGACTGCCGGTAATGCCCAGACACCTACCTGGATCTATCTGCACCACGTCAACTCCACCTGAATGGATCAGGCGACGGTAGCTTTCCACATTCCACTCATCTTCACCCGTGCCAATGGGAGTAGCCACGGCACCGCGCAACCCAGCGTGCGCCTCCAGATCGTGGGGAGGCAACGGTTGTTCAATCCAACGCAGGCGATAGGGTTCCAAATCCTTGAATCGGGCAATGGCCGTTGGGAGATCCCAAAGACGATTGTGCCCCGGTACGTCCACAACCAGTTCTTGACTGAAACCTATGGCTTCCCTAATACTGGCGACCATTCTTGAATCGCGATCTCTGTGCATCCCAAACAGCGAAGAGGGTGACATCCCCCATCCGGCCTTCACAAAACGAAAGCCCTGCTGCTGAAATAATTTGAACTGGTCCACTGTCCAGGCCACGTCATCCATGTTGAAGACGATGGAGGCCATGGCCGGTACTCTGTTGCACACCCAACCGCCCAAGAGAGAAGCAACAGATTGATCTAATATCTGCCCCTTCAAGTCCCATAGAGCCATGTCGATCGCGCTGATGGCAAACGCAGCGATGCCCTCCGTACCGTACCAGAAGGCCCGGTCCACCAAGGACTGCCAGAGACTTCGGATTTGCATGGCGTCGCCGCCGATGATTAGCTCCGAAAGCCCGCCTTCGATCAGGGCAACTGTGGCCCGGGTGGCTTCGGGAAACTGCGAAATGCCCTCACCCCAGCCGACGTGGCCCGAACTGTCAGCAATGCGCACCAAAGTGAGATGGCGTTCCGCGTTTTGCTGGTGGGGCTCCGGATATGCTAATGCGATAGCCTGCACAGATTCGATTGTCATATTGGGAACTCCACTTCCTTCAAAGGATGATGTCGGCAATTGCAAATAGGTCAGCCTACAAGTGTACGGTCGTCAGGCAGGACGCTTGAGGGCATGACCGCGTGCTTCGTCCGCGGTGTGGTTACTGCGCTCTATCATTACCTAAAGGCTGGGAAAATTCATCTTGCTGGAACCTGCCCGTAGGTGATAGCAGCTCTCGCGGATAAGAAGCAACACGTTCAGTAGCAAGTTTTTGTCTACAGTGAAACCGGTCACATTACCAGATTTCTTAGCTGAGGAACTGACAAGCATGGATTACTCAAATTAATCCAGGTAGAAATTTCTGGACTCTTTGCAGGGAACAGCGGATGGTGGGGAATAAGTTGAAGGTGACACTGTGGCAATCGGGGAAAATATGTCAATAAGCACATTCAGAGAACGGTTAGATAAGCAAAGGGAGTACATCAAGAATGACCGAGCACAGATAACCCGGATGTCCGACTTAGTCGTGCAGCGGGCACTGCCTGTGGGCCACGTGTTGCATCCTGACCCGCGAGCGGAAGTGGAGCATGTTGAAGAGTATTGGATACCCAAGACTGAAAGCGGGTGGGGGTATATCCGCAACGGCGATTACAGACAAGCAAGTTACCGGCTCTCCACGAGAGGCCACCCGCTGCAGGCGACTCCTGAGACATTACTGCAGATCATTAGGCGAGAACATAAGCTTGCTATATGCGCCGCGGCGATTACAGCTGCGGACCCAGCCCACTAGGGGGAATGACAGGGCATGCGCCACGGCTGAGGATGCTCCATTGGCGCCAGTGTCGAGACCGGGCTGGATGCCGGACGCACGCTTCCCTGACTCGCTGCGATACCAATTGGCATTCGTTTTCTTTGCACTTGACGACAGGGCTCCCGCCGATATTCCCCGGTCCTGGCTCTGCGGGCGGCTGCAGGGGAGCAATCCTCACTGTCCACTGCTCAGGCACACGCGCATCTTGATACCAGAAGGGCGCGCATTTGAAGCAGGTTTCAGACGTGTATACGGTATTGTGTGTCGAAATGTCAAGCAGGGAGTGAGGGCATGAGGGACGTTGCGATAGATACATTGTTGCCCTGCAGGAAGAGATCGAGATGGTTGGCTTGTCGCGGATGAGCCTGTAACGACGCATGGCCAGAAGTAACCTCCCGAAAGGGAGCAAGCAGATGGGAATATTGCTCCTGTAGAGGGAGCACCGCATGGAGGCAGAGATGAGAAAAGCACGTCAGTATGACCAGTTATTGGAATTACTGATTGAGACCTAGATGGCGGTCCAGACAGATCTAGAAAAGGCAGAGCGCGCCTACAGAGAGATCCTGCACCACTATGAGGGCCTGGACCACCAGACGAGGCTCAGGGACGAAATCACAAGACCTTCGGCATGAAAGTATGTATCTGGACGAAGCCTGTGCGAAGGCGTTGCATTCAACGTTAGGGTGCGATCCCAGTTGCGAGAAAGAGCGCGAACAGCACGCGGCTGCTAGAGGTTGAACTGAGCGTCGCTCTGGAAAGCATACAAGACTCCAGTGTGACAGCTGCCAGTTGGAACTGGCTGGCGTCCCTTACCTTCTGAGTCTAGAAATAGAGCCTGCCAATATTGCGCGGTAATCTAAGCGCTTTTCCGGCAATGAAATTGCTCTCTTGACGGCGTTTCAGCCTTGAACATTGCTTCCGACCGGAAGTGCAGTTCATGAGCCAGGAACCCTTGGGCTCGATATTTATTTCTACCGAACACAATGCCTCTTGAGCCCTCGAGCCCTTTATGTATTGCCCGAACCAAGACGCCAAACTACCTGTTGAAAGGTAAATAAAAAGGGGCCCTATTTCAGAAAAATGCAGAAATTCTTTTTTGTTAGGATATGCGACTGGCGCGAATGTGCCTTAGCCCTTAACTCAAGATCAGCAGCTGGAAGTGTAGTTCTTGTACAAGGGATCCCTTCTCCCGCCTTGCCGGCTTAGCTGTGTGTCTCTACAGTTTCGCACTAGCCGCTAAAGGGAATTATTCCGTCTCGGCGCTCGGCAAACCGACCCCATTTTCGTTCCACTCACATGAAACTATTTCCAGCTCTGAAATACGATCTTCAGACATTCCGCGGCGATGTATTTGGCGGCATTACGTCTGCAGTTGTAGGCCTACCGATAGCCTTAGCTTTTGGTGTCGCGTCTGGTCTGGGGCCACTTGCCGGCATATACGGCGCAACGATTGCTGAAAACCTGAATCCGCGTGCCTGGTACAAGCTCGCAGCCGTGCCTTTGGAGCTAATGAGTCGTAGGAACCCTTTTCCCTGTTGTGAGCCCGCTCCTTATTCGTTACTAGGATACAGACTTCCCAAACTTGGCTACTCATCGGGACTTACGATGAAATTACAGCACACCGGGTGTCAGAGCCTAAAGCTCAGTTCCCAAGGACCTGGGAACCGTACAGAGAATCGGCAACAATAGCTGGCACGTTTTTTTCAACTGCCAATGCCTTTCAAGTGCCAAGACAGCCCAGCCAGAAGACTAAAACGTTTTCCCTCCTTTACCTGATTCTGTCTCTCAGTTCTAAAGAGATCTTCGGTGTATTTAGAACGGAATACTTATCCTGGTGGCACCTGTGGAATTGGAACATCAGTCCAAGTTACTGACGTGGCGTCAATAAGGCACTCGGGTGGCAATAACTTTCTCCCATTATCTTTGGGTCGCGCTCCGACTGAGCTCGAACGACTACCTCGCAATCGAAAGCCTCCCAGAACGATTTGGTGGTCTTCCAGATCTGGACTTCCCATACAGCCTGACGTGCAGGGAACCCAAGAGAATTCTTTGCTTCAAAGAACCCTAGAGCCACTCATCCAAAGGCCTAAGAATGCCGAAACCTACAGCTTCGTTTTCCTAAACGGAAGCCCTACTAAAGGCCGTGTAACTGGTTTAAAGAGACAGAGAGGTGTCCCGTACGAGACACCTCTCTGTCCGCTTCGTCTTACCTAGTTCGCGTCTCAAGACGCCATCTGCATAATCGTGAGTACTGCCCCCTGGGGATCCTTAATGCCAACCAGTCTCCCCATCGGAATTTCAACTATCGGATGAAGTTGCTCTCCGCCTAGCTCAAGGACTTTTGCTAGAGAGGCATCCACGTCCGCGACTTGGAAATACACATTCCAATGTGGCGGTACAGGTCCCATATCAGGTCGAATCTGCAGCAGGCCGGCTACATACCGTTCCCACTCTTCGCCACCCTCGCGAACTTCCTGGTTAAACATGTAATAGCCAGGATTGTTTGGGTTGGGGTCTTCATCTAGACCCCAGCCGAAGGCTGCCTTATAGAATTCCGCATCTTCTGTCGGATTGTGGGCGTAACGTTCAACCCAGACATAGGAGCTAGGCTCCGACATCACCTGGAAACCCTTATGGGCCTTTGGCTGCCATATTGAGAACACTGCTCCGCCTGGATCAACCATCGTTGCCAATACACCGGAATCAAACACATCCATGGGACCCGCCAGAACTTGGGCCCCCAGTGACGTACATTTCTCGACATTCGCCCGCGCATCTTCCACACACACGTAGGAACTCCAAACTGGCGGCATGCCGGCTTCAACTTGCTCTGGTTGCAGTTGACCCACGCCCGCCACGTATTTGCCATCTAGCAGAATCATGGTGTAGACGAGATGCCCTTCCTCATACATGTTGTCGAATTCCCAGCCCATCAGGGAGCCGTAAAACTCCCGGGCTGCTTCAGGATCAGTGGTGGCCAAGTCTATCCAGCAGAACCGGCCAAATGAATGTTGCGAAACAGTAGGCATTAAATAGATTTCCTTTTTCTTCAATTCACAGATTGCAATTTGCGTTGCCAATATAAACTATAGACCATAAATAGCCATAATCCAATAAAGGAACAGTTGTTTGCTAAGTTGCTGGGGAACGATCTCGCCTGGGCGAGATAGGCAGGCAGGCGGAGGACAAGTGTATAACAATTCCCCAAGTAAACAGGAAAATCATTAGGGGTTGCGTAGCTTCGCCGAGCACACCGCTCTGTGGTTTGTGCCCTTCAATGGGTGGAGATGTACTGTTCCCCCAAGTTCCTTTCCATAGTTTGAGAATATAGAAGGAACTTTTGGGATCAGTGGGGAGGCTGGTGAGTTCTGTTGCTGGGAACTCATTGCAACGAAATCATCCATGTTGCCTGCGCGGGTGTGGATTCGCTGCCTGATCTGAGAGAGTTTCTAGGGCAGTTGCAGATTTTCCTGACAATTTGGATCTGGCGCTATGCCTTGGAATTGCCATTCGCACTTCTGTAGTCCATTCCGTTTTCATCAGATTGAGTGGCTTTCAGTTCTGCGGTTGCGACCCACAACGGGCCGCCCAATGTCACTGAATCGAAACTGGCTTCAAGTTTTAGCCCAGAAGGATTCTCACTTTTAGATCCTGGAGATCCCAGTTACTTATAATTCCATACGAATCTATGAAAGAGTGCGGATCAACAGCACCGCACATAGAAACGCCTCGACGAGATCCCTCACCAGGGCGTTGTAGGAAGTAAATGCCAAAGGGTGCCGCGTGGGATTCCAAGTTTGGCGTTGGTGGAGCATCTGCGCCTACCTCGCCGCATTGCTCCTGTTTTTGTTGACCGTTAGCTCGGTGGCCCGGCCGCCCCGCTATCTGATAGAGGCCGAGAGTAGAGCATTCTAGCTAAGTACCAAACCGTTGGACTTAGTAAAATAGGCAGGGGAGATCAGTAAGCCGAGGAGCTGGCCGAAGCGCATGTGACCGCACAACTAGCTTTGCCAAGATTGGTTGACTGCCGCGGTAGGACAGAATATTCATGATTCTGTTGATGCAGATGCAACCCGCTTTTATCACTTATCGACAAACCCATGTCGGTTTAGGAATTTAGGGGACTTCTGAATGGAGATATACGAACGGTCGAAATCCCTCCCTCACACTATTGAGTGGGTATTTGCTTGGTTTGAGAGGCCAGCCTCTTTTTATCGCCAAATTCCGCCGCGGGACCGCATCGAGACATTGGAACACTTTGGATCGATTCGCGACGGCGACCGCGCCAAGCTTCGCATGCGAGTCGGTCCATTAAGCATCCACCTTGCAATTCAACATGAGGAGTTCCGGCCGCCCAGCGAATTTGGGAACCGTCAGACCGCCGGTCCCCACCGTTCCTTGCGTCACCGCCACCTCTTCCGTGCGACTGGGGAGTCGAGTTGTGAGATGACCGATCGGGTCTACTGTGAGCCAAACAGGATCGTGGCTCTTGCGGGCCGCGCAGGACTCCGGAACAAAGTGGAACGCAGTTTGGATTTCTGCCAGGAGCGGGTGCTCCGGGACCTGAATCGTCATGCTTTCGCGCCGGCGCAGCCTCTACGGGTGTTGATTACGGGCGCGTCCGGGATGATTGGCAGCACGCTCACTGTGTTCCTGGAAAGCGGTGGTCATGAGGTGGTGCGACTCGTGCGCCGACCGCCGGCATCCGACTCCGAGGTTGCGTGGGACCCGACTTCTGGGAATATCGACACAGCTGCTCTGGAAGGATTCGACGCGGTGATTCATCTAGCGGGAGAGAACATCGCTGCGGGACGCTGGACTAAGGCCCGGCGGCGGAGTATCCGGGAAAGCCGCGTTGCATCCACCGAGTTGTTGTGCAGCGCTCTGCAACGAGTGAAACAGCCTCCATCGGTGCTGCTAATTGCATCGGCCGTAGGATTCTACGGAGAAACGGATGAGCCGGTGGACGAATCGGCCCCGGTCGGTGAAGGGTTTCTCGCAGAAGTGACGGCCGCTTGGGAAAAGGCCGCGGAGTCGGCGCGAGTCGCTGGCATCCGCGTGGTGCATGCGCGTCTAGGAGTAGTGCTCAGCCCGCTATCTGGTCTGCTGGGGCGGCTGTTGCCGGTTTTTAATATCGGTGCCGGCGGCGTGGTCGGCAACGGGCGGCAGCCAATGAGCTGGATCGGACTGGAAGACGCGATAGGCGCTTTACACTTTCTGATGATCAATGAACGGGCTCAGGGCCCGATCAACGTGGTGGCCCCCACAGCGACAACTAATCGGGAATTCACGCATGCACTGGCCAAAGTGCTGCAGCGTCCGGCGTTGGCGCCCGTGCCGAACATCGCGATACGCGCGTTGTTCGGTGAGATGGGTGATGAACTCATACTCAAGGGGCAGGCTGCCGTCCCGGCCCAGCTTACCGACCTGGGCTTCCCCTGGCTAGAACCTTCCCTAGACGGTGTACTACGTTGGGAGTTGGGCATGCCGTCCGAGGGACAGCCAGCTATAGGTTGACGTGCCGCAATATCCCATCATGGATTTGCAGCGCCATAGTGAGACTCACTATGGCATTAGTAAATCGACACCCAACAAGATGGATTGTTGCTGTCGCGCGTTTCGAGACCTGCTGGGCCTCCTAGCTGCTCTTGACCGGTGTAGCACTGGCACCCAGAATATGGCTAGCCTGTGTCTTGGCCGGGAAATAGGAGTCGCTGTGCAAGGGTGTCTGACCAGGCACTTGCTCCTTCGGGGTCCCAGCAAGCCACAGGAATCCCTGCTCCGATTCTATGGACATTCCCGCGACAAGACTGCTTAGCCCCAAAAGTACAAGTGGATGCCTGCCCTGCTTCATTTTCCTATTGGCCCTGGGTTGAAGAGAAACATGCCAAACTACCGGAATACGAGCTCGGGAGGATGGCGATCCGTTGTGGGAGTGGCTTGGCCTTTGTAATTCCATAAGTCTCTGCAGCCCTCTCCTTCGGCTCTCAGTTATGGAACCGAGATGTAACAGGCTGCGATATGAACTCGTTGCAGAGGCCCGCCTGAACGCAGTTCGGCACGTTGAGCATTTGCCGGGTTATTACTATCCCGTCAACGCACCAGCTGTTGTGCCCGCAAGATAATAGCGACGTACCAAGAGTCCACACAAAGCAATGGGTAACGTACTGACAACCCCGGCGGCAAACATGGGAGCAAACTGGAACGACCCATATGTAAGGAAAAAGTCTATCGTCGTCGGCAAGGTGCGCGCCTTTGTGCTGGTCAGGAAAAAAGCAATGACGAATTCGTTCCAAGCCCCGATGAAGATAAATACCCCCGTTGTGAAGAATCCGGGGAGCAAAAGCGGCGCCGTAATGCGTGCGAAGGCTCCAATCAAAGTACACCCATCTACCTGTGCAGAATCCTCAAGCTCTTGTGGCACATCTGATACAAAGGTTCGTAGCATCCATACGGCAAAGGGGACATTCCAGGGAAGATAAAAGAGGACAAGGCCCAGATGAGAATCACGCAGGCCCAATTGATTAGCCAATACCAGAAAGGGGTAAACCAGCGCGATGAGTGGAGCCACCATGATGGCAATGAAAAGGTAGGCCAATCCCTCTTTCCCCCAGAAGACAAAGCGGGAAAAGCTGTAGGCTGCCGGAATTGCCAAAATCAGTGAAAGTACTGTGGTTACAGTGGCTACTAAGGCACTGTTCTTGAGATAGAAGGCAATATTTACATCGGTAAACACCTGTTTATAGTTCTCGAGAGTCAAGGGACTGAAGAAGCGCGGTGGATATGCCTGGATATCGCCTGGTCTCTTGAATGACCAGACGATCAGATATAAATACGGAGCGAGAAACAGGATGAAGATAACCCACACGATCAGCGAACCCACAATGGGATCCAAGCTGTGTTGCCACTTCCTCCAGGAAACAGAATGATCCGGTTGCCTGCTCATGTCAATGTACTTTCTATCTTCTCCCGAGAACGATAGACAAAACGGACAAAGGCGAAAGTGACAGCCAATATTAAGGCGGACAGTATGACGCTCAGGGCGGCTGAACGGCCAATGTTGCGGGCCAGGAAAAGGGCCCTATAAATGCTGATTCCCAGAATCTCTGTGGCTGAACCGGGTCCTCCCGTGAACATGGTATAGACAATGTCAAAGGACTTGAGTAACCACAAAACACGAATCATGACTGTTACAACAATAATAGGCCTCAGATAAGGCAAAGTGATATGCCAGAATCGATTCCAGCCCGAGGCGCCATCCATGGCAGCCGCCTCCAAGACCTCGGTCGAAATAGCCCGCAAACCAGCGAATAAGGAGATGATAAAGAAGGGCGTAAATTGCCAGACCTCGATCAGAATCACGGCCGGCATGGCCCATGCGGCGGTATACCAATCAATCCTGAGCCCAACAAGCCCCAGAAAATAACTCAACATACCGTTGGGATACATATACATACGCCACATCATCCCCACCATCACTGGCATCAGAAGGGTGGGTATCATGAAACCGGTCAGGACAATCCGCCGACCGAAAATATACCTACGATTGATTAGGACTGCTACAACCAACCCCAAGCCAAGTTCGGCAGCCACGCTTACTCCGGCATAAAGAAGAGTGAGGCGCAGGGAATGGAAAAGTGTCGAGGATTGTGACGTTAGCAGCCACAGATAATTCTGTAGACCGTCCCACTCAGCAGTTTCATAGCTTTTGCCAAAAGACCAGTTTAGAAAGCTAAACTGGAGCATTTTCAGAGTTGGATAAAGCAGGACTCCGAAAGTGAAGACAAATGCGGGAACAATACAGATGTAGGGCCACAGAGGCCTGAGTGACCTCTGGCGGATTGCATGGGCTTTGGCAACATTCACAGACTTGGCATCGGTGCCGCCCACGTTATTCAGGCTCGCCACACAGCCAATCCATCATTCTTAAGGGACCAATGCGACCATCGTCGGATGCACACACTGGCCCCTAAAACGCGATACCAAAGGGGTTCTGGGTTCTGGCTTTCAGCTACTTCTGGGCCAAGATCTCCTCCATCTCCCTCTGTATGTTCTCGGCGGCTTCAACAGCGGAGATTTCTTCCGCAATTGCACGTGAGACATTGACGGACCAGACATTAAGATATTCCAGCACCCACTCAACTTGCGGCGTAGCGAAAAACCGGTTTTCATAGGCTGAGGCGGCCTGGTCCAGACCTAGCATCGTGGCTTCGATATAGGGCCATCGCTCCTGATTGGCGGGGTCTGCCATGGCCGAACTCCGAACGGGAGCTCCGCCGTTATCCAGCAGCAAATGCTGATTGCCCCGTCCCAACATCCACTGCATGAATGCATAGGCGGCCCCCTTGTTGCCGCTGGAGGATGTTATCGCCACTCCGTGGGCAAAAGTTTGATTAAAGTTTCCGGCCGGACCAGCCGGAAGAGGCGCAAATCCGGTCAAGTCATACACTATGCTCTCATCCGGGTTCAGAACCCCGGGGGAAAGCACAGAGGCTTCAATGGACATGGCCGCAAAGCCCTGCTTGTACTGATTGATGGCATCAAAAGGATCAAAAGAAGCAATTCCTGGTACACCGTGTTTGGCCATTTCCGTTTCCCACTCAATCGCCGCCACGGCCGCCTCTTTCTTTTCCAGGACACTAGGCGTGACCTGGTCGTCCAGGTCCACAATTTGCCCGCCAAACGGGAAAATGATGATGGACCAAATCCAGTTACCTCCGCCTAGAGCCGGTCTCCCACGGAAGGAAACCCCATGCACCGTGCGCCCATCTTCGACAATCCCCTGGTCGTTGATGAACTTGGCCGTCTCCAGCATTTCGTCATAGGTTGCCGGGACCTCCAGGCCAAGGGCTTCAAAGATATCCGTCCGATAAAACAGAAGGGCCACTTCACCACTAATCGGCACGGCATAGCGCATTCCATCATGCACCGAAGTAAACATCATGGTGTAGCCGGAGTGTAAATCCTCCCAATCGAACCAAGGCTCCGTCTTTACTTCCATCTCGTCATTCAGCCAGGAGTCCAGAGGTTCCAGATAGTCCAGGTTCCAATATTCTGGCGCCTGGACCTCAGCCGTCATGACCAGATCATAGGTATTTGACCCGGCCGTAATGTCCAGCACAAATTTGTCCCTGACCTTGGCCAGATCGGTTTCATCATAGACTACTTCGATCCCTGTTAATTCCTCCCATTCAGGCGTTATCGCCTTCATGGCATTCAGGGTGGGATGAGCGAAACCAAGCATATTGAGCGTTGTGCCCGAGTACGCAGCACGGATGTCATCGATCCAGGCCAATTGCTCTTCCGAATACCTGTCAGCATACTTGGCAGTATCTGCGGGTTCTTCGGAGGGTGCGGAGGGAACAGCGGGTACACAACTGACCAACCCAATAACCAACACCAGACTCCAACAGGCGATAATCCACTTTCTGGCGATAAACATTGTCAAACTCCTTAAATTAGACAGGCCAGGAAAATTCAGATTTCTTACGATAGGCGCCAACACATTCCAACAGTTTCTATCCGGCGATGGCAGTCAAGACACTCTCTTGTACGGGCATGTCAAAGAGTTCTCAACCATGTTCCCAGTCTTCACCTCCATTCAGTTTCTTTGTTGTCAGCCTGGTTCAGACCAATGAAAGTCTTCGGAGGTGCCACTCAGCCCCATTAGCCAGGGGGCCTGGTCTTGGTCACGAAACCGGAATTCCATAAACGCGCGCGGCTGTCTTGCCCATAGTCCAGGCTCGGTCCTCAGGATTGGGAATAGCAACTTCGTGGTTCTTCACAACCCCCTCAAGGTTATGCCAAGGCCAATCCGATCCCATGGCCACTCTGTTGGCACCGATCTCTTCTACGAATTTGCCGATCCACCAACTGGGCATGAACGACGTGTCCACAATGATGTTAGGGGTACGCGCGGCAGCCAGAAGACCATCGCCGGCAGCCCACTCACATCCGCCGTGGGCCATGAAGACGGTTACGTTGGGGAAAGTACGCGCCATTTCCTCAGTCTGCAAGGGTGTAGTAAGGGGATTATCTCCCAATGTATGTATGACTACCGGCAGACTGTATTCGTCAAGAATCTCAAAGAGGGGGTCCAGAAGCACATGATCTGAATTGGCGAACTGATGCCACCACCCATGAAGTTTAAGGCCTCGGATCCCGAATTCCTCGACACTCCGCCGAAATTCGTCCGCGACATTCAGCTGCCGCGGATTGCAAAAAGCCAAGCTGACGATGCGGTCAGGATGCCTGTTCTGAATCCGGGCCTGATAGTCATTATCCAAATCCAGATATCCGAAAGTGACCCCCATATCGACTCCGGCACTATCCATGTCACGCAGAAAGTCTTCGACCGAACTGGCGGGGTTTCCTGCAATGATCGCTCGATGGCGTAGGTCCTGTGCGACAGTTCCAACATGAGCATGACTATCTATTATCATTCGGCAATTCTCCAGGCAACTTCTAACAAGACTCTTCAGCCTGTTGGCTATTTTCACTAGGCTCTGTAAAGAGGAAGCGATTTGATTATGCCTTGCTTCTTGAAATCATGCCAACCGAGTAAAAACTGTGGGCCGAGCTAACGCAGAGTCGCTCAATTCTCATGATTTCCTTCAAGTAAGCCGGGGTCCAGACATTCGCTATTTATGGTAAATTTCTAATTTCGAATCGGAATGCCGACGCCCCCTCGTAGAAGTAGCCCTCCGCGAGACCACCTATTGGAACGCCGCGTGGCCCCTATGGAGGGAACATCCCTCTGCGCGAAAGGCCACTTCCAGCACCAATAGCAGAAGATCTCCCATCCAAGGGGTCCCTGTCAGCGTCCGCGGATTGCAAACAGCAGGGGTCGCGCTTACCTCAGACAACTGGAGAAGTAGGAGCGAGCTGCGGAGTTCACCCGAGCGAGTCGGATCCGGGTGTCCGTCACTTCGACCAGGCTGTGCAGATCAGTCCAAGCCTTGTTGGGGCTAAGTTCTCTAGAAGTCCAATCGGAAACCCCCTGCCTGCGACTGTGCCAGCTACAATCGGACCGTAAGTGAAGCCACCCAGAGGGTGGGCAAGAAATCAGATCAGTGCGGTCTTTTGGAAGCGGATCATCTGTACCTTACTCTGGTCGGTCGGGACAGTTATCGCCGATGCGGCCTATGCGGATGGCCGCGCCCGGCAGCAGTTTACCGCCGCCGGGCGCACTTTGATCGCCAAAGTGCTCAAACGACCGGCGCGGACCCATTTTCCCAAGGAGGGATCCCAGATTGACTTGGCGGCGGGTACCTGCACCTGTCCAGCGGGCTAGATGACGCGCTCTGTGCGCAAACGGGGCTCCTATGTCACGACCACCGCAGAGCGGACCGGCGCTCGTTTCACTTTGACGCGGCGAACTGTAAGGCCTGTCCGCGCGGCACCCGCCGTATGGCCGCGGGACCGGGGCACGGGCGGCAAGTCAGTCTGCACCCGCAGGAAACCTTTTTGCAGGCCGCACGCACGCTCCAGCAGAGTGGGCCTTCGCACCCTATCGGCCCCTCCGCCAAGCCGTGGAGCACCGCCTGGCCCGGCTGGGGCAACTGGGTCTGCGGCAAGCCCAGTATTTCGGGCGTCGCAAGACCGCCGCCCAGCTCTATCCCCCCGCTACCGTCGCCAACTTAACCCGGATCCTCGCCGCCATCTGAACCAGCACAACAGGCCTCCTCGGGCTCCCGGTTTTCCTCAAGTCTGATTCCCGCCGTAACGTCCCAAGGCCGACGGCCGCACGCCGGGAGAGCCTTGTCAACGCGCTCCGGCCCCACCTGGCACAACTATCCTCAAGCCGCTCCGTGAAGGGGCCACTAGAAGGGACTTGCCTATTGGACTCCCAGGTCATTTCAGAACTCTTTGCGATTGCGAAATTCGGAATCATTGTCCTGCCTGATATCAAGAGAGACCACATTGTTCGTGCCCTGTGTTTTCTCTTTGTTCCCCATTTGTGATACAACTACAGAAAAATTCGGAGGACAAATGGCCAAGACGGAGATGATTCGAGCTCGAGTAGAGCCAGAACTCAAGAATCAGGTTGAGGAGATTTTTTCGAAACTTGGGTTGTCTTCCACAGAGGCAATAACGCTTTTTTACAAACAGGTGTCGCTGAATCAAGGGTTACCGTTTTTGGTAAAGCTTCCTAATGCCGAGACCCTTGAGACCTTGCGGGAAGCCCGCAGCGGTGAAGAACTCAACGAGTATGCCAATCTAGAGTACCTAAAGGCCAAACACCTCTAACCCAGGCGGCGGCTGACGACAAATCAGTTTGAAAAAGATGTAAGGCAGCAAAGGAAACGTGGCAAGGATCTGAGTCGACGCTGCTACATTATTGAACGCCTGCAGTCACAACAGTCTCTTGACGGGCAGCGCTAACTTAGAGTCGTTTCATGCCCAGGATTTCCTCCATGTAAGCCAGGTTCCAGCCCGCCAGGCGGCGCTTGTTGGCAATGCCTGACTTTATGGTGGTATTCTGGCGCAGCAGCGTATGGGTGACGCGCCGCAGGACGGCCATGTTATGGGGGGGCAGGGCCTTGGGTGGTGACCCACGCATTCACCCTATGCAGGGCCGGTACCTCTTGCCACCGTTCCAACCATTCCTGATGGCCCTGCCCAAAGGCAGCGAGCCTCGCCACGTCATCCGCCCAGCCCACGCAGGCACAGACCGCGATCAGGAGAATATCCTCCAGCTGGCGGCGGCGCCCGCGCCTCGTGCGGGTCCTCCACTTGCTTACACAGAGACTGTAACGAAACAGGGTACTTTGCGTCCATATGTACTTCTTGCGTTAGCCCTGACTGGATGCCCAGTTCCGCCATGGGCCGGCTGAAATGAGTGGCTTCCGCTGGCCGCTGGATGTGTCTGTGCTTGCCGGAGAATTGAAGGCGCCGTAGCTGTCGCCGTAGAGGGCTAAGGAAAGGCCCCAGCCTTCGTTCAGGCCCCGCAAGAGGGTGAAGTATTCCAGGGTGTCTTCTTCGGGACAGAACACAGCATTGGCCGCGGCGCTGGTGGCGCCGCCCAACGCCAGCAGCAGGGCGATCTGGGAACCGTTATCGCCCAGCCACCGGTGGTGACTGCCGTCGATCTGCACCAGTATCCCAGCCTGGGGCATCCGCTGCAGCCGCACCCGGTGCTTGGGAGGACGCCAGCGACGCGGGCTGGTCAGAATATGCCATACAGTGGGTAATTAGACGAAAGCAGGCGATAAGTGTACCGGAACACGGTATAATCTTCCTATGATCGGTTCGTTTCGCCATCGAGGACTGAGACGGCTCTATGAGCGAGGCGATCCCAGCAGGATAGCTGCCGACCAAATGGATCGGATTATCCTCGCTCTGGCGGACCTCGATGTTGCGACCAAGCCGAGCGAACTTGATTTGCCGGGGTACAGACTGCATCCCCTCAGGGGTGACCGGAGAGGATCTTGGAGCATTTCGATTTCGGGCAACTGGAGGATCACCTTCCGATTCGAAGATGGTGACGTGTATGACGTCGATCTAGTCGACTATCACTAACAAGGGAATTAACAATGGCTATGCAGAATCCCCCACATCCAGGATTGGGCATCAGGGAAAACTGTCTGGAGCCTCTCAGTCTAAGTGTAACCGAGGCGGCGGAGGTTCTGGGCGTTGCCCGCCACACCCTTTCCCGGGTATTGAATGGCCACGCCGCGATTTCGCCCGACATGGCCATTCGCCTTGAGAAGGCTGGATGGTCCAGTGCAGACTTCTGGATGCGACGGCAGACCTGCTACGACTTAGCACAAGCGCGCAAAGGTGAAGACCGAATACTGGTCGAACGCTACCAGCCGCACCCACAATCGTAAGAAGTTGAAGTCGTCCGTCCCGGAGTTACCATCGGTGGGGAGCAACGGGGAGGCAAAAGCCATGCCCGCGGTTGCCATCGGGCAAACGATGCCCTGCCGACCGAGGATCGCAATATGACCATTATAGCCAACAACACAAGACAATCTTCGTGCAAATGCTGAGCATTGAGCGCTAAGAACTGCGACACGTGACAGGTAAAGTCAGCTGGCCATTGAGATTCCCTCTTCCACTCCAGGAAGAGGGGAATAAATTTATTCCAAAACAAGGAGCAAACCAAGACCTCAAAGACGAACCAAATCGAAGTCTGAGTTTCTTGTATTGACGTCGCCTAAGACTTGGGCCACCTACGCCACGGGCATAGAATCCAACGGACAGCAGGCCTGCACCATGCGCGAGTTCGGCATTGAGCTCCCTTGCCACCTCTGCGACGCGGTCGAGGAGCCCGGCATCTCCGTCTGCTTGTGCGACTGCAGGAGAAACCTCCAACCATGCTCAGGCGCCGCGGCATCCGCTTCTCACTCCTGATCCTCATCGAAGCCATCATCGCTGCCTAGGGCGTGCCGTTCTGCGACAAGGTCACACACGACCGGGCTTTCTCAGCTGAGAAACTGTTCAGCCTCAGCTTCCCGGCCAACCACCGGCCGGACCACCCATGCACCATGCACGGCGACCGCCGCAACAGCATCATTCGCTACGCCGGCTGCCTGAACACTGTCTTATTTAACAACCAAGACGCCGGCAACGAAGACGGCGCCTGGGCCCATCCGCTCCACTTAGACCGGAATCTTGACGAAGGCACAATCACGCCGGCACAGATGCAAACCGCCCACGCCTCCCCCTTGACAAGGGTATTTCCTGGGCGGGATTCGGTGGAGGAGTACAGATTAGGCGGACCGCCCGGTGTGTGGCCGGTCCAGGCCAAGCGCGGGCGACGGTCAGGGGCCCTTTGAGGTTGGATATGCGCTAAATCGGCAGAAATGCCTGTATAGCGTGCCGCGTGGGGCTGAGGACCGACGCGGCAGGGGTGTGGAGAGAGCGATTGAGGAGTGCGATGTGGGTCCCGCGCCGGCTGCGCGGGTAGGTTCAGGTGCCGCTGAGGTCCACCCGGCGCAGGCGCGTGCTATTTTCATGGCAGGCAATACTTGGCATTCTGCGGTTCTGATGCGGGATTGGGGGGATTCATGAATGAGGCCGCGTCGTGTGCTGTCCGCCAATTTCCAGTTACCAGAGTACTTCAAGTCCATCAACGAAATGTTGCAGGTAGTTTGGTTAGGGGAAGAAACGCTGGATGAAGTGTTCGGCAGCTTTCAGACCGCGGCGGCAGAGATCTTGCCTGAACCATCTCTTGAAGCGTAGTTGACCGTGACCCAAGAGAGGACATGCTGTATTGCCATGCGCAATCCAGATTTCGACTCTCGGAAGAACTCCGTATACCAACTGACTTCGGGCGCCGCTGACAAACATTCCCAACACCCCGGCCTCAGCCTCTTGTGGCACGACCTGCAGCTGATCAATCCAACAAGATGCCCACCTCACCCGTAGCCAGGCACGTCTCCACACCCCTGTGTCTCAACTGGGATCTGTGCGTGTTCATGAATCAATGGTTGTTATGGCCCCAATTTCTCGAGAACCAGACCGGGGGCCAGAGATTCTAATTTGCACCCATGGATGTTTCCAAAATCAGTCACTGACCATCGTCTATCACTTTCAGCAACCCCAGAAAAAGCCAGGTAGATCCACGACCGTAGGAATATGCTCCTGATAGGGACAGAAGCCCCAGATGTTCAGCATTCACACTCCCAAGATGTGCCCACAGATACCCAAACAACAGGGCTGGATGAATATCCAGCCCTGTTTCAATTCCACAATGGGCCTCAGAAAGATGGAAGTGTATCTTCTACCTTCCCACGGTATTGCCAATGTCCTGATTCCTTACGGCAGTTTACTTCTACACTCAGATCTTCTGCCTAAGGTTAATTCATCTTATCTGACTCACATTAGCTCCCTCAAGAGAGATCCAACATTCAGCCAGAGGCTCTGTTGCACGCGGACTGCAGAGCCCTCGCCACGAATACGGGAATGACCCCCAGACGGAATTCTGCGCTGGCATGCACATCTTCCAAAATGTCATCTCCCACATCGGAGACAACATTGGAGGAAGCTCCTTTAATGGCGTCTGCTGTGCTGCCTTCCAAGGCGGCCTCCACCCCCTTGCACCGGATAGCCATCGGAGTCAGGCCGCCCACGGCCACGCGGGCCTGGGTAATGGTGCCACCGTCTAGCGTAACAGAGGCACAAGCACCAACCACCGCATAGCGTGAAGCCGGATTGAATAGCTTGGCATAAGCCGAGCTCGTGCCGGAGCCTTCGCGGGGCACCGAAATCAATGTGATCAGTTCATTGTCTTCCAGTTTGGTTTCAAAGAGACCGGTAAAGAAGTCCCCCGCCTCGATGTTGCGGGCACCACCTGGTCCCTCCACACGAATAGAAGCCTCCAAAGCTGTGAGAACCGTCGGCAAATCGGATGAAGGGTCCGCATGGGCAATATTGCCGCCAATGGTTCCCCTATTGCGTACCTGAGGATCTCCGATACCATTGGCTGCCTCCGACAGAGCGCAAGCCAACTTGGAGGACGCAATCGTGGCATGGGTGGTCAAGGAACCGATACAGTCCTGTTCGTCCCCTGAACCGTAGGATATGCCACGTAGGTCTCCTATTCGGCCTATATCAATCAAAGTTGACGGTTCCGCCAACCGCAGTTTCATGGCAGGTAGCAACGAATGGCCGCCCGCCAGAAACTTAGCATCATCTTCGCTCGAGATCAGGGACAGTGCTTCAGCCACCGAACCGGCTCGGACATATTTGAAATTAGCAGGATACATAGTACTTTCTCCCCTTATGTCGCCTAGCTGTCACTGTGTGACTGAATGGTCTGCCAGATCTTCTCCGCCGTAAAGGGCATCTCAACATGGTCCACCCCCAGCGGGGCCAGGGCATCCATTACAGCATTGGCTATAGTAACCGTACCTGCAATGGTCCCCATTTCGCCTGCACCCTTAACCCCGAGGGGGTTGGTGGGTGAGGGCGTTTCGATTCGACCCGTCTCAATGTGAGGGAAACGATCCGCGCGCGGCATGGCATAGTCCATCATGGAACCGGTCAGCAGTTGCCCGTCCTCTCCGTATATGCCATGCTCCCACAGGGCTTGGCCTACACCTTGAGCAACCCCGCCCACTAACTGTCCATCCACAATCAACGGATTGATGACTTTGCCTACGTCATCCACACCCACATACTTCTCCAAGGTTATCTCTCCGGTTTCGCGGTCAATGGAAACCACGGCCAGATGGGCGCTGTTGGGGAAGGTGAAATTGGAGGGATCGAAGAAAGCCGTCTCATCCAACCCTGGTTCAAGGTCAGGGGGAAGATCATGGGCTGTATAGGCCGCAAAAGCCACTTCCCCGAAGGCCATACCCTCATCAGTGGCACCTCGCACCTTTATGTTGCGGGTCTCATTGTCGAAGTACACATCCTCCGGCCGAGATTCCATTTGATGGGCAGCGATTTTGATCATCTTCTCGCGTACTCTTTCGGCACTTCTCACTAGCGCGCTGCCACCCACGGCTGCGCTGCGGCTGCCATAGGTACCCATGCCGAAGGGAATGCGGCCCGTATCCCCATGGACGACCTCAACATCCTCAATGTCGATATTCAGTTCTTCCGCCACAATCTGAGCGAAGGTGGTTTCGTGGCCTTGGCCATGGGAGTGGGAACCTGTTAAGGCAGTCACCTTGCCCGTCGGATGCACCCTCACGGTCCCACTCTCCCAGAGGCCTACCGCGCTGCCCAGACTGCCGGCCACCGCAGATGGAGCCGGTCCACTGGCTTCAATACAGCCGGCAACCCCAACGCCCCAGAGCTTGCCTTTTGCCCTCTTGGCTTTCTGTTCTTCCCGCAGCTGGTTGTAATCTGAGAGTTCTTCCAGTTTGTCAAATAGGCCCTGATAGTTGCCGCTGTCATATTGAAAGGCCACGGGAGTTTGATATGGGAAGTCTTCTGCCGGAATCAGATTTAGACGCCGGAAGGCGATGGGATCCATGCCCATTTTCTTGGCCCCCAACTCCACGACACGTTCCAGCAGATAGGAAGCCTCAGGTCGGCCGGCTCCTCGGTAGGCATCCACTGGTACGGTATTGGTCAAGGTGCCCTTCATCTCGCCCCAGATACCAGGAATTTTATAGAGCCCAGAAAAAAGTGTGATGGAAAGCGCCGTGGGAATCAGCGGGGCAAATGTGGACAGGTATGCCCCCTGGTCCGCCCATGTCTGCACGTGCAGCCCGGTAATGACTCCGTCCTTTTGCATAGCCATTTTGACATTCGTCACATGGTCTCGTCCCTGGGAATCTGTCATGAAGGCCTCCGAGCGGGTTGAGACCCACTTGGCGGGTCTATTGATCGCTCGGGCTACCCAAGGCACAATGACCTCTTCAGGGTAGTGGAAGATCTTGCTACCGAAGCCGCCGCCAACATCGGGGGAAATCACTCTTAGTTTGTTTTCCGGGATGCCCAATGTAAAAGCCGAAAGCAACAACCGAATGGGATGGGGATTCTGGCTGGTCGTCCAAACCGTCATCTCCTCCATAGTTGATTGCCACTCGGCCATGCAGGCACGGGGTTCCATGGCGTTGGGAATTAACCGTTGATTCACAAGGTCCAATTCCACAACGTGCCCAGCCTCCGCAAATGCCTTGCGCATGGCCGGCTCATCCCCCAAGGCCCAGGTATACGCGGTGTTATTGGGAATCCCTTCATGAAGTTGCGGGGCCCTGTATTCGGTAGTGGCCCGCGCACCCAAGGACACCGGCAGCGGCTCATAATCGACTTCGATCAGATCCAGGGCGTCTTCGGCAATATAAGGACTGTCTGCCACCACCACGGCCACAGCATCCCCTACATGTTTAACAACGTCAGGGATGACTGGCCAACGTTCAGGTAGCTTCAGCTCGGGTACCACCCAGCCACAGGGCAACTGGCCTACACCTCCGTCTATCAGATCCTGTCCTTTAAATACGGCGACCACGCCATCCAGAGCTTCCGCTGCGGACGCATCAATACTGACAATCTTGGCATGGGCATGGGGACTGCGCAGCATGGCCACATAGGCCATTCCCGGGCGCTGCAGATTGGACACATACGAGCCCTTTCCCTGCAGAAAACGGGGGTCCTCGACCCTCTTGAAACTCTTGCCAACGAATCTAGGCATATTCAACTCCTCTGCGTCGTCAAGCGGCTTGCGCCGCTACCTTGACCGCTTTAACAATGTTCTGATATCCGGTACAACGACAAATATTGCCTTCCAGACCATGTCGGATTTCTTCATCGCTGATGTCCGGATTGCCCTCCACCAACTTGGTAGCCGCCATGATCATGCCGGGCGTACAAAAACCGCACTGCAAACCATGTTCGTCCCAAAAAGCCTGCTGCATGGGATTCAGCACACCATCATTGGCCACACTTTCAATTGTGGCCACATCCGAGCCATCAGCCTGAACAGCTAGCACGGTACAGGACTTGACCGCCATCCCATCCATATGCACGGTGCACGCACCGCACTGGGTGGTGTCGCACCCGATGTTGGTTCCGGTTAGTCCGATTTCCTCCCGAATGAAGTCCACCAGCAACATCCGCGGCTCCGCTATTTCGACACTGTGCGTTTCGCCGTTGATGTTCATGGTTACATTGACACCCATACTCTGTCTCCCCTTTAGTTAAGTTGCTTTTTCTTATTCATACGCACGCCTGGTTTGTCATTCCGTCGACGCGCCCAATGCGACTTCCCTAGCGAATGTATCCTCTCGTCCTCGTCAACATCAAAGAACTCTTGCCTCGACTTGAGCCCCCTTTATGCTGTGCTTCCCCTTTCCTTAAGAGCCTCATCCAAACGAATCCGAAACCCGTCAAGACTCCGGCTTATCATGGTGCGGGCGGCCGTAGCAATCAGTCTTTGCCCCACGCGGGCGATCTTTCCGCCTACATTTACCTCGCCAGAATATTTCATTACCGCATGATTTCCATCCGGGACCAACTCTACTGTGCCCGCGCCATCCATGAATCCGGCCGGACCACTAGCCTTAATTCGTAGGCTGAACCTATCCATAGGCACTTTATCGTATTGGACCACTTCAGCCTTAAATTTGCCAGTAATGGGCCCAATCTTAATCTTGAGATCGGTGGTATAGGAATCAGGCTCCGCCGCCGGGATCAGGGCATCGCACCCTGGAATGACCTGGGCCACGAAGCGCGGGTCCATAAAGGCATTCCAGATTGCTTCCTGGGGATATTCCAGCGGAACATCACCTTTAATTTCCATAGGTACTTGCTGCTGCGGAATTGGTTCCAACCCTTACCGTCAAGTGCATACTTGCCGCGGGCTCAAAATTAATGCGAAAGTGAGAAGCCGAGCAGGACCCGATAGGTACTGACACGTGCCCAAATTGTAACGGTAGATGCGAATTCTCCCAAGTGGTTAGGTGTTGGGCTGCAGGCATCAGGCCTGAAATGCTTACTTACGCACCCGCGAAATCCAACTTAACGAGAAAATTCGTTCAAGACCGGCCTCTTGGGCGAGATGGGCGTTAAGATTGGAAACTTTCTGCCCCCGACATGTCGCCACGATTCGAGGATAGCCGTACTGCTCGCTTGCTTTAGTCTCTGAAATGAGTGACAGGTATAAAGGCAATGATTACAGGTGACACCGGCCTTCAAGGAGCCAATCTGGCTTAGATTCTATTAGCGAAGGGCCGGCACCTAGCTCTGGTTTAAGGGGCCAGAGGCGCGTCCTGGAGCAGTGGCCTCGTTGTGAATATTCCATTTCCACAAGAAGGAACTCTAAAGCCACCGCTCTTTTGAAAACTGCAACCCCCAAGAGCAAGGGCATGTCGGAACGTCACCTTCCTTCTACCTTTAGTTAATGTTCCTGGAATCAATTACAGTCTTAGTGTCCGCCGCAGGGATTTGTTCTGCATTCTCTATGCGTAAATGCTGTCCAGTTGCCAGGCGTCCAAGCTCTTGATGTTGGCCGCACTTCCCTGTGCCCGCAGGGAAACTCCCAAACTGTCCAATCGGTCAGGATAGACTCGCACGGCTACGCACTGTTTGCCATTGACAAAAACCTCTACCACGCTGCGATCAATAAAGATTCGTAGTTTCAGGTTTTCTTCTATTGGTACGAAAACAGGAGCAGTTTCGGGGGCGCGGGACTGCACGTCGGCCGCCTGCGAAGAATAGGAGTTGTCGATTGTAATGAGGCTGTCTTTGGCGGCCCGCAGTCGCTCGGCTTCCCAGCCTTGATACCGTTCCCAATTGCGGAATCCCCGTTCCCTGTAGAATGCGATCCGGGTGAATTCCTCCTTGCCTGGTGAGCGCAACACATTCAGTTCCACCAAAGGAGAATCACCAGTCTCAATCTCGGCTTCGATTTCCATGGAATTGCCGGAAATACCCTCCAACACAAGTTCCTCATTGGGAGGTAGGGCCATGTCGCTTACTTGCACATGTGCACCCCTCAAGGTAGAAATATCGCCCGCTGGTTCCACGAAGATGGAATCCTTGTCCAGACCCTCTGTGCCTTGCAAGGTAATCCGCCGCGGCAAAGTCATGATCTGATTCCATCCCGAGGTGGGCTTGGCCGGGTTCATATTGAAGATCACGATCAGTCCGCCTTTGCCGTCCGGCACTGCGGAGGGGGCGTGGACGCCCCCGGGCCCGTATGGCCCGAAGTTGAATTCATGATGGGATGTGGCTACGAACTTGTCTCGCTCCTCATCGTAGTCTCCCAGCAGCGCCTGGCCGCCGCTCATATGGCTGAAGAAAAGCAGCATATGCCGGTCGCCGATGGGCCAGAAGTAGGGGCAAGCCCCATCATCCCCAACCAGAGTGAAAGTGTCTCCCTCTACAAAGGGATGTAGATATTCCCAGTTCGCCAGATCCTTGGACTTAAGCAGGAAGTCAGCCCGGGTGCGCCGTCCGTTGGTAGGGTGGGGCAGAGTTCCACCGGAAAGCGAGTAATAATGATTTCCTTTCTTCCAGATGCAGGGGTCAAAGACCCTATACGGCAGCTCTTCCCCGTTGGGGCCAGAAATCGGAATGACGGCTGCTCCTGTGAGCTTTTCCCAGTTGAGAAGCAAAGGATCATGGGAAGTGGCCACCATATTGCCGACCTTAGTGCCGTGATAGATGGCAATTACACGATCAGTCTCAACCAACGCGGATCCAGAAAAGACGGCATGTTCAGGATGGGGATAAATTGCATAGGGCAGATCCCGCCAATGAATCAGGTCCCGGCTGACCGCATGACCCCAGTGCTGCCGTGGATCTTCCGGCGGATACCCTTGGTAGAAGAGGTGCCAGTTTCCTTGCCAGAAACAAAGACCATTGGGGTCATTGAGTAGATGTTCTGGGCTGACAAAGTGGTAGAGAGGTCGATGGGGGTCCGAGGCCATGGTCTGGCGCGATGCATCAAACCGCTGCATCAACGGGTTAGAGCTGAGAGCCTCTTCCTGCGCGTCCAAGGTGTTTGGAAAAGAGAAAAAAGGTACTTTGGAAGTATGGTCAGGTCGACCGGATGCGCCCATGTAAAAGACTCCTGAAAACAGAAAGGTAAGAGAATCGAATTGCTATGGAAAAGCGTCTACGGGTAACGTCCGTGCCGAGATTGATCTTAACCTTTCCCTGCCCACATTTTGAAAGGGCTGCAGGAAAAGTCAACGCTGCCTGACCCATTTGCGGTTTCACCACAGTGAGAATCCACAGACCAAGTCCAAGGTCTTAGGTCTTAATGGCCGGACCACGGGAGCAGACTGCGGCTCAAAGCCACTGGAGAACCCCTTGCTCGTCGAGTTGGACCCCAACTTCCCTTATGACTCAAGGGAGGGTATGAATTGGGGTTCCAGCGACAATCCCAAAGTCCTTTCGAAGCAATCCGCAGCCTGCAGCAGGATAGGTTCGCTGAACGGCCGGCCGACGAAGGACAGTCCAACCGGCAAATGCCTAACCGTACCCATGGGTACAATGATGTGTGGATATCCAGCGACAGCGGCAGCCGAAGAGAAACTGCCACTAAGCCTTGAACCCCAAAGGTGATCCACCACGGCAGCAGGACTGGTTGTAGGGGCCACAATCATGTCCAGATCATGCCCATCCAAGAGTTGGAGTAGCCCTTCGTCCTGAGTCAGACGCGCCAAGTCCACTACAGCCTCCTCGTACTTGGGATCCAGCGGATCTTTTTCTTGTGACTGCAGGAAGATCTCCTGCCTGAATATCGGCATCACCGTGTCAGCATGTGAGCGATTAAATTCAATTAGGTCTGCCAGTGTTTGCACAGGCGGCGTGGAAGTCTGAATGCGGAAGAATTCGTTGAGACCCTCTTTGAATTCGGTTTGCAATGCCAATTGCTCCTGCTGTCCCCATCCTTGACCCGTCATTTTCAGCCCTGAACTCAGAGTCGCCCGCAGGTCTCGAATGAGGTCCTGGGCAACCTTATACAATGGCTCGACCTCCGCAAACATCCAATCGGGGAATTCCAGAAGGCCGATTCGTAATCCTTCCAAATTGGAAGCACCTAGATTTTCAACCAAGTTGAAGTTGAAATTTTCTGGAATGGCTTGAGTGGCTGGATCGTTAGGATCCGGACCTGCCATAGCGGCCAGTAGGAGGGCTGCGTCTCTCACTGTCCGCGCCAAAGGGCCGGCCGTGTCCTGGCGGTGGGAAATAGGAATGATGCCGGTCCGGCTTACGAGTCCGACTGTGGGCTTGACTCCAACGACGCCGTTGCGAGACGCAGGAATACTGATGGATCCGTCAGTCTCGGTTCCCACGGCCGCAATGCACAGACCAGCGCTGACCGCTACGGCAGAGCCGCTGCTGGAGCCGCTAGGGTCCCGATTCAGGACATGGGGATTGCGAGTCTGCCCTCCAACACTACTCCATCCGCTGGCGGAATGGGTGGACCGAAAATTGGCCCACTCCGAAAGGTTAGCCTTGCCCAGAATCAGGGCACCGGCCTCCCGTAGGCCTTTGACCACTGGCGCATCCGCGCCAGGCACCCAATTCTCTAGAGCCAGGGACCCGCAGGTGGTCGGAACTTCTCCGTCCGTAAGGATGTTGTCTTTGATGAGAATAGGAACGCCTGCCAAAGGCAACCCGGAATCTATGCCATCAGCATCGACCTCCTCGGCCTCTTTGCGCAGCATCGGATTCAAAGCCAGCACCGCTTTCAGTGCGGCGCCATCTATTTCCTCTGCAGAAATACGGTCAGAATAATAACTGCACAGATCGAGGACAGTTTCTGTTCCTTCAGCCAAATCCTGCCTGAATTGCTCGATAGTCCTGTTGCGTTTGGAAGTGTGATTCATGGCCATCTCGTGGGGGTTGAACAAGCGACGGTGAATTCTTTATGTAAACGCTAAGCCGATCCAGCTGTACAACTACGAAGCCATCGCTGTCCCCGTAGAGTACCAACCGGTGCTTGAGTAACAGTTCGCATTGTCGCCAGGTTCCAATGCCGTTCCTTTACAACAAGCCGAAACATGACTGCGTAAGTTCGGTACAAACAAATGGCAGCCACTTACAACTGTCACCTAGGCCAGAAAACTTCTCTGATAACTGCTACATTTCTTGGCCCTGAACCCAGCATTCAAGTCAGTTCCAGCATTCTTGGAGGACACGCCATCCTTCAATAGCCTACTACCTCTCACGCAAGTTCGTAAGGACGTTGACCGCTGGGAAGTGCGCGCGCCCATTCCGGCCTCTAGCCAACGAGTATCAGGTACAACTTATCCAATCTGCAGTCATCACCATGCATGTGTTCTGTGACTTTCCGAGCTCCCCCAGAGGTTTGGACCCAATCCGGCCCTTGGTTCCGATTCTGCCAACAAGCACGGTCGACCCTCCTAGATTGATCATAACTTCCTGTAGTGGGGATTCTCTCCAGTCCGTGCTGCCCCACAAGATGATATCTCTGTTGCGAGACAACCTGTTGAACCCATTTCTTGAGGACTATTTGAAGGGCAGGAGGCGAATAGTAGAAGCCATGCTGGATCTTGGTTGATGGACTGGAAGAGCATTTCGAGGGGGCTTAGATACAAGCAACAAAGCATATAAGCCCACCTCATTCCTGAAATCATCTGTAAATTCGGCTTCCTGAGCCTGTCAAACCGGACTAGCTCAGAGGGAACATAAGCCAGATAGTGAGTCCGAAGTGTTCGGCAAGGTAGTTGCGTGCCAGTTGGGAACTGAAAGACCGAACAAGAAGCGACAACCCCGTGGGAGCAATGTCATGCGTTTCCCAAAGGCGTATTCGCAGCTTGGTCCCTGAAAACATCTGCACTATTCAAAGACTGAATGTTTCCACATCTAATTCACTCGATGAAGTTCTGGCCTTCCGCCTGGGGGTCCCCACTTCCAACTTCGAAACCACAACGGAAAGACTGACCGAAGTGGTAGCGATTCTCCACAATAAAACAGTGCGGATTGCCTCTTATCTCAAAGCCGGCCCTTCGAAACGTGAGGGGGCATCAATTTGGTATTTTGCTTGTTCGGGTTCGGGGCCTACATCAGGTGACATCGGAGTCCAGCCAGATATCTGGCTGTATCAACAGGACGGAACTGGCTTTCACCAACCTCGCATAAGCTCTATAGTTTTAAGAGGCTTGTTGGGTTAGAGGCATTCCAACATCACTGCCCCTAAGCAAGTGGGGAAAACGAACTGTAACGCGCCACCATGTAGCCAAATTGAGACTTGAATCAGGAAGCTGCTTGGCTCTATTCCCGGTCTGAACCAGTCATGGCTGACACTTGAAAGGCGCTCAATCTGCAAGAAGACCGCATCCGACTTCCTGGGAAGCCAGTTTCTCTCGGGTCAGAGAGTTGGCGGGCTGAATGAGCGAAATCGATTAAGGAGAAGACATATGCCCGAAATGCAAGATCACGATTATGGAACCTTTAGCTGGGCTGACATTGCCACTACCGACATCGAAGGGGCGAAGGCCTTTTACGGGGCCCTTATGGGATGGGAATTCGATCCTCAAGTTTTCAACGGCGAACTTGTATACACCATGTGCAAATTAAACGGGCTCAATGTATGCGGCTTGGGCGGGACCATGGCTGAAGGACAGCCTGCCTGTTGGAACGTATACACCTGTGTTGAAGACGTAGATGCCATGTCTGCGAAGGTTTCTGCTTTGGGGGGACAGATACTGGCAGGTCCGATGGATGTGTTCGAATCTGGACGCATGTCCTTTGTCGCAGATCCCCAGGGTGCCATGCTGGGCCTGTGGCAACCCCGCCTTCACAGGGGAGTCCAATTGATGATGGAACCTGGCACATTCATGTGGGCGGAGTTGATGACATGGAATTCTGAAGGCTCAACCGCCTTCTACCAGCAGCTCTTCGGTTGGGAAACGGTGTCGGATCACAGCAATCCCGATTACACCTTGTATGTACCAGGTGGTGATAACTCACGCAATGTGTACTTGGCCGGTCAATTAACCATGAATGAGAACTTCGATAAAAGCGTGCCCACCAATTGGGGCGTGTATCTGTGCGTTGAAAACACAGAGGAAGCGCTGCGGCGTTGCATCGAACTTGGTGGTTCGCAGCTGGCAGGTCCTATGGAGATCGCGCAGGGAATCTTTGCTGTCATGAAGGACCCTCAAGGCGCCGTTTTCAATGTGCTGCAACCGAGTCATTAAGTGGCCTATGAGCGCTGAATGGACAGTGTCCAAGCCATATCAGTGCAAGGGACGTGTACCTAATTACAGCGCAGTGCAGGAACGGCACTACTTGAGATAAAGGCCGCCCAGGACACCTTTGGGTATATCTGTGGGCCAAACCGAGTCTGCAGGTCCTTTCCCTGCCCCTACCAGATTGCTCCGAGGGCGAAGTCAAGAATCACCCGGCAGCTTGCTATTCTAACCATTAGTCCAGTGGATGATTCAATTCAATTTAGAGTCTTGAGAGAGCTCACGCAAAAGGCCAGGCAGCCAACGACCTCCAATTCATGGTTAAGACTTAGTGCGTTTGAAAAATGGTCGTTAAAACATCCGGGGTCTTTCAGGATTCCCCAACTGCTCATCCCAGACTTACATGTCGTCTTCTCTCTTGGAGATTCTCAATGTCCAAGAAACTCGTTCAAGCTTGGAGTGATCACTAAGAATAATGGTAATAGATTCGGCTCTATTCGCCTACCAGCGTTTAAGTTTGGAGCCTGAGACATTTCAACATGACCATGAGTCGACTAACGTGATGCGAGACTTTCCAGCTTCTTACGGATCGGTCACGGAAACGGGGAATACAGAATCTTGGCCATGAGGACCTCACCATTCGCTATCTTTTAGTGTTTCTGCTAAGAACAATGGGGCTGATGGGAAACTTCCATGGGTAATTCTGCCAATCAGTCCTTAAGGGTCTTCTAATGCGACTGTCTTGGAATGAGGTCCGTGCCCGTGCAGGAATCTTTGCCCGTGAATGGGCAGATTCCCGCTATGAAAAGGGTGAGACCCAGAGCTTCTACAACGACTTCTTTCAAGTCTTCGGTGTAAAACGTCGCTCCTTAGCGCGCTATGAGGAGCACGTCAGAAAACTGGATAAGCGTGTGGGATTTATAGATCTCTTTTGGCCAGGCGTGCTGATAGTTGAACAAAAAAGTGCTGGAAGAGATCTGGCCAAAGCTTACGGACAGGCAGGGGAATATTTTGATGCCCTGCCGGAAACTCAGCGACCTAGGTACATCTTGATATGCGACTTTCAGAACTTCGATCTGCATGATCTTGACGAGCGGAAATGTACTAGCTTCCAGCTCTCGGAATTTCCCTCTCAAGTAGAGGCATTCAGTTTTATTTTGGGCATGCAGCCCAGGAAGTTTAGGGATCAGGATCCAGCCAACATCAAGGCCGCAGAGCTCGTTGGAAGGTTGCATGATGCATTGGCTGATGCCGGTTACCAACGCCATGACTTGGAACGGTTTCTGGTACGGATTGTCTTTTGTCTCTTTGCAGATGACACAGGTATTTTTGAACCGCGCGACTTTTTTCTGGAATTCATTGAAACGCGAACCCGTGAAGATGGTTCGGATCTCGGGCCGTGGCTGTCGCAGATGTTTCAGGTGCTGGACACGCCTGATGAATTGAGAAGCAGGTTGTTGGACGAGGATTTGGCCCGTTTCCCCTATGTCAATGGTGTTCTTTTCCGCGATTCTCTCCGCATCCCATCGTTTTCTGCGGAAATGCGTTCTCGGTTGCTGGATGCATGTAACTTCGACTGGTCGAACATCTCACCTGCCATATTTGGTGCTCTGTTTCAATCTGTGATGGATCCAGAAGAGCGTCGGGCTCAAGGGGCACATTACACCACGGAGAAGAACATTCTCAAAGTAATAGAACCACTCTTTCTAGACGACTTGAATTCAGAATTTCTGCGCCTTCAGTCGCGCAAAGACAGCCGACGTCGGTCTGCCTTGCGAACCTTTCAGAAGCGACTTGGGGAGCTGACCTTTTTTGACCCAGCATGTGGTTGCGGCAATTTCTTGATTGTCGCCTACCGGGAACTCCGACTGTTAGAGATCAAGGTCATCCGCGAACTTCAAGTTGCCGAAGGAGGCGAAAGCCAAAGAGTGTTGGATGTAGCAGACCTGTCGGTCATCAATGTTGATCAATTCTTTGGAATCGAAATCAGCGAATTTCCTGTCCGGATTGCCGAAACTGCCCTCTGGATGATGGACCACATCTTGAACAATTTGCTCAGTTTGGAGTTTGGACAGACCTATGCCCGTATTCCGCTGCGAACATCCCCTAATATCCGGCAGGGCGACGCTTTGGACATGAACTGGAATGAATTGCTACTTTCAACTCACTGTTCCTATGTCTTCGGCAATCCCCCTTTCATCGGTGCAAAGTTCCAGACGCCTGCACAGCGGGGGCAGGTAAGGGCTATCGCAGGCCTGGATCGCAGTGGGGGGACGCTGGACTACATTGCGGCATGGTTTATCAAGGCTGGTTCATATATCACCGGTTCAGCTCGGATCGGATTCGTTTCTACCAACTCAACGACACAGGGGGAGCAAGTAGCGCAGCTTTGGCCAATCCTGCTTGAACGCTTGGGACTTGAACTCTCTTTTGCACATCGAACTTTCGCGTGGGGATCTGACGCGCGCGGCAAAGCCCATGTTCACGTAGTCATTCTTGGTCTGGAACGAAAGGAGCATGCTCGTAATTACAAGCGACTTTTTTCTTACCCCGACCCGCACAGTGATCCCAAAGAATCACTTAACAAGGCGATATCACCATATCTTTTTGATGCCGGTGGTTTGGGAACGCCACACCTGACCGTAAGAGAGGAGAGTAAATCTATAAACGGTCTTCCCAAACTGACTATCGGCTCTAAACCCATTGATGGCGGCCATTACATTTTCAATGCTGAAGAACGGGCCAGATTCTTGGCTATAGAGCCTGAGGCTGAACAGCTCCTCCACCCTTACATAGGTGCTCGTGAATTCTTGCAGGGGGGACAACGTTGGATTCTAGCCCTACAGAATATTTCTCCTGAAGACTTGGAATCATTGTCGGAGGTAGTTAAAAGGATCGCCTCTGTACGCGATTTTCGAATGAGGAGCGCAAGCAAACAGACGCGAGAGTTGGCGGCTACGCCAACTCTCTACCATGTCAACGTTATTCCCACGCAGCCTTTCCTGGCCATTCCGGAAGTTAGTTCTGAACGAAGGGAGTACATACCTATTGGATGGTTGAAGCCCCCCACTATTCCCAGCAACCTCATACGATTACTGCCAAACGCAACCCTATGGCATTTCGCGATCCTGACTTCTGCTATGCATATGGCTTGGGTTCGGTACATAGGGGGACGTATGAAAAGCGATTTCCGATACGGGATCGGCAGCGTTTACAACACATTCCCCTTGCCAATTGGTGGCCCGAATTCGACTAAGTTGGAATCACTCGCCCAGGATGTATTGGATGCCCGAGCAGAACATCCTTCTGCGGCCTTAACCGTTCTCTACGAGCCTAACTTGATGCCTGTCAGTCTGCGGCGAGCTCATCAGGCTCTTGACAAGGCTGTGGACCGTCTTTATCGGGCGAATGGATTCGCTTCCGAGCTCGAGCGGGTGGAATGCCTCTTCGGAATGTATGAAGACTTGCGTGCACCCATAGAGGTTTTTAACAACTGACTTTGTGCATTATCTGGTTTAAACAGATTCGCTCCCTTTGCATGATTCTGGAGGCGTAGTGGTGTTTCCAGCTACAGACCCTAGTACTTTGAACCCGCTGTTAGACATGACACATAAGCTAATTGCATTTATCAAACACCCTCTTTGAAACCAAGACAATGGCGGGAGAAAGGACTGAACGAACTTTATGAGTTCAAATTGGAACAAGCCTAGCTTCTTACGAACAAGGATTGACGATATCTGTCATCAGTAGGTAACTGTGGGGAACTCGCCAATGATCCAGTGTTATGCCGAGAATCTTTCTGTTTGTGCAATAAACTAAATCTCGGGGCAACTTCGTCCTCCAAAACACGCAGATTTGGATGCCAGCAGTCTGAAACTGCGTTAAGCACGTGTTAGCTAAGTTGAAGGACGCAAGAAGTATGCCGAGATGCTGGTTTTACCCCGTAACTAAGCGCACCAGCCGACACCCAACAAAGGCATCGAGAATTTCAATCTGGGAAATCCCGGAACCGGTCCAAGACAATCGCACGGCAGTAACGAAAGGCTTTCTCCCCGAAAGTCGTTGGGCGGATTCAGGCCTTACTCCAACGAGCTCTCAGTTTTTGCAGCAAAGTAGCTTTGGAATAGCAGTCCGGGCGTCGGTGCTCTGAAGGGGACGGCTGTTGGAATAGGGAATCCCTTGGTTCGGAACTTGGTACTCCCCGCCAAAGAAAACGCCCGAAGCGAACCTCGATCCCTTATGTCTCTGAAGAAATAAAGCAATTTACTTGCTGATCTCGCCACGGAACGACCTCGGAGCTCCGCAATTCAGGCTCTTACCTGAATAATGTCAGAGTGTCTTGTACGTCGCTTCGTTACGGCCGTCAGATCAGAATCGGTACAAGAACAACCCTTTGATCAACTCATCGATGTTAACTTTCAATTCCCTTTGCAACCTGCAAGAGCTTGTTCTGCCAGCATGATGTGAAGATTCCAGATTATCCATCTTACTGTTGGCGCCTGAAGCTACTCTGTGCGCCCTGCCCTTCGGAATTCGCATCGAAACCTGGGGTTGTTTTTATAAACCAGTTCAGATACATTCAAGCATTGCCGTAAGATTCAGATGCAAAACCAATCAAATCAACAGACCGTCATTTGAGGGCCCGCGGTTGAAGAACGAACTTTCCCGCCAGACAGAAAGGAACAGATAGCAAAAATGAGTGTTTTTACGCAGGCCGAGCTGGAAGGTTGGGAAGAAAACGGTTACATAATGCTACGCGAGGCTGTTCCCCCATTCTATTGCGAAGCAGTGGTGGACGCCCTGTGGGATTTCCTCCGTATGGACCCAAACGACCCAGCAGGATGGTATGACCTTCCCCCTTGGCATTCCAAAGCCGGCATGGTCGAGTTGTACCACCACCAGGCGCTTTGGGACGTTCGACAATATCCACGTATATATGAGGCCTACAGTGAGCTGTTCGGGACACCCCAACTTTGGTTCAGAGTTGTGGACCGGGTCAATATGAATCCGCCCGTGCAAGAGAAACACGCCTATGAAGGATTCATCCATTGGGATTTCGATCCCCACACTTGGCCTATCCCCTTGATGGTGCAGGGGGTAATCTGTCTCTCACAGACCACGGCGGAGCAGGGAGGGTTTCAATGTGTGCCGGGCTCTCACTTAAGAGTGAAGGAAATTCTGGACAAGCAGCCGGAAGGAACCAATCCCAGAAGCCCTGAAATGGATGGTCTGGAAGTGCTGCCCATACCGGGAGAGACAGGCGATCTGGTGATTTGGCACACGGCGCTCCTCCATGGAAACGGACCCAATCTGACGGATAGACCCCGACTGGCACAATACGTCGCGATGCGTAGGGCAGATCCAAAGGACGACGAACATCGCGCGGAACTGGTCCGCACTTGGCAAGAGCGAATGCCCATGACAGCTCGAGGGGGTGCTCAGTTTCCGGCGGATCCCAGACGACTCGATGTAGGGCAGCCGGAGCCTGCCCATCTGACGTCACTGGGCCGACGCTTGGTTGGATTTGAAGATTGGGACCAGGATTGAAAAAATTCTATTTCACACGGGACCGTTGTGCGCTTTCTCCTACTTCCCTTTGCTTGATTAGCATGTAACTAGCCGAAAACCAAGTCAGCGGATAGAGTCGCCTTTGGCTCTTCTCAGTCTGAAACAGAAGGAGAACCAGAGGGGCCTATCACTTCATTTTCCCAAGTAACAGTGGAGAGATGAGATGAGAACGGAACTCTACCTGCCCTTGGGCCATGGTCGTTGATGACTCGTCCAGTCGGTATTGGAGTAGTGGGATGTGGCTTCATCGGAAAAACCCACGTGCGGTCAGCATCCGGATTGGATTGCGCCCAAATTAAGGCTGTGCTGGACCTGGAACCGCAGCGGGCCCAACAACTGGCAGCGGCATGGGATGTGCCGCGTGTCTGCGGGGACATTGAAGAAATGCTGTCCCTTGCAGAAGTAGAGGCAGTAATTCTGGCCATTCCACCTGTGCATCGTCTGCCATTGAGCGAAGCGACCTTGAAGGCTGGCCGACATCTCCTCCTGGAAAAACCAGTGGCCATGCATGCAGACCAGTTGCGGCATATAGACGCTTGGAGAAGACCGGAGACCGTCGTGGGGGCTTGCTCAGCTCGATTCCGCTGCGTGGAAACGTACGTAGCTATTCAGCGGATTCTGGCTGACAATGTGTTGGGAGAACTGCGCAGCATCAGGTTCAGGTCCCTTGTCCAGACCCCGTCCCGTCCCGTTTCACTGCCGCCGGCCTGGAGGCTACAGAGCCGACTGAATGGAGGGGGTGTTTTGATGAATTGGGGCAGCTATGATTTCGATTACATTTGGGGCCTTTGGTCAGGTCTGCTAGAGCCCCATGCCGTCAAGGCCAAGATGTGGTCCCTGGGCCCGGATCTTGAGGACTTTATTGTGCCAGATTCGGATGGGGAGACCCATGTATGTGCCTGGATCGAGTGTACAAACGGGGTGCACATTGCCTACGAGCGTGGCGAATACATGCCTGGGCTCGGCAGTTCTGCTTTCCGAATCACCGGTGACAAGGGGAGTCTGGAACTAACCATGGTTCCTACCCGCGGCGCCGCAGATGTCCTTTGGCGTACGGATCCGGAAAAGGGTCAAGTGCCAATTCCGGTACAGGACCACCCAGACCATCCGGTTGATTTGCATTCTGGAGTTGTGGCAGATTTCTGTCGTGCCATCAGAACGGGCTCTCGGCCGGCCACAGATCTGAGCCATGCCTTCCGGGTCCAAGCAACCCTTGATGCCTGTTATCGCTCGGCTGCCTCTGGGCAATGGGAATCGGTAGAAATGGATTTCTGATCTTCCATGGGTCCAGGCGTGTTTGGTAAGGTCTCTTCTTTAGAGACTCCTTCAAGACAATACCTTTGCCGGAGATGTGGACGGTTCCAGCCCAGACTCTATTCGCGACCCTTGAACCAAAGTTGCTGCAAACCATGTGGTAAGTCCTGAGCCCCTTCCAGCAGGGATCTCGGTACAACAGTCTTTGCTCAGGAAAGACCCCCGACGTGCTTTCAGCCCCACCACACAGAAGCCACTATGATTCACTGTCAGGCGTAGCAGCCGCAATTTGAGGTCTCCGTCGAACCTGGACACGTTACGCCTTAGTTTCAGCTTCCCACAGCCTCAACCCACCTCGGGCAATCATCCTGTATTATTCCCCGGACCTGGAATCTTCCCTCCCAAGTACCGGGTCCAGCTTGTCGTATTGGCGCTCAAATTCGTCAGTGAACCGCCCCTGAGCATCAACTGGACAGAGCGCGACAGGCGGCGGAAAGAGCACAATGGGTTTACAGCTGCGCCACCCCGGCGGGGATAGAGCGGCCGGGGTGCTCAGGGTTCGCAACCTGCCCTGCGGGGACATGCTGAGGCCTTGAGGCTCCGTGCCTTGTACCCACAGTCTCTTTGTAATCCACCCTATACCAGGTTTCGGTCTCCTGCCCGAACACACCCGTAACCGGCACATTGGTGGTGGCCTGGTAGAACACAGGACACTCAACCTGGGGGCAGGTATGAAGTGCCAGAGGCAGGTCCTCCTTCGCTACTAGGTAATGTCCTACGCTGTAGGGCACCACATCCCAGACTTGGCCCCAAGGTGCATCCACCCAGGGAATGTCGTCCAAATCAGCTCCAGTCATCCATCGGTCCGGCAGGAGAGACCACACAGTAACCAGGCCCCAAGGCTGGATGTGGGCCCGCAAACGATACCAGGTGTTATAGGGAGCGATTACCCACCACTGATAACCCGCCGGTTCTGGCTCTGGTTGCCAGCGGCCGGTCACTTCCCATGTCTCCCCCCTGAAGTGCGCATCAAAGGCACGCCGAAGCGCGGCGCGGGTTGCAAGTAAAGCGTCTAGCTGTTGTGAGTCACCATTCGCGGCGTGCCAGGTAAAGAAGGATAAGCCTCCTCCAGCTCGGGTAAGGGGCCAGTTACGCCGGGCACTGTCCCGCTGGCCGTACAGCTTGTCAGCAGGATTAGGACAGAAACCAAACCTACATATCGGGCTATCAGATGTCATCTCCTGCACAGGTTGCTGCAGCTACAGGGGATTCGGGAAATCCGTCCCCTTAAGCACTAATTATGAACAGAAATTCCTCTTCTGAATGTATATAGTGGGGGCAGCCGCTCTACAGGTCAGACAAGGGTATTCGGGAGGAGTTCATGCGGGATGCAGCAGTCACAGGTGCCTGGTCTTATCTGGGCCGCCACGTTACGCGAGTCTTGTTGGCACGGGGCCAAACAGTGCGGTCCCTGACGTCCCGTGCCGTGCCTACAGACGATCCTTTCAAAGGAGCGGTAGCCGCCCATACTTTGACATGGAAACTGCCGGCCATGACCCAAGCTCTGCAAGGAGTTGATACCTTGTACAACACATTCTGGGTGAGACATACGCGGCCGCCCATTGGACATCGCGGGCAGTGGACCTCACATGCAGAGGCTGTAGCCAAATCCCACATCTTGATCGATGCGGCCCGCGCCGCCGGTGTGCAGCGGGTAGTTCATATCAGTATTACCAACCCACGAGCAGACAGTCACCTGCCCTATTTTCAGGGCAAAGCGGAGGTAGAAACCTACATCAGGCGCAGCGGACTGTCCTACGCCATTCTGCGACCTTCTTGCTTCTTCGGCGCCAATGACATACTCATCAATAACATTGCATATGCCGTGCGGCGTTTCCCCGTCTTCTTTCTGCCTAGTCCAGCCGGCTATCGGATCCGACCTATGCACGTGGAAGATATGGCTACTTCCATGTGCAACTTCGGGGCAGGTGTTGACTCGGTGGTACGGGATGCTTGCGGGCCAGAACAATTTCCGTTTGCCAAGCTAGTACAGCACATGGGCATATGGCTGACCGGCCAAGGGCCCCGGGTTGTGCATGTGCCCATTTCTCTGTGCCAAGGCCTATATCAGGCGGCAGGGCAGGTGATGCGGGACACCATTCTGTCCCGTGATGAGTTGGACGGACTGGCCTCTGATCTGCTGGGTTCTGACGAACCCCCCCTGGGCACTACCTTGCTCTCACAGTGGGTGCAGGAACACAAGAATTCCCTAGGCAGCCGGTTTCGCCCGGAACCGCGGCGATAAATTCTGCATTGCTGAAAGCTTTTCCACCCCCATACCACCAAAATAACGTCTGCCTAATCCTGGCGCGTGGTTACAACCTTGTCCCCGGGCCGGAGCCTTTTCTGCGCGTTTCGGCACTCATGAACGGTCAGAACCTCCCTCACTCGGCTAGGTGAGATTGAGATCCTAATCACAAATGCTCGGTCCTAGCCTAGTTGCTTCAGCTTTCGCAACGAAACAGGACCGCTTTGCAGATGCTGGCGGTCCCTTTCTGGCTCTTTGACAGATGGAATAGATGCGAATCTAGCATCGGCCTTGCCCTCTCAGAATCTCCCAGTCCTGGCCTTCCCCATTGCCGGTCACGTTGTAGGCGAAAGTGTTTGCCCAGCGCTCTCTCTGAGACTGATTGGGGGCCGAACCGTGAATGACCAGAGAGGTAAAGAAGAGAGCGTCTCCAGGTGCCATGGCTACAGGTTCAGCCTCCGCTCGTGGGTAGTAGCGTCCAGGCAGAAACAGGCCAAATGCCTCTTGGTGGCGTTCGTGCTCCTGCAATCCCCACTTATGGCTGCCCGGGATAAACTCGATGCAACCATTTTCTTGATCCGCAGGATCAATTGCCAGCATGCAATTGACCATCAGAGGTTGATTGGTATCCCGCCGCCAGTAAGCATAATCCTGATGCCAGGGCACTTCTGCACCTGAACCCTTCGACTTCGGTAGGAGTTTGCAATGAAAAAGGGAGATATCCGGGCCGATCAGATCTTGAATTATGTCCAACGTTTTCTGGCTACGCAGGAGAGCATTCAGGGTGGGACTGACCAATTCACTGTTCATTAATTGGCGCACCAGATCCCGTTGGTCCTCATTCTCCCAGGAGATGTGCACTCCTTCAGGAGGGTCATCTCGCATGCTTTGGTGCACATCCCGACACTCATGCTTGATGGCCTGGATTTCAGCAGGACGGGCCAACGCTTTCTTGTAGAGAAATCCGTTGTCCTGGAACGAATTTACTTCCTTCGGGGAAAGTGACATGCTCCTTTACTCCTATCGCTGTTGATAGATTCCAGTTAAAGTCATTTCGTCAGCAAAGTGCTAGGCGGTCAATCAACCATCTCTTTTCAAATGGGGCTTTCCTTCTCTACAAACATCCTCTACCTGCGGGCAACATGGAGCTATACGATTGCAGGGGGTTGTCAAGAATATGAAGGGCCTCAGCTGTAGCTACGAACGTTAAGCCCTGCTGCCCAATCGCTCAATCCCTACGAGGCGAAGCCATAGTCAAAGCCGGGCTGGAAACCGGAAGAGAATTTCAATTCCTATTTAAATGGAGGAAGTCACAAATGAAACATTCCCTTTCGCCTTTGCGCGGAAGGTTCTAAGTTCGTTTGTTCCCCACGATTTCCATCATATAGGAACTTGCTTTCGATTTCCGGAATGACGTGATGGGCGGATCATTAGCCTCGGACGACAGACTGCAAGATCTTACGGTAAAGCCTTTGAGTATCATGTCGGAAGACAAGGCTCTTCTCCGGCTGTCTTTTGCCAGTCACGAGCAGGTTCAGGCATATCTGCGCGGCTCCCGCTGCGGTCTCGCTCCACCACATCGCGGTTGGTCCAATGCTCTCAGTTCCTTCAAGAAAAACACACATATCATTGCCATGATGGCAGCCATAGACCTTGCGTTCAATGTTCTTGGAAAATTCATACCTACGCGAATCGGGTTCCCGCCGGCCATCCTCTGGACATATGTCGAATCGCTGGAGAGACTGCGGATCTCTTATCAGCTAAGTTCTAGCTAGTTGCGACATGACTGCCTACATTTTGTCATTCAGAGATATCGATAGTAGTTCGTTGCCTTTGGTTGGCGGCAAAGGCGCAAATCTGGGGGAGATGACCAAGGCAGGTTTTCCTGTGCCCGATGGGTTTTGCGTAACTACAACGGCCTATCATGCATTTACCCGGAATTCTAGAGACTCGATTCGTGCTCTGCTGGATGGTCTGAATCCGACTGATCTAGAGGGATTACGCATTGCGGGAAAATCTGTACGCGCCCTGCTGAACCAACGTCCCTTGCCTGACGACGTCGCTCACGCCATTCTTGCAGAGCTTCGGGCCACAGGACCGGACATCGCCTATGCCGTTCGTTCATCGGCCACAGCAGAAGACCTGCCCACGGCATCATTCGCAGGTCAGCAAGATACCTATCTGAACGTCATCGGTGCAGAGGCATTGCTGGACAGTATCAGGCAATGTTTCGTATCGCTTTACACGGACCGGGCCATTCTTTATCGCTTGCAGAACGATTTTCCACACCACAAGGCCGCCCTGTCGGTTGTGGTTCAACGCATGGTGATGCCTGAAGTGTCCGGCATCCTTTTCACGGCGGACCCAATTACTGAACATCGTGGTATCTGTTCGGTGGATGCCAGTTTCGGCTTAGGCGAAGCGCTTGTATCCGGCGGGGTGAGCGCCGATCTGTACAAGATTGATAAAGAGAACGGCAAGATCCTGAGTAAGGAGATCGCTGATAAGAGGTTTGCCATCCTTCCGCTCAAAGAGGGTGGTACGAAAACCATAGAGTTACCCGACGCGCAGCGCAAACAGCCCGCGCTTTCCCACACACAAATCAGAGCGCTGGCTCAGATTGGGAAGCGGATCGAGGCCCACTATGGCGCACCGCAAGATATTGAATGGGCCATCGACGACGGTGAAATATTCATAACTCAGTCCAGGCCCATCACATCGCTCTTCCCTCAGCCCGAAAACTCAAGCGGCAATGACGCGCTGCACGTCTATGTCAGCCTTTCGCATTTGCAGGTGATGACTGATCCGATGCCGCCGCTGTCGATTTCAATTTGGAAGCAACTACCAACCATTAGCAAAGATGAAAATGGGGATTTCCCCTACCTTTATGGTGTGGGTGGCAGACTTTACATCGACCTAAGCCCAATGCTGCGCCACCCCATTGGACGCAAGATCATAACCACTTTCTTGGGTGTGGCAGACCAGATTATGCATGCAGCCGTGATGGAGGTCGCGGCGTGGCCCGAGTTTCGTGCGGAAGGAGAGCGTTTCAAACCTCTGGCAATGCTAACCATCTTGTTTCCTTTGCTCTTCCGCGTCCCTGTGAATCTTTTTTTCAAAGGAACCGAGAATGCAGTCGATCGAGCAAACCAGCTCTCTGCAAGCTACCTTGCAGATGTGCAGGCCGAGCTGACCGCACAGGAGAAGCCCTTGATTGAAAAATTGAATCTAGCGATTGAGCGACTGAGAGGCTTCTTTCACATTGCGAAGAATTGGATTCCTCAATACGCCGCGGGCGCGATCGCACAACGGCTTTTGCCACGAATTGTTGGCGAGGATTATGTCGGGCATTTGACTGATTTGGAACGTGGATTGGTGGGCAATGCAGTAACCGAAATGAATCTGACCATCGGTGATTTGGCCGACTTGGGAAGGTCTTCTACTTCTTTAAGAAAAACTCTGTCCGATCAGACGATGTTGCCAAATCAACGCCTATCAGCCACCACCAAGGCCGAAGGCGGCACTGCGTTCTTAGGCGCATGGCGATCTTTCCTCGACCGTTATGGCGCACGTGGTCCGTCAGAGATTGATGCCAGTCGCCCCAGTTGGAACGAAGACCCGGCTTCGCTGCTGCAGATGACTATGGGCATGATGGCCCAGACCCAGCCAGGTGCCCACCGGCTTCACTTCAACGAACTTGTCGCCAAGGGTGAGAAAGCCGCGGCTTCCTTGCCTGCCCGTGTTCATGCGTTCAAGCGCCCGTTGGTACGTAGACTCACACGTGTTGCTCGGAACCTGGCTCCATTGCGCGAGCATCATAAATTCCTGATGATCCAGTTGCTGACGGAGGTAAAAACGGTTCTAATTGACATTGGCAACGAGCTTGCTCATCAAGGGACTATTGCAGCACCTGACGACGTTTGGATGTTGACTGTTCCCGAATTGCGAACGGCCCTATCCAGCTCTTCTGACTTAGAGTGCCTGGTCGAATTGAGAAGGATAGCATTCCTGCAGGATGCCAAACGCAAGCCACCCCGTCTAATGACAAGCCAGGGCGAGATCATCCGCCCGAAACTCAGCATCGAAGGTGCACCTGATGGAGCCCTGATTGGCAGTCCTGTTTCAGCCGGTATTTTCGAAGGAACCGCTAGGGTTGTCCTTGATCCCACGACCGAGACGCTTGAACCAGGAAGCATTCTGGTCACGCCCTTTACAGATCCAGGATGGACGCCGCTGTTCGTCAACGCGGGCGCGCTTGTGACCGAAGTCGGTGGTCTGATGACCCACGGCTCGGTGGTCGCACGCGAATATGGCATTCCCGCCGTTGTGGGTGTCATCGAAGCAACGAAACTCATCAAGACTGGAGACCGCATCCGAATTAACGGCCACTCTGGTCATGTGGAATTCTTGGAAAGAAGAGCTCCATGAAAGTCACGGCAATGGCCGTGTTTGTACCACTAAACCTGGGATTAGATCTGGCCCTGTGGCAAAGCTTGTGCAAGGCAAGTCCAGAGGTTGAGTGGGTCTAGTGCTGCCGAAGAAACCCGATGTAAAGGCTACCCAAAGTGAGCCGATTGTCAAAAGGGCAGAGGGGCACTCAGGAAGGCGCGGGAGTTATAAGAGAATCGCGGCTAGCTGCTGGCTTACAACAATGGGTCTGCCTCAATCAAATGTAGGTAAAAGGCTTTACCATGGGATTCCAAGGGTTTGATCTAAAGCCATGGAGTTGCGGTCCTGTCTTCAGTGCAAAATGCCGAGAGGACCTTGTTGATCCCAGCGGCAACCTGACTGCAGTCCGAGGGTGCATACCATTGGTCAAGACTCACTGAGATATTCCTGTCAAATAGATCATCGGCCACAGGACAAGCACCACGGGAGTAGTTGATGTTGCCACCCTGTCCTGAATGTCTCGGGTCGTCAAAGGGTTGGTCGCTGGAGGTAGTTCCGGTCTTGGTAGTAATCGGGAACATGTCAGAATACACGTGCCAGTCAGGGGCGGCATCGCGCCCTCTCATTCTGCAGGAGACCCCTTCTGCATTGAGCGCCGCTGCAATCTGCTCCCCAAGTTCGATGGTGGCAGGGAAGAACCGCAGCAGATACCCTATTTCACCTTCTGGATCGTTGAGTTTCTGTGGTTCGATCTCCTTGTAGGTTCTCAAGGAGGCCAGAATACTCATCTTGACATCATGGAATCGTCGGACTACATCATTCAGTTTTCTCAATTGGACTACATCAACTGCTGCTTCCAGTTCTGACATCCGATAGTTGGTTCCAGAATATAACTCTCCCTCATATCGGGGCGGGGCGAATCGATCTTTGCGCCAGAGACCACCGCATTCCGCAAGCTGGTTGGCCCGTTCCCAAAGCCTTTCATCGTTGGTGATTACCAGTCCGCCCTCTCCCCCTCCGATTATCTTGTAACAGGAAATGCTGTAGCAGCCCAGGTGCCCGAATGTCCCTACATATTTTCCTTTGAATCTGGCACCAGGCGATTGCGCACAGTCTTCAACGACTTTCAGGTTGTGGCGATCAGCAATTTCCATAACCGCTGCGATATCGCAGACGCTCCCCATGACGTGAGTGGGAGCTAAGGCGACTGTCCGGTCAGTAATCAGGGACTCAATTTTGGCCGGGTCAATCCCCAGAGAGGAATCAACATCACAGAAAATCGGGATCCCTTTCGAGTGCACCACGGCCGCGGCCGTGGCGTAGAAACCAATCGCTGGACAGATTACTTCGGTTCCGGGCCCCACTCCAGCCGCCACGAAGGCGCTGTGCAGTGCCGCTGTCCCAGAACTGATGCCCAAAGCATATTCTGTGCCAAACGTCTGGCGCGCCAGGCTTTCGAACGCCTCGCCTTTCGTTTGTTCTGGGTAAGAGGTCGCATATTTGGCCAGATTGGGCCCAGGGCCCAGGTCTTCATTGGAAATCACGGCCCTAATTTCTTCCTGCACTGTGCCGGGAAACCCGAACCGTTCGGCGATAGACATAAATTCATCAACCCCTAATTTGGGTTGGGACTTGCCTTCAACCTGAGGGTGTGCCTGTGGCCCACCGTGTAACGCCAATTTCTGTGTGTCTGTGTGCGCTGGCATCTTCGGATTCTCCTGTGGCCCTATATAGATGTATTAGGGTGGTAATGCAGACAGCTGCGTTGCCACACATTGAGATGGCACGGGAAGACCGGCGGACCCCCAAGCAAGGGAAGTCTAATGGCCCTCAGCGCCAACTATGAATAACAACAACAATGTCTGCAGCTAATAGTTGCGAATTAGCCCTGAGTTACCTAAACAAACGTTGTCAAAAGTAGTTTGATATCTGCATAATAACTTGGTCGAAGATCTTGAACGCGGAAACATGCCGATTTCCGCTGTCACGCCACTTCACATTGGCCAGTCCTGGCTTTTGCCAGTTACGTCCAATGCTCGCCTGATCTTCTCCGCGGCTTTAACCTGTTTCCTCATTCTGAGCAACCTTCTGTATTACAGATTCCCTGTGAATCCTTGGTCGGGTAGCTCCCTCCTGCCTGGCCTTTTTCCATGCCCGTTAGTGATGACCCCTTAAGTTCCCCGTTGCAATTGCCGAATGCACTCGTCGCCTGGTCTGGAATCCTCGTCTCCTCAAATCTAAGTCGCATATTCCCGAGGACACGCGCTTTCTTCCTACCTCTAGGGCATCCACGTTACTCCTGTACATCTGGCTGGGTAATGGCCAAATCCGCGATAGCCGCGCATTTGTCGGTTGCACACTTGTCCCCGCCCAGTGCTTAAACTCCTACCAGATGGATGCGAAAAGCCCGATTGATCCCTGAATATTCCCCGTTTGTCTAGCGGCCAAGTTTTCCTGTGCAACATGTGCTTTTTCTCTTATCGCTCAACCGACTCACCGGAAAAGAGCGGCCATAACCGACTGCTTTTCTGAATTTGGCTTCTGTTAGAGTAACAGTTGGCCCCGGTCGGAGTTCGGTATCCTACCATGGAGCCTAGGGTATTGTGAAAGTCATTCCACACTGTGCTTTTTCCAGAGTAAAGTGGGACCGATCACCGTAGCTTGGGTGCTGAATGTATCTGGGGTTGATCTTGAATCTGGCAGTCTCAATTTCATTTGATTGATGACCATTACAGTGATCCTGCCGTTCCCTATTCCCATGTCTTTCTCCCAGTAATCGCTCAGGCATTTAGGGCGAGGTCAAAGGGGGAAGGGTCCTTGCAATTACAGATGGAGATTTGACTATGCACCAAAACCGTTACGGGCACATGGTCCATGAGCATACCGTCAACCGGGTACGCCAGATCATGCAGGCCAGGTCTGAAGAACTTGCGTCCATCCAAACACGCGCAGACGCAGAAGCGTACGTCCTTGCCATTCGTGCCAAGGTTGCTCGATGCTTTCCTGCCCTGCCCACCAGAACTGACCTCAAGGCTCAGATAACAGGGGCATTAGATTTCGAAGATTTCAGAGTGGAAAACATAGTTTTTGAGAGCCGTCCCGGCTACATGGTCAGTGCCAATCTCTACCTACCGCCGCAAGACGAACATGAGCTCCCATGTGTGCTTGGCCTCTGCGGCCATTCGGACAATGGCAAGGCCTATCCCCAATACCAGTTCTTTGCTCAGGCATTAGCCAGAAAGGGCTTTGTCGTATTGATCCTGGATCCGGTCTGCCAAGGTGAAAGGCGCCAATTCTATGCCGAGGAAGGTACAGCGGAAAGGGAGCCCCCTTCGACAACCGCACATAACTTGATCGGCAACCGTATGTTGCTGACTGGTGACTTCGTCGGCAGCTGGTTTGCCTGGGACGCCATTCGGGGTCTGGACTATCTCTTGGCGCGGCCCGAGACAGACAGTACTCGGGTGGGTGTAACCGGATGTTCGGGCGGTGGCACCCAGACCCTCCATGTTGCTGCCTTGGATCCCCGCATTACAATGATGGCCCCAGATTGTTATATCACCAGCTGGCTTTCCAACCTCGAAAACGAATTGCCGACAGATGCAGAGCAAAATCCACCCCGGGCGTTGGAATATGGGCTGGATGAGGTCGATCTGCTGTTGGCCTATGGGCCCCGTCCCACATTGATCTTGGCGGAAGAAAATTGCTTCTTTGATCTGCGGGGCGCGCAACAGGCCTTTGCGGAACTGAGTAAGATCCATCACCTCTTGGGGTCTCCAGATTCGACTGCATTCAGCGTTGGCGATTTGGATCATGGCTTTCACAAGCATGCGAGAGAGGCAATGTATAAGTTCTTTATCCAACATGCCGGTCTGAACGCCCCGTGGCAAGAGCCGGAAATGGAGGAGATTCCCGAGGCACAGCTCTATGCGGCCCAAGGAGAAGTGGTCAAATTCGGCAGCAAAAAGATATTTGCCTTTACCCAAGCACGCGCCCAGGAACTAAAGGCACAACGCTCCTGTTTTGACTACAAGGGCTTGGTGACGGCCGTGCAGCAGCATCTGAAGATCGAATACGCGGAAACACCTCCTCACTTCCGTTATCTGCGCCAGAGCGGGGGTTATTTACCTGAAAAACACAGGGGCTATCAATTCGCGATTGAAACTGAGCCGGGCATTCAAGTCATCTTGACTATGTTCGGCGATCAGGAGAACGCTTGTCGCCGACCTTCAGGAGACCTGTCTCTCTATGTTGGCCATCTCTCAAGCGAAGAGGATTGTGCCGAGTTGCCATGGATACAGCAACGGCTAATGAAAGGGGAACGGATTCTAGCAGTCGATCCGCGGGGTACTGGTCAGAGCTTTCCTGCCACTTGCGGTTCCAGCACCTTGCTGGAACCCTATGGCTCGGACTACATGTACGCCAGCTATGCCAGCATGTTTGGCGAAAGCTATGTTGCGTATAAGGTTTTCGACTTAATGCGCGCCATCGATTTCCTGGAAGACGGAGGAGCCACAGTCAGTCTGATTGGTCGTGGTCTTGGGTCTGTGCCTGCAGCGCTGGCAGCCCTGTTGCACAGATCTCAGCCAGCCTGTGAAATTGTCAATTACCTGCCCAGTTATGAACTGCTCGTTGACAATCCTTTGCACGATTGGCCTTTGTCCTGTTTTATTGAGAATTGTCTGTCCTTGTTTGACCTGCCGGACATCTACGCGGCACTTGGCGAACAGTTGAGCAGGCGAGAGCCTTGGGGAGCAAAACTAACTAGCCCTTGACCTTGCCGGGCACGGTCTGGCTAGGACCGGGACTCCTATTCCACTCGAGAAGTCATAAAAGGAACGGAAAACAATCCGTTGCTTCCTGCGGGCCAGTCGTGTTCGAACACGAAATTGCAAAGCGCGGCGGGCAGGATGCTTACCTCCTACTTCTCTAATTTGGCCGATCAGCTTCACACCCAAGTTTTAGAGAGCCCATATTCCTACTGGCGCATTGGACAAGAATCGCAGAACTACTCATTACTTAGTTAGCTGCGGTGCTTTGCAGCAATCCCTTCCGCCCGTGTAAGGTTTCTACGCCATTAATAGGGAGGATCTGCCATGTCTTATCGCGACGCGGCATTCTTGCGCGAACACATTCGCAGCATTATGTCGTTCTACCATCCAGTCTGCATCGACGATGAACTGGGAGGGTACATTAACCAACTGCGTGACGACGGCTCGATCTTCGATCGCACAACCAAGCATCTGGTCGGCACATGCCGCTTTGTATACAACTATGCATTGGCCTCTCTGGCCTTGGACGAGCCGGCGTACCGCTTGGCAGCAGCACATGGATTGCGATTTTTGCAGGAGGCGCACCGGCAGCCCGATGGGGGGTTTGTCTGGGAATTACAAGGCCGGGCAGTGAAAGATGGCACGCGACAATGTTACGGTCATGCTTTCGTACTGCTGGCATCTGCAGGCGCGGCCAAAGCTGGTGTGGAGGGCGCGGAAACTCTGGTCTCTGAAACCTATGATTTGCTGGAGAACCGATTCTGGGAGCCAGACGCACAACTTTATGTCGATGAAATTACGGCTGGCGACTGGAATGCGATCGGGCCCTACCGCGGCCAGAATCCCAATATGCATATGTGCGAAGCCATGCTGTCAGCCTACGAAGCCACTGGCGCAACGAAGTACCTGGACCGTGCCTATGTGTTGGCCCGGCGCATCTGTGTCGATCTGGCAGACAAAGCGGACGGTTTAGTCTGGGAACACTACCATACCGACTGGACCCATGATTGGGAATTCAACAAGGATGAACCCAGGAATATGTTCAAGCCTTACGGATATCTACCTGGCCACTTCACAGAGTGGGCCAAGTTGCTACTGATCCTGGAGCGTTATCGACCCGAGGACTGGATGTTGAAGCGGGCTCAACACCTCTTCGAGGTCGCATTGGATAAGAGCTGGGACCACCAACGCGGCGGCATGATTTACTCTTTCGCCCCAGATGGTCGCATCCTGGACACGGATCGCTATTACTGGGTTTTGGCCGAGACTTTCGCTGCCGCAGCCTCTCTAGCTCTCAGGACCCAGGACGCAAGTTACTGGGCGTGGTATGACAGGGCTTGGGAGTATTCCGACCGCCACTTTGTTGATCACGAATACGGGGCGTGGTATCGCATTCTTAATGCCGACAATCAGAAATATGATGATCTCAAGAGTCCGGCTGCCAAAACGGACTATCATCCGCTATCTGCCTGCTATGAAACCTTGGAAGCCATGCGCGTGGCAGGTCTCGTCTAAATTCTTAACAAAATCTGCCGCGTATGCAAAGCGCACACACCATGACTCTGCGGCAGAGCTTGGTGTAGATAGGAACCGGCTATCTGGTACAAACACAAGCGAATGGAATAGGGTGCTAGCGGCTGTTCGATAGAGTCCTTTCCAGGCCCGCTGGAAGTCTTGCCTTATGTCAACTATCAGAAGAACGCAATAATTCAATTCTGGCTGTGTGAAAAGCCGTCAGACTAATGTCTTGGCAGCAAGTTGATGGGCATCCATTGATTCCACTCGTAACAGGGTGGCCCAATTACAACTGTGGTCTCCCGCGCCATCTCCTTGAGCGTCTCGCTCATGCGGCGATTCAGCTCGATTTTGTCGTCGAGTGTACCGAGCACGCGCTCGATGGCGCGCTGCTCTTCGGCGGGCGGGAGGGGTAGTTGGGTGGTCTTAAGTGACGAACCGGAGAGTTCGCGGAACGTGGTCCCGGAAGCGTGCCGCTCCAAATCGTCGGTGTTGTTCTTGAGCCAGAAGTAGAGATACTCGGGAATGACGTCGCCTCCCGGGACAAGGCTGGGGAACCCCAGGTTGGTCGCGATCGGGCTCTTCGCGAGGGCCACATACCCGATCGGTGCGCGGGTCGAAAGCAGCATCGAGCCGGCCGGAAGAAGCTTTGCGGAAGAGCTGGCGAGCTCCCTCTGCGACAGGTTCCGCCGCCCGCGTTCGATGTATCGGTCGTGCGATCCTTAGAGTTCCTAAGGTGTGAGCCACGCGACATCCCCGTTGAAGTAGTCCGCTCCTTGGTCGAAGGAGTACCGCCGCCGACCTCGGCGATGTCCCCGAGCGCGATCGGACGCTAGCCGGCGGGTTCAGCTGCCTGCCGTATTACCACGTCAGCCTCCCGAGAAGGGGACTCTTCTCCATGGCGGCGGTCAGTTCGAGGCGCGCCGCAGAGCGAGCGCGCCCACGACGCGGGAATCTCCTACATGCTCCGACCGGTCACCGGGCGTCATGTGCTGTCCTTCCCATGGATGCTTCCTGCAATCGAACTTGATCCGGGTCACGGAGATGCACTCCGGCATCACGTCGTCGAATCCGTCCACGTATCCGTTGCCGACTACGCGCAACTCGAGCAGATATGACGCGAGCAACTCGAGCAACTGCTTCGCCGTCATGACGTCCCTCCTGTCTCCACCGCGCCATCAGTCGAGGGGGGCGATCCTGCCTAGAGGCTTCAGACTCCGGGCCCGTTGCCACGCTTCCCGTAGTTCGGCCTGATGCAGCGATGCCCGTTCGGCGACAAGTCTTCCGGCGCGCGCCGGAAGGTGCCCTCTGACCGTGGCGAGATCCTCGATGCCGATCAAGGCCTCATGCTCACCGTAGACCGCGTGAAAGTGCGGCGGTGCATGGTCGAGCACATACATGCGTATCACGATGCCGTAGAAGCGGCAAATCTCAGGCATCGCTGACGGGCGCTTCAAGATCAGTTGGCAACTGCTCCAGTGACTTGCCTGTCAACTCCAAGTAGAGAGCATCCGGGCAAAGCTCGAGTTCGTCATTCCAGGCGATGGCTCGGTGAGGGGCGATGTGGACTCCTTCAAAGCACCCCGGCTCGTTCCATGCCGCGAATACGCCGTGCCCCGACAGGTGCGACAGGTCCAACTCGCCGGCGGCTCCGTCCGAGTACCGAAGCCAAATCCGGCATCCCTCCCGGGGCTCAACTGCGATTGGACGAATCATGGTTCTCCCTCACACATACTCTACAACCCCAACGCCTCCAGATTCGCCTCGATCCCCGCGTCCAGCCGGGCGGCCCCGGCGCGCTACTCGCGCCACTGCGCGGCGAGGCGAGCCATCTTCTCCTCGACCAGCTTGCTGTCGTCTTCCAGCAGCGCCGCATGTCCTGTTCACGGGTCCTAGAGGTCCCTATTGGGAACACCTCTCTCCGTGCAGTTGCCCCTGTCCCGCGGGCCACAGTACGTTCATGTCGTACCTACAAGATGGTTCGCCACGTTCATAGGTAGACCGCATATGACACAAACACACATCAGTTTCACCTATTATTGCACACTGTTTCGCACAGATGGTCTTTGTTAGTCATGCAAAGAATTCCCTAATTTTTCTTCTCAGTTTGAAATTCTGCGATTGAAGGCCGGGCTGCTGGAGCGTATGTCAGCGGAGGATAGGCAACTGTAGCAAAGTAAGTGCGTAAGAACTGCCATTCAGAAAGGGAGCCGGCCACCGAAACGGGTCAGCTGTACGCAATATTGGCGCGGACGCCAGGCGAGAATCGTGGCCAGCGAAATACAAATTTCTGGGGAAGCCTGATTGCTACGAGCCGACGGTGGCCCTTCTATGACGCGTGAAATAGATGCTCTGAAAGATAAGGAATTTCCGGGATTTTCGGACCAAGCGTCTTAACTGCTCTGTGCTGCCCTTTGCCACTCTCTTTCATAAGTGGTGGCTTCCATACCTATTTCCTGTACGTAGGCGAAAAGCAACTTCAACATTTTCATTTCCGGGTCAGAGCGTTCCAATGACCACGGATGCCATATCAAAGACACATAAGGCAAACCGATCTCCACTGCCCGAGTAACAACAATTCTGTGGATGGCAAACTCTTCCTCCGGTGTAGCCACCGGCCCTGAGGGGATCGCCTCAGGGAATTGCGGGGGCCAAGCCAAGATACGTTGTACCCGATCGGTTAAATTGTGGCTCTTCAGCAGATTCTCGTGCCAGCCATGTCCAGGAAGTTCCCACAGGGCGGGAAACCCATCTTCTTCGTAAGTGGAGGGTCCAACGAGAAGAGCTGGAAGCGTGGTCTCGGGGCCCCAAAGAACAGAGCTGACATATTTAAATCCTGTTGTCTCCACTTGGCTCAGGAGCCATTCATCGCCCCTGAGTCCCTCTGCGAATCCACAGCCTGGCCTCAATCCAACACAAGGGCGCCCAAACGTTTGCTCTACCAGTTCTTTGCCAAGCTGGAGCTCCTGCAAGCGTGATGCATTGTCGGGGGCAGGTCCACAAAATGGGTGGTCGCGCAGCATTTTATGCGAGTACGTATGCGAAGCGATTTCAAATGAAGGAACGTCGCCAAGCAGGTTTTGATATTCTTTGCCTTCCTCCTCCAACCGTTTGCCCACGATGAAAAAAGTAGCGGGAAAATCGAATGCAGCGTGAACATCTTTTATAGGACCGCAGGCCGAAAGACAATCGACCGCGTTCTCCGTGTCATAAGCGGCAATGAATCGAGTCATCCCAAAATTCCTTTCAATATGAAGCTTCGGAAATAAACTGTCGCGCCCGAATTCTTTGCGTCCTGCTTTCGCTGTCGTACAAAGTACAGGAGCAATCAGGTCGTCCAGCTTAAGACTTTGTTTCCTGCTTGATCCAACTCATCTGTTGCACTCCTGCAACTTCAGATTTCTAACTGGCGAAGTCCAGACCTGGAGCGTCCAGATTACAAGAGCTGCTTTCCTGGATATGAAATTGCCGACTATGCCTTTAAGGGCTGCTTACTTTCCATACCCCATGCGCAGCCCTTCAACGAAGTACGGCTGGAAAATCAGATAAATGATAAGGAGAGGCAAGATGGTTAAGACAGAACCGGCCATTACCAGGCCATAGTTGATATTGAATTCGCTTTGTACTGTGGCCAAACCGACAACAAGGGTACGCATTTCATTGGCTCGCAGGACGATTAGCGGCCACAGAAAGGCATTCCACGCGTTCATGACCGTGAATATGCCTAGGGCTGCCATCCCCGGTGTTGACAGGGGAATGATGATGGACCAGAAAATTCGCAGTTCGCTACCCCCATCAATCTTGGCCACCTCAATGAGTTCTGTAGGCAGACTGCTGATGAACTGGCGCATCATGAAAATGCCAAAGGGGGTGGCTAAGGCCGGAATGATGAGTGCCCAGTAAGTGTTGAATAACTTGAAAGTACGGATAATTTGGAAAGAGGGTATCAGGACTACGGCCACCGGCACCATCATGGTGGCCAGCAGAAGAGTAAAGAGCAGATCGCGACCATAAAAGCTCTTCTTGGCAAAAATGTAGCCTGACAAAGTGTTCATCAAGAGACTGCCCCCGGTGATCAGGACAGTGGTGAATACTGTATTGAAAAACCAGCGCGGAAACAGGCCTTTCTGAAAGACAAAGATAATCTCGTAGAAGTTGTCCAGCGAGGGGTCTTCCGGAATCAAGGAAGGGGGGTAAGTCATCATGGTGAATGACTTGGTGAGCGACGTCGAAGCCATGAACAGGAAAGGCACCACTGTTGCAACTGACAAAGCAATCACCACAACATAAAATGCGCCTTGCCATATCCAGGTTTCGCGCTTAGAGCGCATGCTGCCAAAGCTTGCAGCCATCATCTACTCCCGAAAATCAATTTGCCAAGAATCTTGAAATCATTCCTGAAATGCTTTCTCGAAAGACTTCCTAGAGAACCCAACATCTGGAGTCCTAATCCTCACTAAAACTCAATATCGCTTCGGAAAAAGCGCAATTGAATAAGTGAAAGGGTAAGAATCACCACCAGCAGGACTACACCCATTGTGCTGGCAAAACCGATATTGTCAGACTCAAAAGCCTGCTGGTACACATACCAACTCACTGTGGAGGTTGACCAAGCCGGACCTCCCTTAGTGAGCACATATACGGCATCAAACAACTGAAAATTGAATATGGTGGCCATGATGAAACAGAACCCTAGCGCGGGTCGCAGAAGCGGCAGAGTAATGCTGAAGATGATGCGCCAAAACTGCGCGCCGTCAATGCGGGCGGCCTCATACATTTCTCTGGGTATGGATTGGAGGGCGGCAAACAGAATAATCACGTAGAAACCGAAGCCCCGCCAGATTTCCATCATCACGATTGCCGGAATAGCCCATGTAGGGCTACCTAGCCAATCTATGCCCGGAACACCAAACCAGCCCAGAATATGGTTAACCGGCCCAAAGTCCCGGTTCACTAGGTAAGCCCAGATATTCGCAGCGATTACGACCGGTGTGATCAAGGGGAAATAGAAGGTGCCCCTGAAGAAGCCCTGGCCCTTGGGTATCTGAAAAAGAATGATGGCAATAACAATCCCTAAGAGAATCACTATGGGTACTGTGAGGAACGCGTAGTAGGCGGTGTTCTTCAGGGTCAGCAGGAAAATTGGATGGGTGGCAGCCTTCACATAGTTCTCAATTCCCACGAAAGTCTTGGGACCCAACATACTGCCTTTAGTCAGGGAGTAATAAATGCTCCAGAACAAGGGAACTGTGGAAAAGCCGAAAATAATAATGAGGCTGGGTGACAGCAATCCGTACCACAACAGCGTCTCTTTGAATTTCCGTGTCGAGACAAGCCGGCTGAATCTGGCGAACAGACTTCCTTGTTCAATTGGGGCTGGGGCGGCTATTCCCATTGGTTTCAAATCCTAGAAAGTAAGAGTCTTTACAAGTAGGCAAAGCACAGCCACGGGGCACCATTCGGTTCGAGATGCCAGAGCGGACCTTTTTGCCCGAAACTCTTTGGGCAACTGCAGACGCCGCTGCCAAGTTTCAATCCCAAGACCCAAGACGATGGCCAGATTCGTTTTTTCTGATACGACATTCTACCTGAGCACAGAGGTACAAGCCTTTAAATGACCCAGTTCGGGAATACAAGCCCGTGTGTAGCACTCAGATAAAGGCAGTTCATTGCGATTGTCTGATCTTTTCTAAAGTTCTCGGTTCAGGCTCGTTAGGTTGTTTGAAAAATCCTGCCTTGACACTGAGAACCGCAGGTAACCATCATTCGGCGTTTCTTTTCCTTTTTCGACACTCGTCTGAGGTCTTCTGGACCAATCCATACCAGCCCAACGAGCCACGCCTCGAGACAATACCTCATTGAAGTTTCGTCGGTAGCCGGTTAGGAATTTGACAGAGGCGCATAAACTTTCTGCAGGTTCGTTAGGCTGGCGAAGTCCCCAGGTTCCAAAGTAACTACCTAGAAACTTCCCAAGGAATCTTCCGGTGCTAGAGCCCTGTTTTTGGACATAGCCAAGAGCGGTTTTTCTATCTTATTTACCTGCAATTCCAAGATCGAATGACAATCCCCTGACGGGAATCTGAGGCCACGGGAGTTCCGCAGGCAATGCTGCTGATTCCCCTCTTCATCCGCCTCTGAAAATATCCGCCTGACATCTCTCATTGCCCAGTCCCCCGTCCATAAACAAAAGCCCCTTGCACGCAGGGAACGTACAAGGGGCGCCATGATGAAAATTCAAGCTCTTCTACGGAGAGCTAGGATAGGCAACTGTAACTACTGACCATCCAACACAGGATTGACGGTTATTTCTACATCACTTAGAGCCTGCTCGGCAGTTTTCAAACCACTCATGACCGCGTGGGATTCCTGAACCAGAGAGTTGGTGGCGTCGCGCCAGCGAATGCTGATCTGCGTGCCCACTCCATAGCCTGAGGCAAGCCAGGAAATCATTTCGTTCACGATCGGATCAATGTCATCCAGTGGCGCAATACTCTTCTTGAGAGGGAGAAGATCTACACTTTTCTGAACGTAATCCACTTGAATTTCATCCGTGGACAGATATTCCAAAAATGTAAATGCACCGTCGTTATCTGCCGAACTGGAAGCCATAAACATGAATCCAATATTGGCCCAACTGGCATTCTTTCCATCTTCCGTCAGCTGCAGCATGGGAATGGTTGCCAATTCCAAGTCCGGTGCTTCCGTGCGCCATTGAGCCTTAATTCCTGAGTTTTCTACCCAAGTCATACCTATCTTGCCGCTAAATCCCAGAGCTCTTCGCTGGTCAGCTGTAAAGCCCACCGGAATGCTCGACTGGTCCTCAAAGGTGATCTCCTCGAGCAAAGCACGGAAGGCAGCCTGCCCGCCCTCTGTGTTGGCAGTAACCTCAGTCAAATCGTCACTTAGCAGTTGCGCTCCACCGGCGGCGAGCAGCGGGATCATCGTGACCCAGTTGGTCGAACTGGCCGGCACGTTCACCCCGTAGGTTCCTGCATCCGTATCGGTCATTTCACTGGCCGCGTTTCGGAATTCTTCCCAGTTCGTGGGAATACCCAGGCCCTTTTCATTGAAAAGGTTCATGTTTAACAGCCAGCCTTGAACCACTCCCAGGAAGGGCGCACCCCAAGTGCTGCCCTTATAAGTGGCGATATTCCAGGCGGACTCGATATAGTTGTCTTCCCAGTCGACAATTCTGTCGGTCAGGTCCAGAATCTGGCCCTGATTCACATATTTCGGATACCACTCATCAGGGAGATAGAAGACATCAGGCGGCTCCCCGCCTGCAAAAGCAGCTGTAAACTGCTCGTCAACGTTGCCCCAGGGGATAACCTGATGGTCGACGGTGATGCCTGGATTGGCATCCATGAAACGCTGCAACAGGGGTTCCCAGACTTCTGCTGCCTTCGCGCTATGCGGCGGCTTCCAGTAGACCACTTCCCAAGAGACGGCCCCAGGTTCGGCACCGCCGCCAGTACCTGAGGTTGCGGGTGCTGCACAGCCAGCTAGGGCTGCCATACCCGCGAGGCCGCCGATGAACGCAGACCTCTTCAAGAAAGTACGACGAGAGATCACATTACTTTTCGCTTGTTGCGACATTACATCCTCCAATCCACACAAACACCGAATCAATTGAAAACTGACTTTACTTGGTACATAGTAACAATTTGGATACAGAATCAAGGCCTATCGAGGCGGACCTTCTGGTCTTGCCGTTGGCTTAAAGCCCGAATTATGGAGATCAAGGAAGGATTCTCCGCGGGTACTATCATTGCCGAATCCCAAATGCTATTCGTCACACTAAGGTCGGCCTCTGCAGGAAGCTTCGGGCTCTTTTCCCATGGTTTCTCCAAGCTTTAAACCACCCATCTTCACACGGCCAAGAAATCAGTGCCTTCACCTACAGCGGCTTTCGAAAGAGCTCCTGAGGAGGCAAGTTCTCCCAAAGTCGTGAATTGTGAGCCAGCCTTGCTGCCTACATGTTCCACGACAGAATCGATAAGGCGAAATGCATGATCATAGTCGTCGGCAATGCCATGCGTGTGCATCAGAATGATGACTATCGGGCTTGATTCACTCGCTAAATTCAAGTCCTGCTTTGCCAGCTCGATGAACTCTGCGCTGAATTGGCCGGATCCCCGCCAAGTATATTCATTGATGATCGGCGCTTCGATGATGCCGTGATACCAGCGAAAAGGCCGAGGGGGAATTTCGTCTATCCATTCCTGTTCGATTTTGCCGCTGTTGTGAGGCAGATGGGCATAGCCAGTCCCACTGATGTAACGACAGGTATGGAATTTAATTCCAACCTCGTCCAGCGCGGCAAACATGGGTTTGGAAATGGCACCGCAAGGAGCCCGAAATACCGTAGGCCGAACCCCTAACTCGCGATCGAAAATATCAAGGCCTTCTTCTATCCGGGCCCGCAGGTTGGCCACGGTGTACCGCTTCATCAGCTCATCCCGCCGCTCATCAAACTCCTCTTGGAAGCCAGGATTGATGATGGTTGCCGGCCAAGCCGGAGGGCCGAACTCGAAACAATCTCCATGGGTAAGACCGTGAAGTTGTATGTCATGTCCTGAGTCCTTGGCCGCAACCAGAGCCGCCTTCCACGCAGCCGAAAGCGGCTTGTCGCCAGCTTTGGGCACGGTGAACCAAGTTGACTTAATCCCCCGGGAATCGAAAAACTCTGTTGTCTTCTGCAGGGACTCAATCATTTTGCTGCCCCCTTGCCCGGCATCATCAATACTCCACACGTACTCTGTCATGGTTGTTCCTTCAATTCCCTGCTTGCAGCTGCTAGACCTCTCAGCCTACCATTCGACAATAAATTAACTGAACTGGTAGGAACTGAACCGGGGCCCACCCATGAAAAGGTTTGGTCTTTTGAAATAATTTAGCCAACTTGACACGCTTGGCTTGAGAACCGGCATCGCGAGTTTTCGATCAGATCAACTCTTCGATTGCATACAACGGCAGATGGCCCTAGGTGGTCTTACTTCGAATTGAAGTCAAAGAGCTTCGGTCATTCAAATAAATTGACTGTTCAGAGGCCCTTGGAGATCGCATATCCAGAAGTAAGCAAGATATGCCTATCGCTTACACAAGGGCAATGCTGAATGGGTCACTCGATTCAAGCGGGAAAACCCAGTATTTTGCAGTCGCGATCCCCTGGACATCCACCGGTCATTGGCTGGTTTGCACAGATCTGTCAAGATCCTGAGTAGGAGAGGAGCCCATTTCGCCAAGCGCCAAGAGTCTCCATGAGCGGCTGCTCACAACGAGCACTGGTCACTTAAACAAAGACTTTTGATCCTCTTTCTCTTGTGGGCCGATTTTCCCGCAGGCTTGATACTGGTTTCAAGTAGTTGTGAGTACGTCAGCCTTTACATTTCCCATTGCTCGTATTCGCGCCAGTCCAGCTGTGGCCGCCAACCCAACATGCGTTGCGCCTTCCGGATATCAAAGACGCAGGCATAAGGATTAGCCTTGAAATAAGCCTTGTCCTTGACTGGGGGGCAGGATCCAAAAACAGTCTGCATGACTTCCAACGTGGGTAAAGAAAAGAAGGTGTTGCGTGCCGACAGAAAAAACGGCTCAAAGGGTAATTCAGTCCCAGAACCAAATTGGTAACGCACGGCTGCGGCACATGCGCGGGCCACATCCCTGACTGCGATGTAGGCACCCATCCCGTCTTTGTCATTCAGATCCGTCAGGTCAGTCCCATGGCGGGCTTGGTCCACTATCCGATGAACATAATCTGCTACCCGTTGGAGCCATACAGCAGTGTAGCGAAGTGAAATCACCTCCAGACCGTAGGCCTTAGCGTATTTGGCCCCTATCCGTTCCCCTATGTATTTTGACAAACTGTACGTTTCATGTGGCCACAGCTTATGCTCCTCGTCAATGGGCAGATACCTAGGAGTCAGCTTGACCTCATGGATGCCAAACCCAGTACTGGATTCGCTGCAACCGTAAATGACCCTTGGTACATCTTCCCGCTTCGCGGCCTCGAATACGTTGTAGGAGAGTGTGGTGTTCAGGCTTATGATTTCCTCTGGGGTATGCCCCCCAAAAGGGTCAGGGATGGCAGCTAGGTGGATGATCTGATCGCAGCCTTGCACCGCTTGGCAAGTGTCTGTTAAGACGGTGAGATCCACTGCACGGAAGTTGACGTTTTGCCTGGGGGGAACTAGATCCAGGCTGGTGACTTCATGGCCTTCTTGCATCAGTTCGTCACAGACATACTGACCTATCGCCCCGCTTCCCCCCGTTACGCCAATACGCATGTTGTCAGTCCCCTCGTGTTTGGCCTGCCAGAGTCGGATAGGTTTCGATAACGTAGTGTGCCACGTACTCTGGTGCAAGGGATGGAGCCAAGGCAGAGGTCGGTAGCTCGCTCTAATTGTGGGCCGTAAAGGGAGCCAAGTATCGAGACTTGCCCCCCTTCAAAGCGTGGATGCCTACTGCCAGCCTGCCATTTGTCTCTTTTCCGACTTGTGTGAGCAGAAGAGTTGGCCAAAGACTGAAGATTCTGATGTCATTGGAATTGAGGCATAACGTTTGTATGACTACTCTAGGCAGTCCGAAATCGGATGGAAAGCCGAAGCATCTCTCGGGCCGTGCCGAGGGACAAGGCTAGTTGCCCAAGGCTGGGGCGGAGCAGCGTCTTCAAGAATGTCAACACAGAAAGTTGGGGTGTCGAGCCCGTGTCTAAGACTAGGACCCCTGCGAAGGCCCTGCAATACCTAGAGCAAAGTCAATGGTGGTCGCGATTGAATCGACAACGGGGGTCTGAAAGGATTTTGACTTGCTGGAGCCAATGACGTTCCGGTACGAGGATGTCTGGTGGAAAATCTGCTTCCGGTCTCACACGCGTTGGACCAATGCACCTTGGAATGCCAACAGGGCCATTTTCAGATGATTTGTGCTTGCGGAGCTTCGAAACAGCAGAGCGCCTGTCCTCTGCCAAGATCTAGTGGGACAGCAAGCATTCAAAGCAAATTCTCGTCGGGCGACCAAACTTGGCATTAGTGTACCGATCGGCGGTCTTCAATTGGGTCGGGGTCAGCTTCGCTGGTGCAATGACAACCTAAGGAAGCCTTTGGAGAATTGGCTTGACTGTTCCAGTCGAAAACCACGGCTTTTGGTCCTTTCTATCCTTTGAACACTCACAGCCTATCAGCCAGCTGGAGCGAACTTGCCAAGGCCCTAGTGGCCGGCAAGTCATTTCCGCCAGATTTCATTAGCTTTCGAAACCACGGCACCTGTCTACACTGGTAATTCTATCTGGACAAGCCTTTTAGGGTCAGAAATATTCCCCTATAGGATTTGGCTACAGGGGATTACAAACCATTTATTTTTCCCATTGTTCGAAATCGTGCCAGTCCAGTTGTGGCTGCCAGCCCAGTTCGCATTGTGCCTTCCGACAGTCATAAACACTGGCGTGTAGATTGTTCTCGAAATAGGCCATGTCCTTCACCGTTGGGCAGGTTCCGAACAAAGCCTCCAGGAATTCCAGAGTAGGACTGGAAAAGAGGGTATTGCGTGCGGTCACAAAGAAAGGTTCGAAAGGCACTTCATTTCCAGAGGCAAACTGATAACGCACAGCTGCTGCAAACGCGCGCGCTACATCCCTGGCCGCAATGTGGGCACCCAGTCGATCTTTTGTAAAAACCTTTGGCAGATCTGCTCCTCGGAGTACATGGCCCATAATGCTGCCGAAGTAATCTGCGACGCGCTGAAGCATCACCGCTGGATAACGGAGTGAAATCACCTCCATACCAAAGGCCTTGGCGTAGTTGGCTCCGATTCTCTCCCCTATGTACTTGGCCAGACTGTAGGTCTCATGTGGCCACAGGTCATGTTCTTCGTCAATAGGAATATATTGGGGTGTAAGCTTGACCTCTTGAATGCCAAGACCGGTAATACAGTCGCTGCAACCATAGATCACACGTGGTATGCCTAATCGCTTCGCAGCCTCGAACACGTTATATGAGAGTGTTGTGTTAAGGCTTATCTTTTCCTCTGGGCCATGGCCGCCAGAGGTACCAAGGATGGCCGCCAGGTGGATGATCTGATTGCAGCCCTGCACCGCTTCGCACGTATCTTGCAACACGGTCAAATCCACCTTGGTGTGCGTTACGCCTAGACCGGGCGGATTCATATCCAAGCTGGCGACTTCGTGGCCTTCCTGAACCAGTTCATCACACACAAACTGACCAACAGCTCCGCTTCCCCCCGTAACACCAATTCGCATCTTGTTGAATCTCCCTAAGGTGGGCCTGGTAATTTTAGGGTTGCATCGACTTCCGAGTCTTTCCTGTAGTCTAGTGTATGAATTCGGAGCTGGGCCGGGGAATCCTTAGCTGTACCTGATCTTGGACCACAGGATGAAATCCATTGGATTTGTAAGACGTTGGAACCAGGTAAATACACCCAAACTCCCCCCACGGCCTATCATAATTTCGCAGACCAAGGACATTTCACTTGAAATTTACAGAGAAGGGCCCTTGGTGAGCTTCCTAATGTAGTCTCACCCTGCAGGGAGAGGATTTCTTTCTCGGCCATGCAGTCCTCTTGGGGAAAAAAGTTGCAAATGGAAATTGAAGATGCTGTCGAAAGTACTGTATGTGCTGAAGAATCATATGCAGACGGTAAAGGCTTGGGTCAACTCCGGCAAGCCAGAGTATTCGCCCCGAAATGCACCTGCCCAATCTCGACATGTCCCCTTTAGAGTAAGTTTCCCCACGTTACTGCACTGGAATCCGTTTCCGATTTAAGCATCCTACTGCATATTCGAATCCGCAGTTGGTCAGTCCTCCAATCTCTTTGAGGGTGTATGAAAAGGGAACTATATACCTAAGGATACTCTGATAAAAGGGGTTTGGGAGTGTCTGGCCAGTGTTTCTACCTCCGACTGCTGGGGTCGGTCACCATGGATCCTGCCAGTAGTTTGGGGCGTAAGCAATTCTGGCGACTCTCATATCCACACTATGTCCCAGATTACGTCGAGCTGCTGCAAGTAGGAAATGCAACAGCACGCCCAAATTGATTAGTGCATTGGACAGACTGACGTTTGGCCGTATGACTCTATGCTGTTTTAGAGGTCTTCTTGGAGAAGAGTCAGTGCGCAAAGAGGTAGTGTTAAGGAAAAAATACAGGTAGATTAGGTCCAACGCAGATTGCTGATCCCTCCTGTGTAACTGTTTGTTCCATCAAGAGAACCGAAGGTAGATTGTCAAGCTCTCCAGCCTGGTTGGGAAGCCTATCCCGTCCACGGGGAAACACTGTGTTTCAAAGAGTTGTCTTTCCGGCCGCGCCTCCTGTGCGGATTCCTACCGAATTAGCACCCTCCCCTACAGGAACCTCAGCGGAGAATCGGATTGGTCCAGGCGCGCCGACCTTGGCGATCGATTGCGGTAAGCCGGGCATAGGGCCCCTTGATCTTTTCCAGACTCAACTCTGCCGTGGTGAAGTCGACATCAGCGGAAACGGTGGAGTGGGAAGCTCCACGGCCGGTGAGGTGAATGGCGCGTACCGGCGACGTCCGAACCGCCAGTCTGGTCCCACCTTGCAGCGAAGTTACCTCAAGGAACTCCGGACCCTGGCTGGAATAGAAGTGTCCGGCGTGCAGTGCTGCGAGCAGGTCCGCGGGATCCTGACTGGCACTGCGCACCATCACCCAATTGCAACACCAGTCGGGGCGTGTCGGTCGCAAGTGGGCATCGTCGGTGGCGATGATCTGGTAGTGGCGATCCTGGCTGAGCAAACGATCGACATAGCCTGTGCTATCCCCCTTGCCGTTCCTTTCCGCGCAGGTGGTATTGAAGATCTCAATGGCCCTTGCAGCTGTTAGGGAAAGCAGATCCTGATCGGTCAGATCGTACGAGGCCGGATGGGCGGCAGCCACATAGGCGCCGGCCACCTTGGCCCGCTCCGCCAGTTGTGGACCAGTCTCCCCGACCCCCGGCGGCGCAAAGTCGGCCGGCAAACCAACGGCTAGAATGTGCCACTGATCGCCAAGACTGGTCGCCGGAGCGTGCAGCTCTGCTCCCAGGATGGTGGTAAACCCGGCGGTGCGGAAAGGCGCAGTGTCGGTGATGGGGAACTGATAGCGTTCCAAGAAGTGGTCGGTAATGCTGATGAAGTCATAGCCCCGTGCACTGTAGAAGGCGCACACCTCAGCGGGAGTCGTGTGGCCGTCCGATCTGTTGGAATGAGTATGCAGATTGCCCCGGTACCAGCGGCCGGATTGGACGAAGGGAAGACTGTGCACGCGGACTCTCCTAGATTGGCAAGTATGGGTTGGCTGACGTGACCTATTTTATCCAATACGGTTGAAGTGAAATTAACTGGTCACTGCGAGAATCTGGACATCAACCCCGGCACAACGGAGCCATTAACGAATCAGGACATGGAGGGACAACCTGGACGCAGCCTCTAAGGTCAGACCTATGGGCGTCTTGCTCCATTGATATCCTGATGGTGTCCCGTGTTCGGCATTGTGAGGCAAGCGCCATCCATCCTCACCCGCTGGCCTTGGAGCCAGTTAGTCACACAAGGGGGGACAGCGGCGAGTGGGGGCGATTCGGGGTGAGGAAGTCTAAGTGTCGGTTGGCCCGTTACTATTGTGGCCGCTCTGCCTCCATGAACCTATGTCACCCAGGACCCGAGTCGTGCACCGGCCATCCAACACCGCTTCGTCGGCCACCTTTTAATCCGAAAAAGGCCGGGACTCAAGCATGGGCCACGGGAGGATGTCAAGAACACAGGACTTTAGAGGGTCAAGCAGGGGCGGCCAGCATTTTGTTCAGGCGGAAACCATCAATGTCCCCAGACAGGTAATGCTTTTGTACATTAAAGTGCGCCTATCCACCTGAATGACCGCCTTGTCCACGGGATTTAAGTACAGAAGTACGAGTAGCTTTCGGTCTGAGCTGTCAATTCTGGTTGTCGAGGGTCAGAGACCAACCCAGCCACGCAGGGAGCGGTTTGAAACCTAACGCGTGGTTAATTTGCAGCATAGGGTTGTTTTCCTCGTTGAAAGTGATCATGCGTTTGAGCCCGCGTTTCCTCGCCACTCGAAGTACCGACACTTTCAGAGCAGTGGCAATGCCCTTGCGTCGCCATTCTCGGCTCACGCCAGTCACTCCTGTGCTGCCAAGTTCAGAGTGTTCCGGATCTAGCCAAAGCTCGGACATTCCCACCCAACTGCTGCCACTCAGTGCTATTTGGATACAGTCGGGTGCGAATTGGGGCGATCCAACCTCTTGCTGGACAAACTGGGACAGAGGTCTCTTGCGGTAAGGTTCGGGTGTTGGCACGTCTTGCAGAATCTTCTCATTCAGGTGCCAATACCTCTCTTGCCAGTCAAGCAATTGAGAAAGACTCTGCAAACTGCAAATGCGAATGCCTTTGTTTTCGCCTCTTTCAAAATGCCGCAGGAATGGTTGTTCGTCGAAGGTGTCGATCTCCAATAAGGAGGACGGTTTCCTGATGTCGACGTTGAATCCCTTGTCGTTGAGCAATGCCACCGCTGGCTCTAAATCCTCTCGGCACTCCGCTGTGAGCATGGACACTTCGTTATCGGTTTGGGCCATCTCTACCAGTCTTGTGAAGACAGAGGATCCAATCCCCTTCCCAAGACATGCTGGGTCAACATCAACCTGCACGAAGTATTGATCAAGGCTGTTGGTCCGAAATGCCTGTCCAATTGCTCCGAAGGCCACAACTTCGCCACTCTTTTCTACTATGAGTTGCCGCCGCCACACATCATGAGGTCTTGTTTCGTCGGCGTGGCGCAAGTCCGCTATGGAGCACAGGTCGTCTGGGTACTGCAAATTCACTAGTCGCATGCGTGCGGCATAGTCTTTGTGGTCTGCGCAAAAAGCCCGCATTTTCATAAGGAGTGGTTATCTAGGTGGTTATTGCAAGCAGGTTCCCAACAATTTCCCTGCGGTTGTCATCCTGCAATAAACGGGAGCTTCCCATATATCTTGCAACGGACCCATATCCTTTCGAGACGGAATTTGTTGTCAAGGTCTGCAACATATGAGGAAACTCCAGAAATTTCTGGGGATACGGAATGCATAGGGCCGAGATGTCTGCTTTGAAAACCCAGCATGCAACCCAATGCACAATTCGAAGCCCCGGTTTCCCAACCTGTCTACAATTCAGACTCTACGGGTTTCTTCGCAGCTTGATCTGTCAACACTTGCTGTCAAGAGCTAGTGACCAACCCAGCCACGTTGGGAGGGGTTTGTAACCCAACGTCTGCTTGATGCCCAATATTGGGTTGGTTTTCCTCGTTGGCCGTGATCAAACGTTTGAGTCCGCGTTCCCTGGCCGCACGAAGTACCGATACTTTCAAAGCAGTGGCTATGCCCATGCGTCGCCATTCCTGGCGCACCTCCGTCAATCCTGAGTTGGCGAAATCAGGGCGTCCGGGATCAAGCCGAAGCTCGGACATTCCCACCCAACTGGCGCCACTCAAAGCTATATGGTTAAAATCGGGCGCGAAATGAGGCGCTTCAACTTCCTTCTTTACAAACAGGGACAATGATCTCTTGCGGAATGGCTCTGGCGCTGGTACGTCTCGCAGAATCTCTTCACTGAGGCGCCAATACCTCTCCTGCCAATCTGGCAGTTGGGAAAGACTCTGCATACTGTGAATGCAAATCCATTTCCTCTTGACCCGTTCAAGGAGCCGCACAAAAGGTTGTTCGTCGAATGTGTCAATTTCCATAGAGGAGGACGCGTTCTTGATGTCGATGCTGAAACCCCTGTCGGTAAGGAATGCCGCTGCCGACTCTAAATCCTCTCGACAGTCCGCTGTGAGCATGGATACCTGGTTCTCGGTCCGGGCCATCTCTACTAGCCTGTTGAAGACGGAGGATCCGATCCCCTGCCCGAGACATGCTGGATCCACATCTACCTGCACTTTGTATTTCTCAGGATTGTTAGTCCAAAATGCCTGTCCGATCTCTCCAAAGGCCACCACATCGTCGTTCTTTTCGACCATGAGCTGCCGCCACCATACATCGGTTCTCGTTTCATCAGCATGGCGCATCTCCGTTATGGAACATGGGTCATCTGGGTACTGCAGATCCGTCAGCCGCTTGCGCGCGGCATAGTCTTTGTCGTCTGCGCGGAAAGCACGTATTTTCATAGGCAATGGTTAATATAAGCAGGTTCCTGCACTGGTTTCGCTTCGGTTCCGAAAGGAGTTGGCGTGGCTTTTTCTTTGCGGAACGGACAACCTTTCACTGTGCAAATGGACAGTATGAAAATTCAAACTTGGTGTTGCTACTGTTGCCATCATACGACAAATGAGGGGCCCCCTATATCTTGCAGTGGAACCACATCCTTTCGAAACTGAATTGGTTGCCCAAGCCCGAACTTATAAGGAAACGGGATGTAATTGGCATGATTTTCTTGCATTGAAAACCCAGAATGCAAACCAGTGAACGATCCGAAGTCCCGGATTCCCAGCTTATCTGCGATACAGGCTCTACGGGGCTCATCACAGCTTGATCTGTCAACTCTGGCTGTCAAGAGTTAGTGACCAACCTAGCCATACAGGGAGGGGCTTGAAACCTAACGCATAGTTGATTTGCAGCATCGGGTTGTTTTCTTCATTGGCGGTGATCATGCGTTTGATCCCCCGCTCTCTCGCTACTCGCAGGACCGCCAGTTTCAGAGTAGTCGCTATGCCCATACGGCGCCAGTCCCGGCTCACGCCGGTCATTCCGGTGCTGCCGAGTTCGGGGTGTTCCGGATCAAGCTCCAGTTCGGACATTCCTACCCAAGTGGCGCCACTCAGAGCAATATGGGTGCAATCGGGAGCAAATCGGGGCGAGTCAATCTTGTGCTGCACAAACAGAGAAAGTGGTCTCTTGCGGTACGGTTCTGGGGCAGGCACATCCTGCAGCAGTGCCTCGTGCAAGAGCCAATACCTCTCCTGCCAGTCTGACAGTTGGGAAAGACTTAGCAAATTGCAAATGTGTATGCCCTTCCCTTCTACCTGTTCAATGCGAGGCAGGAATGGATTTTCGTCAAAAGTGGCCAGATCCAAAAGGGACGATGGATTCTTGATATCGACGACGAATCCCTTTTCTTTGAGGAAAGCCACAGCTTCTTTTCTATCATCACGGCATTCAGCTGTCAGCGTTGACACTTTGTTTTCGGCTTGTGCCAAGTCTGACAGTCTCCTAAAGAGCATGGATCCGATTCCCTGCCCCAGACATGCGGGGTCCACATCCACCTGCAAGAAGTATTGGTCAGGGCAGTGGGACCAATAGGCCTGTCCAATTGCTCCGGAGGCCACAACTTCATCATTCAGTTCGACCATGAACTGCCGCCACCACACATCATGAGGTCTCGTTTCGTCGGTGTGGCGCAACTCCGCTACGGAGCACGGATCATCTGGGTATTGTAGGTTCACAAGCCGCATGTGCGCGGCATAGTCTTTGTTGTCTGAGCAGAAAGGACGTAAATTCATCAAGCAAAGCTGACTGGGTGACTGGTTCATCGCAAGAGCAAGAAAGAATACACGCCTCTGTTGCAGTGGGACAAATCTTCCTTTCGGTGTCCAGCGAAAACCTCCCTGGCATTTTGCTTTAAGAGGTCATGCAATCTTCAGTCAACAATGCCGTCAAGGTGCGACAGCCTTGTACTGGAATTCCAAAGGCACAATAGGAAACAATACAGCCTCATCTTGTTCAAGCCGTCCCAGGCAAACCTGACCTCAACCGTTGCACTCATCGCTGCATGCCTCAACTTTTGGATGGCTGTACCATAAGCCAAGCACGGGATTTGAGATCTGAATTGAAGAGGAATGACTTGCTGATTTCCACAGATTGTTGTTGCGCTTCTGCCAACCCAGGAACTTGTAGATGAAACAGTCCGACTTCATCTTGCATATCGCGTCTCATTCAGATTGGCAGGTTGGGCTCGCCACTGGAGTTTACCAATCACCCTCTTTGGCAGAAGAGGGTTTCATACACGCCAGCGAGGATGAGGCACAAATGCGACGCGTGGCTGCCCGCCTCTTCCCGGGTTGTACCGATCTGCTTTTGTTGGAAATAGACTGCCGCAAGCTGGCAGCCGATTCACCGGTAATCCGAGAACATGCCGACACGGGGGAAATTTAACCTCATGTATCCGGGACTATTAGCCCAGATGCAGTGGTGGGAGTACGGAAGTTGATTCCCGACAACCAAGATCCGCGCAAGTTCGCTCTGGTTGATGCAGACCTTCCCTAAGGAGTTTATATACCTGACTAACAATACCTGGATTTGCAGTTTGTGCGGCATAACAGCAGAAAGCCCGGGCAGTGAACGGACCCTTTCAGACAGAGGAAGTCTTGTGACTGCTTCGACTGGCATCCCCATTGTACCCAGCCCTATTCAGGACTCAGCCAGCCTCAGGATGCGGCTGCGCCTGCTGCCCGGTTATCACGCGGTGGCCGACATTCCGCCACTACTACTCCAACTACGAGGTGATCGCCTAGGAACAGGACTCGGAGCTGTGTCCGGAAGCCCTGATCGCCGCGCTGAAGCGGTGAAGTGCCAGGCGGATGTACAGATGCGCTAGGGCGATGCACAGTCACTGCCTGGGCTTTCCGCTGTTATTTCGCAAAAAAGCGAATCCAGGTACTGTTAGTTAGGTATATAAGCCCCAAATCCAATTGTCTATCAGCCAGCTTAAGCGAAACTATCGAGGCATTAGTGCCGGGCAAGCCCATTATTGTTGGGCCGGTTTCACCTTCAAAACGTTTACTACAAGGGATTACAAGCTATTTATCTTTCCCATTGCTCGAAATCGGGCCAGTCCAGCTGTGGCTGCCAGCCCAGTTCGCTTCTTGCCTTCCGACAGACATAAACACTCGCGTGAGGATTATTCTCGAAATATGCCATGTCCTCCACCGTTAGACAGGTACCGAACAGAGCCTCCAGGAAATCCAAAGTAGGACTGGAAAAGAGGGTATTGCGCGCGGTTACAAAGAAAGGTTCGAAAGGCACTTCACTTGCAGAGGCAAACTGATATCGCACAGCTGCTGCAAATGCGCGCGCTACATCCCTAGCCGCAATGTGGGCACCCAGTTGATCTTTTGTCATAACCTCGGTCAGATCTGCTCCGCAGCGTGCAATGCCCATAATGCTGCCGAAGTAATCTGTGACGCGCTGTAGCATCTCCGCGGGATAGCGGAGCGAAATCACCTCCATACCAAAAGCCTTGGCGTAGTTAGCTCCGACTCGCTCTCCAATGTACTTGGCCAGACTGTAGGTCTCATGTGGCCACAGGTCATGTTCTTCGTCAATTGGAACATATTGGGGTGTGAGCTTGACCTCTTTAATACCAAGGCCAGTGATGCAATCGCTGCACCCATAAATCACGCGTGGGATGCCTACACGTTTCGCGGCCTCAAACACATTAGTATGAAAGTGCTGTGTTAAGGCTTTTCTTTTCATCTGGACCATATCTGCCAGTGGTACCAAGGATGGCCGCCAGATGGATAATCTGATTGAAGCCCTGCACCGCTTCGCAAGTGTCTTGCAACACGGTCAAGTCCACTACAGTGTGCTTTACACCTGGACCAGGGGGATTCACATCCAAGCTGGTTACTTCGTGGCCTTCTTTAACCAGTTCATCACATACAAACTGACCAACACCTCCGCTCCCCCCTGTAACGCCAATTCGCATCTTGATAATTCTCCTTGAGGCTAGCCAAGAATTTCGGGCATGCAACGAATTCCGAGTCTGCTCCGTGTTGTAGGGCCTACTGAATTCAGAAACCTTCTATCAAGGGAATGTTGATTCATGCCTGAATTGGGAACTGGTTTCTTTCAGGAAGAGGAGCCTACCTTTAACCGGGATTTCCGCATTCACCGAGCAAATGCCATAGCCATCTCGGCAAGGCATCGTATTCCCGCTCTTGGCTTCTAGGTACATGGCTTGGTAGCTTGCTGGTCCCAGATTCCACTTGGGACTGGACCTTCAGATTTCCATACTGGTCAAGGGCAGCTTGCCAACCCAGGCTGTGAACATCAGCAACCACACTTCACTTCTTTGCCGCTCTGTCCTTGCGCTCCTGACGTGGCGTAATCATCCCGTTTCCACCAATCCAAACCCCCAATCAATTCCCTTACCTCAAAGCCCTGAGTCAGCAACTTCAAGGCAGTCTTGGTGGAAGCGTTGCATCCTATGCCGTCGCAATAACATACGTACGTCTTCTTTTTGTCCAAGCCCTCAATCAATTCGGGACCAATCTCCCGGTGAGGGTAATGCACTGAACCTGGAATATGCTCTGCATCGTATGCGGACTGGCTTCGACCATCGACCACCGCCAAGTCCTGACCTGCCTCCATGGCATCAAAAAGGTCTGCCGAGTCCATTTCATAGGCCAGCTTACTGTGGTAATAGTCCGCCTGTGTTGTTTGTAAGGTAGTCACCTCTGCCCCCTTTCACCAGTTTGATCGCCATTGTACCGTCTTCAGTGGTTGTCCGGTCTCGGTTGAAGTGTAGAAGGGCCAGTCCATGGAACCTTGATTTGATTCAAAATGACATAGAGACCGATCTTAATCTGTTAGATGACGAAAAACCGGCCTGCCGGATGAATCCCGACCTTCCCGCTAAAATAGACCTTCCATTTTTCGGAAGGCTTTCATTTCTGCAGTCTTTCAAGAAATCAGAACTGGACTTGACCCATATCCAAACTACCTCCCTGACAGCCACCACCGGCGAACACGACCAGGGATTGAGACTGGCCCCTCCGACCCGAGGAAAGGGGCCAAGCCAGTAACAGGTTTTATTTTCTGAGGTAGGAATGCGGCATCTAAAGAGCCTTGCTGCCGGCTTCCTGCTACTTGGATTTCTGTTTCACTCTGCCTTGCAGCGGCATTGCAGTGCGCAGATGAAAGAGACAGCTGCCCCTGCCAAAATGGATTTCCAGGGAATAAGACTCAGCGCCCGCCAAAACCCGTCATCGTGATGCCTTGGACGAAGAATCTCTGTGCCACCAGGAAAAGAGCCATGATGGGGAGCAGCATTACAGTACTGACGGCAAAGATAACTTCCCATTGCTGGACTTCGAAGTCATTGAACAGCTTCACACCCAAGGCCATAGGGAATTTGTCCATGGTTCGCAGGTAGATCAGGGGGTTCTTGAAGTCGTTGTAATGTTGAAGCAGAGCAAATACGGCTACAGTAGCCATTACGGGCCGGGAAAGCGGCATCAAAATCTGGGTCAGGATGCGGATGCGACTAGCACCATCTATATAGGCCGCGTCTTCCAGTTCCATGGGAATGCCCAGAAAAAATTGGGACTTATATACCTAACTGACAATGTGTAGTTCAGGTAAATAATCCCCTTAAGTTTATCCACGCTATATCGCCTCTGAATGGTGAATGTAGTGTGGAGCTACCATGCTTCATTGCCCTGAGGCGGTCCGAAGTCATGTTTTGAATGCAGGTTTTCCGGTGTTATCTGAGCTAGCAGGTGCTCTAAGTCAAGGGTTTTTCTACGAAATACGATCTGATCGCCTTGAGGGATAATCTCAATAGCTGATCCTTCCTGTACGCCCCCACTTTTCTGCAACTGGTTTGGGGATGCGGACAGCCAAGCTGGTACCCCACTTGGAAACATGAGAACTTACGCCCATTCCAATCACCGCCTTTCGTATCTGTATATATATGTACCACTGTAATACTAGACTTGCCACACTGGACCCAACGTGGCACTAACTGATGCGGGAACACCCTCTTCCTCTATGACTGCCTAACGGTGACATGCCCTGCCTGGCGTTCCTGTCTCGCATCCTGTTCCACCCCTTGGTTGGCGGGAGAAAATCAGGGTCCAGGCAGTTACAGTGACTTTGCCAGAGGCTCACCAAAGTATATAGTTCCCAATTGATGCGCCGGGTTGGATCGTTTAGGATCAATCAAATTCTCTACTATGTCCCAATTAGCGAATGTCAATACCGACGATATTCCCGAGGCAATCTGTCTGGGATGCCAAACCATGGGTCAGGTTTTCAATCGTGACGATGACCTGAGACCTTTCTTCGGGTCCCGCGTATGGCCGGAACCAGAACTCTCCTTCAGTCCTGTTCACAGTGAATCCCATGTACCCGGACGCCATCTCAATGCGCTACTGAACGCAGAAGACATCCTCGGGTCCTCGGTGCCTCTGGATGAAGAGACGGTACATTTACATGCCAAGGCGGCTTTCTTTTCGTACAGTGGAGCTGTTCCTCTGCCCCTGAACCGGGAATTCCTCGATGGTGAACTCATTAATCTAAGTCCGCACAATATTCGCGAAGGTTTTCATGCCTTGCATGCCCTAATTCGATTCCGGGATTCGGCAGAGGCAACTTCATTAGCCCAGCGCAGTATACAGACCATCATGGAACACTGGTCTCCCCACACGGGATGGGACCGAAACTACCTTGAAGGCGAACTGGGTCTGAAAGTTCGTTCTTCTTCTTTTATCGCCGGACTGGCGCGGGCGCTAGGGCCATTGGTCAAACTGATTCGGACGACTAGGATGGGTGATGCCTGGGAGCTGGCACATCTTATCGCCCAGAAGGCTTTGCAAGAGTGTTTCCCTGAGGACGGACACTACGATCCCCAAGTGCATGGATATCACACCCATTCAACTACCTGTGTCATGTCATCACTAGCCCAACTGGCGGACTTGACTGCCGACATGCGTTTGCTGCAAAGCGTAAAGGCGTTCTACGACCGCGGTTTAAGGGAGATTCGCAACGATATTGGGTGGTGTATTGAGAGTTCCCACCCAGATGCCAGTTCAGATCGGGGTGAGGTCAATAATTCTGGCGACATTCTGGAAACAGCCCTGATCCTGGGAAAAAATGGATGGTCCGAGGCTTATGCTGACGCGGAACGCATCCTGCGATGTCACATTTTGCCTTCCCAACTAAGGGATGTGTCCTTTATTCCCGCTTCTCCGGATCCTGCGCCCCATGACGGCCAACGGAATGTAGCCGAACGCCATCTTGGAGCCTTCGGTTTTCCAGCTCCCTATGGCCATGCGCCGCTGGGAGATCAATCCATCTCGTTCAACATGGATATTGTGGGAGGCGCAGTTTCGTCCTTGTGTGAAGCTTGGCGCCAGGCTACGACGTTTGAGCAAGGACGGGGCCACCAGGTCAATTTGCTGTTTGATCGGGACACCGAAGCCATCAAGGTGGAATCGCCCTATACCCAGGGAGTCCTGCAGGTGACACTCAAGCAGGAAGGTCCCCTGTGGGTCCGCAAGCCCTCCTGGGTGCAAAGAGAAGAGATGAATCTGCCCTTGGGATGCCAGGTGTATACCAATGACAAAGGCTACTGGTTCATTCCCAACCTGCCAGTAGCCACTCCCATGACTATCCGTTTCCCACTGCGAGAACAGGAACTGATCCTCCAGCACCGCACCCGTGACATTCCAATGCGACTGCGCGGTGATACCCCCATCGCCATGCAGAACCATGGTGCTGACCTGACTTTCTTCCAGAACATGGCCTGATCGCCCCTTTCCTGATTCAGACCGACCATCATTGGCTAGCCAATACGGAATCGGCGCTAGTGGCATTCTTTCGAGGCTATTGAACTCTCAGGAAGAATGGAAGCGGAATCTGTCTGGGATTGCTAGAGCATTAAGAGTATTAAAGCTGGAGAACCAGCAACGGTAAGACAGTCGACAGTTGGTCAGACTGATTCTAGTTAGACCCAGACCTTCGGAACCGACTTGACTTTCACTCTTTTGGAAAGGCTAGTAAAACTCGCCTTTGGTCGTTCTTACCGCACAGAGACAATAATAGGGATCTATTCTTGCATTTACAGTTGCTCACACAAAGCAGAACCGTAGCAACCAATACAGGAATTCACCTCCATGACCTTACCAAAGCAACTCGCGATTGCCGCAAGAGAAGGCGACCTCTCTAAGATGCAGCAATTAATCAACTCGGACAATGAACTGGCCACCACGTGGCAACCCATTATGGAAGCCTGCTTTTACGGCCAGGCTGATGCTTTGATAATTCCCCTTTGTTGCTGCCGGCCTCGCTGCAGGAGTGGCTGCCCGCAGACCATCTGGTGTATTTTCTGTCAGATCTGGTAGAGCAGTTGGACCTAACTGCGATCAGGGCCCGCTACGAGCAGGAACGGCGAGGGGGGGGGCCCGCCGTACCATCCCCGCCTGATGGTCAAGGTGCTGCTGTACGGGTACTGCCTTGGCGTCACTTCGTCCCGCCGCCTGGCCCGGCATCTGCAGGAGGACATCGGCTTCCGCGTGCTGGCGGCCAACCAGACGCCGGACTTTCGCCACGCTCTCCGAATTTCGCAAGCAGCATCTGGCGGCCCTGGGTGACCTGTTTCTGCAGGTGCTGGCGCTGTGTCAGCGGGCTGGGCTGGTCAAGCTGGGGCATGTGGCCTTGGACGGCACCAAAGTGAAGGCCAACTCTTCCAAACACCATGCGATGAGTTTTGGGCGCATGCAGCAGAAACGCGCGCGGTTGCAGCAGGAGGTGGCGGCGATCCTGCGGCAGGCGGCAGAGGTGGATGCCGCAGAAGAACATCAATACGGTGCAACCCAGCGCGGGGATGAGTGGCCAGCGGAGTTGGCGTTCCGAGAGGACCGGTTGCGGAAGATCGAGGAGGCCATGGCAGCCATGGCAGCGGAGGCACAGGCGGCGGCAGAGCAAGCGGAAGAGGAAGGGGGCACGCATCCGGGCGTACCGCCAGACAAGTCCCACCGCAACTCTCAAATTCCACCACCATTAACCAGGCCTTCGAAAGGGGCCACTTTCCCCCCTTTGGACCCCTTGGGCGCCGGTTTAAGCTGAAGGCAGGCTGTCCCTGGCTCTCGAACTACACCCGACTGACGCACCCTCTAGCTGCATGTAACCCCTATATCTATCGTTAATGGTGCCTGCGTGCCTGCCAAGTTGCTTGAGCCAACGACACCTAGGCTAGGTCATCCGGATGTAGCGATTATTCATGGTTACTCCGGGAATTCCAGCGGATGGCTGGAAAAACTGGGAGGGGTGTCTGAGGGACTTGCGTCTGCTGTATTGGACAGTCGCGGACAGGGACTCTTGTCTGAGGATCCAGATGGGATTTAGGGCGCATCGTTGCGAGGGCACATTATGCGCGGTCTCATTGATGTAACTTGGCATTTCGCATATCGATCCATTTGCCTTGTTGCCGCACCGCTGGTTGGACTCGTTTTGGAATTGGACGATGTAAATTCAGTTCGGTTCGGCGTAACTGGTGGCAGTCAGGGCGGGGGTCGGTCCAATGGCAATCCTTTCTTAGAATCAGGATTGCAGCGAGCTGAACCAAAGTCCCCAGTTTGAGCGACTTCCTGCGAGTCTGGGAATCGACCGGGCGAAGAGAGCGTATGAGGAATTGTCACAATGGCTCGGCAAGTTCGTTCCCCAAAACATGAGGGAGACAAAAAATTTCACTCTATTGGTTTTTGATGTAAAGCATCTGTCATCGCGCGTCTAAGCTAACTCGATGACTTCGGCTGGCATAAGGAACTAGGTATGTCCGCCTTCTGGGAAATTACCCACTTTCCACAAAGCCAATTCTGACAATAAGGCAGACCTATTCCCTGGCATCGGCCACGAAGCTTTACCGGGCAAGGATGAATTGATTATTGATTTGTCCGGGAAACGTAATTCCGAAGTGGATTCGGGGTTAACACTTAGTAGTCAGTTCAATTTGAAGCAATTGCAAATTAAGAATAGAACGGACAACTGGCATGAATGCCTGAATCGAACACAGAGCATCCCAATGCTCACAGAGAATACAGTTAGGAGTTACGCAGTTGAGGGAATTGTACAGAACGGATTTGCGAGATATGGGCGGACGGCGGAGCGGACGATGGCCGCCTTGGCGGCGTACCAACTCAGGCCGGTATGCAGCCGGTGATACTCCAGGCGCAGAAAGGCGCGGAGGGCGAAGCCAATGTGGGCGATTTGGGCTCGGGCGGAGCGGACCTGAGCCCGTTCCACGCCGCAGCACTGCTTCAGACCGCGGTGGTAGTCTTCGATGGCCCAGGCTTGGAGGGCCAGCTCCTGCCGGCGGGCCGGGGTCAGGTTCAGATCGCTGCTGGCCCAATATTCTGCGCGGCCGTTGTCGGCCACGGTCCGGAATACACATACGAAGCCATAGCCCCGCAGATGCACGTGCCGCCCCTGCGGCGGGATCGCAAGGTCGCGGATCGCCACGTTGCCGCTGCCGTCAGGATTGACCTGGCGGTTGGACTTGAGCCGGGTTAGCCAGGGCCACCCCAACTGGCGCAGGTGCTTCAGATTGTCCAGACTACTGTACCCACTGTCCCAGAGCACATAGGCGGGCTGCAAGCCGCGGCCGTGCGCGGCCGTCACCATATCGCGCAAGTGTTCGTTCTTGGTTTTGCCACCCACGGGCTTGTCATACACGCGGAAGTCGCAGGGGATCCGGGCTGTACCCTCGGTCCAGAGCAGAGAAACCAGGTTGATGCCCTGCACCACGCGGTGATGCTTGCCACTCCCATGCCACGTCACCAACTCGATCTTCCGCGCCTAGGGCTTGTCCAGGGTGGTGTCGTCCACCACCAGCATCCCCCCCCTGGTTCGGGATCAGCTGCTGGGCCTCCTGCCACAAGTCGGCGGTGTCGGCGGGTGGGCGTTGCAACAGGCGGGTGAAGGCATCGTGCGCCGGTGCCTGCTCTGCCTCAGGCTGACACCGGGCCGCCTCCGTGCAGGTATAGCGGGAAGGGGAGGCAATCTGATAGGCGATATAATCATTAGGACTGCAGCGAGGGGCATTCATCTTGGTTTCCTAGTGAGGCTACGATGTAAGGTCAAAGAAAGATGCATATCCCTATTTTACCCGAATACCGAAACTACGTAAGGGTATTGGTGCCGACCCTGTCTGCCCCGGATTCCCGTTCAACTGCGTAACTCCCAACAGTGTAAGTTTCGATTTGGTTTCCTCTCAAGTTGCTATATCCAGTTTTTTCCCATTGGGCCTTATCGCTACATTGGAATCCTTCATATCAATCTCTGATTTTGGCATGATTGGCATATTATTAACTTGCACAACATTGGTATTGGCACATTCTGCGTTTTCTGAGTTGTGTGTTTCAAAGGACTGATAACAAGAAACTGGCAGACATGCGTACGCATTGGTTTGTGCCGGTTGTTACCGTGGGCGCCCAAGTAAAGTCAATTGGATGGAGTAAATGGACCAAACGACATTCACAGTTCGAAGAACCGAACCGCCTCCCCCGTCTGGCAGGATAAGGATGGTTCTTGATACCGATACATTCAACGAAATAGATGATCAATTTGCTCTCGTACATGCAATGCTTTCACCTGACGAGGTGGATCTGCAGGCTGTATATGCGGCGCCGTTTCTGAATAGTCAGTCCTCCGACCCAGGCGATGGCATGGTCAAGAGCCATGAGGAAATATTGCGTCTCTATGAACTAGTGGGAAGAGATCCGCAGGATGTTGTGTTTCAAGGATCCGACCGATTCATGGGATTAGAAGAGACAATAATTCACAGTCCTGCCTCAGAACACCTACTGACCTTGCTCGCCACGAGTCAGGAACCTCTGTATGTGGTGGCAATCGGCGCACCAACGAATATTGCTTCTGTCCTGTTGGAGGCAAACCTTCAGAATATTGATTTGGGAGATAGGATGAGGGTTGTCTGGTTGGGAGGCCAACCGTTGCACGTGGCTAACGCGCGGGAGTTCAACCTGATGCAGGATCCGCTCGCATCCCGCATCCTGTTTCGATTAAGCCCTTCTTTGACCTATTTCCCCTGCATGGGAGTATCTTCTCATCTTCTTACCACGGTGCCTGAATTGCAACAGTATTTGGCTCCTTATGGTGCGCTTGGGGCGTTCTTAACTGAGCGCTTCAGCGCCTACAGCAATGATCACTTCGCCTGGGCCAAAGAGGTTTGGGACCTGGCGGCTACAGCCTACGTAATCAACCCGGAGTGGACGAAAACGCGTGTAACAGCCTCTCCAGATCTTGATGTTGCATCTTTAGACTGGATACCACAGGTTGCTGGACAACCAATACGGGAAGGTACTATGGTCAATCGCAATCTGATATTCAAAGATCTCTTTACTAAAGTTGCTGACTTCCACTGCGAATCAGTAGCTGAGTGAAACAGGGGCGTCATGTCGTCTTTACAGAGGCATTGGGAAGTCTGGGACAGAACTTAATTTAAGGGAGTTATAAACCTAAGTAACAAAGTGCCTCGGGTATATCGTGGTCACGGGTCAGTGAGGTCCCTAGCGGGAACGCCTCTCGCTGTGCAGTTGCCCCTGTCCCTCGGGCCACAGGGCGGCAATGCCGCACCAATATGTTGAGCGCGGAGTTGTGATCCGCGTTCATGGTAGTGCCACAGGCCAAGCACTCAAACCCCGCCTGCGACTTGCGATTATGCCTATGCACGTAGCCACAACGGTGGCAGGTCTGGCTGGTGTGCCGGGCCTGCACCTTCACGATACGGCCACACTTGTATGCCAGCCGTTGTTCAAGGTGGCCCCAGCTGGTGGCCAGGACACGGCGGTTCAGGCCCGACTTGGCCATTACGTTGGTCCCAGGCGTATCCACCGTACCCCTGGCTGATGTGGTCATGCCCCTGGTGTGCAGATCCTCGATCACAACCGTGTGTGCTTTGTCTGCCAGAGCCCTGCTGATGTGGTGGGCGTCGTGGGCTCTGATGTGCTTGCTCTTACGGCGCAACCTAGTCAGCTGGCCCCCCATTCGGCGGTGTCGGATCGACCCTCTGCGCTTGCGCGCCAGGTGCCGTTGCTTGCGTTGTATCTTCGCATCCAGGGCCGCCTGATCGGACATCCGATAGAGAATTGCCATCACTGTCGGTGACCTGCCCGACATTGCCATCCAAGCCCAGCATCCCGGTCTCACATGGTGGCTTGACCCGTGAGGCCGGAACCTCATAGACCACATACGCATACCACCTAGGTCGGGAGGCCGTGCCTTCCTGCCGTACCCTCACTTGACGCGGGGTGCATCCGGCGTATGGTTCCGCTCCCTTGAGTCTTAGTTTGCCGATACGCGGAACATGTAAGGGACCGGGCGTGATATTGATGCCTTGAGGGATGGTGAACCCGTCTGTCGCGCGGTACTTGGATTTGAAGCGGGGATATTGTGTGGTGCCCTGCAGGAAGGCAGTATAGGCATCCGCCAGATCCTTCAGCGTGTGCCTCACTGCTCCGAATCCGTATGCCTGCCGCCAGGCGTACTCATCAGTACCCCGCAGGGCGGTGAATTCCTTGCCCATGCTGAAGAAACTGACGCTGGGCCTGGGGGCGCGATAGTCCCGCCAACAGCCGTATGCTTGCTGCTGGCGGGCCAGGAAGTGGTTCCATACAAAGCGGCAGGCTCCCGCCGTACCTGCCAACTGATGGGCCCTGGTCTTGGTGCCCGGGATCAGCCGCAGCCTCACGGTGCGGACTACCGTGTCGGGGTTGTCTTGTAGGATCTTTGCACTCGCAGGCACGGGACCGCAGTTCCCTGTCTGGAGGGAAGCGGTAGGCAGGCAAGATCGCCTATCGCTTTCGCTTACTATTCCCTACGTGCGCTGGCCCAATGTCGCTTTGTTACTTAAGTATATAAGTCCCAAAAATTTGCGAATCAGAAACACGTACAGCGCCATGACTGCCCCCCAATAGGGCACTATCAAAGGCAGAAAGGTGTCATACCAGCCGAAGGTTCGGAAAAGTATAAAGCGCGGAATCATAGTGACGATGTCCGGCAGCATCATGGTGCCAAGTAGCAGTCCAAACCAGAAGTTGCGGCCCGGCCAAGGGATGCGGGCAAAGGAATACGCCACCAGCGAAGAGGAGAACAGGGTCCCTAACACCGCGAAAAAGACTATTACAGCCGTGTTCTTCATGAAGAGTCCCAACGGCAAATGTCCTTGAAAGGCATTTACGTAATTGCGCCAATATGGCACTGCCGGCCACCACACAATCGGATGGGCAAACACTTCAGTCGAGACTTTCAAAGAGGATGAAACCATCCAGAAGGTGGGGACCAGAAAAGTGATTGCTAACAGCGTCATCAAGATCTGCAGGAGACCCAGGAGCAGGTAGTCCTTGAAAGTACGTCTGGACTCTGTATTACCGCTCCAAGGATTCAAATAGGCCAGAAAGCCTCCTGTAACTGTCCTATGTGTTGTCATGCTTCCTCGGAACCTGTCTCGTAATATACCCAGCGGCGCGAAACCACAAATTGCATGATAGTAAAGCCCACTATCAGCAGGAACAGCTCCCAGGCCATGGTCGAGGCGTAACCCATCCGGCCATACTGGAAAGCATTCCGATAAATATTGAGAACAACGAACAAGGTGGCATCTTCGGGGCCGCCTTCGGTCATGATCATGGCCGGAATGAACGTCTGAAAGGAGTTCACAGTGGCAATGACCATGTTGTAGAAAATGAGCGGCGTCATCAGGGGCAGAATCACGTGCCGCAGCCGTTTGACCGCGTTGGCCCCGTCCAGGCTGGCCGCTTCCTTCAGAGACTCTGGAATGTTCCCTAGCCCCGCTATGAAGATCACCATTTGCCGGCCTATAGCCCAGAACGACATGAAAATAAATGCTGGCTTGGCCAGCTCAGGATCGAAGAGCCACTTCTGAAGCTCTATTCCTATCCAGCCTAGAGCTTCGTTCAGGATCCCGAATTCTGGATGAAACACTCGTTGCCAGACCACTGCGCTGGCCACTAACGGCACGATAATGGGCAAGTAGAAAGCGGCGCGATAGAAATCCCGAAAGATCAGAGGTTGTGTCAAGGCTATAGCCAGTGAGAAAGAGATGCACAGCTGCAGCGGCACCGCAATCACGGTATAAAAGAACCTGTTGAAGAGGCTCTTGTTGACTTTGGGATCGGAAAACAATTTGACAATATTGTCAAAACCCACGAATTCCGGTGAGCGTAAAGGATCCCATTCGAACGCCACCAGATAAGCCGAATGCAGCATGGGATAGGCCACAAACAGGCAGAAACCTATGATGAAAGGGCTGGCAAAGAGATAGCCTACGAGCCAATCCTTGCGGGCTCTCGGCGAAGCCAGTACAGAGCGCAAATGAGCGACGTTGATCACGTCACACTCTATAAATTAAGTAGATACGGAAACTCCCCAAGCTGCGGGGCGGTGCCCCTTCAGGGGCAGACAGGAGCCGCGGACAACCCACGGCTCCTGTGTCAATTAAACGTTTCGGTTCAACCGGACCAGTGGGCATCCAATAGGGCCTGCACACCTTTGGTGACCTCAGGCAGGACCTCTGCAGCCGTTGCCGTGTTGTTCAGCAGGGGATCCCAGCCAACTGGTTTAACTACTTCGTTCCACATCTGACCACGCGAGACACCACCGATTACATCCACCTCTGTGCGTTTAACCGCTTCCACGAATGCTTGGCCATTGGTCACGCCAAAGCGTTCTTCGATTGTGGGAATCCAGAAGTTGGAAATCAGCTCTGCCGTATTGGGCAGGCGTCCCGTAAGGGTGGAATAGATCTTCTGACCTTCTTCGCCGCCCATGAAACTAGCGTAATCCCAAGCTGCATCTGCATTGTCCGTTGCCATGACGCAGACGCCTTCGGCCCAGCCACGGTGTGGGCGGTCGGGGTCGGCAACTTGGGGCATCAAGGCCACGTCGAATTTGGTCTCCGCCCCCGCTTCCCGCAGGTCTGGCGAATTCAGGTTAGGCATGAACCAGGCACCTTCGTACTTCATAGCAGCATTGCCGGTATCGATGGTGTTGGTGCCACCCGAAAGATCCGCCGGGGTAGGGCTGATGCCCAGTTTGTACTGGAAGTCCTGAGTCACCTGCTGGATGATATCGATGATTTCAGGTTGGTCAAACATGGCAGTGACCGGATCCACAAATTTGTCGAATTCCTGTTTGCCGGTGTTGCGAATCCAATGGATATCGCGCGGCCAGATGCCGTTCGGCTGGTAGCCGTACATCTTGCTGTCGCCAGCGGTGTCAGTAAGAGCCTCAGCTGTAGCGACGAAGTCGTCCCAGGTCCAGTCGTCGGACGGATAGTCCATGCAGGTCCAGTCATCGGACGGATAGTCCATGCCGGCTTCATCAAAGGGAGCACGCGCGTAGAACATGAGCATCACACCTATCTGCAACGGAATCAGATACCGACTGCCGTTGAGTAGGGTGCTGTCCGAAATGCTTTGAATGTCATCTGGATAAGGGGCTGTGAAACCGTCCGCAGCAATGTAATCATCCAAAGCGGCGAGTCGGTCAGCGTCGGCATAGGGTTGCCATTCCCAGCCTTGGAAGGAAGCCACGTGAGGAGGTTCACCACCTGCCACGCTAGTCTGCAAGGCGGTGTAGTAGTCCGCACCTGTACCACTAGGAGCGGTTACCACGTCAACGTTCGGATTTTGCTCCTCGTAGACTCTTTCCAGTTCTTCCCATGCCGGAATGTCCGTATTTCCGGCCCAGGCCGCGAAATTAACTGTCACTGGTTCCATCGCGGCGCCTTCGTCGCCGCCGGGAGCTGCCGTTGGGGCCGCACAAGCTGCAAGGGCTACCGCCGCGGTACTGATTCCGCTTAGCTTCAAGAAAGTTCGCCGAGATAGGGCATGCTGCTGCATGTAAATCCTCCAAATTCTTCTTCATTCCCTCGATAAATGGGTTCTGCGGCTCTACCATATTGACCTTGAGAATCCCCTCGTTGGGACGGCTCGAAAGTAAGCAGTTGTTGCCCTGTGAATCCTGTAGAAAAACCAGAAACTTGGGATACCCGATGTGCCGCGTAGGAAAGGAGCGGTCTAAGGTTAGAATCAGAGGGAACTACACAACATGTATAGGGAGAAAAAAACATGGGTCTAAACACAGCCCAAGTTGAGCAATACAAGACGCAGGGATACTTGAATGCCATCCCGGTTCTCGCCGGGGAGGAAGCAGCCTACTACGCGTCAGAATTCGATCGCCTGGAACAGCAGGTAGGCAAGGAAAAAGCCCAAATAGAGTTGATTGACTGTCACTTTGATGAAGAATTCATCTGGAAGCTGGCCAATCATCCCACTATCCTGGACTGCATTGAGGATCTGATCGGACCTGACATCCTGTTGCTGGCTACGCATTTCTTCAATAAATATGGGGAAGGATCCTTACGCAAGTCCTATGTCGCATGGCACCAGGATGTGACCTTTTGGGGACTGGAACCCCCGCTGGCGATCACTGCCTGGTATGCCGTAGATGACAGCGACGTCGAAAACGGGTGCATGCAAGTCATTCCGGGTTCTCATGACCTAGGCCCCCTAGAACACGGCAAGGCTAACCAAAAGGGGAATCTGTTGAGCATCAACCAGGAAGTCGCAGTCACTGCGGAACAGGCCCAGACAGCAGCGGATCTTGAATTAAGAGCGGGACAGATGTCTATCCACGACGGTGCACTCATTCATGGGTCTTTGCCCAACCTGTCCACTCGCCGGCGCTGTGGGTTGACCCTGAGATACGTGCCTACCTACATCTCCCAAATCGAGGACAATTCATTTGGCAAGAACTGGCAGACTTTGCTGGTGAGAGGTGAAGACAAATATCAGAACTTCACGCAGGTGCCTGTGCCATTCGCCTAGCCAGAGAAATTCCTTACGCAATCTTGCCCAGGAAATCGAGACTTTTACTTTAAAACCCGCGCAGTTCAGGTTTCTCTGAAGAGCTGATCGTCCGCACATGCGAGTATTGGCCTGCCTGAAAATGTCGATCTCAGCTAACAGGCCGACTGCGAAAGTGCAGTCTTTCGAGGAGAGAAAATCACTGGGGGCAAAACAGGTACAAGCCGTCTGGCTGTGAATATGTAACGCAGCCTTGGGAGAGTGCTCATCCACAGATTTTCAAGTAAGGACCAGACGATGACAACCTCGGTTGTCATCGTCTGGCTTTGTTGACATCAGGAGAACAACCCCCAAAGACCAGAATTGAAAATTCAACAATCCTCTGTCAATCAGATCCCCCGAGTGCGAAGTCAAGGGACATTAAGACGCGTACTTCAGAAATCTGTTCTTTAAGCTCATTCAAATCTCCAGGCATGGATGTCTCAATGGCAGAAGTGAATTCCATCAATTGCGCATAGGCTCTTGCGTACAGAACGCCGTCCCAGTCATCCTCCCGGCGAATGAGCTGAGCCCAACGTGCCATCGATGCAGCAGTGCGAAATCGTGCATCCATTTCGCCCTCTTGCAAGTCCTTCATCCTGATTTCCACGGAGGATTCTGACCATTCTCCTTCCAGGTCCTTCCATCGCACCAAAGCTTTAGCTATAAGTGAAGAGGGGTCCAACGTTTCTCCATTGTCACCCGCAAGTTCAATTTCGTACAGAACTGTTACGGATTGTCCTGACCCTACTTCACCTGCATCAGTGGTATTGTCCCGGAATGCTTCATCCGGCAGGCCTCGGTTCTCAAAACCGATCTGTCGCCAAGCATTGACAGCCTCTGGATTAAATTGGACCTGACTGCGAGCTTCCAGCGCCACCGGTAACAGGTGTGACATCGCGGTGTTCAGAACCCGTTCCAAGTCTCCTGGTATACCGAGGAAGATATATTGACCGTCTCCTTTATCACCCAACTGCTCCAAGATCTCATCATTAAGGGTCTCGAAACCGATTCCGATAGTGGATAGGCGTATCCCTTGTTCTCGGAAACTCTCGGTCTCGTCAAGCATCTCTTGGACATTAACAATGCCTTGATTGGCAGCACCATCAGAGAGGAGAATCACAGCAACTTCTTAGTCGGGCCGCTGTTCTTTTTCTTTGGCCGCCAGAGTAAATGCTTGGTGCAGACCCGCGTAGAGATTGGTGGAACCACCTGCCTGAAGATTCAGCAAAGTGAATGGCAATGAATTCTTAAGGGAGGAAGTGGAGGCTGTCTCCAAATCAATAGAGAAGTCATCGGCATACGAAACCAGGCCTAGACGATCACCTTCCGGCAGGTAATCCGCCAGCAGTTGAATGGTTTCCAATGCCAAATTGAATTTGACATCGTGCTGACCTGCTAGCCCTGTAGTTTCTTGCATACTTCCGGAACGATCCAGACGAAAGATGATCGTCATCGGCGGACGAACTGGATTCTCGGCAGCTTGCATTACCACCCGTAACAGGCCAAGTGAACTTTCACCGGCGAATGGATGCGCCTGAACTCCATCTAAGACAAGACTGATACCGTGGGTGGCACCGGATACCGATATGTCAATGCGTTGACAAATTCCTCAGGCCTTACGGAACTGGGGTTTGGGCGCTGAGCATTGTTTAGCCACAGTCGAGCAACATCGTATGAAGCACGATCTACATCGAGGGCAAATGTGGACTGTTCATGATCTTCAGCCAAAATGAAAGGGGAAGAGCCGTAATCCTTGAAATGCCGAAGTTGCGTTTTGATCCCAGGTGGGCAGACTGTGGGGTTGGATTCGTTAGCGACAGAGGTAATTGAACCCAGGCCTACCAAGATGGGCAATATGAGGGACGCACACAGTAACTTCATCTTCATATAGTTCACACCCGATACTTGTTGGTTTGGTAGTGCACCTTCAACATAATTCTGAATCCCTAGCCGTCTTGGATACATGTCAGTTCCCTTTCAGTCCCCAGTGCTACAGTGGAACCTCCGCAAAATGCGGTTGAAACAGCGCATGTATGAGTAGTAATTTCAGTGGCTGTGTTCCTGAAGTGGGGCGCGCACTGGAGATTCCTGAGCCGAGCCAAAGCTCTCTGGGGGCCTCCGGCGGATATGGCAGCTCTGTGAAAGGAGCCAGCTGTAGGTAAGGCGGAGTGAGGTCGCCAGGGGGAAATATGTGCCGCTACATGATCGTATGGCCGCATGAGACAGCGGAGATTGCATGGCAGGACGTTGTCACGGCAACCCAAGTTACACGTCGAGCACATCCAGGGACCGCGCTTTTCTCGGGACCCTTGGAAAGCCTTGCTCAAAACGCCGGTCGGCCTGTTGGGCCTGCTGTCCTTGTCCGCGCAGTTGGTGGTCTCGTTCTGGGTGGTCATTTCCTACCCCGACGACTTCGGCAGTCGGGTGTGGAGCAATCCGGTCCACTGGGTGGACAATCCGAAGGCCGCGCCTCCGTCCTGGATCCGGCGAGTGGACAGCCGACCGCGAGCGGATCACTGGCAGGCCTCCCGCCGGGAGCCGGAGTGGTTGAGGAGACAGGGCGCAACCTGATTTCCAGCTGGAACATTGCCTACACCCTGGAGGAGGGAGCCGTACCGGCATTTCTGGCACTGACCGTGCGGGAGGTGCGGTTTGAGGAACGGGCTCCGCTGCTAGCCCTCACACTGATCAGGCCTGATGAAACCCGTGTCAGCGTGTTTCGCCATGCGGTCCGCGGGCCGCGTGAGGGAGAGGAGGGACCGTACGAGCGCCACTTCGAAGATCCTTTGCGCGTCCAGATCAGCGCTGACGAAAGCACTCTCAGTTCGTTGCAGGAGTTCCTGGCCGAGGAGTACGACCTGCAAATGAACGCCGAGGAAATCCGCCCGCGCGTCATGGACATCATCTTTGGCGTACCGGACGCGTTGGGCGACAAGTTCACCCCGGTGTTGGGTGAGTACGTGTTCCTGTTTCAGACTGCAACGCGGGCGGAGGGCGACGGCATCGGATCCGTAGAGCTGGTTGCCGGCGGGGACGCATTCGGCCGCATGGGCACGGATAGCATCGGCCGTGACTTGGCTCAGGGGCTGTTGTACGGGTTGCCCACGGCTCTAGTGATAGGGGTTGCGGTAGCTCTCCTGTCCACCTCCATTGGCACAGTCTTGGGAATGGCATCCGGCTACCTCGGTGGAACCACCGACACGGTGATTCAGCGGCTCTCCGACATCGTGGCCAACATTCCCGTCCTGCCTCTGTTGATCTTCCTCCTGTTCATCATCGGGCCTAACCTGACCGTTATCATCGGCATCCTGATTGCCTTCAGTTGGCCGGGACTGGCCATCCAGGTGCGGGTAATGGTGTTGCATATGCGTTCGAGCCAGTTGATCGAAGCCGTACAAAGCCTGGGGTCGTCGCACTGGCGTGTCATGTACCGCCACATCCTGCCGCAAATCATGCCGTACTTCCTAGCCCAGATTATTTTCACTGCGCCTTCGGCCATTCTGGCCGAGGCGGGGCTGAGTTTTCTTGGCCTGGGCAATCCCTCGATTCCTACATGGGGCCAGATCCTGGAGGCAGGTTTCCGCACCGGCGGCGTTTATGTCGGTTATTGGTGGTGGATTGTGCCACCGGGCCTCCTGATTGTGATGGTGGCCTCGACGTTCATGCTGTTGTCACTGGCCATCGAGCCAGTGGTCAACCCCCGCCTGCGCCAGATCCGACGAGCCGACTGACGATGGGCCCTGTGCTGCAGGTTCGGGACCTGTACTTGCACTACGCAGATCCGGCTGGCACGGTCAAGGCCGTGGACGGAGTGTCGTTCGAACTGGGCGAGCCGGGCACGGCTCTGGGATTCGTCGGAGAGTCAGGGTGTGGCAAGTCCAGTGCGGCCAACGCCATGCTGCGGATGCTACCTGGCAACACCGCCCTGTATGAGGGGGAGGTTTGGCTGGACGGCGTTTGCGTTTCGGCAATGGGTGCCGAGGAGTTCCGACGCACGGTGCGATGGCAGCGCATAGCCCTGGTGGCCCAGGGGGTCCAAAACAGCCTTAATCCGGTCATGCGCGTCGGCAAATGGCTGATGGAAGCCGGTGCGCCAGTCGCGGTCCGCCGGCATTGATCCGGATGTTCTGGAACAGCAGGCCCGCGGCCTGCTGGAACGCGTCGGCCTACCGTCTGGCGCTTGGAATCTCTACCCACACGAGCTGTCGGGCGGCATGAAACAGAGGGTGATGATTGCAGGGGCCTTGACTTTCTCGCCGCGCCTTTTGATCATGGACGAGCCGACGTCAGCCCTTGATGTCAGTGTGCAGGCACAAATCATGAACCTGCTCAAGGATCTGAAGGCGGAAGGACTCTCCATCCTGTTCATCACCCACGACATTGCGCTCGCCAGCGACATCTGCGATCGGCTGGCGGTCATCTACGCTGGCCGGATTGCCGAGATTGGCAGTTCGGATCAGGTATTGGGACATCCGGCTCACCCGTATACGCGCCGGTTGCTGGGCAGCATTCCGCGCCTGCACAACGAGGACCTGCCGGAGTTCATCCCTGGTGCCCCTCCCGACCTGCGCAACTTGCCCAGCGGCTGTCGTTTCCATCCCCGGTGCGATGTGCCATTAACAGTGTGCCCGGAACGGGTGCCGGCACGCCTGAAGGCCGAGACCGGCCAGGATGTGTGGTGTTGGCTACATGATCGGGCGGTGAACCAAATTCCCTTGGAGATCGACGATGACTGAAATGCAACCGGTAGACGTTTCGTGCATTGAACTGCATCACATCCGGCTTCCCTACGTGCACCCGTTCGAAGCAAGTTTTAGGCGGGAAACCCACCGAGAATCCATTCTGGTCGCGGTCCGCAACCGGGATCTGACCGGTTGGGGGGAGTGCGTGGCCGGATCCGGACCGTGGTACTCGGCGGAGACCATGGGCACAGCACTGCACGTGATGACCGGTTACCTGGTGCCACGTTTGCTGGAGACCGGGTCGGCGGCCGCGCGTGATTGCGAACGGCTGTTTGCCCCTGTGCGCGGCCATCCAAAGGCTAAGGCGGCGCTGGAAAACGCGGTCTGGGATCTTGAGGCGCAACAGGCAGGGAAGTCGCTGCAGGTGGCGCTGGGCGGCCGGGGCGATCGGGTGGCGGTTGGCGTGTCCCAGGGCATTGAGCCGTCCATTCCCGAACTACTGGACCGCGTCGCGGCCTGGGTCGACGACGGGTACGCAAGGGTCAAACTCAAGATCAAGCCGGGCTGGGATGTCGAGCCGGTGGCGGCGCTGCGCGACCGTTGGCCGGACCTGGCTCTGCAGGTGGACGCCAACTCCGCCTATGTTCCGGACGACACCGCTGCCTTGCAGGAACTCGACCACTTTGGGCTGTTGCTGATCGAGCAGCCCTTCCACCACGACGACATCGTGGACCACGCCGCACTGCAGGCCGTCATGGAGACCCCCATCTGCCTCGACGAAAGTATTCACTCGCCGCTTCATGCCGGGTGGGCCCTGAAAATTCGGGCCTGTCGCAACATGAACATCAAGGTGGGCCGGGTTGGCGGCCTGAGTGCAGCCCTGCGCATCCACGACATGTGTCGGGAGGCCGGTGTGCCGGTCTGGTGCGGGGGCATGCTGGAGACGAATGTGGGCCGGGCCGCGAACCTGGCCCGGGCCTCCCTGCCCAACTTCGTGCTGCCGGGCGACATCTCCGCCTCCCGTCGCTACTATCACGAGGATGTGGCGCTGCCGGACTTCGAACTCAACCCGGACTCGACTGTATCGGTTCCACAGGCGCCGGGCCTGGGCGTGAACGTGGACCGGGCGCGGCTGGCGGCGGTGCTATAATCGGGTCATCGATCCCGTTTCGTCATAGCACCACTCGTCGTTGTCGGCAGTGATTTCGGTCGGCCAGCCCCTTGGACCGGATCGGCGCGTTGCAATACTGACATTCGTTTAGGAGAAAAATTGTGATGAAAACACTCTTCAAGGCGGAGCTGTTGGTGGCCTTGCTCCTTGCATTGTTGGCAGTGGCGGCTTGCGGTGTCCCTGCCGAACCCGCGGCCGAACCTGCAGCTGACGCTTCGGCCGAGGATGCGACGGCGGAATCGGCCGGCAACCCCTTGGAGTCGCCGGTGTTGTGGGACCGCGTGGCATCGGGCGAGTTGCCCCCGCTGGAAGACCGTCTCCCGAACGAACCGTTCGTCGTGGGTGCTGGCGTCCTCTTGCCGGAGGGTCACGTTGCCTGGCAACCCGGCAACTTCGGTGGCACTCTGCGTACACTGCATTACCGCCCGCGTTGGAACCCAGACGTGTTCGTAGGCGTGAACGAATCGCTGCTGTCCGCGCCCGGGCTGGGTGTCCAGGACATCCGTGGCAACGTGCTGAAGTCCGTTGAGGTTTCCAACAACAACCAGACTTTCGTTTTCCACATGCGTGAAGGCCTGAAATGGTCGGACGGGTCCCCGGTAACCGCTGAAGACGCTCGATTTGTGGCCGAGGACGTATACGGCAACGAATCCCTCACCCCAAGTTACCCCAGGAAGTTCCGCACCCGGAACGATCCGACGGGCACGCCGATGACGTTCAAGCAGGTTGACGACTACACCTTCCAGGTGGACTTCGACGGCTCCTACGGTGGGTTCCTGCGCACCTTGACGATCGAATCCTGGCCTGGGTGGTCGGAACTGGTGCGGCCGTCCAACTACCTCAAGCAATTCCACGTGGACTATCTTGAAAATGGGATCGAGGATTTGCGTGAAGAACTTGACGAGATGAACCTCACCGACGAGTGGAACCAGGTCTTCACCGCCAACAACTGTCGCAGCAGGGATATACACAGAGAGCAGTGCCTAGTTGGCAATTCTCCGGTCGTTTCCCCATGGCAGCGCGTGGAAGTGGCTGATTCGGGCGTTCTGGTCTTTGAGCGCAATCCCTACTACTACAAGGTCGACACAGAAGGCAAGCAGCTGCCTTACATTGACAAGCTGGTCACCAAGCTGGTCGAGAACGTGGAAATGGTCAATACCGCCATCCTGACCGGTGAAGCCGACTTCATGCGTGAAAGCACGGGCCTGGTCAAGATTCCGCTCTATGTAGAGCACGGACCGGCGGGTGGCTTCCGGCACCAGTTGTTGGATATGCACGTCAATTCCACCGCAATCATTATCAACCATACCTACGGTGCCGAGGCCGATCCACTGGCTGAACAGTTCAGGGATGTCGTCTCCAATATAGAGTTCCGTCAGGCGGTCAGCCTAGCCTTGGACCGCGATGAAATGATCGAGACCCTGTACTACGGGTTTGCCTCCAAACCGCTTGTAACGGTGGGGGCAGACCTGTCAACCCGGGATGTTGATCAAGCCAACGCACTGCTCGACTCCATCGGTCTTGACGCCTACGACGATGATGGTTTCCGCCAGTATCCATCCGGTGAGACCTTTGAACTCCTGATTGAGCACGGAGCGCACGCTCCCGACATAGCGCCGGCCTCAGAATTGATAGCTGGGTACCTGGGCGACATCGGCATCAAAGCCCTTGTCAAGCAAATCGATCCCTCGCTCTGGGGTCAACGCTTAAACAACAACGAACTGCAGGCAAGTGTGCTCTGGTCTCACGACCAGTGCTGCGACGACGAAGGGACCGGTGGGATCTTTGGGATTTACGGTGCTGGACCGGCTTGGGGCCTGTACATGAATGCCGCTGAAGAGAACCGGGATCCCAACTGGGAGCCACCTCAGTGGGTCAAAGATGCCTTCGACCTTGACGTTGCTCGCTGGGGTTCTGTCCCTGGTAGCGATGAGTACAACCAATTCAAGGAAGATGGCAACGCCTGGCATAGGAATAACCTGCCGGTCGTTACGGTTGTTGAAAACGTGAAGTATCCGCTGATCGTCTCCGTCAACATGGCCAACGTGGCGACCGAGGGTTTTGCCATTGCCCAGAACTTCGCCATGGAACAGCTCTACTATGTCAACCCCGAAGAGAACGAGTAAAGTTTGAGTTCGTCCGAGGATCGTTGATTGGTCTGTCGGCGCCCCGCGGGGCGCCGACAGGTCGCCCCACCACATGTGCTGGGAGGCCGGCGTGCCGGTCTGGTACGGGAGCATGCTGGAGACCAACGTGGGACGGGCTGCCAACCTGGCCTTGGCCTCGCTGCCCAACTTCGCGCTGCCCGGCGACATCTCCGCCTCCCGCCGCTACTACCACGAGGACGTGGCGTTTCTGAACTTCGAGCTCAACCCGGACTCGACCGTGTCGGAGCCGCGGGCGCCGGGTCTGGGCGTGGCTGTGGACAGGGCGCGGCTGGCGTCCGGAGGCATGTACAGCACACCGCCTCCAGAAGGAGGCTGGCTCAGGTTTGCCGATCTTGCTCGGCACGCCGTGTTGCCGGTGTGGTCCTTGGTGCTGGTCAGCGTGGGCCCCTACATGTACGCGGTGCGGACGATCACGCTTAATATTGCGCAGGAGGACTTTGTCAGCATGGCCCGCGCCCGGGGGCTTTCCGAGACCCGCGTGCGTGATGCCCATATCCTGCGCGTAGCTGCCCCGCCCATTGTCACAGGCCTGATCTTCGGCCTAGCCGGCTCGTTGTCAGGATCGATTCTGATAGAAACCGTTTTCAACTGGCAGGGCATGGGACGGTTGTACTACGACGCGTTGGCCGGCACGCCCGACGAGGGCGTGATCGTGGCGCTTACCTTCATGTTCACGTTGATGTACGTGGCCATTCGCCTCCTGTTGGAAACGCTTTACATCTTTTTGGATCCGCGGGTCAGCTACGCAGACTGATGCGCTTTCGCCAGATTCGGGACGCCTTGCTCAAAACGCCGGTCGGCCTGTTGGGCCTGCTGTCCTTGTCCGCGCAGTTGGTGGTCTCGTTCTGGGTGGTCACCAGTTCAAACAATAGACAGGCAACTTGGCCAGAACTTCGGCCCGCCGTGAAGCCAGGGCGTAAGGCGGCTTAGTCTTCGAACACGACATCCCCGACACCCTAAGGCAGGGCACCTATGCTCCTCAAGTGCGCTGCAGCAACTCCACCTAAAACGGCGGCAGGGAGGCGACCGTATTCGTCACGCCAGCGGCGCGATAACGGTCCGGATGGATCAACTTGGTGCGGGGCGGGAGATGAAACCCAGAGTCCCAAAATCCGGCTTCTTGCGGTGCCGGCAACTGCCAGCTACTCTGGTTCCGGTCACAGAGTGAAAGCAATGCTTCTACATAGTCCGCCCGGCCCTCTTGCACTTACATCGGGGCGGACAAGCCGACCTACAGTGCACCCAGCTTTGCTATGCCTCCACCAAAGTGTCCAGACACCATTGTTCCAAAATGACGGCGCCAGACGGCATGGCAGCATTGTGGAGGCAAAGTGGATCTGCGAACCTGAAATTTCGCCTGTGTTCTGCCACACCCGCCTCACGACAGATCCGCTGCATTTCCAATTTGCATATGTCCCTATAGAGAGAAGCCCCGCCGCACCCTCAGTCAGGCCGACGAGAACGGATTGAACATGGTCGTATAGGCGTGGATGCCCACTCCATTGATTGTAGGAAGACTGCAAAAGATCTTTGGCACTTGCTTTGCCTCGAAAGGGGTGTTTTGGCGGGCGGCACCATGGAGGCGAGGGCAGTTGGGTTGACTCAAGATCTTTATGCAATGAAGGCGCCATGAAACTGCCCCGCAATCAGTAACTTACTTTCGAATTCGGAGCCTTAGACTGGAGAAACAACATTCGCAGATGCCCTATCCTTTGTCTTGCCCCAACAAGGTAACTACAGTGAACCCTTCAAACAGGCAAGTTCTCGAACCGCGCCCAATGGGGAGGACCTGGTTGTTCCCTTATGTGCATCGTTATCCAACAGGTATGACGAATCCTGAAGATTTCGGCTCAACAGCTGAATACACCTCTGCATAGCAGGAGCAGGCTAAGCAGTCCAACTTCGGCGACGCTTCGGAAATTGGTGATTGGCAGACAGCCCTTCAACCGTTGTCAAACCCCTAAAATTCTTGAACGATGACCCCTTATGTCCGTTTCCTCTGTAACCTGGGCAGCAGGCAAGTCCATCGCTACCCCAGGCAGAGTCCTACTGTTACCTCTCTTACAATCATGCTAAGAAAGTAGAGAATGATGAAATGGGATTCCATTGGCAGCTGTCACACGGGTCTGTAAGTTTCCTTGATACGCAATTCCCTCACGATGTCTCGACAACTCTTGAGAAAAAACGGGCCTAATGGAACCAATGGGCAGCGGCGGATACGCGATCTTTTAGACGGTCTGGCGCACTTTACTCTCAGGACTTTGGAGCCACTTTCTTTCTGTGGCACTTAGCGAATTCACTACCTATGTCGGATGGACTTCGGTTGTGGATTCAGCCCTTCCAGCCCTACGCCCGACAAGTGGATTGGTTAGGGCAGAAACATCCCCCTTCTGTGGGAATCTTCCGCCGTGACAGGACCCGGCCAGATGGCAGATTCGGACCTTTCTGTGTCCTGCAGTGCGCTGAAAGTGACAGATAGACCAACCTAGTTCCTCCCAAGCTGAAATCCGCCTTACGCAGTTGGCCTCGATGTGCCAGAATAAGGGCTGATAATAGAGATACGTACTGGCGGGTTACCTCTCTGAAAACCTTGATTGCCCCAGATACTGAGGTGCCAGGCGCGCCCCTACCTCTGCAAAAACATAGCCCGTAACCAGCCGCTCGAACTGAGTCAGCCCAGTGATGACGTATACAAATCCTTGCCCTCAAGTCGACCAACTGACCTGCAAACGTTGCTGCGTGTCGAAGTTTGTTGTTCGAGTTCCCCAATCTGAGCCGCACAACGCTTCGCCTCCATAGGATATGGTTACTGATGGCGATCAAAGGCCGACACCTTGCCCTCACAAGTGGGCCTTGAAATTCTGACTCCGAGGGACCAAGCTGTTCTAAAGCAAAACACGGCCAGCGGTGTTTCATGCCTTCGGCCCGCGGCACTTTCTTGGTCTAGAGCATCCCTAGTTAGCAGACTGGCAAAACCAAATGCAGATTTCCCACTCATGGGCATGATAGCCACACCAGTGTACTCAGATTTTCACTTAGAATGCAGCCCGAATAGATGCAGTATTATCACCACTTGAAAAGGGGCACAATTAATGCAGATCACACATGTAAAAGTAGACACCTTCCAGTGGAACAGCGAGCCTTGGAAGACGGGCGTTGGTACCAGCTTCGGCAAAGTACAGCTGGGGGTAGTGACCGTAGAGACGAATGAAGGAATCTCGGGACATGCCCTCCTGGGTTCTTCACGCGTTGGGGCAAACCACTACGCCCCGGGCCTGATTGAATACATTAGGCCTCTGTTGCTAGGCCGCGACCCCCAGGATATCGGCACTATCTGGTGGGAGATGTGGAAGCTGAATCGCTCGGTTTCTACCAACGTGATTGGAGCTATTGACATTTGCCTGTGGGACATCAACGGCAAGATCGCCAGCCAGCCCATCCATCGGCTTTTGGGAACTTGCAAGAACCAGGTGCCGGCGTATTCCAGCACGGCATATCATGAAACAGTAGAGGCGTATGTGGAAGAAGCCCTGCGCTTCAAGGAAAACGGCTGGACTGCTCACAAACTGCATCCCCACGGCACCCCGGATGCGGATATAAGGATCTGCACGGCAGTGCGGGAAGCTGTTGGCGATGACATGATACTGATGTTGGATGCCATGTGGGCTTACCAGTACGCGGATGCTATACGCGTAGGCAGAGCCATAGAAGAGCTGGGTTACTACTGGTATGAGGACCCTTTGGTGGAAGAGGACTTATACAACTATGTCAAATTGAATCAGAAGCTGGATATACCCGTCATGTGTACGGAATTCGCGCCGGGACGCTTCTACGGTATGGCCCCGTGGATTATGCAGAACGCCACGGATATTCTGCGTGGGGATGTCGCTGTGACCGGGGGCATTACACCCATGGTGCGACTCTGTCACCTGGCGGAGGGCTTCAATATGCGCTGCGAGATCCATCACGGAGGCAACAGTCTCAATAACGTAGCCAATCTGCACGTAACCATGGCCGTGCCCAACTGCGAATTCTACGAGTTCTTCCCCTGCACGGGGGCCAATGTCTTTGGTTTGGTTGAAGACATAGAAATAGATGGCCAGGGCATGGTGCATGCTCCTACAGAACCGGGGCTGGGCTACGAGATTGACTGGGACTTAGTGAAGCGTGAGCACATTACTACCTATAAATGAAGGACTATTTGTAAACTGTTTATTGCTTCCATCTGAAACATTTTTCGAAAGCAGGAGCCAAGCATGAGCGATTTTGAAGGGGTTTTCCCAGCACTGATCACCCCTATGACTGCCGACGGCGAGGTAAATGAAGAAGCCCTCCGCCAAGTCATGGAATTCAATATTCAAGCTGGGGTCAAAGGATTCTGGGTGGCAGGCGGCACGGGAGAAAGCATTCTGCTGGACGACGATGAGAATATGCGCATCGCGGAAATCGCTGCAGACCAGAATCAGGGCCGCATCCAGAATATCCACCATGTGGGTGCCCCTTCCACGCGCAGCGCGGCAAAGATGGCGGAACATGCGGCCAAAGCAGGAGCCGAAGCTATCTGCTGCGTTCCACCTTTCTTCTACTTACAAGACCTGGATGGGATAGTGGAGCACTACCGCATCGTAGCTGCCGCGGCAGACCTGCCTTTTTTCTGCTACAACGTGCCGCAGATGACAAACCAGGAAATCTCCCTGGACTTGATGCAGGCTATACAGGCCCGGGTTCCCCAGTTACAGGGCCTTAAACATTCAGCCCCGAATCTGCAACTGGCTGGAGCCTTTGTGGAAATGGGACTAGACGTCTTAATTGGCAACGGCGCCCTATTTCTGCCCGCCTTGGCTATGGGTGCAACTGGCTGTGTGGATGGACCGCCGAATGTAGCCCCTGAGCTATGGGTTGAAATTCATGCTTTATACCAGGCAGGCGACATGGTGGGTGCCCAAGCCGCTCAGTCACGAGCTACAGCATTAACCAATTTCATGCGTACGTTTCCGTCCCGTTTCCATGCTGCTTCAAAGGCGGCACTTTCTGAACGGTTAGGTATAAATTGCGGTGGGCCCCGTGGCCCCAGTCAACCGCTGACTGCAATGGAAAGGACACGCCTGAGGGAGGAATTGGCCGCTTTCAACTTGCCTGCCGTACCCGCAGTGGCGATGGTCTAACAACTGGTCTTGGAATTTCTTCCAACCCCCACCTATAGGAGTAACACATGAAAGCAGCCATTTATCGGGGCTTGGAAAACATCGCCCTTAAAGATGTGGAAAAGGTAGGCCCCGCCCCCGGGTTTGTCCTGATTGACACTCAAGTCACTGGGATTTGCGGCAGCGACCTCCACAATTATTGGGGCCATTGGCCCCCGTCTCTTGAAGTTGCCCAAGGCCACGAGACTTGCGGAGTGGTGGCTGAAATCGGCGAGGGAGTTGAAGGCATCTCGGTCGGCGACAGAATTGTTGTGGAAGTCACTTCAAACTGTGGCGAGTGTCTTTACTGTCGCAAAGGGCTATACAACCACTGCAAAGACCGAACCACCAGCTGGCAAGGGGGACACGGCGGCTTCGCGGAATACACCAACGCCCATGCTTCAACCGTTTTCAAGTTGCCGGACTCTATGAGCTTTGAGGAAGGCGCATTGGTGGAGCCCCTGGCAGTCTGCGTCCGCGCCCTGGCCCAATCCGGTGCCAACTACAGTGACAGTGTGGGGGTGATTGGCGGAGGCACCATTGGCCTCTACTGCCTTGCAGTGGCTAAAGCCATCGGAGTTAGAGAAACCTTGATTACGGTCAAGTATGAGCAGCAGGCGGAAGTGGCTAAGGCTTTCGGCGCTGACCATGTAGTGGTAATTGGTGAACAGGACGTAAGAGCCTACGTCTCCGACTACACGGATGGTTATGGCCTTGACGCAGTTGTCGAAACCATAGGCAGTGCCCAGGCTTTTGACGATGCCCTGGAAATTGTTCGCAAGTGCGGGACCGTGGTCTTGGTGGGTGGTTACCACGAACCCTTGAAGGTAAACCTGAACCAGATCATGATTAAAGAGCCGGTGGTCACAGGTTCCCTCTGTTATGCCTACAGTGGCATGGTCACAGATTTCGACGCCGCCATTGATCTGATTGCTTCGGGCCGTTTGGATGCGCGCAAGATTGTGACCCACCACTACCCCCTAACGGAGATTGAGGAAGCCTTCAAGATATCGGCGGACAAGCGGTCCGGGGCTGTGAAGGTACATGTGGTCCAGTAACCCGGCTTGAAACCCGCTTGTATTTTCTCTACGTTTTTTATCAGGAATAGGCGGGCTGACTTGGTTCTTGCTTTGTCAGCCTTGGGAACTCTGATGCGACCGTGGTTCTGGAATCCACTTTCATTTAAGAAAAAGACTACCTCCGGGATGTCAATGTGATCTGAATGGGGCTGAACAGAACATTCGGTGTTCAAAGCCCAGCTTACCGTTAAAGAATGGCCGAGATTGGGATTCAATACTTTCAGGGAGCAATCGGGTACTAAGAATTCGCCCAAGACCAGACTCGCGAATTCCAACCTGGATTGCTTAGAGTCCAGTTGGCCCGCCCATACCTCGACAAACGAATTTGGCGAAGGGCGGAATTGCCAACACTAAAGCCAGCAGAACGGCTAACACGGTCAGTGGAACGCCTCAATTGTTAGCCGGGTGGGGCATCTTCTAATCCTATAACCTGAGGTATCCGACTCACGATTGCCTATTTCGGTCTCCGGAAGTTTCCGGACTCCTAACCAGAAGCCTCCGGTTCAATGCAAATGTATATAGAATCTCCACGTCTTTGCACAGGATAGGTGGTGAGATCTTCACAGGCGGGAGCGCGTAGGGCACGGCCATTCGTAACATCGAAACGACCATTGTGCAGTGGGCATTCAATAACTTCATCGATTACCAATCCATCTGCCAAATTTGCATATTCATGGGTGCAAAGACCGTCGGTCCCAAAATATCTGTCACCTCGCAACCGGTATATGGCGTACATCCGTCCCCCATGGTCCAGCCGCACAACATCCTCCTCACCTAGGTCCGCCACTGGACAAGCCTCAACCCAAACTCCTTGATCAGACAACAAATCAGATTGGGGCGCGACTGTTTCGGTCGCCAATGACTGAGGAATCGGTCGCAAAATCTGATAGTCAGGATCTCCAGTAGCCTGTTTGATTAACGCCGGGATCATTTCCCTGTATACGACCCAAAGGTTCTTGTAGGGTGGTGGCATCTGGTCCTTGGCTGCTGCATGCAACTTCGCCAGCGAATGGTATGGCACCATGGGCACTGAGTGATGCTCGATGTGATAGTTCATATTCATATACAGGTATCGAAATACTGGGTTGACAAATACCGTGCGGGTATTCTCCCTGTGGTCGTACGTGTTTTCCCCCAGACCTGCGTGTTGGGTAAGCCCCAGAAGTTGATGGAGCCAACCCCCATAGAAGCGGGGCAGAGCCACAAACATGATGGGCAGGAAACTGCCGATGGCCACGGACCAAATACCAAAAGCCAGAATAATGCCAACATAAATGCGGCTCGACCAGTACATCTTGGTGCGCTCACGCTCTGGTACAAAGTCTTTTACATCTGGTTCTGGCCATCCAATAGCATTGCGAACCAAGGTCCACACTACGCGCGGCCCACTGCGCAGGTAAAAGAAGTCCATCAAGATCTTGAGCAGATCCGCCGGACGCTGAACTTGGATTTCCGGGTCCTTACCCACAAAGTAGGTATCAGTGTGATGACGGGAGTGGCTCCAGCGCCACAGGTAAGCCTCCCGTAGAGTCATGAAAGAACTGATGTGATAGAAAACTTCGTTAAGCCAATGGGTCCGAAAGGGGGTACCGTGGCCGCATTCATGCCAGCGCGCATCCGATGAAGAATAAATCGTGCCATATATAAGGAAAGCGGGAATCGCCCACCATGTGCCCCAAGACGCAATTGCCAACAGGCTACTTAAAGCCAGCAGACCAAACCACAGTGTGAAGTGCCACAACGCAGGTCCATCGCTGCGCTCCATGAGAGCCTTGAGTTCCGGGCGACTTAACTTCGGTTTCCACCAGACTCCTTCCATTCGCCCTTCGATGCGAACATCATCCAGAGGTATGGCCCGCGAAGAACCTCCTGAGAGGCTGTAGTGTCGTGGAACGGCCTGAATGCTCATACTTACTCCCCTAAATGCACCGAGTCATAATAAGTTTGCGCGGCCCCAACAGCTACCGGTCTTACTTGGACGCCGAAATGTCTCCAGGCCCTTACAAGGCAAATCCTGTATCTGTCTTTTCCAATTTCGAGTTGAATCCAAGGATTTGCCCCACACTCACCCATCCAGCGCATGTTTTAACGCGATTCTCCGCAGCATGCTGAAGATAATTTAATTGGAAACTGAACCAGATATATAGGATAACGCCTCAGCGTTTCGTTGACAGCTTGCCGTTTATGGGCCTTGGTACCCAGCCACATTGCAGGGAATTGTTCCCGTGTGAATTCTCCCGTGGGTGCGTTTCCCGCACTAGCTGAATTGGACTTGACGTCGGATCAGTGAACGATTTGTTCCGCGTCTAATCTGGAATTTGGCGATACTCTGTGTATCCTCGGCGGAACCGTCCGGGGCACTCTTACAGACCGGTTTTCTTGGTTGGTGTGTACACCGTTGGCCCTTCTAAGAAACGTGGCCAGATCGCAGCGACGGGGACAAACCACGATCCGACAAGGAAATTAATGTCAGTCGCTAAATGGACTTTCACGCCCTTCTGCCCCTTCAGAGCTTATTCCATCTTGGGTAAGCGGAAAACGTTCCAAAGAAATCCAAGATTCTGAAGTGGTTACGCTTTCAGGAATGCTGAAGGTACTCTTGTGCCCACGTATTCTTCTTCCAACTCCATGCTCAGTTCGGCGGGCAATTCATCTTCCCACCAGGTCGGTACGGTTGGGAATGGAAACAGGTCCCACCACTGCAACAGCAACGGTCGGCGTGCTTCCGACCTATTCGGATGAGCCCCATGCAGCACGCGTCCATCGGCTATCACCAAGTCTCCCGCCGACACTGCTACATCCACAGCATCAGGGTGATCTGTGAAGGCCTTGTGAATCTCTGTCGTATTGGCGTCCTGCAATTCCATACCGTGGGCATCAGGCAGAAGGTCATGTAGTTCTATGCGTTTCAGGTGAGTGCCGGGAATAACCCGCAGGCAGCCGTTGTAAGGTGTCGTGTCCACCGTGTAATAGGACAGAAAGATTTTGAATGGCCAAGGCAATGCGGACTTGGGATGATTCCATTCCATGTTGTCCTGGTGCCAATAGAGGGCGGGGCCATTGGACGGTTTGCTCAGGATCAAGAAAGCGTTGTGGTGGGACATGCTTTCCAAACCCAACTCTGCGCACGCCTGAGTCTGTCCCGAGTGCTCTAGTAGATCATCTGCAATGGGGGAAAAGTGGGGTCTTCGTTCCAAGTCCTCCCCCAGCTGCCTCTTGCCGCTTAGGATGTCATTGACTGCCTTCTCAGTGATGATCGGAAAGTCGCTGCCCTGAAAGCGAAACCGATGCGGCACCGGATGCGTATTTAAGAATTCGTTTGTGAAATCTTGAGTTCTCTGCAGAGCCTCGCCATTCAGGACGCCTGGCACGACACAGTAACCTTCCTGCATGAACTGGTCCCGCTTTACACGTGCTTCCTCTTCAGATAAAACGCGATTGTCCATTAGCCTTTTTTCCTTATTTGGCGTCGGATTGCCCGGCGCACCTGTCCCAGGTGACGGCTAGCCTGCGACCTAAACCCTACTGAATCACGTCTGCCGAATGCGTCCCTGGTGCCCCCGGTCTGACTCGAACAGACATGCCCATACGGGCACAGGCCCTCAACCTGCTGTGTATACCAATTCCACCACGGGGGCACGGTGGCGCGGACGTGACATTAAGTATAGATTCGCCCCATCGCGGAGTCAATTGTGGCGGTCCACCCCATTCAGCCCCACTTGTGGCGAAAAATTTCCTCCATTAGCCGCACATCGGTCACGGCATCCTCACCGGTCGCCAAGAATTCCTCACCCGTCTGAATAGCCTGCAAAAAAGCTTCTATTTCTCGCCGGTAAGCCCAGGACCATCGGTCTTCTGGGAGGGGCCTTTCGTAGCGATGGGATTCCCCACCGTAGTAGATTTCCACTTCTGCCGGTAAGTTGTCATGCAGCAGGGGCGGAGCCCAGGTATGTATCCAGCCATCTCGGAAATAGATTTGGGTATGCTCCTCCCACCGGTGGTGTCTGAGGGCACCCGACTCCAGTACCACTCGCACACCCTTTACCTGCAGACAGGCTATCCCAAAGAAGCCATCTTCATTGAGATCAACCGTGGTGACATGGGCGTCGTCTCCGGCATTCAGAAAGTAGCGGACCAGATTCAAGTTGTGCACATATTGCTGCAGGTAATTAACGTATGCTGCCTTCTTATCCTCTGGCAACCAGTCTGGCATTTCCCTCTCTTCGGATGGCATGGGCTCTGCGCTTTGTTCCAGAGTGACATCCATGCCGCCTTCCCAGTCACCACAGAATCCGTGTGTCCGTACGTAGGTGATCGGTCCCAATTCTCCTGACTCCATAAACTCCTGAACCTTGGTCCGCACCAGCTGATTGCCCGCGTCGTACCGTTTCATGTATCCCACCATCAGGCGGGCCCCGGGAGTCTGGGCAGCCTCTACAATTTCCTCGGCCTGCCGTACCGACAGGGCTAAAGGCTTTTCCATGAAGACCGGCCTACCTGTGCGTAACAGATCCCGGGCAATTTGCCCTTGCGTTGTAAAGCCCGCGGACACCGCGAAGGCATCATAGCTGGCGTCCTGCACCATTTCCTGATGGCTGGCATGGAATTTCTCAATGCCGAATTTCTGTTGCACCTTGCGACCCAGGTCCGTCCGCACCTCCACCAAGCCCCGCAAATTGCAATGCTCCGAACTGCTCAGATTTGGCAGATGCACGTTCTGGGCCATGAAGCCGCAACCTACGTATCCCACATTCAACTTGGACATTGAGATTCTCCTTTGAGAAATTTCACCGGTTTCAGGAATTGGAATGTTCACTCAATTGAATTTCGTAAGGTGCTTCAGTGGTAACAAGTGGAGCCAACTGAGTTACCAGCAGATATATGTCCTGATCATCCGAGGCAGCTGGCAACGCAAACTGCAGAGACCCATTCGGCGCGGCCACGTGTCGGTCCAAAGTCAACACTTCAGTCCTTTCATCTCCCAGACGCACAGCCTGCACCAACCAGGTAATGGGTAGGTCCCCCAGGACCTGAACCCATCCTTCATTCCTCCAGCCATCTAATTCTCCACCGAAGTCTTCTTGGAATCCAATTGCCTTTATGGCCATGGAGCCAATCTGCCAGCCTTTTGATGTCACAGCCCCATCGGTGACGTAGTCAAAGCGTAGATGCAGCATCCCCCCCGCATAGTCGCTCAAGTTCCAGGTACTCAGCAGCATTTCAGGCGCTAACGATTCGCTTGGTGGTTGGCCAGTCAGGCCATAACCGAGCGCCACGCCATTGAGATTTTCAGTTTCCCCGGCCGGTCCTTCCAGCAGTTCCCAGTCTCGTCCATCCCGACTGGCGGCCACATATCCATAGTCCCAGTCTTTTTCGATGTCCCACCACATTTCGGCTTCGAGCCGTACCTCGGCGCCTGGCACCAGTTCTGTAAGGTCAAAAGTGCGTTCCAGGCGCACCGTGCTGCCGTTCACGCGGTTGCTCCACATCAGAGGCGGGGCGAACTCAGGGGTCACGTAGGGAACTGCAGCCGCTCCCTGAAAAAGCAAATCCGTGGCCTTCTCCCGCGCAGCTCCAGCCAGGTGAATGTAATGCACCGCATAGGGGGCCAAAGTCCCAGTTACACGGGAACTCACGCTGTCCAAGCGGGAGTATGGCTCAAAGGAAGGCGAGGAGACGGGCACCTTCAGCCTCTGTTCCAGTGAGTCGTACCCCAGACGGCCCACTGCGCCCAGTTTCCCGGGAGCCTGTACCAGATTGGCAACGATGAAATCTGCATATAGATCATCAAAGACGAAATCACAGTCGCGTTCCGCGAGAATCCGATTCAGGCCAGCTACTCCAGGCAGTGGTTCCCCCACTATCTGCGGCAGAAACTCCGGCCCGAAAGTCTCAGTCAAATACAAGGTAAAAGCCGAACCCGCTCCGTAATGGCGCGAACTCATATCCTTGCCAAAAGCCCAGGAATTTAGCTGCAGGTTTGGGTTATAGGCATACGCGGCGATGTTGTTAACCATTCGGTCATCCATCCCAAGAAACAGTAAGGGGGATGCCATCTCACTGAGACCTTCATTCAGAAATTCGCGTTCGCTGGGATCTTGAAACCAGTGGAACAGATGTTGCAGTTCGTGGGCTAACACACTTAGGTCCTGGGCTTCTTCCCCCATGTAATCCAGATTCAAGAACAGCAGGTCCTTCTCGCTGGAACGGGGCAGGGCCACCTTGGAGACGCCAGCACTGCTATCGAAGTAACCCAGTACTCCTCCCAGTTTGGGAGCGAAGAGCAAATGGATGCGGGGATCCTGGTCAAATCCCTCATAGTTCTCAAAGCCAAACAACCACTGTGAAGGCATGAATACTTCATCGTCGAAGCGGGTAACCAAATCTACTAAATACGTATCCCAGCCATCAGCCCCGGCCTCCACCCAGGCGTAGCTAATGTCGGAAACGCGGAGCAAACGAGCCTCAATCTGTCGACTGCTGCCGTAATTTGATGTACCCACCCAGAAGCTTTCCGAATCTCCTTCTATGTAGGTCCGCGCGGAAATTCCCGCGGTCGCCTCCATCCGCAGTTCGGGATGCAGATCCAGCGCCAGCTTCAGGAGATCTGCTCTAGGTACTGGTGCCTGCAACTGAGCGGCGATTTCCCTCTGGCGCGATTTCAATTCAGAGGGCAGCAAGGAGGACAGACGCGGAGCCAAGTGCGGCTGTTCGGTCCGTGCCCTACAGTTTCCGTCCCAGAGCTGCAAATTATGCAGCGGCGGCGGAGCCTGACAGCCGGTCAGCGCGAAAACCAGCAAGCAGAATCTCAAAAGCGTCAGAGTCCGCACTCCTGGCATTTGCATAGGGTCTCTATTCCCTTTTCTCTAAGCGCAACAACCAAGTTTCACAGCTGGCATCTTCAGTCACAGCTAAGAGCTGGCCTCCCGCGAGGGCTACCGTGTCCAAGGCCACCGGATACCGCAGGCTCTCCGGAAGAACCACTCGGGACAACAGATTACCCGTAGATGCCAGGTGCAGAATCTGGCCTGCAATGGGGTCCGACAGCAGGAATGATTCGTCCGGCAAAGCCTCCATATGGGGACCATTGAAGGTCCATCCCTTTTGCACCACATCTACACTGAGGCCTTCTGTCATCTCAATCAGGACCGCGTCTTCTGGATCCACGACCCAGATTTTGCCTCCCACTGTCAGCACATCCGTGGGTTGAACGACGTGCAGTGAACCAGGAGTTTGTCGGAGATCGCTCAGAAAGCCTCCATCGGCATCGAAATGGGAAATACGGCTGTGCGCGGTATCCGCTACTAGGAAGCCTCCATCTGGCCCTTCTGCGAAGCCTCGAGGCCACGAGAGTAGACTCGAACTGTTGAGGCCGGTCAACGTTCCCGTGCTGGGCTGGAATCTCATAACCTGATTATTCACGGCATCAATCAGGTACAACTCATCTGAATCACGTAACAAAATGTCTGCAGGTTCGCTCAGGCCAGCGTTGTAAAATTTGCCCGTCCAATGCCCGGTTGCTAGGTCCAGCGACATCAGAAACCCAGGTTGGCCTCCAGACACCCACACCTGTTGGCCCTTCAGGTCAATTGCGACCCCACGGGTAACGGCACTCACCACCTCACACACGCCTTCGCTGCGCCACACCAGTTCGGTCTGCCACTCTGCCGGGCTGTCGTTGACAGGTACTGGCTGGAGACTGTGCACCATTTCCGTTTGGAAAGCAGTGGGCGCTTGTACCCCTCTCAGGCCCTGAATCAGATTCATGGCCGGATTTTCACCGAGTACGCCACCGGGAAATTGTATTGCCAGGAACAGGGCCGCGGTCCATGGCAGGACTTCCTGCACGCGAGGGGTTGTCTCCTTCACGAGCTCCTGTGCCAAACGGGCGAAAAGACCGATGCCCACCGCGGCTAGCAGCAAAGACAATCCCAAAGTCACATGGAAGATCTCCAGCATCCGCGCCCCTTCGGGTGTAGGCCAGAGGAACGCGCCCACCCACCCCAGGGCGGCGACAGCCAATATAGGCGTACGCGGCCATATTGCCATGCAAACTGCTACACCCAGTAGCACCAGGATGCCATCCACTGGCAGGAAGAGGGTCATGGCGTGGGGCAGATTCAGCACATGCGGTTGAAACCAGAAGGACATCAGTTGAGACAGGTGCGGGCTAACAGCCCAATTGCCTCCACTTGAATTCAGGGAAAGCAGATTGTTCCACGGCTCGCCCCACAGAAAGAGGCCGGTGCACAGACCGGATGCAACCCACAGCCCGCAATTGAGCGACAGACGCAAGTTCCGACCCGGTCGAAAATTCCGCAACATCATCAAACTCAACGCGACAAGCCATACCAGCAACAGAAAGCGTACAGGGCTACTCTCCACCCACAGCAGACCCCACAGCAGACCTGTCCAGAGCCAAGCACCTACAAGTTGGGTCCGCCACGCCCGGTGGGCCACAGCGATCAATAGAAGCATCAATAATGGCGACAATCCCAGAGAAGTCGCGAATTCCGCTGACCAGATCGCGTACGGTTGCAGGATCGTCAATAGACCCGCTGCCAATGCAATACGGGGTCCCGCCAGGCCACGACTGACCCACCACACAGCTACCGGCAGCAGACAACTCAGGGTGATTGGAACCAGAACGGCACGCTGTTCTCCCAGAATCCGGTACAGTGTGCCGGTCAGGCTCTGCAGTGCGGAGACCTGCTCCCAGTTCGGTACAGCCGGACCCACAAACAGAATGCGAAAGAAAAACGCGCCGAAGAAGAACAGCAAGCCTGTGCCCCAATGGTGGAATTGGGCGGAGGGCCAGAGATGGCCTAGACGGGGCTCGCCATATGCATAGATGATGCCCAAGGCTCCTAGCGACGCCAATAGGGCCAGGGCCAGCCAGCTCTTGGCCACCAGGAAATCAGGAGGGAAAAGGTAGCCCAATCCGACTGCTGCAGCAGTAAGAAGGAGAGGTCCGTATGTTCTGGCCCGGGTGGTTAGCCAATACGGCGAGTTGAAAGCCTTTTGGGATACTGGTACTCGAAAGGATTGTCTGCTATGCCAAGCAGTGGGAATCAAGACCAGGAACACCAACACCACAATGGCAGCCAGTACGCTCGGTTCCTGGCTAGAATCCGTGGCCGCCTGGCGCACGTTGCGTTGGCCCACGTACAGAGCAGCTATGCAAATCCAGAAGAGGATGTGGCTGCGGAGGGGTCCGAAAGTAATGCTTGCAATGATGAAATATCCACCAGGTACATTTGGCGGCCGTTGCCGCCGTGGGCGGAATCGAAACACACCAGATTACCGTCACGACTGGAACGGGGATGCAGATCGACGCGCCATTCGCCATCATACGCGGGAGGGGAGGGAAAACCCCCCAACTCGATGCGCAGATCCTGCTCCACATCATACAGATACAATTCCTGGGTGCGTCCAGTGAGTGGGTAAGTGTCGTTCAGCACAAAGTTGCGATCAGTCAGGTAGGTACAGTGACCATTGACTCGCATCCTGTCCAGCCCTACCACTGCCGATTCGTCAGATCTGTCGCGGAAAAGGTAGAAAGCATCCCCGTGGGACGAATGATGTGTCCAACCCAAAATGTGTTCAGGATCCCGCCATACGAAGTGGGACATGCTACCAGAGTCGTCCACGATATGTAGGTCGGAACCTGTCAGTGCCGCTGTAAACATACGGGTATGCAACGGACCCACTGCCTCCCCTGCTTCTATCTGCCGCCAGCGGTTGAGAAAGATGAAGCGACTGCCATCCGGACTGAAGAGCAGGTGGTTGAAGTAATGCTTATCAATACTGTGGCTAGGATTTGTGCTGGGGATGGCCTGCGCCTGGGCAATGCTGACCACCAATTCACGCGTGCCGGTTTCCCAATCCAGCAGATAAGCCCCGCGGTCATCTGGAGCCAGAGCGTCTCCCCGAGAATCTGATATGCCCGGATAACCGTATCCCGGACGCATATCCTGAATCCTTTCAAAGTCCACACCGATCCCATAGCGCCCGTCTGGGCTAAGGGCATAGAAGGGCCAGGGCCAAGTCTGTCGGGCTCCGGTTTCTATATTGAACAGACGCGTGACGAAGCGATCTCCTTCCCGGTCATTCCACATGACTTCGTATTCCGCCCCAGGGCGCCACTGCAACATGCAACCTTGCTGCCAACCCCAGCTACTGCTGGTACCAATTTCTGTCCAGCGATCGCTATCTTCCAGATCTACGAGGCCAACTCGCACCGTGTCGGCGGCGGTAGGCTTGCGGTTTTCGAAGTCCACAGCCATACCCAACACATACCTACCTGAGGGATCAAATTGGTATTTGTCGTAATAGGCGAACCAGTGGAATGCGGGACCATGAGTGATGGCCCGAATCGAAACCGTATTGGCCAAGGATGACATTAGTATGGAACCTCAAAGGAGGTGTGCGTCAAGAAAATTTAGTCCCTTTAGTTTATATGTAAACGGACTTCCACAAGGCAATGACATGCCACTGCCCAGTACAGCCGAATCAATTAGTTTCCTTCTGTCCCTATAGAATTAAAACCTTCGATTGAGAGCGCAATGGCAATCACAGAAGAGCGACCCAATACAAATCTACGGGCCGTCCATGCTCTGAAGTTTCGGAACTCGGAATCCGAGTACGTTGGCAACAGAGTCTCCGTAGAAACTCTACTAAAAGGAATTTAAGAGAGCTTTGCGCTCATCGTATTTATGTCGCCGAAGGCTAGTGTCGGTGAGTGATGGGGAAGGGGCCCAGAGCCAAGAATCTCTCGATGGGGAAATCGTTTGTGCTGTGGTAGGTGCGGATGCGATGGGCGGCCATCCGCATGCCGTTGAAGGTCCACCCTCCGCGGGCGTTTGGATCAGATGCGTGGTGTCAGGTACAGTGCCACACCCCACAAGCGGACTTTGTCAATGCCCCATCTTGGATCCATTCTCCGGGTAGGGGTTCTTTGACTGAAGCCACTCGTTGTGTACTGGGTCAGGCCTTAGTGAAAGGTGGGCTTCTATTGATCGGCTTCCTAGCACCCGGTGTCCAGCACGGCCCCCATACAGAAAGGCAGGAGGAGAGGTTATAAGTTGAGAAGGTTAGAGCAATACAATGCTGCTTTGTGAGTACATCCTTCCTTCAACTCTGCCCCTCCAGTAGGATAACTGAACCCTACAACCCGTTTTCGCTATGTCTTGGTCAGAGTTTCCTAAATTCTAGCAGTCGCAGATGAAATCTCGTTTCAATATTAGAGGTCGGCGGCCAAGATCGAGCGGAGTAAGAGTACATGGTTTTCGGCATATGTTCCAATGTGTATATCCATCTCTGTCGATCTGGGACTGAGCCTGTTTCTTGTTTGCATCGTCTTCCTAGCATTGGCAAGTTGTACGAAACCAGGAATCATCCAGAATTGGCATCTCTAGTGACTGACCCGGCATTGTGCAAGCCCTCTTAGAGGAAACAGAGGCTACCTCTTTTATCAATAATAGGTAAATCTCAGTCCACCTATGCTTGCCCCTTTAGAATAAGCCTGTAACGCTTCTGCTAAAGCACTCTTGGTAAAACGCTGACCAGAGGAGAAGATTAGATCAGCCTGCATACGGGGCTTGTAAAAATGCTGGTTTCGAGGGTCTGCCCGGCAATCGGGCCTTGTGGATACCTGAGCTACGCATTGTCAGCCAATGTGTCGGCTGCTGATCAGATTCTCAATCGATATTGCAGAATAGTTCGTCGACAATTTCCTAAACACTATTCAATGATGTGTTCAAAGCAACCTTGTCCGCTAGAGTGGAACTATAACTGGCGACTTCATCCATCGAGACCTTATGCCAAATCGGAAGAATCCGGGCGGGGCCCCGAGTTTCGAGGGTATAGAGCCCGTCCAGTTCTTTCTGTGGCCATTCCTTCTTGAAGAACGACTCCGAAAGAACCACTACTCCAAATCGGGAATTCACTAAACCACGGTCGATCTCCCTTCGAAGGCTATCACCCACTCTAAGTGTCCACTCGTCGTACCAAACTTTGGCCCCTTTGGCTTCCAAGAGGCTTGCCAATTTTCGAACGAATCCCTCCTTGTCTTCGCTAGCATGACAAATGAAAAAGTCATATTCTTCGTCCATTCCTCGACTGATAGCAAGTTGTGAAGGAGCTTGGAGAGCCGTCTGTGTCATTAGATTTTCATGCTTTTCTCGCTCGCGGATTAGTCTCTTTTGTTCTGCGGCCGCAGCCTTTCTCTCTTTCATGTCCCTTTGAATCTGACGGTTTCTCTCTGCAGCAATCTTCTTGTTTTTTTGTTCTGTTTTTCGCGTTTGGGTTTCCTCATGACTGTGCAGCCTCTTAGATTTCTCAGCTATCCGCTTTGACAGACCAGCACTAGCCTTTTCTATGGATGAAAGTTCCTTGTAAAGCCTGTCTATTTCTCTCTGTTTTGATCTGCTGGCAACTGGACTCATCCGTCTGGAGGCAGACTCTTCCAAGCGGCTTTTCTTCATAAATAGAGTTGCTTGTTTCCCTCGTAGGCGGGCCTCTCTGTCGCGGAGAGTTGCGATCTCCCTATTGAGTTGGTCAATCTGGTAAGTGGTCATCCGAGCAAATCCACAAGACTAAGAAATTTACTTAGTTCGTCCTCGTTAGGCGGCCTTTGTGACTGAGACTCTATGACAGGACGGAACATTTGTTTGCAATATATTAATAGTAACACAGCAGCAGTTCTTTTTATTTTCTTCCTTGACACTTCACTAACTGCCGCATTTCTCCGGATTGTGACGCAGGGCACCAAAAGAGCCCATCTCAGAGTCCTCAACACACTGGGAACGAAACCTTCTTAGTGGATTCTAGACTAGGGCTTGCATCCAATGTGTCGAGAGTTTTGTTGGCAAACAACCTCTAATCGGGCCGCGCGTCGTGGAGCAAGGTCTTCAGATTCCACGTTCCGTGTGAACAGCACGGCCATCGGACCAGAATTTCAACCTTAACTAGACTCAAGCAAAATGCTCAAATTACCCCTTTTACGCGCATTGTCGCATCACAGTTAAAGGGTTCTATTTCTTCAAAAGAGAATTTAGGATTATTTTTCCAAGATGTCCAGTCATGACCAACCCCAAAGGGGTATTCAAGGGGGGTCCGAGCGGTTTTGACGGCAATTGTTATTGCCTGCGATATGGGCTTCTTGAGACTTGACAACGACAAATGGAAATCCATCGGTTTTCGAAACAGGCGCCGTGCGCCTCCAGTAGACGAATCGCTTGAATCGGAGATCGTTTGTAGTCCTTGAAATCTTTCTCTTTGTGATGTGCCACACGCCACGGGCGCGAGCGGCACCACACTGCTTCGCGTCCTCAAGGGCCGCCATTGGCAACACAGCGGCGCAATGAATTCCATCTGACTCAATGATTACCTCACCTACAAATCCGGCCAAGTTAACAAAAAAGTCCTGAAGCTTACTCCATCAAGCGTAGGTGACTCGATGTAATAGAAGTTTGATACGGACCGCTTTGCAATGCCCCCGCTTCAAGAGCCATACTCATCTCTGTCCAATCTGTCAAATGCTGGACCTGAATGGGGACTCCTTTCAAAATCAATATCTATAAGTATGTTGGTGTCTTGGAGTCTGCGCCGTAGAAACTCCCGGAGAGTCTATGGTATAAGGGTAAAGTCAGGACTTGACCGGAAACTCCGCAGAAAGCAGGAGCGCGACAGCATGCCCCACCACTTTCGACCCTACCAACCGGAGCAGCCGCTGCTGTTGCCGCCCGACCTGCGGGATTGGTTGCCTGAGGATCACCTGGTGTACACGGAGAGCGAACTGGTGGACGCGCTGGATCTGGCGGCTTTCTATGCCCCCTACGCGCAGCAGGGCTCAGGCAATCTCCCGTATGCACCCGCCATGATGGTGAAGATTTTGGTCTACGGCTATGCCACGGGGGTATTGTCGTCCCGGCGGCTGGCACAGAAACTGGAAGAGGATGTGGCCTTCCGGGTGCTGGCAGCGGGGAATCGGCCCCAGCATCGCACCCTCTGTGAATTTCGGCGGCGGCACCGCGCAGATTTCGGGGCGGTGCTGGTGGCGGTGGTGCAGCTGGCACGGGACCTGGGTCTGGTGTCACTCACCACTTTGGTGCCGGACAGCACCAAAGTGCGCGCCCACGCCAGCAAACGCAAGGCCATGAGCTATGGGCGCATGCAGCAGGAAGAGGCGCGGCTGAGCGCGGAGATCGAGGCGCTGCAAGCCGCGGCGGAGGCCCTGGATACCGCAGAGGATGCTCAATTCGGGATGGATCTGCGGGGCGACGAGGTACCCGCGGCCCTGCAACGCCGGGAGAGTCGGCGGACGGCCATCCGGGCGGCCCAAGCCGCCCTGGAGGCCCGGGCGCAGAGCGAGGCGCCCGTGGCCGCGGTGGCGCGCCCAGACCCATCCGACCCGGCAGAGCCTCCGGTCACATCCCCGCTGACGCCAGAGCCCCAGAGCCAATCCAACTTCACAGACCCCGAAAGCCGCATCATGAAAACCAGCCAGGATGGCTTCCAGCAATGCTACAACGCACAGCTGGTGGTGGATGCGGACAGCCAACTGATTGTGACCGCGACGGTCAGCGACCAGGCCAGCGACCAGGGCCAGCTGCCGCGCTTGCTGGATGCCGTGCAGGCACATTACGGTCACACCCCCAACCGCCTGCTGGCCGATGCCGGCTACCGCAATGAAAGGGACCTGCAGGAGTTGGAAGCCAGAGGCATTGACGCCTATGTGGCGCTGGGACGGGAGGGGCACACGGCCTCAGGGCGGCGCCCCCGGGGACCGGCCACCCAGCGCATGCAGCGCAAACTGGACACCCCCCAGGGGCATGACACCTACGCCCAACGCAAGTGGCTGGTAGAAGCGCCCATCGGTTGGATTAAGCGCATCCTGGGCTTTCGTCAATTCGGCATGCGCGGCCTGTGCCCCGTGCAAGGCGAGTGGGATCTGGTATGTCTGGCCTTAAACGTCAAGCGCCTGCACCGCCTGCTGCGGCTTTAACCCGGGTGACGCTCGATTCCCCCGGGCCCCCCGGCCGCACCGACACCGTGCACCCCCGCGTGACGCCCCGCGCCCGCTCTTCTTGCACCGCGTGACGCAAGGTCCCGGCCGGCACCGCGTACCCACCTGCTGCCATCACCAAATCCCGGCCCTCGATTGTTTCTGCAGCGCGAACTCCTAGAAGCTGCAACAGAGGTGCTTCTTGACAGGAGCACCGAAACGCGGGCCCTCAAGCTACGCCGCTCAAGACCCACCCCGCCTACATGAGACGAAATATGAAGTTGGTTGTCCGATTTACTCATAGAGACTTTGCTCGATCAGAGAGAAAAGCGACATACCGTGCGAACAGGCAAGCCATTTGGCAATTAGGAGCAGCCCCGCCTCTACTCTAATTGCATGCTTCTGTTTCACTGTATCCAGCCAATTTCTGTTCGTATCCAGCGTCAAATGGAAGAAAACGGGCTTTTAGGGCGACTATCAGATTTTCTCAAATTGCCATTTCTGAACTTTCCCTTGCATGCCAGATCATGTTTTCGTTATGTATTGTCCCCAATGAAATGAATTGAAAGAAACAGGTTAAACTGCTTCTTTGGTTCGATTGCAGCCAGCCGGACTGGTTCATTTTGGTCATAGCCCTTTAGAGAGCACGTGTTCAGAAACCATCCTCGGCGGCTTATCCGCTGCTACAGCTGGATTCTTATTGATGCAAGGCAAAAATGCCGGCCGTGCGGTGCCTTAGTGCAGCGCACGTTGGCAAGGCACCTCTTACCACAGTTCATTCTTTAGTTCTTCAATATTCGATTTGAACTGAGGCCAATTCGATCTGTAATATGCCTGCACCCAGTGACCTTGGGCGTTGAGCTTGCAGCTCAATGACGAATGTACTAGGAAACCAGTGCCGCGATTTCGGCTTGTCGAAATCGCTGAGCTCCATGGAAGGCCGGAATTCGGAGTTGCCCATTTGTTAAGTCTCTTCCTTGAGCCACTTTTCAATCCTCTATCTACACAGGCTTCTTATCGCTAGGTGAGCTCGGCCAACATGGACATTTTCAATATTGTGTCCCCACGAATAGGTAAAAGTGGTATACCTTAGGATAACTCGGCAATTCAGAAAATCGCCTTAGAAATAATACGGCCATTTTCTAGAAGCTTTGAGTTCAAAGAGACTTTCGCCGCTTACTCCGTGGCTTTACAACGAGATTGTGATCCAGACCGCCAGGGTTGCCTCATACCTGAAGCATCTCCTGCCAATGTTCAAAGTCCATGTCTACCCAAGCCTCCCCAAACGGACTCAAAGTTGAGCAAGAGAGTAGCTAGTCGGCTTCCATCTCGTTCATTTCACTTCACTGCTGTGCTGGACGACCAAGGCAAGGTACCTCCTCTTGCCCCTTTTCAGGTCGAGAGCGGCTCACTAAGGCCAAGGGAAGCGCTCTGACGAATTGCCTATGTCGCCAAGCGGGGTTAGGCTCATTGTGTTGTTACTGGCAGGCAAGAGCTGCTTTTCAGCAGTGTCATTAATTCAGCGTAGTTACCTTTCTCCGCTATATCTAAGGGCGTTTCAAATCTAGCGTTGGGTATGTTCATATTGCCTCCATACCTAAGCAATTGGCACACTATGTCAGGGCGTTGACTTCTAATGGCCACATGAAGGGGAAGGTCCCCATCTTTCGCGGCCAGATTTGGGTCGAATTCCCCACTGGCCAGGAGAAGCCCCAATACGTGTGCATTTTTCGATTCAGCAGCAACAAGCAATGGAGGCAGGTCTTCATCGCCGACCTCAAAGGGCCCTTCCTGCAGCCAATGTGCAACGCAACGTACATCTCCAGCAGCCACTGCGCCTGACAGATTGGCTGGGCTCCTCGAAAGGCAAGAATTCCTAATGTTATCTTCAAGAGCTGTTAGAGGTTCGATAAGAAACAGCCCTATAACCAAGGTCATATAGGTTAGTCCCACCCAGTGCATCCAAGTCTGTTTAGCCGGCCTTTCCTTGCTGCGTTTAAACCCAAGGTATGCTGATACGCCTAGTCCAGGAACTAGACCTAGCAGGAACAACCACCTGAAGGGAAAATCAGAAATAAACACGACCCACATAATTCCAAGAATTACGCTGAAGAGAAGGATCCAGACTATGGGCTCGATTCCAATGGCTATTTTTTGCCATTGGCTTGTCAGTTTTTCCCAATCTATGTCCTGGAGTACCAAGACTACCCTTACAACATTGAATCCCACTACGGACACACTCACAATGAACGTAACCGGGTGGCCCAATATTTCCCACAGTCCCATTTTCTGAACCTCCAGTATTTACCCAACTACCACCAATACAGCCCAATCTTCCGTGTTGGCTGGGCTTTTTCCCAATTTCTGGATGTAGACGCGTTTTGTAAGCAGGCCTTTTAAGCTGGTGAGAATTCTTTTCGCAACATACAGAAACTCAAATGAGACGAACGTACCGATTTGCAAACATTGGCGGGTTCCGAGATTTCTTTTTTGCCCAGGGGGTTCTTTAGTAGAGAACAAACGCCCAGGTACGGCCTGCTGTAGGTGCTGCGCGAGAGATATTGGATACCCCCATCGGTCACTTCTACGTACCACCTACCTCTGGAGGAGTCAGTGGTACTTATGGAATGAGCGTTCCCGTCCCCTTGCCCCAAAAGGCATTATTTTGAGGGACAGGCCGCCTATTTGCATATTAGGCCGACCTAAGCAGCAGGCCTAGGATTACCTTAAACACTCCTGTCAAGACCGGGGCACAGGCTAAGCTAATCAGCTCCAATTCCCCTTGCCCTTCCAGCCGGACAGGATCGCCAAGAGCAATACAGAATCTGGACCTTTTGGAGAAGGGAAGTCTCTTCCATTTGAACCATTTTAAAAACCTCGCACTTCAGAATCCTTACTCTTACTGAACGATTTCGCCACTTGGCTTTTGGCAAGGGAAACTCAGTGCCCGCAACGAAAGTTCAATATGCCGGCATTGACTTAAGAATTCATGAGCAGTAAACGGCTTTAGCTAGAAGTTGAGGTGGCTGAACAGTGACCAGCTAACAGTGTCCCACTGAAACGGACAAAAGGCATCCAGCCCGATCTATCACGTGATAAGCCAATCTAGGCTCCGCCGTACCAGTTCACGACCACATGTGGGGAAAGGGTCTACCTACTCCATTTCTTAGGCTGGACCCCGCTGAATCTGTAACCATGTCAAGCCTAAAGTGAACCAACCAAAAATAGCTTGGAGGATCCAATGGGATTTCGAATACAACCTCTTGACATAGAAGTACCCAGAATGGACCTGTTCGAAAACGACATGCTAGACCGAAGGCCCACGGCTGAACTTCTGACGAAACTGGTTTCCAAAATTGAAGGTCATTATGTCTTGGCCGTAGAGGGAAATCGGGGCAATGGAAAAACCACATTCCTGAAGATGCGGCGCCAACATCTGGCGAACGAAAGATTCCCCGCAGTATCTTTCAATGCATGGGAAACTGACGTTGCATGAGACCCTTTCTTGGCTCTAACAACGGAGGTGACAGATGGATTAAGCGGCATGGAAAGTCACAGATCTCCGAATAACTAGAGAACCTGTATGAAGTAGGCAAGAAGGTAATTCGGCTTGCTGTCCCCGAAATTATATCCCTACCCTTGCCCGGCACAGAGGACTTATCCCAAGGCCCCATAGACGGGATTGCGAGTCTGTCAATCCCTCAGGATCTTGCCTAATACAGAAAGGCAAGAGAGGTAATCTGCGAATTCAGAATGGCTCTTTCTCTCTGACCTTTCTAATCTAGTCTTCAAATGCAATCCCAATCGTCCAATAGTATTTGCGATAGATGAACTCGACATATGTCGTCCCTCTTACGCCATTTAGCCCTTGGAAGCAGCAAAAACCTTCTTCTCGGCGGGTAATAATGTGTTTGTCTTGGTCTTCAATCGGCCTCAGCTAACACATTCGATAAAGGCGCTGTACAGTTCAGGCTCGACGCAAATGGATACTTACGACGCTTTCTTGATTTAGACTTCCAGCTGCCCAGCCCAGACCGCAGAACCTTCGTACAAGCACATTTACCAAGAACAGAAGTACATCTATTTGAGAGAATAGACAGGGAGAGGCAGGATTTCGGCGTGATCAGTAGCAGCGAATTAGTTGACCAGATACTGGCACTCAAGTTGTTTGGATTTTTCCTGCGAATGCCGTAACTCAGCCCGCACAGAATCTCACAGGCAACACATAGACTGAGCCTAATTCTTGCACTCTTACCCAACGATTTCCATCAGTTCTCAATAACCATCGCCATCGCCTTGATTCTTAGAATTGTCAGCCCTGATCTCTTATTCAGGTTCATTGACGGCGGAGCATCGGACGAAGGAGCTGTTGAAGTCGTTAACAAGCTCCCGGCATGGGTGACTTTCGCCAAGAGCCAGCTGGCCAATGGCAGAGGCCAATTTGATTGTCGCAGCACAAGATGCAAGAGACCCTGTTGAATCCCTTGACAAATATGATTCTCCTCTCTTGCGGCTCTACCAGGAAGTAGCTGCTACATCCGAATCAGGCAATACTGGCACTGGTACCTTGTCATTGAATGAACGCTTCGTTATCAAAAATGTGACTATCCTTATTGAGGAGCGCCTTACTAGGCACAGACAATGGTCGAATGCTAATTTTATGCGTTCGATTCGGAGGCTTGAGATTCTCTTACCTGATCTTAATGTCTAATACGGAAGTTAAGAAAGCATGTTAACTACCGAGTAAGATTGACCAAGACAGTTGGAAATCTGGAACCCCAATCGAAGGTAGTGACTTGGCCGCAGCCGCTATAAGGATCAATAAGTCAGATATCATCCCTGGCGAGATGCCGAAGGAGGAATTCACGGGTTTCTGACACTTGCGGGATACCAGGGCATTCCGGTATTGGCTAGAAGAAGAACATTTCCAATTGGTGAGGAGCGGGGCCATAGTTGCCTGGCTTAATAGGTAAGCTGGAGGACCGGGGGTCCAGCTGCTGGAGCCGAACCTCTGTACTCTGTATTCTGGTTGGGCCCATGGAGCCGCTATTCAATGCCAACCTGAGCGGCGATCCTTGAGTTACTGAGTCAACAAGAATTTAGCAAACCTAAACAGTGCCCTGTGTTTAGAAATGGGAGGAGGCCTGACTGAAGGCCTTTTTTCGTCCGGGGCCAGCATCGGACCGACGACCAAGTAGCAAGTTTCTCGCTAACCCCTTTTCTGGACGTGTCCGCTCTAATCTCCATGCTGGTAGTTGACAGCAATGCCTGGCCCCAGTTCCACAGATGCGTTATACCGGACAGTCTTGTTACGACTGTTTGCCAGGTTCAGGGAAAAAAAGATCCAAGGGACCACTGCGTGTCCGAATCGGGGAATTGCACTGTGTCTGGCCTTGCTAGTCCTGCAATTCTTAGACCTGCAGATAGGGCCTAATGTCCACTGTCCATTCAAGACCTGCTGTCCTGATCTTCCATGATCTTCCGGACAGAAGCCATTCTGCCTCCGGGAATTGAGCCTTTAAATCTCCCTGGTGCATAAACCTAGGCCAGAATTATAGGAACCACACCGCAGGGAATGACTTTGTACTCCTACAGTGTTGGTCCCAGGTCAGTCGGGGGTAACCCTGAGGTGCTATTGACATCCTCAAACTTTATGGCTATTTTTGAGTTTACTTCTCAATTCACCTTCACATCTCCGATAATGTGGGCGCCATAGACAGGCTAATGGTAAAGCCTTCCTTGGTTGCCTGTTCTACGTCATTCCCTGGAGAAATAGTAAATTGGTCATCAATGCAATTTGTGCCCGGTTGGTTGTCACAATCAGCCTGCTTTTGGTTGCCTGTTCTGGTACCTTTGTAGTGCCCCCGACTACGGTAACCTCCGCACCGTTGAAAATTGGACTGCTGCTCAATTTCACGGGCTCCCCGGAGGCTTCCGCTGACAGGGAACGTGCTTTCCAATTGGCGATCCGGCACATCAATGCCGGCGGTGGGGTGCTTGGACAGTCAGTGACCGGGATCTCCGCGGATGCAACCTCCGATCCGCAGGTCGCCGTAGAGACGGCCCGGAACCTGATTGAGCTGGAGGGTGTCCATGCCATCGTCGGCCCGAATGCCAGTGCGGCTGCGTTGCCGGTCGCGGAGACCGTGGCGGGACCGGCAGGTATACCTGTGATTAGCCCCTCTGCCACTTCGCCCCAACTGACTTCAGTCCCTGACAACGATTACTTCTTTCGCACTGCGCTCTCTGACGCAATTCACGGCCCTGTGCTTGCCTCCTTGACGCGGGAGCGCGGTTTTGACAATGTCGGTCTGATCTACCTCAACGATGCGTACGGGCAGGGATTGGCTGACGCCTTTGCCCAAGGGTGGCAGGGAACAATTAAGGCTGTTGCGCTTAAAGTGAACCAGACGAACTTTCTCCCGGCGTTGCGCGAAAGTGCCACGAGCGGAACCCAGGCCCTAGTCGTGGTTGCGCCTGAGAATCAAGCCTTAGACATTGTCCGCATAGCCCTAGATGAAGGTCTCTATGATCAATTCATATTTGGTGATGCAGCCAAACGCCTGCGTCTGGTGAATGAGATCGGGGGCGCTTACTTGGGAGGAATGTATGGCACTGCCAGCGCTTCAGCTCCCGACAACGTGGCTAGCCCTGATTGGGAGACCGCTTTCCTTGAGGCCTATGGAGCCCTGCCAGTCCTCGCCTATATCAAAGCGACTTATGACGCGACCGTCGCCATCGCTCTCGCCGCCCAGGCCGCCGGTAGTGTTGAGGGCCAGTCGATTCGTGACCAATTACGGATGATTGGGGGACCGCCCGGACAGATCGTTCTAGGATCTCCCGCCGGCGTCGCCGATGGCTTACGCTGGCTCGCAGCCGGTCGAGAAATTGACTACCAGGGGGCGGCCAGCACGTTAGACTGGGACCACAACGGTGATCTCCGTCAGGGCTATGTAGGAATCTGGCGCTTTACGGAAGACGAACGCATTGAAGAAGTGGACACGGTCTTCGTGCAGAACTGAATCACAGGCTTTCGTGAACCTGTAGAGACAGGCTGAAGGACCAGCAGCCTAAGTCCAACGCCAATAAAGGCTACGGTTCGAAATCGCATCCGTCAGAAAGTGATATTGGCACGTCTTTTTAAGGTTGCAGCCCCGCCGGCAAAAGCCCGTCTTCGCATTCCAAACCGGGATTTGAATATCTCCTGAATCCATATTGCTCGATTGAGGAGTTTCTAGGCATCACTAACAATCGGAATCGCTTACTAGCTGCGGCAGCCCTCTACTCAGGATCCCCTAATCCAGAATTCACAAGTCGGTTGCCTTATCCTCATAGTCTTTTCTCCGTCAGACCCTTACTTCCCCATTGTCGTGCCTGCGCCAGAGCGGCACTGGACGCGATCGCCATCACCGCGGCGAGAACATTAAAAAGGACATCGCGGTAATCAAATAGACGGGTGGGCACAAAAATCTGGATACTCTCGTCGAGCAAGCCGACTAGAGACGTCACCAGGACAGCGAGCACAGCAGGCACACGGACGCGGCGACCCTGGCTAGCTCGCTCTGTCAGCGCTTCATAAATGAAAACGGCCACCACGCCGTACTCGATCAGGTGGGTACGCTCCTCCGCGAATGCCATACGGGCAAATACCAGTAGGTAGACGGCCAGAATGCCCAGCCCAACGCCGATCTCAGCGCCGCCCGGCCGCGTCTTCAGCCCCTGAGTGAGAATGGTTGCGCCGACCAAGAGCAGACCGAGGACGAAAAGAATGTCGAGCAGGCCGCGGTCTCGCAGAAATCCGGCCAATGATAACGGCACGCCGAGGGTCGAATAGATTGCCACCACCACGACCGCGGTCCAGGCCCAAAGTCGCCGCTCGCGACGGGAGGTGAAGAAAATGGCGTTCAACGGTCAACTAGCAGAAATATGCCCCGAGGGACACCAAGGCGGTTTACTACTCTTCGAATCAACCTTTGATTCCGCTCATGGTAAAGCCTTTGGTGAAGTGGCGCTGCCAGAAAGAAAGGGCTATCTTCGGCAACGACATCAGAACTGACATGGCCATCTTCTCACCTCTAACTGTATTTCCATGAATGCCGAGGGAGCCCTGGATCGTCATGAAGAAGAAAACCCCTTTGACCGCGATTTTTCAGTAGCTTGGAAGGGAAGCTACCAGCAGCTGATTGCCATGCAGCGGACAGACCGGATGAACTCTGTCCAGCGTGTCGATGCTTTTCTTCCTTTTAGTGGTGGGGAAATATTCTGGTCTCTCACCAGCTAGCCCAATGGGATTCCTTCTCCAGACAGATAAAAGGCTTCATCGCACATTGAAAGCTTCTTGAGACTTGACAATGTCCAACGGGAATCCCTCGATCCTCAAAACAGCTCTTTGAGCGCCTCCTGCGGAGCAATCGCTCGAATCGGAGATTGTTTGTAGTCCTTGACATTTCTTGTGATGATGTGCCGCGCACCGCACGCACGAGCGGCAGCAACCTGCATCGCGTCCTCGAAGTCCGCCATCGGCAGCTCTACAGCGTAACGTATGCCTTCCGTATCAGTGGCAGCCACACTCACAAATCGGGTCAATTCGACTATAAAGTCGCGAACACTTGCTCCGCCACGTGCCGGAGAAAGGAGGTAATAAAGGTTAGAGACGGAATGTCACGCAATGCCAGCTTCTTTTGAACCACGCTCAATTCGGTCCAAGAGGTCATAGGCTGTTCCTGAATGGGGGCGCCTTTCAAGGGCAATATCTAAAAATATGTCAATGTCCAAGAGTATCAACGGAGGTACTTCCTAGCAAGGGCTTCGTAACGAGAGTCGTCACGCTCTGCCGCTCGAAACCCACCTCGCCAACGCGCGGCGAAGGACGGATTGGGCTCTCCTATAGTCTCCTTGAGACATTGTTCAATCAACGAGGAAAGCGACTGACCTTTTAAACGGGCGTGCCGCTTGGCTATCGGGAGCAACTCCGCGTCCACTGTAATCGTGAGCTTCTGCTTCATTGTAACTGGCCCCGGAATATACGTATACGGTATCACGAGGAAGGATACGTGTTTCTAAAGGCACTTTCAACTTCTCCCAAATCGCCTTTTCTGAACTCACACCCGTATGCCGATTCGCAAATTCGTTATGTCAATCCCCAGCGAAAGAAGAAGATTGAAACAGGTTGAACAGTTTCTTTGTTCGACAGCTGGCCAGGAGGCATGTTCTGTTTGGGCCTTTCGCATTGAAGGGCACGTGTGCATAAACTATCCTCAAGAGTTTAGCCACCCTACGGCTGGGCTCTGATTAGTGCAGCGCAATGTCCAGCTGGCTCAGGACAAGGGCTAAGGTAGGCGACCATCCGCAGAGTTCACACGCGTGCTTTTTCGCTCACGCAAGAACCCGCTGCAGTCCTTTAAGGTGTAGGCCTTCTGTGTAACCCACAACGGGATCTACCGTAACAGGCTCGGCGATATGTAGATCGCCGCACGTCTGCCCACCATCGAGCAGCTGCCGCCCGGGTGCATGCATGCAGCAGGTCTCAGCGGAAAAATGAGTGAGTTCGCGCCAGAGGTCCCATTCGGAAATTCCTGGAATTCGCAACGGTCATCAAGAAATTCTTATCGGTCAGCTTACGATCCGCTGGGTCCTTGCAGGAGCACAGTACAAAACGACTTAGCCACTGGAAAAGGGGATATTGCGGGGCTATCCCTTGACTCCGTACGTCACAATGCCCTGTATAAAATACTTTTGTGAGAAGAAAAAGAGAAGCAGGACAGGCAACATTACAAATAAAGATGCAGCCATTAACAGGTTCCAGCGCTGGATGGCATAACCGCCATAGCCCTGCAGAATGCGCAAACCCAAAGACAACGTGTAATTCGACACACTGTTGAGATAAATCAGGGGACCAATGAAGTCATTCCAATGTGCGAGAAAGGAAAAGATGGCAGCAGTGGCCAACGCAGGTCCAGTTAAGGGCAGAATAATGCGACTATATAGCCGCAATGTGCCGCAACCGTCGATTTTGGCCGCGTCATCCAATTCCCAGGGAATGGTCATCATGAACTGTCGAAAGAGAAAGATATAGAATGCGCCGCCACCCAGGAAGAAAGGGATGATCAGGGGCAGCAACGTGTCGATCCAGCCCAAATTTTTCATTAGAACGAAAATCGGCACCAGGGTCACCTGATAAGGCAGCATCATTGTGCCTAGAACGATGAGGAACAGATAGTCACGCCCCCACCAGTGGAGTCTGGCAAAACTGAATCCGACCAGGCTGGCCGACAGCAACTGCCCAAACACGGCCGTTATGGTAATGATTAGGGTATTTTTGAAGAAGATGTCAAAGGGAGCGTAGTCCTGAGTGAACGCCTCCTTAAAATTTCCCCACAAGACCGGCTGCGGAATCCATTCCGGAGGAAACTTCATGACATCGCCGGCCTCTTTCAGGGCAGTTGAAACCATCCAGACAAAGGGCACCAGAAACAGAAACGCCCCCAGACTCATGACACCGTAGAGTGCTATCTGCAATGTGAATTGGTTGAGGTGGGTTCTTTGAGAATGCCCCCTTTCCCTTTTGGTTTGGGTCCCCATGATCCCTGAACTTCAGCGTCCCTTAATTTCGCCGGCGTAGAAAACCCACATGGAAGAGGACCGGATGACGAAGACGGTGACGATGAGGATATAGACAAAGAGAACCCAAGCCAAAGCTGAGGCGTATCCCATTTTCAACCACTGAAAGGCGTTGTTGTAGAGATGCAGCATGAAGAAATGGGTCGCCTGTCTCGGTCCGCCAGCTGTCATGATAAACGCTTGGGTGAAGGTTTGGAGGGCGGCAACCAATCCGATTATCAGGTTGAAAAGAATTACTGGCGAGACCATGGGAACCGTGACGTGCCAAAAACGGCGCACTGCATTCGCCCCATCCATATCTGCCGCTTCATACAGTGTCTGTGGCACCCCCTGCAGACCTGCGATAAAAATGATCATGCTGCCGCCAACACTCCAAAGACTCATGATGATCAGTGCGGGCAAAGCCCAGACTGGGCTAAGCAACCAACTTGGCCCATCGATTCCCAGCAGACCCAACAGCCAGTTTGCCAAGCCGAAATCAGAGTTGAAAATCCATTGCCACAGGAGGGCCACAGCCACACCTGACACGACAGACGGCAAGAAATAGATGGTCCGCCAAAAAGCAATGAATCGGATCTTCTGGTTTAACAACAGTGCCAATAGAAAACCGAAAACCAGATGGAGTGGAACCCCTACAACGGCATAAATAGTCGTAACTCTAAGGGAGTTGTAAAAGAATTTGTCCTCCAAAAACATGACTCGGTAGTTTTCCAAACCGACCCAGATGGGTTCCCGAATGAGGGGGTACTCGGTCAGGCTGTAATATATGGACCAGATCATCGGCCCCAACGTGAAGATCAGAAACCCGAATATCCAAGGGGAGGCACAGAGCCAACCCGCAATGTGAGGTCGGACGTGGGTCCACAAAGGGCGATAGTGCCCTTGCATTTTCATATATGGGTTTCCATTAGGTTTTCACCCTTAACGGTAAACCTGTCAGGCCGGCCGGGGCTCCACCCATCCACTTCTGAAAGCCTTGGTGTTATGGAGCCCTGGCAAATACATTCTCTGCACCTGCGGTAGGTTTCTAGATCGCCACTAGCATGGTTTAAATCCTGACAGACAACCCCTGCAACTCAGCCTTTTCAAAGCTTGTCTGAAGTGGAAGGACTTGAAGAACGCAGAAAGAGTTCAGAGCTCAAGCTGTGACAGACTCAGAACAGTGAATTAACACTGTCGGCCATATTCTTCAGACCTTCTTCCACACTGACGCGCCCTTCGAAAATCTCGGTCTGCCATTCAGTTGTAGGTTGCATCATCTCGCCCCAGGTAACTACCTCATGGGTCGGCAGTGCAGTCGTCCACTCCTGCATTTCAAAAGCGGCCTGTCGATTTGGAGGTCCCAGGTCCGGATTGTAATAAAGCTCCGCGGAGTCGTGACGCACTGGGGCCAACACGTTGGCTCGGGCCAATTTGTCTTGAGAGTCCTTGGACAACAGATGGGTCATCAGGGACCAAGATTGGTCTTTGGCTGGAGTGTTGTTGTTGATGACAACCCCAACAATATTTGTCGTCCCCCCTCTTTCGCCCGTTGAGGGAGAAAAAGGCAATAACGTAATGTTGTAACTGAAATCCTTTAACTGCTCATTTAGGAAAGACATTTCCCAATTGCCCGAAGGATACAACGCGATTCGACCGGTCTGGAACAGGCTATTTGCCCCTTCAGCTTGCAGGGCTTCGGGGCTGGGTGAAATGCCATCCACTCGGCGCATATCTACCAAATAATTCCAGGCTTCTATGGACTCGGCGGAGTCTATGATGCACTGGGAATTGTCGGAATTCAGGAAATCACCACCATTGGCACGCACGAAGTTGAGCCAACCGGTCTCAATGCCACCCGTAGAATAGAGACCCCACATTGGGATGCCATCGTCTGATTCCTCATGGAGGGCCAGTCCATATTCTCTAAATTTATTCCAGTCCATTTCATCTTCGATATCGGCAGGTAGCGGCAGCCCCTTGCTGTCGATGTAGTCCTCGTTGTAATAGAGCACGATAGAGGTGTACATATAGGGCATGCCGAATTGCTTGCCCTTGTAGTGATAGAAGTCAACAGCGCCCTTCCAGGAATTGGCGATGTTGTCCTGCATCTCCTCATCAAAGGCCGCCAATTCGGTCATGTCATAGAGAACTCCGCGGGCCGCCCACGACCAGTAATTGACGTTGTTCATGAAAAAGAGGTCTGGGCCAGCCCCTCCCGCAATAGAGGTCTGAACCTTGGTCCAATAATCGGACGGCGCTTCCACGGATACCGAAACCGATGGGTTGGCCTCCATAAAAGTCTCGCCCATTTCCAAAAGGGAGGGAACGGGGCTGGGCCACCAGACCCAAACACTCAAGTCCGCAGATTCCGCAGATGTGCCTGTACCAGGCCTAGGCTCGCCAGCGCCACAAGCCGCTACTAGTCCGGTTACGCTCAAGCCAGCGACTGTCTGCAGGAAAGCACGACGCGAAAAATTAGTCTTCATTTGAATCTCCCGATACAGATTGTTACAAGGGAAAAAAAGTAACCCAATTAAAAATACCAGTCTTCCCGATTCTTTCAAAATGGACTTAATAAAGTTACATTTGCTCTAGCAACAATTTTAGAGATTTCTCTGATTGACATTTGGTAGAGGAGACATACCTTACCGCCAAGTCCGCTAAAGATGCCAACACGAATGTTTTGTCAACTGGTCGAGGCAATACCACTTTGAATAAAAAGTGATTGGTGACAGTTCTGGCAGAGAAACATTCCCCGGTAATCTGGAAAGAGGTCCTAGCCTTCGCCTCGTACAGAAAGTAAATTTGGGCTGCTCTTTATTAAAGAAACTTCCTGCAGAGAATAGGGTCCTTTGGCTGCGAACTCATCCATCTGTCGGGCAGGTACCCATTCATCTTGGCGCCAGCCTTCATCTCTTACGTAGAGCCCTGCGCCTGTCTTGAGCGGATAGGCTCTTCCTGGGCGTGGGATCGTTCCGTTTGGAGCACCCATCAAATCTTCAGTAGAAGGAGCACTCCAGCAAGCCTTTGAACTGGCTCTCAATACCCACTATAACGACAGCGAACAGTAGTTCTTATCGATCTGCCTGATATACAGACTAGATCGGAAGGCAAAGTATTGGTCGAGTGTAACTGTCTTGGAAACCTGAAGGAACTCCCTTCCAGTCTGATAGCCTATTGGCACGCTGACTTAAGAAAACTCCTCTGGCTTTTCAAGTAAAACGAGGCAACATGCCCTGTTGCTATTGAATTTGCCGGTGGAGGAAGCACCTTGTTTAGTCCTGCTGCTGTATTGAACAAGATGCTGGTGATAACTAAGGACTTTCCAAATGCAGCTTCAATCTGCTCCTCGGTCAGAAATTCAGACGTTTAAGACGTTTAAGACGTTTAGGACGTTTAGGACAGCAGATTTAAGTTTCAGAGAGAATCGTTTAGAAAACGGCCTAGTATTTTCAAGAATGTTTCAGTGGAATATATTTTGTTGGAACAAATAGGTCACAGATCAGCGGCAACACATTCGAACTCATTCATGGCGCCTTCTTTAACTGGCCTAAAAGCAAGTCTTTCTTTACTCCAAGTTTGATTCCTAAATTGAACCTCTTATCGTCCAGCTTGCCAAGGAAGTCAGTCTCTTCAAGAAACACATACCAATCGAAACCTAGCTTACCGAAACGGATTGTCAGGGCAGCCAAACCTACAACTGCCAACGGCTTCGCAATTACCAGAAGTACAGCCGCCGAAGGGGGAAACACGGTTACCAGGCTGGAAATGAGACACACAATCACGATAGTTCGTCTAACGTCTTTGCCTACAGTTTCGATTAAGTTCCGGTAAAACTGTTCCTTGTCGATTTCCCCCTTTGCATACTGCAAACCTATTTCTAGTACGGCCATGGCCGCACTGACAACGGCCACGGCCGCGCCAGCCGTGAGCGCCTGCTCGGCTGCCTGCTGAAGAAAGGACTCTGAGCCCTCTAGGAAGTTGGCCATCTGAGCTTTATCCTCGGCCCACCACGACATGTCTTCAGACCCCCGACTGCGATTTAAGGCCATGTCCTCAAAGAGTCCGTTGCTGGCATTGTCAGAACCACCATGTTGGTGAGACACTAAATGGCTCCAATCCTTGCCTTCTAAGAATCCGTTAACTGCATCCAATCCCTCGCTCCGTATAGGTGCAGGTACATCTTTAAAGATTCGTAGCGCTTCTTCTACATCTCTCCAACCGTCGCGGGTACCTACGTATTGAAATTTGTCTACAAAACCAGTAGGAAGTGTTGTGAAATCCACATTGCGAGCAATGGATTCCAGCTGGGATACGGCCGCGACCATGGAAACAGCCCCCGAGTTAAGCCAGTCAAGGCTGTCGGTTGTCCGGCGCTGAATGTCTAAGGAAGACAACTTGGAGATTTTTGGTATCTTCATCGGATTCTCCTAACAATAGGTTGCGATGACTTGAGACTCGAGGGGACTACAGGCACAGATGAACTTGGTGCCAGTCTACTAACATGGGTGAGGGCCGTTTCTTCACGAAAATCGATTGTCACTCCAAGCAGCCACTCTTGCAGGAAGCCTCACAAGTGATCCTTTTCTGCTCTTTCAGCAAGCTGACTTCGTCCTCCGTCAAGTTCGCGAACAGAAATAGGCATGTGCCAAGCTAATTCTGTTGGGACACCAAAGCCTAGATCCGCAGCCTTCTAAGTAACTCCCCCGTGTCTTCCTTTCATTGCATTGGGACGGTGCCCTGAAGGCGGCAGAAAGTAGCTGTCGAGAAGACTCAAAGTAGACAACTGCTACGCAGGCCAAGAGTTAGGCAAATTGCAAGATTCGCCGACAGAAAAAACATTGTAACGCAGGACCAACTCACCTGCTGGCAGCTTTTAATCAGCTGGGTCTTCCCCTAAATTCACTTCTTGCGGCTGGTCGTCACCCACGTAAATAAGGTAACGGGTTGGCTGCACAGAAATTTCAACGCCCTCCTCTACTGGCAGGGACTTGGCTGCATACACTGTGAATTGTTGCTCTGCCCCCGACGGTGCCACCAGTAATTTCCGGTAGTGGCCCATATCCATCGCCTGTTCCACCACGCCAGGCCAGCCAGCGCCGCCTATCTCTAGGCTTATTTTGAAGTCTTCAGGCCGAACAGCCACAGTTGGTTCCATATCCTGGCAGACTGCAGGTGCCTGTGGCAGTGCCAGAACTCCAACTTGCAACTGATCACCATGCCAGCGCGCCGGCAGCAGGTTCATAGCACCAATGAAATCCGCCGCGAACAAAGTGCGCGGCCAAGCATACATGCGGCTGGGTGCATCCAGCTGTTCAATTTGGCCGCCCTGCATTAAGGCAATTCGATCGGCCAGGCTCAAAGCCTCTTCCTGATCATGGGTTACGAATATAGTAGTGATCCTAAGTCGCCGCTGAATACGTAACAGCTCTTCCCTCAAGCGCAGGCGTAAGGCAGCATCCAGACTGCTAAAAGGTTCATCCAGCAGCAATATCTTGGGCTCCAGAACCAGTGCCCGGGCCAAAGACACGCGCTGTTGCTGCCCACCTGAAAGCTGAGATGGATACCGCTTCTCATAACCGGGCAGATTAACCAGTTCCAGCCCCGCCGTCACGTTCTCCTGAATTTCATCGCGGCCTTGGCGACGCAGGCGCAGGCCATAGGCGATATTCTGGAAGACCGTCATGTGCGGCCACAGCGTATATTGTTGAAATACCATGGCTGTCGGGCGTTGACTGGGTCCATACCCCAATATTGACTCGTCATCGATACGGATGTCACCCCCGCTAGGGGTTTCAAATCCAGCTATCAGACGCAGCGCGGTAGTCTTGCCACAGCCTGATGGTCCCAGCAGGCAGAGGAATTCGCCGTCTCGGACGTCTAGGTCAATCTCTTGCACAGCTGCTACGGAGCCGAAGTTCTTGGCCAAGCCGTGCAGGGAAAGAGTCGCCATACCATAAACCTTCTATTCTGGTGTTTTCTCAGACTCCGAATCCGGAGGCCAAAGTGCCACCGCGCAGGAACCGATTAGCTACCAATAGCAACAGCAGTGAAGGCACCCACAACATGACCGAGAGGATGGCCCCATACTGCACTATTACTTGGTTGTTGATTAAGGTAATCATCACTATCGGCAATGTACGGACTTCGGGCACACCGATCAATAGAGCCCCCTGGGTCTCGTAGAAGGCTCCCACGAAAGTCAAGAGCAAAGCCGCGGCTAGGGCTGGAGCTACGAGAGGCAGCGTAATCTGCCAGAATACACGCGCTGGCGAAGCCCCTACATCCAAAGCCGCTTCCTCCAAAGCGCGATCCACGCCCTGAAACGCAGCCGTGGGAATCCAGATCATGAAGAGCAGCGTGTTGACCAATTGAATGAGCACTACCCCGGCAACCGTACCGACTAGATGCAGCCGGAAGAAGATTACGGCGATCGTGATATACAAGCCAAAGCGAGGAAAGGCATTGGTGGCCAGAAATGAGAGTAGGAAAACGGTCCGTCCCGGAAAGCGCAGCCGCGCAAAGGCGTATGCTGCAGGCAGACAGATCACAGCCGACAGTGCCGTCACCGTCAGCGAAACCCAGACGCTGGTGACAAACCCAGTGGCAATGTCCGCTCTGCGAAACGTGTCAGACCAATACTCTACACCCCAAGTGGTAGGCAACAGGGAGGGGTAACTCCACCGTTGTGTAAAGGCCCACAGGAAGACATTCAACATGGGGCCCATAATGAAGAGAAACAGGGCCCCGGCCATAATCAGGCCGAACCAGGGCTGTAGCCACATGAAGCGCCAGCTGCGGGCCCATAACGAATTCAAAGTACGAAGGGCAGTCATCAGACGCCTTCCGCCACCCGCTGACGGACCACGGAGCGCACGTAAAGCAAGCTGACTACGCCGCTAATCAAGAAAGTAATTACGGCCTGTACCTGGGCCCGGCTGGGCAGATTGGCGTCATAGAAAGTGCGCCGCATGTAGACCCCCATCATTTCCGGGGATGCCGGCCCCAAAAGATAAGGGATAGTAAAGGCCCCAAATACAGCCAGGAAGTTCAGGGTCAGGGCGATCAGGAGAGACCGCTGCATGAGCGGGATTAAGATGCGCCAGAATATCTGCAGGCGGCTGGCTCCTACATCCTGCGCCGTCTCCAGTAAAGGGTCGGGTATTTGCGACAGCCCGGCGGTCAGAATCAGAACAGTCACTGAAATGCCTTCCCAGGCCAGACCCACCACGATGCCTGCAGGCCGAAGATAGGGCGAAACAAAATCCTCGTAGCCGAAGAGCAGATGCAGAAATCGGTCCAGCCAGCCGTGGTTTCCCAGGAAGCGAATTAGTGCGTACGCGGCAATGATCCCTGGTACAAAGAGGGGAAACATGGAGAGCATCTGGATGATGTCGCTCAGCCGTCCCTGTGTGAAACGCAAGAACAGGGAAATGGGTAGTCCGATCAACATCAGAACTATCACCGTGATCACGGTGATGCGCAGACTGAAGATCAGGTTGGTTACAGCCAGCGGCGTGTCGAAGAACGCGCGGTAGTCATCCAGAGACAGCCTTAGCCCGCCCGCGGGGGTTTCGTCGGTAAGGGTGTCAAAGACGGAGAGAGAGGCGGGATAGATGATGAGCGTCAGCATCACCACCAGTGGCAAAGCAACGAGCAGGTAGCCCAAAGCTACTTGCCGCCACGAAGACAGGCCGCCAAAGGCGGCCTGTCCTGCAAAAAGAGACTTGGGTCCCGAAGGGGTCACGTCGGGATAAGTCCTATTCCCGTTCTACATCCGGAGCCACGAAAGTGTACCAGCCATCAAACATAGCTGCTCGCCAGGAACCGCTAAAGGAAGGCACGGTATCGGTAATCACATCATTGAAATCTTCTAACAGTTCGCTGGGCAGCAGATCCCAACTAATGGCCGGGAATCCGCCAATCACCCGTACCACCGATTCCTGGGCGGATGGAGAAAGCAGGTAGTTGGCCAGAACCAGGGCCCCTTCTAAATCACTTGAGTTAGTGGGAATGGTGGACGAGGCATAACCGCCCACAAGAGGCAAGTCTTCCAGCTGAATGAAGCGGGTGTTGGGAGGCAACAAGCCCAGGCTCTTGGCCTGCAGGGCTTGGTCCGACCAGATGGTAATCATCGTAACCAGATCATCCACCAGTAAACGAGTCTCGGCCGAAGAACCGGCTGGGTAGGTTCCGTTGTCATAGAGACAAGGTTCAATCTCATTCAACTGGTCCCAAGCGCCGGAGAAGTAAATCTCATTAATCTCTGCAATCTGTTCCGCTGTCAATTCCTCCGTGCCGTAGGCCTCTGCATAAGCCTCAGTAGAGAAGAGGGAGGGATCCAAACCGTTGGCCTGGAATACAGCCCGCGTGACAAACTCCCTGCCGGCCCCTGTAGTGTCAGGACGGGGATAGATAAATTCACCGGGGAATGTGCAAACCCAGGTCATGAGTTCGGGCCAGTTGGCGGGTACAAACTCGGCGGGAACTTCCTCGGCATCCGCGCCAATGTGGCCGCCTTCCTTGAGTACCTGGAGCAACCGGTCCTCGTTATAAGCCAGGAGCACCTGGGAGCCGCGATAAGGGATGTCGAAGCCAGTACTGCTACGCATGGCCGAGTCGATAACGCCAGCTAGATTGGGTACATTATCAACTGTGATTTCCTGCCACAGGCCCGCTTCCATGGCACCAATGGGACGTAATGGATTGAAGGTTTCGAAGTAATCGGCGCCCGGGTCATCCCCAGTCTCGAGAGCTGCCAGAGCGCGGTCCGCAATGGGCCCATTGCCACTGCCGCCGCCGCCAGTATGGATAAGGTTCAGTTCATAGCCTGGGTTGGTGGCCTCAAAATCTGGCTTGAGGTCATTGCTCCACCAGTCAGAAATGTTGGTGTCCGACTCTATATACACGTCAATAACAACTGTTTCAGGTGCGGCGGAGGGACCCGCCTCCGGTACGGCCACGCAGGCTGCGCTGAATCCTATCGCTATCAAAAGCAATGGCAATAACAAATAAAGGGGAATGCGACGTTGTGATGGGAAAGGCATAGAGGCCTCCTGAAATCTACCCATAAGAATGGGGCGTTTACATTGTATAAGATTTGCAATTTCCCACGTCCGAAGGGACAAACCTAATCTCTCTTCTAGCTTGTATTAGGTGCTCTATACGAAAATTTGCAAGTAATTGTATCAATCCTGCTGCCGGACTACCGGGTAGGCTCCGCCCTGGCTGTCCACCTTGAGCAGTTCGCCTGGCAGCGCCTGGTCTGGCGCTGTGATTACTTGGCCTTCCAGTGTCCGGACCACGCTGTAGCCCCGCTCCAAGACAGCAAAGGGGCTCAAAGCTTCCAGCTGCGTCTTCACGTTGGCTAAGGATGCGCGGCGCTGATTCTGACTTAAAATCCATGTCTGCTGCAGGCGCATATCCATCTGATCCAGTTCCTGTGCCTTCTGCCGTAGGACTTGCATGGGATGAACGTTCTCCAAACGGATGATCATCTGACCAAGGCGGCTCTGCTCAAAACTAAGGGTGTTGCCCAGCTTCTGGCGTAGGCGACCATTCAACTGGCGCAGTCTCTGAGTTACTTCTCGCCGGTCAGGAGTAGCCGCCGCCGCGGCAGCCGTAGGTGTAGCAGCTCGCAGATCGGAAACGAAATCCACCAAGGTAGAGTCGGTTTCATGTCCTACCCCTGTGATAACAGGCAAGGGAAGCTCGGCCAACGTGTACACCAGCTGCTCATCGTTGAAAGCCCAAAGATCTTCGACAGAACCTCCACCGCGCACCAATAACACAGAATCCAGAAACCTTACATGGTCGCTGTATTGGACTGTGTCTTTCAGGGCTTTTATCAACCTGGCAGGTGCTTCTCGACCTTGTACTAGGGATGGAAAAAGTACCACTTCGACTTGAGGCCATCGTTCCCCTAAAGTCTTCTGCACATCCCGCCATGCGTCGGCCTCCGAACTGGTAACTACCCCTATTCGCTGAGGATACGCTGGAATGGGTTTCTTGGGCCGGTCAAACAGGCCTTCTGCCTGCATGCGTGCTCTCAGTCTCTCGAATTCCGCGTAGAGCGAGCCACGTCCTTCCGGCTCCAATTGGGAGGTAATGAATTGATAGTTGCCGCGCGGGGCGTACACATCGACCTTGCCGTAGGCGCGAATTTCGTCCCCTTCTTCCGGTAGCCACCTCTGACGCCGGGCAGAGCTGGACCACATTACACATGTAATATGGGCCTCCCTATCCTTTAAGGAATAGTAGATGTGCCCACTGCGGGCCACCGTAAAACTGGCAACTTCGCCTTGGATCCAGATGTCCTGCAAATCGGGATCTCGCGTCAACAGGCCCTTGATGCGGCGTGTAATCTCAGAGATTCGTAAGGGTTTTCGATCAGACATGGACTTCAAATAGAATTTACATAGATGAGTAACACGATGCCCAATCTTCCCACAGGCATGCAAACGGTCCCGGATACTGCCTAAGGTGCGTTAGACAGGTTTTAAGTTATCTCCGAAGGAATGACGTTGGCCATTCCCGGAGTTGAAGCACCCATCTCTAGGTCTTGTGAAATCCTGGGATCTTGAGCCAGACAAACCTGATCTTTCAACAATCCCTATGTCTCTAAATACACTGTAGGCTATGAGATAGATCAGCAGGCTTTTGAAGGGCTTGGAAAGCATGGCCAAGGGGTTATTCCGTTTCCAGGGACTGGCAATACGTGTCGATAGAGATCGTCCTTCAAGAAGAAGCGGATGGAGGAATCCATGGGGGCCTTGAAGAACGCATTGGAGAGTTGGAGGCGAAAGTTGAACAGAATACGGCCTCACTGGCTAAGTTGGCAGCCAGACTGGAGGACGTAGTGGAAGCTCCTGGGGAGACCCGCGGCCATCTCCTAGAACAAAACGTAGAGGAAAACCTGAGAGAGGCATTCACGGGGGGGGGGGCATTGTAAGAACACAACTTTCGACCGATACCTTCACGTTCAATAATCCCACCACGAGGCAGTAACAGAAGAAGCTCCGATACCCGAGACTTCCCCAGACTCAAGAGCAACTGGACAAGAGGCACCAATACGAGTCTAACCGAGCTAATACTCCACAATGCAAGCTGACCTTTCGCAAATCGCAAGCCAAACGACGCCAGAAGGCGATAGAAAGCTGTCTGTGCGTCCAATGTTTTGACAAAGCTATCCCTGGACAAACCAAATGCCCAACTTTCCGGGAAAGGCCCACCGCCGGCACGTCAACGCCACCGCTAGGAAGCGACAAACCAAAGCTGCCGCGAAGCAACAGGACACTCGCCAACCGTTGCCACTCGGGCAGTCCACTGAGTCGAGCACATCAGCGCTGCGACCGTAGGCCCAATGTCGGAAAACCCGATAGCCGACTAGCATTACAACGACGATTGTCAAGTCGAGCTAGCCACGCTGCCCTGCGTTGAGCACAAGAAATGTACCGCGAAAGGCTAACATCCGCTGTCGAGTGGATGGATCTAAGCACCCAAGACGGCGACAGCGACGACATAGTGTGCGAGCTGTAGCACCAACGCTTCGAGCGTATCCCCTCGACCAAAGGAAATCGATGTCCTGCTCTTGCAACTCAACTCTGCGCCGACGCCGAAGATCGGAGCAGAAGCCACCACCGCCAACCAATACAACAAAAGTGATCACAAACAGGGTCCGACCGATGTCATCCAAAACGCGACCCGGAGGGAAGATGAAATGGATCCTGGCAGTCCTAACTGTGGGGACATCAATTGCCATCGCAGCGTGTAGCCAACAACCAGACGTGGCGCTCACTGAGACAACCCAGCCACAGACGGCGTCATCAGGTAGACCAACCGATGGTTCAGGAGAGACACCGATGGTTCCAGAAGCTACCCCTCCGACCGAAACGACCATAGAGCCTCAAACTCTGCCCACACCTGCAGAATCGCCCACGCCTATTCCGCCCGAGGCCGCTGACCCCACGGAAACTCCTGATCCCGAGACAGAGTTGCCAAACAGCCCAACTCCAACCTCGGCCACTAACCCGCCTTCCATAACGGCACCATCAACAACCCCCAAGGTGACGGAAACGACTTCCCAGGGAGACTTTTTCAGTGGATTGTCGTCCCAGGAACGGGAATGCCTAGGACCAGAGATTAGGTCCGGCCGGGACTTCCTCGCTATGTTGCCCACCAGCCCGACAACCGGCACAGAAGTGATCAGGTGTCTCAGTGAAGAGAATCAGTTCCAACTCTACATGAGCAACGACCCGGGCCCCGAGGACCTCAAAGAGGCCACCCACCGTTGCATTTGGAACTCAATGGCGCAATTGCTCGAGCTTGATGACCCCCACACAGACTCGCCGACCGAGTCCAACCTGATGGAACAGATGATGACCATGATGGTAGCAATGCCGCTCTACTGCGCTGCGACCCACCAGCCAGATCTGGATTCAGATCACCTGGGATTCGACGAAGAGGAAGCGAACTACATCGTTTGTGCCATTGAAGCGGCCGGCGGCCGATCAGCATGGATCAGGATGCTCAGGGAAAACGGCGCTAATTTCCAAGTTTTCCTCCAAGCAGAGGAAACCTGCGGATAGCAGACACCCCGACCTTGAGCGGGGTAACAGCACCGCCAGATAGCAGACAGGTTTGCGAATACCCCGTACAAAATCGGCCCAGAACTCAACCTGTGTGCAAGGCCTCCACAATCAGGCGTCCAGATGATCCTCACCCTTAAATTCGCCTTGCACCATAATTCGGCAAACAGCCAAGCCATCGGTTACTTTGCGACGCAGCAGAACGCCCCTTACAACGGTGCCTTCGATGTTATCAACCGGGAGCCGAACCTGCCCAGACGCAGTAACCGGAACACCTCCGACGCCATCAACATGCTGACCACCGCCCGGCGGCAGGCTATCCGGCACCAAGAAGGCGGTGAACAGGCTTGGGAAGCCTACCAGCGGCCACAGCAAAGTCGCTCCGAGAGGTCAGAACTCGTAGTCCGGGCCATCGCCAACGGCGAGGAACCCAAGCAACGGGACGTCCGCCCCCACCGTCGGACCCTTGCGTACCGGACCCGCAAGAAAACGGCCGGATGCATCCTTGTCCAACAGGTCATCACAGTCATCGGTGCAGTTTGCCCCACGCGAGTGGGTCTGTACGGACCTCTGCTCAAATGGACTTCGCTAACCTATAAGCCTCCTTTCACCGACCGCATGTGTAAACCAATGTTTAAGGCTGCAGCCTTAGGACTGGGAATTGACGGCACTCTGGACTTTTTGTTACGAATTGGGCTGCGACCTTCTGGCACAGCTGTCCCTGCGTAAACTCGATTTTCTCATTCTGGTTGAAGTGTCGGTAGTAATGGATGTGGGACGCGTGCGGAAGGCGCTGGAGCGATCCAAGCTCCTAAGTGACAGCTTAGCCGCTGTAGGAAATCCAACCAAGGTCTTGCCTTGTGTAGTAGGTCAGAACTTCCAACTGCTACCTGCTAGGGATTGCGGATCGCATTTCACGGAAATGTTTTTAAGAACAGATTTTGATTTGTCGCCAAAGGTGCGGAAGTGCCGTTTGGGATTCCATTAACGAGCTGGGAGTGCCATACCCGTATGGATACGCAACAGCGAAAAAGGGCTGTAATTGCCGCTTCGAATCCCGATAGAAAATAGGATAAACCGCCATTCCTGGCGATTTGGGGACAGGCCCTGGAAGATTCTGGGGAACCGTTTAGAATGCTTCCCAGTACGAAGTACCCAAGGCTGGAGCACAAGTGATATGACAAGTGATGTCAAGCCAGCCACCATAATCAGCAAGACGGCAATCAGAGCCTTGAATGGCACTGCCGTAGCCCCAGTCCCTGTCAAGCTGGTTTATCAGCGGTCCCCTCCCATGGGCTTGCATGTTGCTACAGATGAAATGCCAGTTGAACGCGCAGGTCTTCAGGGAGACACCTTTGAATTGGACGGTCCTATGATCTTTACGTTGGAAAACGGCTTGGAACTTCAAGGGATGGGCACTGGGTTCAATTTACAGTTGGGCGATGACGCACATGTTTGCGGCAAGTTTGAAATTAATGGACCCATTGAAAGTTGGCCAAGAGCAGACAAGCTCTTAGCCGTCAGATTCGATGTCCTGAATTTCCCTGCTTTCTTTGGCAAGCATGATCAGGTATACGGCAATAGGGAGACTGGTGCGGAACGTCTTGGGGCTGCCGAAATCAGAGTGCCTCCCTGGTCGATAGAAATCGCAGCATTGCCTGGTTCAGGCAGAATTCAAAAGCGTTTGCGGGCAGCAATTGGCATTGAGGCCACTCATAAAGGCCAGATAACCCGCTGTGCTGGCAGGGAGTACACTGCTGAGGAAGCCTGTAAGCTCCACAAGGCCTTGGTCTTATTTCCTGTCTTTTGCGAGCCAATACCGTTGTGGGAGTACTCATATTGAGGGCTCTGACCAGAACGGGCAACTGGCTTGGCAAATCCGGGGCGTGTCAAACGTAGAACTGTTTCGAATTCTTCTAAGTCTTGGTTTGGAAAGAGAGACAGCACACAGCTTGAGCAGGCCTTTCCAGGTTTTTGGTGCAGGTGGCACGAAAATGGTCAGACCACTCTTGTCGCTGCTCTGGAGTGGTACCTGGCAAGCCACGAATCGAAATCGGTCCACGTTGGAAACATATTGGTGTAGTCTGCCTTGGAAAAACTGACAACCACCCTCCTTGAGGAACGAGGCCGCAAAGAAAGCGGAAAGCTAGATCAGCGAATTCGGACCGCCTTGGAGTCTTTAGGCGTAGACACAGGGATACCAGCAGAATACTCGGACCTGAGGACGTTTTGCATGCAAAATGAACTAAGCGAAGGCCCCAGAGGGATTGTCGAAATCCGTAATGCTCTGGTTCACTCCGATATGCAGCACGGCATCCTGTGTACGGAAGTCTATGCACAGGCAAGGGAATTGGGATTGTGGTACGTGGAGCTGATGTTGCTTTATTTCATTGACTACCCTTCAATCGGACAATTCACACATGGCAAGGCCAAGGGGAACTCGTACCTTGGGCCAAGGTTGACTGAGGGGGCGAAACCTAGAATGAAAAGGGCTTGGTCAACTAGAGGAATCCTGGCCTATACACTTGGAAGGAAACCTCCATCTTTACTGCTGATTTAGGAATTTGGGTCGGTCCCACCTGCATCCTCAAACTGCCTTTTCAATGCAACGTGAATTCTGCCGTCTGGTATGTTTCAAAATCCGAAATCATCCGTATGTCGTTCCGTAACTGCCGAGGTCAGGCCCGGAAGGTGTATAGAATCTGACCCAAGTCTTTAATTGAACAACAGGATTCATTGCAGTGCAAAAGCCTCGAAGGCCCCAAACGGCTGGTGCAGAAGGAAACAGTCTGGGTGCGGCCGTACACTAGTCCCCACGAAGGCCGACACACGGATTCACGTGAGAGGTCCAACTGCAAGACTACACCCTGGCACGCGCTCTTCTTCTGTGGTTAAATAACTCATGTGCGGCCGCGGGCCATCCCTGGCCGGTGGGACAGCCAATGGGCCGCATGAAGAGCTGGGCGGAACCTCCTAAACTGGAACCTCCTTCCGCAGGTGAGATATACCAGCCATTTCAGTCAGTCCGGCCCCGCAACTTTCACCTGTCGCCTGAGTACCGAGGGACCTAAGCTACCTCAGATCTGTATTCAAACACTTGGTAATCCCACCCCCGCCGCAAGCAGGACAGCAGGGAGCCATTACTTGAAGAGAATTCGTTGCAGTTCCATATGGGCCGCTTTTGGCCGATTCCCCAGACATAGCAGTGTTGTTCCAGATCAGTATTGAAAACCGCGGGGGGTGATCTCTTTTCAATAAAGTTGATTGCGAGTGGCCTCTTCCGCTGAAGCGTCGATCTCTCTTGCATCCGCTCCGTCAATTTGGTCTGCCAGTACTTGCCCATAGGTAGGAAAACTAGAGCGCTCGATCTGTGTTTCTGGATCCCAAAGCCGAGAACGAACTAGCGCCTTACCGCAGTGGAAGAACGCCTTCTCGATGGTTACCCGCAGTCCAGATATAGGTCGTTTGCCACTAACAGACAGAGGGGTCAGCAGTGCTGGATCGGTGACAATCTCTGCCTTGCCACTCACTCGCAACGTCTCGTTCATGCCCGGCACAAGGAAAAGCAGACCCACCTGCGGCTGTTCAATGACGTTTCCCAGCGAATCGGCTTGGCGATTCCCCGGGCGGTCAGGGATCAAGAGAGTGTGGTCATCCAATACTGCCACAAACCCGGGGGGATCACCGCGGGGCGACAAATCCGCCCGCCCATCTGCGGCAGATGTTCCGATCAGACAAAAGGGAGACAGAGAAATGAAATTCTGGCAATGTTCGTCCAAGTAATCCAGCACCTTCAGTCCGGACCGGGCCAATGGCTCCCCGTATGTTTCTCGCAGCTCGGAGGCGTTAGAAATGTTCACACAGTTTCCTCATTCTGATTCTCAACTTAGAGCCGAAGGGGTTTCAAATACGCTCAGAGAGGCGGGAGCTCGTACTAATTCTATAGTGGCTGATATCCACTGGGCCAGAAGTTATGGAGTTTGGAAATGGCTCTTCGTTGGGGCCAGCATATCCGAGCTTACGCCAATTGCTCTCTCAATCCCAACAGTTATAAAACCGGAAGTTGAGCCTCCAGTTAGCCTTTACACCCGAAGAACTGCAAATTGAAGCTGAAAATCGGAATCTTGTAAGCCAATTCGCAGAGGCCTGGCCGCTGCGGGAGAGTCGTGACTTTCAAGCGTGGCTAGGGTCAACAGATCATCGGATATTCTGTGGCCGTAATGGCCCTCCAACCTGTACACGGCGGCGGCGCGCGGAGAATAGACTAGGTACGAGTCCCTTGCATCCCTGGGGTCTGTGTACAAAGGTTCGCGCTACAGCGGGTACTGATACTCAGTCATGCGGCTCTCCCTCCCTACTGCTGAGGCCTGGGCCCTTCGCCTAGGGCCGTTGAAGCGGGGGGTGCAAACATCTCTTGTCCCCATATCTCCACAATCACAACTGGTCCTTGCCGTACAGACAGATGTATGACTGTACGGGTTCCGAATGTCTGGCTAGCTGTATGTATGTCTGGACGCCCTGCGCCTAGGTCAAACAGCGGGATCCCTGTTCTGAGTGGGAACGCATATGAGGCGCGTAAAGTTGTGGTCGAATTTCAGGCCAGTCCTTATGCGGACATAGCCCCAATCCCACACGCGTGTCAATTTAGGGCCTCGACACTATAGACTTCCTCCTGGGCCGAATTAAACACCTTCACAACCCAGCTATTGCTCCCATTGCCGCAGATCTGCTCTTCCACATACAACCCCCCGACTATATCCTCGGCAAATTAGATAGTCGCGGTCTCATCCGCACAGTGCAGTTCCCATGGCTGCTGAGACCACCCGCGCTCTGTGGTCACGAGAAACCAAAATCGTTCAATGTCCATTAGGTACGATTTTTTCCTAGTAGTGCTCAATAATCAACCTACAGGACATAAGTATAGCTGCCTCAGTTTCCGGTCCTGTAGCTTCCCGAGTCTTATATCGGTGGGCCACATAGGAAAGTAGGCAATCCGCCCTTCCCGTCGGAGCCGGGGCCGACATTGCCCGCGCCTGCATTGACGCGGCGGACCAAGTGCTTCTGCTGGTGGAACCTAGTACCTTGAGCGCCTGGACCGCGGACCTGACCGTAGAGCAGGTACAGGCGGCGCAGAGTTTCAAACCAGACCTACAGGCGCGGTTTGTGGTGACGCGCAAGATTCCGGGCACGGTCTTAGGCTGGGAGATGCGGCACCCGATAGCCCAGACCAGGATTCCCGTGCTGGCTAACGAAATCACCAACCGCGTCGCCTTTGCGGAAAGCCTGACTGTGGGACAGAGTATTTGTGAATATGCCCGGCGCAGTGCCGGCAACGCCGAAATCATAGCCTTAACACAGGAGATTCTCCAGCATGGCCAGTCCGAGTAAGAGTTTCATGCATACACCACTGGCGCGGCCGCAGCCGGCTCCGACCGCGGAGCTGGACTTCATCAAAGGCCGGCGTACCGCCAAGCATATTATCTGCAACAGGGATCCGGAGCTGCATGGGCGCCTAAAGGAGTACGCCTGGCACCGTCCTTTGACCATATCGCAGCTGGTCAACCAGTGGGTGGCAGAGGGCCTGGCCGCCGACGAGGCGGACTAAGGTCGCTGGACCGAGGATCGTCTGATGCAGCGGCTCTGTAACGCTTGCAATAGAAAGAAAGGCCCGCGGTTGCAGGTGGGCCTGGCGGATGCCGGAATTCCCGCCGCTTCCTACCAAGCCGGACATCTCCAAACGTCTTCGTATATACCGATAAATTTCACTTATCGGTAGTGTTTAAAATCCCGCTAGGCGCCGCTCCTGCCCATAGAGCCACATCCTCCACACACTGATCCCTGCGTCCTCTGCAGGGGGACCGGAGGGCCACAGGTCCCCCAGATATGAGCACGACCTGGCGCGGAGTGTGGGCTATGCGGTGCGCTACTGCACCCCGCTCCGGGTAGTAGTAGGATTATCTGCATAGGCACCGCGTATGCCACTGAATTGCGGCGCCTGCCGGTGTGTACGTCTGGTGGATGTGGAATGGGGAGGAGCTGACTATGCGCAGACGCTGGCTCTGGCTGGGAGGACTAGCCTTGTTGGGGGTCGCCTTCATATCATTTGTGGTGGTCAGCCGCCTACTGGAAGAGCCCCCCAAGGAGGAGGATAATCCCCGTCTGGACGGTGTGCTCAACGCCATGGTGGCGGTATATGAGGAATCGGGGCCGGAGGCGGCCTTGGCCTTGGCGCCCCTGGCCTTGCCCGAGGCCGAGGCGATTGCGGTGGTGTTTTATACCCAGGGGGGCCAAAGCACAGCGGGGCTGGCCCAGGCCCTGCGCGATCTGGGTATCGACCCCCGGATTGTGGGTGAGGACTATATCGAGTCCTATGTGCCCTTGCCGCTGTTGGCCTTGGCCTCTGACCTGGACAGTGTCGAGTACATGAAAGCCATCATCCCGGCCCGCCCGGCGCAGGGCGTACAGGGCAGGGCGTCAAAGTGGGCATCATTGATATCGGCTTTGATAAATACAGCCAGATGACACTACCGACACCGGCCGCCGTCCGGTGTTACATTCCGAGGGCGGATGCCAATGACGACCCCCTCTACATCTCGGCACTGCTACTCTGCGGGGTTTCGCAGCACGGCACGGCGGTCACCGAAGCCCTGCTGGATGTGGCGCCGGATGTCACAGTCTATCTTGCCAGTATCGTGAGTCCGGGCGACCTGAAGCACGCGGTGGCATGGCAGGTGGACCAAGAGGTGGATATCATCAACCATTCGGTGGCCTGGGCCTGGGACGGCCCTAAGGACGGCACGTCTCTTTATGCTGACAGTACGCTGCGCACGGTGGACTATGCCGTCCAAAAGAGATCATCTGGAGCAACGCCGCCGCCAATTTCAACCTGAACACCTGGTACGGCACCTTCAATCCGAGCCGGGATGTGTTCGACCTGTTTCAAGAAACCCCCAGGGCATGGCATTCGTTCACCGGGCCCGGACTGCATAGGGGGAGGGAGGAGATTTGCAGAGTTGTAGAGCTTCAGCAAGGGGAAACTCTAAGTATCCAGATGCGGCGGGAGGACAATGGCTGGTTGCAGGCGGAACGCGATTTGGACATTCTGGTCTTTGATCCCCAACACCAGGAATTCGCGCCGCCGGATATGGGCAAAAAGGTGCAAAAGGGCCGTCCTCAGGATGTACCCTACGAATTCTTCGTCGCCACGGCCCCCGTCACCGGTACCTATTGCATCAGTATCCGCTATGCAAAAAAACTGAATGTCACAGCTCCCTCCTGGATTCAGCTGCATGTTTTGAGCCAGCAGGAATTGACTCCCTTCAGTGACGCGGGCAGCATTGACAGCCCTGCCGAAAGCCAGAATTCTGGCCTCTTGGCTGTCGGTGCCACGAACCACGCGGCCACCCAGACTATAGAGTCGTTCAGCAGCCGGGGGCTGACTCCGGATATCCACGTCAAACCCGATATTGTGGGCGTAGATCGCACGGAATCCAAGGCCGTAGAATGGGGCACCCAAAACACCCCAAACCCAAGTAAACTCTTCTTTGGCACCAGTCAAGCCGCTCCGCATGTGGCGGGTCTGGCGGCGCTGGTGATACAACGGGTTCGGGATTCTGAGTTATTCGACACGCCCGAGGAAGTGGCGAATTACCTGAGAAACAATGCGGCACCGCGACCCGGGGTCCCCAACAATATGTGGGGGCCAGGCGGCGGTCTCCCAGGCCTGTCCCCCCAACGGCCCGTCCCCGGACCTGGCGTGCGACAAAGAGAACCTGCTGGCCGCCAAGGCAGAACTGATAGGCACGGCCACCGGCGCGCTCAGCACCGGGCAGCAAGGCACTGACATCGCTGATTTTGAGGGTGTATCCATCGGAGGGTCTCCTCAGCGAGTGATCCAGATTGACCTCCGTGGAGATTTTCTGGCCGGACAGATCCCAGACAGATGGCCAACCTCGCCCAGCTTGAAAGGTTGGATTTAAGAGGCGCACTAACTGGCACCATCCCGCCTGCACTGGGAAATCTGGTCAATCTTAAAGGGTTGGAGTTGGGTTTTGACCAGATGACAGGGCCCATTCCGCCAGAGTTGGGCAATCTCACTAATCTTGAATCTCTGAAGCTAGGTTGGGACCTGACGGTTCCCATCCCGCCCGAACTGGGCAACCTCTCCAACCTTCGTACATTGGATCTGCGCCTCAACCAGTTGACGGGGTTCATTCCCCCGAACTGGGGAACCTGGTCAATCTTAAAGAGTTGCAATTGGGTAGCAACCAATTGACAGGGCCCATTCCGCCTGAATTGGGCAATCTGGTCAATCTCAGATCCTTGGAGACCGGGGGGTTTGTCACAGGATGTGTATCTTTAGATGAAATTTATGATTGCACCCATTGCTGTGAGCGAAAGTTCTCAAGAAGTGCAGCGACACTTCGGTATGCGCATACAGGCCAGAGCAGGGCTTTGGGCATCTGGCCAGATGCTGCACCTTTGAGTCGGCCTCTGGGGTTTTCGATGTCTACGGCCTGGGCGCAGTGTCCAGACATACAGTCAGCCGTACCGATTTGCAGGGCCTGGGCTGTGTCGCAGTCAGATTTAGGGGCTCAGGCCCGGCGCCCGCGCTGTGATCCGCGGGTGGGTCTGAGGCGGAGTGTCACGCCGGTCCGCGCCGGCTCAGTCAGTACAGAAGCTGTTAGGCGCTGGGGGCCAGATTTCAATGACCTGGAGGCGCCAGCTTGCGGGTAGGCAGTCCAGCAAAGGGTTCGCGCGCAGATCCAGCTCTTCCAGGTTCTGGAGTTGGCCCAACTCGGGCGGCAGGGATGTCAACTGGTTCTCGCCCAGATCCAGGTGTGTCAGGTTCTGGAGTTGGCTCAGCACAGGCGGCAGCGTGGTCAACTGGTTCCAGGACATATACAGGTGTGTCAGGTTCTGGAGTTGGCCCAACTCAGGCGACAGCGTGGTCAACGAGTTACCGGACAGAACCAGATGTTTCAGGTCCTGGAGTTGGCCCAGCTCGGGCGGCAGGGATGTCAACTGGTTACCGGACAGAGTCAGAGATGTCAGGTTCTGGAGTTGGCCCAGCTCGGGCGGCAGGGATGTCAACTGGTTAGCGAACAGATTCAGGTGTGTCAGGTTCTGGAGTTGGCTCAGCTCGGGCGGCAGGGATGTCAACTGGTTACCGGACAGATCCAGCTGTGTCAGGTTCTGGAGTTGGCTCAGCACAGGCGGCAGCGTGGTCAACTGGTTCAAGGACAGAGTCAGCTGTTCCAGGTTCTGGAGTTGGCCCAACTCAGGCGGCAGCGTGGTCAACTGGTTATCGTAAAGATCCAGAGATGTCAGGTTCTGGAGTTGGCCCAGCTCGGGCGGCAGGGATGTCAACTGGTTACCGGACAGATCCAGATAGCGCAATGCGGAGAGCCACCGGAGCTCGCTCAAGATCTCCCCACCCGCCTGCCCAGCTCTCAAATCCAAAGCCGTCACCCGTCCCTCGTCATTGGTACATACCCACGAGTGCTCGCGCGGGGTGTTCGGGCGGCAATACTGCTGCATGGCATCGAGCCGGAAGTCGACAGGGGACCGCGCCGCCGCCAGGCTCTGCAGCACCGTCTGGTCGGAGGCGGCCACGGTATTGAAAGTGGGCAGGCCGGTGGCTGGCGATGGGACAGTGGGTGGGGGGGTGAAGGTGGGTGTAGACGTAGGAGGTGCAAGGGGCACGGTGGCCGTGGGTTCGGTCGCGGGCCGGTTCCGCGCCGCGCAGCCGGCTGCCGCCAGCAGGCAAAGCAGCAGCACCGTGAGGGCACTCAGGGCCTGCCGCCCCCGGCGGGGGGCCGGACAGACAGACATGCGCCGGCACCTCGGCAGGTCAGGGAACAGGGGGCACATCTGCGTATTGTAGCCCAGGGCGCCTGGAGGGGGCAAGGTCAGATTCCAGCATCTTGATCTCATTACATCCTGATCTCGATGCCAGCTACTTCTGGCGTGAGGACGTCGGAGCCGATGCGGGGCAGCACGACACCGGCCAGGATCATGAGCCCGAAACCCACCCCCTACCAGACGCCGCCAGCGCCCTCGCGCCATACAGAAGTGCAGCCCCCATCAGCCAGTATTCCATTTATCGGGATATTAAACAATCCCGACCGGGGGGATACACGCGCGGAACGCCCCAACTTTGGCCGGGCGTTTAAACGCGATGTATTTAAGTGTCTGGAAGCCTTTTTCAGGGGCGGGATGCCTACACTGTGGCGCGCCACCTACATAACAATCTCATTCTGGGCAAACTGATGCCTTACCCTAGACAGAGAAAGATGGTTGCACCCCTGCTTCAACGGCCCGAGGGCCTGAGCCTCCACCGCAGGGAGAGAGAGCCGCATGACTGAGTATTGTTGCCCGATTTGGGGCGAACCGCTGGTGACTGACCCCACATATGTTGGCGGTGTGCGGTTTGTCTATTCGCCGCGCGCCGGCGGCGTATATAGGCTAACGGGTGAGTGGAGCAGGAGGGGCCTGTGCTGGACCCTTAATCATCTCCGCAAAGACCCGTGCCGTCAGAAAGCGAACCTGAGCCACTGGATCTATCACCAGAATCTGAAAGCCGGCCTGCTACGCCCCCCGGAGGCCACCCTTGAGTCGCGTCATGATGTTCTGAACTGGGGCTGGGAAGTGAACAGGTTGGCCGCCGCCCCCTGCCTGGACCCCGAAACCGTAAAGGCGCAATATGCAAGGATCCCCTCGACCCTGGATCGTCGGCTCACCCTGTTGAATGAACTCCTGCTGCAGCAGGATCTGCCCCAGCCCCCAGACGAAACCAAACTCCACCAAGTGTGCAGGGATTACGAGGGCTTCCGCGCGGCCGCGGCGGCTACTACAAGCGCGGCAGAAGAGTTGGAGTTCCGAAAGCACATAGAGGCAAAAGGCTGGGCCATCTTCCCCTCGCAACACTCACATCGCACTCCTCAAGGGAAGTTCATAGATCCTCCAGCTACTTGTACGCTGGACGCGCGCCTGTGGGTGGAAGAGCAACTGCGAGAGCGAGGTACGGGCCAGCGGGTGTTCGTGGCCATGTGGTTCGATGCGTCTCTGAATGAGGCGTATAAGGGAAGCTTTGCCAAGGGCATTGCACAGGCTGTGGTTACCGCCGATCCCTACGATGTGGAGATTCCCCTGTTGCTCACGGGAGCGGAGTAGTGCAATGTCGTGGCCTGCCATGGCCTTTGACCTGGACTACAGCGGCCCCTATGAACAGGTCTGCGGACCGTTCTATGACAGGGCGTTACACTGGCCCATTTAGGCGGTAGCGCGGCAATACCCCGATTCTTGGGAAGGCTTTTTATTGGCAGTCATTTTCTCTGTTCACTCAGCGAATTCAGAATTCTTTCTTTGAACGCTGAGGAAAGGAAAAAGAAAGCCGTCCCTGATGTAAACAAGCCAGATCCACCCTCTCCCCATTCTGAACCACCAAGATTTGGGAATAGAACGACAAGGTCACTAAGCTGAGATCTATGTCAGAAAGTGAAATTGGGAAACGCCCGAGGCCCCAAGCGTAGCACCTGCTGTGCTAAGACAGACTTTGCCGATTGCTCCCCTTTTTTTCTACTTCTTTTCAAGGAATACCATGGCAGAACTCAAAGGCAATACACCTCAGTTGGTTCGCGAGCAATTTGCGGCGGTAGCTCGAAATTACGCAGTCAGTAAAGTCCATGCCCAAGGAGAAGACTTGCCGGTACTTCTGCAATTAGCCCAATTATCCGGTCAAGAGAGAGTACTGGATGCAGGATGTGGGCCGGGACCGGTAACCTTGCAATTGGCCCCTCACGCTAAGACTGTAACTTCAGTAGACTTTACCCCATCCATGCTGGGGATGGCCAAGGAATCAGTGGCCGCCCAGAATATGTCTAATGTAGTCTTCCAGCTGAGTAGCCTGGAAGACTTCGAGACACCTGTTGCTTCGTTCGACCGCATCGTGACTCGCTACTCTGCACATCACTGGCCCGATCCCTTGAAAGTATTGCATCGCTTCCGAAAGGCAATAAGCCCAGGTGGATTTCTCCTGCTTAGTGATGTCATGGCTTCTGAAATTCCAGTCCTAGACACGTTTCTTCAAGCGGTTGAAATTCTGAGGGACGCCTCCCATGTGCGAGATCACACGGCACTACAATGGCAAGCGATGTGCCGATCGGCTGGTTTCAAGTCAGAAATTGTGTATCGTTGGCCATTGCGCCTTGAATTCGGCCCATGGGTAGAACGTATGGCTACCCCAATTGAGCGGATTAAGGCCTTGCACCAGCTTTTTGAAGGTGCTGGAGCGGATGTGAAGACCGCATTTGATGTCGCTGCGGATTACTCATTTACAGTGCCTTGTGGCATTTTGCGCGCTGTACCCGACTGAAACAGTGGACTTGCATCTCATTACCCCTTAAAGACAAGATCGCCAAAGGGATGCTAAAGGACACCAGTTCAAGCAATTCCATTGATCCTGCAATGGACATTGTCAAAGCTTCGAAAAGATCGTATTTCTTGAGCACGAAGCCCTTCTTTGACTACAGCGACTAACGCCATCAGGCTAGCTGTTGACTTTAGAGCCATTAGATCTGACCAGTCCCGGAATTGACAAACATGTGGATAGGCCGAACTGGTTAGTATGATGCGCCATTTTATTTGGAACAATTCTGGAGATATAGCCTGCTCAACGAGGCTAAGTACTGTTGATTTTAGCTTCAGCGAGTTGAAGTTGCTCCATCTCCCATTCGAATTAGGGGATCCCGCAGGAAATCTTGTTCTGCATTGGCCCTCAATACCCGCTTATTCGGCTTGCGCAAGTCAACTTGCGATTCAAGTCGTAATGATCCCGGGGCTGTTCATTCGAATCGCTTCCATTTCTGCCAGAAGACAATTCAATTGTGTCTACTTACACTGTCTAATAGCCCCATATTGGCGAGGGCCGCACAGCCAGATTCGGTCACAGTGATCACGGCCGAGTCGTTCTGAAGGTCCGAAATACTGTGCCAGTCTTCCGGCAGGCTTTGAACCTATTGAAACCTGCTTGGCAAAACATGCAATGTCAGCGGCTCCTCTCAGTAAGTGCGCTCTGGCGCATCCCTTCTAATAAACGACCAATTTGAACGAAGAATCTGGAAGTTCAGAGAGCATGAATGGGGTGACGTTACAGCCTGAGCATTGATCCGGCGGACAGCTCGTCGGCCATTGGCCTCTGGATTCCGATCTTGGTTAAGGAAATTCACGGAGGTGCATGGACCAACCGCTTATGTAAAGGAACGTATTGCACGAGTCATGATTCCTCGACCTCTGGTAAACAACGGAACAGTCCTATCCTGCCTCCCCCGTAAGCACTGCTGTTAAAAGGCCAGCCAGGTCCTCAGGAACACACGTTAACTTTGCCTGGTAAAATCCCACTGTGGAAAACCCCGAGCCAGATTTCGCCATTCGCCTGGCCGCAGCCCAGGCATTGTCACGCCTGTCAGATCGCTTTCAAGGCGCCATTCCCTGGAGCGCACTAGCGCCAGGATTCCGATTTCAAAATCGCCAGATACGGTTTGCCTCTAAAGCCATAGGGATCTTTAAACCTCGGGATATGGAAACCGTTCTAAGTATTAGAACCAGTATTCCCCGAGGTACTAGAGCACCCCGTTACGTTGATCAAGTTCAGGAAGATACCGGAGTAGGCCTTCTGGCCTACGACATGGAAGGCAAAGATCCTCACAATCCCAGAAGCAAGTTGTTGCTTGAAGCATTTCGGGCAAAGACACCTTTAATTTACCTGCAAGGTATCGATCCTGCCCTTTATGTCGCCCATTTTCCAGTCTACGTTGAGGATTGGGACAGTGGCACCGGAAGCACGCGTATAGCCTTTGGCCTGCCTTTCGTTGATCAAACGGAAATGGCAGTACCTTCAAGAGATCAACAGCGCTATACAAGGACTCTGTCAAAGGTCAGAGTGCACCAGGCACAATTCAGGGAAGATGTGTTGGGGGCATACAGCAAACAGTGCACCTTGACAGGTATAGGAAGCCCTGAATTGATTGTTGCCGCGCACATCATTCCGCATGCTGAAGGCGGAGAACCTGTGGTGCAGAATGGTCTTTGCCTGTCGCACCTGCATCATGCCGCTTATGATGCGCACCTGATTGGCATAGATCCTGATTTTCGAATTCACGTTGCGCAACGCCTCCATATGAATGAGAGTAATGCCTTCGTAAAGGGCAGTTTCGATGATTTGAGCGGACGACGGATAGCATTGCCGCAAAATCAAATCCATTACCCAAGGCCAGAAGCGTTGGAAGAGCGTTTCTTGCAATTCAAGGCAATGAACTCCTAGACATTCACACCATGTCAACTAATTCTTCCTGTTTGAATTGCCAGGCCAGACCCGAGTGAATTGGGCAGGCTACCCTCCTCTGTCAGTACAGAGACGGAATTGAATGAAAGCTAGGAATCCCCGACCAGACCAGGTGTAGAGGAAACTTCCTGTCGGTCCTTCGGTGAAATACGTATGGTCTTCAGCAGGGCGGATTTCGCGGACCCTTAGTTTTGCAAGACCTCCTATCTTCCTAAATCGCTGATTTGACTGCTCCAACCCTAAACAGGGAATTGGCAGCCCACTTGTCTATTCGATCACTATTGAGGCCTTTCCTAACCTTATTATTTCGCGGTTGTATCGGCTTCAGGAGTTTCTTGGGAACACTATGGCTTTCCAAGAATTTAACAGGCAGACTGCCCAGTGAAGCTGGTTCTCATTCTTGTTCTATAACTCTACAATCGATAATATTAGTTACCGATTACAACAATATTAGGTAATATTAGTTCCCATAATTCGAAGTGGGTAAGTAGATTCAAAGTTAGGTCTGCGATGATCGACATTCTCAAGACATTAATCTTGGACTTTCAGGACGAAATTCTGCAGGATCTGCCGCGTTTCACAGGGGTCCCTCGCCGGGCCAAGACAGTTTCTCTAGAAGGGAAGGCAACCATTTGGATTGGGGTAAGGCGTTGCGGCAAGTCCACTCTCCTGTTTCAGATCATGCAGCAGCTTCTCGACAGCGGAGTCGCGCGTCAAAATTTCCTTTACCTGAACTTCTTTGATGACCGGTTGCACTTTCTGCAGGAGTCAGGCCTAGGCATCATCTTGGATGCCTATTATTCGCTCTATCCGGACAAGAAGAATTCGGAACGCGTTTATTGCTTCTTTGATGAAATCCAGCTCGTTTCCAACTGGGAACCGTTTGTAGACCGGTTATTGCGAACAGAGACATGCTCCGTTTACATCACTGGCTCTTCAGCGCACATGCTCTCCCGAGAGATTGCAACCCAAATGCGCGGTCGATCCTTGTCCTTGGAGCTGTTCCCGTTTTCATTTCGCGAATATCTTGACTCCAAGAACATTAACCACCTGGAACCATTGACTACGAAGGAGCAGCTTCAAATTCAGTATGCCTTCTCTTCCTACTGGGAGACTGGAGGGTTTCCCGAAGTTCTGGGCCTTGAACGATGGTTGCGGGTCAGGATCCATCAGGAATACTTTCATGCCATCCTGTTCCGGGATCTGGTGGAACGTCACAACATCAGGCACCCGAGAGGGGTCATGGACTTGGCCCGATACCTGGCAGACAACACAGCGGCCCTGTATTCCATTAACAGGTTGGCCGGCCACCTGCAGGCACGGGGCCACAAGGTTCCCAAGTCCTCGGTGTCCGACTATCTGGACTGGTTCGAAGATGCCTACTTCCTGTATTCCGTTCGCATCTTTCATGTGTCCCTCAACAAGGCAAACGCCAATCCGAAGAAAATCTATGGTGTTGACCATGCGCTGATGTCTTCTCTTAGCTCTGGAATTCTGGTCAAAGATGGTCACCTTCTGGAGAACCTGGTATTCGCAGGACTCCGTCGAGCCACAAGCCAAATCTCATATTTCAAGAGCCATCGGGGCCGCGAGGTGGATTTTGTGGTTCAGTTTCAAGATGGTGTCTGGCATTTGATTCAAGTGACTGAAACCTTGGCAGCGCCTCAGACCCGCAAACGAGAGATAGTCTCCCTGCGGGAAGCCATGTCGGAACTCTCATTGCCTACGGGCACCATAGTCACGCGCAACGAGCAAGAGTTGATTGACGTGCCCGAGGGTCAAATCACGGTTCTGCCGACGTGGAGATTTCTTCTTAACCTGCCGGACATGGCGGAGACTGCCAACCTGTATTGAATTCTCTATCGTCTCCTGCGTTGGTCATAAGATTTCCAGGGATTTTCACCGGTTTGTAAGGCCCAAACTATCTTTGGACGTAAGTGGGGGATCTGCAAGGAAATCCTAGCAATCGGTTACAGAGAAATTGCATCTATATTCAGTCACCGAACTTGAAGTCAAAGAGGCGATTGGAGGCAAGTGAGGCCCGACAACCCAAGTAATCCGTCCTGTGAGAAAATCGTTCCTCGATAACTGTGGCATGTGCTATTTCTTCCGTGCCCTGTAAGGTTGGTGCCCCAGAGCTAGCACATCTGTTGGGGGAACAGGGATCTTGCCAGCTCGCACTTACATGCCATTCTTTTGGCGTACAGCGTCCTCATGCCCCTCCATTGGAAGCCGTGGCTGGAAACAATTGTCGAGCTTTAAGGTGGAAACTGATTGTCGGAAGTCCACATTAGATAATGAGTATTTCAGGACCCGCTGTGGTGTTCTCATTAGGGCCTAATGTTTCCTAGGAATCCACCAAATACCGTAAATGAAATCGGATTTGGATCCGGTTGACTCGCCTGACTCTTTAAGAAACGGATTGTTGCCCACTGTTCCTTGCAATAATATCCTTCATGCCAAAGCTTATGTCACCGACCCGTGTGTCCAAGGGGTCAGGGGTCCAATTGCTGAATACAGCACAGGTAGAGCGTGGCTGTGGCAAGTGACCTTACTTCGTGACCACATGGGGACTTTCTCAACCAGTTTCCACGGTTTCCCCGCTATCCCCTACTTCATAACCCCGTACCGTGGCCCTGATCTTATCTGCATAATGAAAAATGTCATTGATAGTATCAATGGGTACTTTTTCTTCTGTGTTTGGCTTGTCAGGGTGGACCGTGATGAAACCAATGCGTTTTTGGGCCGAATTGAAATACATACGGCAGATGGGGCGAAAGCGGTTGTTGTCCAGCAGGACATTGCAGAGAGTGAGGTAATCCTTGAGGTTGATCCTTTCAGAGGGAACATCGGGACTGAGGATAGCGATGATGGCATAGTAACAGCGCAATTCTTCCTCGGTCGTGACTATGCCCCCCTCTTCCTCTTCTTCTTCTTCAACTGCACTATCTGCGGTAGTCTGGGTATCCGGGTCCGCGGAGGCCAGCGCGGATTTTAGGCGGTCATTGATCTTGCGTGCGACAAATTGGTGCAAAGCCTTTTTAGTGGGGCCGGTAAATTAATTAATCACTTGTTTGGTTTTGGTGCCTTCATAAATCTGTCCCACAAAATGCCGAACGAAGCCCTCCGATGGATCTGCCCATTCGGCCGCTAAGAGGCGCATAATTTCGCGCGTATATTTGAGATCCTTGGCCGTACTCAGAATCTGGGTGAGGTCAAAGGAGGCCTTGGTGAAGCGCTTGAGTTCCTCTACGTCAATCCCATCGACTTCCTGCAGGTTGATTTCCAGGAATGGACGCGCATCCATGCGGTTCAGTTCATCAATATCCGAATAGAAACGGTACTGGGCCCCATCCGTCAATACGCCAAAACGAGCAGGTACCACACTGAAATAACGATAGAGCTGGGAAGCAGGCTCCCCGCTTAGATCCGTGCCATAAGCCTTGCACTCAAACAGCATAATGGGTTCGCCGTCACGGAAGATTGCGTAATCTACCTTCTCATGCTTCTTGGTGCCCAGATCCGCCACAAACTCAGGCACCACTTCCAACGGGTCGAATACGTTGTAACCCAGCACGTAATTGATAAAGGGCATGACCATGGCGGTTTTGGTTGCTTCTTCCGTCTGGACTTGAGAAGAACGCTGCTGGATACGGTTGGACACCTCACGCAGGCGATCGGCCAAGTCCATGCCTTCCATTGTCTGAATCATAGTGGAGCCCCTTTGAGGTGTTAGCTGAGTTTCAAATGCCACAGCCGTTAGGCACCCGTGGGTAACTCTGCAAGGGGACCTGAATCCCTAGCTCACCACCCAACAGTGGCAAAGATTGTGGCTAAGACGAATGCACTTTATTTTTCAATTGTACTGTGGAAGCAGCAAACCAATTATGGTCTACTTCTGGTTTGTGACATAACAGTGACGCTTGGCGTGGAATTAGGTGGTTACAGTGATAGTCTGAAATTCAATGACGGCATAACGGTGCAAAAGTAGCTTGAGCGTGTGAGGGGTCATCTTGGCCATTAAAGGTGTCACCAAGCCGCGGGGGTCTTGCACGGCAGATATTCCGGATGGCTCCCAGTGTTCTGCCCCTCTTGAAAGGTGCCATTGATGCGTTCGCGCAGGCCGTTGAGCCACGTGTTGAAAGCGGGGGGACCAAATCTAGGGCTGATTGGAACGCGAAGGGATGAGGATTTTCAGGTGCAACGTTTCCATATACAGCCGGTGACAGTCGCCACCTGCCGCGCCTGGCCCTGTCACACGTCGGCCAAGTCCATCGATCCAGACGCTTCCAGCAATTCCCGCCCAGGAAATTCCCTTGTCAAGTTTCTGTTTCAGGGTCGTAAGTGTTACAGCCTCGCATATGGCGGACAAAAAAGGGCAAGAGAGTTGCATATCCATCCCTGTTCCAGGAGGACCAAAGGCCAATGCTAATTTTGGGTCTGATGTCGGGCACTTCTCTGGATGGCATAGATTGTGCGTTGACTCGCATCTCGGGACGGGTCCCCGACCTATCGGTCCAATTGGAATCATTTTCTTCATTTCCTTTTACGGACACGCAACGCGGACGAATTGAATTGATTTGCGATCCGAGTTCTAGCAGCGTCGATCAGATCAACGCCCTGAATTTCGAGATCGGGGACTGGCTGGCGGAATCAGCCCGAGCCGCCCTGAAAGTCGCGGGTGCAGAGCCCGGAGCGGTTGATCTTATTGCCTCTCATGGTCAGACCATCTACCACGATGTAGGTGATAGCGCCCCACGTCCTGCCACTTTGCAGATAGGGGACGCATCTGTAATTGCCCACAAAACCGGTGTGACCACGGTGGGTAATTTTCGCACCGCTGATGTTGCCGCGGGAGGACAGGGCGCTCCTCTGGTCAGTTACGTAGATTGGCTACTCTGGCGCCATCTGCAAGAGAACAGAGTCGTCCTAAACATAGGGGGCATCGCCAACCTCACATATCTCCCGGCTGGAGCTGCACCAAATAGAGTCATTGCCTTTGATACAGGTCCGGGCAATCTGCTAATAGATTTCTTTGTCCGTCGTGGCACTGGAGGCGAGCAGAACTACGATGTGGATGGGCGCCAAGCAGGAGCAGGGCAGGTTGATCGTTCCTGGCTTCAGAACCTGGCTGATGAACCCTATTTCAAGTTAGACCCTCCCAAGACTACCGGACGGGAATATTTCGGCTCTTCCTACGGCGAACGGCTCTGGCAAGAAGCAGAGGGACGGCGCCTCTCATCCGAAGATCGCTTGGCAACTGTAACGGCCCTTACTGCCCATTCCATCGCCTCATCAATCCGCGAGCATTTGCCTGGTTCAGTGGACCGTACCTATGTGGGGGGTGGAGGAGGTCACAACAAAACCTTGATTCGCATGTTGAAAGCTGCTTTGGATTCCATTCCGATTACAGTCCTTTCCGCACAGGAGAGCGATGGCGATGCCAAGGAAGCCCTTTCATTTGCCATTCTGGGTTACGAAACTATCCACGGCCGACCGGGCAACCTACCAGGCTGCACAGGAGCGAACCAGCCAGTAGTGCTGGGGCAAATAGCCCCTGGTCGAAACTACCAGGTCTTGATGAGACAAATTCACCATGGGTAGAGCGGACAGGGGATGTCTGGCACAGGAAAGTAAACTTCAGACCTCTCATCGAGTGCGGAAAGAGCCATAGCCACGGTGAACAGGGATCCCGATGCTCCCCATTTCATGCGGCTCTTTCAGCGTACAACGTCCTCAGAATCTGCAATTGGAAAGCTGGGACTGACTTCAGCAATCGGGTCTAACGGTGTAAACCAATTTCGTTAGATTCTTTTCATACAAATATTCCAGAACACACAATTGTGTTCCTCACCGACCCAACACTTCCTTTGGAAACCACCAAATGCCATGGATGTAGCCAGAATTGGGTGTGGAAAATCCCCCCGCCTTGTTTCAGAAACGGATAGATGCGCTCTGTTCCTTAATCCAGCTGCTCAGGAATTCCGAGTTCTTGGAATAGTCGATAGGACAGTCGATGAGGTTCACCCCGGGGATTGAAAGGCAATGCTTTAGAAGTGGGAGCAAGGCTTCCGAACTCTCGACCCGGTGACCATGTGCGCCATAGCTGTGAGCGTATTTAACGAAATCCGGATTAGTGTACGTGAGTCCCCAATCCTTAAATCCCATATCTGCCTGTTTCCAGCGGATCATGCCGTAGGCACTGTCGTTGACAATCAGGCAGGTCAGATTCATATTTAGCCGCACAGCGGTTTCCAGCTCCTGAGAATTCATCATGAATCCTCCATCTCCACACACCGCCATCACCATGCGCTCCGGATACACCAGATGTGCAGCCATGGCCGAAGGGAGTCCTGCCCCCATCGTAGCCAGAGCATTGTCCAGCAATACGGTGTTGGGGCCATAGGCCCTGTAATTCCTGGCAAACCAGATTTTGTAAACCCCATTATCGAGGCACAGTATTCCGTCTTCGGGCATGACCGTACGGATGTCATGAACTAGCTGCGGCGGACTAATGGGAAACGTTGCTTCATTTTTCCACTGACTGATACTGTCATCATGATGCCTCTTGATCGTCATCATGCGTTGGAAATCCCATTCCGGTAATCCCCGTTCCAGCAGCCCGTTCTTGATGCGCCACACTGCATTGGCGATATCTCCCACCACTTCGAGCTGAGGAAAATAAACTGGATCGACTTCGGCCGAACGGAAGTTGACGTGGATTACTTCTGTGGCACCAGAGACTCCCACCGGATCATCTCCAATTGGAGGTGCTACTCCATCCAGATATGTCCCTGGGTGCATGAAGAATGGCGGCTTTTCGATCACATCATGTCCGACATTGACAATCAGATCCGCCTCTTCAATGGCACGGTGTACAAAATCCCCTGCAGAGAGAGCCGCACATCCCAGGAACAGGGAGTGCCGTTCATCAATGACTCCTTTGCCCAGCTGCGTGGTTACAAACGGAATCTGACAGGTGTCCACAAATTCCGTCAGCATCCGGCACGTCATTTTGCGGTTCCCACCTGCGCCTATTACCAGAATGGGGGATCGGGCCGAAGCAATCTTGTGAATCGCGGCGGCTATGGCTTTGTCTTCCGTGATCGGGCGACGCACATAGGACGCGGGGACTGGACGTTCTGAAGTCAGTTCATCAGCGATATCTTCAGGCAATTCCAGATGGACCGCACCGGGTTTTTCCTCCTCCGCCAGACGTAAGGCTTCGCGCACGCGACTGGGAATGTTGTCAACGGACACAAGCTGGCGGGCATATTTGGTGATGGGTTTCATCATCTCGACCACATCCAGGATTTGAAAACGGCCCTGTTTGGATCTTTTGACTGGTTTTTGGCCGGTAATCATCATCATGGGCATCCCACCGAGGGTGGCGTAGGCCGCCGCTGTCGTGAGATTGGTGGCACCAGGCCCCAAGGTAGAAAGACAGACTCCTGCCTTTCCAGTCAGTCTGCCGTAAGTGGCAGCCATGAATCCTGCCGCCTGTTCATGCCGGGTCAGAACCAATTGAATGGATTCAGATTTTGACAGCGATTCGATCAGGGCGAGGTTTTCTTCACCGGGGATGCCCAGGATCATCTGGACGCCTTCGGCTTCCAGAGACTTAATGAACAGATCTGAGGCCTTGATTACTTGCTTCATGTCTTCCTTTTACACCTGGTCGGTCTGTCCACCACCTGCCTGAATTCTAGAATCTGACTGAGCCATGCACGACGACCTCTTGGTTGTCGCACCGCCAGTCGCTGCGTACATTCAGGGGTCCAGGTCCCGCAACACGACGTGAGCTGCGTTGTGTCCGGGCGCGCCAGTCACTTCGCCACCAGGATGCGTCCCAGCTCCGCACAGGTATAAGCCTTCGACCGGTGTTCGGTAGTCGGACCACCCCGGCAGCGGACGGCGTGACATCATCTGCTGCGGGATGATATCGAGATGCCTTATGTTACCGTCCGTCAGGCCAATACGTTCCTCGATGTCCTCCGGAGTCAACAGCGTCCAGTCTATGATCGCGTCCCTGAAATTCGGGGCATACTTGGACACCTCGTCAATGAGCCGCTCCCCGAACTGCTGGCGCATCTCCTGCCATGAGCCGTCCCGAATGTGGGGTGGTAAGAAATAGACCCACAGCGATAGCACGTGGCAGCCCTCCGGGGCGACCGTCTCGTCGTACACAGAAGGAATCTGGAGCTGGATGAGCGGCGTGTCGGGCACTCGACCGTTCTTGGCATCGTTCCAGCTGCTCTCACAGTGGTCAACCGTGGGGCAGAGGGTTATCATCGCCAAGTGCTCCGGGTTGTAGTCGGGGCCCAAATGGCCGGAAAAGTCGGGAAGTTCTTTCAGGGCGCACAGAAACTTGGCGGACGCCGACCGCGTCTTAAGCGCTTTCACCTCATCGATGAACTCCTCATCAAAATCGGACTCATCCAAGAGCTTGAGGAAGGTCCTTTTCGGGTCGGCGTTCGACAGAACAACGTCGGCCTCGATCACCTCACCGTCTTCGAGCTCGACGCCTGTGGCCCTGCCGCCGTTCGTCAGGACGCGCCTCACCGCCGTGCCGGTCCTGATTGACACGCCCGACGCCTCTGCGGAGCGGGCCAGCGACTGGGTGATGGAACCCATGCCGCCGCGGACGATTCCGTAGTTCTCAGTGTCTTCCCGGAATGCGCTGAAGCGATAGAGTGCGGTGATGTAAGCGCTGCCAGGGGCGTTTATGTCTCCCATATCGACCGACCCGGTGCTTACCGCTGCCTTAACTTCGTCAGACACGAAGTAGCGGTCTATCAGATCCCTAAGCGGGACGGTCAGTAGCGTCTCTAGGAGCTCCTCCTCGCCCTCCTGACGAAACCTCTCGGTAAGCTGGACGAGCGAGGGAGGAGGGCCGAGGTAGTAGTCGCTGAGTATCCGGACGGCACGGTGCCAAAAGCGGGCCCATTCCGGCCAGGCATCGGCGTCCTCCGGCGAGAGCTCGCGGAGTTCCTCGGCGGTTCTTGCGTCGTCGTGCCAGAGAGTCAGTGCTTTTCCGTTTGGGAATGGGTGGACGCGCGACGGGTCGATTGGATAGATGTGAAAGCCGTACTTGCGCAGCTCCAGATCGTCGATCACCTTCTTTTGGAGGATGTGGCAGATGTAGGAACAGGTAGAAATTTTGTAGCCCGGAAACCACTCCTCAGTCACCGCGGCGCCACCGACGACGTCCCTACGCTCCAATACCTGGACGTTTAGCCCGGCCCGACCTAGGTAGCCTGCGGCGACTAGGCCGTTGTGCCCCCCACCGACGATGACGACTTTCGGCTTCTCACTCATGGAAATCCCCCGTTGTCTGTGTTTCGGAAATGCTAGCAGACTAAGGAGCACGCCTAGCGACCTAGGTCATAAGAAAATGACTCAACTGCCGAATTCCAATTGTTAGCCTACTTCGCCACCGATGACTTATAGCGTAGCCTCCTCAGAAGTTACCAGGGGTTACATCCGTGACTTTTTGCTGCAAAACAGACAGGACACTGTAAGAACATATTGCTATTGTGGGCTTTAAGACGTGCTGTAGATTGATTAGGGCGTCACGCCAGTCTTTGAACTACATAGCTCTGGTGGTCTTATCAGCTCTAGCGCGGTCTAATGTGATGCCGATGCCCAGATCTGATGATTCCACTAGACGTCTCGCAAACGCCTGAAGTCGTGACAACAGCATGTGCCAGCCAGAAACTAGCTCTATTCCCGCGGAACTTTGTCCTTAGTCATAACGAAACTGAAAGGCTCTTCCCTAAGCAAACTGCCATCTTGGTCGGTTCGGGTATCCACCGCAATGCCCAAACGCCCGTAACGGCTGGCTCCAACCCTTGCCCCCACACCAGCAGGATTCACCGTGACCCGTTTGGCGGGCTCCAGCGGACACGCTAGAAACTGAAGAAACTCTGGTCTTTCAAGTCCTTACACTAAAAAACTGCAGCGGCCATCCGCAAACACATCGGTAGAGCGGGGACGTAACGGATCTCTCTTTGCCGTCTGGGCACTTAGCTTCCTTTTCACCGCGGAACACATATCCACCGACAGCTCCGTTGCTGCCGGGATTCACCACTATCTGTTCCTGTGCCTTGTTCTGCAAAGACAAATAAAAGCCTCGCAAGATTGTGTCCATAGTGCTCCCCGAAAATGATCTGCAGTCTAATGAACCCCGAGAAACATACCGACAATATGATTCCAATTGTCAGAATCAATTGTTAGCAGTGAGGCACATAGAAAGCGCCCCCTGGAGCATATGACTCTAATGGCTTGGTGGGAAAGAGTAATTCAGAAATTCCGCCGCCACAGGCCCATGTCGTCCCGAACAAAGGTGTCTTCCGGCGTTTTGCCCACCATCAGTTGTGCCGGAACACCAGCACAAGACTGGGCATTGAAAACAAGCGACTCGAATTAGGCAGGAATCGGGCCCTTATGACGGTGATTACTCCCCATAGAAGGCACCCGATTCTTCGGATTAGCGGGAGGCTCTGATGACATTCGCCGCGAACTTCGCTTGCCAGAACTCCCTATTGCTATTGGGGATAAAACCCAGAGAGCATTTGGAATGACGGTGCCAGAAGCGTCCATTCACCAAGACTACGGCATTGTGCCGATGCAGACGATGTCCGGCCTCCCTAGTAGGTCTCACCAATGCAATCGGAATCAGTAACCATTCTGGTACAGTTCGGAGCGAACGATGAGCTTAGGTCCATTGTGAGCTCCTTGGATGCGGGACATATTCCAACTTCCGTCCTGCGGTCCTCTCCCAACCAACACTTGGCGGGCCAAAGATCACCTGTCGCGAAAGCTTTTACCGTCCATGATCTTATGAGCGTATTTCTCGATACGTGCCACCCGGGTCTTGGCTTGCCTTGCACCTGAGAAGTACAGGTTGTATTCCCGCTGGCGCCCAGGGGTCAGAGCATCGAAAGCAGCCTTCAGCTTAGGGTCTTGGTTCAGGCGCCTCCTGAGCTCTGCGACTAAGTGGAGCTCGGGAGGCGGCCCCACTTCTAGACCCGCCTCCTCAACATCGATGGCTTCGTCGATGTATGCCTTAACTGTGTCGGTCAGCCGGGATACTTCCTCAACTGACGTGAACCGGATACGACGAGCCGACCGTGAGTTTGGCCCTTGCTCCTCCAGAACGCCTTCAGAATCATTCAACAGAGCACCTTTGAAAAACATGAGGGCCAGAAAATCCTTCATCTCCTGGAAAATGACGATGTTCTTACCTTCATAGCTATAGCAGGGCTTGCCCCATTTGATTGACTCAGTCAACCCGCTACTGAGCAGGATGGGCCGCAAATCGATAATCTCCTCTGGCCACTTTTCGGATCGTCTGATGTAGGCATCAACGTCGGGATTCATCGCTACTCTGATCAACGTATTTTCGGAACTTTTCCACCCAAGGGAATAAACAACGCACATTACTCCGAGCACAAGTACACTTGCACGTCAGCGTACTCTGACAGATCTCAGCTGGAGACTCTAGTGGCTGGCGTCTTTCCAAATAGCGGGGTCAGTGGATCTCACTCCATTGGACAGATCCCAGTAACTCGCGGAAAGTAGCAAGAGAGTTGGGATGTCAAGTGTGCCGAACCACATTTTCTTGACCACTAGATTCGATTTCAGCGAGTCAATACAAACCTGCGCAAAACGCGTAAAGTGTTTTCCATCGCACCTATGCGCACGGTTTCGTAGCCATGGCTATTGCCACAGGCCCAACCAACACACAAGGCCCGGTCCGTTGCACCCACGTTGAAGGCGATCGATGCATCGCTGGCAGCCTGTTCATAAGCAACCGACTGTATGTCTAAGTCGACCTCTCGTCCTGCCGCGATGAGCTCCACCATGAGGCCGTGGTCATAATGGGAGTGCGAATCCTTGCTCCAGATCGCGGGTCGGCTATCCAGAACCAAGGGTGTTCCAGGCGGCATTGGTGCCAAGTCGATGGCAATCAAGGCTTCAGGCTGTACCTTTTGGGCCAGATGCATGATTCCCAATCCCCCAACTTCCTCACTATGGGTGAAGGCAACAAGACTACGGTGGTGCGGCTTCTCCCCCGCGGCTTGCATCGTGGCCAATAATTCCAACAGCAAGGCACAACCTAGACGGTCGTCAAAAGACCAGGCAGCTGCCACGGGATCGCTGGGACTGCCGAAGACAAAAGGACCACGCCGTGAAGCATGAGGCACCGCTACGGAACCAGGCCTTACTCCGGCCTCCTTCAGCTCGCTTTCACTCATGCCGGTAGTAATCCAGACACCATCCCAGTCCACGGGCTTGCGCTTGTTGTGGGGGATGTGCATTGAACCCATACTCAAAACACCCAACACAGTTCCTTGGTCGCCCAATATTTCCACCGGTCCTTCACCCAACTTCCATGGATAAAGACTTCCGGAACGGGTCACTTCCAAATCACCTGTTTCGCGGATTCGAGTTACGACAATCGCGATTTCATCCATATGCGCGGCATAGCACCATAGAGGCAGCTCCGGATCCGATCCCTCAAGTTCCACCATGACATTGCCACCAGCGTCTTTAGTGGGAGACAACCCCATCTCGCGGAGTTGATCGCATATTACTTCTGCGATCCGGTGTTCCCGATTGGATGGAGCCGGAATACACACCAGCGCACTGAAACGCTCCAACACGCTTTGGGAGAGGGCGGAAATTTCGTGATTTTTCGACACAGCTACACCTCTTGGGATTAGTTGCGAAACAAACAGGATCGCGACAGAGGAGGATGGCTGTCGCTTATTCAATATGAGCCAATGGGGACTACCCCCAACATTTGTGGCAGTCCTTACTTCACTGCAAGGCTAAGAAGGAATTTACCCTAGGTGCCTGCTTCCCTCAACTTCGTTACAGCAACACTGATAAAGAGAATTCAGTTGTCAGGTCACTTTCGGAACCTGGCTGCCAAGAGTGCCCCCGGCACGTCCTTCTTCCGACTCATACCTTGCTGCCGGTCTTTTTCCAGGTTAGACGTCCCAGAGATTGCCCTGAAGTCTTGCCTCCCAGAGAACTTCCCTACTGGACCGATCGGATTCTTGTGGCGAGAGTTGAAGCGGTTTGCAGAACGGGAGCTTAGCCAGCACTCTGACCACAGAAAAGGGCCGAGAATCTTGGCCCATTGGCATGTCGGTCTGACTGGAGATTCCAGCTTAAGTTCCTACTACTGCCACTCCTGCTCCAATGCCCAGGACCTCTTGTCCCTACCTGTCTATCCCGAATTGTTCTTGGCCAGTTCTACAGCCTGAGCTATAGCATCTTCGTCACTCAGAGTGGGCACAAACTCAAGGCCTACATGCCCTTCGTAACCTAGGCGGTCAATCTCGGCAAATAAGGCGCCATAATCGTTTTCACCTCCCACCAATTCGTGGCGGCCGGGCACTCCGGCCGTATGGATGTGGCCAACCAGAGGCAGATATGTCCGCAGATTGGCAATCAGGTTGCCTTCTGTGATTTGCTGGTGGTAGAGGTCATAAAGAATGGTTAAAGCAGAATTGTCCACTTCCGCCACCAGATCCGCAGCCTGAGCCATCGTAGTCAACCAATATCCTTGATGATCAACCACCGGATTCAAAGGTTCCAGAAAAATCTTTAGACCGGCATCCGCGCAGACAGCCGCCAGGGTGCGGAGCCGTCGCCGCGCTCTGCGGAAAGTGACATCCCAACTCTCGTCCGCCAAGACATTGCCCGTAGTTAAAATCAGGCCTGGTGCCCCTAACTGCTGGGCAACCTGCACTGAAGCCTTTACCCCATCAACCAGAGCCTTTTCGGTATCCCGCAGGACCAGGCTGAATGACGGTTCCAGGACCAGCCCCGCACAGGAGAGTCCTGCCTCAGCCTGGGCAACTGCTATGGCCGGAACGTCCTTGTTGCTATGAGTCCAGAATTCGTAGACCTCAACATCGGTCTGGCCTACGCGCCCAATCTTCTCGACTGGATCCAAGCCCGGCCAAAACATCTCAATACAAACGGAAAGAGTAACCATGGGCCCTGCCATTCGTCTTACTTAAAGTCGGATCCGGGTATACGCCCCTGCGTGGGTCGCGCTTTTATGAGTGTAAAGGCCGTCCCGCTATTGAGGCAAACCACCAACAGAACCACAAACCAACTAACTAGCTTTTAATTATTATTTTGACCGACTCCCTCCCTTCCTTGCCTTTGTCTCAAATCAGCCACGAATTGGCCCGATTGATAGCCAATGGCGCGTCTTCCATCACTGACAATCAACTTCTGAACACGCTGAGCAGCCGCTGTCAAGGACGGCCCGAATCCCGCTTGCTTTGGCGAAATTTCCGGGCAGACCCTTGGCCGCACCGCACTCCCCTTGAGACATGGTTGCAGTCCGAAACCAACTCCTTCCCCGGCTTTGCACGGGAAGTTCAAGCCAGCTGGCGGGAATTCACGGTATGGCGCAGACAGACTGCAGGAACCGAAGCTCCCCGCACGCGGTCAGCTGAGCATGCTCCTCCAGTGGAAGATCCACAGCAGTCCCTGCTGAATCAGTCTCTGCCAGGACCCATCCTGTCATTGTGGCAACTCTGTGCACCCGAACATATGACCCAGTCGCTTTTGAATTCTGTGCAAAGGCTGCACAGTGCAGCTCCCTTACAGGAAAGGGGTAGGCATCTAGCCAAGCATATGGTCCAGTATCTGCGGCTGACTGCTCATATGACGGAGGATGACAAAGCTCCCTTTTATTACGATGGCTTACTGTTGAGAATGCTGGAGAACCATCTGCAACTACCCCTCACAGCCGCCGCAACGCGCAGCGCTGGTGCTGTGGTTGACTTGGCCCCTGCCCGGGAGCCACTTCAGGAAACTCCTGCCACTTCCATGGTTTCACGCACCCTGGAAATGGATTGTCCTGACAGCGTCTGGATGGGAGATTCCGTGGTCAAGGTCAGGGTACGTCTCTCACCGGTACCCCAAGGGGGGGATGTACCCCACTTGGTGCTGTCTTTGCAGCCGGAACTGCCCGTTCTGATCTGGATTACATCACCGGGTTTTGACAACCTGGGCACACACGTACAAACGCTGGGGATAGGGCCGGAACGCGGCCCGACTGAAGTTGAATTTGAGCTCCGACCCCATACCGTGGGGCGTACTTACATCACGGTCCACTGTCTCCAGAAAGGCACGCCCCTAGGGACCCTTTCCACACAGGTGGAAGTGTCCGAACATATGCCTGCTCAAGTCCAACAGCGGACTGTGGAAGCCCGGCGCCTAACCTTGGACTCGGCGTCGGAATCCCCAGACCTGACACTGTTTGTCAACTATGACACCTCCCAGGCTCAGCCGCGGCTGTTGCTGAATCTCTATTGCGATTCCCGGCTGTCCCAGAGCTATCCCCCTTTGACCCTAAGGTCGGATCCCCAAACCTATTACGACGGCATGTATCGTCGCCTCTCTGACATCACAGACCTCTTCGATTTGAAGAAAACGGACGCCGCGGCTATGGAAAGCATGCAGCAGGCTGTTCGCAAGTTGGGACACAGTTTGTGGAACGATCTAATTCCCCAGGCCCTGCAGGAACGCTATGCTCTGGAGCGAGCTGAATGGCACGCTAAATCCTTTCTGGTGATAACCGACGAGCCTTTCATCCCATGGGAACTGATTTGGCCCTACGGCTACCAAGGGGAGACCTGGGAAGATGAAGTTCCCTGGTGCCTTTCCATGCGCATGACGCGTTGGCTGCATCGGGATCAGGAGGGCAGCGGTCTGCAAGGACCACCTACGCTTCTGGAGCTGGATCGCTTTGCTTTCGTGGGCCCGACCCAGACAAATTTGTCTGCAGTGTCCAGTGAAGGTGCGGATTTGAAATCCCTCATGCAGAAGGCCGGGGTGTCGGACGCCAGCCCTCAGTTCAACACGTTAGAACAGGTAACGTCACTCCTGGAATCAGGAGACTACGACTGGTTCCATTTGGCCTCTCACGGCGAATTTACAGCGGAAGAGCCAGATCGGGATTCAGTACTGCTGCTGGAAGGGAATCAGCGATTTACTCCCAATTCTCTGATTGGTCCGCAAGTGCAGGGACATCTCTTCCTGCAACGGCCAGGATTCGTACTGAATGCCTGCCATACAGGTCGACAGGGCTTTGCCCTGACCCAACTTGGGGGATGGGTGAATCGGTTGGTGGGGTCCGGCGCCGGTCTCTTTATGGGTCCGCTTTGGACCGTCACAGACGAATCGGCAAAGCGGTTTGCCAAGCACTTCTACGCTTTGCTGCTAGAAGGAGACACGGTGGCACAGGCCCTGCATGGCGCACGCGAGGTCATTCGCCAGACCGGTGACCCGACTTGGCTCGCTTACAGTGTCTATGCACACCCCAACGCGCGGCTGAAGGTGAATCCGCTGTCTGAAGAACCACAGCCACACAATTGGGCGTAGACAAATGCAGAAAGCCTGCTATGCCAACATCCCTTGTACTTCGGCGGTCACACCCGCCAACGCATTTTCAATCGCGGCTTCCTGAGCTGGCGAAGACTCCGGCATGGGCGCCCGCGGCCTTCCGCCGTCACGGCCCTGTAGGCGCATGGCAGCGCGCACATTGGCGGGAAGGTTGTCGCCAACCATGGCATTCCAAAGAGGTAACAGCTGATGGTGCAGCTCCAAACCTGCGGCATGGTCTCCCGCTTGGGTAGCCTCCCATAACTGCACACAAGTATGAGGCGCTGCGGCCAGTATGGCCGCAATTGCCCCTTTGGCACCCAAACAGAATGAAGGGTAAAGCAAGGCATCTACGGCAGACATAATAATGTCTTGAGGTTCCGCCCAAAGCAGAAGATCTGCCAACAGCTTCATATCTCCTGCGCTTTGTTTGACGCCTACTACACCGGGCACTTCTCGCAGAATCCGTACCAGCAGGTCCGGGGCCAGATATACGTGGGGCACTACGTTGTATATGAGGATGGGCAGATCCACAGAATCCGCGATAGTCGCGAAGTGACGTACGTGCATTTCTGGCGTGGGATTGAAGAGGTAATGCACAGGTGTGACTTGCAGGGCTGCTACATCCAGATCTGAAATCGCCTTGGCCCGGGCAACCGTCTGCCGTGTGCTATCGGTAATAACTCCGGCGATCACAGGCCCGCGGCCTGCGGCAGCCTCGATGGCCGTACCTACAACAAGACGCACCTCGTCAGTGCTAAGGGTATGTCCTTCGCCCGTACTGCCTGCGACTGTAACTCCTTGCACTCCTGCGCCCAGCAGAAAATCCACGTCGGCCGCCAAGGCCCGGGTGTCCACCTCTTCGTGGTCGTCAAAGGGGGTCACCATAGGGGGCAGAATTCCTTTCAATTGATCTAACATGAGACTCCCTTGGTTTGTTTCTTGCAGCAGCTTCGCAGCTGTGGATGCGTCAGAGAAAACAGACACCTTGTGTTTTCATCCGGTGTCCGATACTTTGCCTATTTTCGCACCGAATCTGTGGAGTTCATATTGTGGTGAAGGCGTTTACCGTATTTCTGGGGGCCAGGCCGTAGGGACCGCCTTCCCGCAGTGTCCCAGCAAGAGGCTGTTTAAACTTTCAGGACAAATCACAGGTTGAATCCCTTCGAGAGCCATTAGGACTAAGATGTCCAGAGGGGATTGGGGAAGTCTGTCAGTACTGGAAATCTGACAAGTGTACCTGCCAAGGGTCGAATCCGGCTTGGGACTGAATCAGCGCAAAAACATGCTCCACGTCGGCCTGCACCAAGGCAAACAGCTCCTCGATATCCTGTTCCAGTTGAGGTGTTCCGTAGACAGCGCCTCCTGCGAAGGAGGAAAGGATGTCCAAAGGGGACTTCAGCCCCTCGAATTCCAGTGCAGACTCTGTCGCCAGAGACTGGAGTTCAGCCAAGTTATGTATTGGGGGGTACTCCCGGCGCCAGGATGCTATCAAAGCCTTAAGGGCATGCTCCAATGTCCCTTGTGCTGCTCTGCCCAAAGCCATGTCATATTCAACCCTGGAATCATAGAATTCAGTCTCTCCCTTCCGCATTAACCTTTGCAAAGTTCTAAACTCCCCCCGTGCATGGAGGGCGCGTTCCATGGCTTCTAACTTGAACGGATCTCGTGGAGGACCTTCCGTAGTTGACGGACAATAGGAATCTCCCTTGGGTGTAACACCATCCTTGACAGCCTTGGCCGCAATGTGATTGCTGCCAAATTGCACACTTGCAAACAATGCTGGTGAAATCATAAATACATCCGTACTGACTGCACCGTTGTAGAGTTTCTGAACGGCCTCTTGGGCGGTCGCCCGACAAGCTTCTGCTACCGCGCGGTCCTCAGGATGCACCACCAGCAAGTCGATGTCTGATGCGGGACTGTAGTCGCCTCGCGCCCGGGAACCGAATAACAGAATTCGGTCGACACCTGTGGCTTGTTGCACGGCTAACGCCACCCGTCGAGCCCGGTCATCATAGGAAGTGGGGGCATTGCCGGGCATGTCAGTGTCCTCAAAGGATGTGTCCATAGACTGGAAACTTCCCCCGCATCATATGAGCAAAGGATTCAAATTCCGACTGGAAAAGACAATTTCTGTTGTGGGATTGCCAAAAGGAGGCAAAGTCCAATGGATTCAGAATCGAACCGTTACATCAACTTTCCGCCGAGCCAACGTTGAAGGGCCCGATTGGCAGGAACCTCGAGATTATGGTTACACCGGGTTTGCCAACAGGTTTTGGGCGATGTCATCCCATTCAGCCTGTAGCGACACGGAAACTGGAGGTTTGTTGGCTCGGTTGTACCAATATTTGGAGTTGGGAATATCTCCTTCCTCCCGGTGCAACCAGGCATGTACCCAAGCAGAACCGTTGTCGTCAGGCTGGTCCTGCAATAGTTCGTGGGATGTCTTCCATTCCCCTTTGCCCGCCCACCAGAGAGCTTCAAGGGGCACGCCCAAGTCATTGGGGGGCGCTTCCTGATCCAATGTAGCCTTGAAATTTATAAAGTTCACTTGGCATTAACTCCTTGTATATGACAGCTATAATTCAATCCCGGCCCATCCACTTGGCACACTTCCCGCGATCGGGGGCGTGACCAAGAGAATTTCTTCACTAAATATATATGACTGCGGATAAGTGATACTGGAAACACTCAGATTCCAGCTATTCTAAGCTCTACTCTTTAAGTGGTATTTCCTGCCAAGCCTTTGGCGCTCGCCAGCCAGAACTCGACAACATCTGATCCCGAAAGTCTGCTGCCCAGCATTTCTAGCAGCGAAACGAAAACTTCTGGCCCCGAAGGAACAACAGCCCGCTGCATTTGCTCTTCCCGCGGCCGTTGGCGTTAAGGCCTCGCAATTTGGGCCAATACCTCGTCCCATTTCTGCTCGCGCAGGAGTTCACCATCCCGAAAGACAGGTTCCAGCAGGTTGCGGTCCGTGCCTTCTATTTGATCCGCGCCAACTGTGTGAAAGGCTCCTGTATGGACATCTCGCACCAGGGCCAGTCGACCGCTGCGACTGTGTTTGCCTGGATCAGTGACAGGCTGCTTGAATACTTTCCGACCTGTCCCGTTCACTACTGCATGACAGCATTTCATGACTACTCGAAGGGTATCGCGTGTACATTCCTGCAGCAGTCCGCCGCCGGAACCGAATACGACGTTGTCTGTACTCCATTCCGCTGCCAGCAATGCTTCCACAATTGCGGGCAGACTCCGCCGGGTGATGCCATCTCCTTGAATCAAGCTAATACATTCAGGCAAGAGCCGGTAGCCCTTGGCGTTGCGTGTCGTGCCGAAGGCTTCCCCTAGCAATTTCAGACAATCCAGCAAAGTCGGTATTGGATCCCCGCTATCTGGGCGAACTACCACAGTACCCGCCCGCGCTTGTACTCGATCTTTTAACGCAGATCCCCAAAGCGCGCTGCAAGCGCGCCGGATATCCCAAGAGTCGCTAACCACACTGACGATGCCCTGCGGGTAGGCGTTCAAAATGTGGGCGAAGGCATCCGCCTCTCCCTGTGGACCCCAAGACGTAATAGTGGAATGTTCCGCGGCGGGCACCGAAAACCCGGGCATAGCAGCTCCGTAATACTGTTGCAACAGCCGACAGGCGGCCAGCGTGTCGGTGCCCCGGAAGTGCAGCAGGTGCGCGGCACCCCCTAAGGCGGCCGATTCCTGAGAAGTGGAACCGCGATAGCCGAAGTCGTGCAATTGGAACGGCACGCGGGCCGGGTCACCTGAAAGATCGGCCGCGGCCTGCAGGACATCAAATTGCACACGGCCCAGTGAAGCGATGGTTAGCGGGTACCACACTTGCACCAACAACGTTTCCAGATGGTTGGTCAACCAATAGCAGGTGGGGTCAGTATTACGGATAGTCAGCAGCACATGCCCTGCGGGCAGGCACTGGCCTTCATTCACAGCGCAGATTTCCACCGGTAAACGACCTGCGTGGTGGTCCAGGATATGTTGCCAGCCAGCCTCCGGCCATACATCCTGTCCGAAGTGGGCCTTGCAGAACATACCCGCTTGTTGGATCAGATCCGCAGTGACGCGCGTGCCTGTCAGATAACGTTTGAGAAGGTACTGAAGACCAAAGAACACGGTGTGACTGCATTCTCCGCCCTGGCGCGCTTCCAGGTAGGACTCGATCTCAGTGGTACCGGGCGGGTACATGCGCCAATGCGTCTGTTTATAGCTGTCGGTTTGCAGCAGGATGTTGTCTTCCATCTCAATCGGCGCTAAAGGTCTTGGCTGTGGGCACAAAGCCGTCGTGAGAATTCATAACGCAACCAGCATTGAAGTGACTATACATCGGATTCTCGGGGAGGAGCTGGGAGCAGATCTGTTCATGGGTGAATGCATGGATTTAAGAGATGGCGGTTCTCCTTAGGCTTTCATAGAAAACTCCGAAACCAGATTTACCAATTGGCATTTCCTACATACCGGCTTTTAAGGCCAGCGACCCGCTTCCGGCAACTTGGCAAGTGACTGTTATGTTCCCGTCCAAGACTTCCTCCATGCTCGGCAATCATAAGACCCAGCAATTGCTTGGTCGAGGCACATGCCTCCAATGGCCTGTTAGGCCTATCTGCAATAACTAGGGTGCTAACTCTGAACTATACCCCCTACGTCACAGGCCGCGCATATGGAACTGCAAAGGGGCCGCTTTGGGAACACCTTTCTTGAATCGAGCACGAATCTGTGCTGGTCCCTCCTCATTCTGTTACCATTCGTGCCTTCTTGCATCTGAATTCCCGCATTCGATTATGTCCATTCAAGTCCACAACCTGTGCAAGGCCTTTCGAACCAAGGAGAAGCCCGAAGGACTGTCTGGGTCCTGGCATTCAATGTGGCGGCCGAAATGGCAGCAGATAACGGCAATCAGGGATATCTCCTTTCGCATGGAGAGTGGGGAAGCCTTGGGGTTCATTGGCCCAAATGGAGCAGGCAAATCGACCACCATTAAAATCCTGAGCGGCATCCTGCACCCCGACGCAGGCACTGCTCAGGTTCTGGGCTACACCCCCTGGCAAGAACGCGAAAAACTCTGTTATGAAATCGGTTCAGTCTTTGGACAGCGTCCTCAACTCTGGTATCACCTGCCACCGATCGACTCTTTCCGACTTTATGGGTCCATCTACGGTCTGGATTCCGAGACCACTAGCCGCCGTGTGGATTTTCTGGTTGATGTATTTGAGCTGCAACGCTTATTGCATACCCCTGTCCGCAAATTATCTTTAGGGCAACGTATGCGGTGCGAAGTGGCGGTTTCCCTGTTGCATGCCCCGCGCCTGCTTCTGTTGGATGAACCTTCGATTGGTCTGGATGTTGTGGCCAAGCAACGAATTCGGGACACTATCCAGCACATGCGGGAAGAGGAGGGGGTTGGCGTGCTATTGACTTCTCATGATGCCGGGGACATCGAAGCGCTGTGTGAGAGAGTAATCGTCATCAATGACGGACAACTGGTCTTTGACGATACGATGGCGGACCTCAAACAACGCTATCTGACATCCAAACGAGTGGAAGTACGTTTTTCCACAGAGGGTACTCGCCACTTGCCCATGCCGGGAGTTGAATCCGCCCCGGTGGGAAGATATGGGCTTGAGCTCCGCTTCGACCCCCGCGTTGTGAATATGGAGGCTGTGATAGCGGGTCTGGGTAGTTTGGGCACTCTGGTTGATATCACGATTGCGGACCCGGACATGGAGGAAGTCATTCGGACGATTTATGCAGAGAACAATCACCACCCGGACAACATTTAACCGGTACGCGGCTTTATTCCGCATGCCTCTAGCGGAAAACCTGGCCTACTTCGGGAATTTTGCTTCTGCCACATTGGCCATGGTGATGTTCATGTGGATTTTCGGCATGTTGTGGCAGGCCGTCTATACATCCCAGGGCGTCGACCGGATTGCAGGGATGACTTTGAATGACACCCTCTGGTATCTCCTGATCGCAGAGCTGGTTGTACTCTCAAAGCCACTCTTGGCCAAGGAAATCGCGGATTCAATTCAAACTGGCTCAATTGCCTACGACCTGATTCGGCCTTACCACTACGGCCTCTATCATCTGAGTCGCTTTGCAGGCCACGTAGTTTTTAGAGCTGGCCTGAACCTCTTGGCTGGCGGAATCGTAGTCTGGTTACTAGCAGGGCCACCTCCTACCTGGCTCGGAATCGTCCCGGCTGTCGTTGCCCTAGTGCTGGCCTGGGGACTGGAATTCTGTTTTGAAGCCCTGATTGGGATGGCCGCCTTTTGGACTGAGGACGTAAGCGCCTTCCGCTGGATCTACCAAAAGATCAGTTTCATTCTGGGTGGTCTGCTATTGCCCCTGGATTTCTATCCTCTGTGGCTTGGGCGCTTGGCCAAATTGTTTCCCTTCGCATCCATTATGTATGCTCCTGGGCGCCTATTTGTAGACCCAACACCCGAGCGCATGCTGTCGACATGGGCATTGCAACTGGGTTGGCTCGTGGCATTGGGATTCCTCTTTCACTTGGTGTCCAAAAACGCCATGCGCCGATTGACCATCAACGGAGGTTAGCCATGCAATATTTGCGGAGGCTGGGCTTCCTCAGCCAACTGTGGCGTGTTAATTTGCTCTCCGCCATGGAATACCGAGTCTCATTCATTACCCAGATCTTGGGCATGATCCTCCAAAACGGCCTTTACTTTGTCTTTTGGATATTGTTCTTCGATCGCTTCGAGGTATTGCATGGGTGGACACTGCAAGACATGATTCTGCTGTTCGCCGTCGTGGGTACCGGGCTGGGATTGACCATGATGCTATTCGGGAACTGCACTCGCATAGCCACGATCATCGCCGCCGGAGATCTGGATCGTTACTTGACCCTACCTCGCCCGATATTGCTACATGTGCTGGCGTCACGAACTTCCGTTCCCTCAGTTGGCGATTTCACTTTCGGATTGATCTGGTTCGTGATCGCTGGGGACTTCTCCTTGGGGCATATCGGACGCTTCCTGCTCGCCACCTTATTGGTGGCCTGTACTTTCACGGCCGTGCTGGTACTCATCAACAGTTTGGCTTTTTGGCTGGGGCGTTCCGAGATTCTGGCGGAGCATTTCCTGAACGCGATGGTTACCTTTTCTCTTTATCCTGGCACCCTGTTTGACGGAACTGCGCGGATTTTCCTTTTCACCCTGGTGCCGGCAGGCCTTACCGGAGCCCTACCGGTGGAGATGCTGCGAAATTTCGAAGTAGCGAAACTAGCTTGGCTTTGTCTTGGAACCGGCATCTTCGTAGGGCTGGCCATCTTGGTTTTCCATAGGGGTTTGCGGCGCTACGAAAGCGGCAGTGCCATTCAAGTTCGGATTTGAACTGCGGGCCAAGCCTGGGAGCTACCCGTTTTGTGAAAGTTAGAGAAATTCGATGTAGTGACCTTAGAACCCCCCCCCCCCCTTTTTGGAAAGCTCTGGGACAGTTAGATCTGGACTGGCGGCGTTTTTTCGTTGCATCCCAGTCACTCCGTCGGAAGATTCCTCCCGAGACCTGCACAAGCTAACTCGAGATATAAGCAAATTGGCTTTGAAGAGTAAGAAGGCAATCCATGGTCGAGTCCATTTGGGTCGTCCTTGGCAGCTCAGTAGCAGGAATAAATTCAGTCTCCTTCCATGCAGTGCGGGTTGCCAGCCCCGCTTGATGGCATGCATGGACTAAAGCATCTTCCGAAAGCTTCTATCGATCCCGAACCCGGTCGATGGCTCCGCGCAGTTCGCATTGCAGTTCAGCAGAGTGCGTTAGCCAAATGTGATGTGCCGCACCTTCAATTTCCACGTATCGGCCCTTCGGCAATAGGGCCGCCAACTGTTGCGTCGGCCAGCTCGGACGAATATCGCGGGCTCCGAAGATATACGTAGAGGAGATTGACAAGTCAGCAATATTTCGGAGCAAGTTGGGTCGTTGGATGAATTCCTGCCAGCTGCGGTTTCCATCGCTGTTGGCACGTTCATCCGCATGAAAGGCTATGCCTCCCAGATCTTCGCCGACTTCCTCCCGACCGCGCCGATAGGAAACGCTCCAAGAACGATCATTGACGATTCGACCCCCTGCCATGGCGATCAATCCGAGTACTCGAGATGGGTAGCGCAAGGTAAAAGCCAAGGCCGCGTCGGGACCAAAACTGTGACCGGCCACGATACAGGTCTCGACCCCATACGCGTTCAGGATGGACGACGCGTCTTGGATTAGGGTATCGACTGTGTAATTGCCATCCCAATCAGAACGTCCACAGCCACGAGGTTCAAAACAGATCACGCGGCACCGATCGTCGATCAATTTTGCGACTGGTTCCAAGTAATCACTGTAACCAGGACCTCCATTGAACATCAGGACAGGTGTGCCTCCACCAGAAAGGCATGTCCAAAGGCGCGCTGATCCGGATGTGATGAATCGTTCTACGGTTTCAGCCATTGTTCCTCCTGACGCAGTCTTGAATAACTGGCTTCAATCCATTCTTATTTTCCTGGATTGGCCTTTTGCCAACCCTGTTCTGGAAGCATCCTGTTCGCAACGGTATCCAGGGACAACATTACGTAAAGCCCCGCTGAGCCCCAATCTTGCTTTCGTAATCCTCTGAACTTTTTGCCTCCCAGTCTCTGAGACCGGCACTCGGACCAGCGCTGATTTCCTTCGCTGGCCTCAGTCCTGAAGACTAAGTCTGAGTGCCCAAGGATGTGCTTGTCGTTAACCGGGGAAACTCTAGCCGATTCCGCGTGAATTCGGATCTCGATCCCGCGAACTGGAAGTGGATCAAAAGCAGCGTATTTCATGCTTTCCTCAGACGCCACGAAGATATTGCTTCTGTAGTGATTCCTGTCGACACGTCTCCAGCACGTGGCGGTGGGCTTTGCTTAACCTTGCGACTGGCACGTCCAGCAGATTTTCTCAAATCTAGAAATTCAGCCCCTTAAGGTGCGCCGCGGGCTGCCATGCGAATTCAGGTGCCAAGTCGAGATACCCCGCTCGCACATCTTGAAGTGCGTACACGGATGCCCCCTGCGGCGTTCCAACGTGCGCTTCAATTCCCCCTCCGGGCTCCGACGGAGAACCTATAGCCTTTGCTGCTGGCCTACGGCATAGCCCGCGCGGTTCGGATCGCGGCCTACTTCCAGTCACACAAGATTTCAGTACCGGCGTTCAGGCTCCAGACCCCCAGCAACTTGAACATCCCTACAAGCCTGACTCCTTGGCAAGAGTAGCAAGGAACGCCACTGGATCTTGCTGTCTGCAAGGGCTGCCCCAAGTTGACGAAGCCACCTGCCTATGGCATCACTTTGCGGGGTAAGAGGATTCGTTCTATAGTGGGAAAAACATTGACATGAGAGGATCACATGAGTACCACTTCCCCCCAGAAAGTGCTTTGCGTTCTTTACGACGACCCGGTGACAGGATTTCCCCCTGCCTACGCGCGACAGAGCATCCCTAACCTTGCCCAGTACCCGGACGGCCAGACCATGCCTACACCGGCCGCCACCGACTTCACCCCTGGCCAACTTTTAGGTTCCGTTTCCGGGGGACTAGGATTAGAGCCATTCCTGGCTGAACGCGGCCATAGGTTCGTCGTCACGGCGGACAAGGACGGTCCCGAATCGGTCTTCGAAAAAGAGCTGCCGGATACCGACATAGTCATCTCCCAGCCCTTCTGGCCTGCGTATCTGACGGCCGAGCGTATCGCAAAAGCACCCAACCTCAAGATGGCCATTACCGCCGGCATCGGGTCAGACCATGTCGACCTACAGGCAGCCATAAACGGGAACGTCACCGTATGCGAAGTGACCTGGTGCAACAGTATCAGTGTCGCGGAGCACGCGGTCATGCAAATGCTGGCGCTGGTAAGAGATTATATTCCCCAATACGGTTGGGTCGTGCGGGGTGGCTGGAATATTGCAGATGCCGTCTCCCGGTCCTACGACATTGAGGGGATGGACGTGGGTGTGGTAGCGGCCGGCAGGATTGGCCAGGCGGTACTGAGACGCATGAAGCCGTTTGATGTGAATCTTCATTACACCGACAGACATCGTCTGCCTGCCGATGTCGAGCAAGAGCTGGGTGCGACCTTCCATGAAACCGTTGAGGATCTGGTCGCAGCCTGTGACGTGATCAGCATCCATTGTCCGCTCCATCCCGAGACGGAACATATGTTCAACGACGCCCTGATTGGCAAGATGAGACGAGGGTCCTACCTCGTGAATACCGCGCGCGGCAAGATCTGCGACCGCGGGGCCATCGTGAGAGCTTTGGAGAGCGGTCAGTTGGCCGGATACGCCGGTGACGTCTGGTTCCCTCAGCCAGCACCCAATGACCACCCTTGGAGAGCCATGCCGAACCATGCCTTGACGCCCCACACATCCGGCACCACGCTTTCAGCCCAGGCCCGATACGCGGCGGGGGTCCGAGAGATTCTGGAGTGCTGGTTCGATGGGAAACCGATCAGGGAAGAGTATTTGATTGTACAGGGCGGTGCCTTGGCCGGAGCCGGAGCTCACTCTTACAGTGAGGGCGATGTTACAGGGGGCTCCGAGGAAGCGACAAAGTTCACCGCCGGTTAAGTTGGGCCAGGACACCTCAGAAGCAGAGACGGTCTGCCCACGTGTCTTTGCAGGCTGCGTCGGACTTACATTTCCTCGGAACTGATTCCTGCGACTAGCTTTTTGGACATGCCAATCCGATGTGGGGCGTTCCGTAAGGTTAGCCTCACCTATGGCGTTGGTGCTGATGTTGCAAATCAGCCGAGAGTCAGAACTGGTCCTGCAGACCGCCGCCGGAATTGAAACTCTTATGCAATACCGAGGTGAAGGCGCTGTCCATTCGGCAATTGCATGAGTAGGCTGGAGTCAACCTGTTCAAATCTGATTTCACTCCAAATCGCCTTGCGCCAAGAAGACAGACCGCCTGCTTACCACTTCTGTGCCGTGCTCTATATGAACATTCTCAATTGCTTGCTTCACATTCCACCAATTTCATTGATGTCCGCTGACGGGCGCGAAATACAGATATTATTACTATTAAGAGTGACATGAAACCGAATCGCTTTTGTACAAGAACACCGAAACAATAATCTGAATCCGCTCTAACGGTTCGTATTCAAACAAGGAGAAATCCATGGCTCTCAATCCTTATCTGACTTTTAATGGCAACTGCCGGGAAGCATTTGATTTTTATCGTTCCGTTTTTGGAGGCGAATTCGGACTCGTTTCCACTTTTCGCGATGGCCCGGATGACATGGGGATACCTTCTGAGGAACTAGACCTCATGATGCATATTTCATTGCAGATTGGTTCCGGTTTCCTGTTGGGCAGCGACAGTATCTCGGCCTTTGGACCTGAACCTGTTGTAGGTACCAACGTGGCTATCTGTTTTGACGTCAAGAACAGAGAACAAGCAGATGAAGTCTTCGCAGGTTTGTCCGCAGGCGGCGAAGTTCAGATGCCCATGGGAGACATGTTCTGGGGTGCTTATTTCGGTACGGTTGTGGACAAGTATGGCATCCATTGGCAAGTAGTATCCGAACATTAACCGGGCATTAGCGGTGGCAAAGGAGAAAACATCGTCCTAGCTTCGGTTTCTGGCTGAGCTAGTCATCTCCGCAAAAAGACTCGGACCAGAGTAGGGACTAGAAATCTGACGTAACTACCTTTCCTGTCGAGAAGACGGATTGACGCAGGCGAAGTCAAGATTTCTACGCGCCCTGCTCAATGGTCAGTTGTCACATTCTATAGATCACCTTCCAGCATTTCACGTTGCAGGCTGAAAGTGGCCCGGCCTACCCAGACAATGGCCTCAGCTTTTCCCGACTGAACATGCATGTAACGGGTGGTGGGCGGCGAGGATTGCTCTCGGGCGTAATGCACTACGTGCCATGTGAGCCGGAGTAAGGGCAGTTACAGCCTAGATAAAGCCAGAGAGAAGACCCAACACTGTCTGGACTGAACCCTTTTGGGGACACCAGACAGAAAGCACGGGGGAAGAAAGGCCCGCTGTGCCCTGACAGAAGTGGGCTAGATAAGTTGGAAATGCGGATCGGATCCCCATAGCCGCAGACCTGGAAGGTACCTAGTCTTGCTCTGGATCCAAGCGTAATTTCCCTCGAATCTAGCCCGGTTCTTATCCTGTAGCATAAAGTCAAAGTCACCGGTCCACTGCAGGTTGTGCGTTATGGGATTTCTGGCCCTTTCTTCTCTCTACAGATACTCCTTGTCTGTGATTCTGGGAATTGCCGGTCTGCTCGTCCTGCTCGGGGTTGAGGTGTGCGTGCCGGCTTGTACAGAAAACGGAGTCCGCGCCCGATCCTGTGAGACGGTGCAAGTAACTCTGATGGAAGGCATGGCCTGGTGCGGCGACCGGGGTGTATGGCAGTTGCGCGGGGTGGCTACTTACGCGCGCCTACAGATAACCCATAGAGATTATGGGAGAACGCTGCTGCACTACGCCGTGGCCGCCAGCTCCAGGGAGGGGACCTGGATCTTGGTGACCTTGGGCGCCAACCGCAATGCGCGCACGGTCCTGGATAAGACACCCCTGCATTACGCGCGGGGCGAGCAGAGCGCAGGGGCGGTCAGGGCGCTGCTGCTGCATGGCGCCGACCCGAACGCCCGCGATGTCTGGGGTAACACTGCCCTGCATGCCTACGGCGGGCCGGGCCCGGCCGTGACGAGCCTCTTGCTGCAATACGGGGCCGACCCCAATGCCCGCGATGTCTGGGGCAACACCCCCTTACACAGCACGAAGAATCCCCATGTAGCCAGCATCTTGTTGCAACACGGGGCCGACCCTGACCTACGCGACGATGAAGGAAAATCGCCGCTGGACGTGGCCGTGGCCCGAGACAACCTTGAGGTGGCTACAGTCCTGCGGGATCAGGTTGACTGAACCGCACCAGGAACGCGGGCCCGGACATACACTGGGACCCCCTAAGTATCGGGGGACCCTATCCATTTCTGCCCCACGGATCGCATGCACATAGCCTGTAACCACTGGGAGTCACAGTATTGGAGACCCAGCCCTGGGTCAGTCCCCTGGACCTCACTTCGGAACATCGGTCCAACCGTCCTGGCAATAGGTACATATGGCGATCGGGCGGCCCTTGCTGGGCACGGGGTGGACCTCGCCACAGACCCGCGGTTCCCGCTGCTGATAGCGTCATGCATGGAAGTGTAAGTCGTATCACAAGCAACAAAAGATTTCTCCCTGCAGTCCAGTTCCAACCTGGGTCCCGAGCCTCTCATCAGTGTCGTCGAATCTGGATGACAAATTGGCCGTAAAGCTCTAGACCGCCCATCATGGCTCTCCACTATACTGCCCTGATGGCATCCGGGCCTCCAGAGACGGATGCTGGCACCGCCGTGCCTTTGAGATACGTCCACGAGTTCGCATCCAGTCAAATATCCTGCAGGGAGATGCATCTTGACAGACAGTCAGACAGCCCGAACGTTGACCACCCTTACGCTTGACACGAACCTGCTCACAGAGCATTGGATGGAGGGGGTAAAGGCCGCGGTCGTCCAGCAGTTGCTGTGTTTGGCGGACCGAAAGCAGGTCGACCTGGCGGTGACCACTCGGATTCATGCCGACATCCCCTTTGCCCCGATGGCCGACCACATCCCAGAACTGCCAAAGCTTAAGATTCAGGAAATCGGCTCTATCACGCGTGTGGGGTACTGGAGGATTGGCCAGGACAAGTTCGGAAGCGAAGACTTTAAGAAGGCCAGGGACGCAGTCGCCGTGCAATGGCAACAAAGCGGGCAGAAGATGCCTGATGTAAGAGATCAGGATCATCTCCATGGGCATTATCTGGAGGAGCGCGACGTGTTCCTGACGTGGGACAAAAACCTGCTTGCCGTGGGTAAGGCATTGGCCGCGCACTTGAGTATCCAGGTCATGAAACCAGAGGATTTCCTGGAAAACCTGCAAATCGACTGCGATACCCTGGCAGAAAGTGACGGCTAAAAGCATTTGTAGGCGAACTGCTCAAATTTAATCTTTTGCGAGAAGTCGAGTATGTGGAACTGACTGCCGGTAGTACTTCCTTGGCCGTGTCCCGCTAACAATTGTTTGTGGCGCGAGACACCGGATTCGCCCTTCAGTCGGCCCTATTGTGCACACAAAGCTGTCTCGAAATCTATGTCATTTCTGTGAGTCTCGCAGGAATTGATGCAGGCTACTTGCCCTCGATTCAAGGACAGGGGGTAATGTATTTTTCTCAGGGATTTCTATTAGTATTGCTCAACCGGATGTTCCGGCCGTTCATGGCCCGCCGCATGCGTCACCGTTGGCGGGCCTATCTGATCTCGGGTGTGCTGATCGGGGTCATGTTCCACATTCCCGCCAGCATAGTGTCCAGCTTTGGAGTAGCAAGGAATGGCCCCACACTGTGGATAGTGCTTGATGTGATTTGATCCTGGTGACGGTGTGGCGGGTGGCGTTGAAAAGGATCTGACACTCCTGCCCTTGGTTACACGGATATCCCATCGCTGTCAGGGATTGCCGCTAGTGGGCTGCTCCCGTCCGTACACCGGATCCAGCCGGTCGTATTCCCGCTCGAATTCGTCTACGTAACGGCCCTGTGCATTCACGGGACAGAGTGTGAGCGGCGGCGGGGGAAACAATACCACTGGCTCGCAGCTGCGCCAGCCGCTGGCCTCCCGCCGCGGCCGCCACGTGTACTGCAGCCGGGGCGCGTCCGCGGCCCTGACCCACAGCACCGCCTGGCGGAAATCCACCCGATACCAGCGGTCGGGCTCTGCTCCATACAGACCTGTGACGGCCACCCGGGCTGCCGCGGGGGCGGTGCCAAACAGGGGACAGGCCAGGGCTGGACAAGTGTGCAGCGGCAACGACTCCCCAGCCTCCGGCTGCAGAAAATGGCCGAGACTGTAGGGCACGGAGTCTCGCACTTGCCCCCAGGGCGCTTCCACCCAGGGGATCTCCTCCGCGGTGCGGCCGAGCAGCCACTGCGGGGGCAGTGCCGACCACACTGTGACCAGGCCCCAGGGCGGTAGGTCTGTGTTCAACCGGAACCAGGTTTCGTAGGGCGGCCCCCATTGGCGTCCCGACAATTCCGGATCAGGACGCCAACGACCCGTGACAGCCAGCGTAGCACCCACCTTGGACCAGCCCACCGGCGCGCCGAAACGCGGGCCTGGCTGGGAATAGAGGGCCCAGGCTTTGGGGGTCTTGAAGGCGGGTCCGCCCGGTAGGGCAGGCTGCACAGCGGCCAGTTCGGGCAAGGGTCCAGTGACCGCAGGCACTGCTTCTGCCGCACAGGCGGCCAGCAGCAGCCAGGCCAGAGTCAGGCCGGCGGCACGCGTTGCCCTCATCCGGCTGTACGCAGCCCTGAGCCGCGCTGGCCACACCGAAATTCTACCAGGAGTCCGCAGAATGTGGACAGTCTGTAATGCGGTACTGAACTCCTCTTACTCCTGGCGTGTGGCTTGGCCTTGCTCGAACCAGGCCGGCGGAGGGGGCAGCGAGGCCCCTAGCACCTCGGCAAACTCTTGGCCGGCGGCACTTTGGGAGAGGGGACCTAGGGCCGCCAGTTCGGACTGCAGCTGCCGCCTCCGGGCCTGCGCATCGGCCAGCGGTTCCGCTCCATTCTCAGCCCCCAGGGCCACTAACAGGGCCAGACGGCGGAGGGGTGGCACCTGCTGCCACGGTGTAATCTCGGCCGCCAGCTGCCACTCCTGTGTCTGGGGGGCGCCAGTGAGGGGATGGTGCCAGCGCAGGGCCACGGTGCCCCAGGGTCCCACACTTTCAGGCTGCAGGGCCAACCGATACACAACCGTGCTCTCCTGGCCCTGGTGCAGCTCGGCAAAATCCTCAGTGTCATCCGTAAACGTGTCATTGGGAGCAGCGCGATTGCGGTAGCCTAGCAAGCGCCAGCTCTCGACCGCCGCGGCCTCCCAGGTCACTTGCACCCGGGCTTCATCGGCGGCGGGACTGAAGAGCTGGGCAAAGGATTCAGCCGCAAAGAGGCCCTGTGCCGCTTCCGGTGAATGCACATAGCGGTACCAACCATCCCCATCATTGCTGACCTGCTCCAGCAGTACATCGTTGTAATTCTGAATGCCCACTCCTACGGAGACCAACCGAATGGGATTGGCAGCCGCTCTCTTTGTCCCTAGGGACTGTAAGATGGACTCCGCCCGCGTGTCCCCCACGTTGGCTACGCCATCGGAGACGAAGAGCACGTAATGGAGGGCCTGCGGCTGCTCTTGCCGGGTGCGCAGGGCGAGGCGATAGCCCTCTCGGAGGCCCACGCCTGCATTGGTGCCGTTGTTGGGGCGGTAGGCCCGTAGGGCCCGATCCAGCTCCGGATCGTCGGGACGCGTGGCGAAGACCGTATGTTCGCCCAGCACCACCTCCGAGAATTGCAGCAGCGAGATGCGATCCTGGGCGTTTAAGCGAGCACGCACTGCCTGTACCAGGGCACGGGCGGTGGCCAGCTTGTCTCCCTCAGCCATGGAGCCCGAGGCATCCAGAACCACCGTCACATTTCGGGTGGTCGGCAATTCCGGTGGTACGGCAGCACTCAGGCCCAAGAGGACCAGGACTGCCGTAGGATCCAGGGGATCTGGAGTTAGAGTTAAATCCAACCCAAATGTCTCTGTGCCGGTAGGAAGCGGATACGCCCACGGCAGGGCATTCAGCCACTCTTCCACCCGGATGTCATCCGGCGCGATGCCGATACCGGCCCGCGTGGCGGCCAGAGCCCTTCGCCAGGACGCATCATCGGCATCCAGCCCATAGGTGGAACTAGGTTCTAGGCGGGTGGAAACTACTGGCGGTAGTGCCGGGGAGCCGACAGTACGGGGACCGTGGCGGCGGCGGGCTGGCTCGGCCAGAATAGCGGGTGCCTCCGGAACTTGCGACCTTGTGGTGGACCCGGATTCTGCGGCGACGCCAGCGCTGGCGGCCCTGCCACTCTCCTGGGTTTGCATTAAGGAATCTGTAGCGCCTTCAGGGAGGGGGGCCGATTGAGTATCTGCGAGCGGGACGGCCTGCCAGAAGGCGCTACAAGCGGCAAGCAACAGTAGACACAGAGCAAAACATAGGACACGGGCAAGAGGCATATCAGGTCTGTTCTCCATTACACGTCGGACTGTGACAGGACTATAGACGGTTTCAAAGCGCACGAGTGTAACGGCGCTTACGCACCTGCCAGCCTTGGCATTGGTGGGAGCCGTGACAACGCAGACAGGCCCGGGCGGGACGGCGCAGGGCACACATCTCCCACATGACAGGGAACAGGAAATGCAGATGAACCGCAAAGCGGCTTGGGCAGACTTCAAGACCGCGCAATGCGGGCTTCCACAAGCAGTGAGTCCAGGAAGCTGATATCGAACGAAGCGTTGTACATAACGGTTTTGGCGCCCAGGGCTTCTCGAGTCGGGGCGGAAAGCTCTGACAGGGCGAGCGGAACTGCCACGTCTACGAGGACTGCTCCGACCGGACTTGAGTGGCAGGGACAGGCAATTCCGTTCTTATTTACTGAGAGCGATTTCCCAATCCTGGAGATTTGGGGGAACAACTGGGGAATCCACATAGGGACCGGATGGACGAGGAAAAGCCAGATCAGATTCCAACGGAACGATCCAGGTGTTTGGATCCCTCTTCTTAAGGCTTGGATTCATTAGGCTCTGAACCCTTTTTTCCTTAAGTTCGTCCGATGGCCGAAAGATCAATTGCAGCCTCTTCCCACTGTGCCACTAACTCGTAAATTTTGAATACCTAGCAATTTCTTCCAGCAAGGCGAAATCTATAGTCGGCCGGTAGTGTCAACTCCCCCCTTTTTGAGTCACTCTGGTTGCTGCCAGTAACTGTATTGAGGATCCCAGTCCTCCTCATTCATGCCTGCGAGGCCCAGCAGGGGCCACATCGCGCAGAAAAGGTCACCCGGCCCAAAGACACATGAATTCTTGCGAAGAATTTCATCACCATTTAGTTCGTATAGGACTGCTCCAGGGTAGTTGTCTTCTCCTTTCATCACGCTTTGCTCCTGGATGTACTCCCCGCCTCCGTGAGAAGCCAAGCGAAAACGCCAGCCTCTCGAATTCGCGAACTGTCGTTGAATATTGGGCGGGTCCATTGATACCAGCATTACTGCCATGATCGATTCCAAATGCTGGAGCAACCCGTTAAAGCCGTCAGCCCAAAGCGTGCAATGTTGACAGCCTTGTCCCATATTGTGAATGGCCAATAGCTTGTCCTGTTCGCCAAAGAGTTCCTGTAAAGTTGTATTCCCTTCCTGCGTGGTCAAGCCGTAGTTTCGTACTACCACCCCTGTTTTGGCCTTTCGCAGCGAGCTGAGTTCAGCATTCAGTTCATAAATCTGGCGCTCGATATCGAGTATTCTGTCTTCTGTGGTTGTTTCGTCCAACATCTCTTGTTCCCTAACTCCTACTTGTTCCTTGCTCCTAAGCTACGGCCTGTCCGCAGCAACCAAGGATGGTCCGGCTGTAGCGGAAAGCATTATATCTACGAGACTGTCGGGGCCGCACAAGAGAAACTCACTATCCCTGCTTGTCTAGAACCAATTCAAGTAAAGTTTATTTGCCTTGCGGTACGGAGGAAGCACGATGACGGACCCCAGGAGTGAAACTCACAGCGAATCAGTACAGGCCTTGCAACGCGCGCTGCGCCATTGCCTCCGCGAAGCCGCAGATCCATCCAAAGCAGCTGGCATGCAAGCGTACATGAAGTCGGAGATGCCGTACTTAGGCGTCCAAGCACCCCCCATGAAAAAAGCATGTCGTGAGGTGTGGACTGCTCATCCTGTCCAATCCCAGCAGGAATGGATGGAAGCCATGCTAACCCTCTGGAGAGAGGCAGAATATCGAGAAGAACGGTATGCAGCCATTAACTTGGCAAGTGACAAGCGTTACTCTAAGTACATTACTCTGGAAGCTCTTCCTTGCTTTGAGGAAATGGTAGTCGATGGCGCCTGGTGGGATTACGTTGACGCTGTCGCCTCCGGCATGATCAACGTCTTGCTCAGGCAGAATTCTTCTGAAATGGCAATCCTGATGCGGGACTGGGCGGTCTGTGCAGACATTTGGAAGCGTAGGACCGCGATCATTTGCCAATTGAATTCCAAAGAAGCAACTGACACTGAGCTTCTCTATAACTGTATAGAACCTTCCATGGAGAGTTCTGAATTCTTCCTGCGCAAAGGCATTGGCTGGGCCCTGCGCGAATATGCCAAGACCAATCCAGCCGGTGTAATTGAATATGTCACGTCTAACGCAGATAGATTGAGCCGTCTGAGCAAACGCGAAGCTGTGCGGAATCTCGTCAAGGATGGTTTGCTGGATGCTGTGCCTTGAACATGCAAGCCGAAAGCCTTTAAGGCCCTTGTGGATTTGGGGAACCGGCTCTCAGCCGAGGAATCCCTGGGGATATTCGAATTCAGACACATGATTCTGTTTCGTTGAAAAAGCCGCAGCAGAACTAAACATGCGGGGGAATTCCCTCTTGGAATTCTGAATTGGCCCTTCTCGGAAAAAGGCGGCCAAAGAGTCTTTCCAGGAAGATTCCTCAGATCTGTAAACCTGCAGCTGCTAAGGACCTGTGCAGTAACGCGTACCTAAGTAACAGTCGCGAAGTTCCTGGACAACTGCAAGCACACGCGGGTAGCCACTTCCATGTCCTGGACAGTGACCCATTCCAGTGGCCCATGGACTTCGTGCATACCGGTGAATATATTGGGGGTTGGTACACCTTTGGCTGTAAGCATGGAGCCATCAGTTCCGCCTCGTATGGGCTCATCCACAGGTTCGATGCCTACGTCTCGCATAGCCTGCTGAGCCATATGGACCGGGGTCATGTCTTTATGCAGCCATTTATACATATTGCGGTACTGAGGAGTGATTTCACAAGAAATCCGGGCTCGCGGCTCCCCCAACTGCATTGTCTCCGCCAGCTGTGTCAAAATCCGGCCATGCTCATGCAGCTTCTCTTCCGCGAAATCACGCAGAATGAAATGCAGTTCCGCTTCGGCTGAAGTGCCTTGCATCTGATACAGATGAATGAAGCCTTCCCGACCCTTGGTCGTCTCTGGAGTCCGGGTGTGCGCAGGCAACAGGCCTACGTATTGCGTCGCCAAAGTGGACGCGTTTACCATCGCATGGAAGGCTGTGCCTGGATGTATGGAAACGCCTTGGAAACGAACTAAGGCTTTGTCCGCGGCGAACGTCTCGCTGGAAAGTTCTCCTACATCACCCCCATCCAAGGTATAAGCCCACTGAGCATCCAAATCCTCAGGAGTCAAGTATTCCACTCCGCGGCCAATCTCTTCATCCGGAGTAAAACAAAGCCGAATGCGGCCATGGGGAATTTCTGGGTGGTGCAGCAGGTGCCTGGCCAAACTCATGATGATGGCTACTCCCGCTTTGTCATCGGCACCTAGGAGTGAGGCCCCACTGCCCGTAATCAGATCGTGGCCAATTTTCTGAGCCAGATTGGGGGAACGGACCATATCCAGCACCAAGGTGGAGTCGTCTGGAAAGGAAATCGGAGACCCATCCCACTGTCGATGCACTCGCGCCTTGACATTCTTTCCGGAAAAGGCCGGGGCCGTGTCCACATGACCCAAAAAGGCTATGGTGGGGATATCTGAGTTGGATTCTGTGGCCGGTATAGTAGCGAGGACCGTAGCGTAATCAGTTATGCAAACATTCGCGGCCCCCATCTCCCGCAATTCGGCGGCAAGCAACTCAAGTAGCGCCAGTTGCTTCTTTGTACTGGGATTTGACGTTGAAGTCTCATCCGACTCTGTATCCATTTGCACATAGCGCAGAAATCTCTCTTCCAAATCCTGAGACAGATCTGTGGTCATTTGGTTCCATTCCCTTCAGTTGTAGGTATAGGTCTCGACATTCTCGGCAGGCCTGCAGACTTCCCGCCGAATCACGATCCTAACCTAATGCCTGGGACCCAACGGCAGTCTGTACCGGGGTTTTCTCCCTTTAGGATTCGGAGGTTGGTTGCAGTAATACTCAAACATCAAGTCCATTTCGTTGACAGTGCCCCGCTCACTGATGAGCTGCCTAAGAATGACGTGAAATTACCAATCCAAGACAGTGTTCGTCGACACGGATCATCTTCTCGACCGCCTTCCACGACCGCACAAGGCATCTGTGGCTTCCATGAGGAGCCGAATCGACATCTGTGAGGATCATCGCAATGGGATCGCCAGGGTCGTTGTTCTGACAGAGCTGACCCGGTTACCGGCATCCCGATTTGAAACGCCCTGTGGCTTTTGTCGGGTACTCCTGTGTGTCCACAGAGGCCTGTCTGGCGTGGATGGCAAGGAGAGAGTCTGGGCAAGCCAGCTGCATACGTGCTTCGGAGAAGCATGCGGACAACACTTCTATTCGACGGCTCTTCAAGGTCAATAAGTGGAATGCGGTACGAGCGTCCTTACTTCTGTAGAAAGCTCTGTAGGGAGACTTCTCATCACTCAGGTCCCTACATCCGAATCCAGGAACAGAATTTGCTTGCCTAATGGGGGCGCGAGCCAACTCTGGATAATTAAGAGATTTCGAAACCCAAAATAGTGTAGGGATACGGGCAAGTAGCTGGCTTCGAGATGTCTGTCAGATGGTGGGGTCTTGTTAAATGACGAGTGTTCTCGCGCCTTGAACAAACTCCCAGGAAAGGAGCCAGATATTGGACTCTGTGGTTAAGGGGGGCTTCCCTGGAGGCGAAATCGTCGGCTGTTTTGAGGGTAGACGAGCCGTATCTCCACACTTGAAGTGGACTCTGTACTTCCATCTTTCGTAGCTAGATATACTTCCGGGCTGGTCCTGGTTTCACCTGCGGCAACTCCCGGGCCAAGATTGCTCCCTTTCTCATTCCGATTAAAATTGGGATTGCCCGTACCACTAGCGACTGCCTGTCAAGTAGCCTGTATTACAAACCGTAGAATCGAGTCATTGGAGCAATTTATTATGAACAGTCAAGAAAGAGGAGCCGCGGTTGCAGCACGAGATTGGAACAGTGATGTGATACGTTACCCAGACCCCGCTGTGGAGGTGATCGACCCCCGCTTCAAAGCGTATATCAACGGCAATGCGGCCTTGGAACGACTCTATACCGGCGCACGGTGGGGGGAAGGTCCAGTTTGGTTTGGAGATCGCAACTGTCTACTATTTAGCGACATTCCCAATAACCGCATACTTTGTTGGGACGGTAACACGGGCCAGACCTCGGTCTACCGCCAGAATTCCAATTACTCCAACGGCCATACCCGGGATCTGCAAGGCCGACTCATATCCTGTGAGCATTACACCCGCCGAGTCACCCGCACGGAGTTCGACGGCTCCATCACAGTCCTGGCCGACTCATACCAAGGCAAGCGCCTTAACGCCCCTAATGACGTAGTGGTGAAATCTGACGGTAGCATCTGGTTTACGGATCCAGGGTACGGCATCCTCTTCAACTATGAAGGCCAGCTGGCCCCTCTGGAACTCAACACCAACGTGTACCGTCTTGACCCCGGAACCGGACAGATGACCGTAGTCGCAGATGACTTCGACAAACCCAATGGCCTCTGCTTCTCACCAGACGAGTCCATTTTGTACATCAGTGACACCGGCACTTCTCACGACCCGGACGGTCCAGCCCACATCCGCAAACTGCATGTGGATGGCGACGCAGTTAAAGATGCCGGGATTTTTGTTGACATGAAACCCTCCACTTCAGATGGATTTCGGGCAGATATGGATGGAAACATCTGGACCAGTTCAGGCTGGGCTGGAGTGGGGTATGACGGTGTCCAGGTGTATAGCCCTGAAGCGGAATTGCTGGGGCGCATACATTTACCGGAGACCTGTGCCAACGTGTGCTTCGGTGGCCCCAAGCGAACGCGCCTATTCATGGCGGCAAGTCAATCTCTGTATGCTTTATATGTGGAGGCTGTCGGAGCACAACGTCCTTAAGGAAAGGAACCCCTTGTAAGAAGGGGCACCGCGAATGCGCAGAAAGCCATTTTTCCCGACTGGCTCTGGTTGGCGTTTCAACGAATTCATGCATTCCCATCAACTGACATAGGTGGGAAAAGCAGATCTGGTCCCATGGGTACAGCTGCTCTTGCGCCATTTCGTCGGGCTAGGGTTACTTCCGTGACAAGCCCTCAGCAGGTCTGAAACTGAAGGTTATTCATAACGGCGAATCCAAAATCGTCTTTCCCACTTCGATAACCCCTATGCAGGAGGGACAGCTTCATAAATGTCATGGCACCGATTCTCTTGTTTGGATCGCCACCGCCTTATGGTTTCCCAATCACTGCCTCTCGCATTTGGCGGGGGGAAGGCGCTTCCAGAGCCGGTTCTGAATATCCGTGTGGATTTCCACTGAGGGATGGACCTCCGAGCCCTTTCAGTTGCCCTCTATACCTGTGACGTGTTGATGACGGGGTATTTGATTCCGGGCGCTCTGGTCCCGCTATGTGCTGGATCTGGAAATGTTGAGAGACCAGAGAAAATTCAGTGAACCGTATTTCCGGTTCACGTGGTTGCACCTCCGTGCAATTCCGAACTTCACAGAATATTGCTCTGATTCAATTTTCTACTGTTGAAATCAAGTCAAGATGAGTCGCCTTCCATGCAGCCGATCTGAAGGTGGTATGGGCAACAGCCTCGGGCCTGCTTCCCTTTGCAAGTACCCACAGGAGAATTTATCTTGTGGGCAAACTCCTTGACTATGGGAAGTGGATGGTTAGGCTTTGCGAAAACCAACCGTATTCGAATTCTCGAATCTGAGGTGGAGTACCTCTGCCCGGACGTATCCTGAAATTGGTGGGTGTTACCCCCTGGCGGGTTCCGTCATCTCAGAGCGGGCTTTGGCGGCCAAAGCGGGAAGATGGGATTCATGGGCCATGACCTGACTCAAGTGTTTCATACGCATGGAAGATGCAGTACCGCGCATGATATCGCTGTGCATCTGTTCCTTCCAGAATCGTGCGCCGGAGGCCACAAACGACTCAAGATCCTCAATTTCAGCGTCCGTTGTGCAATGGGAGCAACAATTAATTGTGAACATGCGCCTATAGGCGTCTCCGCCAAAGGAAGAATGCATCAGATTGTGGTTAAAGGCCACGATATCTCCCGGCTTCGTTTCCAAAGCCACGTGCGGCACCTGTTCCGGATCTATTCCCCACAGTTCCTCTGATTGGCGGGCGTTGCGCGCTTCCCAATCCTTGAAGTCAATAATGTGGGTCCCAGGAATCACTCGTAGACTTCCAGAGTTCGCAGTCAGGGGGTCCAGGTAGAAGGCCACTTTCAGATATTTGCCAACTACATGGTGACCATCACTGTGCCAGCCGGTGTCGCCCGTATAGAAATTGCCATCTCCGCCCAGATAATTGAAGTCATCTCCCAAAAGGCTCGCAATTAGCCCGTGTATGGCGGGGTGATCAATTAGCGTGCACAGCCTCTCGCGCTGGTCAATGAACGGCACTATACAAGTACGTTGCGAGCCGTCATGAGAGTTTTCGCTTTGGGAGAAAATATCTTCGAAATCCTCAATGATCCAGTCGACTTCCTCCTTCATGAGGCCGGGCAGAGCTATGTACCCGAATGTCTCAAAGAATCGTATTTGCTGACTACTCAGTCTCATTGAATCGCCTTTTTTTCCTATGGGGTAGAATCCCAGCCGCAATCAGAGAAATGCCGCCGTGTCCTGCAGGCAACGGTACTTTCAGCTGCTTTAACAAAGCGTGAATCGACTTCATTGGCAATGGAGGTCTCCGGTAAGATCGCCGCTTTTAACACCGAGGGACAACGCCTAATCGCGCGGAAGGATCCTACCGCACGGCAATTGCGTACACAAGACGAGAAGCAGGCGGATAACATCGAGAATTCCACTGTCGATGCGTCGGCCCGAACCAAGGTTTCCGAAACCTGGCAGACCTGGTGGGAATCGCCTATGCCCGTAGGTATGGACTGTCTTGGTACTCCCTTTGGTGGTCCCATCAATTTTTCGCCGACTAAAAAACCGAATAGGCAAGGGCAACTCGTATAGTGCGAGCATCTCTGGAGACGAAGAAACTAATGTGTGAATCGCAGCTTCACGCCACCATCGCAGTCGTCGAAATAATAAAAAGTGGCACTCTTTGAAGGTGCTTCCAGGAAGCTCTTCAAGGGAGTCAGGTAAACCGGGCTGGTCAGCAAGGATGGCAACTCTTCAAATGGCACGAACCTGGCATTTCTGACGAACTCATCATCAAGCGCAGCCAATTTACCGCTCGCACTCTGAACATGGAAGGCAAGTACCAGCCCTTCCTCGTTGAGCGTTGACACCCTGTTTTGAAGGACATAGCCCAGCTGACCAACCTCGACAATGTCGAGGTTGGTCTCCTCCCGAAACTCGCGTTTTAGCGCATTTGTAACAGACTCTGATGGCTCAACAGCTCCTCCTGGCAAGGTCCATGCAGTTAGGGAAGGCCAGTGGTTTTCCACCAATAGAACACACCTATCTCGCACCAGAATGCCAGCAGCGATTACGAACCGCTTAAAAGGCTTGTCATTGTCCATGTACTTCGAATTGTTGCAAGAGCCCAGATTGCTTACATGCTTTCCCGGATCTTAGACGCCTTAACCACCGAGTCAGTCCAAAGCGCATTCAGGCGATCTGGAGGTCAAGTATGGTCCAGGAACAACCTGGACTTGCAAATCCTACCGTGCAATCTTTCATGATCCTGCGGGATAACTGTCAGATGGGAACGGGATTGGCAGCTGTTCTACAAAGGGAGGAAGAGGCACGGTCCTCCCTTGTGAAGGCGATAGGTCGAAGATTCAGAAAGGCAGGCGCCCCTTCCTAGGCTGGCATCCGTATAACCTCAGACCTGTTGGTCCGAGTCTCGAACAACGTCGGTATCCTTTCTGGTTTGGCAAACTACCGCTCAAAGTGCTGCTCCTAAAGAAGCTCCATTCATTCGGTTCAGCACTTCTTGGGTCTGCTATCCACGTCTCCACATCGCCGATTCCTGCCCATTGCCGACTCCGAAATCGAGGAGAACTACAGCAAATCTCAATACCAAGGACAGGAAAATTCCCGATCCGCTCTCAATCCACTTTCAACCGGCAATTGTGGCGTATAACCAAGGAATTTGCGGCCGACTTCAGCTACTCATCCCATCGTTCCCAGGGAACTGCAAAAACTGATCTTGGATTGCAATGGCCAGGCCATGCGAGGTTGGAACAGGATGGACTCCAACGTCTGCCCAGACCTACACTCGTCGGTTGGATCGGAACCGCAGTTCGACTTGCCAACCGCTTTAACTCCAAGAATGCTTTTAAGAGGACAAGAGATTCGGTTCGCGCGGCAGGAGCCTATGCGGTTTCACAATGGAGCTACGGGCTGGAGTCAAACGAGCCACCAGTTCCGGGGAAGCCTCATATCCGTGTCGGCAAATGCCCCAGGAGGGGCCGTATCGGTACACCACTATGCGGCGGCGACCCGGGTTTACGCGTTTGGCCGACCCGTGCGCTATAGCATCCACGAAGAGGAGCACATCGCCAGCCTTCATATACAGTTCCACAGCCCCCTCCACTTCATCTACGGAGGCATCTTTCTGCATCTTGTACTTTTCAGTCTGCGGATGGGGGAAATGGGATTTGTGGCTACCCGGCACTACCATTGTGGCCCCGTCGCCCGGCCCAATATCCGTCAGAGCCATCAGGATGTCGATTTGCCCGCAGTGGAAATCGCCATTGAAGAATCGGAACTGCGTCCGCTTGACCCCAGTATGACCTCCTGAATGTAAGCCAATAGCCTCTCCTGGTTCCCGGAAATTTACTAAATTCTCATCAATGAAGAGATCGCCATGGTTGTAGTCGAAAGTGCCTGCTCCGCCCACAAAATAACGCACTTTGTCTATCCAGGACGGATGATCTATCAACTTCTCAAAAGACTCTCCGGCCTCATAAATCTGCTGCAAGTTCAGACCGTCGGTCTCACCATACATGTGTCCATGGATGTAGCCGTACCAATCCCCTTTCTTGATAGGAGGCAGGGCATCTAGCGTGGCGTTTAGCTCTGCCACCTCATCTTGGGATAGGGCACCTTCCAAATGCAGATAGCCCCGCAGGTCGAAGAGATATATCTCCATTTCGGAGGGGCCGTTAGCCAGTTCAGCATCCATCTTTGAGGGTCTCCGTAAGTACTTGGACGAGTCGAAACAGTCAGGAGCAGTCATCACCGCAAAGGGCTAATAAATCGACCGAATTCCTAATCTTGAGAGTGAAATCTACGCGGGATCGACCACCTATGGCAGAGGCCAAATATATGCTAACACGGTTCCCAAATCAGGTGTCTTAATGCCGGAGGGACTAATAACCAGCCTGCAGATCCACCAGATTCTGCAACCTCTGGCTTTTGCAATACAATTCGTAGTTGCGAGCCAGTAACTCCGTGGAGCGGTCCGCATTGCCCACGCCGCCTCCAGCACTATGGGGAGTGATGATGACGTTGGGCAACTCCCATAGCTGCGAGGTTTCCGGCAACGGCTCGTCAATGAATACATCTAGGGCAGCTCCGGCGATCCATTTACTGCGCAGTGCAGACACCGGAGCCCCTTCGTCTATCACCGCGCCGCGACCCACACTAATCAGATAGGCATGGGCAGGCATGGCCCGGGTTTCAAAGAGGCCCATCAAGCCTCTTGTGGCAGTTGTCAAAGGCAAAGTAATAACCACGAAGTCCGCTCGTTTCAACGCTTGTCGCAACTTAAGTACATTGTCCACCTCGTTAAAACCATCTACTGGATCCTGTCCTTGTCTGCGAATGCCAATGGTATACATGCCAAACCCCTGGGCAATCTGCGTTACGGCCCGGCCCACAGTACCAGTTCCAACCACTACCATGGTGCCGCCCTTTAGCTCGCGGAATGTCAGTTCCTTGGGGTTCTGCCACTTCCGCTCTGCCTGATTCAGAGCCAGATGCGGAATGTTCCGCATACGCGCCAAGAGCAGCGCGAACACATGTTCACTGATGGGTACGTCATGTACACCCCGCAGATTTGTTACTTGAATGTCTCGTTCCGGCAACCCAGAACATTCCCACACCGAATCCGCGCCAGTGGACCAAAGTTGAATCCAACGCAGACCAGGGGCATTTGCGACCAGGTCCAATTCCGCGCTGCCAACCACTATTTCAACTTCGGCGGACACGGCGGAGACTTCCTTCCGACTGTGGGCAAAGGCTACCTTGTGCCGGGTAGCCAATTTCCGGATCCGCTCCTGTTCGGCTGGCGTAAATTTCAGATGAGAGACCGAAACCAACAGGACAGACACTGAAGTTATTCCGCCAACGCCTGCTGTTGGCGGGCCACCATAAAACCTTCCTGCAGCCCGAAGGTCAAATGCCCGTCTTCCCAGCGCGGCTGCAGAAAGCCGCGGACGGGACCGTGGGCCAGTTCCAACAAGGACCTCAAATATCCCTGCACGGTCTCGTCATGGCGACTGGCCCAAGGTTCGAACTGCATGCGCTTGCCCAGGATTTCCAAGTGAGTCAGGACAAAGCCATGTTCTGCCAATGCCGTTTGCCACTGGTTCACGCTCAGGCACTGGCCGTGGCTGGGATCCCGCAGTTTTTCAAACGCATTCACGTAGTCTCCCGCTACACCTTCCGGCGTCACGTTGTCAATAATGACTAAATAGCCTTGGTCTCGTAGTATCCGCCCGCATCCGGCCAGAAAATCGGGAATACTCTCAAAGTGGTGGGCGGCAATACGGCAGGTTATGCAATCGAAACTGTTTGCTGGATATGTCAGATCTTCGGCGGCCGCAGCTTCCACCAGCACATTCCCTAGGTGGCGTTCAGCTGCTCCTTCCCTAGTCAATTCCAGCATCTCAGGTGTGATGTCAGTTGCTGTGACCTGAGCTACGTGGGGAGCCAAAGCGAACGCTGTATGACCAGCACCCGTAGCTATGTCCAGAGCCTTCCAACTAGCCTCAAGCGGCACTGCATCCACCAGACGCTGCAGGCTGGCTCCTTTGGCATGTGTGGCGTGAGTTACGTAAAAGCGGGCATTGGCCCCGAATTGCTCTCGCACAGATTGAGATGACATCGCCCAACTCGCCTCGATTAGCAATCTGAACCTGCATTTGCAGAGCGGGAAACAGATGAATCCCCAATCTACATTCTACGCGGGGACAGGGACCAAGACCTGTTTGCCAAGACTACAGTCTTCCAGCTATGCCGGTCCCAGGAGGAAAACCCGAATGCTGCGAAAGTGCCATTCTCCCAGGATGGGCCGAAGGCGATCCAGTGTGCTGAGCGTTAAACCGTCCGGGTCCGTGTACCAATCATGGGAATAAATGAGCCAGATACGCCCCACTCCATCCAACTTGGCTAACGAAGTCCGGGCGTTCTCTGGGGTCATGCGCGGTTCCGCCACGTTTCCGCTGAAGACTGGCTCTGGCAACGGCCATTCCGTCAGCAAGTCTCCCCGCATCCGGTTGTAGTGGTACATGAATGGCAGCTGAACCCAACCAGCCTGAAACACTACCGAATCTCCCGGCTCCGAAAGATAGGCCACTTCAGCGGCCGCATCCCGCCACGCTTCTCGCTCACCTTGAGCATGATAATTCACAATGCCCCAGATCTGGAGTAAGGCCATGGCCACCACCAGAACCACTTGGCCCACGGGTTGCAATTTTTCCTGCCACAATGTCTCCAGATTTGAGTTGGATCCGCCCCTCGCAGTGTTGAGGAGAGGTCCTGCAACGCCAACAGCCACCAGCATGTACAAGGGCACACAAATATAGTTAAAGCTGCGGACATGCCACAAGGGCCGGAACCAGTCTATACTCAGGGCCGCGGCCATTGGCGTAAAAAACAAAGCTACAGCCAACGTCAACGGCACCGGCAGCCGCCGCATCCGTATCAACCCCAGCAGGGCCAGGAGCAGCAGAATGACAACAGGTACCGCCAGTTCGTACTCTGAAATCGGTAGATAGGCGAAGGCCATGCGCGAGATCGCGCCCCAGATCTCCCAGCTACTTGTAGGCTGAATCCAAAATTCGCCAACCACCCGGCGTACTTGGGTCAGGAACGAGCCAAACCATGGCGACCACAACAGGAACACCATGACTTGAGAGACGCCCCAGTTGAATCCCAGTCCCCGACTGCTAACGCCAGGAAAATCTCCATAATCACAGCCTCGTCGGCGCAACCACAACAACCATAGAACGGCCACATTAAAAGAGGCAGTCAGATACAGACCGCCGGCGCTGTGGGTGTGCAATGCCAACCCTTGCAGCAATACCATGCCCCACCAGAAAGGCCGCGCCTCTTCCAGCTCCTTCTGCTTCAGAATGCTCACTAAACAGATGCCAGCCAGAGCCGCCCAGAAGGTGAGCAGAGCATACATGCGAGTGTCTTGGGCCACCTGCAGCTGGAAGGGAGACAAAGCGAAAAGAAGAGCGGCCAGAAATGCCGTGCGCCGGCGGGTCAGCAGCAGTGTGAACACATAGACTGCGGGCACGGTCAACACCCCCAGCAACGCTGAAGGCAAGCGCAGGTCCACGAGATCCGTACCGAAAACCCGGGTCCAGAGCAACAGCAACTGGTAGTAGAGGGGCGGATGCACATCCCACTGACGTACGAAGGCAGCCAGCTCCGGCAGGGAATTGCGCGTCACGAACTCCACACTGATGGCCTCGTCCAATTGGATGGCATGTTGAGCCAGGCCGGAAAGGCGCACCAGTACACCCACTAGCGTCACCAAGGACAGCTGAAACAGCATCTCGCGGGTGCGTCGGACATACCGACGGTCAAAGATAGGAGGAGCCATGAGACTATGGCCGGCGGGATAGAATTTGAAGTATCAGAGTAGCCTCAGGTTAAGACCGTGACTTCCTGATTCTGTCTGTCTCGGGCAGAAGTACGCCAGCGCAAGTGCAATTATCCATGTTGTCACGTCCTTTGACTTAGATCCAGCTCCAAGGAGATTCGGGATGAATACCCAGGTACGGTTTACAGCACCAGGCGAAGCGGAATTGGTTTCAATTGAGATGCCCGTCTGTCAACCCGGTCAACTCCTCATCCGCACGCTTTACTCTCTGATCAGTCCAGGCACAGAGAGAGCTTTTCTCATGGGCATGGACAATACCACTCAACAATACCCAATGGGCGCAGGTTATAGCACAGTCGCCGAAGTCATCGAGTGCGGCTCTGACACCAGCGGCTGGGAAGTGGGTCAGCGCGTAGCCATTCCCATTCAACACCAGCGGCTAGCAGCGGTGCCCGCGGCACGGTGCCACTTGCTGCCCGACGATCTGGACAGCCGACCTGCCACTTTTTTCTTCCTGGGGGCAATTGCCCTGCAAGGCATTCGCAAGGCCCGAATTGAACTGGGGGAAGGCGTAGCCGTGCTCGGTGCCGGAATCGTAGGTCTTCTAGCCATGCAGTGGGCTCGCCTCAATGGAGCCATGCCTGCTTTAACTTTGGATGTGCAGGATACCCGCCTGCCTTTAGCGGAGCAACTGGGCGCGGACGCGGCCCTGCACATGACCGGAGATTACATGGCCCGGGTCCAAGAACTGTGTGCGGATTCGAAGCCGGAGGTAGTGGTGGATGCCACCGGCCATCCTGCAGCTGTTACTTCAGCCTTCGATATCATTGCACCTTATGGTCGTCTGGTGCTGTTAGGCAGTACCCGCGGCAATACACCGGATGTAAATTTCTACCGAGACGTACACAAAACCGGCCTAACCCTCATAGGAGCTCACAACTCCATCCGGCCCAATATGGAACGTAGGCCGGGATTGTGGCCCGTTCAGGAGGATGAAGCATTGGCCCTGCGTTGTATGGCCTCCGGTCGTTTGCAAGTAGACAAGCTGGTCTCACACACATTTTCCTGGGAAGATGCCCCGGCGGCCTATGCAGAACTCAAATCAGGCCGGTTAACCACCCTCGGCATAATGCTAGAATGGGCCGCCTAAGCGGGCCCAGGTGTCCAGCGAGCAAGATAAACAGAAAGGTAGTGAGGAAATGGCTGCAGGGAAATTGGAAGGCATCTGGCTCAAGACCGCCCATGGTGGTGCGATGCAAAAAGTCTCTGCCGCTTCCCTGGTTCAAGGAAAAGGCATCAAGGGCAACGCGGACTTCGGTGGCAGACGGCAGGTCTCCATAGTTGAAAAGGAAAACTGGGAGCTGCTGTGTTCACAGATGGGACAGGAGCTGGAGCCTTCGGTGCGACGGGCCAACCTGATGGTGAGCGGCGTGCGTTTAATTGACAGTGAATCCAAGGTGCTACAGATAGGGCCAATTCGCATCAGAGTGCATGGCGAAACCCAGCCCTGCCACCAGATGGATCAGGCTTGTTACGGGTTGCGGGAAAAAATGGCTCTTATGTGGCGCGGTGGAGTTTGGGGCGATGTTCTGGACGAGGGTCAGATAGAGGTAGGCGATGAGGTGGATTGGGAAGGCTAGCCGCTGAATGTGCTGCGACTTTCGAACCTGCTCTTTTCTTTTTCCCGTTTGCTTTAAGGAATTCTGGCTGTGTCACCGCCCACCTTGATAAAGCAATAGTCAAAACACTCAAGTCAACTTGCATTCCTGAAGGCCAGTAAGAACTCCAGGTTCGAACTGTCCTGGTGCCATCCAATTGGGTCGGGACGGATTGTGCCCGAGGTACGCAACTCTCCTGAATTCTGGTCTGGACCGCCAAGGGCCATTTCACAACAAAGTCTCTCGATGCTGAAATGGCCTTGATTTAGTTCTTGCTGCCATCTAGTGCCTCCCAGCCTAGCAGTTGGTTCAGACGGGGTCGCCCCTTGGCCAAACACCCGATCAAGGACCTGATGGTCCTTGAGATCCAAAGGTACTCCAAGGCAAAAAACCGATCCATTACTGTCATTAGAACCTGTGGGCATGAAGGCTAAAAGCAAGGAGATTCAAACAATGCCCGCCATGGCCTCAGTGGTTGATCTCCTTAACAAAGAGTCAGGATTGTCAAAACGCTAAGCGAAACGACTGTACTGTATGAGGCTGGCTTGATCGTCCAGATGGCATAGCCCTTCTTGAGTACCGGTACCCCATGAACCGCGCCGATACTCTAAAACCTGACCGGGTTCTCTCGCTCGAGTGCACTGCCGTCTGCAATCGCCGAAATCCCCATCGGGCCGTGAATTCTACTGGGCTCCTCCACCGAAGTCTTGCAGCCTCTAATTCCTGCAACGCAGATTCCACGAGCCTGTCAGAACTTGGGAAGGTGGTCCTGAAAAGGGAATTGGGGAAAACCAACAGGAGGAAATATGCCGATGGCCTATTAGGAGCATCGTGCAAGGGTTCGTGGCTACTGGCCATCCAAGGCGTGTTGGTCTGTTGTGTTAGGACCTAGCAACGCTGGGAGTTTTCTTGTGGATCTCAGCACCTCTTCTTTTCCTACTTCGAAATCCTCCTTGACCCCAAAGAGGGGAACTACACTTTAGTAAGGGCGCCCGTCAACTGGTGCAAAGCGATAGGCTCGGCGTCCAAGTCCAGAAGGAGGTGCAGTCGGCCAAGCCAGAAGTGCCCGCGGCGTGCAGGGCGCATGCAGCCCTGACACAGATCCTCCTAATACTTCAGAGGGAAATCAAAGAATAGTCGCCTGTTGCTGTCGAAATTGGAAGTGCAGGGCCACCCACTGGTGCAGGCGGCGCCAGCAGGGCCAGGCCAATTCCTGCTCCATGTCCATCACCTGATTCTGATGGCGCAGGTACGGAGGCCCGCTGCAGTCACAGAGGGCCTGCTACAGCTCCGGACTACCCAGCCCGCGGTCGCTCAGCACAAAGACCTGCCACTCCCGAGGCATCACCGGTGGCAGGCAAGGGAGCAGTGCGCAGTACACCGCCACCCATACGCCGACGCACTCCTGCGCCGGCACGATTTGCGAGTCCACGGGCAGCGCACAATTGCGGTACACTGACGGCCAATGACACCACCAGGTCCTGGTGAGTGGTAGGGTCCAGGGCGATGACCAGCGCAGTGCCCTGCCAGAAGGACAGCACCCACTGCAACAAAGGTGCAAAACAGAGGCGCATATCCGCCCACAAGCATTCACTCCAGAACGAGAAAGGAATGGCAATGGAAGACCCCAAAGTGACAACCACCGATAGTGGCGTACCAGTCGCCAGTGACGAGCACTCGTTGACCGTTAGCCCCGATGGTCCGATTTTGCTCCAAGATCACTACCTCATCGAGCAGATGGCCAACTTCAACCGCGAGCGGATCCCCGAGCGGCAGCCACATGCCAAAGGCGGAGGCGCGTTCGGTAGATTCGTGGTGACCAACGACGTGAGTGCGTACACCCGCGCCGCAGTATTTCAACCTGATATGGAAACCGAGGTATTGCTCCGCTTCTCGAGCGTGGCTGGCGAACGCGGATCTCCCGACACGTGGCGGGATCCCCGCGGCTTCGCTGTGAAGTTCTACACGACCGAGGGCAACCTCGACATCGTGGGGAATAACACACCCGTGTTCTTCCTGCGAGATCCGATGAAGTTCCAGCATTTCATCCGCTCCCAGAAGCGGCGGGTGTCCAACAACCTCCGAGACAACGACATGCAGTGGGACTTCTGGTCGTTGTCACCCGAGTCCGCCCACCAAGTGACCTGGCTGATGGGCGACCGTGGCATTCCGAAGTCCTGGCGGCATATGAACGGCTACTCCAGCCACACCTACTCGTGGGTCAATGCCGATGGCGAGTTGTTCTGGGTCAAATACCACTTCAAGACCAACCAGGGGATCAAGACCCTCACTCAGGCGGATGCTGATCTGATCGCCGGACAGGACGGCGACTACCACCAACGCGACCTGTACAACACGATCGAAGCTGGAGACTTCCCCGGGTGGTCGCTGAAAATGCAGATCATGCCCTACGAGGAAGCCAAGACCTATCGGTTCAATCCGTTCGATCTTACAAAGGTGTGGCCCCACGCTGATTACCCGCTTATCGACGTGGGCACCCTCATACTCGACCGAAACGTCACCGACTATCACACCGAGATGGAACAGGCTGCCTTCGAGCCCAACAACATGGTCCCCGGCACTGGCTTGTCGCCCGACAAGATGCTGCTGGCTCGGGGCTTCTCCTATGCGGATGCCCATCGGGCCCGTCTCGGCGTGAACTATAAGCAGATACCCGTTAATGCTCCGAAAAGCAAGATCCACAGCTACTCCAAGGACGGCGCGATGCGGGTAGCGAACGCCTCGGATCCGGTTTACGCCCCCAACAGCTACGGAGGACCGAAAGCCGATCCCTCGCTCGTCGGGCGGGACAATACGTGGGCGGTCGACGGCGAGATGGTTCGAGCCGCTTACACCCTCCGAACCGATGACGATGACTGGGGGCAGCCGGGGACACTGGTACGTAAGGTTATGGACGACGCGCAGCGGGCTCGCCTGGTATCGAATGTGTCCGGACACCTTAAGGGTGGAGTGTCCGAAACGGTTCTCCAGCGTGCCTTCGAGTACTGGCGCAACATCGACAACGAGATCGGGGAGCGAATCGAGAAAGCGGTTTGAAGCGAGTTATGACTCACTGCGGTGAGTCTGTCGTTGCATCAAGGGTTCCTACGCTCTCGGCGCGTAACCCTTGGTGCCTTGGCCATGGTGACGGCCGACGGAGCGGGATCTCGACGTGGAGTCGAGAATGCATTCAAGTACATGTGGAGAGGCCGCGTCAGTTGCGTCGGCCCGAGTCCATTGACCTTTCTGCACGGTGCGCAGGGCGGCCAAGGGGTTGGCCTTTCTGGCTGATTACGGCTCATTCAAGAGCCCTGAGATGAACAGCGTCTAGAACGACAACCCAGTCCTGACTCGGGCGACCGCGCTCGCGGCCGTTTTGAACGCGGCGCGCAAATATTCTCAACAACGCTTCGACCTGACTGTGAATCCCTTAACTGAAGTCCACGGGCTGGTTGAATACCTGCAGTCCCTCAAATCCCGTTCCTGAAGGAGTCCCCCGCTGAAAGCAGGCTTCGCTGGCGCTCTTGTGTTGAAACAGTGGCAGGGCCAATGTCCACGAAGACGGCGCGGCTGGAAGCCTTATAGATTAGACACCAGCAGGACCAATCCCCATATGCCGATGGATTCAAGATTGTTTTCGACACACGACCTCTGTTAGGCCCTCCACCATTAGGGTGTGCGGACAGGAACGAAAGCTGATACAGGCTAACGGGAGTGGAGTCTTTTCATCACTTACGTGTAACTGGGCTTTGAGATTTCCATAACTTTGTGTGCGCTGCCCGAGAGCCGCTGGATCCCGGATGAGGGCCCTTCTGCGTACTTGGGCCATCGGGTGCAAATTTGGGACCTGTCACGTGAAAGATAGGTGTCTCGGCGGCCCTTCCCGTAAAAAATTATATGGATGGCGATGAAAGCCTGGGATAGACGGGTGAGTGCCCAACACGCAATATGATTGCGGATGCACCGCAAGCTGGCTAATCCTCGAACAGTGGGGGTTCCAAGATAGCCCCTCCAAAGCAAAATGCCCAGTCCATACCTTGGTCTGGCCTCTTGAGCTCGATGTATCATGAGCGATCCTCTTTGCTGGATCTGGAAAGTGTCACCATGCCTATACTGCGATTCGTACACGCGGCTGACCTACATCTTGACAGCCCGTTTACAGGCCTGAAGTCCGTTGCTCCTCAGCATGTGGTCGATGCCTTAAGCAAGGCTACTTTCAGTGCTTTCGCCAATATTGTTGCGCTTTGTATCGCTGAGAATGTGGACGCATTGTTCATAGCTGGAGACATCTATGACGAAGCTGATCGCAGCCTGCGCGCACAATTGAAATTTGCGGAAGGCCTGCGAGAACTGTCCAGCGCAGGAATCCGCTCTTTCATTTGCCACGGCAACCATGACCCCCTGAGCGGATGGGAGGCGCGGTTAGATTTGCCACCAGAATGTTTCCGCTTCGGTTCCGAAGTACAAGGAGCACCGGTGTTCCCAGATGATCCTAAACGCGCCATGGTGTATGGGTTCAGCTATCCTCAACGTGAGATGCGTGAGGATGTTACGCAGCAGTTCGCTGGGTTGCCCCCCAGCACATTCAATATTGGTCTGCTCCACGCCAATGTGGGCGGCAACCCCAATCACGATGCTTACGGAGCCTGTAGCATCGCCGATCTAACGGAGGCTCCCATCGACTACTGGGCCCTGGGCCATGTACATACCAAGGATGTTTTGAGGGAAAGTAAACCCGCGATCGTATATCCAGGCAACCCGCAAGGCCGCCATCCCAACGAAGTCGGAGCCCGTGGTGTCTATCTGGTAGAGGTAGATGAAGGGGGAGTGCCGCAGTTACGGTTTAGAGCTGTGGATGTAATTCGCTGGGAAAGTCGACAACTGGACATCTCCACTTGGGAAACTGAACAGACGGCATGGGAGGCAATTCTCAGCCTTGCGGAATCCTTGCGTGGAGAGGCGGAAGGCCGACCGGTAATGTGGCGGCTGGAACTAAAGGGAAGGGGTCCTTTGAATCGCTGGCTACGCCGCGCGGAGACCGTTGAAGACATTCTGAAACAGCTGAATGAAGAATTCGCCAGTGACGAGATCTGGCTCTGGTGTGAACGAATTCAGTTGAACACCGCTGCACCAATAGACCGCGCACAGGTAGTGCATCGCGAAGACTTCATCGGAGACCTGGCCAGACTCGCAGATGAGATTCGGAATGATGCCGAGGAACTTGCCAGTTTGCGCGAGTCCTTGCAAGAGTTGTACGGCGCCAACCGCGCCCGCAGGCATTTAAGGGATTTGCTGCCTGATGACGATGAACTGCAAACACTTTTGACTGCTGCTGAAGAGGAATGTCTCGTTGAGCTGGTGGACGACAAGGAAGAAGCATGAGGCTGGAAGAATTCCAACTGGAGGGTTTCGGCCATTTTCACCAGCACACCATCGGGCCTCTCGATAGGGATGTAACCGTCCTCTATGGACCCAATGAAGCGGGCAAAAGCACTTTGCTGGCTTTTGTGCGCGCGGTGTTGTTTGGGTTTCCACAACGGGGACGAAACCAATATTACCCTCCCCTTGCCGGCGGCAGACATGGTGGCCGCATCCGGTTGGTAGATGACAACGGCACTAGATACACATTGGAACGCTTTACAGGAACCCAGGGGGGACCGTTCGAACTGCGCGCGGAAGCGGACGGGCAGCTACAGGACGCCGCGTTTCTGCATAAACTGACCGGCCACGCTCCTGCCGATCTCTTCAACAACGTCTTCGCCTTCAGCCTTGACGAGATTCAGAGTGAAGGCTTGATGAGCAATTCCGAAGTGTCCGGCCGCATCTATAGTGCTGGCATGGGGGCCTCCAGATTGCCGGATTTCGCGCAATCCATAGCTAAGCGCAAGGAGGCTCTATATCGCCCGCGCGGAAGCGCGCAGCAGATCGCTGAGATACTGCGGGACCTGGAGTCCACAGATGCACAGCTCAGGGAAATCCGGTCCTACGCTGATCAATACCTGCGTCTCACCAACAGACAGGACGAAATTGCACGGGAATTGGATCAGGCTACTGCTGAGATCGCGGCCCTTAATCACCAGCGCACCAAGGTCGACAGACTGATAGAGGGATGGAACGACTGGGAATCTCTGCAGTCTTGTGAAGAACGGCTAAAGAAGATGCCAAAATTCGAGCGCCTGCCCGAGAATCCCATTGAAAGGCTGGAGAATTTGGAAGACCGTATCCAGCAAGCCAGAGAAGACCGTGACGAGGCTCAGGAACAGCTGCGCAAGACGTCTGTGGCGGCGTCCGCAAAAATCGACGATGAAAGCCTGCTAGACGATGTTGACCGTATTGAAGGCATCCTTCGAGCCAGAAGCAGTTTCGACAATTCTGTGCGTGATCTTCCGGAACGCCAGGACGAGCTGCGGGCGATGGAAGAAGCTCTAGCCGAAAAGATGCGGCAGTTGGGCGATGGGTGGGATGAAGACAGCCTGGATCGTATTGACACTTCGCCGTCCGCCCGGAGCGAAGTGGAGCAGTGGAAGGAACAACATGCGACTACCCTAAGCGCCGTCAAAGACACTGGCGTCCGCTGGGAGCAGGAGAACGAGCAACTCGGCGAGTTGCAGGAGGAAGTACAGGAAGCCCAACGCCGCCTTCGACCGGACACTGATGGGATGCGCCTAGCACCTCCCAGCGGGAGTCTGGCTGAGCTGCTCACCGAGAAGGATCAGCTGGAACAGATTCGGAGGGGCCGCAACGGCTTCGCGGACTCTGTAGGTGATTTGCCAGAAAGACGCGCCGAACTTAAGGAACGGGAGTCTGGACTGAAAGCCAGCTTGCGCAATCTCGGACAAGACCGCGATGAGCGATGGCTGGACAGTTTTGACACGTCTGTGGTGTTTCGACAGGAAGTAGACCGCTGGAAGGAACGGTTGGGCGAAAACAGAGATGCGGTGCGACAGGCCCAGTTACGCCAGGAGTCGGAAGAATCTAAACTATCGGAAATTCAGGCCGCGGTCCAAGCGGCGGCGGCGAAGATGCCCGCAACTGAACCGGAGCTGGATGCCGCGGCCATTGAAGAGCAGCGGAGAGCTCTCCGCAGGTCGCGTAGTCGTCTTCAGGACTTTGAAAGGGACCGCGTCAATCACGACAACTTGCAGCTGCAGCTGCAGTCCTTACCGGAAGATCTGAAAGCAACCGAGTCTGAGGCAGAACGGCCCTCGCGGGGGTTGCCGATCGTCTTGGCCCTATTGGGAATTGTCTCGATGTTGATAGGTGTCTTTCTGGCGCAAGCCGCTTTGGCACTGGTTATCGTGGGCGGATTGGTGCTGATGCTGACAGCTCTTTACTTGCTACTTCGAAACCGCACCGCACCAGCCAGTCCTGCCAACCTCATGGCCAAAGCATTGGTCAGCAATCTCAAGGCGGCTCAGGAGAAAGTTGATGCGTCCATGGAATCCCTGGCCCAAGCCTCTGCAGCTCTCGTCCTCGAAGGGGTACCAACAACGGATGCAATGGACAATGCGGAAGCAGGCCTGCAAACCAGAGCAGCAGAAATCACCGCCTGGACAGAGGCCCAAGAGCGATTAACAGAAGCGAACGAAGCACTGCAATTCCAGGGAAAACGTGTGGAATTAGCGATTCAAGAATCGGAAACAGCCGCAGATTCCGCCCGCGCAAGTCAACAGGAATGGTTGGCTTGGTTGGAAGGTCTGGGCATGGACGGCAGCTTTACGCCTGAATCTGTGACGGAGTTCACAGGCCAGGTTGAGACCGCACGGGCCAGGTTAGATCAGGTCCAGGGCATGCGCCAACGGGTTCGTGCCATTGAAGTAGACATCCAACAGTACCTAGACCTGGTTCTACCACTAGCTGTGAAATACGGTGTTGACTTGGATGTAGCCAGCCCTTCCCACGTCATGGCAGTATCGGATGACTTCATGGCTCAGTTCGACTTCATTGGCAATTTGGTCAGTCAGCAAGACGATGTGGCGCGTCGCTTGAAGCGACAGGAACAGCATGTGGAGGTCGCCTCACAGAAAAGACACGCCGCCGAGGAATTGCTGGATGAATGGCAAACACGTTGGAAGGGCTGGTTGCTACAGTCCGGCCTAAACAACAGTTTCAATCCTGATGGGACGATTGAATTTCTGGCTCGGGTCGAAGCAGCACGCGCATCAAGAACCGAGGTGCGCCGGATGCGTGCTCGGGTAGCAGCCATAGAACATGACATAGAGGAATTTCGCCAGCAAGTAACACCTTTAGCCAAAAGGCACGGTATTTCATTGAATGACTCGGATTCTTCCCATCTCGCGGCTGCGGCTGAGGAACTAATCGGAAGGCTCAACGTTGTCCAAGCGAAAGTTGCCGAACGGGAACAAGCTATCCGCCAGAAAGAATTGGAACAAGGCCATCTGATTCAGCGTAGTCGGCGTTTACAGAATGTGAAAGATGAGCTAGCTCACCTTCTGAAGGCGGGGGGTACGGATGATGCCGAAGAATTTAGACGGAGAGTTCGCCAGCAGGCAGAACGGCGGGAAATGGAGCGGCAGCGAGATGATTTTCAGCAGAGCCTGCGGCGCCTCAGTATTGCCTTCGGCCATTTTGAATCTTTCAAGTCAAAGCTGACAACTTCGACCCGTGAGGGTGTCGAACAGGAATCCCAAGAGATCGCGGCCAAACACACAGAATTGGAGAATCACCGCAACCAGCTCCGGGAGGAACGGGGCGGCAACGACAATGCCATGGCCCAATTGACCAGTGAAGAGGAATCGTCCAGCTTACGTATGCGCCGCAATATGCTGGTGGAGCAATTGCGGGAGAGCGCCCGAGAGTGGTCACGTCTCAGTATTGCAGAGACGTTGTTGGATAGGACCCGGCGAAAGTTTGAGCAAGAACGCCAGCCCAGCGTCATTCAGTACGCCAAAGACATCTTCTGTCACATAACCGGACATCGATACCGCGGTTTGTATGCTCCCATCGGTGAACAAACAATCACCGTAACAGACGCACATGGGGGCAGCAAGTTGCCTGCCGAACTGAGTCGGGGTACACGGGAACAACTGTATCTGGCCTTGCGTTTTGGTCTGATTCTGGAGTTTGGAGAACACGCCGAGCGATTGCCCGTCGTGGTGGATGAGGCCTTAGTAAACTTCGACCCGGAGAGGGCTCGTTTGGCATCGGAGGCTTTTACCCGTCTGTCCGAAACCAATCAGGTCTTGGTCTTCACCTGCCACAACACCATCGCGGATATGTTCGTCGAGAATGGCGCTCGGCTGTTGGACATCAGCAGCAATGGCCATTGATTCAGGACATCAGGATTTTGAGGGGGGACCGTCGGTAAGGGAATCCATTTGACGTCCTGCCTGAGTCAACTTGGCGCAGTCTCGTTTCCGAGTCAGAGCAAATCGGAACCACATGTGTCCCCAACCAACTTCATTCTCATGGATAGCTCCAATTTCTGGGGCAATTCCTTGTGCTATTTCAACAACCTGTTGTCCAACTCAGGACTACGTTGGCGATCCGCAAGCGGGCTGTAAGTCATTTATCTATGCAACAGCCGGTGCTGAGTTGCATTGAACCACATCTACTTTGTAGGCAAGGGATAACTATCCTTTCCCTTTACCTGTGGCCAAAACACCCTTAGACTTGGAGAAAAGGGAGGTTGCCTTGATCCGCCCGCAAGCACCTTTTGAGGGTATCGCATCCTATTGAGCCGGAGTTTTACCATGCCATGGTGGTAGGGCAAGCCGAGCTCACTGTCCTACAATTACTACATAGTCGACCCTTTGACCATCCCGAATTCCGGTATTTTCCACACCCACCGGACTTCCTTTCCAAATGGAGATTCAGCCATGACTTACGGTTCCGGAGACTACCAGTATGAGGTTCAAGAAGGCTGGTTTCAGCCCCCTGAAGGCTACAGCTTTGGCTGGATCCCGGCCGTCGCCTGTGACTCGCTGGATAGGGTTTACGTCTACTCCCGTTCCGAACATCCCATGGTGGTCTTCGACCGTGAAGGAAATTTCCTAGCTTCTTGGGGCGAAGATGTGCTCCAGGATGCCCACGGCATCTACATCGATCAACACGACTTCATTTACTGTACCGAACGCAATACCCACTGCGTCCGCAAATTCACCAAAGATGGCGACTTGCTAATGACAATTGGCACGCCTGGAGCACCTGGCCAGAAGGATGGTGACCCTTTCAATTTGCCGACAGACTTGGACTTGGCCCCCAACGGGGACCTGTACATCTCCGACGGTTACGGCAATGCGCGCGTACATCGATACACCAGTACGGGCGAGCTTCTTCATTCCTGGGGTACTTGGGGCGATCAGCCTGGCCAATTCTCCTTGTCCCACTGTGTGCGCATAGATCGGTACCAGCGGGTTTGGGTCTGCGACCGCGAGAATGGCCGCATCCAGATCTTCGATTTGGAAGGCAACTTCCTGAATCAATGGCAAGGCTTGGCTAAACCCGACACCATCTACTTCCACCCGGACGAAGACGTAGTCTATGTCGCGGAACTGGAGCAGCAGGTCAGTATTTACACATTTGACCAGCAACTGCTTTCCCAATGGGGCGGTCGCAAGGCCAGCAGAAAGCCTGGGGAATTTCTGGCCTTTCCGCACGGCATTTGGGCCGACTCCCGAGGCGACCTCTATGTAGGGGAAGTGCAGGCAGATGGACGACTACAGAAGTTCATTCGCCAGTAGTACCTATACCCAGGAGCTCTCCGCTTATGGACCGCCAAGCGTTGGAATTGATCGTCAACGGCCAGACTCACACGGTCGCGGCCACCCCTGCGACCACCTTGCTGCAGGTGCTGCGCGAAGACCTGCACCTCAAGGGAGCCAAAGACGCCTGCGGCTTGGAGCAGTGCGGTGCCTGTCGGGTCATCATCGATGGGGAAGCAATGCCTTCCTGCCGGATGCCAGCGCAAGAAGCCGTTGGTAAGAGCCTGGTTACAGTTGAGGGCTTGGCTACCCAGGGACAGCTCAGTCCACTGCAAGAAGCCTTTGTTAAAGAGCAGGCTATACAGTGCGGCTACTGCGTAGCCGGCATGCTCACGACTGGCACGGCATTATTGGAACAGAATCCCAACCCGTCTCAGGAAGAGATTCATGCCGCTATGCGGCGTAACCTCTGCCGCTGCGGAGTGTACCCGCGCATTGTCCGGGCTGTGCAAAGGGCGGCTGGCCAAGTTCCGGACAGCCCCATTTATGAGGTTATAGAACTGGAGGCACAACCCCCTTCAGTTTCGGAGACCGTACCGCGCCCGTTGCCCCAATCCCTGCAAGGGCACCCGAATCTGGATGACTGGATGCACATTCAGGAAGACGGTACTGTGGATTTCTTTACCGGCAAGGTAGAACTGGGCCAAGGCATCGTAACGGCGCTGTCACAGGTGGTAGCCGAAGAACTGGACGTGCGCATGGACCAGGTACGGATTCACACCGCGGACACAGCTCGCCCGCCGGACGAAGGTACCACCGCCGGCAGTATGTCTCTGGAAGTCTCGGGCGGAGCTCTCCGCCAGGTAGCTGCGGAAGTGCGCCACCATCTCCTGTTGCTGGCTGCCGAGGAATGGAACGTGCCGTGGGATGAATTGATGGTTCAGGAAGGGGTAGTCGCACACGACTCCAGTAATCAGCGGGCCAGTTACTGGGAATTACTACAAGGACAACCCTTGGGTGTTGAGGCGTCGGGCGTGATCGCCCCCAAACCACCAAGCCAGTACACAATCGTGGGACAGCCGGTGACCCGTCTGGATCTGAATGCCAAAGTCCAAGGCCAGGCCAGTTTTGTACAGGACATGGAAATGCCAGGGATGATGCATGCCCGGATTGTCCGCGGCCCCTACACCCAATCCATTCGCACTGGCTACGATCCATCAGTCCTGCAAGTCCTGCCAGAGCCAGCCGACATCGTGGAAGATGGTCAGTTCCTGGCGGTGTTAAGTGCACGCGAGGACAACGTTGAGGTGGCTCTGAAGCTGCTGGCTACGTCCTGCACCTGGGGGACACCTGAGACTCTGCCAGGAACCAACAACCTCTATGCGGCAATGGACCAGGCGGAATCCCAAGACTTTCTGGTCGTGGACGGTATACCCGTGGCGGATCCCATTCCTCCTCATGAGGATCGGTCGGTTCTCCTGCAGGAGCAGGCCCGTTTTACCCGTCCCTACCAGATGCATGCTTCTTTGGGTCCTTCCTGTGCTATCGCCCAATTGAAAGGGGAACAGATAACTGTTTGGTCCCATAGCCAAGGGGTATTTGCCTTGCGAGACGCCCTGGCTCAGGTTTTGAAATGGCCTCGGGAAAACGTACGGGTAATCCACGTTGAAGGACCCGGTTGTTACGGACACAACGGGTCAGATGATGTGGCCTTGGATGCCTGTCTGTTGGCCATTCGCTTCCCAGAGCGACCCATGCGGGTACTGTGGACGCGTGCTGATGAATTCATTTATGAGCCATACGGAACTGCCATGCTCATGGATGTCACGGCCACTTTGGACGAGCAAGGCGATTTGGCCTCCTGGCGCCAGGAGATCCGTGGCTACACCCATTCGGGCAGACCTCATGTAACGGAGGACGGCACCTCCACGCTGATGGCAGCCTGGCAACTGGCCGAACCTTGGCCACGGTATCAGCCCCAGGCCAGTACAGGCAGATTTGTGGGACTTCATCGAAATGGCACCCCGCAATATCGCATCCCTGAAAATGTCACTGTCAAACAGTATCTCCCAAATCAACTCCTGCGTGTTTCTTCCATGCGGTCCTTGGGAGCTTTCGCCAACATTTTCGCCATTGAGTCAACCATGGATGAATTGGCCGGACAGGCCGGAGAAGACCCCTTTGCCTTCCGCCTGCGCCACCTTGATGACGCCCGTGGCCGCGCCGTGCTACAGCTACTGGCAGACCAGATGACCGAGGCCCGCAAACAGGCAGATGCTGAGCCTGGGCAAGGCTGGGGCATTTCCTATGGGAGATACAAGGATCAACAGACCTATGCCGCTGTGGGGGTGGTCCTAAACGTAGATGTGACTACTGGCGAAATACACCTGCTGAAAGCCTTCATCGCTGCGGATTCAGGTCAGATCGTGAACCCGGACGGCCTCAGCGCACAGCTGGAGGGGGGTTTGATCCAAGCCGCGAGCTGGACCTTGTACGAAGAGGTGGCCTTCAATCACCAAGGCGTGACTTCCATTGACTGGGATTCGTACCCCATCATGCGCATGCCAGCTGCACCACAGATCCAAACCTATCTGATCAGGCGCGAGGGATTTCCCGTGATGGGCGCAGGGGAAGCAGCCATGTGTCCTGTGCCCGCGGCCATCGCCAACGCCATCTACAACGCCTGCGGGGTGCGCCTGCGGGAAATGCCTTTCCGGCCGCAACGAGTGCTGAAGGCTTTGGGGGAGCTGGTCTAGCAAATCGTCCCTTTCCTGGCACCTCTTATATCCGCGTGTCGTTAGGCACCTGCGAATCGCGTAGGCCTTTGCCGTGATGACTTCAAGCCGCAGCTTGGGGTTTCTTCGCTGCGTCGACATCGACAATGGGAAAGCTGCCGCTGCCGCCGGCCCATTCGGTTCGTGGCAATCCAAGTCCCGCAGATACTGTGTAACTCTCTACGAAAGTCAGGCTGCAACCAGGGGTACAGACTGGCAGGAATAGTACTTCTGTAATTTGGGGTGAACTGGTCTACCTCCTGGGGCAGCCTCAAGCTGACTGTGGGGTTGTGTATCGGATAGCCCACACTTAGCCACATGGCAGGTCCTGGATTTCGTAGTGCCTATCCTCGGAGCCATGTAGAAATCCTATAGTTCTGCCCAATCTGGCAACTGCCCTCCCTACATGATGTGAGACCTGCCAAGAGCCGCTTTCGCAGGAGAACCTCTGAGGGTTCAGAATCTTGGCCGGTACAGGACCGGAAGCCTTCGCGGATCAGATAGGTGCTAAAGTCTCCATATATTCGGCCCCGCTGAGGCCGAATCCGAAAGGCACCAGATTTCCAACTGTTAATCCTGTCCAAGCGGAAGGCTCCGTGAGGCTTTACATTCGTCCAATTCAGAGACCACAAGGATCTGCATGATGGCCACTGCCAGTAGCGAATCGGTATCGAGCGGAGCACCTAGCAAAACTGCTCAAATAGTAGCTGCCGTCCGCGCGGACGTATACAAATATCATGATGCGCCAGTCTATAAAGATAATCTGGCCATCCATTTCACAGGTCCCTTCTGGAGAACGGTGTTGGCCAACAGAATCCTGCGCAACATCGTGGTAAACGGTTTCCTGGCCAAGGTCTTCCCCACCAGCCCGAGTGTCGTACTGAGGGCGGTTTTCGGAGAAGAGCAGATTGAACAAGCCATGGCGGCCGGAATTGACCAATATGTGATTCTAGGGGCCGGTTACGACACTTTCGCGATGCGTCGGCCTGATTTGCTGGACAGTCTTACCATTTATGAATTGGATCAGGCGGCCACCCAATTGGAAAAGTTTAGAAGGATGGCAAAGGCCGGAATCCCCAAGCCCCGCAATACCCACTACATTGCAGCAGATCTAAGCAAAGAGGATTTGTTTGAAGTTCTCGTGAACGCGGGTCTGGACCCAGCAAGACCCGCCGTATTCTCCTGGTTCGGCGTTACCTACTATCTGACACCCGACGCTGTGACCAAGACCTTACAGACCATTTCCAACCGCATGGCTGCAGGTTCTTATGTTCTCTTTGACTATCTGGCAGATCTTGAAACGACCCCGCCGAATTGGCGAGTCATACAGGAAAAGTCGGCTGCCTTCGTAGCCAAGAGAGATGAGCCATGGCTCACTAGCTTTGATCCTGCTCAACTGCCCGCCTATTTGGAGGAACAGGGCTACAACAATATTGATCATCTGGCTCCGCAGGAAATTACAGGGCGTTATCTGGTCGGCAGAACCGATATCGCATACCCGGAGTTTATAGGCTTTTGCAGGTCTATTACGGTCGGCTCCTCGGACTCCTGAGCCGGCGTCGGACGGCCGATGCGGCATGCTTCGGCCCTTCAATTGGTTCGGAATTGGCATTGAGCTCTCCCCAAGCAAATCCAGAGTTTTCCGATCTTGGGGAGCGCTAAGCGGCGTTGACTTCCAAGGTGCTGCCATCCGCGAGATCCACACGCAGGACCGCCCGGCAGTGCTGCAGATCCCAAACCGGAGACCAACTCCGACAACGTCCCAGTCCAGCTAGTTGAGGGTTACGTTGGGCGGAGGGAAAGGTGGAATTCACTCGACAGCGGCTTGTCCCTGCAGACAGCAGCGGCAGGAGCGAGCCACCTTGGCTCATTGAACAATGGGTTCAAGGCAGTATGATCTGCTAAGAAAGGTATCCTGTCAGCACATCTGGCTAATCTGGTCTGGCTCCCGCCAATTGGAAACCGCTACCGGAAGACCTGCCCGAAGCAGCACTGACATTTACTGGCTTTAAACATAAAGGAGTTGCTATGACAAATTCACCCGCCAACTTGGAAACCGCGGTCCTAGGCCGCACTGGACTCGAAGTTACGCGCCTGGGATATGGGGCTGCCCATCGCCGGGCTTTGACTGACGATCAGATCGGCAACATCCTGAATGCGGTGTTGGATTCGGGTATCAACTTCATTGACACCGCCAACGACTACGGCAACAGCGAGGAAATGATCGGACGTTATATCCGGCATCGAAAGGACGAATTTGTGCTGGCTACCAAGTGCGGTTGTACTTCCGACGGCGAATTTGGCCACATCTGGACCCGGGAAAACCTTTTCCGAGGGTTGCATGAAAGTCTTGAACGCATGCGCGTGGACTCAGTGGATATCATGCAATTGCATAACCCTTCGGTTGAGGATTGTGAAGCAGGGGAACTGGTGTCAGCCTTGGAAGACATGCGTCAGCAAGGCAAAGTGCAGTGGATTGGAGTCTCTTCGACCTTACCGCATTTGCCCACTTTTCTAGAGTGGGGGGTCTTTGATGTCTTTCAGATTCCGTATTCCGGCTTGGAACGGAAACATGAGGAGTGGATCACCAAGGTGGCAGAGCAGAATGCGGGCACCATAATACGCGGGGGCGTAGCCTTAGGGGAACCCGAAATAGGTACAGGAGAGACCTCGAAGTGGGATCTCTTCGAACGGGCCGGGCTCGACGACCTGCGGGACCCGGACGACTCCCGGACGGCCTTCCTACTGCGCCTGACCTTGGCCCATCCCCACATGCACTCTACCATCGTAGGTACTACGAATCCGGACCATCTTAAGGAAAATGTGGACGCTGCTGTCAAAGGTCCGCTTCCGGCAGACGTTTACAAGGAAGCTATACAGCGCCTCGGAAAGTAGCGGATCCGTAACTGGTCCCCTTGAGGCCCAAGGCCAATAGCCTAGGGCCCGGGTGACCTAGCCAATTCCGTCAGCAAACCTCTGGCGGCGTGCATCGCCTTATATCTATGGCCCAGTTTGTCCTTGACTGCTGGCCCCAGTTCCGCATAAGAGCTATTTTCACCTTCCGGTACGAATAGAGGGTCGTAGCCGAAACCCAGATTACCCCTCATCTCGGTCAATAAATAGCCTTTACTTACACCCCGAAACTCGCCGCAGACTCCTTTCCGGGGTTTGGCTATGGTTACAACGCAAACGAATTGGGCTTGTCGTTGCCCTTCCGGAACCTGCTCAAGATTACTAAGCAGGTGTACACAGCGTTCCGCTTCCGTAAGCCCTGGCCCTCCGTATCTGGCACTGTAGATGCCGGGGCCGCCTCCCAAAGCAGCTACTTCCAAACCGCTGTCATCCGCCAAAGTGAGCAGACCCGATTGGTCTGCATAGCCGCAGGCTTTCAGGCGTGAGTTCTCCTCGAAAGTCTGGCCAGTCTCTTCCACAGTTTGAATATGCGGCAACGAGTCCAAGCCAACCAGATCGAAAGGCAGGTCCTGCAGCAGGCGACGTAGAGTCTCTACTTTGCCCGGGTTACCGGTAGCTATAAGAAGTGTACGCTTCAATTAGGTGCCTCCTTCCATCTTTCTCCTTGAGTGGGCAGCGCTCATTTGTCAAGCTCTGATTTCGGAGCGGCCCTGCCCTTGCTTGGCCAAGTATGCCGATATTCAACCCATCATTCAAGAGCTCTTCTGAATTGCATCCTCAACGTTTTGTCACCCGCCATGTTGTAACTCTGAAAAAGGAAAGATGCTCTTAATTCGGAGGGTCGGATGTGGCCGAACGGACGCGGAGTCTGCAGAAATCCTGGCTTTGAATACGCTTATGGCCGCCCCACGTTGCTCTGACGAGAACAGCAGGGCCGCGAATATTGGCTCCCTGGGGGCCCCCCTGTAAGCTGGACGAGGCGGTAACCAGATTTAGTTCAAGATCCGCTCAGCCTTCCGGGACTGGCGCGCAACGGGTCAAGGAAGCGAACATCAGGCTCGATTTCACCGCGGAGTTGAATAACCTGCTGGGGAATTCCCCCTGAGAGAAATTCTCATAGGTTTGCACCAAGCTGCGCCTTGCAGGTAGGGCTGTTAGATAACCGCCACTGCCCGGACTCGGTCCGCGCGCCTTTGGCTCCTGCCAGCTGGAGTTGGTGTACTCACCTGCATCGGACTGCGGCCCGCGCGCCATTAAGTGTTAGGCGGAGGCGGCATCACCCTCTCCGAATCTCAGTTGTGCAGTGTCGAATGCCAGTGTATAGTACGAATACCGTGAATACGCTGCGGGGGCGGCACTAAGAAAATTTAGTTTCGTAGCCCACCCTTGCCGCAATTGAATAAGACGTCACGGGACCGAGGCCACCCGTTTCGAATTGTGGCAGCCGGCGAGTCGCCTTTGGGCGCCCCTAGAGCCGATTGTTGCGAGATCCCCTGATTTCATTGGCCGGAACTGTTGTGAATATTCGATTGACCAAGCAAGAAGAGGTGACATATGCAGAAAGTTTCTTTCAGTAGACGAGATTTTCTTAAAAGTAGTGGATTGCTGATTTCTGGTCTGACTTTGTCAGCCTGTACAGTGGTAGCCCCGGCCCCAATGGCGGATGGGGAGGCACCTGCGCCTAGCTCAGTGACCTTTGCCTGGTGGGGCTCTCCGTTCGAGAAAGACACAGTGGTAAATATGCTGGACGGTTTTACAGAAGCCACCGGCATCCCAACCGAGAAGCAGCACCTGCCAAATGCGGACTACATGAATAGCATGCAGGCCATGGCGGCAGCTGGCAACTTGCCTGATGTCTTCTACTTGAGCACCCCCTTTATGGTGGCATGGGCTCAGAAATCCGTCATCAAGGACCTCACTGAATTACATAGTTCAGATGCGGAAGCCGACATTGAGCAAATTGTAGAGGTTAATCGTTTCCGGATTGGCTCTCGCGTATACGGTACGGGTGCAGCCACTGAACCCTACATGATGTTCTACAACCGCAAAATATTTGATGAAGCAGACATGGAGTATCCTCCGGCCACAGTGGAAGAAGCGTGGTCTTGGGAAGACTTTATTGAAATTGCCAAGCAGCTCACCGTAGACGAGAATGGCAACACTGCAGCTGATTCAGGCTTTGATGCCGAAAATATTCAGACTTTCGGCGTTGATCTGCCTCGTTGGGGAGGTTCCTGGCGAGTCTTTTCTCCCGGTTTGTGGCAGAACGGCTCGGAAGTCTATTCAGAGGACGAAAACACGCTCTTCCCTGATCAGGAAATAGCGATTGAGGTCTTACAGAAGACTGCCGATACTTATGTGCAACACAAAGTGGCAGCGTCACCTGAATTCTTTGGCCAAGTCGGCATGAGTTCCATTCAATTAATGGAAAACGACAGGCTGGCCATGTTCTTGTCAGGGAATTGGAGTCTAGAGGCGTTATCCAACACGAGCATCGACTATGGGGAAGCAGTGGTACCCATTATGGGGCCCGATTACGTGGTTTGGGCGCCTTCCGAAGCCATTGCTGTCAGTGAGAATACTGCTGATATTGATTCCGCTTGGTCGTTGTACAAGTGGGTCGTGTTTGGGGAGGGCAGTCTGGCCTTGAGTCGAACGGGGCTCTGGCAACCTCAAAGAGTAGATCTCTTGACCACGGATGAAGGCAGAGCAAAGTGGATGACAGACGGTGTCCATACACCTGAGCACATTACGGCAGCTTGCCTGCCTTCGGTGCACAATGCCCGTCGCATGCCGCTCCGGCTGGGACACAGCGAGGTTGAAGGCCGGTTGTTAGGACCCGCGGTGGGACCTGTCTATACCGGCGAAGTGTCAGCGCAAGAGGCCTTGGAATCAGTCTTGCCCGAGATCAACGAATTCCTGGCGGAAAACCCGAACTGGAACCCTTCATAGTCAGAGACGTGGCACTCCCAGAGCGCCTCTGAAGGTGCTCTGGGAGTCTTATTTGAAAAAATTCAGGCCCAATGCAGTGAAAACAGACCTATCTGCTGAACAAATTCACCAATTCCAAACTGAAGGTTTTATTGTGCTTGAGGAGTTCCTGGAAGACGCGGAACTGCAGGAATGGCGTAATGTGATTTCAGATGCAGTAGGCAAGAGAATGTCCCTTGAACCAGATGTGCAGCGGGCTTTCAGTGCGCAATATGGCAGTGAAGCTCTAAGTATGCAGAATCAGGCAGATCCCAGCACGTTTTATGCCAATGTGTTCACGCAGTGCCTGAGACTGTCCGATTCACATGAGGAAACAGCGCGTTTGGTACGGGATGACCGTTTAGGCAAATTGGCCGCAACGCTGGCCGGCGTAAATGCGGTACGCATCTGGCATGACCAAGCGCTCTTCAAGCCACCTTATGGTAATCAGACCACCTGGCACATGGACTGCCCCTATTGGGCCTTTCACACGCGGCAGTCCGTGAGCATGTGGATCCCGCTGGATGACGCCACCTTTGCCAATGGGTGTCTTTGGTATTTGCCGGGCTCCCACCAATTGGCTACCTACGACTTAGTCCCCATAAGCGAAAACATGAGGGATGTATTTGAAGCCTATCCCGATTGGATGCAAATCGAAGCCAAGCCAGCTCCGGTGCCTGCCGGTGGACTGGTGGTGCACAACTCCATGATTGCCCACTCGGCGGGCCCAAATCAGACCCCGTTTCCCCGGCGGGCGATGACCGTTGCTTTTTTCCCCGACGGTCTTCCCTACAATGGAAATTTCGATACTTTGCCCAAGGAGTATTACTCAAAGCTGCAGGTGGGAGATCTCCTGAATGATGACCGGTTCCTTCCCTTGACGTGGAGTCAGGAAAATACCTAGTACGTCATCCAGACCAAGTTTATGGCTCTCCGGGGGTTGAACCTAGCCAACCCTGGGAGGAGCCGTCGTATCAGACGGATACTAACCGGGTACTTTTTCATATCCCCGGGCATAGTTGGCATTTCCCTCTTTGTGGTGGGACCCCTAATCTACTCTTTCTGGTTGAGCCTGACGGAATGGGACATTATTTCAGATCCGATCTTTGTAGGATTCGAAAACTACCGGGAGGCATTTTTTGACGACAAGCTCTTCTGGATATCCCTTTATGTAACGTTGCGTTACACCTTGATCGCGGTGCCGCTTACGCTGGTGGCGGCCTTGGCCGTAGCCCTACTCGTAAATATCCGGATGGTCGGCATTTCCGGGTTTAGGTTGATTTACTATCTGCCGGCCATGACCCCTGCAGTCGCCACTGTGGTCCTGTGGCGATGGATTTTCAATTCCGAGTTCGGGTTGCTCAATTTCCTGCTGGACCTGGTCCATCTGCCCAAAGTCGATTGGCTGATAGATGGCGATGTGGTCATGTATTCGTTCTGGATTATGGCCCTTTGGGGTATTGGACCCATGATGATTATTTTCCTTGCCGGTCTGCATGGCGTACCCCGCACTCTATACGAGGCAGCCGAAATGGACGGGGCGGGAGCGTGGCGACGCCTTTGGGCCGTAACCATTCCGCAATTGTCTCCCGTGTTGCTTTTCAATTTGGTAATTGGCCTGATAAACACTTTCCAGGTCTTTACAGCCGGCTATCTCCTGACATCTGGGGGCCCTCGAAACGCCACTCTGTTCTATGTTCTTTACACATACCGAAATGCCTTTGAGTGGCTCAAGATGGGATATGCCGCTTCGCTGTCTTGGTTTCTTTTTGCCATCATCATGGTAATGACCCTGTTCATATTTCGGTCACTGGGCCGTGCCGTGTACTACGAAACAGGATGACTTCCTCATTGTAATTAAAGAGCTTCGCCTTTATGTCAACTCTGGCTGAATCTTCTCCCGGCAAGAATTTGCATGCGGGCCGTAAACTCCGACGCGCTTGGAAACCTCTAGCGAGCAGAATTCTGGTCTGGATTCTGCTCTCAGGAGGAGGGTGCATGATGATCTTGCCCTTCCTCTGGATGATCAGTTCTTCCCTCAAAACCCAAAGTCAGGTGTGGGTCTTTCCACCTGTGTGGATTCCGGAACCAATTCAGTGGGGCAATTACGGCGAAGCCTTGAGCAGTCTGCCGTTTCACATATACACGCTGAACACCATGAAGATAACGATCCCCGTGCTGCTGGGTACTTTGCTGACGGCCTCAATGTGCGGGTACGGCTTTGCGCGTCTCCGATTTCCAGGTCGCGATGCCTTTTTCATGATTTTCTTGAGTATCTTGATGCTGCCAGCCATCGTAACCATGATCCCGGTCTTTGTCATGTTCACCCATCTGGGGTGGGTGAACACGCTGAAACCGCTGATCATTCCGCCCATGCTCGGAGGAGGACCCTTCAACGTCTTTCTTTTCCGGCAATTCTTTCGCACTATTCCCGAAGAGTTGTCCGATGCAGCCCGCATGGATGGCTGCGGAGAGCTGCGCATCTATTGGAGAATTGTGATTCCGCTCTCGCGTCCAGTTATGGCAACGGTGGCGATATTTACCTTCCTTGCCAACTGGAACGATTTCATAGGTCCGCTTCTTTACCTCCAGTCCGATGCCAAGAAAACAATCGCTTTAGGGCTAGCCACGTTTCTGGGTCTCTACTCCACCAATTGGGAATTGTTAATGGCGGCAGCTGCCACCGTGACAGTGCCCGCCCTGCTTCTGTTCCTATTGGCCCAGAGATATTTCGTAGAAGGTGTTGTCTTAACCGGTCTACAAGGAATTTAGATTCCCAAGGTCAGGTACAGCTCTCGCAGGTGCAGGAAGCCCGGACCAGGCACCTAAATCTGCAATTATTTATTTCTAATAATGATATAGAATACCTGACTTTGGCGTTCATAGGACAAGTGTTTCATGACCAGGCAACCACCCCTTGGCTGGTGCAAAGAAAGCGCTCGTCTAGTCCGTAACTGCACCCACTACTAAGAGAACTTTCTCCTGTAGACTTCTGGCCGATTAGAAAGAAAACAGCACGGCGGCGTGTGGTTCCCGACTGCGTTGAAAAGGCAAAATTGGCTGTATATTGAACTCCATCGACACCATAGATGTGCTTGTGTCGGTTTAGTCCGAGCGCAACAGACCAGGTTTATGGATCCTTTCAGTTGTCTCCGCACACTGAAAGGGAACAAAGAGGCCCTGCCGAACGCGGCAGACCGTTAGCCTGCCCTGCCAGGCTTTGAATGAAGCGGCCGCCAGAGCGTAAGGTGGAAAAGGGCGTATTGGACAGCATTTGGAAGGGGGCAGTGTGCCATGTTCGAAAAACACACTTGGCACTAGAAAATCCGCAGTTAGCGGGTGGGGCTAGGTTCGCACTGATGCACCATCATCCACCTTCAAAATGCCAAGTTCGTTGCCTTGCTGTGAAAAAAGCTGATTCTAGCGGGCTGGGGCATACGCCGCTCACTTCCAATTCGTCACCCACTGTCCACAACACTCGATCAGGGAATCCAACATGAAGACAATCCTCGTTACCGGAAGCACCGACGGCATCGGCAAAGCTACCGCCAAAGCCCTCGCCGAACATGGTTGTGAAGTTGTCGTCCACGGACGCAACGACGCACGGGCAAGGTCCGCACAACGGGACCTGATCGACGCCACCGGCAACCCGAACATTCGGATCGTTTCAGCCGACTTCTCCTCGCTAGCCCAGGTAAGGGAACTAGCCACACGGCTCAGCGAACTGCCGAAACTTGACGTGCTCATCAACAACGCCGCCATCGCAACCAACCGCAGAACCCTCACCGAGGATGGGTTCGAGAGCACGTTCGGCATTAATCACCTAGCCCCGTTCCTCCTCACCAACCTGTTGCTCGATCTACTCCAGGACAGTGCTCCCGCCAGGATCATCAACGTAAGTTCGGGTGCCCACGCGAGTGGACACATAGACCTCAATGACCTGCAGATGAGCCGGCAATTCAACGGATGGGACGCATACAGCAACTCGAAGCTCGCCAATGCCCTGTTCACAAGTGAGCTGTCCCGCAGGTTGGATTCCAACCTGGCCACCGCCAATTACCTGCATCCTGGAGTCATTGACACCAAGCTATTGCATGTCAACTTTAGTGGCGGGAGCCCTGTGGAATCGGGAGCCGAGACCCCGGTCTACCTTGCGTTGGCTCCCGAAGTCGCAGGGGTTACCGGCCGCTACTTCGTGGATCGGCGACAGGCCCCTGCTGCAACGATGGTTGACGACCAGCGCCTGGCGGCGGAACTGTGGCGAGTCAGTGCTGAACTTTCCGGTTTGGCAGCATAGGACAACATCAACACCCAAATGACGCGGAAAGTGGTCGGGTCTGGTCCGGTTGCCTTCGCTCGATTCGACTGCGCCTGCCTTGATACGTCGGCCTCCAGTTTGCGAAACGAGAAACGCGACTCGGCGGAACTCCGGCCCTACTGTACTTTGGCGATGGTACACACAGGGTCTTGGATGTCGACATAGGCCTGCACCGATCCAACCCGCACTGAATTCCCTTTCCCAATACACTGTCTCTCGTTACCAAGCGGTTACTTAGAGATTCCGCAAACAAAGGTAGTCGGAAATAGAGTTGTGATATCTGGACCGGAAGCCCCTATAAGGAAACGCAGTGATTCTTTAGCCTTTCGCCAATTCCTAGAACACAGAAATAGGCAAGATATACTAGTGCCCAGCTGTCTTATGAAATCATGAAACCCTCAATGCAGTCGATGGAGACAGCAAGAAGTCCAAGGCTATTTAAGCGACATCTCCTGCTGCTGGCTCTGCTCCACTCATTTGGAGGCTCTGTTGGGAAAACCGACTTTCAGAAGCTGTTGTTCCTCTATTGCCAGGAACAATACTCCTCCTACTTGTCTACCACAAAGCACTACGAATTCGTTCCATATAGATACGGCGCTTTCTCCTTTACTTGCGATGCGGATTTGCGTCGCCTCCGCAAACACGGATTGCTTAGAGAAGGGGAAAATTGGAAACTGACCGAAGAGGGAAAAACTGTTGGAGAAAAATCCTTAGATAGAACCATTCGCGAATTCTCTAATCGGTACGCAGATAAACGGGGCCACAGACTAATCAAGGAAACGTACGAGCAATTTCCTTATTACGCCATTCGCAGCGAAAAGGCTGAGGATCTCTTCAAGGACGATCCGGGAACTCTGCAGCTGATAAGAGTTTCCAAACCCAAAGCTGCAGGAGCCGCTCTGTTTACCATTGGATATGAAGGAAAGCAGTTGGAAGAGTACTTCAATCTGCTTCTGCGCTCCAGCGTAACGATTCTTTGTGATGTACGTGGCAACCCCATCAGCCGCAAGTACGGATTCTCCAAGACAACGCTCTCTCAGATCTGTAGCAAACTGAACATTCAGTACGAGCATCTTCCTGAGCTAGGTATCGCTTCTAAAAATCGCCGAGGGCTCAGTACGCAGGAGGAATTCAGATCGCTTTTTAGGACTTACGCAAAGGACATCTTCGAAAATCAGGGCAACAGTCTTGCAACAATCCTGAAATGGCTACATTCTGGAGAAATTGTCGCCCTCACCTGCTACGAACACGAGCCTTCTCAATGTCATAGACAATGCGTGGTGGAGGCCCTGGAACAGATTCCCGGGAGAGAATCTCGGCAATTCCTCAAAACGTACCATCTCTAACATTCATGAAGAAAGAACGTGTTTTAGTATCTGTAAAAACATATCCAACTCTCTCCACCAAATACGGAGAGACCGTTTGCACTGCTGGCGTAAGAGAAGATGGCTCGTGGGTCCGCATATATCCTGTTCCATTTCGCCGACTAAACGAAGAAGAACAATACCGAAAATTCAACTGGATAGAATGCCAACTCAGACGCAACAGTAGGGATCACAGGCCTGAGTCTTTCAACCCTATTGACTACTGGGAACTTAAGCCCGTTGGTAGGATGGGTACTTCTAATAATTGGAGCGAGCGGCGCAGATTATTGCTGGAAGTTGCCACAGTCTACGAGGATCTAGATGAACTTATTGCCAAAGCTTAGAGCGATGGAACCTCGCTGGCCGTTTTTAGACCTAGCAAAGTAATCGATTTCACTTACAAGAAAGTAGAAGGATATTGGGACCCAGCAAAACTGCAAAAGATACATCTCTTGCAGGACCAGCTAGATCTTTTTGAAGACAATAGTTGGCGGAAAACATTCAGAAACATACCGAAAGTGCCATATAGCTTTTCTTACCGATTCCAAGATGTGAAAGGAAAGCAAAGCGAGCTCCAGATCTTGGACTGGGAGTGCGGGCAGCTCTACTGGAATTGTCGGAATCGGCCAAGACAAGATGAACACACAGCCTTGGCGAAAGTTCGGATGAAGTATTGGGATGAATTTCAGAAGAAGGACTTACATTTCTTTCTAGGTACGACCTTGCATTATCACAGTGTTGCCCCAAACCCATTTGTGACTATTGGAGTGTTCCCTACCCCCTACGAATTGCAAAAGCCGCTAATCTAATTGCGGGTTCTGGTATTTCGCCGAACAAGAGTAACTTTCCCAATTGATGCCAGCCGTTTGCCCAAAGCAGCTCGGCATTCTTCGCTGTGGAAATTTTCAAACAACCTTCACCCTTGTATCCTATAACCGCCCTGCTGGCGTCGTTGTTAGTACTTACAGCCTGCAGTATGGGGATTGCTGATCTTTCGCGGATAGACCAGTCTCAAGTCGTGGTAGAGGCTGAATGGAAGGCTGCAGTTAAGGAAGAGCTAGAGGGCCGATCCTTTCGCCAGTTCCGTCCAGGCAAGGATGAGAATCCACGGAAAGCAGTCATCCTTGATTTCTCAAATGGAATCAGGCTGTGGGCGCAATACGCAGAAGACGGCCATGCCATAAGCGAATGGGAAATCTGGGCCGAAAGTTACAGCATCGAAGGAGAACCTGGTGACACGACGTTCACAGTTTTCTTTGACAATCCAAGTACCCGCCAGGAGTTTCCTGCCCCCTGCGATGGTTGTATAGAGACTGCAGGGATTTCCCTTTCCATCAGGGATGTATTCTCGAGCGACAAGATTGCTTTCAGGTTAAATGATCCTGAAAGAGTGTTACCTCTCCCCTTTCCCGTATTCCGATCTTGGACGAAATTCCAGGAGGATGAATACTTCGATTCACCTATCCTGAGTGTGGGCCCCTTGCGAGCCAATTAGGAATTTGCCACTTGGGCAAATTCCTTGGCCGGCAGAATAGGAGGAAACTGGCAAATCGCGGGAATAGAGTTCGCGACTCCTCCAGGCTGCGACCGCTAAACGACTTTCAGAGAGGCCCCATACCTCAAACCGCGCGGCGGAAAACTCACCTGACTCTAAGAAATGCTCAGGCTTTCGCTTTCTCTATGTTTCCTTAGCCCATTGCGCCAGTCTTTTTTCCGGCGTTGTGATTTCCTCCACCGAAGTGTAGTACGAGGATTCCCATCCTTTCTCGGGCAGCCCCGTGAACATCATCAGATTCAGAGGATACTCTTCGCTGTCAGCAGATTTTCGGAAGTCATCTCGAAACAAGAAAGTGGGTTTCTTCAACGCGATCGCCATCCCTAATTCAACCATCACCCCTTCATCCGGAGGAACCATGTTAACAATAGCGAAGATGGCGTCTGCCTCAACCACATCGCGGTAATCTGCCTGCCCTATTCGGTACGCCCAACCTTCCTCTGTGAAGTCGATTTGATTGTTTCGGGCAAACGGTTCCCATACTTCCAATCCAAGTTCCTCCAACGCCGCCTCAATGGGTGGCAGTAGTCTGTTCTTCCACTCAGGAGAAAAGCCATAGGGATTTGCAAGATATACGGTTTTTGCCATTAATGATCTCCTTACATGTTCTGGTTGGGCACGCTCATAGATTCATAGTGAGGCCCAAGCTTAAGAATAACGTAGACCTTTTAGTTCCAAGACAGTTTCCTCTTTCCCTTCTAGCCCTGCGGGTCTCCGCCGGGCATGAGTTAAAGACGCGAACTTTCAGTTCGGACAGGAACGGCCGTCCAAGTACAAGATGGTGGCTTCCCAGGAACTGGGCGGGTTCTTTGGCACAGACCTAGATCGGCCGTTACCCGTAATCCCCCTGCTTGCATTCCTGCTGATTCTTGCAGCCCGCAGTATGGCAAATGCTGATTCTCCGCGGGTAGACCAGTCTCAAGTTGTAACCGAGGCTGAAAAAAAGTCTGCGGTAAGAGACGAGCTAAGGGGCCGTTCCTTCTGTCAGGTCCAACATTCCGATTATGGAAATCGGAGGAAAGCAGTCATCCTAGACCTCTCAAATGGACTTAGCCTTTGGGCGCAGTACGCACAAGACGGCCATGCAATCAGAATGGGAGATCTGGGCCGAAATCTTCAGCATCAAAGGCGCACCCCATGACCCGACAATCACGATTTTCTTCAAGAAACCAAGTACCTTTCAAGAGTTTCCTGCCCCCTGCGAGGGTTGTATAGAGACTGCAGGGATTTCCCTTTCCATAAGGGATGTACTCTCGAGCGACAAGAATGCTTTCTGATTGAATGATCCTGAAAGGGTGGTACCTCTTCCCTTTCCAGTATTCCGAACAAAGACCAAATTTCAAGAGGATGAATACTTCGATTCACCTATCTTGAGTGCCGGCCCAATGAGAATCAGCCAAGTGTTTGGCGCTTGGGAAAATACCTTGGCAGGCAGGTTCGGAGGGAACTGGCAAATCGTGCAAGAAGGCGTTGCGACTCTTCTAGGCCGCGACCACTTAACGATTTTGAGAGAGGTCCCACACCTCAAACCACGCGGCAGGGCTTCACCTGAATCTAAAAAACGTTCAAGCTTTCGTCTTCCCTATGGTTCTTTCGCCCATTGCGCCAGCCTTTTTTCCGGCGATGTGATTTCCTCCACCGAAGTGTAGTAAGAGTCCTCCCACCCTTTCTTGGGCAGTCCTGTGAAAATCATCAAATTTAGGGGGTAGTCTCCGGTGGCAGCCGAGGTGCGGAAGTCATCTCGAAACAAGAAAGTGGGTTTCTTCAACGCGATCGCCATCCCTAATTCCACCATCACTCCTTCATCTGGAGGAACCATATTGACAATAGCGAAAATGGCATCAGCCTCAGCCACATCACGGTAATCTGCCTGGCCTATCAGGTACCCCCAATCTTCCTCTGTTAACTTGAGTTGATTGTTTCTGGCGAACGGCTCCCAAACTTCCAGTCCCAGTTCCTCCAATGCACTTTGAATGGGCGGCAGGAGTTTGCTTTTCCACTCTGGGGAAAATCCATAGGGACTTGCTAGATATACAGTTTTTGCCATTCTTGATCTCCATTCCTGTTTAGGTGGATCACCTTCATAGATGGGTAGGAAGGTGCGCGCCTAAGAATAACGTAGAACTTTATGTTCCAAAATAGTTGCCTCTTTCCCTTTCCTTCATGCCCTGCCGGTCAAACCCGGGCATGAGTTAACGTCGCGAACTTTCAGTTCTGACAGGAACGGCCGTCCAAGAACAAGATGGTGGCTTCCCAGGAACAGGGCGGGTCCTTCGGCACAAACTAAGATCGGCCGTTACCTGTAATCCCCCTACTTGCATTCCTGTTGATTCTTGCAGCCTGCAGTATGGGAAATGCTGATCCTGCGCGGGTAGACCAGTCTCAAGTCGTGGCAGAGGCTGAATGGAAGGCTGCAGTTAGGGAAGAGCTGGAAGGCCGTTCTTTTCGCCAGTTCCAACCTTCCCAGGATGGGAGCCCAAGAAAAGCGGTCTTCTTGATTTCTCAAGTGGAATCTGGCTGTGGGCGCAATACTCCAAAGACAGTTATGCTGTCAACAAATGGGAGACCTACGCTGACAGTTACAGCATCGATGGCCAAGCTGGTGACACGATTTTCACAGGTTTCTTTGAGTATTCTCGAGCGATAAGAATGCTTTCTGCTTGAATGATCCTGAGAGGATATTGCCTCTTCCCTTTCCAGTTTTCAGAGGATGAATACTTCGATTCATCAATCTTGAGCGTGGGCCCAATGCGAATCAACTTGGCTTTTGCCCAAGGGGTCGAATCCCTTCGCTTGCAGATTGGGAGGGTACTTGCAAGTCACGAGAAAGGCGTCACGATTCCTCAAAGCACGCGACCACTTTACGATTTTAAGAGAGGTCCCACACCTCAAACCGCGGGGCGGGAACCTCACCTGAATCTAAGAAACGTTCGGGCCTTCGTTTTCTCTATGGTTCTTTCGCCCATTGCGCCAGCCTTTTTACCGGCGATGTGATTTCCTCCACCGAAGTGTAGTAAGAGTCCTGCCATCCTTTTTCGGGCAGCCCCGTGAACAACATCAGATTTAGAGGGTATTCATCGTTGTCAGACGAGGTTCGGAAGTCATCTCGAAACAGGAAAGTGGGCTTTTTCAGCGCAATTGCCATCCCCAATTCAACCATCACCCCTTCAACCGGAGGGACCATGTTAACAATTGCGAAAAAGGCGTCTGCCTCAACCACATCGCGGTAATCTGCCTGCCCTATCCGATACGCCCAACCTGCCTTTGCGAAGTCGATTTGATTGTTTCGGGCAAACGGTTCCCATACTTCCAGTCCAAGTTCCTCCAACGCCGCCTCAATGGGTGGCAGTAGTCTGCTCTTCCATTCAGGGGAAAACCCATAGGGATTTGCTAGATATACGGTTTTCGCCATTCTTGAACTCCTTACATGTTCAGGTGGTCACTCTCCAAGATTTTTGGGGAGGCCAAGGATTAAGGATAATGTAGAACTCTTTGTCCGAGCACAGTTTCCACTTTCCCTTCCCTTCTTGCGCTGCCGGTTTCCGCTGGCATGACTCAACGACGCGAACTTTCAGTCGAACAGGAACAGCCGTCCAAGAACAAGATGGCCGCTTCCTAGGAACAAGGCGGGTTCTTTAACAAAAACTTAGATCGGCCGACTGCACCTCTTGGCCGATCGATCAGAATTGGTTCCAAAAGATACTTGAAGCATTCCGGATTAGAGGACCCACTTTCCCTGTTCAATGGCACTAAGAACCCACAAGGTCTTGGAAATTCTCATCTCAGAAATCCAAACCGTACGTGGTTCACCTTTATAATCTGTATCACCTTCCGTAACATACAGATCGGTACAAGCTAGGCAACGCCAGGCACCGTAGGGCAAAGGCCGAAGGTTGGGACCCATCCCCTGTTGTTCAAACAAGGACACCATCTTATGAACGATCGGATTCCGTTGCATGGGTTGCGCGTAGATGAAAGGCTCTTCAATCTGGTGCGAGATGACATCGCGCCGGGCACGGGAGTGGATCCAGACAATTTTTGGTCTGCTCTTTCTCAGATCGTGCAGGACCTGAGCCCTCGTAACAAGCAGTTACTTGAGCAACGCAATGAATTGCAGAATCGTATTGACCGTTGGTACGCCCAACGTGCTGGGTCGCGAACTTCTGCGGAGCAGGAAGAATTTCTGCAGGAGATAGGGTACCTAGAGCCAGAGACCCCTGTTACGCAGATCAGCACGGCCCGCGTGGATCTGGAAATCTCGCACCAGGCGGGGCCGCAGTTAGTGGTCCCCGTGGACAATGCGCGCTACGCGCTCAACGCCGCCAACGCGCGGTGGGGCAGTCTGTACGATGCGTTGTACGGCACGGACGCTATTCCTGAAGATGGCGGCAAAGAAGCTACTGGCGCCTACAACCCAGTACGCGGGAGTGCAGTTATTCAACGGGCGCAGCGCATGCTGGACCGCATTTTTCCCTTGACGGAAGGTGGCCATGGAGAAGTCACGCGCTACCACCTGCAAGCCAGTTCCAAGGGATTTGCCCTGGAGTGCGAACTCAAATCTGGACAGACCGTGCAATTGCAGGACCCCACTCAGTACGTGGGACACAGCAAAGAAGAGGAAGAACTGACCTTACTGTTGCTGGTCCATAACGACCTTCACATGGAGTTGCAATTCGATCGCCAGCATCCGATCGGCCAAACTCACGCGGCTGGTCTAAAGGACATCGTCATCGAATCTGCAGTCACGACTATTCAGGATTTCGAAGATTCCGTGGCAGCCGTAGATACAGAGGACAAGGTCCTCGTCTACAGCAATTGGTGCCACATTATGAAAGGTGACCTGGAAACCACTTTTGAGAAAAACCGCAGTTCTTTCACGCGTCGCCTGGCTCCAGATCGCAATTACACGGCCGCGGACGGTTCAGACCTGACCCTGCCAGGCCGCAGTTTGTTGCTGGTAAGGCACGTGGGATTACACATGTACACAGATGCCGTAACCACCGATTCTGGATTGGCGGTGCCAGAAGGATTCCTGGATGCCATGGTAGCTACACTAGCTGCCATACACGATTTGCGCCAGACCGGTACGGTCCGCAATTCTCGGACTGGTAGCGTTTATGTAGTCAAACCCAAGTTACACGGCAGCGCCGAAGTGCAGTTGACCTTGGATCTCTTTGCCGCGGTGGAAGACGCTCTCGGGTTGGAACCCAACACTATCAAACTGGGTATCATGGACGAGGAACGGCGCACCACCGTCAACTTGGGGAACGCCATCCAGCAAGCACGGGAACGGGTTGTCTTTATCAACACCGGTTTCCTGGATCGCACTGGGGATGAACTACACACATCTATGCGGGCTGGGGCCATGCTTCGCAAAGCGGATATACGAGCACAACCCTGGCTCTCCACTTACGAAGATTGGAATGTAGACCGAGGGTTACGGGCCGGCTTTGCAGGACGCGCCCAGATTGGTAAAGGTATGTGGCCCATGCCGGATGCCCTAGGGGAAATGCTGAGCACGAAAATGAATCATCCCGAGGCCGGAGCTTCCACGGCCTGGGTACCCTCACCCACTGCGGCTACCTTGCACGCGTTGCATTACCACTTGGTTGATGTAAAACAGCGACAGCAGGAACTGGCGGCGCAGCCGCCTGTGTCCATAGATGACATCCTGATGCCGCCGTTGATGGAAGGAAGGCCGGCAGAAGCCGAAATCCAAAAGGAACTGGACAACAACGTTCAGGGCATCCTCGGTTATGTAGTGCGCTGGGTGAACCAGGGAGTTGGCTGCTCCAAAGTGCCGGATATTAACGGAATCGGTCTCATGGAAGATCGAGCTACGCTGCGCATTTCCAGTCAGCATGTCGCCAACTGGCTGTTGCATGGGATTGTCACCCCTGAGCAGGTACGCAGTACTTTCGCCCGTATGGCCGCGGTAGTGGACTCCCAGAACGCCGGCGAAGAGGGGTACATACCCATGACACCGGATCTGGAAGAAAGCCAGGCGTTCCAGGCGGCCTTGGATCTGGTCTTCCAAGGCACCAGCCTGCCTAACGGCTACACGGAACCCATCCTGCATGCGCGCCGCAGGGCGGTAAAGGCAATGACTACTCCCCAGATTTAAGCGCAAACTTAGTCGGAATTGCATTCCACCTAAAGGGAGGCCAGAGTTTCCCGGAGGAAATTCACAGATACCTGCAGGGACTGCATGGGATCATCTCCGGACACGGCACTTTCAAAGGTCAGATACCCGCTAAAGCCAATGTCTTTGAGGGCCTGCAGCCCTGCACACCAGTCAATGTCTCCCGTGCCTGGTTCTTGGCGTGTGTTGTCCGCAACATGCACATGTCCCACATACTGACCGGCCTCGCGAAAGGCCTGCGGTGTGTCGGTCTCCTCAATATGCATGTGGAAGAAATCGCTGAGTAAGGCGACCCCTGCCGGATTTCCCGCCATTTGGATTATGTCGATGCCGTCCTGTTGCCGCCGTAACAGGTGCTGCTCGTACCGGTTGAGAGGTTCCAACAACAGCAAAGTGTCGCGGGCGGCAGCGTAAGGGGCCATCTCTCGCACAATTTCGGTCAGCAACTGGCGTTCCAGCTCCACAGCAGTATGCAGAGGAGACAAGTCAGGTAGGCGCGGCGGTCCGAAGATCGGTGGCACAATCTGGCCGGCGGCCCCGAAGTGGCCGCAGAACTCTAAGATGCGCCGCGTCTCTTCCAAGCTGACGGCTCTTTTCTCCGGATCTGGGTCCAACCAGTCAAAGTGGGCCTGGCCGCAAACCGAAGAGATGCAGACTGACCGGCCTTGGAGGGCGGTTTCGATTTCCGCCACACGCGTGTAGAGGTCCGCGTCGCCCCAAAGCTCTACCCCTTCAACGCCCAACTGCTCTGCGTTGTCCAGATTTGCGGACAACGAATCCCCCGGCAACATTCGTTCCTGAATTGCAATCTTCATGACACGGTCTCCAGACTCCTGAGTTTCCCTAATCTACACACTGTTGCTTTCAATATAGTTATAGTCCAAATGCAAACCCAGGCCGGCCCTGTCCGAGACCCGTACGTTGCCGCGATCGTCCATGGGATCCACCGGTTCCAAGAGCCAAGGGTCCAGTTCGTCATAGTCAATGAAAGGATGCAGCAGACCCCTTTCATAGTACTGGCCAGGTATGCCCATGGCGCAAAGTACATGCAGGTTGCCGACCCCGCCCCCATGCACCTCCATGCGCATGCCAAAGGATTCCGACAGATGGGCAATCTTCAGCAGGGGTGTAATTCCACCCACGTCGCCGATGCCGCCACGCACGAGATCGCAGGCACCAGCCTTAATCCACTCCGCCCGCACGTGCATCTTGCCCTCAGCTGTCTCCGGGCCGCAAATGGGTAGTGCGGTCTGCTCGCAGAGCCAAACGTACGAGGACATACTGTTCTCGTCCATGGGCTCTTCCATCCAGTAGTAGTCCAGTTCCTCCAACCCCTTAGCCAGGGCCAAAGCATCCAGGCGGGAATAGTAATGGAACGGGTCCAACATGAGATGGGCATCAGGACCATACACTTCTCTGACTGCGGCGCAGGCCTCCAGATCTCGCTTCACGCTGGGGGCACCTTCATACGGGGGCTGCCAAGTATGTAACTTGAAGGAGGGATAGCCTCTCTCCAGACACCAGGAGGCAAAAAGACCGTAGGCTTCCGGGGTGTCTAGCCCGCCTTCCAGATCATCTCCGCACATGGTGCTGGCGTATGCCGGCACTTCGTCTCGTGAGGCGCCGATCAGACGATGCACCGGCAGGTTGGCCTGTTTGCCGGCCAGATCCCACAAAGCCAAGTCCACGGCGGCGAGGACGCGGTCCGAGAGTACCCCAATATGCAGCCGTTGCCGTTCCTTCAGGGATTGCCAGATACGTTCCCGGTACAGCGGATTTTCCCCAATCAGATAGGGAGCCACATGCGCCTTAATCACGGCTTGGTTCACGCCACCCAGATATTGTCCTTCCAGGTCCGTATCCGTCTTGATGGTCATCAGAGTCTGCTTGGCTTCATGTGCCGGCCCTGGATGGCCGTGCCCCTCCGAATCCCGCGTCGTGTTCGACGTATAGGTAAAGTCCTGAAATGTGAATTCCGTGATTTTCATGGGGCGTCGGGTCCTGATCGCGCCAGCTGCCGCTGCCATTACCGGCCCTTTCCAGAAGGCCACTAACAGGAGTCAAACCTGGCAGGAGAATATGTGTAGTAAGTGTACTTGAATCGGGGCAGCCTTGGGCTAAAGGAACGCTAGGCACGCGGGATTGGCAACAATATCCTCGCTGGGGTACGGAGCAACAGTCCATGGAGGTTGAGTCATCCGGGACTCTGAGACCCAGCCTTCTCAATATGGCAATTCCTAAACTGGCTGTTTTCCAACTTACCTCAGCGAGAGCTGACCCCCCTGTAGATCCTTACATAGGGGTCTGATGCCGCTTTTCCAATCGTTGAGTGCCATGCCTGAAAGGTTCCAGGCTTGGCGGAGGCCAAGCCCTTGCCGGATAATGGGATGGCTGCACTTTGCCCGGCCATCCCATTAGTTCCCTATCACTTACAAGGATTATCACTATGTTGCGCATCGCAATGCTTAGTTTCGCCCATGTGCATTCCAACGGCTACGCGGCCCAAATTGAGAAGCACCCGGAAGCTGAAATCCTCTGTGTTTGGGATGACCTGGACTCCCGGGGTCAAGAGGCTGCAGATAAACTGAACTTGCCCTATGACAACAATCTGGAAAGGGTCCTGGGACGGGATGATGTGGACGCGGTGGTTGTCGGCACCACCACCAACACTCATCGGGACGTATTGATTGCGGCCGCCCGGGCAGGGAAACACATCTTCACCGAAAAGGCCCTCACCGTGACCCTAGCGGATGCCGAGGAAGTCACACGAGAGATCAAGGCGAGCGGAGTCAAATTCATGATTTCCTTGCCCAGTCGTACCATGTCTCAGACCTTGTACGCGCGTAGGGTGCTGGATGAAGGCTGGCTAGGAGACCTCACCATGATGCGCGCCCGCGTCGCCCACAGCGCGGCCTTAGGTAAGTGGTTCAAAGGCGGCACCCTCTGGTTTGGGGATGCGGAACAGGCTGGCGGCGGATCTCTATTTGATCTGGGTTGTCACACCGTGGACATGATGCGTTGGTTCATGGGCCAGCCGCAGAGCGTAGTGGCCCGAGTTCAAAATTTCTCAGGGGCTTACAACATCGATGATCAGGCCGCAGCCGTGGTGGAATTCAGTTCGGGAGCCTTGGGCATTTTGGATGTTTCCTGGGTCCAACATTCTGGCCCCAACCACATCGAGATCTACGGCACCAAGGGTTTCCTGGGTTGGGAAACCCGCACCGGCCACATGGAAATCCAAGGCACTGACCATATTGACGGGACACAACTCAGAGGGGCCCTGCAGGTCAGTCCGCGATCCCTGCCCAAGGCTTTGCCTATGCCCATGGAACAGTGGATTGCAGCAATCCTGCACGACGAAGAAATGACCATCTCAATCGATGATGGCCGAAATCTCAATGAGTTACTGGAAGGGATCTACGTCTCTGCCCGAGAGGATCGTACCTACAGGTTTTAGTTTCTATCCGATACGTAAAGATCCAGGGGCCGAAACGGACGGGGCCTAAGAACTACTGCTGGACTCCTTTAGGGGGGAGCTTTGGGTTGCAGTTTGGAAAAGTGACCGCGCCTCCCTTTGAGTTGGGCTAGCTAAGGGATCGGCTGGCAACTGCGATGGTCGTACCGGGAACTTGCATAGCTCGGCTGTGTACCTGGTTATCGATAGCCTAGCCGGCTAATTCCAAGAGAAATCGGGAGACGATGTCCTGTTGCGGAAACAACGCCTTAGAGTTTCGGACTTAAACCTCTGTACACGCTTGTCGTATTCCCCAGCACATTTCGGCATGATTCAAGGCCAGTATTTTGTCACGGTCAAGTATGGCAGGCCCCAAGTTCTTTTCCTACAGCCCCAGATATAACCCCCAGTGACCTGAGGCAGAGCGACAATCACCACCTGGACCTGGAAAGAGCGACTCCAGACTGACAAGAGGCCAAGGTATACCTTGGCCTCTTGTCTCTAGGGGATGTCTGAAAGTCTGGACTAACTCATCGCAATTTCTATCTGCTTGGGCAGGACTTTCTCAGGCTTCTGAATGGTCAGAGTAAGGATCCCTTTATCATACTTGGCTCCGACCTTGTCCTCGTCAATGCCTGCCGGAAGCCGCAGGGAACGGGAAAATTGATTCACGTGGCGTTCCCGCAAATGGTATTTGCGTCCACCTACTGTTTCGTCGCTTTCATTCTCACTGTTCAGAGCACCTTGGATCTGCAGGACATCTTCCTCCAAGGAGATTTTCAGATGGTCCTGACTATATCCGGGGACGGACAGCGTCACCACATATTGTCCTTCTTCCTCTTCAATGTCCATGGGTGGCAGATAGGCGTCGTTTGAAGTTCGGTTGGGCGTCGAAGAGTGGAGCACAGGAGTCATGTTCCAATCCCAGAACGGACTCCATCTTGTCATGGTAAACCTCCAACACAGAGTTAGTCATTTGGGCTTTGCGCTAAGTTTCGTTCGTCTTGCGCATTGCCCTGGATATGTGTGGATTGTAGGTAGGTTCCATAGGTGTCCCATTAGTGGAATGTAAGAAGTATGTTGGAATTGAGGGGACGTAATTCCTGGAATGCCTGTGGGCCTGGAATCAATATGGGATTGCCGGAAAATGTCTTAACACTTCTACAGGCAGGACTTCAGCCGTCTGTATAGATTGCTGCAAAATCCTTGTATCCCAATGCCCGTTTCGAAGCCTTGCTTTGAGGATGTAGGTTAATAAAAACAGGTAGTCAGATTGGTGCCCTGAGAAGGATGGATTTTCTATATTCAGCACGCCCTTGGGGTATAGGGCTCGAACTCTGGAGACATACTGTGGTGCAAAGATAGGACAGGGCCCCGGTGAGGGCGGGTGCACCTGTCCCATGCTGCCGACGCGGACCTTCCGCAATAACATTGAGATCGCGACATGACCGTTCCAAAAGAGAATCAGCCCTCAAATTCCAATCGGGGTCTGCCACCTTCCACCGCCCGCAGATGACCGCCCTGCACCTTACTTCGCGCCGCTGAAGGTTGAACGAGTGTGCAATTCGATGACATGCAGAAAGCTCCTTCATGTCTTAGCCCTGTACCGCATGGAATAGGGGTCTTGGTTTCGTTTACCAAATGCTTCCCCGACAAAAAACAGGATCGCGAAAAACATAAGCTGCATTGTTCCTAGGTATGGAATGTGTCGTGGAAATTGCCATGGAACCGCCACAGGATCTTGGAGGAAACTTCACCCCTGGTGACGGGCAGGAATTTACGATGCCTTTAGAAGTCTCACCCAGAAGCAGTTATTACTTGCTACCGAGGGTTACATTGTTGACAAGAATGGGGCTCCGACTTTCGTAGTTGAGGGTTCTGAAGGGCCTCGCCTTCGCTTCCCCGCGTAGCCATAGAATCAACACCGTCGCAGCCACCAAATGGGTATGCCTGAGCCCCGAACAACGTCGTTCTGCCCACCCACCAGTATTGCTACGGGAGGTCCATACCTACTAGCACAATGTAACTGGAATTAAGTTGTCCTCGTCCACCTTAGAAGTCCAATGGAGTTGAATTCGGCATTTCTAATGGGAAGGACAGACTGTTTTCTAAACTGAATTCGCCCGATCGGAAAACGTTTCTTTGCAGTAATAGCGATGTGCCGAATTTTCTGCACAAGGGTGTGAGGACTAAGGACCACACCGTGTACAAACCCGGGGAGTTCGAGCGTCGAGGTAACCGCTCAAGGCTAAATCGCGCGGCAGGCGAAAGCCCAGGCAGAAATGCTCACATTGCTAAAAACGCATCTACTGGTTTCCTATCCACATTAAGTATGGTGCTGCTCGGTTTGACGATGCTTGAATGGCGGGTCTAGCGCGGATGGCTTGGGGCATTATTCTGGATAGGAAACAATATGCTTATTACCAGATTCGATGCAGAAATAGATCACAGTACGGTTCGCTTTGCTCAGGGCAATATACAAATCTCTATCAGCTGTCAAGGTGAACGTGTCCGGTTGTTGGGCCAGCAGTAACAAGCTGACATCCGCTACCCCCAAGTGTGGGAAACGGGGATGACTCAGGATTTCGGCGATATCCCCCCAGCATGGCTCGAAACCTTGAACCGTCTTGCCCAATGCCTGACGTTGCTCTGGAGTCCGTATCAGGTTGGTACTCTCCGCCAGACAAAACGGTGTGAGCAATACCGTTGTGGACCTTTCCAAGGCTGTTTCTAGGCTGTCTAACTGTTCTTCGGTATAGTCCCTTACCAGACTGTCGCGCAGGGCCAACGGGGATCTGTCATAGAACACCGCCATAACCAACAAGACCAGCGGACCGGTATCAAGTATTAGTCGACCGTGTTGCGGCATAGGGGTCGGGGACGGGAAGAATACCTTGGGCGATTTCATTCATTTTATTGACTTCAACCTTGCGGTATATGCGTCGGCCTCCGGTCAGCCGAGACAGAGTATGGGCAGCGGTACCTGCTGGGGGAATGAACTCCGCGCTCAGAATAACGATCCAGCAGACGCCATCATCTTCCCAGCCTTCTAAACGACAATGGGCGTATCCTTCGGGCCCAAACGTCTCCTGGAAGGCAACCTTGGCTTGTTCAATAGCCTCTTGTAGTTTCATGTCGTTCTTCGTTTGGGCGGATAGGGAAGGATGAGCATTTTACTCTATGCAGTCCTAATCCAATCCCCGTCTCTTTACCCCGAACCCACCACAAATAGCCCCTTGCAGAAATCCCAGGGCAAGATGCCAATCATACGCAAAGAGGAGGAATTCATCCCTGAAGACATCAAGGAGGGGGATCCACTAATAGAACCGCTATCTTTGGAACCCTTGCCGGACACCAACCAGTTCATGACACGACCGCAGATTCAGTTCGACCGGATAGGGAGTAACCCACCACTAGCACCCAGATGGTCGTGAGCTGCGCACCCCATTCCGTAGCGGAGGCGGCTGACGACATGGCAGACCTGAAGTAAGCAGATATGCAGGGCGGTTTCTTGTCAAAGTCCAGCCAGTTGTATTTGATAAGGTATTTGGCTATCCAAATCAGAAGCTGGGGCAAGTGAGATTCGAATGAAAACCAATTGCTTGTGCCTTAAGTTGAATTCAATGTTCCTCAAAATTGGCTTCTTACATTAACCAACACCTGTTCTTACAGCTGGACCTAAATGGCAATGTCAGCCCCGCCCGATATATTCTTGCATCGTGGGCAATACAATCGTTTCCAGCACATTCACGTGCAGGGGCAGCATGACTATCACCAAGGCGGTCTCTGCCAGTTCGTCCACAGTCATCATCGGTTCCTGATCTGTTGCAGAGGCACTGCTGGCACGTCTTTCGGTCATTATATTGCCTGGATGCAACATACTGCCCACGATGTTATGGGCTCGCCCTTCGAGAGCGATCGATTTCGTCAGACCCACTAGGCCATGCTTGGTGGAGTTATAAGGAGACGCATTGGGACGACACATTTGAGCAGAAATGCTACCCACATTCACTATGCGGCCGCCGCCAGTCTGCAACATGCTCTTAAAGGCGGAGCGTGCGCACAAGAAGGGGCCGGTCAGGTTTACATCCACCACTTTCTGCCACGTTTCCAGACTCAATTCATGGATGGGCCCATTGTCGAAAACGCCGGAGTTGTTGATTAGGATGTCCACACGCCCGTATTTGGCATCCACGGCGGCAAACAGATCCAGAACCGCGGCTTCGTCGGTCACGTCTGTGACCTTGACCATCACTTCCGCGCCCAGTGCGCGGGCCTCTTTGGCCGTCTCTTCCAGATTGGCAGCGTTGCGGGAAGCCAGCACCAGCGTGCCACCCGCTTTGGCGAAACGGCGCGCAATGCCTTTGCCGATGCCCGTGCCCGCACCCGTGATGACACAGATTTTGTCCTGCAATTCATTCATTTGGTTTTATTCCTAACAACTTGGTGGAAAGGCCCTCAGACCGAATCTGCTTGCCTTCTGTATTGTAAGACCGGCCTCGCCGAAAGGCCTTGTCGGCGCCAAAGGTCAGTTTGCATGCTGGGGTTGCATCAATGGCAGCCGGGACACCAGAAAAATCATGAAGCTGCCTACCACCGTCAGAACTGCGCCGATCATGAAGAGAGGCGGGTACCCCCATAAGCTTATAACTCGACCTCCGAAAAAGCTGAGGGTAGCGTAGTTGAGACTCTGTGCTACAGACATGAGTCCAGAGGCGAGGGGTCGCCATTCCCGTTGCACCATTTCCAACTGATAGATCTGCACAACAGGCATCCAGATCGCGGCCAGGGACATCACACCCAGGCGGCCCAAGCCGGCTCCTGCCCAAGTTCGGATATAAGACAGAGGCAACAACATGAGTGCGAGGGCCAAGGAAGTCACGGCCAGCAGGTTGCCTCTATGCAGATGTCGGCTGAGGCGGGGAATTGCGAAAGGCACGAGGGCTGCGCACAGTTGGGCCAGGGCTCCCAGGATTCCGATGGTGTCGGGGCCAAGTTGCAACTGCGTGTCCATATATGCATTGCAGAAAGAACGGCAGACTGTAGAAGCCCCCTGGCTAAATAGCACGTATACCAGAATCAATACCATGGGGACAATAGGGAAATCCTCCTTTCGCCTGATGCCGGGCTGCATCTGTGACTGCCCATCTTCCCTAAATCGACTGATTACATAAATGCCGGGAAGGGCGATCACAGCACAAGCCAGCAAGGCCAATTGATAGGGGCCGGTTGCAGCTAGAGAAAGATTCAAGGTGCGGGACAGATAAGCAGGCAGGATTCCGCCCACCAGCATGCCCGCAAGAGTTCCGAAATTACGCGCGGCACTGGCCGCCCCGTAGATCCTGGAGCGGTTGTGGGGCCGAGTGGTTGACATGATGGCCGGAGAGGCGTTTACCGAATACATGGCAAAGCCCCCGGTCGACATCAAGTTCGTAGCCAGCGCGGACACTTTCCAATGGGCGTGAGGCAGGATCTCTACCAAGCTGCCCCCCACATATCCCGCTAGGAACAACACAGATCCCAGTAGCATAGTGTTCCTGATGCCGAAACGCCTGCTGAGCATGCCGGCCGGCACCGCCATACCCATGAAGCCAAGCGCTCTGAAGGAGTTGAAAGTGCCGAAGAATTCAGTTCCCAAATCCAAACGCAAGACGAAGAGAGTACGAGCTACGTTTTCAACCCCCAGCGCCAGCGAGGACAGGATCATGGTAGCCAGCATCAGCCGCTGAGCATCAGGACTCACTCCCCGCCAAAAAGTCAGAATGGCGGCACGCCTAGAGCGCGCCTGTAGCATTTTGGGTAGGCCCATTTCTAATGGCTCAGGGGAATCCGCACACCGACTTGCTCAGGAATTGGACGCGGCTGTAACACTCTTGCAATCAGAAAACCAGAAGAATGAGTTCTGCCGGCTGCAAAGAGAGAAGAAGGTCCGAAGTATGACAAATTGAGCCAATCCTATTTCCCCATAAGTATGGGTCAAGGGAGAAAGTCATAGTACGGGCCGATCAATTTGCGTATTGGGGTTGCAAGAAGGGCACCTTCCGCACAACAAATAACAGCAAACTACCTGTAGCCGTCAGACCAGCACAAATCAGGAAAAGCGTAGGGAATCCCCACAGGTTGATTGCTCTGCCTCCAAGGAAACTGAGGATGCCGTAGTTGAGACCCTGGGCTACGGACATCAAGGCAAAGGCTAGTGGGCGCCACTCTGGCGGCACCATTTCCATTTGAAATATCTGAAGGACCGGATTCCAGATGGCCGCCAGTGACACCACGCCGAGACGTCCTATGCCGGCGCCGACCCAATTCTCAATAAAGGTCAAAGGTGCCAGCATCAAACCTGTGCCCACGGTGGTCGCGACCAGCAGATTTGGCTTCTGCATGTGACGGGTCAGAAATGGCACAGTGAAAGGCAATAGGACCGCACTCAGTTGCCCCAAAGCACCCAGAACACCGATGACATCTGGGCTGAGGTGCAACTGCACATCCATGTATGCGTTGCAGAAGGCGTAACAGGCCGCCTGCGCTCCCTGGCTCAAGAGCACAAAGAGCAGCAACAGAGCCATGGGCAGAAGTGGAAAGGCTTTTCGCTCGCCGGTCTGGTTCCGCGCGCCCGGTTGATGTTCCCCTTTGAATCGGGCGAGGGCGAGGAGGACGGGAACAGTGAACAACGTGCATCCCAGCAAAGCCAGGCGGTAGGGATGGGTGGTATCCAGTGAGAGGTTCAGGAAGCGGGCTAGTGTCGTTGGTAGGAATCCCCCGGCCAGCATGCCGAATAGCGCCCCGAAGTTTCCGGATGCACTAAGTGTGCCGTAAATCTTGGAGCGGTTGTGCGGACGCGTGGTGGACATCAGAGCCGGCGAGGCATTGACCCAGAAGAGTGCGAAGCCACCGGTTGCCACCAGTTGCGTGCCAAGTGTGTACGTTTTCCAATAAGCAAAGGGCAGACTTTCCACCAGGCTGCCACCGACAAATCCCAAAGTGAGCATTGACGCCCCTAGCAACATGGAATTCTTGAGGCCTATGCGACTGCCCAATACGCCTGCGGGCAGGGACAGGCCCGTAAATCCCAGCGCTCTGAAGGTATTGAAGGTACCGAAGAATTCAGTGCCCAAATTCAAACGCAGGACGAAGAGGACACGCGCTACGTTATCAACCCCCATCATCAGGAGGGTTAGGATCATGTTAGCCAGCATCAGTCGCTTGGCGTCTGGGTTCACTCCCCGCCAGAAAGTCAGATTGGCGGCGCGCACATTACGAGAGAACAGCATCATGTCTCGCCCGGCCTGAGGTAATAGTGGGCCGCCCCATACCGACCTGCACATGAGACCCGCGGCTCAGAGCCTTGGACCAGTTGCAGGGGAAGTATCAGGAGCTGCGCTGGAGCTGCGGGGCCGGCCACTGACGCGCAAGCAAGAAGACTAAGCGATCGGAATCAGGCCCCGTTGGCCGGTGAGCCGCACGGTAACAGTAGCGATTTCCCAGCGGAGAGTCAGTTGGCATATCTGGGCTGCATGAAGGGCAGCTTCTGAACTATTAAGAGCACGATACTGCCCATCACTGTCAGAATCGCGCAGATCAGAAAGAGCGTTGAGTATCCCCATTGGCTGATAACTATGCCGCCAAAATAGCTGAGTGTCCCGAAGTTGATACCCAAGGCCACCGACAAAAGTGCGAACGCCAGGGGCCTCCATTCCCGCTGTACCATCTCCATTTGGTAAATCTGCACTACGGGCATCCAGATTGCGGACAGGGACATAATCCCCAGCCGGCCCAACCCCGCGCCAGCCCAGTTTTCGATGAAGGCAAGCGGCAAAAGCATAAATGCAGTGCCCATGGAAGCCACGGCCAGCAGATTGCCATTTTTCATATACCGGGTAAGACGGGGCACCGTAAAAGGCACAATGACCGCACACAGCTGGCCCAGCGCTCCCAGAACGCCAATGGCATTTGGGCTTAGGTTGAGGCTTTCATCCATATAGGCATTGCAGAAGGAGTGGCATACGGCCACGGCACCCTGACTGAAAATCACGTAAACCAATATCAGACCCACCGGCATGATGGGGAACATATCTCGATTGTCGAACTTATGCTGTGTCCGCTGCTTGGGATCTTCTCTGAAACGCGTGATAGCAAAAATACCAGGCACCGCAATTAACCCGCTTCCCAGCAAGGCCAGGCGATAGGGATCAGTACTTTCGAGGGAAAGGTTCATGATGCGTGCCAACAGTGTAGGCAGGTACCCCCCTACCAGCATGCCGAACAGTGTCCCGAAGTTGCGGGCTGCACTGACCGCCCCGTAAATCTTGGTTCGGTTATCTGGTCGGGTGGTAGACATGATGGCGGGCGAAGCATTCACCGAAAACATGGAGAATCCGCCGGACATGACCAACTGCAAACCTAACGCGTACGGTGCCCAGAAAGTTCGCGGCAGGCTTTCCACCAAAGTGCCCCCCACAAACCCCACCAGAAATACGGTCCCACCCAGTAGCATGGAATTCTTGAGTCCAATACGGCTGCTGAGCATACCGGCGGGAATGGCCAACCCCATGTAGCCCAAAGCACCAAATGCGTTGTAAGACCCGAAGAACTCGGTCCCCAATCCCAGCCTCAGTACAAAAAGGGCACGGGTCACACTGCCTACTCCCATCATCAGAGAGGACAGGATCATGGTAGCTATCATCAGGCGCCGAGCGTCCGGGTTCACTTCCTGCCAGAAATTCAGGAAAGCGGCCCGCAAATTGCGTGACATCATCAACATGGATGACACCTCAAGCGCTGTGATCCAGCTACTTCTGGGAGAATCGCATCAACGTCTGTAGCCATGAGCCGCTTACCAGAATCCGTGTGAAGGATCCGGAGGGGCAGCGCGGCTGGAATGCCGGCTGCTAACCTGCAAGGAGGGGGGTGAAGAGCAGAGCGAGAGGTTTTCAATCGAGCCCAGAAAGAGATGCCGCGGCACCCTGATGTGTAACTCTTATTATCTTTTCATTGTGGGTGAGAATTCAACTTGAAATTTGAGTTCACGTTTGCCCGTCAACGGCGCTGGGGCTTAGCCTTGATGCTGCTTGCCGCAAGTCCTGCAAGCTGAAGTCGCGGTGACAACAGTGGCGCAACACCGACCGTGCTGCATGGTACCCACAGAGCCCATGGACTCCTCCGCCCGGCGGCGTGGAAGCGGAGCAAAGGAATAGACCAGGCGCAGGCAATCGGTAGGGATCTCGCCAGGCAAGAGGCCGGCTCCACATTTGGCTCAGCACCTGCAGTCCCCCGCTGATATCTCCGCCCACCAAATTGGAATTGTACGAAGGCCAATCCTTGCCCTTCATAACGTGACGATCCAACACCACTTCCCGGAATCCTGGGGCAAAGCGTTCGATCTGATCTTCTATCAAGCCGCTTACGTCTTCATCACAGTTAAGAGGCACGTGACAGTAGGCGCCGAAAGTGTGTGTGCCAGCCGGTGCGCGACTTGAGTCCCATGGGGTGGGTTGATTCGCTATGACGAAAGGCTTGCCGGCCGGCCGGCCGGCCCAGACAGGGGCCATAGATTCCGCAAGCTCTGGCCAGGTACCTCCTAAGTGCAAGACTCCCGCGCGGTAACAATCCGCATCTTGCCAAGGAACTGGCTCCGACAAGGCATAGTCGACTTTGCAGACCCCCAAGCCATAGCGGAACGCCCGCAACCGTCTTACAGCCCGCGGTGCTAAGACTGGTTCTGCCAGTTTTGCCACGGCGTGCGGGCCCAAGTCCAGAACCTTCACTGGCCAATCATCCAGATCCGCCCAGCTGTTTACTTCAACACCAGTTTCGATCTTTACGCCTAGTTCAGCAGCCAGATTCACCAGTGACGAGGTCAAGGCCTGGGCACCTGTCCGAACAAAGGGCATGCCATGGATTTGGCCGGCCGCGGCCAGCACCAATCCAAAAGCCGCAGAACCTGCTGCCTGTAAGGGCGCCGCGCCATGTGCCGCCAAACCGCCAAAGAGAGCCTGCGCAGCCTCAGTTCTGAAAGTGGCCCGAACCAGATTGTGGCAGGACCTCAGCGCCTGACGACCGAACCGGATATGAGATCCGCGCAAAGAGGGAATTCGCAAGGGACCTAGGAAGTCAGAGGTAATGGCTGGCCAATTTCCGACTAGGGGTGCCATCAGGCCCTGCCAGGCAGATCCGTCTTCCAGGAGGGCCGCGACTGTCTCGGCCAATTCCTGCTGCAACAGCGCGGCGGGTTTATTGTCCAAGGGATGGGCTAAAGGGATATCGGGATGTACCCATTCCAGACCTCGTTCTTCCAGACGCAAGGCTTGGAATACTGGTGACGCGGCCCCTAGGGGAAAGTTGCTGGAACAGACATCATGCTGGAAGCCCGGCTGGGTTAGCTCAGCGGTTCTGGCGCCCCCTCCTGCCGCAGGATGTCTTTCCCATAGAGTGACCCTTAGACCGGCCGCCGCGAGAGTAATAGCCGCCACTAGTCCGTTCGGACCGGCTCCCACCACAACTATTTGAGGCTCAGACATTAGCTTAAGAAATACTACAGGAAATTAGCCTGGATGCTAGGGTATTCTCTTCGGATACGTCACAATCCTACCTGTTGAGAGATCCTGCATCTACTGTAGAAATCTCCTATATTCAGGGCTTCTTCGTCTGCTCTTCGAAAAAGAATTCCATGCAAAGGTACTGCCTTAGAAAAGCCAGTACCACAAGACGAACCGGTCATGGTTCCAAGTCAGGTGGCTTGAGCATGCGGTCTCATACTCAATGAAAACTGAGTAACTCCATTCGGATTCCTTCGGAACGCTCCAGCCACTAATCCCTTACAGAAGAACTTATCTTGCACTTTCAGTGCTGTCTGAAACAGTCCCCTTGGCGTTCTGCCTTACGCATCTAGTGATAGCAATGCAATCACGTTATAATAGTGTGACATCGTACATGGAGGCACTTTCATGGCCAGTATCACCGTGCGCAACCTCGAAGATGGGGTGAAGCGTCGGCTGCGCATCCGGGCTGCGGAGAATGGTCGCTCCATGGAGGAAGAAGCCCGCGACATCTTAAGAACGGCTCTCTATCGCCAGCCCCCGGCACAGGAGAATCTGGCGAGCGTCATTCGCGCCAGATTCGCACCCCTAGGCGGGGTTACCTTGGACATTCTTCCCCGCTCACCCACCCGCAAACCACCTCGGTTCGACTGAGGCAACTACGATGATTGTCCTTGACACCAACGTCGTCTCCGAGTTGATGCGCCCTGATCCCGACGTCAGCGTTGTGAACTGGGTCACCGGGCAGGCTGCGCCCAACCTGTACCTCTCCACCATCAGTGAAGCTGAACTTCGGTATGGCGTCGAGATACTGCCAGCCGGTGAACGGCGAAACAGGTTGCTTGACGAGGTAGATGGCATGCTTCAGGAGGACTTTGCGGGGCGCATTCTTCCCTTTGACAGCGCCGCAGCCCAAGCCTACGCCCTGATAGCCGCCGCTCGGCGCGCTGCCGGGCGTCCTATCAACCATGCCGACTGCCAGATAGCGGCTATTGCCCGCTGCCGAGGGGCGTCAGTGTCGACCAGAAATGTGGACGACTTTGAGGGTAGCGGGATTGAAGTGATCAATCCCTGGGCAGATGGATGAGCACAACGAAGCTGATAGCGGTGGTTGAGGAGTATCTTGCTGACCTGCGCCGGATCAGCAGGGCGACGCGGACAGGCGTTCCTACTATCCTCCATTGACTAACCCGCTGAACGCCGTTGGCAGCACGCTCAAGCCTCAGGCCGAATCTGTGGTTCCGGCCCCAAAGCCGAGCGCAAGGCCCGGATTTCTGTCAGTTCGCCTTCATGTGCCACCGCGGCGGCGAATTTGACCGCGCTAAAGCCCCGATTCAACCAATCCTGGGCCAAGGCAGTTCGCACATGGAGCTCGGACTCCGGTAGGCCGGACACATAAACTGGCAGCTTGGTGGCACGTTGGCCGCCAAGCAAAAAAACACTGGCAGATCTAACATCTTGCCCTGCAGATCCCACAAAGCCATGTCCAGACCGTGTATTGCAACCAGCCAGAAGCCACCGAAGTATCCGCTGTCGTACATGTCATCGAAGAACGCGGCCACTTGATATGAACTGCGGCCCACAATTGTGGATACTATTTCCGGGGCCACTACGCCGAAACATTCTCCCCATCTCACGCGTCCAGTCCAGATGGTCAACTTGATCAATACCGTATAGTCGTAAATCCTGTAATTAGGTGTGATTCCCTGGCCGCACGTACAGCCCCCGGACATTGGGCTCTACTCCCTCCTCCAGTTGGCCCAGATAGGGAACAAAGCGAAGGATCCGAAGTGGAAACGTCTCAATGCGAGAAATCACATCCATAATCAGTAAACGGTGCAACTTCCATCCTCGTTGAAGACCTGGCGGGTTGGGACCGGTATCTTTTCTGCCTTCTCCAGCACAGAGCTTGTCGGGCTTATCCACTGTAAACGCAGGTCCGGGGCGGTTTGAGGCGGACCGGAATTATCAGACGCCTCCGAATTATTCTTCATGGATTCCTGTGCCATAGGATGCCAGTCTGGATCATTCATGCTTTGAATAGAGAGTTAAGAAGCACCAGATCAAATTGCCTACATGCTTTACGTGCCTGCAATCGAACCAGCTACTAGGCATCAAGTCCCTTGGACCTGAACCCCATTGTAGCCAGATTCATGGTACCGCTAGTGACTGCTGTTCCAAGCGGTCGACAACAGCGATCAAGGTCACAGGACTTGCTTCGCGGAATTCGAAGGGCCTGACTTGCCAGGAGGCTGGGTCTGCCGCCGTTCCCACGGCATTCTGGGGCGCCGGATGGCCTTACTTAATGGCTGCCAGCCGGCGGACTGCTCGCGGAGTCTTTCCCAGACCACACAGGAGACCAGTTGCTGGTTGGGTCGCCAACGAATCCAGTTCCTGGCGTAGAGGAGCTCAGACCATCACAACTGTTACCTAAGAGCCTTGCACCATGCTACTTGTGTAGCGCCTGAAATTCTTTTTCTTTTCGGCTGGCTGCCAGCTCTACATGCAGAGAGAACGGTCAGATCTAGCCGCTGACTGAGGGAGGAGATCCGACCGCGTCCGGCAGCAGATCAAGCACACCCGACAATTCAGAGCAAGCATACTCCTTTCCATAAGCATCGGTGAAGCGCCAGCTCTGTGAATTATCCCGGTAGCATACACTCATAAGGGCTGCATCGGGCTTGGAAGTGACTGGAAATCCCTTGCGGTTCAAGGCCCGTACGGTCCAGGCCACAGCGACAGGGCTGCCCGTCACATAAATGAAAGGCCCAGGGGGGGAAGGCCGTTTCAGGATACCTGTGAAGGGATCAAGGTGAATATCCGTTGCTTCGAAAACCTTAGGCAACACCCCAGAGAGCATCAGTTCCTCTGGGATGCCCACATGCATTTGTTGGGTGCCTGGGTCCCAGAGCCACAGCCGGTCACCATAGTGCAGGCACAGATCCAGATCGTGGGTAGTCATTAGGATGGCTTTGCCATCATGTGCCAATTGCTGTAACAGCTGCGTGATCTGGATACGGTGGGTAATATCGAGAAACGCAGTCGGCTCGTCCATAAGCAGTAGAGCCGTGTCCTGGGCCAAGGCTCTGGCAATCAGCACTCGCTGCCGTTCCCCATCACTCAATTCAGCCACCCGTCGGTGCCGAAATTCCAATGCTTCAACCCGGTCTAGAGCTTCTAAGGTTAATTCCAAATCCTGCGCAGAATAACGGCCGTTCCAGCTGGTGTAGGGCAAGCGGCCCAAAGCTACCAGTTCCTCTGCAGTCAAGTTTCCGGCCGTAATTCGGCCCGGCAGAACCACGCTGATGTGCTGGGCCAGGAAACGCCGACTCAAAGAAGCCAGTTCCTGGCCTTCGATTTGAACATTGCCCTGCAAGGGCGGATGCAGACCTAGCAAAGTGCGCAGCAGCGTAGTTTTCCCCGCTCCGTTGGGGCCCATCAGACAAACCAGTTCCTTGGGCTGCAGCTCTGCAGAGAAATCCCGCAGCAATGGCTCGGCGTGAGCTGCGAAACCAATATATAGATGTGACAAAGAGACTACAGCTGCCACGGTGCGGCACCTTCAGGAAGTAAATGGAGTCAAAGTGTTTTGACGCCGTAGCAGCGCCCAAATCACTACCGGAGCTCCCAGCAAAGCTGTCACGGCATTGAGCGGCAATGCCACCTGGAATCCGGGCACTTGTGCGATCAGATCCGCCACCAAAGCTACAGTCCCACCCAGCAGGATACAGGCCGGGACCAACCACTGGTGATTGGAAGTGTGTAGCCAGGTACGGCACAAGTGCGGTGTAGCTACCCCGATAAAGGAAATAGGACCTGCATAGGCTGTGACAGTGCCAGCCAACACGGAGGCCCCGATCAGAATCAGCCAGCGGGCTTGCATCACGTTAATGCCCATGGAATAAGCATAATCCTCGCCCAAAAGCATGGCATTCAAGGGCCTGACAGAGAGAAAGGCGAAGCCCAAACCACCTAACACAACGGGCACATACACTTTTAGATCCCGCCAGGTAACGCCGCCGAAGGAGCCGAAGGACCAGGAAATGAATGCCTGGATGTTCTCCGGTAGGCTGTAGTACATGAGCAAACTGACGATGGCTCCTACAGCGTAACCGACCATCAGACCCAATACGATCAGGGATACCACACTGGTACGCCGGGCGAGTAACAACACCAGCACCAGTACAACTGCTGCCCCCAACACAGCTGCACCGACCGTTCCCAATTGATTGAGGAAGACCAAGGAACCGCTCATCCACAAGATGGCCGGGCCCGCTATCAGAACCACCACGGCCACACCCAGACTGGCTCCGGCATTGATGCCCAAGACAAAGGGACCGGCCAGCGGGTTTAAGAACAGAGTCTGCATCTGCAGCCCTGCAACTGCCAGAGCCGCACCGGCCAAGACGGCAGTTAGAGCCTTGGGCACCCGGATCAGCATGATCACGTCCCGCCATACTTCCAGGGTCGATTCATGTCCAATCAGAATTCGCCCTATTTCCGCCAGCGGAATCCGAATGGAACCGATGAAGACGCTAGCGGCAAAGGCTACTACGGAAATTCCGGCCAAGACCAAGAGGCCGCGCGCGGGCGTGGCCACGCCCGCGCGGTACGATCTGTTCATTCGCTCAGCTGCCGATAGTACACGAACTCATGATCTGGTAAGAGCTGCGGGTAAAAGAGGGCAATCAGGTCGGCCAACACCAGGTGCGGTCTCACTACGGCTCCTTCAAACATGTCACTGGCCCCCGTTGCCGAAACACGCAGATCGGGGTTGTAGAGACGCCCCGTTTCATAGGCTTTGAACTCGGCAAAGCGAGGATCCACGCTGGTCAGGGAAGCCCGGTCTGGATGCATGCCCACTTGGAGCCAGTAATCCGCATTCTGCGCCCGTGCAAAGACTTCCTCAAAGTCCAGGAACAGGGATCCTTGGGACTGAACTTCGGCCCAAAGGTAATCTGCCCCTGCGTCGGCGATATAGTTAGCCACATAACTGTTGCCTCCCGCCATGTACCACACCCCTTCCCATGGCGTATTCACAAGAACTGTGGGCCTTTCAGTCTGGTCTTGGGCTAAGGTCACCAGAGTCTGGTAAGTTTCCGCCACCTCCTTGAAGTAGGTTTCTGCGTCGGCTTCGCGATTAAGAAATGCCGCCGTGGTTTTGAACCACTCAGCCCGACCTAGAGGGGTGGGTTCCCTGAATTCTGTATTCAGGAACACATTCTGATCGGCAGACCGCAGTACAGGATGGGCGTCAACGTCGGGGAAACCCGAGCTAAAAGCAATGATCAGGTCCGGATTTAAGAATAAGGTGGTCTCTATATCCACGGCAGAACCGCCGCCGACAGCCAGAACTTCACCTTCCTGGACCATTTCGCGGATGACCTCAGAATAGACCCAGGCATCGTTTTCCAGTCCCACCAATACTTCCACCTCATCCAATAATTCCAAATGGGGCAGATAAGTGCTTGACAACGCAATTATCGACTTCACTGGCACTTCAATAGTGTAGGCGTCTTCGAAGCCGGAAGGTCGCGGTGTTCCACACTGGACTAGCAAGTAAGTTTCCGAAGCTTCCACACCTGGCCACGGGGACAGAACCTCCAACACTTTGTAGTTGCTGTAATAAGAAAGAGTAAAGCCCTCCGCGAACTCTACGTTGGTCTTGGAGGGAAAATAATCCTTGTTTGCATCGTAGGATTGAACGCAATCTTCGCCTACTGCTGCAGGCATGGGTGGTGGCACTTCAAGAGCGCATCCAGCTAGCAGAATGGCCAAGGCCAGCCAGCAGGACACTACAGCTATACGTACAGATGGGAAATTCATCTCTGTCTCCTCGAACAGGTGCTGACAATCCGGCAGCAGCAGTGTCCAGGGAAACGAAAACCTGCACAAGGCAGGCACCAGAGATCTTCTGACTCGTCGGCCTCGTTCCACGAAGGCACCAACCGCATAGGTCGGACCGAGCCATCAGCGCAGGCAGGTAGTCGGGCTTGGCAGCTAGTGCCTTACCGTTGCGGGACAGCGCCAGACTTTCACTGGCTTCCCCAATTATGTGCTGGACGTCCGGGCCGCAGCACACCCTCGCCATTGGCAAGAATACGGGTAGATTGTAAGTCAGGAAATATCTCCTTCCAAAATGCGGGAGGTAGCAGGCCGAGTCCCCTTCAACGTGGTGGCTGGTTAGGACTGACGTTCCCAAGCAACCTCGACGCAGAGCGCGAAGTCGATTGCGCAGGAGGCCCGAAGGGGTTCTCGGGAGTATTCCGGGGGTTGGGGACCTGAGGAATGGTATCAGGGCATCACAGCCAGTTGCGGACCGCTGCGGGTACAGTGTTCTATTCTGTCCAAATTCAACCCCCTAGGGGTGATGGCATAATTCGGGACAGGAGCATCTCTCAATGGCGCAGGACGCTGCGAAATTAACCCAATCTAGGCTAATAGCACAGTTCGTGTCCACCATTGTTGATGAAGTGGATCCCCTGCGGATCATTCTTTTTGGGTCCCGGTCCCGGGGCGAGGCAAGACCCGATTCTGACTACGACCTGCTCGTGCTGGAGGAATCTTTCTGTAGCGAACAGGAAAAGCACGAGGAAATAGCACGCCTTTGGCATGCCATGACCAACTTCCCAGTTCATGTTGACGTCTTACTTTACAGCCTGGAGGATGTAGCGTATTGGCAGGACTCCATAAACCATGTACTGGCACGGGCATTGAGGGAAGGGACCGTAATTTATGAGCGACCTTAAATGTGCCCGCCTCTTGTTGGATTCAGCCATCCAGGATATACGGGGGCTCAGAAATATGGGGATCGAACAAGAATTTTCCGACAAACTATTTGGCCAACATGCCCAGCAGGCTGCCGAACTTTCGCTCAAAGCCCTTCTGGCCATCGCAGGGCAGCAGTATCCTCTGATTCACAACATCTCCCTACTCTTATAGGGAGAACTTACCTTTCTATCCTGAAGTAGAGAGGTTCAGTGGCCTGGCTGCACTTACACCTTATGCCGGCGATATACGATACGGCGCAAGTCAGTCCTTTCGACTTGATCGGAGCCAGCTTCTGGCTGAGATAGAAGATCAATATAGGTTTACTCAAGGAGCATTTGCCGCGGCATCTTGAAACTGGGCGGGAGGCATCCAGGCGGCACTATATTCCCCCTTACTGCCCCCAAGCGTTCATGCTCTTTGGCATGCCTGCCGAAGTCTTTCTGACCAGAGCACTTCGGTTGTGGGCTTGTTCCTTTTGAAGAAAACTTCGCAAGGACCTGTTGTCTGAAATCCTAGTCCAGCATTTCCACCGCTGCCTGCGTTTAGGGACTTGGCCAAAATATTGGGTTTGCAGAGCGCAAGGCCTTCCTATGAGGCCATGATTTCCCACAAAGTGCTATATAGCTGGTTCGACCAGAACTGCCTGCCCCAAGTCGGTTCTGGATTCGAACCGGAATGACTCTTTGCTGCGGTAAATACAGCCTTCTTGCAACTAAGGTTAAGACCGCCGGCTAATTCCTTGTGTAGGGGTGGCAACCGAGCTTCGCCGACTTTCCATTCTACGTCTTGCATATTGTAGTTTGTTAACAGTGCCCATACTGGGCCTCATTTATTTGTGCTTTATGGCTAAGGAAAGCAGGCTTCATTGGTTAACAATAAACATATAGGATGAGATTGTCATCGTAGCGAGCCAAACAAGAGGAAAGAGAGGGTAACAACCATGAACGGTGCGAATACGGCCTGGATTATGGTCTCTACGGCACTGGTCATGCTGATGATCCCAGGGCTAGGGCTCTTTTACGGGGGTCTAGTCCGTGCCAAAAATGTCATGGCCACCGTCATGCAATGTTTCATTTGCATGGCAGTTGTGGGTGTGGTTTGGGTCCTATGGGGCTATTCGCTGGCCTTCAGCTCTACCAGTCTGGGCGGCATCATCGGGGACTTGCGACACTTCGGCTTGCGCGGCGTGGGTCTGGAGCCCCAAGAGGGCTCGGGCATTCCCGATCTGCTGTTCATGATGTTCCAAGGCATGTTCGCCGCGATTACGCCGGCGCTGCTGGCCGGGGCTTTTGCTGAACGAATCAAATTCAAATCCTTCATCGTATTTGTCATCTTCTGGTCCACTTTAGTCTATTCGCCGATTGCCCACTGGGTCTGGGGCGGAGGCTGGCTGCACACTACACTGAATCCAGCTCCGCTCGACTTTGCCGGCGGTAATGTAGTTCACATGTCGTCCGGAGTTGGCGCCTTGGCCGCGGCCCTGATCATTGGTCGACGCGCAGGTTACGGTCGCGTCCCCATGGAACCACATAGTTTAATGTTTGTGCTGTTGGGCACTGGCCTGCTCTGGTTCGGCTGGTTTGGCTTCAATGGAGGCTCTGCCTTAGCCGCGGATGGGGTTGCGGTGAATGCACTTGTGACCACCAACACGGCCGCTGCTGCCGGCGCCCTGGTTTGGATGATCCTCAGCTGGATCGTAGTCAAGAAACCCAGCGTTCTGGGAGCCGCCTCCGGCGCTGTAGCCGGACTCGTAGCCATAACTCCTGGTGCCGGCTACGTCGAAGTGATGCCAGCTTTGATCATCGGGATCGTAGCCGCCATAGTGTCCTTCTTCGCCGCCGAACTCCGGATTCGCTACAAAGTGGACGATTCGCTGGATGTTTGGGCGATCCACGGTATGTCCGGTACTTGGGGCGCGCTGGCTGTAGGCCTTTTCGCCTCCACCACTTTGGCCAGTGGCGGTCTGATAAACGGAAATCCCGGCCAATTTGTGTCCCAAGTCATCGCTACTGTAGTCACTTGGATCTACGCTTTCGGCATGACCTGGATAATCTTCAAAGTCATCGACTTGGTCATGGGGGTACGTTCCACCTCCGAGGATGAATCTATAGGCCTTGACATTTCGGAACATGGCGAGCAGGGCTATACCAGCTAGAATGTAATGGCCTTTTCAGCAGCATTGGGTTAGTTCGAATACATTACTCTTGTAGGCGCGGGAATTTATGAAGAAAATTGAAGCCATAATTCGTCCTGAAAAGCTGGAAGAAGTAAAGGTCGCGCTGTACGACGCAGGCATCCGGGGATTGACCGTATCGCAAGTGACGGGACGTGGCCAGCAGCGAACACGCGTATTCAGAGGCCGGGGATCCACTGGAGTAGATACTGATATGCTGCAGCGCCTCAAACTCGAAGTTTTCGTGGTGGCTAACCAGGCTGAGCGTGCATGCGAAGTTATTCGCTCCGCGGCCGCCACCGGCAAGGTAGGGGACGGCAAGATATTCGTCCTAGCTGTAGAAGCAGCCATCCGCATCCGGACCGGCGAAACAGACGACGCAGCGATATAAAAAGGCCTACTCTCTAGGGCCGCTGCACCGGCCCACTTTGTGTCTGTTGCCTGTTGGGCCAGGGTGGTTGGTTGGACGTTGACAGGGCCTTAACCGGCTTAGCGTCTTCTAAATCATCACTTGGCCCGGCCGGTACACAAACTGATTTGGGCGGCATTACAATCTGCGTTCCTTCACTTAGATTGGAGGAGGGCGGTTGATACGGAGAGACAAACGCGTTTCTGATTCTGACGGAACCGGGGCAGAATCAGGTTCGACTCAACCCTCTTTTTTTTCAATCTTTGCTAGCCGTAAATGTCGTTGAGCCCGGTTCCCTTAAGGGCGCCGAGTTGTGCTTGTTCTCACTGCGCGTCTAGGGGAAGGGCTACGTCGACTCTCTCCCGCCTGGACTCCGGATAAGGTCCGATCCAGACTCTTGTATAAATCCCGAAACAATAGGAAATAACAAAATGGACAAGAGGTCAGATGCTCCGAGCCGCACCCAGACAGGAGCGGTGGACGACACGGCTCTACTCTACAGATTGGGTCGAGGAGCCTCTGTAGAAGAGGCATGCTTATCCGGCAATCTGGAAGCGCAGGGATTTCAATCCTGGTGGCAGGCCCAATTGGCCCGGCGATTGCCTCACCTAGAGGGAGTAACCCCTGTTCCCGTGAGGGATGCGGTGGAAATCCACCGCGACAGTAACGGAGTCCCCCACATTTTTGCAGACCATAAAGAGGATCTGTACTTCTCTTATGGATATGCCATGGCCCAAGATCGACTTTGGCAACTTGACTATTACCGAAGACAGGCCCAAGGCAGACTGGCCGAGATTCTGGGCGCAGACGCATGTCCCATGGCCACCGGAGGAGCCATCAGGGCTTTGGATAGAGATATTGTTGCCCGCACGATTGGATTTGAACGCATCGCGCAAGCCAAATTGGCGATCCTGGACGTTGGCGTGGGCCAGTGTCTGTCCGCCTTCGTTGCCGGCATAAATCAGTTACAAACTGAAAGCCGAAACAACCTGCCCATAGAATTCGCGTTGCTCGATTACAGTCCTGAGCCCTGGGATCCAGTCGACGCCTTATCGATCTGGACCGAATTCCAATACTATCTCACGGTTCGTCTGGACGTAATTGTGATGCCTGAACTGGCCAGACGGGAATTGGGCAATGATGGCCTATTCCAAGCCTATCTGGAAGGGGAAGTAGACGCCGAAAGCATTCTTCCCCTGGGAATGAATTCTAAAACGCAGGCTGGGCGGACTGGTCAGGCAGTGGGAGACCCCGCGGAGGGCATCGGCAGTAACAACTGGGCAGTGGCGGGTACGCGTACAGCCCGTGGACATACCCTCCTGGCCAGCGACCCCCATATAGCCTTCAATGCAGTTTCCTGCTGGTATGAAGCCCATTTGCACGGAGCTTCCGGACTCAATGTGGCTGGAGCTGGTTACATTGGAGTGCCGGGCATCCTCTTTGGCCGAAATATGGATGTAGCCTGGGGTATTACCAACAACATTTGCTCCCAGCGTGACCTGTACCTGGAGAAGACTGACCCCCAACACCCCGGCTGCTTCCTGACGGGGAAACAGTGGGTGCCAGGGAAGGAGCTTGTGGAGAATATCGAAGTTCGTGAACAGGAGCCCGTGGAACTAAGGGTTGAGTTCTCATCTAACGGGCCCATAGTAAACCACTTGTTGCATGATTCTGTCCGGGACTTCGGACCTGTTTCCTTGAAATGGATGGGTGCCCAGAATGGGCCCACCGAGCTTTCCGAGATAGGCTGCATGATGCAAACTAACCGGGCCCAAGACTGCCAGGAATTCCGTGTTGCCCTCAAAGACTGGAAGGTGCCTACTCTGAGCATGGTATTTGCCGATATCCATGGACATATTGGCTACCAATGTGCAGGTCATATTCCTTTGCGGGCCACCTGGAACCGAGGCTTTCGACGAGGCTGGGATCCAAATGATGCGTGGCAGGAGGTTATTCCGTTTGAAGGTCTGCCGGCGATGTCCGATCCAGAGGAAGGCTGGATCCGCACAGCCAACAATCGAACTGCTGGCAACGACTTCCCCTATCCCCTTTCGGGAACTTGGGCCAGCGGATATCGTGCCCAGCGCATCCGCCAGTTGCTTGAAGAGGAAGGAAGGGTATCAACGGATGACTGTATGCGTTGGCAGATGGATACCCTGTCATTACGGGCCGGGGAATGTTTGCCGGCGTTGCAAAGCCTGCTGGCCGATGTTTCGGACTTGCAGATACGCGCGGCCCTGGATATATGGAAGGACTGGAATGGACGCATGGAACCAGACTCCATAGGCGGTACTCTGTTCGAGACCTTCTTCACTCTCTGGCAGAAGGCCGTAGCGGCAGAACGATTCTCAGCTCAAAATGCATCCTATCTGGCGGGAGGAATTGCAGGACTGGCCGTGTTGCTTCTAAGGGAAGACACCACGGGTTGGTTTGAAGGATATGACAGGCGGCGCGGCCTCGTCATTGACACCGTGTTGCAGGCGTGGCATCAGCTCAGCTCTGAACTGGGCCCGGACCAAGCACAGTGGCGCTGGGGCCGGGTGCACAAAATCCGCCTGGATCATCCCTTGGGGTATTTACCAGCCCTAGGCCCTCTCCTGGACAGAGGGGGTCAGTCCGTAGGAGGCTCCGGCATAACTGTGTGCAATACCGGAGTGGATCCCAACTATATGTCAGCCATGGGTGCCAATTACCGGATTGTGGCGGAACTGGATTCGCAAGAACCTGTCTTGTACGCTGTTGACGCGGCTGGCCAATCGGGCCACGCGGGCAGCTCCAACTATTGTGATCAGCTTCCCCTTTGGTTGAATGGACAGATGAAGCGTTTGAACTTGCAACCTTCCAAATGCAAAGAGTCCGCCCACAACAGTTTGATCCTGCAACCAAACGACCGCGAGCTTTGAAGTCCAGCGTTTAGGCTGCGGCAACGTGGAGTCCCGCCACCTCCAGATAGCTAAAGAACTCATGCAAATGAGGGACTGTGTTGTTGTCTGCTGACAGATGCCAACATGTATGTTGGTCAGCCACGGCAAGCGGGTGCGAAGAGATATTTCCTTACCGAATTAGTAGACAAAGCCTAATCTCTCAATTCCGAAGAGGAATATCGGTGAAGCTTGTGACCGTATGTAACAGAGGAATGTCATGGATGCAATAGGCGAGATGTACCTCATTGCGGATGAGTTGCGCAGCATAGCGGATCTGGGGTTGCATTTTGCCCAGAATGACTACGACAGCGATCGATATCGCCGTGTACGGTCGTTGAGCGCCCGGCTCGTTGCCGCGATTGAAAAAAGGCCTACGAGCGAAGTGTTGGAGGAGTACAGAGAACCCTTTATACATGCAACCCCCTTCGTCGGTGCCGACGCTGCGGTGTTTCGTGAGGGCCGCATCCTCCTTATCAAGCGCGAGGACAACGGGCTCTGGGCTATGCCGGGCGGTGCGACCGAGGTCGGCGAAACATGGGCTGAATCGGTGGAACGAGAGCTTTTTGAAGAGGCAGGAGTGCAGGGCACCGCCACGAAATTGCTTGGCGTGTTTGACTCTCGCCTGTGGAGGAGCCTCGCCAAGCAACAGAGCTACGCCAGTGTTTGGTTAGTCGAACTCTGCGCCAAACAGATACCTGTTGCAGGCCCGGAAACGACGGAAGTAGGTTTTTTCTCCGAAGATGCCCTGCCGGACCTTTCCCCAGGACATACACTTCGTGTGCCGACTGCCTTCAAACTCTTCCGAGGAGATCTTCCCGTACCTTATTTCGACCCATCTGATCGATTTGGTGCGTAAGAGCATACTGAGCGGGGTTCTGTGCCGCTACGGGTGGTCAGATCACAGACTAAATAGAAAACGATCTAGCCGAATTCTTTAGTGCTCTGACCCAGCCGTGAAGGGAATGCTCCGTTGGCCTACTGGCACAAAACGTTTGGAATGCAAGCTCATGCTAGAACTCTTACTCGCAAATACGTGACAGCGGCGCGGGCAGTAGCTAATTAAGGAAACTAGGTCTTAGTGGTCCCAGGTACCAGTCCACGACACTTCATGTCAAGCGGCAGGCTGAAACTTAAAGAGACATTTCCTAGGATTGTTGCCAAGGGAAGGGCAAGTATGCCTAATAATGCCCTTAGCAGATACTTGGAAACGATGCTTTGAATTAGCAGTACCCAGGGCTCTGATTAGCCCTTTTCTTTTTTGTGTTCCCCGAACGTACCAATTCCTTTGATAATCGCGATAGCGCAAAGGACATGGAGTAAAAAAGCATGGCAGTGGAATCACCAGACCACAACAGACACCTTCTGGAAGAAAGGGGGTATGTCTCTGTTCCCAGCATCCTATCTGCTGACATGCTGCGGCAGACCAGGGAAACGACTGCGGAACTGATTGCGGCCCAAACCCAGGCACACTTTGACTCCCGCAGATCCACAGGCAGCATGATCAGTGTCTTTGACGATCCTTTTTTCGCGGACCTTGTAAGTTGGAAGCCTGCCCTCGCCGCACTTGCAGACTTGGGAATCGCGGACCCCAGATTCACATCGGGCTATGTCATAAGCAAGCCGCCGCAATCACCCCCGCTCTTTTGGCACCAGGATTGGGGAGGTTGGGATGATCCGATCAGTTACGCCGAACCCACATTGCAGATTTTTCTCATGTATTACTTGGTGGATACCGCTCCCGCCAACGGATGCTTGAGAGTTCTCAGCGGCTCTCACCGCCAAAGACATCCTATGCATGATGCAATACCTGAAGCCCATGCGGAAGAAATAAGCAAGGCAACGGACCCATCCCATCCGGCGTTCCTGCCTCTCCCTAAAGATGAGGCTGTCCCAGTTCAGGCCGGCGATCTGGTGATAGGAGACTCGCGTCTGTTGCACGGTGCCTACGCCAACGATTCAGATGAGTGGCGCACCGTCGTCACTCTCTGGTTCCACCCTTTTGAGAGATATACGGATTCGCTCAAGGCCTATATGGCCCGATCCATGAATGGTACGAAGGACTGGCCCGCGTCTGCGCAAGCCAAAATCAAGGAGCTGGTACCGACTTATGCAGGCCGGGCCAAACCCATAGCTTGGAACCGCCGTCCAGGTCCCGACTTGAAGTGATTTCGCAATAGCCCTGTCGCCACTGCATACAGTGGCAGTAAATTTTTTCGTGTTCGAAATACAGGGGGAAACTTTCATGTCAAATTGCGGGCCCCTCTCCAAATGGCCCGAGAGTATCACCTCCTGGCTTGGCGGGCATCACCCTTCGGGTCCTGTGTTTCAAAGGAGCCACAAGCAGGATTGCACTTGCCAAGCAGGGGGTCTGAGCCCCATTTCCAACACTGAAAGTTCACATCGGGTCACTGCCTTCTTAAGATTCAGGTAAGAGATTCGAGCCGCTTCAATTCGATGCCCTTTGCGTCCTACTACTGGACCCGAACTCCCTTGCTTCCAACCTTCAAAGAATCTGGAACGGAACAGAAGCAGTACGCCTGCCAGTTGATTCACGCTCTGGTGGCAATATAGTCGAATGCTTCGTCACGGGGTTCCACTCCCAGTCCCGGCCCTTGCGGCAAATGGAAATACCCCTTCTCGCAGGTCATCTGGGTTTGCACTAAACGTATATTTCTGTCGAAGATCGAGTGTTGGTACTCGTGCATGGCGAAGTTGCGAATTGCCGCGGAGACGTGCAGACTGGCAGCCTGGCCAATGCCTATACCCACTGTGGCGTGGGGCATGACCTGACAGTGAAACGCGTCGGCCAACAAACATATCCGATAGAAACTAGTGATGCCCGTGTGCAACATTTCCGGCTGAATGATCGACATGCATTGGGCTTTGAAACGTGGCAAGTACTCATGCACAGTCCGCAGTTCTTCTCCTATCGCGACTGGCGTCTTTACACTGCGGGCCACATGCTGCAAGCCTTCGATGTCCTCTGGAGAAACCGGGGCCTCCGCCACGGCTAGACCAAATGGCTCCATGGCGGAAATGAGCGCCACAGCTTCCTGGCTTGTATATCGCCAGTGAAAGTCCGCCAGTATGTCTGGCTCAGGTCCCAAAGCGGCACGCAGGGCTTGAATTTCAGCCAGTTCGCCTTCTTGTCCCACCGCCGCGGCGAACTTGACCGCCTTGAACCCTCGCTTCATCCAAGCTTGGGCCAAGTCTGTACGGGCTGAGAGTGTGGGCTCCGGTAACCCAGAGACATATGCCGACAACTTGAGGGTTCGCTGTCCACCCAGCAGGAGGGATACTGGCAGATCCAGCATCTTGCCGCGCAAATCCCATAAAGCCATGTCCAGACCGGCAATCGCATCCATCCAGAAGCCCCCGAAGTAACCACGGACCCTCAAGCTGTCGTACAGGTCATCGAAAATAGCGGTCACCTGATGTGGGCTGCGGCCTACAATCATGGGTTCACCCAGTGCCTCCACTATCGTAGACACGATTTCGGGAGCCACCACGCCGAAGCATTCTCCCCAGCCTATGCGCCCGGCCTTCGTAGTCATTTTGATCAACACGGTGTGGTCGTGAATGCTGTAGTAGGTACGATTCCCTGGCCGCACGAATAAGCCCTGAGCGTTGGGCTGCACTCCTTCTTCCAACTGTCCCAGATAGGGAACAGCACGCGGAATGCGTAACGGGAAAGTCTCGATGCGTGAAACCGTATCCATAGTCATTTGGAGGCAACATCCATTTCTTTACAGAGGACCCATGGCCAAGCAGAACACTTTACTGCCAGCTGTTTCATGTGCTAAGGCCGGGCCTTGCCGAACGGGACAGCCCCACATCCTTCCAGTGACCTTCCGATTTCACCAGCGATGCCAGGTGCCTTCCAGCCTGCGGGACCGCATCTGATTTCCTAAGTCAGAGATCAGTTGTGGATGGTCCTCCGCAATGTTGTGGCATTCTCCGGGATCCTGCACAAGATCATACAGTTCCGTCCGATCGTTATAGTTGTCAACCATTTTGTGGGTTTCGGTGCGTATGGCCGAGAAGTTCCGAAGCTGAGCCAAAGTGTTTGGGCGATGTGTACGGGTTGTATCCATAACGCTGGGCATGACGGAGCGAGCATCCAAAGATTCCAGTTCGCTGTCGGTATAGGGCACTCCGGCTAGTTCGCAAAGAGTGGGGTTTACATCTGCCAACTCTACTAGAGTGCTGCTTTCGCTACCTGCCGGGATGCTGGGACCCGCCAGAATCAAGGGCACGCGCAAGGCTCCTTCATAGGCCACACTCTTAGAGAATAGCTGGTGGTCCCCCAACATTTCCCCGTGGTCCGAGGCAAACACGATATATGTGCTGTCGGCCATGCCTCGTGCCGACAGCATTTCTCGCAAACGGCCCACCCAGTGGTCGATCAAGGCAATGTTGGCAGCGTATTGCCGACGCGTATGTTCAATTTCCGCCACAGTCATTTCAAACTGGCGGCGTTGCACCCAAGCTGGCTTGCCTTCCCGGGCACTTTCGATTGGCGCCGGCATCGCGCTGTCGCGAAAACGTTCAGCCCAGTTGGTTGGGGGATCGAAGGGATCATGCGGTCCTACAAAGGACACGAAGAGATGCCAGGGATCCTCCTTTGGTGCATTCTCGAGCCATGACAGGGCGCGCTGTCCGATCCAGCTGTCGGAATGCGCCTCTTCCGGCAATACCGAATCATGGGACACACCTTGGATCCAGCCCGCCTGGTTGCGGCGCGCATAGTCCATCTGGAAACGTTCAAACAGTCCCTGTTCCGCGAGATGGAAGCCATAGGGCCCTGCGGGCCGGGCGGCACGTCCCGCGTGCATTTTGCCTTCTATTTCTAGCGGGTCTGTGAAACCCCACTGGAAGTTGCAGGCCCGCCTGCCATCGCGTCCGTTGTATGACGAGGGCTTGGCTAGATCTAGTTTTCCTGCAGAAGCTACCTGATAGCCCTGATCCCGCAGTCGTTGGTAATAGGTGGGAATCTGACGGGGGAGATAGCAGTTGTTGTCCAGACAGCCCAGCCGCCACGGATGCAATCCCGTGGCCAGCGAAATACGGGAAGGAGCGCAGACCGGAGCATTAACACAACAATGGGAAAAGCGCGTGCCGTCGGCTGCCAGAGCATCCAGATGGGGTGTAGGCACACGAGGCTGCTCAACTCCCAGAAAGTCGAACCGGTGCTGGTCATCCATGATGAACAGTAGATTAGGTTTGGCAGACGTAGGACACCCCCTTTTATGGCTTGCGCGGTTGGATCAGTTCCCCAAGTGTTGACCAGCGGCCAAGAAATGCGGCTCGCCAGGATACTCGATGGATTCAAACGGAGCAAATAAACTTGAATAGTACCTGTTTTATTCTAGCTGGCCCATCCGACATCGGCCAACCCCGCTACTTTTGATGCCTCTTGCCCTTGAACCAGTCCACTGTGTTTCCTGTCCAGGTCACCTCACTACGCCCTATTATCGTAGCCATCCCACGACCTCACCGGGCAGAAGGCCCCCGTTGTGTCAGATGCAGGCCTTCGCTTTACTTCCCAACGGGAGCCAAAGTGTGGGATCTGTTCAAACTGATCTTAGGGACTTTCAAAGAGCCCTTACTTGCATCCGGCTACACTGGAAGTGAATTGGTTGGAATCGTCTAGACTACGGCTTTGGCCCTGCTTTCGACTCCCTGTACTATCGGGCATGGCTCGGACCGCCCTGACGCACGGAAGTTGAACGTTTGTGGTTCCGTTACGGGTTCAATTAGAGACTAGAGAGTGACCTTGAATCATGTCATTTTATGTATCGGCCTATGATACGGAAGCTGTTTATCCTTGGTGGGAGAGTGGTTTCCGCGGCTTTGACTACTCTTCAGGCCGCATCCAGGAATTCCTAGCTGGCGTAGAGGCGGTCGCCAATGTGCATCTGGAGCGCGAAGTCCCGGCCACCTTCTTCCTCGTTGCCAAAATGCTGGAATTTGCCGGTCCGGAACTGCGCAGGTTACTTGATGATCCCCTTTTCGAAGTTCAGAGTCATTCCTTCACGCACCCTAATCTGATCGCGTTGGACGAACGTGATGACTCGGCGGCCCTGCGTTACGAACTAGTTGATTCCAAGAAGCTGATTGAGGATTCTTTCGGTCGCCCTGTACAGGGTCTGACGGCACCAGGGGGTTTCACGCACGGATTTGTCGGACACCCTCGCATCCTGGAGATCATGTGGGACGCCGGATATAAATATGTACGCAGCGTGGGCGCTGGACCCCGGGGCACAGTGCCCGCTCCTCTCAACCTGCCTTTCTGGTATACCCGCGATAGATTCCCTGAGCTTCTCGAAACTCCCTCCCATGCATGGCACGACAATATCCTCACAGGGCAGCCGGGGAGTGTACACTGGCCGCCGGTATTGCCTTGGGGTTACCCCACCGCGATGCCCCACGATGCGCACGGTGTCTTTGATTCCTATGCGCCGGGAATTGACTATTGCACGACGCGAGACATTCTGTATTATTTGCCCATTTTCCACCCCTGGTCCATCTACCGCATTGACCAAAGGGCGCACCAGATTGCCCTACTGCTGGACTTAGCCCGATCCAAGATGAGATTTGCCTCTTGCCTCCAGATTTATCAACACATAGCTAGTTGTAGATCCCTGGCTACTGACGAGATGGTTTCGGCATAGGAGCTAGCCTTCCTCCATTTCCTTCCTAATCACTACGGCTTTGCCCGGAAATGTTGCCGGACATGGCCTGATTCAGATATCTGGCCTTGCGGTTGGCGCCCACATTCACCGGCGGCAATTCGCAGGGAGCCCCATTGAGTCTTGTACTTGACATTGGACACGCCTGGAGAGACCTAGAACATGAAACCGCAAACGCGCGCGCGTATAGGACTGTTGCCCACGGGTCATCACTATTACTGGGAGCAGTACCCGCGCCTGAAACAGATGGGCCTAAGAATGTACGACAAGCTCCTGGCGCTGTTGGAACCCATGGCAGATCTCGTAGCCCCCGAGCTGGTGGATACCCCTGAGAAGTCCCGAGAAGCTGGCGCCCTGTTTGCCCGGGAAGCGGTCGATATGGTTCTGGTCTTTCCATTTGGATACACCCCCAGTATGGATATGCTACCGGCACTGCAGACTACAGATGTCCCCGTCCGCATACTCAACGCGCACGAGGACAGTTCGTACGATTATGGGACCGCAGACACCACCGAATACCTGCACCATGAGGGCGTTTGCTGTGTCCCTGAGTTGGCCGGTTCCCTGGTAAATGCCGGACGTCGGTTTCGGGTGCGCACTGGACCCTTTCACGACAAGCGGCTACAGCATGAACTTCAGTCCGATTGTGCGGGCGTGGCCGCGGCCCGCGCCCTGCGTCAGATGAACATGGGATTGATTGGGCATGTGTATCCAGGAATGAGCGATATGCCCATTGACGAGGCCCGTCTCCTGCGCGCCACCGGCCGCATGCTGGTACGGCCCGAAATCGAGGAGTTCGAGAATGCCTTCCAGCAGGTGACAGAGGATCAGGTGGAAGAGATGCTCACTCAGTTCCACACGATGTATGAAGTGGAACGCTCCGTAACCCGGGAGCACATGCGTTTCTCAGCCCAGGTGGCAGTGGCCTTCGATGCCATAATCCACAAGTACGATATCGCAGCGTTTGGCTACTACTGGTGGGGTGAAAGGGATCTGGTAACCCAACTGCGTGCGCAGTCAGGTCTGGCAGTTTCTCGCCTGGCCGCCCTGGGCCGACCGGGGGTTACCGAAGGCGATGTCAAGACCGCCATGGCCATGAAGATTCTGGATTTGCTGGGGGGCGGCGGCATGTTCGTCGAATTCTTTGCCATGGATTTCGACGAGAACTCCCTGCTTATGGGGCACGATGGCCCAAGTAACATCAACGTAGCACAGGGCAAACCCCGACTGACGCATTTGGATACGCATCATGGCAAGTCCGGCCATGGCTTAGGCATTGACTTCGACATGCAGGAGGGTCCGGTTACGCTGCTCAATCTGACGCAGTTCGGGGCTGGTGACACTTTCAAGCTTATCTACGCGGTCGGCGAAATCATACCGGGCACTATTCTGCACATTGGCAATCCCAATGCCCGCGTGAAGATCTCACAGCCTCTGCATGAGTTCATGGATGCTTGGTGTCAGCAGGGCCCCTCCCACCACATCGCCTTGGGAATCGGTAATCATGGCCAAGCTTTGGAGACCTTTGCGGAAGCCATGTGCTTCCCCATAGTGCGGGTGTAGGAACACGCTGCCCGTTTATTCACGGGTCTGCTCAGGCAGGCATGGTTCCGGGAGTGTCGCAAGGCAGCGCCGCCGCGGGGAATATGCAATTCCCTGCAATGGACCGACCGGCACTGGGCACTTTTCTTACATTCGGAGAGACCCGGGGTAGGTGGATTCAGGACCGTCGATTTGGCTGGAAGGCCAATCCAGCCCCTTAGGGATCGGGAATTCTACTGTCAGTTCGTTCCACCACCCGTTCCGACAATCGGCCCTCCCAGTAGCCCAAGACAGTCCGCTGGACGATGCCTCTAACTGAAAGCCCTGTTGGCTTCAAAGGAATGCCTGGCCCTGCTTACGGCTCCAGGTTCTTCCCTTGGTAGGGCGCGCGGGCCCGGGGCCTTGGTCAGGGCTTCGCAAAATAAGAATGCCGTTTCCAGATTCCCTAAACATGACGGCAGAATCGATGTCACGCGATGGGAGGCTCTGGCTCTGACTTTGGCCACGCTGCCGGCTTTGAGGTGCCACGCTGGTAGGTGAAGTCTGTAACTGCACACTCTTTGTTATTGCTGTACCACTTCGATCGAAAGGAAACCTGAAGTATTCCGTTTCTCTCCGCCAAGTCCCTCTTGGCCGCTGAAGTCCGAGAGCAACGGGGCCGCCTTGACATCGCTGACGATATAAGGGGCCATTACCGCAGTGGCGAAATTCTAAAGTTCAAGCCAGAGAAAGGGGCAAAGGGAACTGCAGTTTTTCCTGTTGACTGTTCTTACAGATTCCTTTTGGAATTGTCGGAGTATGCGATTTCCTTAAGGTAGGCACAAGGCTTAGGTTGGTAAGGGGAGGTCTAAAGAGGTGCCTTCATCTTTGATTCTGAGTAGCGAGTTTTATATCGAGTTTCTGCTCATAATACGAATCTCCAGCAACAATAACGACTCGCGAATTTGCAAAGCAATCTGGTGTATTGGGGCCAATGTCAACAATCAGAAAGTGCCCCAGAATTGGCGCTGCCCCTAATCCTTTGGAACAAAAATACCATGAAAACATAGACTGCTTTGATCCTCTAAGATAGGTATTGACCTTACACAGAAGAGCGCCGGTGAGAATTCGCGTCTGCGTACCGTACCAATGTTGACTTACAAGGGACCCTATCTTCCAATGAGGGAAAAATGGTCCGTCTTCCCATCCCTTTTTGGTCGCTTCGCGGTTCAGCGAACTGTTCTCTCGATTGCACTCGCCTCTCTTTGGCTGCTGTTGTACTCTGGTGCCCTTTGGGCTCAAACAGAGGAGTCTGCTGATGTTGAGGAGGTCCCTGGGCACTTCGACAGTCAGACAGAGCATCTTGAAGGCCAGTACCGTATAAATAAGGAAGGCACAAAGGTAACAACTACGATAAGCACGTCGAGTTCCCCGGTGCACTACTATGTCAGGAAGGTACCGACGGTGCTATTTACATTGCCGGCAGCGTACCGACCCGCGACAGATGTAAGTTGGCTGGCTGATGGCTATTCCGTATTGGAAGACGGCACCCCACAGCCCAGCCCTTCAGAGCCGTTCAGATTTCGTCTGCACGTGGACCGGGCAGGAGTAGTGCGCTATTTGGATGACCCGGGCTTGGACGATTCCGGCTTTCTGCGATACACCACCACTATGAGCTGGTCTACCACGGGCTTCCTGGACCGAGAAGTGCTGGAGGCACTCTACGAGAATACGAATGGACTTAACTGGGTGGACCAGGAGAATTGGTTGAGTGACCGCCCTCTTGAGGAATGGCATGGGGTAGCGACAGATCAATATGGTCATGTCACCCATCTTTCCTTGCCCATTAACAGGTTGCGCGGTCCCTTTCCCTCAAGTCTGGAACAGCTTTCACAGCTGAGGTACCTGAACCTGCGGGGCAACCAGGTCTCGGGAACGCTGCCGGCCACAGTGGGACAGCTCTCGCATCTTCGATTTCTGTATCTCGGATACAATCGGCTCGACGGATCAGTGCCTGCCGCCCTTGGACTGCTCACTAGCCTGGAATACCTGGATTTATAGGAGAACCAGTTCCAAGGGGAGATTCCGACTGAATTGGGCCAGCTTGCTCGATTGAGATACTTGGACCTTGCTTACAATTCCCTGCAGGGGTCCATCCCGCCGGAACTCGGGCGGCTCTCCGAGCTGAGGCATCTGAGTCTTTGGTCCAACCAGTTAAGCGGTCTAATCCCGCCGGAACTCGGGCAGCTATCCAAACTGGTACTCTTGAATCTTGGATTGAATCAGTTGCGTGGCACCATCCCGGTTGAACTCAGCCAACTTGGCCAGCTGAAACAGTTGTCCCTAGGGTACAGCTCGCTGAGTGGGAATATTCCGAAAGAGTTGGGTCAGTTGTTGCAGCTGCAGGAACTTTACCTGTCCAACGCCCAATTCAGCGGGCCAATTCCGAAGGAAGTAGGGCAGCTGTCCCAACTTAGGTGGCTGGACTTCACTAGCAACAAATTGACTGGTGCCATACCGGCAGAACTGGCACAGCTGACCAATCTGGTGTTCCTAGATTTCAAATTCAATCAGCTGAACGGGTGCGTTCCGCGGGAATGGTATGGAGACCCCAACAGATTTCAGCTGCCGTCACTTCCTCAGTGTGCAATCGACGCGCCCTCAGCTGATTCCAAGTCCAAGGCTTTGGAATTAACGGACCGCTCTGTACTCGAGGCTTTGTATCGAACCACGGATGGCCCCAATTGGCAACGCAGGGACAATTGGTTGAGCGACCAACCTCTGTCCGAGTGGTACGGCGTATCTATGGACAAGCGTGGACGTGTCCAAAAACTGAATCTCACAAACAACCGCTTGCAGGGCTCCATTCCAGCAGAATTGGGACTGCTAACGGAATTGACCAATCTGGAACTGTCTAAAAACCAATTGTCTGGAGTCATTCCACCGCAGCTGGCTCAACTCCCCAAGCTGCGCAACCTAATCCTAAGTCACAATCTATTGAAGGGAGCCATTCCAGCCAGTTTTGGGCAGCTTTCACAGTTGACTTACCTATTTCTTTCATTTAATCAGCTCAGTGGGCCTATCCCTTCCGAACTTGGGCAACTCCAGTTCCTATATGCTCTAGCTCTCGAAGCCAATCAGTTGAATGGCAACATTCCCACTGGTTTGGGGCTACTTCCGAAGTTGGCTTACATGTCTCTCGCAGGAAATCAGCTGAGCGGATGCCTACCCGAATTTCAAAATGACCTCACTTTTGAGTACCAGGACTTCGCCCAGTTGTCCTTTTCTTCTTGCAGTGTAATCCAATCCCCCGACCGGAAAGCCTTAGTATCTTTGTACCGGTCTGCAAACGGTACTTCTTGAAAGAGAAACTTTAATTGGCTAAGTAATGCGCCTTTGAGCTCTTGGCATGGCGTCTCAACTGATGACAGCGGACGGGTCGTGGAATTGGTCCTGCATGAAAACCAGCTGAGTGGTGATATTTCGCCCGGGTTGGAGAAACTTACAATGCTGAAGATCCTCTCTCTTTGGGGCAACTCTTTGAAAGGGTCCGTGCCGTCTGAATGGGGTCAACTCGCCAACTTGGAGATGCTAGAGCTCTCTCAAAACCAAATTGACGGCGCCATTCCCCCCGAACTGGGACAGCTGGAGAAGCTGGAGCATTTGGGCCTGGCACAGAACCAATTGAGCGGACTTGTGCCCCCGGAATTGGCTTCACTTTCATCACTGAAAGCGCTCTACTTGCAGGACAACCAGTTGGAAGGGCCCATGCCGCCAGAACTGGGACAGCTAGAGAAGCTGGAGCATTTGGGCCTGGCACAGAACCAATTGAGCGGACTTGTGCCCCCGGAATTGGCTTCACTCTCATCACTGAAAGCGCTTTACTTGCAGGACAACCAGTTGGAAGGGCCCATGCCGCCAGAACTGGGACAGCTAGAGAAGCTGGAGCAACTGAACCTGACTCAGAACCAATTGAGCGGACCTGTGCCCCCGGAATTGGCTTCACTCTCATCACTGAAAGCGCTCTACTTGCAGGACAACCAGTTGGAAGGGCCTATGCCACCAGAACTGGGACAGCTAGAGAAGCTGGAGCAACTGAACCTGGGCCAGAACCAGTTAAGCGGACCTGTGCCCCCGGAATTGGCTTCACTCTCATCACTGAAAGCGCTCACCTTGTGGGACAACCGGTTGAATGGGTCCGTACCGTCCGAATTGGCGAAACTCGTCAACCTAGAGCTACTGGATCTTTCTCAAAACCGATTGACTGGTTTTATGCCCTCCGAATTGGGAGAATTAGCGAAATTGGAGTATCTGGCCTTGGCACAAAATTATCTGAGAGGTCCTGTGCCGCCAGAATTTGCTTCACTTTCATCTTTGAATGTGCTCAAATTATGGGACAACCGATTGGAAGGGCCTATTCCACCGGAAATTGGGCAGCTCTTGAATTTGGAGAAACTGGGTTTCTCTAGCAATCGTCTGCATGGTGCCGTTCCCCCAGAATTTGCTTCACTTTCATCTTTGAATGTGCTCAAATTATGGGACAACCGATTGGAAGGGCCTATTCCACCGGAAATTGGGCAGCTCTTGAATTTGGAGAAACTGGGTTTCTCTAGCAATCGTCTGCATGGTGCCGTTCCCCCAGAATTGGCATTGCTCTCATCATTGAAAGTACTCAATTTGTGGGGCAACCGATTGGAGGGTCCCATTCCGCCGGTGTTAGGGCAGCTCTTGAAATTGGAGTATCTGGGTTTTTCTAGCAATCGTCTAAGCGGTGCCATTCCGCCCGAACTAGGTCAACTCACAAAGCTAGAATTCTTAGGGTTAGAGTACAACCGCTTGAAAGGCCCAATTCCAGTCGAATTGGGGAGCTTTCCCAAATTAGTCGAAATGCGCCTCTATGGGAACCTATTGAGGGGATGCACACCCGAATCTCTTAGGGACCAGTTGCAAGAAGCCGTTGGAGTCCCTTGGTGCGATGACGCTACTTGGATACAGTGGCTTTTTAACAACCTGCGATTCTCGCTCAACGGCTAACAAGACCCGCATTACCCTATCAAGTACGCAGTACGCAACCATCCAGTGCTACGAAACTTCAAGGACTGAGTGTACGGAAACTCTGTGCACCCGCCTGAGTCGACCTGTCTCTAGTCACGGCCGACGATGGTGCTCGTCCCGGAACTTATATCTTGGTCGAACAACCGGGCATAGAGACCATGTCTGCATCTGATGAGGCCGGGAGACATCTGTACAGTAACCCACCAGGATGGACGCTGAGTTATTTGGAAGAGTGGAAACACTATAACTAGCCGGCCTGGCTCCCGGCACTCACTACGGGAATGGTGTTCCAATGTTGGCCGGCAGGCAAACCTGACCCTGTCTTCTCTCTACCGGCCGTACCTAAACGCGCGGTTCCAGGGAGCAGAGATACACGCGGACGACTTTAACAGTACGAACCTCTGGCTAGGAACTTCGCCGAGACAATACGGCTCAATGGAGGAAAGGGCGGCACCGCGGTGACCACGTGGTTATCCTTCGTTGCGGGTCTTGCTGTAGCAGGAGGTCCAGTGTCCTCGCATGCGGACCGCGATAGTCTGCAATCACTTGGCACCACGGGCTACGGATATGGGAATAGCACAGACTTCGGACTGTATTACGGGACCGTGGCCAGAACAGAGTTCGATTTCACTTTGGCCTTGGTTTGGACCAAGGGCAGGCGGCTAGTCCTACGCTTAGGTATCCGTAAAATCCGGCGATTCGAAAAACGCCCACCCGCCTGACCCTGGTAATACGTCCTCTAAATGCGGCGCAGGGGAACCTAGGTCACCCTAAATGCCCCTGCAAACGCTGCTTATTGTTGAAACGCCGGTTTCGGCCCCAACACCCAATAGGATCAACCAAAAACTAGCAGAACCGTGTATCCCAAGCTTGAGTTCAGGCTTCTGCGCGTTCTATGGCATCTGTGGCGAACTGTTCCATGATCGGCTGGAACTTAGCCATGGCTTCATCATAGGAGAGAGTGCCGCCCAGCCATTCACTGGTAACGCGCCAATAAGTGGCACCGTAGTCAAAATGCATAGAAGTCATGTGGATGGTTTTCAGGAACGTCTCACCTACGTCGGGCTTGAACTGTTCCAATTCGGGACGACCCTGGGCACAGAACACCGCTGGCACCACACCCCCATGCTCCGTAGCAAGACGTCCCTGCCCTTCACAGGAGGTGAACAATTTCATGAAGTCCACGCAAGAGTCAATAGTCCCCTTCTCCTTGGCGGTCGCCGTCATGGCGATAGTGTTGTAGGCCCCGCCCGGATATTGGGTGGGTCCGCCTTCACCAATGGTGGCCATGCGATCGAAACAGAGCGGGAACCGGGCAATGGCGAATTCGAATTCGCGCAAAGGATCATTCTGCATCACGGGGTAGGAGTTGCTGGTGCTCCACCAGAACGCCGCTTCCCCGCGAGCGAACAGGGCGGACATCTCCTGCGAGGTCAGGCCCAGGAAACCTTCGCTCCAGTAGGCCGTCCAATCTTGGGCCATTTGATGCATGGCCCTAAATTCCACAGAGTCAGCGCGCCAGTCTCCACGGTCTATCGCCTTGAAACGTTCTATGGAGGTCACAAAGTCATCGTTGTTAGTATCCATAACGCCCCAATGTCCAGTTGACTTGAGGAAGCCACTGAGGGCCGTGGTCTGAATCCAATTCCAATAGGGTGAGACCCAAGCCAAGGACCAGGGGGAATGGCCAGCGTCCTGAATACGCTGGGAAATTTCCAGCATGCCATCGAAAGTCCAGCGGGGATTTATCAACTCACTGTCAAAATCCACGCCTGATGCTTCCAGGATATTCAGGTTGCAGAAAATCTGCACTCCGTTGATGGCTTGGGGTACTCCGTAGTAATTGCCATCGATCATGCGGTTGCGGGCATCGAAGCCGGCGATGAAGGCATCGCGCCAGCGGTCCCTTCCCAATTCGCCCGCGGGAATGTAGTTATTGGGCTCGTCAACGTAGTCGTCGATCTGGACCCAATAGCCGGTGCCGATGTCCCGGTTCAGCCAATTGTCCACGGCATTCAGAATATCCGGCATAGTGCCCGCGGCTTGCAGAGCCTTCACCCACTGCTCGATCCCTTCTCCGCCAGGACCGGACACATAGACAATCTGGGCGTCCGTATGTTCAGCCTCCCATTCATCGGCCAACCGGCGAGCTTCCAATAAGGGGGTCAGGCCTTCACCGCGCGCTACTTCAGGTTGAAAGGTTCCCCCTACAAAAACTTCGATCTCTTGGCGGGCAGCCTCTTCCCCGGTGGCTGCAGGACCGGCCGCAGGCGCACACGCGGAGAGGCCAACCAAGGCGACGGCCCCGGATAATCCTTGCAAGAATCTTCGTCTGCTCAATTGTGGTTTCATTTCAATCTACTCCTGAATGAAAATGGACAGATATCAACAATGAATCGAAGGCTTAGAACCCTATCTGAGTAGAACCCTCATGCCTTGATCGCACCAGAAGTGACGCCAGCCATGAACTGCTTCATGCCTACTAAAAACAGTATGAACAGGGGAATGGACGCAATCAGGTACCCGGCAAACATGGCCCCATATTGGGTCTGGGTCTCTCCCTGAAAATAGTACAGCCCTACCGTAATCGTGCGTTTCGAATCGTCGGCCAGCGTGATCAGGGGCCAGATCAGATCGTTCCAGACCTGCTGCACTCGCAATATGGCTAAAGTGGCCAGGATACCCTTGGAGAGTGGTAGGGCCACCATGTAATAAACCTGGAAATCGCGGGCGCCATCAATGCGGGCGGCATCGAACAGGCCCTGCGGCAGAGAAGCGAAGAAAGTGCGCAGAATGAAGACAGCGTAGGCTTGGCCCCCGGCAATGTAGGGGAGAATGAGGACCCAGTAGGTGTTGAGTAGATGTAATTTGCGGACCCACATGAAGGCTGGAATCAGTTGCAGAATCTGCGGGATCATCATCAACACCATGAGCATGGCGAAAAGTACCTCTTTGCCCGGAAAACGAAAGCGGGCAAAGACAAAGGCAGACAGAGTGGTGGTGAACAGAAACCCCACGATGGTCAGAATGCCCACATAAATCGTATTGATCAGGTAGCCGCGGATCTGGTTCCAGGCTGCCAGATAGTTTTCACCGATGTACAAGGGCCAGGCCGGCACCCAATAACTGTGCAGGAACTGGGAATAGGACTTGGTGGAGGTGATGATCATGAAAACGAAGGGATAGAGGGTCAGGACTACCAGGAACACCAGGACCAGTAGCACGAGCATATCCCCCCAACGGCGGGACTTCGCCTCTAGACGACGGGCGAGATCGAAGGTGGCCGGGGTTTCAACTTGAGGGAGAGAGGTCATAACGTGTGGCAACCTATACCGAATCAGTAGGAGACGTCGGCTTCTTTCAGGAATTTGTTATTCAGCCAGGTCAGACACAACATGACCAACAGTAAGACCACACCGACCGCCGAAGCATACCCGAATCGATCTGCCTGGAAGGCGCGCTGAAACATCCAGAGTCCCGGCACCATAGTGGAATATCCGGGACCGCCATTGGTCAACACCAGCATGCCTCCGAAGTTCTGTAGGGTAAAGATGGTGGTAATGATGATCAAGAGCTTGAACTGCCCGAACAAGAGAGGCAGATCCACACTCCGGATCCGACGCCAGATGCTGGCCCCATCCATCTTGGAGGCATCTATGACATCCGAGGAGATATTCTGCAGGCCAGCATAATAGATGAGCATGGCTATAGCATCTATCCAGGGAAATCCCACCAAGATCACTGACATCAGGGCAATCTTCGGGTCGGCTAGCCAAGCCCGCTGCCATTCGTCTTGGCCCACCAGTTCCAGCAGGGCGTTCAGAACGCCCAGGGGCTTGGGACCCATGATGAAGCGCCAGACCAAGGTGACCACGATCCCTGGCACTACTATAGGCAGGATCAGCAGGAAGCGGAACCAATATTGGCCGCGTTCACCGCGCAGGTTGAAGATGAATTCTGCCGCCAATAAGGGGAATATGAGAACCTTGACCAACGCTGCCACTAGGATAATAGCGATGTTTTTCAAGGAAGCGATGAATATAAAGTCGGTGAGCAGGTCCTGGAAGTTCTCGATTCCGACCCATGTGGCGATGCCAGCTCCGTTCCAGCGGGTGAAGGCATGGAATACGGCCGATCCCGCGGGGTAATAACGGAATATGAGTATGAAGGCGAACGTAGGCAACAAAAACAGATATAGGTGCCCACATTTCTTTAAATCCGACCAGAGTTGGAGTGCGGGATTCATCAGAGTTGACAAATTTTCTTCTGTCCCTAGGAAGGAATGAATAATTTCAGATTACGCGGAGCCGGGCGAACCAATGCCCAGAAACAGGCACTATCGAATAGCACCCTTGGCATGAAGCTCTGTGGTGAACAGACGAGATAGGCTTGACACCTAATTATACGGGAGTCTGTTGGCACGATCGTAGGCTCTGAAAGCGCGGCAGCTTGGTAAAGGGTGGGCGAGAACTGGCGCCCGGAATTTCCACCGTCGGTAGTGCATTGCTTCCGACCCGACAGGTTGCTCTTATATCCAATACTGATGCAGAGGGGAGCCGGACTTCCGAAAGCCTGCCTAGGTCCACCGTAATGCAGATTGTGAAAGCCGGATTTCTTACCGGGCGGCAGTTTAGAGCATAACTATAGATGAGCTAATGGATTCCAAGCTGAGGGACACCAGGCACCGGTCCTTCCTGGAGATTCCGGTCTGATATACGTCTTAAGTTGAAACCGATTGCCCGGCCTAGCCAATTGCATAGACACCTGAAAGGCTCGCAACATCCTGTCCGCTGTCGGTAATACCTTTGCAAAGGTATTTCATCCCTGTTTTGTCCCAAAGTTAGAGTGGAACTGACTCCCCTAACATCGTGTTCCTGTAACAGCGGGCTGCAACGTCCGACCATATCCCTTCGCAGGGATGTTTCCTAAGAAGCCTTCGTCACTCTCCAAGGTATATAGCGGCCCGTACCACAAGACCTCCCAGAATTGAGGATCTGCCGGGCAGCGCCCTTAGAGCTATCCAGGTAAGAAACCGATCAACTACAGTGGCTGAACTATGTGCCTTCCCGGTAAATTACGGGATTCATGGGGGACGCTGCGACTTCCCCTATCGCGATACCAGGTATGAAAGCCTTCCAATCGTTTTCCTGAGCCTGTCGCTGCGGCTTGGCCACGCGGATACCATCTTCCATCATGATTACGGTCATCACAGCCCGCATTTCCTGCGTCTTATTTGGACCTGCCCGATGGAAAGTCCACCCACGGTGGAAACTGACATCACCCAACTTAAATGGAGTGACATCGATCGGGTAGTCTTTGAGCGACTCTCCGATTCGCGTTTCACTCTCATCGCTGATAGCCAGATCGCGATTGGCGTGAATTCGCTGAGAACCGCGACAGAAGGACAGGGGTCCCATTTCCAGAGGCACATCCTGCAGCGGTATCCAGGCTGTGATGGAATTGTCGTTGCTGAGCGGCCAGTAATGCTGGTCGGCATGCCATGGGGTAAAGCCCCCTCCCGGCTCCTTGAAGAGCGCCTGATCGTGATACATGCGTATCCCCCTGACTTGCAGCAAGGCGGCGGCGATGGCGCCCAGACGAGGGGCCAGGCAGAACGCCTTGATCTGATCGTCCTGTCGCCATAAACTTCCGGTCTGCAGAAACGCCTTGCCATAAGTATTTCGTTCCGCCAAAGCTGGTTGTTTCGCCTGATAATTTTCCACGATTCTTCGAATGCGCGCCCCCACCTGGGCCAGCAAATTTGCAGAGAAGACGCCCGGTACAATCGCGTACCCGTTCTCCTGAAATGCCTGCACCTTTTCAGCGGAAACCTCATACAGAGCATTCAACTCCTGCTGCAATTCTGGGTTCAGATCGCTCATATTCACACCTGGGAACTAACCGAATATTTGCGAATTATCGCGCGGTAGACAATCTATGTCGCGATGCAAGGCCAGAAATGACCCCGTTTGTACTGTCCAGACCGAAGGCGCCCCGAACGGTCTGAACTTGACGCGGAGGCCACTCCTTTTCGTTACCGGTCTTTAGTCCGCTGTCCATGTCGGCAAGCAGCTCTTGGCAGATGCCCCTGGTCTCTAGTTGAGGCCTGAAAGTGGCCAGCCAAGGGCGGTGCTATACTGGCGCGTTGAAGGGCGAACTCTTTCTTGGTAATGCCCTTTACCACACCGGCTTTCTTTTCGTGGCGACTATCTCTTCCGGGACTAACGAGTCCCGCCCCAACAAACCCAATTCGCGTCCCCCCAACGGCCCACCACCTAATGGTGGGGGACCCGGGTCGAATCAGCAGACGGGCCAATCCGGTCACAATGGGCGTGGACCTCAAGGCAGCGGAAGGGCTGGCCCAGGACGACCGGGTGGGCGGCCCAAGATGGATATAGCCAGCCTTCGCAAGGCCCTGGGTTATTCCTTCAAATACCGGCGTTTCCTCTTCATTGCAGTTGGCAGCATGCTGATCGGCACGTCCGCCCAGTTGGCAGTGCCGCAATTTATACAGAGCGTCCTGGACATTGTCACACGCACCTTAACCGCCCGCGAGTTGAACGGATTGTCTCCGGCGGCCCAGATCGACAGAGCAGCTGAACTGGGGTTTGAACTCTCCAGCCTGCAGGCCACGCTGGATGCACCGCTGCAGCTCCTAGTACAGATTTCTCTCCTGATTCTGCTCTTCTCGCTAGCCCGCGGTTTTTTTGCATTCAGCCAAGCCTTCGTCTCCGAGAAAATGGGCCAGTTTGCCGCCTACGATTTCCGCAACGAACTCTTCGCCCAAATCAGTCGTCTTAGCTTCTCGTACCACGACCGCCAACGCACTGGCGAACTGATGGTGCGGGCCACCGATGACGTGGAAAAGGTGCGCATCTTCATTTCCCAAGGCCTGCTGCTTTCCGGGCAGGCGCTTGTGCTCATGGTGAGCACGCTCACTATTTTGTTTGTTACCAACTGGCGGCTGGCCCTGGTGGTGGTGCCCATCCTGCCGGTAGCAATCTTGGTCTTCATGGGCTTCGGTATGGGCGCCCAGGGCCTCTTCATGAACCTACAGCGCAGGCTGGCCAAGCTCAATTCCATTCTGCAGGAGAACCTTGCCGGGATCCAAGTGGTCAAGACCTATGTGCGGGAAGCTACGGAGCAAAAGCGGTTTGACGGCGCTGCCCAGGAATACATGACCTTCGCTCTTAAGGTCTCCAGATTCATGAGTTTCATGTTTCCCTTTCTGTTCCTGGTGGCCAATCTTTCTCTGGTAGCTGTCACCTATTTTGGCGGACGTATGCTCATATCCAGTGAACTTACACTGGGACAGTGGTCTAAGTTTTCTCTTTACGTTACCTACATATTCATTCCCATTGGGCAGTTTGGATTCATCATTGCCCAGGCGGCGCAGGCGAGTGCTTCTGCCCAGCGTATTTTCGAAATTCTCAATGCCGATGTTGAAGTCAAGAACCGGCCCGGAGCCCACAACCTGCCCGCCATCCAAGGGCGAGTCGAATTTCAGGACGTGACCTTCCGGTACTTTGGCGGCGGGGATCCGATTCTCAAGAATGTGTCTTTTGTGGCTCAGCCCGGTGATGTAGTTGCCATTCTAGGTGCCACTGGCAGTGGCAAATCCACGATCATCAATCTGTTGCCGCGTTTCTATGATGTGACCCAAGGCCGCATTGCCATAGACGACCAAGATATCCGTGACGTCACACTGGATTCATTGCGCAGCCAAATTGGGATTGTGCTGCAGGAGACAGTGCTCTTCAGCGGCACCGTGCGCGAAAACATCGCCTTTGGACGCCCGGAGGCCACCCAGACGGAGATTGAAGCGGCAGCCCGGGCGGCAGCCGCACATGAATTTATCGCGGAATTGCCAGGCGGTTACGACACCGAGGTGGCCGAGCGGGGAACCACCTTAAGCGGCGGCCAGAAGCAGCGCGTGGCCATAGCCAGAGCCCTGCTCCTTGATCCTCGCATCTTAATCCTGGACGATTCCACCAGCAGTGTGGATATGCAGACAGAGCGGCGCATTCAGCAGGCTCTGGATCAGCTGATGCAGGGCCGCACCAGCTTTGTCATTGCGCAACGCATCAGTACAGTGCGCAACGCCTCCCAGATTCTGGTCCTGGACAAAGGGCAGTTGGTGGGTCAGGGCACTCATGAGGAGCTGATTGCTTCCCACGTCCTGTACGCGGACATTTTCGCCAGCCAATTGGTGGACGACGCAGCTGACGTGACACAGGCGGCCGCCCCCTTCATGGCAGCCACTGCTCCGCCGTTTGGCACCACAGGTTAGGAACTGCTCATGTTAATGGATTCTCGGTTCATGTTGGACCGGGAGACTTCCTCAGCCCGATCCGTGAGCAGCACGCTGTGGCGGCTGGGAAAGTACTTCGCCCCTTATTGGCCCTTTGTGCTGGTAGCTTTGGTCCTGGTCTGTGGAGTGGCCGGCAGTCAAGCCTATACCGCCACCTTAATTGGCCAAGCCATCGATTGTTATGTCACCCCGGCGGTAGGCACTGACTTGGATACTCTGGCGGGGGCGGCCCAAAACTGTCGTTTTGCCGGGGGCAATACGCAGGGCTGGAGCCAGGCTCAGCTAGTACGGGGGTTGGCCGGCCTCATAATCTGGACTGCCAGCATCTTCATCCTTGCCTCCGCGTCCCGCTCGCTGAGTTTCTACACGATGGCCGCGGCCGGCAACCGGGTCATTTTGCGCATTCGCAAGGAACTGTTCGCTCGTCTGCATTCCCTGTCCATGGGCTATTACAACAGTCACGATACCGGCGATGTCATGAGCCGACTTACCAACGATTTGGACACACTGCAGCAGAACCTCAACTTCATGATGGTAAGCGTCGTGTTATCCATCATCTCGGTGATCTGGATCGTGGCCCAGATGCTAATCCTCAATCTGTATTATGGCCTCATGTCCCTGGCCGTAGCGCCGCTCATGTATGTCATCGCCAGGTGGCTCTCTAATAAGGCCCGCCGCGAATTTCGCAAGGCCCGCCGCGAAATCGGTAACATCAATGCCGATTTGCAGGAGAACATCGCAGGAGTCCGGGAGCTGCAAGCCTTTGTGCGGGAAGGGGCCACGTCCGAATCCTTCAAAGAGGTCAACGCCGCCAATCGAGATGCCAATATTAAAGCCGTCAGCTTCGCCGCGGCGCTAGCCCCATCGCTAGAGGCCCTGGGCTATGTAGGTCTGGCCATTGTCACTGTGGGCGGTGGCTGGTTGCTGTTAGAACAGGTAGGCTTGAGTGGCCAAGTGCTGACGTTGGGCATCATCATCACCTACATCAATCTGATGCAACGGCTGAACCAACCCGTAGGCCAGATTGCCGTAGTCTGGTCCAACATCCAGAGTGCCATTGCAGGCTCAGAGCGCATCTTCGAACTGCTGGACGAAGAACCTGAGATCGTGGAAGCCCCCAACGCTGAAGTTCTGCACACCATGCGGGGCCACGTGGAACTGCGGAATGTTTGTCACAGTTATGTAGAGGGAGAACGGGTACTCAACCACGTTTCGCTAACGGCCAGACCAGGCGAAACCGTAGCGATTGTGGGTCCGACGGGAGCAGGCAAAACCACCATCCTCAATCTGATCCCCCGCTTCTACGACCCCGAAGAAGGCACCATCTTGATTGATGGCCACAATGTGCGGGATCTGACCAAGAATTCCCTACGGCAGCACATCGGGATCGTGCTGCAGGATACCTTTATGTTCAATGACAGTGTCATGAACAACATTCGTTTTAGTCGCACTGAAGCGGCAGATGAGGAAGTGATTGCTGCTGCACATCTGGCCCAAGTACATGACTTTGTACAGTCCTTGCCGGATGGTTATCAGACCATGTTGGGGGAGCGAGGCTCCGGATTAAGCCAAGGCCAGCGCCAGCTTCTTTCTATTGCGCGGGCCATGCTGGCTGATCCCCGCATCCTGATCCTGGACGAGGCCACCTCCAGTGTGGATACCCGCACCGAGCGGTTAATCCAGGCAGCCTTGGAAAAACTAATGCAGCACCGTACCTGCTTTGTAGTGGCTCATCGGCTTTCTACTATCCGCCATGCGGATAGTGTCCTGATGTTGAAGGACGGGGTGATTATCGAAAGAGGCACCCACGACCAATTGCTACAGCAACGCGGGGCTTATCATGAGTTGTATACAAGCCAATTCCAATCCTTGGAGACCGCTCCGGCGGCAGGCTAATCCTGAGTAGGCCGGGGGTAGCTTGGGGAGGCGACTCTTCAGTTATGCTACGGGAAAAACAGGGAAGACCCCGACGGGTTGCACAGCAATTTGCTGCCCTGGTAGAAAGGGCTGTATCGCGTCGCGCCGGGCCAGCAATTTTTCGCCCGTGTCCAGCTCAATCCTCAGAATTTGGTCGTGGCCGTAGAATTCGATATCCAGGACCCGGCCCGGCCGCCCTTCGTCTCCCAAGTTGATATGTATGGTTTCAGGCCGCAGCATCACCTGGACGGGCCCGTGCATCTTTTGTTGGATGGGCAGTTGCCCTAACACGCATTCCACTTCGTGCCCCGAAGCCTGGCCCGGCAACAAATTGGCCTCCCCCATGAAATGGGCGATGTCCTCGCGGTGGGGGGACCAGTACAGTTCACGGGGCGTGCCCACCTGCTGTACTGAACCGTTCAACATGACAGCCAGGCGGTCACTCATACTGAGAGCCTCTTCCTGATCGTGGGTGACCAGAATGGTCGTGATCTGAGTTTCCCGCAAGATTTCCTTCACTTCGGCTCGAAGTTCTTTACGCAAGGACGCATCCAGACTGCTGAAGGGCTCATCCAGCAAAAGCATGTGCGGGAAGGGCGCCAGGCAGCGCGCTAAAGCCGTGCGTTGCTGTTCCCCTCCCGAGAGTTCATGTGGGAACCGGTGCGACAGCTGGGTGAGCCGGGTCAGATGCAGCATCTCCTGTACCCGCGCGTCGATGTCACCCTTGAATTTCGGCTGCAGCCCAAAGCGAATGTTCTGGGCCACATTCAAATGCGGAAAAAGTGCGTAGTCCTGAAACACCAGCCCCAGTTTGCGTTTCTCCGGAGGTACGAAAAGGTGTTCGTTGCTGACATCCTGGCCCGCCAGCGAGATGCGCCCTCCATCTGGAGTCTCCAGTCCGGCAATTAGGCGCAGAGTAGTAGTCTTGCCGCAGCCCGATGGCCCCAACAAGGCCAAGACTTCTCCTTCGTAGACATGCATATGCTCGATCTCAACGCAGAGCGTTTCGCCAAAACACTTGTTGACATCCTGCACCTCCAGAAAATAGCTTTCGGTGAGGGGTACGGGGCGGGGGGAGGGACTCACAGCTCTTCAGCCGAAAAAATCATGGCGATACCCAGGGCAGACAAAACCAGCAGAATAAGTGCAGGAGCCGCGGCGCGAGCGAAAAAGGCTTCTTCAGTTGCAGACCAGATCCGCGTAGCCAAAGTCGAAAAGCCAGTAGGACTCAAAATGAGCGTCACTGGCAATTCCTTCATGGTGGTAAGGTAAACCAAAGCCGCACCCGTCAGTATACTGCCTCGCAAAGCAGGGGCCGTAACTCGTGCAAAAACTCCCGTCACCCCAAAGCCGAGCAATCGGCCTGCTTCTTCCATGCGCGTATTGGTCTGGGCCAGTTGGGCCCTGATGGGACCTACAGCCAACGCAGCGTAACGCACCATATAGCCCAGCGTCAGCATGGTCATTGATTGGTACACCCAGGGGGCGTGACGGGCACCGAAAAAGACGAGACTGAGAGCGACAGCGATACCGGGCATGCCAAAGCCGATGTAGGCGGAACTGGCTGTTATGCGGGAATAAATGGAGGAGAAACGCTCCGCCAGATATCCAAGAGGCAGGGCCAGGATCACGGCTACCACAGCGGCCAGCAAAGCTGCGAAGAGGCTATTTCCGATGGCCTGAATCACAGGTGTTAGGATCTCCCCCGCCGCAAGGCCGCGAAACAGCCACAGCAGGGATACCAGAATTGGATTGACCAGCCCCATGAAGACCACACTGCCCAAAAGCAAGTAAGAGGGGTACTTCAGCTTGCCCAGCGGCACGATTGACGGTGTGCGCGCGCTACCAGCATGGGTACGCCGCATCCGATACCTGCCCCGTAGACCCAATTCCAAAACTAGCAATCCAATAGTAAGACTGACGAGCATCAGCGTAAGCACAGCGGCAGGTCGTACATCCAGACTGGACTGATACCAGACGAAAATAGCCCGCGTGAAGGTAGTGTAGCGTAACAGCGAAACGGCCCCGAAGTCACTTAGCACATAAAGACTGACCAATACGGATCCAGCGGCCAAAGCTGGTCGCAAGGCCGGAAACAGCACAAATCGAAAGGTTTGCCATTTGCCGTAGCCCAGCGTACGGGAAGCATCAATCCAAGACTGGTCCACCCTCAGCAAGGCGGATCTGATGCTCAAAAAGAGATAGGGATAGGTAAAAAGCACCAAGGCGATAAAAGCCCCGGGAAAGCCGTAGAGAGAGGGTATGCGTTCCACTCCCCAAGGCTCCAGCCACTGTTGTAGCAATCCTCGCGGTCCGTACATGGCTACCAGTACATAGGCCCCGATGTAGCTGGGTACGACCAGCGGCGTAGCCACCAATACGGTCCAGAGGCGCCGGCCCCGGATGTCGCCGTATACCAGAATCCAGGCCAGAGGCAGAGCCAACATCCAAGCCCCGGCGTTGACGGCGATCACCAGCCACAAACTACGCAAAAGAATGAAGGCCGTGCGGCCGGTCAGCAGACTCCGCAGAGTTGCAAGGTCTACCTCCCCTGCACGGATGATTAGATAGACGAGAGGCCATAGCAGAACCAAACTTATAGCTAAGCCAGCCAGCACCAGAAGCAGAGGGGGTCTCTGCGTTCCGACCCGCGTTTGCAGGTAACGGTATAGAACGGAACGGGTGAGAATAGTCATACGGGAGGGACGCAAAGTCCCTATGTAAAGTATATATCCTTTTATGCAAGATTCTTACAGAAATTGAGTTGGAGGACAGCTGCAAACTGGCGAAAGCGGAACCCTATTAGGTGGGCATACAGAGGTACTGGTCTGCCATCTGCCTGTTCAGGGGTAAGTAGGGTAGTTCGCCTTGTCCGAATCGTTGGACCCTTTGGCCTTGATCCAAAAAGTGCAGGTGCGAAGGTGGTCCTGTTTTCAAGCTCCAGGCCTGAAGCGGGAGGCCGGGTGCAGAAGCGCACTGTAAAACAGAAATGAAGGGGATTAGAATTTCAGAAAATGGGTGCAGAGCGCCGAACTGCCCTTGAGCTAATCCAGAGCGCAATTAATGGCAGCATGGACTCCATTTGTTTCAGTCACAGCCAATATAGGGGCACTCCCGCCCTGGGAACTTCATAATCTTTGACAGAAGAGGATTGACAACTCTTGGCTTGGTGGGGTGTTCTCCTTTCTAAGTTCTAGAGCGCGATCTCTATCCTGATCCTTGGGAAATCTTGAGGCAGGCTGCTTCCTCCACTCGCCTGGCCTGCAAGCTTCATGGAAGTCTGATGGTTGGGTTTCTAGTTAGTCAGTTAGAGGATGTGGCCAAAGCTAGCCCATGTAAGAGTCAGTTGCTCCCATTTGGCCTTCGCAACTTGGATCAGCAGGCTGAATTTGGGACCGACAGCAGTCTTCATGAACACGGCGTCCCGAGGCTACGGCTGCAATGATGCGAGGTTATAGCCAGCAGCTTGTCTTCCAGTTAATTCACTTTGCCTTGCGAAGGGGTGAACAGGTTGGCGACATTGGGATCCTCAGAACGATGAGGAAAAACTGCGATAGGAAATGCGTCACGAAAAGTATCCGTAAAAAACACATCCCGTTTACGAGCTTGTTTCCCTGGCTGCCGCCGCTTGCAAGTGGGGCCGCGGCCCTTCCAGCTTCATAACCGCACGACCGCGCAGATCACTCAAGGGCTCCAACCTCTCGCAGCAGCTTCAGAGTTAAGTCAAGAGACTCCAGATCATTGAGATCAATATCAGGTGATTCGAAGTCTGCCAAAGGCACCACAGCCGAATTGATGTCGAAATCCCCTTTGGTCACAGGATATTCATGGGTAGTCTTCAGGAAATAGACCTGGGCAGATTCAGACAATAGGAATCGTACGAATTCCTCGGCATCTTTACAGTTAGCGCAACTGTTCACGATTCCCACTCCCGCCACATTTACCATGGATCCTGGACCGGCGGCCCGGAAATGGTAGTTCGCTGCCGGAAAATCTGGATCTTCTGCCGTGAAACGCAACAGGTAATAGTGATTCACCAACCCCACAGAGATTTCCCCAGCCCCCGTAGCCGCGACAATAGGGGTATTCGAGGGAAACACCTGTACATCGTTGTCCAACATGGCTTCTAGCCAAGCTTTGGCCTGATCTTCTCCTTGCAGCACGCGCAGCGCAGTGACGAAGGCTTGGAAACTGCCATTGGTCGGAGCCCAGCCCACGAGACCGCGCCACTCTTCCTCGGTCAACGCCCAGATATCATCTGGAAGGTCTGCTTCCTGTATTTCCTCGGTGTTATAGACCAATACACGCGCCCGCAGGCTTGTACCCACCCAGTCCCGATCGTCACTAACATAATTCGAGCTCACCTGGGATACCACATCCGCTGGCAGCTCCAGGAAGCGTCCCGCCCGAGACAGGGCTCCCAAGGCACCTGCATCCTGACCGTAATAGATATCTGCGGGGGAATTGTCCCCTTCTTCCAGTATGGTAGCTGCCATACCTGCCGTGTTGCCGTACCGAACCCGCACTTCAATGCCGGTTTCCTCTGCAAATTGTTCGAGTAGAGGTCCAACCAGATTCACGTTGCGGCCAGAATAGATCACTAGCGACCGAGAATCCTCAGCTGCCGGAACTGTCAAGACCGTGCAGGCACTGGCTGCCAACATGACAATGCCCATAACCAATGCCAACACTAGACGAGAGGCCCTACAAGAATTTGAAAACAACCCAGATTCCATTGAGAACTCCATTGTCACAATAAATATGAATAATTCATATTTATTGTGACAATGGAAAAGGGCAAAGTCAAACCGAAACCCTTTCATTGCATTTTGAAATTGGAATCCACCGCCAGAGGGTCACCTAACTCTTCCTCCTCAACTGATTATCACAAGTGGCACAGATGCATTAGTAAGGTGCCTTCCTTATATTGAAAAGGTAAGAAAGATCATATCCGCCAACCATCTTAGGATACGAAACGGATTCAGTAATTTAATAAGGTTGCCTACAACAGGCATGGATTCATCCTGTTGATCAAAGTCTTTACCTTTATTGAGACACATCGGCTCTGCCGACTTCAACCAAAGGCTCCGGAAGGCCAAGCAAACAGTCAGAACCCCATTTAAGTGAGGTTTGTCCCTTCCGGACCTTTGCTGCTCAGGCGCATTCCTCCCTGAGCAGTGCATATGGACTGGGAAACGGAGACCGAAAGAACCTTCCCAAACCAGACTCGGATACCCGCCCTTCTTGTTGCATCAAAGGAGTATGATGGCGATCCGGCACCAGCAGATCAACCTCCTAAATCACCTATGCCTAAGAATAGCTCTAACAGACTAGAAGATTGGGAAGTCGCCTTGATAAAAGCAATGTTGAGTCAGGGCAAGGTAAACAAACAAACAATTTTGGCTTACTTCTCTAGGCCAACGCGTTCTGTCAATCCAGCTCGAATTGATGAGATTGTGAAAAAACAGAAACACGGTGAAGTAGAAAATGCTTCTGATGTCGAATTGGGAAGGTTCGTATCCGAATGGCCAAACATTAACCCTGAAACTGGTTTGAATCTACGGGGAGATGAATTGCTTATCAAAGCACGCGAAGCGATGATCGCCGGCATCCATATTTACAACGGAGCCAATCTGACATTTAGGACGGAACTATTTGTCGTAACCGCCATTATCGCTTGGACCTATCTGTTTCTCTACTGGTTCTCTCAGAAACGTATCGACTATCGTTACAAAGACAATGAAGGCGGTGTAAAGATTTTCGAGGATGGCACAGAACATTACTGGGACTTGAGTAGGTGTTTGAAATATCAGCCCTGCCCATTGGCGAAAGGCGTTGTCGATAACTTGAAATTCCTCATCGGTTTGCGGAACGAAATTGAACATCGGTCTACAAGAAGAATCGACGAGAGGGTAGTTCATAAACTGCAGGCCTGTTGCATCAATTTCAATACTTCGATCAAAGATTTCTTTGGCGCCAGGTATGCGCTTGAACAACGATTGCCGATAGCCCTGCAGATGGCGACATTCAGCTCAGAGCAGAGGGCACTGCTAAAAATACCGTCTGACCTGCCTAACCACATTGAAAGTTTCATTTCCGACTTTGAGCACGGACTCTCTGAACAAGAACTGAATGATCCGGCCTATCAATTTCGCGTCGCCTTTGTACAAACACACAAGAATCGAGCCACCGGTGCAGAAGAGATTATCAGATTTGTTGGTCCCGAGTCTGAAGATGATAAAGAAACTCGTGTGTTTATCAGAAAGGTAGACGAGAACCGATACACGGCTTCACAAGTTTGTGCAGCGATGCATTCCGAAGGTTTTACAGAGTTTACAGTGCATGCTCACACTAAGCTTTGGAGAGACCTAAAGGGGAAAGAACCGAATAAAGAGTGGGGAAAACAGGGAGACTATCAGAAGACTTGGGTTTGGAATGACAGCTGGTTGCAGGTTGTTAGAGAGCATTGCCAAGAAAATCGTACCCGATTCGAAGGACGAGATTAGTACATTCGTAAAGAGGTACCACATATCCCCACTCATGGCCGAGAACTGAGTTCGTCGCCGCCAAGCTTGCTACTGGCGTTGATAGAATTCCTGAGCTACTGAGTCATCACCAACGAGGTGCTTCCTTTTTCCTTGGTACCGCCCATCCAGTCGACCCTATGCAGATAAGTGAGGTCTTCAGAGTTCAGATTGCGAGCAAGGGGTGGGTCGCGGATCAAGGTTTATCTCTTGCAAGAGCAAGCTGTACGTTTTGACCTCTCGTGGCAGCTAAGTAGAACTGCCATACAGTTTTCTGGCGACCGCAATACTTAGCTGGGCCTATGTCCAGCTGAACCTACTGGCAAACCGGAGCACCTAGGCCCGACGGGGTTGGTAATAGGGTGCAAAAGCCCCACTTTGCTGGAGCTTCCGGCGGGCCTAGAACAAGCCTTCTTGAGCGCACAGACGGATTTGCAGACCTCTTCCCTTTACCGCGCGACAACACAGCGGAGGGAGCGAGGACAGTTTTTACACGATGCCGCATCAAAAGGGGTCGCGGTAGCGGGCCTGGGTTTCCTGATCTCTCCCTTCGGCTTCATGGGCTCCTATGCAACGAAATTTGCATGGAAGAATAACAGCCGTTGCGGTTCGGCTACTGTAATTCTTGGCCAAGATTGCCTTTGGATTTGTTTTCCTCTTTGCCCCTGAAGATCTTGTGTGCAAACGCTTCCATAAGGTAGTTGCTTTAATTACTGTAAGCGTAGGGCTGTCTGGAGTTTATCCCTCGAAGGACAGGGATTCTTACAGCTTCACCATCTCCTTCTGGATCTTGTCAGGCTTGAGAATCTCAAGGTAAGGTGCGAACACAACCTTCAACCTGCGCGACTAGAGGTCCTGTCCGGGTATTCCCGACAGGACCTAATCGTTATTAGATTCAATGCGAAGCAAATAAAGTCGGCGGGAAACCCCAAGTTAGGTAAACACTTGGAATACCCCGGCCTTTTGAGGCAGACCATTTGTTTCAGGATTTCTTAGAAAGGGACAGTTTAGACGGCCAGTTAGACGGCGTGCGAAGTCAGATATGCTTCAGTATATTGAATTCACCGCTCTCTCTTGCCAGGACAATTGCCAGAGTAGTGTATCGACCTGACAGCAGGCTCCAGCCATGCTGTTCCAAAGGCATGACTGGGTCGGTAATGGGGAAGCACTTAGGGACGCCATGGTGGACCTGAGTTGGAAGGTAGCGTTGGAGTTGGAGGTGAGGTTTAAGACCCCAGAAGGCAACAGCGTTTCCGAGAAACAGTTCTGGATGACCAAACGCCGGACCCTGTATCTGCGCAGTCAGAAATAAGTGCGGGAGCGGGCTGCTGCAGGGGGCGGTCCCGAGTACAGGATATGGCTCTTCCTCCAAGATCGGGGGCGGGAGCTATGCCCGAAATAGAGGCCGCCCGAAAACAGCCGTCAACACTATCGATCCACCACAACCTCAAATATTACCCAGAAACTGGCCTCCGCCTTACTCCGGACGCCAGAGCGCCTCTGGAGCTGGGCTTTACGTGGGGCGGAACATCTCCAAATTGTCCTGACACTGCCATCCTGAGCCTTAGAGAACCTTTGTAGTGCGCAACGAATCATCAGAAGCTGCCTTCCTTGAGGCAGGCCCCTGACTTGCGCGTCCGTGCCTTGCCTTGAATTTTGGGAGCTGCGTTTCCCACTTACTCACACAGGACAAAGGGAGGCACGGAATTTAAAGGTTGTAGGCAGCAATGGCCAAGTCGTGGCTGGCAGCTTGCATCATGGCGGTCGCGTCCTCCTCGTCAATTACATGCCGGACCAACAGGTCCGCAACCCAATTGGCATCTACGCGTCTGGCCAGATCATGGCGAATGGGAATGGATGCGTAGGCCCGCGTGTCGTCATTGAATCCGCAGGTGTTATAGAGGCCGCAGGTTTCGTTAACCAGTTCCCGGTACCTCATCATGCCGTGCCAGCTGTCGAAGAACCACCAAGGCGGACCCAGTCGCATGGCAGGATAATGCCCGGCCAAGGGGGCGAGCTCCCGGGAAAGAGTGGCCTCATCCAGCATGAAGACGATAAAGCGGAAGCTGGGGGAATTACCAAATCTGTTCAGTAAGGGTTGCAGGTTGCGCGTGAATTCTGTGGCTATAGGGATATCTGCTCCCATGTCCGTGCCGTGCCGAGCGAACAGCATGTCATTGTGGTTTCTGAAGGAGCCAGGGTGCAGCTGCATGACCAGGCCATCGTCCACGCTCATACGGGCCATTTCCATTAGCATGTGGGCCGTGAAAGCTGGTTCATCTTCGGTCGAACTACCCTGAGCCAAGGCCTTGTCAAAGATGCGGTTGACCTTGGAAGCAGACAGGGAACCGGCACGCGGCGTCAATGCCGCGTGATCCGTAGCGGTGGCTCCCAGTGCTTTGAAACGCATCCTCTGGATTTCCAGGGCTTCAATGAAACGGCTATAGCTGGTAATGTCGATGCCAGACACCGCACTCAGCTCATCAATATGCCTGCGCCAGGTGGGGAGGGCCAGATTCACTACTTGGTCCGGCCGAAAAGTGGGCACAATACGACCATTCCAATCCGAATCCAAGATAGCTTGATGATCTGCCAGATCTGAGGTAGCCGGATCCGTGGTAGCCAGAACCTCAATATTGAAATTTTCAAAAAGTAGGCGCGGAGAGAAGTCGGGACGAGCCAGTGCAGCCTCCAATTGGTCATAAATAGCGGATCCCGTAGCTGCGGTCAGCTTTTCCTCAATGCCGAAAATCTGGGCCAGCTCCTGGTCCAGCCACACTCCTGTAGGCGTTCCCCGAAACAGATAGTAGTGATCTGCGAAGACCTGCCAGATTTTGCGGGGATCTGTCTCCACCTCGCCACCATCAGCACGCGGGATGCCCATGGCTTCCATGGAGACCCCCTGGGAGTAGAGCATACGGAAGACATAATGATCAGGGATAATCAGCAGCTCCGCCGGATTGCCGAAGCGGGCATGCGGGTCGGCAAATAAGGCTGGATCCACATGTCCGTGTGGACAGACCAAAGGTAGGTCCTTGACCTGCCGATACAGTTGCAAAGCCACTTCGCGGTGGGCGGGATCGAAATATCGGTCTTCTGGCAGTTGCTTGAGAGTCATAAATGTGTAAGGTTTCTATGGAATTGAAGTTGTCGGCAATCTGGCGTCTGAGCGGGCATTGGTCAGAGAGTGACGAGGTCTGAAGTCCGGATCAAGCGGCCCGTAGCAATGGATTCGTTGGCCGCGATTCCCAACAGAATGGATGCTGCTCCATCCACATGGCTGGCACCGCGATGGAAAGGATCCGCCGGTGGGTCCGGTGAAAAGATCTGCTCCAGCATGACGGTGTCACCCCCACCATGGCCTCCTACTCCCTCGGCAAAGTCCACGTGGCGCGGCACTCCCATCATGGGATATAGCCGAATCTCTTTCACCCCCATGGCTTTCCGTGCGGCCTCCATATCCTCCAGGGTCTCCTCTGCGCCAGCTACGAAAGTCCGTCCAATGCTTTCACTGACGTCCATTTCCAACCTTCCGCGGTCGCCGGTGATGGCTACGCGGTACCCCTCCCATGGGGAGAAGGCAATCAGGGAATACGTCAGCAAAGCACCGTTGCGGTATCGTGCCGTGACCGACATTATGTCCTCAGCAGTGATGTTGTCACCAAAGACATTGCGATCTCGAATGTAACCGGAATCCTTTTCGGCATTTAGGTATAGCTTCGTCAGATGCTCATTCTGGTCCAATGTCAGGGCGAAGGGGTCTCCCGCAGCAGCCTCGTTGCCGGTGTAACGTTCGTACTCATAGATTTCGCCGCGGGACAACGCGTTTTCTTTGCCGTAAAAGCCCAGATTACCCATGGCAAACACTTCTTCGGGAAAGGAAGCAATCCACCAGTTGATGAGATCGAAGTGGTGCGTGGCCTTATGTACCAACAGGCCACCCGACTTGTCCTTTTCCCGGTGCCAACGCCGGAAGTAATCCGCCCCGTGGCTGGTGTCCAAGACCCACGAGAAATCCACATGCAGCGGCTTGCCTATGGCTCCGTTCATGATCAGTTCGCGAAACTTGGTCGACATAGGCGCATAGCGATAATTGAAAGCCACTCGCAGTTTTCGCCCAGTACTGGCTATGGTGTCCACGATGGCCTGGGCTTTCTGCGCGTCAATGGTCATGGGTTTTTCCGTGATGGCATCACAGCCCAGTTCCATAGCCCGCACAATATATTGATGGTGCGTGCTGTCCATGCTGGTCACAATGACGACATCTGGTTTAGTCTCCGTGACCATACGGTCGAAATCCGCTGCCGCATACGTGGATACGGCCGCTCTATCGTATTTTTCAGCCATGAGTTCGTTGTAATAACCCATGCGGGAAGCGCTAAGGTCACACAAGCCAACCAGATCGGCATGAGCCGCGAAAGAACTACAAATGGCATCCATATACATGAGGCCGCGGCCTCCTGTACCAACCAAGGCGTAACGGGTAGGGGCTTGAGTCATGTAGAAACTCCTGGCTGACGGTGGGAACTGTGAAGTCGGTGGTACATAGCTGCCCTATTCCGGGTCCAACTTGGCACTGCCTGACCGGAATTAAAGGAATTTGTCAAAGTGCTGGCAATTGCGAGAGTCCACAGACTGGGTATACAGGTGCGGAATGGTGGCTGATAATACGGATAGCAGGAAGGCCGGATGCTGGTTACTGCGAATTCCCACCCACAGTCCAACGCCAGTGAACCAGCCGGTTCATCCGGTCAGCTTACAGCTCATCATTGTATTACTGCATCAGCTGTTTTGGCATGCAAGCACTTGCGGTTCACAGTAGAAGCTAAGCGGATTCGGCCACCCTTCGACTTCCGCTACGCCTATCGCCCGAAACGAATACCAAGAAAGTAAGGTCCTTACCAGACACAATTTCTGCTGTCAGGAAGTCCGAATCCGTCCGCGGCAACAGGTGGGACGAAGTGAAGCCTGCGGGCAACCGACTTTTGGCTAGCCGATCAGGGCAAAATGGGTGACCACAGAGCCAGGGAAGAGGTCATCCGTGTCCACAGGTTCGTTTAGGTGTTTCCAGTGTTTACCCAATCCTGTTAACAGGAATGCCAAAAGTGAATTTCCAGATCACGGTTACCGCACTAAGGTGTATCTCCATCTGTCGAAGCCATCCAGACCTCCTACCATTCTTCTGGGCGGGAAAAACAGATCTCGATTTTTTCAGGTAGTGTGGGTAGCCTTAAGGACCCAAATCTGAGGAGTGACTGGCAAGTCCTGCGGAGTTATTTTGACAGCCTGATCCTTGAATTCCCGAACCGAGTCTGCGGCATACCCGCTGGTAAATTCAGTCACTTCCTTCATCGACGTGAACTTGCAATTGGGTAATGCGTAGTGCATCGGAATGGTCACTTTGGGCTGGATCACAGCTAGGGCCCGGTGCAGATCTGAAAGTTCGATAGTAGGGGGCCCGCCAGTGGGCACCAACACCACGTCAGTCCCTTTCATCTTCTCCAGCTGCCAATCCTCCAAGGGGTTGCCCACGTCCCCGAAGTGAGTTACATCCACTCCATCCAGGACGAAGCGATACAGTGCATTGTCTCCCGGTTCGACCTTGTGGATGAGACTCTCCTGAGCTGGTATGGGCGTGAAGCGAATCCCACGCCATACTGTGCCTTCCGCAGGAGCATAGGTCATGGTCAGGACATCCGAACCCGGAAACATGGCTGCATTGCAATGCGCAGAATCGTCATCGGAACTGCGGACTACAATGTCCGCGTCATCCGCGATGTCCTGAAAACCCGCTTTATGGGGTGTATATGGATCGGTGACGATACTGAAGTCCCCGGAGGTAATCCGAAAACAGGCGTGTGCGTACCATTGGATCTTCACGCGTTGGACTCCTGGTTGCAATTGTTGAAAATGGCCTGCAGACCTATTTCCTCCACAGGAATGGGATCTGCAGAACCCGAGGCATTGTATACAATTCGAATGACGGGAGCTGACTAACCAGGACTTGATTCCGGGGGTCCCGCCTGGGGCTTCTGGACTCGGCAAGTCCATCCTCTTCGTTGGATTAACACACACCCAGTCGTTGACCGATTTGGTCAACCCGAGTTATGCAAAGGACTCAACCATGGCCGCACTTACAGATCAGATGACTGAAGCTTTTCCAGAACTGGAAAGGGTCAAGGAGTTCTTCCCTTTAGGCGTAGGAGAACCGCAGACACTGACACCGGCCCAAGTGCAATACTTCAACGAGAAAGGCTATCTCTGTCCTTTAGATGTCTTTGATTCAGAAGAGATCAAGGCCCACCGTGCATATTTCGACCGTATCCTGGAAGAAGCCGCGGCCAAAGGCTGGAATAGTTATTCCATCAACGGCTGGCAGGACCGCTTGCGTTCCCTCTGGGATTTTTGCCACGAAGATCGCGTCCTGGACTATGTGCAAGACCTACTGGGTGAGGATCTGATCTGCTGGGCTACCCATTACTTCTGCAAGATGCCCCATGACGGCAAGACTGTCGCCTGGCATCAGGATGCCTCCTATTGGCCCCTGACTCCCAGCAAGACGGTTACCGTATGGCTGGCCATTGATGACGCGGATGTAGAGAACGGTGCCATGCAAGTCTTCCCGGGTACTCATTTGCAGGGACAAATTGCATTCAGCCGCAGTGAGCGGTCAGAAAACAACGTCCTCAACCAAACGGTGCGCAATGTGGAGCGATTTGGGGTGGATCCCGTATCTTTGGAAATGAAGGCGGGCCAGATCTCCCTGCATACGGACTGGGTACTGCATGGCTCTCAGCCCAACACTTCAGATCGGCGACGGTGCGGTCTCACCATGCGTTTTGTCTCCCCGGATGTGAAAGCCCTCAAGACTTGGGAAAAACACGGTATTCATTGCCGCGGCAAAGATACCTATGGGCATTGGCCTGCCTTGGACCGGCCAGAGTCTGATGTAATTCCAGAACGCAAGTCGGGCTAACCGAGACGCCCGTTCTATACATCTCCTTTTCCCAGCATGGCGCGGGAAACCGAAGCTCTGGTAGCTCTCGGCAGCAACCTGGGAGATAGGGCCGCCCATCTATGCCGGGCCGTGCAGGCCCTGGCCAGTGTGGGGAAGGTAGCAGATACATCCTTCCTCTACGAAACTGATCCGGTGCTGCTAGAGGACCAGCCTCAATTTCTTAACGCTGCTTGTCGACTGCTTACGCCCTTGGGCCCCCAAGAACTGTTGCGTGCTATGCAGCAGATTGAGAGAGACATGGGTCGGGTGAAGAAAGTGCGGTATGGACCGCGCAATATTGACCTGGATCTTGCTTTTTTTGGGGACTGCATTCTGAAAGAACTTCCATTTATCCAGGTGCCCCATTATCAGGCCCCACAACGGGACTTCGTGCTGGAACCCCTTTGCGACATGGTTCCCCAATTCATCAATCCACAAACTGGCTTGACTCTCCAGGTGGAACTGAGAAACCTGGGCCGTCCTCCCTTGCAGCAAGTTCTTGCGGTCGGAAATCGGGTCTGGAAACTACGTGCGAAGACAAGGGTGGTTGGCGTACTCAATGTATCTCCCGAATCGCAGTTGGCCCCAGGCCAAGTCCCCGAAGACGCAGCTTCACAGAGGTTATTTCGGCAGAAAGTGGCCCAAATTCAAGAAGCGGGGGCGGACCTCATTGATATTGGGGCCCAGACCTCGCGGCCTGGACATGAACTCATTTCCGAGGCTGAGGAAATCCGCCGGTTGACCTTGACAATGACTATCGCTCGCCGGGAAACCGACCTCCCCATCTCAGTGGATACCTTCAGGACTGCCGCCGCTAATTCTGCCTTGGAATACGGAGCGGACATGATTAACGATCCCTGGGCGGGACGGTTTAATCCGAAGATTCTGGACGCTTCCATCCAGGCTGGGACCCCGCATGTCTTCGTGCACAACAATCTTCGGATTCAAGATCCAACGTATCCAACACATTTAAAAGATCTGCCCCCATTCCGTCCCCAAGGGGATGTTGTTACGGCAGTCCGCCAGGTCTTGGAAAAAGCGTTGGCTGCTGCTCGGGAAAGGGGACAGTGTCGCTGGCAGCAGGTGACAGATCCTGGTTTGGGATTTGGCAAGACCGTGCAACAGAACGTGGATCTGTTGGGGGACTTCGGTGCCGGACCGGAGTGGAAATACCCGGTGATGGTTGGACCTTCGCGGAAAGGTTTCATCCGGCAGCTAGTTTCATCCTCAGACCAGACCCCGTTACGAGCCGGCTCTCTCGCCGCCGCCGTAATGGCCAGTCGTAGGGCGCACTTGGTACGAGTCCACGATGTAGCTGAGACAGTTGGCGCCTTGAGCGTAGCGGATGCGATCCGCGGGACAAAGCGAAATCCCTGATCTACATACCTAGATGCGTCAATCGTGCAATGGACAACAAATTCAGGGGAATGTTGCAGATGGCGCGGGAAATTATTGAGATAGCTAAAGGGGGGAAAGGGAGGCGATAACGGGACAAGGTTCGGGGGTTTCGGGGAGCAGACCTTCAGTCCAGGATATGCCCCGTAAGCGCCATGAAGTTCAGGGCTGCCGTCTCTGTGTGGAAACCCAGGGTCTGCCGGTACCCCGCTCGACGCAGGGCGCGCTTCATAAGCACCAGGCACTGCTGTCGTTCTAGGCCATGTGTTTCCAAGGCCGGACCGTAAGTGGCGGCTTCAAACCCGGCCGTTGGCACACCTTCGCATGTATGCGATGCTGATGAGCCAGACCACGAACACGGGGTGAAGACTGTGGTCATAAAGCAGTGCTGTCCGATAACCTCACGAATTATCTTGTCGCGGGTCACTTGCACCATCCACAGGGCTCCTATTGCGACGACCACGGCCTCCTGTCCGGCGCGTAGAGCCCGGGGGACCTGCGAAACTTGGCGCCATCCCCGCCGGGCGGTGGGTGCCTCCTTGTTCGCTGCTCGATGCCTTAGTATCTCAGGGCACCTTTACCACACTGCGGAGGGGCCTAAGGCAGTTTGCCTCAGATGAATTTGGGATCCTGCTGGTCACGTTGCAAATTTAGATTTTGCCCGAGCGCCGTGTGCAACTCCGCCATGCCAATTGCTTTTTCCTCTGCGAAGTCGTAAAACACCTTCGACTAAGCCCCCGAGGAACAGGAGAGCCGTTATGGAAGCAACACTCACAACAATGCTGATCTTGTCCGGTGGGATTTTCGTCATCGGCATGATTGGAGGCTACATCCCGCTTTACAGGAATTGGAGTATTGACAAGCTGTCATGGATGGTTGCCTTTGGCGGCGGGACTCTGATTGCAGCGGCGTTATTCTTGATGTTGCCCGAAAGCTGGGAGCACATCGAAGAAGGTATTCCATGGACGGAGGTGGAAACTGGCTTCGTAGTGGCGGCGGCAATCACGCTTGGCTTCTTCCTGATGTTTCTGATTGAAAATCTTGCCCTGCCGCACCTCGGCCATGATGACGAGGAACATCTTGGCCATGAAGAAGAAGAGCATGCCAAAGAGACCGATATTGAACGATCTGTGCATCAAAGAAGCGGTCTGAGTGCATTTATTGCTCTATCGGCCCATACGTTGGTCGATGGGATCGCACTTGGCACGGCAGGGGCGAGCGGAGAAAACGTTACCTTTGGTGGACTGGTATTCGCGGCCATTATTTTCCACAAGATGCCTGCCGCTTTGTCGCTCACTTCGGCTTTGAAAGCATCCAATTACAAGAACAGTACTGCTCTTCTGTATCTCGTCATATTCAACGGCTTGGTTCCAGTGGGGGCGCTATTGGCTTTCCAGGCGTTGAGGGAATTGCCTGAGTGGCTGATAGGTGTGATGCTCGGTTTTTCCGCCGGCACTTTTATTCATGTGGCGACCAGTGACCTATTACCAGTTATTCATCGGCAATATCGTGGCAAGTTGTTACTAACTTCCGGAGTGTTTCTAGGAATCCTGTTCATGGCCGGCTTCGGCTGGTTGGGGGTTGGGTAAACATGAAATCTGGTCACAGCCTCCAAGGGAGCAAATTTTCGCAGGGCCAATTGGAGACATCGGGTCAGAGGCAATTCAGTAATGAAGTAGAGAACACTTTCAATTTCCGCAGAAAGAGATGACAAGCCCCTATTAGTCGCCACTCCAAGAAGGTTAGACAGTGGAACCGCGCCGATCTCAGAAAAGATGCCGTTCAGGAGCAAATCGAAGCAAGTGAGGAGGTGTCAGTCTTCGACTAAGGGGATCTGGACTGCCTCAACTGTGCTGGCTTGCGGTTAATCATATTGACGGCCTCAGTGTCCAGGCGGATGGTAGAAAAACTTCGCTCTTCGGGCTTAGCGACTACGGCAATCACATCTTGGAAATCAACGGTCTCAGTAGCATCCTGGCGATTCACAAGAGTCGGGTCAGCGTCTTGGTAGAGTTGTGAATGGGCTTCTAGGTTTCGTGTACATGGTGGGCAGTCGAGCAAACCATCGCATCAAGGATAAACTCCCTCTTAGCTGCACGGACGGATTGGAATAGGAACTGTCTCGCAGTTCCGCTCCTAATGAGAATGGAAATACTTGCCGGAGCCTGCCAGTGCAGTGGAAACTCCGACTACGACAACACCAATGGCCAGTCCGCATGGGCCGGCCGTTGTACCCACCTGCAACCGCGGGACAATAGGCTCTGCCTTCAGGAGAATCTCTTCAAGACGAAGCAGCTCCGCCCTGGCCGATCATTGCATTCATTGACTGCAGCGACCCCATTGCCCCCTCTTTTTTGGCGGGCCTGCAATTGAGATTTGAATACACGATGTAGAATTGCCTTCAGATTCTTCTGTCTAGAGAGGTTTGGCCCATGCGGATCGAGGCTGCTGACGTAGACGAATACATGACGAAAGTTCCCGCCAAACGGCTGGAAGCCATGCAGCAACTACGGACCCTGGTAGAAGCCACAGCCGACGATCTGGTCATTAATATGGAATATGGAATGCCCACCTACTGGGTGGGTGAGCACGCGCTCTGTGCCTATGCTTCTCAGAAGAATTACATGAGCCTGTACCTGGATATGGAACTGGTGGAGAAGTACAGGGAAGAATTTGGTTCTCTAAACTGCGGTAAGAGCTGCATACGCTTTACCAAAATCGAGAAACTGCCCTTTGAGACAGTGACTAGAATACTGAAGGAAACCTACGCGGCACAGAAAGCGTTGACTCAGGAGAGCGTCTGAAAGCCCACTTAGTCAGCAGATGAGAACCAACCAGACAAGGAACTACCATGATTGACCAATCTCAGATTGATTTTTTCCAAGAGTATGGATATCTCCGTTACGGGAAAGTCCTGGATGAACCAGAGGTAATCCTCTACCGGGACAAGCTGGACAACGTAATAGAAGAAGAGAATCGGGGCGGCAGAGATGACGAACCGGAGTTCAAATACGGGCATCGCCGCGAAGGAGCCATGACTGGCGTGCAAGAGCCGCGAGCCATTACCCAATATATCAACATGTGGAAACGGGATGACGAATACAGAAATTTGCTCCACCACCCCGTGATTACTGGGGTAGCCAAGGCACTATTGGGCACCGATAAGTTGCGGCTGTGGCATGACCAGATCATTTCCAAACCGCCCCACGACAACGGCCTTTTCCACTTTCACCAGGACTTTTATCTGTGGCCCTTGATGGAGCCCAATATTCTCACTTGTTGGCTGGCGCTGGACGATGTGGACCCGGCCAATGGCAGTATGCATGTGGTGCCCAGTAGTCACAAGGACCCAAGATTCGGCCTGGAAGCCTACGAAGCGGAACAGGCCGCAATAAAGGCTGCTGAGGCAAGAGGCAAGAAATTGCCCCCAGAATCCCCGCGTCAGCAGATGCGGCACGAACCCGCGGAAATCGGCAAGTCTGTTGATCTCTCAGCTGGTGGGTGTATGTTCCACCACTGTCAGAATTTCCATGCCACTCCGCCCAACGTCACGGATCGGCAACGCAGAGCGCATATCATGATTTTCATGGCTGACGGAGTGCGTGTAAATCTCAACCGCTCCGAAAAGCATCCTTTGATACCAGGCTTTGAAGTGGGACAAGGCGAGCCTTTGGTAGGGCAAGGCTTCCCCATATGTGATGAGAAATATTACAAAGCGGTGGCAGCAGTCTGACGGGGTAGGGACTCCGTACCGGGGCACAGCTTCATACGTGGAATTCCCTGAGTTAGTGCATATTGCACAAAATATTAACAGGACATTGGTCGAAGTTACCATTTCTTGACGCTTCTTCTTCCCATAGAATTTCTAGCATAAGGAATTGGGGACAGAAACATCATGGAATTGGCACTCGCATTCGTTGGTTTCACAGCCTTGTTTGCCCTGTGGGTAGTACTTCCTAAGTTTCTCAAATCCAGGTCTGCAGCCGAATAGGCTTGGTTAAACCAACTAAAAGCTAAGTAAAGCCGGGGGCGGTTGACCGCCCTCGGCTTTTTATTTGCGTAATTTGCCGAAATGCCCGCATCTTCCGCATTCGTCTTCCGTACTCTAGAGAAGAGACACCTGCTACCGCAAGGGTAAAAGGTCTTTCGCAACGGGACCTCCTTCATGTGAATTCCCAGTCAGGTTAAGCAGTTACGGTATGGCATCTATGCCCCTGAAGCCGAAACACTGTCACTAGAATGGCTTTACGAATAGCGGACTCCCACCTACGTTTTGGCTGCATTCAGTCTTGTTCCTGCAGAGAGCGATGCGCTAAATTCGCTAGTACAGGAAAAGCCAAGTATCGAGAACTGTGCCGTCTACGAGATTCACCCTCTTAATTTGTAGACTTCCAGGCTGGAACAGTGACTGTCCGTTGTACAGCCATACAGTAGATCAAGGCTTAACACGCGAAGTGACATTTTCCGTACCAAGAGCTAGGTGGGAAATGCCACAGGCAGTTGGCAGCCTCCAAAGCAGTTTCTACCTCCACAGATTTTCAGAGTGTGCACAGTAATGTCGTGTCGGAACACATCGAGAAACTGTCCAGCCATTTCCTGAATAGCAGTTCTCCCGAGTTTCATGGCAAGAAAGGAATTCTACTGGTAAATCTGGGGACACCAGAAAGAGTATCTTTCTGGGCAGTCCGCCATTATCTTCGGTAATTCCAGTGGGGCGGGCGGTCTATTGAAGTATGTAGTTCCCTAATTTATCAGGCACCACATCCGGGCTTTTCGGCTTCAGGGCCAGGTTTCTTGAACCCAACGCGACTTTCTGGAAAGCAATTTCTTTCCAATCAGAGAATTTATATTTCTTTCCTCGAAATGCCCATTGAAGTTGGCTGATTCCGGGATTCCCCGCGGGATTTCTAAGCCTATTCGGATTCCCGGGAGTAGCTCCTTTATGCAGGTTCATATGTCGACTGGCGGGATTATGGACAGTCATATGGTAATCCTGTAGAAGCCTATATATCCTTCAGCCCGAGGTTACCTCTAGACGCACTTTCCCTAAATTTTCGCCATGACGGAATGGGTCCAGCGGCTTGTGATATCGGCCGTGACCTATTGCCAATGAACCAGAAGATGGAGGGCCTACAAGGTTACATCGGCAGCAACGGAACTGCTCTGCTAAGTAATAGCAGAAGGCTAAACCTTAGGGAATTGAGTCTGCGTTAAGAATTCAATGAAACGCCGTTCGGCAGGAACCTTCTCCGCAGGTCAAGCTTTCCGGTCCATTACCAGTTCCGCTATGTTTTTCCAGCCGTATGACACTTCCACGAGTTCGATCCCACCTATTTCGATAGTCTTCCGACCGACCTTCTTTCCCCCCAGTGATTCATAGAAGCGGCTGCCCGTATGGTTGTCTTTCAACACCCAAACCAACATGGATTGGATTCCATCGACCAGCATTTGCTGGGCCACAGTTGAAACCAGGTGGCGTCCTACGCCTTGATTCTGATGTTGTTGGAAAACATAGATGGCGTAGAGCTCCCTCTTGTAAATTTGGTCACCCTCGCGCTCTGGTCCACTAGAGGCAAAGCCGATTATCTCTCCTTCGTCGGTTTCAGCAACAAAGTTCGACTGGGCCGGACGGTCAGTCTCGAGGATGTTGACCCACATTTTCTCCCTTTCCTGATAGGAAAGACCAGACAGGTATTCGGCCGGGACAATGCCAGCATAGGTCGTTTTCCACGTATCGACGTGAACTTTCGCCATGAGACCAGCGTCTGTCGGATTGGCTGCTCTGATTTGCATGTTTGTGTCGCCCCGCGCGTATCAACGTGAATGAAACATGACCCTGAATAGAGGCACTGACTCAAAACCGTTAAGACGACTCATTTTATAGTAAGGCCCACCGCTAAAAGTTCGGCATAGGCTAAGGGTCGCTATAGAGCACCCTGAATTGCTCTTTCTTCCCATTCGTACCCCAAACCAAATTTCAAGCGGACCATCTTCCCAAGCACGTAATTCCCACGCGCCAATGGTGATCTGGAGTAAGGCAGGTTTCTAGATGAAACTGCTCCCAATCTCTACGATTGCTCCGCCGGCGCAAGCCAATGCAGATGTAATTGCTTAGGCAGGCGGGTCCTGTCAAAGCGTAGCCGGGGGGCCGGATCAGGAATCCATGCCCGAATGCGCGGCTGTGGACATGCGTGAATAGACGTTCTCTGGAGTGGGTCGGCTTGAGTTGAAGCGACAACTTTGCATTGGAGGTCTTCGCAAATCTAGCGCTGACCTTGATTGGAATCCAGAATTCCCAGTTCACCTCAGTACCGGCACGAGACAGGTGTTGGTCGGGAATCCCTTCAAACAGCAGAATTGAAGTTCCAAAGAGGAGATTGGAATCGGCTCTCCTACCTTGGTCGGCAGCGGATTATTCACACGGAGCACCGGATCCAGGCCCTTCACAGCGCCTTGCAGTGGCCGCGCTCCCGATAGGGCAATATGCACAACAATCCTAATTGAATTTCGTCAGGGACGTCATGTACTGCACATCATCCTTTCTTTAGAATGAATGTCATTGGGAATTGGATAGGAGGATTTCATGGAACTTGCAATTGCACTGGTCGGTTTCACCGCCCTTTTCACTCTGTGGGTGGTCCTGCCTAAATTCCTGAAGTCCAGATCTTCTGCCGAGTAGATATTACAAATAAGTAACTTAAGCCGGGAATGCTAAGCATTCCCGGCTTTTTGATTCAGCGCCCCTTTCTGGGCAGAATATCGAAGATAATTCTAGTCGGCCAGCAAACACCTCTTCTGGATGGCCAAAGAGCCCTTAACTGGAAGGAGTCCTGGGCCAGCTTTGCCAATAGGTGTGGCGCGGCCGACGTGGAAAGCAAAAGAACAGTAAGGTGCTAGATGGACGTGGCGAATTTAGGGCGGTTGGAACGCGTCAATTTGAGAGAGGGGTGGCAGACAGAAGATGGGTACTTCACTCCATGGCTAGCAGAGGAAGAAAACATCGCTCTGCTTTCCGAAATCCTGGGTTTGAAATTGGAAGTCGAAGCACAGGAAAAGGAAGTAGGTCCTTTCAGGGCGGATATCCTCTGCAAAGAACTCAACAACGACACATGGGTCTTGATTGAAAATCAGATCGAGCGCACTGATCACCGGCATTTAGGACAGCTGCTTACCTATGCCGTTGGACTTTCTGCCGTCACCATAGTTTGGATCGCGGCCAGTTTTAGGGATGAACACCGGGCTACCTTGGACTGGCTTAACGGCATAACCAGTGACGAATTCCACTTCTTCGCTCTGGAAGTCGAACTCTGGCGGATTGGCGAGAGTTTAGCGGCTCCAAAGTTCAATGTAGTGTCGCGACCCAATTCCTGGACTAAACGCGTTGCGGACGCCTCTCGGAATTTAGCTACGGGAGCCAGAAGCGAACGCCAGCAACTGAATCTGGAATTTTGGGACGGCCTCATGGAATTGGCAGTCTATAGGGAATTGGCGTCACGAATAGGCCTGCCGTTTAGAGAGCGTACGGGGAACTTCCTGAACTTCAAAACATACAAATCCCTGAATTATTCCTTCCTCGAATTAGTTTGTGGCATAGAAAAAGAATCTGCTTATGTTCAGTATTCAACCTGGGGTAGGGGCAATAATTCCTACTATCAGGCGTTGGCAGAGAGACGTTTTGAGCTAGAAAAAGACTTGGGGATAGCCAATTGGTCAGAACCTGGTGAAAAAGGTATAGCAGGTCGAAGATACGTAAGTGGCTCGGTGTCTCTTGAGAATTTCGAGTTTCGACTGTCGGATCAGAACACATGGCCAGAATGTCAGGCATGGATGGTGGAGAATATCGAGATTTTCGACAAGACATTCGCTAAGATTTCCGAACAGATACCCGACTACGAGCTGGATTCGTAAGCAGTAATCCATACTGCCGATAGCCGGATTTCAGCCGGCGGCGGAAGGCGCGGTTATTGGCTAATAACGGACCCCCAAGAGATCAGATTCTTACTGCGAAACTGCACGTAGCCTCCGCTTCCAAGCGCTTGCAAGTGAAAGTAATCCGATACAGCTCAGTGCCCCACACAGGCCCCATGTTCCCATCAGTAATGGGCAAACTTTCAACACTGGGGTCGAAACGGTCTGGATCATAGAGCAATTGAGCTGTCCCTGAATTCCGGCCTTTCACAATCTCCCTTTCGCCTAATTGGATCTTCCGGTCACCCGGTTCCCAAGAGACTTTACAGGGCGTGACTACGCTCAGGATCAGGCTTTGAGGTGCCGGGTCCAGCTTGTATGTGTCCTCAATGCGCACTTCCTCACCACGGGTCAGGACGAATTTCCGCTCCCACTTGACGATGCCTGCTTCGGGCCCATACGCGGGAGCTATGTCCAATGTAGCCTGTGCTCTGCCGTCATTGGACTGCCATTGCATGTCTCTTGCCTTGTATTGCTCCCCTGGTTGCTGCTGCGCGCCGTTTACGATGGGCAGGAGGTTATGGAAGGCAGACTGCATGGTCCAGATGTCATACCTGTCAGGTCCAAAGGTCTTAGCTGTATATTCCTCCACTCCTATGTCCACCAGCAGCGGTTTGCCATCGGCATAGATTACGAAAGCCCCGATGTCATTGTGATTGTGGCTCTCTTCATTGTGACCACCCTTAAGAGCAACATAGAATCCCTTTGCTGACCCCGCTTCGTCTCTGGCACACATCACTTCTGTGTCCGGTAGCCAAACATCCCGGCTCAGCGGCGGCGTGCCCTTGGCTTCCTCCAAATCCTTAAGGGGGAACAGGGAAGCCAGCGCGCGTCCCAGGCTGGAAGGCTTCTTTACGCCTGTACCGTCCTCAAACCCCATCTGCAGGAAGTTCTGGCGCTCTACCAACCATGACCCGAATTCGACCATTGCAGGGTCCGCAATGCGAATTCCATAATTGAAGACGAGCGCGGCTTCAGGCACTACCAAGGCGGAAGCATCTGCGAAGTTAAGGTAATAGTCATCATGAATATGGGCCCGATATATGAACCTGCCGATTTCTCGCACCAGGTCGTCCCCAAAAAGGTCAGCCTGGCCACATGTAGCCCTATACAGCAGTTCCAGATTATCGTAGAGCGACAGACCGGCTCGGCCCCAATAATTCGGTCCCTCGTCACAGCCCCCATCGCGTGGATAGGGATCAATAAAGCGATCCAGCGTTTGCATAAGGAAATGGACATCCTCGGCCCGCCGCCGGGGATCTTCCTCGATCCCCAGCAGACAGGTCAGCCAATTGGAGCAAATCCAGGGATTCCAGTTGTTGACTCTGCGGCCCCCTAAATTGCCTTGCCAAGGCAAGTCGATGCGGTGACGATTCACATCCAGAATGCGCTCTGTGATTTCGCGCGCCATGCGTGGGCGTACGACAGGTGACACCGCATCCAATTCCTCTCCCAGCAAGTAGTCGGTCCAGGCCAGCATGGCCCCGGTCTCGGCCGCGAAGAGATCTACCGTGGGCTCATATTTGTCCGGCAAGGTGTTACCCGCCTTCTGCACCAGTATGTGGGCCGGGAGTCCCCAGAATGTCTCTTCACAAATGGCCCAGATGCCATTGACTATGTCATCCAGGAAACGGCCTGCCCCTTCCACACACTCGGCCAAGACCAGATCCACTAAGGCATAGCGGCGGGCGTAATTCACTTCCTGAAACGGTGTGCGGCGGCCGGTTCGCATGTAATCCAGGAACAGAGTGGCAGGCAACGCTGGATATTCAAATCCGATCCTTTCCTGGCCGGCCTGCAACAGCAGATCCTGCAGAGACTGAGGCACCGCTCCCCAGCCCACTCGATCCTGCCACTTGGGAAAGGGGTTCCAATCCTCACGAGACAGTAACAGTTGTTGCAGCTTCAGAATTCCAAATCGTTCGCTCAACATAGGGCAACCTCGGTATGAATTACTATCAGGTGGGACCGGACGGAACTGTCTCAGGACTGACCGGTTTGGGCTTTGAAGCGAGCCATTGCCGTGTCATCTGGCGGATACAGACCCTTAATGGGCTTGCCATCCTGGATCTGGGCCACAACCCAGGCTTCCAGCTGCTCCTGTTCCCAGGCCTCAGCTATCACTTCCTTGGCTAACTGCTGTGGCACCACCACTACCCCTTCGCCGTCTCCCACAATCAGATCCCCGGGAATTACGGCTACGTTACCGCAACCAATCGGTTGATTGATGTCAACAGGGTGATGCTCCAGATGCGAGGGTGGGGCTGCCCCACCGCCCAGAAAGATGGGGAAGCCCATTTCCGCCAAAGCTGGCGTGTCTCTAAGACCCCCATCTGTCACCACTCCAGCAGCGCCCCGCTGCTGTATGCGCGTGGCCAGGATGTCCCCCATGGTGCCCACGTCTGTGATGCCCCGGGCATCGATGACGAGTACCTGGTCCTCGCCGATGCTTTCTATGGCGATCCGTTGAATATTGGTCTCGTTGTTGTATCTGCGGTCTGTCAGATCCTGGCGGCTGGGTATATACCGCAGGGTGAAGGCCGTCCCCGCCAGCCGCAAATGCGGCACCAGCGGAAAAACCTCCAGCATGAAACTGCGCCTGATGCCTCGCTTGATCAGAACGGAAGTCAAAGTGGCCGTGGAAATCTGAGACAGCTGCTCTCGCTGCTCAGCCGTAAGTTGGAAATCAGACATGGGCAGCCTCCTGCACTCAAAAAAGAAAGCCCCCAGTCGGGAGCCGGTCTTATACGTACCAGCAGTCGGGCAGTACTTCCCGTTCCTGCTCCAGCAGTTCTTTCAGAATGGCATCCGCATCAGATATGGAATTTACGATGGGGTCCGTCAGCATGGCACGGCGTAGCAGGTTGTAATCACCCTTGGCTACGGCTTCAGCCGTTAGTTCATGGGTATCCAGGATTACTTGCTGTTGGCCCAACAACCCGCGCGGCATGTCGCCTACAGGTCGGGGTACGGGCCCATCCATATCAAGATCACAGAGCAGCTCCAGAAAAGCATCGTCTCCCATGTTGGGTACCGCACCTTGATTAGCCGTGTTCACGTAGAAAGGCTTCCCCAGGTTGCCTACCATACTTTCGATGATATCTGTCGCATGGTCGGGACCCACATCCTGCGTATATTGTGAGATGGGTGTCGCTCCAGAAATGTAGCCGGAAATCTGTTCCCACATCTTTTCATGCCAGTCATATCGGTTTTCAGTTTCGAAAATATCCAGGGGCGGGGTGCCGCCCTGAGTCACACCTTGACTTTGGTAATAAGGCACATATTCCTTGGTGTGGGAAACGCAGACCGAAACATAGCCGAATATTTCGTACAGCTCATGGGCAATTGTGGAGTTGAGCCATTTCTTGGAATGTCCAGCTTCCATGATCTGAGTATTTTCCGCGGCGGCCTTGGCCCGCAGGTACGCCGCCACATTTGGGGTTCTGTCCTCGCCCTTGTAAGCGGCCTTGAGCAACCATGTAAAGTGGTTCACACCCGCGATGCGGACATCGAAATCCATATCCATCTCGGGACTTAAAGCGGCTCTGTCTTCTACCCCCAGCCCTGCCATGTGCGCGATGTGCCCCTTGATGTGAGGCATGTGCAAACTGTCACAGAGAGCGAAACTCTTGACATTGGGTGCAAAGCGCATGAGGCCAATGCCATGCACAGCTGAAGGGTTAATGTAGTTTATAACCCAGGCCTCGGGGCAGAGCCGTTCCACGTCTGCAACGCATTCCAGAATGCGCGGAAATTCGCGCATCGCCCGAAAAATCCCTCCCGGTCCGATGGTGTCTCCGGAACACATACGCACGCCATATTTCTCGGACAAGGCGCAATCGATTCCCCGGTACTTCACCGTCTCGCGGGCAAAGCTAAGCACTACAAAATCTGCCCCTGGGAGGGAATCCTGCCATGCTGTAGAGGCTTCTATGTTCAGGTCCACGTCCTGCGCGTTCTTGACCATTTTCGCCAAAGTGACCAACTGTTCCAGCCGCTGCGCATCTGTATCTACCAGAGCCAGAGTGCCGTTTTGCAGATGTGGAGAGTGAACCATCTGCCAAATCGCCTGACGCCCAAAAAACAGGCTTCCAGCACCAACCACGACCACCTTGGGGAACGGGGTTATGCCATTGTCTTTCGTCATGGGAATCCTTCGTTCGCGGTCTAAAAGCTCTCTCCTCGGCTCCCGCCGCGAGACTCCCGCCTATTCCTGAGGCAGATCCAGCGGCGCGTCCGAGATGTAATATCCGAAGACCCAAGCCCCTGTATCCATCTTGTACCAAGTGCCGGCCGGTTTGCTCCCTTCCGTCTGTGCAACCAAAACAATGGTTTGGCCCTCCGGCACAATTCCCGCCAGATCCGTGGCAGCCGAAGGACCTTCCCGTGTATTTACCTCTGCGTTTGCGTAAGGGGCAGTCATGACCGCCAGCCTGTCTGGTAGATTCGGAAAGCGGGAGACAGAGACCCAATAGCGGGTATCAAGTACAATCCAGTCCCCCTGGGCGTTCGTGCCAATGGGCTTCAGCGGTGCATCCGCGGGCAGGCGACCTTTTTCCTCATATTGAACGCCGGGGCCGGCTCGCAATACAATTTCTGGCTGTGGCTCGGAGGTTGTGACGCTTTCCCCTGACGATTCCTCCACCGGCGATTCCTCCACCGCCGGTTCTGCTACTGTCAGTTCTTCCACAGGTGGCTCAGTTTCTTCCAACCCGAATTCCGGCATACCCAAAGTATTGAAATCCATCCAATGCAGGTTGGTCGGAATGTTGCCTATGAAGCTGTCTTGTACATATGAGCCATCCAGCAGCTGCAACCAGACATCACCAGACTCAGGCACGACCTCCACTCTGCGAACCAGCGTTACCGCCAGCCCAGCTTCCATTTCTGCCACTACATCGGATGCCAGATGTGGCCATTCATAGGTAATGACCGCGCTCTTGGTATAGGCAACATTATCTGGAATGGGAAACGGGGTGGGTTCTGGTGTCACGGTGGGACTGAGTTCTGGCGTCGGCGTGGGAGGCTCCTCCGCCGCTGCCCAAGTTGGTTCCGCTGCAGGGACCACCGTCGGTTCAATTTCTGCCGCTACCATGGCGGGATCTTCCGGTTCCGCTTCCTCCCCGGGTTGATTCACTCCTACTAGCCGGCTCTGCAGATTCTCAAGGAAATTGAGATCGCCCTCCTGGCCAAGATTGCCCATAGAAAGGATTACCAACAACGCTACAATCAGGACCACAGCTACAGTTCCAGCTAGCAACCGGCCTACACCTGATCCTTGGGATGGTCCACTTTCCGATTCCTCTGCTGAGCTGTCGGCCGCGCTGGTCCCTTCCGGCGGACCCGCTGGAGGCTCAGCCCCTCCGCTGCTGGAGGGGTCGGGCGGGCCTGCTGGGGCGGCCGGACTGGTTCCCTGATCCGGCACTTCTATGCTCAGGACAAGATGGCGAGAATCTTCGGATGCAGATGTCTCCGTTGCAGATGGCGCAGAGGTTACTGTTTCAGCCTGAGGTATCACTTCAGACTCGGTCTCCGGCTCTGGCGCAATTTCGGATGCAGTTTGGGCACTGAGAGAAGGTACAAAGGTACCAGTTCGCGGCCGCAGATTGGGGATGCCTACGGCCACAGCCAACTGCTGGACCCGCTGTGCATCTGCGCTCACAGCTTGCAATGAAGATGAGACTCCCAGACGGTGTATGGTGTCAATGACCCCGACCATACGGGCCAGTATCAAGCATTGCTCCAGCCGGTCCTGACTCCCATCTATGAGATGCAAAGTCAGGAAGTCCCGGTCCGCCAGGAGCTGCATCTGCCCATTCAAACTGCTGGGAATAGGGCCGAAGGCGGCACCGGCCAGACGAGTCAGGCGATCCTGGAACGAGCTGGTCGCGGCCGTAAGTAACTCCGGGAGCTGGTCAAAGCCGCCGCTGGCGGATTGAAAGAGTGTGGCTTCAGTCTTGCGGGAGGGAACCTGGCTTCGCAGCGCCCTGATGTCGTCACTGGTGTCGGAGGCTCCCAGAAAAACCGCCAAAGCCTGCATCCTTTCCAGGTCGCAGATGGCCATTTCATCGGTGGCCTCTTCCTGTGCGGCGCGGTTTTGCAACAGATGGTGGACCTGTAGACACCATTGAGAAAGCATATAGGCAGGGGACTGAGTGCCGTAATACTCCTCAATCTGCGCTACGGCAGCTTCCAAGAACAGAACTCGGTCCTGCTTGTATTCTTCCAACAACCTGTGCGGCAGGAAGCGGGTACTTAGACCCGCGACCAAGACATCCAGACCAACGTCGGTTAGATTATGTAGAGGATTTCTACTAGCCATGAAAGCTGCCAGCTAAGCTGGAATAGCGGCGGTGTAGGGGAGTCAGACCTTCAGGGTCAAGCTCAAATCATCTTCCAATATTAACCGAAAACAGATTCAATACTGCTTTGGATAGTGTCTGCGCCAAACCAGCCGTGCCCCTTGACCGGGAGGAAACTCGAAAACGGTCCAATCTAAATGCCCCGTCCTTGAACCCAGTGGCCTGGCCTTGCAAGACTTGAGCCACTAGTTTTCCGGTCACGGGACCGAGGGTCATGCCTATTTTATTGTGACCAGTGGCCAGAAGCAGGTTGGCGTACCGAGAACTCCACTGAATTATAGGTGCTCCATCTGGAGTCATAGGCCGCCAACCACGCCAGATCTCTACCGCAGTGGGGCTGCTTTCAAGGCCGAGGTATTCCTTGGTGGCCGAATTCAGAAGCCTGGCCCGGTGCAGATGCAGCCGATCGTCGAAGCCAGAGAATTCCAGAGTCCCGGCAACCCTTACAGTCTGCGCCAGAGGATTAAGCGCAGTTTGGAGTTCGGTCAAGGAAAGTCCCAGATCCGGAAAACCGGGCGGACGGGGGAAAGTGTAGCTGTACCCTTTGGCTGGCTCTACCGGGATCCGCATACCCAAGGCCTTGCCTAATCTTCCAGACCAAGCCCCAGTAGCAAGTACCACCTGTTCGCAAGCAACAGATCCCTGCGTCGTGATTAACCCTGTAATACGATTTCCTTCAGTCTCAAAGCCTAGCACCTCCGTTTGCAGGCGGAATTCCGCGCCGCGCTTGGCTATCGACTGAGCCATGCTTTTGACAAAAGCGCCAGGTGACACCTGCCCGTCTTCGGGGTACAGCACTCCTCCTACTACCTGAGGGGTGGCTTGAGGTACCAAATCCCTTACCGCCCTCTTGTCTAGCACAGCGGCGGCACCGCCAGCCCCGCGGTGTGCCAAAGCCTGTTTCGCACCAAGGCGCAGCGCCTCAGAAGACAGGAACAAGCTGAGCGTGCCCTGGGCCCGGAATTCACAGTCCAAACCCAATTCATCATTGAGCTGCTGATACAGGTCCACGCTGGTATATACCAGTTGTTGCAGAACCTGCACAATCTGCTTGTAATTGTGCGGTTCTGAGGCCTGCAAGAAAGAGTCCCACCAGCTGCAGGCCCGCAGCATGGCGGCTATGGGTGCATAAACCGGGCCGTGGGGTCGTGTTACCCACTCTGGTAATGATGCTTCTACACCTGGTTTGGCTAACGGTTGCCAGGAGCTGGGCACAATCAGACCCGCGTTGGCATAGGAGGCACCCGCGGCGATGTCCCCCTTGTCTACAATCAGTGGCCGGTAGCCCGCTTCCAGCAGATAGTGGGCGACACAGACGCCGACCACGCCGGCCCCGATGACCAGAACATCGCCTTTGGCGGGTAAGGAAGTAGAGCTGCTTTCAGATGTATTCATGGGGAGTGAAGGGCCATTGGCAGAGCTCTGGGCTGGGTATCAGTGGTAGTGCAACTCTACACATAAAGATCAGGGGAATGAGCGTTCACAGCTGACAAGAGCGGTCAGGCCAATTTGCAGAAGAACAATATTACTGGGACAACTTCCCATCATCAGGTACGCCTGAATAAAGTTTACTGACTTCGGATAACTCCCAACATTAAAAGAGGATCTCTGGCACATACAGGATTCTACTCTGTCTTTGGCCTTGCTTCCATGGATAAAGGGGGAATGCCCAGGGCGATTGCATCTTAATTCCTTGGCCGAAAATCACACTTGACAAGTGCTCAGCAGGGCTTCAGACAGGCTTCATTCGACGTTCGATGACCGCTAAGGAGGCGAAATCGAAGCTTGAAAAGCAGGAGTCCATTCCCTCATCCACTCAAAAAGGCACCAAGATGCTGGGAATTGTATGGCAGGCCGCCCTCCTAACCCTTTTCAGAGAGCGGAAACTTGAGAAAAATTAAGATGCAATTGCCCTGGGGGAATGCCCTCCACGATTCCTCTGTTCTATTATCGCTCCCAAATCAGCGGTTTCTCTCGAACGGACTCCGTATTTCGGGCAAGATGAACGAAACCAGGGTTCAGAAGTGCTTCTGCCTCCTAAAGAATCAAGTTGCCGAGAGGCCAATTCCGCCCCCTCGGCCCCTGGTTACACGGCAACCAGGCTGTATTCGATTCCTGAATTTGCCTCTCTTCTAGACTGGACCTTGAAAGGCTTTTCTCAGAAAACCTCGACGAAACTCCACATCGGCTGCCTCTTTGACGTGGCCACTTGCCAATGCGCCAACACCGGCAGAAAAGGGATTCCGAATTTCGGTCCCAATCAAGCCCCGCAATCCCACCTTTGTATGACTGAGAAGACTATACTTGGGATTCGCGGCGTGTGGTCGACAGCGCTTGCCATCAGAGCAGTGGAACTCCTTATGGAAGGAAATGTCCGCAGGCTGACTTCATCCTCGTTTTTCTGCGCCTAAATGAACCCAAGAACCCGAGATACGATCCTGGTTTATGTCGGCTGGATCTTGTTCTTTGCCTTGAGCCTTTGGCTGATCTTTCTGCTGCAGCACAATCTGGTCCACGACATTTTCTTTTTGAGGGTCAATCCCTGGCAGTTACGATTCGTGCGCCAATGGTCCATCTTCGTATTCGGCACTATCTGGATCTTCTTTGTCTTTCTGTGCGAGGGTTACCTGCGCAACGGCATCGATAGGGGCGGGTTGGGACGCCGCTTCCTGAATGTGGGAACCCCATTGCTCCTTCTATTTGCGTTATCATGGGGATTGCGCCTGTTGCCGTGAAACGCGGTCGGCGCGAGCCTAAAATCTGGAGATTTAGAATTTGAACGAAATCGGTTCTGCGGTGGCGGATACCGCCCCGTTGCTGGAAGTAGTAGAACTCAAAAAACACTTTCCCATCAAGAAAGGTATGTTCTCCAGAACCGTGGGTCATGTGCGGGCGGTGGACGGTGTCAGTTTCTACATTAACCCGGGCGAAACACTGGGCTTGGTAGGGGAAAGCGGCTGCGGCAAGACCACTACCGGTCGGGTCGTGATGCGAGCCTATGACGTTACGGATGGAGAAATCTGGTTTCAGCTTGCCGGCGGCGAACGCACCGATGTGGCAGCCCTCTCATCAGCAGAAATAAAAAAGATGCTGCGTCGCCATATGCAGATGGTGTTCCAAGACCCGTATTCTTCCCTGAACCCGCGCATGAATCTCCTGCAGAACGTTGGAGAGCCGCTGCTGGTACATAACGTGGCCCAAGGTCAGGAATTGGAAGATCGTGTCTCCGAGTTGTTACGGGTGGTAGGTCTGCGTCCCGAATATCTGAATCGATATCCGCATGCCTTCAGCGGGGGCCAGCGGCAGCGCATCGGCATCGCCCGGGCGCTGGCACTGAATCCCCAGTTGATAGTGTTGGACGAGCCGGTGTCGGCCTTGGATGTGTCCGTACAGGCCCAGATTCTGAACCTTCTGCAGGACCTGCAGGAGGAATTTGGCCTGACGTACCTTTTTGTTGCTCACGACTTGAGCGTAGTGGAACACATCAGTGATCGCGTAGCCGTCATGTATGTGGGCATGCTAGTGGAACACGCGGATACCACGGAACTTTTTACACAGCCCAAACATCCTTATACCGAGGCCTTGCTGGGAGCCGTGCCCAAACCGGACCCTCGAGATCGGTCCGAACCAGTGATTCTGGAAGGCGATGTGGCAGATCCGGCCAATCCACCGTCCGGCTGCTATTTCCATCCGCGTTGTCTCTACAGTGATGGCGATCGCTGTGTGACAGAGACTCCAACTCTGGAACAAGTGTCACCCGGCCATTTCGCCCGCTGCCATTACGCGGCGGAACTGACACTGCGCGGCGTGGAGGCCTGAGGCCTTGCCGTGAGCATAAAGCGGCCCCTGATTTCTCTCGGGCTGACACCCCAGAAACCTAGCCCATCACCCCTGCCTCAGGTGTCCCAGCTAGCGCGCCCGCCGCGGGTGTGTTTGCTGTTTCCTCCCAATTGGACACCCACCATGCCCCATTTGGCTTTGCCTTCCTTGACGGCATTCCTGCGACAGGAAGGGGTCGAGGTGCTGCAGCGGGACCTCAACATTGAAGTATTTGATGAAATCCTGACCAAAGCGCATCTCTTGGACTGCATAGAATTGGTCCGCGAGCGGTTCGGACCCATCGCCGGCTCGCGAACCAAGGGGCCATTACCACCCCCACGGACGGTGGCTTGGGCCCTCAACGAAGGACCGCATTTAGCCAGCCAGGTGGAGAAGGCCAAGGGAGTCATACGCAGTCTTGCCTTCTACGACGGACCCATTGGCTTCGCCAATTTTCAGACCATCATTAGCTGCCTGGATGTGGCCTCGTTGCCTTTCTACCCCGCAGCTCTGCACTTGCAAGGTTATGAAGCTTCCGGTCCCGTAGATAGCAGCGAGTTTCTGTTAAAAGGGGTCGCGGATCCTCGTCACAATATGTTCTTGGACGTTTACCGCAAGATCCTGTTGCCGGATGTCATCGATTTCGAGCCGGATGTGGTCGGCATTTCCATCCCCACCATGGCTCAAGTGCTGCCCGGTCTGACCTTGGCCCATCTGGTGCGCTGGGAGACAGACTTGGACTGCCACATCACTATTGGCGGACCACACATCAGCATGCTCCATGACGTATTGCCTGAAGTGCGTCCCCTCTTCGCTCTCATAGACAGCGCCGTGCTGTACGACGGCGAAGCACCCCTGTTGCAGCTGGCCTGCGCTCAAGTTTCGGGCGAAGATCTGGGGACAGTCCCCAATCTGGTGTACCGCGCTGGGGAGGAAATTCGGGTTACACCGCGGCAGGAACCGGCCAAAATCCAGAATCTGCCTCTGCCGGATTTCGATGGTTTCCCGCTGGACCGGTACTTGGCTCCAGAGCTGGCCCTGCCCTTGATGACGGCACGTGGCTGCTACTTCGGGCAATGTGCCTTTTGCAACGTGGGATATGGCGAAGCGGAGACTTTCAGCCAGCTGCGTGCACGCGTCTTGGCGGATCAGATGTTGGAAATCAAGAACCGCTATGGCGCCAGCCATATTTTCTTTGCCGATGAAGCTATAACGCCCCGCAATCTACGCGGCCTCTCTGCCATCCTGGCCGAAGAGGATCCCAATCTGTATTGGGGCGGCTGTGTGCGCTTTGAAAAGGTAATTGATCAACCTTTATTGGAAGCCATGCATGAGGGCGGTTGCCGTATGGTGATGTTCGGCCTGGAAAGCGCTTCACAGGCCATCATCGATCACATGATCAAGGGTACCCAACTGGAGCACATGAGCCGTATTCTCAAGGAAAGCGCGCGGGCAGGCATCTGGAATCACACCTTTTTCTTCTTCGGTTTCCCCGGCGAAACCCTGGAAGATGCCCAGGAGACGGTTAATTTCCTGTATGCCCACCAGCAGTACATCCATTCCGCAGCAATGGGTACTTTCCTAATGGAACGTCTTTCACCGGCCTACCGATATCCGCAGTCCTTCGGCGTGTCCCGGATCATTTTCCCGCCAGATCGGGACCTAGCTATCTATTTCCCCTATGAGGTTGAGAAAGGACTGGGAGAAGCCGAGGCAGAACTGATCCACGATCGCTTCCTGGATTCGCTGCCGGACAAGCCCTATCCCCACTATTATGTAAGTGATGTCTATCGCTTCCTCTATGCCTGTTACCTGGGACAAGACCAGCAAGTGCTGCCCCCTTGGCTGATGCCGGCTGCACGCGCATGACCCGGTAACTTCCGAAGTGAAGGCCTGCCGTTTAGCGGCAGGTGGGCGGAGAGGTTGCACCTTAGCATTAGCTGGCTGCCCTTATGGCCAGTGCTTTCCATACAGATCACGGAGGTTTCCCCATGACAGATCCCGGCCCCGCCCGCGCTGCCTCTACTCAGAAATATCGGCCGGAGAAAGTCCGGATACTGTTCATCGCTGAGTCCCCGCCGGGCGCTCCAGACCGGCACTTTTATTTCGAAGACTTATCCCGGGCTGACACCCTGTGGGTGCAGACCACCAGGGCACTCTACCCTGAGGAATTCGGAGAAACTGCCCAAGAACGCAAACGAAAAGGGGCATGGCTGGAACGATTTCAGCAGGATGGCTACTGGATGTTGGAAGCTGTGCCGCACCCTATTGACAAAAAGAAAAAAGAAACCCAGATCCGGGAAAACACAGAGCGGGTGCTAGCCGAAATACAGGCAGCCGCTCCTGAACATGTGGTGCTGATTGCTACACCTGTGTACAAAGTGCTGCAGCAGCCCCTTGTCGAAGCCGGGATCAGCCTCCCCCAGCCGCTGGCCGTGCCTTTCCCAGGCCGTGGTCAGCAAGGAAAATTTCATGCCGCCATGCAAGCTACACTGGCAGCCCTCGGCTCAACAGCGATGTAACGTCCTGAATACTAACAAGAAGCATTTACACCGCAAACGAATATCTAGCATCTTCTGCCTACACTCTGAGCATGGAATTGAACCCACTTACTCAGAAGGCAGCAATCAGAATGTTTAGACCCCTTTCCCTCTATCCCTACAGCCGAATCGCCGGCCCCGCCGTTAATGCAACTCAAGTCGCCTCCATGCCTGTGGATGTGGCTGAGGAAGAAGACCGCTACCTCGTGAAGGCTTCGATCCCGGGCGTCCCTGCTGACGACATTGATGTAACCGTGCATGATGGAGTGCTAACTATCAAGGCCGAGACCGCGAGTGAGACGGAACAGCAGAAGGCCAACTATCGGCTGCGCGAACGCCATGTGGGTTCCCAGCTACGCCGCTTCACTTTACCTTCCACTGTAGATGAGGAGCATGTCACCGCCCAGTATGACCACGGCGTATTGACCCTCAGCCTGCCCAAGACCAGCGAAGTCCAACCCAAGAGGATTGCCATCGGCAACGGGCAAAGCTAGGTTTTGCTTCAAGTAGGACGCAACCCCAGCAGAGACGGGCATAGCCCGTCTCTGCTGGGGTGCGACTCGTCTTTCCGTGGTTAGAAAATTTTCAATCGTCAGATTAACCATCTTCATGGCAATGTGAGAAAAACGGTTGGTGTCTTGCCCCTCGTAAGGTAAGATAAGCATGCGAGCGAGCACTCACTCTCAACGTGACTTGGGCCGGATTTATTCCGGCCCTTTTTTTGCCAGCTGACTTACACCCAGTGGGGCAACTCCACGTGCTCTTTTAATGAAACACATTATCTTAATTTGTAATATGTAATATAATTGTGTTATATTTTGTGGTTACAGATCCAATCGGGAAGGTCAGACCAGTTCGACAGACTTCTGCCTTGACCTCAAATCGTGTTTTCTCACGGTGGACTTGAGAGGATAGAATGACCGCTCTCTGTTAAAGAAAATCGCTCCGTCTCACGGCTTTCAGGACCACGTTCACAATCTGGCGCATCGGATGTAGAGGACCATTCCATTGAGTTTCCGGAAGTGCTATTATGAGATAGAAAGAGGTGCCCCGACCTCTTTCCGGTTCTTGCAGAGATCGATCCGCGGTGCGGATTCTCCGGTTCTGCTCAGGCCGATTCCAAGGAAGCTTTACACCGCATGGGATCACAGAAACTCCACACCATTTATTTTAACAAATCGGCTTTGGTCGACTGAAATGTCTCTTTATTGAGTAAATTACTTTTAATTA